>CAVYWV010000003.1:0-415647 GCA_963772395.1 uncultured Actinomycetota bacterium | reverse complement strand
GGCGGCGGACCCCGTCGCCCAGGAGTGGTGGGCGCGCACCGCGCCGTGCCAGCTGCCGTTCACGACGGAGGCGGACCTGCCGAACTGGCAGCCAGTCGAGGAGGCGTGGCACCTCGACTGATGCCGGCGACCCGCCGCCCTCAGCCGCGTGCGCCTGGCGCTATGCCCTGGAGTGCATAGACCCGGTCGGCGGTGCCACCCATCACGTCGCGCCTCTCGCCCTCGCTCAGGGAGGCGACTGCCGAAGTCAGCGCATCCCACGTGCGCGGATACCCTCCCGCAAGTTCCGCGATCGGCCAGTCGCTTCCATCAGAAGCCGCGATGGGCCGAACAGCTCGATCGCAGTGTCGACGAAGGGGGCGATGTCCGCTGCTTGCCACCGATCCAGCGGACCGTGCACGGGGTAGAGACCCGACAGCTTGGCATGCACGCGAGGGGACTGCGCCGCAGCGAGCAGCAGGCGTCGCCAATCGTCGAACGAGTCCCGGTCGCCGCCGACGGGCGGCTTGCCCAGGTGATCGACGACGACGATGAGTTCGGCATGCCGTGTCGTCAGTTCCGGCAGATGTGCGAGCGCCTTGTGATCGGCGGTCACGTAATCCAGCGGCATCCCCGCGTCAGCGATCGCTCGGAGCCCTTCTCCGACAGCCGGGCTCAGAATCCATCGGGTGTCCTGCCGCTCGTGGAACAAGCTGCGGATGCCGACCACGGGGGCATCCTGGTCCGCCCATGTGCGCAGGCGCCTGTGCGTGCCCTCGCGATCATCCAGCGGCGTCCACGCGATGACCCCCGCGACGTCGGGCTGCGCGCGGGCCACCGAAAGCAGGTGCGCCGTGTCCTCGTCATTGTCCGCCGCCTGCACGAGAACGACGGCGCCGATGCCGCGGCTCCGCCTCGCCGGAGCGGTCTCGTCCAGATCGAAAGAGCGGAAGAGCGGACCCGCTTCCGGGCCCAGCCACGAATACTGGGCTGCCGAGAGGTCCCAGATGTGATGGTGGGCGTCGACGAGCCGGTTCATGGGCGCACGATCCCGTGGTCACGCAGCTCCTGCCACAGCGCCGGCGGGATGTGCGTGCGGTATCGCTCGATGGTGGACGAGACCTGTGCGGGGCTGCGCATGCCGACGACGACCGACGCGATCTGCGGTCGAACCAGCGGGAAGGCGATCGCCGCGGCAGGTAACCTCACGCCGTGCCGCTCGCACAGCTCGGCGATGTGCCGCGCGCGGGCGAGAGTCTCCTCGTCGGCCTCGCGATAATCGAATCGCCCACCGTCGGCGGGTCGGTCCGTGCTGAGCAGTCCGGAGTTGTAAACGGCCGCTGCGACGAGCGCGACGTTGCGCTCTTGCGCCAGTGGCAGCAGTTCGGCCGCGGCCGACTGGTCGAGAAGCGTGTACCTGCCGGCGACCATCATGACGTCGACGTCGCAGCGGCGGATGAATTCCGCGAGCATCGCCGCGTGGTTCATGCCCGCGCCGACGGCGCCGATGACACCCTGGTCGCGAAGCTCGATGAGCGCCGAGACGCCCGTCGTCGAGGCGGCCGCCAGTGATCGTCCGGGTCGTGCAGGTACGCGATGTCGATGCGGTCCAGCCCCAGTCGGTCGAGGCTGTCCTCGACGGAGCGCAGAATGCCGTCGCGGGAGAAGTCCCACACGCGCTTTGTCAGCGCCTCGACGATGAAGCCGTCGTCATCCAGGCTGCCCGCTCCCGCCGGATAGGGTTCGAGCAGGCGTCCGACCTTGGTGGAGAGGACAAATGTGTCGGGGTCGCGCGAGCGAAGCGCAGCGCCAAGGCGCCTTTCCGACAGGCCCAAGCCATAGTGCGGCGCGGTGTCGAAGTATCGGATGCCGGCATCCCATGCGGCGTCTACGGCAGCGCGAGCATCCTCGTCCGAGACAGCGCGATTCAGGTTGCCGAGTTGCGCGGCACCAAAGCCGACCTCTGTGAGGGAAAGGCGCGCGGCCGATCTGTCGAGACTTCATGGATGCTCCTTCGGCACGGGTTGGCCCCGCTGGCTCCTCATTCCAACCGGGCGTCTCGGCAGATTGAACATGTGATGTATGCTCTTTTTAGTTTAGAGTAAGGGAAGTCAAGGGCGATATGAAGATCACTGGTTACCGATGCATCCGCACGTACCGTGACTGGGGGCGCCCGATCGGTGACGTGAACGGGTACATCGACAACGGCCTGACTGAAGTGCCTATCGTGATTCTGGAGACGGACGCGGGCATCACGGGCATCGGCACCGGCTCGGACCAGGACATCGATCGCCTATTCCCGGCACTCGAAGGCGAAGATCCGCGTGCGGTCACGGCTTTGTACGACCGGATGCTGGCACGCGTCTTCAAGGCGGGGCACGCAGGCGCGACCTTCGGCGGGATCGGCGCGCTCGACATGGCTCTCTGGGACCTGAAGGCGAAAATCGCCGGCGAGCCCCTCTGGCGCCTCCTAGGCGGTCGGGATCGATTCGTCAGCGGCTACGCCTCCGGGCTCGACATCGCACTGGACGATGAGAAGCTGGCCTCCTTGCTACAAGACCATGGCCGATCTGGGGTTCACGAGCGCCAAACTCAAGGGTGGCCGAGACCTCGAGGCCGACCGGCGCCGGCTGCAGATCATCGGAGATGAACTCCGCTCGAACACCCGTCATCCCGCTCTCATGCTCGACGCGAACGAGTCCTGGAACCTCAAGCAGGCGGTGCGCTACGTGACGGCGCTCGAGAGGGACACCGATCTGACGTGGGTCGAGGAGCCACTGCGAAGGTGGGATGCTCCGGGTCACGCGAGACTGTCGACTGCGGTGAAAGCCGCGGTCGCGACGGGCGAAAACCTGACAGGCCTCGAGCAGTTCCGCCCGCTACTGGATGCGGGTGGCATTGACATCGTGCAGGTCGGCTGCGTCTGGGGCGTCACGCACTTCCTCCGTGTCGCGCATCTCGCTCACGCTCACGACCTTCCGATCAGTCCCGTCGGGCTGACCTCCAATCAAGCGGTCGCGCATGCCGCCTCCGCTGTGCCCAACCACCTGGTGACCGAGGTTCAGGATCTCGGCGCGCCATTCGGCCTCACGATCGACCAAGAGATCGTGGACGGCGGCATCGTGCTAGGCGATGCGCCGGGTCACGGGGTGAGTATCGACGAAGAGGCAATCCTCGCCAGCCAGCGCGCCGCGAGCTGGCTGATACCCGCGGGGCCACACGTGCGTCCGCACCGAGCAGGACTGCGACTCATCTCTGAGGACGACCGGGCGGAACGGGCATTCGGCGAGCGGGGTGCGCTGGCGAACGCCCGGGTAGGCTGAGCGCATGACGACCCGGGACACGCCGCAAGCGGGCTCGACGTTCACGCTGGGCGGCGCATCCTCTCGGACGCCCGCTGCCCGCCTCGGCGTGGCGGTCGTTCATGATCTGGTGACCGCCATCGTGAACGGTGAGGTTCCGCCCGGCGACACGCTGCCTCCCGAGGAGCGACTCGCGCAACACTTCGGTGTGAGCAGAACAGTCATCCGCGAATCCGTCAAGAGGATCGAGGAGAAGGGCCTCATCACCGTTGCCGCGGGTCGCGGTACGACGGTTCAGCCATCCACCTCGTGGAACATTCTCGACCCGGTGGTGCTGTCTGTGATGCTCGAGAACGACGATGCGCTCGGGGTGCTCGATGATCTTGCCGTCATCCGAGGCGCACTCGAGGGAGCGATGTCGGCCGAGACAGCTCATCGCCGCACCGAGGATCAGCTTCACGACGTACGGGCCGCTCTGGAGCGCATGGAGAGCTCGGTCCACGACCTCGACCACTTTCCCGAGGCGGACGTCGACTTCCACTTCCTCGTGATGACTCTGTCGGGCAACCAGCTGGCGAGCAACATCACGAAGATCCTCTTCCAGCGCGCTCGGCAAACGGCACGGTTCTCCGCTAATCAGACGGCAGAAGCCCATGAGCTGACGCTCTCGGAGCACCGACGCGTGTACGACGCGATCGCGGCCGGAGACGCTGCGGCGGCAGAGTCCGCGATGAGGGCTCACATCATCGACTCGTGGCAGCGCCGTCGGCTGCCGACCAGGCGCGACAGTTAGTCGCCCGGGGAGCTCCACTCCGCCGTCTCGCTGGAATTCGCTTGGTTCCTTGAACGAGGAAAGCGCACCAACGGAGGCACCTGCCGCACTCCGAAAATCGGATGCCAGATCAGAAACTACGCCAGCTCCAGACGTTCCCGTTGGCCTGAAAACGCCCATGATGCGGCGCGATCACCTGCGCGCCGCCGAGAGCTTGAGCGCGCTCGCGCGCATCGTGAACAGCTGGGACATCGGCGGCCGGCTCAATCACGAAGGGCAGCAAGTATCAGCTAGGCCCACTGGGCAGCGCTGTCTTTTGGACCGCACCCCTTGCGCATACATCATACGTATGATTTTGTAGATCCGGGGTCAGAAGAGTCCCGCTCAACATCACGGAAGCGAACAGCCATGACATTGACGTCACACACGCAGGAAGTCCCTGTCCGAAGGAGGGGCCGGTGGCGAGCGGCAGCCGGATCTGCCGGCGCCGCAGCCCTGCTCCTGAGCGGCCTGGGCACATCAGCAGCCCTGGCGGCACCACCGGAGAAGGACAGCGTCTACTACGCGGCACCCGACGGTCGCGACGACGCGCAGTGCCAGGAGCAGCACCCGTGCTCGCTGGAGCACGCGCAGGCCGTCGTGCGACACGCCGCCGCCAAGGGCAAGGGCGATGTCACCGTCGTACTCGCCGACGGCACCTACCGCATCGACAGCCCGCTCGAGTTCCGTGCGGAGGACAGCGGCCGGGACGGGCACACCGTACGCTGGACGGCTGCTCAAGGCGCGGAGCCCGAGATCACAGGCTCGACGCAGCTCACAGGCTGGCAGACGCATGACGAGGCCGCGAACATCTATGTCGCGGACACACCGACCGGCTTCGAGACCCGGCAGCTCTACGTCGACGGCATCGCCGCGACGCGCGCCAAGACCAGCCTGGAACTGACCGACTTGACGCTCACCCCGACCGGGATGACGATCAACAATCCTTCGCTTGCGTATCTGGCGGACCTTCCAGACCAGGACCGGATCGAATTCGAGTCGCTGGGAGATTTCACGGATCGCTACTCGCCGGTGCAGAGCATCGAGGGCAGCACGATCACGATGACCCAGCCCGCCTGGGACAACAACACGTGGGGCTGGGACACGGTGCAGAACTCGCTGCTCGCCGATTCGACGTGGTTCCTGGTGAACTCACTCAACTTCCTGGATGAGGCGGGGGAGTGGTACGTCGACCCGGATGCAGGAAAGCTCTACTACAAGCCCGCGGACGGCGTAAATCCCCAGGACCTCGACATCGAGCTCCCACGGCTGGAATCCCTCATCAGCGTCGGCGGCACCTACGACGCCCCCGTCTCCCACCTTGAGTTTGCCGGTCTCACCTTTACCGGGACCTCCTGGCTCGGCCCCTCTTCGGCCGAGGGGTACGTCAGTCAGCAGATTGGTGGCTACATCAAGGGCGTGTACGACTACCGCCCCGCCGACGCCTTCGCCAATTGCAGCCGCGGCTGTGACCCGTACGAGCGGACGCGCAACACGTGGTACCAGATCCCCTCCGGAGTACAGGTGTCCGCTGCCGATAACATCACGTTCGCCGGGAACACCTTCCGCAACCTCGGGACGGCGGCCCTTGGCATCGGCAATGACGACAACGCGATGCTCACCGGAATCGGGCTTGGCGCGAGCAACATCGACGTGATCGGCAACGTGTTCACCGAGATCGGTGCGCACGCAGTAATGGTGGGCGGGATTCGGGCGGACGCCCATCACCCCAGCGACCCCCGGATGACGAACCAGGACATCCTCATCGCGAACAACACGATCAGCGACATCGCCGTGGAGTACCAGGACACCACCGGCATTCTCAGCACCTACGTGACGAGGGCGCAGATCGTGAACAACGAGCTCAGCGACCTCGCCTACGCAATCGATCTCGGTTACGGATGGGGAATCAACGACGCAGGCGGCTCTCAGGAGTACCTCCGCCGCGGGTACTACCAGTACAACCCGCTCTATCAGACGCCGACGACGCTGAAGGACAACCTGATCGCGGGCAACCTCGTGCACGATATCGTGGGTGACTTTGCTGATTCCGGTAACATCTACAATCTCTCGGCGAGCCCAGGGACGGTAATCGAGAAGAACTACTTGTATAACGTCTCCGGTGTCGGCCTCTACTTGGACGAAGGCAGCCGCGGCATCCTCTCCCGGAACAATGTCCTGAGCGGCGCGAACCCATGGGTGTTCACCAACGCGTACAGCGCCGGTAACGGCACGAACGACAATACGTTCCAGGAGAACTGGTACAACTCGGGCTTTGCCCAGATGCCCAACGCCGAACAGCGCAACAACCGACTGATCGACAACGTTCGGGTCAACGGAAACAACTGGCCCAGCGCCGCGTGGGAGGTCATCTGCGCGGCGGGCGTCGAGCCCGAGTACCGTACGGAGCTCAACGTCAACCTCGGCGGTATCGACCCGCGGTGCGAGACCGTCACAGAAAGCCCGACCCCGTAGCGCAGATGCCGGCGCTGCCGGCAAGGCGCCCCCGCGACGATTCTGGCGCGGGGGCGCCCTGCGGCCGGCGGAATGTGGACGACCACGGCACGCGCGGTACCGTGTGGCACCTCCGAACCGGTTCCGACGATGACTTCGACGATGCCGAGAAGCCAAGAGCGACTACGATCGGCGCCGTCGCCCTCTCATCAACCCTCCAGATTAGGACCTCGTTGCCTTGACAGACCTTGACGACCGCGTGCTGTTCGGCGCTGCGTATTACCACGAGTACCAACCCTCCCCCCGGCTTGACCAGGATCTCGACCTCATGCAGGAAGCCGGGTTCAGCGTGATCCGGGTGGGCGAGTCCACGTGGGCCACCTGGGAGCCGGAGGACGGGATGTTCGACCTCGACTGGCTTCAGCCAGTTCTGGACGGCGCGCATTCACGAGGGATCGCCGTCGTGCTGGGCACCCCTACCTACGCCGTACCTCCGTGGTTGACGCGCAAGTATCCCGAGATCGCCGCGGAGCGACGCACGGGAGAGCGCATCGGGTGGGGCGCTCGTCAAGAAATGGACCTGACCCACGCCGCCTACCGATTCCACGCCGAGCGCGTCATCCGCGCCGTCGTCGGGCGTTACCACGACCATCCCGCCGTGATCGGGTTTCAGGTAGACAACGAACCCGGTTTCGAGTTGCTGCATAACGAGGGTGTTTTCCAGGCTTTCATCGATGACTTGCGCCGCACCTACGGCGACGTCGAGACACTCAACCGGGAATGGGGGCTCGTCTATTGGTCGCATCGGCTCACCACCTGGGCGGATCTGTGGCGACCGGACAACAATGCCCAGCCACAGTACGACCTCGCCTGGCGGAAGTTCCAAGCCCGGATGGTCACGGAGTTCATCGGTTGGCAGGCCGGGATCGTCCGGGAGATCGCTGGCGCTGAGAAGTTCGTGACCACGTGCATCGCTTACGACAGGCCGGGAGTGCAGGACACGGAACTGACGGCAGCGCTGGATGTGACCGCGGGCAATCCCTACTACGCGATGCAAGACGATCTCGCTCTCCCAGCAACAGGACATCTCACGCCGGGCTGGACGACGAGCGGCACCTGGGCGATTTTCCACAGCGCAGACCGGATGTACTCGTCGAAGCAGGCGCGGTTCCTCGTCACCGAGACGAATGCCGGGGCCATCGGCGGCTCGGCCATGAACGCGCCCGCGTTCGATGGCCAGTGGCGGCAGGCGGCCTGGGCGATGATCGCCCGGGGCGCCCGAATGATCGAGTACTGGCACTGGCACACACTGCACTTCGGTGCCGAGACGTTCTGGATCGGAATTCTCCCGCACGACCAGCGGCCCGGCAGGGTCTACGAGCAGCTGGCCGCGCTGGGGGCAGAGATCAAGTCTGCCGAGGATCACCTGGGCGGACTCGTCCCGGACGCCACCGTGGGGCTGCTGTGGTCCAACGAGTCGATGTGGGCCCTCGAAGGTCAGCCCGCGCTCGCCCGCGACGACGGCTCCGCGGACCCCGGAAGCTACCAGCGGATTGTGCACGCCTTCTACCGGGGAGCGTTCGACGCCGGTGCGCCGGTGCGAATCGTCCACGACGTCCAGCTGGTCGAGCAGGGCGACGGCACGCGGCTCCGCGAACCGGCCGAGGTGGCCGCCGAGCTGCCCGTCCTGCTGGCGCCGGCGCTTTACGTGGCCAGCGACGCGCTGCTCGACTGGTTGCGCGACTACGCTGAGGCGGGCGGACACCTCGTGCTCGGACCGCGCACCGGATATGCGGACACCGAGGCCCGAGCGCGCGCGGAGGTCAAGCCGGCGCGGCTCGCCGCCACCGCCGGCGTCAGCTACCAGGAGTTCAGCAACCTGGCGACACCGGTGCGCGTGACGGGCTCCGACGGCGGACCTGAACTGCCTGCTGCCGCCGCCGGCGAAGCATGGGTCGACTATATGCAGCTCTCGGACGAATCGGTCCAGATCCTCGCCCGCTATCAGCACCCCGCGTTCGGCCGGCACCCGGCGGTCACCACCGTTGAAGCGGGTCTCGGGCGCATCACCGTCGTCGGTACCGTGCCCAATGCCGAACTGTCGGCTGCATTGGTGTCCTGGGCGGTGCCAGCTGACAGGGACGCCTGGACCTCTCTGTCGACCGGTTCGGTCACTACGACCTCGGCGACCACGGACGCGGGTCGTCGGCTGCGAGTACTGCACAACTGGTCGTGGGAAGCCTGCTCGGTGCGGTTGCCGACCGCCGTCACGGATCTCCTCTCCAACGAGCCCCTGGAGGCCGACGCGGTGGTCGAGTTGCGGCCGTGGGACGTCCGCGTCCTTCTGGAGTGAAGGCGATTGAGGAGATGCGCGCGCTCGACGACACGCTTCTGATCAAAATCGTGGGCGAGGATGAGGCACTCAGGCGCCCGGGCCGTCCCGTCGACGTACGCACTTGGTCGGCCGACGCTAGGCCTCCACGCAGGAGATGCCGAACGAAACGCCGCCGCCTCCGATATCCACACTGATGTTCGGCCTGCAGCGGTAACCGAATACCGGCACGGTCACCGCATCGAGCAACGCGCCGGCAGCGGCCTTTATCTTGTTCCACAGTCCTCGCCAGAACGATTTCTTCTGCGACGCCGCAGTCTGTGGATCTAATCCGGTGATCTCGAACGACCCGAGCCCGCCGTGATCGCGGCTCAGGCGGCTCTTCAGCGAAATCTTCCCTTCGCCATCGATCGCTACGGCGATTTGTTCGCCGCCTGCGGCTCTCAGCCTCAGTCCACGCTCCGAGCGCAATTCCTTGTATCGGCTGTCTCGATCCATCATCTGACTCCCTTGTTAGGCGGCAATTTCACTGCTCCTGGCGCCATGCGGGTCGTACGACATGATCAGTCAACGCCCGCGATTACGGACTGTCAATGGCGTTCCAGTCCATTCGGCTCGCTGTAGGGAGACCCGTTGACAGCCCAAACGCGGGGGTTCACACTGTGACCACGGGCGCTCACTTCAAAGGTCTTTCGGGCGTTGCGCGTATTTCATCCCTGGGGGAGACGAAATCGGTTGGAGGACGACGATGGTTGCGCGAGTGAATCATCAAGAGGTGGTTGCGGCGTTGCTGGAATCGAATGCGATCAGCTTCGATGCCATCGGCAGCACGATCGCGAAACTCGGTCCGGATCTGGCGGTATCGGACGAGCCCTGGGAGAGCTTCTGCCTGACGATGCGAATGATGATCTGGGTCTACCGAATGCCCGGTCCTCGTGGGCCGATACTCGGCGACCTCGAGGCGCTTCGAGACCAGTCGGGTGAGTTGCGGGGCTGAACGCTCTGTCTGCTCGCGGCGCGGCTTGGGATCGCGCAGATCTGACGCGCAGGCTCTTGGCGGTGCTGCAGGTCGCCCGCAAGACGCTCGACCAGCTCGCTGAGACGGGGTACGTAGACACCGAGGACAGCCGTCAGTCGGTGCGCGCCGAGAAGATCGTCGCCGAAACGGGACTCTTGGTTCTGGCGGCCTCCGGCGTTCCGGACGAGGACGCCGCCGCTGCAGCAGCTGAGCTCGCGAAACGGCTGTTGCCGTACGCGCGTTCTGACCGGATGCTGATGGGCGTGGCGCTCGAGCCCGCGGCTGCGTGGGATTACTCGCAGGCGCACGTCTTCCTCACCCGCCTCGGCACACCGGACGCCGACTTCGATGCGCTGCTGCGCGAGAGCGATGCCGCACAATCAGCGTCGGGCAGAGAACGCGTACCCCACAGGGTGCTCGAGCGCAATTGGTTGAGACGGGGTCTCGCCGAAGACTGGGCAACCTCGCAAGCGGATCCGCTCGCCACGGCCGGTGTCCTCGAATCCTCGATCGATCTGCTGACCTGCACACGTGAGGACGTGTATGCGTTCTCCCACGCCCTGATGTACATCGGCGACTTCGGCATTCGGCCTCTGACGTGGCCACGCGATCCTTCGGACATCTGCGCAGAAGCCCAAGGAGCACTCGGCTGGTGCTTGGACGAACAGGACTACGACCTGGCTGCGGAGGTGCTTCTCGCATGGCCGCAGACCGACAGCGATTGGAGCGCGCCGGCGGTCTTCGCGCTCCAGGTCTTGGCGTCTGTCGAAGACCGGGCGGGATTTCTGCCGAGCCATACGATTCAGCTGGAACGACTGCGCGCCCTGGCCGGGGCTGAGCACACGAACTACTTGCTTGCGTCCAGCTACCACACGATCTACGTCATGGGCCTGCTCTGTGCTGCGGCGTTGAGATCGGAGAAGTTCCTGCCTGCGTCCGTTCCACCCTCCGGAGAGACGAGAAGGGCCGCGGAGCAGATTGAGCCGTTCCTCCGATTCGATCGAACGCTACATTGGGTTGACCTGTACCGCCGGTTGAACCCCTCGCAGCGAGATGCTCTCGCGCCGTTGACATTCGGGATCGCGGTCCGCCGTTGCGTGGAAGCGCGCCAGTTCGGCTCAGTGCGCGAACTCCTTGAGGTCGCGCAAAGAGTGGGGCTTTCGGATTCTCCTGTGGCCAGCCAGGCGGCACAGTTGATTCGTCGCCTTGAGATTGTGACTCGACTACTGCAGAACTGAAAGCAACGTCCGGCCAACACCGTCGTCCCTGCCTGCACCGAATACGGGCAGAACAACGTACACCGCGTCGTTCTAGTGAACCTGGAGGGGTCACCTCCAGCCGCGACTGGCACATAACTCGAGAACAATGGCGGGCGTGCACGGAGACCCCGTGGCGCGGCATCACGCGAAATCGCGCGCAAAATCGACGGTGGGAATCTGCCCCACCGCACCGGCCGTCCACGCTGTCCTTGGCAGCGATCGACGACTGCTTCCGTCCGGCGAGCTATCCCTTGCGGTGCGCGCGGTAAGCGCTGGGACTGCTGCCATGTACACGCTGGAAGACTCTGGAGAAATAGAGCGCGTCGTCGTAGCCGACGGCTCGCGCAATCTCGCCGACAGGCCGTTGGCTCGTGTCGAGCAGCTGACGAGCCCTCGCCATGCGAAGCGCGGTGTGGTAAGCGACGATTCCGCCACCGGTCGATTCTCTGAACAGAGTGCCGAGTCGTGACTCAGAAATGCCCACGAGCCGCGCGAGATCACTGACACGAATATTGCTGTCTAGGCGCTCGGTCAAATAGTCCATCGCCCGCTGTAGAGGGCTATCTCGGTCGGCGCTCAGCGCGTCGGACGCAATCTGAGTCAGCAGCTTGAATGCAGCCCCCGAGGCAGAGACAAGCCGCATCGGCGATAGGTCTCGCGACATGCCTGCGAGGATCTCGTCGATGAGCGCGACGCACCGTTCGGGGCTCCACAGCGACACGAGCGGGCGCTCCCGAGTCAAGCCCGTCGACGCGAACAGATCGGGGACGTCGCTGCCGCGCAGATGGCACCACCAAATCGTCCACGGTGCGCGGAGGGATGATCCATACGCGTGAGGAACATGCTGCGGGATGAGCACGACCGTCGACCCACCGATGCCCCGCCTGACACCGTCGACTTCTACCCAGCCGACCCCATCCGCGCAGAGAATCACGATGCTCTCCTCCGCTCCTTGCGCGCGGCTGATGACATGATGGCCCGCCTGATGGAACCATCCAACGTCGGTGACCAGCAACCGGCGGGTCACCGGACGCGTCAAGGCCTCCACGACGGAGGGCCGAGGCAGGACGCTGACCCGGAAGTCCTCGATGTCCTCGAACGGCTCCATCGGACGGAGCGGGGCAGGATTTCCTGTCATCGGCGCCTCTTCTCTCGCTAGCGCGATGCGGGGGAATTGTCCATATGAGCGCGGGCTTAGCCTATGCCCATTGCTGCGGCGAAAGCATAATTTGGGGCTTGCCACGGAGAGACGTCCGCAGCACTAACCATTGCAAGGGAGCATGTATGTTCACACGACACAGCATCCTGCGACGCGTGAGCGTCGTCGGTGTCATCTCACTCGGACTCGGCGTTGCGCTCGCCGGGTGCGCGCCCGCTGGTTCTGATTCCACCTCGGATGAGCCCGTGGAGATCACCTTTCAGTCCTGGGTCCCCAACATCGACCAGGCGGTAGATGCGTTCAACGAGGCCCACGACGACATTCACGTGACGCTGGAAACCATCACAGCGGGGCCGGATGGCGGCTACGCCAAGATGCTCTCCGCGGTCCAGGCCGGCAACCCCGCAGATGTCGCGCAGATCGGGTACTCCGATCTGCCGGACTTCCTCGTTGCAGACGCTTTGGAAGATATCTCGCCCTATGTCGGCGACTCCCAGGACCTCTTCACTCCATGGCAGTGGGACTCGGGCGCCTTCAACGACGGCGTGTACGCAGTTCCTCAGGCGAGTGGTCCGCTGGTCCAGTTCTACCGCTCGGATATCTTCGCGAAGGCCGGCGTGGCCTACCCGGCGACCTGGGAGGAGTACTACGAGGCCGCCAAGGCCATTCGTGCGCTCGGTCCCGACAGCTACATCACCGCGTTCGCGTTCAACCAGGCTGCCTGGCTGATCGGGCTGTCGCAGCAGGGCGGCGCCAACTGGTTCGCAACGAGCGATGACGCATGGCAGGTGACCATCGACGATGAGGCGACGCTCAAGGTCGCGGAGTTCTGGCAGAAGCTGATCGACGAGGACCTCGTCAAGATCGAGGCTGACTTCTCGAGCGAGTGGAACGCCGACCTGCAGAACGGGAACGTCGCGACCTGGATCTCCGGATCGTGGGGCGACGCGATCATCCGTGGCACCGCACCGGACACGTCCGGACTGTGGGCAGTCGGAGCAGTGCCGCAGTGGGCCGTCGGCGAAAACGTATCGGCCACGTGGGCCGGCGGCTCCTCGAGCGCCGTGCTGAAGGGCTCGAAGAACCCCGAGCAGGCGGCCGAGTTCGCGCTGTGGCTCAACTCGAACCCGGACAGCGTCAGCATCCTGACGAGCATCGGTGCGGGATGGCCGTCGATCTCCGACGTGAGCGTCATTCCCAGCCTTCAAGATGACCCGACCGTCTTCGAGTTCTACGGCGGGCAGAACATCTGGGAGGTCGCGGCCGAATCAGATGCCGCCGTGGACACCTCATGGAAGTGGCCGCCGCTGTCATCAACCCTTTTCGCGACACTCACCGACAACGTGAAGGCCGCGATCGAGTCGGGCACTCCGCTCACCGAGGCGTACACGCAGACCCAGGACGACATGGTGGCTGCGATGACAGACAAGGGAATCGCGGTCGATTGACCACGAGTTCGCGGCGGGGGTTAGCCCCCGCCGCGTACGCGGTGAACCTATGAAAACTGCTGCCCTGCGACAGAGCAAGACAAGCGTGCTTGTGCTGGTCGCCCCCTTCGCCGTGATGTTCGCGCTCTTCTTCGTGGCGCCCATCATCTACGCGGTCGTCGAGAGCCTGTTCTCCGTAAAAGCCGCCGGGCTGGGCTTCGGCCCACCCGAGCGAGTTTTCGTGTTCCTCGACAACTATCTGGCCGCGCTCACCTCGCCCTCCTTCGTGACGAGCCTCCTCCGGCTCGTGGCGTTCTGCGCCATCGAGGTCCCGCTCATGGTGTTCACCGCCCTCGGCCTGGCGCTACTCCTGGAGTCTGCGCACGCGCGGTTCGGGCACCTCTACCGCGTCGTCTTCTTCGCACCGTACGGCGTGCCGGGGGTCATCGCCGCCCTTTTGTGGGGCTTCCTCTACATCCCCGCCACCAGCCCCGTGCTCCAAGTGCTCGACAAATGGGGCATCGAACTGACGCCCCTCGCGTCAGGCACCATCCTGTTCTCAATCGCCAACATTGCCCTGTGGGGGTTCGCGGGATACAACATGTTCATCCTGCTGGCCGCCCTGTCGGCAATACCTCGCGAACTCTACGAGGCGGCGCGCATCGACGGTGCGAGCGAATGGGCAACGGTCTGGCACGTCAAACTTCCGCTGCTTCGCCCTTCAATCATTCTCGTGACCGTCTTCACGATCATCGGCACCCTCCAGCTATTCGTGGAACCGCTGGTGCTGCGCCCCCTCACAACGGCTATCGGTTCCGACTTCACCCCCAACATGGCTGCGTACAACCAGACGTTCGCTCAGGGCAACCCGAATCTCGCTGCCGCGATGGCCGTGATCGTCGCCGTCCTCGGCTTCGCGTTCTCGTTCGGATTTCTTCGCCTCGTGAACCGGAAGGGAAACCGAGCATGGTGACCCGAAGAACGGCCCGACCCGGCCTGAGCGCCCGGGTGCTTGTCAACGGCGCCCTCATTCTCGCGGCCGCCTACTTCCTGCTTCCGCTCGCATGGGTCCTGATCGCATCGACCAAGAGTGCAGGTGAGCTGTTCAGCACCTTCGGCCTGTGGTTCTCGGATAGTCCGCAGGCCTGGGAGAATCTCGTCGCGGTATTCACCGAAGACGGCGGCGTATTCGGCGTATGGATTCTCAATAGCCTCTGGTATGCAGGCGGCGGGGCACTCGTTGCGACCGTTCTATCAGTCGCCTGCGGCTACGCGCTCGCGAAGTACGTCTTCCGCGGGCGGGAACTGCTCTTCTCGATCATCCTCGGGGGAGTGCTCGTACCCGCCACGATCATCGCGCTACCGCTGTACTTCCTCCTGAATCCCCTCGGCCTCACAGGGACACCATGGGCGGTCCTGCTACCGAGCATGGTGAGCCCGTTCGGCGTCTACCTCGCACGAATCCATGCCAACGCGGCAGTCCCAGACGAAGTGCTCGAAGCCGCCCGCATCGACGGCGCCGGCGACATCCGAATCTTCGCTTCCATCGGCGCAAGAATGATGACCCCCGCGATCGTCACGATCTTCCTGTTCCAGTTCGTCTCGATCTGGAACAACTTCCTCCTACCGCTCGTCATGTTGAATTCGACATCGACGTTCCCGGTGACCCTCGGCCTCACGCTCTGGAACTCGCAGACGCAGAGGGACCCGCAGTTCTACACGCTGGTCGTCACCGGCTCCGCCGTATCGGTCGATCCTGCTGATCGCACTGATGATCGCCCTCCAACGGTTCTGGCGAGCGGACCTTTCGGCAGGAGCGACCAAGGGATGACCGGGCTACGTTCTCACAACCTCAACATGAATTTGGAGCTGAACCACAAGTGACAGACACCCAGCGCTACCTCGGCTCAGGGACGATTCCGCGCGACGAGACAGGTCTCACCGGGGAGCCTCCAGCTCATCTGCCCCGCCGACTCACGGTGTGCCTCTGGGACTTCTCCTGGTACACCCAGGCCGGACCGGGGGAGCCCTACGAGGATCTGAACGCCGTGTGCGCCGAGCTCGCCGCACGGGGGTTCAACACCATACGAATCTGCGCGGCGCCGCTGCTGCTGTTCGGCGGGCTGGGGCTTGATGACCTCGCTCGCGACCTTGAGATCGAAGGCATGGGGCCGGCGGCGACAGGTGCGTACCTCGGGCAGCGCACCCGGTGGTACAACACCCCGGGAGGCTACCGCCTGGACCTGGTCGCGCGACTGACCGAGTTGTTTGAAGTCGCTCTGAAGCACGACCTGGTCGTGATCTTGTCGAGTTGGGAGTACCAACAATCTCCCGCGTTCGCGCGATCGCGCCGATGGTTCGACGCCGTCGACGCCGTTCCCCTCGACGCGCGCTACGCGACGCTGGCGCAGGCTTGGGACAGGCTGATCTCGCACGTCACCGCGCAGGGCTACCGGGACCGCATCGCCCTCGTAGAAATGCACAACGAGGTTGACTTCTCGCTGCTGCCACCCCTCGAAAGAGACGGCGCGACGCAACTCCATGGCCTGGCGCAAAGACACCCCGACCTGCTCGTGACCGCCAGCTACGGCAAGCCGCCCCACCTCGCCATGCACGAGCTGCCGAACGTGCTTGGGGCTGCACAGTTCCACGTGTACTGCTACGGCGTGCTCGATATTTTGCAGCAGCGAGTGCAGATCCGCGACGAGGGCGTCGACGACTTTCCGAACGCCGCTCTCCGCGAGTTGCTGTTGCCCACGGCACCGCCCCCCGCCGATTATGGTCGCGCACAAGAGTGGAAGTACAGCGCCACGGTGGTAACCGATCGAATGCTCTATGGGTATGACTGGATCGACCCAGAGGCGTGGGACGCGTGGCTGCGGCTCAATTACAGCCCCTACCGCGCCGCGATGCTGCGCGAGACGGAGTCGCGCGTGATCGCCATCTCGCGGTGGGCGCGCGCCTCCTCGTTACCGGCGCTCATCGGGGAGGGCTGGATCGGCTACACCCCACTAGAGGCCAACTTCGAAGAAAGTCCAGACGGACACGAGGTCGCCGAACACGGCATCCAGACGGCGCTGAACCACGGGATCTGGGGAATGGTCCTCGGATCAAATGTCGCCCCGCACCACCCTTCCTGGACTCAGGCAGAGTGGCACCGCGAGATGAACGGCCGCATCTTGACGTCGGAAAGCTAGCGACCCGGGAAGGTGCAACTCGTATGCGAACACACGACGATGCCACGGTGCCAGGCACTCTGAGCACTGCAACCACCGACCACCAGACTCGCGATCACGCGAACTCGACCGCGCCACGGAAACGAAACGCGACACTACTCCAAGCCACCCTCTACGACTGGACGCAACGTGACCACCAACCTCAATTCCGCAGCCGCTCCGGGCGAGATCGGACCGGAGCCGTCGAAAGACCAGTTGGTCGCCCGCGATGCCTCGAAGCTGACCCTCCCTGATCCGCCGGAGCCTCTGCGTGCACGCCTCGCCGCTGGAGGCGCCATCGCGTGGTCGCAGCCGATCGCTATCGACACCTATGAACCTGTCGAGCCATCGACCTATCCGATGTATCTCGACCACCGGGTCTACCAAGGCTCGAGCGGGCGGGTATACCCGTTGCCCTTCTACGAGCGCATCGAATCGTCCCCGCATTCACGAGAGTGGCAGGCGATCCATCTCGAGAATCAGTACGTCCGCCTCGTGATCCTTCCTGAACTGGGCGGGCGCATTCACATCGGACACGACAAGACGAACGGGTACGACTTCTTCTACCGCAACAACGTCATCAAGCCCGCACTCGTCGGTCTCACCGGGCCGTGGATCAGTGGTGGTGTCGAGTTCAATTGGCCGCAACATCATCGTCCGGCTACCTACCTGCCCGTTGAGACGACGATCGAGGAGTCTGCCGATGGCAGCGTTGTGGTCTGGTGCAGCGACCATGACCCGTTCGCGCGCATGCAGGGCACCCACGGTATTCGAATTCATCCGGACCGCTCCGTTGTGCAGCTCGATGTGCGGCTGCACAACCGCACCAGCGAGACGCAGACCTTCCTCTGGTGGGCCAACGTCGCAGCGCGTGTTCATGATGATTACCAGTCGTTCTTCCCCGAAGACGTTCGGTTCGTCGCCGATCATGCGCGCCGGTCGCTCACCACTTTTCCGGCGGCGGACAGATCGTATTACGGGGTGGACTATCCCTCCCGAGCCAGAGTCGAGGCGGGCGCAGACCGCATCGATTTCTATCGCAACATCCCCGTGCCGACCTCCTACATGGTCGTCGACACGAACGATGACTTCTTCGGAGGATTCGATCACGCAGCTGCCGCGGGATTCGTCCATTGGGCAGATCGAAGGATTGCCCCGGGCAAGAAGCAATGGACGTGGGGAAACGCCCCGTTCGGTCATACCTGGGATTCACATCTCACCGACGGCGACGGGCCTTACATCGAGCTCATGGCGGGTGTTTACACCGACAATCAACCGGACTTCTCGTGGCTTGCGCCAGGGGAGACCAAGCGATTCAGTCAATTCTGGTATCCGATCCCCGCCATCGGGGTCGCTCACCAAGCAACGCCGGAAGCGGCCGTGCACGTTGACCGGGAGTCCGGCGTCTTCGCGCGATTTGCGGTGACTTCTCTGCAACGAGACGTCCGGGCTATCATTCGTGGTCGTGATGGCGAAGCGATGGTGCAACGCAGCGGCGATCTGAGGCCGGGCGAAGTGTTCACCGTCGTCAGTGATCAACCCTGGGCCGACGGTACGACGGTTGAACTCGTGAGTTCAAGCGGACGAACGCTCGTCGCCTGGGCAGCCAAGGACGCGAGCGATAGCGAACCTTGGACGGCGTCGGAGCCCCCGTCGCCGGGCGAAATGGATAGTGCGGACGAGCTCTACCAGACCGGTCTGCACCTGCTGCAGTTCCGCCATCCCACGCGATCTCCTCGCGTGTACTGGGAAGAAGCGCTGGTGCGCGACCCCGACGACACCCGCACGCTCATCGCACTGGCCGACCTCGACTATCGAGCGGGCGACTATGACGCCGCGCACGCGCACCTCTCCCGGGCTCTCCAGCGCACTACTCGCAGGAACGCCAACCTCCGAGATGCCGAGGCCTACTACCTGATGGGCCTCGTGGAAGCGCGACGCAATCACCCAGAGCAAGCCGCAGCATCGTGGGCGCGTGCGTTCTGGGACGCGAGCTACGTCGGCCCTGCTGGCCTCGAGCTGGTTCGTCAGGCCGCGCGCGCCGGCCGCGATGCCGCGGCACTCGCGGATCTTGCAGAACTCGACGCGGTGGCATGGAACGACCGACGTCGCGCACCACTGCAGATCGTCCTGCTGCGACGAGTCGGCTCGCTGGAGGACGCGGAGCGAGTGCTGGACAAGGCGCTGCAGGACGATCCGCTGAATGCCGTCTTGCGCTACCTGCGGGATGAGGCTCTCCCCGGCGATGGTCGCACCGTCAAAGACATCGCTATGGAGCTGGCGGCAGCAGGGGAGACCGATCGCGCGTTGAGGCTACTTGAGGGGGCGGTGTCGATTCCGCCCAGCGGTGCCGGGAATGTGGCCCCGATAGCTCACTATCTTCGCGCCCATCTTCTCGACCAGGCAGGTCGATCGCGGGAGGCAACGGCGGAGCGTGCTCGTGCCCGCTCTGCCGACCAGCGGTGGGCGTTCCCTGCAGGACTCGACGATCATGATGCGCTCGTAGCTGCGACCACGGCGGAGGATGACCCGGTGGCTGCCGGGCTCTTGGGAATGCTCCTCTATGACGCGGGCCGGCGCGATGAAGCACTGCAACTGTGGCGCCACGCCATCGACAGCGGAAGCAATGACCCCGTCGTGTACCGGAACGCGGGCCTTGCGTCGTACAACATCGCGCATGATGACGCAGCCGCTGAGCAATATTACGAGCGAGCCATCCAGCTGGACCCGAGCAACTCGCGACTACTGTTTGAACGCGATCAGCTCGCTGATCGGCTCGATGAACCGCGCGAAGAGCGCCTTTCTCGGTTGGAATCGCGTCTGACCCAGGTCCTCGAACGCGATGACCTCCTGATCGAGTACGCGGACCTGCTCCTCGAGGTCGGACGCGCGCGGGACGCTTTGGAATTGGTCGAAGCGCGTGAATTCCAACCCTGGGAGGGGGGAGAGGGGCGCGTGCTGGGCGCATGGGACCGGGCGCGTGCGGCACTCGGCTTGCCGCAAGAAGACCCGCCTCGTTCCCTTGGCGAGGCTCGCACGGATTTCGTTCCGCCCGTCGCGCGTCACGCTACGGGTGAAACGGACTACTTCGCCACAAGCCTGCCGGAGTTGCTGCTCTTCGCGCGGGAGTGAGTCAGGCTCGGGGAGATCGTCGACCAGCGTTGTCGATAAGGGACGCCTGGCTTCGGCAGACGGTGCGTAAACGCGTGAGAAAGAACATGTCGCATTCGGTATCGGTACACATCGACGAAAGGTCAACTTCCCCGGAAACACGGGCGAGGAACGCTGGGAGTTCGATTCCGGCGCTCGCGTGCGGCTGCCGCACACCATTGACGACTTTGCAGCGAAGAAAGCGAGAAAGCGATGAAGAAGTTCCTGTTCCTCTACAAGGGTTACATGCCTCCGACTCCTGAGATCGGGAATGCATGGATGGACTGGTTCGGCTCGGTCGGTGATGCGATGGTCGACAGCGGCAATCCGATGAGTGGCGGCGTCGAGGTCACACCCGACGAGGTGAAGGCGATCGAGACCGGCCTGGATTCGTTCACCGGGTACTCGATCATCAACGCCGACACCATGGACGACGCCATCGTGCTCGCCAAGACCAACCCGATGATCACCAGCGTCATCGTGTACGACCTCGCGCGCATGTGAGATCATCACCGCCGACGCTAGTTTGAACGCATGGACGTCGATGTCACGACAGAGATCACCATCGATCGCCGTCGTTCGGAGGTGGCCGAGTACGCGTGCGACCCCGATCATGCGACCGAGTGGTATCAGAACATCACCGAGGTGAATTGGAAAAGCCCGAAGCCCCTCACCGTCGGCTCGCTCGTCGAGTTCACCGCGAAATTCCTCGGTCGTCGACTGGTGTACACGTATGAGATCGCGGAACTCGTGCAGGAGAGCCGCTTCGTCATGCGCACCGCGGACGGGCCGTTCCCGATGGTCACCACCTACGAGTTCTCCGACGTCGGGGCGGAGGCAACCCGCATGACTCTACGTAATGCCGGTACGCCCGGTGGCTTCGTCAGAATCGCCGCCCGTGGCATGGAACGGGCGATGCAGTCGGCGAATAAAAGGGACCTCCAGCGACTGAAGGCCGTCCTGGAGGCGTCCCGCGGACCGCTGACCACTGACGACTGACTGGCGGGTCCGGCAGAGCGAAGCGGCTGCGCACCTTCTCCACGGTGCGCGCCGCCCCCGTCACGCCGTGCGATGCGCGCTCGGAAGCGCAGGGGTTGCGGACTCGGGAACCTCCGTTGGCACCGCCACCTCCGTGGCGTTAGGGCTCTTAGGCGGTTCAGGAGGTGTTGCAGAGTCGCTCAGTTCGGGCCGCAGCGTGCCATTCTGAGCGCATGTACCGGTTGCGCGCTCCTGCAGAGCCGCTTCGGGCCTATATCGAGAACTACTGGTTCGTCTCGCACGCACCAGGGGAGGACGTCGACTTGCGCGTCGAGGTCTTTGTCGACACCCGCGCCGACCTGATCTTCAACTTCGAGGCCCCGTACCGGCGCGAGATCATCGGCCGCGAAAGCTCCGAGCACCATCGGTCCAACCTTGATGCGCAGCGACTGGTGCCGATCCGGATCCTGCAGCGCGGGAGAGTCCGTATCGCCGGCGTCCGGTTCACCCTTGGCGGCCTCGCCCCGTTCACCCGAGCGCGCCTCGCCGATTGGAGCGGGCAGACGCCGGCGCCGGAGTTGCTGCTCGGAGAGCCGGCGCGAGAGCTCGAGGGCGCCCTTCGCGCAACTCCGGAGCTTGAGGCGAGCGCCGCACTGCTCGACGACTTCTTCCTCGGGCGGATGCGGCCGGACGAGGCGCAGGCGACGTTTGAGGGCGCCCTGTCGGTGCTCGTGTCAGGCGAAGGCCGCACCACCATCGATGACCTCGCCGCCGCAACCGCATCCTCTGTACGCCAAGTTGAGCGGCTGTTCGCGCAGAGACTAGGTTTCCCGCCGAAAACCGTGGCCCGCGTCCTCCGGTTCCAGCACTCGCTGCGTCAGCTCATGACCGATCCGGGCATTTCGCTCGGCGACGTCGCAGCAGATGCCGGCTATTACGACCAGGCGCACTTCATCCGAGACTTCCGCATCTTCACCGGCGGCGTCCCACGCGGGTACCGCGGCTACTACCCGCCGGACGGCCCGGCGGATTTCGCCCCCAACGTCGTCGCGTTCATACAAGACGCCCAGCCTCCGGAACGCTGAGACTGGTCGCAACCAGTCAATCGGAGGATCACCATGGCTGAGCACTGGTCCGGCACCGGCACAATCGAAGACCCCTGGAAGCTGATGACACCGCCGCTCTCCTCGGAGTACACGATCTACCGCGACGACACGGCAGACCCCCCGCTCCTCGTCTGCCAGGTCGGAGGCACAAGGCTCACCTATCTCGCGCGAGCGATCGATGACCTGCACACCATGCTCGCGCAGAACGGGGACTGGGTGCCGCTGGGCGCCGCCGATGAGCAGAAGGATGCCACTCCCGGCACCGTCGAGGCCTGGGGGCGGTCCGAGGACAATCCGGTCAGCGGCTGGTACGGCCAGAAGAGGGGACTTCGCGGCCGGTTCGGCATGTACCTCCCCCCGTTGCTCGAAGCCCTCGGACTGGTAGAACTCGAACACCACGCCCGAAACAATCGGGTGCGCGCGATCGCGCCCACGCCATGAGTGCCGCACGGGAGAAGTCGACCTTCCGGCAGACCGTTCAGGTCACTGTCGATATCGATGCCATGCCTGACGCGATCTGGGCGCGACTGACCGACGCCACCGGATTCCCCTCATGGAACTCCACCGTTCAGAGCATCGACGGTCCGATCGAGACCGGCCGCAAACTCGCGATCCGCGTGCCGGCAGCCCCCGGCCGCACCTTCCGGCCGACGGTCGTCACGTTCGATCCGCCACGCGCAATGACATGGCGCGAGGGATCCCTGCCCATGTTCGAGGGAGTGCGCACATTCAGCGTGGAGACCCTGGAGAGCGGGGCCTCGAGGTTCACGATGCGGGAGGAACTCCGGGGCGCGATGCTGCCGATGATCGCACGCTCCCTGCCCGACTTCGTCCCGGTGTTCGACCGCTACGCCGAGGATCTCCGCAACGCCTGCGAAAGCTGAATCAAGCCAGCCTGCCGTCAACTGAGGCGCTGTGCGAACCACCCCACGGCGAGGGTGTCATAGGTGCGCGCCGCATCGGTCTGCGGCGCCAGAGCGATGCCCGGCTCCTCCGCGAGAGCATGTCCAACAGCGTCATCGCGCTGTAGGTCCGCGTCGATCGAGGCCGCGAAGGCTTCGGCCGACGCGATGGGCGACGGGTCATCCGCGGTACCGCAGATGACCCGCACCGCCGGCTTCGATCGCGCGATGACCATCCCGTCCACGCGAGCAGCGTGCTCGTCTCGTCGCCATCTTGACACGCGAGGCGGGTCGCAGGAGGCTAGCCGTAGGGTCCGCAGAGAGCCAGAAGCGTGGCGAACATCGGGTGCGTACAACGACGTCGTCACCATTCACCCTGACCGGAGACGGGCCGAGGAGTCCTCATGGCCCGCACGCGGTTTACTCCAATTCGCCTCGTTTTCGGCATCGCCACGCTGGCGGTGGTGTTCTCGATGCTGGTTCCCGTCGGTGCGAATGCCGCCGAAGATGATGGCGCCCTGGACATGTACACAGTGGACGCGACCGGAGCGGAGGCGGCCGAGATTCTCGCTGGCGGCTTCGACATCGCGGACAGCAGGGTCACCGAGTCCGGCGTGAGCCTCGACATCGTGCTCACCGAAGCCGAGGCAAAGGGCCTCCAGAACCGAGGCGTGGATGTCAAGGTCAAGAAGAACAAGGACGGCAAGTCCGCTCGGCAGCTGGCCGCTGAGCAGGCCGCGGCGGGCTACACCGTCTTCCGGTCCTGGGACGAGCCGGGCGGCATCCGCGACGAGCTGTACCGCCTCGCGAAGGAGAATCCGCAGCTCGTCAAGCTCGAGGTGCTCGGCCACACGTCGCAGGGACGCGAACTCATCGCGCTGAAGCTGACCCAAGGAGCGAGAGGGATCGCGGACGGTGCGCGGCCTGCCGTGCTGCACAGTTCGACGCAGCACGCCCGGGAGTGGATCTCCACCGAGGTGAACCGGCGGCTATTGAACTGGTATGTCGACGGCTGGCGGGCCAACAATAAGGAGATCAGGAACCTCCTCAAGAACAACGAGCTGTGGTTCGTCGTCGTGGCCAACCCCGACGGCTACCAGTACACGTTCGACCACGAGCGGCTATGGCGGAAGAACCTGCGCGACAACGACGACGACGGCCAGATCACGCGGGCCGACGGCGTCGATCCCAACCGCAACTTCCCCGAGCACTTCGCGTACGACGAGGAGGGTTCGTCGTCGCAGATCAGCAGCGATACCTACCGCGGCCCGTCGGCCGGATCCGAGCCGGAGACGCAGGCGATGATGGCGCTGTTCGACCGGGCCGACTTCTCGTTCCAGATCAACTGGCACTCCGTCGGGCAGTGGCTGCTGTACGCGGAGGGCTGGCAGATCGGCACGCCCACCGCGGATGACCCGATCTACTTCGCGTTGTCCGGCAACCGCGACAACCCGGCCATTCCCGGCTTCGAGCCGGGCCTGTCTTCCGACGTGCTGTACGTGACCAACGGTGAGACCACCGACTTCGCGCACTCCCAGCGAGGAACGTTGGCCTGGACGCCGGAGCTCGGCGAAGGCGAGCCGGCTGGCGGCGGGTTCGTGTTCCCCGACGACGAGGCGCAGGTGCAGGCGGAGTTCGAGCGCGCCCTGCCCTGGGCGCTCGACGTGGCCAAGTCCGCGGCCAATCCGGCCGAGCCGGTGTCGCACCTCGGCCTGACGACCAAGCCCTTCTACCTGGAGAGCGACGACACGTACAAGGACGGTCTGCCGCTGGCGAACTTCACCTTCGAGTACTCCTACGGCGACCCGCAGGAGGTGCGGGTCATCGCCCGGCGCAGCCTAGGTGACGTGACGCTGATGTACTCCATCAACGGTGACCCCGCGATCGGCGTGCCGACTGAGGAGTGGACCGGCGGCGGCCGCTACGGCGGCAAGACGGGCGTGTACTACCGGACCGTCAGCGGACTTGTCTCCGGAACCGATGTAGGCGATAGCGTCGAGGTCTGGTTCGAAGGCGGTGGAGAGATCAGCGAGTCCTTCACCTACCAGGCCGTCGAGGAATCGAGCGACGACGTACTGATCCTGGCTGCTGAGGACTACACCGGCGCCTCACCGGTGCAGGCCACCGGGCCGAACTACCTCGACTTCTATCAGGCCGCGCTGGATGCCAATGGCACCGGATACGACATCTACGACGTCGACGCGCGCGGGCGGACGGCACCGGATGCGCTGGGTGTGTTGTCGCACTATGACGGTGTCATCTGGTACACCGGCGATGACGTCGTCACCCGCGAACCGGGCTGGGGTGGCGGCAACGCCTCCCGGTTGGCGATGGACGAAGCACTCGAGGTTCGCGACTTCCTCAACGAGGGGGGCCGGGTGCTCTACACCGGGCAGTTCGCCGGCGGCCAGTACACGCCGAACGTCGGCACCCAGTTGTACGACCCGACGGCTGCGAACGCGGAGTGCCGCGCCGATCCAGCCGTGCAGATCAGATGCCGGGCCCTCGGTGGGTCGGGAGACTTCACCAACGACGTCATGCAGTACTGGCTTGGTGCGTACCTCACTGTCGACAATGCCGGTACCGCCGAAGACGGAAGCATCCTCAACGTCCTTGGCGTCGACACCCCGCTGGCCGATCTCGACTGGGGGTTCAACGGACCGGACAGTGCTCAGAACCAAGCTCACAGCAACTCGTTCATCACCACGAGTGGCATCCTCGATCCGGCCGTGTACCCGCAGTTCGAGAGCTGGGTCGCGGGCAGGTGGGATCGTGAGGGCGGGCCGTTCGAGCCGCACACCGGCGAATCGTACGTCTACTCGCAAATCGGCGACGTGTCGTATAAGCGTCTGACCCAGACCCTCGACGTGCCCGCCGGTGGCGCGACGATGTCCTTCTGGACCTCCTACGACACGGAGGCCGAGTGGGACCACGTGGTCGTCGAGGCCCGCACCCCCGGCCAGGAGGACTGGACCACCCTTCCGGACATCAACGGGAACACGACCCAGAGCACCGGGCAGAGTTGCCCGGCCGGCTGGCGCGAACTGCATCCCCAACTGGATCACTACCAGACGTTCGTCGACGACACGACCTGCAACCCGGTTGGCGTCACGGGCGGCGAGTGGTGGGCCGCGTCGGGGAACTCGGGCGGCTGGGAGCAATGGTCGGTCGACCTGTCGGCGCATGCCGGCGGTCAGGTCGAAGTGTCCATAGGCTACATCAGCGACTGGGCCACCCAGGGGCTGGGTGTGTTCGTTGACGACATCGAGGTGTCGACGGGTCAGGGCTCGACCTCGTTCGAGACCGACCTGGGTGGCTGGGAGATCACCGGGCCGCCGGCCGGTAGTGCGCCAAACCCGAACAACTTCATGCGCACTACGGCCGCAGGCTTCCCCGAGGCTGCCGTGGTGGCCACACCGGGCTCACTGATGACCGGCTTCGGTTTCGAGGGAATCACGGATGCCGCCACGCGAGCCGTCTGGATGGACCGCGCATTGGATCACCTGCTCGACTGACCAGGTGGGCGCAAGTTGCGTCGCGGGCGCCGCCCGCCGCGCGGCATCGGTGTGAACTCGGGGTGACGTGCTCGCAGTAGCCTCGGAGACCACGTGGCATTCCGTCTTCACCGGCGCCGGGCACACCCTCTCCTAACGCGGCGGCTCGACGAGGCTGAGGAACTCCGTCGTGAGGCCGGAACCCTTCTCCGAGTGAGCGTATGCGGCACTCACCGTCCAGATCGGATCGCGTTGCTCGGCCAGGCTCAGCGTGTGGAGGTCCGCGGCGATGGCCTTCCGTGAGACGGATTGGGGCACGAGGGCGATGCCGAGTCCCCGCGTGATCAGATCCACGAGGGCATGGATGTCGCCGACGGTGAACGCGACTCGTCGCGGGATCTTCCGCTTCGCGAACATCTCGTCGGCCACGACGCGGATCGCCCAGGTGTCGTCAAGATCGATGAAAATACGGTCGTGGAGGTCCTGCCAGGTAGCGGACCTCTGCGACGCGAGCGGATGGTCCGGCGGCGTCAGGAGCACGAGCGGCTCGGTCGCGAGCGTCACCTGGTCCAGGCCAGTGAGTCGAAGCCGGGGATCGGTTGTCTCCGGCGTGCCGGCGACGAAGGCAAGATCGATCTCTCCCTCACGCATCCGCCTGAGCAGGTCGCCGGTTCCGGCCTGCGTGAAGGTGATCTCCACCTCGCGATGTCTGCGGTGGAATCGCTCGACCAGCTCTGGCACATTGATCGAGCCGAGACACTGCTCGGCGCCCACCCGCAACGTCCCGGTGAACTCACCAATGGTCGCGGTCACTGCGTCCCGGCCGGCGTCCGCCTCCGCGAGGAGCTTGCGGGCGTGGGGGAACAGTGCGCGTCCTGCCGCAGTGAGTTCGACGCGCCGGGTCGTGCGGGTGAATAGTTTCGCGTTGAGGTCATCCTCGAGGCTCTTGATCGCCGCAGACAGTCCGGACTGCGACACGCGCGTGATCTCGGCAGCTCGCGTGAACTGGTTCTCCTCGGCGAGTGCAACGAAGTACTCCATTTGTCTCAGGTCCATGCCGAGCTCCGTCATTCATGAGTTGAAGTTGTTAGAGCAACAATATTCTCCTGTTGGACAGATGGCAAGTGACAGCCTACCGTGGAACTTGTAGGAATGAATCAATTGCGATCAAGGAGAACCATTCATGAAAAGCCGCGTGATCGGAAATGTATCGGTCAGCGAGATCGGGCTGGGCGGCATGCCCATGTCGATCGAAGGACGGCCCGACGAAGCCCGCTCGATCGCCACGATCCATGCCGCCCTTGACGTCGGAGTCACCCTGATCGACACCGCCGACGCGTACCACCGCGACGCCAACGAGGTGGGTCACAACGAACTGCTCATCGCGAAGGCCCTCTCCAGCTACGGCGGCGACACGTCGGATGTTCTCGTCGCGACCAAAGGCGGGCACCTCCGCCCCGGAGACGGGAGCTGGACGCTGAACGGGCGGCCGGAGTACCTGAAGCAGGCAGCGAAAGCCTCAGCTCGACGACTGAATGTCGAGGCGATCGGTCTCTACCAGTTCCACCGGCCCGACCCCCAGGTCGTCTACGCCGACTCGATCGGCGCGCTGCGCGACCTGCTCGACGAGGGAGTGATTCGGATGGCGGGGATCTCCAACGCGAACGTCGACCAGATCCTCCTCGCGCAGGAGATCCTCGGCGGTCGGCTCGCCTCCGTGCAGAACCAGTTCTCCCCGGCATACCGGTCCAGCCAGCCGGAGCTGGAGCTTTGCGCCGAACGGGGCATCGCCTTCCTGCCCTGGAGCCCGCTCGGCGGCATCTCACGCGCGAGCACCCTCGCCGGCCACGGCACAGCGTTCGAGCGGGTCGGGGCTGAGCTCGGCGTGAGCTCGCAGCAGGTCTGCCTGGCCTGGGAACTCGCACTCGCCCCTGTCGTCATTCCCATCCCCGGCGCCTCACGACCCACCAGCATCCAGGACTCCGTACGAGCTTCTGACATCACCCTCACCCCCGATCAGATCAAGGAACTCTCCGCGTGAGCACAACAATGAAGGCAGACACCTACCGAACGCTCGGCCGCAGCGGGGCCGTCGTATTCGAACAGGCACTCGGGACGATGACCTTCGGCGCAGAGGCAGACGAGGCCACATCGCACGCGATCATCGACGAATACGTCGCCGGTGGCGGCAACTTCATCGACACGGCCGATGTCTACAGCGCCGGCGCCAGCGAGGAGATCATCGGACGATGGCTCGCCGCGCACCCGACCGAAGCCGCCCAGATCGTCCTCACCACGAAGGGCCGGTTCCCCATGGGCGCCGGACCGAATGATCTCGGCACCTCTCGGCGGCACCTGCGTACCGCGCTCAACGACTCGCTGCGACGACTGGGAGTCGAGCACATCGACCTGTACCAGATGCACGCCTGGGATGCGGTCACGCCCCTCGACGAGACGCTGCGGTTCCTCGACGACGCGATCACCCAGGGCAAGATCGGCTACTACGGGTTCTCCAACTTCACCGGCTGGCAGCTCACCAAAGCGGTGATGCTCGCCGACCGGCACGGCTGGAACCTGCCGATCACTCTGCAGCCCCAGTACAACCTGCTCGTACGCGGCATCGAGCACGAGATCGTCCCCGCGGCCTTGGACGCCGGGATCGGGCTGCTGCCCTGGTCGCCCCTCGGCGGTGGGTGGCTGAGCGGCAAGTACCGTCGAGATGTGCCACCGACCGGGACCACACGACTCGGCGAAAACCCCGAGCGGGGGATGGAGGCATGGAAGCAGCGAAACGCGAGCGACCGCACCTGGCAGATCATCGGCACGCTCACCGGCATCGCCGAGGCCCATGACGCGTCACCATCGCAGGTCGCGCTGGCATGGCTCTCGGCTCAGCCCGCGGTCACCTCGGTGATCCTCGGGGCACGATCGGTCGAGCAGCTTCGCGACAACATGGGCGCCGTCTCGCTGGAACTCGAATCAGCAGAGCTCGAGTCCCTGACCGCAGCCAGCGCCCCGCAGGCGGAGGATTACCCCTACGGTGGGCCCGGCGTGGCCCAGCGGCACCGCAACATCGCAGGAGGTCGATGAGCGCGCTCACCATCGGCGTCACCGGTAGATCGGGCAAGCTCGGCCGCACGGTCGTTCGGATCCTCCGCGAGGCGGGCAACGAGGTGGTCAACCTGGACCGGTCGGGAGAGCGCGGACCCGGATTCCGTTCACATCAATAGTTCTGCCGAGCGATCCGGGTCTCTTCATTGATCGATTGTCCTGCGCGCAGCCAATGGACTCCCTCGTCGCCCGTCACGAGCTCCCTGTGACGGATGGGTTCATCACTCCTACTTCTGAATTACACATCTAACGCTAGTTGGACTTCTGACCAGCGCCTTCGTAGGGTGAAATAGCAACCACAGAATTGAGGAAGTTCGACGTGAAGACCATTGCCCTCGGCCGTGACGGAATCCAGGCCCCCAATGTCGTACTCGGCCTCATGCGCATCGGCGAGATGGATGACGATGCCGTCCGTGAGCTTGTTTCCACCGCGCGGGATTCGGGTATCGACTTCTTCGACCACGCCGACGTGTATGGCGCCGACCTGCACGGGTGTGAGCGGCGTTTTGCCGAGGCGATGCAGCTGACATCCGGCCAGCGAGACGAGATCACTCTGCAGACGAAGGCGGGGATCGTGGGCGAGGGTCCCTATTTTGACTTCTCGTACGAGCACATCATCGAATCCGCCGAAGGCTCGTTGAGAGCGCTGAATACCGACCGGATCGACATCCTGCTCCTGCATCGACCGGACGCACTCGTCGAGCCCGACGACGTCGCTCGCGCGTTTGATGAGCTCGAAGCGGCCGGCAAAGTGCGGGCGTTCGGAGTCTCCAACCACACGCCGCGACAGATCGACCTCCTCAGGACGGCCGTTCGGCAGCCCCTCGTTGCCAACCAACTCCAACTGTCGATCACGCACGCGCCGATCATCGCTCAGGGCGTCGCGGGCAACATGGCGGGTCTCGAGCAGTCCACCACGCTCGACGGAGGCGGCATCGTCGACTATTGCCGTCTGAACGGGATCACGATTCAGGCATGGTCGCCATTTCAGGCCGGCTTCTTCACGGGGACCTTCCTCGGCTCGCCCGACTACCCCGAGCTCAACGCCGTCATCGATCGACTGGCCGACGCGTACGGCGTCCCACCGATCGCGATCGCCACGGCGTGGATCACCCGACACCCCGCGGGCATGCAGGTCGTGCTCGGAACGACGACTCCGTCGCGGGTGGCCGGCGCTGCCCTCGGCTCCGACATCCCCCTCACACGTTCGGAGTGGTACGAGCTGTTCCGCACCGCGGGCTATCGCGTGCCCTAACCGCGACAGTGCCGTAAAGATCCTCAACGTGTAAGCACACTCAACCCCCCAGAGAAGGACATAACCCCAACGTGTCCGCGGCGTTGGTCGGCGCATCTCGGCCCGAGCAGATCTCTTCGAACGTGAAAGCATCCGGTGTGAAGCTCGAAACGGACATCATGGCCGCCATCGAAGTCGCTCTGGGAGAAGTAGCGGAGCGGGACCCGCACAACACCCACGAAACGTCCCCGAAGGGTCGACCGGCGTAGGCTGCGGGGCTTCGCGAGTCTCCAATCAGCCACTCGCGACCGTCTTGCGGTCGCGCCACGGAAACCAGCCCCATGCGGGCGGCAGCAGTTCAATGAGGTGGGACCGCGACCAAGGTCGTGCCCAGCGCACGGGATCTCATTGCCCGCTCATCGGAACTCGATCTGGACCGTGCGTTGGCCGTGGGAGCACTGCTGTCGATGTTCAGAATCGACGCGGAGACTCGGACTTTCTGACGCTGCAGGGATTGATCAGTGCGGGTCAGCTCGGCGACATCAGCCGACCGGCGAAAAGAGTAGTGGCGCGGCAACCCGGCATCGCGCTGAGATCGCCGGCTTTTCTCGCCGTCGCTGCCTTTCTGGTCCAGACCGACGCCATCCATTACGGGCAGGGCTACGAATAACGCTCGCACTGTCCTTGGCGCGATGCTCCGCCAGCAATCTGAGTCGAAGAGGTATCTCCAATGAAGGAGCAATCGTGTTCGCTCCGGCGCTGGGGCTGAACAATCTCGTCGTCTACGCGAAGCTCACCAGCGGGAGCTGAAGCACACAATCGGAGACCACGAATGCAAAACAGAAGATGGCTCGTTACTACCGCCGTCGCCACCCTCCTGATGACCGGCTGTGCGGGCACGGCACCTCCGACACAGTCGGGCCCGAATCCGGAGTCAGCTCACGTGATGCCGGATGGGACGGCGATGTCCGGTTCCGAGCATGAAGACCACGTAGCTGAACACGAGAACGAACACGGACCTTCGGCGGCAGCGCAGATGATCTGCGCCGGCCAAGTGGTGACAGCGGTTGCCAACGTTCTCGAACTGGGAAGCGAGGTTTCTCCATCGTCGTCGTGGGAAAAGCCCATGTTCACATGCACCTACGAGATCGATGGCCATCCTCTGGCGCTCTCCGTGCATGACGCCACGAATCAGGCAGAAGGGGAGGAGTACTTCATGGCCCTGCAGAACAGCGTGGACAACGCCGCGACGATCGAGGGAACGTTAGGCCTGGGCATGCGGTCCTTCTCCACGGGCGAGGGGATCGTCGCCTTCATGCGGGATGGCAAGACACTGCTGGTGGACGCGACCGCGCTACCGGCCGGACTCGGCGCCGACAAGACCACTACTCAATCCCAGGCAGCGTACGCGATCGCCACGGCCGTTCTCGTCTGCTGGGTGGAACACAACTGAAAGCGTCTCTGCATGGACCCTCGGCCGGAACGAAGCACTGACCGACCGGGCACCCCCACGAACGCTTCCTGGAACGCGACGACGACAGCGCGGACTTCGAGTGACGGATGAAAAGCCGACCACTCGCCGAATCTCGACTCTTCGTTGGGCCGGCGAGATCTCATCGTGAGCGCCGCGTTGCGCGTTCAAGCATGATTCCCCGGCCGTCGCCGGAGAGCGCTCGAGCGGTCTGGATGTCGACCATCTTCTTTCCGCGAGACGACCGTGCGGAAGCTGCACCAATAGGGCTGGCGCGGTATGTCGCGCCAGCCCTATCGACGGATGTGCCGCTCAGACGGCCGATCTCGTTGCGGGATGAACCACGTTCAGTTGGCGATGCCGCCGCAGAGGACCGGCACCGTCGCCTCGAGGGGGATTGCGGGGTTCAGCGAGGAGCCACGGCTGGCGAACGGGTCGTCCGCGTTGAACGCGTACTGACCGTTGCCGTCGAAGTCGATGCCGTGCACGACGACCTGCACCGTTCCGGCATCGGTGTAGCCGGGAACGCTGGTCAGGGTGCGCTGGTAGTAGAGGTATCCGCTCGCGTCCGCGACAGGGAAGCGGTCGAGGGCCAGCGCGCTGCTGGATGAGACGTCACCGTTCGTGGTGAGCGAGGTGAGGATGCCGCCGTAGAAGGGAGCGCCGTCGAGAACGGTCACGACGCCGTCCGGGCCGGCCGCATCGGGTCCGGGGCAGGCCATGTCGGCGTCCGGACCCGGAACGCCGTGGAGATGCATCGCGTGGGGAAGGTTCGGCGCCAGGCCCCACGCTTCGACGGTGACCTGGAGCTTGCCGTTGGGCAGCGCCTTGATACGGGTCGTTCCGGTTGCTTGTCCGCCGGGTACGTCGGAGGGTTGGATCGAGTTGAGGTCGTAGCTGTAGCTGGCGACCTTGGCGGACGGATTGTCGTCGTGAGCGGCGGACGCCGCTCCTGCGGTTCCTAAGAGCAGCGCCAGTCCGGCCAGTGTGGCGGCGGCTGCTTTTGCGATCTTCATGAAATGGACTCCTTCGTCTGGCGGCATGTCAGCCGCAGCGGCAGCGATGGGGCCGCCGCTATTCGTCATTCGGAGCCGACGCCGCAACGGATGGAAAGAGATTCTCAGGCTGTCGCCGGACAAGGCCGTTCGTCAGGCCCGGCGAACGACGGCCGCGTCGAGGTGGCCGCGGGCAGCGCTGATCGCGAGGCGGGTGTGCTCCTTCGGGCCGACCTGCGCGACGAGTTCTGCCCGCGGGATCTCCAGCGCGTACGGAATGCCCTCCGGGAGAGCCGAGAGGATGCCGAGGATGTCCAGGTCGCCCTCGCCACGGAAGAGCCGCTCGAACCGCGCGGTGTGGATCAGTCCTGCTGTCGTCGTCGGGATGTCTCCGGGCGCGTCACAGACGTGGGCGTAATGAAACCATTCCGGCGGAAGCTCGCGTAACTCGTCGACGCGGGATCTCGAGCGGGCGAAATGCAGCACGTCGATGAGCAGCCCGGCGTTGGACTGGTCCGCCGCCCGGAGGACCCGGGTGGCTTCGGTCAGGTTCGGCGTCTCGGTCCACGAGGGGAATTCGAGGTCGACTGGTCGCGACCCTTCGCGGCGAGGCCGGCTGAAGCGGGTGGCGAACCGGCGAACGGCGGACTCCTTGACAGCGCCCGAAAAGCCGAGGAGCCTGTGGGCCAACTGGTACTGATGCCCCGCGCGCATCGTGCGGTTGCGCTGTGCCGGTTGGAGCAATGGGGAGTACGACCATGTCCACGAGCGTCATCGAGTCGCTGCGGAGCAGTTTGGGTGGTTCCCTCGTCGCCGAGAGTGACTCCGGCTACGACGAGGCACGGGTCGTGTACAACGCGATGATCGATCGACGGCCGGCGGCGATCGTACGGTGTCAGGGCACCGACGATGTCGTTGCCGTCGTACGCGCAGCCGCGGAATCGAGAACCGACCTGGCGATCCGTGGCGGGGGCCACAGCGTGCCGGGATTCGGCACTGCCGATGGCGCTCTGGTGGCCGACCTCGGAGACCTCACCTCGGTGGACGTCGATACCGCTTCCTCCACCGCAGAAGTCGGAGGAGGGGCTACCTGGGGAATGTTCAACGAGGCGGCGGGGGTGCACGGTCTCGCCACGACGGGCGGGATCATCTCGACCACGGGCGTGGGCGGCCTGACGCTGGGCGGTGGAATCGGCTATCTCGACCGGGGTTACGGCCTGTCGTGCGACAACCTGCTCTCGGCCGAGGTGGTCCTCGCTGACGGCAGGGTGGTCACGGCGAGCTCGGACGAGGAGCCCGACCTGTTCTGGGCCCTGCGCGGCGGGGGAGGGAACTTCGGCGTCGTGACGAAGTTCCGCTTTCAGCTGCACCCCGTCGCCGAGATCTACGGCGGCCCGACCTTCTTCGAGCTCTCCGACGCTCCGGCCATCCTGGAGCACTTCGACAGGTACGTTCGAACCGCTCCACGCGAGTTCGGCGGGTTTCCGGCGTTCCAGATCGCGCCGCCCCTGCCTTTCGTGCCAGAGGACCGAGCCGGCGAGCCGTTCTTGGCCGTCATCTTCTGCTACAACGGCCCCGCGTCCGAAGGAGAGAAGATCGTCCAGGGCTTCCGTGACGTGGCGAAGCCCGTGGCCGAGGCGCTGGGAGTCATGCCCTATCCCGCGTTGAACGGCGCCTTCGACGCGCTCGTGCCGCCCGGTCTTCAGCACTACTGGAAAGCGGTCTTCCTCGATGAGCTCACCCCTGAGGTGATCGCTGCCAGCATGCAGCACGGACCGCTGGTTCCGACGGTCAACTCCACGGTGCACTTCTACCCGATCAACGGTGCCTGCCACGACGTCGCCCCGGATGCCACAGCTTTCGGCCACAGAGATGCCGACTTCGCTCTCGTGATCGCGGGGATGTGGCCGGATCCGACGCAGAATGCGGTGAACACGGCGTGGGTGAGGGATTACCACGCGGCGATCGAACCGTTCTCGCAGGGCGGTGGCTACATCAACTTCCTCTCCCAGGACGATCAGCCAGAGGCGCCCACCAATTACGGCGCGAACTATGACCGGCTGCGGGCGGTGAAGCGCGCCTACGACCCAGGAAACGTGTTCCACGTCAACCAGAACATCGCACCGTAGTCGCTCCCGCACCGGAAATAAGGCATCCGCCCGATGGGGGCGGACTGCCTTAGCGCGCAAAGTCACTCAGGACGACACACCTGAGGAGACACCATGTACGTCAGCGAGGACACGTTCATCCATTTGCGCAAGGCTGCCGACGAGCAGCGGAATCGCGAGTTGGAGTACCGCCGGATCGCCCAGGAGCGCGCAACAGCGACGAACCCGGTCCAGGGCCGCAGCCTGCGGGCGTTCGTGCAGCGGTTGCGCCACCCTGAGTACCGCCCGCAGCGGCAGCCTTCGCACACGTGACGGCACTCGTCGCGCAGGCGATCCGAACTCTGGTCGAGACGCAGTCTGCCGGTGCGGCTGTCGGGGGGCCGTGGGACGATGGGCATATGCGTGCCACGGTCAGCCCCTCGCTGGTCGGCCGGGATGCCGACCTCGACGCCCTCCGCGACGCCTATGCCGAGTGCGTCGCGGGCTCGAGCAGAGCCGTGCTCGTCGGGGGCGAAGCGGGCATAGGAAAGACCCGCCTCGTCGGCGAGTTCCTTCGTGCGCTTCCGGCGGAGGCGATCGTGTTGCGCGGTCAGTCGGTCGACTTCGACCGCGATGCGCCTCCGTACGCTCCGATTCTCTCCGTGCTCCGTTCGCTGGCACAGGAGGTGGGCGAGGAGGCGCTCTTCGATGCGTCGGGTCCGGCGGGCGATGCGCTCGCGCTGCTCCTGCCCGAGTTCAGCGGCGGCACTGCCAGCACCGAGCCGCCCGTGCGGGGCGGCGCCGACCGGCTGTACGACGCTGTGGCCGAGGTGCTCGAGAACGTCAGCGCCGTACGGCCGGTCGTGATGGTGATCGAAGATGTGCACTGGCTCGATCCGCAGAGCCTGGGGCTTCTGCGCTTCTTGGTCAGGGTCATCGAAGACGCACGACTGCTGATCGTGCTGACCTTCCGAAGCGACGAGCTCGGGCGCGGCAGCGCCCTGCGCGCACTGCTGCCCGAACTCGACCGCAACCGCCGCGTCGCGCGGCTCGAACTCGCCCGCCTCGACCGTCGGCAGGTACGGGAGATGGCGACCGCGATCCTCGACGGTCCACCCGACGAAGACGAGCTGGCGCAGGTGTACCTGCGAACGGAGGGCGTGCCCTTCTTCGTGGAGGAGCTGGTGTGCTGCAGCGGCGTGCGCAGCCTCGACAGCTTCCCCGACACGCTCCGCGACATCCTGCTCGCGCGCTACGACCAGCTCGCGGAGCCCACGCAGCGCATGCTCAGGCTGATCGCGGCCGGCGGCGTGCGCGTCGAGCACGAGCTGCTCGTCGCCGTGTGCGACGAGTCTCCGGAGGCCATCGACGCCGCAGCGAGCGAGGCGATCGCCGCGAGCGTGCTGGTCGTCGACGGCACCGCCTACGCATTCCGTCACGCCCTGGTGCGGGAGGCTGTCCACGACCAGCTTCTCCCCGGGGAGCGCGTGCGCTTCCACACGCGGTACGCCCAATCCCTGGTGGCGCAGTCCGGCACCGGCGATGCCACGGCGATCTCCTATCACTGGATGGCAGCGCACAACGTGCGCGAGGCCTTCATCGCCTCGATGGCCGCCTTCCAGCAGGCGAGATCCTCCTTCGCATTCGCCACCGCCGCGAGCATGGGCGAACGGGCGATCGAACTGTGGGACCAGGTGCCCGACGCGAGCGAGCTCGCCGAGCGCACGAAGGTGGAGCTGCTCGGCGACACCTCTTATGTACTGCGGAACGCGGGGGAGAGTGAGCGGGCGATCGCACTGATCGACGAGGCGATCTCACTGTGTGACCAGACCGACGCGCCGGCCTACGCCCTCCTGCTGCGAAACAAGGCGTCGTACCTCGCCAACATCGGCCAGATCGGATCGATCGAACTGCTGCGTCAGGCGCTGGAGGTGCTCGAAGGTCAGCCGCGCAGCGTGCTCCGCGCGAACGTGCTCGGAGAACTGGCCGCGCGCCTCATGCTCATCGCCCGATTCGACGAGGCAATCGAGATGGCGGATGGAGCATTCGCCGAAGCGACCGCTGTCGAGAACCGGGCGCGCATGTCGGTGGCATCCAACATCCGGGGCTTTTCACGGTTGGCCGGCGGTGACATCGACGCCGGCCTCGCCGATCTCGCGCTCGCCCGGGAGTTCGCCGTCGGCAATGACTCTGCGCGGCTTCGGTACTGGGTGAACCAATCGGACGCCCTCAATCTGCTCGGGCGCTACGAAGAGGCCGTGCAGACGGCAGAGGAAGGCGCGGAACGTGCGCGGCAGCGCGGTGTGGAGCGCACCTCGGGAGCCGTGCTGCTCTCGAACGTGATCAGTCCGCTGTACGCCCTCGGTCAGACCGATCGCGCCGACGAGATGCTCGATCGCGCCCTCGAGCTCGACGCGCCGATCGGCTTCAGCGCTCCGTTGCGACGCCTCAAGGTGCAGGCGGTGCTGTGGTCGGGTGATCGCCCGCTCTCGGAGCGACTCCTTCGCGGCTGGCGCGGCTCGCTCCAGCAGCACGGCAGGTTGGACACGCAGGCAGTGCTGGGCCTCGCCCTCGTCAGCGGCGAGCTCGCGCTCGCTCGCGGCGAGACACGAGACGCGTGGCAGGAGGTCAGTGTGCTGATCGACGCCCATCACCGCTCGTTCCCCGCCTACGACCTGCCGCTCATCGCTCTCGCGGCCCGCGTGCTCGGTGCCGCGCGGGTCACGGGTATGACGCTGTCGGGCGCCGACGGCGAGCCGCGCTCGATCGACGAACTCGAAACCGACGTGCGGCTCGCGCTCACCGCCGCACGCGGCTGGCCGACGGCATCCGCCTATTCGGCGATCGTCGACGCCGAACTGTCGGGTCCCCGTGCCACGGGCACCGACCCCGCGCTCTGGCAGGTGGCGGTCGACGCATCTCGCGATGGCGCCGCCCCTGCCCAACTCGCGCCGTATGCCGCCTTCCGTCTCGCCGAGGCATTCGCCAACGCAGGCGACCGCGCCGGCGCGCGGGCTGCGGCACAGACGGCGCGCGAGTGGGCCGAACGCATCGGAATGGGCCTCATCGTCGACAGCGTGACAGAGCTCGAGCGTCGCGTCGGTGCGGGGGGCGGGGACCACCACGACGTGCCGGGGGATGCCGCATCCCTCGAAGCACTGCTCACCGAGCGCGAGCGACAGGTTCTCGATCTGGTTGCGCGCGGGCTGAGCAACGGCCAGATCGCCGAGAAGCTCTTCATCAGCACCAAGACCGCCAGCGTGCACGTGTCGAACATCCTCCGCAAAACGGGTGCGACGACCCGCACCGAGGCGGCGTACGTGTTCACGAACTCAGACCCGCTGACCTCCCGGCGACCCCCTCACGGGCGCCATCGCCGCCCGCGTGAAATATAGGGCGGATGCCTCATGCGCACCCGCCACCTCAGAGACGAGCGTCGGGTTTGTCGAATGAACCCATCATTGGAGGCCATCATGGCAATCTTCCTGCTCATCGCCATCGCTGTTGTCGTGCTCGGAGCTGTCATCGCAACTCTGGTACTGGTCGCGCGCGACGGTTACCGCGCGGTGCCGACGCGGGCGGACCTGCCGCGGCTTCCGGACTTCTCCGTGCGATCAGAAGCGTGAGATCAGAAGCCTGAGATCAGCGCGATGCAGGGTCCGAGCACGATCAGCCAGAAGGCCGCGGCCACGATGAGATAGCCCGTGGCGAAACGCCGCCACTTCTGCGAGAACATCAGCACGACGCCGACGGTCACGATCAGTATGAACGGCCACAGGAATCCCCAGATGCCGACGTCCCATCCCACTTGATAGAGCCAGCCCAGAACCGGTGACCCGAAGAGCAAGAGGAGCACGCCGGCGAACAGGGCGGCGAAGCCGATGCCGACCCCTGCCCCGAGGCTCGGGCGTCTGCGCACGGGTGGACCCTGAGCGGGTCCCGGGGGAGCGGCCGGATACAACGCCGGCGGCACGGGAGCCGGGGCGGGGGCGGGCGGCACCGGCGGCGGAAAGCCGGCGCTCGGCGGCAGAACGGGGTCGGCGCCGGGCACGACGTAGCCGTCGGGTGCGGGGCGTGCAGGTTCCGCAGGCTCCTCGGGTGGATCAGACGGCGTGCTCACGGAGTACCTTTCTCTCGGGTTGCGCGGTGAGCTCGCCGCGCGACGCTTTGTAGGCGATGCGGGCGAGCAGAAGGGGAATGGTCACGATCAGAAAGAGCTGAGGCCGCGTCATCCCCAGCCAGACGACCTCGTTTCCGCGGACGAACTCGACGAAGAACCGGAAGATCCCGTACGCCGCGATGAAGAGGGTGAGGGTCTCGCCCGCGGCGATCTGCCGGTGCCGCAGCCAGAACCACAACAGCGCGAACGCCGTCACGTGGAAAGCGATCTCATAGACGAAGCTCGGATGCAGCGGCACGCCTGCCGGCGCGCCCACGCGGGCGGCGGCATCCGCATCGAGGACGATGCCCCACTCGGTGCCCGTCGGCGTTCCGGGGTTCTCGGTCAGCCAGCAGCCGATTCGGCCGATCACCATCGCAACCGCGACCGCGGGCGCGAAGAGGTCGCCGCTGCGAAGCGGATAACCGCAGATGCGTTTGGCGACGTGCACGCCGATCCACGCGCCGACCAGCGCGCTGAGCATCGAGGCGTGGCCGTGGATGAGCTGCTCCATCAGGTTCAGGTTCCGCGTCGGATCAAGGTGCTGCGCCCAGGTGCCCAGCCGTGAGGCGATCGCGGCGCCGGCCAGGGCTCCGAGCACGAGGTAGGCCAGGCGCGGGTCGGTCTGCTCGCGACGGCGTGACTCGATCAGGAAGACGACGCCTGCCCCGCACAGTCCGAGCGCCACGAACACGGAGTGCGTGTCGAGCGGCGGCGCCCAGCCGAAGAGGTCGTGCAGCGTCGGGAACACCGGTCAGCTCCAGAGCGAGACCCAGAGCATCACCCAGAACGGGGTTGCGGCGGCGGCGAGGACCGCGATGACCGACAGGTAGAGCAGCACGAGCCGGGTGTCTCCCAGCTTGCAGCGCGAGCGCAGCAGCCCGGCTCGGCGGGCGCGGGCGTACGCGGCGATCGCTATGCCCGAGAAGGCGAGCACGGCGATCGGGCCGAGGAGGCAGGCGATGACGGCGACCGTCGTGTAGATGCAGAGTCGCAGCGGGTCGAACGGCGGCGCCGGATCGCCGACGGTCTCGTCGTAGCGGTTGAGACCGCTGAAGTCCGACGTGGTCACGACACGCTCACGGGAATCTCGCGCCGCCCGCCCGTCGCGGTCGAGAGCCGTGTGCGTGAGAGTGGCGCCCACGCCTGCACGGCGCAGAACGGCGCGCACTGGTGCGCCTGCGTGGTCTCGTTCACCGTCGCGACGTGCACGCAGCACTGGGTCAGCCGCTCCTCGATCATGGTGTTGATGTCCATGAACGGCTTGACCGTGACGCGCAGCACCCGCTCGCCCATCATGGCGCGCAGCCTCTTGTGCTGTCCGGGCAGTGTCGAAGTCGCCAGCGCCGTGAGCGTGCCGATGCCGAGGTCGCAATTCATGCAGATGTCACGCCAGATCGATCCCATCGACGGGTGCGAGAGCGATGACTGCTCGCTGAGCAGGTCGAGGAGCGACCCTTTGACGGCGTCCCGGAGCGCGGCGTTGATCGAGCTGTCGGCGATGCGGTTGGCGAGCAGTTCCGGCTGCAGGTCGAGGAACTGCTTCAGCTGCTCGTGCCCGATCAGCGCAGTGAGCGACCTCCACGCGCCGGAGTCGTCCTTCAGGAGGTAGCCGACCGAGCAGCAGTGCGGATGGCTGCACGGGAGTGCCGTGAGATCGCGCCAGGTGACTTCACCGTCGGTCTGCGGGCCCAGCCGGGCCAGTACCCCGGTGTGCGTCAAGCGGTCGTCCGGGTCGATGCCCGCGGACCGCCCCGAGCCGAACACCGGCTGGATCGTCACGCCGCCGACATACGGGGTTGCCATCGCCCGGCGGATGACCGCGCCGATCTCGCCGTCGTTCACACCGAGCGCGGCGGTCATCGTGAGCGTCGTGAATACGCCGGCGGCCGACAGACGCTCGAGGGCGCGCTCCTTGAATCGGCGGATGTCGGCGCCGCGGTGGTACGCAGACGCCTCGGCGCTCTCTCCGTCGTACTGCAGGTAGACCTCGACGCGTTCGCGATGGCGGCGCAGCGTCTCGACGAGCGCATCATCCTGCGCGATCCGCAGACCGTTCGAGTTCAGCAGGATCCGCACGATCGGGCGAGCGACCAAGTGGTCGAGCAGCTGCTCGAGCCACGGGTAGAGCGTCGGCTCCCCGCCGCTGAGCATGAGCACGTCGATGCGGTTGTTCTCTCGGGCGAGTCGGGCGTCGACCGAGGCGAGCACCTCAGCCAGGGGAGCGATGGCGGATGCGGCGGGGCTGGATTCTGCGAAGCAGGTCGGGCAGCGCAGATTGCAGTGATCCAGGAGGTCTTCGAGCAGAATGCAGGTGTGCTGGGTCTGCATCTGGGGCAGGCCATCCTCGTACGCGGACGGCACGGGTGCGAAGTTGCCGATCGTGTCAGGGCCGTGCACCTTGGTCGGCGCGGTCCATTGCTCGAGGTAGGTGAGGATCTCGGCGGACTCGTCGTAGAGCGTGCGGATCATGCCATGGTCAGGGCACCCGCGCTCCAGCCAGATGCGTCCGTCGCGCTCGGCGAGCCAACCCGACAGCCGTCGCACGTCGCTGAGCTCGCGATCCGGCTGCTCTTCATGACATCGAGGGCAGAATGCGTTCACGTACCGGTGGATTCGATAGTCCCGAAGCTGCATTCCGGCGCCGGTGCTCTGGCTCATGCGCTCACCATAGACCCAGCCCCGTCGCGGCCACGGGCGCTGTCCACCGAACGGCGCGGAGTCCGCCGCGCCGGCTCAGCGCGAGCTGAAAGCCGCGTCGAAAGCGGCATCCGGTGCGGCGAACGCGTTGCGCTTGACGAACTCGAGGGCCTCGGGTGCGCCGAGGAGGCGGTCCATCCCCGCGTCTTCCCACTCGACGGAGATGGGACCGTCGTAGCCGATGCTGTTCAGCGCGCGGAACGCGGCCTCCCACGGCACATCGCCGCGCCCGGTCGAGACGAAGTCCCATCCCCGGTGCAGGTCGGCCCAGGCGAGGTGCGAGCCGAGCCGCCCGTTGCGGCCGTTGCCGAGGTTGAGCTTCACGTCTTTGCAGTCGACGTGGTAGATCAGATCCTTGAACTCGAGGATGAAGTCCACCGGATTCAGGTCCTGCCACATGAAGTGCGACGGGTCCCAGTTGAGGCCGAACGCAGGACGATGCCCGATCGCCTCGAGCGTGCGGACGGTCGTCCAGTAGTCGTACGCGATCTCGCTCGGGTGCACTTCGTGCGCGAAGCGCACACCGACCTCGTCGAACACGTCGAGGATCGGGTTCCACCGGTCGGCGAAGTCCTGGTAGCCGGCATCCACCATCTCCTGCGAGACGGGCGGGAACATTGCGACGTACTTCCAGATGCTCGAGCCGGTGAAGCCCACGACGGTCTTCACGCCGAGCTTCGCGGCGATGCGAGCCGTGTTCTTCATCTCCTCGGCCGCACGCTGACGCACTCCCTCGGGGTCGCCGTCGCCCCACACGACGTCGGGAAGGATGTCGCGGTGGCGCTGATCGATCGGGTCGTCGCAGACCGCCTGACCCTTCAGGTGGTTCGAGATCGCCCAGACCTTGAGGCCGTACCGCTCGAGCAGGTCGAGCTTGCCCTGCACGTACTCGGCGTCATCCCAGCGCCACGGGTCGAGGTGATCGCCCCAGCAGGCGATCTCGAGCCCGTCGTAGCCCCACTCGGAGGCGAGGCGTGCAACCTCCTCGAGGGGCAGGTCGGCCCACTGGCCGGTGAACAGGGTGATCGGTCGCGCCATTGCACAATTCCCTTCGGTGTTCGCGGAGTTTCCGCTCAGTCTGTGGAGATCCACGCGCTTCCCGCGGCGGAGCTGCGCTCCACGGCATCCAGCACGCGCTGCACGTGCAGCCCGTCCGCGAACGACGGCCGCGGCTGCGTGCCCTCGGCGATCGCCGTGACGAAGTCCACGACCTGGTGCGAGAACCCGTGCTCATAGCCCAGCATGTGCCCGGCCGGCCACCACGGCGCGAGGTACGGGTGGTCGTGCTCGGTCACCAGGATGGTGCGGAAGCCCTGTTCGGTCGCAGGGAGGGTTGCGTCGTAGAAGTCGAGTTCGTTGAGGCGCTCCAAATTGAACGACACGGCGCCGAGGGAGCCTGACACCTCGATCGTCAGGGCGTTCTTGCGTCCGGTGGCGAAGCGCGTGGCCTCGAAGATGCCGAGCGGGGCGTACGCTCCGGCTGCGCCCTCGTAGCGTCCCGAGAACAGGGCGATGTCATCGACGGTGACGGCACCGCGCTCCGTCGAGGCGGTGCCCGAGAGGCCGACCCCCTCCGCCAGCAGCGGCCGTTCGGCCACGATGGTGTCGATCACGCCCGAGACGCTCTGCAGGCGCAAGCCGGTGATGTACTCGGACAGGTCCACAGCGTGCGCGCCGATGTCGCCCAGCGCGCCGGAGCCCGCGCGGTCCTTCTGCATTCGCCAGGTGAGTGGTGCCTCGGCGTCCATCAGCCAATCCTGGCGATACGACGCGCGCACCTGCCGGATCTCGCCGATCCGGCCTGCGGCGATGAGGTCGCGCGCGAAGGTCGCCGCGGGGACGCGACGGTAGGTGAAGCCGACCATCGCGCGCACTCCGCGTTCGGCGGCGCGGGCTGCGGCATCCGTCATCGCCTCCGCCTCGGCGACCGAGTTCGCGAGGGGCTTCTCGCACAGGACGTGCTTGCCGGCCTCGAGGGCGGCGATGGCGATCTCGGCGTGGGTGTCACCGGGGGTGACGATGTCGACGACATCGATGTCGTCACGCGCGATCACCTCGCGCCAGTCGGTGGCCGCCTCGCTCCAGCCCCACTTCTCAGCGGCGGCGGCGACGGCGGCGTCATTGCGTCCGACGACGACCGACATCGACGGCTGCGCGGGAAGATCGAAGAAGCGGGGCGCAACGCGCCAGCCTTGCGAGTGTGCAGCGCCCATGAAGCCGTAGCCGATCATGGCGACGCGAAGGTTCTCGGTCACAGGAACTCCGTGGATAGCGAGGGCACTGAGCCGAGGAAGGGACGCCCGCGAGCGGCGGACGCCCCCTTCTCGGTGCTCAGTATGGGCGGATCAGGACTCGAAGGCCAGACCGATGTACTGGTCGACGTTCTCCTTGGTCACCACAGGTGCGTCGAGCACGATGCGGTTCGCCACACCCGGCGTGATCAGGTCGCTCATCGTCTTGCCCTGGGCGATGAGCCGCGCCAGTGCGATGCCGTCGGCGGCCTGCGTCGACGGGTAGATGATCGTCGCCTTGAGCACGGTGTCGTCGGCCTCGATGGCCTCCATCGCGTTGAGCGAGCCGGCGCCGCCGACCATCAGCATCTCGTCGCGACCGGCTGCCTCGATGGCCGCGAGGACGCCGATGCCCTGGTCGTCATCGTGGTTCCACAGCGCGTCGATCTGCGGGTTGGCGGACAGCAGCTGGGATGCCGCGGCCTCGCCGCCCTGAACGGTGAAGTCGGCGGCCACGCGGGCCGAGACCTCGAGTCCGCAATCCTCGAGCGCATCCGCGAAGCCCGCCGAGCGGTCCTGCGTGAGCGGCAGCGAGTCGATGCCGGGGATCTCGGCGACGATCGCGTCGGGGTTGTCGCCCACCTGCTCGCAGATGTACGTGCCGGCGCTGACGCCCATGCCGTAGTTGTCGCCGAGCACGGTGGCGCGGGCGGCGAACGGGCTGGAGAACTCGCGGTCGACGTTGATGACCGGGATGCCGGCCTCCATCGCCTTGATCGCGACCTCGGTCAGTGCGGCGCCGTCCGACGGGAGCAGCACGATCGCGTCGACACCATCGTTGATGAAGGTCTCGACCGCGGCGATCTGCGCGTTGACGTCGTTCGTGCCCTCGGCGAGCTGCAGCTCGACATCCGGGAAGCTCTCGGCCGCGGCGATCGCGCCCGAGTTGATGGCTCCGAGCCAGCCGTGGTCGGCGGCCGGACCCGAGAAGCCGAGGACGACCGTGTCGCCGCTCGCCTCGTTCTCCTCCGAGGTCGTGCCCTGGTCGACCACGTTCTCCTCTTCGGGTGCGCCGGCGGTGCAGCCCGCGAGCAGGGCGATCGCGGTCATTGCGGCGATGCCGGCGCCGATCGTGCGGATGCGCGCGGTTCGTGTTGAACGCATGTATTCCTCCTTGAATGTGAATGCAGGGGTCGACGCTGGGGATTTGCGACTGCTCGATTGGCTTCGATTGCGGTGGGTTCCCCGGCCGACCGTGAACAACGTAGCAGAACACCTTCCCGATGCGACAGCTTTTGCGTGACCGTTAGCAGAAGGTGACGAAAGCTGTTTTTACGAACGATTGCGGGGGTTTGTTCCGGTGAACCACATTTATATTCGGAGCGCAAGAGGGCTCGATGAGATGAAAGCAGGCATGTTATGGTCGGCGTGTGATCAAAGGTGACCAAGTTTCGGCGTTACTCGAAGTCCGCGGCATCACGAAGAGCTTCGCCGGCGTCCATGCTTTGCGCGGAGTCGACCTCGACGTCCGCCCGGGCGAAGTGCATTGCGTGCTCGGGCAGAACGGCGCGGGCAAGTCCACGCTGATCAAGACCCTCGCGGGCGTCCATCGCCCCGATGCGGGATCCATCGCCTGGCAGGGCGAAGTCGTCGAGATCGCGACGCCCGAAGCCGCGCTCGAACTCGGCATCGCCACGATGTACCAGGAGCTGGATGTCGTGGACGGACTCACGATCGCCGAGAACATCTTCCTCGGCCATGAACTGGCGCGCGGCGGGTTCACGAAGCGCTCCGAGGCGGCGCGGCAGACCACCGAGCTGCTGCGTCGACTGGGACACACGAATCTGGCTCCGCACACCGAGGTCGGACAGCTCAGCGCGGCCAACAAGCAGATCGTGAGCATGGCGCGTGCCCTCTCGCATGACATCAAGCTGATCATCATGGACGAGCCGTCCGCCGTGCTCGACACCGAAGAGGTGAAGAACCTCTTCCATGTGGTGAAGGAGCTCACTTCCGAGGGGATCGCGGTCGTCTACATCACGCACCGGCTCGAGGAGATCCGTCAGATCGGCGACCGCATCACGGTGCTGAAGGACGGTCGATCGATGGCCTCCGGCATCCCGGTCGCCGACACTCCGACCGCGGACCTGATCCGTCTGATGACCGGCCGCGAAGTCGCGAACGTCTTCCCGCCCGCCGTTCCCGTCCCCGTTGATGCGCCGCTCGTCCTGGACGTCGACGGGCTCGGGCTGGCCGGCGTGTTCTCCGACGTGTCGTTCACGGTGCGCGCCGGCGAGATCATCGGTCTCGCGGGCCTGGTCGGCTCCGGGCGCTCCGAGATCATCGAGACCATCTACGGAGCACGCAAGGCGACGGCCGGCACCGTTTCGGTGGGCGGCAAGAAGTTGCGGCGCGGTTCGGTCGTCTCCGCGGTGGAAGCCGGCATCGGACTGTCGCCCGAGGAACGCAAGAGCCAGGGGCTTGTGCTCGATGAGCCGATCTTCGTCAACGTGACCCTGTCATCGGTCTCCCGGTTCGCGAAGGCCGGATTCCTCGACGAGCGCGCCGAGCGCAAGGTCGCGAGCGAGCAGATCGAGGCCCTCGAGCTTCGGCCTGCGAACCCCGATCGTGCGGCCCGGACACTCTCGGGTGGCAACCAGCAGAAGATCCTGCTCGCTCGCTGGCTCGTTCACGGCACCCGCGTGCTCCTGCTCGACGAACCCACGCGCGGCGTCGACGTCGGCGCCCGCGCGGAGATCTACGCGCTCATCAGACGCCTCGCCGCGGCCGGCAACGCCGTGGTGATCGTCTCGAGTGAGATCGAAGAGGTGCTCGGTCTCGCCGACACCGTCCTCATCATCTCGGACGGCCGCGTTCTCCGAACCCTTCCCGCATCGCAGATCGACGAGCACGGTGTGCTCGACCTCGTCATGAAAGGAACCGCCGCATGAGCGAGCCACTGACCACCCCGGACCTGGGTGGTCCGCCCACCTCCGTGAACGCCCCTTCGGGCCGCAACAGCGAGAAGACGGGTCTGCAGAAGATCATGTCCGGCTCGGTCGGGCGCAACCTCGGACTCGTCCTCGCCCTGCTGGTCCTCGTGATCGTGGGCGCCGTCACCGCGGGCGAGAGCTTCACCACCTTCAGCAATGCGCTGGTGATCCTCCGCCAGGCCTCGATCATCGGTGTCGTCAGCATCGGCATGACCCTGGTCATCATCGCGGGCGGTATCGATCTGTCCGTGGGTTCGGTGATGGGCCTCGCCTCGATCGTGGCGACCTTGGCGGCGATCCAGGATCTCGCCGACCAGACGCACTGGATCGTGATGATCGTGATCGCGCTCGCGGTCGGCCTCGGCGCGGGCTTGATCAACGGCGTCGTGATCGCGTACGGCAATGTCGTCGCGTTCATGGCCACCCTGGCGATGCTGGTCGCCGCCCGCGGGCTCGCCGAGATCCTCGCCGAGCGGCGCACGCTCATCGTAGAAGACCGCGGATTCGTCAGCTTCATGAATTCCGACCTCATCGGCGTCGACGTCCTGATCTGGATCTTCGCGATCGTCGCCGCGCTCGGCTGGGTGATTCTCAACCGCACGACTTTCGGTCGACGCACGGTCGCCATCGGCGGCAATCGCGAGGCCGCTCGGCTCGCGGGCATCAACGTGAAGCGCCACACGATGTGGCTCTACGCGATCGCCGGCCTGTGCGCGGGCATCGGCGCCGTCATGATTCTCGGGCGCACGACGGCGGGCAGCTCGACGCATGGTCAGCTGTTGGAGCTCGACGTGATCGCCGCGGTCGTCGTCGGCGGCACGCTGCTGGTCGGCGGGCGGGGCACGATCACCGGCACCGTCTTCGGGGTGCTGATCTTCGCCACCCTGACGAACGTGTTCGTCCAGAACAACCTGACATCCTCGGTGCAGGCGGTGGCCAAGGGCATCATCATCGTGGTCGCGGTGCTGCTCCAGCAGCGCTTCGCCAAGCCCGGCGGTCGAGAATAGTGACCTCGTCGCGCTGCGCTCCAGCTCGGCGCGGAGCGCGACGACAGCCTCGAGGCCGAAGCCGGCACCTCGACGTGACGGAGCGGACATCGGCCGGCCGGGCCGCCTGAGTGAGTGGAACGTGCAATGGGTCTGGAAACCGCATCCGCCGGAACGGGCGTGTCGGAGCTGTTTCAGCTGCTCCGCGACGGAGTCCCACGCACCCGGGCGCAGCTCGCGAAGTCGACCGGGCTCGCGCGATCGACCATCGCCATGCGGGTCGACGAGCTGATGCGGATGGGCCTGGTGACCCCGGTCGCCGAAGCCGTCTCGACCGGAGGTCGCCCGCCGTCGCAGTTCGCACTGAACCCCGGGGCCCGAGTCGTGGTCGCGGCCGACATCGGTGCATCGCACGCGACCGTGGCGATCACCGACCTGGGAGCGACGGTACTGGCCGAACGCACCGAACCGCTCGACATCACGCTCGGCCCGGTGCCGGTGCTCACGTGGACGCTCGAGACGGCGCTCGCACTGCTCGCAGAGACCGGTCGCGCACCACGCGACATCGCCGCGATCGGAATCGGCGTGCCCGGACCGGTCGAGTTCTCCACGGGTCGCCCGGTCAACCCGCCGATCATGCCCGGATGGGACCGTTTCGACATTCCGGGATGGATGCGTCAGCATCTCGACGCCCCCGTGCTCGTAGACAACGACGTCAACATCATGGCTCTGGGCGAGCGGGCGACCGGGTGGCCGGCGATCGAGCACCTGATGTTCGTGAAGATCGCCACGGGCATCGGAGCCGGGGTGATCTCGGGCGGCCAGCTCCTGCGCGGCGCGCAGGGTGTCGCGGGCGACATCGGTCACGTGCGGGTCGCGCGCGGATCGGACGTGCCCTGCAGCTGCGGCAACCGAGGGTGTCTCGAGGCTCTCGCCTCGGGTCCGGCGATCGCACGGGAGCTTCGCGGGCAGGGCGTGAACGCGGCGAACGGCAATGACGTGGTCGATCTCGTCAAGCACGGAAACATCGATGCGATCCAGGCGGTGCGCCAGGCCGGTCGCGACATCGGCGAAGTGCTGACCGCGTGCGTGAGCCTGATGAATCCCTCGGTCATCGCGATCGGCGGCTCCATGGCGCGCGTGGGCGAGCACCTGATCGCGGGGGTGCGCGAGGTCGTCTACACGCGCTCCACTCCCCTTGCGACCGAGCACCTGTCGATCGTGCAGTCGTCGGCAGCCGAAGACGCCGGTGTGCGCGGGGCGAGCATGCTCGCGATCGAGCACGCGCTCTCGCCTGCGGCTCTGCACATGCTCGTGGGGGCATGAGCGGCCAGGCTCAGTCCGGCAGGCTCAGCGCTTGCGCGTGCGCGCTCTGAGCTTGACGGTCGCCTGCACCCGCGCCCAGAGCTCGCCGTACGCGCGGGCCGCCTCGGCCGTGGGCGCGTAGGTGCCGATCGGCGCCCGCTCAGTACCCATGCGCTCGACTGTCACCGTCGCCGGTACGACCACGTCGGTCACCGACGCGTGACTCCGGTGCAGCTGCTCGACGGCGTCGCGATGCAGGGTCTTGCGGCGGTCGACCATCGAGAGAAACCCCACCACGCGTGCCTTGGAGGCGGATTCCGCGACGATCTCCTCGACCTGTTCGAGTGAGCGCATCGACAGCGGCGATGGCACCAGCGGCACCACCACCGCGTGGGCCGAATACACGGCGTTCTCGGCGACCAATCCGGCTCCGGGCGGGCAGTCGAGGATCACCACGTCGTAGTCACCGTCGACGTGCTCGAGGACCTTGGCCACCCTGTGCTCCGACTTCTTCGCGTGGTCGAGCACGAGGTCGAGATCGCGATAGCTGGCATCGGCCGGCAGTACGTCGAGGTCGTCGAAGCCGGTGGACCGGATCACGCCGGTCACCTTGCTGCGGCCGGCCACCAGTCGACTGACGCCGCCTTTCACCTTGGGCTTGACCTGCAGCAGGAAGGTCGTCGCACCCTGCGGATCGAGGTCCCACAGCAGCACGCGGAACTCCTTCGCCGCCTCCCACGCCAGGTTCACCGCGGCCGTCGTCTTGCCGACGCCGCCCTTCGTGCTGTACACCGCCACAACTTTCACGGATGCGTCGATTCAGCGGCGGATCGTAGGGGCGGTCGGGCGTCTCGCTCGACCCCAGCCGCCCCCTCGTCCTCGGTGTCGAGGGTCATCGGAGCTCCAACGTTGCGGGGACAGGTCAGACGAAGCGTATCCCGCGGTTGCGCTGGACCATAGGGGGCCGCGTACCGCCGCGGGCCTCGGCTCGCAAGCGGTGGCCGCGGCATGCGAAGAAAATTACTAACAGGACTGCCGTAAGCATTGAAATCTCGCGACTGCATCTGGTAATCTGGGATGCAGATCGGAACGGTGCCCAACTCTTCTTCGATCATCCGTTCACCCATGAGGGTGGTTCTCGACGGAGGAATGAATGGGCACGACGACGGAGTTCACGCTCGATGATCTGGTGTCACGGGTGGTGCACACCCGTGCTGAGATCGCCCGGATGCAGGCGGATGAGGCGGCGCTGCTCGCCGAGGCTGCAGAACTCGTGCTTCGACGCGAGCAGGACCGCCGCGACTCGGGCAAGCGCGTGCCGCACGATCTTCCCCTTCGCGAGGTGACCAGCGAGCTGGGTGCAGCGATGCGACTCAGCGACCGCGCAGTGCAGGAGCGCATATCGACGGCGAGCACTCTGCTCGACTCGTTTCCGGCGACCTTCGTGTCGCTCCGCGAAGGTCGCATCGATCTGGCGCACGCCACAGCTGTCATCGACGCCGGTGCGGGCTTGGCTGATCCGGCGCTGCGATCCGAGTACGAACGCATCGTGCTGGACGCAGCACGATTCGAGACTCCGTATCGATTGCGAGCGATAGCCCGGGTCGTCGCCGCGAGGATCGACCCCGAGATGGTCGCCGAACTCCAGGTGAAAGCCCGCGGCACCCGCAGCGTGCGGGTGATCGACATCGGCGACGGCATGGCCCGACTTCTGGCCGATCTTCCCGCCGTACTCGCCCACGCGATCCATGATCTGCTGACTCAGATGGCTCATGAAGTGCGCGAAGCGTCGAGCGAATCCGGGGCCGCCGGGAGCGTCGAGAGCGGCGAGACCGGGCATGGAGGCGGTCGGGTCGTGGCCGTGACCGCCCCGGCAAGACACGGCGCGTGCGACGACTCGCAGCCGCGACGCGACGAACGCACCATGGACGAACTGCGCGCCGACATCCTCGCCGACCTCGTTCTGACCGGTACGCCCAGCGCACATGGCGAGGGTGACTCGCTCTCGTCGATCCGGGCGCATGTACAGATCACGGTTCCGGTTCTCACCGCCGCCGGTCAGAGCGACGAGCCCGCACTCCTCGCCGGGTACGGCCCCATCGACACCGAGACCGCCCAGCGCCTCGCCGCCGGTGCGCCCGGGTGGGATCGGGTCATGTTCCATCCGCACTCCGGCGCCACCCTCGCCGTCGACAGATACCGGCCCAGCGCCGAACTGCGCCGGTTCCTTCGCGTCCGTGACGAACGCTGCCGCTTTCCCGGCTGCACGCAGAGACCGTGGAGATGCGACCTCGACCACACGCTCGACCACGCCCTGGGCGGCGAAACACGCGACTGCAACCTGGCTCACTTCTGCCGTCGCCACCACACGGTCAAGCACGCCACGGGCTGGAAGGTCAGGCAGCTCGCGCACGGCACCCTCGAGTGGATCAGTCTCACCGGCCGGCGCTACCTCGACCGTCCGCCGTCTCTCGTCCAGTTCGTTCCCTCCGTGCCACGGCAGTCCTCCGGACCCCCACCCGCAGCCGCCGAAGCGCCCTTCTGAGCGCACGACCACCGCTGCCGCGCAACTGATCGCACCTATCCTGGGGCAATGGCGGCGGGACGAGCGGGGTTCGGTCCCGTCCGCCTCGCGTGGGCCGACGCCGCGGCATCCGTTCCGCCCTCACCACGCGTACTCGAGAGGCTCGGCGCACAGCAGGTTCGTCGGCACACCTTGCTGAACGGCGTCGCCGCGCAACGTTTCCTCGTCGGCAGGACGCTCCTCGTCGAGGTGGTCGAGCAGTTGACCGATGTCACCGACCTCGCGTTCACCACGACGTGCGAGCGGTGCGGCGCCGACCATGGCAGACCGCGCTTCGAGCGCGCCCCGGTGGCGGTGAGCGTCAGCTATGCGGGCAGCGTCGTCGCGGTGGCCGCGGCACGCATCGCGGATGCCGCGGCGGTGGGCGTCGACATCGAACGCGCACCGACCGACGGGGGGCGCGCGCCGATGCGGGATCTTGGTCGGCTGTTCGCGCCCGCGCTCGCCCCCGACATGCAGGGATGGACGCTCATCGAAGCCGCGCTCAAGGCCGACGGGCGAGGAATCGCGATCGACCTCGCGGACGTGAGGGTGGGTGGGACCGGCAGCGGACGGCTGGCGGGATCGCGAGCCATCCGCCTGCCCGGCCGGGTCGAGACCGTCGATGCCGGGGCGATCGTAGGACCTGTCGACTTCGTGCTCAGCGCCGCGATGATTCCGGCGGCGGGGGGGCAGCCTCCGGGGTGAAACCCGCACCCGTCGACGGCGGCAACGGCGGCAGCGGCGGCAGGTCGAGCCACTCGTGCATGAGACGCGCGACCGGAACGTGCGACACGTCCTCGGCGAGCGCGATGAAGTCCCCGGTCGTCGCCGTCGAAGCGCGATACGTCCGGGTCCAGGTGCGCAGCAGTCCGAAGAACGCGCCGTCGCCGAGCGTGAGTCGCAGCGCGTGGAGCGTGAGCGCACCGCGCTTGTAGACGCGGTCGTCGAACATCAGATCGGGGCCGGGGTCGCTCACCACGAGGTCCTGGGGCAGCGATGCGAGCCGCGCGTGGTGGGCGAGCGCCTTCTGATGGGCCGTCGGGCCGCCGGAATGCTCCGACCAGATCCACTCCGAGTAGCAGGCGAACCCTTCGTTGAGCCAGATGTCCTGCCATCTCGAGACGCCGACGCTGTTGCCGAACCACTGGTGGGCGAGCTCATGCGCGACAAGCCGCTCCAGCCCGCCGGAGCCGTCGATGTGGTTGGCGCCGAACACTCCGATCCCCTGCGCTTCGAGAGGGATCTCGAGGTCATCGGCGGTCACCACCACCGCGTATTCGTCGAGCGGGTACGGCCCGAACAGGCTCACGAAGACGGCGACCATGCGGTGAAGATCCGCGAAGTCGGCGTGCACGCGGGCGGCAAGTGCCGGCGGGTAGAACAGCCGGCCGACCGGTCCGCTCAGCGCGACGGTCTCCTCGACGTACCGCCCGACCTGCACCGTCATGAGGTACGTCGGCGTGGGCACGTTCTGCTCGAACGTCCAGGTCGTCTTCCCTCCGCTCGTGACACGGCCGGTGCGCAGTCCGCTGGCGATGACCGCGTAGGACGCGATCGGTTGTGAACGACACCCGGGAGGTCGCCTTGTCGGACGGCACGTCGTTGCACGGGAACCAGGTCGGCGCGCCGACGGGCTGCGACGCGACCAGGGCGCCGTCGTCGAGCTCTTCCCAGCCGATCGTGCCCCACCGCGACCGGCGGGGCCGCGGTGCCCCGGCATACGCGACGGTGACTTCGAAGCTCTGTCCGGCTCCGAGCGACGACGGCAGCACCACCCGAAGCTTGCGTACGCTCTGCTGGAACGCCGCGGTGCGCGAGCTCACGCTGACCCTGGTCGCTCGCACACCGATCAGATCGAACGAGAGCGTCCTCGTGGCGATCAGCGAACGACCGCGGATCACCGCGATGCCGCTGAGACGATTCGTGCTGACTTTGTAGTCCAGAGTCAGGTCGTAATGATCGACGCGGATGCCGCTGTCCCCGCTCTGCGGGATGTATGCGTCGGGCCTCATGCGTCGGCAGACTGGTACGCCCGCACTTTCACCGCACGCCAGGGCCCGATCGGGTTGCCGCTCCACCGACTGCCCACCGGCACCGACTCGCCGCGCATGACGAGCGATGCGGGCCCCACGGTCGCGTTGGCGCCGATGTTCGCCGCCGGAAGGATCACGCTGTGCGGCCCGAGCGTCGCCCCCGCTTCGATCGTGACCGTGTCGATGCTCATCACCCGATCATGGAACAGATGCGTCTGAACCACACATCCGCGATTGACGGTCGCCCCGTCGCCGAGGGTCACCAGATCCGGCTCGGGCAGCCAGTAGCTGTCGGTCCAGACCCCGCGGCCGACCTTTGCGCCCAGGGAGCGCAGCCACATCGCGAGCGCGGGGGTGCCGGCGGCCGCGTTCGCGAACCATGGCGCGGCGACCATCTCGGTGAACGTGTCGGAGACCTCCGTGCGCCACACGAAGCTCGACCACAGCGGATGCTCGCCCGCGCGGATGGGGCCCACGAACATCCACTTCGCGATCGTGGTGATGGCCGCAGCGATCGCGCCGGCGGCCAGCAGCACGAGCCCGGACGCGAGGATCGCGATGGCGAGGTCCCACGTCTCGATCAGCCAGGCGAGGCAGAACATGACCGCCAGCGCGATCGCGCATGTGACGAACACCGGGATCACCCGGCACGTCTCCCAGAGCGCCCGGGCGACCCGCAAGCCGCGCCGCGGCCGATAGGTGCGCTCGAGATCGGCGTCATTGACGACGCGGCGCAGCCGGACGGCGGGTGAGCCGAGCCACGACGAACCGGGCTTCGACTTCTCCGGAGCGACCGAGAGCACCGCGACCAGGCCGTCGCGCGGAACCCGATGACCGGCCCCCGCCATGCCGGAGTTGCCGAGGAACGCACGCTTGCCGATGCGGGCGCTGCCCAGGTGCATCCAGCCGCCCTTCAGCTCGTAGGTGGCGACCATCGTGTCGTCGGCGAGGAACGCACCCTCGTCGATCGTGGTGAGCGAGGGGATGAGCAGGACGGTCGACGCCTCGACGTCACGGCCCACCTCGGCGCCGAGCATGCGCAGCCAGATCGGCGTGAACAGGCTGGAGTAGAGGGGGAACAGCATCGTCCGGGCCGAGTCGAGGAGCCGCTCGGTCGTCCAGGCCTGCCACGCCACGCGGCCGCGCACCGGATGCACCCCCTCGACCAGGCCGATCGACAGGAGCCGTACGAGCACCACGACGGCCGCGGCGAACGCGAGCCCGACGACGAGCGTCGACGGCACCAGCCAGGCCAGCGCCGCCGGGATGGCCCCCGCGATCGAAGTCGCTCCGCGGATTCCGTACGCGAACAGGATGCCGCCCGCGGCGATCGCGAGGAACGGGAGCAGGCCGAGCACGGCCGAGGACGCGCCGTACGCCCAGAGCCAGCGCTTCGGCGTGGGGGGACGCTCGGGCGCGAGTGGACTCGATGTGCCGCCGACGCGGACGGCGGGCGAGCCGGCCCAGCGCTGCCCGGCGCGCACGCGTCCGAAGACGGCGGATCCGGGGGCGATCTCGGCGTTGCGCCCGATGCGCGTGCCGGGAGCGAGGGTGCTGCGGGTGCCGATCGTCGCACCCGCCCCGATGCTGATGCCGCCGATGCGCACGGTGTCGCCGTCGATCCAATAGCCCGACAGGTCGACCTCGGGTTCGATCGCGGCGCCGTCGGCGATCTCGAGCATGCCGGTGACCGGGGGCAGCGAGTGCAGGTCGATGTTCGCGCCGAGCTTCGCGCCGAGGGCTCGGGCGTAGTAGCTGACCCAGGGCGCGCCGGCCAGCCCCACCGGGTCGACCTGGTGCGCGACCTGCTCGGCCAGCCAGAGCCGCAGGTGCACCCCGCCGCCCCGGGGGTAATCGCCCGGCTTCAGTCCGCCCAGGAGCAGGCGCGCGACCACGGCGGAGGTCGCCATCCGGCCGAAGGGTGTGACGAACAGCACGAGACCGATGAGGATGAGCCAGAGCGGCGCTTCCGGCAGGAAGTCGAATCCCGGGAACAGCCGCAGGATCCAGCTCGCCGTGAGCAGCCAGGCGGTCCACCTCAGCCCCGCGAAGATGAACAGCGGCACTCCGGCCAGGGTCTGCACCCACTGCATGATCCGCGGTGTCGGTCGCGCCACGCTGAACGTGTTGGGAAGATCGTCGAGTTCCGACGCCTCCGACTCCACGGCATCCGCCATCTGCCTCAACCGCGGAAGATCGTAGACGTCGGTCATCGTGAACTCAGGAGCGCGGCTGCGGATGCGCGAGACGAGCTGCGCCGCGGCGAGCGAACCCCCGCCGAGCTGGAAGAAGTCGGCATCTTCGTCAGCGGGACGGATGCCGAGGACGGCGACCCACTGCTCGGCCAGCCATGCCGCGGTGCCCGACAGGTTCGAGTGCGCGGCATCCGTGTCGGTCAGCGGCCACGGAAGCGACGCCTTGTCGACCTTGCCCGATGTGCGCACCGGCAGGTCGTCCACGACCGCGAGGAGCGGGATCAGCGGAGCGGGCAGGGTATGCGCGAGCTCTGCGCGCGCGCTTTGCCGGTCGAAGCCCTCAGCAGGCACGACGTAGCCGACGAGCAGCGGAATGCCCGCCTCCGAGCGCTGCACGACGACCGTCGCGGCAGACACGGCGGTGAGGGACTGCAGCGCGGTCTCGACTTCGCCGAGCTCGATCCGGCGGCCGCCGACTTTGACCTGATCGTCGGCGCGACCCTGGAACAGCAGGCCGAGCGGATCGAGCCGCACGAGGTCGCCCGAGCGATACGCGCGGTCCCAGCCGAGGGTCGGCATCGGGGCGTACTTCTCGGCATCCTTCGCCGGATCGAGGTACCGGGCGAGGCCGACTCCGCCGATGATGAGCTCGCCCACGTCGCCGTCGGCCACCCTGTTGCCGGTGGAGTCGACGACCGCGAGCGCCCAGCCCTCCAGCGGCAGCCCGATGCGGATGGGGCCCTCGCCGTCGAGCAGCGCCGCGCAGGCGACGACGGTCGCCTCGGTCGGGCCATAGGTGTTCCAGAGTTCACGGCCGTCGGCGACGAGACGCGTGACGAGCTCGGGCGGGCAGGCTTCGCCGCCGAAGATCAGCAGGCGGACGTTCTCGATCGCGTCCTGCGGCCAGAGGGCGGCGAGCGTCGGCACTGTGGATACGACCGTGATGCCGTGGCCGACGAGCCAGGGCCCGAGGTCTTCGCCGGAGCGCACGAGCGCGCGCGGCGCGGGAACCAGACAGGCGCCGTGCCGCCACGCGAGCCACATCTCCTCGCACGAAGCGTCGAACGCGACCGAGAGTCCGGCCAGCACACGGTCGCCCGGCGCCAGGGGAGCGGATCGCAGGAACAAGCGCGCTTCGGCATCGACGAACGCCGCTGCCGAGCGGTGCGAGACGGCGACGCCTTTCGGCACCCCGGTGGAACCCGAGGTGAAGATGATCCACGCGTCGTCGTCGACCCTCGGCGGCGGCAGGGTCGGGATCGCGCGCGAACTCGGGTGCGGGGCGTCGCCGACGAAGAGATCGTCGGCCGCCGACAGCACAGCGGTCGGGTCGGTGGGCTGGAAGACTCCGCCCCCCGTGATCACACCCTTGACACGGGCTTCGCCGAAGACCAGGGCAGCCCGCTCGGGCGGGTCGTCGGCGTCGACCGGCACGTAGGCGGCGCCTGCCGCCAGAATCCCGAGGATAGCCACGTACAGGTCGCGGCTGCCGGAGGGCATCCGCACGCCGACTCGATCGCCTCGGCGCACGCCGTGACCGTACAGCCGTGCGGCGGTCCGCCCGACATGGGCGAGCAGCTCCGCGTAGCTCAGCGCGCCGCCCGCGTCTTCGAGGGCGGACGCCTGCGGGTGCTGCGCCGCCGTCTCACGCAGGATGTCGATGAGCGTCCGCGGCGCGGGGGCCGCGGACGACAGATCGAGATACTCCTGCATAGGCGGCGTCAGGACGACAGCAGCGCCATGAGCTGCGCCTTCGTGTAGCGCGAGAACCCGGCATGGCCGGCATCACGCGCACGCGCACGCAGCTGAAGAACCGTGAGCGTCGACAGATCATCTGTGGCGGGGGTCGCCGCCGGCTCCGGACGGCTGGCGAGCTCCGGCGACGGGGTCTCGTACAGGCCCGGCTCGACGACCGCGTCCGCCTTCGCGGCAGCCGCGGTCTTCGCCGGTTTCCGAGTCGATGAGTTCGCGGACGAGGCCTCGGCCTTCGTGGCGTCGTTGCGCTTCTTGGCGGCCTTCTTCGCGTCGCTGGCACGCTTCTTCGCGGCCGACTTCCTCGCGGCGGCGAGCCTCGCCTCAGCCTTGTCGACCGCCTTGTCGAGACGGGCGATCGCGGCGACGGCCTCCTTCTCGACCTTGCGGGGCTTCCGTGCGATCTTCTTCTTCGACGCGTGCGCGGCGTCCTTCGCGTCTTCCGCGCGCGACCGCACCTTCTTCGCGTCCTTCTTCGGCAGTGTCTTGATCAGTCGCTTCGCATCCTTCGCGGCAGCGGCGGCGGCATCCAGGGCGGCCTGGGCCGCCTTCTTCGCTTTGGTGGTCTTCGCCATCGTCAAACCTTCCCAATCCTCAGAATCGGAGCGCGCAGCAAAACGGCCGCTCCCTGCGGGGAAAGGGTACAGGCCCGACGAGAACGGGTTCGGACCGATCGTCGGGCACGGGGACCTCAGCTGGCCATTCCCGCCCGGATCTGCGTGATCGCGGCGCTGGTCGCGTGCACGTACTGCGGCAGTGATCCGGTTTCACCGGCCCACCGGCGGGCGACCGCATCGAGGGGAAACGCAAGTGTCTTCTTGGAGTCCCCGTACAGCGCGAGGCGCGTGCCGCGTTTGTCCGTCACGTACACCCACCGCAACCCCAGGTGCGTGGCGAGGTGGTGGCCGACACCCGCGCCGACGAGGTTGATCAAGGGCAGCGGGTCGGAGCCGGCGAGCGTCCACGTGCGGCGTGCGTGCTCCACGAAGTCGTCCAGCGCGGCGGGTTCCGTGGATACTCCGAGCGTGCCGAGCGTCTTCACCAAGGACTCGACCCAGTCGGCTTCGTCCTCGGTGAGTTCCGTGATCTCCTTCACGGGGCTCCTCCCCTGCAGCAGATGATGTGGTGCACCGTAAGCGGGCAAGGTGAACGGCATTCGAACGGCGCATGGCTGGCCGCCGATGCCGCGATATTCCTTCGTGACGCGGATGTCAAGCCCCGCGGCGACGTGCTGGAGCGGGGTGAGACTGGGCGCGTCGGTTGGGGCCGACGACTTCGAACGTGATGCGCGCCAGTGCGCGTGAACCGGAGGCCCGGCCCATGGTCGCTGAATCGACGCCGCAGAACGTATGGCAGCCCGCCTTGGACGCGGGCGAGACGGATGCTGACCGCGTCGTGCTGTCGGAGCCCCCTGCCGCCGACTCGTCCTTGGTGCCCATGCCGGAACCGGAGGTGCGGGGCGCGCCGGATTCCGGTGCGATCCACTGGCACGCGCAGCTCGAACCCGGCCTTGCCTCCGACGAGGCGCCGGGAGCGCCCGGCGGCCCCGACGGCGTGCACTCCTGACCCGACCCCGCGATTCACCCGCACGGGGTGAGCGCTCGAGCGCGGTTGCGGGCCTAACCTTCGGGTGTCCGCACGACTCGAGTTGCGGCGCGCGGAAGGCAAAAACGGCCGTGTCTGAGCCACGAAATGAGAAGTCCACGCAGCGTCGGGGGAAGATCACGCCCCGCACCGAGCTCAAGAGCAGTGGATACGAGATATTCATCGGCATCCTGTCGATCCTGTCGATCCTGAATCTGGTGCTGATGATCTTCGTCCAGGAGAAGTCGCTCGAGACCGTGCTCGCCGCGATGAACGCTCTGTTCAGCCTCATCTTCCTGATCGACTTCACCTATCGCATCTTCACGGCACCGTCAGCGACGACCTATTTCTTCCGCCACTTCGGCTGGGCCGATCTGCTGGCCAGCCTGCCGATTGCGCAGCTGAAGATCCTGCGCATCTTCCGGCTCGTGCGCGTCTACCGTCTGCTGCGCGACGTCGGCATCCGCGCGATTTCGCAAACCGTCATCAAAGATCGGGCCGGCAGCGCGCTCTACGTTCTGCTGCTGATGGGCATCTTCGTGCTCCAGTTCGGCAGCCTGGCGATGCTGGCGCTCGAGCAGGGCGCGGAGGGCGCCAACATCACCACTGCGTCCGACGCGCTGTGGTACACCATCGTCACGATCTCGACCGTGGGCTACGGCGACCAGTATCCGGTGACTCAGGCCGGGCGGCTCTGCGGCACCGTGATCATCGTCGTCGGCGTCGGCATCTTCGGCACGTTCACCGGCTACCTGGCGACGGTGTTCCTCAGCCCCCGCAAAGAGGATGCCGCCGGTGCGGACGCCGCGACCGGAGAGCAGCTTTCGGCGGCATCGGTCGAGACCCTGCGCACGCTCCTGGCCGAATCCGAGGCGAAGATGGCCCAGATCAAGCAGTTGCTCAACTGACCCGGCCGGGTGGCGGAAAGTGCGGGATGGGCACGGGCTTGGTCGCACCCTCCCGGCCGCGCTCCCACGCCTCGAGGCTCTCGAGGGCGTCCTCCGGCAGCGCGTAGATCACCGGCAGGGGCAGCGGCGCGGTCCATGTGACCTCGGCGACATCGTCGTCATCGACCGTGATGTGCGCGAGCGGGCGCACGGCGAACTCCGGCGCATGAGCGTGCACGATCATCCAGGTCTGCTCTCCGGTCCGCCTCAGAGCGAACCGCCCGGAACTCACCCGGCCACTCGTGGACCCGTCTCCGCTCATCTGCGCACGTTGCATGTTCGTCATCCCTCGAATCGCCCGGCGAGGGTTCGCTATGACGAAATTCTCATCCGGATTCGGGCACATCGAGCGGGGGTTGACACCGGGGGAAGGTCATGTTCCACCCGCGATCGGCGGCTGCGATCGCGCCTCAGCCGGCGAGCTGCTTCAGATGCTTCTTCGCCTGCTTCTCGACGAGCACCTCGACGAAGTCACGCACGCGCGCATCCTCCAACTCCTCGTAGGCCCGGGTGACGGCATCCCGGATCGTGGATTCCGGCAACGCGGGAAACCCCGGTTGCAGTCGAACGATGATCTCGTCGATCGTCTGTTCGGGGGCGGGGGGTTCATGTGTCATGTGCGGATCTCCCGGGCAAGCGGCAATGCGCTCACGCTACATGTCCGAGGCCGTCTTCGTCACGGCGTTGCGGCGCTCTCGCGCGGGCGTGAACCAGACGACCAGTGCGAAGCCCACGGCAGCGCCGATGAGCTGTGCAGTGATGAAGCCGAGGCGCCGAAGCGGGGGCGATGCCGGCGAACGTGTTGCTGAAGATGCGCCCGGTGGTGACGGCCGGATTGGCGAAGCTCGTCGAGCTGGTGAAGAAGTATGCGGCACCGATATAGGCGCCGACCGCCCACGCGACCAGCGGATGCCGCCCCGTGCGCGCCAGCACGAAGATCACCATGATGAGCCCGGCCGTGGCGACGATCTCGGCGAGGAATGTACCGGGCGTCAGCCTCTCGGTCGTACTGATGCTGACGGCGGGGCCGCCGAACATGAGGTTCGCAAGGATCGCCCCGCCGATGCACCCGATGATCTGCGCGGGCACGTAGCCGGCGGCATCCGTCCATCGTCGCCCGCCCACCAGCACGTCCACGAGCGTCACCACGGGATTGAAGTGCGAGCCGCTCACGGTCGCGAACAGCAGGATCAGCACGGGCAGACCAAGCGCGGTCGCCAGCGCGTTCTCGAGCAGCTGCAGCCCGACGTCGCCCGGCGACAGTCGCTGCGCGGCGATGCCGGAGCCGACGACAACAGTCGCCAGCAGTGCCGAGCCGAGCAGTTCGGCACTGAGGCGACGAACGACGGAGACATCGCCGTAAAGTTCGTGTTCCGTCACCCTGCGATGCTACCGAATGATCGATGGCGATCTATGCGTCAGGTCTCCGGTCGCGAAGACGCTCCTACACTGGCATTCATGGATGCGGCGCTGGACGTTGTCAGGCTGCTCGCCGACCCTACCCGAGCCCGCATCGTCAAGCTCATCCTCGATGCGGAGGACGGTCGCGAGACGGTGACCCGTCTCGCCGGCGCGCTCGGCCTCACACAGCCGACCCTCTCGCACCACGTCAAGCTGCTGCACGACGGCGGACTCCTCGACCGCCTCCCCGAGGGGCGGCGCGTCTGGTACTCCGTGCCAGCCGAGCGCATCGATGCGGTCACCGAGCTGCTCCCCGCCGAGTCCGTCGCGGCGCCCGCTCCCGCGATCGACCGGACCGTCGACGATCTGACCGCGCGGTTCGCGGGCACGTTCAGCCGCGAGACCGTGCAGCGCTACGTCCGCGAGTCTGACGAGCTGCTCGCCGCCCAGGGCGTCACGCGGCACCGGTCCTCGCGCAGCGCGAACTTCGCCGCAGACCGGCTGACCGCGCTCGCGACCGCTGACGACCACGGCAGCGATGCCCGCCGCGACGGACGCCCGGAGGTGCTCTTCGTCTGCGTGCAGAACGCCGGGCGGTCGCAGCTCGCCGCGGCGATCCTGCGGCAGCTGGCCGGCGACCGCGTGGGCGTGCGCACCGCCGGTTCGGCTCCGGCGGAGTCGGTGCGCACGGTGGTGGTGACCGCTCTCGATGAGATCGGCGTGCCGCTCGGGGCAGAGTACCCCAAGCCGCTCACCGACGAGGTCGTGCGTGCCGCCGACGTCGTGGTGACGATGGGGTGCGGGGACGCCTGCCCGGTGTACCCGGGCAAGGTGTATCTCGACTGGCCGATCGACGACCCGGTGGGGCTCCCGTTGGGCGCGGTGCGCGGCATCCGCGACGACATCGACGCACGCGTGCGCGAGCTTCTCGAAGGCCTCGCATGAACAATCGATGAAGGATGCCGCCCTCCGGCATCCACTCGCATAGATGGCGGTCTATGCTTTGGTCATGACCGATTCACCCACCGTGCTCTTCGTCTGCGTGCACAACGCGGGCCGCTCGCAGATGGCCGCCGGATACATGCAGGAGCTCTCGGGCGGTCGGGTCGAGGTGCTGTCCGCCGGCTCGGAGCCGAAAGACCAGATCAACCCGACCGCGATCGAGGCCATGGCGGAAGTGGGGATCGACATCGCCCACAACGTGCCGAAGATCCTCACGACCGAGGCTGTGAAGGATTCCGACGTCGTGATCACGATGGGCTGCGGCGACACCTGCCCGATCTTCCCGGGCAAGCGCTATGAGGACTGGGAGCTGGAAGACCCGGCCGGCAAAGACATCGTGACCGTTCGCAGGGTGCGCGACGACATCAAGGGTCGCGTCGAGGCGCTGCTGGCCGAGATCCTGCCGCCGGTGGCCTGAGCAGTCACGCTGAGTCGGAGCGCGCGCCGCTGCGTGGTGCGCGAGGAGCATCCGCTTCGTAGATCGTCACCGCGTCGGGGTCGAAAGCGAACTCCACGTTCATGCCGGTCGTGATCTGGGCGTCCGCGACGGCGGTCGGGGTGAGGTCGGCTGAGATGGCATCGGACCGGACCCGGATGATGTCGCCGCGCGGCTCGAGGTCCAGGATCGGCGCGGTGAACCGGTTTCCCGCGCTGCCGGCCGTCGGCTCGAAGGAGACGCGGACGGCCGTGGGCCGGATGGTGGCGGCTACGCGAGACCCGGGCGGCGCGGACGTGGCGACGGTGCTCGCGATCTCCACACCCGCGTCGGTCGTCATGCCGCGGGGTGTGCGGATGCCGGTGAGCAGGTTCAGCGCGGCCAGGTCCGCTGTGAAGACGGTTCGAGGACGCTCCAGCGTTTCGCGCGTGGGTCCCTGCTCGATGATGTGACCGTGAGCGAGCACGATGACCCGGTCGGCCAGGGTCAGGGCATCGAGGATGTCGTGCGTGACGATGATCGCGGTGCGGTCCTGCAGCACGCGCAGCAGCGTGCGTCGGATGGCCGGGGCCACCGCGATGTCGAGAGCCGCGAGGGGTTCGTCCAGCAGCAGCAGCTGCGGGTCCGATGCGAGCGCTCGGGCGATCGCGATGCGTTGCGCCTGGCCGCCCGACAGCTCGGCGGGTCGGCGGGAGGCCAGGGCGACGGCATCCACTTCACTCAGCCAATGCAGGGCGATCTCGTGCGCCCGAGCTTTTCGGATGCCCTTGCTGCGCGCGCCGAATGCAACGTTCTCGAGCACGCTGAGATGCGGGAAGAGGTCGGCGTCCTGCGCGAGCGTCGAGACTCCGCGGGCGTGCGGCGGAGTCCACAGTCGCGCGCCGTCGTCCAGGTCGAACAGCGGCGTCCGGTCGAGATCCGCACGCCCCGAGTCGGGGTGCACCAAACCCGCGACGATGTTCAGGAGCGTGGATTTGCCGGCCCCGTTGGGCCCGAGGATGGCGACGGTCTCGCCGGTCTCGATGCGCAGATCCACGGCGAAGCCCCGCGCGGCGACCGCGGCCGAGAACGTGAGCGTCATGTGCGCGCGCTCCGCGTGAGCGTCGAGGCGCTGCCCGCCTGGTGTGCCAGGCCGACGACGATCACTGCGACGACGATCAGCACGAGCGAGAGGGCGACCGCCGCGTCGGGGTCGACTTCGCGCTGCAGGTAGATCTCCAGGGGCAGTGTGCGGGTCGTGCCCTGCAGGCTGCCCGCGAACGTGAGTGTCGCGCCGAATTCGCCCAGCGCCCGCGCGAACGACAGCACGGCTCCCGAGATCAGCGCGGGCAGCACGAGCGGCAGGGTGATCCGCCGCAGCACCGTGGTGGGGCGAGCGCCCAGCGTCGCGCCGATCGCCTCGAATCTCGTACCCACCGTGCGCAGCGCACCCTCGAGACTCAGCACCAGAAACGGCAGGGCGACGAAGGTCTGCGCCATGACGACCGCGGTCGTCGAGAACGCGATGTCGATACCGAGGAACTCGAGCGTGGACCCGAGCAGGCCGCGCCGACCGAACGTGTACAGCAGCGCGATGCCGCCGACGACGGGCGGCAGCACGAGCGGCAGCAGCACGAGTGAGCGCAGCAGCCTCTGACCGGGAAAGCGCGACCGCGCGAGGACGAGGGCCATCGGGATGCCGAACACGATGCACAGCAGGGTGGCGGCGATCGATGTGCGCAGGCTGAGCCAGAGAGCGGCGAGCGAGGACTCCGAGGTGACCAGCGGGATGAACTCGCCCCAGTTCACCCGCGTGAGCATCGCGACGAGGGGAAGGAGCACGAACAGCGCGCCGACCGCGGCGACCCCCACCACCCAACGGGGGACGCCTGCGAACGGTGCCTGCTGAGACATGGGGCTACGGCAGACCGAACCCGGCGGCGGTGAGCACGGCCCGACCTGCGTCGCCGGTGACGAAGGCGACGAACGCCGCCGCGACGTCCGAGGCATCGGCATCCGCCAGTGCGGCGATCGGGTAGGTGTTGATCGCCGCGGCGGATTCGTCGAACTCGATCCCTTCGACCGCGTCGCCCGCGGCGATCACGTCGGTCACATAGACCAGGCCGGCGTCCGCTTCACCCGAGGTGACCTTGCCGAGCACGTCCGTGACCGAAGACTCCTCGCTGACCGGCGACAGCGTGACCCCGCTGGCCCGCTCGACCTTGACGGTCGCTGCACCGCACGGAACCTCTGGTGCGCAGACGACGAGCTTCACGCCGGGTCCGGCGAGGTCGGCGAATGTCTCGATGCCCGCCGGGTTGGTGGGCGGAACCGCGATCTCGAGCACGTTCGTGGCGAAGTCGACGGGCTCGCCGTCCACGAGGTCGGCGTCGGCGAGCTTGGCCATGTTCTTCTCGTCCGCCGAGGCGAACACGTCGGCCGGCGCGCCCTCGGTGATCTGGGTGACCAGGTCGGCTGAGCCCGCGAAGTTCAGCTCGACGGTCGTTTGGGGGTGGGCCGCTTCGAACTGCTCGGCCAGTTCGGTGAAGGTGCCCGTGAGCGAGGCGGCGGCGAACACCGTGATCGAGCCTTCGAGGCTGCCTTCGGTGGCCATGGGTGTCGGCGATGCCGTGGGGGCGGCGCTCGCGCAGCCAGCCACGCCGAGGGCGATCGTCGCAGCGATCAGGACGGCACAGGCTCGCGCGGTGTGCGTGTGCATCAGGAAGATGCCCTTCCTAGGGGGTTTCGACGATGACAGTCGTGGCTTTCACGACCGCGACGGCGATGGAGCCGAGCTCGAGTCCGAGTTCTCGGACCGCCTCGGTGCTCATGAGCGACACGACCCGATGCGGTCCGCACTGCAGCTCGACCTGCGACATCACGGTGTCGGAGATGATCTCGGTCACCAGCCCGACGAACCTGTTGCGGGCCGACCGCCCGATCTCGGACGGATCGGCGGGCAGCACGGCGTTCTTGCGTGCCAGCTGGGCAAGCTCGAGGCCGTCCACCACCGTGCGCCCCGACCCGTCATGGCTGCTCGCGAGCACGCCGTTCTCGATCCACCGGCGCAGTGTGTCGTCACTGACACCCAGGTAGATCGCGGCATCCTTCACACGAATTTGCGACATGAGATCCATCCTATGTCCGCATTCACGGTGCTCGGGGCGACACAAAGCCGCGAAAGCGGTTCGATCGCACGAGCCGCCCGGACTGGTCGGGCTCTGCGCCGCCGCACGTCGTAGGCTCGAGCGCTATGGCCCTCGGCGCAACGATCCACACATTCGCGGTGCAACTGGCCGACGTGGACCGTGGCGTGTACGAAGAGCTCGCGCTGCGCGTCGCGCGTCACCCGTCCGAGACCGAGGCATTCATGGTGACGCGCGTGCTCGCGTACTGCCTCGAGTACGAAGAGGGCATCGTCTTCAGCGAGGGCATCTCGTCGACCGACGAGCCCGCGGTCCTCGTGCGCGATCTCACCGGCGCGCTGATCGCCTGGATCGAGGTGGGGGCGCCCGACGCCGACCGGCTGCACTACGGCAGCAAGCTGGCGGAGCGCACCGCGGTGTACACCCACCGAGACCCGGCCAAGGTGAGGGCGCCGTGGGCAGGGAAGCGCATCCACCGCTCGGACGCGATCGTGCTGCACAGCTTCGACCCCGGCTTCGTCGACGCCGCGGTCGCGGCGCTCGAACGCCGCAACACGATGACCGTGTCGATCACCGAGCGCGAGCTGTACCTCGACCTCAACGGCACGAGCATCAGCACGACGATCCACGATCATCGCATCGAGTGATCGGAGCGCCGTCGCGCGAGAGCCGGATCAGTCCAGGACGCCGAAGCGACGAGCGAGCTGGTAGGTCGTGAGGGCGGCGATCGTCGACTCGGCGCCCTGGTTCTCATTGCGACCCGCGGCGTTGAGCCCGTCGAACCCCGCTCCCGTTGACGGGTCGAACAGGCTGACCCCCACATCGTTGCGACCGACGAACCAGCCCCAGGAGAGTTCGAGTCCGACCAGCCACGTCGGGTCGGCCGTGACCTCGAACGCGGACGCGCAGGCTTCGGCGATCGCGGCAGGTTCAATGGGCTGCTGGTCGAACTGCCGCCGTCCGATCTCGTCGGGTCCGCGACCAGCGGTGCCGGTGACGGACAGGTGGTCACCGGCGGTCTCGACCGTCAGCAGGAAGCGCAGCATCCCGAGCCCGCGTTCGAGGTGGTCTCGACGACCGAGCTGCGCGCCGGCGACGATCATCACCTGCGCGAGCGCCGCGTTGGCGTACCGCAGCCGATCTTCGGGCCAGCTCCACACGGCGACGCGCGCGTCGCTGACGGCGGCCGATGCATCTTCCAGCAGCGCGTGCGCAGAGCGGTTCGCCCCGCCGCTCTGCAGAACGGCGGCCGCGCCGAGGCCCGCGAAAGCCATGGCCCGCAGGTCGACGCTGCGCGGCGCGGAGGCTAGGAAGAACGCCCGAGCAGCGCGACGCTGATGATCTGCCGACCTGGTGCGCGAATACAGCTCTCCCAGGGCCCAGATGCCGCGACCCCACCAATCGCCTGTCCCCGGTGCGTCCGTCAGCGCTCCCGACACAGCCATGCGGTTGTGGAATCTGCCGTCGCTCTCGAGGGCGCCCTCCAAGAAGCTCAGGTACGTCTCTGCGAGATGCGTGAGCTCCGAGGTCTGGTCGGGTTCTCTTGAGACGACGATCAGAGCGCGCGCGACGTCGTCCACGCAGTAGCCGTGCTCGCGGCGTGCTCTGTCGAACTCGGCGTGCTCGAAGATGCCTTTGTCGTCGGTGAGCGCGCTGAGGTGAGCGAAAGACGGCGCCGGGGTCGTCGTCGAGATCATGCCGCCTGCTCCGCGCGCAGGCTGCCGACGAGCTGCAGGTAGGCGTGGGCGACCGTCGACCACGACATCGTCTCCATCGGCGCCGCGGCCGGCGAGAAACTGCCCTTGCGACTCAGGATCTGCAGGACCCCGGCCGCGATCGCCGCGGGATCACGATGCGGCACGACGACGCCGGCGTTCTCGGCGAGCAACTCGATCGCGTGGGGGAATCCGGTCGCCACCACGGGAATCCGGGCGGCCACCGCTTCGGCCAGCACCCCGGAGGTCGCCTGGTCGGCCGACTCGTAGGGCAGCACGACCGCGTCGGCCCCGCCGATGAGCGTGTCGAGGGTGGCGGGCGGTAGATAGCGATCGACGAACCTGACCTGGCCGACGAGCCCCATCCGCTGCACGAGCGCCATGAGCGAATCGCGGTACGCCTCGCCGTGCTCGGCCACCAATTTCGGATGCGTCTGGCCTGCGATCACGTAGTCGACGAGGGTGCCGGATGCCGCGAGATCGGCGACGGCGCGGATCGACCATTCGAGACCTTTGCCCGGCGAGATCAGTCCCCATGTGAGCAGCGCGGGCCGCGCGTGATCTCGCACCGTGCGCGCCGACGCGTCGGGCGTGCGTGCGCCGTGGGGGATCACGCGGATCTTGCCGGATGGCACCGACGCGCTGGCCAGGAGCGTCTCGCGGGCATGGGAGGTCATGACGACCACGAAGCTCGCGTGCGAGCAGACGGCTTCGAGCACCGCCCGCTGGTGGGAGCTCGGCGCCGCGAGAACCGTGTGGAGCACGACGATCGTCGGAACGGTCAGCTGTTCGAGCAGTCCGATGACCTCGGCGCCGTCCTGCCCGCCATAGATGCCGTACTCGTGCTGGATGATGGCGGCAGCCGACCGGTTCAAGACCGCCGCGGACTCCCGAATCGACTGCGGGTTCCCGTTCATCAGATGCCCGGCCACATGTCGGGCGTCCCGCGGAGGGGCGATCGCGGACTCATCGACCGCCATGACGCGGACGATCGACGCCGTCACTTCTGCGGTCTGGGTCATCGCCTCGCACAGCGAAGCGGTGAACGTAGCCAGTCCGCATCGCGTAGGCGGAAAGGTGGAGAGGAATCCGATGGATGTCACGGTGTACTCCGGGGGTCGCCGCGGCACTTGTGGTGTCGAACGGGGGGATCTACGGGATTGTCGTCCCGCGTGCGGTTCGCGGGATCGGGCTAAACGTAGGCCTACTGACTCCGAGAAAACGGGGGGCTTGACTTCACCGACTTGTTGTGGAGCGGGGCGAGGGACTCGGAGACACCGCCCCACGGGTCAGGCGACCAGCTGCGCCATCTCAGGCTGTAGAGCGGTGTCGGTGAGGACGCGCTCATCGAGCATGTCGAGATCGATCGTCAGACCCTGCGAGGAGTTGGAGGCCTGCGCGAAGCGGACGAGCAGCTCAGGGTCGAGTGCCTCGGAATCGGTGTGGAAGACGAATCGGAGCGGGATCGAGGGCTGCAGCCAGATCGTAGAGCGGCCGCCCGGAATGTCTTCGGTGTGACGCCACGACAGGGTGAAGCTCTCACTGCGCCGAAGCTTGGTCGCAATGACGACCTTCAGGTGAGCGAGCAGCCGGTCGGGAATCTCGATCGGCTCAGCAGTGTTGCCGTAAAACAAGTAGCCCATCGGAGTTCCTTCTCTCGGTCGTTGGATGCCGACCCCCATCGACGTGCTCAATATAGCATGTAGTAAGTAAACTTAGATAAATAAGCGAACATTAAGAATCCCTAACGAGTCTGATACCGTGTGTCTGACTGAGTGCGAGGGGAGGAGAATCATGACGACGGCCGTGTTCTCGTCCGCGCAACCCTCGCCCCTCACCGCCGCGCTGCTCAGATACGTCGAGGCCCGCACCACCGCCCTCAATGCGGCGCGACATGCCCTGGGTTTCAACGAGCTCGACGCTCGCGCGCTGCTGCACATCGATGCCCACGCCGGTACTCGCCCGAGCGATCTGCGCGACTACCTCGGGATCACCTCCGCCGGTGTGACCACCCTGATCGACCGCCTCGTGGAACGCGGAGCTGTGCGCCGCGACATCGACTCCGCGGACAGGCGCGTCAGCCGGCTCACGGCGGTCGCCGATCTGCGCGCCGAACCGTGGTCGGTCCTCACGCGCTTCGACGACGCGTTTGCGTCCGCGATTGCGGACGGAGACCTGCGCGACGCGGACCGCCTCGCCGGGGCTCTCGATTCCTACACCGCATCGGCGACGAGCGTCGCTTCCTGAGCGCGACCTCGGGTCAGCTCGACTGCTGGCCCATGAATGCGCGCGACTTCGATTGCAGAAAGGCCCCCAGCGCCGACACGACCGACAGCTCGTACGCGAGACTGAGCAAGGTGGCCGGGTTCATCGTCGCGGGGGCTTCGCGGGCCTCCATCGTGACGCGCCACTCGAGCGATGACATCTCCGGCTGCAGGTAGGCGAGTGTCGGCGCGTTGGTGAGCTGGAACACCACCAGACCGGTGTCAGCGCCGTCATCGCCGTCTTGAGGGATCACTTTCGCCGACCCGGCAATGGGATAGCCCAGCGCTTCGAACTCGTCGAGCCATGACTGCAGCGTGCTCATGCTTCGGAACGGCATCACGGACTCCCACTCGTGATCTGGACGGATCCTTCCGTCGACAAAGCAAGTATGGGGTAGCCGCGCACGAACGGACTCACGTTCTTCGGATCGCTTCGGATCGAATCTGTCAAGCCCCCTTCGCCGGGGCGGCTCGTCCTGCTGAATGGTCAGGTACCCACCCGTACTACGAGCAAGGAGCATCCCATGGTGCAGATCATCGAAACCATCGACGTCGACGTCCCCGTCCGCACGGCCTACGACCAGTGGACGCAGTTCGAGACGTTCCCCCAGTTCCTCGACGAGGTCGAGTCGATCACGCAGCTGGACGACAAGCACACCCACTGGAAGGTCAAAGTCGGTCCTGTGGAGCGCGAGTTCGACGCGGAGATCACCGAGCAGCACCCCGACGAGCGGGTCGCGTGGAACAGCGTCGGCGGCGACACCGAGCACGCGGGCGTCGTCACGTTCCACAAGCTCACCGACACGTCGAGCCGGGTGACCGTTCAGCTCGACTGGGCGCCTGAGGGACTGCTCGAGAAGGTCGGCGCTCTCGTGGGAGCGGGTTCGCACGCGGTGAAGAAGGACCTCAAGAACTTCAAGGAGTTCATCGAGGCGCAGGGCGTCGAGACCGGCGCCTGGCGCGGCGACGTCCCGGCCTGATTCCGGCAAAGCGCCGATGGCGGTGAAAGAGCTGTGGCTTTCGCGACACGGCGAGAGCGTCGCGAACGTCGCAGCGACCCGCGCGGAACTCGAGGGGCTCGAGCGCATTGCGATCGATGCGCGCGACGCCGACGTGGTGCTCTCAGCGACGGGCGAGGAGCAGGCGGCGGCCCTGGGTAGGTGGGTGGCCGAGCATCGCTCGGCGATCGACGCGTTCTGGGTGTCGCCGTATCGGCGTGCCCGGCAGACCCTCGCCATCGCGCTCGGGGAGTCCGGGACGCCCGCGGTGGTCGCGGTGGACGAGCGTCTGCGCGACCGCGAGCTCGGCATCCTCGACCTGCTGACGAGCCGCGGCGTCGCGCGGTTGCATCCAGACGAGGCCGAGCGGCGTCGCCATCTCGGCAAGTTCTATCACCGTCCTCCCGGCGGAGAGTCGTGGGCCGATGTCGCGCTGCGCCTGCGCTCGTTCCTCGGTGACGCGGCGCAAGGACCCGCCGAGACCGTGATGATCGTCGCCCACGATGCGGTCATCATGCTGATCCTCGCGCTCCTGCTTCCGCTCGAAGAAGAGGACCTGCTCGAGTTCGCGGCATCCCACACCGTTCTCAATGCGTCGGTGACCCACCTGGTCCGGGGAGACGCCCGATGGCGGCTCGTCGAGTTCGCCGCCGTCGAGCACCTGACCTCGGAGGGGGCGCCGGTCACCGTGCACCCGGGCAATCCCGATGTCGAGCCTGAGTGAGCTCGTCACTCCTGCGCTGCTGCGGGGGTGGGGCCTTCCCGATCCCGGGGACTCGAAGAAGTCCCGCGGACGGGTGATGGTCGTGGGCGGTTCGACTCGTTCCCCGGGCGGCGCGCTGCTCGCCGGTGAAGCTGCCCTTCGGGTGGGTGCCGGCCGACTCGGCCTGGTGGTTCCGGCGCCGATCCAGCTGGCGCTGGGCGTCGCGCTGCGCGAGGCGGCCGTCTTCGCTCTCCCCGCGGACGCGACGGACCGGATGCCGGACCCCGCCCGCTCGGAACTCGCCTCAGCGGATGCCGTGTTGATCGGCCCGGGATTCGACGACGCTCCAGAGACGCGGGCGACGATCCTGTCGGTGGCGGCAGTCGGCCTCCGATGCCTGGTGCTGGACGCCTTCGCACTGGGTGTGCTCACCGACATCCCCCGCGCCGATCTGCCGGCGTCGCTGATCCTGAACCCCAACGCCGAAGAGGCCGCCATCCTGCTGGATCGAGATCTCACGGAGGACCGCGCAGCCGATGTGGCCGAGATCGCCCGACGCTTCGATGCCGTCGTCAACTGCTACGGCACCGTCGCTGAGCCGCGCGGGTCGACATGGCGCGTTCCGGACGGCGGTCCCGGGCTGGCGACGTCCGGCAGCGGCGATGTGCTGGCGGGGGCGATCGCAGGGTTCGCGGCGCGCGGTGCTCCCCCGGCCCGTGCCACGGTCTGGGGCAGCTGGGTGCACGCTCGCGCGGGCGACCGCGTGACGGAGCGCGCGGGAATAGGATTCCTCGCCCGCGACCTCGCCCAGGAGCTGACCGATACGCTCGCCGAGGTCACCGGCGCATCGCCGGAGTGACCGCGAGGTCGCGGCCGTTCAGGGAACCGAGCTGTCCAGATCGATCGCGGGAAGGTCACCGTCTTTTTCATGCGGAATCATGGTGGGCGGACGAAGAAGGCGAGCCCGGCGGTCGATCTCGTCGATCACGGACTGGTCGCGACCGCTCTCGGTTCCCGCGGTGGGTACCGCGAGCAGCTGGCTCGCCGGTCCGATCAGGAACTCGGCGGTGGCCATCTGGCCGTTCTCGCCGACCACGGGGACGATGAGAACGTCCGACGCCTGAGAGACGGCGAGCTCTCGCGCATATCGCAGCACCGCCTCGGCCACGTCGTCCGCCATCACCACCGAGCCCCCGGTGTAGTGCAAAGTCATCATGTCTCCATGGTGGGGTTGCGCCCCGGCCGGAACGAGGGGGTTGTGCGAACCAGTGCTCCGTGCAAGAGAGATCGCTCCCGTCGCGGGGCACGCGCGGGGCCGCGCTGTCAACCCACCTCCGCGGGAGCGGCGACCCTCTATCGTCACTATCAGCGCCATTCGCGCGCGCCCACCCGAGCGAGAAGAGCCGATTGATGACATCGCACATCGCCGTCGTCTGGAATCCGTCCAAGACCGAGAAGGAGACGCTCGAAGCCGGGCTCACCGAGGCGATCGGCGACGGCGCCGCCCCCGAGATCAGCTGGTGGGAGACCACGGAAGACGATCCGGGTCAGGGCCCGACCAAGGACGCGCTCGCCGCCGGGGCGGATCTGATCATCGTGGCCGGCGGCGACGGCACCGTGCGCGCTGCAGCGGAGCACCTCGCCGACGTCTCGTCCGAGGCGCAGTTGGGCATCATCCCGTTGGGCACGGGCAACCTGCTCGCGCGCAACCTCGAGGTGCCCATCAACGACCTTCCAGCGGCCTTCGTCCGGGCGCTCGAGGGTGCGGCGCACTCCATCGACGTCGGCTGGGTCGAGGTCGAGCTCGCGAGCGGCCCTGAGCGTCACGCGTTCGCGGTGATGGTCGGATTCGGGATCGATGCCCACATGATCGCCGAGACCAATGACGACCTGAAGGACAAAGCGGGCTGGCTCGCCTATGTCGAGTCTCTCGGCCGAGCGCTCGCCGCCAGTGAGGTCGTGCCCTTCCACATCACCAAGGACGACCAGCCGGCTCGTGACGAAGAGGGTCACACGCTTCTGATCGCCAACTGCGGCAGCCTGCAGGGCGGCATCACGCTGCTTCCGGATGCCGTGCCCGATGACGGCGAACTCGATTACCTCGTGCTCAGTGCCGAGGGGATCGGGCAGTGGGCGGGCACGGTCAAGACGATGATGTGGGACAACGGGCTCAAGCGCCTCATCTCCGATTCGGACGAGGTGACCAGCACGGATGACGTGAACCACGGTCGGGCCAAGAAGCTTGCGGTGACCCTCCCCGAGGCGCGGGCGTTCGAGATCGACGGCGAAGAAGTCGGCGAGACCACCTCGTTCACGGTGTCGATCCAGCCGGCCGCGATCCACGTGCGCTGACGTTCCGCGGCCAGTTCGCACCTCGCTGCATCCACGACGGCCCCTCAACCGGAATCACTCGGTGAGAGCGCGCGATGCGGCCGTACCGCCGGGGCGCCGACTCACGACTGAGAGGCGCCCGGATCATGACACGCAGGCCTGAGCAGACGATGGTCGTCGAATACGACCGCACCGGTGATACCGATGTGCTCGAGTTGAGACCGCATCCGCTGCCCGGCGCCGGACCCGGTGAGGTCACCGTCGAGGTGATCTGCGCAGGAATCAGCCACATCGACGGCTTCATCCGCGGGGGTCAGGAGTCGGAGTGGACCGATGAGCCGTGGCCGCGGCGGTCCGGCAGCGATTTCGCCGGCGTCGTCGTCTCGGGCGATCGCGCGTCGCGCTTTCCGCCCGGCAGCGAGGTGATCGGTCACGTCCGCTCGGGTGCCCATTCGACCTACCTCACCGTGCCGGTCGGCGCGCTCGTCGCGAAGCCGAAGGGAGTGACGTGGGAAGCCGCGGGCGGACTGTTCCTCGCGGGAGCGACGGCGCTCGACACCCTCGACGAGCTCAAGATCGGCCCGAGCGATACGGTCGTGATCTCGGCGGCCGCCGGCGCGGTGGGCAGCGTGGAGGCGCAGCTCGCCAAGCATCGCGGCGCGAGGGTGATCGGCACGTGCGGCGACCGGAACTTCGACTACCTGCGCCAGTTGGGCGTCAAACCCGTGCGCTACGGCGACGGCATCGTCGATCGGATCCGGGATGCCGCCGGCGGGCCGGTCACTGCGCTCATCGACAACTTCGGCCAGGACGGTCACTCGATCGCGGCCGAGCTGGGGGTGCCGGAGGGTCGATACCGCTCGAGCGCAGATCGCCGTCACACCGAACTGCGCCTCCTTCGTGACGACCCGGAATCGCTCGCCGACGGCACGAAGCTGCTCGAGCGACTCGCGCAGCTCGCGCAGGAACGCGCGTTCACGCTCCTGATCTCGGGGCTGTACCCGCTCGAGGAGATCTCCGATGCCTACCTCGACCTGCAGAAGCTGCATTCGCGCGGCAAGGTGCTGATCGGCACGCACATGGTCACCACATTCCGGACCCTCAAGGCCCGCGACGTCCACGAGGCGGCAGGCTGATCGGGTGATGAGGTAGCCGCGATCCGGCGAATTGGAATCGGATCGGGACGCCCTCCCCGACCCAGACCGCATGATCGGCCGGCATCGCCGTGCGGGTGCACCCAGGAGAGGAAGAAGCTCTCGCTGCGGCGCAGCTTCATGCTGATGATGACCTCGTCAGGTGAGCCAGAAGGCGGTCTTCCATCTCGAACTCTGCGCCGTCGTAGAAGAGTGTGCCCATGCTGCCTCGCCTTCGAACCACGGAAGGCGCGTCCCCCGTCGCGTCCCGGATGAACTCACTTTATCGTCGCGCGCGCCGCGGCCGACGATCCGGTGAGGATCACCAGCTGCCCGGTGGCACGTGTCATCGCGACGTAGCGATCGACGGCGCCTTCGATTCCGGAGCCGAACGAATCGGGTTCGACGAGCACGACGAGGTCGAACTCGAGACCCTTCGCCAGTTCCGGCGTGAGGGAGCTCACCCGCGATGGCGCCTCGAAGGTCGGGTCGCCGATCACACACGCGACGCCCTCGGCATGATGGTCGAGCCAGGCCTCGATGATCGTCGACACCTCGGCGGTCGAGCCGTACGCGACCGGAATGCCGCTCCGGCGGATCGAGGTCGGCACGTTGGCGTCGGGGATCGCCGCGCGGATGACGGGCTCGGCTGCGGCCATCACCTCCTGGGGCGTCCGGTAGTTGATGGTCAGGCCCGCGATCCTCGACCGGTCGATGCCGACACGGCTCAGACGCTCCTCCCACGACTCGGTGAAGCCGTGTCGCGCCTGGGCGCGATCCCCGACGATCGTGAAGCTGCGCGATGGGCACCGCAACAGCAGCATCTGCCATTCGGCATCCGTCAGTTCCTGCGCCTCGTCGATGACGATGTGGGCGAACGGGCCGGCGAGCGGGTCGGGCTCGGCGGTCGGCAGGGCGCTGTCGTCGTCGAGGCTGTTCTGCGCGTCCTGCCCGCGCAGCATCGACATCAGCAGAAGCTCGGAGTCGTCGGCGGCGATCAGGTCGTCGATCACCTCGGCCCGGCGTTCGCGGTCGGCCGTCAGGGCCGCCTCGCGGCGCCGTCGTCGCAGCGACGCCTCCGGGTCCCCGAGGCGCTGGCGCGCGGCATCCAGAAGCGGGAGGTCGGCGGTCGTCCAGGCGGACGGATGCCGGCGCTGCAGCATCCGCACCTCCTCTGGCCCGAGCCACGGCGCGCACCTGCGCAGGTAGGCGGGCACCGACCACAGGTTCGCGACCACGTAGTCGGCCTCCAGCAGCGGCCACGCCTTGTTGAAGGTGCGCGTCAGTTCTTCGTTGCGACCGAGCGCCCGGCGGAGCATCGCTCGCGGTACGACGCCCTCGTCCACTCTGTCCGTGAGGATCGCCAGCAGCGCCTCCCACACGTCGTCTCGCGCTTCGTTGTGCGGGAGGCCCGGCTCGGGTGCCTCGAACGCCTCGGCCCAGTCGTCCGCGGTCAGCGGGAGGCCGCCCCACGGTGTTTCGACGCGCATCGGGTGGGCCGGTGGCTCTTCGTAGAGCGCGACGGCCGGCTCGATCGCGGCGACCATCTGCGCCGTGGCCTTCAGCCGCGCCACGGCGGCATCCGCTTCGGGAGTCGCGGTCGCGCCCTCCGGCACCAGGTCACGCAGGGTGCACGTCTCGACACCCTCCTCGCCGAGACCCGGCAGCACGTCTTGGACGTACGCCAGATACGGCTGGTGCGGACCCACGACCAGCGCGCCGCCGTGCGCTCGGCCGAGACGGGGGTCCGCGTAGAGCAGGTACGCGGCGCGATGCAGAGCAACCACCGTCTTGCCGGTGCCCGGCCCACCGTCGACGACGAGAGCGCCGTGGGACGGCGCGCGGATGATCGCGTCCTGGTCGGCCTGGATCGTGCCGAGCACATCCCGCATGCGGGACGTCCGGTTGCCGCCGAGGGTGGCGATGAACGCGGACTGGTCGTCGAGGGCCACGCGCCCTTCGAGTCCGTCGTACGCGAACACCTCATCCCAGTAGTCGGTGATCCGCCCGCCCGTCCAGCGGTAGCGCCGCCGGCTCGCCAGTCCCATGGGGTCGCCATGAGTGGCGCCGAAGAACGGTGCCGCGGCGGGGGACCGCCAGTCGATCAGCAGACGGCGGCCCACGGCATCGGTGAGCCCGAGCCGGCCGATGTAGACGGGCTCGGGATCATCCGTGTGCACGATGTGGCCGAGGCACAGGTCGAGACCGAAGCGGCGGAGTGTGTTCAGACGAGCGGTCAGGCGATGGATCTCGAGGTCGCGGTTCAGTGCCTGCTCGCCGGTGCCGCCGGGTTGCCTGCGTTCGGCATCCCGTCTTCTCGTGAGGTCGAGGATCGACTGCTCGAGCGTCTCGGCGATGCGCGAGAAGTGCTGCTCGTCGGCGGCGATCAACGCGGGGTCGGCTTTCACCGCGAGGCGTGGGGGCAGCTCGAACACACCGGTGGTCAGGGGATTCACGTGGTCAGCTCCGATCCGAGGATCGTGACCGTCGCGTCTGGCGATCGTTCACGGCCGACCAGTATGCGCCGGAGAGGGGGCCTTGCGGCAAGCCCCCATCCCCGCCGTATCCTGGAAGTGAGGAGAGGTCCGCCCATCCGCGTTGCGGGACCCCTCACCGATGCCATCCGGCGCTGCCGGGCCGCGTGCTCGCGCTCTGCACGTCCGATCGGCGTTTGTCAAGGCTGGCGCCGTGGGTTGCACCGCGACTTAGCCTCCAAGAGGAGGCCCAGCCATGACAACGACATCCCCGACGCCGAGGTCGCTCACGCGTGCGCAGTCGCCGGCCTCCGCCGCCGGCGGGCACAGGGTGGCCGCCCCACTCGATGCGCTCGGCACGCGGAGCGCGCTGACCGAATGGGCGCTCGAGACCGCTCGCCGCACCGTCGGCTTCGGCACCGATGTCGACGCCACCCTTTCGTGGTGCATCGACATCGGCAAGCGGGCGCCGCGCGTCGGCACCGGTCGTACCCGGGAACTCTGGGAACTGCTGGCCGAGATCGCGGCCCTCGACGTCTCGGCCGCACGCATGCTCGAACCCCACCTCGACGCGCTGAGCATCCTGGGCCAAGCCGGGCTCGGCCTGGGCACCGAACACGACGACTCCGACCTCGAACGTGTGCGGGCACGCGCAGGCTCCACGTGGGGCGTGTTCGCCGCCGAGGGCGCAGGCAAACGGCTCGACGCGGTCCCCGACGGTGACGGCTGGCGACTGCGCGGCACGAAGCCGTGGTGCTCGCTCGCCGCTCACCTGACGCACGCGCTGGTGACGGCATCCGTCGACGGCGGCGAGCGCGGGCTGTTCGCCGTCGATCTGCGCGACTCCCGTGTGCGCGCGCACGAGGGCCCCTGGTTCGCCCACGGTCTGCAGGATGTCGTGAGCACCGATGTCGACTTCGACGAGGTTCCGGCGGGGGCGGTCGGCGATGTCGGCTGGTACCTGACCCGGCCCGGATTCGCGTGGGGCGGCATGTCGGTCGCCGCCTGCTGGTGGGGCGCGGCGACGGGCGTCGCGGAGCCGCTGCGGGCTGCCGCGCGCTCCGAGCGCGCCGACCAGCTGGCTCTCGTACACCTCGGGAGAGTGGATGCCGCACTCTGGGCGGCGCGGGCCGTGCTCGGCGAAGCGGCCGATCTCATCGACGCGGGCAGAGCAGCGGCGCTCGGCGATCGGCTTCTGGCCGAACGGGTGCGTGCCGTCGTCGTCGACGCCGCGACGCTGGCGCTCGCCGAGACCGATGCGGCACTCGGCCCGGCACCTCTCGTCACCGACGAGACTCACGCCCGCCGGGTCGCCGACCTCCACCTGTATCTGCGCCAGCACCACGGCCCGCGCGACGTCGCGAGGATCGGTCGCGAATTGGCGGTGCGGGACTGATGGTCGGCTTCACCCACCTGGATGAGGGCACATCGGAGGATGTGTGGCGCGCCGATGAGCGCATCGCTTCAGCGCCACTGCTGCACGTCGACCTCGATGAGCTGGTCGTGGTCGCCGCCCATCCCGACGACGAGACGCTCGGAGCCGCCGGGCTGATGCGCCGGGTGCACGAGAGCGGCGGCGGTGTCACCGTCATCGTCGCGACCGACGGCGAGGCGTCGCACCCGAACTCGATGTCGCACACGCGGACCGATCTCGGCTCGATCCGCCGCAGCGAGGTGGAACGCGCGGTCCACGCGCTCGCGCCGGGGGCCGGCATCCACTTCCTCGGCCTGCCTGACGGCGCGCTCCGCGAGAATGCGGGTGCGCTCGACGAAGCGCTGGCTGCGCTCCTCGACGCGGTGCCGGCGGCCGTCGCGCGCACGCTGATCCTCGCGCCCTGGTCGGGGGACGGGCACCGCGATCACCGCGTCACGGCCGAGTCCGTCGCGCGCCTCGCGAGGCCTCGCGGATTGCCTCACCTGGGATACCCGATCTGGCTGTGGCACTGGGGTCGACCCGCCGACGTGCCGTGGGATGCCGCCGTCGCCCTGTCGCTCACCCCGGGTGAGCGCTCGATCAAGGCGCGGGCCCTGCGGACGCACGCGTCGCAGGTGCGGCCGCTCTCGAGCGCGCCGGGCGACGAGGCGGTCGTGCCGGAATCGATGCAGGCGCACTTCACGCGTGACACGGAGCTCTACTTCGTGGAGGGTGGCAACGTCGAGGCCGGCGACGGGGGCGCGCCGCCGGCAGCCGAGACGCTCCCCTCGTCGTTCTTCGACGATTTCTATGCGCGCAACGACGATCCGTGGGGTTTCGAGTCCCGGTGGTACGAGGAGCGCAAGCGAGCGATCCTGCTGGCCAGCCTGCCCTTCCGCCGGCTCGGCGACGTGCTCGAGATCGGCTGCTCGACCGGCCTGATCACCGCCGACCTCGCCGAGCGCGCCGATCACGTCCTGGGGCTGGATCTCTCGGTGGCCGCGCTCGACGCGGCGCGCGGGCGGCTCGGCGACGACCATCAGGCGGTGACCCTGCGCCGCGGCGCGGTGCCGGGCGACTGGCCGGAGGGGGAGTTCGACACGATCGTGCTGTCGGAGGTCGGCTACTACCTGTCCTTCCCCGATCTCGAGCGCACGATCGCGCTGATCGACGAGGCGATGACGGCGCATGGATGCCTTGTCGCATGTCACTGGCGGCATCCTGTGGCGGAGTATCCGCTGTCGGGCGACGAGGTCCACCGCGCACTGCGGTCGTGCGTTTCGTGGGAGACGCTTGTGATCCACGAGGAGGAGGACTTCGTGCTCGAAGTGTTCTGTCGTCCCCCCGCGTTGTCCGTCGCCCACCGCGAGGGGCTGCGGTGAGCTCGTGGTCCATCGAGGCCCTCGTGGTCGTCGTTCCGGTGCACGATGAGGTCGAGCTGCTGGATTCCTGTCTGTCGTCGCTGGCCGCAGCGATCGCGCGCGCGCCGGTTCCCTGCGAAGTCCGCGTCGTCTTGGACGCGTGCACCGATGGCTCCGCCGAGATCGCGGCGCGGCATCCGTTCGCCGTCGTCCGTACGGACGCCGCGGCAGTCGGCGCCGCGCGGGCCCAGGGCATCGCGTCGGGTCTGACGGCCCTGCGAGACGTGCCCGCGGAGCGCGTCTGGATCGCGAACACGGATGCCGACTCCACGGTCCCGCTCAACTGGATCACGTCGCAGCTCGAGCTCGCCGCCTCGGGCGCGGACCTCGTCGTCGGCACGGTGCGCCCCGACTTCGACGACCTGTCCCCCGCGCATCAGCGGCTGTGGCTCGACACCCACACTCCGGGCGCTCCGAACGGTCACACGCACGGCGCGAATCTCGGCGTCCGCGCCAGTGCCTATGCGGCCGTCGGCGGCTTCAGCGCACTGACCGAGCACGAGGACGTCCGTCTCGTCGACGAGTGCCGCCGGCTCGGGGCGACGGTGGTGGCGAGCGACGCGGCCGAGGTCATCACGTCCGGGCGCTTCATCGGACGCACCCCGGGCGGCTACGCCGGGCACCTCCGCGACCAGGATCGGTCACTGGCCCTCGAGACGACCGATCTCATCTCGCAGGGAGACGGACGATGACCGCGACGGACGCTGAGCGCGGAGCGATCGCGATTTCGCCGATCTCCGTCGCCGACGCGGGCGAGGTGCTGACGATCCAGCGAGCCGCGTTCGTGTCGGAGGCGATCATCTACGGTTCGGTCGACATGCCGCCGCTCGTGCAGACCCTCGACGAACTCGAGGCCGAGCTCAGCGGAAGCGACGGCTGGGTGGCGCGGTTGGACGGCCGACTGGTAGGCGCCATCCGCACGCGCGAGAGCGACGGCCTGCTGCTGATCGGGCGGATCGCCATCGCGCCGGACGTGCAAGGATTCGGCATCGGCCAGGCGCTCCTCGATGCCGCGGAGCAGCACTCCGATGCAGCGGCGGCCGAGCTGTTCACCGGCAGTCTGAGCGAGGCGAACATCCGCCTGTACGAGCACTGCGGCTACGTCGAGACCGAGCGGGTCGACCAGGGCGGCGGAGTCGAAGAGGTGTATCTGCGCAAACGCTTGCGGCCGCGCGCGCACCGCGTTCATCGTCGGCAGCAGCGCGTCGCGCGCGTGCTCCGCCTCGCCGAGGGTGCTGTGACCGACCTCGACGCCGAGCGCCGCCTTCAGCCTCGCGAGCGCGGAGCGCAGCTCGGCGACGGACTCGCTCACCTCGGTGAGCGGGTCGAGGTCGGGGTCGACGCCCGCGGCCTTCAGCGCACCGGCGTTGAGGGCGAGCTCGGTCTGATGGCGCACGGTCGCGGGAAGGATCGAAGTCTGCCCGATCTCGAGGGTGAGGCGCGCCTCCACCCCGATGCTGAGTGCGTACTGCTCGAGACCGATCTCGTAGCGGCTGTGCATCTCGCGGCGGTTGAACACCTTGTACTTCTCGAAGAGCGCGAGCGCCGGCTCGGTGATGAGCTCGGGCAGGGCGTCGAGCGTGGTGCGCAGGTTGGCGAGCCCTCGCCTCTCGGCCTCGATCGGCCACGCGCCGCCGTAGCCGTCGCCGTTGAAGACGACCGCCCCGTGCTCGGTGATGATGGCGGTGAGCAGGTCCTGCACGGCGGTGTCGAAGTCGGTGCCGGCGGCGACCGCGTTCTCGAGCTCGGTCGCGGCGTAGTCGAGGGAGTCAGCCATGATCGTGTTGATCGTGACCATGGGGCCGTTGACGGTCTGCATCGAGCCCGGCGCGCGGAACTCGAAGCGGTTGCCGGTGAACGCGAACGGGCTCGTGCGGTTGCGGTCGCCGGGATCGGTCGGCAGGACCGGCAGGGTGTCGACGCCGATCTGCATCGACCCCTTGCCCTTCGACGAGGTTGCGGGGCCTCGGGCGATCTGCTCGAACACGTCGGCGAGCTGGTCGCCGAGGAAGATCGAGATGATCGCCGGGGGCGCTTCGTTCGCGCCGAGACGGTGGTCGTTGGATGCCGAGGCCACGGATGCCCGCAGGAGGCCGCGCGTACAGGTGCACCGCGCGGATCACGGCTGCGCAGAACACCAGGAACTGCGCGTTGTCGTGCGGGGTGTCGCCGGGCACGAGCAGCGAGCCGAGCTCGTTGTTGCCCAGCGAGAAGTTCACGTGCTTGCCGGATCCGTTGACGCCCTGGAACGGCTTCTCGTGGAAGAGGCACGCCATGCCGTGCTTCTTGGCGATCGTCTTGAACGTCGTCATGAGCAGCTGCTGGTGGTCGGCGGCGATGTTGCCGCGCTCGAACATCGGGGCGATCTCGAACTGACCGGGGGCGACCTCGTTGTGGCGGGTCTTAGCCGGGATGCCGAGCTTGAACAGCTCGCGCTCGGTGTCCATCATGAAGCCGAGCACGCGCTGGGGAATCGCGCCGAAGTAGTGGTCGTCGAACTCCTGGCCCTTGGGCGGCTTGGTGCCGAACAGCGTGCGCCCGGCGTTGAGCAGGTCGGGCCGCGCCAGGAAGAAGTGCCGGTCGACCAGGAAGTACTCCTGCTCGGGCCCGCAGAACGAGACGACCTTGGCGCTGCTCGTGTGGCCGAACAGCGTCGAGGATGCGCTGCGCGTGCTCACCCATCGCCTGCTGCGACCGCAGGAGGGGCGTCTTGTGGTCGAGCGCTTCGCCCGTCATCGAGACGAACACCGTCGGGATGCACAGGGTGTTGCCGTTCGGGTTCTCGAGCACGTAGGCCGGGCTCGTGACATCCCAGCCCGTGTAGCCGCGGGCCTCGAAAGTGTTGCGCAGTCCGCCGTTCGGAAAGCTCGATGCGTCGGGCTCGCCCTGGATGAGCGTCTTGCCGGCGAACTCGGCGAGCGCCGAGCCGTCGCCCGCGGGCTCGAAGAAGCTGTCGTGCTTCTCGGCGGTAAGTCCGGTGAGCGGGTAGAACACGTGCGCGTAGTGCGTGGCACCGCGTTCGAGCGCCCAGTCCTTCATCGCGGAGGCGACGGCATCCGCGACGAGCGGGTCGAGCTTGGCTCCGTGTTCGATGGTCGCCATGACCGATGTGAAGATCGGCTTGGGCAGCCGCTGACGCATGACGATCGTGCTGAACACGTTCGCGCCGAAGATCTCTCCGGGTAGTGGCAGGTCGCCGGGGCCGCGACGGCGGGGACGCGGCGGCCGCTCATGGTGCGGGGTTCACAGACCCTTCCCTCCGGTCACGGGCAGCACCGCGCCCGACACGTACGACGCGTCTTCGGACGCGAGATACACATAGGCGCCGGCGAGCTCCGCCGGCTGGCCGGCACGGCCGAGTGGGGTGTCCTGACCGAACGTGGCCAGGCGCTCGCTGTCCCATCCGGTCGCCGGAATGAGGGGCGTCCAGATCGGACCGGGCGCCACTGCGTTCACGCGGATGCCCTTCGGGCCGAGCTCTTCGGCGAGCGCCTTCACGAAGGCGACCTGCGCGGCCTTGGTCATCGCGTAGTCGAGCAGTCCCGGCGACGGGTTGAACGCCTGGATCGAGGAGGTCACGATGATGGAGGCGCCTGGCTTCAGGTGCGGCACCGCGGCACGCGCGGTGAAGATCAGGCCGTAGAGGTTCGTCTTGAGCACCCTGTCGAGTTCCGCGGTCTCCAGCGACTCCACCCCGTCGCGGTCCTTCTGGTAGGCCGCATTGAGCACCAGGATGTCGATGCCGCCGAACTCCGACACGGTGTCGGTGACGATCGACGTGGCGAAGTCCTCATCGCGCACATCACCCGCGAGGGCGATCGACTTGCCGCCCGCGGCCTCGACGACCGCGACCGTGGTCTCGGCATCCTTCGCCTCCTCCGGCAGGTGCGCGATCGCCACGTCCGCCCCCTCGCGGGCGAACGCGATGGCCACGGCTCGGCCGATGCCCGAGTCGCCGCCGGTGATCAGGGCGCGGCGGCCGCGCAGACGGTCATGGCCGACGTAGCTGTCCTCGCCGTGGTCGGGTGTCGGGTCGGTCCGCTCGGTGAGTCCCGGCTGATCCTGCTGCTGCGCCGGGAACTCCTTGGTGGGGTGCTTGGATCTGGGGTCGTTCATGGCGTCGGTCACGGTCTGCGCCTCCATAGTCACGAGTCACGAATCGGCGGCGGGTCGTCGCCTCGTCGCCGACAAACGTAGGTGTGCGCGAGCGGGAGCAGAGCGGGGTTGACCCGCCGGGAGTGCCGCGCTAGAGAGCGGCTTCGCGGCGCGGTTCGCAGATGATGACCGGGATCTCACGCGTGGTCTTGCGCTGGTATGCCGCGTAGCCGCGGTACTCGCGGGTGATGCGGGGCCAGAGCTCGGCTCGTTCGGCCGCCGTGGCGGTGCGGGCGTGCATCGAGAGCGTCCGACCGCCGACGGTCAGCTCGACATCGGGGTTGGCAACCAGGTTGAGATACCACGACGGATGCCGGGGGCCGCCGGCCTTTGAGGCGACAAGCACATAGCGGCCCTCGTCGTGCACCGGTGCGGTGAGCATCGCGCTGCGGTGTTCGCCGGACTCACGGCCGACCGTGTGCAGCTCGACGACCGGCATCGACCCGAGCGTCGCGCCGATGCGCCCGCCCGAGACGGCCAGCAGACCGCGGTGGAAACGGTTGAGCATGCGGTGCCCGAAGTCGTTCACAGTGGCCTCGTGCCCATGCTCGAAGCCTACGTGCCGACCGGGCGCCCGGCGCTGCCCGCTTTGATGTCCCACTTGTTGTTGCTCTGGGAGGCCCAAAGCAACAACAAGTGGGACACCGACGGCGGGGGAGGGCTAAAGGCCCTCTGCGATCTGCTTGATGGCGGCGAGGCGGCGGTCCCACTCGGCGCCGATCGCGTCCAGGCGACGCGCGGTGGTGCTCAGCTGCGACCCGATCACCCGGTACCGCACCTCGCGGCCGACGCGGACGGATTCGACGACGCCCACCTCCTCGAGCACCGCGAGATGCTTCGAGATGGCTTGGCGGCTGACCGGCAGACGCCCGGCGAGGGCGGATGCCGAGGCATCGCCCTCGCCGAGTGCCGCGAGGATGCTCCACCGGGTCTCGTCGCCGAGTGCGGCGAACACCGGAACCAGCGTCGCTGCGCTCACGAGCCGCCCTCGAGCAGCGCGACGAGCTTGTCGAGCTCGTCGTTCCAGCCCGTGCGGTGGCTCTCGAGGTTCGCGATCGGATCGGAGGTGGTCTCGAAGCCCGTCTCGACCACGGTGAGCCGGGTGCCTTCGGGCACCTCATCGAGGGTGAAGGTGAACACCGTCGAGTGCTCGTCATCGACCTCGTCGGGCACCTGACCACTGGCGTCATCGTTGCCCCATCGGTACGAGACGCTCCGCGGCGCGTCGAGCGCCTCGATGCGCAGCGGCACGGCGCCGTAGTCGGGGAAGGTGAGGGTACCCCGGGCGCCGACCCCCGATCCGTCGAACGCCGCCTGACCGAACCACCGCGATATGTGCTCGGGTTCGGTGACGGCGGACCATACGTTCTCGGGAGATGCGGCGATGACGATGGTGCGCCGAACGCTGAAAGCGCCCTCGTCGATGACGGATGCTTCGTTGCTGATCATGCTCATGATGTTCCTTTCCCTGATCTGCAGCTCTATGGTTGCACATGCTTCCCGGAAGTGCAATCAACAAGTTGCACTATTTGGGAACCACTCCGCGCGCGACCGTGCACCGTACACCGCGACCGTCCCGGGATGGAAGGGGGTCGGCTCTCCCGCTCAGAAATCTCGAGCTGTCGTAGTGTTGCGCTGACGAGCACGCGTGATCCCCGACGCACGGCTCCACCACGATGAGGAGGTGCGGGATGACCTTCGATGCGACTCCCGTCGACCCGGTTGCTGCGGCCAAAGCCGGAGAACCCGACCCGCGACGAACCATTGCTCTCGTCGTCGGCATCGCCGCAACCGTCGCCTTCGTCATCGTGCGGATCGTCGTCGCGCTGGATTCTCACAAACCGCTGGACATCGATGTCTGGTGGAACGAGCTCATGGTCAGCACCGAGTCCGATCTCGGGCTGGTGCTCGCGTGGATCCCGGCGCACGTCGGCAACACCGTGCCGATGTTCGCGATCACCCTTGCGACGGTCGTCGTGCTCTTCCTTCTCAGACGGCGATGGGATGCGGCGAATCTCGCCATCGCCATCGCGATCGTGGTGGCCATCGGGGCCCCGATGTCGTACATCGTCGCTCGCATACGTCCGGATGATTCACTGGCCGAGACCATCGCCACGTCGTTTCCGTCCGGTCACACGGCTGTCGCCACGACATTCTTCATCACGCTGGCGCTGATCTTCCGCCGCTGGTACATCTGGACCGCCGGTGCGGTATGGGTCGTGTGGATGATGTGGGGCAGGACGTATCTGCACGCGCACTGGCTCAGCGATGTGGTCGCCGGGCTGCTGGAGGGCATCGCGGTCGCGACGCTGGTCTGGTACGCGGTGGAGGCGGTTCGGGACCGCCGGGCCCGGCGCCATCAGGAAGTCGCGTCCACCCCCGCCGCGTAGTCGAAAAGCCGGCGCGCCCGGTCGATGAACCTGCGGTACTCGTCCCGGCTGTCATCGGCGGTGATCGCGCGCAGCACGACCTCGTCGACTCCGCGCCGGTAGTCGCTCAGCCGCGACGCGACGTCGTGGGTGGCCGCATCCAGCACCGTGTCATCGGGGTTGATGCCGAGGCGCGCGAAGTTCGCGGCGTACGACGGAAAGCCCGCATAGCGCGCGGTCTCTGCGCGGAGGCGCTCGTGGGCGGCCGGATCGAGGGCCGCGCGCACATACAGGGCGATGTGGGTGTCGGCTGTCACGCTCCGGGCCTCCGCGGCCTGCGAGCGGCTGACATCGGGAGTGAGCCAGCTCAGCAGCACGCCGTCGGATTCTTCGACCGCGAGGCGGCGCATCTTCGGCCCGAGCGCACCGACCACGACGGTGGCGGCGAGGGTCGTGCGCAGCACGCCCGCCGCATCGCGCACCAGATCGAGGACGCCGCCCTTCGCCTGCCCCGAGCCGATGCCCAGCACGAGACGATCCTGTGGCAGGCGCGCGGACTCGACCCGCGCGGCGATCTGTGCCGCGCTCCGACGATCGACCGGCAGCACACCGGTCGCGAGCGTCAGTCTGCGAGTGGTGAGCGCCGCCGCCTCGAGCACGGCGAGCGCATCGGCGCCGGGGGTGTCGTTGACCCAGAGCGCGTGGAAGCCCGCCTCCTCGGCGTGCGGCGCCAGGTGCGCCGCCAGATCGGGACCGACGGATGCTGCGACTCCGAGCGACACCAGTGCGCGTTGCGTCATCCCTCGAGCATGCACCACGTGCGAATGTCGCGACTCGGCAGACATCTTTCTGCGACATCCACCGGCGTACTTCAGCGAGGCGTTCGAGCCGCCGGAATGGCGCGCCCCGTGGGTCGAGAGGTTCTGACGCCTGCGTCTACCTGCGCCCGCCGGTGAAGCGGGGCGCGCGCTTCTGCTGGAACGCCTCGAAGCCCTCGCGGTAGTCGTCGGTGTCGCACAGCGCCGCCTGGGCGGCGTTCTCGACACCCACCGACTCCCACAGACCCATGCGGTCGTCGCGCAGCCGGGCGATCAGGGCCTTGCTCGCGAGGAATGCCTCGGTCGCGCCCGCGGCGGCGCGTTCGGCGGCTTCGAGCGTGCGCCGGTGCAGCTCATCGGCGGGCATCTCGCGCGAGAACAGGCCCGACTGCACCGCCTCGGTGCCGCTCATGAGGCGCGCCGTGTAGATGAGGTCGAGCGTCTTGTGCGCCCCGAGCCGCTCGTAGAACAGTGCGTGTCCACCGGAGTCCAGAGTCGCGCCGAGCGCCGCGAAGGGCGAGCCGATGCGCGCCGAGTCGGCGACGTAGACCACGTCGGTCGCGATCAGCAGTCCCAGGCCCACGCCGAGGCAGGCGCCGTGGGCTTCGGCGAACGTCGGGGCGGGAAAGCGCGACATGCGCTGCAGCAGCGGAGTGACCAGACCGTCGAGGTAGCCCATGACGTCGTCATCGCGCGGGTCGACCGCCGAGATGTCGCGCCCCGCGCAGAACGCTGTGCCCTCGCCGCGCAGCACGAGCGCGCGGACGCCTGCTGCTTCGGCGTCATCGTAGGCGCGCGCCAATTCGCCGATGGCGGTCTCGTCGAGGGCGTTGCGCTTGGCGGGGGCGTCGAGCACCACCTGCGCCACAGCGCCGTCGATCGTCAGCTCGATCATGGCTGTCTCCCTGTCTGGCTAGACGTCGTAGTCGACGACGACCCGGTCGCTCGTGGGGTGCGACTGACACGTGAGCACGTACCCGCGCTCGAGCTCGTCGGGCTCGAGCGCGTAGTTCTCGGTCATGTGAACGCTGCCCTCGACCAGTCGCGCCCGGCACGTGCCGCACACGCCTCCTGCACACGCGAACGGCACGTCGGGACGCACGCGGAGGGCGGCGTCGAGGATCGCCTCGTTCGCCGCGACCGGCGACTCCACACGCGACGAGAGTCCGTCGAGCGTGAACTCGATCGCGACGGTCTTGTCGCCCTCGCGGGTGACGATCGGCCGTCCGCGATCGGCGCGCGGGATCTCGGCATCCGTCGTGAAGAGCTCGAAGCGGATGCGGGACGCCGGAACACCGCGATGCTCGAGCGTGTCGCGGCAGAGCGCGACGAGGTCGAACGGTCCGCAGAGAAACCACTCGGTCACGGTCGCCGGCGGCACGAGCCGATCGAAGATCGCGTCGAGCTTCTCGGCGTCGATGCGGCCCGACAGCAGGGGCGCCGCCCGCTGCTCCCGCGAGAGCACGTGGTGCAGGGCCAGCCGCGCGGGGTAGCGGTCTTTGAGGTCGGCGAGCTCCTCGAGGAACATCACGTCCTGCGTGGCGCGGTTCGTGTAGATCAGTGTGAATCGGGAAGTGTCGGATGCCGCCAGCACGTGCGAGGCGAGCGCCATCATCGGCGTGATGCCGGAGCCCGCCGCGATGCCGGCGAGGTGCGCGTGATCCAGGTCGGGCAGGTTCGATGTGAACGTGCCTTCCGGGCTCATCACGTCGAGCCGGTCACCGGGCGTGAGGTTCTCGTGGGCCCAGACCGAGAAGAGCCCGCCCAGGTCGCGTTTGATGCCGACGCTGATCCGACCCGGCGAGGGTGCCCGGCAGATCGAATAGCTGCGGCGCACTTCGTGCCCGTCGACGTCCGCGCGCAGGGCGACGTACTGCCCGGGCAAGTAGTCGTATTCGCCCTGCAGCTCCGGGGGCACGGCGAAGGTCACTTCCACGCTGTCGGCGGTGAGGGGGCGCACCTCGGCGACCTCGAGCTCGTGGAAGCGCGCGCGGCGCCTGCTTCTGATCGGCGGAGTCGCGGTGCTCATCAGATCACCTTGAAGTGATCGAACGGTTCGAGGCAGTCGAGGCACTCGAACAGCGCCTTGCACGACGTGGACCCGAAGCGCGACACCTCGTGGGTGCGCAGCGACCCGCAGCGTGGGCACTTGACGGCGAGCTGCAGGCGGATGATCCCCTGCTGCAACGCCGCCCGGCCGGTGGGCGGGGAGATGCCGTACGCGGTGAGCTTGCGCTTGCCGGCATCGGTCATCCAGTCCGTGGTCCATGCCGGCGCGAGGGTCAGGCGCACGTCGACGGGCGCGTAGCCGGCGGCGTTGAGCGCGAGGATGACGTCGTCGCGCATGGCGTCCATCGCGGGGCAGCCGCTGTAGGTCGGGGTGAGGGTGACGGTGGCGCGCTCGCCCTCAACCTCGACCGAGCGCAGCACGCCGAGATCCTCGATCGTGAGCACCGGCACCTCGGGGTCGGTGACGGTGGCTGCGACCGCCCACGCGTGTTCGCGGGAGAGGTGGGGGGCCTGCGAGACGGTCACCATGTCGCCCCCGGATGCTGCCGTGCGAGCACCTGCATCTCTGCGAGCACGAAGCCGAAGCTCGGCGAGTGGATGCCGCGCCGCCCGCCGCCCGAAGAGAGGAAGCCCTTCGGGACCTCGAGTTCCGCCTCGGCGAAGACGACGGCGATCACGGCGTCGAAGCCCTCGCGCAGCGCGGAGGGGCGCGCGGCGACGCCCTCCAGGCGGTCGATCAGCGGTTCGTCGCGGAACAGCTCATCGACGTAGGGCCAGACATCGCCGATCGCGCGGATCATGCGCGTGCGCGACTCGTCGGTGCCCCCGGCCAGGCGCAGAGTCCATTGGATCGCGTGGTCCCGGTGGTAGTCGACCTCTTTGAGCGACTTCTCGGCGACCGCGGCGAGCGTCTGGTCGCCCGAGGGGCGCAGCGCGGAGTAGAGCTCGAACATGTAGGTCGCCGCGACGAGCTGGCGGGCGATCGTCTGGGCGAAGTCGCCGTTGGGCTGCTCGACGATCCACGCCGAGCGGAACTCGGGCTCGTCGCGGAAGTAGGCGAGGTCATCCTCGCTGCGGCCATCGGCCGTTCCGGCGTAGTGCAGGAGCGAACGGGCGTGACCGAGCAGGTCGAGCGCGATGTTGCCGAGCGCGACGTCCTCCTCGAGTTCGGGCGCGCGGGCGATCCACCCGCCGAGCTGCTGCGCGAGGATCAGGGCATCGTCCCCCAGCCAGAGCGCGTATTCGGCGATGTCGGCGGATGCTGTGGCCGCGGCATCCGCCCCGGTCAGCTCGTCGGCGAGCCGGAGCTCGTCGACGGTGACGGAACCGTGCGGTTCGCTCATAGGTGCGGCACCCCCTCGGACGCGGTGTAGTAGACCGCGTGGCGGTAGTTCTTGCCGGCAGGGCTCTCGAAGAACGCGCCCTTCGCGTCGGGATCGCTCGTGGTGATCGCGTCGGCGGGCACGACCCAGATCGAGACCCCCTCGCCCCGGCGGGTGTACAGATCGCGGCCGTTGCGCACCGCCATGTCGGCATCCGGCGCGTGGAGAGAGCCCACGTGCACGTGGCTCAGGCCGCGATTCGCGCGGACGAAGACCTCCCACAGGGGCCAGGTCTCTGCAGAGGATCCGCCGGGGGTCGCCATCAGGCCGCCGCCTTCGCGTCGCGGTCGGCGCGCTTGCGCGCGTACTCGACGGCCGCATCGCGCACCCACGCGCCCTCTTCATGCGCTGCACGCCGTGCCCGGATGCGCTCGGAGTTCAGGGGACCGCGGCCGGCCAGCACCTCGAAGAACTCGGTCCAGTCGATCTCGCTCATGTCGTACTGCTGGGTCTGCTCGTTCCAGCGCAGATGCGGATCGGGCAGCGTCACGCCCAGCGCCTCGGCCTGCGGCACGAGCATGGCCACGAACCGCTGACGCAGGTCGTCGTTCGAGAAGCGCTTGATCTTCCACGCCATCGACTGCGCCGAGTTCGGCGACTGCTCGTCGGGTGGTCCGAACATCATCAGGCTGGGCCAGTACCAGCGGTTCACGGCATCCTGCGCCATCTGCTGCTGCGCCGGAGTTCCCTGCATGAGGGCGAGGAGGATCTCGAAGCCCTGACGCTGGTGGAAGGACTCCTCCTTGCAGATGCGCACCATCGCCCGGCCATACGGTCCGTACGACGCGCGGCACAGCGGCACCTGGTTGCAGATCGCGGCGCCGTCCACGAGCCAGCCGATCGCGCCCATGTCGGCCCACGTGGGTGTCGGGTAGTTGAAGATCGACGAGTACTTCGCTCTGCCGTCGATGAGCTGCTGCATCATCTCGTCGCGGGTGATGCCGAGGGTCTGGGCGGCGGAGTAAAGGTAGAGCCCATGGCCCGCCTCGTCCTGCACCTTGGCCATCAGGATCGCCTTGCGCTTGAGGCTCGGCGCCCGGGTGATCCAGTTGCCCTCGGGCTGCATCCCGATGATCTCGGAGTGCGCGTGCTGGGAAATCTGGCGGATGAGGGTCTTGCGGTACGCGTCGGGCATCCAGTCGCGGGGCTCGATGCGCGAATCGGCCGCGATGATCTCGTCGAAGCAGCTCCTGCTCGGAGACTTCGGTGGGGAATGCGGTGGTCATCTTCGACTCTCTTCGACAGTGAAGTGTTTTACAGAACGATCGTTTAGTTATTATTGCAGACATGGAACGCCCGACGAAAGCGATGATGGAGCGCGACCTCGCCTCCGCGGCCCTCGGCATGGTCGTCGAGCTCGACGAACCCGGTCATGCCGTGGTGTCGATGCGCGTGCGCGACGACATGACGAACGGCTTCCACATCACGCACGGTGGTCTGGTGTTCGCGCTCGCCGACACCGCGTTCGCGATCGCGTGCAACGAGGATGAGCGCATCACGGTCGCCCAGGGCGCCGACATCACGTTCCTGAAGTCGACGACGACCGGGCAGACCCTCACCGCGACGGCCGTGCGGCGCGCCCGGAACGGGCGGTCGGGACTCTACGACGTCACCGTGACGGACGAGTCCGGCGACACGATCGCCGAGGTGCGGGAAGGTCTCTCACGACCGACCGCACCCTACCGCCCGGGCTGCCGGACCGAGGAGATCTGCCGACCTGAGGACGGCATCTCCGCTCGGCATCCTCACCTGGGCGGATCTCCTCACCTCGGCGAGGCGACCGCGGCGAGCTCCTTCTCGACGAGGGTCAGCACGTCGTACTGTGCCACGATCTCGTCCTTCTGGTTGCGGATCACGGCATCCCAGCGCACCTCGCCGTACTCGTCGCTCTCGCGCGGGGTGATCTGCTTGGCCGTGAGCTCGACCCGGATCTCATCGCCCGGCGAGACCGGCGTGACGAAGCGCAGGTTCTCGAGACCGTAGTTGGCCAGCACCGGCCCCGGCGCGGGGTCGACGAACAGCCCCGCTGCCCACGAGACGAGCAGGTACCCGTGCGCGACCCGCCCCGGGAAGAACGGGTTGGCGGATGCCGCCGCCTCGTCCATGTGCGCGTAGAAGGTGTCGCCGGTGAAGTGGGCGAAGGTCTCGATGTCGGCAAGTGTGACCTCGCGCGACGCCGAGACGATCTGGTCGCCGATCCGCAGTTCGGCGAGTGACTTGCGGAACGGGTGCACGCCTCCGGGCTGCGACACCGACCCGGCGTGCCAGACGCCGGTGAGCGCGGTGAGCATGTCGGGCGAGCCCTGGATCGCGGTGCGCTGCATGTGGTGCAGCACCGCGCGGATGCCGCCGAGCTCTTCGCCTCCGCCCGCGCGCCCGGGTCCGCCGTGCACGAGGTTCGGCAGCGGCGAGCCGTGCCCGGTCGAGGAGCGCGCGTCGTCGCGGTCCAGCAGCAGCACGCGGCCGTTGAACGCCGAGATGCGCCCGATGAGCTCGACCGCGATCGCGGGATCGTGCGTCGCGATGCTCGTGACCAGCGATCCGCCACCGCGCGCCACGAGGTCGGCGGCTTCTGCCGTCGAGCCGTAGGTCAGCACCGACGTCACCGGGCCGAACGCCTCGACCTCATGCACGGCGTCGGCTGCGGCATCCGCGAACTTCAGCATGAGCGGCGTGACGAACGCCCCCTCGGGGGATGGTGCCACCGAACCGTCGGCGCGCGTCACGAGCGGTGCGCTGGTGGAGCCGATCACGACCTCGCCGCCGGCGGCTTCGAGCTTCGCGACCTGCCGCAGCACCTCGTCGCGCTGGGCGATCGAGGCGAGCGGGCCCATCGTGACGCCCTCGGCGCGCGGGTCGCCGACGATCACGCGCTCGTCGATGCGCGCACGCACGGCGGCGACGACGGCGTCGACGGATGCCGCGGGTACGAGCGCCCGGCGGATCGCGGTGCACTTCTGCCCGGCCTTCGAGGTCATCTCGGTGACGAGCTGACGCACGAACGCGTCGAACTCCGGCGTTCCCTCGGTCGCGTCGGCGCCGAGGATCGAGGCGTTGATCGAGTCGGTCTCGCTCGTGAAGCGCACGCCGCCGGTCTGCACGCAGTCGTGAGCGCGCAGCGTCTCCGCAGTGGAGGCGCTGCCGGTGAACCCCACGAGGTCGCCGAGGCGCAGGTGGTCGAAGAGGGTCGGCACGCTGCCGCTCACGATCTGAAGCGATCCGTCGGGGAGCAGCCCCGACTCGACGAGGATGCGCACGTACGCCTCCGCCAGATAGCCCGTCGGCGTGGCGGGCTTGACGAGCGTCGGCATGCCGGCGAGGAACGCGGGGGCGAACTTCTCGAGCGACCCCCACACCGGAAAGTTGAACGCGTTGATCTGCACGGCGACGCCGGGCAGCCGCGTGTAGATATGCCGTCCGAGGAATGAGCCGTCCTTCGAGAGCGGTTCGACCGGGCCGTCGACGTAGACCTGGGCGTTCGGCATCTCGCGCCGCCCCTTGCCCGAGTACGAGAACAGCACGCCGATGCCGCCGTCGATGTCGACCCATGAGTCGGCCTTGGTCGCGCCGGTGCGCGCCGAGATCGCGTACAGCTCGTCCTTGCGCTCGGTGAGGGCGAGCGCGAACTGCTTGAGCAGCATCGCGCGCTGGTGGAAGGTCAGCGCGCCCAGGCTGCGGTGGCCCACGGTGCGCGCGTACTCCAGCGCGCCGCCGAGGTCGAGGCCATCGGTGCTGACGCGGGCTACGGGTTCGCCGGTCGATGCGTCGCGCACCTCGGCGGCCTCCGAGGTGGCGGCCGGAACCCACCACGCGCCCTGGACGTAGCTGGGCAGGATGTCGATCATCGGTCGTTCTCCCATACGTAGAAGCCCTGGCCGCTCTTGCGGCCGAGCCTGCCGTCGGCCACCATGCGCCGCAGCAGCGGCGGCGGTTCGAATCGTGCGCCGAGGTGAGCGGCAAGCTCCTCGGCGATACCGAGCCGGACGTCGAGTCCGACGATGTCGGTGGTGCGCAGGGGGCCGAGCGGATGCCGGTACCCCAGCGTCATCGCGGCGTCGATGTCTTCGGCGCTCGCGACGCCTTCCTCCAGCATGCGGATCGCCTCGAGGCCCAGAGCCAGGCCCAGTCGGCTCGAGGCGAAGCCGGGAGAATCCCGCACGACGATCGAGGTCTTGTCGATCGCCGCGATCCATTCGCGCGCCGCAGCGACGACCCCGGGGGCCGTGGCTGCGCCGGTCACGACCTCGACGAGCGCCGAGACCGGCACCGGGTTGAAGAAGTGCAGACCGAGAAACCGATCGGGGCGCAGCAGCGGGGCCGCCAGGTCGTCGATCGAGATCGACGACGTGTTGGTCGCGAGCACCGCGGTGGCGGGCATCGCGCGCTCGGCACGCGCGAGCGCCTCCGTCTTCAGCGCCCGATCCTCGGGAACGGCCTCGACCACCAGATCGCAGTCGACGAACGCGGCGGCATCCGTGGCGGTGGCGAAGCCGGCGTCGCACTCTGCGAGCGTGCGCGCTGTCGTGCCACGTTCGATCGCGCGCGCCACGCTGTCGCGGACGCGATCGGCCGCGGCATCCGCGTCGTTCTCGTCGCGCTCGACGACGACGACCTCGGCGCCCGTGAGCAGAAACGCGTGTGCGATGCCGGCTCCCATGCGCCCGCCGCCGAGCACGCCGACGCGGCGCGGGGCGGTCATCGGCTTGCCCGCTTCTCGAGGAACGCGGTCATGCGACGCTGCTTCTCGGGGCTCTCGAACAGTTCGGCCTGCAGCTCGCCCTCGATCTGCGGATGCCGCTCCCGCGGTGCCCGCAATGCGCGTTTGGTGTACTGGGTGGCCAGCGGATCGTTCGCCGCGATCCGGTCGGCGATCGCGTGGGCGGCGGCGAGCAGCTCGCCGGACGGGTGCACGCTCGAGATCAGGCCGATCGCGAGCGCCTCCTCCGCCTCGATGACCCGGCCGGTCAGCAGCAGCTCGCTCGCGCGTGCGACGCCGACGATCTCGGGAAGGCGCCAGGTCGCTCCGGCCGCGGCGATGATGCCGAGGCCCGTCTCGGGGTTTCCGATCCGGAGGTTCGGCGATCCGATGCGGATATCTGCCGCGTACGCCAGTTCCGCTCCGCCGCCGAGGGCGTAACCGTCGAGGGCGGCGATCACCGGCATGGGCAGCTCGCGCACGCGGATGAACGCGGTGGCGTTGATGCCCCGCAGAGCGTCTTCCGCACGGCGCTCGCGCAGCTGGGCGATGTCGGCTCCGGCGGCGAAAGTGCCGCCCGCGCCGGTCAGGATGAGCGTGCGCGGGTGAGTCTCGAGCTCTTCGCACAGGGCGTGCAGCGCATCGACCGTGGCCTGATCGATCGCATTGCGCTTCTCGGGCCGGTTCAGGGCAGCGACCACGCGATCGGGACGCCGTTCGACCAGGAGAGGACCGTCACTCATCCGCTGCTCCTGACTCCGCTGTCGGTGCTCGCTCGAACCCGCACGGCTCGAATTACCAACCGAGCGTTCAGGAAATCAGTATGCCAAGCGGATGCCGCACGGGCAAACCCGGGATGCGATGTCAGACTGGGGGCGTGACCGACCCCCCGGCGACCCCTGAGCCCGCGCCGACCCCCGATGCGACGCCGGCGCGCCGCGGTCGGCCCGGCTACGACTCGAAGCAGATTCTCGCCGCGGCGGTCGACCTGTTCATCACGCACGGCTACGACGCGACCTCCGTCGCCGCCGTCGCAGAGCGGCTGGGGCTGACGAAGTCGGCCCTGTACCACCACTTCGAGTCGAAGGAGCACCTGCTGAGCGTCGCGCTCGATGAGGCGCTCGGCGGGCTGGAAGGCGTCCTCGACGAGCCGGGCGCCCGAGCGGGTGCGGCCGGGGCGCGCCTCGAGCACGTCCTGCGCGGAGCGGTGCGGGTGCTGGTGGATCGGCTGCCGTACGTGACCCTGCTGCTGCGCGTGCGCGGCAACAGCGACGTCGAGCGGCAGGCGCTCGAGCGGCGGCGCGCCTTCGACCACCGGATCACGGGGATGGTGCGCGATGCCCAGGCCGAGGGAACCGTGCGCGCCGACGTCGACCCGTCGGTCGCGACGCGACTGGTGTTCGGGATGGTGAACTCGATCGTCGAGTGGTACCGCCCGACCGGCCCTGAGGGTGGCGCAGAGCTCGCGGACGACGTCCTGCGCATCGCCCTGGATGGCCTGCGCACGCGCTGAACGACCGTTCTCGGGCGGTTCACGGGCCTATTGCGCCCCGAAATTCGCGCGAGGACAATGAGGGCTGAATTCGCGGTATGCGGCGTTGTGGGGTGCCGGGTCTCGAGAGGGGGCCATCATCAGCGGGCGGGGCGGTCAGGTCGACCAGGAGGACTATCAGAGCCTCCAGCGCGACTACACCGACGCCACCGACCAATTCGCCGCGATGAACGAGGTGCTGATCGCGCTGGGGCGATCCTCGTCCGACCCGGATGCGGTGCTCGACACGATCGTCGAGAGCGCGCTGAGGCTCTGCCGGGGCGAGGCCGCCGCGATCTTCCTGATCGAGGCGGGGCAGTACGCGCTGTCCTCGTCGGTCGGTTTCTCCAGCGAGTACGTCCGTCACGTCGCTGAGCACCCCTTCACTTTGGATCGGGCCTCGCTCCTCGGCAGGGTGGCCGAAGATCGTAGGATCCAGCAGATTCCAGACGTCCTCGATGACCCGGAGTTCGGCCGCCAGGACGTACAGCGGATCGTGCGGTTCCGAACGTCCGTCGCCGCGCCGATGCTGCTGGACGACGAGGTCGTCGGCGCGATCTCGCTCGTGCGCACCGCGGTCGATCCGTTCGATGATCGCGAGATCGCGCTGCTCGAGGCGTTCGCCGCTCAGGCCGCCGTCGTCGTACGCAATGTGCACCTCGTGCGCGAGCTCGAGGAGCGCGGGCAGGAGCTCGGGCGCAAGGTCGAGCAGCTCGAGGCCCTCAGCGAGGTCGGGGGGCTGGTCAGCTCGAGCCTCGTGCTCGACGAGGTGCTCTCGAACATCATCATGAACGCGGTGCGCTTCTCGGGCTGCGACGGCGGGTCGATCATGGAGTACGTCGAAGACGAGCGCTGCTTCTCGGTGCGCAGCGCCTACGCGAGCAGTCCCGAACTGCTCGCGAAGCTGCGCACGATCCGCGTCGAACTCTCCACGACGCTCGTCGGCCGATCGGCGCTCGAGGGACACCCGATCGCGGTGCCGGATCTCGGCGCGGTCGAGCTCGATCCGCACCTCCGACTGCTCTACGACGACGGCTGGCGGTCGATGATCGCCGTGCCCGTGCTGCGCGGCGAGCGGATCATCGGCGCTCTGGTGGTGCGCAGGAAGACGACGGGAGACTTTCCCGACGAGACCGTCGAGTTCCTCGAGACGTTCGCCGGCCAGTCGGCGCTCGCCGTGTGGAACGCGCAGCTGTTCCGCGAGCTCGAGACCAAGTCCGCCGAGCTTCAGGTGGCCAGTCAGCACAAGTCCGAGTTCCTCGCGAGCATGTCGCACGAGCTGCGCACCCCCCTGAACGCCGTGATCGGCTTCTCGGAGGTGCTGCTGGAGCGCATGTTCGGCGAGCTGAACGACCGCCAGGACGAATACCTGCGCGACATCCTGAGCTCGGGCAGGCATCTGCTGCAGCTGCTGAACGACATCCTCGACCTCTCGAAGGTCGAGGCCGGGCGCATGGAGCTCGAACCGTCGACCTTCCCGCTGCGCGGAGCCCTCGAGTACGGCATCTCGATGGTGCGCGAGCGCGCATCCGCGCACGGCATCGGGGTGAGCCTCGACGTCGACGCCGAGCTCGACACCCTCGACTCCGACGAGCTGCGGTTCAAGCAGGTGCTGCTGAACCTGCTCAGCAACGCGGTGAAGTTCACTCCCGACGGGGGGCACGTGCACGTGGCCGCCCGGCGGGAGGGGGAGCGGGTCGCCGTCACCGTCACGGACGACGGGGTCGGCATCCGCACCGAGGATCGCGAGCGGATCTTCGAATCGTTCCAGCAGGGCCGGCGCGGCGCGCAGAGCGAAGAGGGCACCGGTCTCGGGCTGACCCTCTGCCGGCGGATCGTGGCCCTGCTCGGCGGCACGATGTGGCTCGAGACCGAGCTGGGTGCGGGCAGCACCTTCGGCTTCACGGTGCCCATCGACGGCGTGCCACGACGGCGTGCCCATCGACGGCGCGGCCGACACCTCGCGTCATGCTCCGAGCGCGGACGCCGATCTTCCGGTCGTGGTCGTCGTCGATGACGACCGCGCCTCGCTCGACCTGATGACCGCCTACCTCGACGGGCTCGGGGTGCGGGTCGTCCTGGCGCGCAACGGCACCGACGGACTTGAGCTGATCCGCACGCTGACACCCGCAGCGGTGGTGCTCGACATCCGACTTCCCGGTCTGGACGGCTGGGAGATCCTCGACCGCGTGCGTGCCGACGACGCCACGCGCGCGGTTCCCGTGGTGATCGTCTCGATCCTCGATGAGAAGCATCGCGGCATGTCGCTCGGTGCGGCGGATTACCTGATCAAGCCGGTCGCCCGAGAGGCCCTCGTCGGCGCGCTGCGGCGCATCGGTGCGGTGCCGGCCGAGCGTGAATCGACGGGGTCGAGAGGAGCGGTGTAATGGCATCAGCGCGCATTCTGATCGTCGAGGACAACCCTCTCAACCTGAAGCTCGTCCGCGACGTGCTGACCGTGTCGGGCTACGACGTCGTCGCCGCGCCTTCGGGCGAAGAGGGCGTCACCCTCGCGCAGAGCTGCGAGCCCGATCTGGTGCTCATGGACATCCAGCTGCCCGGCATCGACGGGTACGAGGCGCTGCGGATGCTGCGGCAGAACCCCCAGCTGGACTCCGTGCCGGTGGTCGCGGTCACCGCGTTCGCGATGCGCGAGGATCGCGAACGCGCCTCGCGCGCGGGTTTCGACGGATACCTGAGCAAGCCCATCAGCGTGCGATCGCTGCCCTCGCAGGTCCACGAGTATCTGAGCAACGGGCGAGCCGATGTCTCGTGATGCGGTGCCGACCGAAGACGTCACGATCCTCGCGGTCGATGACCTGCCGCAGAACCTCCGCCTGCTCGACGCGATCCTCTCGCCGCGCGGCTACCGCGTGCTGACGGCCACCTCCGGCGAAGAGGCGCTCGCGATGCTGCCGGGGTCGGGTGTCGACCTGGTGCTGCTCGACATCCTGATGCCGGGAATGGACGGCTACGAGGTGTGCCGCCGCATCCGCCTCACTCCGGGTTCGGAGTTCCTGCCCGTGGTGATGATCACGGCCAGCGGCGATCAGGAGAAGGTCCGCGCGATCGAGGCGGGCGCGGATGACTTCGTCAGCAAGCCGCTCAACCAGGGCGAGCTCCTCGCCCGCGTCGCCTCACTCGCGCGGGTCAAGCGCTATCAGGACACCATCGAGCGCCAGTCTGCCCAGCTGGCGCAGTGGAACACCGAGCTGGAGGCACGCGTCGATGCGCAGGTCGCCGAGCTGCAGCGCGTGAACCGCCTGCGCAGGTTCCTTTCGCCGCAGCTGGTCGAGCTCGTCATCGAGTCGGGCGACGAAGGATTCCTGTCGAGCCACCGGCGGGAGATCGTCGTGGTCTTCTGCGACCTGCGCGGCTTCACCCCGTTCGCCGAGTCGAGCGAGCCCGAAGAGGTCATGCATGTGCTCGCCGAATACCATCGGGCGCTCGGCGAGCTGATCTACCGGTTCGAGGGCACGCTCGAGCGCTTCACCGGTGACGGACTGATGGTGTTCTTCAACGACCCGATCCCCGTGGACGACGCGGCCGAGCGGGCCGTCGCGATGGCGGTCGCGATGCGAGACCGCGTGAGCGACCTCGCGGCCGGCTGGCACCGGCGCGGCCACGACCTGGGGTTCGGGATCGGCATCGCCCAGGGCTTCGCCACGCTGGGACGCATCGGGTTCGAGGGCCGGTTCGACTACGCGGCGATCGGCAGCGTCACGAATCTGGCCGCCCGCCTGTGCGGTGAGGCGGTCTCAGGGCAGGTGCTCGTCGCGCAGCGCGTGTTCTCGGCGACCGAAGGCCTGGCGATCGGCGAGACGGTCGGAGAGCTCGAGCTGCGCGGCTTCAGCAGACCCATCCGCGTGTTCGATGTCACCGGCATCGATGAATCGAAGGTGAAGGTCATCCCATGACGACGACCGGGGCTGCAGAGGCTGTCCAAACCCTCTCCGATCTCGACGACGGCGCCCGCATCGCGCGGTTCCAGCGCCTGCAGGATCGCATGCCGTCGGTGTGGGATGCCATCAGGCACGACCTGGATGACGAGTCGGTCGTGGTCATCCCGTCGGTCACGCCCAGCGCGACGACCGGAAGCGGCAGCACGACGCAGGCCTACGAGGAGCGGTTCCTCTTCCTGCTGCTGCTGCTGCGCCAGCCGCGGCTGCGGATGATCTACGTCACCTCGATGCCGATCGACCCGAGGATCGTCGAGTACTACCTGGCGCTGCTGCCGGGCGTCATCCCGAGCCATGCGCTCGCGAGGCTGACGCTCATGTCGGTCGGCGACGCCTCGGTCCGGCCGCTCAGCGTGAAGCTGCTCGAACGTCCCCAGCTGCTCGCGCGGATCGCGGACCGCATCCCGAATCGCGCGCGCAGCCATCTGATCCCGTACAACACGACCGACCTCGAGCGAGACATCGCCGTGACCCTCGGCATACCGATGTACGGCGCCGATCCGCGGCTTGCGCCGCTCGGGACGAAGACCGGCTGCCGGCGCCTCTTCGGTGAGGTGGGCGTGACCTATCCGCTCGGAATCGAAGACCTGCACAGCCTCGACGACGTTGCGGCGGCGATCGACGGGATGCTCGAGATCCGCCCGACCATGGGTGAGGTGATCGTGAAGCTCAACGACGGCGTGTCGGGCACAGGCAACGCGCTGGTCGAGCTGGCCGGACTCGCCGACCTGCCCGCATCCGAGCGTCGCGAGGCGATCCTCGCGCGCTTGGGCACCATGCAGTTGGAATCGCCCAGCATCCCGTTCGACTGGTACGTCCGAAAGCTCGCCTCGGACGGCGGGATCGTCGAGGAGCGGATCGTCGGCGATGACCTGCTGAGCCCGAGCGTGCAGCTGCGGGTGCGTCCCGACGGCACCGTCGAACTGCTCTCGACGCACGATCAGCTGCTCGGCGGCGCCAGCGGGCAGAGCTACCTCGGATGCACGTTCCCCGCCGACCCCGCATACTCACGCCTGATCAGCGAACCTGGCATGGCGATCGGGCAGCGCCTTGCCCGTGAGGGCGTGATCGGACGATTCGCTGTCGACTTCGTCGTCGTCCGGGATGCCGCGGGCCAGTGGTCTGCGTATGCGATCGAACTGAACCTCCGCAAAGGCGGCACGACGCACCCGTTCCTCACTCTGCAGTTCCTGACCGACGGCAGCTATGACGCGGAATCCGGCCGGTTCGTGACCCGCGAGGGCGACGAGAAGCACCTCGTCGCGACCGACCACCTCGAGGCCGACGCACTGCGAGCGTTGTCGATCGGCGATCTGTTCGACGCGGTGGCCAGGCACGGCCTGCACTTCGACCAGTCGCGGCAGGCGGGCATCGTGTTCCACATGATCAGCTGCCTCACCGAACACGGACGCGTCGGCATGACCGCGGTCGGCGACACCCCCGAGCAGGCGATGGAGCTGTACGAGCGCGCGCAGCGCGTGCTGCTCGACGAAGCCCGCGCCGCGGGGCAGGAGCTTCCGCTGCCCGACTGACGGACCGGAACGCGGCTACAGGCGGTCGAGGGCGCCGGCCACGTCGGCGAGCAGGTCGTCGACGCTCTCGATGCCGACAGACAGCCGCACGACCTCTTCGGGCACCGCGAGCTCGGTGCCGCGCACCGACGCGTGGGTCATCTCGTCGGGGTAGTTGATGAGCGACTCCACGCCGCCGAGGGACTCGGCGAGCTGGAAGAGCCGGGTGGACTCGGCGAACCGCCGTGCGGTCGGCCCGTCCGCGAGGGCGACCGAGATGATCCCGCCGAACGCCGACATCTGGCGCGCGGCCAATTCGTGACCGGGGTGCGAGGCGAGTCCGGGGTAGTAGACCCGCGCGACCCGGTCGTGGCCGTCGAGGAAGGCGGCGATCGCCGCGGCGTTCTCGCTGTGGCGCTGCATCCGGATGCCGAGCGTCTTGATCCCGCGCGTCGTGAGGAACGCGTCCATCGGCCCGGAGACCGCACCGGCGGCGAACTGCAGGAACTTCGTGCTCTCGGCGACCGTGTCGTCGTTGATCACGAGTGCGCCGCCGACCACATCCGAGTGCCCGCCGAGGTACTTGGTCGCCGAGTGCACCACGACGTCTGCGCCCAGGCTCAGCGGCTGCTGCAGCGCCGGGGTGGCGAACGTGTTGTCGACCACGACGAGGGCGCCGGCATCCCGCCCGAGCTTCGCGAGGCCCGCGATGTCGGTGATGCGCAGCAGCGGATTGCTCGGGGTCTCGACCCAGAGGATGCGCGCCGGCTTCTCTTCGAGGGCCGCCGCGACCGCACGCAGGTCGCTCATGTCGACGATGCGCAGGCCGACGCCCCACGGTCCGAGGATGCGCGCGATCAGGCGGTACGTGCCGCCGTACACGTCGTCGCCGAGCAGCACTTCGTCGCCCGGCGTGAGAACGGCGCGCAGCAATGCGTCTTCGGCGGCGAGGCCCGACGAGAACGACAGACCGTGCTTCCCGCCCTCCAGCGCCGCAATCTGCGTCTCGAGCGCGGTGCGCGTGGGGTTGCCGCTGCGGCCGTACTCGTAGCCCTGGCGGAGTCCGCCGATGCCGTCCTGCGCGTAGGTCGTCGAGAAGTGCACCGGCGGGATGACCGCGCCCGTGGTCGGGTCGAACGCCTGACCGGCGTGCACCGCGAGGCTGTCGAATCCGCGGGCGGGGGTCAGTTCGGCCATGCGTTGCTCCTCGAGCCTTTGGCGTGCGTCAGCGAGCCGGGGGTCTGGGGCGGAGCCACAGAGGGTGCTGCTTCGGGTTCGAGGACGGATGCCGCCGCGGGGGTATCGACCTCGAACCCACGTGCCCGCATCCATTCGTCGTTGAAGATCTTGCTGACGTACGCGCGTCCGTGGTCGGGCAGCAGCACCACCACCACCGCGTCCTCGGGCAGATCGCGTGCGGTGCGGAGGGCTCCGACGACGGCCATGCCGCTCGATCCGCCGACCAGCAGGCCCTCTTCGCGGGCGAGGCGCCGGGTCATCGCGAACGACTCGGCGTCGCCGACGCGTTGGTACTCGTCCACCACCGTGGGGTCGAACGTCTCGGGCAAGAAGTCCTCGCCGACGCCCTCGACGGCGTAGCCGTGGATGGGGCCGCCCGAATAGATCGAGCCCTCGGGGTCGACGCCGACGACGCGCACGCCCCCCTGCGAGAGCTCGCGCAGGTAGCGGGCGGTGCCGGTGATCGTGCCGCCCGTGCCGATGCCGGCCACGAAGTGCGTGACCAGGCCATCGGTGTCGCGCCAGATCTCGGGTCCGGTCGTCTCGAAATGCCCGCGCGGGCCGTTCTGGTTCGCGAACTGATTCGGCTTGAATGCGCCGGGGATCTCGCGCGCGAGGCGGTCCGAGACGCTGTAGTACGAGCGTGGGTCGTCCGGTTCGACGCTGGTCTCGGTGACGACGACCTCGGCGCCATAGGCCTTGAGCACGTCGACCTTCTCGCCGGCGAACTTGTCGGGCACGACGAAGATCATGCGGTAGCCGCGCTGCAGGGCGACCAGGGCCAGGCCCACGCCGGTGTTGCCGCTGGTCGGCTCGACGATCGTTCCGCCGGGCCGCAGCAGACCGTCGCGCTCGGCGGCGTCGATGATGTTCTTCGCGATGCGGTCTTTGGCCGAACCGCCGGGATTGAAGTACTCGACCTTGGCGAGCACGGTGGCACGGATGCCGCTCGTGACGTGGTTCAGGCGGACGAGGGGGGTGTTGCCGACGAGGTCGGCCACGCTCTGCGCGTATCGCATGATGATGTCCTGGAGGAAAGGCCGCGCATCAGAAACGCGGCGGCTGTCGGGGGTCGTCGAAGTGAGTGCGGGGCACTCAGCGACAACAACGACAGGTCAGCACCCGTCCACGATAGCCGTTCCGGGGGGATGCCGCGACCCTCGTGTCGGTTCGCGAAACGGTGGGTTCCCTCGCGAGAAGGTGGGTTTGCCCGCGAGAAGGTGGGGCGACTTCGGTACACGATGCACCTGCTCGGTGCGGAACGCACCTTCTCGGCGGACTCACTGGGCGAGCCGTTCCGCTCGGATGCCGCGACCCGCGCGTCAGCGCTGAGAGAGCACCGCGTCCCACAGCGCGTCGGCGACCTCGCGCTTGGTGCCGCTCACGGTGGCGATCACGGCGTCGTCGGCGCCGATGAACGTGAGCGTGTTCTCGGCGGTCTCGAAGCCCTTCTGCCAGCCGACCTCGTTGACGGCGAGCAGGTCGACGCCCTTGCGGCGCCGTTTGCGGCGCGCACGCTCCAGCAGGGCTGCGGCATCCGTCTCGGTCTCGGCGGCGAAGCCGACGATCGTCTGGCGCGGAAGCCGGTCGCGCACGAGCGCGGCGAGGATGTCGTCGGTCTCGACGAGCCGCAGGGTCAGCTCGCCGCCGGTCTCCTCCTTGGCGAGCTTGCGCTCGGAGGCCTCGGCGACCCGGTAGTCGGCGACGGCCGCGGCCATCACCACGATGTCGGCATCGACCGCGCGGGCGGCGACTTCGGCTGCCAGCTCCGCCGCGCTGCCGGCGAGAGCGACCTCGATGCGCGGGTGGGCGCGCGCCTCGGCGAGGACGTCGCCGTCGGCGTGCGCGGCGATCAGGCTCACGCGCGCTCCGCGGTCGGCGGCTGCGAGCGCGACGGCCACTCCCTGCCGACCGCTCGACCGATTGCCGATGTAGCGCACGGGGTCGATCGGCTCGCGCGTTCCGCCGGCGGTGACGACCACGCGTCGTCCGGCCAGATCATCGCGCGGGGCGAGCAGCGCCGCGACGAACGCGTGCAGCTGCTCGGGCTCGCTCATGCGGCCCGGGCCGATGTCGCCACCGGTCAGCGGGCCGTCCTCGGGGCCGACGACGTGCACGCCTCGGGCGCGGAGCACCTCGACGTTGTGGACGGTCGCCGGATGCCGCCACATCTCGGTGTGCATCGCAGGGGCCACGACGACCGGCGCGGTGGTGGCCAGTAGGCTCGTTCCGAGCAGGTCGTCGGCCAGTCCGGCGGTCATCTTCGCGAGGAAGTTCGCCGTGGCGGGTGCGACGATCACCAGATCGGCGGCTTGGCCCAGGGCGACATGCCGGACCTTCGCGACATCGTCGTGCACAGAGGTGGTGACCGGATGGCGACTGATCGCCTCCCACGTGGGGATGCCGACGAACCGCAGCGCATCTTCGGTCGGGATCACGTGGACCTCATGACCGTCCAGCACGAGCAGCCGCACGAGCTGCACGGTCTTGTAGGCGGCGATCCCGCCCGTCACTCCGACGATGACGTACACGCGTCGATTCTTCCACGGAGGGAATGCGCCCCATGTGCACAGTGATCATCACGGTCCCGGATGATGCCGCGCAGCCCGTACGGCTGCTCGCCGTCCGCGACGAGGATCCGGGCAGGCCCTGGGACCGGCTGGGCGCGTGGTGGCCCGACAGCTATCCGGGGGTGGTCGGCATCCGCGATGTTCGTGCGGGCGGCGCCTGGCTGGCGGCGAACCCCGACGAGCGACGGCTCGCCGTTCTGCTGAACCGCCACGACCTGTCCGACCGGCCCGACGACGCGGTCCACACCCGAGGGTCGGTGGCTCTGGATTCGGTGGTCGGCACCTCGCCCGTCGATCGCCCGCCGACGCGAGGGTTCAACCTCGTCGAGGTCACGGCCCACACCGCTCGGGTCGTGTCGTGGAACGGGCTCGAATCGCGCACGGTCGAGCTGTCGCCGGGCACGCACATGATCGCCCACGACGACGTCGACGACCCCGAGACGGCGCGCATCACGCGGTGGCTGCCGGACTTCCGCAGCGCGTCCGAGCTGTTCTCGCCGGACGAACCCGAATGGTGGGATCCCTGGCTGGCGATCGTCGAGCGCAGCGCGGAGCTCGCGGGTGACGACGAAGCGGCGATCATCCGCCGCCAGAGCTTCGAGGGCATCCCGTCGTACTCGCTCGTGATCTGCGTCGCGACCGTCGGCGAGGGTGCGCTCGATGTGCGCGACACCCCGCTGACCACGCCCGGCCGGTGGACCCCCGAGCCGCTCGGCTGAACCTGCCCGGAGACGGCATACGCCTCCATCGACCGCTACGCGCGGAAACATGCGGCCTTCCGCCGACGAACCTGTCGACGGATGCTGTCAGCCGGCGAGCGCGCGATGCACCGACGCGACCGCGCTCGACCCCTCGCCCACAGCCGCCGCGACCCGCTTCATCGAGCCGCGGCGCACGTCGCCGGCGGCGAACACCCGGGGGACCGAGGTCTCGAACGGCAGGGGCTCGCGACCGAGCCGCTGCCACTGGGCGAGCGACTGCGCGGCGATGTCGGTGCCGGTGCGCAGGAACCCGTCCGCATCGCGGTCGAGTCCGGGAAGCCAGGTGGTCGCGGGGTCGGCTCCGATGAAGCAGAACAGACCTCGCGCATCGACGGTGCCGACACTGTCGATGCTGACCCGTTCGAGCGCCTCGGCGCCGTCGAGTCCCACGACACGAGAACCGGTGTGCACCTCGACGCGCGGCTCCTCCTGGAGCCGGTCGACGAGGTACGACGACATGCGGCTGCCGAGGTCATCTCCGCGCACGACCAGCCGCACGTGGCATCCGTTCGCCGCCAGATACAGCGATGCCTGCCCTGCGGAGTTCGCGCCGCCGACCACGACGACCGACGAGTCCATGACCTGGCGCAGCTCGAGCTGGGTGGCCGCGTAGTAGATGCCGGATCGTTCGAAGTCGGTCCAGCGATCGAGGTCGAGCCGGCGGTAGGCCGCACCGGCCGTGACGATCGCGGTGCGGGCGCGGATGATGCGGCCGTCGGTGAGGGTCACGTCGAGCAGGTCGCCGGCGGGTTCGAGCTTGACCGCTTCGCACGGGGCGTACACGCGGACACCGAACTTGAGCGCCTGGAGCGATGCCTGGCCGATCAGGTCGCCGCCGCTGACCCCGAACGGAAAGCCGAGGAAGTTCTCGATGCGCGACGTCGCCGCGGCCTGACCACCCGGAGCGACGGCATCCAGAAGAACGGTGCTGAGGCCCTCGGAGGCGCCGTAGATCGCCGCGGCCAGCCCTGCCGGTCCGCCGCCCACGACCACGAGATCCACGATTTCGTCGCCCTGGGCCTGGTAGCTCAATCCCAGCCGTTCGGCGACCATCCCCGGGGTCGCGCGCAGGATCGGCTCGCCCTGGATGAACGCGACGGGCAGGTCGTCGACCGTCAGATCGTGCCCGGTGAGAGACCCGAGTTCGCCGGGCGGCAGCTCCACGGCGGCATGCACGAGGTCGAGCCGCTCGGCGAAGCGGCGAAGCGCGAGGAAGTCGCGCGAGGACGTGGTGCCGACGAGCTTCAGCGTCAGCGCGGCGGGCCCCTTGCGCAGCGACTCGCGCCGCGCCCACAGCGCGTGCAGCACGATGTCGCACAGCTCGTCGTCTTCGGTCATGAGCTTGCGCAGACTCGCGCGCGTCACGCGCAGCACGCGGCCAGGCTCGGTCATCCGGGCAGACAGGAACGCGCCCTGACCGTTGAGCAGCCCGAGCTCGCCGACGAACGATCGCGGACCCATCTGCGCGATCACCGCCTCGTCGATCCACCACAGCGAGTCGCGCACGATCTCGACCTCGCCCGACTCGACGAGGATCAGATCGTACTCGCGGTCGCCCGACCGGAACACGTAATCTCCGGCCGCGACGTCTTCCGGGGTGCCGAACGCGCACAGGCGCTCCCACTGTGCATCGGTCAGCGACGGCCGCTGCACGGCATCGAGTTCGTGATCGCCCATCGCCGGGGTTCCTCCTAGAGAGTCGGTACGGTCGTGGTGGCGGTGCCCTGGCCGGACTGCGAGAGCGCCCGGATCAGCGACTGCGCGTCGTACGGACCCGTGTGCCGGCGACCATTGATGAAGAGCGTCGGCACCGATGTGATTCCCATCGCCTCGGCATCCAGCATGTCGTCGCGGACGCGACCGGTGACCTCGGGCGCGGTCAGGTCGCGTTCGAACTTCTCGACGTCGAGGTCGAGCTCACGAGCCAGCCGGATGATGTCGGACGGACGCTGGTTCTCCTGGTCGGCGAACAGCCCGCGCTCGAACTCGAAGAACTTCCCCTGCAGGCCTGCCGCCTCCGAGGCTTCCGCTCCGGCCAGGGCGTTCGGGTGGTACTGGGTGAGCGGAGCGTGCCGCCAGACGTAGCGCAGGTCGTCGCCGAGCTCGTTCTTCACCTCTTGGATCGAGCCCGAGGCCTTGAGGCAGAACCCGCACTGGAAATCGCCGTACTCGACGATCGTGTACGGCGCATCGGAGCTGCCGAAAACGTGATCGCGCTTCGCGTCGACCGGACGGGCGAGCGTCTGGCCCGAATCGAGGTCGGGGCGGACGGCATCCGAGACGCGGAAGATCACGGTCGCGATCAGGAAGGCGATCACAGATGCTGCGAGCACCCCGACCCGCGCCTGGTTCTGCGCCGCGGGATCGTCGATCGCGAGGTCGACGATGAACAGCGAGATCGTGAAGCCGATGCCGCACAGCGCCGCGCCCCCGGCGATGCGGTCGAGCGTGAGGCCCGGACCGAACTCTCCGACGCGCAGCAGCCGCAGAACGGCCGCGGAGCCGAAGACGCCGATGAACTTGCCGACGACCAGGCCGACGACGATTCCCCATGTGAGCGCCGAGGTCATCGCGCCGGCCAGGATCTCGGGGTTGATCACCACGCCCGCGTTGGCCAGGGCGAACAGGGGGAGGATCACGTACGCGACGTACGGCGCATAGGCCGACTGCAGCCGCTCGTTGATCGAGATCGACTCGCGCAGACTGTTCGCCGCCGCGCGGGCGTACTCGGTGTTCGGCGACTGCCGGAAGGTGCGGGCGAGATCGAGCGCGTGCTCCACATCGCGGCGGTCGGGCCGGTAGACGGGCACCAGCAGCGCGATCGCGACTCCGGCGAGCGTCGGGTGCACGCCCGAGGCGAGGAAGGCCAGCCACACGATCACCGCGAGGGTCGCGTACACCGGGCCGCGCCCGCCGCGCAGGTACCGCGTGAAGTAGACGCCGACCAGCCCCACGGCCGCGATGATGAGCGGCATGGGGGTGAAGTTCTCGGTGTACACCAGTGCGATGATGCTGAGCGCGCCGATGTCGTCGACCACGGCGAGAGCGAGGAGGAACACCCGAAGGCGGCCCGGCACGCGGGGGCCGATCAGCGCGAGTGCGCCGACGAGGAACGCCGTGTCGGTCGAGATCACGATGCCCCACGCATACGCGTGACCCGAGCCGGCGGCGATCCACACGAAAAGCAGGGCCGGGATGGCCAGCCCCGCCGCGGCGGCGATGACCGGCACCATCGCCCGCGACCAGCTGGTCAGCTCGCCGATCGCGAATTCGCGCCGCACCTCGAGACCGACGGTGAAGAAGAAGATCGCCATGAGAGCGTCGTTCACCAGGGCGTGCAGGGTGAAGTCGAGCTGAAGATCGCCGACTCCCACCGTGAGGTGGGTCTCCCAGAATGCCTCGTAGGAGCCGACGGACACATTCGCCCAGATGATCGCCGCAGCGGTCGCGAGCAGGAGGATGAGGGCCCCGATCCGGTTCTGACCCATGGCACTGATCTTCTCGGCGATCGAGCGGCGCGTGCGCGACTGCGCGGCGACCTGCTCGGGATCGGGAGACTGCTGGATGATCGTGAGTTCAGCCATCACTGAGCATTGTCCTCGGCCTGCATAGGAGCGACAAGTGGAGCGGGCCCGCCGGCATTCCCGCAAACCCCTGACCGCACCACTCGCCGCGTGGGAGGATCAGTCGTTCCTCCGGCAGAGATGGTCCCCTGTGATCCCGATTTTCGTGGCGATCGCCGTGCTCGCAACGGCGGCGGTGCTGCTCATCTCGCTGCGCAGTCGCGCCGAACGCGACATCGCGGTGAGCGCACGTACCGCCCGGATCACCGGATCCCTGCCGGTCTCGTCGGCGGATGCGCCCGACGCGGCGGCGGCACTCGCGGCGGCGGAGGCAGTGGGCAGCGCCATGATCCAGGCGGGGTACTCCGTCGAGACCGTGCAGGACGTGCTCGGCGACATCGCGCGCGTGAACGGACTGCCCGAGAGCGAGGTGCTGGTCTTCCCCAATGCACTGCTGGTGTCCGCCCGCGGCCAGGGGCAGCACCGGACCGGGGCGGTCGCGAGCGGTGACGGCCAGTTGCTGTTCTCGCAGATCGACGAAGTGCAGCACACCGTCGACGCCGCGCGCACCGGGCTGCTCGATCCGCGGTCGACGGTCGAGAAGATCGCGCGCATCCGCGACATGAAGCCGATCTACGGCCGGGTCGTGCGCGTCGTGGGATACGCATTCCTCAGCGCCGCGCTCTCGGTGCTGCTCGGGGCATCGTGGACCGGCGTCTCGCTCGCGGCCGCCCTGGGCGTGGTCACCGGTACGGCGCTGCTGATCAGCGAGCGGCTGCCGCGGCGCTACAGCGCGCTCATCACCGTGGCCATCGCGTTCAGCGTGGCTCTGGTGGTGTTCCTGATGCTGCGCGGCGGGTTCGGCTCCGGCATCCTGGCCGCCCTGCTGGCGCCGCTGGTGGTCCTGCTGCCTGGCGCTCTGCTGACCACTGCGGTGCTCGAGCTGTCCACCGGCCAGATGATCTCGGGCGCCGGGCGCCTCGCAGCCGGGGCGATGCAGCTGGTGCTGCTCGGCGCCGGCATCGTCACCGCCGGCGCCCTGGTCGGCGTCCCCGACTTCGACTTCAGCGAGCACCCCGAGCTGCTCGGACCGATCGCCCCGTGGATCGCCGTCGCCGTGTACGGCGTGGCCATCTCGGTGCACAGGTGCGCGCCGCGGCGCTCGCTGCCGTGGATCCTGCTCGTGCTGTACGTCGCCTACTCCGCGCAGGTGCTCGGCGACCTCCTGCTCGGTGGTGTGTTCTCGGCTTTCATCGGCGCCCTGGTCGTGACGCCGGTCACGGCGCTGGTCGCGCGTCAGCCCACCGGCCCGGCGGCGCTCGTGAGCTTCACACCCGCGTTCTGGCTGCTCGTGCCCGGTGCGCTCGGGCTCGTCGGCGTCGCCGACGTGCTGGGCGGTGACGCCGCGGCGACGGCATCCCTCGTCGCGACCCTGGCGACGATGGTCGCGATCGCCCTCGGCGTGCTCGCCGGATCCAGCCTGTCGAACCGGATGCGCCGCCCCGCGCTCTGACGCCCGGCGCGGGGCATCCACACCGCGACGGTTCGCGCAAGGCCCCTGAGCAATCCATCCGGCGCGCGTAGCGTTCTCCCGAGCATTCTGAAGGAGAGCGCTGAATGAGTACGCCGACCACTCTGGTGAACGACCGCTACAGGTTGGTCAAGATGCTCGGCGCGGGCGGAATGGGGGTCGTCTGGCAGGCGTGGGATGAGCGACTGCGGCGTCCGGTGGCCCTCAAGCTGCTGCGGACGCAGCCCGAGCTCCCCGAGGCCGAACGGGAGCAGGCGACGGCCCGGGCCATGCGTGAGGCTCGCATCACCGCCGGCCTGCACCACCCCCACGCGGTGACGGTGTTCGACGTCGTCGAGCACGAGGGCCAGCCGTGCATCGTGATGCAGCTCATCGAGTCCACGCCACTGTCGAGCCTGCTCAGCGAGCACGGCACGCTGACGCCGTCCGAAGCGGCCCGGATCGGTGCGCAGGTCGGCTCTGCACTGGCGGCCGCACACAAGATGCGGATCGTGCACCGCGACGTCAAACCGGGGAACATCCTCATCGCCGAGGACGGTTCCGCGCTGATCAGCGACTTCGGCATCTCGCACGCACTCGGCGACACCACGATCACCGCGACCGGCATGATCCACGGCACGCCGGCGTATCTGGCCCCCGAAGTGGCGCGGGGACTGCCGACCAGCTTCGCGTCCGACGTCTTCTCGCTCGGCTCGACCCTGTACGCGATGCTCGAGGGCACCCCGCCTTTCGGGACGGAGAACAACGCGATCGCGCTGCTGCACAAGGTCGCCCGAGGCGGTTATCCGGCGCCGCGGCACGCCGGCGCGCTGACGCCGCTCCTGCGGTCGATGCTCTCAGCCGACCCGAAACGGCGGCCGAGCATGGAGTCCGTCGTCGAGTCCCTGCGGAGGACTGAGGACGGGAACAGGGCGGTCGCGGCCGCCGCCTTGCCATGGCCGTTCGACGAACTGGCAGAGAACGCCCACGAAGTCCCGACCGAGCCGCTCGACGGCGGATCACCCGATTCCGGGGCGCTCACCGTCGCGATGGCGGCCGCCCAGACGCGTCCGACGCCGGATCCCACCGCTGAGACGGTTCGCGCTCGACCAGGCGGCGGCTCAGGCCTCGCCCACGGCCGAGACCGAGCCGCTGGCAGGGAGCGCCGCAGGCCGGCCGATCGAGCGGCCGCCGGCTCCGACCCCGCAGCCCGGTCGCCGAGGACGACGCGCGGCCATCACCGTCGGCATGCTGAGCCTCGTGGGCGTCCTCGTGGTGGGCGCACTCCTGCTGTGGAACCCGTGGCGTTCTGACCTCGACGGGGCGGCGCAGCCCGAACAGAGCACCGGCGGGACTCCGTCCGCCGTGGAAGAAAGCCCGGCAGCGACACCCGCTCCGTCGGAGCCGGCCACGACCGCTGCGCCCGTCGAAGAGGTCGAGCCGGTGCCACCCGCCGCCGCGCAAGAGCCTGCGGCGGCGGTCTCGGGCTATTACGCGCTGCTTCCCGGCGATCTCGACGCCGCCTGGCCGCTGATGACCGCCGACTATCAGGCGAACCACGCCGGCGGACGCGATGCGTACGACGCGTTCTGGGCGGCGATCGAGAGCGTGGAGGTCGCCGAGGTGAGCGCGCCCGCGCCGGATCAGGCGCAGGCAACCCTGATCTACCGCTATCGGGACGGAAGCGTCGTCCAGGAGGTGACCGCGTACCGGCTGGTGGATGAAGGCGGTGTGCTCAAGATCGCGGCGTCGGAGGTGCTCAGCAGCTCTTAGCCGTGAGTGGGCGTCTTCGCGAACTCACGGCGCGCTCCCAGCTTCGCGGGACCAAAACGGGTGCGGCATCCGTTCTCCTGTATAGACGCGACAGCCAGCCGCGTCGTCCAAGGAGGACAGGAAATGACACAGGACTACCGCGCGACCGCCGACGCACTCAGTCGCCTCACGCCCGCCCAGTATCGCGTCACCCAGGATGACGGCACCGAGCCGCCGTTCCGCAACGAGTACTGGAACAACCACGAGCCCGGCATCTACGTCGACGTCGTCTCGGGGCAGCCGCTCTTCTCGTCGACCGACAAGTACGACAGCGGCACCGGGTGGCCGAGCTTCACCAAGCCGCTCGAGGCCGAGGCGGTCACCGAGAAGGTCGACGGCATGCTCTGGATGAAGCGCACCGAGGTGCGCTCGTCCGGTGCCGACAGCCATCTGGGCCACGTCTTCGACGACGGACCTCGGGATGCCGGCGGCCTGCGCTACTGCATGAACTCGGCGGCGCTTCGCTTCGTGCCCGTCGCACAGCTCGAGGAGCAGGGCTACGGTGACTACCGCAGCCTCTTCGCGACCACCCCCATCGACGGCGCCCGTCAGAACCAGGAGAACGCATCATGACCAGTGGACCCTTCGACAAGGGCGAGATCACCCGCACCCCGGGCACCGAGACCGCCGTCCTCGCGGGCGGCTGCTTCTGGGGCGTCGAGGACCTGATCCGCCGCCAGCCGGGCGTGCTCGACACGCGCGTCGGCTACACCGGCGGCAGCAACGACCACGCGACCTACCGCAAGCACCCGGGTCACGCCGAGGCCGTCGAGATCGTCTTCGACCCCTCGAAGACGACCTACCGCGACATCCTGGCGTTCTTCTTCCAGATCCACGACCCGTCGACGCTCAACCGTCAGGGCAACGACATCGGCACGAGCTACCGCTCGGCGATCTTCCCGCTCACACCCGAGCAGGAGCGAGGTCGCTCGCGACACGATCGCCGACGTCGACGCCTCCGGACTGTGGCCCGCGCAAGGCCGTGACGACGATCGAGCCTGCGGGCCCGTTCTGGGAGGCCGAGCCCGAGCACCAGGACTACCTCGTGCGAATCCCGCACGGCTACACGTGCCACTTCGTGCGCCCGGGCTGGGTGCTGCCCAAGCGCGACGCGACCGTCTGACCCGAGAACGGCCGGACTCCTTCGGGAGTCCGGCCGTTCTCGTCGTGGCGAGACGACGCGGAGTGCTGTCGGCGGGCGCCTTTCAGAGCACTTGGCGTCGTCTCGGCAACGGGATGCGGGCGGCTAGAGGGTGCGGGCGAACGGGTCGAAGTCGACCGGGACGGCCTCGATCTGCTCGACCGTGCTCTCCACCGTCACGAACTCGCCGCGCGCGGCGGACTCCTGTGCCGAGACCATCGTGTCGAGCACGTGGTAGCCGAGCTCGCCGGTGGCGCGGTGCGGTCGACCGCTGCGGATCGCGCGTGCCATGTCGAGCGCGCCGAGTCCGCGACCGACCACGACGCCCTCTTCGGGCACCTCGGTGAACGGCTGCTCGCGCCGCGGCAGCGACGCCGGGATCGGTGCCCCGGTGGCTGAACGGACGGGTGATCGCCGTGCGCCCGGTGAACATGTTCGGGTCGGGGAGCACGATCGTGCCCTCCGTGCCCGAGATCTCGAAGAAGCCCTGCCGGCGCAGCGGTGAATCGAAGCTCAGCAGCGACTGCGACTGCGCGCCCTGCTCGAAGGTCGCGAGCACGTTGATGGTCGACGGAACCTCGACCGGGAACGTCGTGCCGGCGTCGGGGCCGACCAGGATCTCACGCTCCTCCACCGGCTTGAGTCCGAGCGCGGCGACCGCTGCGACCGGACCGAGGATGCTGACGAGGCTCGTCAGGTAGTACGGACCCATGTCGAAGAGCGGGCCGGCGCCGTGCGCGTAGAGGAAGGCGGGGTTCGGATGGAACACCTCAGGACCCTGGTACTGCATGCTCGTCTGCGCGAACAGCGGCCGGCCGATGTCGCCGCGCTCGATGGCTCGCTTCGCGGACTGGATGCCGGGCCCGAGCACGGTGTCGGGTGCGATGCCGACGCGAAGGCCGGCGGCATCGGCCTGCTGCAGAAGCGCCAGCGCGCTCTCGCGGTCGATGCCGATCGGCTTCTCGCTCCACACGTGCTTTCCGGCGGCGATCGCCTGCGCCGAGATCTCGACGTGCACCGCGGGAACGGTCAGGTTGATGACCAGCTCGACACCCGGGTGGGCGAGCACGTCAGCGGTGGTGCCGGATGCCGGAATGCCGTGCTTCTCGGCCTGCGAGGCGGCCCGATCGGTGAGGATGTCGCCGAGGATCAGCACCTCGATGTCGGGGAAGCTCTTCAGATTCTCGATGTAGGTGTCGCTGATGACGCCGACGCCGACGAATCCGACGCCGACGGGGCCGGAGCCGACCGGTGCGAAGGCGGCCATCAGGCGCGGCCCCGCGCCGCGAGGAACTCGTAGCCGGTCGTGACGCCCTGCCAGATGTCACCGGGGTACGCGTCGAACTCGACGATCGCGTACTCAGCGCTCTGCGCGGCATCCAGCGCTGCCGACAGGGCGACGACGCCCTCGCCCGCGGGCACCTGGTCGGTCGGGATCGCGCCGAGGCTGGGGAGCGGCTCGAGGGTGCCGTCCTTCACGTGCAGAGCGGTGACCTTGTCGCCGAGGCGCTCGAGGAGCGCGACGACGTCCGCGCCGCCGGCCGAGGCCCAGTACAGGTCGAGTTCGAGCGCGACGCCGTCATCGAGCAGCTCGGCGAAGATCTCGAGCGGGAAGCGCCCGTCGATCTTCTGCAGGAACTCCTGGTTGTGATTGTGGTAGCCCACCGAGATTCCGTACCCGGCGCCGATCGCTGCGGCGGCGTTGAGCGCTTCGGCCGTCTTGGTGATCTCCTCGATGTTCTCCCAGCGGTCCGGGGCGACGAACGGGTCGAAGACCGTCTTCATGCCGAGCTTCTGCGCGGCGGCGAAGACCTCGTCGGGCGTCGGGACCGCGATCGACGAGTCGAACGGGTTCTCGGTGCCCGAGGCGAGCGATGCGTGGCCGGTGGGGGATGAGATGCCGTGCCGGGCGAAGGCCGCACCCAGTTCGTCGGCACGGGTGACGAAGCCGAAGGCCTCGACGTTCGTGAATCCGATGGCGCTCAGCTTGGCGAGCGTGCCATCGAGGTCGGCCGTCAGTTCGTCTCTCACTGTCCACAGCTGGATGGAGATCGCCGGGTTGGTCATGGGCTGTCCTGCTTTCTGCGTGGCCACTCCGTCAGGGGCACTATTGCGTCATGGGAACGGTACCACAAGAAACCACCACGTGGAGGTTTTATCTTGCTAGGCTCCCGACATGGCCTCACCTCCTCCTGACCTCCCCGAGGAAGAACCCGCCTCGAACCGGCCGCGGTCGTACGCGAAAGGCGTCGCGCGACGCCAGGAGATCCTGGATCGTGCGATCGAGGTCTTCGCCGACAAAGGCGCAGAGGGTACGTCGCTGCGGGCGATCGCGGAGAAGATCGGCGTCTCGCATGCCGCGCTGCTGCACTACTTCGGATCCCGCGAAGAACTGCTGGTCGAGGTGCTCCGGGAGGGGGAGCGGCGCCACCGCACCTACGGTCGCAGCGGCGCTCGCGTCAAGGAGGAGGTGGTCGGCGGGATGGTGCGCGCCGCCGAGCGCAATGTCACGATTCCCGGCTTCGTCTCGCTCTACACGTCATTGCTGGCGGGGTCTCTGGAACCTGACAGGGAGTACTCGCGAGAGTTCTTCTCGACGCGGTTCGGGCGCCTCCGCGAGCGCCTGGCCGAACTGATCCGCGCCGGCCAGGAGGAGGGCAGCATGCGTCAGGGCGTCGAACCGGAGGCGATGGCTGCTCTTGTGATCGCGGCATCCGATGGCCTGCAGACCCAGTGGCTGCTCGAGCCCGCAGTCGACATCGCGAAGAGCCTGGAACTGCTCGAGCGCATCCTCGAGCCCTAGTCCCGCGAAACCCGAGAAAACTTTCTCGATAACCGCGTAATGGATTCCAGGATGCGGCGTCCTAGGTGTGTGAAGTAGAGAACCTGCTGCTTCGTGGTGCTGCCCCAACAGCGCCTGGGCCGGCGCTGCTTGGTTTCATCCCCAGAAGTCAGCGTCGGCCCTTACTTCGTCTCCGGCCCGGATTCCCGTTGTCATTGGGTATCGTCTGCTTCCGTTGCGGTCGCACGCGTGATACACATGCACCATGGCAGGCGATGTGGGATCGTCGCATGTTCGCACCGATTTTGGGGAATTGAGCGACGCCGAATTGGTTCGCGCGACCCGAGACGGTTCGCGGCGTGCGTATGCCGCGCTGTACGCGCGGCACTCCCTCAGCGCGCTCAAATACGCCAGAACGCTCACGAGCTCGGATGCCGACGACGTGGTCTCCGAGGCCTTCCTCAAGGTCTATGCCGCCATCAAGGCGGGGCGCGGACCCGAAGAGGACTTCCGGTATTACATCCGCTCCGCCGTCCGCAACACCTATGCCTCCATGGTCCGCGCCCGTCGAACGGTGCCGGCGGGAGACGCGATCGAAGACGTGGTCGGCGACCGTGGAGCAGACATCGCCTCTGTGCGCAGCTTCGAGGGGTCGGCGACGGCACGGGCGTTCCTCTCCCTGCCGTCGCGCTGGCAGGAGGTGCTCTGGTACACCGAGGTCGAGGGCTTCACCCGCGAGCACACCGCCACGCTGCTCGGCATGAACGCGAACGCCGTGTCGGCGCTGTCGTTCCGTGCCCGCGAGGCCCTGCGCACCGCGTGGCTCCAGCAGCACATCAGCACGCACTCCGATCTCGACCGGGGGTGCGAGGCGATCACCCCCCTGCTGGGCGCGTATTCGCGTCAGGGGCTCGCCCGCCGTGACCGCCTGCGTGTCGAACACCACGTGTCCGGCTGCGCGCACTGCACGTCCGTCGTGGGCGAGCTGTCCGAGCTTCTGACGCCGGGCCGGCTCGCGCTCATCCTCCTGCCCGTGATCGTGACGGGCGGAGGCTTCGCGGCATTCGCCGCGAAGTTCGGCGGGAGTTCCGCCGCCGTCGCGTCGGCTTCCACCGTCGCAGCTCCGACGGCCATCCTCGCCTCTGTCGGTGGCAGCTCCGCCGCCGGCGGAGCGGCTGCACTGTCGGTCGTCGGAAAGGTCGCCGCCTGCGCACTGGTGGCGACGATGATCGTCCCGCCGACGCAGATGCTCATCGTCGCCTCGCAGCATCCTTCGCGAGTCGGTCACTCCGAAGTCTCATCCGAACCCGCGCTCGACCTCGGCGAGGTGCTCCAGATCGACACGGCACCCGTTCACGCCCCCGAGCGCGCTGCGGAAGCCGATGCGCCGGAAGACTCCGCGGGCGGCGACGCGGCTGCCGACGCCGAAACGACCGATGAGGCCCGGGAGCCCAGGACCGGTAAGCCCGAGGGCAGCGGAAACGCGAACCCCAACGCCGGCGGGAACGGAACGGTCAACGGCAACGCGAGCGGGAATGCGAACGCCGACGGAGCAGCCAACGGCAACGCGAACGCTGATCCCAAGCAGAACGTGAATCCGAACGCGGGCACCAATGGGAAAGCCAACGGCAACGCGAACGCCGACCCCGAACCGACCGCGAATCCGACCGCGAGCACGAAGCCGAACGCGAATCCGAGCGCGAACGCAAACGCGAACGCGAGCGCCAATCGGAACGCGAACGCCGACCCCGAACCGAACGCGAATCCGACCGCGAGCGCGAAGCCGAACGCCAATCCGAGCGCCAACCCGAACGCGAATCGGAACGCGAACGCCAATCCGAACGCGAACGCCAATCCGAACGCGAACGCCAACCCGAACGCGAACGCCAACCCGAACGCGAACGCCAACCCGAACGCGAACGCCAACCCGAATGCACACGCCAATCCGAACGCGAATGCCGACGTCGGCGGCGCGGCCAACGGCGCCGCGGCCGCGCCGAGCACCGGGAACACCGCGGCGAAGGGCGGGGCTGACAGAGCCGCCAGCGCAAACGCGATCCCGAACAGCGGCGACACCGCACCGGCGAACACCGCTGCCGATGGCAGCGATGCGGCAACGGTGCCTACGGCTGCTGAGGCTCCCGCGGAGTCCGACGGCCAATAGCCATGCCGACCGCCGCCGGCCCGCCTTTCGATCCTGAACTCGACGAGGTGCTGACGGCGCTGGCGACGAACGTGCCGCCGGCCATCACCCCCTCGATGATCGACCGGTTCCGTGCGATCCCGCCCGACCCGACCGTCGGCGGGCTCGTGGAGCAGGTCGGCGCGGCGCATGACAGGCGCACGATCGGCGGCTTCGCGGATGCCGATCTCGACGTGTCGGTCTTCCGCCGGCAGCGGCAGCAGGAAGCCGGTCCCGGCATCCTGTACCTGCACGGCGGCGGGATGATCTTCGGCAACAGGTTCGGAGGGGTCGGGGCGTACCTGCCCTTCGTTGCGAGCCACGGTGCCGTCGTGGTCACGGTCGACTACCGCCTCGCCCCCGAGCATCCCGATCCGATCCCGGTCGAGGACTGCTTCGCCGCACTCGCCTGGATGGCGGCGAACGCCCGCGAGCTCGGCATCGATCCGGCTCGCCTGGTGATCGCCGGACAGAGCGCCGGGGCGGGGCTCGCCGCCGGCGTCACCCTCCTCGCCCGCGAGCGTGGCGGGCCTGAGATCTTCGCGCAGCTGCTCGTCAGTCCCATGCTCGACGATCGTGACGACACGGTCTCCGCACGCCAGATCGATGGCGTCGGGGTGTGGGATCGCACGAGCAACGACACCGGCTGGACGGCCCTGCTCGGCGCGCGGCGCGGAGGCGACGGCGTGACCGACGCGGCGGCGCCCGGGCGCGCTGTGCACCTCGGCGGTCTTCCGCAGGCCTTCCTGTCCGTGGGCAGCGCCGAGGTGTTCCGCGACGAGACGGTGGCATATGCCTCGCGCATCTGGGCCGGCGGCGGCATCGCCGAACTGCATGTGTGGCCGGGTGGCTTCCACGGGTTCGAGAACTTCGCGCCGGGCGCGTCGATCTCACGCGCGTCGGCTGCGGCACGCGACGGCTGGCTCACCCGCGTGCTGGAACGCTGAGCGCGGCATCCGCCGCGGGACTCGCCGTCGCAGCCGGAGACGGCCAGACTGTCAGGGTCGATCGTGCCCGGCCGCCCGAGCTCGCGCGATCACGAACAGGAGCACACCATGACCCACGCCTACCAGCCCGAGCACATGCACGCGATCTCGGACGACACCCGAGACACCGTCGACGAGGTTCTCCACTATGCGCGGCGACGGGCGCTGTTCGAGAACGTGCCGCTCGACAAGGCGATGTCGCCCCGTGATCTCGCCCGACTGGCGTCGGGCTCGATCACGGCCGACGGCATCGGCGCACGGCGCGCCATCGGTCTGTTCGAGAACGTGCTGGCCCCCGCCTGCATCTCGACCGATCACCCCGGCTATCTCTCGTTCATCCCCTCGGCCCCCACCAAGGCCGCGCTGGCGTTCGATGTCGTGGTCTCGGCGTCGGCCATCTACGCCGGCTCGTGGATGGAGGGCGCCGGCGCCGTGTTCGCCGAGAACGAGGTGCTGCACTGGCTCGCCGGCGAGTTCGGGCTGCCCGCGGGCGCCGGTGGCGTCTTCGTGCAGGGCGGCACGATCGGCAATCTGTCCGCGCTCGTCGCCGCTCGGGATGTCGCACGCCGGCGCAACCGCGACGCGGGCGTCGCCGACCCGTCGCGCTGGATCATCGTCTGCAGCGCCGAGGCCCACTCGTCGATCGCGTCGGCGGCAGCGGTGATGGACGTGGACGTGGTGACCGCGCGGCCCGATGCGGACGGCCGGCTGCACGGCGACGCCGTGGCCGCCGCCCTCGACGAGCACGGCACCGCCGTGTTCGCGGTCGTGGCCACCGGCGGCACCACCAACTTCGGCATCGTGGACGACATCGCCTCGATCGCCGCCGTCACCCGGGGCCGCAACCTCTGGCTGCACGTCGACGGGGCCTACGGACTCGCGGCGATGCTCGTTCACCGCATGCGTCCGACCTTCGCGGGGGTCGGCGAGGCGGATTCGGTGATCGTCGACCCGCACAAATGGCTGTTCGCCCCGTTCGACGCGTGCGCGCTCATCTACCGCGATCCGTCGGTGGCCCTGGCCGCCCACACCCAGAAGGCCGAGTACCTCGACACCCTCACCGAGTCCGCCGACTGGAATCCGTCGGATCTCGCGATCCAGCTGACGCGAAGGGCACGGGGGCTGCCATTGTGGTTCTCGCTCGCGACGCACGGCACCGAGCACTACCGGGCGGCGGTGGACAGCAGCATCCTGCTGGCCGAGCGCATCGCCGGCGAGATCTCGTCGCGCGACTCCCTGTCGCTCGTCCGCGATCCGCAGCTATCGGTCGTGGTGTTCCGTCGTGAGGGGTGGGCGCTCGCCGACTACCAGGCGTGGTCGCAGAGGCTGCTCGAAGAGCAGCGGGCATTCGTCGTCCCGAGTTCGCACGCCGGCGAGACCGTGCTGCGCTTCGCGATCATCAGCCCGCTGACGACGTTCGAGACCCTCACCGGCATCCTCGACACGCTCGAGGTGTGACCGTCGAGGGCGGGTCGATGCGACTCGGTCCCATCATGAGCGGTACTGCGCTCCATCGTTTCACCGAGACCATTGCCAGTCTCATGGTCGATCCATAGACTCGAAATCGCTGGCCGCCAGCCGTGTGTCCAATCTCGCCATTCGTTCGCGTTCGTCCGGACCCGCGCCTCCGCGATCACGCCGGAGCCCCACTCCGGCGCCGTAGCGCTGGGCACAATCTGCTTCGTCGTCGTTGATCACCTTCACCACTCTTGATGTCGTGGCAAAATCTCAGCGCCGCGCCGACCGCGCTCAGTTCAGGCGAGACAACCGCGATAGGAGAGGGAAATGCTGCATACACCACTCTGCGACCTCCTCGGCGTCGATCTGCCGATCATCCTGGCGCCTTTCGGGCCGTGGGATGAGGTCGATTTGGCCGCCGCCGTCTGCGAGGCGGGCGGGCTCGGGAGCCTCGGTACCGCCGTGCGAGGTCCAGAAGATCTGAGCGCCCAGTGGCAACGCCTGCGTTCGCTGACGGCGAGACCGTTCGCCATCAACCACACCGGTCGCCCCTTCAACGAGGACGCCTTCGCCGCGACTCTGCAGTTCAAGCCGCGGGCGATTTCCTTTCACATGGGCCTCGAACTTGACCTCATCGAACGTGCTCACGAGGCCGGCATCCTCTGGATTCAGACCGTCGGCGACGTACCCTCGGCGGAGACCGCCATAGAAGCCGGCGCCGACGTCCTGATCGCCCAGGGCACAGAATCTGGTGGCAATGCGGGCTGGGTCTCGACCATGGTGCTCGTCCCGGCGGTCGTCGACGTCGCGGGCGACGTTCCGGTCGTCGCCGCCGGCGGCATCGGCGACGGACGCGGCATCGCCGCAGCGCTCGCGCTAGGGGCTCAGGGCGTCAGCCTTGGCACGCGCTTCCTCGCCACGGAGGAGATGACCATCGATCCCGCATGGAAGCAGCGTATCGTCGCGTCGCGAGCAGAAGACGCAGTGAAGGTGCTGCACAGCGAGCGTGTTATGCCGCCCTTCAACCTGCCTCAGCATGGCACGCCGTTCGCGCCCCGCGCCCTCAGCACTCCCTTGATCGAACGGCTGCAGTCGGAGCCGGAATCCGTGGACCCTTCGACCCTCGGACCCCAACTCCTGGCGGCGGTGCGCAATGGTGGCGGCCACGACCTCCTCCCGTTCACAGGCCAGTCTGTCGAGCTCATACACGACGTCCTCCCGGCTCGAGAGGTGGTGACCCGCCTGATTGCGGAGGGCGAAGCTGCTCTGCGTTCTGCGCAGACAGCCCTGAGCTGACCTGAGTGTCTTCGAGCAACGAATTGCCTGACCCATACGCGGCACGTCGTATCGTGCCGTTATGCGAATCCCGTCGCCACACACGACGAGAATCACGTGAACCAATTCGTCATCGCCGCAGCCCTGCCGGCGCTGCTCATGGGGTGGACGGTGTCCGTAGTCGCTCTCCAGATCACGGACGACCGCAGCTATCGGTCGTGGTCTTCCGTCGTGAGGGTGGGCGCTCGCCGACTGCCAGGCGTGGTCGCAGAGGCTGCTCGTCGTCCCGAGTTCGCACGCGGGCGAGACGGTGCTGCGCTTCGCGATCATCAGCCCGCTCACGACGTTCGAGACCCTCACCGACATCCTCGACACGCTCGGCTGAGGCAGGAACGACGACGGGACCTTCGGCTCTGTTCGCGGCCGCGCCGTCGGGCTGGACTGGCAGGGACGAGAGGACCATGCCATGACCGACAAGACAAGCGATGCCCGACAGGGAGTCGAGCACCTCACGACCACGGAGTGCTGGCGTCTCCTGGAGAGCGTTTCGCTCGGCCGATTGGCGGTCGAGGGCCCGGAGGGCATTCCGGACGTCTTCCCGGTCAACTTCATCGTGCACAGCGGGTCGGTCTACCTGCGATCGGCCCCGGGCTCGAAGCTGATGGACATCGCCGAACGTCCGGGGGTCGCATTCGAGACCGATGGGCAGGACCCGCTCTCGCATTGGAGCGTGGTGCTGAAGGGCACCGCGCGCCGTCTCGACTCGGATGCCGAGATCCTCGAGTCCGGTGTCCAGAACCTCGTCTCCGCAAGCCCCACCAGCAAGCACGACTTCATCCGGATCACCCCGGCCTCGGTGACGGGGCGTCGCTTCCGCAAGGACGCGGCGCCGTCACCGGAGGCGCCGGCGCCGACGACGTCGACCGGTGCCCATCAGCCCGCGCGTCCACCGGAGGGCGATCAGGGGTGGCCCGGGTCCGAGCGCCCGTCGACCACGAAGCCGATCGAGATCCCGCACTTCCCTCCGCGCCCGACGCGTTAGCTCGTCGGACCCCCGTCGACGACGTCGTAGCGCTGCGGTTCGGCCGTGCGCCGGAACCGCCGCCCGCTCATGCGCGTCGGTGTGATGCGCACGTCAGGCGCGATCGTGCCTGTGCTCTGCGCCGTACACGGCGGCCTGCGTGCGCCGCTCCATGCCGAGCTTGGCGAGCAGGCCGCTCACGTAGTTCTTCACCGTCTTCTCGGCAAGGCCCAGCCGTGCGCCGATCTCCCGGTTGGTGAGCCCTTCGGCGATGAGGCCGAGCACCTGGCCCTCCCGCAGTGAGAGGTCCGGTCCCGGCGACTCGCGACGCGCATCGGGGTGCAGGGCGGTCGCGGCCTGGAGCAGCACCGCGGCGGACTGGATCGTGCCGCCCGAAGCCACCCGGCGGATCGCGTCGATGAGCGTGCGGCTGCGGATGTCCTTCAGCACGTACCCGCTGGCCCCGGCGAGCACCGCGGATCGCAGCGCGTCGTCGTCGTCGTAGGCGGTCAGAATCAGGCAGGCGACGCCGGGATGCGCCGAGCGGACGTCGCGGCACAGATCGATGCCGTTGCCGTCGGGCAGTCGCACATCGAGCACGGCGACGTCGGGGAGGGTGGCATCGATGCGCCGACCCGCCTCGTGGAACGAGCCCGCCTCGCCGACGACGGTCAGATCCGGTTCGGCGTCCACCAACTGTGCGATCCCGCGACGCACGATCTCGTGGTCGTCCACCAGGAACACGCGGATCATGATGATCGTCCTTCCGCGCCGAACTCCGCCGGCACCGCCCACTCGACTCGGGTGCCGCCGCCGGTTCGCTGAGCGATCGTGCAGGTCCCGCCCAGCAGCGTCGCGCGCTCGGTCAGGTTCGCGAGTCCGCTCAAGGGCACGGCCGGGGGGATGCCGGTCCCGTCGTCTTCGACCCTCAGTGTCACGACTCCCGCGATGATGCTCAGGTCGACCTCGACGGTCCGCGCGTGCGCGTGCTTCGCGACATTCATCAGGCATTCGCGCAGCACCGCGGCCAGCTCGTCGGCGAGGGGAGCGGACACGAGCGAGTCCAGCGGCCCGGCGAAGGTGATGCGCGGAGTGACCGGCAGGCCCGTCGACAGCTCTGTCACGACATTCAGCATCCGGTCGCGCGGCCTCAGGCTCTGGGCACGATCGCCCGATCCAAGAGCGAAGATGACGGTACGGATGTCCTTTATGGCGGCGTCGACGGCGTCGACCTGCGTCTCGATCGCGGCCGATGTCTCGGCATCCGCCGTCGCCGAAACCGCCTGCAGCGACAGCCCTGCGCCGAACAGGCGCTGGATGACGTGGTCGTGCAGATCGCGGGCGATGCGCGCACGGTCCCGCGCCAGATCGAGCCGTCGGCGGTCCTCACGGGCCCGCACGACCTCGATCGCGACGCCGGCCTGCCCGGCGAAGGCGAACGCCATGTCGAGGTCGACGGCGGTGAAGGCGGGGGCGTGCGGGCGCCGTGAGACGGTCAGGACGCCCAGCGGCTCCTCGCCGGCGAAGAGCGGAATCGCGACGGTCGGGCCCAGGTCGCGCTGGCCCTCGAAAAGGCCCGTCTGACCGTCCACGCTCGCCGCGCGACGGGTGGCCAGGGCCCGGGACGCGAGCGTTCCCGCCGCGGGGATCACCTGCCCGCGCCACTGTCCGGCGCTGTTTCCGCGCACGGTCGTGACCCGGAATTCGTCGTCGCCGTGGGGGACGACGACGGCGACGAGATCCACATCGATCAGCGACCCGACATGTTCTGCGATCACTTCGAGCACGTCCTCGCCGGTCGCTTCCAGCATCGCGGCCATCACGTCGGCCGTCGTGGCACTCCACGCTTCGCGGGCGCGGGTGATGTCGTACAGGCGCGCGTTCTCTATGGCGATTCCGGCGGTGGCGGCGAGGGCGACGACGAGTTCTTCATCGTCGGCGGTGAACGCTGCGCGGGCGCCCTGCGTCAGGTAGAGGTTTCCGTAGACCTGGTCACCCACGCGGATCGGAACGCCCAGGAACGAGTCCATGTCGGGGTGGTGCGCCGGGAAGCCCACCGAGCGTGGGTCGGCCGTCAGGTGCTCGAGCCGGATCGGGGCGTGATCGGCGATCACGGCCCCGAGCAGCCCCTTGCCGGCAGGCAGGTGCCCGATGTGCGCGACCGTCTGCGGGTCGACGCCGACGTGGATGAAGCGTTCCAGCCCGTTGCCGTCGGGGGCGATGACGCCGAGGGCGCCGTAGCGGGCGTCGACCAGAGCCATCGCGGCTTCGACGATGCGGCGCAGCACGACTTCGAGGTCGAGGCGCTCGACGACCGTGGTGGTCGCGCGAAGAAGGTCGCGCAGCCGCCGCTGGGCGCGTGCCGCGTCGTCGGCGTGCGCGAAGTCGGTGTGCGGTCGCGGTACAGGGTCCCGGGGCATCGACGCCTCCCGTCGACGCGAGTCTAATGACGAGGCGGATCATCGGTCAGGTCGGCTCGTCTCGTGGGACGACGCAGACTGGCGTGCGGCACTGCGAGAGCACGTCGTGGCCGATCGATCCGAGCACCGCGCCCGTCAACGGCCCCCGGTGGTGCGTGCCCAGCACGAGCAGAGTGGCGCCGTGTGCGGCGCGCAGCAATGCCGAGGCGGGATTGCTCTGCTCGAGGATCTGCTGGATGACGAGGTCGGGATGCGCCGCCTGTGCACGCGCCGCGGCTTCGCGAAGGATCCTGCGCTGGACCGCTCTCGCTTCGATCGGCGAGGCCAGCAGTGCGACCGAGCCCTCCATCTGCGGGTGCGGCATCGTCCAGGTGTGCACCAGGGTGAGCGGTGTCTGGGACTGCGCGGCTTCGCGCGCCGCGAAGATCGCCGCCGCGACCGATGAGTCGTCGTCGTCCAGCCCCACGACCACTCTGCCCGTCGTGGGGTCCCAGTCGTCGGGCACCACCACGACCGGAGTGCGCGACCGGGATGCGACCCTCAGCGGCATCCATCGCGGGGTCGACCAGACCGCGCGTCCGCGCCGCGCGCCGATGACCAGCAGGTCGGCGCCGCGTGCGCGATCCAGCAGCGCGTCGGGCATCTTTCCGATGAACCGATGCGATTCGACCTCGGCGTCGGGAGCGCGATCGCGTACCCGGTGTGCGGCTTCCACGAGCTCGACGTCTCGGCTCTCGTCATCCTGCAGCAGAGTGCCGCCGATCTTGACGATCTCGACGTGCGTCGGGCGGCGCGCGGCGCGTTCGGCGACCCAGTCCAGCGCGACGACCGAGGCGTCGCTGCCGTCGAATCCCAGCACGATCGTCTCCACCGCGCGCCCCTCTCATCCACGGCAGCTCACGAGCCTGCCGTCACTTCGCACGGTAGACGGCCGATGCCGCGGCTCGAAGGGCCGAAGGTCCTATCCGGCCCACACGGCCCGTGCCCGCTCAACACGTGCGAGAGTCGAGAGGATGAGCAGCGCCGGAGACCCCAAGACCATCGTGATCACCGGCGCGAGCGACGGCATCGGTGCCGCGGCGAGCAGACGGCTGAAGCGGGACGGCCACGCGCTCGTGCTCGTCGGCCGGTCGCCCGAGAAGACCCGGAGAATCGGCGAGGAGCTGGACTCCCCGTACCTCACGGCCGACTTCGCAGACCTCGCGGACGTGCGTCACCTCGCTGCGCGGCTCGCGGGCGAATACCCGACGATCGACGTGCTGGTGAACAACGCCGGCGGCATCTTCGGCGACCGCACGCGCACGACGGACGGGTTCGAGAAGACGTTCCAGGTCAACCACCTCGCGCCCTTCCTGCTGACGAACCTGCTGATGCCGACGCTCCTCGCGAGCGATGCGTCCGTGATCACGACATCCAGTGTGGCGGCGCGACTGTTCGGCGACATCGACCTCGATGACCTGGACAACGACCGCAGATTCTCGGCGAACAAGGCGTACGGCGACTCGAAGCTCGCCAACGTGCTGTTCACCAAGGAGCTCCACCGCCGGTTCCACCCCGAGGGCCTGTCGGCCGCGGCGTTCCACCCCGGGCCGGTCGCGACCGGCTTCGCGAGCGACTCGACGAGTCTGATGCGCTGGGTGTATCAGACACCCCTGCGGCACATCGCCGGTCTGATCTCACCCGACCAGGGCGCCCAGACGCTGCTATGGCTCGCGGAGACGACGCCGGGTCTCGACTGGGTCTCCGGGGAGTTCTACGAGAAGCTGCAGATCGCGAAGACCCATGCCCAGGCTGCGGATGCCGAGTTGGCCCGCGGCCTCTGGGACCGCAGCGCACAAATGGTCGGTCTGTAGAGCGCCGCCACGCGGGCGCGCCGAGCGCGTGCATGATCGGGACGCGGCAGGATGAGCGGTGATGACCGACCCGCCTTCGCTGTCGCCGCTGTTCGAACCGTTGCGCATCGGCTCCGTCACGGTGCCCAACCGGATCATGCAGACGGCGCATTCGAAGCAGTACTCCGATCGCGTCGAGTCCGATCGCGAGACGGCCTACTTCGCGCGGCGCGCACGGGGCGGGTGCGGGCTGTTCATCGCCGGCAACCAGTTCGTTCATCCGACCGGCTCGATCCGCGGCTTTCAGGACGCGTTCCGCCTCGAGGCCGTCGACGCCGATCGTCGGATGACCGAGGCGATCCACGACGCCGGGTCGAAGGTGTTCGTGCAGCTGAACCATCACGGCGCGCAGGCGTCGCCCGACGGGCCGGACGGCCCTCGCGCGGTATATGCGCCATCACGCATACTCTCGCCGTCGACCGCTCACGCGACGCGCGAGATGAGTGTGGCCGACATCCGAGAGTTGACCGACGCCTGGGCGCGATCGGCCGAGATCGCACAGCAGGGCGGGTTCGACGGGGTCGAGATCCACGTGGCACACGGGTACCTGCTGCACCAGTTCCTCTCGCCCCTCTACAACGCCCGCACCGACGGCTACGGCGGCGACCTCGCCGGACGCACCCGGTTCGCCCGGGAGGTGCTCGTGGCCGTGCGCGAGCGCGTCGGCGATGACTTCGTCGTCGGCATCCGGATGGTGGCGAACGAATTCCACCCGCAGGGAATGGATGCCGCTTCCCTCCGCGAGGCCATCTCGATGCTCCGCGGCTCGACGCGTCTGGACTTCCTCGACCTGGCCGCCGGGGGCTACCACAACGTGCACTACGTGTTCCCTTCCGCGGCGATGCCGTACGCCTGGCTGCGCGACGAGGTCGCCGCGGTGAAGGCGGAGAACATCGACATCCCCGTGTTCGGCGTGGGCGCCGCCCTCAGCCCCGAACAGGCCGAGGAGGTCATCCGTGACGGCATCGCCGACATGGTCGCCCTCACACGGGCGCAGATCGCCGACCCCGACCTGGCGATCAAGCTGCGCGAAGGGCGAGCGGACGGCATCCGGCACTGCATCCGTCTGAATCAGGGATGCCTCGGCAGGGGCAGCCGCGGACTCGCGATGTCGTGCACGGTGAACCCGCAAGCCGGCCGCGAGCGCGAGAGGCCGGAACGGCCCGTCGCGACGACCGCGCAGCGGTGGCTCGTGGTGGGCGGTGGACCGGCGGGGATGCGGGCGGCCGTCGAGCTCGCGACCGACGGGCACGCGGTGACCTTGTTCGAGCGGCACCGGGACCTCGGCGGGCAGCTGCGGCTCGCCCGCGTGGTCCCGGGTCGCGAGAGCATCGACCTGCTCGTAGGCGATCTGCGCCGCGACCTGATGCGCGTGGGGGTGCACGTGCGGCTCGGCGTCGAAGCGACAGGTCAGCTCGTGCGCGAGGAGCGGCCGGACGGGATCGTCGTTGCGACCGGTGCGGTCGCGCCGCACGGCACGTCGCTCGCGATCGGGGGAGCCTACGCCGATGGATTCCCCATCGCGGGAACCGTGGACGCGTTCACCGCGGTGGCCGAGCCCGCCGCGCTCGGCCGGCGCATCGCCGTGGTCGACGCGGACGGCACCGCGTACGCGTCGGGGATCGTGCTCACCCTGCTCGAGGCGGTCGAGGAGCTCACGCTGCTCACGCCGTTCGAGACCGCGTTCCCCCACGTCGGCGCTGGCTACGACCGCCCGCTGCTGTTCGAGCGGCTCGCGGCGCACCCGGGTTTCGAGCGTCTGGTCTCGCAGCGGGTCGAGCGGCTCGGGTCGGCGCAGCTCGAGGCGAGTGACGTGATCACCGGCCGTCGCGTCATGCTCACGGGGCTCGACGCCGTCGTCGCGATCGAGCCGCGGTCCTCCGTGATCGTGCCCGGACTCGATGACGGTCGAGGCCGCCCTCGGATCGTCACGATCGGCGACGCATTCGCCCCGCGCACGATCGACGACGCGATCTTCGAGGCGGTCGAGCTCGCCTACGACGTCGCGGGAATCGCCACCCTGCGCGGCCGACGACGATGACGCCGCTGACGCTCGAGCGTGCATGTGCGGTCACCGATTCGACGGACCGGCACACCGCGCGCGGCATCCCGATCCTCTTCCGCGCCCATCGGAGCGTCGGCACCGGCGCCACCGTTCAGAACGGAATGCCGGGCCAGGGTGAAATCATCGCGCCCGTCTGACGCGCTCGATCGGGCATGGTTACGCTGAGCCGCATGCGCGGTGTCGGCCCCGGATCGGGCTTCTGGATCGTCGCGGTCGTCTTCACGGTGACGATGGCGTACTCGACAGTGCCGACACCGCTGTACCCGCTCTACGAGCAGCGCGATGACTTTCCGGTGAGCCTGGTGACCGTGATCTACTCCGCGTTCGCGGTCGGAGTGATGCTCAGCCTGTATCTGTTCGGCCATGTCAGCGACTGGCTCGGCCGCCGGCCGATGCAGGTCATCGCGGTCGGGATCTCGATCGCCTCGGCCGTGATGTTCCTGCTCTGGCCCGAGACGGCGGGGCTCATCGCGGCCCGGGCGGTCAACGGTGTGAGCATCGGCATCCTGTCGGCGACGGCGACCGCCCACCTCGGGGAACTGCGCGCGATCGCCCGTCCGAAGGAGAGCCCGGTGTTCGCGACCTCCGTCGCCGGAGCGGCGAACCTCGGCGGGCTCGCCCTCGGCTCGCTCATCGGCGGGCTGCTCGCCGAGGTGCTCCCCGACCCGCTCGTGCTTCCGCACGTGCTCTTCCTCGTGCTGCTCGTGATCGCGGGCCTCGCACTGCTCCTGGTGCCCGAGACGGTCGTGCGGCCCACGCCGCTTCCCCGCTACCGGCCGCAGAAACTCTCGGTGCCGCGGGCGGGGCGCTCGATCTTCGTCGTCGCGGCCTTCGGCGCGTTCGCCGGTTTCGCGGTCTTCGGACTGTTCAGCTCCCTGATTCCGACCTTCCTCGCGGGCGAGTTCGGCGAGCGGGATCACCTTCTGGCCGGTGTCACGGTGTTCGCGATCTTCGGAGCCTCCGCCGCCGGGCAGCTCGCGCTGGTCGCCACGCGGCTGCGCACGCAGCTGACGATCGCGGTGACCGCGTGCGCGGTCGGGCTCGTGTGCGTCGCGGCGGGCGCGCTGCTGCCGCAGATCGCACTGTTCATCGGCGGCGGCGTGATCGCCGGGCTCGGCGTGGGCGTGCTGTTCCGGGGCGCGATCGGCACCGCTCTCGCGATCGCCGAGCCTGGACACGCGGGCGAGACGCGTGGCGCTGCTGTTCCTGATCGCCTACGCGGGCCCGGTCATCCCGGTACTCGCGGTCGGCATCGGGCTGGCGTTCGCCCCGCCGCTGGCCGTGCTGCTCGTGTTCATCGTGCTGGTGCTCGCGGCGACCGTTTCGGCAGGCCTGATCATGCGCCGCCACGCACCGGTCTGAGCGCTTTACGCCGCGGACCACCCGCCGTCGCTGGCCATGATGATCCCGTTCACGTTGACGCCGTCGTTGCTCAGCAGGAACGTGATGGATGCCGCAAGGGCATCGGCTTCGACGGGGTCGGGCATGACGGCCATCGCGTTCTGGATGCGGTCGGCGCCCAGCGGAGAGCCGAAGCTCGCCTCGATGTTGGTGATCGTCGGCCCGGGGGCGACGGCGTTGACGCGGATGCCGCTCGGTCCGTACATGAACGCGCTGCTCTTGGTCAGACCGGCGACCGCGTGCTTGGACGCGGTGTACGCCACCCCGGCTGCTGAGCCGCGCAGAGCGGCTTCGGATGCCGTATTGACGATCGAGCCGCCGCCCTGGGCGAGCATCGCGGGGATCACCGCGCGCATGAGCTTCATCGTGCCGTTCACGTTGACGCGGAAGACGCGGTCCCACACGGCATCCGTCACGTCGCCGACGGGCGTCATGTCATCCATGATCCCGGCGATGTTCGCCAGGCCGTCGATCACCTCGCCCGCAGCGGCGACGATGCGCGCGACCCCGGCATCATCGGTGATGTCGGCCGTGAGCGAGACGATCTCCGCGCCGCCGTGGTCGGCGACGAACTCGTCGAGGCGCTCCTGGCTGACATCCACCGCGATCACCCGGCCGCCCTCGCGGGCGATCCGCGAGGCGGTCGCCCGGCCGATGCCCGAACCCGCGCCCGTCACGATCACGGTCTGACCGGCGAAGCGGCCCTGGTCGATGCGCTCGGTCCACTCGCGGAGCTCGGGAGCGGATGCCGGTGCGCCAGGCGCGGCCGCAGCTTCGGCGGGCGCACCTTCGGCCGCCGCGGGCACGTCGCCGGCGGCCGCCCGGCGGACGAGATCGTCGAGCATCTCCTGCGTGAACGCGCCGCGGCTCATCTTGACGAGACGCTTGATCGCGAGGCGCTTGATGGGCTTGAAGACGTCGGGAGTCTGTCCGCCTTGGGCGAGCATCTCGGTGAGGATCGCGTTGCCGGTCGGGTCTTCCAGCCAGGCGGCGATCGACGAGTCGGCGGTGAGAGGCGTGTTGCCCATTGTGTGTTCCTTTCTACCGGACAGCTGTGTCCGGTATTAGGCTACACCCGTGCCGAACGCTGAGGAAGAGACCCGCAAGGCCAACCGCGGCCCTGCCGCGGGCCCTGAGAATCGCCGAGCACTCATCGCCGCCGCTCGTGAGGTGTACGCGACCGACGGATTGAATGCGCCGTTCAGCGCGGTCGCAAAACGCGCCGGCGTCGGGCAGGGGAGCCTCTACCGTCACTTTCCCGACCGCAAGGCCCTCGCCGTCGCCGTCTTCGAGGAGAACCTCGCCGACCTCGAGGAGTTCACCGCGCCCGCGGATCGCACGTTCGACGACCTGCTCGACCGTGTCGTCGCCCAGGCGATGGCTTCGACCGCCCTCATCGACCTGATCGCGGCCGACATCTACGATCCGCTCGTGGCACCCCTCGGCATCCGGTTCCGCACCCTGACGGCCCGTCTTCTCGAGCGCGAACGCTCGATCGGTCACGTCGGCGATCACATCGAGGTCGAAGACGTGATGATGGCGACCGGGATGCTGGCGACCGAGCTCGCGCGCACCGCACCGGACCAGCGGGTCGAGGTCGCACGCCGCGCACGCGCACTCTTCCGCGCGGCGTTCGCTCCCCGCTGACGCGCGGGCGCGGTCGCCGGTAGGCTCAGAGCATGGGCAGGTTCATCTACGACACAATGGCGAACTCGGTCGACATCGACGACCGCACGCTGGCACATCTGCGCATCGTCGTGATGAACAAGCTGCGCCGCACCGAGGCGTTCATGTTCGACGTCGAGGTGGGCGATGGCAGCGGACGCCGCAGCTTCTGGATGCACCCGTCGGTGCCGATCCAGTTCCACTTCTTCGGCAGCCGCAACCCGCGCATCAACCGCGCGTGGATCGAGGACCTGATGCAGGCCGCGAGCGGTCCGAACGGGCTGACGATCACCCCGGAGCCGGCCGAGGACACCCCCGCCGAGGAGTGATCAGTCTTCGGACTGGATCGGCACTTCCGAGGTCTCGAGCACGTTCGGCGCGGCGGGTGCGTCGCCGGGGATCATCTCGGTGCCGGCGACGGTGAGCTTGTCGATCGACAGCTCGTCGACATCGACCTTGCCCACCGACAGACGCGGCTCCTCGGAGTCGATGACATCGATGGGTCCGGTGTCGAAGTGCTCGGCGATCAGAGTGATGCCGCCCGACGAGTTCGCCGAACTCGCGAGCTCCTCGATCCAATCGCGGCTGAGCTCAGTGGGCTCGGGATCGTCGAACACGAAGCGCAGCGGGATCGACGGGTGCAGCCAGATCGTGCTCCGGCCGCGCGGCTGATCCTCGGGATGCCGCCAGGTGACGGTGAAGCTCTCGCTGCGGCGCAGCTTGGTCGCGATGACGACTTTCAGGTGCGCGAGAGCGCGATCGTCGATGTGGATCGGAGTTGCCGACCCGCCGTAATAGATGGTGCCCACCGGGCCACCATAAGCCCTATCCCGCCCCGCTTCAGCATCCCTGTGGAAAGTGGTCCGTCCGGGTCAGCGCGTGGCCTTGGCGAGGTTCTCGACGAGCTCGTTCCGGGTCTGCCGCACGACGTACGCGGGCTGGTCGCGCTCGACGCGCCAGCTGTCTGCCAGCGGGCCGACGTTCACCGTGTCGTAACCGAACTGGTCGTACAGACCGGTGACGAAAGCCACTGCGTCCGCGCTGTCGCCGGCGGTCGCGAGAGCACGGCGGTCGGCGTCGGACGCGGGCTTTCCGTCGGTCAGGATCTGTTCCGACACGATGTGGTTGAAGGCCTTGGCCACCCGGGATTCGGGCAGGTGCTCCTGGAGCAGTCCACTCGTGGTCGCGCGCTTCTCGTCCAGGGCGGGGATGCGGCCGTCCCGCTCCCAGTAGTAGTTGTTCGTGTCGAGCACGATCTTGCCGGCGAGCGGGGCGACCGGGACGTCTTGGTAGGCCTTCAGGGGGACGCTCACGATGACGACGTCGCCGAAGTCCGCGGCATCCGTCGCCGTCCCGGCCTTCGCTTTGTCGCCCAGCTCGGCGACGAGCGGCGCGAGCGACTCCGGGCCCCGGGAGTTGCTGATCACCACGTCGTAGCCGTGGTCGATCAACCCGCGAGCGAGAGTCGAGCCGATGTGTCCTGCGCCGATGATTCCGATACGTGTCATGCGGGGGTGGAACGCGGCATCCCCGGTTCTATTCCCCCGGCGTTACAGCCGTGACCACGCCTCGGTGAGCACTCCGCGCAGGATCTGCTCGATCTCGTCGAACTCCGCGGGGCCGATCGTCAGCGGCGGCGCGAGCTGGATGACGGGATCGCCGCGGTCGTCGGCGCGGCAGTACAGGCCCGCGTCGAACAGCGCCTTCGAGAGGAAGCCGCGCAGCAGCCGCTCGGACTCGTCATCGTCGAAGGTCTCTTTCGTGGCCTTGTCCTTCACCAGCTCGATGCCGAAGAAGTACCCGTCGCCGCGCACGTCTCCGACGATCGGCAGGTCGGTGAGCTTCTCGAGCGTCGACCGGAACACGGGCGAATTCTCGCGGACGTTCGCGAGCAGGCCCTCCTCCTCGAAGATGTCGAGGTTCTCGAGCGCGACGGCGGCCGAGACCGGGTGCCCGCCGAACGTGTAGCCGTGCGGGAACGAGACCTGACCGTGGGCGAACGGCTCGTACACGCGGTCGCTCACGATTGTGCCGCCCAGCGGCGAGTAGCCGCTCGTGACGGCCTTCGCGAACGTGATCATGTCGGGCTGGTAGCCGTACGCGTCGGCGCCGAAGTAGTGGCCGAGTCGCCCGAACGCGCAGATGACCTCATCCGAGACGAGCAGGACGTCGTACTTGTCGCAGATCTCGCGCACGCGCTGGAAGTAGCCCGGGGGCGGCGGGAAGCAGCCGCCCGAGTTCTGCACCGGCTCGAGGAACACCGCGGCCACGGTGTCGGGGCCCTCGAAGTTGATCATCTCCTCGATCCGGTCGGCGGCCCAGAGCCCGAACTGCTCCTCGGTGCCGCCGGCGAAGCCCATCTCACCCGCGCGGTAGAAGTTCGTGTTGGGCACGCGGAAGCCGCCGGGCACCACGGGCTCGAACATCGACTTCATGCCCGGCAGTCCCGTGATCGCCAGAGCGCCCTGCGGGGTGCCGTGGTAGGCGATGTACCGCGAGATCACCTTGTGCTTGGTGGGCTGGCCGGCCAGCTTCCAGTAGTGCTTGGCCAGCTTGAAGGCGGTCTCGACCGCCTCGCCGCCGCCCGTGGAGAAGAACACGTGGTTGAGGTCGCCGGGCGCCAGGTCGGCGATGCGGTCGGCGAGCTCGATCGCCGCCGGATGCGCGTACGACCAGATGGGGAAGAAGGCGAGCTGCTCGGCCTGGCGCGCGCCCGCTTCGGCGAGCCGGCGTCGGCCGTGCCCGGCGTTCACGACGAAGAGTCCCGACAGACCGTCGATGTACTCCTTGCCGGTGGAGTCCCAGATGCGATGGCCCTCGCCCTTGACGATGATCGGCACCCCGGGGCCTTCGGTCATGACCGATTGGCGCGAGAAGTGCATCCAGAGGTGGTCGCGGGCCATGGTCTGAAGTTCGGCCTCGGTGCGCGCCGTGCGCGAGGTGGGTTCGGTCGAGATCGACATCGGTCGGGCCTTCCTGCCGGTTGTCCCGACGATACTCGCGTCAGCTGCCGCGACGCCGCCAGCGGGTCGGACCGAGTGTCCGCGAATGCCGCCTCGGCCGCACCGATCAGCCGCCGGCACGCACCGTCGCACGCTCGTCGGTCAGCCGGCGATCGCGGCCGTCACGACATGAGCAGCTCCGGTGAGCTCGATCCCGCGGTCGCCTCCTTGTCGGCGCACGAGGCGCCGACCCACAGCTCGATCGCGCCCGGGCTCGACGATGCGCTCGCCGCGCGCGCCCCGTGAACGCGAGTCGCGTGGTCGGCACGTCGAACTCCACCGTCGTCTCCTGCTCCGGCATCCAGGGCGACCCGCGCGTAGCCGAGCAGCTGCGCGACCGGTCGGGTGACCGACGCGTAGACGTCGCGCGCCGTACAGCTGCACGACATCCGTGCCCGCGCGCGATCCGGTGTTGCGCACGCGGACGGACGCGTCGGAACGACTCACCCGCGGCCGCCGATGGCGTCGACACTGCAGCTCGGCGTGCGCGAAGGAGGTGTACGTGAGGCCGAAGCCGAACGGACGCGTGGGAGCACTGCTCGCGCTCGTGATCTCGTTCGGGCCGCCCAGGATCGGGTGCAGGTACGAGAACGGCTGCGATCCGGCCGAGCGGGGGAGCGAGACGGGCAGGCGTCCGCTCGGGCGCGGCGGCACCCGCGAGGATCGACGCGATCGCCGGGCGCGCCCTCTTCGCCGGGGAAGAACGCCTGCAGCCACCGCAGCGGGGCGCGTGTGCCTCATCGAGCGCCCAGCCCACCGCATACGGCCGGCCGGTCAGCAGGAGGACGCACCACGCGGGGTTCCCGTGGCCACGACCGCTTCGACGAGCTGACGCTGCACGCCCGGCAGCTCGAGGCTCTCGACGTCGTTGCCCTCGCCGACCGTGCCGCGGCCGAAGAGTCCGGCGCGGTCGCCGACGACGACGATCGCGACATCGGCGGCGGATGCCGCCTCGCACCGCATCCGCGATGCCCGAGCGATCGAGGTCCTTCGACATCGCAGCCCGCGCGCGTGGGTGATCTCGGCATCGGGAAGCTGCGGCGCCGCAGCGCCTCGAGCACGGTCGGGATGCTCGAACCCGAGCTCGACCTCGGGGTGGTGCGCCAGAACGTGGTTGGCGAACGAGTAGCAGCCCATCAGCGCCTCGGCGGAGTCGGCGTTGGGGCCGATCACGGCGATGCCGGCGCGGCCGGCGAGCGGGAGCGACGCCGTCGTTGGAGAGCAGGATGACCGACTCCTCGGCCAGCCGCCGTGCGAGCGCCCGATGGGCCGGCCGTCCAGGTCGACCGCGGTCGGCGGCTGCGTCGAACGTCTCGTCGAGCAGTCCCAGTCGCTCCTTCTGCGCGCAGGACCCGGGCGACGGCGCGATCGACGAGCGCTCTGGTCGATCCCGCCCGACGCGATCAGCTCGCAGCAGCGGAGCGCCGTACGCCTCGGCGCTCGGGCAGCTCGACGTCGATTCCCGCCGTCAGCGCGAGCCGTGCCGCATCGCCGAGATCGGCTCGGCGACGGCGTGCATGGTCTGCAGGAACAGCACCGAGAAGTAGTCGGCGACCACGACGCCGTCGAAGCCCCACGTCGTCGCGCAGCAGCTCGGTCAGGTAGGCGGGCGACGCCGCGACCGGCATCCCGTCGATCTCGGCGTAGGAGTTCATGACACTGCGCGCCCCGCCGTCGCGGACCGCCATCTCGAACGGCGGGAGCAGCACGTCGGCCACCTCGCGCGGACCGGCCGACACCGGTGCGTGATTGCGCCCGGCCCGCGACGCCGAGTAGCCGACGAAGTGCTTCAGCGTGGCATCGACGCCGGCAGTCCTGCAGACCGCGCACGTAGGCGGTGCCGATCGTGCCGACGACGTACGGGTCCTCCGACGATGCACTCGTCGACGCGCCCCCACCGCGGGTCGCGGATCACGTCGAGCACGGGAGCGAGCCCCTGGTGGATGCCGAGAGCGCGCATCGATTCGCCGATCAGTCGCCGCCATCTGCTCGACCGCCTCGGGGTCGAACGACGCACCCCACGCCAGCGGCGTCGGGAAGGTCGCGGCCTTCCAGGCGGCGAGCCCGGTCAGGCACTCCTCGTGGACGATCGCGGGGATGCCGAGCCGGGTCTGCGACCGCAGGCGTCGCTGCTCGCCCCACAGCCACGCGGCGCGCTCGACGGGGTCGACCGGCCGTGTGCCGTAGACGCGGGTGAGGTGGCCGATGCCGTGCCGCGAGGCGTCCTCGTACCGCGTCGAGGACGCGAGCTCGCCCGCCATCGGCGCGACGACCTCGTCGCCCTGATCGACCCAGAACGCCGCCGAGCTGGGCGATCTTCTCCTCGGGGGACATCTGCGCGACGCAGCGCGCGGACGCGCGCGGAACCCTTCGTGCAATTCGCTCATGCGCGTCTCAGCCCTTCACCGCGCCGGTCAGCCCGCCGACGATCCGTCGTTCGAACAGGCTGAAGAACACCAGCGCCGGGATCATCGACAGCGACGTGAACGCGAGCACCCTCGCGGTGTCGACCGAGTACTGCGACGAGAACGCCTGTGTACGCCGAGCGGGAGCGTGAACGACGCCTCGTTGTTCAGGATGAACAGCGGCAGCAGATAGCTGTTCCAGCTGCCGATGAACGCGAGGATGCCGACCGTGATGACCCCGGGAACGGCCAGCGGGATCACCATGCGCCAGAAGAACGCCGAGCCGGCCGCATCCGTCGATCGCCGCGGCCTCCTGCAGTCTCGTTCGGAATCGCCGCCAGGAACGGGACCAGGATGATGATCGTGATCGGCAGCGCGAACGCGATCTGCGGGAGGATGACGCCGGCGAGCGAGTTCATCAGGCCGAGGTTTCGCACCACGATGTACAGCGGCGTGATCGCCACGGTCATCGGGAACATCAGCCCGGCGGCGAACACGCGCGTAGAGCGCGCCGCGGCCGCGGAAGCGTGTAACGGGCGAGGACGAAGCTCGCCATGAGCCCCAGCGCGACCGCCAGCCGGCGTCGTCGCGACGGCCGCGATGGTCGAGTTGAGCACCTCGTTCCAGAAGACCGGGCTCGCCAGCACGTCGACGTAGTTCTGCCGGCTGCCAGTTCGTCGGGAAGGCCCGAGGGATCGACGGTGATCTCGGAGTTCGAGCGGAAGCCGCCGATGATGATGTACAGCGACCGGACGCGAGCATGAGCCCGATCAGCAGCAGCGCGACGAAGTACACGCCCGGAGGGCCCCAGGGCAGCGCGTTGACGTCCCGTCGCGCTGTCCGGGCGCGCGGGCGCTGGTGATCCTGCGGGTGCTGGTCGGTGTCGGTGGCGGTCATCTGATCGTCCCTCCTGTGATGGCGCCGGCGGTGTCGCGGCGGAGCACGAAGCGCTGGTAGAGCAGCGCGACGACGAGCGAGATGACGAAGATCACGACGGCGACGGCGTTGCCGTAGCCGTAGTTGCCGGCGTTGCGGCCGTTGGCGACCATGTAGATCGCCATGGTGGAGGTGCCGGCGATGGAGGACGACGTACTGGCCCCAGATGATGCAGACCAGATCGAACAGCTGCAGCGAGCCGATGATCGACAGGAACGCCCAGATGCGGATCGTGGGTCCGAGCAGCGGCAGCGTGATGTGCCGCTGGATCTGCCAGTAGCGAGGCACCGTCGATCGCGGCGGCCTCGTACAGCTCGTCCGGGATGCCCTGCAGGCCGGCGAGGAAGAGGATCGACCGCGAAGCCGATGTACTTCCAGGTGATGATCACCATCAGCGTCCAGATCGCGATGCTGGGATCCGAGAGCCAGTCCTGCGCGAGCGCGCCGAGACCGATCCTCTCCAGGAATCCGTTGAGCGCGCCGTTGGTGGCCAGCATCAGGCTGAAGCCCGTGCCGACGACGACTTCGGAGATGACGTAGGGAACGAAGATCAGGATGCGGATGACCGACTGGCCGCGCATCCTGCGGTTCAGCAGCAGAGCGAGGCAAGATCGCGATCGGGCCCTGCAGGACCAGCGACATGACCACGATGAACGCGTTGTGACCGAGCGCCTGCTGGAAGATCGGGTCGGTGAAGATCGTGACGTAGTTGCTGGAAGCCGACGAAATCGGTCGCCGGTCCGAAGCCGGACCAGCCGGAAGAAGCCGTAGTAGGCGGCCATGATCACCGGGAAGATCACGAAGCCGACGAAGACGATCAGGGCCGGACCGACCAGGATCACCACCTCGAGGCGGCCCTCCACCCGCAGTCCGCGTGGAGCGTGCTGCGGATCCCGGCGGAACGGGCGGGGACGGCATCGCGCTGCCCCCGCCGTTCTCAGCGAGACCGCGAGCGTCCGAGGACATCTCGCGTGGTCGCCATGATCAGCCCTGCTGCGCCTGCGCGTCGTTGACGGCGTCCTGGATGAGCTTGTCCGGCGTCGCTGTTGCCGGCGAGCATGTCCACGACCGCGACGTTCAGCGCGTTGCCGACGTTCTGGCCGAGAACGGTGTCGAGCCACTGCGAGACGAACGGAGCGTTGTTGTACGCCTCGAGGATCTGCTGGAGGTAGGGCTCGGTGACGCGCTCCTGCGCCTCGGTGTTGACCGGCGGGCGAGTTGAAGGCCTTGGTAGTACGCCGTCGCTGGTCGGACGCTGACGATGAAGTTCAGGAAGTCCACGCACTCCTTCGGTGCGCTGCGCCGCAGCACGAGTAGCCGTCGACGCCGCCCATCATCGAGCCGGGTTCACCCTCGCCGCCCGCACCTCGGGGAACGGGAACCAGGCGAGGTCCGGCAGCGGCTTCTCGTCGGGGGTCAGCGAGGCGATCACACCCGGGTCCCACGCGCCCATGAGCTCCATCGCGGCCTGACGGTTGGCGATCAGGCCGGCCGAGCTTCCTGCGCCCTGCTGGGCCGGCAGTCGTGAGGAAGCCGTCGTTGAACGGCTCGGATCGCCGCGAACGCCTGCAGGTCCTCGCCGGCGCGCAGCCAGCAGTCGTCGTTGAAGTCCTTCGAGTCGCCGGTCGCTTCGATCGTTCCTTCGGGCTGCACTCGCGCAGCGCGAAGAAGTAGTACCAGTGGGCGGCGGGCCAGGCGTCCTTCGCGCCGAGCGCGATCGGCGTCGATGCCGGATCCCTTGAGCTGGCCGACGACGGTCTCGAGGTCGTCGATCGGTGGCCGGGCGTCTCGGTGATCCCGGCATTGGCGAAGGCGTCCTGGCTGTAGAAGAAGCCTCCGGGCAGCACCGACAGCGGCATCGCCCAGACCTTGTCCTGGTAGGTCTCGGCGGCGAAGGAGCCCTCGGGGATCTCGTTCTTGATGTCGTCGGAGACGCCGGTGAGGTCCATCAGCTGTCCGGCGTTGACCATCGCGGTCATCTTGCCGCCGCCGCGCTGCAGGAAGATGTCCGGTGCGTCGCCGGCGTTCAGCGCGGTCTGCAGCTTTCCGTCCATGTCCTCGTTCTGGACCGACTGCATCTCGATCGTGACGCCCGGGTTGGCCTCTTCGAAGGCCGCGATCGCGTCCTTCCAGAACTGCTGGCCGGGGCCCGTGGTGGAGTTCTGCCAGAGTGTCATCGAGACGTCGCCGTCCGCGGATCCGCTGTCGCTTCCGCCGCCGGCGCACGCGCTCAGGACGAGCGCTCCCACCGCCAGGAGGGCAGAGCCCGCCAGGAGTTTCTTGCCATTCATGTGATTTCCGTTTCTCTTCTTCGAGTCGCACCTCGCTCGCGGAGGTGGCTTGGAACTCGCACGTTCGTCGAGTTCGGGGACCGCTGTGCGTTGCACTCGGGCTTGGGCACCCGGGGCTGGCGATCAGTGTCGCAATTTCACCGTACTCTGTCAAACGTTTTCGAAAACCTTTTCCATTCGTTATGATCGGCGCATGGGACCGCCGCGCCACGATCAACGACGTCGCCGCGGCGGCCGGCGTCTCGGTCTCGACGGTGTCGAAAGCCGTGCACGGACGCTACGGCGTCTCGCCCGACACGATGCGCCGCGTCCTGGATGTCGTCGAGAAGCTGGGGTACCAGTCGAGCCTCGGCGCGAGCAGCATGCGCTCGCACCGCACCGGGGTGATCGGCGTGCTCGTGCCGGCGTTCGAGCCGTTCAGCGCCGAGATCCTCAAGGGCGTCGGCGCGGCCGTGCGCGGCACCGGCTTCGATCTGCTCGCCTACAGCGGGTCGCAGGACGGCACGGGTGAGGGGTGGGAGCGCCGCTCGGTGAGTCGCCTGAGCGGCACGCTCATCGACGGCGTCGATCATGGTCACCCCGTCGGTGGTCGAACGTCTCGGGCGAAGTGCCGATCGTCGCGATCGACCCGCACACCGGTCCCGCCGACCTGCCGACCGTCGAGTCCGACAGCTTCCACGGCGCGCAGCTCGCGACCCGCTACCTGATCGAGCTCGGGCACACCCGCATCGGCTTCATCTCGGGCCGGCCCGATCTGCGCTCGTCGCTGCTGCGCGATGCCGGCTATCGCAGTGCCCTGCTCGAGTCCGGCATCGCCTTCGATCCGCGCCTGGTCGGTGTCGGCAGCTACCAGGAGGACGCGTCACGCGAGCTCGCGCACGAGCTGCTCTCGCACGTCGACCGGCCGACCGCGATCTTCGCGGCGAACGACCTCTCGGCGATCGCGGTGCTCGAGCGTCGCGTGCCGAACTGGGCATCTCCGTGCCGGCGGAGCTCTCGGTCATCGGCTTCGACGACATCCCGGAGGCATCGCGGCACGTCGCCGGCCCTCACCACCGTGCGCCAGCCGATGCAGCGGCTGGGCGAGGTCGCCACGAAGCTGCTGATCGCGCTCATGAACGGCGAGACCCTGGATCAGACCCATCTGCGCCTGCCGACCCGGCTGGTTCCGCGGGCGACGACGGCACCGCCGCTCTGAGCGGCGACGGCGTCAGGACCGCCAGGGCGGCCGGATCGCGCAGGATGTCGGCGAAGGCCAGCTCGGCCGCGCCGATCAGCAGGCGGTCCTCGGCGAGGACGGCCGTGCGGATGCTGAGGCCCTCCATGCTGGCCGGCATCGCCTGCGCGCGCGACCGCATCGACCAGCCGTCCAGATCGTGTTCGGCGAGCGTGGCGAGGAACCCGCCGAGCACGACGACGGACGGGTTCAGGACGTTGACCGCGTTGGCGAGCGCGGTCGCGAGGATCCGGCGCTGGCGGGCGAGCTCCTCGGTGACGGTCACGGAGTCGCTCTGCAGCAGCGCAGCAGCGAGAGTCGGCTCATCCGCGGACATCAGCTTGACGGCGGCCAGGAGCCGCGCGCGGCTGACCTCGTCCTCCAGCACGCCGTCGCCCGCACGTCGGTCGGACGCCGCGGCGATGCCCGGGTCGGTTCTGCCCGAACTCGCCCGCGTAGCCGCCGGCGCCGGGCACCGGCACCCCGCCGACGATCAGGCCGCCGCCGATGCCGCTGGCGCCGCCGTTGAGGTAGACGACGTCGTCGACTCCGCGCGCTGCGCCGAACAGGTGCTCGGCGATCGCTCCGAGCATCGCGTCGTTGCCGACGGTGGTCGGCACGCCCGTCGCATCGGACACGAGATCGCGAACGGGGGCATCGATCCATCGCAGGTGCGGGGCGTTGCGCACGAGTCCGTCGGCCGCGCGGACGAGCCCCGGCACGGCGAGTCCGATCCCCGCCACCCGCGCCCCCGCGAGTTCGTCGCGACGCCATTGCGGACGAGCTGCGCGGCGATCATCGCCGCCGTCTCCTCGGGGGTGATCGAGCCGGTCGACCTCGATGCGGGCGCGCACCGGGATGCTGCGATCCAAGCCCGACCGCCGCGATGGTGACGGCATCCACCTCCGGATTGGCCGCGATGGCGACCACGTCCGGATTCGCGCTCGACGACCGGGGAAGGGCGACCCACCCGACGCGACGGGTCGGGCGCGCGTTCGAGCACGAGTCCTTCGCGGACGAGTTCGCCGACGAGGTCGGCGGTAGTCGAGCGGTTCAGGCCGGTATTGCCCGGTGAGCGTCGCGCGCGACAGAGGGCCGGCGAGGTGCACCAGTCGCAGGATGCGAGCCAGGTTCCGCTGGCGCACGCCGTCGGCGACGCCGCTGTCGGCCGGAAGGAGGGGGTCGGTCACGCCCTTCACTGTACTGGGGCGACCAGTTTTGTTGTTGCCGGCGACGATTGTGGGGCGAGGCGGCGCCCGGGTTCGACCCCGAGCGCCGCCTCGCCGCCGGCTACGACGACGTACGACGTCGGCGCGTCATGAACAGCAGCCAACCCAGAGCGACGGCCGCGCCGCCCAGCAGGGCGATTCCGAGTGCGGGCTCGGCTCCGGTCACGGCCAGAGCCACCGCCGCGGACCCCGTTCGAGCCTGTGCCGTCGCCGGTCTGCCCCTGCCCGGATCCCGGGTTCGGCGCCGGGTTCGGGCCGGGGTTCCCACCCGGGTCTCGCCGGGGTTTCCTCCCGGTCCCTCGGCGGCGGCGTCCACGAGCTCGCCGACGCCCCAGCGAGCCGTCGACTGATAGCCCGTCCCGGTCGGGTCCGCCCAGGAGCGGACAGCCGGTGCGGGCGCCGGCGGTGCCGTCGTTGACCTGGAAGTCCAGACCGTGGAAAGTTCCGGCGCCGCCCTCCTCGAGCAGGCTGATCGCCGCCTCGACCACGTACCCGCCCTCGACGGCCCGGGTCGCACTCTGCACCCTGCCGCGCTGGAACGCCTCATCGCCGGTGCCGAACGAGAGCACGTTGGCGGCGCTGATGCGGATCTGCGAATCGTCGTAGCGGTAGGACCCGTTCTTGTAGTTGCCGGCATCCACGAAGATCTCCACCGAGTCCTGGATCCACGGGTCCGATCCCGAGACATCCACCACCGGGTCGGCGACTTCGGCGAGGACGTACAGCGTGTTCTCGCGCCACAGCGTCCGGATCGTCGCGACCGCACCGCCGGATCCCTCGATCTGCTTGCCGGTGGTGACGGCGTCCGCGTCCGCCCAGGCGGCGTCGGCCGAGCCGTCGATCTGCGGCGCCTCCGGGGCGCGCATGACCTCGACGAACGACAGCGGCTCGATGAGCGTGAGCGTCCCGAGAGCGTCATCCGCGTTCCAGCCGACGGTCGTGGCGCCGTGGGTGAGGCGCACATCGAAGGCGACCGTGGCTCCGAGCGCCGCGGCGTCCAGCGGCAGGTGCGCCACGATGTCGTAGCCTCCCTCTCGTTCGGTGACGACGGCTTCGACGTCGCCGTCCGCGCTGCGCGGCACGGTGAACTCGGCCTCATCCACCCGGAAGGTCACGGCATCGGCGCCTCCCGGGGCCGCGTCCTCGACGGCGACGAACACCGTGAGGTGGTCCGGCTCCCACCGCAGCTGGAACGCCCCGGTCTGCTCGATCGGAACGAGCGGGAGTCTGTCCCATTCGGGCGAGGCCGCCGCGTCGGCGTTCAGCTGGACATCGCCCTGGAAGACGTTGGCCGTTCGCGACGGTGCCGGCAGATCGCCGTCGACGATGCCGTAGTACGCCGGCTTGGCGAGGTAGGAGTCGTCGAACACGAGGGGCGCGCCGTTGTCCGCCCGCCAGCTGCGGCTGTCGGTGAGACCCCACACGGTGACCGAGTAGATGTCATCGGAGTACTGGCGGAAGGCGCGGAACGCGTCCCGGTAGTAGTACCCCTGATCGACGAGCTTCGCCTGCGTCACCGGTGTGCCGGTGGTGACATCCAGCTCGGTGATCGCCTGGACGACCGGCAGGTCCTCGAAGCGGGCGAGCGCAGCGGCCAGCGCCGAGACCGGAAGAGCCAGGCTGACGTGGAACTGGTGCCCGACGCCATCGAGGGGAATTCCCCGCTCCAGCAGGCGGTCGACGAGTGCGGCGTAGCGGTTCTGCTTGCCGTCCTGCTCCGTGTTGTAGTCGTTGATGAACAGCGTCACGGGCCGGTCGCTGCCGGCGGCGGCGTAGAGGCCGTTGAACGCCTCGTCCGCGTACTCGAACGCCAAGTCGATGAACTCCTCGCCGAGGATGCGGTACCACTCGCTGCGCCGCAGGCCGTCGTCGAATTCGCCGCTGTCCGAGATGACCTCGTTGACGACGTCGAACGCGGTCAGGGGGTTGCCCGCGCCGAACGCGCCGTATTCGGTCGCCATCCACTGCGCGATCGAGAAGATGTGCTCCCGCATCCGATCGCGCAGGATCTGGCGGTCGGCCTCCGACGTGCCGAGCGGCTGTCCGTCGGCGCCCTGGAAGAACCACTCGGGAGTCTGGCTGTGCCAGACCAGGACGTGACCGTACACGCGCAGGTCGTTGTCCCGTGCGTAGTCCATGAGCGCGATGGCCTCGGGGCTCGCGCGGAAGGTGTTGTCCGCGTCGTACCACGCCTCGGGCTTCATGTAGTTCTCGGGAGTCACCTGGTCGAAGTGGCGCAGCAGCAGCTCGGACGGCGACCCTTGGGTCTCGCGGCTGTCGATCGCGACGCCGACGGGGAACTCGACGGTGTCCTTTATCGGCAGCAGATCCTCGATCTCCGAGGGTGCGGGGATCGACACCGAAATGTCGTCGATGAAGAAGTCCGATGTGTTCGTCGCGTTGTAGGAGGTCTCGAAGTACAGGTACGAGCTGTCCGAGGTCGCGGGCATGGTGAAGGTCGCCGAGACCTGGACCCACTGCGAATTCGACATGCCGGAGAACTGGCCGAGCGTCGAATAGGTGGTCGCACCGGCCGCGGTGTTCGCGAGGCTGAGCCAGATGTCTCCGGGCGTCTGCCCGGCGGCGAACCGCAGCCACGCCGTCGCGCGGTAGGTCTGACCGGCGACGAGGATGCCGGTGGCGACGTGGCCGATTCCGCTGCCCTGCGATGTCCGTGCGCTCACCAGGGCCGACTGCGCCCCGTCGTGCGCGAGCACGCCCGACACGGCGACGCTCGGCGCGCCGCTGCCGCTGTCGCGCGGACCCCAGCCGTCCAGGCCGCTTTCGAAGCCGGTGCTGAGTGCGGTGGGCTCCGGGGCAGTGACGAGGGCGCCGACGGGCAGCGTGAAGCTCCAGCCGGCCGCGAGCCGCTCGGTGACGACCGTGCGCACAGCCGCCAGCGTTCCGGTGCGATCACCGCCGCCGTCGTGCGCGAGCACGATCTCTCCCGGCTTGACAGCCGCCCGGAGATTGGTGGTGAGGGTGGCTTCGTCCTGGGTGGCCCAGTCGTTGATCGTGTTCGTGACCGCGAGCGGCTGCATCCCCAAGTCGACCGCGACCTGGGGGGTCACCCCCCAGCTGCCGTTCGGGGCGCGGAAGAACGGCACCGGCGCATCGGGATCGCCGAGCGCCTCGCGGATGATGCGGAGGTTCTCCACGAGGTCTGCGCGGACCTGTGTCGCGGTGAAGCCGCCCATGTCGGCGTAGGACGTGGTGTGGTTGCACAGGGTGTGCCCCTCGGCGACGATGCGGCGCAGGATCTCCGCGCCGCCGGGCGCGGTGATGTTCTGGCCGATCACGCAGAACGTGGCCTGGATGTCGTTCTCGGCGAGGAAGTCCAGCAGCGCAGGGGTCGTCCCCGGGTTGGGCCCGTCGTCGAAAGTGAGCGCGGCGACGTTCCCGGTGCCCTGAGCGGCCGAGACCGGCGTGGTGGTCGGGTTCATCGCGCCTCCGGGGGGGACGTCTGGATCGGGACCGCCGCCGGCGGAGTCCTCCGCGGTGACGACGATGTCGTCGACGTAATACGTGTAGGGCGCGGCCGGAGACTGGTCGCTCGTACCGATGTACACCTGAAGAGCGGCCGGATCGGCGTCGGAGGGCACGATGTACTGACCGGCGATCGTCGTCCACGCGGCGGCTGTCACCGCGGTGTCCCCGATCCAGGTGTAGGTGGGCTTCATGACCAGCCGCGCGCTGCTGTCGGGCGTCCCGTCGGCCAGGCGGACGCGCATCGAGAAGCTGTACGTCGTTCCCGGTTGGAAGATGCCGGTCGGACTCTGGATGCCGACGTAGTCCGCGTCGCGATCGGCCACGCGCAGCACCTTGCCGCCCTCGAGATCGACGACCGAGAGGGTCGAGGGGCCGCCGCCGCTCGCAGTCCAGGAGCCCGTGGTGCCGTCCGCGAAGTCGACGGCCGAGATCACGACCGGGGCGGCGGAGGCGGGTGCGGACAGCACGACGGCTGAGGCCGTGACCAGCGAGAGGGTGGCAAGGACGGATGCGTACGGGAACAGCGAACGGCGTCTCACAGGGGCGCTCCTTTGCGCAGGGGGGATTTGTGGTTTCGGCAAACCAAACAGACCCCACGGCCCCCTCGGCCCTTCGTTACGTAAACGTTACGAAAACCGGGCGCAAGTTTCGAGCTCAGATCCGCGGCGGCGCGGTGCTCCCGCGGATCACGAGATGCGTCGCCAGATCCATCCGCACGGTCTCTTGCGCACTCCCCTCCGCGAGGCGCAGCACGAGCCGGGTCGCCTCTTCCCCCATGCGTCTGAGTGGCTGGTGCACCGTCGTCAACTGCGGGCTCATCCACCGAGACACCGGAATGTCGTCATAGCCCACGACCGAGAGATCATCGGGCACCCGCAGGCCGGCATCCGTCGCCGCCGCGATCACTCCGAGCGCCTGCAGGTCGCTGCCGGCGAAGATGGCCGTCGGGCGATCGGCGGCCGCGAGCAGCTCGCGCGCGTGGGCCTGACCCGAGGCGGGAAGGAAATCGCCGAAGCGGACCCAGTCCGGGTCGACGGCCACGCCGGCGGCGTCCATCGCCGACCGGTAGCCGTCGACTCGTGCGCGCGCGCACATGACGTCCTCCGGTCCGGTGATGGCGGCGATGCGTCGGTGACCCAGCTCGATCAGGTGGCGGGTGGCCTGAACCCCGCCCGACCAATTCGCGGAGCCGATCGACGGCACGTCCGCAGCGGGGTCGCCCGCGGGGTCGACGATGACGAACGGGATGCCGCGCGAGAGCAGCTTCTCGCGATGCGGACGCGAGATCGTGGAGAAGATCAGCACCACGCCCGCCGGGCGTCGGCGCATGACGCCGTCGATCCAGTCCGGCGCCGGCGCGTGGCGGTCGCCGCTCACCGTCAGGACGACCGATCTGCCCGCCGCCTGCGCGGCCTCCTGCACCCCGTTGATGACCTCGACCGACCAGCTCGGTTCGAGCTCGGGGAACACCAGTTCGACGATGTCGCTGCGATGAGTGGCGGTCCGGCGCGTATAGCCATGGCGGAGGAGCTGCTCCTCCAGGCGGGCGCGCGTGGCGGCGGAGACATCCGTTCGTCCGTTCAGGACTTTGGACATCGTCGCCAGGGAGACTCCCGCCTCCGATGCGAGGGAAGCGAGGGTGGGTCGAGAAGCGGACGCCATACCGCGATTCTAAGCTTTCGAAAGTTCCGGAGCCGGTGGACGCGGCACCGATCCTGGTATAGGTTGTCAGAAGCAACAATTCCCGCGAAGGAGCGTCATGCCCACCCCCACAACCGCCGACAAGTTCTCGTTCGGACTCTGGACCGTCGGCTACAACGGCACCGACCCGTTCGGTGGCCCCACCCGCAAGCCCCTCGACGTCGTCCACGCCGTCGAGAAGCTCACCGAGCTCGGTGCGTACGGTCTCACGTTCCACGACGATGACCTGTTCGCCTTCGGCTCGACCGACGCCGAGCGCCAGACCCAGATCGACCGCCTCAAGGGCGCGCTGGCCGACACCGGCATGATCATCCCGATGGTGACGACCAACCTCTTCAGCGCCCCCGTCTTCAAGGACGGCGGCTTCACCTCGAACGACCGCGACGTGCGCCGCTTCGCGCTGCGCAAGGTGTTCCGCCAGCTCGACCTCGGCGCCGAGCTCGGCGCGAAGACGTTCGTGATGTGGGGCGGCCGCGAAGGCGCCGAGTACGACTCGGCCAAAGACATCCGTCAGGCGCTCGAGCGCTACCGCGAGGCCGTGAACCTGCTCGGCGACTACGTCACCGACAAGGGCTACGACATCCGCTTCGCGATCGAGCCGAAGCCGAACGAGCCGCGTGGCGACATCCTGCTGCCGACGCTCGGCCACGCGATCGCCTTCATCGACTCGCTCGAGCGTCCCGAGCTCGTGGGCGTGAACCCCGAGGTCGGCCACGAGCAGATGGCGGGTCTCAACTTCACCGCCGGCATCGCTCAGGCGCTGTACCACGGCAAGCTCTTCCACATCGACCTCAACGGCCAGCGCGGCATCAAGTACGACCAGGACCTCGTGTTCGGTCACGGCGACCTGCACAACGCGTTCGCGCTCGTGGACCTGCTCGAGAACGGCGGCCCGGGCGGAGTGCCCGCCTACGACGGTCCGCGTCACTTCGACTACAAGCCCAGCCGCACCGAAGACGAGAAGGGCGTCTGGGAGTCGGCATCCGCCAACATGAACACCTACCTGCTGCTCAAGGAGCGCGCCGCGGCCTTCCGCGCCGACCCCGAGGTGCAGGAGGCGCTCGAGGCCTCGCGTGGTCACGAGCTGTCGGTGCCGACCCTCAACGAGGGCGAGACGTACGACGACTTCCTCGCCGACCGCTCCGCGTACGAGGACTTCGACCCGTCCGTGTACCTCGGCGGCAAGGGCTTCGGCTTCGTGCGCCTGCAGCAGCTCGCCACCGAGCACCTGCTCGGCGCGCGCTGACCCGCGCTCCTGACCGCGAGACTGCAGAGGGACGTCGAGACCGAGGGGATTCCCCGCAGTCTCGACGCCCCGGTTGCCGTCTCGCGGTCATCGACAGTTCGAAGGAGAGGGTGAGAGCATGGCGCTGGTCATGGGGGTCGACTCGTCGACGCAGTCGTGCAAGGTCGTGATCACGGATGCCGCCACCGGCGCCATCGTGCGCGAAGGGCGGGCCGCTCATCCGCACGGCACCGAGGTGCATCCCGGAGGCTGGTGGTCCGCGCTGCGTGCAGCGATCACGGATGCCGGTGGCCTCGACGACGTCGAGGCCTGGGCGATCGGCGGCCAGCAGCACGGCATGGTCGTGCTGGACGCCGGACGGCCGCGTCATCCGGGACGCGCTGCTGTGGAACGACACCCGATCGGCGGGCGCGGCGGCCGACCTGATCGCCGAGTTCGGCGCCGAGGCGCTCGCGCAGCGCACCGGGCTCGTGCCGGTGGCGTCGTTCACGATCACCAAGCTCCGCTGGCTGCGCGACCACGAACCCGAGAACGCGGCGCGTGTCGCGGCCGTCGCGCTGCCCGCACGACTGGCTCACCTGGCGCCTGCGCGGCTTCGGCCCGCGAGGGCGACTCCGCGCGCGGCCCGGTGCTCGACGAGCTCGTCACAGATCGGTCGGACGCCTCGGGCACCGGCTACTGGGACCCTGCGATCGGGCGGCTACGACCGCGAGCTGCTCGCCGCCGCGCTCGGGCATGACGCGATCCTGCCCCGCGTGCTCGGACCCGACGAGTGGGTCGATGACGAGGCCGGGCGTCGCGTCGGCGGCGGTGCCGGCGACAACGCCGGCGCCGCGCTGGGGCTCGGCGCCGGGCCCGGCGACGTCGTCGTCTCGATCGGCACGAGCGGCACGGTCTTCGCGGTCAGCGAGCAGCGCACGATCGACCCGACCGGCACGGTCGCCGGCTTCGCGGACTGCACCGGCAGATTCCTGCCGCTCGTCGCGACCCTCAACGCCGCTCGGGTGCTCGACGCGATCGGCGGACTGCTGGGGGTCGACCACGCCGAGCTCAGTCGCCTCGCCCTTGCGGCCGAGCCCGGGCGCGCACGGGCTCGCGCTCGTGCCCTACTTCGAGGGCGAGCGCACCCCCAATCTGCCCGATGCGACGGCATCCCTCACCGGCATGACCCTGGCCTCGACCACCCGCGAGAACCTCGCTCGGGCGGCGGTCGAGGGGATGCTGAGCGGCCTCGGCGCCGGCCTCGAGGCGCTTCGCGCCCTCGGGGTGCCGATCGAGCGCGCCTGCTGATCGGCGGCGGTGCGCAGTCCGAGGCGGTGCGCGTGATCGCGCCCCTCGTGCTCGGGGTGCCGGTCGAGGTCCCGGCACCCGGGGAGTACGTCGCGCTCGGCGCGGCGCGGCAGGCGGCATCCGTCCTCATCCCCTGACGCGAGAACGGTGCCGTTCCGGCGCGAGAAGGTCGGCGCTTCCGGCGCCGAGAAGACCCCACCTTCTCGGCGCCGAAGGCACCTTCTCGGCGACGAAGGCACCTTCTCACAGAGATCTCGTAGCCCGGGCCCGTACGGTCGAGAGCATGTCGCAACGACTGGCCACCGACGACGATCAGGTCACCTTCTCGACCAACCAGCTGCGCGTGATGCGCGATGAGATGCAGCGGTTTCTGCTGGAGTACCGCTTCGGCATGCAGGAGATCGAGACGAAGGTCGCGATCCTGCGCGACGAGTTCCTGTACATGCACGACTACAACCCGATCGAGCACGTCTCGAGCCGCGTGAAGTCGCCCGACAGCCTGGTCGACAAGGTCGTGCGCAAGGGCGTCGAGCCGGACTTCGCGTCGATCCGCGAGTCGATCACCGACATCGCCGGCGTGCGCATCACGTGCAGCTTCACGACCGACGCGTACCGCCTGTTCGATCTGCTCACGGCGCAGGACGACGTCACCGTCGTCTCCGTGAAGGACTACATCGCCGCAGCCGAAGGCGAACGGCTACAAGAGCCTGCACGCGATCGTCGAGGTGCCGGTCTTCCTCTCGACCGGTCGGGTCGCGGTGCCCGTCGAGGTGCAGTTCCGCACGATCGCGATGGACTTCTGGGCGAGCCTCGAGCACAAGATCTACTACAAGTACGAGCGTCAGGTTCCGCAGGAACTCCTCACGAGCCTGAAGGATGCCGCCGACACGGCCGCCGAACTCGACGAGCGCATGCAGCGCCTGCACCGCGAACTGCACGGTCCTGCGGCCGGATCGACGCGCACGGTCGCGGTGTAGGCCGCCCGCCCGACAGAATGGGCAGGTGCCTCCTCCCGTCGACGAGCCCGCCGCAGACGCCGCCGCGCAGCTCGACGCGATCGCGGTGGAGCTGTATGCGCTCCCGCCCGATGACTTCACGTCGGCGCGCAACGCGCGCGCCGCGGCCGCGGACCGCTCGCTCGCCGCGCGGGTGAAGACCCTCCGCAAGCCGACTGCTGCGGCGTGGGCTGTCGACCTGCTGGCGCGCGACGGCCAGCTCGCCGAGGCGCTCGAGCTCGCCGGCGCGCTGCGCGAGGCGCAGGACGATCTCGACGGCGCCGAGCTCACCCGCCTCAGCCGCCAGCGCCGCGCGCTGGTCACCGCGCTCGCGACGCAGGCCGTCGACCTCGCGGCCGAACGCGGCGTCGCCGTCAGCGCGGCGGCCCGCGCCGACGTCGAGAAGACGATCAACGCGGCGGTGATGGATGCCGCCGCCGCGGCCGCGGTCATGACGGCGCGCCTGGTGCGCCCGCTCGAGGCGTCCGGCTTCGACGCGGTCGACGTGTCGGACGCGGTCGGCGGATCGCTGCCCGGCGTGCCCGATGCTCCGCCCCCCAGCCGCGATGACCTCGCCGAGCGCCGCGCGCGCAAGGCCGCCGAGAAGGCGCTGCGCGAGGCCGAGCGAGCGGCCGGCGAGGCCGACCGCGAGCTGGCGAAGATCGATGCGAAGCTCGCGAAGTCCCGAGAGCGCGCCGATCACCTGCGCGAGCGCATCGACGACCTGCGCGCGGAGCTGACCCGTTTCGAAGCGGATGCCGAGAAGGCCGACGCCGAAACCCGGCGTCTGGACGATGACCGGACGGATGCCGCGGTGCGCGCCCGCAGCGCGCAGCGCGACGCCGACAAGGCCCGAAAGGTCCTGGAGTGAACGCCGAGCCGTCCTCACGCCGCAGGCGCAGCAGATCGTGCCTCAGATGAACGAACTGTGCCTCCTGTCGAACATCGACGACCTGCATCGCCTCGGTGAGCCGCTCGTGGGTGATTTCGTCACGAGCGATCCGACGACCGCCGACACGACGGACTTCGTGACGCACGAGGCCTCTCTGGGCATCCGGGTGACCTATCAGGAGATCTCGTTCGCGACGCACGGCACCGTCGCCTACTTCGCGCTGCCGGGGCTGCTGCGGTGGCTCGACCGCGTCGTGCCCTGAGCCGCGATGCCGCGGTGCGCGCTTCTGTCGATACGGTGAACGCGTGGACCAGCTCGAGCCGACGCTTCTGATCATCCCGCTGCTCGCGGTGCTGGCGCCGCTGATCGCCCGGAGCCTGCGCCGGGTGGTGGGCATTCCGATCGTGGTGTTCGAGCTGATGCTCGGCATCCTGGTCGGCCCGTCTCTGCTCGGCTGGGCGGTGCCGTCCGAGTTCGTCGAGGCGCTGTCGGAGTTCGGCCTCGCGATGCTGTTCTTCGTCGCCGGCTCCGAGATCGAGTTCACCGCGTTCCGCGGACGCACCGGGCGGGCGGCGATCTTCGGATGGGTCATCAGCCTGACGGTCGGTGTCGGCATCGCCTGGCTCATCGCGCCGGGTGAGATCGCGATCGTCATCGGCATCGCGCTGTGCTCCACGGCTCTCGGCACGCTCCTGCCGATCCTGCGCGACACCGGCGAGCTGCACACCCCGTTCGGCCGGGCCGTCGGAGCGGTCGGCGCGGTCGGCGAGTTCGGGCCGCTGATCGCGATCTCGATCTTCCTCGGCGCGAGCAACCCGGGCATCGAGGCGATCGTGCTCGTCGCTGTTCGCACTCGTCGCCGGATTCGCGATCTGGCTGGCGTTCAAAGTGCCGCGGGGCGCGATGCACCGGGTGGTGAACTCGACGCTGCACACCTCGGGCCAGTTCGCGATCCGGGTGGTGTTCCTGATCCTGTCGGCCCTCGTCGCGCTCAGCATCGTGCTCGACCTCGACATGCTGCTGGGGGCATTCGCGGCCGGCATCGTGTGGCGGCTGCTCATGCGCGACGCGAAGCAGGCTGACCGGGAAGCGGTCGAAAGCAAGGTCGAGGCGGTCGCCTTCGGTTTCCTGGTTCCGGTCTTCTTCATCTACACCGGCGTCACGTTCGACCTCGCCGCCCTCCTGGCGGACCCGCTCCTGTTCGCGATCCTCCCCCTCGTCCTCGTCGTCCTGTTCGTCGTGCGCGGCCTGCCGTCGATGCTCGCAGCCCCGAAGGACTCCACGCCGCAGGGAGCGCCTATCGATGGCGTTCTTCGGCGCGACGGGACTGCCGATCATCGTCGCGGTCACCGCGATCGGGGTGGACGAGGGCGTCCTGCAGACTTCCGATGCCGCGCTGCTCGTCGGCGCGGGCATGCTCTCGGTCCTGCTCTTCCCGCTCATCGCGATGACCCTGCGCGGTGAGCGCAAGATGCGCGGCGAGCGCGCCGGTCGAGGACGACCAGGCGTGAGCACCCGCGCGCTGCTCGACGACGCGCGCGCCCGGCTGGCTGACGCGCCGCGCGAGGCGATCGGCGAGCTCATCGTGCCGCGTCAGGTGCTCGGCATCGGCCGCTCGCCCCGCATCGTCCGCCGCGGCGCCGCATGGCATCTGGGCGTTCTGCTGCTCACCGATGACGGCGCCCTCGCGACGGGAGACATCGTGCGCGCTCGGCAGGAGATGCGGCGAGGCTTCGCGGCCGAGTCGCAGCGGCAGCGCGCGGAGCTCGCCGCCGCCGCGCGGCGCGGGGGCCTGGCGGAGGGCGAGACCGTGCACATCTCTTGGGTCGAGATCGACGTCGACGCGGTGGACGGGGGTGCGGCATCCGGTCCACTCGCACTCCGCGACGGCGTGCCGAGTGTGCGCTGGAGTGCCGCGGGCGGATTCATGCCGCTCGCCGCGTACCTCGACGAGCGGGTCGAGCTGCTCAGGCACCCGCCGGCGGGCGCCTGAGGTCAGGCGGGTCCGAAGGCCCGCGCGAACGCGCGGATCAGCCGGACGGGTTCGGTGACGGATGCCGCGAGAACGCGACCGGCGACCGTGTCGTAGTCGTTCGCGGGGAAGTACCCGTCGTCGCGGTACACGGCCATCCGCTCGGTGAAGGCGCGGGGCGTCGGTTCGGGGTGGAACTGCGTCGCGTAGAGGCGCTCGCCGACGCGGTACGCCTGCACAGGGCAGGCGTCGTTCGTCGCCAACAGCGTCGCGCCGTCGGGCACCCGCGCGGACCCCTCCTTGTGCGCGGTCAGCGCCGTGAAGCGCCGAGCGAGCGCGCCCAGCAGCGGGTCGCTCTCACCGTCTGCGGTGAGGTCGACGCTGACCGGCCCGGTGTCTTCGGGGTAGCCGCGGCTGACGTCGCCGCCGAGCAGGCGGGTGAGGACGCCGATGCTGTAGCACGTGAACAGAGCCGCAGGCGAGCTCGACGAGGGTGCGGCCATCACCCCGGCGGCGATCCGCTCGAGGTCGGCTTCGAGCCGGCGCTGCACCTCGGTCTTGGTCGACTCGGGATCGGTCACGTTGAACGGACTGCCGCCGATGAAGAAGCCGCTGTACCGCTCGAAGACGTCGGGCGGGAGGGGGTCGCGCACCAGGTCGAGCGAGATCAGCTGGGTCTGGTCGAGATGCGCGGCGGCCCGGAAGGACTCGTACTCCGCGGCGGCCGCGCCCTGCTGCGGCCGCACGCAGACATAGAGCAGCGGCGCCGTCGTCATGGTGCGAGTTTAGGCGTCAACCGTGCCCGGGATCACGGCGATGCATCCGTGCCGACACGGATGTATCAGACAGGTTCTTTCGCGCTCCTCTCAATGTGGACACAATGGGCACCATGACGCATGGGGGCGCCGAGACTTCCGTCGACTCTGCCGAGCCGACACGCTGGGAGCGCGCCGCGGCGCTGTTCCTGAGGTGGCGTGACGGTGACGCACGGGCGATGGACGATCTCGTGCGGCTGATGACGCCGCTGCTGTGGCACGTCGTGCGCGCGTACGGCCTGGACCGTGCGCTCGCGGAGGACGTCGTGCAGACGACGTGGCTCACGCTCGTGCGCCGGCACGAGTCGATCGCCGAGCCTCAGGCGGTGTCCGGCTGGCTGACGATGGTCGCACGACGCGAGGCGTGGCGGGTGGGCAAGCTCCAGCGCCGCGCAGATCCGACCGAAGTCGAAAGCCTCGAACCTCATCTTCCTGCCCAGGAGTCCGCGGAGCAGACCGCTGCGACCGACGACGAGTCCCATCGTCTCTGGCGCGCAGTGGCGCAGCTCAACGATCGGTGCCAGCGCCTGCTGCGCATCGTGGCATTCGAGGAGCGTCCCGACTACGCACGCATCGCGCAGGACATGGCGATGCCGATCGGCTCGATCGGGCCGACGCGTCAGCGCTGCCTCGGCAAACTCCGTGCTCTCCTCGAGAGCGACGGCTGGGGAGGGGATTCCAATGGAGACTGAAGACTTCGCTGCGGATGCGGCACTCTTCGCGCGGATGCGCGCGATGTGGCAGGAGATCGATCCGGCGCCGGCCGACCTCGTCGACCGCATGGTCGCCGCGGTCGCGGTCGAGGACCTGTCGCGCGAGTACGCGCTGCTGACGCTGGTCGACCGGGTGATCTGGCGGCAGTCCGCGGCGAGACCGACACAGCGACCCTGCAGTTCAGCGACGGCACGACCAGCGTGCTCGTGCACGTCACGGTGACGGAGGACGGCGCGCGTCGCATCGACGGATGGGTGGATGCCGCGGCCCTCGCGATCCGGCTCGTCCAGGGCGAGCGCGAGTGGAGCACGGATGCCGGCGAGCACGGCCGGTTCGCCTTCGACAGCGTGCCGGCGGGTGTCTCGCGACTGCGCCTGGTCGTGCGCGACGCCGATGGTGACATGCACGACTTCCAGACCCCGCAGTTCGAAGTGTGATCGGCCGACATGCGGACAGTGACGTCCGCAGCGCCGAACCAGAGAAAGAGAAGACGTGAATCCGCACGCAAGTTCTGGACCCCACAGCGAACAGTGGCGCCGAAGCGGACACCTCCGGTGGAAGGTCCTCGACCCCGCCGGTCAGCCGCGCGGCGAGGAAGCGGTCGACGACAACTACCACGAGGAGCCGGGCGTCCCGGTCTACTCCACCGTCTACGTCTCGGACGAACTGATCGTCGCGGGGTCGAACCGGGATGCAGTCCGCAACCGGGAGGGCGGCATCGTCGAGATCGCCAGGCGCGCGGGATGGAGCATCGATCCGTTGAACCTCGAAGACGGACGCCCCGTGGATCCGGATGCCCCGATACGTGCCCGACTCAGCGTCGCTCCGAGCACCGGGTCCGCCGGCAGCGGGGTGACCGCCCAGACACCTGACGCGTGGGAGATCCTCCGTCAGGCGCGGGCCGACAACGACGGCTCGGCGGAGGGCGTCAGCCTCAATCACGTCCTGACGACGGACTCCTACGGGCTGAATCCCTTCACCGCCAATCCCTTCACCGCCAATCCGTTCACCGCCAATCCGTTCACCGCGAATCCGTTCACGGCGAACGCGCCCGGTGTCGGCATCGGCAGCTACGGGGCACTCGGCTTCGGCGGTCGCCAGCCCGTCACCTACCGCGGCCCCGACCCTGTACCGGACGCCGACCCCGCGGGTCCCGTCGTCGCGGTGTTCGACACAGGCTTGGGCGCGCATCCGTGGTTCCCGTCGAGCGTGCGTCTGAATCCCACGATTCCAGGAGGACACCCCATCGGCGTCCTGGACCCCGCTACCGATCCGGAGGTCCACCCCTCCCTCTCGGTGCCCTTGGACGGCATCTTCGACGACGCGTCCGGTCACGGGACGTTCATCGCGGGCGTCATCCGCCAGGAGTGCTGGCAGGCGCGCATCCTGCCCGTCCGTGTCGCGGACGGCGAAGGAATCATCCTCGAGAACACGCTCATCGGCGCACTGAAGCGGCTGATCGTCTACATCGAACAAGTCCAGCGTGTACACGTCCTCAACCTCTCATTCAGCTTCTATCACGAGACTCCGGACGACCCGACTGCGATTTCGGATATCGCGGAGCTGCTCAGGAGACTGCGGGACGATCACGACGTCGTCGTGGTCTGCTCGGCAGGAAACGAGGCGACCGACCGGCCGACGTACCCGGCTGCGCTGCCGAACACGGGCGAGAGGCACCTCTCCGTGGGAGCACTCAATCCGGCAGACCACTCCGTCGCCCTCTTCTCGAACATCGGAGACTGGGTCGACGTGTATGCCCCGGGCGTCTCGCTCGTCTCGACGGTTCCGGTCGACTTCGACGGCGGCGTCCAGGCAGGCACACGCGACGACAAGGACGGACGCCGACGCGAGACCCTCGATGTCGACGACTTCCGCGGAGGATACGGTGTGTGGAGCGGCACGTCCTTCGCGGCTCCCGTCGTCGCGGGACGAATCGCCGCGCGGATCGCCGAAGGGAACACCTCGACAGACGCGGTCATCTCGGTCATCGGAGAGCTCGACTCGCGAGACCACTCGCGATGAGGTGATGCGCCCGCCATCATGAGCACATGACCCTCACGGCAGCAGAGCTGTACCGGCGAGGCAGAGCGCATCTGAATGCCGGCCAGAACGCGGCGGCGCGCCGCGTTCTGGCTCAGGCGGCCCAGCGCACGGACGACCCTGACCTGCGCGCTCGGATCGCGGGTTCGCTCGCGGCAGTCGTCACGCGTCAGGGCGACCCGGCGACGGCAGAGCAGCTGTGCAGCGATGCCCTGGAACAGCCGGGACTGCGGCCGCAGACGTCGGCGATGCTCAACGGACAGCTCGGCCTGCTGGCGCTGGAACGCGGTGATCTCGCGACGGCGATCTCGCGGCTGGACTGGGGGATCGCGCACATCGGGGATGATCGCGAGCACCGCACGCCCATGCTGATCAACCGCAGCGTCGCCCACATGCGGGCCGGCAATTACGCCGAGGCGCGCGGCGATCTGGAGCGCGCCGCAGCCGACTACGCGGCATCCGGCGACGATGTCGAGCGGGCCATGGCCGTTCACAATGCCGGATACGTCGCCTTGCTCGAAGGCAACCTCGTGCAGGCGCTGGACTCGATGTCCGAAGCCCGCCCGGTGATGGAGCAGGCGTCGGCCGTCAACGCGGCGATCTGCGATCTCGATCGTGCCGAGGTGCTCCGCGAGGCCGGGCTGACGTCGGAAGCGGAACGCGCCCTCGAGCGCGTGGCGCGAGTCTTCGGAGCGCATCGGATGCTGCAGGCGCGCGCGGAGGCCGAACTGCACCTCGCCCGTTCGCAGCTCGCGCATGATCCGGCCACCGCTGTGCACACGGCGGCAGATGCCGCCAAGCGATTCCGGACCGTCGACAGCGCCGCCTGGGCGGCTCAGGCGGACGGGATCCGGATTCGCGCCGGATTGACCGACGGCGTGTACGACCTGAACGGGATGCCGGCAACCCGCTCGCGGCAGACGCCGGAGGCGGGTGAGGTCGCGCGAGTGTCGGCCGCCCTGCGCGCCACGCATCACCTCGTCGACGCCACCGCCGTCGACCTCTCCGCCCTGCTGCACGATGTCGGACGAAGAGCGCCGCGTCGCAGACCGCGACTGCCCGCGGGCGCGACGATAGACGTGCGACTGCTGGCGCATCGCGTGCGTTCCCGCCGTGCCCTCGCGGCGGGGCGCGAGGCTGAGGCGCGACGACATGCGGCAGCGGGGATCGATGAGCTCGCGCGGTGGCAGTCCGCCTTCGCCAGCCTCGACCTTCAGAGCGCAGTGCGCATGCACGGTCAGCCGCTGCTCATGGACGGGTTGAGCTCGGCGATGCGCTCGGCGAAGCCGGATGTGCTGTTCGAGTGGTCGGAGCGGGCGCGACATTTCAATCAGCGGATCGTTCCGCTGCGGCCGCCTCCGGACCCGGGGGTGGCCGCCGACCTGGCGGAGCTGCGGGTTCTTCGGTCTGAGGCCTCCGGGGATTGGCTGGCGACACCGCGCGCGGCGGAGCTGCACGACCACGTCCGCAGGCGCCAATGGAGCGAGACCGGCGTGGCAGGGGTGGAGTCGCCCGTCACGATGGCACAGCTGCAGAATGCGCTGGATGCGGACACGGCGCTGCTCTCGTTCGTCTGGAGCGAAGGCCGGGTGGTCTGCCTGGTGGTCACCGCGAGCAGAGCGCAGGTGATCAGCATCCCGTCGTGGGACGCGGCCCGGTCCGTGCTCACCGGTCTGCGCTCCGACCTCGACATGTCGGCGTCGGTGCGCGCCGGTCCGCTCGCCGACGTCGTGCGCCAGTCGCTCCACGATCGACTGCAGATCCTCTCCGACACGCTCCTCGCACCTGCCGTCTCGGCGGCCGGCACCCGACGCTTCCTCATCACCGCTCCGGGCGTGCTGAACGGGATTCCGTGGGGAATGCTGCCGGCGCTGAACGGCCGGCCGTTCACGATCGCGGTGTCGGCCACGCGGTGGGCGAGTCTTCGCGAGGCGGCGCGCACCGCGGTTCCGGCGACCGCTGGATTCGCCGTCGGCCCCAGGGTCGATCGCGGCCGCGAAGAGGTCGCCCGCGGCTCGGCGGCGTGGCCGGAGGCCGCCGTCCTGGACGGCGAGGCGGTCACGGCCGCCGCGGTGACGGAGCTCGCTTCGCAGGTGGACGTGCTGCACATCGCCGCGCACGGGAGGCACGCGGCCGAAAATCCGCTCTTCTCGGGTCTCGAGCTCGCCGACGGCACCCTGTTCGGCTACGACATCGATCTCATTCCCCGGCTCCCGAGCACCGTCGTCCTCTCGGCCTGCGAGGTGGGCCGGTCGTCGGTGCGGTGGGGGGAGGAGGCGATCGGCATGACGCGAGTGTGGCTCCACGCGGGCACCCGCTGCGTGATCGCGGCTCCCGTGGTCGTCGCCGACGACATCGCGTGCGAACTGCTCGGGGCGATGCACGTCGGGCTCGCGGCGGGCCGGCCTCCGAGCGAGGCGCTCGCTGCGGCATCGGAGCGCACGGGCATCATCGCGCCGTTCCAGGCCCACGGTGCAGGCTTTTGACGCAACGGTGGGGACGCTAGATTCACAGGTGATGCCGCGACACGGGGGCCGGCATCCTGCATCCGGCGAGAAGCGCACCAGAGCGAGCCGGCTGTGACGGATGCGCAGACCCCTGACGGCGATTCACACGACCGGTCGCAGCGGCGCGACCAGGACGAGGAGAACAGATGAGCGACCTGCCCCCCGACGATCCTGCCCGCGGCTCTGCCCCGGGCCCGAGTGGCGCACCCGGCTGGCGGCGGCGCTACGACGCGGCCCGTGCTCAGGGAGTGCCGCTGGACCCGACGAGCGAACCGGTGCGAGGAGTCAGCGCGTACCCCACCGCGTATGCCCCTGATCATGTGCTGCTGACCTCCGGCGACGATGTCGAGCAGGTGCTCGCGATCCTGCGTCCCGCGGCCGCCGACTTCGGGTGGGGTCTGGAACTGCAGAACCTCGACGGATCAGAGCTCGACGCGGCGACCGCCGATGAGCGCGCCCGGCGCGGTCGCGCTCAGTTCGACCTGCCGACGATCTATCGGGTCTCGATCTTTCCCGAGCCGAGCCCCGACCGCGACGATCAGCCGGTGCCGCCGATCGACGCCTGGCGGCTGATCCAGCGCGCCCGCGCCAGGAGCGGCCGGGTCATTCCCGGTGTGAGCCTGGATCACGTCCTCTCGGTCGATCCCTTCGGAAAGACCAATCCGTTCGGCAAGACGAATCCGTTCGGAAAGACCAATCCGTTCGGCAAGACGAACCCGTTCGGCAAGACGAACGCTCCGGGCGTCGACAGCTATGCGGATGCCGGTGGCGGCGGACGCCAGGTGATCCGGTATGTCGGACCCGGACCGGAGCGTCGAGCGACCATCGGGCCGGAGGGCAGGCGGCCCGTCGTCGCCGTGCTCGACACCGGCTGTGGCGATCATCCGTGGCTTCCGGAGAGCATCGTGACCAGGGGCCCCGTCGTGGACGGTGCCGTTCTCGGCATCGCCGATGCCGACACCGATCCGGAAGTGGTGGGCGATGTCTCCGGGCAGTTCGACGGCGAACTGGACGCGTCCGCAGGGCACGGCACCTTCATCGCCGGGATCGTCAGGCAGGTGTGCCCCGAGGCGGACATCGTCTCGGTCCGTGTCGCCGACAGTCAGGGCACCCTCCTCGAGGGCCACTTCATGTACGCCGTCCGAACGCTCGTGAAGTGGATGGCGACACCCGCGGACGACGGTGGTCGCCGGATCGACGTGATGAGCCTGTCGCTCGGCTACTACCACGAGACTCCTGAGGACGAGCTCTTCGACCGCACGCTCAACGAGCTGCTTGCCATCGCTCGAAGGCATGGGTGCGCGGTGGTGTGCTCGGCCGGCAACGAGGCGACCGACCGGCCCACGTTCCCCGCCGCGCTCTGGAATTGGGCAGGGTCGGACTTCCGGGTCGACGATCCGGCGGATGCCGCACCCCACGTCTCGGTCGGCGCGCTGAACCCGAACGGCAGCGTGGCGCTGTTCAGCAACATCGGCGCATGGGTGCACACGTACGCGCCCGGTGCTGCGGTGCTCTGCTACATCTCCGCCGCTGAACGGCGGTGTGCAGGCAGGCACGCGGGCCGACCGCCTCGGCATGCGGCGTGAGACGATCGACCCCGACGACTTCACGGGCGGATTCGCGCTGTGGAGCGGCACATCCTTCGCGGCACCGTACGTGGCGGGTCGGCTCGCGCTGGCGCTGGTGGATCCGCTGGCACAGGCGCAGCTCGGTGCCGCCGACTGCGCACGGGCACTGAACCGGGCGCGCGACGAGGTGCTCGACGAACTCTCGCTGCAGGTGCTCGGCGACGGGTGACAGACCGCAGAGAGCGGATGAGCGCAGTGCCGCGCCATGATGGAGCAATGGCGCGCTCGAGCGAGGAACTCCACGCGGCCGCCGTGCGCCTTGCCAACCACGGACACCACGCCGCGGCCTTGCGGACGCTCCTGGCCGCCCAGGAGGTCGCGGAGGACGTGAACCTTCGGGCGCGCATCGCGGGCACGCTCGGGTACATCAAGTCGAGAACCGGCTCACCGGCCGAGGGCGCGCAGATGTGCCTGGATGCGATGGCTCTGCCCGGCATCGACGCGCACACCTATGCCGTCCTGGCCGGGCAGCTGGGCGCTCTCGCCGAGCAGGCCGGTCGCTACGACGACTCCGAAAGGTGGCTCACCCAGGGCATCGAGGCGCTGCACGGCGACTCCGAGGAGCTCGCCAACCTCCTGGTCAACCGAAGCCTCGTCAACATGCGCAGACTCCGACTCGCTGCTGCTGCCGACGACGCCGCGCGTGCCTCGCAGATCTTCGGCGCGCTCGAACGGCCGATCGACCAGGCGCAGTCGCTGCACAACGAGGGGTACATGGCACTGCTCGGCGGCGATCTCATCACCGCGATGCGGATCATGTCGTCGGCGCGGAACACCCTCGTGGACGTCTCGCCGGTGTTCGCGGCGGTCTGCGATGTCGACCTTGCCGAGGTGCTCCGCGATGCCGGGCACACGATCGAAGCCGAGAGGATCCTCGCTCATGCGGCGACGGTCTTCGGACGCCAGAGAATGCCGCAATCCCGCGGCGAGGCCGAATACCACCTGGCCAGATCCCTCCTCGCTCACGATCCCGTTCGGGCGCGCCCCGTCGCGACCCGTGCCGCTCGACGTTTTCGAACGGTGGGCAACGATTCGTGGGCGGCCAGAGCGGACGCAGTGCGCATGCGCGCCGAGCTCAGCGGCGGCCAGATCATGCGAACCGGCCATCATGTCCCCGCTCCACGGCGCGTCCCTGACCGCACCGACGTGGAGGGTGCCTCCGGCGAGCTCGAGCGCTTCGGCTTCGGCAGCGATGCGGCGGCACTTCGCATGACGCACGAACTGTGGAGCGCACGTCAGCACGACATCGATGCCGGCGCCGGCCCGGGTCATGAGGGCTCCGGAAACCGCGTCGATGGAGGTGCGTCTCCTCGCCTACGAAGTGCGCGCAGCGCGCGCCTCCGCCCGAGGTCGTCACCGTGAGGCTCGCAGGCATGCAGCGGCGGGCCTGGTCGAGCTCTCGGCATGGCTGAGCGACTTCGGGAGCCTTGATCTGCAGACCTCCGCGGTCATGCAGGGGAACGGGCTGATCCGCGTGGGTCTGGACTCCGCGGTGCAGTCGGGGCGACCCGAGGTGGTCTTCGAATGGTCCGAGTGGGCGCGTCACATGAGCATGCAGGTCATCCCGCTGCGTCCGCCCCCCGACGGCCAGCTGGCCGAGGACCTCAGCGAGCTCCGGATGCTGCGCAGCGAGGGCGGCGACTGGCAGTCCGACCCGCGCGCCCGTGAGCTGCGAGAGCGCATGCGCGAACGACAGTGGTCGACGACCGGGTCTGCCGCGATCCAGCCCCGCGCCACGCTCGACGAGGTGCAGACGGCGCTCGACGACGAGACAGCACTGCTGTCGTACGTGTTCTCCGGAGACTCGCTGATCGTGCTCGTCGCCACGCGTGAGCGCGTGAGCATGCTTCCCATCGACGGATGGCGCGGCATCCGCGACGCGCTTCCCGCCCTGCGCTCGGATCTCGACATGACGGCGATGATCCGCGGCCGGATGGGCGAGGTGGTGCGTCGAGCGCTCGATGACCGGTTGTCGTCCTTCTCGCGCGACCTTCTCGACCGCGCCGTCGAAGTGGCCGGCGCCCGGCGCTACGTGATCACCGTCCCGGGTCTGCTGGGCGGCATCCCGTGGGCGATGCTGCCGGCCCTTCGCGAAAAGGCTTTCACCCTGCCCGCGTCAGCTTCTCGGTGGGTTCGGCAGCGGGGCGTCGCGCTGGCGCCGCGCTCGGCGGGATTCGCGGTCGGTCCCGACGTCGCCCGCGCCGACGAGGAAGTCGACGCCGCGGCCGCGGCGTGGCCGCACCCCGTGATCATCCCGGCGGCCACGGTCGACGACGTCACCTCTCTGTCCGCCGATGTCGATGTGCTGCACATCGCCGCTCACGGTCGGCACTCGTCGGACAACCCGATGTTCTCCGGTCTCGAACTCGCCGACGGCGCCCTGTTCGGGTACGACATCGATCGGATGCCGCGCGTGCCGTCCGCCGTGGTGCTGTCGGCCTGCGAGGCCGGTCGCTCGTCGGTGCGGTGGGGTGAGGAGGCCGTCGGCATGGCGCGCGCCTGGCTGCACGCCGGCACGCGCTGCGTGATCGCGGCTCCGGTTGTCGTCGCCGACGACGTCGCGTGCGAGCTGCTCGGCGCGATGCACGAAGGGCTCGCGGCCGGACACGCTCCGAGCGAAGCCCTGGCGGCGGCATCCGATCGCACCGGGATCGTCTCGCCGTTCCAGGCGCATGGATCGGGTTTCTGAAGAACTTCGCTCGGGCATGTATCAGGGACGCCCCGAACCTGCTCTTCACACCTGGAACAGCTTCGCAGGTCGGCACCGGGGGGTGCCGAACACTGGGGGCAATGAGATCCAGGGGGCGCGATCGGGGCGCGAGGATCTCACCGGACTGTTCCTCGGGGGATGTCGCAGAGACCCAGGTCGGCGACATCCCCCGGCTTCGTCGTGCGCGGCCGGCGCTTCGAGCGCTACCCCGCGAAGTGGGCGAGAATCCTCGCCACCACCTCGGCACGTGCCGCATCCGACTCGAGCTGCTCGAGGCCGAATCCGAACAGCAGCGTGTCAGGTGTCGCCGTGACAGCTACGACCTCGCCGAGTCCGTCGGCGATCTCGAAGTCACTCAGGTTGTCTGCGCTTCCGTCGGGCGGACCGAGCACCGACCAGGAGCCGAGGCCCGCTTCGAAGCCATCTTCCTGAGTGGGTGACCCCGCGACGACGAGCCTGGTGTCGTCGACGATGAGGCCCGCACCTCCGGTGTTCGGATCGGTGACATAGCTCACGACCACCTCGACCGTGCTGCCGGCATAGGCGCTGAGATCGAACGCCACGGGAGCCCAACCATTGGATGTGCCCGTGAAGGCGTTCCACTCACCCGTCGTGCCCGTGGGCAGGCACGGGTCGCCGAGTGTCAGGTAGTGCCTGAGCTGCGGGTGCAGGCCCATGTAGAAGCCCGCCTCGCACTCTGTCGGCACCGCCGTCGACGTGCCGCCGTTGAGGTCGGGAAGGGTCGTCCAGTCATCCGAGCCGACCGTGTGCACCTCCACGATGACGTTGTCGTATCCCTCTTCCGTGTCGTAGGCGATCTGAGCCTCGAACGTCGGGGCATCGGCGGCGGAGACACCGGTCAGGTCGAAGGTCCGGCCCAGGCGCTGATAGCCGTCGTCGACGTGCGTCGCCGCGGCTGCCAGTTCGCCTTCCACCGCGACGATCCTGCCTGACACATCGGTGTAGTCCGCCGCTCGCCAGCTCTCGAACTGCGGGAAGTCGGCGACCGGCAGACGCTCACTCGTCGGCGTGAACGCGCCGACCTCGTCGATCGGGTTGTCGACCGTGGCGGGGCCGCCGAAGAGTGCCTCGAAACCGTCGAGCGGCTCAGCGGTGCCCTTGACGCCCTCGGCGGTCAATGCGGTGCGATCGTACGCCCCCATCCAGTACTGGGTGAAGTCGTCCGCCAGCAGCAGGCAGTCCCCGCGCGGATCGGTGGTGACCGCGCACTCCTGTTCGGGGTGGCCGTTGAGGCCGTAGTAGATGCCGCCGAATTGGCTCGCGCCGATGCCGTAATACCCGGCGGTCTCACCCGCGTAGGCGACCTTGCCACCCTGGTTGAGATAGTCCCTCATGGCGATCGTCAGGTACTGCTGGCGCTCGGCGACCGCGAGGTCGGGCAGCTGCGCAGAACCGTACTGCGTCAACTCATCTTCGGGGTCCTGCGTCAGCCTGTTGTCGCCGAGGTACCACAGCACCGCGTCGAAGTGACCCAGCACGCCGAGGTCGTGGGGCACACCCTGCGCGTCGACGTCCCACACATCCGGGGTCACGCCGTTCGCCAGAAGCGCGTTCACATGCTCGTCGACGTACTTCGGTGCAGTCGTGCCCGCCGGGTACGTGGGGTTCACACCCGTGTAGTCCTCGTTCGCGACGATCAGCACCGAATTCCCGGTGTCTTGCGCGACCTCATAAATGAAGTGCTCGCTCGAGACCGGACCGGCTTTCTGGCCCTTCGGCAGATCCTTGCCGGTGGCCGTGCCCGTGAACCACACCTCGACGCTGTCGCCCGGGCTCGCGCCCGTCACCACGCCGCGGTACTCGGCGTAGTAGTCGACGTTCTCGAAGCCGTAGCGCTCGCCTCCGGCCCACTCCGTGACGTCGGCCTTCACGGGCTTACCGCCGTTGATCGAGTAGACCATCTTCTTGGCCGTCAGAGCCCGCTTCGCCCAGACCGCGACGGTCTGCGGGTCGCCGTACGACACGGTGAACGAGTCGACGCGGAAGTCCTCTGCGTCGCGACCCACGACGGAGACCGGGTCGTCAGGGTCGATCGCCGACTCGGCCACGGCCAGCGCGAAGGGGATGTTCTTCTCGAACTCCGCCTGGATCAGATTCTCGTCGTCCGGGAAGTCGAAGCCCAGGTACTGGCAGTCTTCATCGGTCCAGTCGTCGTCGGGAACAGAGGCCACCGCCGCTTCGCAGGTCGACATCTCGGGCGTGAAGCCCAGGGTGCCGTGCGCCTCCTGCATGTGCGAGTCGAGGTCACCGTTGGTCACGTAGAGCTCCGCCGAGATGTCGGGGTCGTAATCCGGGACGGCCGGGTTCTCATCGTCGCCCACCATGGCCTCGTAGATCACGTCGTCGGGAGAGGGGGTCGCGACCTGCCAGCCGATGCCGTACAGCAGTAGCTCGGCGGCGGAGTGGTAATTGATCATGAACTGCGGCGTGATGTCGCCGAACAGCTCATCGAGCGCCTGGGTCTCGGGCTCCGAGGCCGGCGACGGCCCGCGGTAGGTCTCGCTCGCCGGGTTCGGAGAGGAGCCCTCGTTGTCGTAGCCCCAGCGGGTCTCGGAGTTGCGGTTCAGGTCGACTCCGTCGCCGACCGTGATCTCACCGTTTCCGTCGTTGTCGCGGAGGTTCTTGCGCCAGAGCCGCTGGCCCTCCTGGAACGTGAAGTCGTAACCGTCAGGGTTGGCGACGGGAACGAACCACAGTTCGGTGTCGTCGACCAGGTCGGTGATCCGACCATCGGTGCCGTACTCAGTCAGATAGAGGTCGAGCAGCCGGCGCACCATCTCGGGCGTGATCCACTCGCGGGCGTGCTGGGCAGCGACGTACACCGTCGCCGGCTTCTTCCCGTCCTTTGCCTTGCTCACGTTCTTCGTGACCCGCACCGCGCCGATGTCCTGGCCCTGGGCGGTCTGGCCGATGACGCGGAACTCGGCGATCTCGGGGTGCTCGGCGGCCTGCGCCATGAGCTCCTCCAGGATGCCGCCGGCGCCGCTGTACATCCGGAACACACCGTCGGTCTTCTGCATCGTGCGACGCTGCACGGATGGGTCGGCCTGGATCTGCAGGTCGGCACCCTGCGCGGCGAGCGCGTCGACCTGGCCGCCGCTCAGGATGACCTGCACGTCGATGCGGCCGGATCCGTCGGCGCTCGGCGCCGACACGATCTCGCTGCGGTCGACGCCCAGTTCGACGATCGCGGCGAAGCCCTCGGCATCCACCGTTCCCGAATAGACCGCGAGTCGATCGTCGCCGCTCGGCGTCGGCGGGCTCGCGACACTGGGCGCAGCCGCCAGACCGCTGAGGACGAGGGCCGCGACAGTGGCGACAGCAAGCTTGCGGAACATCTCTACTCCCTTGTAGGTGACGTGTCTGATCGGGGCCATCCCTCGACGCGATCGGCGTCGAGGGCTGCCCGCGGCCGAACGATCCTCATCCTGGACCCGCCTCCGGAAGCGGTCAACCCCCGTCGCGTGCAGCGGCCGGCCCGCGACGCGCTCGTCCCCGACCGGGCGGCGAGCTCAGATCCGCGACGAGTTGGGCGTGCGTCCGCGGACGATTCCGACGAACGCCTCGACCGCGGGAGTCGTGCGCTCCGACGGCCACGCGAGCGCGACGGTGGATTCCGGAACACCGCGCAGCGGTCGGTACGCAGTGTCCTTGCGGCGGTGGAGCCGGGCGAGCGACATCGGCGCGATCACGATTCCGACCCCCGCCGCGACGGTGGCGATCGCCTGCTCGGTGTCTTCGGGGGGAGCGAAGGATGGCGCAAGGGTGCCCGGCACGTTCAGCCCCAGCACGTCATCGCGCGGCACGATGAGGATCTCACCCGCGAGGTCTTCGAGCCCGAGTTCGTCCACTGCGGTCAGGTGAGAATCGGCCGAGACCACCACGACGGCGGTCTCGTCGTAGAGGGCGATGACGCTGAGCTCATCACGCTCGATCGGAAGCCGGACGATCGCGGCATCCAGGCCCTCGTCGAGGAGGGCCGAGCGCTGATTCGACACCGCGATGGGTCGCAGCTCGAGTTCGGTCTGCGACATCCGCTCCTTCCAGGCGTCGATCCAGCCGCCGGGCGTCGCGCCCGGGATCGCACCCAGCACGAACCGCAGGGGCATGGGCTCGGCCGGTGGAGCGACCGGGGCGGTCTTCGCCTTCTTCGCGGCCGGTTTCGCGCCGGTGCGCCGCAGGTCGGCATCCCGTTTCGGACGAGCCGGGCCGCCAGGCGGGCGGCGCGGCCGACCCCGTGAACCGCCGCTCTTCGCCATTCCGCCAGCGTAGCCGGGACGATATGGTTCGCTCATGATCGCCATCCTCGCCACCGTGGTCGCCGCGCTCGCGGTGCTGCTGCACGTGTACATCTTCGTCATGGAGAGCGTGCAATGGACTCAGCCTCGCGTGTGGAAGCGGTTCGGCGTCACCGATCAGGCGGCCGCCGACACGACCAAGCCGATGGCATACAACCAGGGCTTCTACAACCTGTTCCTGGCGATCGGGGCGGTGCTCGGCCTGGTGCTCTATTGGGCCGGCGCGGACGACACACCGTTGCGGATCGCGGGGCTGACGCTCGTGCTGTTCAGCCTCGGCTCGATGCTCGCGGCATCCCTCGTGCTGCTCACGAGCGGCGGGAAATATCTGAGGCCTGCGCTGATCCAGGGCACACTTCCGCTCATCGGGTTCGTGCTGTTCCTGTTCGCCTGAGAACGGCTCAGCAGGCGCCCCACAGTCCGCGCCCCGCGGCGGCCGCCTCTGCTTCGAGCGACCGGAAGAGCTGTTCGTGCAGGGTGTTGGGCGCGAAGACCATCACCGCGCCGTCGCCCTGGGCGACGAGCGCGGCGTTCACGAAACGGCCGTCGGCAGTCCAGAGGTAGAGCAGGTGCCGGCCGTACTGGTCGAGCGCCTCCAGGTCGGCTGCCGCCCAGACGGTCGAGCCGGGTGGGAGAAGCGCGGTCAGGTTCGCAGTCGCCTCCGCGCCCCAGCACTCGACTGCGGGGGAGACCTCGGGCGTGTCCAGCCCGATGAGGCGCACCCGGGTCGACTCGGTGTCGGTGACCACCGCATTCGGTGCCGCGATCCGGGCGCGGATCGTGTCGCCGTCGTGCACGCTCTCGACGGTCATCTCGAACGCATCGGCCGGGATGCCCGGCAGCGGCTGCGATATCGGTGGAGCGACCGTGGGCGCGGCGGTGGTGGCGGCATCCCGCGGAACGAACCACCAGATCGCGATCGCGACGACGGCAAGGCACAGGATGCCGATCGCCGCGCGTCTGATCACCCTGCGAGCCTAAGCGGCGTGGGCGACACCCCTTCGCGCCGGCGCCGAGTGCACGGGTTGCCGCCGACTGCACGACGTCGCAGCGCACGAAAGCCGTGCACTCGGCGCGAACCCGTGCGATCGGGGGTGACCCGGGGTCAGGCAGCCAGACGCAGTCCGCGGCGGTCTGTCGCGACGCGCTCGCCGTCACCGACGGTCTCGTCATCGCCGATCAGCGAACCGACGGCCACGCGAGCACCGGTGCCGATGTAGGTCCGCACGCCGATCTTCGCTCCCGCCCCGATCGCCGCGCCCGATCCGATGTGGGCGTGCGGTGCGATGTCGGCCTCGGGGCCGATCACGGCATCCGATTCGACCCACACGCCTCGTCCGACGTGCGCACCTGCTGCGATCTGGACACCGGGCTCGACGTACGCGCCCGCTTCCACGATCGCGCTGGGGTGGACCTTCGCGCCGTGCGCGATCAATCCTCGACCGTTCGTGTGCTTGCGATAGCGCAGCGACTCACCACGGTCGTTCTCGATGTCGACGTAGTTCTTACCCACGATCCCCTCCAACGGCCCATTAGTGCCGAGTACAGAAACAACCTGTTCCGTCACTGATTCATTCCCGCGCATCGGTCCATTTGGATGCATGCGCGTGCAAGTAATATTCGCGACCGAAGGCGAATCGGATTCCCGAGTGCCGCGGGGTGTCGCCCGGGGCACCCGGACGGATCGACCGGCCATCGTTTAGGCTGTCCGGAACCCGTCGTCTGCGAGCAGGAGCGTGTCTGATGTCTGTGCGGCCCGGGGAAGCGCACGCGGTCCAGACGGATCGTCCGGCCGCGGTGGACGGCCACGAGACGCTGCCCACGGTGCGCGAGGTGATCGCGCTGGATGCCGTCGCGGCCGGCGGCCCGGATGTGCTGGTCGGCGGTCCCGCCCTCGACGCCCGTGTGCGGTGGGTGCACGTCTCCGACAGCGCCGGGGTCGCCCGCCTGCTCAACGGCGGCGAGCTGCTGCTGTCCACCGGGTCGGCCTGGCCGACCGAGGCTGCGGAGCTTCGTCGATTCGTGGACGAACTCGTCGATGCGGGGCTGTCCGGTCTGGTTCTCGAGCTCGGCGCGCATCACCCCTCCGCTCCTGCTGTCGTGATCGACACCGCCCGAGACCGGGGGCTTGCGCTCATCGTGCTGCATCGAGAAGTGAAGTTCGTGTCATTGACCGAGGCAGTGCACGGGCGTATCATCTCGGCGCAAACCGAAGCGCTGCGCGCCCGCGACGAGGTCCGCGAACGGTTCACCGCCCTTTCTCTGCGCGGTGCGCCCGCCGATTTCATCGTCCATCAGCTCGCGCAGACCCTCGGCGCTCCCGTGATCCTCGAGAATCTCGCACACGAGATCGTGGCCGGCGAAGTGCCTCCGGCCCTCGAGGAGGAACTGTTCACGGGGTGGGAGCTGCGATCGCGGGCCGCTCAGCGGCCGCCACGCGCGGGCGAGGTGGAGGGCGACTGGCTCATCGTCCCCGTCGAGGCGCGCGGCATCCGGTGGGGAAGCCTCATCGCGCTTCCCGGCCCGCCGCACCCCGCGGGCCGCGCCGCCGTGCTCGAGCAGGGCGCGATCGCGCTCGCGATCGGCCGCCTCGCCGACGGTGACGCCGACGAGTGGTCGCGCATCGGCCGACGCCGGCTTCTGGATGGGCTGCTCGCGGGACGCTTCGCCGGGATCGCGGGAGCGGCGGCCCGCCTCGAGGCGGGCGGGCTGCCGGTGCACGGCGCTCTTCTGTACGGACTGGTCGTCTCGGGTGCGCCGGTCACGGCCGGCTCGGCCGACGCGGCCGCCCGCCTGCTGAACGGTCGCGCACTCGCCGGGTCGGGGCCGGAGGGGATCTCCGCGCCGGCGGCGACCGTGCTGCTGTCTCTTCCGGACGAGGTGCGGCTCGACGACGAGACAGCACTGCGGCTGGTGCGCGCGCTGGCCGGCGATGACGCGGATCGCGCGATCGTCGCCATCGGCGGCGCGGGGCGGGGACTCGATGAGGCCCTGGTGTCGCTGCAGGAGGCGGTGGATCTGTCGCGCGGGCGGCGGCGTCGGCCCGCGCGTGGACCGATCCTGCGGCGCGTCGAAGACCGCCCGCTCGTGCAGCTGGTCACGTCACTGCGCGACGACTACCGACTGCTCGATCACGGCGAGCGCGTGCTCACGCCGCTGATCGTCCACGATCTGGAGCGCGGCGGTGACCTGCTCGACGTGCTGGAGGCGATGCTCGCCCATCCTGGCAACCGCACCGCCGCGGCATCCGCTTCGCACCTTTCGCGCTCGGTCTTCTACCAGCGCATCGCCCTCATCGAGGACCTACTCGGCGTGGACCTGGACGACGGCGAGACGCAGACGGCCCTGCACCTCGCGCTGCTGGTGCGGCGGTCGGCCGGGCGGTAGCGGGCACATCCCCGTCAGATCTCGTGGATGCCGGTGGTCGGCGACCCGGCGACGACCTGCGAAGCATCCACCGGTTCGTGCAGGAGCACCAGGGCCGCGGCTTCCGTCCTCACGCCGGGGATCATGAGTCGAACCCGAGCCCGAGGGCATCGAGCGTCTTGAGCAGCACGTTGCGGCGACCCCGGTTGTGGTCGGCGCGGTCGAGCGACCAGCGCGTGGCGTTGATGCCCATTGCCGCGACGGGCTCGGGCGGGAAGGGCAGCGGCCGCTCGCGCACCATCCGCAGCGAAGTCCTCTCGGTCGGGATGCCGTCCAGCAGGTCGAGCATCACCTCTCCGGCGAAGCGGGTGGCCGCGACACCGAGACCGGTGAAACCGGCCGCGTACGCGACCTTGTTCTCGACGGGCGCTGCCGTAGAACGCGCAGAACCGCGAGCAGGTGTCGATCGCGCCCGCCCAGCGGTGCGTGAAGGTCAGGCCCTCGAGCTGAGGGAACATCGTGAAGAAGTGGCTCGCGAGCTTCTCGAACGACTCCGGCCGGTTCTCGTACTCGGCGCGGACGCGCCCGCCGTAGTGGTAGACCGCGTCGTAACCGCCGAACAGGATGCGCCCGTCGGCGGTCTGCCGGAAGTAGTGGAACTGGTTGGCCAGGTCGCTGAGACCCTGCCGTCCGTTCCAGCCGATGGCCTCGCGCTGCTCGGCCGAGAGCGGCTCGGTCATCAGCACGTAGTCGTACACCGGCACCGTCATGAGAGTATTGCGGCGCAGCAGGGAGGGGAACACGTTCGTCGCGAGCACGGCCTTGCGTGCCGTGATGCGCCCGCCAGCTGTCACGACCGCCACACCGTCACCGGCGGTGTCGAGGCGACGCACCGGCGAGTGCTCGAAGATCTCGATACCGCGCTCCTCCGCCGCGCGGGCGAGGCCCGCGGCGAGCTTGCCGGGGTGGACGAGGGCGTTCGAGTGCGTCTCGAACACAGCCCCGAGATACGCCGGCGATGCGACCGACGCCCGCACCTGGGCCTGGTCGAGGCGCACGACGCCCTCTTCGCCCCGAACGGTGGAATCCTGCGCCCACTCGTCGAGCCACTCGAGCTGGTGGGGCTCGGTGGCGACCGCGAGGGCTCCGACGCGCTCCCATTCGGCGTCGACGCCCCACTCGGCGATGTCGGATCCCATCGCGTCGAGGTTCGCCATGCCCAGGTGGTCGAGCCGATCGATCTCGTCGGGCCATCGGCTCAGACCGTTGTCGCGGCCGTGCGTGAGGCTCGCCTCGCAGAACCCGCCGTTGCGACCGGATGCCGCCCATCCGACCGTGCGCGCCTCCACGAGGGCGATGCGGGCGTCGGGGTCGCGCCTGCGGGCGAGCAGCGCCGTCCACAGTCCGGTGTACCCCCCGCCGACGATCACCAGGTCGGCGCGGTGATCTCCGCGCAGGGTGGGTCGCCGCGGCTGATCGGGAAGATCGTCGAGCCAGAACACGCTCTGGCGCGTCTCGGAGAGACTGCGCTGGATGACGGATGCTGCCGGCCGCTGTCGTTCGAAGACGGTCGTGCCCACGGGTATCACTTTCCTGTCGCTCGGTGTATCCATCCTCGCCCGGCCGGACCGCTCACGCACAGATCTCGCTGTCGCAAACCCGTCCCCATCCGGACACCCTGTCCGGGCCGCGAACGCGGGTCAGGCGTCGGCGGCCGCGTACACCCGCTCGCCCTCGACGAAGGTCTGCAGCACACGCGTCGCACCGATCTGATCGGCCGGTCCCGCGAAGGGGTCGCGATCGAGCACCGCGAGGTCGGCGTACTTGCCGACCTCGATCGTGCCGGTGTCGGCGTCGAGATGGTTCACCCATGCCGAGCCAGCCGTGTACGCGGTGAGCGAGGTCGCCAAATCGATCGCCTGCTCGGGGAGGAACGCGTCGTACTCGCCCTCCTCGTAGCCGGGCGCGGCCTTGCGGTTCACGGCGGTGTGGATCGCCGCGAGGGGATTCGGCGTCGAGACAGACCAGTCGCTGCCCGCGGCGAGCACCGCGCCGGAGCGCAGCAGGTCGCCGAACGGGTACTGCCACGCGTCCCTCGGTGAGCCGAGGAACGGAAGCGTCAGCTCGATCATCTGGGGCTCGAGGGTCGCCCACAGCGACTGCATGTTCGCCGTGACCCCGAGCTCGCGGAACCGCGCGATGTCTTCGGGATGGACCACCTGGATGTGAGCGATGTGGTGGCGGTTGTCACCGCGTCCGTTCCGGGTGACCGCGTGCTCGACCGCGTCGAGGCATTCGCGCACCGCGCGGTCGCCGATCGCGTGGAAGTGCACCTGGAACCCCAGCGCGTCCAGCTGCGGCACGGCTTCGTTCAGCACGACCGGGTCGACGAACGAGATCCCCGAGTTGTCGGTGAAGTGGCCGTGCCCGTCGTGGTACGGCTCGAGCATCGCGGCGGTGAAGTTCTCGGCCACGCCGTCCTGCATCACCTTGACTGACGTCGCGGCGAACCGCCCGCCGCGGTACCGCTCGCGCCGGTCGACGAGCGAGGGGATCTGCTCGAGACCTTTCGTGCGGTCCCACCACAGCGCGCCGACCACCCGCGCGGTCAGGGCACCGGATGCCGCCGCGGCGAGGTAGGCCGGGCCGGGGTCGCTCAGGTCGCTGTAGTCGCCGATGATCGCGTCCTGCCAGGCCGTGATCCCGTACGAGTGCAGGTACTGCTGGCCGACCAGGAGCGCCTCGGTCAGCTCGGCCGTCCCGATCTCGGGCAGCAGGCGGTTGACGAGGTTCATCGCGCCCTCGTGCAGCGTTCCAGACGGTTCACCGCCGGCATCCCGCTCGATCCTGCCGTCGGCGGGGTCGGGGCTGTTGCGGTCGATCCCCGCTCGGCGCAGCGCCTCGGAGTTGACCCAGGCGCCGTGACCGTCGCGGTTGGGCAGGAACACCGGACGATCGGCGACCACGCGGTCGAGCGCCGCCGCGGTCGGCGTTCCGCCCGGGAACACCGACATCGACCAGCCCCCGCCGAGGATCCACTCCTCATCGGGATGCTGCGCCGCGTACTCCGCGACGATCTCCAGGTACTCGCCCTCGGTCGTCCCGTCGTTCAGGTCGCAGCGCAGCAGCTCGAGCCCGCCCGAGACCGGGTGCACGTGCGCGTCCTGAAACCCCGGGAGCAGCATCCGCCCCGCCAGGTCGACGACCTCTGTCTCCGTGCCGATCAGGTCGCGCACGTCATCGCCGCCGACCGCGACGATGCGCCCGCCGGTCACCGCCACGCCGGTCGTGCGGGATCGCACGGTGTCGGCCGTGAAGACGGGCCCGCCCGTGAACACCAGGTCGGCAGAGGTCATGTCGCGTACTCCTTCGAGGGGATGGGGACGGGGCTTCAGCCGCCGCCGAGCGTGCGGGCGATCTGGGTCGCCGAGTCGCCGGCGCGCTTGAGGACGAGCGCGACGGCCGCCAGGGCGACGAGGGTCAGCAGCAGCATGAGCGTCGAGACCGCAGCGATCTCGGGGCGCAGGCCCGAGCGGAGCGCGCTGAACACGTACACCGGCCACGGGGTCGTGCCCGAGACCTGCACGAAGGCCGCGATCACCGTGTTGTCGAGACTCAGGGTGAACGACAGCAGGAAACCGGCCAGCACGGCGGGCATCGCGAGGGGCAGCGTCACCCGGCGGAACGTCGTGAGCGGCTTGGCGTACAGATCGCCCGATGCCTCCTCGAGCTGAGCGTCCATCCCCACCAGGCGCGCGCGCACGATGTAGGAGACGACCGCGATCGCGAACAGCGAGTGGCCGACCACCAGGCGCACGATGCCGTTGCCGAACATCGTGAGCCCGAGGTCCTGGCCGAGGAAGACGAGCCACGGCAGCAGAGCGACCGCGTCGACGATCTCGGGGGTGACCGAGACGAGCAGCAGCAGCCCGAGGAACCAGTAGACCCATTTGCCGGGATGCCGTGCCATCGCGATGCCCGCAAGGGTTCCCAGCAGCGTCGCGAAGACCGCCGCGATCAGGCCGGTCTGGATCGAGACGAGCACCGCGCTCTGCACCGCCGGCTTGGCGACGATCGCAAGGAACGGCGCGATGCTGAAGCCGTCCCACGCCACCAGCAGGCGCCCGCCGTTGAAGGACGACACGATGATCACGGCGATCGGCGCGAACAGGAAGATGAAGACGAGCACGCCCCACACCGTCAGCGCGACGTCCGACCACGAGTGGCCCGCGCGTCGGCCCGTCGGCTTCTCGGTCTGTCGAAGGGTCATGCTCCGACCCCCTGCAGCTCGCGCTCGGCGGCGGCCGGCGGATCGGACGGCGGCGGCGCGTCGCCCAGCACGAGCCGGTTGCGTCGGCGGATCGGCAGCAGGATCAGCCACACGATCGCCGCACCGACCGCGATCGTCGCAGTGATCACGAGGATCAGCAGCACCGCCATCGCCGAGCCCAGCGCCCAGTTCTGCGCGGCCTGGAACTGACTGGCCACGAGCTGGCCGACCATGTTGCCCTTCGCGCCGCCGAGCACGGTCGCGGTGATGTAGTCGCCCATGAGCGGGATGAACACGAGGAGCAGTCCCGCCACGACCCCGGGTCCGGCCAGCGGCAGCGTCACGCGGAAGAAGGTCGTCCAGCGTCCCGCGCCGAGGTCTTTCGACGCCTCCCGGAGGGGTCCGCCGACGCGGTCGAACGCGACGAACAGCGGCAGGATCATCAGCGGCAGGTAGTTGTAGACGACGCCGATCAGCACGGCGGTGCGCGTGTAGAGGATCTCGAGCGGACCCTGCGTGACGCCCACCGCCTGCAACAGGGTCGAGACCCACCCCTCGGGTGCGAGCAGCACCTGCCAGCCGATCGTGCGCACGAGGAAGTTCGTCCAGAACGGCACGAGCACGAGCGCGATCAGGATGCCGCGCCGCTCGGGGCGCACCTTCACGGCCATCCAGTAGGCGACCGGCATCCCGATCAGAAGGCACAGGGCGGTGCCGGCGATTCCCACCCACAGCGTGTTCTGGAATGTCGAGAAGAACGTGGGCGACAGCGCCTCCGCGTAACGGTCGAGCGAGAGGACGTCGTTCGCGTGCGTGCCGAAGATGCCCGGTTTGTAGCCGAAGCTGAACCAGACCACCATCCCCACCGGGGCGACGAAGAACAGCGCCAGCCACACCCACGCGGGGATCGCGAGAGCGAAGCCGGGCGATCTACGCACCCGCGGCGGCCTTCGTCGCGTTCCAGATCTCGACGCGGCGCTCCTGCGCGTCGTTGACCTCTCCCTCGTGCATCGTTTCGACCTGCTCGGGCGTGAAGAAGACGAAGTCGAGCATCGGCAGACCCTCGTCGGCGCGCCGCCTGCTCGATGTCCTTCGCGCCCGTGTGGTACCCGATGTAGTCGAGCTCGACCAGCGCGTTCTCGGGCGCGAGGATGAAGTTGATGAACGCGTGCGCCGCCTCCGGGTGCGGAGCCCCGGCGGCGATCGCCCAGTTGTCCATCCAGATCTCGGTGTCGGGGCCGCCGAGCACCCACTGCCAGCGGTCGGGGTCGGGGCTCTCGAGGATGCCCAGGCGCGCGTCGCCGTTCCAGGACTGCATGAGCACCTGCGTTCCCTGCGGGATCGCGCTGCCGCCGGGGTACGAGTCGAACGCCGACAGGTGCGGGGCGAGAGAGCTCACCAGATAGTCCTCGCATGCGGCGAGGTCGGCCTCGTCGTCGGTGTTCCAGTCGATGCCGTTCGCCCAGAAGTAGATGCCCGTCAGATCACCCGGGTCATCCAGCACCGAGGTCTTGCCGCTCGCCTCGTTCTGCGCGGCATCGAGGAAGTCGGCCCACGTGGTCAGCTCACGGGTGATCACCGTCTTGTCGTAGACGAAGCCCGTCGTGCCCCACGCTTTGCAGATCGAGTACTCGTTGGACGGGTCCCACGCGCGGCCGAGGTAGGCGGAATCCATGTGCTCGATGTTCGGGATGAGGTCGAGGTTGAGCTTGCTGAGCAGGCCGTTCTCGATCATCTGCGGGATGAACACGCCCGTCGGCACGACGATGTCGTAGCCGCTCGTGCCCTTGGCCGCGACGAGCTTCGAGATGAGCTCCTCGTTCGACGAGAACGAGTCGAGCGTGATCGTCGGTCCCGCGCTCGAAGTGAACTCCTCGAGCAGCTCGGGGGCGTCGTAGTCGCCCCACGTGTAGATCGTGAGGCTGTCCTCGACCGCGCCGCCGGTCGCCTGCGCGCCGGGACTCGCGCTGCCTCCCGGCGAGCACGCGGCGAGCACCGCGGCGCCGCCGGCCGCGACGGCGAGTCCGAGGAACCCGCGGCGGGTCAGCTCGCTGCGGATGACGCGGGCGGCGCCGTCGCTCGCGAGGATGCGGACGTGGGTGCGGGATTCGCTCATCGATGCCTCCGGGTGGGGTGGGTTGAGTGTCGGTGCGTGCGGGTCAGAGGGTCGGCGGGGCGACGTACCCGCCCGCGATAGCGGCGTCGTCGGCGGGGAAGAGCAGTACGTCACCGGCTGCCCACGTGCACACGACATCGTCGCCGATGGTCAGCGCCGGCGCCTCCGGCGTGGGACGGCGCACGACGAGGCTCTGGTCCTCGCCGATGCTGACCAGGTACTGCATCGTCTCGCCGAGATGCGAGACGCCGATCACGCGCCCGGGCACGGCGTTGACCGCGGGGAGCGCCTGAGCGGCGGTATCCCGGGCGATTCGGACGAATTCCGGCCGCACGGCCGCCTGACCGGTCGAGCCGATGCCGACGGATGCCGCATCACCCCGCACCCGCACGTGCGGGGAGTCGATCTCGTCGCCCGAGCCGCCGACCGCGACCGCGGAAGAAGTTCTGCTGGCCGACGAACGCGGCGACGTAGGCGGATGCCGGGCGCGCGTACACCGTGTCGGCATCGGCGAGCTGCTCGATGCGGCCGGCGCGCATGATCGCGATGCGATCGCTCATCGACAGCGCCTCGCCCTGGTCGTGGGTCACGAAGACGAACGTGATGCCCAGGCGCGACTGCAGAAGCTTGAGCTCGAGCTGCATCTCTTCGCGCAGCTGGCGGTCGAGCGCGCCGAGCGGTTCGTCCAGCAGCAGCACGGCGGGGCGGTTCACGAGTGCTCGCGACAGTGCGACGCGCTGCTGCTGACCGCCTGAGAGCTGCGTGGGCTTGCGGTCGGCGAACCGTCGCATCTGGACGAGGTCCAGCGCCTGCGACACGCGCTCGCGGATCTCGGACTTCGGGGTGCGGCGCTGCTGCAGCCCGTACGCGACGTTCTCGGCGACGGACAGATGCGGGAAGAGCGCGTACGCCTGGAACACCGTGTTGACGTCGCGACGGTAGGGCGGCTGGGCCAGCACCGAACTGCCCGAGATGAGGATGTCGCCCGCGTCTGGGCGCTCGAATCCGGCGATCATGCGCAGGGTCGTCGTCTTGCCGCAGCCCGAAGGCCCCAGCAGCGAGATGAACTCACCCGGCTGGATCGTCAGCGACAGGTCCTCGACGGCGGCCTGATCGCCGTAGCGCTTCGTGATGCGGTCGAGGACGACGCTGCCGCGCTCATCCGCCCGCGCGGTCGGGGAACTCGTCGGCACTGCGGCCTCGGTGATCGGTGTCACGTCGCGCGGTCTCCACGTCTCGATTTACGCCGGCCCTGCCACGCAGCGGCGCGCGGGGGATGTCCGGTCATTCAATACGGACCGTGCACCGCGTGCAATGGACGTGACGGCGAAACCGGACGATCCGGGGCGCCGTCACGGCGAGCCTGACAGATTGTCCGACGCGATGTTTCCGCGCCGTTTCGAACCTGCGACCACCGCATCAGGTCTGGCAGGTGGGGCACCAGAACGTGTTGCGCTCGCGGGTCGGATCGGCGCCGAGCGACCCCTCTCGGATGAGGGTGCCGCACCGGCGGCACGGCCGGCCCTCCCGCCGGTACACCCAGGTCGAGCGGCCGGGTCGGTCGTCACCGGTGAACGTGCGCCCTGACCGGTCGCGGTTCGCACGGATCATCCGTGCGCCCAGGTCGACGATCGCCGCAGCATCCGTCTCGGTGGCCGGTCTGGTCGGAAGGATGCCGCGGACGAACAGGATCTCGTTCGCGTACTCGTTTCCGAAGCCGGCCACGTTGCGCTGGTCGAGGAGTGCGACGTGCACGGCGCGTTCGTCGGCTCCGAGGCGGCGGGCGGCCTCGGCGGCGTTCCAGTGCTCGCTCAGCGGGTCGGGACCGAGGTGGCCGACGAGCTGCTGATCGTCACGGGTCGGGACGACCTTGATGTCGGCGAGGTCGAAGCCGACCGTGTCCCAGTCGGCGTTGCAGACCACCGCCCGTGCCTTGAAACCCGGCTGCCGCCACCGACCACCATGAGGGTAGACGTGCCACTCGCCCTCCATCTTGAGGTGGGTGTGCAGCGTCCACTCGCCGATGTGATGCAGCAGGTGCTTGCCGCGCGAGACCACATCGTGCACGGTCATGCCGCTCAGGTCGATCGTCGCCGCCTGCGGAACGCGCAGCTCGAAGCGCGTGAGTTCGGTGCCGGCCAGCGCATCGTTCAGCCGCTGAGCCGCGCGATAGACGGTGTCGCCCTCAGGCATGGGTCGGCGGCGTGAGCTCAGGCACGCGCGGACTCCCGCAGTGCGTCACCCGCGGTCGCGCGTCGCAGGGTGAGGCCGCGCGGAGACTCGACGAAACCAGCATCCCGCAGCGCACGCCCGACGGCCGTGCCGTAGACGAACTGCACCGTTGACCTGCTCGACCGTGAGGGTGGCCAGGTGCCGGGCGCGCGCGGTTGCGGCGAGGTCCTGCGCCGCGGCGGCGAGAACCGCCTCATCGTCGGTGAAGGCGAGAGCCGACTTGCCGCCGCGCTCGAGGTAGAGGGCGAGCGACCCGTCGACGATCGCGACGAGTCCACCGGCCTTGCGCCCCGGACGGTGCGTGACGCCCTCGATCGCCGGCCAGGCCAGCGCGGCGCCGTAGGGGTTGGCCGGATCGGTGGCGGCGAGCGTGTGGGTGCGCAGCGGCGGAGGGTCGGCGAGGCCGGCGAACTCGCGCAGCCGGTCGACGGTGGCGGATGCCGCGAACTGAGCCGCTCCGAGCTTCTCGATCACGTAGCCGCGGCGGCAGTGCCCGGCCTGCTCGAAGCCGGCCAGCACGCGGTACGCCTGAGCGAACCCGCCCGGCAGGCCCTCGGACTGCACGGAACCCCGCGTGACGACCCCGTACCGATCGAGCAGAAGACTCGCGGCCGCGGTCGCGCGCAGGGTCGGTTCGGGTTCGGGAGCCGCCAGCAGCGACCAGCGTCCGCCGATCGCGGGCGGACGCGGCGGGGTGCTCGCGCGTGCGACCGACGCTCCGCGGTACATCCGGGCCCGCGGCGCCTTGCGCGCGGTGCGATGCGCCTGCGAACCGCCGCCGAGCAGCATCCGCACCGGGGCGAACGTGTCGTTCGTGACGCGCCCTGCCCAGGTGAGGCTCCACAGCGCCTCGACCACGGAGGCTTCGTTCTCGGCCGGGCCTTCGGACGCAGCCGCGAGTTGGCGCAGCTGTGCGGCGAAGTACGCCCCGCCGTTGGCGAGTGCCCCGACGATGCGCTCCTCGAGCGAGCCCGAAGCGATCTCGTCCTCGGGCGGCAGCAGCGTGAGAGGAGCCGCATCGGCCGGATGCAGCGCGATCCACCCGTCGCGCCCGGGCAGCGCCCCGTGACCCGACCAGATGACCTCGCCGGTCGCGGTGAGCTCGTCGAGCATCGCCGGCGTGTAGTCGCGGACGCGCGCCGGGAGCACGAGCGACTCCCACGCGCTCGCCGGGATGGGCACGCCGGCGAGCTGCTCGATCACGGCGGCGACGCCGTCGATGCCGTCCAGTGGGCGGGAGACGTGCTGCCACACGGGCAGGAAGCGCGCGAAGGCCTCGGGCGAGACGGGCTCGACGCTGCCCCGGATCGCCGCGAGCGACCGCATGCGCAGCCGCCGCAGCACCTCTGCATCGCACCACTCCGTCTCGTCCGACGTGCTCGTCGAGGTCGGCAGGAAGAAGCCGCTCGAGAGGCGGCCCTGCGCCTCGAGGCGCTGCAGGGTGAGGCGCGCGACAGCGATGCCCACGCCCAGCCGCTCCGCGACCGCGGTGCTCGTGAACGGTCCGTGGGTGCGGGCGTAGCGGGCGACGAGGTCGCCGAGCGGGTCGGCGAGCGGCTCGAGGAACGCGTTCGGGATGCCGACCGGCAGCGCCGCGCCGAGCGCGTCGCGCAGGCGACCGGCGTCTTCGATCGCCGCGACCCGCGCCACGCCCGCGATCGTGACCGGGATCGCGCGGCGGGTGTCGATGAGTTCGGCGAGGTGGGCGGCGGCTTCGGCGGGGATCGCTTTACGCGCGGCGGCAGCATCCCGCGGCGATCGAGGATCCTGAGGATCTTCGGAGTCGGGTTCGTCCTCGGGGTCAGCGATCTCCGCGGCATCCGCGGAGGGTTCGAGCCGGGCCGCGACCTCCGCGGCATCGAGGGGACCCAGCATGCGCAGCAGGTCGGCGACGCCCTCGATGCCCCGAGCCCGGCGACCGGGGTCGAGGCGCTGCGCCTCCCGTTCGAACTGCGCCATGATCTCGGGGTCGAGCAGCTCACGCATCTCGACCTTGCCGAGCAGTTCGCTCAGCAGCGCGGGGTCGACCGACAGCGCGGCGGCCCGGCGTTCGGCCAGCGGCGAGTCGCCCTCGTACATGAAGGCGCCGACGTACCCGAAGAGCAGGTCGCGAGCGTAGGGCGAGGGCGATGTCGTCGTGGTCTCGACCAGGCGGATGCTGCGATCACCGATGCTGCGGGCGATGCGCAGCAGCGCCGGAACGTCGTAGACGTCCTGCAGAACTTCGCGGAGGGTCTCGAGGATGATCGGGAACGTCGGGTACCTGCGCGCGACTTCCAGCAGCGCCGCCGACCGCTGACGCTGCTGCCAGAGCGGGGAGCGACGGTTGGGGTTCATCCGCGGCATGAGCAGCGCGCGGGCGGCGCACTCGCGGAAGCGCGAGGCGAACAGCGCCGATCCGCCCACCTCGTCGATCACGATCTGCTCGAGCTCTTCGGGCTCGAACACGAACAGCTCGGCGCCCGGGGGTTCCGCGGTGGCATCCGGAACGCGGGCGATGATGCCGTCATCGCTCGCGACCGCCGACCCTTCGACCCCCAGCCGCTCGCGGATACGCGCGTTGACGGCGAGAGCCCACGGTCCGTGCACTTTCATTCCGTACGGGGAATGCAGGATCACGCGCCAGTCGCCGACCTCGTCGCGGCCGCGCTCGACCGTCAGCGATCGGTCGGTCGGAAGGGTGCCGGTCGCCTCGCGCTGCTCGGCGAGATAGGAGAGCAGGTTGACGGACGCGTTGTCGTCGAGACCCGCGTCGCGCAGCCGTTCGCGCGCCTTCTCGGGGGTCGCGGCCGACACTTCGCGCGAGAACTTCCCGAGGGCCTCACCGAGCTCGGCAGGGCGCCCGAGGCCGTCGCCGTGCCAGAACGGCAGTTTGCCCGGCTGGCCGTAGGCGGGCAGCACGTTGACCCGGTCGTGGGTGATCTCCACGATGCGCCAGCTCGTCGTTCCGAGCGTGAAGACGTCATTGATCCGCGACTCGTAGACCATCTCCTCGTCGAGCTCGCCGACGCGCGCATTCTGCGACTCGCCCGCGACGAACACGCCGAACAGCCCCCGGTCCGGAATGGTCCCGCCGCTCGTGACCGCGATCCGCTGCGCGCCGGGCCGCCCGGTGAGCGTGCCCGCGTCGCGGTCCCAGACCAAACGCGGCCGCAGTTCGGCGAACTCGTCCGACGGAAAGCGGCCCGCCAGCAGATCGAGCGTCGCCTCGTACGCCGAGCGCGGCAGCGTGCGGAACGGCGCGCTGCGCTTGACCGTCTCGAACCAGCCCTCGACGTCGACCGGACCGAGCGCGCAGGCCGCGACGGTCTGCTGGGCGAGGATGTCGAGCGGATTCTGCGGCACCGAGATCGCCTCGATCTGCCCTGCCAGCATCCGCTCGGTGACGATCGCGGTGTGCAGCACGTCGCCGCGGTGCTTGGGGAACAGCGCCGCGCGGCTGACCTCGCCGACCTGGTGGCCCGCGCGGCCGATGCGCTGCAGACCCGAGGCCGCGCTCGGCGGCGCCTCGACCTGGATGACCAGGTCCACGGCGCCCATGTCGATGCCGAGCTCGAGGCTGCTGGTCGCGACCACGCACCGCAGGATGCCGGATTTCAGCTCCTCCTCGACCTGCGCGCGCTGCTCTTTCGACACCGACCCGTGGTGCGCCTTCGCGAGCACGGGGTCGGCGCCCGCCGAGATGCCGGCCTGGGCCATCATGGCCGCGGGGATCGCGGCATCCGGCAGGTTGATCCCGATGCGCTCGGCGTAGATCTCGTTGAGACGGCCCGTCAGTCGTTCGGCGAGCCGGCGCGAGTTCGAGAACACGATCGTGGAGCGGTGCTGCAGGATGCGGTCGACGATGGCCTCTTCGACGTGCGGCCAGAGCGACCCTGTCTGGTCGGGCGGCTCGGGAGCCCGCTTGCCGCCGCCGTCGCCGAACCAGTCCTCGTCGATCGGAGCGTCGGCTGCGGCATCCGTTCGCCGCGGCTCGGCCGGGGCTTCGGCGCCGGGCGGGGGCGGCGGGTTCAGCATGTCGTCGACCGGCACGACGACCGTGAGGTCGAACGCCTTCGTCGAGCGCGGCGCCACGATCTCGACGGGCGCCGAGCCGCCGAGGAACCGGGCGACCTCGTCGATCGGCCGCACCGTGGCCGACAGTCCGATGCGCTGGGCGGGCCGCTCGAGCAGCGCGTCGAGCCGTTCGAGGCTGACCGCGAGGTGGGCACCGCGCTTCGTCGCAGCGACCGCGTGCACCTCGTCGACGATCACCGTGTGCACGTTCTTGAGCGTCTCGCCGGCCTGGCTCGTGAGCATGAGGTACAGCGACTCGGGCGTCGTGATGAGGATGTCGGGCGGAGCGGTGACGAGCTTGCGGCGATCGGACGAGGTCGTGTCGCCGGAGCGGACCCCGACGCTCACGCCCGGCACGGTGACGCCGAGGCGGCGCGCCGACTGGCCGATGCCGACGAGCGGCGAGCGCAGGTTGCGCTCCACGTCGACCCCGAGGGCCTTCAGCGGCGAGATGTAGAGGACGCGGGTGGGGGATGCCGGGGCCTCCGCGGGTCGGCGCCGCTTCTGCGGCTCTGCGGGGGCGGCATCTTTCTCGTGGAAGATGCGGTCGATCGCCCAGAGGAAGGCGGAGAGCGTCTTGCCCGATCCGGTCGGTGCGACCACGAGCGCGTGCTTGCCGTGCGAGATCGCGTCCCACGCGCCGAGCTGCGCCGGGGTCGGCGCGGCGAAGGCGCCGCGGAACCAGTCCTGCGTGGCAGGACCGAACCGCTCGAGCACATCACTCATCCGTCCATCTTCCCCGGTGGGGACGACATTCGGGCCGGGATGAGCGGCCCGATCAGGACTCTGACGGGATGAGGATCCACAGCACGAGGTAGATCCAGATCGACAGGCCGAACAGAACGGTTCCGGCGACCGTGAGGATGCGCACGGGCGTCGCGCTGCAGCCGAAGCGATCGGCGACGCCCCGGCACACTCCCGCGAGCAGACGGCCCTGGTGGGGACGGACGAGCGGACTCATGCCGCCCATCATGCCGCCGCGCCGGCCGGGGCACCAGGGGGCGGGCACTCCGGGCCCTTCGCTCAGTGCTCGGTCAGCATGCCGTCCCCGTCCAGTTCGAGGGTCAGGTCGATCCCGAGGCGGGCGAGGAACGCGTCGTCGTGACTCACGATGAGCACGGCGCCGCGATACGCCGCGAGCGCCTCGATGAACCGGTCCACGGTGTCGATGTCGAGGTTGTTCGTCGGCTCATCGAGCACGAGCAGCTGCGGAGGGGGTTCGGCCAGCAGCAGCTGCGCGAGCGCCACGCGGAAGCGCTCGCCACCCGACAGCGTCGCCACGGCCCGATCCACGGCGCTGCCGCGGATCAGGAAGCGCGCGAGCCGGTTGCGCAGCTCGCGGTCGGGCACGGCGGATGCCGCCTCCCGCACGTTCTCGAGCACCGAAGCGGCCTCATCCAGGCTGTCCACCCGCTGGGGCAGGTACCCGATGCGGTCGGTGTGCGCCTTCGCCGATGCCGAATTCAGGCTGGTTGTCACCGCCGTGTCGGGGCTGCCCGAGGTTTCCGCGGAATTCCCGGCGGCCTCGCCCAGCCAGCCTGAGTTCGGCATGCCCGCGTCGCGAACCAGGGCCTCGAGCAGCGTGGTCTTGCCGACCCCGTTGGGCCCGATGAGCGCGACGCGCTCGGGACCCTGGATCGTCCACGAGTGCTCGCCGTCGGCGATCGTCGCGATGCGGCGCCCGGCCGGAACCCCGGGATCGGGCAGGTCGATCCGGATCGCGTCGTCGTCGCGCACGCGCCGCTCGGCCGCATCCAGCGCCGTCCGCGCGGTGCTCTCGCGGTCGCGCATCTCGGTGCGCATCCTGCCCGCCGACACCTGGGCGGAGCGCTTGCGGGCGGACGCGACGATGCCCGGAACGCGCTTCTCGATCTGCGCCTTGTGCCCCATCGCCTTGCGCTTCGCGATCTTGACCTCCGCCTCGATCCGGTCGCGCTTCTCGCGCTTCACCACCTGCGCCGCGGCGCGCTCGGCCTGCCGGGCGGCGCCCTGCTCGGCGTCCAGCCGGTCACGCCATTGCGAGTATGGGCCGCCGAACACCGACAGCTCGTTCTCGTACAGCTCGGCGGTGTCGTCCATGAGCTCGAGCAGGCTCAGGTCGTGACTGACGACGACGAGCGCTCCGCGCCACCCGCGCACCATCTCGGCCAGCCGGGCGCGCGCGAGCCGGTCCAGGTTGTTCGTGGGTTCGTCGAGCAGCGTCACGCCCGCTCCGCGCAGACGGATGCCGGCGATCGCGGTCAGCACCGCCTCGCCGCCCGACAGCTCGCCGACCAGGCGCTCGAGCATCTCGGGTCGCAGTCCGGCCTCGTCGAGCGCGGCATGCGACCGCGCCTCGATGTCCCAGTCATTGCCGACCGCATCGAAGTGCGCGGGGTCGGGGTCGCCGGCCTCGATCGCGCGCAGCGCCCTCAGCGGTGCGGCGACGCCCAGCAGTTCGGCGACCGGTCTCGCGATGTCGAGCGTCAGGCGCTGCGGCAGGTACGCGACGTCGCCCGTCGCCGAGACCTGCCCCGCCGATGGGGTCAGTTCGCCGGAGATCAGCCGCAGCAGTGTGGACTTGCCCGAGCCGTTGCGGCCGACGAGTCCTGTGCGTCCGGCGCCGAAGGCGCCGGACACGTCGCTGAGCGCGACGGAGCCGTCCGGCCACGCGAAAGAGACGCGCTCGAGCAGGACGGCGGGGGTGAGAGTGTGAGCAGGCATGAGGCCTCCCGGGTGTCAGGGGCGCGCGAAGCGCCGGAGGCCTGGGGCGAAGCCCCAGACGGGTACAGCACTGACACCGGTCGCCGGGCCCGGTCAGGGGCGGGCGGTGCTCAACAGCGAGAGCGGTCGACGGGTCAGCGCGCGGATGCGGGCGCGGAAGCGTCGATCATCTTCACCGGAGGGTCCTCACGTGGGGAACAGGAACCACCACCATATCCGGATGCCGCCTCCGCCGCATCCGGTCGGTTCTCAACCGCGCTGCTCCAACTGCTTCTCGAGGAAGACGCGCACATCGTCGAGTTCGTTCTCGGAGACGCTGTGGGTGAGGCCGGGGTAGACGCGGCCGCTCAGTTCGACGTGCTCGGGGAGCCACGAGATCGTGTGCTCCACCAGGAACGTCGGAATGACGTCATCGCGCGTTCCGCGCCCCCAGAACACCGGCGGCCGGCGCTCGGCCAGCGCCGCATCGCCCGGCAGCGCGCCGGGCGTCGCATATCCGCTGAGGTTCACCGCGAAAGCGAACCGCTCGGGCTGCAGCCGCAGCGCCTGCAGGGCCACGGCGGCGCCCTGCGAGAAGCCCAGCAGCCCCACGACCGCATCGGGTGCGGCGACCTCCAGCCAGTCCAGAACGAGGGATGCGGCATCCGTCACGTGGACGGGGTCGCGGCCGTCGAGTCCTTCGATCGGGTACCACGAGTATCCGGGGGCGGGAAAGGGCGGGGTGAGCGGGGCCCGCACCGAGGCGACGACGTACTCGGGCGGCAGGTACGGCGTGAGGCCGAACAGGTCGCGCTCGTCGGCCCCGTAGCCGTGCAGCAGCAGGAGCAGCGGCCGCTCCCCGCGCTCGGCGGCCGCGACCGACCACAGCGCGGCATCGGTGTCGAGGGTGGGGATCTCGGCCATGCCTCCATCCTCCCAGCCCGCGTCGACCTTCGCCGAGAGCGGCCGCACGACGGCGCACAACTCCTGCAAAACGCGCCCAGGATCGTGCGTCGACGGCGAGATCACGCGAAATCGCCCACACCGTTTCCGCGGGGTGCAGGAGTTATGCGCGCGGCGCCTGAGGTATACAGGAGACATGCCGGTCCGTACGCCTGACCCTGACCCGAACGATCGCGACGACGAAGGAGTCCCTCGCGATCCGCTCGGCGGCGCCGGTTTCGGGCCCGGCGGTCAGGACGGCCGCAGCGGGCGCGATGGCCGCCCCCTCGGCGACGGATCGTTCGGCTCGCCGACGCCCGACAGCGCGTCCAACCCGGGCTGGCTGTCCGACATCGAACTGGCGGAGATCCGAAGGCGGATGCCGATCCTCTACGTCGAGGCCGTTCCGGTGCGCACCGACGGCGTCGGCGCGGTCACGGAGGTCGGCATCCTGCTGCGCGCGACGCCCCTCGGTGAGATGACGCGCACGATCGTCAGCGGCCGGGTGCGCTACGGCGAGTCCGTGCGCGATGCCCTGTTCCGTCACCTCGAGAACGACCTCGGTCCGATGGCCTTCCCGCTTCTTCCGCCGCAGCCCGTGCCGTTCACGGTCGCGGAGTACTTCCCGATGCCCGGAGTCTCGGCGTTCCACGACGACCGGCAGCATGCGGTCTCGCTCGCTTTCGTCGTGCCGGTGACCGGCACGTGCCAGCCGCGTCAGGATGCGCTCGAGGTGACGTGGATGGCGCCTGCCGAAGCGGCATCCGATGCGCTCTCGGCCGAGATGGAGGGCGGACGGGGGAGCCTGATTCGCCTCGCTCTCGCGAGCGTCGGCGCCCTGCGCTGAGACCCGTGCTCTGAGCACGCTGCCGCGCTACCCTCGATGCCGTGGCCGAGAACCCGTACTACGCCGAATGGGACACCGTGCTCACCGGGCTGGCGCTCGGCTGTCTGGCGACCGACATGAGCCGCTTCCCCACCGAGCGGGGACACTTCGAGCGGTCGCTCATGAAGGTCTGGCCCGAGTGGTCGGGCACGGACGCCTATCCGCACTTCCTGCCCCGCGATCTCGGGATCTACGGCATGCGCAGCACGCTGGTGGAGCCGCTGGGCTATGTCGCGTGGGACTGGGGCTCGATCCTGGGCGACGGCATCCGCCCCTCGCTCGCGGTCGCGTCCGCCGACCCCGCCGACGTGCTCGCGCAGTTCGCGGCGGCCCAGCCCGTCGGCGCAGATGCGTGGAGTCAGCTGGCGTGCGGTTTCACGGCCGAGCTTCCCGTCCGAGAGCCTGGCTGAGTGTTGACTGGGACCCGCGACGCGGCGGCGACACCGGCGTAGCCTGGCCTCATGAGCCCTGCTCGCCGTGCCACCCGCCGCCGCGTCCTCACCTGGACCGCCGCTGTCGGCGTGCCGGTGCTGGTGGGCGCGGCGATCCTGGTGCCGATCGGGGCGAGCGGCGCCGTCGACCTGCCCGACAAGAACCCTGCCGAGCTGATCGCGTTCGCGGCAGCGAGCGAGGTGGATGCGCTCAGCGGCACGATCGAGCAGAGCTCCGATCTCGGCCTGCCCGACCTCGGCGCCCTCACCGGTGCGATGCGCGATGACTCGCCGTCCGGGGGCGCGCCGACCGCCGCCGACGTGGACGACCTGATCGCGCTCGTGACCGGGTCGCACACGGCGAAGATCTACCTCGACGGCGAGAGCGCCCGCCTGCAGGTGCTCGACCAGCTCGGCGAGCGCAACGTCTATGTCGACGGCGATGCGAACGAAATCTGGTACGTCGACAGCGAGACCCAGACCGCGACGCAGCTCACGCTGCCCTCGGACGCCGCGTTCGACGAGCTTCACTCGGATGCGCCCGACCCGCAGGACTCCGCGCTCACCCCCGACCAGATGCTCGATCAGGCCCTCGCAGACCTCGACGAGACGACCGAGGTCACGGTGGGCACCGACGCGCGGGTCGCCGGTCGCGACGTGTATGAGCTCGTCCTCACCCCGCGCACAGGGGACACGCTCGTGGGCGAGGTCCGGTTCGCGATCGACGGCGAGAACGGCGTCGCGCTCGCGGCCTCGGTGACCGCTCGCGGCGCATCCGACCCGGCGTTCCAGACCGGCTTCACGCAGGTGGACTTCTCCGCTCCCGACCCGGCCGTCTTCGCCTTCACCCCCGGTGATGACATCGCGGTCACTCAGAAGGACATCGCCCTGCCGACCGGGACGCCCGACGACGCGACGGATGCCGCATCCCCCGTGGTCTACGGCGAGGGCTGGTCGAGTGTGGTCGAACTGCCCGACACCAGCGAGGCAGGCGGTGCGGACGTCTTCGCAGGTCTCGACCCCGAGCAGCTCCAGCTGCTCGAAAGCGTCACCACCGCCGTCGACGGTGGACGGGTGCTGCAGACATCGCTGGTCAGCGTGCTGATCGCCGACGACGGGCGCGTGCTCGCGGGCGCCGTCCCGGCAGCGCGTCTGGTCGAGGCCGCGCAGACCGGGCGCTGAGCTTGCCGCTGGCGATCGAGACGACCGGTCTGACGAAGCGGTTCGGCGCGCAGACGGCTGTCGACGGGATCGACCTCGCCGTGCCGACGGGTGCGGTCTTCGGCTTTCTCGGGCCGAACGGGTCGGGCAAGACGACCACGATCAGGATGCTGCTCGGGCTGCTCCGGGCGACGCGCGGCGAGTCGCGCGTGCTGGGCGAGCCGATGCCGCGCTCGTTCGACACAGTCCTGCCGCGCGTCGGGGCGCTCGTGGAGGGACCGGCGTTCTCGCCGTTTCTGACGGGCGAGCAGAACCTGCGCCGCTTCGACGCCGCCGATCGGCACTCGTCCGGCCGGACGCGCGACGCGCGGGTCGCCGTGGCGCTCGACCGCGTCGGGCTGACCCATGCCGCGAAGAAGAAGGCGCACGCCTACTCGCTCGGCATGAAGCAGCGGCTGGGACTCGCGAACGCGCTGCTGATGCCCCGCGAGCTCCTGGTGCTCGACGAGCCGACGAACGGCCTCGACCCGCAGGGCACCCGCGAGGTTCGAGCTCTCATCCGCTCCTTCACGGCGGACGGCACCACGGTGTTCGTCTCGAGCCACCTGCTCGCCGAGGTCGAGCAGCTGTGCACGCACGTGGGCGTCATGAGCGGCGGGCGCCTCGTCGCGCAGGGAACGCTCGACGAGTTCCGGCGCGCCGGGGCGCGGGCACGCGTGCGGGTGCGCACGCCCGACGTCGAGGCGGCCAGGACGGTGCTGGCCGGACGCGGCATCGAGGCGGACGCGCGGGATGCGGCATCCGATCTCGACGTCGTCACCGGGGTGATGACCGACGAAGCCGAACCCGAGGCCATCGTCGCGGCGCTCGTGGCCGGCGGCGTGCGCGTCCGGGGCTTCGAGGTCGTCGGCGAGAGCCTCGAGCAGCGCTTCGTCGAGCTCACCGGAGAGGGCTTCGATGTCGTCGCCTGATGTCAGCGCGGCGGTCGAAGTCAGAACCGCCGCCGCGGACCGAGGCGCGTCGGGCACACTGCAGCTGCTCGGCAACGAGCTGTCGACCCAGTTCCGGCGATGGCGCACCTGGGCGATGCTGGCCGCGCTGGCGCTCATCCCGATCCTCATCGGAATCGCGATCCGGCTCCTGGGCGGGTCGGACCCGGGCCGGGGCCCCGCGTTCATCGACCAGATCACGAACAACGGACTGTTCGTCGGTCTGGCGGCGATGACCGTCGCGATCCCGCTCTTCTTGCCGCTCACCGTCAGCGTCGCAGCCGGCGACGCGATCGCCGGCGAGGCGAGCCACGGCACGCTGCGCTATCTGCTGCTCGCACCCGCCGGCCGGGTGCGGCTGCTGGGCGTCAAATACCTGGGAGCGGCCGCGTTCTGCGTCGTCGGCACGCTCACGGTCGTGGTGTTCGGCACCCTCGTGGGTCTGGTGCTCTTCCCGATCGGACCGGTGACGCTGCTCTCGGGCGCGCAGGTGCCGGTCGGCGAAGGCCTGGTGCGGCTGCTGGCGGTCGCGGCCTATGTGGCCGTGTCACTTCTGGGGCTCTCGGCGATCGGGCTGTTCTTCTCGACCCTCACCACGGTGCCGATCGGTGCGATGGCGGCGACGGCGCTGCTGGCTGTGACCGCGCAGATCGTCGGTGCGATCCCGCAGCTGGAAGCGGTGCATCCGTGGCTGTTCACCGACCGCTGGCTCGATTTCGCCGATCTGCTGCGTGCGCCGATCGTCTGGGATTCGTTCGTCGGCAACGCGATGCTGCAGGGGGCTTACATCGTCGTCTTCGGGGCGGCCGCGATCGCCCGCTTCGTCACGAAGGACGTCCTCTCCTGAGCCGGCCCGCGTCGTCACTGCGGTCCCGGAATTCCGCGGGCACGACCGCGTTCAGCGCGCTCAGGTCGGAGAGGTACCCGAAGTGCACCCGAAGCGCACCCCCTGCGCAGTACCCGTGGTGCCGGCGGCCCGCCGCCCGCGATCCCCACCTTCGCCGAGTGCACGAGATCTTCGTGAGTGCACGGCTTGCCCGCGCTGGCAGGTCGTGCACTCGCGGCGAAGCCGTGCACTCGGCGCGGCCGACGGCGGCTAAGCGGAGGTCTCGCGGGCGATCGCGGCGATGAACGCGTCGATGTCGGCCTCGGTCGTGTCGAACGAGCACATCCAGCGCACCTCGTTCTTCGCGGCATCCCAGTCGTAGAAGCGGAAGGATTCGCGCAGTCGGTCGGCGACGCCTGCGGGCAGCGTCGCGAACACCCCGTTCGACTGCGTGGGCTGCGTGAACGCGACGCCGGTGATCGACCCGTCGGCCAGGCCCGCTTCGACACCGGAGCGCAGGCGAGCGGCCATCGCGTTCGAGTGCGACGCGTTGCGCAGCCACAGGTCACCCTCGAGCAGTGCGATCAGCTGGGCCGATACGAACCGCATCTTCGATGACAGCTGCATGTTGAGCTTGCGCAGGAACGTGAGGCCGGCGGATGCCGCGGGGTCGAGCACGACGATCGCCTCGCCGAGCATGGCGCCGTTCTTGGTGCCGCCGAAGCTGAGCACGTCGACCCCGATGTCGCGCGTGAAGGCGCGAAGGGGCACGCCGAGCGATGCGGCCGCATTGGAGATGCGCGCCCCGTCGAGGTGCAGCTTCATGCCCAGCGAGTGCGTGTGATCGGCGATCGCGCGCAGCTCGTCGACCGAGTACAGGGTGCCGAGCTCGGTCGACTGCGTCACCGAGACGACCAGCGGCTGCGCGCGATGCTCGTCGCCCCAGCCCCACGCCTCGCGGTCGATGAGCTCGGGGGTCAGCTTGCCGTCGTCGGTGGGCACCGTGAGCAGCTTGATGCCGGCGACGCGCTCGGGCGCTCCGCCCTCGTCGACGTTGATGTGGGCGGTGGATGCCGCGATCACCGCACCCCAGCGGGGGAGCATCGACTGCAGCCCGACGACATTCGCACCCGTGCCGTTGAACACCGGGAACGCCTCCACGCCCTCGCCGAAGTGACGGGCGAAGACCTCCTGCAGGCGCGCCGTGTAGTCGTCCTCGCCGTAGGCGACCTGGTGGCCGTCGTTCGCGGTCGCGATCGCGGCGAGCACGTCGGGGTGGATGCCGGAGTAGTTGTCGGAGGCGAAGCCGCGCAGGGCGGTGTCATGGAGCGGAGTCACCCGTCCATCCTCCCATCGCCGGGTCTCCGAGGCGCGCGGTACTCGCCTCGGGCGCGAGTGCCGCAGTACTGTCCCCATGCGATTGCACAACAGGATGGAAAGGTGACCGAGATGAGTTCCGACAGCTTCGACGTCGTCGTCGACAGGGTGTTCGCTGCGCCGATCGAGCGCGTGTGGCGGGCATGGACGGACCCGGAGGATCTGAAGGCGTGGTGGGGTCCGGCGGGCTTCACGTGTCCTCACGCCGAGGTCGATGCGCGCGTCGGCGGTCGGATCTTCGTCACGATGCGCGCGCCGGCCGAGTGGGGCGGGCAGGACTACCACAACGCGTGGGACATCACCCTGTTCGAGCCGCCGCACCGGCTGGATTACGTGATGCGGTTCGCAGCTGAGGATGGCCGCGCCATCACGCCCGCGGAGGCCGGGATCCCCGCCGATGGCGTGCCCGAGACCGGCGAGCACTCCGTCGTGCTGAGCGAGCTGGACGGTGGTCGGACCCGGCTCGAGATGATCGAGCGCGGTTACACCTCGGCGGAGGCGAGGGACATGTCTCGGGCGGGCTTGGATCAGTGCCTCGACAAGATGGCCACCCTCGTCGAGTCCGGATCGCCCTGACCCGCTGGCCGATCCCGCCGACCGGCGCCGAAGCGGCGGCGACGAGGACTGCGCAACCCGTCCTGCTCACATCTTGGCGTAGCGCGCGCGAGCGAAGCAGAAGAGGCCGTAGAGGATCAGTCCGGCTCCGACGATCCACAGGATGACCTGACCGAACGGAAGCTCGAGCAGGGCTTTGAGCGCGTCGTCCAGGCCGCCTGCGGCCTCAGGGTCCGCTGTGACGGCAGCGACGATGAACAGCACTCCGGCCACGCCGATCGCGATTCCCTTCGCGATGTAGCCGACGACGCCGAAGGTCACGATGCCCTTGCCGGCGGGGTCGGGCGGAAGATCGAGGTGCTTCTTGAATGCCTGGGTGATGCCGCGCGCGACGAAAGCGATTCCGATCGCAGCGACGATGAGCCCGACAAGCACGACCAGGAACACACCTCCCGGCGTCGAGAGCAGTTGAGCCGTGAAGGACTCCGTCGACTCGGACGAGTCCGACTGGCCACCGAGCGCGTACACGAGAGCGGTGATCGCGATCGCGATGTACACCGCGGCCGTGCCGAGGTACTTGGCCCGGTATCCCCACTTCTTCTTGGTGTCGGGATCGCGCTCGAGGAACGCCTCGGTGATCTGGAAGATCGCGAGTGCGGTCAGCCCGATGATGATCAGCCACAGCAGGAAAATCCCGGCCGGAGACTGCGCGATCTCTTCCATCGCGCCGCCCTGGTCGGCTTCGCCCCCTCCGCCCGTCGCGACGGAGATGGCGATCACGCCGATCACGATGTGGAGGATGCCGAGCACGACGTAGCCGATGCGTGCGATCGTGCGGAAAACGGTGGAATCTTGCGCCGCTCGGGCGGCGGACCGGGGACCTGTCATACGCGAAGCGTATGCCTCCGCAAGCACGGCGCATACGGCTTGACGCGGGCCCCGGTTTGTGGCTGGGGCGGTCAGGTCTCCAGCGTGATGACGGTGTCGTTGACGGATGCCGCATCCTCGGCCCAGAGCCCCACGACGCGCTGCGCGAGGGTCTCCTCCAGCCCTTCGAGGCTCTTGACGCGGAAGCTGACGGCCGCCGCGGAGAGTGGGGTGCCGGCATCCCTCGCCGCTTTGGCGAATCCCTGCGCGACTGCGCGCGTCCAGGCTTCGCTCGCGGCCTTGACCGCGGCGTAGTTCGCGCCGCCGGCGAGCGGACGATCGACGGCGGTCGACGAGACGATCGCGAGACGGCCCGCGGATGACGCCCGCAGGTCGTCGTCGAACGCGCGGCTGATGACGCGAAGCGCGGTGAGCGACCGCTCCAGGAACCGGTAGTCCGCTTCGCTCTGGCCGGCCAGGCCTCCGCCGCCGCGCCAGCCCCCGACGAGGTGGAGGAGGCCGTCGACCGGGCCGACCGCGCTGTGCACGTGCTCGGCGAGCGTGCGCACCGCGAACTCGTCGGTCAGGTCGCACACCTCCGCGCGGATGCCCGGCACTTCTCCCGCGAGCGCGTCGAGCTTGTCGGAGTCGCGCCCGACGGCGACGACCCGCGCCCCGGCCGAGGCCAGAGCGCGGGCAGCCGCGAGTCCGCTGACGCTCGTCGCGCCGGCGATGAGCACGACGTGATCCGCGAGCGGGTTCTCAGTCATCCGACCCCCGGATGCCCGCGGTCGAGGTGATCACCGGGCGCATCTTCTTCTCGAGGGCTTCGAAGAACATCGACAGCGGGAACTCGTCGTCGAGCACCTCGTCGGTATAGCCCTTCGCGAGGCCGGCGAGCACCTCGTCGGGCAGACCGCGGGCCCACTTCGAGGCGGGGTGCGGAGTGAGCGTGCCCCGCACGAGCTCGTACGCGGCGAGCCAGTGCGCCATCTTGGGCCGGTCGATCGAGCGCCAGTAGAGCTCGTCGATCGCATCGCCCAGCGCGACGACCGCCTCTGGGACGCCGTCCCAGTCGAACGCGAGCGACGTGTCGGTCCAGTGCAGCACGCCGCGCTGGTGCAGCCAGGCGAACAGCAGCTGGCCGCCGACCGCGTCGTAGTTGCGCACCCTTGTGCCGGTGATCGCGAACCGGAAGATCCGGTCGAAGATCACGGCGTACTGAACGAGCACCGCGTGCTCGAGCATCTCGGCTTCGACGTCGCTGAGCGTCGCTCCGGAGGCGACGCGTTCCCGCAGTCGCTTCGTGATGGCCACGCACTCGCGGAACGCCGTCAGGTCGCAGCGCAGCTCTTCGAGCGAATACAGGAAGAACGGCATCCGCTGCTTGATCATGAACGGGTCGAACGGCAGGTCGCCGCGCATGTGGGTGCGGTCGTGGATGATGTCCCACATCACGAAGGTCTTCTCGGCGAGCGCCTGATCGTTCAGCATGCGCGCTGCCTCGTCGGGCAGGTCGAGCTTGGTGATCTCAGAGGCCGCACGCACCACGCGCCGGTAGCGCGCCGCTTCGCGGTCCTGGAAGATCGCGCCCCACGTGAAGGTCGGAATCTCGCGCATGGCGACCGTCTCGGGGAACAGCACGGCCGAGTTCGTGTCGTATCCGGGGGTGAAGTCGATCAGTCGCAGCGAGACGAAGAGGCGGTTGACGTACTCGGTCTCGAGCTGCGCGATGAACTCCGGCCAGATGACCTCGACCAGCAGCGCCTCGACGTGCCGGTCGCGCGACCCGTTCTGCGTGTACATCGGGAACACGACGAGATGACGGATGCCGTCCTCCCGGTGCCGCTGCGGCTGGAACGCCATGAGCGAGTCGTAGAAGTCGGGGATGCCGAAGTCCGGCGTCGCGCCCAACGTTCGAAGTCGCGCCGCGTTCGCGGCGAGATACTCCGCATCGTGCGGGAACCAGGGCGTCAGCGCCCGGATCGGACTCGACGATCGTGTCGACGTGGGCGCGCGCGGCGACCGTGGTCGGCGGCATCCGGGATCGATCCGTCCTGAGCCTGGATGCCCTGCAGTGCGATCGCGGCGTCCTTCAGCGCGAGCCAGGCGGAGGTGTCCTCGACACCGCGCGCGCGGCCGTCCTCGACGACCTCGGGTTCGCCGACGACGGCCTGGAGCGCACCGGTCTGGTGGGTCTGGCTGAGGGACATGGAAACCTCCGATCGTGAGGATAGGGCGGAAACATTCCGGCGAACAGGGTGATCAACCGATATTCTTCCATGTCATGGACGATCCTGTCGACTTGTCGATCCTCGCCGAGGTCTCGCGCGACCCGCGGGCGACCCTCGCCCAGCTCTCCGAGCGCGTCGGACTCGGGGTGTCGGCAGTGCAGGCGCGGCTGCGCCGGCTGGAGAGCACCGGCGTCATCGCCGGCTACCGGGTGACACTCGACCCGGAGGCGGTGGGCAGATCGCTCTCCGCCTTCATCGAGATCACGCCGCTCGACCCCTCGCAGCCCGACAACGCGCCCGAACTGCTCGAGCACCTGACCGCGATCGAGGCGTGCCACTCGATCGCCGGTGACGCGGCGTACATCCTGTTCGTGCGGGTGGGCACCCCGCGCGACCTCGAGGCCCTCATCCGCGACATCCGCCTCGCGGCATCGGTGACCACGCGCACCACGGTCGTCCTGCAGACGTTCTACGAGAACCGCCCGATCGCGCTCTAGACCGCGAGACAGGATAGGCGCCACGAGACAGAGGCATACGCACCCTGTCTCGCGGCGCCTATCCGGTTTCGCGGTCTCAGAGACGTGGGTCAGTCGTGCTGGGGGAAGCCCAGGTTCAGGCCGCCGTGCGACGGGTCCAGCCACCGGGAGGTGACGGCCTTCTCCTGCGTGAAGAAGTCGAACCCGTGCGGGCCGTAGGCCTTCGCGTCGCCGAACAGCGAGGCCTTCCAGCCGCCGAACGAGTGGTACGCGACCGGCACGGGGATCGGCACGTTGATGCCGATCATGCCGACGTGCACCTCGCGCTGGAAGCGCCGCGCAGCGCCGCCGTCGTTCGTGAAGATCGCCGTGCCGTTGCCGTACTGGCTGCCGTTGATGATGCCGAGGCCCTCTTCGTAGCCGTCGACGCGCACGACCGAGAGCACCGGTCCGAAGATCTCGTCCCTGTACACCGACGACGAGGTCGGCACCTTGTCGATCAGCGTGGGTCCGAGCCAGAAGCCGTCGGGGTCGCCGTCGATCTCGACGTCGCGTCCGTCGACCACCACGGAAGCGCCGTCGGATGCCGCCACATCGATGTACGAGGCGACCTTGTCGCGGTGCACCTGGGTGATGAGCGGGCCCATGTCGCAGCCGCGGGTGCCGTCGCCGGTGCGGAGCGTTCCCATGCGCTGGCTGACCTTCTCGACGAACTCGTCGGCGATCGTATCGACCGCGAGCACGACCGAGATCGCCATGCAGCGCTCGCCGGCCGAGCCGAAGCCCGCGTTGACCGCGGCGTCCGCGGCGAGGTCGAGGTCGGCATCCGGAAGGATCAGCATGTGGTTCTTGGCGCCGCCGAGGGCCTGCACGCGCTTGCCGTGCGACGTCGCGGTCTCGTAGACGTACTGCGCGATCGGGGTCGAGCCGACGAACGAGATCGCACGCACGTCGGGGTGCTCGAGCAGCGCGTCGACCGACTCCTTGTCGCCGTGCACGACGTTGAGCACGCCGTCGGGAAGGCCCGCCTCCTTCAGGAGCGACGCCATCCAGATCGCGGCGCTCGGGTCCTTCTCCGAGGGCTTGAGGATCACCGCGTTGCCGGCGGCGAGGGCGATCGAGAAGAACCAGAGCGGCACCATCGCGGGGAAGTTGAACGGGCTGATGATGCCCACGACGCCGATCGGCTGCTTGACCGTGTAGACGTCGACGCCGGTCGAGACGTTCTCGGAGTACGCGCCCTTGGTCAGGTGCCCGAGTCCGCACGCGAACTCGACGACCTCCATGCCGCGGGCGATCTCGCCGAGCGCGTCGGAGATGACCTTGCCGTGCTCGGACGTGAGGATCTCGGCGAGCTCCTGCTTGCGGGCGTTCAGCAGCTCGCGGAACGCGAACAGCACCGTCTGGCGCTTGGCGATCGACGAGTCGCGCCACTGCGCCCATGCGGCGGTGGCGGAGGCGACGGCCTCGTCGACGTCGGCCGTGGAGGCGAGGCGCACTTCGCGCTGCACGGTGCCGAGAGCGGGGTTGTAGACGGGCGCCGTGCGAGTGGACGCCCCGCTCCAGGCGGCCCCGTCGACCCAGTGGTCGAGGATCGTGGTGGCGGACTGCTTCGTCTGCTCGAGCGTGGCCGAATCGGTCATGATGTCTTCTTTCTCAGGGGAGGCCTCGTGGGCACGTGTCTTTCCAGGGTAGGTCGGCGATCCTGCCCCGCATAGGGGTCTACGCCTCGACGGCGGTGAACGCCTCGTCGTAGATCGCCAGGGCCTGGGCGACCTCGTCATCGGTCACGACGCACGGCGGCACGACGTGGATGCGGTTCTCGGCGCTGAAGGGCACCAGTCCCCGCGCCGACAGCTCTGTCTTCAGCTGCGCGATGAGGGCGGCCGGAACCGGCTCGCGGGTCTCGCGGTCGGTCACGAGGTCGAGCGCCCAGAAGACGCCCTCGCCGCGCACCTCGCCGATGAGCGCGTGCCTCTCGGCGAGCGCCGCCAGGCCCGGGGCGATCGCCTCGGCGCCGACGCGGCGGGCGTTCTCGACGATTCCCTCCTCGTCCATCGCGTCGATCGACGCGACGATGGATGCCGCTGCCAGGGGGTGACCGCTGTAGGTGAGGCCGCCGGGGAAGACGCGGTCATCGAAGGTCGCCGAGATCTCCTCGGAGATGATCACGCCTCCGACCGGAACGTAGCCGGAGTTCACGCCCTTCGCGAAGGTGATCAGGTCGGGGACGACGTCGTAGCCTTCGAACGCGAACCAGCGCCCGGTGCGGCCGAACCCCGCCATGACCTCGTCGAGGATCAGGACGATGCCGTACTGGTCGCACAGCGCGCGCACGCCGGCGAGGTAACCGGGCGGGGGCAGCAGGATGCCGGCGGTGCCGGGAATCGACTCGAGCAGGATCGCGGCGATCGTGCTCGGGCCCTCGGACTGGATCACGCGCTCGAGGTGGTGCAGCGCCCGCGCGGACTCCTCCTCGGGCGTGGTCGCCCAGAACTCGCTGCGGTACAGGAAAGGCCCGAAGAAGTGCGCGTGCCCGCGGGCGTACTGGTTCGGCATCCGTCGCCAGTCGCCGGTCGCGACGATGGCCGCACCGGTGTTGCCGTGGTACGAGCGATAGGTCGACAGCACGGTGTCGCGGCCGGTGTGCAGGCGCGCCATGCGGATCGCGTTCTCGTTCGCGTCGGCGCCGCCGTTCGTGAAGAACACCTTGGCGAACCCGTCGGGTGCCTTGCCGATGATGCGCTCTGCGGCCTGTCCGCGCACCAGGTTGGCCGTGGCGGGGCCGATCGTGGCGAGCGTGCCGGCCTGCTGCTGGATCGCCGCGACGACGGCCGGATGCTGATGGCCGATGTTGACGTTCACGAGCTGGCTCGAGAAGTCGAGCATGCGGTTTCCGGCGTGGTCCCATACCGTCGCGCCCGACCCGCCGGCGATGACGGGGAGGTCGAGGTTCGCCTGCGCGAGCCAGGAGTGGAACACGTAATCGCGGTCGAGCGACTTCGCCTGCGCGTCGAGATCTTCGGTCATGGCTCCACGGTGGTCGCTCGCGGACCCCCGGTCAACCCACGGAGTGTGCTGAACGTGCCACCGACTCCGTCGAAGCGTCCGGTGGGGACCCGCCGGGATGGGTGAGGGTCGGGCTGCTTTCGCCGCCCGACCCTCACCGTGTGCTGTTGCCGAGTGGCTGCTACTGGCCGCCCTCGGTGAGCACGACGTCGATCGGGGTGTACTCGCCACCCACTTCGACGCCCTCTTCCTCGAGCGCGGCGAGCGCCTGCTCGATGTACTCGTTCGAGTACGCCGACTCGGCGGGCTCCGCGGTGATCAGCTCGATGCCGTCCTGGTTCTTGGCCGAGAGCGCACCCGCGACCGTCTTGTCCCAGGCGCCCTGGTCGACCAGACCGAAGTCGCCGCCGGCCCAGATGAGCTTGTTGACCTCGTTCATCTGCCAGAGCTGGTGCACCGGGCCGACCGGGAAGGCTGCCTCGGCGTTGATCGCGGCGTCGTAGGTGATCGTCGCGGCCTCCTCCGGGTTGTCCCGCGCGAAGATCCAGCCCTTCGTGACGGCCTTGAGGAAGCGCACCGCGGCATCGGCGTACGCCGGGTCGTCGGCCAGGCGAGCGGTGTCGGCCCAGATCGCGTCCTGCAGCATGGCGCCTTCGGTGTCTTCGTAGCTGACGACATCGAAGTCTTCCGGCTGGTACAGCTCGCCGGTCTCGGGGTTGACGACCTCGAGGATCTGCGCCCACTCGTTGTACGTCATCGCCTGAGCGGCGTCGACGTCGCGGTCCAGCAGAGCGTTCATGCTGAAGTCCTGCGTCGTGATCGAGACGCTGCTCGCGTCGAGGTCCTCGGCCGCCATCGCGGCGAAGATCTCCCACTCGTTGCCGAAGCCCCACGAGCCGATGCGCTTGCCCTCGAAGTCCGCGACGTCATCGAGGCCGTCGCCGGCCCACGACACCTGCAGGGTGCCCGACTTCTGGTACACCTGGGCGATGTCGGTCAGCTCGACACCGGTGGCCTCGAGGGTGCCGAGCACCTTCGGCACCCAGGCGATCGCGAAGTCCACGTCGCCCGCGACGAGGGCGTCCTGCGGCACGATGTCGCCGCCCGAGGGGATGATCTCGACGTCGTCGAAGCCCTCCTCCTCGAAGTAGCCCTGGTCGAGGGCCACGTAATAGCCGGCGAACTGCGCCTGCGGAAGCCACTGCAGCTGCAGCTTGACCGAGGTGAGCGGCTCGAAGTCCTCCGAGCCTCCGTCGCTCGCGTCGGGCGTGGCCGGGGCCGAGCAGGCCGCCAGTGCGAGAGTCGTGACGACAGCGGTGGACAGGACCGCGAGGCCGCGTCTGGTGCTGGTTCTCATGCTGTTCCTTTCGGGTTCGGTGATGCAGGTCGTGCGGTGTCGGTCAGACCGACGAGTGCCTCGTCACCAGCCTCTCCAGCAGCGAGGTCACAAGGAAGAAGACGAGGCCGATCAGGATGCCGCCCACCACGTACGCCCAGGCCAGGGCGGCGCGCCCCGACTTCGCGTACGTGGCGATCGCGGTGCCGATCCCGTCGGCCGGTCCGCCGAAATACTCTGCGACGAGCGCGGCGATCACCGCGAGGGATGCCGCGATCCGCAGTCCCGTCATCAGGTAGGGCAGGGCGGTGGGCAGCGTCAGAAGCCGGAAGGTCTGCGCACTCGTCGCGGCCGACGCGCGCAGCACATCGCGATGCACGGGCCGGGTCTGGCGGAGTCCGCGCAGCACGTTGACGAACACCGGGATGAACGCGGCGATCGTCGCCACCGCGATGCGCCCGAACTGGCTCGAAGCGCCGAACATCGTGTTCAGGATCGGCGTGATCGCCACGATCGGGATCACGGCGAGGGCGGCCACCAGGGGCGTCAGCATGCCGTCGATCGGGCGCGCGGTCGCGGCGAGCCCGGCCAGGAGGATCGCGAGCAGAGAGCCGACGACGAGTCCGATGAGGGCGTTGGTCGCGGTCACCAGCATGTCTTCGAAGATGATGTCCCAGCGCAGCACGAGCTCGGCCCCGATCGCCGTCGGGCTCGGGAGCATGCGCGGTGCCGCGGCGAAGACGTCGACGTACAGGATCCACAGCGCGAGCATCAGCACGCCGACCACGACCGGCGCGACGAAGCGCAGCCAGTTCGGCAGAGCGCGCTCGCCGACCGGCACCCGGGAGTCCGCAGCGGTCATCGCTCGTTCGCCCTCTCGATCGGAGTGCCGTGCAGAGCCTCGCGCACCGCGGTGACCCGCTCGAAGTAGGCGGGTGACTCGCGCAGGCTCTCGTCGCGTTCGTCGCCGAGGTCGGTCGTGATGACGTCGGTGATGCGGCCGGGGCGCGGGCTCATCACGACGACACGGTCGGAGAGGAACACCGCCTCGGGAATCGAGTGGGTGACGAACACGACCGCGGCGCCGGTCTCGGCGGTGATGCGGGTCAGCTCGGTCTGCAGATACTCGCGCGTCATCTCGTCGAGTGCGCCGAACGGTTCGTCCATGAGCAGCAGCCGAGGCCGGGTGGCCAGGGCGCGGGCGATCGCGACGCGCTGCTGCATGCCGCCGGAGAGCTGGTCGGGGTAGCGGTCGACGAAGTCGGACAGTCCCACGAGCTCGGCGAGCTCGGCGACCCGGGCGGTGCGCTCCGGGCGGGAGGTGCTGTGCAGCTCGAGAGGGAGGGAGATGTTCGCCGCGACGGTGCGCCAGGGCAGCAGCCCGGACTGCTGGAAGGCGATGCCGTAGTCCTGGTCGATCCGCGCCCGGCGGGCGGGCTTGCCGAAGATCTCGAGCGTGCCGCTCGAGGCCTGGTCGAGATCGGCGATCAGCCGCAGCAGCGTGGATTTGCCGCATCCCGACGGTCCGATCAGCGAGACGAACTCTCCCGCGGCGACCTCGAGTTCGGCGCCGGCCAGCGCGACCACGTCGCCGCCCTTGGTCGGGAAGATCTTGCCGACGCCGATGACGCGCACCGCCAGGTCTTTCGCGGTGGTGGTCTGGTCTGTCACGGGAACGGTCATGCCGTCGCTTCTCCTCGTCGATAGTTCCGCAGCCACAGGCCGATCAGAGCGACCGAGCCGGCCGCGATCAGGCCGAGGGCGATCGAGCCGAATGTCGGACCCCACGGTGCGGCGGGGTCGCTGGATGCCTGGCCTGCGAGCTGGATCAGCATCCGGCCGATGCCGCCGCGCATGCCGATCGACACCTCGGCGACGACGGCGCCCAGCACCGCGTTGGCCGCGGCGAGCCGCAGCGCCGGAAGCAGGTACGGCACGGCGGCCGGAAGCCGCAGGCGCATGATGGTCGGCCAGTACCCGGCGGCGTACGTCCGCATGAGGTCGACGTGGATCCGGTCGGGCGCCGCGAGTCCGCGGAGCACTCCGATGGCCACCGGGAAGAACGCGAGGTACGACGCGATGACCGCGACCGACAGCCATTGCGGCCAGGGGGTTCCGCCGCGATCGATCTGGTTGCCGATCGCGTTGATGACCGGCGCGAACGCGATGAGCGGCACGATCTGGCTCAGCACGATCCAGGGCAGCAGGCCCCACTCGACCAGGCGCCACCGCTGCATCGCCAGGCCCAGGATCGCGCCGACCGCGACGCCGATGAGCCAGCCCACCGCGGCGATGCCCAGCGTGACCAGCGCGGCCGAGGCGACCGACACCCACAGGGGCGGCGTGTCGCCGCCGCTCGTCGGCGCGAACAGCCGGGCCACCATGTCCCAGACGTGCGGCATCGCGCGGTCGTGCGTGCGCGGCAGGATCATGAAGCCCGAGCCGGACTCGCCGGCGGTGCCGCCGACGACGACGCCCTCCGCCGGCCCGAGGAACTTGTACAGCTCCCAGATGAGCAGCACCGCGACGATGCCGACCACACCCCAGCCGATCGCGAACCAGCGTTGCGGGCTGTCGCCCCGCCGGAACCTCGACAGTCTCCCGCGCGGCGGCGCGAGCACGTCGGCTTGAGTCGGAGCGTCGGTCAGGGTCATGTGCGCGGGGTCATCTCTTGGCGGTCACGTGCTCGGTCAGGGCGGGTATGACGGTCTCGCCGTAGACGCGCATCGTCTCCTCCTTGTTGTCGTGCTGGAGGTAGCCGGCGAACTGGGTCACCCCGATCGCGTGCAGCTGCTTCAGCTTGGCGATGTGCTCGTCGGCGGTGCCGAGGATGCAGAAGCGGTCGATGATCTCGTCGGGCACGAAGTCGACGTGGTCGTTGTCGGAGCGGCCGTGGGTGTTGTAGTCGTACCCGGTGCGGCCCGAGATGTAGTCGGTCAGCGCCTCGGGCACCTCGCCGTGGTGCCCGTACTTCGCGACGATGTCGGCGACGTGGTTGCCGACCATCCCCCCGAACCACCGGCACTGATCGCGCATGTGCTGCCAGTCCTCGCCGATGTACATCGGCGCGGCCACGCAGAACGCGATCGAATCCGGGTCGCGGCCGACATTGGCCGCGGCATCCCGCACCGTCTTGATCATCCACGCGGCGATGTCGAGGTCGGCCAGCTGCAGGATGAAGCCGTCGCCGACCTCGCCGGTGAGCTTGAGCGCGAGCGGACCGTACGCGGCGACCCACATCTCGAGCTCGGAGCCCCGGCTCCACGGGAACTGGATCGTGGCGCCGTGGTATTCGACCGGCCGGGAGTTCGCGAGCTCCCGGATCACGTGGATCGACTCGCGCAGTTCGCTCATCGTCACCGGCTTGCCGTTGGTGACCCGCACGGCCGAGTCGCCGCGGCCGATTCCGCAGATCGTGCGGTTGCCGTACATCTCGTTGAGCGTGGCGAAGACGGATGCCGTGACCGTCCAGTCCCGCGTCGCCGGGTTCGTGACGAACGGGCCGACGGTGACCCGGTTGGTCTCGGCGAGGATCGCGGAGTGGATCACGTACGGCTCCTGCCAGAGCAGGTGCGAGTCGAAGGTCCACACGTGGCTGAAGCCGTGCGCCTCGGCCAGCTTGGCGAGCTGCACGGTGCGCGCGGCGGGCGGGTTGGTCTGCAGAACGACGCCGAAGTCCATGGTGATCCTTATGTCAGGTACTGGCTGAGGCCGCGCTTGAGGAAGCGGCCGTCGCCCTTGGAGCCGAGGTACTCGCCGTGATCGACGACGACCTTGCCGCGCGAGAGCACGGTGTCGACGTGGCCGTCGATCTCGAAGCCCTCCCAGGCCGAGTGATCCATGTTCATGTGATGGGTCTTGCCGGTAGGCGAGCCGTCCGGCCGCTGGCCGAGCCCGATCGAGGTGTGCCCGTTCGGGTCGTAGACGACGATGTCGGCATCCGCTCCCGGCTGGATCACGCCCTTGCGGCCGTACAGGCCGAACATCCGCGCCGGCGTGGTCGAGGTGAGTTCGACCCAGCGCTCGAGCGTGATCTTGCCGGTCACGACCCCCTGGTACATGAGGTCCATGCGGTGCTCGATCGAGCCGATGCCGTTCGGGATCGCGCGGAAGTCGCCGCGGCCGAGCTCCTTCTGGTCCTTCATGCAGAACGGGCAGTGGTCGGTCGAGACCATCTGCAGGTCGTTCGTGCGCAGCGCCTGCCACATGTGGTCCTGGTGGCCCTCCGCGCGCGAGCGCAGCGGGGTGGAGCACACCCACTTCGCTCCCTCGAACCGGCCCCACTCCTCGCTCGAGGCGCCGAGCTGCTCTTCGAGCGAGAGGTACAGGTACTGCGGGCAGGTCTCGCCGAACACGTTCTGGCCCTTGTCGCGGGCGGCGGCGAGCTGCTCGACGGCCTGCTTGGCGCTCACGTGCACGACGTACAGCGGCGCGCCGGTGAGGTTCGCGATCATGATCGCGCGGTGGGTCGCCTCCTCCTCCATCTGCCACGCGCGGGCGATGCCGTGGAAGTAGGGGTCGGTCTTGCCCTCTTCGATCAACTGCGCCGCGAGCACGTCGATCACGGGCCCGTTCTCGGCGTGCATCATCGTGAGCAGACCGCTCTCGCGTGAGACCTGCATGGCGCGCAGCACCTGGGCGTCGTCGGAGTAGAAGACACCCGGGTAGGCCATGAACAGCTTGAAGCTGGTGATGCCCTCGTCGATCAGCCCGGGCATCGCGGCGAGGGCGTCGGCATCGACCCCGCCGATGATCTGGTGGAATCCGTAGTCGATCGCGCAGTTGCCGGCCGCCTTCGCGTGCCACGCGGCCAGGCCGTCCTGGATGCGCTCGCCGTAGCGCTGCACCGCGAAGTCGATGATGCTCGTGGTACCTCCCCACGCCGCCGCGCGCGTGCCGGTCTCGAACGTGTCGATCGCGGCGGTGCCGCCGAACGGGAGCTCCATGTGGGTGTGCGCGTCGATCCCGCCGGGGATCACGTACTTGCCGGTCGCGTCGAGAACGGAATCGACGGATGCTGCGACATCGGTGCCGAGAAGCTCGGAGCCGGGCTGCAGCACAGCGACGATCGTCTCGCCGTCGATCAGGACGTCGGCCTGCGAGCGACCGGTGGCGGAGACGACGGTGCCGCCGGTGATGAGTGTGGTGCTCATGAGGTGCTCACTCCCGCTACGGCTTCGCGATCATCGTGTACGAGTCCGGCCGGCGGTCGCGGTAGAACTGCCAGTCATCGCGCATCTGCTGCACCATGTCCATGTCGAGGTCGCGGATGAGCACCTCCTCATCAGTGCCCGAGCCGCGCTCGCCGACGAAATTGCCGCGCGGGTCGATCACCTGGCTGGTGCCGTAGAAGTCCACCGCGAGGTCGCCGTACTCGTTGTCCTCGAGTCCGACGCGATTCGGCTGCAGCACGAAGTAGCCGTTCGCGACCGCGGCGCACGGCCCTTCGACCTCCCAGAGACGGTTCGACAGGCCCGGCTTGGTCGCGTTCGGGTTGAACACCATGTGCGCGCCGTTCAGGCCGAGCTCGCGCCAGCCCTCCGGGAAGTGCCGGTCGTAGCAGATGTAGACGCCGATCTTGCCGACCGCGGTGTCGAAGACCGGGTAGCCGAGGTTGCCGGGGCGGAAGTAGAACTTCTCCCAGAACCGGTCCAGGTGCGGCAGGTGGTGCTTGCGGTACTTGCCGAGGATCGTGCCGTCGGCATCCACGACCACCGCCGTGTTGTAGTACACGCCGGTGATGTCCTCTTCGTAGATCGGGAGGATCATCACCATGTTCAGCTCGGCGGCCAGCTTCGCGAATCGCTGCACGATCGGCCCGTCGGCGGGTTCGGCGTAGCGGTAGTACTTCTTGTCCTCCGTGATGCCGAAGTACGGCCCGTAGAACAGCTCCTGAAAGCAGATCACCTCCGCACCCTGGGCGGCGGCATCCCTCGCGAACTGCTCGTGCCGCTCGAGCATCGAGTCCTTGTCGCCCGTCCAGGTGGTCTGGGTGATTGCCGCGCGTACCGTCGTCATGCCGGTCTCCGTCCGTCCTCGACTGATCCTCTTGGCGCTGCCATCGACGGGGACCGGTTCGGGTGCCGGTGGGATCATCCCCCGCTGTTCGATCTTGGTCCTTCGACGTTTCCCGTCGATTTCAGCCTGTGTCCGGACAGTAAAGCCTGAGGGTGATCTCGGGCAAGGGGTTGGCCGGATACATCTGCGGACGGATGCCGCGGAACTCGGTTGCCCGTAGCGTGAAACCGTGTTCCGTCCGCTGAGGACCTACCAGCTGGTCGTCGACGTCTCGGTCGCGCTGCACGATCGAGTGCAGCTCGGGGTGTTCTCCTTCGAGCACGGCCTCGCGTAGCGGGTCAGCGCCCTTCGAGGGCGGCGCGATGCTTCGCGTACTTCGGCTTGCCGATCCACCGCCACATCAGCCGCGCGGGGGCGGGCATGTGCTTGTGCAGCCACTCGTCGCCGCCGTCCGGCTGAGCGGCGAGGATCTCGCCGAGCTGCGCCCAGGTCTGTCCCTTGGGGATCGACTTGCGACCGTGCTCGGAATACCACTCGACTTCTTTCTGGGTGATCGTGGTCTCCATCACCGGGACGATGTGGGTCTCCTCATCGGGCAGGTGCACGCCCAGTGCCGCGTTGATCCCGTCCAGCGCGGCGAGCACGGGGACGGCATCCAGGGCAGAGGCGCTCGCCCGCCATGCGGGAAGCGCCCGGTCGAGTTCGCCCAGGTGCACGAGCATGACGGCGTGCTGCTCCTTCATGCGCTCGACGTGCTCGGTGCACGACGGGGCGCGCTCTTCGAGCGCCCCCCACAGCTTCTCGTCCTCGCCGTCGTGGTGGGCGTGCAGGCCGAGCGAGGTCGTCGCCAGCTGTGTCACCACCGCATCCGCACGTCCCAGGTCGCCGGCCGGGACGGCGCGCACGAGGACCGGGCCCTCTCCGAAACTGCGGCGGAACATGCGGTGGATCTCGATCATCCCGCTCGCATCGCAGGTCTTGACGGTTCCGGCCTCGGGGCGCTCGCCGCCCGAGGGAAGGGGAGTCGCGGCCATGGTGGCTCCTTTCGACGCGGAGGGTACGGCGGTTCGAAGCTAACGACTCCGGAGCGCGACGGCAATGGCCCCCGTCTCCGAGGCCGCCCAACTAACCTCGGCATATGCACCCGAGCAGCCCGCGGCATCCGATCGTGACCTTTCGCCGCGCCCGCATCATGCCGCGCTGGGTGCGCCGTCTCGACCGCGCAGCGGGCAAGCGCATCAACGCCTCGCGCTCGTGGCACGTGCACGATCGGACATACGCCCGCCTGAGTCGCGCGGCCGATCAAGGTCTGCTGTGGTACTCGATTGCGGCGACGCTGGTGGCGGTGGGCCGGCATCGCGCGGCGATCCGCGGGGTGGGGTCGATGGTGGTGGCGAGCGTGGTCTCCGACGTGATCGTCAAGAGCTTCTTCGACGGCCGGCGACCCGTCTTCGACGAGGTGCCCGCGATCCGGCGCCTGCGCGCCTACCCCACGACCCCGTCCTTCCCGTCGGGCCACTCGGCGAGTGCCGCAGGATTCGCGACCGGGGTCGCGTGGGAATCCGGCGCGGCGGGGATCATCGTCGCCCCGCTCGCGGCCGCGGTGGCGTACTCGCGTCTGCACGTCGGCGCGCACTGGCTCTCGGATGTCGTGGGCGGTGTCGCGATCGGCGCGGGCATCGCCCTGCTCGGCCGACTGGTCTTTCCCGCACGCAGTCGCGGTGTGACGCCCGAGGTCGAGGTCGAGCAGGTGGTCGAGCTGATCGACCTGCCGCCCTCCCCGGACGGCACCGGGGTGCTGATCGTGATGAACCAGGGTGCCGGCACCGCGGTCATCCGACTCGATCCCCGGCCGAAGATCTCCGAGCGCCTGCCGGCCGCCGTGGTGCGGGAGCTCGAGCCCGACGAGACGATGGACGACGTGGTGCGCCAGATCATGGCGGGCGATGACGCGCCGCAGGTGCTCAGCGTGTACGGCGGCGACGGGTCGGTTGCCCGAATGGCCCACTTGGCCCTCGAGTTCGACAGGCCGTTCATGCCGCTGCCGGGCGGCACCTTCAACCACTTCTCCCGTTCGGCGGGAATCGAGAGCGTCGACCTCGCGATCGACGCTCTGCAGGCCGGATCGGGGATCGCCGCCAGCGTCGGCGAGCTGACCGCCGGCGGGCGCACGGTGACTGTGATGAACGCGGCCTCGATCGGCATCTACCCCGAGTTCGTCGCTGAGCGCACCAAGCGCAAGGCGCGGCTCGGCAAGTGGATCGGCGGGATCGCGGCCACGTGGCGCGGGCTCCGCGACGCCGAGCCGATCGACATCGTGATCGGCGGCCGGCGTGCGCGGGTCTGGTCGGTGTTCGCGAGCGTCGGGCGCAACACGCCCGGCCAGGTCGCGACCTTCCAGCGGAGGACCATGTCGGACGACGTGCTCGACGTGCGGGTGCTGCACGCGCGCGGCTCGAGGCTGCAGGCCGTCGCCGCGCTGTCCTTCGGAGCCGTGACGCGCGCCGTCCTGCGCGCGCTGCGACTGCTGCCGCCGGCATCCGACATCGAGCACATCACCGCGACCGACATCGCGATCTCGGTGCGCCCCCGATCCGGCGAAGCGACCTTCTACGCGCACGACGGGGAGCTGACGCGGCGCCCGGCGGTCGGCGAGGACGGCCGCTACACGCTCACCTGCCGGATCATGCCGAGGGCGCTGCGCGTCTACGCTCCTGCTCCGTCGCGTCAACAGGACGTGCTCGAGTCGACCACCCGGTGACCCCGCCCGCCGGCGCGGGTCATCCTTGCGATGTACGCGGATGGGCCTTGCGGGCGACGCGGTGACCCCCAACGATCGCGACGATCGGCCAGAACGGCTCGGTCCCGCGTCAGTCCGGCTCGGCGTCGCGGGCGAGCTCGGGGTCGTGAGCCCACGTCGGCGCCATCGCCTTGATGCGCGCCGCCCGCCACTGCCAGGTGGTCCACAGCACCGGCCACAGGGCGAGCGCCGTCGGCCCGCCGATCGTGAGCCGGTCGCGCCACAGGGTCTTCGTGGGGTCGCCCGGAGCGGGCGAGATCGCCATCTGGTGGTCCCACACGTCGAGACTCGCGAGCGGACCGGTGAGCGGAATGCCGCTGTCACGGAAGATGCGCACCGCCCCGTTCGAGTCCTGCACGGTGCGCTCGCTGACGTGGATCAGCTGGCGGCCCATCGGCACGATGCCGGCGAGTGCGAGCTGCACGGGCACGTCGCCGCCCGGCTCCCAGGACGTCGGAACTCCGTCCGGATCGAGCGGCGACATGTCCATCAGCGGGCCGTACAGCTCCGCGACGGCGCGGGGCGAGTGCACGGCCCGCCACGCGGCATCCGCGTCGCAGTCGATGACGAGCTTCAGCAAGATGCGCATCGTTCCAGTCTCGCACCCGGTGCGCGGGCGAGACGCCCGGTCACCTGCGCCGATCGGCCGCCTCGGCGATCTCGGTGACGGCGTTTCGGCGCTACTCGATGGACCCCGCTCTACGCTGGTCGAATGCCCGACGGACCCTTGGACCAGTCCACGTACCAGGTACGGCTGGAGTGGGGCATCGACGGGCTCGCACGGCTCGCCCCGGCAGAGATCGTGGTGGTCGTCGACGTGCTGCGATTCTCGACGACCGTGATCGAGGCAGTCGAACGCGGGGCGGACTTCCCGTTGGATGCCGCAGCCCGCGCGAGTTCGATCAACGGCGCGGCCGTCGCCGAGGCCGCGGCCGCGGGCGGCGCGCTCGTGCTGCTCGGTGCGCTGCGCAACGCCTCGGCGGTCGCGGACGCCGTCCTGGCCGAGCAGCAGCGCCGCGGCGGACGAACGAGCATCGCCGTGATCGCCGCGGGCGAGCTCACCGGACGGGATGCGGCCGCCACGGTGCGCTTCGCCGTCGAAGACCAGCTCGGGGCGGGTGCGATCGTCGACGCCCTCGGGTCGCGCGGCATCGATCACACATCGCCCGACGCCGCGGTCGCCTCGGAATCCTTCCGCGCCCTTCGCCGCGCCGTGAAGCACCTGCTGACCGCGAGCGGTTCGGGGCTCGAGCTCATCGAACGCGGGCGGCGCGACGAGGTGCTCGCCGCCGCGGCCGTGGATGCGGCATCCGTCGTGCCGGTTCTGCGCGACGGCGTCTTCCGCGCGCTCTGACCTCGCGCTGACGTGCGCTCTGACCGCGTCGCTACCGCGGAGTCATGGCCGCGAGCCGCGCGGCCGGGCTGATCTCCCGGCGCGACCACGTGAACACGAAGCGGTCGTCGAACCGCGGCGCGCACTTCGCGCATGAGGTCGGGCGCGTCACGCGGCGGTGCCGGTACGCGAGGTGCCCGGCGGGGCAGACGCCGATCCACGGGGCGAGCTCGGTCGCGGTCTCTCCGTGGTGGGTCGTGCCGCCGACATAGCCCAGCTCGCGCGCGACGGCCTTCCACTTCGCGCCGTGCCCTGCTTTCGCGCCGGCCAGCGCGTGCGCGACCTCGTGCAGCAGCGTCTGGTGGTTGGTGTCGTCGTCGTAGCGCGCGGCGAGGTAGCGCGAGACGCTGATGCGCTGTGACGTGTAGTCGCACAGTCCGGCACGGCGCTTGGCGTTGTCGAACCCGAACGACCAGGAGTCGTCGAGGTGATGGGCGATCAGCGCGTCAGCCCAGACGCGCACACGGTGAAGATCCGACATGGCGGTGAGAGTAGAACGTACCTACGACACTGACGGGAGCGAGGCGGATCAGCTGGCGATCGAGGCGCCGGTGCGGCGTCGGTCGGCGGCATCGATCGCGAGCAGGGCGGCCTCGAGCTGGTCGTCGGAGGCGCCGGATTCCTGTCGCAGGAAGAGTGCCCGCTTGAAGTCCGATCGCGCCGACACGAAGTCCTCGGCGTCGTAGTGCACCTTGCCGCGGTGCGTATAGGCGAACGCGGCGATCGCGTTCCAGTCCTGGCCCTCGGCTTCGTACGCGCACGAGGTGAGCTCCTGCTCGGCGGCAGCGTACGCGCCGCGGAACTGCAGCACCGACGCGTGCAGGATGCGGGCCCGCAGCAGGTCCTTGCGGGTGCCGGCCATGCGGGCGACGCGCACCGACTGCTCCGACAGGACGAGCGAATCCTCGAGCCGGCCGAGCACCTTCAGCAGCCAGACCCGCTCGAGCAGTGCCGGCAGACTGCGCTGCTCGCCGATCTCATCGAGACGGTCCTTGCACGCGCGCGGATCGACCTGCTCACGCAGGGTGTCGGGGTCATACCCGTGGATGTAACTCACCTTCGACTCCTCGCAGCTCCGACCGGGTTCGCTCCTCCAGTGTGCCCCGCGGTTCGCGAAGGCCGGAGCGGACGCGCCGCTGACGGACCGGATGTCAGGGGCGACGCTCGAAGACCGATGACGCGGGCCGCGGCGACGGCGTGGAATCGGCATCCGTCGCCACGCGCGCGCCGAGCGCGAACTCCTCGAGCTCCGCGCCCTGCGCGACCTTGGCCGGGTGCGGGCCGGCCGCCATGAGCCGCGGCAGCCACTCCGAGGGCAGCGGCGAGCAGGACGCGGCGATCACCAGATTGCCGAACCGACGGCCCTTGAGAACCTGTACCTCCGCGAGCACGATCACGTGCGGGAAGACCGCGCGCACCGTCGCGACCTGCCGCCGCGCGAACCGGAGGCCGGCGCCGTCGGCGACGTTGACCAGAAGCACGCCTTCGGGGGCCAGCAGCTTCTGGGCGGCCGAGTAGAACTCGACGGTGGTCAGGTGCGCGGGAGTCTGCGAACCCGCGTAGACATCCGAGATGAGCAGGTCGACGTTGCCGACCATCGCTGCGGGCAGGCGTCCGAGCCCCTCGCGGGCGTCGCCGATGCGGATGCGGATCGATGCGCCCTTGGGCAGCGGCAGCTCGTTGCGCACGAGTTCGACCAGCGCCGGCTCGAGCTCGATGACCTGCTGGCGCGAACCCGGTCGCGTCGCGTCGACGTAGCGGGGGAGAGTGAGGGCTCCGGCGCCGAGGTGCACGGCGGTGAGCGGCTGACGCGGCATCCGCAGCAGGTCGATCACCGCGCCCATGCGGGCGACGTACTCGAAGTGCAGGTGAGTCGGATCGTCGAGGTCGACGTGCGACTGCGGGGTGCCGTCGACCTGGAGCTCCCACCCGCCGGCGTACTCGGAGCGCACGACGTGCGCGAGCGTGCCGTCGGAGAGCCGCACGGACGCGGGGGACTCCTCGAATCGGGCGCGGGCCATGGGTCCACGGTATCCCGCCGGGTCCGACGGGCAGTACGGGCCCAACTCAGGCTGAAAGCGGCGGGGGCGCGGAAGACCCGCGGATTTCCGGGCAGCGCGGGCGCGCCGAGGGGATCCAGCCTGAGTACGGCACCGAACCCCAGCCGCACTCGCGGTGTCATGTGCGACCGGCCACCGCCGGCGGAGCGCAGATGGGTAGCGTGGACGCATGACCTCGATCGACCTGAACGCCGACCTCGGCGAGACGGTCGCGGGCGTGCCCACGGCCGACGATGAGGCGATGTTCGCGGTGATCTCGAGCGCGAGCATCGCCTGCGGCGGGCACGCGGGGGATGCCGCTTCCCTCCGCGAAGCCGTCGACCGCGCCGCGCGCTTCGGTGTCGCGGTGGGGGCGCATCCGTCGTATCCCGACCCCGCCCACTTCGGGCGCGTGCCTGTGGAGATGACGCCGGCGGAACTCACCGCTACCGTCGCCGCCCAGCTGCACGCGCTCGCCGATGCCGGCGCCGACGTGCGCTACGTCAAGCCGCACGGTGCGCTCTACCACGCGGTCACCACCGACGCCGCCCAGGCGGATGCGGTCGTCACGGCGATCGCGGCCCTCGCCGAACGCCTCGGTCGCCCGCTTCCGGTACTCGGACTGCGCGGCGAGGTCGAGCGCGCCGCGTGCGAGGCCGGATTGCCGTTCGTGCTCGAGGCGTTCCTCGACCGCGGGTACCTCGCCGACGGGTCGCTCGTGCCCCGCGGCGCCCCCGGCGCCCTGCTGCACGACCCCGCGCGGGTCGCCGCTCGCGCTCTTCGTCTCGCGCGCGACGGTGTGGTCGAGGCCGCCGACGGCACCGAGGTGCGCGTGGACGCGGCATCCCTCTGCGTACACGGCGACTCGCCCGACGCGGTCGCGATGGCCCGAGCGGTGCGCGCCGCGCTCGACGCGGAGGGCATCGAGGTGCGCGCGCCGTGGTGAGCGAGACTCCGGCTGAGACCCCCCTGATCCTGCCGATGGGCGAGCGCGCGGTGCTGGTCGAGGTCGGATCGCTCGGGGCCGCCGTCGCGCTGCACCGACGGCTCGATGCCGGCCGGATCCCCGGCGTGCTCGACCTCGTCCCGGCGGCGCGCACCGTGCTCGTGCGCATCGATCCTGCTCGGCTGACGCTCGCGGCGGCGCGGGCCTGGATCGCGGCGGCGACGACGGATGCCGCGTCCGCCGCTTCTGCGACCCAGGTGGTCGTCGACCTCGAGGTCGTCTACGACGGTGCCGACCTCGAAGCGACCGCGGCGCTGCTCGGGGTGAGCGCCGACGAGCTGGTGCGCCGGCACACCGCGGCGGAGTGGACGGTCGCCTTCACCGGCTTTGCGCCGGGCTTCGGCTACCTCGTGAGCGCGGAGTGGCCCTTCGACGTGGCGCGGCTGCCGAGCCCGCGCACACGCGTCCCGCGAGGCGCGGTGGGGTTGGCCGGCGAGTTCACCGGCGCGTATCCGCGGGAGACCCCGGGCGGGTGGCGCCTGATCGGCACGACCGCGGCGCCGCTGTTCGATCCGGATGCGGCATCCCCCGCCCTGCTCGCCCCCGGTACGCGAGTGCGGTTCCGTGCCCGCCCCGCCGGCGCGAGATCAGCCGCTGCGCACCACGTCACCCGGCACACACGTGCGCAGGGGGCATTCGCGCGCGCCGGGCGACCTCGCGCAGAAGCCGGCGCACCAGCACGCCGACCTGCGCGTGCTCGCGCCCGGGCTGCTCGCGACGATCCAAGACCTCGGGCGACCCGGCGCCGCGGCGTTCGGCGTCGCGCCGTCGGGCGCGCTCGACCGCGGCTCGGCCCGCACGGCGAACCGGCTGGTCGGCAACCCCGAGGGCGCCGCCGTGGTCGAAGTCACGATGGGCGGATTCCGCGCTGTCGCGCAGCGCGACCTGTGGTTCGCCGTCACGGGAGCGTGGGGGCCGATCCGCCTCGCGGGCCGTGATGTCGACCCGTACGAGGCCCACGCGTGGCCCATGGGAGCGGAGCTGCACCTCGACTGGTTCGCGCACGGCGCACGCGCCTACCTCGCGGTGCGCGGCGGGTTCGAGGCGCCGCGAGTGCTGGGATCGCGCGCCACCGACCTGCTCGCCGGACTCGGACCGGCCCGGCTCGCCGAAGACGACGAGATCGCGGTCGCGCACGACGACCACGACCCCATCCCGGTCGCGGACCTCGCGCCGTGGGGCGCACCGCACGACGACGAACTCGAAATCGAACTCGCCCCCGGCCCGCGCGCCGACTGGTTCGCCGCATCCGCTCAGCGAGCGCTCTTCGACGCGATCTGGACCGTGACGAACGACTCTGACCGGGTCGGGATGCGCCTGGACGGGCCCGCGCTCAGCCGCCAGAGCGACGACGAGCTGCCGAGCGAGGGCATGGTGCCCGGCGCGCTGCAGGTGCCCCCGAGCGGGCGGCCGACGATCCTGCTCGCCGACGGGCCGGTCACGGGCGGCTACCCGGTGATCGCGGTGGCGACGGATGCCGCGCTCGACCTGCTCGCGCAGGCCAGGCCCGGCACTCGGCTGCGGTTCCGCCACGCCCGCGCGCACTGAAACGCCCGCCCGACCCCCGTTCATCCGGCACCTGCGTTCGAGAGAACGGGTCGCGGGCGCGCGCAGGTGACGGATGAACCGCTTCACCAGTGCGCGACCGACTCCCGCACCGCGGCGCCCGCGTCAGGCAGCGCGAGCGCGACGGCCTCGGGCACGCTGAGGTCCGCCCCCGCCCGCTCGCCGGCCGCGACGGCCTCCGGGTCCTTCGAGCGCAGCGCCGCGAGATGGGCGATGTGCACCGTGAACGCCTCCGCGTCGAAAACGCCGATCCGGTGGCGGATGGCCGCGGCGGCCGCCGAAAGCGCACCGGCCCGCCACGCGTCGCCCTGGGCGGCAGCCACTGCGCACAGTCCCTCGAGCCCGTACGCCAGGCCCTCGTCGTAGTGCAGGCGGATCGCGAGCTGCAGGGTGTGCACGAACTCCTTCTCGGCGATGTCGATCTCGCCGCGCAGGAAGTTCAGCCGGGATCGCAGGTTGCCCGCGACCGACATCGTGAACAGATCCTGACCCGCGGTGGCGATGGCGGTCGCGCGATCGAAGTGGGCGAGGGCATCGTCGGTCCGGCCGCGGACCCAGTCCAACCGACCTCGCGAAACCTCCGTGATCGCCTCGGCCCAGAAGTTGCCGACCGCGTGCAGCTTCGCGACTGCTTCGGTCAGTTCCGCATCCGCCTTGTCGGCATCGGGCTGGGGCAGCTGCACCCGCGCGGTCGCGCGCGCCGCCAGGGCCATCGCCGAGGCGTCATCGTCCCCGCTCTCGGCGAACAGCCGCACGCACTCGGCGAGACCGGCCACGACCTCCTGCGACGGGTGCTGCCACATCTCGCCCCACAGCGCGAAGAACCAGGCGACCGCGCGGGTGTGCTGCGAGATCGGCTCCTGCTTGTCGAGGAGCTCGAGCATCCAGACCCGCACTTCGCCGAAGAATCCCGCGATCCACCAGTAGATGAGCAGGCTCCACGCGAAGGCTCCCGCATCGTCCAGGCGGTCCGTGTAGACGAGGTGGCGCACCGCCGCGCGGAGGTTCGGCAGGTCCAGACCGAGCTCTCTCACCGCATCGGCCTGGCCGGCGCCGCTCAGGCCGGGCGCGACCCGGTGGACGAGACCGACGTAGTAGTCGGCATGGGCGGCGCGCATCACATCCGCATCTCCCTGCGCCTTGAGACGGCCGATCGCGTACTCCCGCACGATCGCCAGCAGCGAGAACGCCGAGCGGCCGCCGATGTCGACCTGCTTGACCAGCGAGGCGTCGACGAGAGCGGCGAGCGCGTCGATGCACTGCCCGTCCCACGATCGCCCGCGACCGATCGCGTCGACCGCTTCGAACGTGAACCGGGTCGCGAACACTCCGAGGTCCTGCAGCAGGTCGCGGTGCGCGGGCGGGAGCAGACTCACGCTCCAGTCGATCGTCGACTGCATCGTGCGATGTCGATCGGGCAGGTCGCGGACCGCGGCGGTCAGCAGCGGCAGCGTCCGCTCGAGGCGCTGCGCGATGCCCGCCGGTGTGAGCACCCGCACCTTGGCGGCGGCGAGCTCGATCGCCAGGGGGAGCCCTTCCAGGCGGCGGCAGATGTCGGCGACGTCCGCGACGTTGTCGTCGGTGAGCGCGAAGTCGGGGTTCACCGCGCGTGCGCGATCGACGAAGAGCGCGATCGCCGTGGAGCGCCGTCCGCGGTCCAGGCTGACCGCGGACACGCCTTGCGGGGCCTGCAGCCCCTCCACCTCGTACACCCGCTCGCCGCGGATGCGCAGCACGATCCGGCTCGTCACGAGAAAACTCGCCGTCGGGGCGACCGTGTACAGCCGCACCAGCAGGGGGGCAACGTCGACGATCTGCTCGAAGTTGTCGAGCACGATGAGCACCTTGCGGCCCTCCAGTGCGCGTGAGATGCGCTCCTCGAGCGCGGCTTCGCCGTTGTCGCGGATGCCGAGGGCATAGGCGATGGTGGGCAGCAGGAGCTGCGGCTCGAGCACTCCCTCGAGCAGCACGAAGTACGTGCCGTCGGGATAGAGGTCCTCACTCGCGCGAGCGACCTCGATCGCGAGGCGGCTCTTGCCGATACCGCCGGGGCCGATGAGGCTCACGACCCGGTCCGTCCCCCGCTCCAGAAGAGCGCGCACCCGGTGCACGTCGTCCTCTCGGCCGATCGTCGTCGTATAGGGAACGGGCAGACGGGGAACGGCGGATGCCGCGGCAGGAGCTCCGTCCACAGACGACGCCCCGCGCGACTGGTCGAACCGTTCGGCCAGCAGGGTTGCGAGGTCGTCCGTGACCCGCGCCTCGAGCTGTTCGGCGGTGTCGAAAGGCAGATAGGCCGCCGTGTCATCCGCCTTGATGCGCTCGATCAGCGCGCGGAGGCGTTCGTCCCTGGCGGTGCCGGACTTGATGTAGATGAGCTTCGGCATCGCGGCGGGCGCGAGGTTGTACTCGTCCTCCAGCCCCGACACCGACTCACCGTCGGCGACCCATCCGTAGCTCTCGCCGTAGATTCCCACGAAGACGTCGCTCTGCGCGAGATAGGAGCGATAGAGGTCGCGGGGCGCATGCGGCCGCGCACCGAGCTCGAACATCACAGGAGCCAGCTGGAGCTGCTCGATCGCCGATCGCACCGCCCGGCGTTCGTCGGCGAGCTCTCGAAGCGTCGAGCTGACGAAGACCCGGATCCGCTGATCGGGCGTCCGGATGGTGGTGTGGCTTTCGGCGGTCACCATTGCCGCAGTTCCTCCTGCACGGTGGCGAGATCGGGCTCGGGGAGCGCCAGCCGGACGGCGTCGGGAACGCTCAGCTCCTCGCCCTCTGCCTCTCCTGCGGCCACCGCGTCGGGTTCACGCCCGCGGAGCGACTCGAGGTGCTCGGTGTGCACGCCGAAGGATTCGATGTCGAAGACGCCGATTCGCCTCCGGATGATCGCGGCGGCGGCGGCGAGCGCGCCGGCGCGCCTCGCTTCGCCGCGAGCGGCCGCGACGGCGCACAGCCCCTCCAGGCCGTACGCCACGCCTTCTGCGTAGTGGAGCTTCACGGACCGGACGAGGTTGCGGATGCACTCGCTCTCGGACTCATCGATGTCTCCCGCCATGAACTTCATCCGCGCACGCAGGACTCCGGCGATCACGCTCGTGAACAGATCGCCGCCGGCGTCGGCGATCTCGATCGCCCGACTGAAACGCTCGAACGCCTCATCGCCCCCGCCGAGCACCCATGCCATGCGCCCGAGGGCGACCTCCGCGAGCGCCTCCCCCCACCCATTGCGCACAGCGTGCAGACGCCCGATGGCCTCCGTCAGTTCGGACTGCGCGGCTCTCACGTCGACGTCGGCGAACTGCAGGCGTGCGGTCCCACGCGCCGCCAAGGCCATGGCCGCCGCATCCTCGTCTCCGCTCGCGGTGAACAGTTCGACGCATTCGCCCAGGCCGGCCACCATCTGCGCGCTGGGTCGCTGCCACATCTCGCCCCAGAGAGAGAAGAACCGCCCGATCGCCCGGGTCCGATCCGAGAGCGGGCCGGGCTTGTCCAGCAGCTCCAGCATCCACAGCCGCACCTCGGCGAAGTAGCCGGAGATCCACCAATACGGCAGAAGGCTCCACGCGAAATCGCCGGCCTCATCCAACCGGTCGGTGAAGACGAGATGGCGCGCCGCGCCGCGAAGGTTGGGCAATTCGAGGCTGAGCCTGCTCACCGCCTCCGCCTGTCCATTCCCACGCAGTCCCGGCGCGACCGACAGCACGAACGCGAGATAGTGATCGGCGTGCGCGCGACGCACCACGGCGGTGTCTCCGCGCTGCTTCAGCTCGTCGAGCGCGTATTCGCGCACGATCGCCAGCAGCGCGAACACAGATCGCCCGCCGCACCTCGCTCTGTCTGACCAGCGAAGCGTCGACGAGGGCGGTGAGGGCATCGAGGCTGTCTTGATCCCAGGATCTGCCGGCCCCGATCGCCTCCACGGCGTCGAGTGTGAACCGGGTGACGAACACACCGAGGTCGTACAGCAGCTGACGCTGCTCGTCGGGAAGCAGGCTCACGCTCCAGTCGATCGTCGCGCGCATGGTCCGGTGCCGCTCGGGGAGGTCCCGTGCGGCGGCGGTCAGCAGAGGGAGGCTGCTGCCCAGTCGCTGGGCGATCCCCGACGGGGTGAGGATGCGCACTTTCGCCGCCGCGAGCTCGATGGCCAGCGGGAGTCCCTCCAGGCGCCGGCAGATGTCGGCGATGTCGGCGGCGTTCTCCTCCGTGACGACGAAGCCGGGCTTGGCGGCCTCGGCGCGGTCGATGAACAGCGCGCACGCCGAGGAGCGGCGCGTGCGATCGGGCGAGGCCGGCAGCGAGGCGTCGGGGGTGGACAGAGAGCCCACTTCGTAGACCTGCTCACCGCGGATGCGCAGCACCACGCGACTGGTCACGAGGAAGACCGCGCCGGGCGCCAGGTCGTAGAGCCTGACGACGAGCGGTGCCGCATCGACGATCTGCTCGAAGTTGTCCAGAACGATCAGAACCTTCTGCCCGTCGAGCGCGCGCGAGATGCGCTCGTCGAGACCGGCTTCGCCGTTATCGCGGATGCCGAGCGAATGCGCGATGGTCGGCAGCAGCATTCCGGGCTCCAACACCGCCTCCAGCGGCACGAAATAGGTGCCGTCGGGAAACAGGTCCTCGGTCGCGAGCGCCACCTCGATCGCGAGCCTGCTCTTGCCGATTCCGCCGGGGCCGATCAGGCTCACGACCCGATCCGATCGTCGGGCGAGGATGTCGCGCAGGCGCGCGAGGTCGTCTTCGCGGCCGATCGTGCTGGTGTAGGGGACGGGCAGTCGCGCGGCGACGGCGCTGCGGTCCTCGCTCGGGACGGACCGCGTGTCGTCGCGGGTCTCGTCGAAGCGCTCCGCCAGCAGGCTGGCGAGATCGCCGGAGACCCGCTGGCCGAGTTCGTCGGCATCCTCGAACGGCAGATACGCGGCGGTGTCATCGGTCCGGATGCGTGCGATGAGGTCCTCGAGGCGGGCGTCACGGTGCTCGCTCTTCTTGATGTAGATGAGCTTGGGCATCTCGGGCGGGGCGAGGTTGTATTCGTCCTCGAGTCCGGAGACCTCCTCGTCGGGAGCGACCCATCCGTAACTGTCGGCGTAGACACCCACGAACACGTCGCTCTGCGCGAGGTAGGCGCGGTAGAGCTCGCGGGGCGGGTGCGGGCGCGCTCCGAGCTCGAACATGACGGGGGCGAGGCGCAGGCGCTCGATGGCGTCACGCACCGCCGCCCGCTCCGCCGCGAGTTCGCGCAGCGTCGAACTCACGAACACCCGCAGGCGCTGGTCCGGAGTCCGGATCACGGTGTCCCGTCCCCCCGTCATGACCACAGCGCGCTCACCACCGCTCGAGCGCGTGCGTCGACCGTCGCGTCGGCGTCGGCATCGGGGAGGGCGAGAGCGATGCCTTCGGCGACACTCATCTCGGCGCCGGCGCGTTCCCCGGCGGCGACCTGGTCGGGATTGCTTTCGCGGAGGGCCCGCAGCGGTGCTTCGTACACCGCCACCCCGGCGACGTCGAAGATGCCGGTGGTCTGGCGTATCGTCTCCGCCACGACCGTGAGCGCGCCCGCTCGCCACCCCTCGCCTCGGGATGCCGCCAGCGCACACATGCCTTCGAGCGCATACGCCACGCCTTCGTCGAAATGCAGGCGCGCACAGCCTGCGAGCACGAGCGCCCACTCCTGCTCGGCGGCTTCGAGGTCGCCCAGGATGAACGCCATCCGCGCCCGGTTGTTTCCCGACACGACGCGCATGAACAGATCTTGGCCCGCCTCGGCGATCGCGGCGGCGCGATCGAAGTGCGCGATGGAGTCAGGGATCGCGCCGCCCATCAGCGCGAGCAGACCGAGCCCCACTTCGCCCATCGACTCGGCCCACCCGTTGCCGAGTTCGCGCAGCTTCGCGACGGCTTCGTTCAGCTCGGCTTCGGCTGTGGCCGCATCCAGATCAGGGAACCGCAAGCGCGTCGACGCCTTCGCGGCCAGGGCCATGGCCGCGGCGTCCTCGTCCCCGCTCTCGGTGAAGAGGCGCTCGGATTCGCCCAGTCCGTCGACGACCTCGCCGGAGGGCCGCTGCCACATCTCGCCCCACACGGTGAAGAACAGCGCGGCGGCACGGGTGTGTGCCGAGATCGGCTGATCTTTCTGAAGCAGCTCGAGCATCCACAGCCGCACTTCGCTGAAGAACCCCGAGATCCACCAGTAGACCAGCAGGGTCCAGGCGAAGTCGCCGGCTTCGTCGAGCCGGTCCGTATAGACGAGGTGGCGCGCGGCCGCGCGGAGGTTCGGAAGCTCCAGACCCAGCTGAGCGACGGCGTCCGCCTGCCCGGGTCCGCGCAGGTCGGGGGCGAGCCGATGCACCAGGCCGAGGTAGTGATCCGCGTGTGCGACGCGCACGGTGTCGGCCTCGCCGCGCTCCTTGAGGCGCCCTATCGCGTAGCCGCGCATGATGGCCAGGAGCGAGAACGTCGACCGCCCGTCGAGCTCCTCCTGGCGGACGAGCGACGCGTCCACCAGGTCCGACATGCCGTCCAGCGCCGATCCGTCCCACGCGCGCCCGCGACCGATCGCCTCGACGGCGTCGAGGGTGAATCGGGTTGCGAACACGCCCAGATCCTCGAGCATCGCGCGCCGCTCATCGGGCAGCAGGCCGACGCTCCAGTCGATCGTGGCCTGCATCGTGCGGTGCCGATCGGGAAGGTCGCGAACCGACGCCGTCAGAAGCGGAAGGATGTTCTCGAGCCGCTGTGCGATGCTCTGCGCGGTGAGCAGGCGCACTTTCGCGGCGGCCAGCTCGATCGCCAGCGGCAGGCCGTCGAGTCGTCGGCAGATGTCGGCGACAGCATCCGCGTTCTCGGCGGTGAGGGTGAACTCCGGCTTGGCCGCCTGGGCGCGATCGACGAACAGCTGGACGGCGGTCGACCGGCGCGCGCGCTCCACGCTGATGTGCCCGGCGTCTTCGGGCGGTCGGAGGGTCTCGACCTCGTAGACCTGCTCGCCGCGGATGCGCAGCACCGCCCGGCTGGTCACCAGGAAGCTCGCGAGGGGCGCCACGGTGTACAGCCGCACGAGCTCGGGGGCGGCATCCACGATCTGCTCGAAGTTGTCGAGCACGATCAAGACCCTCCGTCCCTCGAGCGCGCGCGCAATGCGATCCTCGAGTCCGGCTTCGCCGTTGTCGCGGATGCCGAGGGTGTAGGCGATCGTCGGCAGCAGCAGGCCGTGCTCGAGCACTCCCTCGAGCAGCACGAAATACGTCCCGTCGGGGAAGAGGTCCTCGGTGGCGTGCGCCACCTCGATCGCGAGGCGGCTCTTGCCGATGCCGCCAGGTCCGATGAGGCTCACCACGCGGTTCTCTCCGCGTTCGAGCAGCTGCCGCACCCGCAGGAGATCCTGCTCGCGACCGATCGTGGTCGTGTACGGCGCCGGAACCCGGGCCACCAGGGACGCGGCGCCGTCGTCGTCGGGGGCATCGCGGGCGCGCGACTGGTCGAAGCGCTCGGCCAGCAGGGTCGCCAGATCGCCGGCCACCCGCTCCTCCAGATCCTCAGCCGATTCGAACGGAAGATACGCGGCGGTGTCATCGCTCTGGATGCGCGCGATCATCTCCTTCAGGCGCTCTTCGCGCTGGGCGCTCCTCTTGATGTAGATGAGCTTGGGCATCTCGCGCGGAGCGAGGTCGTACTCGTCTTCCAACCCCGAGATCTGCTCGCCGGGCGCCACCCACCCGTAGCTGTCGGCGTAGATGCCCACGAACACGTCGCTCTGCGCGAGGTAGGAGCGGTACAGCTCGCGGGGCGGGTGCGGCCGCGCGCCGAGCTCGAACATGACGGGCGCGAGGCGCATGCGCTCGATGGCAGCGCGCACGGCCGCCCTCTCGTCTGCGAGTTCGCGCAGGGTCGAACTCACGAAAACCCTGATCCGCTGGTCGGGCGTGCGGATCAAGGGCTGTCGCCCCCCAGTCATGAACACATCATGCCGGGAACGGCTGTTGTGCGCACTACCTGCTCCGCCCACGACCTGTTCCGCGAACCGCCTATCCGAATGATTCTGCGGGCATGTCGTCGTCTCGGGCGAGATCGCCCCCGAGAGCGAACTCGGTCGCCTCGCGCACCGTCATCGCACGTCCGCGGAGGCGTCCCGCCGTGAACACGGGCGCGGCAGCGGATCGAAGGACCGACTCGACGAACGGCTGATAAGTGACGAACGACTCCTGCTCGCCCATCCCGGTGAGCTGCCTGACGGCCTCAGCCGCCCCCGTCAGCACTCCGGCGCGTTCCGGGGCACCCTCGACCACGGCTGTCGCGATCAATCCCTCCAACGCGTATGCCACACCGTCGACATCACCGAGCAGCGTCGCGAGTCGGAGATCGCGCTCGAACATGTCGGGGTGCGGCTCGCCGAGGGCGATACCTGCCCACCCTCGGTTGGTCAGTGCCAGCGTGCACGCGAACATGTCGCCTGCCCCCTCCGCCTGCGTCAGCGCCTCGTCGAACGTACGCGCCGCTGCAGCCAGATCTCCGCGTGCGAACAGTGCCCTGCCGATGGTCACGTTCGCCATGGATGCGACGCTCGGCACCCGCCCCTTCACGATCGCGAGCGCCGAGCGTCCTGATTTCTCGGCACGGTCGAGATCGGGCGGTTGCTCGCCGAGATAGGCCAGTGCGAGCGCGCAGAGCACGCGTGCCTCGCTCGCCGGATCGCCCAGGGCCCGGAACAGTCGCATGCTCTCTTCGAACGATCGGGCGCTGACGCCGCTGCGATCCTGCCAGAGACTCACCCACGACGAGTAGCCGAGGGCGATCGCGCGCGTGCGGTCCGACATCTCGATACCGGTGGCCAGAATGGCATCCATCCACCCGCGCGCTTCGGGCATCAACCCCCGGATCCACCAGTACAGGAACAGGTCCCAGACCACACGGGCGAGGGTCTCGATCTCGCCGGCCTGCAGGAGGTGCCGGCCCGCCGCCCGCAGGTTGTCCCGCTCGGCCCCCAGCCTCTCGAGGGCCCTCAGCTGGGTCGGGCCCTGCAGCAGGGGCGCGGTCTCCGAAGCCAGACGCGCATAGAAAGCAGCGTGCAGCCGGCGCACCGTTTCGGCGTGCGGACCCGCCTCCAGGCGGGCGAGCGCGAACTCGCGTACGGTCGCCAGCATCCCGAATAGGGCGATCGACCCGGCATCCTGCGAGCGGATGAGGCTGTTGTCGACCAGCTCCGCGAGGAGGGAGATCGTGTCGGACTTCCACGCCGCGTCCGCGACCGCTTCGATCGCTTCGAGGCTGAAGTCTCCCGCGAATGCACCGAGGCGCATGAGGAGGTCACGTGGTTCGGCATCCAGCAGGCCGACGCTCCACTCGATGGTCGCCTCGATCGTGCGTTGCCGGTCGGGAAGATCGCGAGCAGAACCGACCAGCAGGGCCAGCCGCTGGTCGAGGCGCTCGAGCAGCATCGTCGGCGAGAGCACGCGGATGCGGGCGGCCGCCAGTTCGAGCGCCAGGGGCACGCCCTCCAGAGCCACGCAGATCCGGGCGACCGTGTCGATGTTCTCAGCAGTGATGTCGAACAGCGGGTTGGCCGCCCGCGCGCGGTCGCGGAAGAGCCGCACCGCCGGGAAATCGAGGCCCGCTTCCACTCGGAGCGCCCGCGACGGGTCGGGCAGGGCGAGGGGCTGCACTTCGTAGACCTGCTCGCCCCTCAGCCGCAGTCGAGCCCGACTGGTCACGAGGAACGTCGTCCCGGGCATCTCGGTGAACAGCCGGGTGATCGAGGGTGCGGCATCCAGCACCTGCTCGAAATTGTCGAGCACGATGAGCATCCGTCGATCGCCGGCCGCACGTCCGAGGTCTGCAGCGAGGTCGCCACCGCCGGAATCGCGGACGCCGAGCTCGCCAGCGATGGCGGGTACCACCCGAGCGGGATCGGTGACGTGCTCGAGCAGGACGAACGAGACGTCCTGATCCGACCTGGCCGCCATCTGCTGAGCGACCTCGATCGCCAGGCGGCTCTTTCCGATTCCCCCGGGCCCGACCAGGGACACCAGCCGCACGTCCCGCCGTGAGATCAGCTCGACCAGGGCAGTGACATCGGTCTCTCGTCCGATCGCCTCCGTGTAGGGAGCGGGCACCCGGCCGCCACGTGCCTCGACAGCGGTGGGCGGTGCTGCCCGGGCGCCGTCGAACCGCTCTGCGAGGAGCGTGGCGAGGTCGGAGCCGACACGTTCGGCGAGCTGATCCGGTGTTGAGAACGACACATACGAGACCGCGTCGTCCGCCTTGATGCGGTCGATGAGCGCGGTCAGCCCGGCCTCGCGCGAGGTGGATTCCTTGAGGTAGACGAGCTTGGGCATTCCGTCGGGCGCCAGTTCGTACTCGTCCTCGAGACCCGGAGACGTCTTCACCCGGCGCGTCCAGCCGTAGCTGTCGCCGTAGATGCCGACGAACACATCGCTCTGCTGCAAGGTAGGATCGATAAAGATCCCGAGGCGGGTGCGGGCGGGCGCCGAGTTCGAACATCACCGGCGCCAGCCGCAGTCGCTCGATGGCTGCCCGGACGGCGCGCCGCTCAGGCGCGAGCTCGCGCAGCGTCGAACTCACGAACACCCGGATCCGCTGGTCGGGCGTGCGGATCGCGGGGTGGCCGGCCCCCGTCATGGACTCATCATGGCCCGCTGGTTCTCCGCTCGCACCCCCCGGCGCCTCAGCCGGCGGCCGGGCTCGCGGTTATACCGCAGGATCGCGAGACTTTTCAAGAACCCGACTGGACACGGCGTGGCATGCCGGCGTATAGTTGGTCCTTGCGCTCTTGGATTCCCCCTGCCCTCATATGGTGGTCGGCTGTGCCTGCGTGCCCCCGCTTCTCGAACTCACCTTTCAGAAGCGGAGTGTGGCGCCCAGGTTTCGGGGACAGATGAGCACTCCACCCTGACGACAAGGAAACGAGCCCCGCCCGGGCCCACGGAGGTAATCCCCTTGGCTGCTGCGCGCAACGCATCTACCACCACCACCAAGAACGGCCGCGGAGCATCCCGCCTCTCGTTCGCCAAGATCACCGACACGCTGACGGTCCCCGACCTTCTCGCGCTGCAGACCGAGTCCTTCGACTGGCTCGTCGGCAACGACGCGTGGAAGGCACGCGTCGCCGAGGCCAAGAGCATCGGCCGCACCGACGTGCCCGAGATCAGCGGCCTCGAGGAGATCTTCGAGGAGATCTCGCCGATCGAGGACCTGAGCGAGACGATGCAGCTCTCGTTCACGAACCCGTACCTCGAGCCCGAGAAGTACTCGATCGACGAGTGCAAGGAGCGCGGCAAGACCTATGCCGCCCCGCTCTACGTCGAGGCCGAGTTCATGAACCACCAGACCGGTGAGATCAAGACGCAGACGGTCTTCATGGGCGACTTCCCGCTCCAGACCGGCAAGGGCACGTTCATCATCAACGGCACCGAGCGTGTCGTGGTGTCGCAGCTCGTCCGCTCGCCCGGCGTCTACTTCGACCGCACGCCCGACAAGACCTCCGACAAGGACATCGTCTCGGCGCGCATCATCCCCAGCCGCGGCGCATGGCTCGAGTTCGAGATCGACAAGCGCGACCAGGTCGGCGTGCGCATCGACCGCAAGCGCAAGCAGTCGGTCACGGTCTTCCTCAAGGCGCTGGGCCTGACCAGCGAGCAGATCCTCGAGGAGTTCGCCGGCTTCGACTCGATCGAGGAGACGCTGTCGAAGGACACGATCCTCTCGAAGGAAGACGCGCTTCGCGACATCTACCGCAAGCTCCGTCCGGGCGAGCAGGTCGCCGCCGAGGCCGCCCGCGCGCTGCTGGACAACTTCTACTTCAACTCCAAGCGCTACGACCTGGCGAAGGTCGGTCGCTACAAGATCAACCAGAAGCTCGGCCTCGACGCGCCGCTGTCGGACTCGGTCCTGACCGTCTCCGACATCGTCGCGACGATCAAGTACCTCGTGCGCCTGCACCGCGGTGACACGACGTTCGACGGCCTGCGCGCGGGCAAGCCCGCCGAGATCCGCCTGGACATCGACGACATCGACAACTTCGGCAACCGTCGCATCCGCGCGGTCGGCGAGCTGATCCAGAACCAGGTCCGCACCGGTCTGTCGCGCATGGAGCGCGTCGTCCGCGAGCGCATGACCACGCAGGACATCGAGGCGATCACGCCGCAGACCCTGATCAACGTGCGCCCCGTCGTCGCCGCGATCAAGGAGTTCTTCGGAACGTCGCAGCTGTCGCAGTTCATGGACCAGAACAACCCGCTCGCGGGTCTGACCCACAAGCGCCGCCTGTCGGCGCTGGGCCCCGGCGGTCTGTCGCGTGAGCGCGCCGGCGTCGAGGTCCGCGACGTCCACCCGTCGCACTACGGCCGCATGTGCCCGATCGAGACCCCGGAAGGCCCGAACATCGGCCTGATCGGCTCGCTCGCGTCGTTCGCGCGGATCAACGCGTTCGGCTTCATCGAGACGCCGTACCGCAAGGTCGTCAAGGGTCAGGTCACCGACCAGATCGACTACCTCACGGCCAGCGAAGAAGAGGACTACATCGTCGCCCAGGCCAACGCGCCGCTCAAGGCCGACGGTCACTTCACCGAGGACCGCGTGCTCGCCCGCAAGAAGGGCGGCGAGGTCGACCTCTTCCACGCCGACGAGATCGGCTACATGGACGTCTCGCCGCGCCAGATGGTGTCGGTCGCGACCTCGCTCATCCCGTTCCTCGAGCACGACGATGCGAACCGCGCCCTCATGGGTGCCAACATGCAGCGTCAGGCCGTTCCGCTCCTGCGTTCCGAGTCGCCGCTGGTCGGCACCGGCATGGAGGGCTTCGCCGCCATCGACGCGGGTGACGTGGTCACCGCCGAGAAGGCCGGCGTCGTCCTGGAGGTCTCGGCGGACGTCGTGACCGTGCAGCTCGACGAGGGCGGCACGCAGCAGTACTTCCTCCGCAAGTTCGACCGCTCCAACCAGGGCACGAGCTACAACCAGCGCGTTGTCGTCTCGGCCGGCGAGCGCGTCGAGGCGGGCGAGGTCATCGCGGACGGACCGGCGACGGAGAACGGCGAGCTCGCGCTCGGCAAGAACCTCCTCGTCGCGTTCATGACGTGGGAGGGTCACAACTTCGAAGACGCGATCATCCTCAGCCAGGACCTGGTGAAGGACGACACGCTCTCCTCGATCCACATCGAGGAGTACGAGGTCGACTCGCGCGACACGAAGCTCGGCAAGGAGGAGATCACCCGTGATCTCCCCAACGTCAGCCCCGACCTGCTGAAGGACCTCGACGAGCGCGGCATCATCCGCATCGGCGCCGAGGTCCGCCCCGGCGACATCCTCGTCGGCAAGGTCACGCCCAAGGGCGAGACCGAGCTGTCGGCCGAGGAGCGCCTGCTGCGCGCGATCTTCAACGAGAAGAGCCGCGAGGTCCGCGACACGTCGCTGAAGGTTCCCCACGGTGAGCAGGGCACGATCATCGCCGTCAAGGAGTTCAACGCCGAGGACGGCGACGACGAGCTCGGCTCGGGCGTCAACCGCCGCGTCGTGGTCTACATCGCCCAGAAGCGCAAGATCACCGAGGGCGACAAGCTCGCCGGCCGCCACGGCAACAAGGGCGTCATCGCGAAGATCCTCCCCGTCGAGGACATGCCCTTCCTCGCGGACGGCACGCCGGTCCAGGTCATCCTGAACCCGCTCGGCATCCCCGGTCGAATGAACTTCGGCCAGGTGCTCGAGCTTCACCTCGGCTGGATCGCCCAGCAGGGCTGGAAGGTCGAGGGGTCGCCGAAGTGGGCCGCGAAGATGCCGAAGGAGGCCCTGCAGGCCGCCCCCGGCACCAAGGTCGCCACCCCGGTGTTCGACGGCGCGTTCGAGTCCGAGATCGAAGGTCTGCTCGACTCGACCAACCTCACCCGCGACGGTGAGCGTCTGATCGGCTCCAGCGGCAAGACCCTGCTGTTCGACGGCCGCTCCGGCGACCCGTTCCCGGCACCGGTCTCGGTCGGCTACATGTACATCCTGAAGCTGCACCACCTCGTCGACGACAAGATCCACGCACGCTCCACGGGTCCGTACTCGATGATCACGCAGCAGCCGCTGGGTGGTAAGGCGCAGTTCGGTGGACAGCGCTTCGGTGAGATGGAGGTGTGGGCCCTCGAGGCCTACGGCGCCGCATACGCGCTCCAGGAGCTCCTCACGATCAAGTCCGACGACATCCTCGGTCGCGTCAAGGTGTACGAGGCCATCGTCAAGGGCGAGAACATCCAGGAGCCCGGCATCCCCGAGTCGTTCAAGGTGCTCATGAAGGAGATGCAGTCGCTCTGCCTGAACGTCGAGGTCCTCTCGGCCGACGGCACCGCGGTCAACCTCCGCGACACCGACGACGACGCCTTCCGTGCCGCTGAAGAGCTCGGCATCAACATCTCCAGCCGCTTCGAGTCCTCGTCGATCGACGAGATCTAAGCCGCCGGGTCCGATACAGAATTCCGATACAGGAGAACTGAGAACTAGTGCTCGAATCAACAACTTTCGATCAGCTGCGCATCGGCCTGGCCACTGCCGACGACATCCGTCGTTGGTCGTACGGTGAGGTCAAGAAGCCTGAGACCATCAACTACCGCACCCTCAAGCCCGAGAAGGACGGTCTCTTCGGAGAGCAGATCTTCGGGCCCTCCCGCGACTGGGAGTGCGCGTGCGGAAAGTACAAGCGCGTCCGCTTCAAGGGCATCGTCTGCGAGCGCTGCGGCGTGGAGGTCACCAAGTCCTCCGTCCGTCGCGAGCGCATGGGCCACATCGAGCTCGCCGCGCCCGTCACCCACATCTGGTACTTCAAGGGCGTCCCGTCGCGCCTGGGCTACCTGCTGGACATGGCGCCGAAGGACCTCGAGAAGGTCATCTACTTCGCCGCCTACATGGTGATCTCCGTCGACGACGAGGCACGTCACCGTGACCTCGCGACGCAGGAGAACAACATCCGCCTCGAGCTGAAGACGCTCGGCGACCGGCGCGACTCGCGCATCGCCACGCGCCTCGGCAAGCTGGAGGAGGAGCTCGCGGCGCTCGAGGAAGAGGGCGCCAAGGCCGACCAGAAGAAGAAGGTCAAGGACGCCGCCGAGAAGGACATGGCGGGCATCCGCAAGTCCTTCGACGACCAGATCATCCGTCTCGAGAAGGTGTGGGAAGACTTCCGCACCCTCGAGGTCGGCGCCCTGAAGGGCGAGGACGAGATCTTCCACGAGCTCCAGGACCGCTTCGGTCAGTACTTCGAGGCGTACATGGGCGCGGAGTCCATCAAGCGCCGTCTCGAGGCGTTCGACCTCGCGGCCGAGTCCGACTCGCTGCGCCTGCAGATCTCCGAGGGCAAGGGCCAGCGCAAGATCCGTGCGATCAAGCGCCTCAAGGTCGTCAACTCGTTCCTGCAGACGGGCATGAGCCCGGCATCCATGGTTCTGGACGTCGTTCCGGTGATCCCGCCGGAGCTGCGCCCGATGGTGCAGCTGGACGGTGGCCGCTTCGCGACCTCCGACCTGAACGACCTGTACCGCCGCGTGATCAACCGCAACAACCGCCTCCGTCGCCTGATCGACCTCGGTGCTCCCGAGATCATCGTCAACAACGAGAAGCGGATGCTGCAGGAGGCCGTCGACGCGCTGTTCGACAACGGCCGCCGCGGTCGCCCCGTGACCGGTACCGGCAACCGTGCCCTCAAGTCCCTGAGCGACATGCTCAAGGGCAAGCAGGGTCGATTCCGCCAGAACCTGCTCGGCAAGCGCGTCGACTACTCGGGCCGTTCGGTCATCGTCGTCGGCCCGCAGCTCAAGCTCCACCAGTGCGGCCTGCCCAAGCAGATGGCCCTCGAGCTGTTCAAGCCGTTCGTGATCAAGCGCCTGATCGACCTCGGTCACTCGCAGAACATCAAGGCCGCCAAGCGCGCCGTGGAGCGTACGCGTCCCGAGGTGTGGGACGTGCTCGAGGAGATCATCCGCGAGCGCCCCGTGCTGCTCAACCGCGCGCCGACGCTTCACCGCCTGGGCATCCAGGCGTTCGAGCCTCAGCTCGTGGAGGGCAAGGCGATTCAGCTGCACCCGCTCGTGTGCGCCGCGTTCAACGCGGACTTCGACGGTGACCAGATGGCCGTCCACCTGCCGCTGTCGGTCGAGGCCCAGGCCGAGGCCCGCATCCTCATGCTCGCCTCGAACAACATCCTGAAGCCGTCCGACGGTCGTCCGGTGACCCTGCCCTCGCAGGACATGATCATCGGTCTGCACCACCTCACGACCGTCAAGCCCGGCGCTGCCGGCGAAGGCCGTGCGTTCGGCTCGGTCGGCGAGGCGATCCTGGCCAAGGACGAGGGCACGCTGGATCTGCAGGCGCTCGTGCGCATCCGCATCCCCGGTCTGACCTTCCTCGAGGCCGAGGGCGACACGCAGGAGTCCATCGCGGCGTACGAGAAGAACGGCCTCGTGGAGACCTCGCTCGGTCAGGCGATCTTCAACGACACGCTCCCCAAGGGCTACCCGTTCGTTCGCAAGCAGGCCGACAAGGGCAAGCTCTCGGAGATCGTGAACAAGCTCGCCGAGGAGTACCCCAAGGTCGAGGTCGCCGCGACGCTGGACCGCATCAAGGACGCCGGCTTCTACTGGGCCACGCGTTCGGGCGTGACGGTCGCGCTGAGCGACATCCTCACCCCGCCGGACAAGCCCGCGATCGTGGCACGCCACGAGAAGGCCGCCGCCAAGGTGCAGTCGCAGTACGAGAAGGGCCTCACGACCGACTCCGAGCGCCGTCAGGAGCTCATCAAGATCTGGACCGAGGCGACCGACGAAGTGCAGGCCGCGATGCGGGCGAACTTCCCGGAGGACAACACCATCAACCGCATGGTGTCCTCGGGTGCTCGTGGAAACTGGCTGCAGATCCGCAACATCGCGGGTATGCGAGGCCTGGTGAACAACCCGAAGGGTGAGATCATCCCGCGTCCGATCATCTCCTCGTACCGCGAGGGTCTGTCGGTGGCGGAGTACTTCATCGCGACGCACGGTGCCCGCAAGGGTCTGGCCGACACGGCCCTCCGTACGGCCGACTCGGGCTACCTCACGCGTCGTCTCGTGGACGTCTCGCAGGATGTCATCATCCGCGAGGACGACTGCGGCACGACCAAGGGTCTCGAGCTGCCGATCGCGGCTGCCGGTGCCGACGGCGTGCTCATCAAGGATGCGAACGTCGAGAACTCCGTGTTCTCGCGCACCCTCGCCTCCGACGCGGTCGACGCCAAGGGCAACGTGCTGGCCTCGGCCGGCGACGACGTGGGCGACGTGCTGCTGAACACGCTGATCGAGGCGGGTGTGGAGACCATCAAGGTGCGCTCCGTGCTCACCTGCGACTCGGCTGTGGGCGTCTGCGCGCAGTGCTACGGCCGTTCGCTCGCGACCGGAAAGCTCGTCGACATCGGCGAGGCCGTCGGCATCATCGCGGCCCAGTCGATCGGCGAGCCGGGAACCCAGCTCACGATGCGCACCTTCCACACGGGTGGATCGGCCTCGGCCGATGACATCACCCAGGGTCTGCCGCGTGTGCAGGAGCTCTTCGAGGCACGTACCCCCAAGGGTGCGTCGCCGATCGCCGAGTCCGACGGTCGCATCACGATCGAAGAGACCGATCGCGCCAAGAAGGTCATCCTGACGCCCGACAACGGCGACGAGCCGCACGTCTACCCGGTGCTGCGCCGCGCGACGCTCCTGGTCGAGGACGGCCAGCACGTCACGGTCGGTCAGCCGATCCTGGTGGGCACGCTCGACCCCAAGGAGGTCATGCGTGTCATGGGCGCCCGCGAGGTGCAGCGCTACCTCGTCAACGGCGTCCAGGGCGTCTACCGCTCGCAGGGTGTGCCGATCCACGACAAGCACATCGAGGTCATCGTTCGCCAGATGCTGCGCAAGATCACCGTGGTCGACCACGGCGAGACGACGCTGCTTCCGGGTGAGCTGGTCGACTTCAAGAAGTACCAGAACATGAACCGCGAGGTCGTGGCAGAGGGCAAGCGCCCCGCGTCCGGTCGCCCGGAGCTCATGGGCATCACGAAGGCGTCGCTCGCGACCGAATCGTGGCTGTCGGCCGCTTCCTTCCAGGAGACGACCCGCGTTCTGACGCAGGCCGCCATGGAGGGCAAGAGCGACCCGCTGCTGGGCCTCAAGGAGAACGTCATCATCGGAAAGCTCATCCCCGCCGGAACCGGACTTGCGAAGTACCGCAACGTCGTGGTCGAGGCGACGGAAGAGGCCAAGAGCGAGCGGTACCCCAACCGCATCTTCGCCTCGGACGGCGCGTACAGCGACGCCGACCTGAGCTACGTCGACTTCGACAGCTTCTCGACGGACGACTTCACGCCCGGTACGTACAACTAGAGCCGCGCCCACGGAAACGCCCCGGTCCTCCCGGATCCGGGGCGTTTCGCGTTCCGGCGTGCCGCCGCATCCGCTCTCGGAAGCGGAAGGCCCCGTTCGCCGGGGCCTTCGGCGTTCCGGCGCGGGCATCTGCGGCTGCCGACCGCCTACCCGTGGAACGCCGGAGGGCCTGGCGCGGGCGCTGGCGCGCGCGCCGGTGGACGCAATTCGTGGATCGCTGGCCGCGTCGGCGCTGATCTGGCCGCGGCCGTCGTGGCCGGTCGCCTCGCGTACCTCGCCCAGCCCATGATCCCGGTCTCGGCGACGTGGATGGGCGAGATGTTCTACTCCGCCACCGCATCGCCGCCACCGGCCGCGGCCGAGGCGAGTGTCGCCTCGCGCCTGGCCGATCACCCCCGAGATCGACTGCCGGGCGCTGTACCCCGACGACCTGTGGGCCGAGCTCACCTGGACGCCCGACGTGCTGCTGTCGCAGGACACCGCCGCCGCCGGCGACGGCGGTCACCGCGCTGACCGACGCGCTGGCGCCCGTCGGTGCTGCGTCCGTGCCCTGGCGCGCCGAGGGCGGCGTCACGATCGTCTCGACCCTGGCCGCGGGTCGGCGCGGATGCCGGGGCTGCTCGCCGACGCGTCGCTGCGCGGGCAGGGGTTCGCGTGCACGGCGGACGACGGTGCGCGCTGACCTGCACGCGCACCGACGGGCGCGGTCCTCGAGGAGCACGTCGTCCGCGACGGCCTGTGGCTCTCGAGCGTGGAGAGCGCGTGGCATCCCGACGGCGTACGGCGCGCGCCTCGCGGCGCACGTGTTGGGCTGATCCGGCCGTCGCCGAAGACGCTCGCCACGATCGCCGCGGTGTAGCCGCTCGGGGCGAGGTTCGAGAACTACGTGTCGATCAGCACGTCGTCGCGCCAGAACAGCGTGCGCCCCTCGGCCGGGATCAGGTCGGGTTCGCTGAACCAGGTCTTCTCGCACCGCGTGCCGCCGTCGGGCGTGTAGCAGGTGTACCCCTCGGCGCTCGCCAGGCCGTTGAGCATGTCCAGCGCCGGGCCGCGCGCATGCGCGCGTGATCGTGGTCATGCAGGCTAGCGTCGTCGTCGGCCCGCGGATCGCGCCAGAGGCAGATCAGGCTGCCGTCGGGCTGGACGCCCGTCGGCACTCCGGTCGCGGGCATCGTTCAGCGGGGTGCTCGCCGAGCTGGTCGAGCACGCCGGCCGTCAGCATCGCGCGGCAGTCCGTGGGGATCGCGCACCGGCGACGGCCGTGGGGGACGGGTGGACGGCCGAGGGATCGGCGGAGGCGTGCGTCTCCGGCGGCGCATCGGAGCGCCGGGTCGATCCGCGCTCGGGCACGCAGCGGTCAGGGCGCCTCGCCGAGCACGGCGCACGCACGCCGGCCAGCACCGGCCGTCAGCGCCACGAGGGATGCCATGCGCCCCACCACTCGCCGCGCACGCCGCTGCCATCATGCGCCAGCGCCACGTGTGCCGCGCAATACCACGGCACGCCGTGCCTGCGGGAGCGAGCGCGTGCCGCGGCGTTACTCTCGCAGTGCAGGGACGGGCCCTGCGTGAGGAGTGCATCCGATGAGTGACTCGAAGTCGTCCTACGGCGAGCCGGTCGAGGAGCCCACGCCGGTCGATGACGTCGTCGGCAGCGCCCACGAGGGCATCGCCGACGCGGAGGCCGCCGCGTCGCGACGCCGTCGTGCGGACGAGACCACGCCGACGGCCGACGAGCCGACGCGCGTACGAGCGCGTCCGACTCCGCCGCCGTGGCGTCCGCAGCACGCCCGTCGAGCCGCCACGATCGCGACGAGGACGCCGGCGTTCGACAGCGCGATCTACGAGGCGCACGCTCGATGCCTACATCGACACCACCCCCGAGCGTCGACGCCTGCAGCTGCGACCGACCGCGTACGAGCGCGTCCGCCGACAGCGAGACCGTCGTCGCGCCCGTCGTGACGCCGAGGTCGAGCCGAGCCCGCGGCACCGAATCGGCCGACGGCCGCCGCGACGACGGCGCACCCGTCGCCGGAGCGCGGCCGTCGGCCGGAGCGCTACGCACCGCAGCCGATCTTCGTCCAGGCGCCCGAGGCGCCGCGACCCGCGCGGCAACCGTGGCGCAGCCGGCGCGATCGGTCTGCTCGCCGCGCTCTCGCTTCGCGCGTGCTCTACCTCGCCGTCTGGCTCGGGTTCGGCCTGCTCAGCGGCGACGTGACCGCTCGACACCATCGGCACCGACGCGCTGGCCGCACTGCGCACCTGGTCGCTGTGGGTGCCGGTCGTCGTGTTCTTCATCGCCTTCTGGCTGCTCGGCGCGATCATCAACCGCGGCCGCTGGGGCGCCTGGGTGATCTTCGGACTGCTCGTCGGCGTCGCCAGCTACGCTCGGCCACATCCTCGGCGCGCTCTTCCAGGCGCCGTTCTGGATGCTGACCGCGAGCGAGGGCTCGGCCCTCGTCGAGGGCGAGCTGCTCGCTCCGCTGGCGATCGCCGCCTTCGTGATCGGCCGCGAGCTGACGATCTGGTTCGGCGCGTGGGTCGCCGCGCGCGGCGCGAGGGTGACCGAGCTGAACATCGAAGCGCAGCGCGAGTACGAGCGCACGCTCGAGGCGGGCCCGCAGCTGACCCGCGTGTAGAGTGGCCGACGAGCCGCGGATCCTCCGGCGGGCCGGTGCGTCCGCCCGCTCGTCGCGCTCGTGCCTCGCGACCGTCGCGTTCATCGCACTCCTGATCTTCGGGCTCGGGATGGTCGAGCCTGCTCCTGAACGCCGACGTCGTCGAGGTGCCCGGGCTCGGTCAGATCCCCGGCGTGGTCGCGACCACGCATCACGCACTGGCGTTCGCCGCTCGTGCTCTGGGCTCGGTCGTGCGGCGACCTGCGCCGTCCTATTGGAGCGCGCTCTGGGCGGCGGTGGCCTGCGTACCTGGCGTACGTCGTCGGCGCTGTGGATCGGGCCGTGCTGGTGGGCGTCGAGTGCCGCGGTCGCGACGGCGGTGGCCGGACGGATCGCGACGACGTGGTTCGGGGTGGTCATCGCCGTCGCCGGCGGCGGTCGCGGCCTGGGGCGGCATCGCCCTGGTGCGCACGCGCGCCGCAGCGTCCGCGGTGGCCGTGGGAGGACGAGTTCGACGAGTAGCGCGGTCGCGATCATGTCGCGACGGCGCGGGCGGGCGGAAATCCGCGAGATCTCGGGCGCGGCGGGCTAGCGTGTACTGCGTGGAGCGCTCGCTCGAGACGCAGGTCAGCCAGGCGGTGGACGCCTGGCTGCGCTGGCTGCCCCGCTGGGAGCCGGCGACGCACCGCGGCCGCGTCGCCCCGTGCCGCCGGTGCTTCGGCTCGCCGGTGCTGTCGGCGGCCGGGCTCGGCGCCGATGTTCCGCACGGCGTGCAGCACGGGCTGTCCACGCGCATCAAGTCGATCGTCGATCATTCGGTCGCGGAGTACACCGCGCTGAACCTGCCGATGCTGCAGACCGAGCTCGACCAGCAGGCCGCGCGCAACCGTGCGCGCAGCTACCGGCCGGCCGAGGGGCTCGAGCCCGAGTTCGAGGGGCTGCCGCTGGATCCCGAACCGCAGCCGGGTGCGCCGTTCCTGTTCACGATCTCGGGACTGGCCGAAGAGGCGGATGCCGGCGTCCCGGCCCTGCCCCCGCTGAGCGACGAGGCCAAGGCGGCGCTCCGCCAGGAGGTCGGCCTCGCCGACGACTACGCCAACATGATCGGGCCGCGAGGTGTGCACGATCCTGCTGCACCACCGCCTGCGAATCCAGGCCGCGATCACCCAGTACGTCGAGCCGCAGATCGAGGCGATGCTGGAAGAGCTGACCCGCTCGCTGGACGCCCCGTTCGATCCCGAACGAGCCGCCGCCGCTGACCTGATCCACAGCGATGCGCGGCGCTCAGGCCGGTTTTGTTAGCATGAGCGGGTTTGACTTGCGCTGTCCGTCGCACGGCAGCGCGCACCCCCCGGATCGCGGGCCGACTTCCGGGGAGGCTTCGGTGGCCACACGCCTGCCGTCCGCGCCCCCGATCCTGCCCGGCCTGGCCTACATCCGGCCGCTCGGGCTCCGGCGGCTTCGCCGACGTCTTCCTGTACGAGCAGGACATGCCACGCCGCGACGTCGCGGTCAAGGTGCTGCCGAGCGACGTGCGCGACCCCGACCTGCGGCGCATGTTCAACGCCGAGGCCGACGTGCTCGCGCACCTCTCGGCGCATCCGTCGATCGTCACGGTCTACCAGGCCGGCATCTCCGCCGACGGCCGGCCCGTACATCGTGATGGAGTTCTGCCCCGGTTCGCTCGCGCAGCGGTACCGCATCGAGCGGATCCCGGTCGAGGAGGTGCTCACCGATCGGCGTCAAGATGGCGAGCGCGCTCGAATCCGCTCACCGGGCGGGCCTCGTGCACCGCGACGTCAAGCCGAGCAACATCCTCGTCACCACCTTCGGCGCGCCGGTGCTCGCCGACTTCGGCATCTCGTCGTCGCTGACCCGGGCGACGCGCCGACGAGGTGCTGGCGATGTCGATCCCGTGGAGCGCGCCCGAGGTCATCGCACGAGTAGACGGCCGGCACCATCACGAGCGAGGTGTGGAGCCTCGGTGCGACGGTCTACTCGCTGCTGGCCGGCCACAGCCCGTTCGAACGACGCGACCGCGGCCAGAACACGCAAGGAGCAGCTGCGCCGCCGCATCGCGCGGGCGACGTACACCGACATCGCGCGCGCCGACGTGCCGGCATCCCTGCAGGACGTCCTCGCCCGCTCGATGAGCCGCGACCCGCGCGAGCGCTACGCGTCGGCGCGGGAGTTCGCCGACGCGCTGCGCGGCGTGCAGAGCGAGCTCGGCCTCTCGCCGACGCCGCTCGAGATCGCCGCCGACGGACTGGTCGCCGGCTTCGGCGTCGGTCGACTTCGCCGACACGCGAGCTGCGTGGTCCCGCGCGCAGCCGCATCGAGCGCGAAGACCGCCGCAAGACCCGCGCCGGATCCGGCGTCGCCGGGCTCGCGCGCGACGAGGACACCGAGTTCTCCGCGCCCGAGCGGCCAGCGACGCGGCGTGGCCTGGACCGTGTCGGGCGTACGTCGCGGTCGTCGCCGCCGGCGGCTCGTCGGCGTGCCGGGCGCGTGCTGTCTGACGGGCGATGCGTCTGATGCGGCGCCGCACCGCGGCGGGACTGGTCGCGACCGCGGCCGCCGTCGCGCTGGTCGCCGGCGTGAGCGTGGTGTGGCCGGGGCTCGACGCGCAGGAGACCGCAAGGTCGACACCGCGGTCTGGGCGCTGCAGACCGGCGACGGGCGCCGCTACGCGCGGGTGAACACCGCGATCGACGAGCTGGACACGGTGCGCGACGTCAGCAACCCGAGTGCAGGTCGTCGCAGAGCGACGACGGCGCCTACCTGTTCTCGGACAGCTACGCCAAGCTGACCGCGATCGACGCGGCGCTGCCGGCCGACCTCGACGACGAGGCGCTGCGCGCTCGCCCTCGACGCCGGCGGGCACGATCGACGTCGTGACCGCCGGTGACTTCGTCGCGTACCGCACCGATAGCCGGGCGCGGTCTTCGCCGGCCGGCTGTCCTCGGGCGAGACGACGCAGCTCGACCCGTACGCGTCCGACGAGGACGCGCCGCAGTACAGCGCCGACGCGATCGCGGTCGATGCGCGCGGCATGCTCTTCAGCTATTCACGCGGCGGACGGCGCGGTCCTGCGCTACGACATCACGCGTCCGAGGTGCGCGGCCGCGACGCGATCCCTCGAGGCGCCGGCATGACCACCCCGGCGCATCACCGCGGCCGGCGAGCTGGGTGCTCGTGGACGCGACGACGGCGAGGTGTGGCTGCCGCGGGTGCGGATCGCCCGATCTCGACGTCCACTGACGGGCCGGTCGTCGTCGAGCGAACCCGACCCGGAGGGCGACGCGGTCTACCTCGCCGACGAGACAGGGCTCGTGCGCGTCCCGACGGACGGCTCGCGGTGACCACCGCGTCGGCGCCGGCGCCGACGGCGCTCGGAACTCCCGCCCGGCCGATCGTGCACGACGGCGAGGTGTTCGCAGCCTGGCTCCCGGAGGGCGAGCACGCGAGGGACGCTGTGGAGCTCGGCGGACGGGCAGTCGGCGCTGGACTACGGCGGGAGGACGCTCGTCCGATCAGCGTCGCCCCGCCTTCGTGGCCACCGACGACGCGATCATCCTCAACGAGACGCGCAGCGGCTGGGTGTGGACGGTGCCCGACGGGTGCAGCTGGTCCCGTCGAGCCAGGACTGGTCGCTCGATGATCGCACCGATCCCGACGCCGAGCAGAGCGACGAGCAGCTGACGCGTCGTACTCGACCCGCGGCCGCCGGTCGCCGAGCGCCGACGCGTTCGGCGTGCGCGCCGGCGAGCCTGGTGACCCTGCCCGTCCTGATGAACGACCACGACCCGAACGAGGACGTGCTCAGCATCGACCCCGCCTCGGTGACGGCCGTCGATCCCGGCGTTCGGCACGGTGTCGATCACCGACGACGGGCAGCGGCTCACCGTCCGCGTCGCCCCGGGCGCGAAGGGCAGTGCCATCCTTCAGCTACGCCGTCACCGACGGCACGGCCGCGAACGGCCTGCGTCTCGGCAGCCGGCACCGTCACCCTGACGGTCGCCGGCGACGACGTCGAGACCGCGCCGCAGTGGTGCGGCGTCGCCGGGTGCCTCGTCCCGTGGCCGCAGCCGGAGGTCGCCCGTGGCGGGACGGTCACCGTCCCCGTGCTGCCGGGCTGGGTCGATCCGCGAGGGCGACCCGCTGCTGCTCCTGTCGGTGCAGAACGTCTCCGGCATCGGCAGCGTCGCGGCGACGCCGTCGGAGACGTCATCTACCAGCACAGCGACGACGGCGGCAGCGGGTGAGCAGCTCGTGGAGCTGACGGTGACCGTCTCCGACACCGCTGGCCAGACCCCACCAAGACGCTCGTGATCACGGTCTCGGACGAGCCCGCGCTGAGCGTGCAGTCCTTCGCGGTCGTCGACACGATCGGCGCGGGCCTCACCGTCGACGTGACGCCGCACGTCACCGGGACCGCCGGGACGATCTCGCTCGAATCGGTGCGTGTGCTCGATGATGCGCCGGCCACTGCCGACGATCGTCGGCGGCTCGGCATCCTTCGACTTCACCGCGCAGACCCCGGGACACGTTCCGCATCGGCTTCACCGCCACCGACGGGACTCGAGCGGCGACCGGCACGGCTCGGATCACCATCCTTCCGGCGGACGCGCCGGCGCAGCTGGCGACCTCGCCGGTCGTGGCCTTCGTCCACCCGCAGGCCGACGCGACGCTCGACGTCTTCGCCGCCGTCTCCAACCCCACCCGCCGCGTGCTGCTGCTCAGCGACGTCGTCGCGCATGCCGACGCCGGGGCGACGCTGTCGGTGGATGCCGTCGGCCAGAGCAATCTGCGCGTGTCCGGCACGACGGCAACGGGAGCGACCGGCAGGCTCGGCACCGTCTCGTACACGGTGAGCGACGGCACCGACGATCAGGGGGCCGCGTCCAGGGCGAGGCGACCGTCTTCCTGCTGCCGCCGGCACCCGAGCTCGCGCCGATCGCGGTGGATGACACCGTCGTGGTGCGCGCGGGTGCGCAGATCGACATCCCGGTGCTCGAGAACGACATCGCGCCCGCCGGCGGCCGGCCGACCCTCAATCCGGCATCGGTGCGCTCGTCCAGCCCCGATGCCCTCGCGTTCGCCGGCGGCGACGTGCTGCGCTATCTCGCGCCGGTCGAGCCCGGACAGTACACGGTCGACTACAGCGTCTACGCCACCGGGTCTCCGGCGCTCTCGGACTCGGCGACGGTCCGCATCGAGGTGCTGTCCGGACGATGCGAACCGTGCGCCGCTGCCCGGACACGCTCGAGGGACGCGTGCTCAGCGGCGAGTCGACGCTGCTCGAGTTCGACGACTTCGGCAAGGATCCCGACGGCGACGTGGTCACCCTCGATCGCATCCTCACCCAGCCCGAGAGCGGGTCGGCGACGATCGCAGCGGACGGCGGATCGATCCTCTACTCCAGCGTCCCCGGATACCGCGGACAGGTGGCTTTCCGCTACCGCGTGGTGGATGCCTTCGGCGCGACCGGCGAAGGCACCGTGCGCATCGGCGTGCTCGACAGCCAGTCCAATCCCGAGCCCGGTCACCTTCACCGACTACGTGCAGGTGCAGGCCGGCGCCGCGCAACACGATCCGGGTGAGCCCGCTCGCAAACGACGTCGATCCGACGATGGGCGCCCTCGCGTCACCGACGTCCGGCCCGACCTGCCCGCCGACCTCGACGACGGCTCGCCAATCCGGAGTACGAGCGGCTCGCGGACCGCCTCGATCACCACGCGGAGACGACGGTCGTGGTCGCGGCCGGAACGAGCCCCGCACGATGTCGTTCCTCTACGACGTCGAATCGAGCTTCGGGCAACACCGGTCGCGGGCTGATCGTCGTGCGCGTCGTCCGCGAGAGCGTGCCGGACTACCCGGTGGTCTCCGACACGATCCTGACGGTCGAGAACCGCGAGGACTTCACCGACGGGCGTCGACGTCCTCGCCGGGAAGGCGTCCTGGGCCGCCGGCGAGGTCGAGCGACCTCACCGTGAGCCTCTGGGGCGATCCGACCGGCGTGACGGTCGACGGCGGCAGACTGCGCGGGACCGCTGCCGCAGACGAGCCGTGTCATTCCCTTCGCCGTCACCGGCGAAGGCTGCCGCGGCCGAGGTCACCACCTACGCGTTCCTGCGCGTGCCCGGTGACGACGATCTCTCGCTGTCGCTGCGCGCGGCGCTCGTGCCGCCGGAGTCGTCGAGCTCGAGTCGGTCACATTCGACATGGCACGACTCGTCGTCAAACCGCGCGGGAGCACCATCGAGCTCGGCGCCGACATCCGGCCTCCGGCGGCGCAGTGCCGACAACCTGCACGATCGAGTCGGGGACGACGGTGCGCTACACCTCCGGTGCCGGAGGCCCTGGACGGACGCCTGCCAGGTGCCGGTGCGCCTCGTGGGTCAGCAGGACTGGACCTACCTCTCCGTCCCGATCATCGTGCGGCCGCTGGATCCGCAGCCGGAGCTGCGCGCCGGGTCGGTGACGGTCGGGCCCGGCGAGACGGCGACGTTCGACCTGCGGAACATGACGACCTGGCAGCTGCGCGAGGACTGGTGCGGCATCCGCTACGCCGTGGACTACACCGGTTCCGCGTTCGATGTCACCCACGACGGTTCGATCGTGACCATCACCGGCCGACGCCGCCGTGCCCGGCACCGAAGAGGCGGCCACCGTCTCGGTCACGAGCCACACCGCACGTCGCGCCGGTCCGCCTGATCCTGCGGGTCGGCGCCGCCCCGTCGACCCTGCCGCAGGGCGGCTCGGTGACGCAGCAGTGCTCGCAGGCCGCCGGAGCCTCGTGCACGATCTCGGTCATCGGCGCGGTCGGCGAGGTGAACCCGCTGCCGCGCACGCCGCTGAGCGTGATCGAGGTGCGCGCGACCGGTGCCTGCGTCGGCGTGACCTTCGCGCGTCGCCGGCCCGAGCGGTGCTCGCCTCGTGGTCGGCCGACGCGCCGGGCGCGACCTGCTCGGCGACGTTCTCGGTGCAGGATGCGCAGGGACGCCGACCGAACGCCGAGCGCGACGGCGGCTCCTGCTCGACCTGCAGGGTTTCCCGAGGCCCCCGCGAGCGTCGCGCAGACGAGCTTCGCGGACGGCTCGCTCACGCTGCGTGTCGACCCCGGTGAGGCGCGCCTGGCGTACCCGGCGTTGACCGGCTTCGTCATCCGCTCGGACGGCGCCGACGTCGCGCAGTGCGCGGCCCGACGGCACGTGCCCGGTCATCGCGGCCCCGAACGGCGAGCAGCGCACGTACGAGGCGTTCGCCGTCAACGGCGTCGGCGTGTCCGCTCCGGGGTGAGCACCATCGCGTGGGCGTACGACTCGCCGGCCGGCCCTCGCGGCGTCGAGGGAGCCCCGTCGTCACCGACGGCGAGGGCGGGATCGTGCTCACTCGTCGTCGACGGTATCGATGCCGCCGAGACCGGGACGTCGAGATCTCGAGCGCCGCCGGTGAGACCCTCCGGGTGCCGGTGTGCCGGGCAGACGCGCGTGGAGGTTCCCAGTACCGTGTCGGGTCGAACACCTCGACCCCGATCACGATCACGCCGTACTCCCGCTTCGACCTGCCGCCGGGCCTCGGCGGCAGCCCGTCGGCGCGGCGCTGACGATCTCGGGCAACGGCATCGGCGCGCCGGTCAACCCGGTGCTGACCCTACGTCGGCCTCCAACGGCGACGGCACGTCGACGGTGACGGCGCGCGGCTGCGCGCATCGGCGGCGACGGTCGCCGCTGCGGTACGGCATCGTCCGCGAGGGGCGCGCGTGCTCGACCGCCGCCGGCGGCGCGACGGCGACCTTCACGGGGCCGGCGACGGTGAGGAGTACGCGTTCACCCTGTGCGCGGAGTCGTGGTTCGACGGGATTCGTACGGTGCGACACCACGACCGCGACCGTGCGCGCCGCGCAGGAGGACACCGCCCCGCGGGGATACACCTTCGTCGTCGATCCGCCCCCACCGCTCGGAGCGGCGTGCGGAATGGGTGATCCGGGCCGACCCGCAGTCCGACGAGCGGGTGCCCAACCGCAACCGCGTCGAGTTCGGCGGACTGCCGAGCGCGATCTTCGATCGCGACCCCGGCGTGCAGGTGCGCTACGTGCACGAGCTCTGGGGCACCGCGACGCCGTGGTCGGACGTCACTCCGCGAGCCGGCAGCGCCCCGTACCAGGTGCAGGCGCGCTGGCGCGTGCAGTCCTGCGTCGGCGGTCGGATCTGGTTCCAGCCGGGGATTCGTCGACCGACGCCGCCGGCGGCAAGGCGGCGATCACGTTCGGCAACGCGAGCCTGCGCTACTACGACGACGCGGGCGCGCAGCTGCCGCACACCGCGGACACGTGGGCGGTCCCGGTCGGCGGCCGTGCGCGTCGACGGCATCACCGTGTCGGTCTCCTGGAGCGGCGCAGGGCTGGGGGCTCTCGCCCGCCACCGCGACCTTCGCCGCAACCTGCGACCCGAATCCCGCCGCCGCCCGCGCCCTGATGAGCCCCGCCCATCCCCACCACGACGAAGGACCCCCCGCAGATGACCATCACCCAAGAGCAGGCGACCTGGTTCGCGCAGACGTTCGGGCAGCTCGCCGACAACGTCGAGCGCGCCGTGCTCGGCAAGCGCCACGTCGTCGAGCTCGTGCTGACCGCGATGCTCAGCGACGGCCACGTGCTGCTCGAGGACGTGCCGGGGACCGGCAAGACCTCCCTCGCCCGGGCGATCGGCCCAGTCGGTGCAGGGCACCAACACCCGCATCCAGTTCACCCCCGACCTGCTGCCGGGCGACATCACCGGCATCACGGTCTACGACCAGAAGACCGGCTCGTTCGAGTTCCACGCCGGCCCGATGTTCGCCAACATCGTCCTGGCCGACGAGATCAACCGCGCGAGTCCGAAGACCCAGTCCGCCCTGCTGGAGGTCATGGAAGAGGGCAAGGTCACGATCGACGGCGTCTCCCGCCGGGTCGGCGAGCCGTTCCTCGTGCTGGCGACGCAGAACCCGATCGAGCAGGCCGGCACCTACCGCCTGCCCGAGGCGCAGCTGGACCGCTTCATGATGCGCACGTCCCTCGGCTACCCCGACCACGCCGCGACCGTGCGCATCCTCGACGGCGCCGCCGTCGCCACCGCCGATCTGTCCGCCATCATCACGCCGCAGGCGCTCGTCGGCATGGCCGATCTCGCGGCGGCCGTCTACGTCGACGCCCTCGTCCTCGACTACATCGCGCGCCTCGTCGACGGCACGCGCTGCGCCGATGAAGTGCGCCTCGGCGTCAGCATCCGCGGCGCGCTCGCGCTGACCAAGGCGTCGCGCACGCGCGCCGCCTCGCAGGGGCGCACCTACGTGACCCCCGACGACGTGAAGGCGCTCGCCGTGCCGGTGCTCTCGCACCGGCTGATCCTGCACCCCGAGGCCGAGTTCGACGGGGTCACCGCAGAGGCGCGTCATCGGCCAGGTGCTGCTGGATGTCGCACCCCCCACTCGCCGCGAGGCCGGATGAGCCTCACCGAGTCCCGCGTCACCCGCCCCGCCGCGACCGGCGGCTCGGGGGACGCCGGCGTGCCCGGCGCGATGACGAGCACGCAGATCACCGCAGCGCCCGGCGCCGACGGCTGGTGCGGATCGTCGTGTAGGCCACCCGCCTGTCGCAGGCCGTCGGCCGGTCCGCAGCCGCCGCGGCCCGCTGGGCGGCGCGCACCGTGCGCCCGGCGGGAGCGCTCGTGCTCGCCGTCGCAACCGTGGGACTCGCGTTCGGGATCGCGTTCGGGTGGGTCGAGTGGATGGTCGCGGGCTTCGCGGCGCTGATCCTCGCCGTCCTGTCGGTGCCGTTCCTGTTCGGCGCGCGCTCCTACGAGGTCGACCTGGGGCTCACCCGCTCCCGCGTCGTGGCCGGTGACGAGGTGGCGGGCGAGATCGTGGTGCACAACCGGGCGCCCGCATCGCGCTGCCCGGGCGGCTCGACATCACGGTCGGGCGGGGGCTGGTCGAATTCGGCGTGCCGCTGCTGCGCCCCGGTCACCCGGTCACCCAGGAGCTCGAGATCCCGGCGCTCCGCCGCGGCATCGTCCAGGTCGGGCCTGCCACCACGGTGCGCAGCGACCCGCTCGGGCTGCTGCGTCGCGAGCACGCGTTCGACGACGTGCACGAGCTGTACGTGCACCCGCGGACGGTCGCGGTGCCGTCCACGAGCGCCGGGCTCATCCGCGATCTCGAGGGCAACCCGACGCGGCGCCTCGTCGACGCCGACATGTCCTTCCACGCGATCCGCGAGTACGCCCCGGGGGATTCCCGCCGTCAGATCCACTGGAAGTCCACGGCGAAGACCGGCCGGCTCATGGTGCGCCAGTACGAGGAGTCGCGGCGATCGCGCATGGCCGTCGTGCTCGCCGTCGCCGAAGCCGAGTTCGCCGACGCCGACGAGTTCGAGCTGGCCGTGGGCTGCGCCGCGTCGCTCGGCCTTCGCGCCGTGCAGGATGCGCGCGAGGTCGACATCGTGATCGGCTCCGAGATCCCCAGGGCGATCCGCGGCCGGCTCCGTGCGATCCGGCACATCGCGACCGCGTCGCGACGGACGCTGCTGGACGGCTTCAGCGCCGTCGAGCGGCTCGAGAACACCATGCCGATCGCCGACGTGTGCCGGCTCACCGCCGAGGCCAACGACCGACTCTCGATCGCGTTCGTCGTCGTCGGCTCGCGCGTCACCCTCACCGCCCTCCGCCAGGCGGCGCTGGGTTTCCCCGCCGACACCGCCGTCGTCGCGGTGCTCTGCGACGAGCGTGCGCACCCGCGCATGCGCGCGCTCGCCGGGCTCACGGTGCTCACCGTCGGCACCCTCGACGACCTGTCCGGCCTGCTCGTGCGCGGAGCGACCTCGTGAGCGTCGCCGCCGGTTCGAGCAGCCGGGGCGCAGCGCTGCGCCGGCCGGTGCCGCGGATCGTCGCCGGCGCGCTGTTCGCGGGCGCGGTCGTGGCGCTGGCGGCGCTGGCTGCCTGGCCCGTCTACCGCGACGGCGCGTTCCTGCTGCTGGTGGCCGTCGCCGCCCCCGTGGGCGCGTCGATCGCGGCCGTCGCGTGGGGGCGCCGGTGGGGCGGGTGGACCGTCGCGGGCGCCCTCGCGGCGGCGTTCCTCGTGCTGGCGGTGCCGCTGGGCGTCCCCTCGCGCCGGAGCACCGCGCTCGGGGCGCTCGGGGGGCTCGGGGAGGCGGCATCCGGTCTGCTGTTCGCCTGGAAGGACCTCGTCACCGTCGATCTGCCGGTCGGCGCGTACCGCAACCTGCTGATCCCGGCTCTCGTGGTGTTCCTGGTCGGCACGTGCGCGGTGCTGCTGCTGGCCTGGCGGACGGACCGCGGCGCGTACGCGGCCGTGCCGGTGGCAGCGGCCATGCTCTCGTTCGGGCTCTTCTTCGGCCGCACGACCGTCAGCGCCCCGCTGCGGGTCGGGCCGCTGGTGCTCGGCGCGCCGGTGGAGACCGCACTCGGCATCGCGGGGCTGCTGACCTGCCTGCTGTGGCTGGCGTGGCGCAGCCGCGACGAGCGCCTGGGCGCGCTGCGCCGCGCGGCGGTCGCCAGCGGCGTGCGCACCGGGTCGGGGCGGTCGCGCCTGGCTCGACGGCGCACCGCGCTCGGCGCCGGCATGCTCGCCGTCGCGGTGGTCGCCGCCGCGATCGTCGTGCCGTTCGCGGCGCGCGGCAGCGAGCGCGACGTGCTGCGCTCGTCGATCGGGCCCGAGGTGGCGGTGCGCGCCGCGGTGAGCCCGCTCGCGCAGTACCGGGCGATGTTCGCCGACGAGCGCGCGGAGGACGTGCTGTTCACCGTCACGCCGACGGCGCGCTTCCCGAGCGCGTCCGCCTGGCCACGCTCGACGGCTACGACGGTGAGATCTACCGCAGCGGCGGCGTGGCCCCAGGCCGACGGGTCGCGCTTCGTGCGCGTGCCCTCGATCCTCGAGGCCGGAGCGGCCGCCCCGTCCAGGTGCAGATCACCATCGACGGGCTCGACGGCATCTGGATGCCGACGATCGGCCGGCTCGACTCCATCGAGTTCGCGGGGCCGCGGCGGCGTCCCTGGCCGACCGCGTTCTACTACCGGTCCGGGGCGTCGGCGGGTGTCCAGACGGCGGGCGGCGGACTGGAGGCGCGGACGCGTACCGGATCAGCGCGGTCGAGCCCGACGTGGCCGACCTCGCCCTGATCGAGGCACCCGGCGGCCCGCAGACCGTGGACCTGCCGCGAAGCCTGCGCACGTGGGTGGACGGCCACGTCTCCGGCTCGGACGGCGCGGCCCTGTCGGGGCTCGTCGCGCTGCTGCGCGAGCGCGGCTATCTCAGCCACGCGCTGAGATCGGCGACCGGCCGCCGACGTGGATGCAGTCGCTCCCCGGCTACACCTTCCAGCCGAGCGCATCCGGCCATTCCCTGGCGCGCATCGACGCGATGTTCGCGCGACTGCTCGAACGGGAGGCCGATCCGAGGACGACGAGCTCCGACAACTTCGTCGCCGCCGTCGGCGACGACGAGCAGTTCGCCGTCGCCGTCGCCCTGATCGCCCAGGAGCTCGGCTTCCCGTCGCGCGTCGTCGTGGGTGCGCGACTGGTCTCGACGGACGCGGCGGTGAGCACGTGCCGGGACGGGGCGTGCCGGGCCCAGGATCTGTCGGCGTGGGCCGAGGTGCAGGCCGCGACCGGCGAGTGGATCCCGGTCGATGCGACGCCGCAGTCCGCGCAGTCGCCGAGCCTGGAGGTGACCGAGCAGCGCAATCCCGAGAACGTCACCGAAGTGCGACCGGACGCCGTCGAGGACGTCGTCCCGCCGGACCCGCTGCAGGAGGACTCCGGCCCGGACGACCGCACGGACGACGCGGCGGCCCTCGACCTCGCCTGGCTCTGGCCGGTGCTGCGGATCACGGGGATCGTGCTGCTCGCGCTGCTGCTGCTCGCGGGCCCGTTCGCGGTGATCATCGCGGCCAAGGCGCCCGGCGACGCTCGCGGCGCGCGCAGGGCGCACCGGCCGCGCGCATCGTCGGGGGCTGGGACGAATACGTCGACGCGGCGGTGGACGCCGGGCGCGACGCGCCCCCCGTGCTCACGCGCACCGAGCTGGCCGCGCGGTACGAGACGCCGGCCGCGCAGCACCTGGCACGCGAGGCCGACCGGGCGATGTTCTCGGGTTCGGCGCCGAGCGAGTCCGACGCCGTGGCGTTCTGGCGCCTCGTCGATCAGGAGCGCAGGCTGCTGCTTCGTGAGCGCGGCGTCGGGCGCGGCATCCTCGCGACCGTATCGTTGAGATCGATCGTCCGCAGTCCGGCGCCGTCCGGCTCCGGGTCGCGTTCGGGAGAGAGGGGAAGCGCGGGCACGCCCCGCCCGCGCACATCGCCATGATCACCATCGACACTCCGACCGTCACCGCGCTGGTCACGGCGCTCGTGATCTTCGTGCCCCTGTACGTGTGGACGGCCATCGCGCTGTCGGCGGTCTTCCGCAAGTCCGGCCAGGAGCCCTGGCAGGCGTGGGTGCCCGTGCTCAACCAGATCGTGCTGCTGCGGCTCGGGGGCTACTCGGGCTGGCTGTACCTGCTCGTGCTCATCCCCGTCGCCGGGCCCGTCGTGCTGTGGGCGGTGCTCGTGGCCGCATGCCACCGCATCAGCGTGCTGTTCGGGCACGGCGAGGGGCTGACCGTGATCGCTGCGCTGCTGCTGCCGCTGTGGGCGTCGATCCTCGGCTTCGGCTCCGCGCGGTGGCTGGGCGAGCCGGCGGCCGCGGACGACGCGGCCGACGGCCCGGGAGTGCGCCGCACGCCGACGCTGTACGACGTCGAGTTCGCGCCCCGCGCCGCGCCGTCCGAATACCGCCCGCTGCTGCCGCAGTGGTTCGAGTCCGAGCTCGAGGCCGAGCCTGAGCCCGAGACTGCCGCCGCCGTCGAGCCCGCCGCCGCCGTCGAGCCTGCCGCGACGTCGAACCTGCCGCCGCAGTCGAACCTGCCGCCGCAGTCGAGCCTGCCGCCGACGAGGCGACCGACGAGCCCGTTGCGGCCGCCGGGCCGATCTCGGCGGTACCGCAGCGCACCGCTCCCGAACCCGAGCCGCAGCAGCCGTTGGTGACCCGCCTGCCCGCAGCGGCGGCATCCGCTCGTGAGGCCGAACTGTGGGCGCCGGTGCGCGCGCCGCAGCGCGAGGACGACGCGTTCCCCGAGCTCTCCGCGCAGGTCTCCGCGGTCGCCGGCGCGGCGGATGCCGGTGCCCCAGCGCTCCGCGCACGTCGCTGTCGCCGCGCAGCACCGCCAGGCGCAGGAGATGCCCGACGAAGTCAGCGACGAGACGATCATCACGCGCCGCCGCCGCATGCCGTGGTCGCTGATCCCGCCCACGGGGGCGCCGATGCCGATCATCGCCGACGTGGTGATCCTCGGACGCAAGCCCGTGCGCGATCCCGACCACCCGCGCGCGCAGCTGATCGGCATCGACGACGGCACGGTCTCGAAGACCCATGCGCGTCTGGAGCGGCGCGACGACCACTGGTTCGTCACCGACCTCGGCTCCACCAACGGCGTGCTGTTCGCCACCATGATGGGCACAGAGGTGGAGGCGACGCCGGGGGTCGAGATCGAAGCCGGCGAGCGGTTCTACCTCGGCGACGCCGAAGTGCGTCTGGTGCGCAGCGACCGATGAGCGAGGTGCCGGAGGAGACCGTCCGGTCGAGGCCGACGACGTCACCGCCCTCGCGCGGCCGGTGCGGCGCCGCAGCGCCGCCGCAGCGTCGGCGCGCATCGAGCGGGCTCCGAGCGCGGCGCCCGAGCCCACGGCATCCGTGCCCGTGCAGCCGGCGGCCGCGGTGCGACCGGCTGCCACGGACCTGTCGTATCCGGCCCGACCGGCAGAGGCCGCGCTCGTGCGCCGGAGGCCCCCCGCGCCGCACGAGGCGCAGCCGCCGATCGACGGCGCGGCGGCCGCAGACCGCGACCGCCGCCGCAACCGCCGGACCGCGAGCCTGATCGTGATCGCCGCCGCATCGGCGATCGCGGTGGCCGCGGCTGCGGCGCTCACCCTCGTGGCTCTCCCTCTGAACGGTGCGCGTTTGCCGACCTCGCCGAGCGCGTATCATTGGCAGGGTGTGCGTTCGCGCGCGCCTTGTGCTGTGCCTCGCCGCAAACCAGGAGCCGGCGCCGCATCTCAGGGACAGGTCTGCGAACAGGCCGCCCCCACGGCATATCCACCACATAAACACGGCGCATTCGTGCCGTGCCGGTGGGTCCGCGTGAAATCCGCACGCAGTCAATCCGCGAGATCCGGGGGGAGACCACGACGCTGTCACCGTGCAGCACAACAAGGAGAGAACGTGCCAACTATTCAGCAGTTGGTTCGCAAGGGTCGCTCGCCGAAGGTCACCAAGACCAAGGCTCCCGCGCTCAAGTCGAACCCCCAGCAGGCCGGCGTCTGCACCCGCGTGTACACGACCACGCCCAAGAAGCCGAACTCGGCGATGCGCAAGGTCGCCCGTGTCAAGCTCCGCAACGGCACCGAGGTCACCGCCTACATCCCCGGCGAGGGCCACAACCTGCAGGAGCACTCGCTGGTGCTCGTCCGCGGCGGTCGTGTCAAGGACCTCCCCGGCGTGCGTTACAAGATCGTCCGTGGCGCCCTGGACACCCAGGCCGTCAAGAACCGTAAGCAGGCTCGCAGCCGCTACGGCGCGAAGAAGGGTTGAGTAAGATGCCTCGCAAGGGACCAGCCCCGAAGCGCCCCGTCGTCAACGACCCGGTCTACGGCGCACCGATCGTCAGCCAGCTCGTCAACAAGATCCTCGTCGACGGCAAGAAGTCGATCGCCGAGTCGATCGTCTACACCGCCCTCCGGGGCGTCGAGGCCAAGAACGGCCAGGACGCCGTCGCCACCCTCAAGAAGGCGCTCGACAACGTCCGCCCGACCCTCGAGGTCAAGAGCCGCCGCGTCGGTGGCTCGACCTACCAGGTGCCGGTCGAGGTCAAGCCGCACCGCGCCAACACGCTGGCGCTGCGCTGGCTCGTCAGCTACGCGAAGGGCCGTCGTGAGAAGACGATGACCGAGCGTCTGCAGAACGAGATCCTCGACGCCTCGAACGGCCTGGGTGCCGCGGTCAAGCGCCGCGAAGACACCCACAAGATGGCCGAGTCGAACCGCGCCTTCGCGCACTACCGCTGGTAAACAGCTTTCCGAGTGCGGGGGCCGCGACCCGGCCCCCGTCCTCACCTCGATCTCGACGCGACGCATCCGCCCCGCTGAGCGTCGAACCGCGATCGACACATCACCGAGAAGGAACACCCCGTGGCACAAGACGTGCTCACCGACCTCACCAAGGTCCGCAACATCGGCATCATGGCGCACATCGATGCCGGCAAGACGACGACGACCGAGCGCATCCTGTACTACACGGGAACCAACCACAAGATCGGCGAGACGCACGACGGTGCCTCGACCACCGACTGGATGGAGCAGGAGCAGGAGCGTGGCATCACGATCACCTCCGCCGCCGTCACGTGCTTCTGGGACAAGAACCAGATCAACATCATCGACACCCCCGGCCACGTCGACTTCACCGTCGAGGTCGAGCGCTCGCTGCGCGTGCTCGACGGTGCCGTCGCCGTCTTCGACGGCAAGGAGGGCGTCGAGCCCCAGTCCGAGACCGTCTGGCGTCAGGCCGACAAGTACAACGTGCCGCGCATCTGCTTCGTCAACAAGATGGACAAGCTCGGCGCCGACTTCTACTTCACGGTCGACACGATCATCAACAAGCTCAAGGCCAAGCCGCTGGTCATCCAGCTGCCCATCGGCGTCGAGAACGACTTCGTCGGCGTCGTCGACCTCGTCGAGATGCGCGCGCTGGTCTGGGCCGGCGACTCCAAGGGTGATGTCACCATGGGCGCCAAGTACGACATCCAGGAGATCCCGGCCGACATGGCCGACAAGGTCGCCGAGTACCGCGAGATCCTGCTCGAGACGGTCGCCGAGACCGACGAGGAGCTCCTCGAGAAGCACTTCGGTGGCGAGGACCTCACGGTCGCCGAGATCAAGGCTGCGATCCGCAAGCTGACCGTCAACTCGGAGATCTACCCCGTGCTGTGCGGCTCGGCGTTCAAGAACCGCGGCGTGCAGCCGATGCTCGACGCGGTCGTGGACTACCTGCCGTCGCCCCTGGACGTGCCCGCCATCGAGGCGCACGACCCGAAGAACGAAGAGACCGTCATCGTGCGTCACGCCGATCGCGACGAGCCCTTCACGGCGCTCGCGTTCAAGATCGTGACGCACCCGTTCTTCGGTCGCCTCACCTACATCCGCGTGTACTCCGGTCACCTGGACTCGGGCGCGCAGATCGTCAACTCGACCAAGTCCAAGAAGGAGCGCATCGGGAAGATCTTCCAGATGTACGCCAACAAGGAGAACCCGGTCCCCTCGGTCACCGCCGGTCACATCTACGCCGTCATCGGCCTCAAGGACACGACCACGGGCGACACGCTCTGCGATTCGCAGCACCAGGTCGTGCTCGAGTCGATGACGTTCCCCGAGCCGGTCATCGAGGTCGCGATCGAGCCCAAGACCAAGGCCGACCAGGAGAAGCTGGGTCTCGCGATCCAGAAGCTCGCGGAGGAGGACCCGACGTTCCGCGTCGAGCAGAACTCCGACACCGGTCAGACCGTCATCAAGGGCATGGGCGAGCTGCACCTCGACATCCTGGTCGACCGCATGAAGCGCGAGTTCAAGGTCGAGGCCAACGTCGGCAAGCCCCAGGTCGCGTACCGCGAGACGATCAAGAAGACCGTCGACCGTCACGACTACACGCACAAGAAGCAGACCGGTGGTTCGGGTCAGTTCGCGAAGATCCAGTTCGCGATCGAGCCGCTCGAGGTCACGGCCGACAAGACGTACGAGTTCGAGAACAAGGTCACCGGTGGCCGCATCCCGCGCGAGTACATCGCGCCGGTCGACCAGGGCTTCCAGGACGCCATGAACGTCGGCGTGCTCGCCGGCTACCCCATGGTGGGCGTCAAGGCGATCCTGCTCGACGGTGCCTCGCACGACGTCGACTCGTCCGAGATGGCGTTCAAGATCGCCGGCTCGATGGGCTTCAAGGAGGCCGTCCGCAAGGCGAACCCCGTCATCCTCGAGCCGCTCATGTCGGTCGAGGTGCGCACGCCCGAGGAGTACATGGGCGACGTCATCGGCGACCTGAACTCGCGTCGCGGCCAGATCCAGTCGATGGAAGACGCCCAGGGCGTCAAGGTCGTCCGGGCCCTCGTGCCGCTGTCGGAGATGTTCGGCTACATCGGCGACCTGCGCTCGAAGACCTCCGGCCGCGCCGTCTACTCCATGGAGTTCGACAGCTACGCCGAGGTTCCCCGCAACGTCGCGGACGAGATCGTCCAGAAGAACAAGGGCGAATAGCCCGTCGGATGCCGGGGGCTCCCGGCACCCCGGCATCCACAACTTCACAGACTCGCATTACCTCTCTCCACTAATGTGGAAACAATCCCCGTAGAGAACCGGTCGCAAACCAGCGCCCGGAGGATCTACACGAATGTCCTGAGGAGGACCCAGTGGCTAAGGCCAAGTTCGAGCGGACCAAGCCGCACGTAAACATCGGAACGATCGGTCACGTCGACCACGGCAAGACCACGCTGACCGCTGCCATCTCGAAGGTGCTCGCCGACAAGTACCCGTCGGCCACCAACGTGCAGCGTGACTTCGCGTCGATCGACTCCGCTCCCGAAGAGCGTCAGCGCGGCATCACGATCAACATCTCGCACGTCGAGTACGAGACGCCCGAAGCGCCACTACGCGCACGTCGACGCCCCGGGTCACGCCGACTACATCAAGAACATGATCACCGGTGCCGCCCAGATGGACGGCGCGATCCTCGTGGTCGCCGCCACCGACGGCCCGATGGCGCAGACGCGCGAGCACGTGCTGCTGGCCAAGCAGGTCGGCGTGCCCTACCTGCTCGTCGCGCTGAACAAGTCCGACATGGTCGACGACGAGGAGATCCTGGAGCTCGTCGAGCTCGAGGTCCGCGAGCTGCTGTCGAGCCAGGACTTCGACGGCGACAACGCTCCCGTCATCCGCGTCTCGGGCCTGAAGGCGCTCGAGGGCGACGCCGAGTGGACCGAGAAGATCGTCGAGCTCATGGAAGCCGTCGACGAGTCGATCCCCGACCCGGTGCGCGACAAGGACAAGCCGTTCCTCATGCCCATCGAGGACGTCTTCACGATCACCGGTCGTGGCACGGTCGTCACGGGTCGCGCCGAGCGTGGCACCCTCGGCGATCAACTCCGAGGTCGAGATCGTGGGTCTGCGCCCGACGCAGAAGACGATCGTCACCGGTATCGAGATGTTCCACAAGCAGCTCGACGAGGCGTGGGCCGGCGAGAACTGTGGTCTGCTCCTTCGCGGCACCAAGCGTGACGACGTCGAGCGCGGCCAGGTCGTCGTCAAGCCCGGTTCGGTCACCCCGCACACCAACTTCGAGGGCACGGCGTACATCCTGTCCAAGGAGGAGGGCGGCCGTCACAACCCGTTCTTCACGAACTACCGCCCGCAGTTCTACTTCCGCACCACCGACGTCACCGGCGTCATCACGCTGCCCGAGGGCACCGAGATGGTCATGCCCGGCGACACCACCGACATGACGGTCGAGCTGATCCAGCCCATCGCCATGGAAGAGGGCCTCGGCTACGCGATCCGTGAGGGTGGCCGCACCGTCGGCGCCGGCACGGTCACGAAGATCCTCAAGTAAGACATCGCGACAGCGATCCTGAGAGGGTCGGGCCTGATGGCCCGGCCCTCTCTTTCGCGTTCCGCCGGGGCATGCCGTTCACGGCGATTTCCGGGCGTGGCGTCGTAGGCTTCGCTCGTGCCCGAATCACGTTCCAACGACGCGCTCGTCGACGAGCGCCCGCTCCGCCGGCGTCGCCGCATCTGGCCGTGGGTTCTGCGGGATCGTCCGGCATCCTCATCGCCGCTCTGGTTGCCGCCGGGTTCATGGCGCTGCGAGTTCTTCGGACGAGGCGATGGACGTGCGCGCCGATCTCGAAGCGGCCAAGTCGCGGCTGAGCAACGTCACCGAGCTCGTCCGCAGCGGCGATCAGCGCAGTTCGACAGCCGTGTCGGACCGAGGTCCTCGGCTACACCGCGAGCGCCGACGCGACCGTACAGGGGCCGCTGTGGGAGTACGCGTCGTGGGTGCCGTTCGTCGGTCAGAACGTCGCCGCCGTGCGCGCGACGACGGAGGCGACGCATATCCTGGTGCGCGATGCGCTGCCGCCAGCTTCACGTCCTCGGCGCGATGCAGCGCGACAACATCCGCTTCGAAGGCGGCGGCTTCAACCTCGAGCCGTTCCGCCAGGCGATCGGCCGCCTGCCCGCCGTCGACGCCGCCTTCGCACAGGCCCAGGACAAGGTGGCGGGAATCGACCGCGCCGAGCTCCTGCCGATCGTCGACGACGCCGTCGGTCAGGTGCTCGACGTCATCGAGGATGCCGCGCCGATCAGTCACACCGCCCCGGCGGTGCTGCCTACCGCGCTGAAGATGCTCGGCGATGACGGCCCGCGGCATCTATCTCGTGCTGTTCCAGAACAACGCCGAGATCCGCGCGACCGGCGGTGCTGCTGCGGCGGCCGTCTACCTTCGTGCGGAAGGCGGGCGCCTCGCCCTGCTGGGCCAGCCGGATCGACGACTTCGAGTCCGGTCCGCTGGTCGGACGTCCAGACTCTCGGCTTCCCGCTGAGACGCTGGCGCTCTACGACCCGAGTTCGCCATCTCCTCGCAGAACTACACGCGCACGCCGAACTTTCCCACAGCCGCTCAGCTGTTCCAGGCCAAGGTCGCTGCGCAGACGGGACTCGCGGTCGACGGAGTCGATCTCGCTCGACCCCGTCGTGCTCGCCGACATCCTCGCCGTGACGGGAGGCGTCACCGTCGACGGCAGTCGACATCACCGCCGAGAACGCCGTCGATGTCCTGCTCAGCGAGACGTACCTTCGCTTCCCCGCCGACCAGGCGCCCGCCGACGCGTTCTTCGCCGCCACTTCGGCCAGCGTGTTCCAGAAGCTCGTCGTCGGGTGACTGGGACCTGCATGCAGATGCTCGACGTGCTTCAGCGCGCGCCGGCGACGAGCAGCGCGTGTACGGCTGGTTCGCCCGCGAGGAGGAAGAGCAGGTCGCGCGCGAACTGGGGATCGACGGCACGATGGCGGCTGACAACGCCGCACCACCGAAGTCGGCATCTTCCTGAACGACGCCGCCGTGAGCAAGCTCGAGTACTACCTCTCCACCTCGTGGCGGTCACCTGCGACCCTGCTGCTCGCACCGTCACGACGGCGATCACGATGACCAACTCCGTCGACCGCGATGATCTCACCTTCCACATCGTCGCGCTCCGCTCCCTGCGCTACGGCGGTCGCAGACCTCGATGCTTTTCGACGTCCTGTACTTCGCCCCGCCCGGAGCCACGATCACGGTCTCGATCCCGGTGCCGGCGACGCCGACGGCCTTGCTCGCGCGAGCACGGAGGGCGGTCGCACCGCGCAGAGCATCGCGGTGCTCGTCGACCGGAGGACAGACCCGCACGGTGTCGTACACGAGCGCGCTGCCGGAGGGCGATCTCGGCCCGCTCTCGGTGCGCTACAGCCCCACCGTCACCGACACGCCCGTCACCGTCGCGCGCGCGTGCGCCGAGCGATGACCATGACGCCGTAGGCCGCGAGCCGTCACGAGGACTTCGCGAACGCGATGTGCGGAGCGTCTCCCCACGCGCGCAGCGCGGCATCGCGGATACTGGACTGCGCGCGTCGAACCGCCGGGCATGTGATCGGCGATCGCGCATCTCGTCGCGCAGGGCCGACAGGTCGTCACGCTTCGGCAGCCGCTCGCATCTCGGCCGGCGACTGGGGATCGAACAGAGCGCCCGCCGAGCCCGTCCTGCACCGACTCGCCTGATCCTCCGACGCGGTTGGCCATCACCGGCAGTTCCCGAGGCCATCGCCTCGACCGCGACCATGCCGAAGTCCTCGATCGGCGGGAACACGAACAGTGCGCGCTCGTTCCATGAGCGCGTACACCAGCGCGTCGCTCGGCTGGATGTGGAACTGCACCGGGCACCGTGAACTCGGCCGCCATCGCGCGCAGCTCTGCCTCCAGCGGTCCGTGCCCGGCGATGACCACCGGCACCCCGAGCAGCTGACCGGTCTGCATGACGGCGTCCAGGCGCTTGTACGGGATGAATCGCGAGACACCGAGGACGAAGTCGGCCGGCAGCGCCTCGAGCACGCGCCGATCGGCATCCGTCAACTGCTTCCGCCACCCGCCGCTTCGGATCCATGCGACATCGACCGGCGGGTGGATCACGGTGGCCGGGCGCTCCCAGGCCCGCTCCACGCGGTCGGCGACGAATCGGCTGTTCGCCGCGATGCTCGTCGCCTCCGCGCGGCTCGCCGGTCGATCGCCCGCAGCGGGCGGACCGGCCAGCCGCGCGGCGAGGTTGTCGCCGCGCGCGTCGAGCTCGGGCGCCCACAGGTATCGGGCCGGCGTGTGCACATAGACGTACTTCGGGCACTCCGGGGAACCGACGTTGACGTGATGGGCGAAGGCGTGCGAACTCACCAGCGCCCAGTCGTACGCCGCGGAACGCTGCGGCGCGCGCCACGTCGCCGGCATGAGCGGCAGCGCGAGGGCCTTGTGGCGGCGCAGCGGGGTGGCGCGAGCCAGGTCTCGCGCACCTGCGACCGGGGTAGCGACGTGGCGCGTCGTTCCAGAGGCACAGCATGTCGGCATCCGGAAACAGTCCTGCGAGCCGGTCGAGCACGCGTTCGGCGCCGCCGGTCTGCTCGATCCACTCGCTGACGAGCAGACCCGTCACGATCCGCCGCCGGGATCGCCCGTCCGCGCCGGCCGGCCGCACTCAGCTCATGCCGCCGTGTTCCCCGGCGCGAGTGCCGCCTTGCGCGGTCTTGAAGAGGATGACGATGTCGCCGATGAGCGTCCAGTTCTCGACGTACGACAGATCGAGCCGCACCGACTCCTCCCACGACAGGCGTGGAGCGGCCGCTGATCTGCCAGAGGCCCGTGATGCCGGGCTTGACCATGAACCGGCGGTGCACGTGGTCGGCGTACCGCGCGACCTCGCGGGGGAGCGAGGGGCGCGGGCCGACGAGCGACATCGACCCGCCGAGCACGTTGAACAGCTGCGGCAGCTCGTCGAGGCTGTAGCGGCGCAGGAACCGGCCGACGCGGGTCACCCGCGGGTCGGCGGTCATCTTGAACAGCACCTCGTTGCCGGCGTCGCGCCGCGGCTCGAGATCGGGCAGCAGCTCCTCGGCGTTGTCGACCATCGTGCGGAACTTGAGCAGCCGGAACTCGCGGCCGTCCAGGCCGACGCGCACCTGGCGGAACAGCACCGGCCCGTCGCTCGTGGCGGATGCGCGATCGCGATGGCCGCCATGAGCGGGCTGAGGACGATGAGGCCGACCGCGGCGAGCAGCAGGTCGAGCGCCGCGCTTGGCCAGGCGCTGGCCCTTGCTGTAGCGCGGCGTCTCGACGTGGATCAGCGGGAGCCCGGCGACCGGGCGGGTCTGGATGCGCGGGCCGACGACGTCGATGATGCTCGGCGCGAGCACGAGGTGCTGGCGCCCGGCCTCGAGCTGCCACGAGATGCGCTTGACGACCGAGGGCGGCAGTTCGTCGGTGCTCGAGATCGCCACGGTGTCGGCCTGCACGGCTGCCAGGGCGTCCGAGATCGACAGCACGATCGCCACGATCGGGATGTCGGTGCCGCGCACCGTCCCTGCCCGGCGGCCGAGCGGCACGCACGCGCCCACGACGAGGTAGCCGGCGCTCGGGGTGCGCGCGCAGCGCATCGCTGATCTGGGCGACCGAGCTCTCGGAGCCCACCAGCACGACGCGCGCGCTGAACTCGCCGCGCGCGCGCTTGATGACCAGCCACTGGCGCCAGAGCCACCGCTCGAGCAGCAGCAACAGCATCCCGAGGGGGAAGGCGATCAGAAGGTAGCCGCGCGCGACGTCGACGCGCAGCAGGAACGCGAGGATGGCGATGATGCCGAACAGGCGCACGCTGACCGAGATGATGCGGATGTACTCGGTCGAGCCGGTGCCGATCGCGCGATCGCTGCGCGAGTCGATCAGGCTGAGCGACCACATCCACGCGACGACCAGCAGCGCGGAGAAGACCCAGTACGACACGTCGCTCAGGCGCGAGTCCTCGCGGATCGAGACCTGCGCGTTGCCCAGGCCGAACCAGGCGATCTGCGTGCCGAAGGCGACGATCATCAGTACGGCAGGTCGCTGAGCCACAGGCGGCGCGCATAGCGCGTGCGCCAGTCGCGAGGCGCGCGCGCCACGATCGATGGGCTGCCGGCTGTCGCCTCGCGCGGTTTCGCTCGGCGCCGGGCGCGCGCCCGACGCGCGCCGTGCTCGTGTTCGGTTGCGGCGGCTTCCTTGCCGCGCCGACGAGATTGGACGCCACAACTCCCCTTTCGCGGCACGAAAACCACCCGAGGGTGAGCTGCCCCGCTCGCGTCCCCAGAACGCATCGACGGTCGTCGCAACCCTGCCATTGTGCCACCAATCGTCCGCAGATATGGGCGGGTCGGGTGTGCGCGCGGGCACCGATCGTGACCGCCACCCGTGACGCACGCGGCTGGCCGCGCGAAGCAGCTGCGGCGCGCGACACGCCCGAGTTTGCGACACGCCCGGGCCGCACGTAGACTAGTGAGGTTCCACATTCCGGCGGGCGCTTCGCGTGCCCCTGGATCACTGCCAGGGCAGTGCATAGGCGGCGCGCATGCGCAGGGTCCTAGGCCGCAGGCAGCAGAGCACAACTTCCCACACCAGCATCCCGGAAACGGGTGTGCGCATCCGTGCGCGACGCGGGCGTGGGAGCCGGAGGCGCGAGTCGCCGGTTTGACAGCAGAACAGTGGTGCAGCATCACCGCGGCAACGCGGTATGCGAAGTGCCCAAGGGCGAGGGACGAACCCTCCCACGCCCCCGTGCGTCCAATGCGGTCCGGATCCCGAACACGTATGACGCGTAAAGAGAGAGAGCAGACAATGGCGGGACAGAAGATCCGCATTCGCCTGAAGTCGTACGATCACGCCGGCCTCGATTCGTCGGCCCGCAAGATCGTCGACACCGTGACCCGTGCCGGCGCGACCGTCGTGGGCCCCGTGCCCCTTCCGACGGAGAAGAACGTGATCTGCGTGATCCGTTCCCCGCACAAGTACAAGGACAGCCGCGAGCACTTCGAGATGCGCACCCACAAGCGTCTGATCGACATCATCGACCCGACGCCCAAGGCCGTCGACTCGCTGATGCGCCTTGACCTGCCGGCTGACGTCAACATCGAGATCAAGCTCTAGGACTCGCCATGGCAGATATCAACACGAAGATTTCGAAGGGGATGCTGGGCACCAAGCTCGGCATGACCCAGGTATGGAACGAGAGCGGCAAGCTCGTTCCCGTCACCGTCATCGAGCTCGCGCCGAACGTGGTCACCCAGGTTCGCACGCCCGAGCGTGACGGCTACAACGCGATCCAGATCGCCTACGGCCAGATCGACCCGCGCAAGGTCAACAAGCCGCAGACGGCCCACTTCGAGGCCGCCGGCGTGACCCCGCGTCGCCACCTCACCGAGGTGCGCACGGCGGATGCCGCCGACTACTCGCTCGGCCAGGAGCTCACCGCTGAGGGCACGTTCGAGGCCGGCCAGCTGGTCGACGTCGTCGGCACCAGCAAGGGCAAGGGCTTCGCCGGTGTCATGAAGCGTCACAACTTCAAGGGCGTCTCGGCATCGCACGGTTCGCACCGCAACCACCGCAAGCCCGGCTCGATCGGCGCATCGTCGACCCCGAGCCGCGTCTTCAAGGGCATGCGCATGGCCGGCCGTATGGGCGGCGAGCGCGTGACCGTCCTGAACCTCACGGTGCACGCCGTCGACGCCGAGAAGGGTCTGCTGCTCGTCAAGGGCGCCGTCCCCGGTGCTCGTGGCCGCATCGTCTTCGTCCGCAACGCAGTGAAGGGGGCTTGAGTCCATGGCTGACCAGACTCTCGCGCTCGACGTGACCAGCGCAGACGGCAAGAAGGCAGGCTCTGTCGAGCTGCCCGCCGCGCTGTTCGACGTCAAGACGAACATCCCGCTCATCCACCAGGTCGTCGTCGCGCAGCGCGCGGCGGCTCGCCAGGGCACGCACTCGACCAAGCGTCGTGGCGAGGTCTCGGGTGCCGGCCGCAAGCCCTTCAAGCAGAAGGGCACCGGTAACGCCCGTCAGGGCTCGATCCGCGCGCCGCACATGACCGGTGGTGGCATCGTCCACGGACCGAAGCCCCGCGACTACTCGCAGCGCACGCCCAAGAAGATGATCGCCGCCGCCCTCCTGGGTGCGCTCAGCGATCGCGCCCGCGGCGAGCGCCTGCACGTCATCGAGTCGTTCGGCATCGAGGGCGCGCCCTCGACGAAGGCGGCCGCTGCGTACCTGACGAGCGTCGCGCAGACCAAGCGCGTGCTGATCGTCATCGAGCGCAGCGACGACATCACGGTCAAGAGCGTCCGCAACCTCGCGTACGTCCACGTGCTGCCGGTCGACCAGCTCAACGCCTACGACGTGCTCGTCTCCGACGACATCGTCTTCACCAAGGCCGCCTACGACGCGTTCATCGCGGCGAAGAGCGCCGCCACCGAGGAGGTCTCGGCATGACCAACCTGCAGACGGCCCTGAACAAGGACCCCCGCGACATCATCCTCAAGCCGGTCGTATCGGAGAAGAGCTACGGGCTCATCGACGAGGGCAAGTACACGTTCCTCGTGGATCCCCGCGCGACCAAGTCCGAGATCAAGCTCGCGATCGAGAAGATCTTCGGCGTCAAGGTGGCCGCGGTCAACACGCTCAACCGCATCGGCAAGTCCCGCCGCACCCGCTTCGGCGCCGGCAAGCGCAAGGACACCAAGCGCGCGATCGTCACGCTCAAGTCGGGCACCATCGACATCTTCACGGCCGTCGGCTGACGACCGGGACGAAGGACACAGAACAATGGCAATTCGCAAGTACAAGCCCACGACCCCGGGTCGCCGCGGCTCGTCGGTGGCGGACTTCGCTGAGATCACCCGATCGACGCCCGAGAAGTCCCTCCTCCGCCCGCTGTCCAAGACCGGTGGTCGCAACAACCAGGGTCGCATCACGACCCGTCACATCGGTGGTGGCCACAAGCGCCAGTACCGCGTGATCGATTTCCGTCGCAACGACAAGGACGGCATCGACGCGAAGGTCGCTCACATCGAGTACGACCCGAACCGCACCGCGCGCATCGCGCTGCTGCACTACGCGGACGGCGAGAAGCGCTACATCATCGCGCCGAACAAGCTGTCGCAGGGTGACGTCGTCGAGTCCGGTCCGGGCGCCGACATCAAGCCCGGCAACAACCTGCCGCTGCGCAACATCCCGACCGGTACCGTCATCCACGCCATCGAGCTCCGCCCCGGCGGCGGCGCGAAGATGGCCCGCTCGGCCGGCGCCTCGGTGCGTCTGGTCGCCAAGGACGGCATCTATGCCCAGCTGCGTCTCCCCTCGGGCGAGATCCGCAACGTCGACGCGCGCTGCCGCGCCACGATCGGCGAGGTCGGCAACGCCGAGCAGTCGAACATCAACTGGGGCAAGGCCGGCCGCAACCGCTGGAAGGGCATCCGCCCGACCGTCCGCGGTGTCGCCATGAACCCGGTCGACCACCCGCATGGTGGTGGTGAGGGCAAGACGTCCGGTGGACGTCACCCCGTGACTCCGTGGGGCCAGAAAGAGGGCCGCACACGTCACGCCAACAAGGAAAGCGACAAGTACATCGTCCGTCGTCGCAACGCCGGCAAGAAGCGCAAGTAGGAGTAGAGGAAGATGCCACGCAGTCTTAAGAAGGGCCCCTTCGTCGATGACCACCTGCTTCGCAAGGTCGTCGTCCAGAACGAAGCGGGAACCAAGAACGTCATCAAGACCTGGTCACGTCGCTCGATGATCGTCCCGGCCATGCTGGGTCACACGATCGCGGTGCACGACGGTCGCAAGCACATCCCTGTGTTCGTGTCCGAGACCATGGTCGGCCACAAACTGGGCGAATTCGCGCCCACCCGCACCTTCCGCGGCCACGAGAAGGACGACAAGAAGGGCCGTCGCCGCTAGGCGACTGAGGAGGAGAGAGAAATGGTGGAGTCCATCGCACGTGTGCGACACATCCGCGTGACCCCTCAGAAGGCTCGTCGTGTCGTCGCCCTCATCAAGGGCAAGCAGGCCCAGGAGGCCATCGCCATCCTGAAGTTCGCGCCGCAGGCAGCGAGCGAGCCGATCGGCAAGCTGGTTGCAGCTGCGATCGCGAACGCTCGCGTCAAGGCCGACAAGGACAGCGAGTACCTGGACGAGCAGGACCTGTACGTGGCCAACGCGTACGTGGACGAGGGGACGACGCTCAAGCGTTTCCGTCCCCGCGCCCAGGGTCGTGCATTCCAGATCAAGAAGCGCACGAGCCACATCACGGTCGTGCTCTCGACGCCGGAGGCCGCTGACGCCGCCCCGGCAGCCAAGACCAAGAAGGCGAGCAAGTAATGGGCCAGAAGGTAAACCCGTACGGCTTCCGCCTCGGCATCACCACCGACCACGTGTCGCGCTGGTTCTCCGACTCGACGAAGCCCGGACAGCGCTACGCCGACTACGTGGCCGAGGACATCAAGATCCGCAAGCTCCTGCAGTCGAACCTCGACCGCGCCGGAGTGAGCAACATCGAGATCGAGCGCACGCGTGACCGTGTTCGCGTCGACATCCACACCGCCCGCCCGGGCATCGTGATCGGTCGCCGCGGCGCCGAGGCCGAGCGCATCCGCACCGACCTCGAGAAGCTCACCGGCAAGCAGATCCAGCTGAACATCCTCGAGGTCAAGAACCCCGAGGCCGACGCTCAGCTGGTCGCTCAGGGCATCGCCGAGCAGCTCTCCGCTCGTGTGGCATTCCGCCGCGCGATGCGCAAGGGTCTGCAGGGTGCTCAGCGCGCCGGCGCCAAGGGTGTCCGCATCCAGGTCTCCGGCCGCCTCGGCGGCGCCGAGATGAGCCGTTCGGAGTTCTACCGCGAAGGCCGTGTGCCCCTGCACACGCTCCGCGCGAACATCGACTACGGCTTCTACGAGGCCAAGACCACCTTCGGCCGCATCGGCGTGAAGGTCTGGATCTACAAGGGCGACCTCACCGCCAAGGAACTCGCTCGCGAGCAGGCCAACGCACCGAAGGCTCCCCGTGGTCGTGACGACCGTGGCGGCGACCGTCGCCGTGGCCCGCGCAACGATGCCCCCGTCGCAGAAGGAGCGTCTGCCTGATGCTTATTCCCCGCAAGGTCAAGTACCGCAAGCAGCACCACCCGGGTCGTTCGGGCCAGGCCACCGGTGGCACCAAGGTGTCGTTCGGTGAGTTCGGCATCCAGGCGATCACGCCCGCTTACGTGACCAACCGTCAGATCGAGTCCGCTCGTATCGCGATGACCCGTCACATCAAGCGTGGCGGAAAGGTGTGGATCAACATCTACCCCGACCGTCCGCTCACGAAGAAGCCCGCTGAAACCCGCATGGGTTCCGGTAAGGGTTCGCCCGAGTGGTGGGTTGCCAACGTCAAGCCGGGTCGCGTCCTCTTCGAGGTCGCCGGCGTCGAGGAGAGCCTCGCCCGCGAGGCACTGACCCGTGCCATTCACAAGCTGCCCCTGAAGGCACGCATCATCAAGCGCGAGGAGGGCGACGCATAATGGCGATCGGCACCAAGCAGCTCGCCCCGAGCGAGCTCGACACGTTCGAAGACCAGCGCCTCGTCGAGGAGCTGCGCAAGGCCAAGGAAGAGCTGTTCAACCTGCGCTTCCAGTCGGCCACCGGCCAGCTCGAGAGCCACGGCCGCATCCGCGCCGTCAAGCGCGACATCGCGCGGCTCTACACCGTGATCCGTGAGCGCGAGCTCGGCATCCGTGCCACTCCCGCTCCCGTGGAAGCGGCGACGAAGGCGAAGAAGACCAAGGCCAAGAAGGCGGATGCCGCCGAGAAGGCCGAGAAGGAAGAGGCCGAGTAATGGCTGAGACCAAACGCAGACAAGCCCGCCGCGCCGAAGAAGGCCGCCCCGAAGAAGACCGCCGCCGCCAAGGCGGAGGCCGTCGTCGAGGCTCCCGTCGAGGCCAAGGGTCACGAGTCGTCCGCACACGACGTGCGCGACGCCGACGCCCGTGGTTACCGCAAGGCCCGCCGCGGCTACGTGACCAGCGACAAGATGGACAAGACCATCGTCGTCGAGGTCGAAGACCGCGTGAAGCACCCGCTTTACGGCAAGGTCATCCGCCGCACCTCGAAGGTCAAGGCGCACGACGAGAGCAACTCCGCCGGCATCGGCGACCTCGTCCTCATCAACGAGACCCGTCCGCTGAGCGCCACCAAGCGCTGGCGCCTGGTCGAGATCCTCGAGAAGGCCAAGTAGGCCCCGGCCTGCTTGGAACCCAAGGAGTAAGACATGATTCAGCAGGAATCCCGAGTCAAGGTTGCCGACAACACCGGCGCCAAGGTGCTGCTCACCATCCGCGTGCTCGGCGGCTCGAAGCGCCGCTACGCAGGCCTCGGTGACACCATCGTCGCGACCGTCAAGGACGCGATCCCCGGTGGCAACGTCAAGAAGGGCGATGTGGTCAAGGCCGTCATCGTCCGCACCGTCAAGTCCACGCGCCGTCCCGACGGCTCGTACATCAAGTTCGACGAGAACGCCGCCGTCATCCTGAAGAACGACGGGGAGCCCCGCGGCACCCGCATCTTCGGACCGGTCGGTCGCGAGCTTCGTGACAAGAAGTTCATGAAGATCGTCTCGCTGGCGCCGGAGGTCATTTAGTCATGGCGAAGATCAAGAAGGGTGACCTGGTTCAGGTCATCGCGGGCGCCAAGCCCGCGCGTGGCGGAGACCGCGGCAAGCAGGGCAAGGTCCTCGAGGTCCTTGGCGAGCAGAACCGCGTCATCGTCGAGGGCGTGAACTACGTCACCAAGCACAACCGCGTGGGCCAGACCCAGCGCGGCACCAAGACGGGCGGCATCGAGACCTTCGAAGCCCCCATCCACATCTCGAACGTCGCCATCGTCGACCCCTCGACCAAGAAGCCGACCCGTGTCGGTCACCGCGTCGAGGAGCAGACGAAGGACGGCGTGAAGCGCACCGTCCGCGTGCGCTACGCGAAGAAGTCAGGCAAGGACCTCTGATGAGCACCACTACTGAAGAGAAGCGGCCGGCTGGCCCGGCGGCCGAAGGCTCGCCCCAGGGGCGCTCCAGCCGCGCCTGAAGCAGAAGTACCAGGCTGAGATCAAGAAGCAGCTGCAGGACGAATTCGGCTACGGCAACGTCAACCAGATCCCCGGGATCGTCAAGGTCGTCGTCAACACCGGTGTCGGCGAGGCAGCTCGCGACAGCAAGGTGATCGATGGTGCGGTCGACGACCTCACCAAGATCACCGGCCAGAAGCCGATCGTCACCGCCGCCCGCAAGTCGATCGCGCAGTTCAAGCTGCGCGAGGGTCAGGCCATCGGCGCACACGTCACCCTCCGCGGCGACCGTGCGTGGGAGTTCCTGGACCGTCTCGTCTCGCTCGCGCTGCCCCGCATCCGCGACTTCCGCGGCCTGTCGCCGAAGCAGTTCGACGGCAACGGCAACTACACGTTCGGTCTGCAGGAGCAGTCGGTCTTCCACGAGATCGACCAGGACAAGATCGACCGCGTCCGCGGCTTCGACATCACCGTGGTCACCACGGCGAAGACGGATGCCGAGGGCCGGGCACTGCTGCGAGGGCTGGGCTTCCCGTTCCGCAGCGAAGAGAACGCCCAGGCGTAGAACGTCATAGCAGGTCGGCTGTCGTGTAACGGCAGTCGAAACCGAATGAACAAAGGAAACAACTCATGACAATGACAGACCCGGTCGCAGACATGCTGACCCGTCTGCGCAACGCGAACTCGGCGCACCACGACTCCGTGTCGCTGCCGAGCTCCAAGCTCAAGACCCACATCGCCGAGATCCTCAAGCGCGAGGGCTACATCGGCTCGCTGGGAGGTCAGCGACGCCCGCGTCGGCCAGACCCTCACGATGACGCTGAAGTACGGCCCGAACCGCGAGCGGTCGATCGCCGGCATCAAGCGCGTCTCCAAGCCCGGCCTCCGCGTCTACGCGAAGTCGACCGAGATCCCCACGGTTCTCGGTGGCCTCGGCGTCGCCATCCTGTCCACCTCCTCCGGTCTGCTGACCGACCGCCAGGCCGAGCAGAAGGGCGTGGGTGGGGAAGTCCTCGCCTACGTGTGGTGATCTGACATGTCGCGTATTGGACGTCTTCCGATCGACATCCCCGCCGACGTGACCATCTCGGTCGACGGTCAGGATGTCGCGGTCAAGGGCCCGAAGGGCGAGCTCGCGCTCACCGTCTCGCGCCCCATCGAGGTCAAGATCGAAGAGGGTCAGGTTGCTCGTCAGCCGTCCCGACGACGAGCGCGAGTCGCGTTCGCTCCACGGCCTGACCCGCACCCTCATCAACAACAACATCATCGGCGTCACCCAGGGCTACACCAAGGGCCTCGAGGTCGTCGGCACCGGTTACCGCGTCGCGCAGAAGGGCAGCTCGATCGAGTTCGCCCTCGGCTTCTCGCACCCCGTGCTCGTCGAGCCGCCCGCCGGCATCACGTTCACGGTCGAGGGCAACAACAAGGTCACCGTGAGCCGGCATCGACAAGCAGGCCGTCGGCGAGGCCGCCGCGAACATCCGCAAGATCCGCAAGCCCGAGCCCTACAAGGGCAAGGGTGTGCGGTACGCCGGCGAGGTCGTTCGTCGCAAGGCCGGAAAGAGCTGGTAAGTAACCATGGCTGTCAAGACAAAGACTCAGGCGCGTTCGCGCCGTCACGCCCGTCTTCGCAAGAAGGTCGTCGGCACCGAGCTGCGTCCGCGCCTCGTCGTGACCCGCTCGGCCCGTCACGTCTTCGTCCAGGTCGTCGACGACGCCAAGGGTCACACCGTGGCATCGGCATCCACCCTCGAAGCGGACCTGCGTTCGTTCGACGGTGACAAGACCGCCAAGGCGCGCAAGGTCGGCGAGCTCGTCGCCGAGCGTGCGAAGGCCGCCGGCGTCGAGGACGTCGTGTTCGACCGCGGTGGCAACCGCTACGCGGGCCGTGTCGCGGCGATCGCCGACGGCGCCCGCGAAGGGGGACTGAACCTGTGAGCGATGCAACACTGAACAACAACGGGGAGACCGAAGTGGCAGTCGACTGCCGAGCAGACCGCGCCTGAGGCGACGGCTGCGACCGAGGCGGCGCCCGAGCGCGAGCGCGAGCCGCGCCGCGGTGGCCGCGAGCGCAACCCGAACCGCGGACCGCGGTTCGCGTGACGCCGACAAGAGCCAGTTCCTCGAGCGCGTCGTCACGATCAACCGCGTGTCGAAGGTCGTCAAGGGCGGTCGTCGCTTCAGCTTCACGGCACTCGTCGTCGTGGGCGATGGCAACGGCGTCGTGGGCGTCGGCTACGGCAAGGCTCGCGAGGTTCCCCTCGCGATCTCGAAGGGTGTCGAAGAGGCCAAGCGCAACTTCTTCCGCGTTCCCCGCGTCGGCGTGACCATCCCGCACCCCGTCCAGGGTGAGGCCGCCGCCGGTGTGGTGCTCCTGCGCCCCGCCGCCGCCGGTACCGGTGTCATCGCCGGTGGTCCCGTGCGCGCCGTGCTCGAGTGCGCCGGCATCCACGACGTCCTGTCGAAGTCGCTCGGCTCGTCGAACACGATCAACATCGTGCACGCGACCGTCGCGGCGCTGAAGCAGCTCGAAGAGCCCCGTGCGGTCGCCGCGCGTCGCGGACTCGAGTTCGACCAGGTCGCCCCCGCCCGCCTCGTGCGTGCAGAGGCCGACGCCGCCGCAGCTGCGAAGGTAGGTGCCTGATGGCCGCCCGACTGAAGGTCACACAGACGAAGTCCAAGGTGAGCGAGAAGCAGAACCAGCGTGACACGCTGCGCAGCCTCGGTCTGAAGCGGATCGGCGACTCCGTCGTCCGTCCCGACGACGCGCAGACGCGCGGTTACGTCAAGACCGTCGCCCACCTCGTGAAGGTTGAGGAGATCGACTAATGGCCGAGAAGGCTGAGAAGAAGGACGCCGTCGAGGCGGAGGCGAAGGCCCCCAAGGCGACTGCTGCCAAGAAGGCCGCCGGCGCCGCAAGGCTGCCGCCGGCAAGGCCGCGCAAGAAGGCCGGCCGCCGAAAGGCGGAGAAGGCTCGCCGAAGGCGGCTCGGCCAAGGCGAAGGCGGATGCTGCGGCATCCCGCCCCGGCGTGCTCAAGGTGCACCACCTGCGTCCCGTCCCGGGCGCCAACACCGCGAAGACCCGTGTCGGTCGCGGTGAGGGCTCCAAGGGAAAGACGGCCGGTCGTGGCACCAAGGGCCAGAAGGCCCGCTACCAGGTCAAGGCCGGCTTCGAGGGTGGGCAGATGCCCCTCCACATGCGCACTCCCAAGCTGCGCGGGTTCAAGAACCCGTTCCGCGTGGAGTACCAGGTGGTCAACCTCGAGAAGCTCGCCGAGCTCTACCCCGCGGGTGGAGACGTCACCATCGGCGACCTCGTCGCCAAGGGTGCCGTTCGCAAGAACGAGAAGGTCAAGGTGCTCGGCACCGGCGACATCGACGTGAAGCTCACCGTTTCGGTCGACAAGGTCTCCGGCTCGGCCGAGCAGAAGATCGTCGCTGCGGGCGGTTCCGTCAAGTAGTCACACCCAGCGGGGGCCGGAGCATGCTCCGGCCCCCGCTGAGTTACCCTGGAGGTTGATGCGCCCCGTGCGTATCGGCATCCCCTCTGGAGGCATCCTCTTGTTCAGCGCCATCGCGCGGGTCTTCCGTACACCCGACCTTCGTCGGAAGATCGCATTCACCCTGGCGATCATCGCCCTCTATCGTCTCGGTGCGCACATTCCCGCGCCCTTCGTCGATTTCCCCAACGTGCAGTCCTGCCTCCGGCAGAGCGCCGGCACCGAGGGGCTGCTGTCGCTGGTCAACCTCTTCTCCGGCGGCGCCCTGCTGCAGCTGTCGATCTTCGCCCTCGGCGTCATGCCGTACATCACGGCGACGATCATCGTGCAGCTGCTGCGCGTGGTCATCCCGCACTTCGAGACCCTCTACAAGGAGGGTCAGGCGGGCCAGTCGCGGCTGACGCAGTACACGCGCTACCTCACGATCGCGCTCGCGCTGCTGCAGTCCACGACGCTGGTGACGGTCGCCCGCAGCGGTCAGCTGTTCGGCACGACCGGCATCCCGGAGTGCGAGCAGCTGCTCACCAACGACGTGTGGTGGGCGCAGCTGCTCATGATCATCACGATGACCGCCGGCACCGGCCTCATCATGTGGTTCGCCGAGCTGGTCACCGAGACGCGGCATCGGCAACGGAATGTCGATCCTGATCTTCACCTCGATCGCGGCGGCCTTCCCCGCGTCGATGTGGGCGATCTGGCAGTCGCGCGGCTTCGAGGTCTTCCTCCTGGTCCTCGGCGTCGGCATCCTCGTGGTCGCCCTCGTGGTGTTCGTCGAGCAGTCGCAGCGGCGCATCCCGGTGCAGTACGCCAAGCGCATGGTCGGCCGTCGCACGTACGGCGGCACGAACACGTACATCCCGATCAAGGTGAACATGGCCGGCGTCGTGCCCGTCATCTTCGCCTCGTCGCTGCTGTACATCCCGGCGCTGATCGCGCAGTTCAACCAGCCGCAGGCGGGCCAGGCAGCGCAGCCGGGTGGGTGGCGTGGATCGCGCAGTACCTCACCACCGGTGACAGCCCGCTGTACATGCTCGTGTACTTCCTGCTCATCGTCGGCTTCACGTACTTCTACGTCGCGATCACGTTCAACCCGGTCGAGGTCGCCGACAACATGAAGAAGTACGGCGGCTTCATCCCCGGCATCCGTGCCGGCCGCCCGACGGCCGAGTACCTCGACTACGTGCTCACCCGCATCACGCTGGCCGGCGTCGCTGTACCTGGGCTTCATCGCCCTGCTGCCGCTCATCGCCCTGGCCGCGGTCGGCGCCAACCAGAACTTCCCGTTCGGTGGCGCCTCGATCCTGATCATCGTCGGTGTCGGTCTCGAGACGGTCAAGCAGATCGACGCGCAGCTGCAGCAGCGTCACTACGAAGGACTTCTGCGATGACCGCAGCGCACAGCGCACGCCTCCTGATCGTCGGCCCGCAGGGCTCCGGCAAGGGAACCCAGGGCATCCGCATCGCCGATGCGTTCGGCATCCCGGCCATCTCGACCGGCGACATGTTCCGCGCCGCGATCGCGAGCGGCTCCGACCTCGGCACGCAGGTGACCGAGATCATCCAGGCGGGCAACCTCGTCCCCGACGAGCTGACCAGCGCCGTGGTGCGCGAGCGCCTCTCGCAGACGGATGCCGCGCACGGCTTCCTGCTCGACGGCTACCCGCGCAACCTCGGTCAGGTCGCCGACCTCGACGCGTTCCTCTCCGGCCGCGGCGAAGCGCTCGACGCCGTGATCGAGCTCGTCGTCCCGCGTGACGAGAGCATCGAGCGCCTCACGCTGCGCGCGCAGGAGCAGGGCCGCACCGACGACACCGAGCAGGTCATCGCGAACCGCCTGGCGATCTACGAGCGCGAGACCGCTCCGATCCTCGACGTGTACCGCGAACGCGGCATCGCGCTCGAGATCGACGGCGTCGGCACGCTCGACGAGATCACCGACCGGGTCATCGCCGCGCTCGAGGGGCGCGGGCTGATCCGCTCGGCCGCCGCCTGAGTTCGTGAGCCCTCTGCTGCCGGTGCGCCGGTCGATCTACAAGACGCCCGCGCAGCTGCGCGCGATGATCGAGCCCGGTCTGATCACGGCCGCCGCGCTGGACGCGGTGCGCGCACTGATCGCGCCGGGTGTCACGACGCTGGAGCTGGATGCCGCGGCATCCGCCGTCATCACCGGTCGCGGCGCGAAGTCGAACTTCCAGATGGTGCGCGGCTACCGCCACACGATCTGCGCGTCGGTGAACGAGCAGGTCGTGCACGGCATCCCCTCCGCACGCGTGCTCGAGCCGGGCGACATCGTCTCGATCGACGCCGGCGCCGAGTTCGAGGGCTGGAACGGCGACTCGGCGTTCACGGTGGTCGTGCCCGACCCGGCGCGGCCCGAGCGTCGTCGCCGAGCGCGAACGAGCTCTCCCGGGTGACCGAGGGGTCGCTCTGGGCCGGGCATCGCCGCGCTGGCGACCGCTCGCCATCTGGGCGAGGTCGGCGCTGCGGTGCAGGACTACATCGATGCGTCGGGCCACGGCTACGGCATCCTGCGGGAGTACGTCGGCCACGGCATCGGCCGCAAGATGCACGAGTCGCCGTCGGTGTTCAACTACCGCGTGGCCGACCCCGGCGCCGAGGTGCGGCCCGGCCTCGCGGTCGCGATCGAGCCGATGGTCGTGATCGGCGACCAGGAGACCTTCATCGAGGACGACGACTGGACCGTCTCGACCGCTCGACGGCACAGCCGGCTCACACTGGGAACATAGCGTCGCCGTGCATGATGGCGGCATCTGGGTGCTCACCGCGCCCGACGGCGGCGCAGCGGGCCTGGCGCCGTTCGGTGTCACCCCCCGCGAGATCGGATAGGAAGCGTGATGGCTGCCACTGCCCGCAAGACGAACTGGTTCGCGATCTGGGTGAGCGTCGCCGTGGTCGTGGTGCTCGTGCTCGTCGCAGCGCTCGTCGTGTGGATGAACAACAGCCGCGAACACCCCCGACCCGGTCGTCACGCCCGACCGCGCCGTGCATCGACGCCGAGACCGGTGCGATCGCGGTCGGTGACGGCGACCAGACGATGGACACCTACATCGACTTCATGTGCCCGGTCTGCAACCAGTTCGAGCAGGCGTACGGCGAGGCGATCCAGGGCCTGGTCGACGACGGCACGATCACCCTGAACATCCACCCGATCTCGATCCTCGACCGTGCGTCGCAGGGCACCGAGTACTCGACGCGCGCCGCGAACGCGATGTACTGCGTCGCCGCGGCCGACGGCACCGCGGCGGTGCCGTTCATGCAGGCGATGTTCGCGAACCAGCCTGAGGAGGGCTCGACCGGCCTCACCGACGAGCAGATCCTCGCGATCGCCGCCGGCGTCGGGCGTGACCGGGATCGACTCGTGCGTGAACGACGGCGAGTACTCCGGATTCGTGACCGCGATGACAGAGAAGACGCCGGTCGCGCCGGGTGCCAGCGGCATCGGCACCCCCACGATCGCGATCAACGGCGAGGTCATCGCGAACTCGACGCCTTCCCGCGCCCGCGGAGCTCGGCACCCTGTTCGAGTAGGCACGAACGGGCGCGAACGCCGCGGACACGCCCGGGTTTGCCGCCGCCCGCCGATATCACGTATAGTTGATCCTTGGTGCGTTGCGCCTTCATCGGCGTGTCCGAGCACCGAATCCCACCCAAACCGCAGACCGACCAGTCTGCTGAGCGTTAGCGAGTGTATGGCGAAGAAAGACGGTGTCATCGAGATCGAAGGCGTGATCTCCGAGGCGCTTCCCAACGCGATGTTCCGCGTTGAGCTGAGCAACGGACACAAGGTCCTCGCCACGATCTCGGGCAAGATGCGGCAGAACTACATCCGCATCATTCCGGAGGACCGCGTCGTCGTGGAGCTGAGCCCCTACGACCTCACGCGCGGCCGAATCGTCTACCGCTACCGCTAGACCGGTCGAGAAGTAACACCCCAGGCTGCGGCGGCCTGCCCGGTGAAGACAGCGAACAGGAAACATCAATGAAGGTCAACCCCAGCGTCAAGCCCATCTGCGATCACTGCAAGGTGATCCGCCGTCACGGCGTCGTCATGGTCATCTGCAAGTCGAACCCGCGTCACAAGCAGCGCCAGGGCTAGTCCACAGATTTCCTTCCGGATGCTGCGCGAGCGGCATCCGGAAACACCACAACTGAACACACAACCAGCAGGACCAGAACCCCGAACGGGGGGACACCTCGGGCTGGAGGCCCGGGCACCGATCCTGCTCCACACCTCCACAACACTCTCAGGAGAACCGCATGGCACGTCTTGCCGGCGTTGACATCCCGCGCGACAAGCGCGTGGTGATCGCCCTCACGTACATCTACGGCGTTGGTCCGAACCGCTCGAAGGACATCCTCGCAGCGACCGAGATCAGCCCCGACATCCGCGTCAAGGACCTCAGTGACGACCAGCTGATCCAGCTGCGCGACTACATCGAGGGCAACTACAAGGTGGAGGGTGACCTCCGTCGCGAGGTCGCCGCCGACATCCGCCGCAAGGTCGAGATCGGCTCGTACCAGGGCATCCGCCACCGTCGCGGCCTGCCCGTGCACGGTCAGCGCACGAAGACCAACGCCCGCACCCGCAAGGGCCCCAAGCGCACCGTCGCCGGCAAGAAGAAGGCGCGCTAGGGCGCGGCTAGGAGAACAAGAACATGGCTGCACCCAAGACCGCTGCGCGCAAGCCCCGTCGCAAGGAAAAGAAGAACATCGCGCTGGGCCAGGCCCACATCAAGTCGACGTTCAACAACACGATCGTCTCGATCACCGACCCGGCCGGCGCCGTCATCAGCTGGGCCTCGTCGGGTGGCGTGGGCTTCAAGGGCTCGCGCAAGTCGACTCCGTACGCCGCAGGCATGGCCGCCGAATCGGCCGCCCGCCAGGCGCAGGAGCACGGCGTCAAGAAGGTCGACGTCTTCGTGAAGGGCCCGGGTTCGGGCCGCGAGACCGCGATCCGTTCGCTTCAGGCCGCCGGCCTCGAGGTGGGCTCGATCAACGATGTGACGCCGCAGGCGCACAACGGCTGCCGCCCGCCCAAGCGCCGCCGCGTCTGACACCACATCGGCTGCGCTGCGGCCTGCTCGAGCCCGTTTCGGCTCCGAGCAGGCCGTGCAGCGGCCGATCTCGATACGGCGCCCGAGCCTTCGAGAACAAAGACCATCGGATGCCGCGGCGCGTAGCCACCGGCATCCCTGAGAAAAACTCAACACTCTCACCCACTGCACGTGTCATATAGCGGATACGTGATTGAAAGGAACCCATAGTGCTCATCGCACAGCGTCCCACTCTGACCGAGGAGAAGATCGGCGAGTTCCGCAGCCGCTTCATCATCGAGCCGCTGGAGCCCGGTTTCGGTTACACGATCGGCAACGCGCTGCGTCGCAGCCTGCTCTCGTCGATCCCCGGCGCAGCCGTCACCAGCATCCGTCTGGACGGCGTCCAGCACGAGTTCAGCACCATCCCGGGTGTGAAGGAAGATGTCACCGAGATCATCCTGAACATCAAGCAGCTCGTCGTCTCGAGCGAGCGCGATGAGCCCATCACCGCGTACCTGCGCAAGACGGGCGCCGGCGAGGTCACCGCCGCAGACATCTCGGCTCCGGCCGGTGTCGAGGTGCACAACCCCGAGCTGGTCATCGCGACCCTCAACGACACCGCGAAGTTCGAGCTCGAGCTCACGATCGAGCGTGGCCGCGGCTACGTCTCGGCGACCCAGAACCGCAACGAGTACGCCGAGTCGGGTCAGATCCCCATCGACTCGATCTACTCGCCCGTGCTCAAGGTCAGCTACCGCGTCGACGCGACGCGTGCCGGTGAGCGCACCGACTTCGACAAGCTCGTGCTGGACGTCGAGACCAAGAACTCGATCGCCCCGCGCGACGCCGTCGCTTCGGCCGGCCGCACCCTGACCGAGCTGTTCGGTCTGGCGCGCGAGCTGAACGTCGAGGCCGAGGGCATCGAGATCGGCCCCGCGCCGGTCGAGACCGTCCTGTCGAACGAGCTGTCGATGCCGATCGAGGACCTCGACCTGTCGGTCCGCTCGTACAACTGCCTCAAGCGCGAGGGCATCAACACCGTGTCGGAGCTCGTCGCCCTCTCGGAGACGCAGCTCATGAACATCCGCAACTTCGGTCAGAAGTCGGTCGACGAGGTGCGCGACAAGCTCATCTCGCTCGGACTGTCGCTGAAGGACTCGGTTCCCGGGTTCGACGGCGCGCACTTCTACGGCGGCTACGACGACGAGACCGTCTGATCCGCTTCTTCGAATTCTGAACCTGGAGTAACTGACTATGCCTAAGCCCACGAAGGGTCCCCGCCTCGGCGGAGGTCCCGCCCACGAGCGCCTGATGCTGGCGAACCTCGCGGCGGCCCTGTTCACCCACAAGGCGATCACGACGACCGAGACGAAGGCCAAGCGCGTTCGTCCGCTCGCCGAGCGCCTCATCACGTTCGCCAAGCGCGGCGACCTGCACGCGCGTCGCCGCGTGCTGTCGGTCATCGGTGACAAAGAGGTCGTGCACGTCCTCTTCACCGAGATCGCGCCGCTCGTCGCCGAGCGTGAGGGCGGCTACACCCGCATCACGAAGATCGGCAACCGCAAGGGCGACAACGCCCCCATGGCCCGCATCGAGCTCGTGCTCGAGCCGGTGAACCCGAAGCCGAAGAGCGCCAAGAAGACGCCGCGAAGGCCGCTCCGGCTGCCGCTCCCGTCGAGGAGGCGCCGGCCGAGGAGGCCGAGGTGCGTCGAGGCCGACGAGACGGCGGATGACAGCCGCTGTCGACGAGACCGCCGGGGCCGAGAAGGCCTGACGCTCGATCAGCCTCTGCGAGACCCGCGTGCCCTCTGGGCCCGCGGGTCTCGCTGCGTCTGGGGGCGTCGGCTTCTCGGACGCCGACCGGCGCACAACTCCTGCAATTCCCGCCGGCCGCATCGGTCCGCCGCGCGGAATGATGCGCGTCGACCCCGCCCCGCAGCACGAATTGCAGGAGTTGTGCGCCGCGGCCACGGACCACCGCGGAATCGGGGTGCGCAGCGGATCCTCCTCAGGGGTCCGAGCGGCCCACGCTCTCCACATTTCGGCGCCCGGAGCAGCTCGCGACTGCGGGGCGCCGACATCGTGCTCGGATGGAACCCATCCGGCTGCAAGCGAATACATCTGAGCGGATCTTGTCGCGCGGCGAGCTTCTCGCGCTCGGATACAGTCCGAAGCGCATTACGCGGCACGTTCGCGAGGGAACGATCATCCGGGTCCGGCGTGACCACTACCTCCTGACAGCGGAGTCCGACAGCGTGATCACGTCGGTCCGCATCGGCGGGCGGCTGACCTGCGTGTCTGCAATCGCCCTGATGTCGCCGGAGGCTTTCGTCTTCTCTCACAACCACCTGCATGTGCACGTGGAGCGCGACCGGTCTCGTCTGCGCGGTGCGGCGAGCTCCTCGAAGCGCTGGTCGAAACAGAGCGCGAATGGCGTGCGCGTGACGTGGGGCGACCTCGACCGAGTTGCCGGTGAGCCGACACCTGGTGGCCATCGCCGACGCAGTGAGGACGATGATCCGCTGCCTTCCCGAGCGTGAGGCGATCGCCACCGTGGACAGCCTGCTGCGACTGAGGATTCTCAGCATGATGCAGCTGCGCGAGGTCGTCGCGACTCTGCCTGCGCGACACCGATCGATCCTTCAGCGCATCGACGCGCGCGCCGAGTCTGGCACCGAGTCGCTCATGCGGCTGATCCTCTGGGAGCTGGGGGTGGCCTTCGTCACACAGGCCGCGATTCCCGGCGTGGGAAGAGTGGACTTCCTGGTCGACGGATTCCTCATCGTCGAGTGCGACAGCAAGCAGTTCCACGAGGGTTGGGATCAGCAGCGCGCCGATCGGCGCCGCGACCTTGCCGCCGCCTCGGCGGGATATGTCACTCTGCGGGTGCTCGCCGAGGACCTTCTGCACCACCCGGAACGCGTCGAGCGGGCCGTCCGCGAGCTGTTGGCGGCGCGCCGGGCCTGGTCGGCGAACTGAGCCTGGCGCTGACGAAGCTCGGCCCCGGCGCATGACTCCTGCAGTCCGAGCCACGCGCGGAGATTGAGCGCGGCCATCCGGGCCTCTACGGCGCGCGGCGACACAGATTGCAGGAGTTGTGCGCCCATCGACCGCCTGCGCGAGCGATCGGGTGCGTCATAGGGTGGAGCGGTGACTCGCAGCATCCCGAGGTCTCGTTCCGGCCGGCGACCGCGGACGACATCGATGCGATCCAGGCCGCGGTCGCGGCCTCCGATCGGGTCGACCACCCGACCTGGGTGACGCCGCGCGAAGACATCGCCGACATCTTCGAGCTCTCGCACGTCGACGCCGCGCGCGACACCATGCTCGCGATCGCTCCCGACGGCGACGTGGTGGCGATGGGCTGGGCGATGCTGCATCCGAGCCACGATGCCGAGCTGCACGCCTACCTCCAGGGCACGGTGCGCCCCGACTGGCGCCGCCGTGGCATCGGAACCGAGCTGATCGGGTGGCTGTACGCGCGCACGACCGAGATGATCGCCGAGAGCGGGTCGACCGCCGACGCGGCGATCTTCCAGTACGTCGATGAGGGCAACGCGGATGCCGTCACCCTCGGCGAACGGCTCGGGCTGCGCACCGAGCGGTGGTTCAGCTCGATGCAGCGCGACCTTTCCGAGCCGATCGACGCTCCCATAGCGTCGGAGGGCGTCGAGGTCGTCGCCTACACCGCCGACCGCTCGGAAGACGTGCGCGAAGCGCGCAACGATGCGTTCCGCGACCACTGGGGGAGCCTGCCCTCTCCGGCGGAGCGCTGGCTGCAGTTCGTCAACGGACCGTTCCTGATGCCCGACCTGTCGACGCTCGCCCTGGTCGACGGGCGCGTCGTGGCATTCTGTCTCGCCTCGGTGAACGAGGAGGACTGGGCAGCGCTCGGCGCGTCGAACACGTACATCGACCTCATCGGCGTCGTGCGCGATCAGCGCGGTCGCCGGCTGGCTCCGCTCGTGATCGCGCGGACGCTCGAAGCCGCGCGGGATGCCGGACTCGAGCAGGCTGTGCTCGACGTCGACACCGCGAGCAAGACCGGCGCGAACACGCTGTACGAGCGTCTCGGCTTCCGCGCCACGCACCGTCAACAGGCGCTGGTGCGCCACCTGTAGCGCGGCGCTACTCCGCGTCGCGCAGTTCGGCGTGGTGCAGGCGGCGATAGGCGCGCAGCTCGGCGTCGTACTGCGTGTACGCGCGCTGGCGCTCGGCCGCGTCGACTCCCGCCGCGACCGCGTCGGCGTAGATCCGGCCGCCGGCCGAACCGGGATGGATCTGGTCGCCCGCGAGCAGGTCGGTGTGCCCGGCGATCGCGTCGGACCAGTCCGCCACGACGACACCGGGGTGGGTCGCGGCGAAGGTGTCGAGATCCGCGTTCACGCCCGGGATCCAGTCCCGCGGAGCGAAGGCGTCGACCAGCACGATCTGCCGCTCCGGCCCGGCGATCTGCGCCATCTGCTCCATCGCGTCGGCGCTGACCGGCCCGTTCGTGCCGAGCGCGATCACGACGTACGGCCGCAGCTGACCGCTCGAGGCGAGGGACTGCAGGATGCCGGGACCGGCGTACGTCGAACGCGACACGGCCGCGTCGACCTGGATGCCGGGAAGCTCCTCGAGCAGCGCCTCGGCGCCGAGGCGAGCATGACCGAGTCGCCGATCGCCGTGATGTCGCTGCCCGCGACCGGCGTCGGCGACGGCGACGGAACGGCGGGGGTCTCGGCGGGCGTCGGTGCGGGCGCGGAGTCGGCCGCCGGTGAATCCGCGGCATCCTGGACCGCATCCAGCCCGGCGAGCACCGCCGCCTGCCCGGAAGAGACCTCCGGGGCGGCGGCGATCGCCGCCGAGGTCCCGCCCAGCAGCAGCACGCCCGCGACCAGTCCGGTCAGCGCGCGCAGCCGGGCGGCCGGCGAGCCGACCAGGCGCCCGCCGAGGCGGGTGAGCGACCCGCGGAAGCCGTAGCGGCGCACGGGCGTCTCGATGAACCGGTACGAGAGCTCTGCGGCGACGATGGTCAGCGCGAGCGCCAGACCGCCGACCCACACCGGCACCCCGACCTCGGGCCCGGCGCCCGAGAGTCGCCGCGACCAGGAGCACCAGCAGCGGCCAGTGCCACAGGTAGATGCCGTACGAGCGGTCGCCGATCCACCGCAGCGGCCGCGTGTCGAGCGCGGGGCCGAAGGCCGACCCGGGCCAGACGCTCGCGGTGATCGCGACCGCGCTGCACAGGCTGGCCGCGAGCACCGCACCGGGGAAGGTCGCGGCGGTGGGGCTCGGCGGCACAAGAGCGACCAGACCGAGGCCCGCGAGCGCCGCCGAGCCGCCCGCGACCGTCGCGGCGCGAACGCGAGCTGACGCACCGCCGTCCCGGGCGAGCACCGGCTCGAGCACGAACGCGAGGGCGATCCCGAGCAGGATGCCGAACGCGTGGGTGTCCGTGCCGAAGTACGCGCGGGTGAGGTCCGCGCCCGACGAGACGACCATGCCCATCCAGACAGCGGATGCCGCGGCGAGCCCGAGCACGGCGGCGACCCGGCCCCAGGTGCGCGGCACCAGGAGCAGCAGGGGCAGCACGAGCGGCCAGAGGACGTAGAACTGCTCCTCGACGGCGAGCGACCAGAAGTTGCGGAACAGCTCGGGCGTCGCGGCCGAGAAGTATCCGCCGCCTCCGGCGACCGAGACCCAGTTGTAGCTGAAGGTCGCCGCCCCCAGCACCTGCTCGCCCAGCCGCACGAGCACGTCACCGCCCACGAACCACGCGGCCGTCGCGCAGACCGTGACCACGGCGGCGAGGGCCGGCAGCAGCCGGCGCGCGCGACGCTGCCAGAACGCGCCGAGCGCGATGCGCCCGGTCGTGGACGTCTCGCGCAGCAGCAGCGTCGTGATCAGGAAGCCGCTGAGAACGAAGAACACGTCGACCCCGATGAAACCGCCGCGCACCCACGACTGCGGGAACAGGTGGTAGACCACGACGAGGGCGACCGCGATCGCGCGCATGCCGTCGAGACCCGCGTAACGGGTCTGAGGGGTGGGGGAGGTCTTCGAGGTCATCACATCCAGGGAAGGCAACGTCCAGTGTAAGCATCGGTATCAGAACGCCCTTCTCGTCGCTCTTTCCCCCAGAGAACGCGCGGCGCTAGTCTGGGCCCACCCTCGGTGCGCTTGGGAATGGCCGGGGACTTGGGGTTTTCCGCGCATCAGGGGGCGCACATGGCAGGTGCCGACACGCCGGTGGCGGCATCCGGCGTGCCCCGCGCGCCCGCCGGCAGCCCGGGCGCGCCGCCGGAGTGGGTGGGCACTCCGCGTGCGCGCAAGCGGGCGGGACTGTCGATCTACAGCATCCTGCTGATCATGCTGCTGTCGGTGAGCGTGCTCTCGAGCATCGTCGTCGGCATCATCGGCTACATCAACGGCACCGAGGCGCTGCGTGCGATCGCCTACGAGAAGCTCGTCGAGATCCGCGAGAACCGCGCGCGCGAGGTCACGCAGCTGTTCTCGACGATCGAGAACGCGGTGCGCCTCGGGGCGATGAACGAGACCAGCAAGCAGGCGGTCGTCGCCTTCGCCGAGAGCTTCGCCGAGCTGGATCAGCAGCCGCTCGAGACCGCGGCATCCACCGCGCTCGCGGTCTACTATCGCGACACGTTCGCGGCCGATCTGTCCGCGGCGACCGGCGAAGACGTGGACGGAGCGACGTTCGCCCCCAAGACGCCCGCCGCGAAGTACCTGCAGGCCAATTACGTGATCCCCTACGACTCCTGGGAAGAGGCGATCCTCACCGACGACGCCGGCGACGGCAGCGCGTGGTCGGCGGCGCACGCGAAGTACCACGACTACTTCCGCGCGATGACGCAGCTGCAGGATTTCGAAGACGTCCTGATGATCGACACGCAGGGCAACGTCGTCTACAGCGCGTTCAAGGGCGTCGACCTCGGCACCAACCTGCTCGAGGGGCCGTACCGGCTGTCGAACCTGTCGGACGCCTACCGCGAGTCGATGAGCCACAACATCGTGGGCGAGGTGGTGCTCGCCGACTTCGCCGCGTACAGCCCGAGCCTGGGCAATCCCGCCGGGTGGGCGGTGACTCCGATCGCCGTGGACGGCACCGTGGTCGGAGCGCTCGCGATCGAGCTGCCGATCGACCGGATCAACCAGGTCATGACCGCCGACGGGGAGTGGCAGATCAACGGTCTCGGCCATACCGGTGAGACCTACCTCGTCGGTCGCGACGGGTACATGCGGTCGATTTCGCGACAGCTCGTCGACGACCCCACCGGCTACGCGGATGCCGCGGTCTCGGCCGGCCTGTCGCCGAATGCCGCGGCGCTCAGCGTGCAGAACGGCAACACGCTGCTGCAGCAGATCGTGAGCGGCGCGGCCGTGACCTCGGCGCTCGCCGGCGACAGCGGCACGATGCTCGAGCGCTCCTACCTCGGCCGCGACAGTCTCACGGCGTTCGCCCCGCTGAATGTCGACGGCCTCAACTGGGTCATCGTCGCGCAGGAGGCCTCCGCCGAAGCCCTCGTGCCGGTCGAGGACTTCACCCGCAACCTGATCCTGTCCACCGCCGGCATGATCATCTTCGTCTGCCTGCTCTCGCTGGTGCTCGCGCAGGTGTTCGTGCGGCCGCTCCGCCGCCTCAAGACCGCGGCCCGGCGCATCGCCGCGGGCGAGGAGGGCGTGCAGGTCGACGCCGGCTCGTCCGACGAGCTGGCCGACGTCGCGACCGCGTTCAACGACATGAGCCGCAGCCTGCAGGTCAAATCGAACCTGATCGAAGAGCAGGAGAAGACGAACGAGCGCCTGATCCTCTCGTTCATGCCCGAGGGCATGGCCAACCGCTACAAGCACGGCGACGAGGCGATCACCCAGGAGAACGAGGACGTCACGGTCATCTTCGCCGACATCGTCGGGTTCGAAGAGCTCGCCCTGACGATGACCTCCGAAGAAGCGGTCGCGAAGCTCAACGACCTCATCCGCACGTTCGACGAAGCGGCCGAGCGATTCGGGGTGGAGCGGGTGCGCACGACGCGCCAGAGCTACCTCGCCAGCTGCGGTCTCGGCACCCCGCGGGTGGACAATGCCCGCCGCGCGGTGGAGTTCGCGATCGAGCTCAACACGATCCTCGCGAGGTACTCGGCGCAGCAGGGCGTGAACCTCGACCTGCGCGCGGGACTCGATTCGGGTCAGGTCACGAGCGGACTCATCGGCAGAGCGCGGGTCGTCTACGACATGTGGGGGGATGCCGTGAACCTGGCGTTCCGCGTGCAGGGCGACTCCGACGAGCCGGGCATCTACATCACGCAGCGCGTCGCGGACCGCATCCCCGACACCGTCCCGATCCTGCCCGCGGGCGATGTCTCGACGCAGAGCGGCAACCAGCGCGTGTGGCGCATCGACACCGTCGTCGCCGGTTCCTGAAGCCGCCGGCTGAGGCGCTGATGGCCGACATCGTCTCGCAGCCGTGGTTCTGGCCCGCCGTCATCGTGTCGGTGGGGCTTCCGCTCGTGCTGATCGGTCTCACCGAGATGCACAACGCCATGGCGCGCCGGAGCAGTCGCGCGGCGCCGATCGTGCTGATGGTGCGCAACTACCTCGTGCCGGTCGCGGGCGTTCTGGTGCTGTTGAGTCAGCCGGGCGCATGGCAGGGTGAGGGCACCTGGCCGAAGGTGATCTGGACGATCTTCGGGCTGCTCGTGATCGTCGTCACGATCAACGCGATCAACCACCTGGTCTTCCACCGCGGCGAGAAGGGGTCGTGGCGCGACCGGTTCCCGTCGATCTTCAGCGACCTGATCCGGTTCGTCTTCATCGTGGTCGGCATCGCGCTGCTGTTCTGGTGGGTGTGGGATGCCGATGTCGCGGGCGTCTTCGCGGCGCTGGGCATCACGTCGATCATCGTCGGACTCGCGCTGCAGAACGCGGTCGGATCGATCGTGTCGGGTCTGTTCCTGATCTTCGAGGCGCCGTTCCAGATCGGCGACTGGCTCGACACCGGGGCGGCGCGCGGTCAGATCATCGAGGTGAACTGGCGCGCCGTGCACCTCGACACCGGCAACGGCATCGTCGTGATGCCGACCGCCGAACTGGCCGGGGGGTCGTTCACGAACCTGTCACGCAGCCCCGAGCCGTACGCGGCGCAGGCGGAGATCTCGTTCGGCACCGACGACCCGCCCGCGCGGGTGCGCGCGCTGCTCGTGGATGTCGCCCGCGACATCCCGCTCGTGTCGGCCGAGCGGGATCCGAGCGTGACGACCCTCGACAGCGCGAGGTACCAGGTCTCCATTCCGCTGCAGTCGCCGGGCGACAAGGCCGCTGTGCTCGACGCGTTCTCGACGCGGCTCTGGTACGCGGCGCGCAGAGCCGATCTGCACCTGAACGGCGACCTGACCGACGAGTGGAACACGGCCGGGCGCCTGCAGGATGCGCTGCACGAGATCGCGCCGATCCTCAGCCTGCGGCCCGCGAGACGCCGAGGCGCTCGCCGCCGCGGCGCGGCTGGAGCGGTTCTGCCAGGGCGAGGTGATCCTGCGACCCGGGATGATCCCGGCGGCGACGCGGTTCATCTTGAGCGGCCGCGTCGTGCTCGGCATCCCGACCGATGCGGGCTTCATCCAGGTGACCGAGCTGAGCCGCAACGACGCGGTCGGGCTCACCGCTCTGACCCGCACCCAGACGATCTCGCGCGCGATCGCGCTGACCGAGCTGGAGGTCATCACGATTCCGGTGCACGCCGCTCGACGACGTGGTGCGGGCGCACCCGGTGCTCGCCCGCGAGATCGTGCGCGAGAACGACAACCGCGTGCGCCTCGCGCGCAGCGCGCTGGCTGCGGTGGGCGAGAGCCTGGCGCCGGGCCGCAACGTCTTCGGGTGACGGCAGGCAACGACGGGTCGGGTAAACTCGCCACACGCGCACCAGCGACGCGGCGCCCCCCGAGTGAGAGGCCCCGCATGAACTCTGCCGATTCCGGCGAGCGCTACCCCGGTACGACCACCCGCTCCGTCGCGCGCGTGGTGCTGACGCTTTACGGCATCAGCCTCGCGGTGATCGCCCTGTGGCCGGTTCCGGTCGATTCGGGTGCGGCCGGGTTCCTGCGCCGCGTCGGGCGGGTGCTGCCGATGCTCACGTACCCGCGCATCGAGTTCTCTGCCAACATCCTGCTGTTCGTTCCGCTCGGCGTGCTGCTCATGCTCATCCTGCGGCGGCGGTATCTCATCCTGCCGATCGCGATCGTGGTGACCGTGGCGATCGAGTGCTCGCAGGGACTGCTCCTCGACAAGCGCACACCGAGCCTGCTCGACATCATCGCCAACACGGCGGGCGCGTGCATCGGCATGCTGATCGTCGCAGCCGTCGAGTCGTGGCGCGTTCGCGCCCGCCCCGAGCGGATGCGGGCCGCTACGCGCGGCGACGACGACGATGCCGACACATGGGCGGCTCTGGGCATCGTGCTGCCCCCGTCGGCGCCGAGCCCGGCACCGCCGCTCCCTCCGGCAGCCGTGGGGGTTCCGACCGGGTCGGCGAAGACCGCGCTGCCCTCGTGGATCCCACCGATGCCGCCGCCGCCGTCGTCGGTGCCGCCCGCGGGGGAGCGCTCGCGGGTCTAGCGGGCGTCGAGCCCCGAGCCGACGAACTCGTGCAGCTGCTCGATGAACCGGCGGCGCGAGAAGGCGAGCGTGCGGGGGCGGAAGTCGGCCGGATCGAGGTCGGTCGCGCGTTGCAGCAGGTCGTTCCAGTCGGTGTCGTGCTCGAGGTCGGCGGTCACGCCGCCGCCGACGACGTTCACGCTCTCGTGCACGCCGCCGATGTTGCTGCCGATCACGGGCGTGCCGCAGGCCATGGCCTCGACCGGCATGATGCCGAAGTCCTCGATCGCGGGGAAGACGTAGGCGATCGCGTTCGAGTACAGCGCGCGGATCAGATCGTCGGACGGGGCGATGACGAACGTGACGTCGGCGCGCGTTCGGCCGCATACGCGCGCAGCTCCATCTCGCCCGGGCCGTTGCCGGCGATCACGACGGGCAGGCCCGTGGCCACACCGGCGTCGATGACCCGGCTGAGCCGCTTGTACATCACGAACCGGGACGCACCGAGCAGGTAGGGCCGCTTGAGGGCGTCGAACAGACGCTTCTCGGAGTCGATCAGCGGGGTGCGCCAGTCTTCGATCGCGGTCAGCGTCTCGGTCTCGACGGGCGGGTAGATCACGGTCGCGGGCTGGTGCCACGCCTTGAGCACCCGCTGGCCGGTGAAGTCGCTGTTGACCGCGATCGCGGCTGCCTCGCCCGCGCGGCGGCGGTCGATCGGCTTGAGCACGGCGCTTGCCGCCCGCACGACGGGGCTCTTGCCGCGCTCGTCGCGCTCGGGCTCCCAGATGTAGCGGGCGGGGGTGTGCGCGTAGACGAACTTCTTCGTCGGCCATGGCGCGCGCACGTGGTGGGCGAACAGGTGCGAACTGACCAGCACCCATTCGGGGTGGACCTCAGCGGCATCCGCCACGTCGGCAGCATCGCCGGCAGCGCGAGTGGCTTGTGATTGCGCAGCGGCGTGCGGGCGATCCACGACTCGGTCACGGGGCGGCCGAGAAGCTCGGGTGCGTCGCTCCAGAGCACGCGGACATCGGCTCGCGGAAAGGCCTGGGTCATCGCCTCGAGCACGCGCTCGGCGCCGCCCCAGCGTTCGACCCACTCGTGGATGATCACGCCGGATCCGGCGCCGACCGCCTGCTGCGCTCGCGCGGATGATTCGGTGAAAGTGGTGATGACAGACTCCGTCCCAGGGTGGGCGAAACGTCGGTGCTGCTCTGCGGTTTCGGGTACCGCGTGACGAATCCCACCCGTGCGCCGCTCCCCCAGGACCGGGCGCACTTCGCACAACGCTACCGTGTGCCGGATCGAATGGGTAGTGCCGGGGAGAGGGATTTGACATGGGGCGCCGGTGATGGTGAGGTTCACGGCCGGGCAACGCGTTCCCCGTAAGCTTCCGGTGTGGCAAGAACTCTCCTCGTCGACGCGGTCGGCTCGTGCATCGCGATCGATCTGACCGAGCTCGACGAGGCCGACGAGGAGGCCGTGCGGGTCGCATGGGCGGACGCGCTGGCGGATGCCGCGGCCGAGCCGATCGAGACGGTCACGCCCTACGCGTCCGAGCGCGTGCATCATGCTCTCGGGCCTCTCGCAGCAGGTGACGCTCGCGGCGATCGAGGCGGCGCGCGGGCGGGCGTGGATGCTGCACGCCGCCGGCATCGCGACGCCGGACGGTCAGGTGGTGGTGCTGGTCGGCCCATCGGGCCGCGGCAAGACCACCGCATCGCGTGCGCTCGGTGCGGTGTACGGCTACGTGTCGGATGAGACGATCGCGATCGACGACGACGGGCGGGTGTGGCCGTACCGCAAGCCGCTGTCGGTCATCGAAGACCCCGCGGCGCCGAAGACCCAGCTGCCGCCGTCGGCTCTCGGGCTGCAGCCGCTGCCCGATGCCGAGCTGCGCGTCGCCGCGGTCGTGCTGCTCGACCGCGATCCGTCATATCCCGAGGCTCCGACGGTCGAGGTCACCGATCTCGGCGACGCGCTCGAGGAACTGATCTCGCAGACGAGCTTCCTGCACGACCAGCCGGCCGCGCTGCGGTTCATCGCCGCGCTCGCGGCCGCGACCGGCGGCATCCGCACGGTGAAGTACCGCGAGGCGGCCACGCTGCCCTCGGTGATTCCCGAGCTCGTGCGCCCGGCGCGGCCCGATCGTGGTGCCGGCGAAGCCCGCGCACGTCGCGTCGCGGCCGCACCGGAGGACGGCGCGCGGTTCTCGCGGGTCGAGGTCGCCGACGAGGTCGCGGTCGATGACCCCGACCGCATCGGCGCTGCTCACGATCAGCGAGAACCGGCAGGGGCACGTGACGCTGCTCGGCGGGATCGCCCCGGCGGTGTGGCGTGCGGCCGAAGGCGCGACGCTGGCCCAGCTGACCGAGGCGGCCCTCGCCGCCTACGGCGAGCCCGACGGATTCGACGCCGGTCCGGCCGTCCTGCGTCGCTGTCGGGCTGCTGCTCGACGCCGGGCTGCTCGACCTCCGACGAGACGGTCGTCGCGCGACGCGAAGACGTCGCCTGGGTCGACAGCGGCGATCGCATCGTCGCCCTGCCGCTCAGCCCCGACGCCGACGAGCAGCTCGCGCAGCCCGCGGCGCTCACGGGTTCGGCGGCGCTCATCTGGGAGTGGCTCGAAGAGCCGGTGACGATGACCCAGCTGATCGCGCGCGCGACCGAGGCGGCGGGGATGGATGCCGCCGCCGAAGTCGCCGGCGCAGGTCGAGGCGTTCGTCGCCGAGCTGACCGAGTCGCGCCTGGTGGAAGAGAGGGTCGTCGAGCCGGGCGAGTCGACCTTCGTCGTGTACTGACCCGGTTCTCGCGCACGGATGGCCGATCGCGACCGCGCGTAGGCTGGGTCGGTGCGCATCCGGCTCGACATCGCCTATGACGGCACGCACTTTCGCGGGTGGGCGCTGCAGCCCGGGCTGCGCACGGTGCAGGGCACGATCGAGGGCGCGCTCGCGCGCATCCTCGGCGGCCAGCCGCGCCTCGTCGTCGCCGGTCGGACGGATGCCGGCGTCCACGCCTCCGGTCAGGTCGCCCACGTCGATCTCGACGAAGACCAGGTCGCGCGGCTGCGCGGGGGGCGCAGTGCGGCATCCGACCCCGTGTCGGTGCTCGCGGCCCGAGTCCGCGGCGTGGTCGGTGCGTACTCCGACGTCGCGGTGCACCGCACCTCGCTCGCGCCCGAGGGGTTCGACGCGCGCTTCTCGGCGGTGTGGCGGCGATACGCGTACCGCATCGCCGATGCGACCACCGGCTACGACCCGCTCGAGCGGCATCGCACGACGACGGTGCGGGCCGAGCTCGATGATCAGGCGATGGATGCCGCGGCCCGGTCTCTCATCGGGCTTCACGACTTCGCGGCCTACTGCAAGCCGCGTGACGAGGGCACGACGATCCGGACGCTGCTCGAGTTCGACTGGCGGCGCGATGCCGAGGGCGTGCTGGTCGCGAACGTGAAGGCCGATGCCTTCTGCCACAGCATGGTGCGCGCGCTCGTGGGCGCGTGCGTCGCGGTGGGGCAGGGCCGGCTCACCCCGGTGCACCTCGCGGTGATCCGCGATGAGGCCGAGCGCACGAACGAGTTCACCGTGCTCGCGGCACGCGGGCTGACTCTGACCGAGGTCGGCTACCCCGACGATCTGCTGCTGGGCGCGCGCGCCGAGCAGACCCGAGCCCGGCGCGACCGCGAGTGAGACTCGGCGTGTGGAGCGGTCTGCTCACGGTGCTGGCCGGCTTCTGGCTCATCGTGCTCATCGGGCTGCCGCTGTACGTGTTCCCCCCGGTCGATTCGATCGAGAAGAGCGATGCGGTGTTCGTGCTCGGTCCGCCGATGGACGCGCGTCTCGCGCTGGCCGAGCGCCTGCGCGACGAGGGGCTCGCCGACCGCATCGTGATCTCGGTTCAGGCGTCGGGCGGACAGACCGCGAAAGACATCGCGCTCTGTCAGGAGGAGGGCGTCACGTGCGAGGTCGCCGATCCCTCGACCACGCGGGGCGAGGAGCTGCTGATGGCCGAGCAGGGCAGCGGTGCACAGGCACCGTCGGTCATCATCGTGACCACCGCACCGCACGTCGCGCGGACGCGCTTCATCTTCGGCAAGTGCTACCCGGGCCGGTTCACGGTCGTGGCGGCCGAGCGTCCGAAGACCCTGGAGGCCTGGACCTCGCAGTACGTCTACCAGTCGGTCGCGTTCATCAAGGCGTTGGTCGAGCCCTGCCCGTCGTCGCCTGCGGGCGACGCGACCGAGCGGTGATCGGAACGATCTCGCGCCGGGCGCGCTGACGCTGATCGAGCAGCTGCAGCAGGTCGTCGGCGATCTCAGCCACCGGCGGGTCGTCGAGGGCGGAGGCGAGCACGACGGCCGCGCTCTCGATCGCGACCGCGCGGTCGAACACGTCTCGGTGGCCGGCGACGGATGCCGCGGCATCCGCGTAGGCGATGCGAAGCTGCTGGCGCTCCTGCTCGGTGAGTTGGCGCGGGTTCAGCTCGAGGGCACGCGCGGCCTGGTCGCGCTCGAGTTCGCCGCGCCGCAGGAGGCGTTCGGCGTTGCGTCGGGCGAGGTGCGCTGCGTCGACGGCATCGGTCAACGTGCGTCGGTGCTCGTCGGTCGTCGCAGTGTGGTTCAGTTGCATGGTCATCGGATCCCCCTTGTCGCCGTGCTCTTTATGAGGAGTGGCGAGATGCGGATTTAGTACACGCAGGGTCTTACAGCCCGCTCCACCGTGTGATGGGCCAGAACAGCACGACTGCATTGCCGACGATATCGGGCCGGGCGGCCCACCGCCAGCAGTCGTCCGTCGGGGTGTCGCTTCGGCAGAACGCGGCGGAGTCCGACGAGTTGCCACGGTTGTCGCCGAGCATCAGGTACGAGTCGGCGGGCACCTCGACCGCGTCGAAGCACCGCGTTGATCGGGGAGTGGTGGTGCAGTCGAACACGCCGGCTTCGAACGGAGAAGTCGTTCGTGACGTAGGGCTCGTCGATCGGTTCGCCGTCGATCATGAGCCTGCCGTCGGCGCTGCAGCATTCGACGCTCTGGCCGGGGGTGCCGATCACGCGCTTGATGAGGGTGTGCGCGCTCGAGGGCCCGAAGCCGGTGACCTCGCCGACCCAGCGCAGCACGCGCTTGATCGGGTTGGAGTCCGGCGACGCCTCGATGTCCCACGTCGATCCGGCGTCGAACACGATGATGTCGCCGTTGCCGGGGGAGGCGCCGAGGTACGCGAGCCGGTTGACCATCACGCGGTCGCCGGGCTGGAGGGTGGTCTCCATGGATCCCGACGGCACCCAGTACGGCTTCGCGACGAAGCTCAGGATCAGCCCGGTCACGACGAATGCGGCTGCGACGTGGAACCAGGTGCTGCCGACGAGACGTCGCCACCTGGGTTTGGACCGGGGCGGGGTGGTCGTCTCGGTCACATGTTCACGGTACCTGTTCGCGGTGCGCAGGGCCGACGGGCGGATGCGCTTGGTCAGGCGGCGAAGTCGTAGCGGGCACGGCCGCCGAGGCGTGGAGTGCGCGCTGGATCGACGTGCGGTGGCGGAATGAACCACACGCGGCCGCGAACCCCGACCCCTTCTCTGCGTATCTCCCAGCCGTTGTCGTGGATGCGATGGTGACACGACTCGCAGAGCAGCACCCCGTTCGCCAGATCGGTGGGGCCGGCATCCCTCGCCCACCACCGGATGTGATGGACCTTCGTCTGCCCGGGCGGTGCCCCGCACATCGCGCATCCGCCGTCGCGTTCGACGAGGGCGAGACGCTGATCGCGGGTGTAGAGGCGCTTCGTGCGGCCCCAGTCCAGAATGCGGCTGTCTCCGCCGAGAACGCACGAGATGATCTCGCCGCCGGCAGCCATTCGCCGGACGGTGGCGGCCGAGACGGGCGCGGTGATCCCGTCGATCGTGCCGTACCCGGTGCCGGTGACGAGGTCTTCGTGGTCGATGCGGACCACCACCGTGGCGCCGTGCAGGGGCAGGTCGGTGCTGTCGCAGCCGAGGGCGTGTTCGCACAGGCGCACCAGGGCTTCGGCCTGCATCTGCTTCACAGATCGACGGGGCGCGTCGGGGTCGGCGGTGCCGTCTCGCGCGGCATCGCGCGTCGCCCGCATTTCGGCCGAGACGAGCGCTTCGATAGCGACCTTGACGGGGGCACCGCTGGCGGGATCGAGCTCCGCCGTCAGCACGATCCGGCCGCGCTCCTCGCGGATGGTGAGCGAGATGTCGGCACGGGCTTCGTCTTCGCGCGGGGCGACCCCGTCGGGATCGAGCCACGCCTCGGCGCGGACGAGCAGCCGCGAGAGCTGATCCATGGAGAGTCCCGGCGCCTGCTCCGCGAGGGTCTTCTCGGCCGCATCGATCGCCTCGTGCCCGGCACGCAGCGCGACGCGGTCGAGCATCGTGATGATCGCGCTCGCCGCCTGGGTCGTCAGGCCTGCACCGTTCAACGCGGAAGCGACGTGCGGATGCCGCGCCGGGGCCTTCTCGCCCGACAGCAGTTGCCGAGGCGCTGTCGCCTCGCCCACCTTCACCAATCGGGCCGCGTCGCCATGAGACGTGCCCGCCGTTGCCGCGATCAGCGCGGTCGGGTTGCGGTAGCCCTGCGTCTTGGCGAGGCTCTCGGATCCCAGCTCGGGGCGGGACCGCTTCGCGATCTCGGCCGCCAGCTGCGCCTGGTCGGCGTCGAGCATCCGCCGCATGCGGCAGTAGTGCTCATTGGCGGCGATCAGCTCGCTGTCGCTCAGCGACCCGGCATCCGCTTCGCGCCAGACAGCGCGCACGGCCTCGACCTCCGCGGGGAGCGAATCGAGGTTTCGAGGCATGTAAACAAGCTACCGCTGGCCGCCGACACTGTAGCAGATAGATGCTAATGCTGTGGATAACATGCGGCTGTGGATAACCTGAACTCTGACCACCTACCCTGACCCTCGAACATATCATCGCCACCGTCCCTGAGAGGTTCGCCAGCGATCCCCCGAAAGACACCCACGCGAAACGTGGCGGTTCTAAGCTGGGGGGCGCTATGAGAGTCATCTCCTATAACCTCCGCAAGCACCGCGCAGCCACCGAGCTCACCGCCCTGGCGAACCGCTACGAGCCCGATGTGCTCTGCCTGCAGGAGTGCGACACGGCCGATATGCCGGCATCCATCGGCACTCTGCGTCTGGCCGAAGCAACCTCACGCAACCGGCTCGGCCTCGCCGTCTATTACCGCGAGAACACGTTCCGCCTCATGGAGGTGCGATCGATGGCGCTCAAGAAATCGATGCACGATCGCGTTCTCAAGCCCGCCGAGGAGCGGATGCTGGGGGTCAGACTCCACGACATCGACGAGAACCGCGAGCTGATCGTCGCCTCGTTCCACGCGGCCCCGCTGACCGCACTCAATTCGCTGCGGCGCCACCAGATCCGCACGGCGCTCACCGAGCTGCAGGCGCTGGGCGAGGGGCTGCCGGTGCTGATGGTCGGGGACTACAACTATCCGGTCTTCAAAGAGAACCTGAGCCAGAAGGTGCGCGAGCACGGCTATGAGCTCAACCTCAGCGATGCCCGCACCTACACGCGCTACCGCTTCTTCCGCGGGCACTACGACTTCGCGACCTCGGTCGGGCTGACGATCGACAAGGTGCGCACGCTGCCGCAGGGCCGCAGCGACCACCTGCCGATCCTCGTCACCGCGTCGATCTCCGCGAAAGCGAAGGCCAAAGCCGCCTGACCCGGACGCACTTTCCGCGAGACAGCATGGGCGCCACGAGACTGTGGCGAACGCACTCAGTCTCGTGGCGCCTATCCAGTCTCGCGGTACAACCGGGCCGAGACCGGAGCCTTACTCCTCGCCGACCCAGTCCTGCAGCTCGGCGATGAAGCGCGAGCGCGAGAACATCTGCGTCCGCTCGCGGAAGGCCGCGGCATCCAGCGACGTCGCCTGGGCGAGCAGTTCGTCCCAGTCGTTCCAGCACTCGATCTCGCACGTGACTCCGCCGCCGACGGCTTCGATCGTCTCGGCCACGCCGCCCACCGCGTTGCCGATGATCGGGGTTCCGCACGCCATCGCCTCGACGGGCATGATGCCGAAGTCTTCGACGGCGGGGAAGACGTACGCCAGTGCGTGGGCGTACAGCGCGCGCAGCATGGCGTCGGACGGCGCGATGATGAACGTCACCTCGCCCCCCGACGCGGCGGCGCACGAGCGCAGAGCGACGTGGCTCGGACCGGTGCCGGCGATGACGACCGGCACCTTGACCTGGGCGCCGATCTGGATCACCCGGTCGAGGCGCTTGTAGTCGACCATCCGCGATGCGCCGAGCAGGAACGTCTCGGGCAGCGCGTCGAGCTGGCGCTGCTCGTCGTCGGTGAGGTCGCGCCGCCAGTCGGTGGTGGCCACCAGGGTCTCGGTGTCGACCGGCGGGTACATCACCCGCGAGGGCTGCTCCCAGGCGCGTGCGACGCGCTCGCCGGTGAAGTGGCTGTTGACGGCGATCGAGGTCGCCTCGGCGGCGCGGCGGCGGTCGATCGGCTTGAGGATGCTGCTCGCCATGCGCGCCATCGCCGAGTCGCCCCGGTGGTCGCGCTCGGGCTCCCAGATGTAGCGGGCGGGGGTGTGTGCGTAGACGAGCTTGCGCGTCTCGGGTCGGGCTTTGACGTGGTGGGCGAACAGGTGCGAGCTGACCAGCATCCAATCGGGTGTGCCCGGGTCGGGCATCCGCCAGGTGGGAAGCATCGCCGGCAGCGCGAGCACCTTGTTGTTGCGCAGTCGCGTGCGGGCGATCCACGATTCGGTCACTTCGCGCCCGTCGAACACGGGGGTGTCGTTCCAGAGAACCCGCACGCCCGCATCGGGGAACGCGTCCATCATGGCGTCGAGCACGCGCTCGGCACCGCCCCAGCGCTCCACCCATTCGTGCACGATGAGTCCCGGCGCTGTCGCGCGGCGGTGCGCGCAGCGACGCCTGTTGCTGCAAAACCGGTCATCAATGACCCCCCAGGTCGGTGCGCACGCCAGAGCCCCAGACTCAAGGCGTGATTCTCGTGAGCTTCGGGTTCACGAGGTGGGTCTTGCAGCTCTCACAGCTGCGACTCACGCAAGGGCTACGCTACCTCCGACTGGCGCACATGTGGCGAGTCGATTTCGATTCCGGTGGAAAACTTCAGACAGTCTTGCGGTATTTGCCACCCCGACGAAAAACCCCCGAACGAGGGTCGGGGGTTCTACGTCGCTGGAACGCGTGACGAACCTATAACTCGGCGGACACGCGCGCAATGAGTTGCGAGTCGTCGCGAGCTGGGCCCATGCGTCAGGAGCCGATCGGGATGATTGTCGGGGTGTAACCGGGAATGTTGAGTACGAGCCCGAACGATGTGGGGCCCGGCGGTACATCCGCATTGATATTGACCGTCCAGTTGGCGTAGTCGAAACCCGAACGCTGCAAGGCGGTGACGCTGAGGCCATCGACGGTGAAAGACATGTACGAAGAGGAGATCCGAATTGGCGGCGCCGGTGACAAGGAGAAGGACGCCCAGCCGGTTCCCTCTGTGGGGTGCCATTGGCTGGCCCCACTCAAGACAACGCCGTCGCTGGCCGCGGCGGCCGGTAGTGCAACGGTGAGGCCGATCACAGGGGCCGCCCACACGCCAGCGTGAAGCAGCCTCCGTCGGTCCGCCTGCCAACTTTCCTGTGCCATGGCCGTGAGCGTAGCGAGCGATGGTTCACAGTGCGAATTGATTGGGGTGTGGGCGTGAAGAACTTGTTACAGATTGAGTGACGCGGAAGTCGGTCGACGGCGACACGTCCTGCCAACGCTCACCCGCGCAGGGCGCGTCAGGCAGACGTCGAACGGTGTACCTGATCTGACCCAGAACAGCGTGAACTCTTGCTCAAGAGTCGGCAGTTGCGCTCCGCCGAGCGGAACGTCGAGCCGGTGACGCCGTTGGTTCGAGCTCGAAAGCCGAATCGGTCGCAGTCGTCCTTCGTGGGCCCGAACCGGCAGTCGTCGTGACGTCGGCTTCCTGGGCGGCGCCGTTGCTCGACTTGCTCGTTGTCTTGGCCTGGTACGACTGGTATTGGTAGCCGTAGTAGCCGCCGGCCGCACCGCGGCGGGGCACCTTGTTCAGCACGACGCCCAGAGCGCGGGCGTTGGCCTTCTCGAGGTTCTCCAGTGCCTTCTGCAGCATGTCGTACGTCGTCCGACCGGCCGAGGTCACGATGAGCGCGCCGTCGGCGCGCGTCGCGAGGATGGCGGCATCCGTCACAGGTAGCAACGGGGGGGTGTCGATGATGACGAGCGCCGACTGCCGACAGCTGCTTCACGAGGTCGCGCATGCGCTGCGAACCGAGCAGTTCGCTCGGGTTGGGCGGAATGCGGCCCGCACCGATGACCATGAGGTTCTCGTCGATGCGGTGCGATACCTCGTCGACGGTAGCGCGGCCGGCGATGACGTCGGTGAGGCCGGCGCCATCGGGCAGATCCGAAGAGCGACGAGATCACGGGGCGACGCAGGTCGGCGTCGATGAGGATGACCGGTTCGCCGGCGGCCGCGAGGCTCACGGCGAGATTGGCCGCGGTGGTCGACTTGCCGTCACCGGGCACCGGGCTGGTGACCACGATCGCGCGCGGCGGGTCGTCGACGCTCATGAACTGCAGGTTCGTGCGCAGCTCGCGCAGTGCCTCGGCGACGACGACACTGCCGGTGTCGCCCAGCATCTCGTCGAACACGAGCACCTTGCGCGATGCCGCGAGGTCTTTGTCGAGCGGAATCGTGCCGACGACGGCCACTCCGGTCTCGCGCTCGATGTCGCGCGGGTCGCGCAGGCGGCGGTCGAGCACGTGTCGCACGACGGCGTAGCCGATGCCGAGCGCGAGGCCGATGAGGGCGCCGAGAGCGACGTTGAGGCGCGTGTTGGGCGACGACGGGCGACGTGGGCAGGCGCGCCGAGTCGCCCGCGACCACGGTCACGGCCGACGAGCCAGTCGTGCCGTCGCCCTCGAGGTCGTCGATCTGGATGATCATGCCGCGGATCCACGCCTCCGCGAGGTCCCGTGCCTCTTCGGGTGTGCCGGCCGAAGCGTTGACCGAGATCACCGTCGTGTCGAGCGGGTTCGTGACATCAACCCGGCCGACGAGCGATTCGGGCGAGGACTGCAGCCCGAGTTCGTCGATCGCGTACTCGGCGACGGCGCGCCACGAGCCCACGGCGACGAAGGACTTGACCTTGGCCTGGGCGAGCTGGTTGCCGACGAGCGCGGCGCCGACATCGGTGCCGCCATCGGCAGTCGTGACGTACCCGGTGGCCTCCGCGGTGTACACCCGCGGCTGCAGCGCGCTGTACCCGAAGGCGACGGCCGTGCCGAGAAGGGTCAGCAGAACGATGCCGACCCAGTGCGCGCGCAAGATGCGCAGATAGTCACGCAGTTCCATTGGTTCTCCTCGACGTGTCTGGGTCACACTACCCGGCGCATGTTTCGTGAAAATGCCTCGCGGCCCGCCCGGAGGCGGGCCGCGAGGCGGTGTGCTGTGTGCAGGGTCAGGGGGTGACGACTCCGGCGGTGCTCTTGACCGGAATGTTCTTGGTGATCGACGCGGGCGTGACGACCACGTTCGTCCCGCTGAAGGCGAAGACGATCGTTCCCGGGCTCTGACCGACCGCGTTGGCGGTGCGGGTGACCGAGAACGTTCCGGCCGCCCCGATCGTCCCCGACGTCGGGAAGGTGGCGCTCAGCGTGGTGTTCGTCAGCGTCGTATCGATCAGGACAACCGTGCCGACCGGTCCCGTGAGGGTCACCGTGACGTCGTGCTTGTTGCCGGTCACACCGGTGACGGTCGCGGCCGAGGTCACGGCAGCGGGCGGAGCGACCAGCGTCACCGACGACGATGCGCTCTTCGAGCCGTCGCTGGCGATGGCGGTGAGCGTGATCGTGTACGTGCCTGCGGCCATCCCGGCCGCGCCGTACGAGAGCGCCGGAACCGTGAACGAGCCACCATTGACGATGTTCGTGCTGCTTGTGACGAGGGTGGTCGTGGGCAGTCCGGGACCGACGATCGATACCGTGTAGGACACACTCGCGGTGGTGGGCTGTCCAGGCGTAGAGCGCGACCAGGCGATCGTGCCGCCGGCCCACGAGAGCGGACCGAGCGCACCGCTTACGCCCGCGTTGGTCAGCGGGCCCGACGTGACGGTCAGCTGGGCTGCCGGAACGGGCTCGATCGACGCGGCCATCGCGGGCGCGGCGGTGGTGAGGACGAGAACGGGCGCAGCCCATGCGCCCGCCTTCAGCAGTGTGCGACGGTCGACGCGCTTGGCTGCGATGTCTTTGCTCGGCAACTCGATGGTCACAAGAACCCCCAGGTACTTGGGGCGACGCGGCGAAGCACTGTGTGCTGGGCACCTGTCGCACAAAAAAAGGAAGCGGTGTCGCTTCCTTGACGTAGCCTCAGCAAACCGTCGGCGAGGGGCGAATTCAGACAGTTCGGCGAATCCTGGCAGTTCCTTCGGGGCACGTTGAGAACCCGAAACTCGGCGTTGAGCCAACGCCGAGGAAGCGGCAAATGGCCGGGCCTCGGAGGGCGGCCAAGAACTTCAGAACGTCGTGCGGCTGCCTAGGCGCTCAGGCGTGCTGCCAGCCATCGCCGCCGTTGACCTCAGCCTGCTCGGCTCGAGAGGAGGCTGCTGACATCAGCGCCTCGAGGTCGTAGCCCGCCTTCGCAGCATCGGCCCATCCGATGCTCACCGACAGCGGGAGCATGATCGGAGCCTCATCATCCGTCGTCGCGAGATGCTCCATGAGCTGCCGCACGAGGGAGCGGACGGCCGATTGTGTGCGGGCGAGCAAGACGACCGCGCGCGTATCGGTCAGCGCAGCGACGTCCGCCTCGGCAGGGAACGTCGCCCGGACGATGCCGTGGAAGCGCGCGCTCAGACCGCTGAACGCTGTATCACCGGCGGCGGACCGCAGGTCGTCGGGGTCATCAAGACGTATGTCGAGCAGGGTCCAGGTGTGTTCTTTTGCGGCGCGAGCGCGAAGGAGTCGGTCGGTAGCGGCCGCGCGGAATGCCGGCGCGTTCGTGGGGACGGCGTCCATGCCATCGCGGCGTGTGAAGAACAGCAGGCTCACGAGCGCGCAGATGAGATACACGCCCAGCCCGGCCGCGTTCGTCTGGGTGAGCAGCTCGTAGTTCTCCCGAATATTCAGGATGCTGGCGATCACTCCGACGACGCTCAGCAGCATCCACAGAATGGAGGCGAGCACGAGCGGTACGGCGACTCCGCGCCCGCGCTCGGGGCGGCGGAAGACTTCGCGCAAAACGAGAACGTTGAAGACGGCGGCAACCAGCATGGTCACTCGGCCCGCGATATGAAAACCCGGCGCTCCGGCACCGAGGAAGAAGATCGCCGTCACGATCGCGCCGACTGCAGGAGCCATCCACGCGTACGTGCGGGATGCTGCCCGACTGGCACGCAGACCAGACCACACGATCGCCGGCAGGGTGAGAATGAGGGCCATCGATACCAGCCAGTAGCCGAGTGCCCCCGTGGTCGCGGAGGCCAGCGCCCCGACGGCGCCGGCCGTCGCGACGGCGAACGTCGTCGACCAGAGCACCGTCGAGCGCTGCGGACGCGCGAGAAACCCGAGTCCGATCATGAGCGCCGTGCACACGGACGCGATCGCCAGGTGCATGACGGTCAGGCTAGGTCCCAGCATCAGTTCTCTCCCCCAGAGAAGTGCCGCGGCAACGTCAGCTGCACGGTTGTTCCGTGGCCGAGTGCCGATGTCACTTCGATCGCACCACCGTGCTCTTCGACGATCTCCTTGACGATCGCCATGCCGATTCCGTTGCCGATGACTCCGCTTTCGCGAGCCGACTGCGCCCTGTAGTACGGCTCGAAGATGCGCGGCAGCTCGGAGTCATCGATGCCGATGCCGGTGTCAGCGATATCGACGTGCACTGCGTTCGTATCCGTATGCGCCCTGATCGCCACGCTGCCATCGGCTCGGCTGTATTTCACGGCGTTGGTGAGCAGGTTGTCGAACACCTGGCGGAGGCGGAACGCGTCAGCATCCACCATGATCTCGTCGGGCGCCTCGAGAGTCATTTGCACTCCGGCCGCTGTCACCGCGGGGGCGAAGGACTCGATCGATGAGTCGAGCACCCGGCGCACGTCGACGGGCCCGCGCTCGAGACAATCCGGTGCAGCGTGGCTCGTGTGCTCGATCGTCTGCGTCACGAGGTGAAGCATGCGCTCGCCGGCCGCCTCGATGAGCGCGATCTGCTCTCGCGGCCCTCTGCGGCAGGTCGTCGCGCTCGAGCAGCAGCTCGGCGTGCGCGAGCGCCGTCGTCAGCGGGTTGCGCAGCTCGTGCGAAACCGTTGCGGCCAGTGTGCGGCGCTCCTGCTCGGCGCGATGGAGGGCCGAGACGTCCTGCACGATCAAGACGGTGCTGCGCACCCCGTCGTCTGCCGCCAGGGGCCTCGTGGACACCGTGAGCACATGCCAATTGCCCTCGGGATCGTAGAGCCAGACGCGCTCGCCGTCGGTGAGCTCGCCCCGCGTCGCGCGAGCGATCGGGCGGTCCGACGCCGCGAGGGGCTCCCCGCGCTGCGCGTCGTACTCGACCGATCCGCCGGGGAGGGTGAGGTCGTTCGCATCGAGGGCGTACAACTCTCTATAGGCCTCATTGACGGTGAGAATCTCACCGTGCGAACTGATGCGTGCCACGGCGACGTCGAGGCTGTCGAACATCTGCGTCGTGCGGGCGGCCTGCTTCTTTCGTGCGGTCGAGGGTCTGGCGGAGGCGATCGGCATGACGCGAAAGCAGATTGCGCAGTGCTCGGGCATTGCGGGCCACGCTGTAGATGCATACCCCGAGGAAAGACAGGCTCAGGATGATCACCAGGAGCCGCTGAATCGTCATCGGGGCGGCCTCGAACGTGAAAGCGTCGATCGTCAGCATCACGGCTACGGTGCCGACCGCAGCGACGAGCCACCGCAACGAGTAGTACGTCGCGACCCACGCGATGGGGAAGACCCAGAGGTAGCTGAGCCGGTACACGCCACCGTAGGCGATGAGCCCGATCGCGACGATGTCGAGCAGGGGTATCACCAGAACGGCACGGGCCGGCAGTCGTCTCCAGGGGAGGCCGATCGTCAGAAGGGTGATGGCCGCAATCATGAGGCTGCCGATGACGAACGGCACGTACGAGTAGATGTCGGGGATGATGATCGCCCCGACCAGCGAGATCGTGCTCACTCCGGCCGCGAGAGAAAGCTGCCACAGCCAGATCGAGCGTGAGCGCGCGCGATTACGCGAAGGTCGCCGTAGCGCGGATCGACCACAGGTCGGCGCCCGCCACAGGCACCCGATCGCGCGTGATCATCGGGAAGCGTTCGAAGTCGCGGTGAGTCGGTACCCGACGCCGCGGACCGTTTCGATGTAGCGAGGGCTGCCGGAGGGATCCCCGAGTTTGCGGCGCAGGTTGGCCACGTGGGCTTCGATCGCGCGCTTGTCGAGCTCGCTGACGTAGGTGGCGCCCGGCTCGTCGCCGCGCACCACGAGCGCAAGATCCTCCTTCGAGCGCGCGCGCCGGTTGGACTCCAGCAGGGTCTGGATGAGATCGAACTCGGTGCGCGTGAGCGCTACTTCGACGCCGTCGCGGTGGACGGTGCGTGCAAGCTTGTCCAGTCGCAGGTCTCGGTGAGCGAGCACACTGACGGGCGCCGCGCTCGCGGTCTCGATCATCGGGGCGATCGTATCGCTGAAAGAGGCTTCTACCCGCCGCGGCCGCCGAAGCATCGCCTCGACGCGCGCACGGAATTCGCGCAGGCGAAAGGGCTTGGTGACATAGTCGTCCGCGCCGACGCTCAGGCCCAGCACCGCATCCGACTCATCGGCGCGTGCGGTGACCAGCACGATGTATGTCTCGCTGATCGCCCGCACCCGCTTGACCGTTTCGAAACCGTCGATGCCGGGCATGTTGATGTCGATCGTCGTGATGCGGGGGTTGTGCACGCGCACCGCCTCGACTCCGTCGACGCCGTTACTCGCTCCGACAGTGAAGAATCCCGACGACTCGAAGACCTCGATCAGGATGTCGCGCACGGCAGCGTCGTCTTCTATGACAACGGCGGTCTGAATAACGGTCGGGCTCGGCGTGCTCATGGATCTCGCTCGCGTGCTCCCTTTGTCGACCGTCTGCGACGTACTAGACGATAGACGGTCCGTGCTACGGGCGTGTTACGGTGCCGGGTCAGCGCCTCGCTCGGCGGCTGGCTCGCGTCGTCGCTTCACCTGATTCGCCTTCCCGTGAATCAGCCGACACCGCGACGGGCTCCTGCGGCCGTTCCGGACTACTGGAGTAGTAGCCGCCGTACTTGTATCCGTAACTGTACGCATCTGCATCCGCGCCGCGCCGAGGCACCCCGTTCAGGATGATGCCGAGTGCACGCCCGCGCGCGCGCTCAAGATTTCCGAGCGCTTTCGACAGTGCCTCCATCGTGGTGCGTCGCGCGTAGCCGACGATCAGCGCGCCATCCGTGCGGGAGGCCAGAATGGCGGCGTCTGTCACGGGGATGAGCGGGGGGGCGTCCACCAGCACGAGCGCATCTGTCGCGAGACTCCTCAGGAGAGCGAGCATCACGTCGGACCCGACGAGTTCGCTTGGGTTGGGAGGGATGGGTCCGGCCCCGAGCACCTGGAGCAGGCCCGTGTCACCCCAGGACTGCATCACTTCGTCCGCGTCCGCCCGACCGATGAGCACATTCGTCAGGCCGACGTCCTGGATCAGTCCGAATGCCTTGGCAACCGTCGGGCGGCGGAGATCGCCGTCGACGACCACGACGCGCTGGCCTGACGCCGCGATCGCGATTGCCAGGTTCGCGACGATCGTGGACTTGCCCTCGTTCGGAAGGGAACTTGTGACGGTGATGATACGGGGGGGATTGTCAGGGCTCATGAACTGCAGGTTCGTGCGCAACTCTCGCATCGCCTCTGACACCGCGTGATCGTACTCGTCGTTCTTCCGTGCGTCCGCGCCGACAGCCGCCGCGAGACGTCTCTCGTCCGAAAAGTTGCGGTCGAAGGGGATCGTGCCGATGACGGGGACCTCGAACTCCTTCTCGATCGCGGCGGTCGAACGGATGCGACGATCGAACACGTTACGGATCACCGCGAACCCGATGCCGGCCGCGAGGCCGACCAGCAGGCCCAAGGCCACGTAGAGCCTCGTGTTCGGTGAACTCGGGGCGGTCGGCATGACCGCAGCGTCGAGCGTGTTGAATGTCACGATGGAGGTTCCGCCGTCCGCGGCGTTCACGTTTTCGAGCTCATTCACCTGATCGCTGATGCCGTTGACCCACGCCTCGGCGAGATCACGGGCGGCCTCGGGCGTACCCGCCAACGCTGAAACCTTGATGACAGCCGTGTCGAGCGGATTGGTCACAGAGATGCGGCCGATCAGGTTCTCGGGCGACGCATCGAGTCCCAGGTTCTCGATCGCGTACGAGGCAACTTTCCGAGACTTCGCGATATCCAGATACGACTTGACTCGAGACTTCGCGTAATTGTCACCCGTGAGTGCAGAACCGAGGTCTTCGCTCACTCCCGCAGACACGATGCCGCTCGCGTCGGCGGTATAGACCTTCGGCTGCACGAGTGCCCATCCGAACGCAGCGAGGCCACCGACGGCGGTGCAGAGAAGGATGGCGAGCCAGTGGGCGCGGAAGATCCGCCAATAGTCCGTCAGTTCCAAGGGGCTCCCTCGTCTGCCGCGTCGAGCATTCCGCGGTCGGCCTATTCTACGGGCGATGCGCCCTCAGATAATGTGCGAGCCAACTGAGACAGCTAGCCTGGACACCGAGGTGGCGCCCATGAGACGACGAGCCGAAGCCAGGTGAGCACGTGGCGAGGACCAGGCGGTCTGGCGGAATTGAGCGATCGAGGCGTGCGATCACCCGAGCCCGCCCTGTTCTTCGCGCGCGTCGTCTTCCAAGACCTCGGAGCTGTTGCCCTCTACGAGATCGAAGCCGCCTTCGCTCAGCTCGATGTCAGTAGAGACGACACGATCGATGCGGCCCTGGACCTCGTCTTCGTCGAGCACGGCAGGCTGACGATCGAGAGCGAGTTCGGTGCATTGCGTGTCGACGCTGGCATGATCGCAGCAGCGCCGACATGGATCGCTCACCACCTGGAAGTGGCGGAACACACTGCCGGACTCGTGGTGCGACTCGACCGTACCGCGGTCGATACGGTCCTGCCGCAGCCGATACAGCGCCCCTTAGTTCTGGAGCAGCAGACAGCGCTCCGGCGAGCCGTTCGCGCCTTCGCGCGCGAAGTGCTGCTCATCGACGACGACGTGAGTGCGATCGAGTCGTATGGAACGCAGCAGCTGCTGGTGGAGATGGCGGGAGTGTTGCTGTTGGACACCTTCGGCGTCGGCTTGTCCAAAGGCACTCCCACCGCCGCGCTTCGCGACCGGGCGATCGCATACATTGCGCAGACGCGCGCGAATAACGATCTCACGGCACGCGATATAGCAAGGGGCGTGCAGGTCTCGCTTCGGCGACTGCAGGCGGCATTCGCCGAGACGGGCTCATCGGTTTCTTCGGAGCTTCGTCGCCAGCGGGCGCAGCTTGCCCACGATCTGCTCGTCGACAGCCGCTACGACGTGCTTTCGATCGATGACATCGCGATGCAGTCGGGATTCGGGACGTCAGTCAGTTTGAGGAGGGCTCTGCGCACCACTTTTGGTGTCGGCCCGAGTCGCCTGCGCGCCGGCCGCGGCGAATAAGCGACACAAGGCGCAGAAAACAGCCCACAAGTGACATTCTGCGCACAATGAACATTCAGAACGCGCAGAATCGCTAGGCTCGCGATTGGGGTCGCGAACTCGTCTGCGACTTCGACACATCAACTTGGAATGGGGTCTGGCATGACTGAAGAGATGCAGGTTTCGGCTAGAGATGTTTCGCGCCGCACGCTGGTGAAGGCGGCAGCCTGGTCAGTGCCCGTGGTGGCGATGACGGTCGCCAGCCCGGCGGCTGTCGCGTCGGAAGGGAACGTGGCCAGCCTCACGTGGACCGATTCGGAGACCGGTCTACTGGCGCTGCGCGTGCTGGATTCCGCGACCGTCATCACGGCGCAGGCGCTCGTCACTGTTCCGACAGAGTTCACGCTTGTCAACGGCGGGGGTGCGATCACCGACACCGCAACGGTCACCATCACGGTCGGCCGCCCGACAGGGTTGAACATCGCTCTCGGGACAGCGCGCGGGTTCGGCGTGTACTCGTACGACGGCGTGGTCACAGCGACCGGCGAGCGCACCGTCAGTTACGAGCAGACGGCGATCACCAACGTGGAATACGGGTTCCCGATTACGACGTACACGGGGCTTGCAAAATCCTTCGCCGTCGCCTCGAATGGCTCGCTCGTCATTCCCGTCGAGTTCGGCCTGGCGGGAACTCACACCACGATCGCCTCCATCGACCTGCTGGCGGACTTCCCCGTCACGCTGACGGTCGACTTCGGCGCGGGTCGTAGCTATACCGCGAACACCACGATCAGCGTCCCTGTCGGAGCAGGCATTCTCTGACCTGCGGACCAATGGCCGAGCGTTCCGACCCGCTGACGCGGGCGGACGCTCGGCCATTGTCGTTCTCGTTAGCAGTGAGGCGCGGACTCGCCGGCGTGCTGGAAACTCACTTGCGCCGGAGCGCCGGCACTACCCGCGTCAGCTGACCGATACCCCGACCGAGCCGCACCACTCGCGCCCACACCTTCGCGGCAGGTCGATCCGGCACCTCGGGGTGCTCGGCCAGCAGGTCGCGGTCGGTCGGCCAGATGCCGTGACGCAGGATTGCGCTCTTCTGCGACCACGGTACCCGGCGCAATTCGATCAGCCACGAGGCTGTGCGACCCTGCGCGTGGGCTACCTTGCGGCGCCACTCGGCATATTCCGCGGTGTGGAGGTCCGCGTCTTCAACCTCCACCGTCACACCGATCTGTTGCAGCACGGATCTCAGCGGAGCATCACATCCAGTCTCGCGGGCGAGAAATGCTACGTCGGCGCGCTCCTCGTCGGTGAGCTTCAACTGCAGCAGACCCTTGAGTTCGCGCACGTGCCGGTCTTGGGCCGCAGTTCCCCGTAGCGAGTGCAGCGCGAGCATGAGCAGGCTCGAGAGCCGGTCTGGCACGTCGCAAGGGCGATGAGCGAACGTCAGCACTTCCCGGCGCTTCCACAGCATTTCGAAGACATCGTCGGTGGGACGGAGGAATCCCGGCCACTCACGGTGGATGTCGATGGCGTTCGGCCAACCCTCGCGCCGGAAGGTGCGGGAGTGCAAGACGAATCGGTCGCTCGCAAATGTGTCCGCGAACTCTTCCCATCCGGCATGCGCAATCCGGGTCGTGAACTCATTGAAGCGGCCCGGTTCGATCAGAACGTCAACGTCTGACGAAGATCGTGGTGCGCGCAGGCCATGATGGCTGAGGGTCTCGCCCTTCAGGATGAGAAGACGGATGCCGCGCCCCCGCGCCTCGTCCTGTAACCAGGCAGTGCACAGAGCAACAGCCACGTCGAGAGGCAGTCGAACAGCCGGCGCGGCCGTCTTGGCCGACGTGACGAGGGTCAAGCCGTCAATTTGCGCTGCCTGCGCACAGAGGCGGCCACGGCCAATGCCCCACCGCCGAGCAGTACGGCGCCGCCGGCGCCCCACGCGGTGATCAGCGGCACGAGGTCGTCGTCGCGGGATGCTGACACTGATCCGCTCGACGTCGACGACTGCGAGCCGGTTTCGGACTGCGTGCTTATCGAAGCCTGGGCCAAATAGTCCGCCCCGCTCGCGACGGCCGGAACGGCCAGGATGCTGACAGCAACGAGCACAGCGGCTGCACTCGCCACGGCAACGGAGGTCTTCATGGCCACACCTTTCAGTACTTCGCTAGCGTCCGATCGAACCGGTGATCAGGGCGCCTTTGACTGATCGGTGGAACTGCTGGGCCAGTGGAACTCGACATTCAGCGTTTTCTCAGTGTACGTAGATCGGGTTACAGGCAAGTAAACGCTCGTCACGACTTCCGCACCGGGGAGAACCCGTCCTGCCAACCTACGTGCAGACACGACCCCTCGTCTGTCCCCACTTCGGAGGACAGCATTCAGTGATGACCGTTCTCGCGCTAGCATGACCGCCATGATGAGCGCGGATTTCGCTTGCCCAAACTGCGGGCATGAGGTAACAGCCGACGAGGATCGAGCTGAAGCGACCGTGTTCGTGCAGGGAGAATGGATCTGTCCGAAATGTGGGTTCGAGGCGAACGGCCCCAAACCCGTCTCGCTGTAACAATCACAGTCTCGTCTGCGCTGGTACCTGAACTTCCACGCCGGAGTGGGTGCTATCTGCGCAGACGTGGCGCTCGATCTCGGCCAGCTACGCGTCGCGACCGCCAGTCCTCAACTTATCCCTGGATGGCAGCCCCACACGGGCCAGCAGGAGCGGCGCGAGGCTTGCCATGTACTAGGCAATGACATGCGAAGCGGTGTCGCGCTACACCTGGGTGTTGTCGATCGCAGCGGGGCAGAATTTTTCGCGACAGAAGTGATCATTCATGTCGACGAGCATCGCGCCAGCCGATTCTGCAGCAGGAAGCAGTGCGTCTGACTGTTGCGTCGCTTCCCCTCATCGAGTAAGAGCAGCCCTGTTAGTGGGGTAGATGCCCGCGACAGACTTGCCGACGCGAGTGACGAAATGATCCTCCAGACAAAGGGTCGTGTGACTAGCGCGTATACACGTGCGGCAGACTCCCGACCGCCATAGAGTGAACTCACGCCATGCCGCTCCACGAGTCCACGCCCAACGCGAAAGTCAGTGGGTAACATGTCCGAATCAGCAATTAGTCGTCGTGCTTTGATTGGAACTGCGATCGCCGCGACGGGGGTCGCTATCCCGTCGTTGATGCCCGACGTGGCTTCTGCCGTGGGAATGCCTGTCCGGTCGGCCGTGAGCATTTCGCAGGCCGACCTCGATAAGGCATTGGTGGTGGCGTCTCCGACGCGATTCACTGGAATAGATCCCAATGGAGCCTCCGATTCCGCGGCGGGAATCCAAGCGGCGATAACTGCGACGCCGGAGGGGGGAATGTTGGTAATTCCTGCGGGGTCGTATCTTTTGAATTCGGCGGTGTCACCAAAGTCGGGCAAGTCCATCAAAATTGTCGCCTATGGTGCCAAGCTAATCCAGAATTCCAGCCAGCCGATCGTTTCGTTGATCGGAAGCTACGGGCCGACCATCAGCGTCTCGTCAATCACGACAACATCGCAAACTGGCCTTGGACCACAAGCCAAGTTGACTCTCGCGGTTGCACCGGCCTGGTCGGCGGGCGACCTTATCAAGGTGGTCTCAGATGACGTAATACCCGAAGGGCGACCCGGACCGGGTGACGGCACGGAGTCTCGGCTCGGAGAGTTCGCGGTGGTTCGGTCCGTCAATGGGAAGACTGTGTACCTAAACGGTGTCGTTCGAGAGCAGTACACCCAGAACATTCGTGCGGCAAAAATCAGTAGTCAAACGATCTCGATGGAGGGAGGCGAATACGAGACGTCATCCTCTCGCATGTCAATTGCAAACAGCCCTCTGTTGAACTTCGGAAAGCTCCTCTCGCCGCGGCTTGTCAACGTGCGGATCACTCAGGCGGCAGGCACGGCGATCAAGTTCGCGTCATGCTTCGGTTACGTCGCACAGAACGTTCAGGTCGATCGAGCGATTGATGACTCAACCGCGGGTCAATTCGGCTACGGCATACTCGATAACTCTTGTGCGCATGGCCTAGTTCATGGCGGAGTCTTCAGACACGTTCGCCACGCGTACACCGATGACACGAACCGAGTCCAAGCGAACACTGACCTTAGTGGTTATGGCCGGACCTACGGAACGACCATCGCCAACGTTTCGGCTCTGATGACGACGAACGACTCTTTTGACACGCATCACTGCTCCGAAGGCGTCGCCTTCATTGGTTGCACGGCCACAGGCGGAATCTCCCAGGGGCAGGGCCAGTCGGGTTTCAAACTCAGAGGCATCAATCATCGTGTGCTCGCATGTAGCGCGACCAACACAGATGGCGGCCTTCAGATCATGACCGAGACCAATGGCGGGGAGACGCGGGGTCACTACGTCTCAGACTTCCGCGCGCGCAACACCGGCGAGGCTGCAATCGAGGTCAATGTGCGGCAAACTGGGCATCCTCGTGCCGGTGAGCGCGCCGCCGACACAGTGGAGATCCGCGGAGTCACTTCGGATCTTTGCGACTCGCTACTCGTCGGATACAACGCTTCAATTGCTCTGACCGACGCAACGTACCGCGCACCAGGAGGTGTTGCCGACGCAAACGTTCGTGGCGTCTTCGTCGACAACTGCAGCCTGGACCTGCGCGACACATTATTCGATTACTCGTCGAACGTTGCGGGCATTCCTCGCATCGTGAGCTCGGGCGCAGCGTGCCGCGACTCAACCGGGCCGCCAGGACACCTACCTGCGCGATCTAGACATCCGGGTGAACACCGAGGTGGTATCGCGGACCTGGGCGCCAATCAGTGGTCCCGGCCATCTGGTACGCGCGCGCGGCCTCCACTTCAGCCAACCGTTCCGCCTGATGGTCGGTGAAGAATTCGTCGATGGGTCGATTATTGACTGGCAGTGCGATCCCATTGACGGGACTACAAACGGGGTGATCGACTCCTCTTCCTACACATTCGGCAACAGCGATTTGGCGTCGGTCCTGTCCCGGCTGCGACTGTCCGCAAGCCCATCTCTGTATGTCCAGGGTCGATCAACGATCAGTCTCATCGCCCCGGCGTTGCCGGCAGGCCGTATTCTCGGCCAACGCCTCACGATCCACTACATGAACAATCAGAGCTTCACGCTGAAGAATGGGTCGGCGTACAACACCAAACTGTCCTCCGGTGCGGACGTAGTACTGATCAGCAACACGAAGATCGACCTCCTTTGGGACGGGACCGTCTGGCAAGATCTCACCTAGCCCGCGACAGAGTGAGTCAGCCGCCCGGGGTTGAGGGAATACCGAGGCGTCGGCTCTCGTTGCGAGCACATTCGATGTGATCGGACTTGCCTCCCAGCCCCGAGAGTGTGCGAAGCGACCTCAGTCAGACCCTTAGGGCCGACCCATGCCGTAATAAGTCCAGCCCGCTGCTCGCCAAGCCGTAGCGTCGAGACAGTTACGCCCATCGACTACAACATGCCCAGCAGTGAGGGACGCCGCGTGAGCCGGTTCAAGCTCGCGGCGGTACTCGTCCCACTCGGTCACCACGATGACGGCGTCAGCTCCACGCAGCGCCTCGTCGCGGTCCGCAACGTAGTTCAGTTGCGGATGCACTTTCTGAGCGTTCGTCAATGCCTCTGGATCGGTCACAGTCACCCATGCACCAAGACCGTGCAATTGCACGGCAACGTCGAGCGCCGGCGAGTCGCGGATGTCATCGGAGTGCGGCTTGAACGCTGCACCGAGGACGGTGATGTTCTTCTTGAAGACTGTGCCGCCCAGTCCTTCGACGACGAGTTGCACAGCGCGATCGCGGCGCCGCATGTTGATCGCGTCGACCTCGCGGAGAAACGAGACAGATTCGCGGCGACCGAGCTCCTCGGCGCGCGCAGAGAAGGCACGGATATCCTTTGGAAGACACCCACCCCCGAAGCCGATTCCAGCACCAAGAAAGCGCCTGCCGATCCGCGCATCGTGCCCGATGGCATCAGCGAGCTGAGTGACGTCGGCGCCCGTCACCTCGGCGATTTCAGCCATGGCATTGATGAATGAGATCTTCGTTGCGAGGAACGCGTTCGCCGCGACCTTTACGAGCTCGGCAGTGGCATAGTCCGTGACGATGAAGGGCGTGCCCTTCTTGATCGCAGGGTGGTATACCTCACGCAGGATCTCTGTAGCAGCTTGGCCGTCGTCGCCTGCGGGGACGCCAGCTACCAAGCGATCAGGGTCAACCGTATCCATTACCGCGAATCCTTCGCGCAGGAACTCAGGGTTCCACACGAGGGTCGCACCGGTTGGAGTCACGCGCTCCGCGAGCGCAGCGGCCGTTCCGACTGGAACAGTGGATTTTCCCGCGACGACGTCACCTTCAGTGAGGTATGGGATCAAACTGTCCACGGCAGCGTTGACGTACGTCATATCAGCCGCGTAACCGTCCTTCATCTGCGGTGTTCCAACACCGACGAAGTGAACCTTCGCGCCCTTTGCTTCGCTCATGTCCGTAGTGAAGCGGAGACGACCCGATGCAATGCCGTCTGAGAGGATTTCGGGGAGACCCGGTTCGAAGAAAGGCGCTTCGCCCTTCGACAGCGACGCGATCTTTCGCTCGTCGACATCTATTCCAACCACGTCGTGGCCGATGGACGCCATCGCGGCGGCATGAACGGCGCCAAGATAACCACAACCGATGACTGACAGACGCATGTTTCTCCTTGAGGATCTGGAGTTGGGGGACAGGCCGGCAGTCGTTGGCGGCGGTGCGTTGCTTCTTTGATAGCAGACGGATGTTTCAGCAATGTGCCGTAACTCGATCGGGGTTGGACGATCGGCATCGTTAACGTGTCGGAAGCATGACGGTTTTGACCTGGCAACGTCGACAGTCCATGATGAGGACTATCGCCTCTCGGCGACCGACGACGGCGTCGACCGCGACTCAGCTCGCGAAACCCGTCCAACAGACCGGGAGAAACCATGAAGAAGGCACTACTTGTCGCGTCGACCGGCGGGCATCTTGCGCAGCTGGTGCGGCTTGCACCCACGCTCCCTGCCGGGGACGACTCCTTGTGGGTTACGTTCCGCACCCCGCAGAGCGAGTCGCTCCTGAAAGGTCGGCGCGTCGTTTACGTGCCGTACGTTCGCCCCCGCGACTGGCGTGGTGCTTTGGGCGTTGGCCGCGTGGTTGCGAGGATCTTGCGTCAAGAGCGGTTCGACATTGCCGTCAGCACCGGCGCTGCACCGGCTGTTACTTCCTTGCCCCTTGCGAAGCTGCGCGGGGTCGAAACGACATACATCGAAAGTGTTTCCCGCGTGAAAGGTCCCTCGCTCAGCGGACGAATGGTGGCTGCGCTCGGCGCGGCCAAACTCTTCACCCAACACCCTGGGTGGGCCAAGGGACGATGGAAGACGCACAAGAGTGTCTTTGAAACCTTCCGTCGGACAGCAAAGACGCCCACCGACACCCCTTCGATCTTTGTGACGCTTGGGACGATCGAGGGTTACCGGTTTGACGCAATGATCGACGCGGTGCTAGCTACTGGCCTCGTGGATGAGCGGACCGTGTGGCAGCTCGGGTTCTCAACTGGGCGTACCGATCTTCCTGGCAAGGTCTTCGATCAGGTTTCTGCCGCTGAGTTCGATCACTTCGCTCGCGACGCTGACGTCGTTGTAAGTCATGCAGGCGTCGGTAGCCTGCTTGGTCTCCTCGATCTGGGCGTATTCCCCGTGCTCGTGGTTCGGCGAAAGGCGCGCAATGAGCATGTCGATGATCACCAGGCGCAGATCGCTCAGTTGGCAGACGAGCAGGGAGTAGCTCTGTCAGCAGAAGCTACTGACTTGGACGCTGCCCTTCTGATTCGCGCGTCGGGATATGACATCGCCGATCTCGTCGCCGAAGAATCCGTCCTCACATGAGGTTGCAGATCTACGTGCCTGGCGTTGGCCAGTTCGAAAACATCGGTGACATTATTCTTCGTCGCCAACTGCTAAGTCGGCTGCGTGAATTTGGAGATCTCCACATCTACGTCGGGCCCAGCACGGACGACTATGACGGGGCGCTCGGGCTCATCACGAATGACAAGGTTTACCGATCGTTCCGTCGCTGGTACGTACGCGCTCTCGCTGCCGCGAGCACGGGACGAGGCACGTACGTCTTCAAACCTGGTGAGATACAACTAACCCTGCGCGGCATGAAAGAGCACGTGTCAATGCTGCCAGTCATCGCCCTAGCGCGTCTTCGTGGGAATCCTGTCGTGAGGATTGGAAGCGGTTCGCGCAACTTCGCACCCATTCCTCGGGCGATCATTTGGCCTTCCGTGAAGCTTTCGAGCCTGGTGCGCTGGCGCGACTCGCAAACGGCGAGCTATCTGCGCGGTGAGATCATGCCAGACCTGGCGTTTGGGGAAGGCTCTGCGGTCGCAGCAATTCGGCACCAGGCGAGCAGAGACACGCTCGTGGTGTCGATGAGGTCTGACCGCGCCGTGACGCCGCAGAGCTGGATCGATGCTGTGCGCGGTTTTGCCGAAAAGCGGCAGCTAAAGATCTATGCGGTGTCCCAGGTGATCAGGGATAATCCCAAGACACTCGAATTGGCGCGACGCTTGGATGGCGAGGCGATCACATGGGATGGGCAGGACCACGAGGCGCAGGAGCAGTTGCTTCGCAGTCTCTATGCCCGAACTGAGATCGCCGTTAGCGATCGCCTCCACGTCCTCATCGCAGCATTTACGGAGGGCGCGCTCCCGGCCGCTCTCTTGACTGACGGGTCGAACAAGGTAGCGAGGCACTTTGCTGCTGCGGGAATCCACGAAGTGGACTTGCCTGTTGGCGCAGGCACGCAGCCTTCTTCAGTTGAAGCGTGGCTGGATGAGATTACCTCGCGTCGTGAGGAACTCATCGATGCGCTCGTGGTGGCCGAGCCAAGGTCGAAGATGTCTTCGACCTTGTAAGACCGCCTACCTCGCGAAGGACATGCGGCAGCCAAAGGTGATCGCCTACCACGTTGGTAGGTCGGGTGAAGTCGCGGGCGGGATGACACAGGTCATCAACTCCTATCTGAGCTGGGACTTCCCCGGCTACGATCTACGGGTCATCACCTCTCGAGGGTCGTCCTCGCGACCGGGGGCGGCGTTGATGTTTGCGCGGGCTCTGGGTCAGGTCCTGTTTACAACTCGCGTTAAGCACTCGGTTCTCGTTGTGCATCTTTCGCAAGGGGGGTCATTCGTTCGCGAGGGTTGGATACTCCGAGCAGGGCGCCTGCGTCGGTTCGCAACCGTCGCGCAGATTCACGGCAGCTCGTTCGTCGAATTCGCCGCGGCCAAGCCGAAGCTTGTGTCAAGAGTGCTGAGCCGTGCCGGCGGAATTCATGTCCTCTCCGAGGCAAGCGCCAGCGTCGCGCGGGAGATGGCCCCGCGGTCGATCGTCACCGTCATTCCAAACGCTGTGGCTGAGGGGAGCAAGCGGGACAAGTCGCGATCCGTCGTGTTCGCTGGCGCGATTGGTCGCCGCAAGGGAGCCGATCTTCTTGCGGAAGCGTGGTCGTCCGACTTTGCTGATGCAGGTTGGTCGTTGCATCTTGCGGGGCCCGTAAGCGACGAGGGTGTGCTTCCCAATCCGCTACCTCCTTCTCGTCCACGCGCTCGGAGCGCTTCCCCACGACTGCACTCATGAAGCTGCTCGAAACCTCTCAAGTGGCCGTTCTGCCGTCACGCGATGAGGCGATGCCGATGTTCCTCATCGAAGCCATGGCCAGAGCGAACGCGATCGTAAGCACGAGGGTCGGAGGAATCCCTGAATTGGTCGATCAGGACTCAGGAATTCTCGTGCCCGCTGGCGACGTCCATTCGCTTCATGACGCGCTCGATCGAATTCTCAACGACGATTCTTTCCGGCAGTCGGCGAGTCGCGCCGCCCGGGATTCGTACCTTGCGCGGTTCTCTCCCCAGGTCGTGGTGCCGAAGCTTGAGGCATTCTGGACAACGGTTATCGAGTCCGCGAAGCGATGAACGCAGTCGTATCTGCCGTGATCCCCACTCTCGGCGGACCCGGATTGCGGGATGCAGTAGCCTCCTGCTTGGGGCAGTCTGGTGTCGCAGTCGAAGTGATCGTTGTGTACAACGGAACGGGATTGCCGCCGTCTTTCGATGACCCGCGAGTGAGAGTCATGGAGTCTCCGCCTGCGCTTCGAGGTAATGGTGCGAGGTCGGCAGGAATCAATGCTGCGTGCGGCAAATACATAGCTCTTCTTGATGACGACGACTCATGGGCGCCTGCGAAGCTGCGCGTGCAGCTCGATCTCCTTGAACGTATGTCTGAAGCAACAGTAGCGAGCTGCTGGGTGAGCGAGACCGACGATAGGCGTGTGACCAGAATCATCGGAGCTCCACACGGCGGGCCGATTGACGACGTGCGCGACTTTCTCTTTGTGCGCAGAGGCTTGCGTCCGCGCCGAAATCAACTGCAGACATCGACTTTGATCGGTCGAGCGGAAGTCATGAGGTCGGTGCAATTCGACCCAGCCATTTCGTTCCATCAAGACTGGAGCTGGATACTGAAGCAAGCGGATGCCGGCACGCGATTCGTCCAGGTCGGCGAACCCTTGGTAAACCGGCGAATCTCGGGAGTCGGATCGGTGTCGAAATCGATCACCTTCCAGCAGAGTGCAGAGTGGGCGCGGAAACATCTGCGAACCAGGCGACAACTCGGGGATTTCTTTCTGGTGATGGTTCTGCCCAAGGCAGTGCGGAGCGCTGATCGGCGAGCTGCCAGAAAGTGCTTGGGGGTTGCTTCACGAGAGGGGCTGGCTGGCCCCTATGCCTGGACGCTCGCGGGTCGAGAGACGCTGAAGCTTGCGCGGAATCTGCTCAAAAAGAATCGTCGTCCGGAATGACCGAAGTCTTTGTGCGAGCGACGGGCCAGGCGGAGAACCTCGGCGACAGCGTCCTACGCCGACCGATCTTGCAGTCGCTGCGGTCCCTGGGGCACATCAATGTTCTGTTGCGTCAACTACCGCGCTCCTACACCAGTGGACTGCACCTGGACGAGGCGGACTCCGTTTATACCGACGAGGCGTCTTGGATTGCGGATTCGTTAGCAGCGAGCAAACGCGAGCAGGTCGTGTTCTCGTTCAACCCCGGAGAAGTCCAGTTCAACCGTTTCTACACGTCTGCCTATTGGAAGTACCTGCCGGCTGTGCGGGCTGCCCGTCGCTCAGGGGGCGCAGCGCTCCACCTTGGGATTGGTGTTCGTAATCCCAACTCGTCGTGGCGAGCGGCTATACGACCTGTCATCGCCTCGTGCAGTCACATCTCCTGGCGAGAGCACGACTCACCATCCATCTTGAGGCTGGGTGACACGATGCCAGATTGGGCCTTCTCTCACCGGGCTGGATGACGAGACGATCCTCCGAAATTCCCCTTCGCAGCGCGGGATTATGGCGGTTACGTTCCGCGGCGATAGGCCGCCGTTGACTAACCACGAGATCGAGCAAGTGAGACGGGTGGCGCATGGAAAGGGACTCTCAGTCCGTGTGTACTCTCAGGTCGAGCGTGACGTCGAACCGATGAAACAACTGGCCATCGCGCTCGGTTCGGAGTTCGTTGACATTCCATCAAGAGCGGATCACTCCGAGCAAGAACCCCTGGTGCGTGCTCTGCACCGCGACGCTGCTGTCGTGCTCAGCGACCGCTTACACGCGTTGGTCATGGGTGCGACCGAAGGCGCAATCCCGATGGTCATTCACAGCGCAAGGTCGGCCAAAGCGCGCACGCATTTCCGCGCGGCTGGCGTTCAGGTTGCGTCGCTCACGGAACCAGATCTCTCGCGCGACTGGCATACAGTGCTGCCGGAAGAACTCATACACGCGCGCCGCACAATCAGGGCAAAGATTGATGCTGTCGCGGAAGGGTTGGGTCAATGATGGCTGATAGCGTCACCGTGCTTCACTCGATGCCGGCGCCGACAGGCCCAACACGCTTCTCGACTCAACTCCGCGACGGAGCGCCGCCCGAGCTTCACGTCAAGTTCTTCAGTTGGGACAATGCCCTGCGCGGTCAGTACGACGTGTTCCACGCGCACTGGCCGGAGTATCTGCTGCGCGGCGGAACGCGCCTGGGCAGGTGGCGCAAGCAACTTCGCTTCTTGCGTTTGTTGCGTCTATTGCGCAAACGCGGCATACCGGTGGTGCGAACACTTCATAATCTTGATCCGCACGAGAGCGGGAGCAGGATTGAAACAATGCTTCTGAATAGACTTCTCGAGCAGACTGATGCATTCGTTCGTCTCAACACGGCGACCGTGCCACCGCGCGACAAGAAGATCGTGACCATCCTCCACGGACACTACAGAGATCAGTTTCAGGTCTACCCGAAACAGCCTCTGTGGCCGGTAGGGTCCTCAATTTCGGACTCATACGTCCTGACAAGAACGTTCCGGCTCTGATCGACGCATTCGATTCGATAGGCGATCCGGGCCGTTCCCTCCGGATCGTCGGCAAGCCCGCGGATGAACAAGTCCGACGCCAGGTCGAAGGTCTCGTTGCGACAACTGCCAATGTGAGCGCCGACCTATCTTTCGTTGATGATGCGCAACTGGTGCGCGAGGTGACCTCGGCGGAGGTCGAGTCCTCCCTTATGCCGAGATGCACAACTCCGGCACGCTTCTGGTCTCGCTGTCATTGTCACGTCCCGTGGTTCTTCCTCGTTCGGACTCGAACGAAGCGATTGCCGACGAAGTAGGTCCCGGATGGGTCTTCATGTATGACGGAGCCTTCTCGGATGAGTCCCTCGAAGCGGGACTGGAGTGGTTGTCGCGACGCGGGACTGTTGGTTCCGACCCGGACCTCGCCAGTCGTGACTGGTCGTATGTAGGTGCGCAGCATCTCAATCTGTACCGCACGCTACTGTCGGAAGGCTCAGTGAAATGACAGTAGAGGTTGTGCACTGGAACCCTCTGAAGCCGAAACCTGGACCGATCAATAAGGTCCTCCGCCGTAAGGAACCTGTCAACAACTTCGGAGATCTCATCGGTCCCGTGGTTGTCGACCACGTTGTCGCTGAGTCCGGGCTCTCACCCGCGTCAGGTTCGGGCAGGCTGCTGCGGTGGGTCGATCTTCGCATGGCAAAGTCGGGATGATGTCTGGGCGCTGGAATCAACGGCAAGTCCTCTGGCCCCGCTGTCCACGACAGAAATCGACGTCCGTGCAGTGCGCGGCCCGCTAACCGCGAAGTGGCTTGGTGAACAAGGTATTCGTGCGCCCCAAGTGTTTGGGGATCCGGCGCTCCTTTTCACCGGGTTGGAAATCGTTGCCTCGCTGCAAGACGACTCCGGCGCGGACGTTCTTGAGATTCCAAACCTGAACGATATTTCGGGCGCTCGCCGATCGACGACTGACGATTGGATTGTGTGTGATCCAGGGCTTCGCTGTCGTCGATAATCAGCAGTATTCGGTCCGCCCGATTCGTGTGCGGATCGTCCTTGCACGCTATTGTGCTCGCGGATGCATTCGGCGTTCCCTGCCGTCTCATTCGGTCTTCTGCAGAGCCCAGTTTTAAGTACGAGGACTACTTCGAGGGCACGGAGGCGTCTTCCCAGGTTCGCCGATTTCGTCCGGGAAGCAGTTGACTTGGGCCCACACCAGGCTCTGGACTGGTCTCCGTTCGCGCTACTGGCGGCGTTTCCGCGCGATCTCTGGCAACCTGATCGAGGATTCTGACTCACCGGCTGCGAAGCGTACGTGCGGTCGCAACGAGGAGTAGGAGATCGCGCCTGTAGGCGGGAATGATGGCGGCCAGGCCCAGAACTCCGAGAATCGTTGCGCAGTTCACAAGGAACAAGACCCATGGTTCCGTGTGACCACCGAGACCGCGCTCGAGGAGCACTAGTCCAGCGCCAGCAGCCCACAGAAAGACGGGACGTGCTGATGTGGTCACAAGAGTCCGGACGGGATCTTCATCATGCGCATTGGCCACAATGTCAGAACTAACCAGTTCAGGAAGAGCCCCGCCGTGACGCCAATGGCAACGCCGATTCCGGCCCACACTGTCCAAGCGCGATCAAGCCGAGCATAAGAAGGCGGGTGAAGATGGCGAATTTTAGCTGAAGCCCTGTGCGTGCGAGCGACAGGAAGACCCAGTAATAGACATATCCAAGCGCTTGAAGAATCCACCGATGGCCAGAATCTGGAACATCGGAACTGTGGCTTGCCGACTGCGCTCCGAGCAAAACCGTGATCAGCGGTTGCGCGAATGCAATCGCGAGCCCGAACACGGTCGCGAAGGCGTATGACACCAACAGCTGAGCCCTGAAGAGGAACTCAAGGTACTTCGGGGTTCCAACCAGCCTCGACAAGACAGGCAATGCGACGCGCGTCATCGGCGCGGCTATCTGCTGCAGTGGAATCCGGAACAACTGGTATGCGCGGTCGTAGAAGCCCAGCGTTGACGCTCCCCAGACTCGGCCGAGCATGACCGTATCGAAATTTGCGCTGGCGTAGTTGATGAGCTGGACGCCAACGGTGTTCGCTCCGAAGGTGATCAGAGCGGATCGGCGCACCCTGGACGGAAGTCCTGGCCACCACCTCGCAACTATGACAAGTAGGAGAAGTGTCGAACCTGCAAGCGACAGTTGCTGCATAACGAGGGCCCAGTGAGCCCCATCCAGCGATCGCCGTGACCACTGCCGCTGCGAACCCACTGCTTGAGAGGCCACGTCGACTATGGCAAGGCCAACGAATCGAAGCCGAGCGGGTCGCTTCAGCGCGGAACTGAGCCGCCGCCGCATTAAGCACGAACGTGAATGAGATGGCCTGAGTGACGGTTACCAGATCAGGGCGATTCTAGAAGGTTGCGATTGGGCCGCTGAGGGCGAAAACGAGGAGCGTGAGTACAGCCCCGAGCCCGAGGTTGATCCAGAACAGATTCGAACGCTGCGCGGCGACAGCTGCTTGGCTTGGATCGCAGCAAGAGAGAGACCGAAGTCGCCCAGGACAGTGGCGATGCCAGCGATCGCAAGGATCATCGCGATGGAGCCATAATCCTGCGGTGTGAGAAGCCTCGCGAGAACGGCGAGAGAAGCTACATGCAATAGGAACCGGAGCAGCTCGGCCAGCGAGTGTCAGTTAGAGCGCCTCTAGCGGCGCTCCCTGAAAGACTGGCCATTAATGGACGCCTCGGCCGCGTGTCTCGATGTCACCCTTAGGTGCCCACTGTGTCCATGCGATGGCGCCGATCAGGGGCGAAAGCATTGCAGGCACGCCGGGGTTGGAAAAGTACGGATTAATAACGGATCCGATCAGCAACGCAAACCACAGGGTGCCGAGAATCACGCCTGCTCCATGTCCGAGCACATGGGCGCTCCGCGTGGCACAGTCAGGACGATCCATGCCCACATCGCGAAAAAGGCCAGCTCGACCAGCCCACCGGTAACCATCACGCGGATGTACTCGGACTCCGGGTACGGCCATGCGATCGAAGCGGGTTGAATCGGCCAAGTCCTCCCCAGGCCGTATACGCTGTGCCCCCAGCCCCAGATCGGCTGTTCGGTGAACGCCGGCAGACCTTCGTTGATCCAGTAGTAGATGCGGACCGCAAGGGTCGCGGGTACCCAGGAGAAGCCGGAGGGCAGATAGTTGGTGGCCGATCGTTGCTGGTCCACGCGGCTATCAAGCGAGTCGCCGAAGAGCGCGAGGGCTATCGTCACCGCGGCGCCGCCAGCAACGATCAGGCGAACGCGGTATCCGAGCGACAGCATTGCGGCCGCGACGACGGCCGTTGTCATGCCAATCGCGGCGAAGGTGAACGTCGTAATCACGCCGACGGCGCTAAGGGCCAGCGAAAGGATCATCCACGGCGATGGCGACCGCGAGCCCGCTTGTCGAGGAATGCGGCTAATCCGCTGTAGCGGCTGCCACGGTTAGGTACCCACCGAGGCCCGACCAGTGGCCGATCAGGCCGGTTGCGCGGGTAAGGCGTCCATCCGCAAACCTCGCGGCGGCTCCTTCGCTATTGGTCTGCTGGAGGAGGAACTCCGTCACGGGGCCGACTCGGAGGACTTGGAGCACCGCGACCCCAGCGACAAGAGCGGCGGGCAAACCGGAACCGCCCAGAAACGCCCGTAACTCAACCTGCATCGCTCACGGTGAGCCGCACGAGTAAGCATGCGCCAAACAGATAGAGCGAGATACTGAATCCGGATGTCGGGGTTGTGCTGCAGGAGGCTCGTGCGCTCAGCTGTTCGACCGAGTAGCGGCTCGCGACCAGCAACAGCGCCGCCAGATCCGAAAATGCCAAGCTTGAGGTGCGCAACCTGCGGGCGCGAACGAGACGACCGCCACAACCGCCGCCGAGATGAACAAGAGCAAGTTGATGTCGACGGGACCCAGTCGGGTTTGGAGGCCGATCGTTGCAGCCCAGCCCCGAAGAGGATGCCGACGAGCCGCGCAGCGCCTGGCTGCGACCGAGCGACTTGCGCCTCGATGATAGGCGTGCTGTACCGTAGTTGGAGACTGTCAAATGATGCTCGACGATCGAATAGTGGTGGCCAGTTGGGACAGCTCAATCGGCAGGGATCCGCGCGGAGTGCTCGAATGGTCGCGTAGAAAGGGGCTGAGCCACTAGAACGCGCCATCCTTCGCGAGAACCGCTTTCACGGTCTTTGCGAGGATCGCGACGTCGCCGGTCACGACCAGTTCTCGACGTAGTAGAGATCGAGCCGAACGGTGTCGTCCCACGACAGGTTGCTGCGTCCGCTCACCTGCCAGAGTCCGGTAATGCCTGGCTTCGCGAGGAACCGGCGGTGCACGTGTGGATCGTACAAGCTCCACCTCATGCACGAGCGGCGGGCGCGGCCCGATCAGCGACATGCTGCCGCCGAACACGTTGAACAGCTGGGGGAGCTCGTCGAGGCTGAAGCGACGGAGGAAACCGCCCACCCGAGTGATGCGAGGGTCGTCCTTCATCTTGAACATCACGTCATTGCCGGCATCCCGAGCCTGATCGCGCAGGGCCTGCAGGCGTTCTTCGGCGTCGATGACCATCGATCGGAACTTGAGCATCGTGAAGGTCTCGCCCCGAAGCCCGACGCGTGTCTGCCGGAACAGGATGGGTCCGGGGGAGTCGAGGCGCACGAGCACCGCGATCAGCAGCAGCACCGGTGAGAGCAGGGCGATTCCGACGCCAGTCAGCACCAGGTCGACGCTGCGCTTGACGATGCGCTGACCGAGGGTGAAGCGCGGCGTCTCGACGTGGATGAGCGGGAGGCCCGCGACCGGGCGCGTCATGAGTCGGGGCCCGGCGATGTCGACGATGCTCGGCGCGAGCACGAGGTGCTGACGGCCGGGCTGCAGGTTCCAGCTGATCTGCTTGACCTTGTCGGCTGGCAAGTCGTCGGTGCTCGTGACGGCGACGGTGTCGGCGCCTGCACGCCTTCATCGCGCGTTCGACGGCATCGACGCTGCCCATGACGGGGATGTCAGTGCCTTCGATCGTGTCGGCGATGCGGCCAGAAGGCACGCACGCGCCGACGACGTAGTAGCCGGCGCTCGGGCTGCGGCCCAATTCGCGCGCGATCGTCGCGACCGACTGCTCCGAGCCGACGAGCAGGACGCGGGCTACCCAGTCGCCGTTCGCGCGCTTGGCGATGAGCCACTTGCGCCAGAGCCACCGGCTGAGGCAGAGAACAAGCACGCCGAGCGGGAAGGCGATCAGCAGATAGCCGCGCGCCACGTCGACGCGCAGGAGGAACGCGAGGATGGCGATGCCGCCGAAGAGGCGAACGCTCAGCTCGAAGATGCGCTTGTACTCGGTGGAACCTGAACCGATCACGCGGTAGCCGCGGGTGTCGAAGGTCGAGAGGAGGATCATCCAGACGGCGACCAGCGCTGCCGAGAAGGTCCAGTAGCTGATGTCGCTGAGTCGAGAGTCTTCGCGGATCGAGACCTCTGCGCTGCCGAGACCGAACCACACCAACTGCGTACCGAAGACAGCCCAGACGAGGACGATCAGGTCAGTTGTCGCGACCAGGCGGGCATATTGCCGTCGCCAGTCGAGGGTGCGAGAGCTCGTCGCCGTTGTCGAGACCGCGGGGCGATGAATCGCTCCGGCCGTCAAAACGTCCTCCTCGTGTGAACCCTCTGCTCACACCGTTGGAGCTTTGGGGGCGTCGGCTCCCTTGCGTATAGCTTTGCACAGGTGTGTGTCGGCAATGTGAACAGCCGGTCGCGATTTGACTTCTCCGGGCGCTTGACGCGTCGCTAAGGTCGGCGTACAGCTCGACCGTTAGAGACGGTTGACGGAGTCACCGCTCCACAGGACGACACCATCGGCCCCGCGGCCAGTGCAATCGCCGATGAAGGATCGAGACCGGGCTGGCATGCCGTCTGGACGGTGCGGGGGTCGGCCACTTGCAGTCGTACTGACTGCGATGCCGGCGCAGTCAGCGGTGGCTCGGGCGAGAGTGACTGTTCCGTTGGAGATGAGGACCGCACGAGCTGGCGCCGCCGGGATCTCGACCCAGGCGGCACCGCGGACGCCGTCCAGAGATAGGGTACGTTGTCGCACACAAGAGCCGCCGCGTCGTCCTCCACCGACAGCGAGTCGGCTCCGGCGCACGGCGCGGTCGGTGCGCCGAAGGGTGTGACGGCGGCAGCGGGATTCGCGGGCGGAAGATAGGACACGCCGCTGAGCACCTCGGGATACTGCTCCCAGAAATCGCCCTGCGTGTATGTGCGGAGACCCTGCACGGCGCAGTCCGGACCGACCGCGGCGACGATCTGAGCCTGCGCCGGACAGGAACGGGATCAGCCCCGCGATCTGAGTAATCCCGAGGTAGCGCGGAGTCACGTCGCTCCACGTTGCGCCGCCGTCTGCCGAACGCTCGAGGAGCGGGAGCTTCGCCTGAGGCGCACGAGCCGGCGACGCCGCGCCAGGCGTGCCGGCGGCGTCGAAGAGGAGGAAGCGTTCCTGGCGCGCGAGCGGAGAGCGGTGGGCAGGCGACGCTTCGGCGGGCTCAGCCGATCGGAGTCGGGGTCGCGGTCGGAGCCGACTCGTCGACAGGCTCAGGCGTCGGAGTTGGCTGGGCGACCGCCGGTGGGCGGGGTCGAGGCGTCGGGCTGGCCGTGAGCAACTGCGGCGACCGTCAGCGCCACCGTTCCCACGAGCAGCAGCTGCCAGGAGCACGATCGCCCATGGAGGGTTCGAGGAGCTTGCGCGCGCGCGCGACTTCGACGACAAGGTGCCCTCCAGCGGGTCTCCGGTTCCGGAATGGAGCGGGTGGTGCCAGTGTGCAACTCGGCGCGTCGAGCCTACTCGACGGGGGTGTGCTCCGACGGAGCCGAGGCGCGCGCGCGCGTCTGCGAGGCCTCGGCGCGGGTGGTCGCCATCGCGTGCTTTGCCGCCGCGGTTGCTGCCTCGTTCTCGGCCTTGCGCGCCTTGCGCCCCTTCGGCAGGGGCTCCTGCATGTAGCCGTAGCCGTAGCCATAGCCGTACCCGTACGAGTCGGGACCCTTGGTCGGCGTCATCGTCATCACGAGTCCCGCCACGCGGGCCCCCACGGTATCGAGTGCCTCGATCGCAGAGCTGAGCTGGTGCGTCGTGGTGCGGCCGGTCGAGACGATGACGATCGCTCCGCTGGTCTGCTTCGCCAGGATCGCGGCATCCGTCACGGGCAGCAACGGCGGAGCGTCGCAGATGACGACGTCGAACGAGCGCTCGAGATCGGCGAGCAGAGTCTGCATGTGCTGCGAGCCGAGCAGCTCGCTCGGGTTGGGCGGAATCCGCCCCGATGGCAGCACGTAGAGGCTGCGGTCGCCCCACGACTGCATCACGTCTTCGACGCGCGCGCGACCGATCAGCACGTCGGTCAGACCGGCGCCGCCCTCGATACCGAGGTACTCGGCCACCTTCGGCTTGCGCAGGTCGGCGTCGAGCAGGGCGACGTTCTTGCCGGCGTCGGCCAGGGCGAGCGCCAGGTTGAGTGCCGTGGTCGACTTGCCCTCGGAAGGCAGGCTGCTGGTGATGACGAAGCTGTGCCCGCCGTCCATGTCGAGGAACTGCAGGTTGGTGCGCAGGGCGCGGAACGCCTCGCTGCGTGGGCTGAGCGGATCGTCGTGGACGATGAGGGCGCGGTCCTTCGCGCGCGGGTCGAACGGGATCGCGCCGATCAGCGGGCGGTCGGTGACAGTCTGCACATCCCTCTGGGTGCGCACGCGCGTGTCGAGCACCTCGCGCAGCACGGCGATCCCGATGCCCAGCGCGAGACCGATCAGGCCGCCGAGCACGAGGTTCATCGGTCACGTTCGGGCTGACGGGGGCGGCGCTCGGCTGTGCCTCCGTCACTGACGTCAGGAGCACGGGACTCACATCGCTACCCGCCGGTGTCTCGATCTTCTCGACGGTCTCGGTCAGGCTCTGGCTCAGATCGTTGGCGATCTCGGCCGCGAGTACGGGGTCGGCGTCTTGCACGGCGATCGAGATGATCGTCGTGTTGAGTGTGCTCGAGGCGCGTCACCTGCTCAGCCAGTTCGGCGGGCGTCATGTCCAGGTTGAGGTCGTCGATGACCGGTGCCATCACGAGCGGGGTCGTCACGAGGTTGGCGTACGTCGTGACGCGCGCCTGGGTGAAGGTGTTGCCCTGCTGCAACTCAGCCGTCGAGCCGCTGCCCTGTGTCGAGACGAACACCTGGCTCTCGGCGGAGTAGATGGGCGTGCGAGTGAGCGAATACGCGGCTGCCGCCGCGACGCCGACGAGGGCGGCGGCGACGATGATCAGCCAGCTTTTGCGCAGGACTCGGATGTAATCGCTGAGTTCCATGAGAGCCTTCCGAGGGTGTGGTTGGGGGACGTAAGACACCCTCGTCTGTCATCTATCGTGCCATGCCCGTGTTTCGATTGCTTTTCGCGGGGGTGGCCATTGCGTGGCCGCGGTCGCCTGAGCTATTCGCCCGGGCGGGCGAGCTCGACGATGCGGGCGACCTCGTCGACCGCGGGTACGAGCTGTGCGGCGGACAGCTGGTACGTGTTCCAGGAGCGTCCGAACGGGTCGACCACGTCGTCTTCGGCGGCATCTTTCGGGGGAATACTGCGCCCGCGCAGACTCGACAGATGACGCAGGATGCCGCGCAGGCGGGTCTTCGCATCCGGCCCCTGCGCGGCCGCGTGGAGATCGCCGGCGCTGGCCGTTTGCGCCAGCCGGGCGAGCTCGCGGATCGTGAACGTCACCTGGACTTTCGCCGGCACGAGCTCGACGATCGCCCGCCGGTGGTCACGCGCCATGGCGAGAATCAGATCCGGAGCGCCGTCAGCATCCGCTCGGTGAGGAATCGCGCCCGGTGTTCGTCCGCGTCACCGGACAATGCGCCGTACATCTCGGCTAGCCGCTTGGCGTCGGGGGTCATGGCGGCGGGGCGCGCTCGCGTTCCGGCGCTCTCGACGTTCACCGGAAAGTCCGCGAGACGCGCGCGCAGAAGCTGCTCGGCGAGCGGCGACCGGCAGATGTTGCCGGTGCACACGGTGAAGATCTCGATCATCGTCCTGGAGTGGGAGTCAGGGCGCTGGCCATCGCGCGGTCGGAGAGGAGCAGGGCGAGGTCAGCCTAGCGATGATGAATGACAAAGATGTTTCGCAGGTCAGCCCCGGGTCGTGCCGAACAACGCATCGCACGATGCGTCGATGGACACGGGAGTGGCCTGGGCAGTCGGTGTATGCCGCAGGTAGAGCGGTGCGAGCGCACCCTCAGGGAACGCAATCGTAGACGCGACGGAAACAGTCTCGTCTTTCGCGACGAAAACGGTCTTACTGACCGCCGTATTGCCCTTCTCCGTGCCGGTGCGCTCCCAGGCCGAAACCTCGCCCACCGCGGGAACGGTGCTCACGATGCTGGCACCGGGCGGGGCGAAGGTGAGCACGTCGAGCATCATCGTCGTGCGAGGAATTCCGTACCTGCCGTTTCGCAAGCCCAAGGTGTAGTTGCTCTGGATGTCGTCGGTGATGCCGTTGTGCAGGGTCATCGTGGTGGTCAGCGTGCGCGCGCCGGCGTCACACGTCGCCGTGATCGACGATGTCAGGTGGTACTCGAGCTTGCCGACGGACGAATCGTTCAGGTACATGCCGACCTGCGTCTGTGTCGCAGGGTCGACCGCGAGACCGCCGTCGACACCGAGCTCAGTGGCCAGTGTTTGGGCAGCAGGATCAGTGAACGAAAGATATACCCGCTGCTCCTTGGCGGACTGCTCGAGGGCGGCGAGCATCGCCATCGGATCCCACGAAGCTGAAGTGAGGTGGCTGAAGACGCTCTTCGACACGTCGGCGAAGAAGGCGTCGGAGTTCTCGCCGTTCGGGTAGCGCTCGTAGGCGTCGCTGAGCACCAGCTTGACCGCGTTCTCAGCCGTAACCTGCTCTCCGTCGCTCAGCGTGGCGGGACCGGCGACCGCGAGCATGTGGGAGAGCACCGTGGGATCGATCGAGATGACCCCGTCGAAATGCGCTCCCGTGGTGTTCGCCCACACATCCTGGAACAGCTGCGCAGTCGTCGGGAAGTCCGGGCTCATCGTGTAGTCCTGCGAGTAGCGCGTGAAGCCCGAGAGGTAAAGATTCGTGGTCTCTTCGGGTACCGCCGTGTAGACGTTGCCCGCCGCCCCCAGGTCGTAGAAGGTCTGCGAACTTGCCTGGTCTGCGTATCCGAGTGCTCCGTTGGTCATCGTGAGGATCATGCTGGCGGCGGGATTGCCGCCCGTCGCGCGGATCTCGGCATTGTTCTGGAAGATCACGAGATAGGTCTTCGTGCCGTTGGAACCTGCCATGTCCAAGAGCGTCGGCATGTAGCGGTTCACGACGTCGAGGGTCGGCGCGGCCTGCTGGATGATCGAGAGGATGTCATCGATGGGCTCGACGACCTCGGGCAGCAGATCATCGCGGTTGATAGGTGCGACCTCGGCTTCGGCCGCGGTGAAGGCCGCAGAGATCGCGGGGATCGAGCCCTGTGCCTGGCGGAACGGCTCGAGATTGATGCCGCCGCCTTCAACCGTGATCTTGTCGAGGTCGACCGCCGACATCACTTGCATACCGGCAGGAAGAGCCTCGGTGACGAGCGTGTCGACCGCCCGCGTGACCCGTTGCACGGCATCCACGTTCTGGCCCACGAACGGCACTCGCGCTGCCCACTTCCAAAGCGGGCCCTCGACGATGGTCGCGGCATCCGCGACGTCGGTCGTGATCTTGTCGGCGGTCGCGGCGATGGCCGCCTCATCGCCGGAGGAGAGTTGGGTGCTCAGCGTCGAGAGTTCGTACTTCGCGCTGTTGAGCGACCTGCGGGCGTCGTTCACCTCGGACAGGAACATCAGCCCGACGATGGCGCCGGTGGCGGCGACCGCGATCAGCGCGAACGTCAGACTGCCGGCGACGATCCACGGCCATTTGCGGCGCTTGCGCCTCGGCGGTTCCCCTTCGGGGGATGGGCTCTGCCGCGACCGGGAGCGAAGGGGTGCGTCGAGCGTGGCGAGGTTCTCGTCTTCAGGGCGCATTCGCACAGCCTAAGAGAGCCATGTTTCGAGTTTGCTCCGAGAGGCTGTGGGGCGACCCTGATTACGGGCCGGTGTCACGCTGTTGCGGAATGTGAAACTCTCGCAATTCGCCATAGACGGCGCGGATGCCGGCCCTATAGCGTCGGGACGGTGCGCGAGGGGGCGCCAGGGACCCCGGTCGAGCGCCTCCCCCCAGGGCTGACTCCGAGCCGGCCGGGGTCCTGCTCAGCGCCTGCCGCGGAGTGACGCGGCAGTCGAATGCGGTGTGGTCCACGCCGTAATCGACGTGCTGCGACACCCGCGAACTCTGATTTCATATCTCGGCAACACTCGGAGCGCGGATCGGTAACCTCCCGCGATTAGCGTTCCGAACATGTCCAACAGGCGAAGATCACGGCACCACGATGGCAGGCCCGCGTTCCTCCGCCGCGAGTTCGGAGGTGCTCCGTATTGGTTCATCATCGCGGCCGTGGTCGCGCTGATGGTCATCGGGATTTTCGCCCTCGTGCAGCTGATGTGACGAGGGAGTTGTCCACAGTCGCTCGTACCTTTGGATGAATGTCTGTGGTGAGTGCCATCATGGGATATGGCCATCCTCAGCGACATGAGAGAGCGGATCGACCTGCTCCGTTCGCGGGATGGTATGGACGTCGAGGGGCGCTTTCTGCTCGAGGCGCTGCGTCATCTGGGCGACGATGCGGTCGTCGAGATCGTGGAGGCGGCGTCGGCTATCAGGCACGACGCGGACCGCTTGATCGCTGTTGGGGCCGCTGTTCTCGGCGAGCGCTCGACGCGTGAGCTGGGGCAGTCCGGGGCTGCGGCCGTGCGGGGTCACGCATCGCCGGTGTCGCTCGTGCAGTCGATCTCGGGGGGCACGCGGGCGGATGCCGTGCGCGCGGTGCGGATCGGTGAGGCGCTGCTGGAGGGATCTTCGGCGGCGGACGAAGATTCTAATGTCTCGGTCGATTCGGTCGCTGTGCCCTGGCATGAGCCGCTCGGCCAAGCGATGCTCTCGGGTGCGCTCACGCCGCCGCAGCACGATGCCATCTTGCGGGGGTTGGGCGAGCCGCCGGCAGGTTCGAGCTCGGACGATGCTGCGGCCGCGCGCGAGGTGTGGTCGCTCGCCGCATCGGCGCTGATGGCCGAGGCGCGCGGCCTCGAAATCGAAGAGCTGGCGCGGCGCGCGCGACAGGTGCGCGACGCGCTCGACCCGGTCGGGACCGAGGAGCGCCACGCGCGGCGGTTCGAAGCGCGGACCTTCCGCACCTGGACGGATGCCGACGGCGGCCGCCACGGGCGCATCGACTTCGATGACGAGGGCGCTGCTTTCTGGGACTCCGTGATCGCCTCTGCACTGCGGCCGCGTCGTGGTGGGCCGCGGTTCATGACCGACGACGAGCGTGCTGCGGCCGAAGAGCTCATCGCAGACACGCGCACCAACGACCAGCTCGCGTATGACCTGGTCACCGACGTGTTCCGGGCGGGTGCGCTGGCCTCGGCATCCGACGTGTTCGGAGCTCGCCAGCCCGGCGTCCGCATGATCGTGGTGCGCGATTCCGTCGGGCCGCGCGACGCGTTCGGGCGCATGCGCGCCACGGGTCACCTCGAAGACGGCGGCGATGCGCTCGCAGGCACCGTGATCGACCGGACGCTCTGCGATGTCGGATCGGTCGAGGTGACGGTCGACTCATGCGGCAACCCGCTCGACGTCGGTAAAGAGCAGCGCCTGTTCACCCCTCGGCAGAAGATCGCGCTCGCGGCGCGCGACGGCGGCTGTCTCTGGCCGGGATGCCGCGTCCCCGCGTCGTATTGCGAAGCCCACCACTCCGAACATTGGGCAGAAGGCGGGCGCACCGACACCGAGAGCGGGGTGCTGCTCTGTCGTTTCCACCACATGCTGCTGCACAACGCAGGCTGGAGGATCCGGCGGGAGGGGCGTGGACCTTTCGTGTTGCATCGACCACCTGGGATGCCGGGGGAGCCGGTCGTGCTCGGTTCGAAGTCGGCAGTGCGGTGGGCGTGGGATCCGCCGCCGCCTGAGCTGCGGGTCGGATGGCGTGCGGCGTGAGCTCTTTTGATCGATGTTCAGAGTGTCACGCTGGGACCGCATTCGAATCGCTGGGACCGCATTCGACTAGCCGTGCGGCTTCGCAGGGCCGTGCAATCGGGGCGTCCGGCGGGGCGGTTATACCCCTGATCGGGTCTTCTCCGCAAGGCCCAGAGGGGACTCTCGAACCGCCGGTGTAGGCTGACCGCGCTCCGTCCCGTGGAGCGAGGCATGCCCGTGACAGCACACGAAGATTCCCAGGTCGACCCGCAGCAGGACGCGGCGTCGCTCGGTGGCGCGCATGAAAGCGCCGACGAGTCGGCGCGAGCGCGTGACCTCGCCGAACTGTTCGGACCCCTCATCGAAGACGATGAGCCGGTGATGCAGGTCGACGACTCGGCCAGCCGGGAGCACCTCGCCGCGCTGTTCGGCGGGCAGTCTGCGGCAGAAGTCACTGCAGACGCCGAACCCGACTACTCGTGGCAGCCCGCGCCCGTCGTCAGCGCGGAGCCCGCATCAGCGTGGACGCGCGAGCCTGCCGTTGCCGCGGAAGCCGGGGCGGCGCCGGCGTCAGCATGGGCCCGCGAGCCCGCCGAGACCGCGAAGACCGAGGTTGCGCCGGACTCCGCTCTCCCGGGCGAGACTTCGGAGATGGAGCCGGCAGCGCGCGAACCCCGGGCGGAGGATGCCGAGACCGCGGTGATCGCGGGCGGTGCTGTCGCGGCATCCGCTCTGCCATCAGTCAAGGGACGGAAAGGCGCACCCGTCGAGTCGTCGGATCTCGATGCGTCGGCGGAAGACAGCCTCGCCTGGCTCGACCGCGTCAGCGAGCAGCCCATCGACACCCCCGAGAAGGCAGCGCTCGGCAGCTGGCTGGGAACCCGCAACGGATCTTCCGAGACCACCGCACTGCCGGCCGCGGTCGCTGCGGCAGCGACGGCGGACGACACGCAGGTGCTGCCGGAAGCGGCGGCCGGTTCGTCCACCGGGTCGTTCTTCCCAGCCCAGCGGCGCGGCGTTCGAGGGTGGAGCTCGCGCGTTCGCTGGTCGGTGGCCGTGTCGATCGTGCTGCTCATCGGCGTCGTGGTGGCGTCGGTCGTGATCGCGCAGACGATCTCGGCGAACAACGTCGCCGCGCGGGAGCTTGCCGCGGCGGTGGCAGATCTCGAGGCGGCCGAAGAGACGGCCACGCAGCCGCAGTCCGTGCTCGATGAAGCCGTCAAGACCTACCAAGCCACGGTCGAGACCGCCCGTGCCACGGCCGACAGTGCCGGACCGCCGCTCGCCGCGATCGCGGGTATGGCCGCGCAGCCGCTGCTGGACGCCTCGAACGCGGCACTTGCCGCGCTGGTCGCCCAGCTCGACGACACGTCCCTCGACGACACCCCCGAGCCATACGAGCGCGGCGACGTCGATGTGGCCGACATCGAAGAAGTGCGGGCGGCGACGCAGATCGCTGAAGACCACGCGCAAGTCGTCACCACGGCGACCCGTGAAGTCGCGGCCGCGCAGGCCTCTCTGCAGGAGAAGCTCGACGCCCTGCGGGCCGCGCAGGTGGCGCTGGGTGCATCGCTGCCCGAGACCGCGGTGGTGATCGTCGGCGAGAATCCGGATGCCTTGCAGAGCTTCCGGGATGCCGTGATCGCCGCATCGGTCGCCGTTCCCGCCGCGCAGAACGCCGGCGGATCAGGCGACGCCGAAATCCTCGCCTACGCGGCCGCGGTCACCGCGCTGCGCGGCGATCAGGCGCGCGCCATCGCGGAGGAACAGGTCTTCACGCCGCCGCGGCAGACCAACCCCGCGCCGGTGCCGGCGCCCGACCCGGTGCCGGCGCCCGATCCGGTGCCGCCTCCGCCGGAGCCGACGCCCGAGCCGACGCCCACCGTGACCGAGCCGCCGATCGTTCCGCCCACGGAGCCGATTCCGTAACCGGCTGCGGCGATTGGTCGCTCGACCCTCGGCTCACGCTACTCGGGCAGAGTCGGCGCCATCTCTCTTGATCCACGACGCCAGCTCGGGGCCGAGGTCATCGCGGTCGAGGGCGAGCAGGATGCTGGACTTCAGGTAGTCCAGGCGATCGCCGGTGTCGTAGCGACGACCGGAGAAGATCACCCCGAGCACGGGACCGGCGATCGACTCGTCGGCCGCGAGCTCTTCGAGCGCGTCGGTGAGCTGAATCTCGCCGCCCTTGCCGGGCGCGGTGTTCTCGAGCACCTCGAAGATCTCGGGCTTGAGAACGTACCGTCCGATGATCGCCAGGTTGCTCGGCGCCTCGGCGGCTGAGGGCTTCTCGACGAGCGCCTTGATCTTGACCACGTCGGCCTCGTCGGTGGCGTCGACATCCGCGCAGCCGTAGAGGTGGATCTGCGAGGGGTCGACCTCCATGAGCGCGACGACGGTCGCCGACTGGCCGAGCGACACGTCGATCATTCGGGACAGCAGCGGATCGCGGGCATCGATCAGGTCGTCGCCGAGCATCACAGCGAACGTCTCGTTGCCGATGTGCTTCTTCGCCCGCAGCACCGCGTGACCGAGACCCTTCGGGTCGCCCTGACGCAGGAAGTGGATGTCGGCGAGCGAGCTCGGCTCCATCACGCGGGCGAGCTTGCCGTGGTCGCCCTTCGCGTCGAGGGTGTGCTCGAGCTCCGTGACCCGGTCGAAATGGTTGGCGAGCGCGTTCTTGTTGCGTCCGATGATGACCAGGATGTCGTCGATGCCGGCGGCCACGGCCTCTTCGACGACGTACTGGATCGCCGGCTTGTCGACGACGGGGAGCATTTCTTTCGGCATCGCCTTGGTCGCGGGCAGAAAGCGGGTGCCGAGCCCCGCAGCGGGGATCACGGCCTTGATCGAGGGCAAAGTCATGGAAAGACCGTACCGATGCTGCGTGAATGGGATGTTTCGTGACAGTGACGTCGAGTCTTGTCTCGAAACAGCGCCTGATCTGGGGTAGAGGCGACATGCGGGCCTCGGAAGCGCGTTGCCTGTCCTCCGAAGAGGGGACACGACCAGCGACGAATGAGTCACCCGCAGACGCGGATCACCACTCCTGAGCAGCCGCGTCGGCTGCCGTCCGTCGCCAGCGGTCGCCGCCCTCGCGCTTGGCCTCCGCGACGAGCGAAGCTGCGGCATCCACCAGAGATTCGTACGAGTCCGCCGTGACGTCGGCGGCCGCGATTCCCGCGCTCGCCGTGATGCGCAAGCTGGTCGGCGCGTCGTCATCCGTCGCGGACACATCGTTCAGCACGGTGCGCACGAACTCTCGCACGGCACCCGCGGGCTGGGAGGCGAACACCGTGACGAGCCCGGGAGCGACGCGGCACAAGTCGGCCTCGGACGGGAAGGTCGCGGCGACGATCGACTCGAACCGGCGCACGGTCGATCCGAACGCCGCATCGCCAGTGGCTTCGTGCAGGTCGGTCGCGTCGTCGAGCCGGAAGTCGATGAACGACCAGCTCTGCTCGCGACGCGCGCGGGCGCGCAGGATCTTCTCGCGCACCACGGCACGCATCATCGACTCGGGCATGAACGCGTCCACCGCTTCGAGCACGTCTCGAGCGCCGGGGCGCCGGTTCGCGAGGAACAGCAGACTCACCGTCGCGCAGATGATGTAGACGGTGGTGGCGATCACCACGCCGCGAATGAAGGTCAGATCGGTCGCAGCGCCCGACCCACCGATGCTGCCGGCTACGCCCACCGCCCCGACCAGCAGGAGCGCCGCAGAACCCACGACGAGCGGCATCCCGAACCGGGAGCCCCGGAACTCACCTCGGAGCACCTCGACCGTGCCGAAGGCGGCGCCGATCGCGGATGCCAGGAAGACCCACTGGAACACGCTGAAGCCGACCGCGAGATTCGTCGACACGGCCAGCAGAGCGACCGAGACGATCGACTGGACGAACCCGATCCAGGCGTGAGCGCGCTTGCCCTGAGCGTCGCGCAGGCCCGACCAGATCACAAGCGGCATGCCCGACATGATGCCCAGGCCGACCGGATGCCGCAGCACGTCGGTGCCCATCGCGGCCGACGCGAGCGATCCGTAGGCGCCGAGCAGGCCGAGGATCAGCGCGAACGTCCACAGCAGCGTGGCACGACTGGCGCGGCCGAGCAGCCCGATCCAGATCATCAGCGCGACGCAGACGGTGATAGTGGTGGTGAGCCCCACGATGAGATCGCCGGGTCCGGTGAGCACGACGACGGCCAGATCACGCATCGGTCGTCTCCCGGTGGTTGCCGGGGTCGGGCGACAGCAGGTCGTCGTGCCCGTCGTCGACGGGCAGGCTCACCGTCGCGACCGTCCCGCGGCCTGGCGCGCTCGTCACCGTCAGATCGCCATGATGTTCGTCGACGAGCGAGCGGACGATGCCCATGCCGAGCCCGGTGCCGGTGATTCCGCTCGCCTGAGCGGCGGCGCTGCGGAAATAGGGCTCGAACATGCGGTCCAGTTCGACGGGCTCCATGCCCATGCCGGTGTCGGTGACGCACAACACCGCCTGCGGGGGCGAGGCCCCCTCCTGCGAGAGGCTGCGGAACACCTCTACCGTCACCCGGCCGCCCTTAGGCGTGTACTTGATCGCGTTGCTCAGCAGGTTGTCGCTGACCTGACGCAGGCGGAACGCGTCGCCCCGAACCGACACGGGGCCCGAGACGGCGAGGACCACGCGGATGCCGCCGGCCTCGGCCGCCGGGGCGAACGACTCCACCGAGTCGGCGACGACCTTCGTCAGGTCGGTGCTCGTCATGATCGACCCCGCCGTCTGCGCCTGTTTGCCCGACTCGAGGATCTCGTTCGCCAGAGTCATCATGCGCTCGGCCGCCGCAGTGATCGCTTGGACGCGTACCCGTGCGCGCTCGGTGAGCTTGGCGTCTTCGAGCAGAAGGTCGGAGAAGCCGAGGATCGTCGTCAGCGGGTTGCGCAGCTCGTGCGAGACCCGCGTGGCCAGACTCGCCCGGGCGCGCTCGGCGCTGATCATCGCCGTGATGTCGTGCGCGATGAGGAGGGATTCACCCGACTCGAGGTCATGGTCATCGGGCAGACGCAGCGCGGTGACCGCGAGGGCGCGCCACTCCCAATCCGCCGTGAAGAGCCAGGTGCGCTCGTCTTCGAACTGCTCGCCCCGGCGTGCGCGCGTCATCGGCCGGTGCGCGTTGCCGAGCGGCGAGCCCTCGAGCCCGTCGTACTCGACCGACCGCGGCGCGGAGGTCGGATCGTCGGGATCGATGTCGTAGAGGTCGCGGTACGTCTTGTTGGCTTCGAGGATGTCGCCGTCGGCGGAGAGGCGGACCACGCCGACGTCGATCGATCCCAGCACCCGCGAGAGTTCACGCTCCTGTCGAGTCGATCGCGAGAGCGTCTCATTCAGCTTGTTTGCCTCGCGTCGCAGGAGCCGCTTGAAGGCCCGTGTCTGCCGCGCGGCGGTGTGCGTGCTGATCGCGATGAAGGTGAGCGAAAGCGTGACGATGATCAGGCGCAGCGTGCTGTTCTCGTTCTCGGGGTGGCCGAGCTCTTCGAGCAGCACGAGCACGGCGACCGTGCCGAGCGCGGTGCCGGTCGCCCACAGGGCATAGTGCGTCGCGATCCACGTGACCGGGAACACCCAGAGGAAGGCGAAGTCGATCGGGGTGTCGCGGGTCATGAGCCCGACCGCCACGATGTCGAGCAGAGGGATGGCCAGCACGGCCCACCGCGGCAGGCGCTGCCACGGCAGCGCGAGCGCGAGGGCGGTGAGGATCACGACGAGCGAGACGCCGATCGTGAAGGTCCACAGGTTGAGGGCCTCGGGGGCCAGGGCCTGCACCAGCAGGACGATCACGACCACGACGATCGACAGCAGCAGCTGCGACAGCCAGATGGAGTACGTGCGGGTGCCGATCGACAGCGGCGGTGGTGCGGTGGACATCGGTCACACCCCCTGAGAGGCCATGGCGCGACGCGCAGCCGTACGCGCGTGTCGTGTGAATCGCCGAACGTCGGCGACCGACGTGATCCGCAGCTGCTGGACCTCGAGATCGGGCGGATCCGTCGGTGCCGAAGGCGGCAGCATCCGTTCGTAGCTCTCCTGCAGCACGGCACGGATGACCGTGAGATCGTACGTCGTCGCGAACTGCAACGCGACGAGAACACCGGGAGCGACTCGTCCGATCACGCTGCCGGCCGGCATCACCTCGCCCGCCGCCTGCGTGACGGCGGTGTCGATCGCCTGTGCCCACGCGCGCCCGAACGCGGCGCGGTGCAGCGGCAGGGCAGGCACCGAGATCGTGACGGCCTGCACGACGTCGCGCTGGGCGAGGAGCGCCTCGATCCAGTTCGTCAAGGTCGCGTTGCTGACGATCGCCGTCGGCTCCGATACCTGCGAGCGGCGGATGATCACGATCATGCCCCATGCGACCAGAGCCACCGCGATCGCTGCGGCGATCGTGCTCGGGCCGCGCTCGAACGCGAAGCGCACGTACCGGTGGTCGGTGCCGATCACCAGCGGAAGGCCGAAGCGCAGTGTGCAGTAGACCCCGTACGTCGCCGTCGTCACCCCGACCAGCCACGCTCCGAGCGGGGGGATGGGACTGCGCAGGCATGACAGCGCGGTGAGGGCGCTGAGCACGGCGAGCACCAGCAGCTTCACCGCCTGGCCCGCATCGGGCGAGAGCAGCAGCGTGGTTGCGCCGACCGCGATCGACAGAGTGACGGAGAGGATCATCAGGGTGCGCTTCCTGCCTGCGGCCCGCCGGACCGCAGTCAGGATCAGACCGATCGACAGCGGCATCGACACGTCGCCGATCACGAGCGGCATGAGATTCTCGTCGTCGGGTCCCGACATCGCGTAGGCGAGGCTCGACAGCGTCGCACAGCAGGCCGCGAGCACGGCGAGCGTCGATGTGGTGGCCCACTCCGGGCCGGCGGTGCGCGCGCGTCGCTCCGTCACGACCACGAGAGCGACGGCCACGCAACACGCCACGGTGATGGTGACCGTGTACAGCGTGATCATCCGCCCCACCTGTCGTCGCGCTCGCGCTCCTCGGCCGTTTCGAGGCGTTGCGCAAACCTTGAGGAATCGTTGTGTTGGTCTGGGAGAAGTACGAGTGCTACGTGGATGTGAGCATAACAAGCTGATTTCCACAGGGTGCTGCGGCATCCGTCCCCTCTTCGGGGGACACCGAATTCATCCGTCTCAGACGGATGCGGGGACTGAGCCGCCCGAACGGCTCGGAGACCGCCCCACATCGACGAGATCGCCGGAAACGGCGACTCGGACGTCACGCCGGGGGAGGCGTGACCTCTGATGTGAGGCGGTAACCGACACCCCGCACGGTCTCGATGAACCGAGGCTGTGCGGGGCTGTCACCGAGCTTGCGGCGCAGGTTGGTCATGTGCGCTTCGACCGCGCGCTTGTCGGCATCCCCCACGAAGTAGGTCGTCGAGGAAGCCTCGCCGCGCAGCAGCAGTGCGAGGTCGGCCTTGCTGCGCACCCGTCGCCGCGATTCGAGGAGCGCGGCGAGCAGGTCGAACTCGGTGCGGGTCAGATCCACTTCGGCGTCGTCCATCAGCAGGATGCGGCTGTCGAGGTCGAGGCGCAGGTTGCGGTGCGCGAGCCACTGGCCGTCGGCGGCTTGCTGCGCGACGAGTCGATCGCTCGTGGTCTCGGGCGCGACGACCGGAGCGGAAGCCGTGATCGTGCGAGCGTCGGCGCTCTTGTGTGTGCGCACCGGCGCCGTCGGCGCCGGGGCGGAGGCCCGCCCTCGGCGGAGCATGGCATCGATGCGCGCGCGGAACTCGCGAGGGCGGAACGGCTTGGTGATGTACTCGTCGGCCCCGGCGGTCAGTCCGAGCACGACATCCGCCTCTTCGCCCATCGCGGTGATCATCACGATGTACGTGTCGCTCTGCGCGCGGATGCGGCGTGCGGCCTCGATGCCGTCGATGCCCGGCATGTTGACATCGAGCGTCGTGATGAGTGGCTGGTGCGTCAGCACCGCCTGGATGCCGTCGGTGCCGTTGCCGACGGAGACCGTCGAGAAACCCGCCGCCTCGAGGACGTCCACCAGCAGAAGCCTGAGTTCGTCATCGTCTTCGACGATGACCGCAGTGCGTCCGCTGTCGGTGGTGTCGGTCATTCAAGAACTCCAGTCGTGCCGGTGCGGGTGCGGTGCGGTACGGGTACTCCGGGGTGCCGGGTGGCGTCGCGGGGGCGAACCGGAGTAGTGCTGGAAGGGGAATTGTGTCATACCCGTGTGTCACGCAAGCAACACACGCATCAGCTCGATGGCAGCGGAGCGTTTACAGGGCCAGCCGCTTTTGGCGACAGCATCCGGATGCCGTACGATGGATCTTTGGTGCCTGCGCCCTGCTGGCCTCGCACCGCGAACGTGAGCCCTCCACTGGCGTGTTCCACCGGCCCTCGGCCGGAGAACCACCCCGGAGCGGGATTCACGAACATCTCCGTTCGAATCAAGAAAGCAGCACTATTGTGACGCGCACGTACACCCCCAAGGCTGGCGAAGCCCAGCGCGAGTGGCTGGTCATCGACGCCACCGACGTCGTTCTCGGCCGGCTCGCCTCGCACGCGGCGACCCTCCTCCGCGGCAAGCACAAGCCGACCTTCGCCAACCACATGGACATGGGCGACTTCGTCATCATCATCAACGCCGAGAAGGTCGCGCTGACGGGACAGAAGCTCCAGAAGAAGAAGGCCTACCGCCACTCCGGCTACCCGGGTGGTCTGAAGTCGGTCACCTACGAAGAGCTCCTCGCGAAGAACCCCGAGCGCGCTGTCGAGAAGGCCGTCCGCGGCATGCTCCCCAAGAACAGCCTGGGTGCGCAGCAGCTCACCAAGCTCAAGGTCTACCGCGGCGCCGAGCACCCCCACGGTGCACAGCAGCCCAAGACCTTCACCCTCGACCAGGTCGCCCAGTAGCGCCTCCCAGACTGACTAAGGACACACTCGTGGCGAACATCGAAGAATCCACCGAATCCAACTACTCGACCGAGACTGTCGTCGACCAGGCAGCCGTGGCTGTTGAGCGCCCCGTGCTCAGCGTTCCCGGTGCCGCGGTCGGCCGTCGCAAGCAGGCCATCGCCCGCGTGCGCATCGTTCCCGGCTCGGGCGTCATCACCGTGAACGGTCGCTCGTTCGAGGACTACTTCCCGAACAAGCTGCACCAGCAGCTCGTGAAGGACCCCTTCACGGTGCTCAACCTCACCGACGCGTACGACGTCATCGCGCGCATCTCGGGCGGCGGCCCCTCGGGTCAGGCCGGCGCGCTGCGCCTCGGCATCGCCCGTTCGCTGAACGGCATCGACGAGGAGAACAACCGCGCCACCCTGAAGAAGGCCGGCTTCCTCTCGCGCGACGCCCGCGTCAAGGAGCGCAAGAAGGCCGGTCTCAAGAAGGCCCGCAAGGCTCCTCAGTACTCGAAGCGCTGATCGGCTCTCCGCTCCGCATGCCGCTCTTCGGCACGGACGGGGTGCGGGGGCTGGCCAACGGCCCCCTCACCGCCGATCTCGCACTCACCCTGGCCCAGGCGACAGCAGTCGTCCTGGGCCAGGGCCGTACGGCCGAGGCTCGCAAGGCCGCAGGCAAGCGTCTCACCGCCGTCGTCGCGCGTGACCCCCGCGTCTCGGGCGAGTTCCTCGCCGCCGCGGTGTCGGCCGGCCTCGCATCTTCCGGTGTCGACGTGCTCGATGCCGGGCGTGCTGCCGACGCCGGCGACCGCGTACCTGATCGCCGACATCGAAGCCGACTTCGGTGTGATGGTCTCGGCATCGCACAACCCCGCTCCCGACAACGGGATCAAGATCTTCGCGCGCGGCGGTGTCAAGCTCCCCGACGTGGTCGAGCAGCGCATCGAGCACGCGATGACCGCTCCCGAAGCTGCAGCCCACCGGGGCCGGCGTCGGCCGCATCCGTCGGTTCGCCGATGCCGAAGACCGCTACGTCGTGCACCTGCTGGCGTCGCTGCCGCATCGACTCGACGGTCTGCACGTGGTGCTCGACTGCGCCCACGGCGCGGCATCCGGCGTCTCGCCCGAGACGTTCCGCGACGCCGGCGCCCGCGTGACCGTCATCGGCGCCGACCCCGACGGCCTGAACATCAACGACGGCGTCGGCTCGACGCACCTGGATCTTCTGGCTGCGCATGTGGTGCGGGTCGGTGCCGACGTCGGCATCGCGCACGACGGCGACGCCGACCGCTGCCTCGCGGTCGACGCGCGTGGCCGCGTCGTGGACGGCGACCAGATCATGGCCGTGCTGGCGGTGGCGATGAAGGAGCGCGGTCACCTGGTCGAACGACACGCTGGTCGCGACCGTGATGAGCAACCTCGGACTGCACCGGGCGATGGCAGACAACGGCATCACGGTCGTGCAGACCGGTGTCGGCGACCGCTACGTGCTCGAGGCCATGGCCGAAGGCGGCTTCTCGCTCGGCGGCGAGCAGTCGGGGCACGTGATCATGAGCGAGTACGCGACGACCGGCGACGGGGTGCTCACCGGCCTGCACCTGATGGCCGAGATGGCGCGCACCGGACGCACGCTCGCCGACCTCGCATCGATCATGACGGTCTACCCGCAGGTGCTCGTGAACGTGCGCGGGGTCGACCGGACCCGCGCGGCCACGGACGAGGGCGTGGCTTCGGCCGTGGCCTCGGTCGCGTCGGAGCTCGGCGACTCGGGCCGTGTGCTGCTGCGCCCGTCGGGCACCGAAGAGATGGTGCGCGTCATGGTCGAGGCGGCCTCGGCCGAGGTGGCGTCGGGGTATGCCGAGCGCCTGGCCGACGTGGTGCGGGAGCGGCTCGCGCTCGAGCTGTAGCTTCTCGGCGGGTTTCGCTGCGTGCGTGCGGCGGGCGGGCGGGCTTGCGCCGAGTGCACGGCATCGCGCCGAGAGCACGACCTAGCCGCGCGGAGAACCCGTGCACTCGACGGAAAGCCGTGCATTCGGGATGCCGCGCGGCGCACTCAGGCCGGAGCGGCTTCGTCCTCTTCGGGCTCGAACGTCGACACCTCGCCGGTGTGTCCGGCCGCGACGCCGGACGGGTCGGCCGGGATCGTGCCGTCCTGGCCCAGGCCGCCGGGCTTCGGGGTGCCGTCGCCGTTGCCGCTCGTCGACGTTTCGACGTCGGGGCCTTCGAGCGAGCCGTCGTCGTCGGGGTCTTTGGTGGGATCGCCCGGACGCACGGAGGCGTCGGGGGCGATGTCGATGCGCGTGTTGCCGTTGTGCTCGCTGACCTCGATGCGGGGAGCGGCGTCGCTCTCCACCGCTCCGGGCGCGGCGAGCAGCTGATCGCGGCGCTTCTCTTCGTCGGTCATCTCGGTCGGGTCGTTGTCGTGCGGAGTGGTCTCATCCATAGCCGGACCCTACGCACCGCCGCGCGTTCCACGCAGGCCATGGCGCCGAGCGCCCGGCCGTGCTACGCGAGAAGGTGCCCTCGGCCGCGAGAAGGTGCCCTCGGCCGCGAAACGGTGGGTTCCGGGGCGAGATGGTGCGGACCTTCTCGCCGGGCGATGCACCTGTTCGGCGCGCGATGCACCATCTCGGCGCGCCGGGCATGGGTCGACCATAGTCCTGGGCAGCGGGCGCCGATAGGCCCCTACGCGCGAGGGTGCGCGGGCATGCGACGGATGCGGAACTCCATCGTGAGCGTCAGTGCGGCGTACCCGACGAAGGCGATCGCGATCAGTGCGAGAAAAGCGGGTGTCGCGACTCGATCCCAGTACAGAGCATCGCGCCCGGCGATGAGCGAGCAGACGATCGCGACCAGGCTGATCAGCTGCGCCTGGAAGAGGATGCGGAACGAGCTCCACCGGTCGTCGCGCAGGAACCCGACCGCCACCACACCGGGCAGGGAGAGAACGGCGCCCAGCACCCGCGCGGTCAGCGGAGTCAGATCCCACGCCCAGATCGGGATCACGAGCGTGGGGAAGAGGAACATGATCGCGCCCGTCACCAAAGACGCTGCGCCGACCATGAGCATCACCACACGCACGCCCGGGGGCACGCGTGCGTCCCGCATCTCGGCCGCCCCGTCATCGCTGCGCCGCTGCAGCCACCAGAGCACCGCGACGACGAAGGGCGTCGTCGCGTAGAGCACCACCCACGTGAAGAACGACAGATTCTGCGAGAACCGGTCGAGGTGCAGGAGCGTCGCCACCAGCAGCGCCCCGGCGAACACCACGACCGCGGGGAAGCCTGCAGCAACGCGATGCCAGCGCTTCGTCAGCGCCACGCCGACGAAGAACCAGATGCCACCGACGTATGCGGAACCGAGCATGTATGCCGATAGCGGCGGTGCGATCGCCCATGCGAAAAGCTCGCCGGTGCGCTCGGGGAACACGAAGAGCAGGAACGCCGCGACCACGAGGAACGGGATGATCACGACCGCGACGACCCTCGTCGCGGCCAGCACGCGGTCCGAGCCGGGCGCGCGATCGATCAGGATGCCGCCCCCAGCAGTTTCAGCGGGTGACACGCGCCACCACCTCCGCGACCGGCAGCTCGCCGCCCTCCGCGATGGCGGCATCCAGCGCCTCAGAAGCACCGTTCGCGCGCAGGGCGTCCACGAGCGGGCCGTACAGGTTGAGGCTGGCCGGGCTCAGCAAACCCGTGCGCCGCCGCAGGGTCTGCGCGGCCCCGACCAGCAGGCCGGCCTGCGCCGCGTCGCCCTGCGCGGCACGCACTCCGGCGAGCCCTTCGAGTCCGTATGCGATCCCCTCGTCATGGTGCATCGCCACCGACGTGTCGAGCGACTCGGCGAAGTCCTCCTCGGCGCCGTCGAGGTCGCCCGAGAAGAGCTTGGGCCAGCCGCGATGGTGCTGGGCGATCGCGATTCCGAGCATCTCGCCCGCCGACGAGGCCAGCCGGTAGCTCTCGTCGAACCGCGCGGCGGCGGCCGACACGTCCTGCATCGCGAGGTCGATCCGCCCGAGAGTGACGAGCGTCATCGCCTGCCCCCACGAGTCGCCGGCGCCCGAGAACCCGGCGAGGCCCTGCTCAAGTGCCGCGCGGGCAGCCGGCAGATCGGGGCCCGTCGGCGCCGAGAGATGGGCGAGCGCGACCGACACCCGTGCGAGGGCGCCGCTGGCGGGGTCGCCGGACCCGTCGAACAGCGCGGCGCTGGCCTGCAGTCCGGGCAGCACGTCGAACCCGGGGTCCTGCCAGTACGCGATCGCGCGGGTGAAGTACAGCGCGATCGCCTCGGTGCGGGGGGCGAGCGGGATGCCGTCGCTGTTCGGCGCGGGCGAGAAGCTCCGTCATCCAGGTGCGGACGGCTCCGAGCAGCCCGTCGATCCACAGGTAGAGGTAGAGCGACCAGGCGTACTCCGCCGCCTCATCGAGACGTGACGTGTCGAGCAGGTGCCGCATCACCGCCGCGAGGTTCTCAGCCTCGGCATCCAGCCGGCGAATCCAGCTCAGCTGATCCGACGCACGCATGCGCAGCGGAGCCTGGCTCGCGAGATCCACGTAATGTGCCATCCAGCGATCGGTTGCCACAGCCGACGCCTCGGCATCCGCCCCCTCACGAGCGAAGGCGCGCACGAGCACCAGCATGCCGAACACGCGCACGCCGTTGCGCTCGCGCTGCCACACCAGGCTCGCGTCGACGAGTGCCTCGACGCACGAGAAGGCGTCGATGTCGGACGCCGCCAGCACGGCCTCGGCCGCCTCGATGGTGAACGGGCCGGCGAACACCGAGAGCGCGTGGAACGCCGCGGTCGGGGCGGCGTCGAGCAGCCGCACGCTCCATTCGATCGTGCTGCGCACCGCACGCTGCCGCTCGGGCAGGTCGCGGGCCCCGCCCACGAGCAGGGAGAGGGCGGAATCGAGTCGTTCCAGGATCTCCTGCGGCGACATCGTGCGGGTGCGCGCGGCCGCCAGCTCGATCGCAAGGGGCACGCCGTCCAGCGCGCGGACGATCCCGCCGATGGCGCCGGCGGACTCGTCGCTCAGCGTGAACGCGGGGTTGATCGCCATCGCCCGGTCGACGAACAGCGCGACGGCGCTCGTGGTGGCGGCATCCGCCATCGACGCGTCGGTGTCGGGCACCGCGAGGGGGCCGAGCTCGAACGTCCGTTCGGCCCGCACGCGCAACGGCGACCGGCTCGTCACCAGCAGCTGCAGCCGCGGAAGCGCGCTGATCAGGCGCACCAGATCGGCGGTGGCATCGAGGACGTGCTCCATGTTGTCGACGACGAGGAGCAGATCGCGTCCGGCCAGCGCGGTCAGCAGCTTGGCCTCGAGGGGCTCGTCACCGGTGTCGCGCACGCCGACGGCCCGGGCGATCATGCTGATCACCCGCTCGGGAGAGGCGACCGACTCGAGCATCGCGAAGGCGACCTCGCGGCCGGTCTCCGCGATCGTTTCGGCGACCTCGATCGCCAGGCGCGACTTGCCGATGCCGCCCGGGCCGACGATCGTGACGAGTCGCACGCCCGGAGATGCCAGCATCTCGATCAGGCGATCGTGCTCGGTGCCGCGGCCGATGATGCTCGTGAACGGCGCCGGAATCGCCGCCGCCGACCCCGGAGCTCCCGGCTGCGCCCGCTCACGCGAGGCGTCGAACCGATCGGCCAGCAGCGTCGCGACATCGGCGACGAGGAGCTCGGCCAACTCCGCCGGCGTCTCGAAGCCGCGGTAAGAGCTGTGGTCGTCCCTGCGGATGCGGTTCAACAGGTCGTCGAGACGCGGATCGCGCTCTGGCGCCGGGTGCTTGATGTAGATGAGGTGCGGCATCGGGCCCGACAGGCGGTACTCGTCCTCGAGGCCCGAGACGTGCTCGTCGGGCGCGACCCACCCGTAGCTCTGCCAGTACAGGCCGACGAAGATGTCGCTCTGAGCGAGATAGGCACGGTAGAGCGAGCGCGGGGGATGCGGCCGTGCCCCCAGTTCGAACATCACAGGGGCCAGCCGGAGTGACTCGATCGCGGCACGTGCCGCTTCGCGCTCGGGCTCCAACTCGCGGAGGGTGGAGCTCAGGAAGACCCGGATGCGCTGGTCGGGAGTGCGGATCGACGCCGGGTGAGCGTCCATGCAAGAAGTGTGGCGCAGGCGGCGCTCGTGCGCCACCCCGGGCGATGAAGAGTGAGGCGCGCCGCGTTGTCCCCCGAAGTGGGGACAAGCGGATGCCGCGACCCGGCGCGTTGTCCTCCGAAGTGCCGACAGACGGGCGGTTCACACTTTCCTAGGCTCGATGAGAGCATCCCCCCGCTGATGCCTGAGCCGCCCCGGATTCGGGTTCCGGCGGCTCGCATAATCCCCCGAGCGGAAGAGAGACCCCCGGCGTCCCCCAGCCCCGGGGGTCTCTTCTCGCCCCACGGAGTCACGCCTATGCTGAGAAACTTCGCGAGGGTGTTCGCCGTGCTCGCCGCCGCCGTGCTCGGTGGGACCATCGGGCTCTATGCGCTTCTCGTGGTGGGCTCTCGCCGGGGGATCGAGTACTACTACGGGCGTGACTCCGCGCCCAGCACGCCCCGATCGTGAACCGCCAATAGGCTTATCGGAGGGGGTGGACGGATGCCGGGCAGAGCGCGAGCGCGGGTGACCGACGTCGCCGCCGCCGCAGGCGTGTCGCCTACGACTGTCTCCCACGCACTGAGCGGTGCGCGGACCGTCAACCCGGCGACCCGCGAGCGCATAATGTCGATCGCCCGCGAGCTCGGGTACGTGCCCGACCGCGTGGCATCCGGTCTGCGGCGCCGGCGCACCGGCGTGGTCGGCCTGATCGGCGACGATCTGGCCGCGACGCCGTTCGCCGGGCGCATCATCGAGGGTGCCCGCCGAGCCGGCCTCGAGCACGACGTGCTGCTGATGGTCGGCGAGAGCGGCGGAGACGCCGCGGCCGAAGCGGATCTGGTGGCGCGCTTCCTCGCGCAGCGGGTGGACGGTCTGCTCATCGCCCGCATGTACCACCAGCAGGTGGATCGGCCCGCCGTCCCGGAAGGACTCCCCGTCGTCCTCGTGGACGCAGCTCCGGAACCCGGGTGGGTGGTGGACGCGGTCGTGCCGAACGAAGCCCAGATCGCCGCCCTCGCCTGCGACCACCTCCTTTCGGCGGGTCATCGCGACATCGCCTACATCGGCACCACCGAGTCGCGAGCGGCTCGAGGACGTCTCGCCGGCGTGCGCTCGGTCCTCGGCGATGCCGGCATCGCACTGGGCGACGGGCGCCTCGCGTTCTGCTACGCGGACGCCGCTGGCGGGCGTCAGGCGGGCGGCGAGCTGCTCGATCAAGAGCGGCCACCGACGGCGATCATCTGTTTCAACGACCAGATCGCGATGGGCCTCATGCAGGCCGCGGCGCGGCGCGGCATCGCGCTTCCCGACGGACTGTCGGTCATGGGCATCGACGACCTGCATCCGGTCGCCGACGCCCTCGATCCCGGTCTGACCACCGTGGCCCTGCCGCACGCCGAGATGGGGCGGTGGGGCATGGCGCGGCTGCATCGAGCGCATCGAGGGCGCGCCGACCCAGGTCGACCTCGGGGTGGAGCAGCTGCCCGGCTGGCTCGTCGAGCGAGGGTCGATCGCCGCGCCCTCTCGCTGAGGGCGGGCGCCTCAGCCCTTCGCGGACAGCCGCTCCACCGGCGCCACGCGCAGGGGCGTGATGGTCGCATCCGTGATCTTCACGGCGCTACGCGACGCCTCCACGACCAGTCCCCGTTCGCCTGCCGTGCCGTAGGTCGCCATCGTCAGGGCCGCCTCGCCGTCGCCCGCGAACACCTCGATCGAGGCGACGTCCACCACGATGTCGAGCTTGCACCCGGCCGTCGCGCGGCGCGACCGGGGCCGTGCGCACATCGCGGTACGCCTCGGGCATCCCGGCGGCGATCGCATCGGCGTCCCGCGCCACGAACGCGACCTGCGCGTCGAAGTCGTAGCCGACGGTGGCGAAGCTGCCGTCGCCGGTCGCCACCCGCACGCGCACCTCGCCGGCGCCGCCGACGTCAGCCGCGTCGAAGGTCAGGCGATACGCGTCGGATGCGGGGATCTCGAGCGTCGTCGTGCTTCCGGCATCCACCCGTATGTCGTCGATCGCCTCCGTTTCGCCCTCCAGGTCGCGCAGTTCGTCGGCCGGAGTCGAAAACAGCGTCGCGCGCTCGCCGTCGGTACCGAGTCGGATGCTGCGCACGATCGAGTCGGAGCCGCCCTGCCAGTCCTCGGTGGGGAACTCCCCGGCGTAGGCCCAGTTGTTCATCCAGCCGATGCCGTACCGCTCGCTCAGGCGCTCGGCTTCGGGCAGGCGCGGGTCGTCCCAGGTGACCGCCGCGTAGTAGTCGGCGCCGCGATCGAGCCATTGATGCCCGGTGCCGTCGGCGCTGAAGCGCTCGCCGTCCCACTGGCCGGTCCAATACGCGGTGCCGGTGGTCATGCCCTCGGCCGCGCCGTTCGCACCTGCGACGAGCACCCACCGCACGTCATCCGGGTTGCCATCGACCGCCATCGGGAACAGGTCGGGGCACTCGAGCACACCGAGATCCGCAGCGACGAAGTCCGAGGTGTATGTCCACTCGCGCAGGTTCGTTGACGTGTAGAAGCCGATGCGGTCGTGCTCGGCCAGCGCCATCACCCAATGACCGGCGGCGTCGTCCCAGAACACACGCGGGTCGCGCCAGTCGGCGACGCCGGGGTTGTCCATCACGGGGTTGCCGTCATACGACTCGAACGTGTACCCGCCGTCGGTCGAGAAGAACAGAGACTGGCGCTGCACGCCGTCGACCTGCTGCGTGACGAGCGCGATCACGGCGCCGGCTCCGAATCCGGCGGTGCCGTCGTGGTCGAGGACCGCCGTCCCGGTCCAGATGTCGCCGAGGCCGTTGTCGTACTTCTCGATCGCGACACCGTGGTCACTCCAGTGGATCAGGTCGGTCGAGGTCGAGTGATACCAGGCCGTGCCGTTGCCGTCGGGGTGGTCGGCGTTGTACAGGTAGTAGTAATGCCAGACACCGTCGATCAGGATCGGCTTCTGGGGGTCGTTCATCCAGTGCTGCTCGGGCGTGACGTGCACCGCGGGGCGGTGTTGCGACCAGTCCGCGGGGCGCTCGAACGGGCTTGCCTGGGCGGTCGGGGAGGGGGAGGGTGCGGCATCCTGCTTGCCTCCCTGCGACAGCGCGAACATCACCACAGTCGCGATCGCGATGACGAGCCCCGCGACGACCACGATGACGATCGTCCGGCGCTGATCGGAGTGCGTGCGGTGGGCATCCTGATCGGGCATCTCGATGTCCTTCCTGTCGAGCGGGGTGAGGGGCGCGCAAGTGAGCACCCGCGGGGTGGATGCCCCGAAGCAGGCCGCTCCGGGGCATCCACGTCGAGCCGGGTCAGGGCAGGGACTTCTCCTTGCCGCCCGGGTTGATGTTGATGTTCGCCGAGATGTCGGCCCAGCCGCCGAGCCCGCCGTCACCGTAGGAGTAGTCGACGCTCGTCGAGTCGCCGGCGATGTCCATCTTCACCGTGGGGGCGAGGGTGCCGCCGCGGACGAAGTCGTCGTGCGTGCCGATCGTGTCGATGAACGACTGCACCAGACCGCCGGGCATCACATAGTGCGAGTACGCCTGGAAGTGGCCGGGGTGCTGGTTGTAGTCCGGTGCGAACGGCTGGCCGCCGGCGAAGTTCAGGTTCGTCGGGTTGCCCAGCGCGAGACCCGATCCGCTGTTCAGCGGCTGGAAGTCGCTGCGGATGCCATCGCCGACGAAGCCGTAGACGCCCTCGGGTCCGTCGAGGCCCTCCGCGAACGTGCTGCGGTGGCTGATCGTGAACAGGTAGGCCTTGCCGTCCTTGAAGATGAACTGCGGACGCTCGGTCTGGTCGGTGACGCAGTTGGCCGAGAGGATCGGCGGGAGGAACTCCCACTCGGTCAGGTCGTCGTTGGTCGCCTTGGCAAGGCCGATGTTTCCGATGTTGAGGGGCGCAGCCGAGGCGTTGACCTCTTCGACGGACTCGGCGAACGGGTCGCCGGGCTGGTAGCCGAGGTCCTCCTCCGTGCACTGCGCGGATTCGCGTTCCATGGCCGAGTTGCCCTCGAACACCATATAGGTCTCGCCCGGGTTGGCGGGGTCTTCGAAGGTGAACGGGTCGCGGAAGTTGAAGAACGGGTTCTGCTCGCCGGTCTGGTAGTAAACGCCGTCGGCCTGCAGCAGGTCGGTGACCTCGTCGAAGCCGGTCAGCTTCACGCCGTTCTTGTTCGCGTGCACCTTGCCCACGCTCAGCGCGAGGCGCGGGTCATAGGGCTTGCGCTCGGTGCCGTCCGCGTTGCGGTAGAACGCGACGTCGGTGAAGAACAGCTTGACTTCGCCGCCCTTGAACACACGCGCCGATCCCGACCACTGGGTCTGGTGGCTGAAGGTCTTGTCGTCGAAGATCTCGCCGGTCACGCCCTCATCGAAGACGAGCCCGCCGTACGTCCAGCCGCCGTTGTCGGGACGCTCGTCGGCGGGAACCCCGGCGGGACGGAAGAAGTACCCGATCTTGGCGAACACGTGACGATCGTCGAAGCCGAGGCTGCGGTCGGCCACCAGGGAGAAGATGATCTCCTGCCCGTTGATCGAGTACTGGTTGCCGTCCTCGTCGGTCAGCGGCCACGAGTCCCAGACCCACACCTGCTCGTTGGACATGTCGGGGAAGTCCTGGGGAACCTCGGGCATGGTGAGCGACGGGGGCATCGAGTTCTCGCGCGAAGGGGTCGTCGGATCCGACAGGCGCTGCAGCTGGCGCGCGTCGGCACGGGTCCACTTCGCGGTGAAGTCGCCCTCGGGTGCATACGCCTCCTGGGTGTGGGTGGTCGGTTCGGGCCCGTCCTGCAGGTCAGGCACCGCCGTGGGGGCGGCAGGTACCGCCAGGGCGGAGGAAGGCAGACCGATCAGAGCGGTCGCCACGAGTGCGCCCGCAGTGACACCGCCTGCCAGAAGGCGCCGTGCGCGCTTCATGGGAGTGTGCATATCTCTTGCTCCTTCGATGGGGGAACGAATGCAAATCGATTTGCATTCGTCTTCCATGGTTGCACGAGGGCCGCGAAGATGCACATCGCCGCCGTCGTCCGGATACCGGTGGCCAGGTTGCGGGAGGACGCGTACGGCGATGCTCTGGGAATTCACCCTTGACGAACTTCGGCGACGCGGTTCATAATCGTCCCAGTTCGATAAATCGATTTATCACAAGGGAGTGCGAACGTGGCACGAGCGCGGATCTCAGATGTCGCAGCGACAGCGGGCGTGTCGGTGACGACCGTCTCGCTCGTCATGAACGACGTCGAATCCCGCATCTCGGAAGAGACCCGCCGCCGGGTGCGCGCCGCGGCGCAGGCTGTCGGCTACGCACCCAGTTCCGTGGCGCGGGGACTGCGCACGCAGCAGACGCGCACCGTCGGGCTCATCTCCGACCAGATCGCCACGACCCCCTTTGCGGGCCGGATGCTCGCCGGAGCGCAGGATGCGGCACGCGAGAGCGGCCACCTCGTCTTCCTCGTCGACACCGGGGGCGATGCCGAGATCGAGCGCCATGCGATCAGCGCGCTGACCGCGCAGCAGGTCGACGCGATGATCTACGCGTGCATGTGGCACCGCGTCGTCGACGCCCCGGACGGGCTCCCGGCCACGACCGTGTTCCTGGACTGCCGTCCGGCGGCGGGCGGATACCGCAGCGTCGTGCCCGACGACCGGGCCGGCGGAGCGGCGGCGGTGCGCGAACTCATCGCCGCCGGTCACCGCCGAATCGCCTACCTCGACACTGATGATGCGCCGATCGCCTCAGGACTGCGTCACGAAGGGTACCTCGCAGCTCTCGACGAAGCCGGCATCGCAGCCGATCCGGCGCTGCACGTGCAAGGCGACACCTCGGCGAGGGGTGGCCGGGCGGCGGCCGAGCAGCTGCTCGACCTCCCCGAAGGCCGGCGCCCCACCGGCATCTTCTGCTTCAACGACCGCATGGCCGTCGGCGTGTACACCGCCGTCCACCATCGCGGCCTCGAGATTCCGCGCGACCTGTCGGTCATCGGCTACGACGACCAGCAGCTGATCGCCGCGGAGCAGGATCCTCCCCTCACCACCATCGCGCTGCCCCATTACGACATGGGCCGCTGGGCGATGGAGGTCGCGCTCGGCGTCCGCGCGGAGGGGGATGAGGACGCCACGCACCTGATGAAGTGTCCCGTCATCCGACGAGACTCTGTAGGCCCGCCGCCGGCGCAAGTAGGCAAACCGAACCGGCGACGGGCTTCACTCACCGAACGGCTGCCGTAGGCAGCCTCCGAAAATGACCGACGCGGGCGTGGGTCACCAAGAGAAGGAAACCACAATTATGCGCAGAAAGACGCCGATCTTCGTATCGGCCGGATTAGTCGGGGCACTGGCCCTCACCGGATGCGGACAGGCAGGTCAGGGAGAGACCACCACTGAGGACGGCCGTACGCAGCTGACGATGTGGACCCACTCCGCCGGCAACCCGGCCGAGCTCGAGGTCTACGAACGCATCATCTCCGACTTCAACGCCTCGCAGGACGAGTACGAGGTGGTCAACGAGTCCTTCCCCCAGGGCGCCTACAACGACGCGATCGTGGCGGCGGCGGCATCCGGCGACCTGCCGTGCCTGCTCGACCTCGATGGGCCGATCATGCCGAACTGGGCGTGGGCGGGCTATCTGCAGCCGCTCGAACTGCCGACTGAGCTCACCGACTCCCTGCTGCCGACGGCTGTCGGCGTCTGGGACGACCAGATCTACTCGGCCGGATACTGGGACGCCGCGCTGTCGATCTTCGCCCGCGAGTCCGTGCTCGAAGCCAACGGCATCCGCATCCCCACGATCGAGGAGCCGTGGACGAAGGAGGAGTTCGGAGCCACCCTGGCGACGCTGAAGGCCGCCGGCTATGAGACGCCCCTCGACATCGGCGCCGAAGACACCGGCGAGTGGTGGCCCTACGCGTACTCCCCGTTCCTGCAGAGTCTCGGCGGCGATCTCATCGACCGCGACACGATGCTCAGCGCCGACGGTGCCCTCAACGGACCCGAGGCGGTCGCGTGGGGCGAGTGGTTCGCGAGCCTGTTCGCCGACGGCTACGCCGACAACAGCGGCACGGTCGGCAACCAGGAGTTCGTCGACGGTGAGGTCGCCCTGAGCTACACCGGCGTCTGGAACGCCGTGGCCGCGCTCGACGCAGTCGGCGACGACCTGCTCATCCTGCCCCCGCCGGACCTCGGGACCGGCCCGAAGATCGGCGGCGGTTCGTGGCAGTGGGGCATCTCGTCGGAGTGCAACGACGCCGACGGTGCCCGCCAGTACCTGGAGTTCAGCTTCCAGGACGAGTACATCACCGAGTTCGCCGACAAGCAGGTCGTGATACCCGCAACCGAGGCCGCTGCTCAGGCGTCGGAGTACTTCGGTGACGACGGCGCCCTGCGTCCGTTCGTCGAGTTGTCGCAGCAGTACGCCGTGCTGCGTCCCGAGACGCCCGCCTACGCGGTGATCTCGGCGACGTTCGAGACCGCCGCGAAGGACATCATGAGCGGCGCCGACGTCACCGAGACCCTCGATCGGGCGGTGTCGGAGATCGACGCGAACATCGCCTCGAACGACGGCTACGGCTTCCAGTGATCCACCGCGCCGGCGGGGGCCTGGAGCCCCCGCCGGCGCATCCTCAGAGAGATCTGCCATGACTGTCACTCCACCGACGGTCGCTGCCGAAGAACCTCGGCGCGCCCTCCGTCGCTTCCGCTCCATCAAGGGCCGCGAGACATGGGCCGGACTCGGGATGATCGCCCCCGCCGGCATCCTCCTGCTCCTGTTCCTCATCGTGCCGGTGATCCTGGCCTTCACCCTGTCGTTCACGAACGCGCGGCTCATCTCACCCAACCCCCCGCGTTTCGTAGGCTTCGACAACTTCATCCGCGCCTTCACCGCCGACCCTGTCTTCGTGCAGTCGATCGGCAACACCGCCGTCTTCGCGCTGGTGGTCGTGCCGGTGCAGGCGGCCCTCGGGCTGCTGCTGGCGGTGCTCGTCAACCGGCGCATGCGCGGGGTCACCGCCTTCCGCGTGATCTTCTTCATCCCGGTCGTCACCTCGATCGTCGTGGTGTCGATCCTGTGGAAGTTCATGTACCAGCAGGACGGCCTCATCAACTCGATGATCGACGCCCTGACGTTCGGCCTGTGGTCTGGCGCCGACTGGCTCAACGATCCGAGCACCGCCCTCGGTGCGATCATCTTCATGTCGATCTGGCAGGCCGTCGGCTTCCACATGATCATCTGGCTCTCGGGGCTGCAGACCATCCCCGAAGAGCTCTACGAGGCCGCGCGCATGGACGGCGCAAGCCCGTGGCGTCAGTTCACGAACGTCACCTGGCCGGGCCTGCGCCCCACGATGGTGTTCGTCCTGGTCACCATCACGATCGCGGCGCTGGGCCTGTTCGTGCAGATCGACGTGATGACCCAGGGCGGCCCGCAGGGCTCGACCTCCACCATCGTCTTCCACGCGGTGCGCAAGGGCTACGAACAGCAGGAGATCGGCTATGCGGCCGCCATCTCGCTCATCTTCTTCGTCGCCGTGCTCCTCATCGCGCTCATCCAGCGTCGCCTGACACGAGAGAAGGACTGAGCCATGTCGGCCACCGAGACCCTCACGACCGCACCCGACTCCCGGCGCGCATCCCGCCCGCCGCGCGCGTCGACCACGCAGAGCGAGAAGTCGCGGCGCCTGCGCGGCAAGGTCTTCCTCTACATCGCGATGTCGCTGTTCGGCATCATCTTCCTGTTCCCGCTCGTGTTCATGTTCATCTCGAGCCTCAAACCCGACGCGCAGATCCTGCAGGACATCGACTCGCCGATGGCGTTCCTGCCGGTGGGTGACATCAGCCTCGACAACTACTTCGGGGTCTTCGACCGGGTTCCGGTCGCGCAGTTCCTTTTCAACTCGATCCTCGTCACCGTGCTGACCGTCGGACTCGGGCTGATCGTGAACTCGATGGCGGGGTTCGCCCTGTCGCGCCTGGCATGGCGGGGGCGGATCGTGGTTCTGGCGGTGATCATCGCCACCCTGATCGTGCCGTTCGAGACCATCGCCGTGCCGATGGTCTACTGGGTGGCGCAGCTGCCGACCCTGGTGATCGAGGGCGGAGTGCTCAAGTACGACTTCGGCTGGCTCAACACCTACGAAGTGCAGATCGTCCCGTTCATCGCGAACGCGTTCTCCATCTTCCTGTTCACGCAGTACTTCTCGACGATCCCGAGATCGCTCGACGAAGCCGCCCGCATCGATGGGGCGAGCTGGTTCACGATCTACCGGCGCATCCTCGTGCCGCTGTCGGGACCCGCGTTCGCGACCGTCGCGATCCTGACGTTCCTGCCCGCGTGGAACCAGTACCTGTGGCCGCTCATGGTGGTGCAGAAGGAAGAGCTGCGACCGGTCATGGTGGGCATGCAGTACTTCTTCCAGCTGAACACCGCATGGGGCGAGGTGATGGCGTACACCTCGCTGATCACGCTGCCGGTGCTGATCGTGTTCCTGATCTTCCAGCGGGCGTTCGTCAGCAGCATCGCCGCGAGCGGGGTGAAGGGATGAGGGCCGCGTTCGATCTGCCCGGCTCGTGGGTGTGGGACTTCTGGTTCGCCGACGACGGAGAGCGGTACCACCTCTACTTCCTGTACGCCTCCCGCGCGCTGCACGACCCCGACGCGCGCCACTACCGCGCCTCGATCGGCCACGCCGTCTCGGTCGACCTCGTCGAGTGGACGCAGGTCGCCGATGCGCTCGTCCGCAGCGACGCGCCGGCCTTCGACGACCTGGCGACGTGGACGGGCTCGGTGGTGCAGCATCCCGACGGCACGTGGTTCTTGTTCTACACGGGGTCCTCGCTGGCTCCGGACGCCAAGAACGTCCAGCGCATCGGCTACGCGACCTCGCCCGATGGCGAGACCTGGACCAAGGCCGACAGTCCCGTCCTCGAAGCCCGGGGTCCCTGGTACGAGACGCTCGACAGCGGCGCATGGCACGACGAGGCGTTCCGCGACCCGTGGGTCTTCGCCGACCCGGACGGCGACGGGTGGCACATGCTCATCACAGCGCGCGCCCCGCAGGGCCCGGTGGACGGCCGCGGCGTGATCGGTCACGCGTGGTCGGCGGATCTGCGCGAGTGGGAGTTGCGCGCCCCGCTCACCGCGCCGAGCATCGACGGCTTCGGCCAGCTCGAGGTGACCCAGGTCGAGGTGGTCGACGGCCGGCCGGTGCTGATCTTCTCGTGCCTGGCCGAGCATGCGACCGCGGCGCGGCAGGGCCAGGGCGGCGGCACGTGGGCCGTGCCGGCAGAGAGCCTGCTCGGACCGTTCGACGTGGATGCCGCCTATCCCCTCACGGACGAGCGGCTCTACGTCGGCCGGCTGCTGCGGCGGCGGACCGACGGGCAGTGGCTGCTGTTCGCGTTCCGCAACGCCGACGAGGACGGCCGGTTCGTCGGCGGTGTGACCGAGCCGATGGCCGTCGGATGGGAGGGGGACCGACTCGTCGTGCAGGAGCACGCACACACCACCGGGTAGCCGCGCGCGGCACCGCAACCGAAAGGTCGACGAAGATGTCAGGTCCCCAGCGAATCGTTCCGCGCACCGTGCTCGGAGCCCTCACCGTGATCGGCGTGGGAGTGTCCGCGGGCGTTCTCGGCGGAGCCGCCGTGGCCGCCGATCCGCCTGCCGACCAGTACCGCGCGCAGTATCACTTCACGTGCCCGACCACTGGAAGAACGTCCCGCAGCGGCCCGTCCGGACGGCGACCGGTGACGACTCGGCGCGCCTGCGGCACGTCGAATGGGAGGTGCGGGAGTTCGCCGGACGCACGGGGCAGTTCCAGATCCTGGACGACGCGACGGGCGAGTGGGGACACCTGATGGTCGACCAGGTCATGCTGAGCGACTGAGGATGTTGGTGTGCTGCTCTTGACCTTCAGGCGGTCGGGGCATTCCAGGACAGCGACTCGATGTACCGCAGCAGCACTCCCTCGCGCAGCGCCCAGGGGCTCACCTCGAGCTCGTCGACGTCCATCGCCTTCATCGCCTGGTGCAGCACGACCGCGCCGGCGACGATCTGGAACGTCCGGTCGGCGGTGATGCCGGGCAGCTCCTGGCGTGTCTCGGCGGGGATGCGGGCCAGCCGCGGAATCCACGCCTTGAGCTCGCGCCGCGGCAGCACCATGCGCTCGATGCTCGACCATCCCGGCGCCGGGTAGCCGGCGAGCTTCGCCAGCGACCGGATCGCCTTGGACGACCCCACGACATGGTCGGGGCGGGGCTGCGCGGCGAACCGCTCGGCGACCGGGCGCAGCGTGTCGGCGGCGTGTGTGCGGAGCGCGTCGATCGCCTCGGGTCCGGGCGGGTCGTCGGGGAGGAACTGCACGGTCATGCGCCCCGCGCCCAGCGGGACCGATTCCGCGGCATCCGGAAGCTCGTCGGATCCAGCAGCGATCTCGAGCGAGCCGCCGCCGATGTCGAACAGCAGGATCTGCCCGGCCGCCCAGCCGAACCAGCGGCGCACCGCCAGGAACGTGAAGCGCGCCTCGGTCTCGCCGCCGAGCACCTGCAGCGGCTGGCCCAGTGCCTCTTCGATGCGGGCGATCACCGCCGCGCCGTTGGTCGCTTCGCGCACGGCCGAAGTCGCCGTGGCCAGCAGCTCGTCGACGCGCTCGGACTGCGCGACCGCGCGCGCCTCGGCGACCGCCGAGACCAGGGCCCGCACGCCCTCCTCGGTGATCGACCCGTCGGGGTCGAGGTGGCGCATGAGGCGCAGCACGGTGCGCTGGCTCGTGGTCGCGAGCGGACGCCCTCCCGGGCGCACATCGGCGACGAGCAGGTGGACGGTGTTCGAGCCGATGTCGAGGACTCCGAGGCGCACCCCTGGAGCGTAGCGCGGCCGCTCGGCGCCGACCCGTGCACTCGGCGGAAGTCACGGCATCCACGGCGATCGGGCGACGATACGATGATGCGGATGCCCGCTGAAGACGCCGCCAGCATGCCTGGAACAGCCGTGACACCCTCGCTCTCGCTCTACCGCGAGATCGACCGCGCGGAGTGGGCGCGCCTGGCCGCCGACATGGCGCAGCCGCTCGCCGAGACCGAGATCGTGCAGATCCGCGGCATCGGAGACCTGCTCGACATGGCCGAGGTGCGCGAGGTGTACCTGCCCCTCAGCCGGCTGCTGAGCCTGTACGCCAACGCGACCAAGCGCCTGGGCGCCGACACGAGCGCGTTCCTGCGCGAGCCCGACACCACCACGCCCTTCGTGGTGGCCGTCGCCGGCAGCGTCGCGGTCGGCAAGTCGACGATCGCGCGACTGCTGCGCGAACTCATGAGCCGGTGGCCCGGCACCCCCCGTGTCGAGCTCGTGACGACCGACGGCTTCCTGTATCCGAACGCCGAGCTCGCACGCCGCGGACTCATGGAGCGCAAGGGCTTTCCCGAGTCATACGATCGGCGCGCGCTCGTGCGCTTCCTGACCGACGTCAAGAGCGGGGCGCCCGAGGCGCGGGCACCCTTCTATTCGCACATGAAGTACGACATCGTCCCCGATGCGCACGTGACGGTGCGCCGGCCCGACGTCGTGATCGTCGAAGGCCTGAACGTGCTGCAGCCTTCGCCCTCGCCGGGCGACATGGCGGTGAGCGAGCTGTTCGACTTCTCCATCTACGTGGATGCCGACACCGATCACATCGCCTCGTGGTACGTCGACCGCTTCCTGGCGCTGCGTCGGGGAGCGTTCGCGAACCCGAACTCGTTCTTCAACGTCTTCTCGCATCTCTCCGACGACGAGGCGGTGCAGACCGCGATGGGCTACTGGAACGACATCAACCTGCCGAACCTTCGGGAGAACGTCCTGCCCACCAAGCACCAGGCGCGACTCATCCTCGAGAAGGGCGCGACGCACACCGTCGAACGGGTGCTGCTGCGCAAGTTGTGACGCGCGCGATCCTGGATCGAGGAAAGATGGCGGTCCGTTTTTAGGCTGTGCTAAGTTCACGGTGGATCCATCATTTGGGGTGATGGACTCCCGGCTGCGACCCGAAGAAGCAGCCGTACCGCTACGAATATCTGGGGATGAACATGTCTTTCAGCGCGCCCGAAAACGACACGCAGACGACGAAGGAAGTGAGCCGCCGCACGCTCGTCAAGGGAGCGGCGTGGGCCGTTCCGGTCATCGCACTCGCGGCGCCGGCGCCGGCGATGGCCGCGTCGCCCTGCACGCCGACCACGACGTACGACACGCTGCAGATCGGCAGCAAGCCGACGGTGATCTCGTTCCTTCCGGACCTCGGGGTGACGGCATCCATCACGTACGCCTACAACCCGGGCGGCCTCGCCATCGGCGACACCGGCGAGGTGGAACAGACTTCGACCATTCCGCCGTGGCGCTACATCGAGCTCGAGATGCTTCGGCAGGGCAACCCGCAGCGGCTCACCGCCGGCAACTACATCCAGGTGACGATCAATCTGACCTCCGCCGTGACGGGATTCTCGCTTCTGCTGCATGACATCGACAGCGAGCAGGGCGGCTACATCGACACGGTCGAGGTCATCACGCCCGGCTGGTCGGGCCAGCGCGGCGCGAACATCCAGGGCGACGGAACCAGCGGCAACCGCTATCGTCCGATCCAGTGGGGCGACTACCCCATCAGCAGCGGCGAAGGCCGACTGCGCCTGACCTGGCCCGGAACGCTCTCGTCGTTCACGTTCCGCTATGTCGCGGGGCTGACGGGTGACTCGCAGAACCAGCACATCGGCCTCGGCGACCTCAGCTACGCCGCGTGCCTTCCCGCCGGCGGTCCCTCGGCGCGCGCGATGCGCAGCACCGGTCGGACGCCGGTCGAAGCTGTGACCCCCGAAGCGGCGAGCGAAGCCGCGGACGGCGCCGACAGCTGACTCAAGCCCGGAACGGGATGCTGCAGTGGGGACCGCGGCATCCCGTTCCGACTCCTCTCCAACATCCCGGTCCCCTGTGAGCGCGGCGCCTGCGGCCCGGGTGATCATGGCGCCCGGGGTTGGGTGCCGCGCTCAGGATGTACGCACCCGTCGCCCGTAGGATTGGCCGCATGTGTGGAATCGTCGGATACGTGGGTCCTCGCGACAGCCAGGCCATCCTCCTCGCCGGGCTGTCTCGCCTCGAGTACCGCGGGTACGACTCCGCGGGAGTCGCCATCATCGACGGTCGATGGTGGGCTGGGCATGCGCAAGCGCGCCGGCAAGCTCAAGGTGCTGCGCGACGACCTGGAGACGAACCCGCTCGCCGACGGCACGACCGGAATCGGCCACACGCGCTGGGCCACCCACGGCGGACCGACCGACACGAACGCGCACCCGCACCTCGCCGACGACGACAAGCTCGCGGTCATCCACAACGGGATCATCGAGAACTTCTCCGACATCAAGGCCGACCTGCTGTCGGAGGGCTACACCTTCCGCAGCGAGACCGACACCGAAGCCGCCGCGATCCTTCTCGGCCGCGAGTACCAGGCCGCCGGCGGCGACCTCGAGGCCGCGTTCCGCGCCGTCGTCAGCCGCCTCGAGGGCGCCTTCACCCTGCTCGCGATGCACGAGGACCACCCGGGACTCGTCGTCGGCGCGCGCCGCAACTCACCGCTGGTGATCGGCCTGGGTGAGGGCGAGAACTTCCTCGGCTCCGATGTCGCCGCCTTCGTCGAGCACACCCGCAACGCGCTCGCGATCGGGCAGGACCAGATCGTCTCGATCACCCCGGGCGGCGTCACCGTCACCGACTTCTTCGGCGAGCCGGTCGAGGTCGAGCCGTTCGAGATCCTGTGGGATGCCTCAGCCGCCGACAAGGGCGGCTGGTCGAGCTTCATGGCCAAGGAGATCAGCGAAGAGCCCGAGGCCGTCGCGAACACGATCCTCGGTCGCGCCCGCGACGGCCAGGTCGTGATCCCGGAGCTCGACGGTCTCGACGAGCTGTTCGTCGGCATCCAGCGCATCATCATCGTCGCGTGCGGCACCGCCGCCTACGCCGGGCTGGTCGGCAAGTACGCGATCGAGCAGTGGGCGCGGGTTCCGGTCGACGTCGAGCTCGCACACGAGTTCCGCTACCGCGACCCGGTGATCGGTGCCGACACCCTGGTCGTCTCGATCAGCCAGTCGGGCGAGACCATGGACACGCTCATGGCCGTCAAGTACGCGCGCGAGCGCGGGGCGCGCACCCTGTCGATCTGCAACACGCAGGGCGCGACGATCCCCCGCGAGTCCGACGCGATCGTCTACACCCACGCCGGCCCTGAGGTCGCGGTCGCCTCGACGAAGGCGTTCGTCGCGCAGATCACCGCGCTGTACCTGCTCGGCCTGCACGTCGGCCGCGTGCGCGGCACGGTCGGGGTCACGGAGGCCGCGCAGCACGTGCTCGAGCTCGAGTCGATCCCCGACAAGATCCGCCGCATCCTGGCCGAGTGAGCAGGAGCGCATCGAGCAGCTCGCGCACTGGATGGGCGACACGCGCTCCGTGCTGTTCCTCGGGCGCCACGTCGGGTACCCGATCGCCCTGGAGGGGGCACTGAAGCTCAAGGAGCTCGCGTACATCCACGCCGAGGGCTTCGCCGCGGGTGAGCTCAAGCACGGGCCGATCGCGCTGATCGAGGCCGGGCAGCCCGTGTTCGTGATCGTGCCGTCGCCGCGCGAGTCCGCCGAGCTGCACAAGAAGGTCGTCTCGAACATCGAGGAGATCCGCGCGCGCGGCGCCCGCGTGATCGCGATCGCCGAAGAGGGTGACGCCGCGGTGCTGCCGCACGCCGACGAGGTGCTGCGCATTCCGCTCGCCGGACCCCTTTTCGAGCCGCTGCTCGCAGTCGTGCCGCTGCACATCTTCGCGATGGGCCTGGCCACGGCCAAGGGCCTGGACGTCGACCAGCCCCGCAACCTCGCGAAGTCCGTCACGGTCGAGTAGCGGCCAATTTCGCTGGTGGCTGGCAGGTCGGGGGCGCACAACTCCTGCAGTTCGGTGCTCGTCCGGCCGTCTTACCAGTAGTTGCAGCGCAAGCCGTCGACGGACGGCCAGATCTGCAGGAGTTATGCGCCTGCATGCGAGACGCCCACAGGCCGCGCGCGGGATGCCGCGGGCTAAAGTGGCGGAGTGCACAGAAGAGGGCGACCGTGATCGTGGGGATCGGCGTCGACCTCGTCGACATCGCGCGGTTCGAGCGGACTCTCGAGCGCACGCCGCGTCTGCTCGAGCGGCTCTTCTCGCCGGCTGAGCAGACGCGCTCGCCGCGATCGCTCGCCGCGCGCTACGCCGCGAAGGAGGCGCTGATCAAGGCGCTCGGCGGCTCGGACGGCGTGCACTGGACCGAGATCGAGATCACGCCCGAGGAATCGGGACGCCCGTGGTTCACCCTCACCGGCTCGACCGCCGGGGTGATCGCCGAGCGCGGCATCACCGGCGCTGCACCTCTCGATGTCGCACGACGCCGGCTTCGCGACCGCGTTCGTCGTCGCTGAGTCGGATGCCGCGGAGTCGGGGGCCGCGGAGTCGCCTGCCGCGGGGTCGCCGCCGCGGGTCGGATGCCGCGGAGTCGGGGGTCGGCGCATGAGCCGGCTGCCTGCGGGCGTGCTGCGCGAGGCGACGATCGACGTCGGCGCGATCACCGCGAACGTGCGGCACTTTCGCCGGCTGACCGACTCCGAGGTGATCGCGGTCGTCAAGGCCGACGGCTACGGACACGGCGCCGTGCGCTCCGCGGTCGCCGCCCTCGAGGGCGGCGCGAGCCGGCTGGGGGTCGCCGACATCGGCGAGGCCCTCGCCCTCCGCCGCGGCGGCATCATGGCGCCGGTCCTGGCGTGGCTGCACGCTCCGGGAACGTCGTTCGTCGAGGCCGCCTCTGCCGGCATCGAGCTCGGCGTCTCGAACTTCGATCAGCTGCTGCAGGCCGCGGCGGCGGCATCCTCCGACCGCGCCGTCGGCGTGCATCTCAAGCTCGAGACGGGGCTGGCACGCAACGGCATCGCGCCCGAGGACTATCGGGTCGTCTTCGCCGAGGCGGCGCGGCTCGAACGCATCGGCAAGCTGCGCGTCATCGGTCTGTTCAGCCACCTCTCCAACGCCTCCGCCGAGGATGACCGAGCCGCGCTGCGCCTGTTCCAGGAGGCGGTGGGAGTCGCCGCATCCGCCGGGCTCGCCCCGCCGCTCCGTCACATCGCCGCCACGCACGCGGCGATCGCGCTGCCGGAGGCGCGGCTCGGCTGCGTGCGCATCGGCATCGGCATCTACGGGCTGTCGCCGTTCGGCGACCGCTCATCGGCCGACCTGGGCCTGCGCCCCGCGATGACGCTGCGCGCGCCGGTGGCCGCGGTGCGCCGGGTGCCCGCCGGGCACGGCGTCTCGTACGGCTACGACTACCGCACCGACCGCGAGACCACCCTCGCGCTCGTGCCGCTCGGGTACGCCGACGGCGTGCCGCGCTCAGCGTCGGGGGCGGGACCCGTCACGATCGGCGGCCGGCGCTTCACGGTGGCCGGACGCATCGCCATGGACCAGTTCGTCGTCGACGTCGGCGACCACCAGGTGGCCGTCGGCGATGAGGTCGGTGCTGTTCGGCGACCCGACGCTCGGTGCCCCGGCCGCCGACGAATGGGCCGAGGCCGCCGGCACGATCAACTACGAGATCGTGACGCGGATCGGGCCGCGGGTGCCGCGTCGGCAGGTCTCGGCGTGAGCGATGGCGTGCCGGGCGTCGGACCGGCTGGTGCGGGTTGTGACGTATGTGGCGCATGAGGCGGCCGGATCGCCATCGCTCCGACGACCGGAGCGCCGATGAGCGGACTCGACCCCCTGATCGGGCGCCGCGAGATCGCCGGCCCCGACGACATGGAGGCCTTCGGCGAGAAGATCGGCGCGGATGCTGCGCCCCGGCGACCTGGTCGTGCTGACCGGCGCGCTCGGAGCGGGCAAGACGACCCTGACCCGGGGGATCGCGGCGGGCCTGGGCGTGCGCGGACCCGTGCAGAGCCCGACGTTCGTGATCGCCCGCACGCATCCGTCGCTCGTCGGCGGTGCACCGCTCGTGCACGTCGACGCGTACCGGCTCGGCTCCGCCCTCGAGCTCGACGACCTCGACATCGACGTGGACCGCTCGGTCGTGATCGTCGAGTGGGGCCGCGGCATGGTGGACGGCATCCGCGATTCGTGGTGGGAGATCGAACTGGAACGCGAGCTCGGCGGCCGAGGCGCCGACACGATGTGCGGCGACTTCTCGCTGGCGACCGAAGAGCTCGACGCCGACGCCCCGCGGGTCGTCACGGTCACGCGGCGTCCCTGACGCGCCGAGAAGGTGGGTCCGGCGCCGAGAAGGTGGGTCCGGCGCCGAGATTCAGCGCCGATGCGCACCTTCTCTGGACGAAAGGGACCTTCTCGCGACGAAAGGGACCTTCTCGCGACAGAACAGACACTCTCGCGACCGGAGGCACCTTCTCGGCGGAAGAAGCTGGCGTCACCTGCGCCGGGCGGCCGCGCCGAGCTGAACGTGCACGGTCGCGGCGATCGCGGTCAGCACCGCATCGGGGCGCTCCACGTTCGCGAAGTGGCCGGCGTCGCGCAGGCGCACCTCGCGGAAGTCGGGGATCAGCGCGGCGAAGGCGGCGGCATCCGCTCTCTCCGGCGAAGACGTCGCGGCGCGCCGCGCACCGAACGCACCGGGCACGAGACGCCGGTCCAGGTGCGCTCCTCGTAGTCCGCGGCAAGCCGGGCGGCGCGCGAGAACGCGGCCGGGCGCAGCTCGTCGGCGAACGCCGCGATCACCGACGGGTGCACGGGGCCGGCGAACAGCGGTGACGACAGCGCGCGCAGCCACCCGAGCCGGCCGACAAGGCGCACGAGCGCCGAGCCGACGACACCGAGGACCGCCAGCGCGCGCATCGTGAGCAGCATTCCGGCGAACCAGGGCAGCGCGAGTCCGCCGCGCAGCGGGCGACGCACCGCCCCGAGGACTCCCGTGCCGGTCGCCGAGACCAGGGTCACGCCGAGGGTCGCGTCGGGGTAGCGCGCCGCGACGTCGAGCGCGACGAAGCCGCCGAGCGAGTGGCCGACCAGCCGCCACGACGAGTAGCCGAAGGCACGCGCGACCTCGGCGACGGCATCCGACACGTCTTCGACCGTGCGCACGCGGTCGAACCCGCCGCTCTCGCCCCAGCCCGGCAGGTCGAGAGCGATCACATCGGTGAGCCGTGCGGACGAGAGATCGGATGCCGAGATCAGCGGAGTCCAGGTGGTCCACGATCCGGCCGCCCCGTGCAGCAGGATCGTCGCCGGTCCGCCGGATTCGCGTCCCGCGTGCACGACGACCTCGCCGACCGAGGTCGGCACCACGAGCCGGCGCAGGCCGAGTGCCGCTCCGTCGGTGCGGAGCGGGAGGGGGTGGGGGAGCGGGTTCACGATGGCTATTCGTCGCCGCGGCCGGAACGGTTTCTCCATCGGTGCGCCGACTACCCTGGAAGCATGATCCTCGCCATCGACACCTCGGTCGGCACCGCCGTCGCGGTGGTCGAAGACGACGGCGTCGTGCTGGCCGAAGGGGCGAGCGAGAACCCTCTCGGTCACGCCGAAGCGATCGGCGCACTGCTGCAGCAGGCGCTGGCCGCGTCTGTCGCCCGAGCCGGCGAGGCGCTCACACATGTCGCCGCCGGCATGGGACCAGGGCCGTTCACCGGGCTGCGGGTCGGCATCGCCGCCGCGCGCGCGTTCGCGCTGGGCCGCGGCATCCCGGTCGTTCCCGTCGTGAGCCACGACGCAGTCGCGCTCGAGGTCTTCCTCGCGGGAGCCCTGACCGACACCGAGCCGGCCCGATTCGCGGTCGTGACCGATGCGCGCCGCCGCGAGTTCGCGTTCACGGTGTACGACGGGATCGACGACGACGGGCTTCCGGTGCGGGCGACCGAGCCCGCGCTCATCCCGCGCGAGCAGCTCGATGCGCGCCTGGCCGAGCTCGGCGCCGAGCGCCGCGACGCGCGCACGGTCTCGGGCGCCGATGGTCGCGATCGTCGCCGGCCGTGCGGTCGCCGCCGGTCGCGTGCCCGCCGCCGCGGAGCCGCTGTACCTGCGCTCGCCCGATGTGACCATGCCGCACGGACCGAAGCGGGTCACCGCCCCTGTGCTGAGCGAGCGACAGCGAGACGAAGTATGAGCACCCGCGCAGCCACCCTCGAAGACCTCGACGCGATCATGGCGCTCGAGCGCGCGTCGTTCCCGAGCGACGCCTGGTCCGACGCGATGATGCGCGAAGAGCTCGCCTCGCCGCACGGCTGGTACGTCGTCGTCGAGGAGGCCGGTCGCCTGATCGGGTACGCCGGGCTGCGCGCGGCGCGCGGGGCAGCGGATGCCGACATCCAGACGATCACGATCGCCGCGGGCGGCCGCGGCCGCGGTCGGGGGCGAGCGCTGCTCACCGCGCTGCTCGAGGAGGCCGCTCGCCGCCGAGTGCAGAGACGTGTTCCTCGAGGTGCGGGCCGACAACCCTGTCGCGCAGGCGCTGTACGCGCTCGGAGGGTTTCGTCGAGGTCGGGCGACGCGCGCGGTACTACCAGCCCGACGACGTCGACGCGATCGTGATGAAGCTCGACCTGGAGGGGTGGGTGGCCGTGCGGGGGAATCCGATGACGCGGGATGCCGCCGACGCGGGAGCGTGCACGTGAACCGCGCCGAACCCCTCGTGCTGGGCATCGAGACGAGCTGCGACGAGACCGGCATCGGCATCGTCCGCGGCCGCACGCTGCTGAGCAACACGATCGCCAGCAGCATGGACGAGCACGCGCGCTACGGCGGCGTCGTGCCCGAGGTCGCCGCCCGTGCCCACCTCGAGGCGCTCACGCCCATCGATCGAGGCGGCGCTCGACGAGGCCGGCGTCTCACTGAGCGACCTCGACGCGGTCGCCGTCACCTCCGGCCCGGGGCTCGCCGGAGCGCTCATGGTCGGCATCGGCGCCGCGAAGGCGCTCGCCGTCTCGCTCGGCACACCTCTTTACGCGGTCAACCATCTGGTCGGGCACATCGCCGCCGACATCCTCGACCCCGAGGCGCCCCCGCTCGAATACCCGACGGTGGCCCTGCTCGTGAGCGGCGGGCACACCTCTCTGCTCCTCGTGCGCGATCTGACCTCCGACGTCGAGCTGCTCGGCGAGACCATGGACGACGCCGCCGGCGAGGCCTTCGACAAGGTCGCCCGGCTGCTCGGGCTGCCCTACCCCGGAGGCCCCGAGATCGACCGCGCGGCGCTCGCGGGCGATCCGAGGGCGATCCCGTTCCCGCGCGGCCTCTCGCGCGCGTCCGACCTGGCCGAGCACCGCTACGACTTCTCGTTCTCGGGACTCAAGACCGCCGTCGCCCGCTGGACCGAGCAGCGCGAAGCGCTCGGCGAAGCGGTTCCGGTCGCCGATGTGGCGGCATCCTTCCGCGAAGCGGTCGTCGACGTGCTCGTCACCAAGGCCCTCGCCGCGTGCGCCGACCACGGTGTGCCGCGCCTGCTGCTCGGCGGCGGCGTCATCGCGAACCGGCGCCTGCGCGACGTCGCGATCGAGCGAGCGGATGCGGCCGGCGTCGCGCTGCGCATTCCCCCGCTGTCGCTGTGCACCGACAACGGCGCGATGATCGCCGCGCTCGCCTCGGAGCTGATCATGGCCGGCCGTGAACCGTCGACCCTCGCGTTCGGCGCGGACTCGACGCTGCCGGTCACCGAGATCCAGATCGCGGAGGCCGCGGCATGAGCGCCGACGACGAAGACAAGACGACGGATGCCGCCCCCGAGCAGCCCGCCGCCCCCGCCGCCCCGGTGCTCCGGCCCGCCGCGGTCGAGCCGCCATCACCCGACGTCGCGCCCGTCGAGGCCGAATCCGCGCTGCCCGGGATGCACCGCGGCGGCTTCGAGCGTTGGCCCACCGCACCGATCGGAGTGACACCGACCGTGACGGCGCCCGACCTCGACGCCCCTCTGATGTGGGCTCCGGCCGAACCGTCGCAGCCCGCGCGGGGCATGGCGGCCTGGGCGCTCGGCTTCGCGATCGTGGCCCTCGTGGTCGCGATGTTCGTGGGCTGGGGGTTCCCGATCGGGCTGGTCGCGATCGTCACGGCGATCATCGCGCTGCGCCGCCCGCTCGAGAGCCGCACCGCCGCGGTGTGGGCGCTCGTGCTCGGCGCCGTCTCGCTGCTCTACAGCGCGGGCTGGCTTCTCTTCGCGACCACCCGCACAGACCTCCTCGCCGTCTTCGGCTGACGAACCAGGCGTGTGCACAGTCGCGGGGTCGCGCCGCTGACACGCCACACCCCGGATGCCGCCGCGGGCGTGTCGTGGAGGATCCCCGCGGCTGTGCTCGCGGGCGCTAGCCCGGAACGCGGTCCGCGAGGATCGCGAGGCGCTTCGAGCCCAGGCGGGTCAGGATCAGCGTCGCCGATCCGTCGCCGCGCAGCTTGAGAGCCGTGCGGAACGCGGCCGGGTCGATGTCGACGCCGCGCTTCTTGACCTCGAGTCGCCCGATGCCGCGCTCCCGCAGCGCGCGTGACAGTGCGCGCGGCTCGGCCGGGAGCACCTCGCGCACGCGGAAGCTCGACACGAACGGGCTCGTGAGCGCGGCATCCGACGTCAGATAGGCGATCTGATCGGCGAGCATGCCCGCCTCGAGGGAGCGGGCCACATCTCCGATCAGCCGCGCGCGGATGACGGCGCCGTCCGGCTCGTGCACGAACGCGCCGAGCGGCCGGACCGGCTCGTCCGCGGCATCCGCCGGTGAGGTGAGCTCCCACGCCTCGTCGCCGCGCATCACGAGCGCCGCCCGGCGCACGCCGTCGCGGGCGAGCGTGCCCGACCACAGCACGAGTTCGACGGTCGACCCGCCGGCGCTGACCCACTGCGCCTCGACGTCCTCGGGGATCATCGCGCGGTCCAGGCCCGGGCCGAGCTTGATGCCGGTGGGCATGCGCTCGGCGAGATCGAACGCCCAGTCCAGCGGCGGCGAGTAGTCCTCGGGCCGCACCCGCGCGGTCTCGCTGTGGCCGGACGTGCGCCGGGCGGGGTCGAGCCACACCGCATCCACTCCCGCGAGGTCGGTCTCTTCGGCCAGCTCCTGCCGCACGGTGACCGCGTCGCCGAACGGCGCCAGGTTGTAGGCGGCGATCGCCGCCGTCACCTCGTCGGCATCGATCGCGTGAACCCGGATGCCGAGCGCAGCGAACCCGAGGGCGTCGCCGCCGATTCCGCAGCCGAGGTCGGCGACCGATCCGATCCCCGCGTCGCGCAATCGCCCGGCGTGCCGCGCGGCGACCGCCAGACGGGTGGCCTGCTCGAGGCCGGACCGGGTGAACAGCATCCGCTCGGCGAAGTCGCCGAACTTCGCGCGTGCCCGCACGCGCAGACGCGCCTGCCCGACCACTGCGGAAACCAACTCAGGGGAGTGCCCCGCCTTGCGCAGCCGCGACACGGTGCGGGTGACATCGGCGGTGGACTCGACGGGGTCGAGACCGTCGAGCAGCCTCAGCCCCTCGGACGTGAGCAGTGCGGTCAGCTCGGCCATGTCCACGGGGCCAGCCTATGCCGAGGCGGTCGCGGCCCCGACGGACGGGACGTACAGCCGTCAGCACCCCCGTCCGGCGAGAGCTCGTCTCCGCCGCATCCCCTACAGAACCCCTATCGGCCCCCCCAGACCCCCAGTCACCCCTCGGCAACCCTCGGGGTCACCCCCGATGCCGTTCGAGCGCCTGAGTTCCAGACTCTAACCAACGCGCCGCTAGGCACTCTACGAACAGAGGAAACTCATCATGGCTGTGGAAGACAACACCAACCTTCTTGGTCTCCAGTTGAACGCGGAGCTCGAGGACGTTCTCAACGGCAACAACGTGGACAACGACGACAACGTCGTCATTGCCGACAACGAGGTCGAAATCGAGGACGTGGGCAACACCGACGACTCGTTCAACGACGACCACTCCGACAACGACCAGGCCAACGCCGACGACTCGTTCAACAATGAGTGGGACGACCACTCCGACAACGACCAGGCCAACGCCGACGACTCGTTCAACGACAACTCCGACACGAACTCGCACAACGAGGACGACTCGTATCAGGACTCCATCAACGACTCGTTCAACAACTCGTTCAACGACGACCACTCCGTCAACGCAGGCATCCGTCAGTACAACGCCGGTATCGGCGAGTTCAACATCATCGACGCCAGCGAAGGCGGAGGCGGCGGATGGGCAAAGCACGGCGGTGGCGGCGGTGACGTCGAGGTGGAGATCGACGCTCGCAGCACCGTGACCGACCAGTCGGTCAACCAGAACATCTCGACCTCATCGGGCGACGGTGGCTCTGGCTTCGCGGTCGGTGGCGACGCCGACGGCGGTCTCGCGGGCGACGGTGGCGACGGCGGAACCGGTGGCGACAACCTCGGCCTCGGTGGCACGGGCAACGGCAACGGCACCGGTGGCTCCAACCTCGGCCTGGGCGGCACCGGCACCGGTGCAGCCAACCTCGGACTCGGCGGCACGGGCACCGGCACCGGCGGCCCCGGCACCGGGGGCGCAGGTGGCCTCGGTGGCGCAGGTGGCCTCGGCGGTCTCGGTGCGGGCGGCGATGGCGGCGCAGGCGGCGCGGGCGGTGCGGGCACCGGCGGCAGCGGCACCGGCACCGGCGGCAGCGCGGCCGGCGACGGCGGCGCGGGCACAGGCGGCAGCGCCGACGGCGACGGTGGAGCCGGAGTCGGACTCGGAGTGGGCGGCAGCGCCGACGGTGACGGCGGCGACGGCGGCAACGCCGGTGACGGCGGCGACGCCGACGGCGGCGACGGCGGCAACGCGACGGTCATCGGTGGCGATGCTGAAGGCGGCAACGTCACGCAGTTCATCGGCAACAGCGCAGTGACGGCATCCGGCGACGGCTCGATCGCGGTCGGTGGAGACTTCACCAACACCGAGATCGACACTGACATCGAGATCGGCGACATCTGGGTCGACAACGAGTGGACCACCGACTCGTTCAACGAGGACGACCACTCGTGGGAGGACAACTCGTGGACGGACAACTCGGAGGTCGAGACCGAGGTCGAGATCGAGAACTCGTTCAACGACAACGAGTTCGAGTTCTAAGCCGGCGATAGATCATGCCCGGCCGCCCCCAGGGGCGGCCGGGCACACCCCCATCCGGGACCGGATGAGGAGCAGCACTAGACTTCACAGACCAGCCCGAAGGTATGAGCGATGTCCAGCGACGACGCAGCGAGTAGGCAGGACCACCTGCCGCTCGATGACGTGCCGGAGCAGCCGACCGATGCGTCGGCCGACACCGACGACGCGTTCGGTGTGGACCCCTGGGGCGACGACTACACAGATCCCTTTGCCGATCCGGCCTCGACCAACCTCTTCTCCGCGGAGATCGAGAATGTGAACGCGTCTGACTGGGACGTCGACACGGCTCGCATCTGGGGCGATGACGGCGAGCAGGGCGCGGTCGAGGACGGCGGCATCGGGCTTGACTTCCCGCTCTGATCCAGGGCGGATATTCAAACGGCAGGGCGGGTTCACCCCGCCCTGCCGATCTGTCACCATGGACAGAGGAACACGTGCCGGAAACGGGCAGCATCAAGGAGTTCGCTGTGGTCGAACGCGAGAAGACACCGACGGTCGATGCGCAGCCCGCGCGAAAGGCTCAGGGGACGGCGGCAGCCCGCGTGACCCCGGACGATCCCCCCGGTGGTGATGTGACGCCCGCTTCGACCGGCCAGCCGGTCTCCGGGGCGCCGGATCTGACCGCCCTCGTGGGGAGTCTGGGGGCGTTCGCGGCCGATACCGGACGCGCCGACCTTGCCGCGCGACTGGAGCAGACGCGTGCGCGGCTGCTCGACCCTGACGTGCGCGTTATCGTCGTCGGCGAGTTCAAGCAGGGCAAGAGCAAGCTGATCAACGCGCTCGTCAATGCGCCGGCGTGTCCGGTTGACGACGACATCGCGACCAGTGTGCCCACGTCGGTGGGATACGCCGAAGAGCCGTCGGCATGGGTCGTCACGAACATCGAGGATGCCGGGCAGCCGTCGGGCGCGACGGTGGAGCGTCGGCAGGTGCCGCTCGAGGACCTCTCGGAATACGTCTCGGAGCGCGGGAACCCCGGCAATGAGCGCCGCATCGTCTCCGCCGAGGTGCTGCTGCCCCGAGACATCCTCAAGGGCGGGCTGAAGCTCGTCGACTCACCCGGAGTGGGCGGACTCGACTCGTCCAATGCCCTGGCCACGCTGTCGGCGCTCTCATCGGCCCATGCCGTGCTGCTCGTCTCGGACGCCTCGCAGGAGTACACCGAGCCTGAGGTGCAGTTCCTCAAGCACGCGATGCGGATCTCGCCCAACGTAGCCGCCGTGCTGGCCAAGACCGACCTGTACCCCGAGTGGCGCCAGATCGAGCAGATCGATCGCGGGCACCTGAGCGACGCGGGCGACGTGCCCATGTTCTCGGTTTCCAGCGACCTGCGCCTGCTCGCGGCCGAACTGCAGGATCGCGGCCTCAATGACGAGTCCGGCTTCCCGGCGCTCGTCGTCCACCTGCGTCGCGAAGTGCTCGGGCGAGCCGAGCTGCTCCACGAGCGCAGTGCTGTGCACGACCTGCTGTCCGTCGCCGAGCAGATCACGGTCTCGCTCCGGTCCGAACTGAACGCGCTTCAGAACCCCCAGGACACCCCCCGTATGATCGCCGAGCTGGAGGAGGCGAAGGCGCGCGCCGACGAGTTCCGCGGACGCTCCGCCCGCTGGCAGGTGACACTGACCGACGGCATCGCCGACCTGATCGCCGACATGGAGCACGACCTCCGCGACCGCCTCCGCAAGGTGCAGCGCGAGGCCGAGACTTCGATCGACGAGGGCGATCCTGGTCCGATCTGGGATCAGATCACCGAGTGGCTCGACCAGCGGGTGGCCGGCGCCGTGTCGGAGACTTTCGTGTGGACCGACGAGCGCTCGCGCTGGCTCTCGGAAGAGGTAGCCCAGCTGTTCAGCGACGGAGAGTCCGAGTTGCCGTCGATCTACGTCGGCGACACCCAGGGCGTGCTCGATCCGGTCGAGCAGGTGCAGGGACTGGACTCCGGACGCCTCGGTGCCGGCGAGAAGATCTACATCGGCGTGCGCGGGTCGTACGGCGGCGTGCTGATGGTGGGACTCGCCACGGGCCTCATCGGCATGGCGCTGATCAACCCGCTCTCGCTCCTGGCCGGTGTCCTGGTGGGACGCCGTGCGTACCGCGAGGACATGAACGCGCGACTTTCGCGGCGTCAGCACGAGGCGAAGCAGCACGTGCGACGCTACATCGACGAGGTCGTCTTCCAGGTCGGAAAGCAGCTCAAAGACCGCCTTCGCCTGGTCCAGCGTTCGGCGCGCGACCACTTCGGATCGATGGCCGAAGAGCTGCACCGTTCGCTCTCCGACGCTCTCTCGGTCTCGAAGCAGGCCGCGGGAACGTACTCCGCCCAGCGTGAGCAGCGGGTGGCCGAACTCGTGGCGCAGCTTCAGCGACTCGAGAAGCTCCACAAGGAGATGCCCGCACTGCCGCCGATGCGCCAGAAGGCGCTCCGACGGTGACCGCACCGACGACCCACGATGCGCAGGCCCTGCTGACGACCGCTGCACTCGTCTATCAAGACGACCCCGACGCGCTTGCCGTCGTCGCCGAACTCGAGCGTCGTCTGCGCGAGCCGTTGCGACTGGCCGTCGCCGGCATGGTCAAGGCCGGCAAGTCGACGTTGCTGAACGCTCTGCTCGGCGAGCAGATCGCCCCAACGGATGCCGGTGAGTGCACGCGTGTAGTGACCTGGTACCGGTATTCGGCGACCCCCACGATCACGATGAACACGCACGACGGCGAGGCTCGGCGCCTGCCCGTTCGGCGCGAGCATGGGCGACTGGTGATCGACCTCGGCGGCGTTCCCGTCGAAGACGTCGATTGGATCGACGTGGGGTGGCCGCTCGAAGGACTCAAGTCGCTGATCCTGATCGATACGCCGGGCATCGCCTCCCTCTCGGAAGAAACATCCGCGCGGACAACCCGCTTCCTCATTCCCGAGGAGTCACCGTCCTCAGCCGATGCCGTCATCTATCTGATGCGCCACCTTCACGCTTCGGACGTGAAGTTTCTCGAGGCGTTCCGAGACACGGCGGCCGGCGCTGCGCAGACGGTCTGCGCCGTCGGCATTCTGTCCCGATCGGATGAGATCGGGTCGGGCCGAATCGACTCGATGCTTTCCGCGGCGAAAGTGGCGCGGCGCTACGAGCGGGATGGCGATCTGGCCTCGCTCGTTCTGGGTGTGATCCCCGTGGCGGGACTCGTCGCGGAAGGCGCCCGCACGCTGCGCGAGGCCGAATACGCCGCGTTTCGCGAGCTGGCCGGTCTCGAGCGCGCTGAGCGGGAACGTCTTCTGGTCTCGGCGGACCGATTCACCCGCAAGTCCGACGCGACGACGCTCAGCGCGGCCGAACGGCGAGCCCTGCTCGACCGGTTCGGCATCTTCGGTGTGCGATTGGCCACCGCGCTCATCAGGGGCGGGCTGAGCAGCTCGTCCGAACTGTCTCAGGCGATGGTCAGGCAGAGCGGGCTGGTCGAACTGCGGCAGTTCGTGCGCACCCACTTCCGCACCCGGGCGACCACGCTGAAGCTTCGCGGTGTGCTGCTCTCACTCGAGAAGCTGCTCCGCGACAACCCCCGTGATGGGGTCGAGGACATCCAGACAGGAATCGAGCGGATCTCGGCAGCAACCCACGCGCTGCGCGAACTCGCGCTGCTGGCCGGCGCACGGTCTGAAGGCATTCCCCTACCGGCTCGCGACGCCGCGGAGGCCGAGACGATCATCGGTGGTTCAGGTACCCTCGCGCATGTGCGACTCGGTCTGCCGGAAGACGCCGACGCGGACGGGATGCGAGCGCGCCTGGACGAGAGGCTCGCGTACTGGCGCACACTCGCCGAATCGCCCCTCACCGAGCGCGACGCGGTGAACGTGTGTCGTGTCGTGATCCGCAGTCTCGAGGAAGTGGCCGCGGAGATCGCCCCTTCTGAGCCGGAGCCGTCAGAGGTCGCTTCCGCCGGTGACGATGGGCTCGCGTCCACGGCGGACGTCGTGCTGCCGAGCGGACCAGTCGATGGCCTTGGGCATGACACTGCTGAGGAGGGCGAGGAGCGCAAGTCCCGTCTGGGCCGCAAGAAGAAAGAGAAGCGATTCTCGGCGTTCGCCTATCGCAACCCATTCCGTTGACAGCAGGAGCAGGACCGACTGAAGTCCGACCGTCGCCAGCTGCCACCAGCGGACCTTGGGCCGTCGACTCATGAAAGAAACCAGCAGCGTGATCTGGATGAGCAGGACCGCGACAATCGTGCCGAACACGATCCAGAAGGTGATGTCCGCGGCGGTGTCGTAGGTCTCGTCGCTGCGTCCTTCCGCCACGCCGCGCACACGCTCGGCTATCAGAGGCAACTGCTCCTGTCGGAGGATGAAGAAGTAGATCGCCGTGAAGCCGCCGATGGCGAAGCTCAATATCCAGAACAACTGGCTCATCCGCACCGAGAAGGGCGGCGTCATCTTGACGAGAACCGGCGGCGCGTTCGGGCTCACGGTCGGAGGCCGCGCCGGCGCCTCCCGTGGGGGACCCGCGGGCCGGACCCCTGCGCCCCCGGACTTGGCTACGACGCCGTTCGCCGCGCTCGGATTGGACTGCGGGTTTGACTGATCGGTCACGTGCCGGTCGTCACTGCTCCTCGGTCGACTCTTCGACGTACGGTTCCTCGACGACCAGGCCGGCATCGTCGCTCTCGTAGCTGTCGCTCGAGGTGAGGTCGGCCGCGAGCGGGTCTTCCGCGGCAGGCGCCTCGACGACTGCCGCAGGCTCGACCGCAGGCTCTACGGCGGGCTCGGCAGCGGTGGCACCGGCGTCGAGTGCCGCATCCACGGCGCCCTCGACCGCTGCGCCGGCAGTGGCGGCCGCCTCGGCGGCGGCCGCCTCGGCGGCGTCCGGGTCGGCCACGACCTCGTCGGGGGCCTCAACGTCGACCTCGATGTCGTTGTTGTTGAAGCTGCCGTCGTTCGTCGTGTTGCCGACCGACACGTCGCCGACTGTGACGTCCACCTCGGAGTCGACAAAAGTGGCATCCTCGCCGGCTGCGATGGCATCGTCGCCTGACGCGACAACTGCTTCCTGGTCGAAGATCTGCGTCAGGTCGCCGCCGCCGGTCCAGATGTTCTGATTCGTCGACTGGTCGACGATGGTGGTGCGGGCGTCGACCGTCGTGAACTGGTTGACGATGCTGCGGATCTCCTTGATGACCTCGTCCGGCTCGTGATGCGGCGGGGGCGGAGGCGGCGTCGGCGACACCGGCTTGACGACCACGGTCGGGTTGTCGACGATGACAGGCTTGACCGCTTGCACGTCCGCGGCGCACGCATCCTGGAGACCGTAATTCGCCAACGTCTCGCTCGGCGCCGCGTCGAATTCCTCCTTTGCGGCGGGGTCACGCAACAGGCTCAAGATGAAGGAGATCAGCGCGTCTGCGACGGTCGCTACCGGTGTACTCATTTTTTCGACTCCTCGGCGTCAGGAAGCATAGATTTCACGCAGGATAGAAGCTTGTTCTGGCAATGGTATTGAGTTGGTCCGGCGGTGGCATCGGGGGTTCCCCCGATGCCATAGGGGTTCGCTACGGGGTTCACGCTGGAAGCCCCTCGTCGGCCGGAGCGGGCTCGCGATACTGTGCGGATTGCTCCACCACCACGCGCAGCTTCGCGATCAGATCCGAGCGGGATGCCGCGCCGAGGCGTCGGCGCATGTGGGCGATGTGGTGCTCTGCGGTGCGGGGCGAGATGAAGATGGTCTCGCCGATCTCCGCGTAGGTCTTGCCCTGCAGCACGAGCCGCGCGACATCGAGTTCGCGCTCGCTGAGCACGACGCGCTCGGAGCCGGACGAGGGCCGCCGATTCTCCTCGTCGGCGCGAGCGGCCTTGCGCAGGGATTCGTTGGGGTGCAGCTCGCGGGCGCATGAGAGCAGCCGCGCAGAGATCTTCCGATCGGTCGCCCGACTCGCGCCATGTCCAGCCAGCCGGGCGCCGTCCCAGCCCAGCCCGGCCGACGCAAGACCATGGGCGGCGGCCTCCACGGCGTCCGGATCCACTGAGCCGGCGAGGGTCGCCGTCCACACTCGACCGGCTTGCGCCATCACGGCTGCGATCGGGCTCGTGGGCGACGCGGTGATCAGTGCGCGGGCATGCGGCTTGAGGTCGTCGGGCCGGTTGAGCAGAATTCCCCGCTGGATGCCCGTCCAGCTCAAGTGCGCCGACCAGATCGACGGCGATCCGAGGCGCTCAACGATCTCGAGCGCGCGGAGGAAGTGCGCCTCGAGGCGGGCCGTGTTGTCCATGCGAGCCGCAGAGGTGACCAGCTCCGCCAGAGGCAGCAGCAGGAACAGGTCGGCTTCGATGTGAAGAACGCTGTCGCGAGCCTCGTTCCAGGCGGCGGTGAGGGCGGCGGCGTCCTCGTACCGTCGTGCGATTGCAACGTGGATCGCCTGGGCGAGCAGGTGGTCGCGGGCCGAGAGCGCCGTCGAGGAGTCCAGGGCGTGAGTGAGGGCCTCGCGGGCCTCGAGCGGGCGTGAGCGCTGGAGCGCCAGCCACGATCGCCACAGCAGAAGACGAGTACGCGCCCACTCGCCGCCCTGATTGCCCTTGAGCGCGTCTTCGATCACCGCGTGCGCGATATCAAGGTCTCCCACGTTTATGGCGACGATCGCGGCGATGACCGCCGGCAGTTCGGGGATGGGAGCGGATGTGGCGGCAGTCGTGTACATCTCTGAGGCGCGAACGAGATCAGAGACGGCCGACTCGGCGCCGTCGGGGTCGATCGTGGACCGCAGGCCACGGTCGAGCAGATCCATGGCCACCCCGAGCGTGGACGGCAGTCCGACCACGGAATCATCCGCGTCGGAGTCCATCGCCTGCCCGATGCCGAGGGCGGCCACTGTTGCGCGAGCGCGCGACTCGGGACCAACGGGCCTCAGCGAGCGGTAGACCGCGTCGCTCATGCGCATCATCCCGCGCAGCGACCAGATCGCCGCAGACGTGTCCGCAATGCGATCGCCGTCGTCGAGGTCGGCTCGCACGGGCACCGCATCAAGGATCGACCCGGCGAGATCGGTGTTTCCCGAGGCCCATGCCGCCTGCGCCCGGCGCCCGGCGATGTCGGACGAATCCGCGCCACATTCGAGCGCTCCGTCGTAGAGCTCCATGGCTCTCCGGGGATCACTCTCGAGCACCCTGTCGGCGTGCTCGACGAGGGCCGCGGCGATGCCGGCGTCATGGATGCCGCCGACGAAGTTTCGATAGTCCGTGTCGCCGTTTGCGACCGAGCGAGCGAGCCCATCGGCCATGCTGGCACTCAGGTCGATCAGCCTTCCGACCGGGATCGTGGCGCGGACGGCGGACCTCACCAGCGGAACGGGCTGGCCGTTGCGCGTCAGCAGCCCCTCTGCATAACCCTGGGCGATCACGTCGTCCTGCTCGGTGAGGGGACGGGCGTGCACTCCGGAACTCACGCAGAGTTGTTCGATCTCGTGCCGCAGCGGGGAGGGAATCGTGTCGAGACGGTGGGCGATCCGCTCCTCGACGGCCCGCATGACTGCCCGGTGACCGCTGTCGTCGACGCAGTCGCGCTCGTCGTGGAGCGCGAGGGCCTCGGAGACGAGCCACGACACTCCACCGGTCAACTCGAGCACCTGATCGAGGCACGAGCTCGAGATGAACCGGTCGCCTTCGCCGAGGTAGGTCAGCACGTCCGAGCGAGAGACGTGGCCGAGGACGATCGCGGGCCTGCTGCGTTCGAGGCTTCGGGTGATGCCGGTCAGCGCATCCACCCGTGGCCACGGGCGGCTGGCGACCACGAGCGAGGCGTTCGGGTCTTCCGAGCGCGCCCGGAGGCTGTCGATCTGGCCGATTCCCAGCAGGTGCAGGTCGTCGACCAGCAGCACATGCGAGCGCGGCACGCGAGACACGTCGGTCGCGTCGCCCAGGATACTGACGTGGCTGGCCTGGTCGGCGAGCATTCGGTGCAGCTCTCGCAGCACCGACGACTTGCCCGAGCCGGCGTTACCCATGACCACGGCCCGTGCAGGTCCGGCATCCGGTGCGGCGATCGCGTCCATCACTGGCCGAGCCTGGCGTTCCCAGATATACAGCCCATCGGCACGCGGCGCGGCGGCGCTCTCAGTCTGAATCGTCGTCATGATCGGTGGAGCTCTCGAGGATCACACCGGGTCGGTCGGCGACGGAGTGGGGTCGGGCGCGGCAGGAGGCGTGGTCTCCTCGGGAGCCGGGGGAGTGGTCTCCTCCGGAGCGGGAGGCGGTGTGGTCTCTTCGGGCGCGGGAGGCGGTGTGGTCTCTTCGGGTGCCGGAGGCGGCGTGGTCTCTTCGGGCGCCGGAGGCGGCGTGGTCTCTTCGGGCGCCGGAGGCGGCGTGGTCTCTTCGGGTGCCGGAGGCGGCGTGGTCTCTTCGGGAGCCGGAGGAGTGGTCGCCGACGGCGACGGGTTGGTCGTGTCGCCGGTCTGGTTCGTCGAGCCGGAGGGCGTCGTGCCACCGCTCGATCCACCGGAGGCGTTGGATGGCGCCTGCGGAGCCGCAGAGGCCTGTGTCGCGTTCTGCATGCTCTGCGAGCGCGGATTCGATGCCTTCTCCGTGGTCCGGGACGTCGCCGACGGGGGAGAGTAATCCGGGCGCTGGATCGACTCGGGAGGCGCCGGCGCCTCTGGGGTCGGCGTCACGGGCTCATCTGCGCTCGCCGAGGGCGTGTCGAACAGCGTCACGCCCAGCCAGTCCGACAGCGACTTCGGCGTGGCGTCCGCGTTCGAGACGGGACTGGATCCCAGACCCGTGGCGCTCGCCAGTACGATGCCGGTGGCCAGCACCAGGGCTCCGCTGGCGATCGCAGCCGTCGCGGGGACGCGCTCGAACCATCGGCGACGGGCGGTCGCGGCGGCGGCGCCGACCTCGCCCAGAACCTCGGTGTCGGCATCCGTCATGTCCTCGTCGGCCGCGAGCGCGAGTGGCCCGGCGAGTGCCGCGATGACGAGAGCCGTCGACATGCCGGTGCGAGTGTCGGCCATGGCCCGCGCGGCGCCGAGGGCGACGATGGCCTTCGGATCGGCGTCGATCGCGATCGGCCGGTCGAACCGCTCCGACAGGAGCTCGGCGATGCGCGGAATGCGCGACGAGCCGCCTGTGAGCAGAATCGCGTCCAGCTCCGTGCTGTCCACGTCGGCCGTCTCGAGAGCGGTCGCGAGCACGTCGATCGTGCGCTCGACACCGTCTTCGATCATCTCCTCGAACTCGGAGCGCGTCAGGCGGACAGTGCTGTTCACCTGACCGACCAGCAGCGGGACGACCGCTTCGGAGTCGAACGAGAGCGCCTCTTTGGCCTCGACGCACTCGCGGCGCAGCGTCGACGAGTCCTACGCGGGCGGCGGGGTCGGCCGCCAATCCTGCTGCGGACAGCCCCGCGGCCGCGATCGCGTGGCGCAAGACGATGTCGTCGAAGTCGGCACCGCCGAAGTCCGCGATTCCGAGCGGCTCGCCGACGATGCCCACTTGACCGTCGTCGTCCTTGCGCAGGATGACCGCGTCGAAGGTGCCGCCACCCAGGTCGTAGACGGCGAGCGCGTGCCCGGCCTGGAGCGGCGAGGTGGCCTCGTAGTGCCGCGCCGCGGCCTCGGGCTCGCTGATCAGCTGCACCTCGCCGGAGATCTCGCGCGCAAGGGCTGCTGCGACGAGACCGGAACGGTGTCCGCCCCACGTCACCGGAACCGCGACGCAGATGCCCTCCGGCTGTCCGCCCTCGCGCTCGGCCACCGCGTCGACGACCCACGCGACCATGCGCGCATACAGCTCTTCGGGTGCGAAGCGCTGGTCGCCCGCGATGATCGGAACGTCATCGCCCACTCGACGCTTGAATTCGCGGATGAGCCGCTCGGGCTGCGCGAGTCCGCGCCGTTCGGCGGCTTCGCCGAACAGCAGCTCTCCGTCGGCGGCGAAGATCGCGCTCGGCGCACTGTCGGAGCTGCGCCCAAGGCTGAACGCTGCGGTGACGATCGATCCGTCGGGCGCAGAGCGCGCCGTGGAAGCGGCTGTCCTGCTCGTCCCCACATCGACGGCAAGAAAATACGACATCGGTGTCATGTCAAGTTCCCCCAAGAAACCGACTTGCTACATCCCCGTGTAATGTCTACCACCGCTGGCGCGGCTTGGTAAGGGGCGGCTTGGTCCGTGTCACATTCCGTCGCAGAACGCCCGAAAAGGAAGTGCATACCGGTGAGGAGCACCCTGCCACCGGCCTGATACATCGACGGTGAGGAGCTTCTTCCCCTCTTGTCCGGAGGATCCCACGAATCGGATTGCGTCACACTGGCACTCACGTTGCATGAGTGCCAGCGCTTGCCTAGACTGGGATTAGCACTCTCAGGTGGAGGGTGCTAATCAGTCTTGAAGTTTCAACGAAAGCAGAGGTAGACCGTGTCGGTTTCCATCAAGCCGCTCGAGGACCGCATCGTCATCCGCCAGGTCGAGGCCGAGCAGACCACGGCCAGCGGTCTGGTCATCCCGGACACCGCCAAGGAGAAGCCCCAGGAGGGCGAGGTCGTGGCGGTCGGACCGGGTCGGATCGACGACAACGGCAATCGCGTTCCGCTCGACGTCGCCGTGGGTGACCGAGTGCTCTACAGCAAGTACGGCGGCACTGAGGTGAAGTTCGGTGCGGACGAGTTCCTCGTCCTCTCCGCGCGCGACGTCCTCGCGGTCGTCGTCCGCTAGGACCTCCCGTTCTGACAGAAGGACCCGGATGCTTCGGCATCCGGGTCCTTCCGCGTGTGCGTGCGGTGGCGCTGCGGCGCACAACTCCTGCAGAACGATGCTCCGCGCATGCGGGCGGTGCGCGATTGCGCGCCGATGATGCATCCGCGGCTCGAAATTGCAGGAGTTGTGCGCCGGCACGTCGAACGAGTGGCAGGATCGCGGCGGAGAACGGCAGTCGACGGATGCCGCGCGCTCGCGCGACGGCGACCGCCCGGGGCGCCTGGACGTACCCTGGAGATGTGACCCGCGACCGCACTGACACCCCGATCGCGGAACCCGGAATTCTCACCGATGATCCCCGCGAGCGGGCGCTCGGCGGGATCTACGCGTTCACCGCGTACTTTCTGTGGGGCTTTCTGCCGCTGTACTTCCTCCTGCTGGCCCCGACCGGCCCGTTCGAGATCGTGGCCTGGCGCATCGTGCTGTCGCTCGCGTTCTGCGCCATCCTCCTCACGGTCATGCGGGGATGGGGGCGACTCGCGGCGATCGTGCGTCAGCCGCGGCTGCTGCTGTGGACAGGAGTCGCCGGTGGCCTCATCTACATCAACTGGCAGGTCTACATCGTCGCCACCTTGAGCGGCCATGTGATCGAGGCGAGCCTCGGCTACTTCATGAACCCGATCGTGACGGTCGTGCTCGGCGTCGTCGTGCTGCGGGAACAGCTGCGGCTCACGCAGTGGATCGCCGTCGGCATCGCGGTGGTCGCGGTCGGCGTGATCGTCGTCGGGTATGGGGCGTTCCCCTGGATCGCGCTCACTCTCGCGTTCACGTTCGGCATCTACGGCCTCGTCAAGAAGCGGCTCGGGCCATCCGTCGATGCCGTGAGCGGATTGACCCTCGAGTCCCTCTGGCTCGTGCCGGTCGCCACCGTCATCCTCATCGTGGTCGGCACGACGACCGGCCTGACGATGGGTTCGGCCGGACCCTGGCACGCGCTGCTGCTGAGCCTCGCCGGCGTTTTCACCGCGGTCCCGCTGCTGCTGTTCGCGGCCGGTGCCCGCCGGGTTCCGCTCACGGTGATCGGCCTGCTGCAGTTCGTGGCGCCGATCCTGCAGTTCATCATCGGCGCCTGGCTGCTGGGCGAGCCGATGCCGCTCGAGCGCTGGATCGGGTTCGCGCTCGTGTGGCTCGCCCTGATCGTCCTGTCGGTCGACTCTCTCCTGTTCGCCCGCCGCTCGCGCGGTGTCTCGGACGTCGGCGAGCTGACCTAGCGCACCAGCCGGGCGATCGCCGCGGTCGCTTCGCTGATCTTCGCGTCGGCCTCGTCGCCGCCCAGGCGGGCGGCGTCCACCACGCAGTGGCGGAGGTGGTCGTCCAGCAGGCCGACCGCGACGGCTTCGAGGGCGCTGGTCAGGGCGCTGATCTGCGTGAGGATGTCGATGCAGTACTTCTCGTCCTCGACCATCTTGTGGATGCCGCGGGCCTGACCTTCGATGCGCCTCATGCGGTTGAGGTACTTCTCCTTGTCGGTGATGTACCCGTGGTGGGTGTGCGGGGTCTCGGGCGTGGCGAGATCGGTCATGACAGCTCCTTTGCAGAGGCAGAGCGGAACCGGCGCAGTCGCAGGCTGTTGCCGACGACGAAGACGCTCGAGAACGCCATCGCCGCACCGGCGATCATCGGATTGAGCAGTCCCAGCGCCGCGAGCGGGATCGCCGCGACGTTGTAGGCGAAGGCCCAGAACAGGTTCACCCTGATCGTGCCGAACGTGCGGCGCGACAGGCGGATCGCGTCGGCCGCGCTGCCCAGGTCGCCGCGCACGAGGGTGATGTCGGACGCCTCGATGGCGGCATCCGTCCCGGTTCCCATCGCAAGGCCCAGGTCGGACTGTGCGAGCGCAGCGGCGTCGTTGACCCCGTCGCCGACCATCGCGACCACGCGGCCCTCGGCCTGCAGCGCGCGCAGCACGTCGACCTTGCCCTGCGGCAGAACCCCGGCGACGACCCGCTCGATGCCGACCTCGGCGGCGATGCGTCGCGCGACCGTCTCGTTGTCGCCGGTCAGCAGCAGGGGCTCGAGGCCGAGTGCGCGCAGTTGCGCGACCGCCTCGCGACTGGTCGGCTTGACCTGGTCGGCGACCACGAGCACCCCGCGGGCCTCGCCGTCCCACGCGACCAGCACGGTCGAGGATCCGTCGGCCTCGGCGCGCTCCTTCGCGGCGACCAGGCCCGGACCGAGGTGGATCGCCCACTCGGCGAGCAGCTGCTCGCGCCCCACGATGACCGCATGGCCGTCGACGACTCCGGAGACGCCGATGCCGGCGGACGAGGCGAACGACTCGACCGTGGGCAGCGTGCCGAGCTCGTCCTCGGCGGCGCGGGCGATCGCCTGCGCGATCGGATGCTCGGATGCCGCCTCGAGAGCCCCGGCGAGGCGCAGCACCTCGGCGCGGCCGGGCGCCGAGGGCGCGGCATCCGTCAGCACTCCGACGAGGGTCATTCGGCCTGTCGTGACGGTGCCTGTCTTGTCGAGCACGATCGTGTCGACGGTCCCGGTCGACTCGAGCACCTCGGGACCTCTGATCAGGATGCCGAGCTGGGCGCCTCGGCCGGTGCCGACCAGCAGCGCGGTCGGCGTCGCGAGGCCCAGCGCACACGGGCAGGCGATGATGAGCACCGCCACCGCCGCCGTCACCGCGGCCGCCGCCGGCCAGCCCAGCAGCAGCCACACCACCAGCGTGACCACCGAGATCACGAGCACGATCGGCACGAAGACGCCCGAGATGCGGTCGGCGAGGCGCTGCACGTTCGCCTTGCCCGACTGGGCCTCGTCGACGAGGCGGGCCATCTGCGCCAGCTGGGTGTCATCGCCCACGCGCGTCGCACGCACGACCAGGCGCCCGCCCGCGTTCATGGTCGCGCCGACCACGGCATCGCCCGCACCGACTTCGGCGGGCACCGACTCGCCGGTGACCATCGACGCGTCGACCGCCGACGAGCCCGAGACGATCACGCCGTCGGTCGCGATCTTCTCGCCGGGCCGCACGACGAACTCGTCGCCGACTCGCAGCGATGAGATCGGGATGCGGCCCTCCACGCCGTCGCGGACCACCGCGACGTCCTTCGCTCCGAGTTCGAGCAGGGCCCGGAGGGCGGCGCCCGCGCGGCGCTTGGAGCGCACCTCGAAGTAGCGCCCCGCCAGCACGAACATCGTCACCCCGGCGGCGACCTCGAGGTAGATGTTGTCGGAGCCGTCGCCGCGCTGCACGGTCCACTCGTACACGTGCGTCATGCCGGGCATGCCGGCGGAGCCGAAGAACAGCGCGTACAGCGACCACAGGAACGCCGCCGAGACCCCGATCGAGATCAGGGTGTCCATCGTCGCTGCGCCGTGGCGCAGATTGATCCACGCGGCGCGATGGAACGGATATGCAGCCCACACCACGACGGGGGCGGCGAGCGCCAGCGACAGCCACTGCCAGTACGTGAACTGCAGCGCCGGGATCATCGCCATCGCGATCACCGGCACCGACAGCACGACGGCCCCGATCAGGCGCTGCCGGAGCGAGGTCAGCTCGCGATCCTCGGGCTCTTGCTCGGCGGATGCCGGGGGATGGGGGAGCGCGGCAGTGTACCCGGTCTTCACGACCTCCGCGATCAGCACGGCCGGGTCGTATCCCGAGGGTGCCGTCACGACGGCCTTCTCGGTCGCGTAGTTCACGCTCGCCGAGACGCCGTCCAGCCGGTTGAGCTTCTTCTCGATGCGGTTGGCGCACGACGCGCACGTCATGCCGCCGATCTCGAGCTCGACCCGCGCGGCGGGGGCGCCCATGCCCGAGCCCGCGTCGGGGGCGAGGGCTGCGGCCGGGCCCTCGCGCCCGGAGGCTCCGGACGACGCGCCAGCGGCGTTTGGAGGGGGTGTGGGGACCATCAGACGCGCACCGCGGCGTATCCGGCCTCGTCGACGGCGGCGAGCACATCGGCGTCCGACGGGGGCGTTGTCGAGGTGATCACGAGGCGGCCGCTCGCGGCGCTCACGTCGATCCGGTCGACGCCGTCGAGCTTGGACAGCTCGCCACGCACGGACGCCTCGCAGTGTCCGCAGCTCATGCCGGTCACCTGGTACTCGTTGGTCGCCATGTTCATCGCCTTTCACGTTCTGGATACCCCTGGGGGGTAGGTCCTCCGATGCAACCCTATACCGGCCAGGGGTATTCCCACCCCGCGAGACCGGATAGGCGCCGCGAGACGGAGCGCGTTCGCCTCAGTTTCGCGGTGCCTATCCGGTCTCGCGGTCAGTCGATGAGGGAACGCGAGGCGTGCGGCATCCGCTCCCGGACCCGGTGAAACCGCGGTTCATAACGATTTGACTGCGTTACACATCGTTAACGAAAGGCAACATTGGCGGGACCCGTCCGCGATTAGGTTTAGGGGAACTGGATCGGCGCCCGAGTCGGTCCGCGTTCATTCACAGCAAGGAGCAACATGAGCGTCTTCTCCCGAGGCACCGCCTCCCGTTCGCGCGTGCGGACGGTGATCGGCGGCCTCGCCATCGCCGGCGCAAGCGCCCTCGTCCTCGCCGGCTGCGCCGGTGGCGGCGGCACCGCCGAGCCTTCGGACTCGGCTGCCCCCGCTGAGGATCTCACCCTCAAGGTCGGCACCGTTCTGCCCCAGACCGGCAGCCTTGCCTTCCTCGGCCCGCCCGAGGAGGCCGGCGTCCAGCTGGCCGTCAACGAGGTCAACGAGGCTGGCGTCGGCATCACCGTCGACGCGACCTTCGGCGACTCCGGTGACGCCGACAACAAGGCCTTCGAGACCACGGTCCCGAAGCTCCAGAGCGAAGGCGTCGCTGCGATGATCGGTGCCGCCTCATCGGGCGTCACCAAGCTGTTCCTCGACAGCAACGTCAGCGAGGGCATCATCACGTTCTCGCCGGCCAACACCTCGCCCGACTTCACCACGTGGGACGACAACGGCCTGTACTGGCGCACCGCGCCCAGCGACCTGCTGCAGGGCGAAGTGCTCGGCAACCTGATCGCCGAGGACGGCCACAAGAACATCGGCATCATCTACCAGAACGACGCGTACGGCACCGGCCTGTTCGGCGTCGTCAAGGAGGTCTTCGAGGCCAGCGGCGGCACCGTCGTGGCCGATGCCTCCTACAACGACGGTGACACGTCGTTCGACGCGCAGGTCGCGACGATCACGGCGGCCAACCCCGACGCGATCGTTCTGATCACGTTCGACCAGTTCGCCACGATCGCACCGCTGTTCGTGAACGCCGGTCAGTCCGCCGAGAACTTCTACCTCGTCGACGGAAACCTCAAGCAGTGGGGCCCCGACGTGAGCGTCAGCCTCGAGGGCGCCAAGGGCACCACGCCCGGACCCGTGCTCGCGGATGACTTCCAGCAGCGTCTGAACGACGCCTGGACCGCCGAGGGCAACGCCGAGCTCGAGGACTACTCGTACTCCGCAGAGTCCTACGACGCGGTCGTGCTGCTCGCGCTCGCTTCGCTGGCGGCCGGTTCGACCGACCCCGCGGCCATCGCCGAGAAGCTGCAGGAAGTCTCCGGCGGCTCCGGTGACGGCGAGAAGTGCGACACGTTCGCGGACTGCGCCGACATCATCCTCGGCGGCGGCGTCGCGGACTACGACGGCTATTCCGGTGGCGTCGCGTTCGACGACGCGGGCGACCCGACGGAGGCCACGATCGGCATCTTCCAGTTCGGCGCCGACAACATGCACGAGCGCATCAACTAACTGACGCCTCGTCGCAGCGAAGGCCCCGGAGAAATCCGGGGCCTTTCGCGTTGCCCGGTCCGCTGGCCGCCGAGAAGGTGCGTTCGCCGCCGAGAGGGTCCACCTTGTGGGCGCCAGAGGCACCTTCTCGCCGCCAGAGGCACCTCCTCGGCGCAGATCGCCCGCACGCAGAAGAGCGGATGCCGATCGATCGGCATCCGCTCTTCATGCGTGCGTGGTGGCGCTACACCCCGTCGGAGCCGAGGGTTCCGAGGTACAGGCCGATGACCTTCGGGTCGTTCAGGAGTTCGCGGCCGGTGCCCTCGTAGGCGTCGCGGCCCTGATCGAGCACATAGCCGCGGTCGCAGATCTGCAGGCAGCGGCGGGCGTTCTGCTCGACCATGATCGTGGTCACACCCGCCTTGTTGATGTCGGAGACGCGGATGAAGGCGTCGTCCTGCCGCACGGGGGACAGGCCCGCGGACGGCTCATCGAGCAGGAGCACCGACGGGTCCATCATGAGCGCCCGCGACATCGCCACCATCTGGCGCTCGCCGCCCGAGAGCGATCCGGCACGCTGCTTGAGGCGCTTGCCGAGCTCCGCGAAGATGCCGGTCACGAACTCGAGCCGCTCGGTGTAGATCTTCGGGTTCTGGAAGAGCCCCATCTGCAGGTTCTCCTCGATCGAGAGCGAGGGGAACACGTTGTTCGTCTGCGGCACGAATGCCACACCGCGCCGCACGAGCTTGTCGGCTTTGAGCCCGACGATGCTCTCGCCCTTGACGGTGATGTCTCCGCCGCGCACCCTCACGAGCCCGAAGATCGCCTTGAGCAGCGTGGACTTGCCGGCGCCGTTCGGTCCGATGATGCCGATGAGCTCACCCTGCCGGGCGATCAGGTTCGTGCTGTTGAGGATGTTGACCCCGGGCAGGTAGCCCGCCACCAGGTCCCTCACCTCGACGACGACCGCATCGGTCTTGGCGACCGAGCGCTCGCCGGCATGGCTCATGTCCATGGTGGGTGCTGCGGGCGTCGCCGGCGCGCCGGCGGGTCCTGAGCTTGTCGACGGGTCGCTCACTTCTTCTCCTCTTCGGCCTCGGCGATGGACGCTTCTTCGGCCTCCTGAATCTCTGCGAGCAGTTCCTGGGCCTCTACGCTCAGCTCGCCGTCGTACCGACCGGTGATCACGCCGAGGTCGACGTCCTGGTGGCTGCCCAGGTACGCGTCGATGACGGCCTTCTCGTGCATGACCGTCTCGGGCGGACCCTCGGCGACCACGCGGCCCTCGGCCATGACGACGACCCAGTCGGCGATGTGGCGCACCATGTGCATGTCGTGCTCGACGAACAGCACGGTCATGCCGAGCTCCTTCAGGTCGAGGATGTGATCGAGCAGCGACTCGGTGAGGGCCGGGTTGACGCCTGCCATCGGCTCGTCGAGCATGACCAGCTGCGGGTCGCTCATGAGCGCGCGCGCCATCTCGAGGAGCTTCCGCTGGCCACCCGACAGGGAGGCGGCGAAGTCCTTCTCCTTGGCGTCGAGCTTGAACCGCTTGAGCAGTTCGCGCGCCTTGACCTCGATCCCGGTGTCCTGAGCTCGCCAGAACGCGGGGATGAAGCTCGTCCAGAACCTCTCGCCGACCTGCTTCGTGGCGCCGAGCTTCATGTTCTCGAGCACCGTGAGCAGCGACAGCGCCTTGGTCAGCTGGAACGTGCGCACCTGACCCATGCGCGCGACCTTGAAGGCCGGGATGCCGGACAGGGTGCGCCCGTCGAACGACCACGTCCCGCTGTTGGGCTTGTCGAAGCCGCACAGCAGGTTGAACAGGGTCGTCTTGCCGGCGCCGTTCGGGCCGATCAGAGCCGTGATCGCACCGCGGGGGATCTCGAGGTGATCGACGTCCACGGCGGTCAGACCGCCGAAGCGCCGGGTCACGTTGTCGACGATCATGATCGGATCGGTCTTGGCGACGCCGGGTGCGGCCTCGCCCTTCGCGAGTCCGCCGGTCTTGGGTCGGCGAACGCTGCCGGTCGTGGGCCGGGTCTCGGCGGAGCCGTATTCCGCAGCGTCGCCTCCTGCCGCGCTGCCGGGGTTGTCGCTTGAGGTGCTGTTATTTGACAAAGGTCATCTCCCTCTTGTCGCCGAGGATGCCCTGCGGCCTGAAGATCACGAGGACCATGAGAGCGACGCCGACCAGGATGTAGCGCAGCGTTCCCGCCTGAATCGACGACATCGGCAGGATGCCGGCATCCGCGAGTTCGGGGAGGAGGTTGCCGAGGAAGGCGATGACGACCCAGAAGATGACCGCACCCAGTGTCGGGCCGAACACGGTCGCCGCGCCACCGAGCAGGAGGATCGTCCAGAGGAAGAACGTGAGCGAGGTCGTGTAGCTCGAGGGCACGACGGCCGAAGGGAGCACGTAGACGATGCCGCCCATCGCGCCGATACAGCCACCGACGACGAGCGCCTGCATCTTGTAGGCGAAGACGTTCTTGCCGAGGGCACGCACGGCGTCCTCGTCTTCGCGAATGCCCTTGAGCACGCGACCCCACGGGCTGCGCATGAGCGACCACACCAGCAGGATGGCGAGGGCGAGCATCGTCAGGCCGAAGACCCGCGTCCACAACACGGTCTCGTTCGACTCCCACGGGCCGAACCCGTACCTACCGGGCGGGAACGGGTTCGCCGCGCGGAAGCCCGCGTGGTAGCCGCCCAAGCCGTCGGCGGAGTTGGTGAACTGGTCGAACACCTGCGTCGTGAACATCAGTCGCACGATCTCGGCCGCCGCGATCGTGACGATGGCCAGATAGTCGGCGCGCAGGCGCAGGGTCGGGATGCCGAGGATCAGCGCGAAGACGGCCGCGGCGATCAGACCGATGATCATGCCGAGCCACCACGGGATGCCGAAGCTCAAGACCGAGATGGCATAGCCGTAACCGCCGAGGGCCATGAAGCCGGCCATACCGAAGTTGAGCAGTCCGGCGTAGCCGAAGTGCACGGCAAGGCCGGTTGCCGCGAGCGCATAGGCGATCGTGACCGGGCTCAGGATGTAGCTGAGCGTGTTCGAGAGAATTGCTCCCCAATCCATGGCCGCTACCCCAATCTTTCTTTGCGACCGAGCAAGCCCTGAGGTCTGACGAGCAGGATGAGGATCAGCACGACCAGCGCGCCGGCGTACTTGAGGTCGGACGGGATCCACAGGGTCGATACCTCGACCACGATGCCGACGATGATCGCACCGAGCAGGGCGCCGAACGCCGTCCCGAGACCGCCGAGGGTGATCGCCGCGAAGATCAGCAGCAGCATCTGCGTGCCCATGTCCCACTTGACGCCCGGGCGGAAGTACGCCCACAGGATTCCGGAGAGGGCGGCGAGCACACCGGCGAGAATCCAGACGATCCGCACGACGCGGTCGACGTTGATTCCGGAGGCCGAGGCCAGCTGCGGGTTGTCGGAGATCGCGCGGGTCGCCTTGCCGATGCGCGTTCCGAGGAGGAAGTACGCCACGGCGAGGATGACGACGATGCTGACGCCCATGCTGATGAGGTCGATGTACGACAGCGAGATCGGCCCGAACTGGATAGGCGCAGGGCTGGCGCCGGGCAACTGGTAGGTCTTGCCGCCGATGAAGTACTGGTACGTGTAGCGGAGGGCGAGCGAGAGGCCGATGCTGACGATCATCAGCTGAACGACCCCGAGCCCTCTTCGTCGCAAGGGTCTCCATAAGCCCGCGTCGAGCGCGAGGCCGAGCACTCCGCCCATGATCACCGCGATGATGATCCCGATCCAGAACGGCCACGCCCAGAACGAGGTCAGCACGAGCGCCATGAGCGCGCCCCACGTGACCATCTCGCCGTGTGCGAAGTTCGACAGCCCCGTGGTGCCGTAGATGAGCGATGCGCCCATCGCGGCCAGGGCCAGCAGCAGGCCGAAGTTCAAGCCGTTGATCAGGCGCACCATCAGCTGGTCGAAGAAGGACTGGGTGACGCGTTCACCCTCGCCGAGGAACAGGTTCACGATCTTCGACCCGGTGAGCCCGAACTCAACCTCCTGCGAGGCGGACTCGCCGTCGACGATCACACCCTCCGGCAGGGTCGATTCGTCGACCGTGAGCGTGTACTTCTCCTTCTCGGGCACATACAGCCGCCATTGCCCTTCGGCATTGGTGACCGTCTCGGCTTCGAAGCCGTTGCCCTCGACCGCGACGGTGACGTCGGGGACGCCCTCCTCCTCGAAGGTGATGACGCCGCCGAAGTAGTAGTCGGTCGCCTCCTGATCACCGCCCGGGGTGTCCGGAGCGGACGCGAAAGCGCCCGGGGTGGACAGGAACACCATCGCCGCAGCGAGCAATGTTCCGATCACGGCGACCAGCCAGGGCTGGACCCGTCGAATGCGTGAAGCCGTAGGACCCACAAAACCTCCCAGTCCGCCGCCGCACGCCGAAGCTTCGGGTCGCAGCGGCGCTGATCAACGACGGTACGAGCGTAATGTGTCGTTCTTGTTTCGCCTACAACACTCTTGCGCGACGAGATGGATTCGCACACATGGGCTGGTCCGCGAGGGCCTGATCGCGCGGAATGAAACGGGTGCCCGCTCGCTTAGAATTGGTACGGCGCGTCCCGTGCGCAACGGCCGTCGTCGTCCATCCCGAGCAACGCGCGAGCCACGCGCAGGAGAACCCATGCAGAACCACGACCCCTTCGGCTTCGTCGGACTCACGTACGACGACGTTCTGCTCCTGCCCGGACACACCGATGTGATCCCGAGTGAGGCCGACACGTCCTCGCGGGTGACCCGCCGGATCACGGTGGCCACGCCGCTCGTCTCGAGCGCGATGGACACCGTCACCGAAGCCCGCATGGCGATCGCGGTCGCGCGCGAGGGGGGTCTCGGCATCCTCCATCGCAATCTGTCGATCCAGGAGCAGGCGTCGCAGGTCGACCGCGTGAAGCGCAGCGAGTCGGGGATGATCTCGAACCCGATCACCACGACGCCCGACGCCACGATCGACGAGGTCGAAGCGCTGTGCGCGCAGTTCCGCATCTCGGGTCTTCCGGTCGTCGACGCCGACGGGCAGCTTGTCGGCATCGTCACGAACCGCGACATGCGCTTCGTCTCGGGCTTCGAGCGCACGACGACCCTGGTCAAGGACGTCATGACGAGCGAGAACCTCGTCACCGCGCACGTCGGCATCGGCGCGAACGACGTGATCGCGATCTTCGCGAAGCACCGTGTCGAGAAGCTGCCGCTGCTCGATGACGACGGCAAGCTCGCGGGCTTGATCACGGTCAAGGACTTCGACAAGAGCGAGAAGTACCCGCTCGCGACCAAGGACGAGCAGGGTCGCCTGCGCGTCGGCGCGGCCATCGGGTTCTTCGGCGACGCGTGGGAGCGCGCCGGGGCGCTGCGTGACGCCGGAGTCGACGTGCTCGTGGTCGACACCGCAAACGGCCAGTCGGCCGGGGTCATCGACATCGTGCGGCGGCTCAAGGCCGACGCATCGTTCGATCACATCGACATCATCGGCGGCAACGTCGCGACGCGCGAAGGCGCGCAGGCCCTGATCGACGCCGGTGTGGATGCCGTCAAGGTGGGTGTCGGACCCGGTTCGATCTGCACGACGCGCATCGTCGCGGGCGTGGGCGTGCCCCAGGTGACCGCGGTGTACGAGGCGTCGCTCGCGGCGCGCGAGGCCGGCATCCCGGTGATCGCCGACGGCGGGCTGCAGTACTCCGGTGACATCGCGAAGGCGCTCGTCGCCGGCGCCGACACGGTCATGCTGGGCTCGCTGCTGGCCGGCACCGACGAGTCGCCGGGCGAGATCGTCTTCCAGGGCGGCAAGCAGTTCAAGCAGTACCGGGGCATGGGTTCGCTCGGCGCGCTGCAGACGCGCGGCAAGAAGACGTCGTATTCGAAGGACCGCTACTTCCAGGCCGACGTGCCGAACGACGACAAGCTGATCCCCGAGGGCATCGAGGGACAGGTCGCCTACCGAGGCCCGGTCTCGGCCGTCGCGTATCAGCTGGTCGGGGGCCTGCGTCAGTCGATGTTCTACGTCGGCGCCCGCACGATCGACGAGCTCAAGGCCAAGGGAAGGTTCGTGCGCATCACCGCGGCAGGCCTCAAAGAGTCGCACCCGCACGACGTGCAGATCGTGGTCGAGGCGCCCAACTACAAGAGATAGCCTCGCTACGCTGAGCGGGTGATCAGGCAGCGCACCCATCCGGCGGCGACCCAGGGCACGGGTCGGCTCGAGGCGTTCACCGACGGGGTGTTCGCGATCGCGGCGACGCTGCTCGTGCTCGATCTCACGACGCACGCGTTCGGCGAGATCACCTCGGATGCCGAGATGTGGGCGGCGCTCGCCGGGATGTGGGAGCTGTTCTTCAACTTCGCGTTGAGTTTCGTGCTGCTGTGCATGCTGTGGATGGTGCACGTGCAGCAGTTCGAGCACGTCGCGCGCATCGACCGGGTGCTCACCTGGCTGAACAACGCGCGGCTGCTGTTCATCGTGCTGGTCCCGTTCGCCACGGGCCTGACCACCGAGTACTCCGAGTGGATGGCCGGCCGCCTGCTGATGCCGGTGACGTTCTTCATGGCGATCCTGTTCAGCTGGCTGCAGTGGATGTGGGCCGTCCGGCACCGTGAGACCTTGCTGCCCGACATCTCCGAGCAAGACGCGAGGGCATACGGGCGTGGGTCTTTGAGCGCGCTCCTGATCTCGGGAGCGGTGGTCGTCCTCGCGCCGTTCGTCGGTTCGATCGCGTTCGTGCTCTTCTTCCTCGACGGCCCGCTGACCAAGCTCCTGCGCGGCAAGGGCGACTGAATCGGATCTCGCTCCACACCACGCCCGGGCGTACCGTGGAACGCATGTGCCGGAACATCCACACCCTCCACAACTTCGAGCCCGCGGCGACCAACGATGAGATCGACGCGGCCGCCCTTCAGTACGTCCGCAAGATCGCGGGCACGACCAAGCCGTCCAAGGCCAATCAGGAGGCGTTCGACCGCGCCGTGCACGAGATCGCCCACATCACGGGCCACCTCCTGCAAGACCTGGTCGCAGTGACTCCGCCGAAGAATCGCGAAGAGGAGGCCGCCAAGGCGCGCGCCCGCGCGATCGCGTCGGGCCGGTACTCGGCGGCGTGAGCCTCGGGTCGGCGTCGAGTCGTCGGACCGGAAGCCGTCGGCCCGTCGCGCGCGCCACATGCGTGCACTCCTGCCCCAGCGCTCCGACGACTGAGGGGCTCCCCGGTCGCTCGCATCGGCATCCGCTCGCCTCTTCGGCACCAGGGCAGAGGCGACGGCGCGGCTGAGGTATTCTGGTCGGCTCGCCACCCGCGGGCCGGCGTTCTGCGCTGACGGATGCCGCGCTTCGCGCGCGGCGAGGATCAGAAGCGGTGCGCAGGTCAGGTCATGGGCTACATCGACATCAGCACGGTCTCGTACAGCTCCCCGATGGCAGGCCGCTGCTGGACGCGGGCGGCTGCGGGTGATCAGGAGCGGTCAGCGCAGGCGGAACGCATCCGCAGCGCGCAACCCGGGGTCGAGCACGAGGTCGGCCAGCACGGCGCCCACGCCCGGCGCGAACTTGAAGCCCTGCCCCGAGAATCCGGCACCGATCACGATCCGGCCGGCACGGTCGAGCACGAACGCCTCGTCGGGCGTGGAGGTGTAGGTGCAGCTGATCGGGGCGGCTGTGCGGGCGTCGAGGCCCGGCATCCACTCGCGCACGTACGCGGCCAGCTGCGCGGCGTGCTTGTCGGTGCGGAACGGTCGGGCATCGGGATCGACGACGTCACCGACCGCGTGGAAGCCGACCTTGACGCCCTCGCCGGGTGACGGCATCCCGTACACGTTGGACGGCCACGCGCCGGGCGTGACGAAGTGATTGAACGAGGGCCATGCGTCTGCAGGGTCGCGCGGGGCGAAGTGGGCCGGGCTCTCTTCAGTCACCACGAGCGGAGGCAGACGGATGCCGCCCACCAGAGAGCTCGTCCAGGCTCCGGCTGTCACCACGACGGTGTCGGCGAGCACCGCCCCCGCGGCAGTGTGCAGCGTGATGCGGTCGGAATGCTCCTCGATGCGCAGCGCAGGGGTGCTCCACCGCACCTCGCCGCCCGCGGCGACAATGCGCCGCTCGAGCTCGGCGAGCGCGACGGCCGCGCGGGCGACGCCGGCATCGGGCGAGTACAGCACGGTGTCTTCGAACCTCATGCCCCGCCAGCGGCGCGCGGCCTCGGTGCCGTCGAGCAGGTCGGCCGGGATGCCGCGCTCGCGCAGCTGCTCGTGGATCGCGACCAGGCCGCCACCTGTGCCGCCGAGCGCCGCGCCGGAGCCGTGCGAGACGAGTCCGTGCAGGCGCAGCAACGGCTCGCCGTCCGGGGCGCCGAGCGCGTCCCAGCCCTCGCGCGCGCGGACGAGCAGGTCGAGGTAGTGCTGGTCGGCATAGGCGTTGTTGAAGTTACGGGTCGCGCCGTGCGATGCGCCCTGTGTGTGTCCTCGCGCGAACCTCTCGATCACGAGGGGCCGCTCGCCGCGCCGGGTCAGTGCCCAGGCAGTCGCCAGCCCCATCACTCCGCCACCGACCACCACGACGGGCACGCGTTCGCTCATCCCACGATCTTCGCAGGGCGGCCGGGCGACGGCGTGGTGAGCGGTCGGCCCGCGTCGGTGCGATGCCGCCGGGTAGGCTGATCACGTGAGCATGGAGATCGAGATCGGTCGCGCGAAGCGCGCGCGTCGCGCCTTTACGTTCGACGACATCGCGGTCGTGCCCTCGCGGCGCACGCGCAATCCCGAGGACGTCTCGACCGCGTGGACGATCGACGCCTTCCAGTTCGCGATCCCCGTGCTCGGCGCACCGATGGACTCGGTCGTCAGTCCCCAGACCGCGATCATGCTCGGCCAGCTCGGCGGCCTCGGCGTGCTCGACCTCGAAGGCCTCTGGACGCGCTACGACGACCCCGAGCCCTACCTCGCCGAGATCGCCGCCCTCGATGACGAGACGGCGACGCAGCGCATGCAGGAGCTGTACTCCGAGCCGATCAAGCCCGAGCTCGTGCGCGATCGGCTCGCGGAGATCCGCGCGGGCGGGGTCACCGTCGCCGGGGCGCTCACCCCGCAGCGAACGCAGGAGCTGTACGAGACCGTCGTCGCGGCCGGCGTCGACCTGTTCGTCATCCGCGGCACGACGGTGTCGGCCGAGCACGTGTCCTCGGTCGATCAGCCGCTGAACCTCAAGAAGTTCATCTACGACCTCGACGTCCCGGTGATCGTCGGAGGCGCCTCGACCTACACCGCCGCGCTGCATCTCATGCGCACCGGTGCGGCGGGAGTGCTCGTCGGCTTCGGCGGGGGAGCGGCATCGACCACGCGCGTCACCCTCGGCATCCATGCCCCGATGGCGACCGCGGTCTCCGATGTCGCCGGCGCCCGCCGCGACTACCTCGACGAGTCGGGCGGACGCTACGTCCACGTGATCGCCGACGGCGGCGTGGGCACCTCGGGCGACATCGTCAAGGCGCTGGCGATGGGAGCGGATGCCGTCATGCTCGGCGTCGCGCTCTCGCGGGCGACCGATGCGCCCGGTCGCGGCTTTCATTGGGGCCCGGAGTCGCACCACCCGAAGCTGCCCCGCGGACACCGCGTGAGCGTCGATCAGGTGACGACCCTGGAGTCGGTCCTGTACGGGCCCGCCCCCGTCGCCGACGGCACGGCGAACCTCATCGGCGCGCTCAAGAAGTCGATGGCGACGACCGGCTACTCCGACCTCAAGGAGTTCCAGAGGGTCGATGTCGTGGTCGCCCCGTACAGCGCGGGATGACTCTCTCCGACCCTGAGGTCTTCCCGCCCACACTCCGCGAGGTCATGCTGCGGCCGCGATGGATCGCGCTGCTCGCGCTGTGCCTCGTGGTCGCGGGCGTGTTCGCGTGGCTCGGGCAGTGGCAGCTCGGCCGCGCCCTGCTGAGCGACCCGACACCCCCGGGGGCGACCGAAGAGGTGCAGCCGCTGGCCGACGTGACCGCGCCGGGCCAGTACGTCCCCGAGCCGGTCGTCGGCCAGCGCGTCACCGTCACCGGGACGTGGATGCCCGAGGACTTCATCGTGGTCTCCTCCCGCTTCAACGACGGTGTCGAGGGGTACTGGGTGACCGGGCAGCTGCGCGTCGCGGACGACGCGGGCGCCTCGCCGGCCTCCGTCGCCGTCGCGATCGGGTGGGCCGCAACCGAAGACGAGGCGCTCGCCGCCGTCGACGAGTTGAATCAGGATGCCGCCGCCCCCGGCGCCGCCGACACCCCGCTCGCGATCACCGGTCGTCTCATCTCCGACGAAGGACCCGTGCCCCCGCCGAAGAGCGGCGACCCGATGACGCTGACGCGCATGTCGCCGGCGGCGCTGCTCTCGCGATGGCACGACATCGAGGGCCTCGACGTCTACCGGGCCTACGTCGCCTCGGAGGTTCCGCAGGGACCTCTGGACGCCATCTCTTCGCCCGCCCCGGCCGAAGGCTCCACGGTCAACTGGCTCAACATCTTCTATGCGATCGAGTGGGCCGTCTTCGCCGGCTTCGCCTTCTACCTCTGGTATCGCCTCGCCCGCGACGCGTGGGAGCGCGAGCTGGAGGAGCTCGAAGAACCCGACTCCGGGCCCACGCGCCCGGAGGCTCCGCCCGGCGCGTAGCGACGAGTGGAGGGGGCGTGGGGAGGATCCTGACTCCGCCGGGCGTCCGGCGCGCCGCGGGTAGACTGGACGCATGCCCCCGGCCCCGAAACTCGCCTCGTTCCCGGCCATCCGCGGGGCGCTGAAGTTCTACCAGATCTGCTCGGTCATCACAGGCACGATGCTGCTGCTGCTGTGCGCCGAGATGCTCGTCAAGTACGCGTTCGGCTACGAGCTCTTCCTCGGCGGGTCGGGCGGTTTCCTGTGGTTCGCCCCCGTCGTCGAGGGTCCGGACGGACACGAGTCGACCGGTGACGGGTTCAACCTCTCGCTCGGCATCCTCGTCGCGCACGGCTGGTTCTACGTCGTGTACCTCTTCGCGTGCTTCCGCGTGTGGAGCCTGATGCGCTGGCACTTCCTGCGCTTCCTGCTGCTGGCCGCCGGTGGCATCGTGCCGTTCCTGTCGTTCTTCCTCGAGGTGCGCGTCGCCCGCGAGGTGCGCGCCTACCTCACGACCCGCGAAGATGCGGAGCTGCACTCGCGCGCCGAGCACTCGTCCTTGACCCAGGCCATCCCGACGGAGAACAAGCGTTGACTCAACAGACCGAGACCGATCAGCGCCCCGTGCTGGTCGTCGACTTCGGAGCGCAGTACGCCCAGCTGATCGCCCGCCGCGTCCGTGAGGCCGGCGTCTACAGCGAGATCGTCCCGCACACCGCCACCGCCGCCGAGATCGCGGCGAAGAACCCGGTCGGGCTGATCCTCTCGGGCGGCCCGTCGTCGGTGTACGAGCCGGGCGCCCCCGCGCTCGACAGCGGCGTCTTCGACCTCGGAGTCCCGACGCTCGGCATCTGCTACGGCTTCCAGGTCATGGCGCAGGCGCTCGGCGGCGAAGTCGCCAACACGGGCCTCCGCGAGTACGGGGCGACGGATGCTGTGCTCACGGGTGAGGGAGGCGTGCTGCTGGCCGGCCAGCCGACCGCGCAGAACGTGTGGATGAGCCACGGCGACCAGGTCTCGAAAGCGCCCGAGGGCTTCCACGTGCTCGCCTCGACCTCGGCGACCCCGGTCGCGGCGTTCGGCAGCGACGAGCGGCGCATGTACGGCGTGCAGTGGCACCCCGAGGTCAAGCACAGCGACTTCGGTCAGCGCGTGATCGAGAACTTCCTGCACGTCGGGGCAGGTCTTCCCGCCGACTGGAACAGCGGCAACGTCATCGCCGAGCAGGTCGCCCGCATCCGCGAGCAGGTGGGCACCGGCCGCGTGATCTGCGGGCTCTCGGGTGGCGTGGACTCCGCGGTCGCCGCCGCGATCGTGCACGAGGCGGTCGGCGACCAGCTCGTCTGCATCTTCGTCGACCATGGTCTGCTGCGAAAGAACGAGCGCGAGCAGGTGGAGAACGACTACGTCGCCTCCACCGGTGTGCGCCTGGTCACCATCGACGCGCGCGAGCAGTTCCTGAACGCGCTCGCCGGGGTGAGCGACCCCGAGCAGAAGCGCAAGATCATCGGCCGCGAGTTCATCCGCTCGTTCGAGGCGGCAGAGAAGGCTCTCGTTCTGGAGGCTGCGGCCGACGGTGAGCCGATCCGCTTCCTCGTACAGGGCACGCTCTACCCCGACGTCGTCGAGTCCGGCGGCGGCACGGGCACCGCGAACATCAAGTCTCACCACAACGTCGGCGGCCTGCCCGAAGACCTGCAGTTCGAGCTCGTCGAGCCCCTCCGCACCCTCTTCAAGGACGAGGTCCGCGCGATCGGCAGAGAGCTGGGTCTGCCCGAGGTGATCGTGGGGCGCCAGCCCTTTCCGGGGCCCGGCCTCGGCATCCGGATCGTCGGTGAGGTCACCGCTGACCGCCTCGAGATTCTGCGTGACGCCGATGCGATCGCCCGCGAGGAGCTGACCCGCGCCGGACTCGACGGCGAGATCTGGCAGTGCCCGGTCGTGCTGCTCGCCGACGTGCGCTCGGTCGGCGTGCAGGGCGATGGTCGCACGTACGGTCACCCGATCGTGCTGCGACCTGTGTCATCCGAAGATGCGATGACCGCCGACTGGACCCGTCTGCCCTACGACGTGCTCGCCCGCATCTCGAACCGCATCACGAACGAGGTGCGCGAGGTCAACCGCGTCGTGCTCGATGTGACATCGAAGCCGCCGGGCACGATCGAGTGGGAGTGAGCCGTAGCCCTCGCCCGCGAAGAGGTGCGTTGTGCGCCGACAAGGTGGGTTGCGCGCCGAGAAGGTGGGTTGCGCGCCGAGAAGGTGCGGCACTCTTCGGTGCGAGATGCGCCTTCTCGCGGTGAAGGGCGCCTTCTCGCGTCGGGATGCGCCTTCTCGGCGCAGAGGGGCAGGATGGGACCGTGAGCCAATTCCCGGATGCCGAGTACCTCATCCTCTCGAGCAGGCTCATTCCCGACCGTGACGGGGGCTACGCGCTGGCGACCCTCGCTCGCGCCCGGCAGATGGCCGCCGCCGGCGTGCACGGCGGACGCGGACCGCTGCTGCTGACCCTTGACCCCGGAACCCCCGCCGACCACGCCCGGCATCGCGCCGCGTTCGCGGGCCGTGACCTCGTGGTCGATCCGGCGCGGATGCGCAACCTGTTCGACGAGGCCGCTGCCGGTCACGGCGGCGCCGCGGCGTGGCTGCGTGCCGCCGCACACCCCGGCGAGCCCGACCCGGCGCTCGAATACCGCGTGATCGCGGATGCGGCCGCCCGGCCCGTCGTCGGACTCCCGGTCATCGCCGGCGACCCGGACTGGCACGTGACCTCCGCCCCGGTCGCCGTCTACGACGAGCGGGGGTCGGTCGCCGGAGTGGTCGAAGGCTTCGGCGCGCTCTACCGGGCATGGCTCGAGAATGTGGTCGACGGGCTGCGGGCGGGGGATGCCGACCGCCCGGTCGTCGTGGTGTGCGAGTCGCGGCAGCTGGGTGAGCTGCTGGCCGGCTGGGATGACCCGGCGCTGCGCCTCGTTCACGCGATCCACACGATCCACCTCGAGCCGCCGTTCACCCCCGATGCGCCGCTGAACCCGCTGTGGTCGCGGTGGTTCAGCCTCGCGGAGCGATTCGATGCGGTGCTGTGGCCGACCGGCGCGCAGCGCGCCGATGTCGAGGACCGTTTCGGCTCATCGCCCGTGCACGTCGTGGTTCCGCACGCGGTGGGGGCGGCGGCATCCGTCGCGGCCCTCGCCGACCGCGCACCGGGCCGCGTCGTGATGCTGAACCGGCTTGCCCCCGGCAAGCGGGTCGATCACGCGATCCGCGCGTTCGCGACCGTCGTGCAGGCGGTGCCCGAAGCGACGCTGGACGTGTTCGGCGAAGGCCCCGAGCACGATGCCCTGCAGCGACTGATCGACGAGCTCGGACTCGACGCGCACGTGGTGCTGCGCGGCCTCACCGAAGATCCCGGCCACGAGCTGGATGCGGCATCCGTGTTCCTGTCGACATCCGCGTTCGAAGGCCAGGGCCTCTCGATCGCCGAAGCCCTCGTGCACGGGTGTCCGGTCGTCGCCTACGACGTGCGGTACGGGCCGCGGGATCTGCTCGCGGACGGCGGCGGCGTGCTCGTGCCGGATGCCGACCTCGACGCGCTCGCGGCGGCCATCGTCGAGCTGCTGACCGACGTGGAGCTGCGGGCCCGGCTCACCGCCGAAGCGGTCGCGGCCGCGCGCGTGGTGCATCCTGAGCACGCCATGGCCGCGCTCGCGCAGGCGGTCGACGACGTGCTGGCGCGGCCCTCCCGCCGCGTCTGACACCCCCGGTCGCGCCGCCTGTCTTCGCGAGATCACCCCCCTCGAAGTCATCCCCAGGCAAGTGCAGCGGGTGGTGTCTGCTGAACTGGGGCCCGGCGAGCCGCCGAGGGCGGATCCGCCGGGGGCGGAACCGCATGCGCGAGCATCCGCACCGGCGCACGCTGGGCGCATGGCAGACGACGGAAAGATCCCTCAGTTCGGCGCCGAGGCGCGCCGCGAGCTGTTCCACCAACGCGTGCTCGTGCTCGACGGGCCGCTCGACGACGACAACGGCACCCTGATCGCGACCCAGCTGCTCGCGCTGGCCGCCGATGACGAGGCATCCGACATCGCTTTGTGGATCCACTCGCCGGGAGGCTCGGTGCCGGCGATGCTCGCGATCCGCGACGTGATGCGGCTGGTCCCGAACGACGTCGCCACGCTCGCGCTCGGGCTCGCGTGCAGCGCCGGGCAGTTCCTGCTCTCGGCGGGGACCAAGGGCAAGCGCCGGGCGCTGCCGCACGCGCGGATCCTGATGCACCAGGGCTCGTCGGGCATCGGCGGCTCGACCGTCGAGGTCGAGGTGCAGGCCGGCGACCTGCGGCACATGCGCGACACCGTGCTGGGCCTCATCGCCGACGACACAGGCCAGCCCGTCGAGCGCATCTTCGAGGACTCCCTGCACGACCGCTGGTACACCGCGGTGCAGGCCCAGGCCTACGGGTTCATCGACGGCATCGTCACGGACTTCGCGCAGGTCGTGCCACGCCGGCGGCGGCCCGCCGGCCTGGGGCTGGGCGCGGCGGAGGTGGCGGCATGAGCGGCTACACGATCCCGAACGTGGTGTCGCAGCATCCGCGTGGGGACCGCATCATGGACGTGTACTCGCACCTGCTGACCGAGCGGGTCGTGTACCTCGGCACCGGCATCGACGCGGGCGTCGCGAATGCGCTCATCGCCCAGCTGCTGCACCTGGATGCCGACAACCCCGATCGTGACATCCAGCTGTACATCAACTCCGAGGGCGGCGATCCGAGCGCGATGCTCGCGATCTACGACACGATGCAGCACGTGCGGCCCGACATCGCGACGACGTGTGTCGGGCAGGCGATCGGGGTCGGCGCGGTCATGCTCGCCGCCGGCGCCGCGGGCAAGCGCGCCGTGCTGCCGCACGCCCGGGTCGTGCTGCACCAGCCCGCGGGGCAGGGGCGCGGGGCGATCCCCGATCTGATCCTGCAGGCCGATGAGCTGGTGCGCGTGCGCGGCGAGGTCGAGGCGATCCTTGCGCGGCACACCGGCCAGGATGCGGCCAAACTGCGCGCCGACACCGACCGCGACCGCGTCTTCACCGCCGAAGAGGCCGTCGCCTACGGGCTGGTCGACCGCGTCCTCAGCGAGAGGTGAGGAGCAACGGCGCATAACTCCTGCAGTTCGCACCGCGGGGAGGCGGCTGCCCGCGGCATTCCGCGGCGCGGCGGTCGGGAGGCGGGCCTGATGCAGGAGTTATGCGCCGCGCGCGCGGCAGGACGGGCGCCTCAGTCGGTCGCGGCCCTGCCCGGCCAGGTCTTGCCCGCCCACGGGTCGTAATCGGCCAGCAGCTCGCCCTGCGTCGGGCGCGACGCCTCCGGCACGTGCTGCAGATTGATGCGCACCCGGTACCAGAGCGAACTCGAGCCGCGCATGCCGTCGACGAGCGTGTCGGCAGGGTGCAGCAGAGCCGCGACATCGGGATGCTGCGCCTTCCACTGCTCGAGGATCTCGAGCGCTTCGGGCTTGGTCTTCGTACGCGCGATCTCGATGAGCGGCATCGTGGACTGGCGTCGGCCGTCGGCTCCCCCGGCGCGCGGCGGCTTCTCCGCGGGGCCGAGTTCCTTCGCGAGGGCCAGCAGTCCGTCCAGGGTGCCGACCGCGTCGTCGATTCCCTCGTGCGGATCGCCGATCTCGGCGTATCGCGCCGGCACGGTGATCGCGGTGAACTCCTCCGGCCGGCGCGTCCGGACTTCGTCCCAGTCCAGCGGAGTCGACACCCGCGCATCGGGCAGCGGCCGGATCGAGTACGCCGAGGCCACGGTGCGGTCCTTCGCGTTCTGGTTGAAGTCGACGAACACGCTCTCGCCGCGCTCCTCCTTCCACCACCGCGCGGTGGCGAGCCCGGGCGCGCGGTTCTCCACCTCGCGGGCGAGCGTCTCGGCCGCCAGGCGCACGTCCTTGAAGTTCCACTCCGGCGCGATCCGCACCAGGATGTGCAGCCCCCGCGATCCCGAGGTCTTCGGCCAGCCGACGAGTCCGACATCGTCGAGCACCTCCCGCGCGACGTACGCGACATCGACGATCTGCGACCAGTCCACCCCGGGCATCGGGTCGAGGTCGACGCGCAGCTCGTCGGGGTGATCGAGGTCTTCGGCGCGCACCGGGTGCGGGTTGAGGTCGAGGCACCCGAGGTTGATGACCCAGGCCAGTCCGGCGGCATCGCGGATCACCGCCTCTTCGGCGGACGTGCCCCGCGCGTAGTGCAGGGTGGCGGTGTCGATGAAGTCGGGGTGGTTCTCGGGCACGCGCTTCTGGAAGAAGGCCTCCTGGTCGATGCCCTTCACGAAGCGCTTCAGCACCATCGGTCGTCCGCCCGCGCCGCGCAGCGCGCCGGGTGCGACCGAGATGAAGTACCGCACGACGTCGAGCTTGGTCAGCCCGATCTGCGGGAAGACGACCTTGTCGGGGCTCGAGACGCGCACCTCGCGTCCGTCGACGTCGATCATCGTGTCTTTGCGGGCGGCAGGACTCACGTTCGCCACGCTACTGCGCGAGCGGATGCCGCGACCAGGCCTGACGCGCGGCGACGTGCACCCCGCGGACGCGCGTGCACGGCCGGAACGCTCAGGCGACCAGCGAAAGTCCGACCTGGTTGCCGACGGCGGCGCGATCGGAAGTGCGCTCTCGCAGCTCGTCGACGACGGCGGCGGTGAGCTCGACGAGCGTGATCTCGAGCGCGCCGGCGACCGCGGCGATCATCTCGCTCGACGGCTCCTTGAGCCCCCGCTCCATCTCGGACAGGTACTGCGGTGAGACTCCCGCACGATCCGCGGTGTCGGTGAGCCTTTCGCCGCGATCGTGGCGGATGCGGCGCAACTGGTCGCCCAGCACGTCGCGCCAGAGCGGCTCGGGCGCACGCACCGGGCGCTTCGTCGGCAGCGGGATGATCTCCGCAGTGCTTTCATGCATGCGCTCACGATAGGACGAGACCCAGCCGCCTCCGAGCCGTTCCGCTGAGAGCAGAACGGGACCGTGCGGCTAGAGCATGAGCAGGCCGCGAGCGAGCAGCCAGAGGCCGAAGCCTGCCGAGGCCGCCGCGGATACCGACAGCACGATGCGGTGGAACAGACTGCCCTCCTCCTGCCTCCACGCACGGATCAGCGAGACGATGAGCAGGATGCCGGCGCTGAGCGCGATGAAAGGAACGAGCAGCAGCGGCCAGGCGCCACTGGGGAGTCCGAAGGCAAGCAGCGTCGGATCCGCGCTGAACAGGATCGCCACCATGCCGCCGACGTAGGCGAGGTTCAAGCCGGACGATGTGGCGGCGACCAGCACGAGACCGCCGGGGGCGTCACCCCGGCGACGGCTCAGCCACACGAGCCCGTAGGCAGCCGCATACACGAGCGTCGCGATGAAGATGAGGATCGTCAGTACCGCGATCGCGATCTGCACCGGGTTGCGATCGCGCAGGACGTCGCTGTCGAGTCGATAGATCGAAGAGGTCGCGTGGATGTCGGCGCCGGTCAGGAACTCCGTCGCCGGCATCGCGTCGATGCACGACGCGTCGGGCGGTGTCGCGGGGTCCACGAGGAACTGTTGCGCGACTTCCGCGGCGCAATCGTCGGCCCAGACGGTCCACACCGGTGCATGCCCCTGGCCCGGGAACGAATAGGGGTGTGCGACCGAGAGACCCCCCGCCGTGGATGCGGCGAAAGCCTCGGGGGTCACCGGGTCGTACTCGCCCGTCATCAGCAGGGTGGGGACGGCGCTGGTGACGAGTGCATTCTCGGTCTCGGAAAGGGCGGGGACGCCCCACAGTTCGCAGTCCTCACGGAATCCCTCGGACAAGGGGTAGTACGCGAGCAGCGGATCCTGCGCGAGGGCGGCGGCGATGCGCTCGTCGTCGTTGAACGGGGCTTCTTCCGAGCAGTCGATCGACAGCGCGAGCCCCTCGGTGAAGTAGTTGATGCCGTCGACGTTGCGCTGCGCGAGTGGGGTGGCGGTTTCGGCATCTCCGTGCGCGAGGCGATCGATCACGTACGGCAGCGCGGGAATGGTGCCGGCGTCGTAGAGCGCGCTGAAGAGTCCGGTCATCAGGTCGGCATCGCTCAGATGGAGCATGAGGGGCGTGCCGTCGACCGGGTTCTTGATCGTGACCGAGAGGGGCGCCTTCGCGGCGCGGGCCAGCAGATCCAGCAGGGACTCTTCGAGGTCGGGGTACTCCGCGCCGCACTCGGCGTCGCGCGCGCATGCCGTGAGCAGCGTGTCGACGGCGGCGAGGAAGCCGGCGGGTGTGTCCTCGTAGCGGTTGATGTGCGGCGGGTGCACGCCGTCGAGGATCACCGCCTGCAGCCCTTCAGGACGGTCCCGCATGACTGTCAGCGCCAAGCGCGAACCGTACGACCGTCCGTACAGATTCCACGCGTTGTACCCGAGCGAGGTGCGCAGATCGGAAAGGTCGGCGGCGCTCTCGGCGCTCGTGTACGCGGAGAGGTCGATGCCTTCGGCCGTCAATCGGTCGCGGCAGGCCGCGATCTGCGTGCTCCGTCGCGCGCGCTCCGCCTCGCCGGACAGGAGTGCTCCGTCCACGATGAAGTTCTCGACGTCCAGTTCCGGGCAGGTCAGCGAAGGCTCGGCGAGGCGGTCGCCGCGCTGCTCGATGAGGATGACGTCTCGGTCATCGAGTGCCCAGTTCGCATAGTCGAGGAAGTACCACAGCGAGCCGACGGCGCCGCCGCCTGGGCCGCCCGACGTCGGGAAGACGAGCGGATCGCCGCCGCTCTCCGACCGGCTCTCGATGATGACGACCGGCAGGTCCAGTGTTCTCGACGGGTCGGCCTCGGGCGAGCGGCGCTCGGGCACGGTGAGCCGGCCGCACGTCACGCGGTCCTCGTACTGTGGCGGCACGTCCACGGCGCAGTCGCCCTCTTCGAACGCCTCGCTCGCCTCCATGGCCACCGAGGGCTCCGCGGGTGCGGCGTAAGCCGCTGCCGGCACGAGAACCGTCCCCGCCAGCGCGCAGGTCAGGATCACCGTACTGAAGAGCGCGCGCGGCCCGACCATAGCGTCACGATAGCGACGTTGGCGGCTCGCTGACAGTGTTCGCCGAGGGAATGACGAAGGGGCCGCCCTTTCGGACGGCCCCTTCGTGCAGATCAGCTAGTTCGAGCCCCGCAGGATTGCGAGGATTCGCAGGATCTCGACGTACAGCCAGACGACCGTGACCATGATGCCGAAGGCACCGAGCCAGGCGAACTGACGGGGAGCGCCGTTGCGCACACCCTGCTGGATCTGGTCGAAGTCGAGCACGAGCGAGTAGGCCGCCATGATCACGACGAAGACGCCGATGATGACGCCCCACGGGATGCCGAACAGGAAGCTCGGCTGGCTGTACAGGCCGAAGGCGCCACCGGCGATCGGAACGTTGAAGAGCATGAGTCCCAGGTTGATGAGCGAGAAGATCAGGTAGCCGATCATCGCGATCATGAAGACCTTGGTGGCCTTCTTCGAGGCGCGGATCTTGCCGCTCGCGAACAAGGCGAGGGTCACGCCCACGACCGTGAGAGTCGCGAGAGTCGCCTGCACGACGATTCCCGGGAAGAGGAACTCGAAGAATGCCGAGATCCCGCCGACGAACAAGCCCTCGAAAGCTGCGTAGGCGAAGATGAGCGCGGGGCGCACCTTCTTGCGCGAACCGAAGATGACGGCAAGCGACAGCACGAAGCCGCCGAGCATGCCGATGATCCACGGGGCGATGTTGGGGCTCGGGTTCTGCGGCGGTGACGCCGGCCATCGTCCAGATCCAGCCACCGACTGCCGTGACCAGCAGGACGGCGAAGAGGCCCACGGTCTTCCAGACCGTGTCCTCCACCGACATGCGGTCGGTCTCGATGGCGCCGGCGGCGGGGGCGGCGTACATGCCCTCCAGCTGCGCCTGCGCGGCGAGATCCGTGCCCGCGTGCTGGGCGGTCGCGTACTGCGTGGGCGCGGCAGGCGGGGTCAAGCCGGCTGCCTGGCGGCCGCCGGGGTAGGACCTGACGGCCTTCGGGTCCTGGAAGGCCGGGTTGTTGAATGCGGGGTTGTTGAGGGCCACTGCTCTCACACTCCAAGGTAAAGGGGTTCACAGCACTGTGCTGTAGATCAACGATATCCGACGGCGGGCATTCCCTCACAGGTCCGCGCTGTGAGTGGGCTTTGAGCGCACGCAGTGTCCGGATGCCTCGGGTTGGCCGGCGGCATCCCGCGGGTAGCCTGAAACCGTGCCCCGGACCCGCCCGCTCGTGATCGGACACCGCGGCGCGCCCGGCTACCGGCCGGAGCACTCGCGCTCGTCGTACGACCTCGCACTCGCGATGGGTGTGGACGCGGTCGAGCCCGACATCGTCGTCTCCAAGGACGGCGTGCTGGTCGTGCGGCACGAGAACGAGATCTCCGCAACGACCGATGTCGCCGACCGGCCGGAGTTCGCCGACCGGCGCACGACGAAGACGATCGACGGCGCCGAGCTGACCGGCTGGTTCACCGAGGACTTCACCTGGGACGAGCTCTCGACGCTGCGCTGCCGCGAGCGACTGCCGAAACTGCGACCCAGCAGCGCGTCGTTCGACGACGAGCAGCCCGTGCTGCGGCTGCGGGAGGTTCTCGATCTGGTGCGCGCCGCATCGCTCGAGCAGGGCCGCGAGCTGGGCGTCGTGCTCGAGATCAAGCACGCGACCTACTTCGCGGGTCTCGGGTGGGACTTCGCGGGGCTCATCGAGGCGGAGCTGCTCGATGCGGGATGGGCGCGCGGCGAGCTGCCGCTCACGATCGAAGCGTTCGAGTCGACCGTGCTGGGCGGACTGCGCGAGCGCGGCATCCGCGGCACCTACGTGTACCTGCTCGAGGCAGCCGGTCGGCCGTTCGACATGGTTGCGGCCTTCGGCAAGGCGGCCCCGACGTACCGCGACACGGCGCGTCCGGCGGGCCTGGACCGCCTGGTCGGCGTCGTGGACGGCATCAGCGTCGACAAGCGAATGATCCTTGCTCCCGACAAACTCGGCCGCATGACCGGGCCGTCGCCGGTGATCTCCGACGCCCACGCCCGTGGTCTGCGCGTGTACACGTGGACATGCCGTCCCGAGAATGCATTCCTCGTCGGGCAGTACCGCACCCG
>CAVYWV010000002.1:0-2026424 GCA_963772395.1 uncultured Actinomycetota bacterium | reverse complement strand
CGTCGATCGGGGGTCGTTTTCGCGAAAGTGTGGGCAAAATGTGGGCAAGTTTCCCGCGGCTCCGGGGGAGCGGACGATCTCCCTCAGGCATCAACGTCGAAGACGACGACCCGTTCGGCCAATCGAGAGATCAGCTGTGCCACGGGCTGATGAGCTGGATGCGGCAAGTAATCGTCTCGGGCGGAACTGCTCTCAAAACTGACGACGAGCGCCCACTCGAATCCACCCTCTAGGCCCTCAGGGCTCGTGCTCGGCCCGCAATGAACAGCCAGCACTCCAGCGATCGTGTCCGGGAACGCGACCGCCAACTCGGTGAGCTCATCCTGCTCAGTGCGACCGACTTCCGGCTTCCAGCGGACGAGGACGACGTGCATAACGGATGGGATGGCCATCGTTACAGAGTGCCCTACCCGATCCCTCAACGGGCCTCGTTTTTGGCGTGGCCCCGAATTGCCCGCTGAAGGTTCCGCAACCGCGACGCTAACCGCGAGTTTTGCTCGGGGCAAGCGCGCCGGTCGGGGCCGTGGACCGCTGAGTTCAGCTCTTCCCAAGCGGTTTCATGTGGGACCCTGCGGGCCGGGTGTGGTACTGGATCCCACGCGGCGAAGTACCTGCTCGATCGCAGAAACCGTGCCGCCGATCAGACCGGCCTCCTCGCCGCAGCTCGGTGTCGACGATCGAGAGATTGCGGGTCGCCAACGGCTGCGACTGCTGGTAGACGACACTCCAGATCTGCGCGAGCACGTCGTCAGTGCAGTGTGTGACCGACCCGCCGATGACTACGCGTGCCGGATTGCAGAAGTTGACCAGATCGGCGATCACATTGCCGACGACAGCGGCGACCTCTCTCACCACGTTGACCGTCGTGGCGTCGCCGCGCAAGGAGTTGATCAATCAGTTCCTGCGAGGTGACACCGCGTCCCGTCACCACCGACAACCGTTGTGCCATGGCGTCGACGGATGCGACGGCCGAGAGCCAGGCCCCGTTCAGCTGCAGATCGCGTCCGATGACCCCCTCGCACGGACGTGCCCGATGTCGCCCGCCGATACCGTCGGCACCGTGAGCAGAAGCCCACTCTCGCTGACGAACCCACCCCCGATGCTCCTGTCGATGTTGATGACAAGACGGGGCAACTTTTGCACCCCTAAGCGCTCGGGCCTCCCCGAAGCTCGATGGACGTCGTTGTCGACGACGACATCGCACTCGAACCATTCGGCCATGAACCTGCAGACTTCGAACCCGTCCAGCCCGGCATGGCGGGGGTACGGCTACCACCCCGTGCGTCGTCCACCGACTCCGGAAATCCTACCGGACCGCCAGCGGCTCAGCGTTCGGCGTTCGCGCTTCCTCGAGCATTTCGTCGAACGCGCTTGCTATGAGTTCGACCACTTCATCAGGACCGTGGCTGATGTCGATCCAGACCGTGCGCCTGCCCAGCACTTGCTTGTCGGGCGTGGTGACGGCGATCTGGAAGCTGTCGATCGCGATGTCCGCGACCAGCACCACGCCGCGGCGAGGGTTGATCTTGAACGACTGCGCGGGTCGACCTCGCGCGGACTGAATACTCGTGCCGGCGTCTTCAATCAGTCCAGCGCGCAGCAGCACGTCGAGATGACCGTCGATCGTTGATCGCGCCAAACCGGTCGAGGCGACAATTTCGCGTCGGCTCACCTCGCCCCCATTTGCGATGATGCGGGCGATAGTGCTTCGAGCGGCGTGTGCGCTCGGAGAGAGGTGGTGGTCTGGCTCGAGCAGCTGGACTTCTGTCCACAGGGATCCCATGGCGAGATACTACTAACGAATTCATCAGATATATATGTCGAAATAATAATAAAGCGGGCCCTTTTTTCATCGTTTGATGCCTACATATAGTCAAGCTATGAACCAACGAGGATTCGTCCCGGGAGAAGCTGCCCAGGTGGAAACTGGTGGCGGAGTCGCGCCCCGGCTTCAGGTCGTCGGCGTGAGCAAGAGCTTCCTTGGCGCGAACGCGCTGGAAGACGTGAGCTTCAGCATCCTTCCGGGGGAAGTTCTGGCCCTGATCGGTGAGAACGGGGCAGGGAAGTCGACCCTGATCCGCATCCTTTCCGGCGCTCACCGTCCCGACGCTGGAGAGGTTCTTGTGAACGGCGAGAAGGTCGAGATTCTCGCCCCGCGCATGGCGGAAGATCTCGGGATTGCGACGGTCTATCAGGAGCTGAGCCTCTTTCCAGAGCTGTCGGTCGCCGAGAACCTCGTGTTCGGCGCGTACCCCGGCCGCGGAGTCATCGATTGGCGAGCGGCGCAGCGCGAGGCTGCCGAATTCCTCGCCAGCCTGGATGTCAACATCGACGTCACTCAGCGAGTGGGCGAGCTGAGCATCGCCGAGAAGCAGATGCTCGAGATCGCCAAGGCACTGCATCGTCGGGCTCAGATCGTGATCCTCGACGAACCCACCGCTGTGCTCGGCGGCGCCGATGTGGATCATCTCCTGGCGTTGGTGCGAGGGCTCAAGGAGCGCGGCGTCAGCGTCATCTTCGTATCGCACCGTCTCGAGGAGGTCTTCGGCCTCGCGGATCGCTACATCGTGCTGAAGGACGGGCGACTTACCGGTGACGGCCGGATCGCCGATACCGACCACGACGCACTCGTCTCCCTGATGGTAGGGCGCGAGTTCGCGCGGGTGGGACGGTCTGTCAACTCCAATCTGGGTGAGGTCGTCGTCGAGGTCGAGCATCTCAGCCGCGCCGGAGTCCTCGACGACATCTCCCTGACAGTGCGCGCCGGCGAAGTCCTCGGGATCGCGGGTCTGCGCGGAGCGGGTCGGACCGAACTCGCCCGCGCGATCTACGGGATCGACACTGTCACCTCGGGAGAGGTGCGAATCAACGGCGCTGTCATCCCCAACGGCAGCCCGTTGCGCTCCATCCGTGCGGGCATCGGCCTCGTTCCTGAAGAGCGCAAGACCCAAGGCATCTTCGTCGCACTGTCGACGGCAGCCAACATTCCGATCGTGAAGATGCTCAAGCGCGGCATCCGATTCGTCAGTCCTGCTGCGGAGCGCCGCCTCGCGCTCGCCTACAAGGAGAAGCTGCGGATCAAAGTCGGCGACGTCGCGGCACCGGTGGCCTCTCTCTCCGGCGGCAATCAGCAGAAAGTCGTGTTGTCGAAATGGCTCGATGCCGGCGTCGATTCTCCTCGATCCTCGACGAGCCCACGCGAGGCATCGACATCGGAGCCAAGCAGGAGATCTACGAACTGATCAGGACGCTCTGCGAAGCGGGTCTGGCGATCATCGTCATCTCGTCCGAGCTGCCCGAGGTGCTCGCGCTCAGCCATCGCATCGCTCGTCATGTACCACGGAGCCGTTGCCGCCGAACTCGACGGCGATCACCGCCACCGAGGAAGAAATCATGTTCCATACGCAGTAGGAGGAAGGCAATAGTGTCCGAGCTCAGCGTCCCGCCCGATCGAACCCACTCGTCCGCGCGATCCGGACGAACTGGATCACGATCGTGATCTTCGTGGCGCTCCTCATCGCGCTCGCGATCTTCGTGCCAGCGTTCTACCAGCCGACCAACCTGCTGAACGTGGGCCGTCAGTCCTCCATCATCGGCGTCGTCGCCATCGGAATGACGTTCGTCATCCTCACCGGTGGCATCGACCTCTCGGTCGGCTCGATTCTCGCGCTGACCGGCGTGACGATGGCCATGCTGATCAACCAGGGCTTGGCCCCGGGGCTCGCCATCCTCATCGCCCTGATCGTCGGCATCCTTTGCGGTCTGGTGAACGGCCTCGGCAATCGCGGTGCTCAATATCCAGCCGTTCATCGTGACGCTCGCGACGATGGTGGCCATCAGCGGAGTCGCGCTGCGCGTGACCAACGGCGGGCCTCAGCCGTTCGACAACATCGGTGCCGTCTTCAACTTCCTCGGCAGCGGCAACGTCCTCGGTGTGCCGGGTCCGTTCCTCGTGTTCCTCATCGTCGCGGTCATCGGCATCCTGGTTCTGCGTTATCTCGCGTTCGGGCGCTTCCTCTACGCGATCGGCGGCAGTTCGGAGGCCGCGCGTCTCAGCGGCGTGCCGACGACCCGCACGCTGTCTGATCGCCTACGCGATCAGCGGGTCTGACAGCCGCGTTGGCAGGCGTGATGACCGCGTCCCGACTCGGTGTCGGCGCGCCGACGGCGGGTGGCCTCGCCAACCTCGACGCGATCACCGCCGTGGTCATCGGCGGCACGAGCCTCATGGGCGGTATCGGCGGCGCACTCGGGCACCGTGTTCGGTGCGCTGCTGCTCGCGATGCTGTCGAACCTGATGAACCTCATCGGGATCTCGCCGTTCGACCAGCAGATCGTGAAGGGCGTCGTCATCATCCTCGCCGTGCTGTTCGCCATGCATGCGACGCGCAAGAGGATCGCCGACCGCAGGACCACGTTCCCCACGCCGCAGAAGGTCAGCCTGTCCCGACGTCCAAGTAGGCCGTCAACGCATCACCCACTCCACCGAACGGAAGACATTGAAATGAATATCGAACACACCAGGCTGCGGGGACGAGCAGGGCTGCTCGCCGTCGGCGCTGTCATCGCGTTCAGCATCGCCGGCTGCTCCTCAGGTGCGGCATCCACACCGCAGTCGACGAGCATCGCGTCGGACACCCCGAAGCCGAGCATCTACTGCGGCGAAGAGTGCACCGCGCAGCTCGAGCTCGAGGCGGCACCCGACAGTCGTGAAGTGCAACGTCGGAGTGTCCTGGAGCGCCACGTCGTTCCCGTACGGCGCGATCTCGACTCGAAGCAGATCCCTGATCTCGCCGCCAAGTGGTTCCCCGACATGAAGGTGACCGTCACCGACGGACAGAACGATGCCACCACACAGTCGGGCCAGGTCGATGAGATGGTCGCCCAGGGCATCGACGTGCTCGATCATCTCGCCGCATGATTCGGATGCCCTCGCCGGTGCTGTCGACCGGGCGGTGGCGGCAGGAGTCAAAGTGATCGCCGCCGACCGTGCGGTCGAACACCACCGTCAGCACGTACATCGGCTCGGACAACGTCGAGGCCGGCGAGGTCAGCGGCAAGAACATCGCGGCCGTCCTCGGCGATGGCGGCAAGCTCGTCGAGCTCGCGGGAAGTCTCGGTGCATCGCCGACGATCGCCCGCGGCGACGGTCTGCGGACCGGGCTCGAGGGCTCAGACGTGACGATCGTCGACAGCCAGACCGCCGACTACGACCAGGCCAAAGGGCTGACCGTCATGCAGGACCTGCTGCAGAAGTACCCCAGTGGCTCGATCGACGGCGTCTACACGCACAACGATCAGATGGCCTTCGGCGCGATCCAGGCGATCAAAGAAGCAGGTCGCGAGGCGAGATTAAGGTCTTCAGCATCGACGGCGAGGACAAGGCGCTGCGAGTACATCCAGAGCGGGGAGATGCAGTCCACCGTGGGTTACCCGCTCGTGACCAAGGAATCGGTGATCGCCGCGGCGAAGCTCTGCTCCGGCGAGTCCATCGACGAGCGGATCACGCTCGATTCCACCCTGATCGACGAGTCCAACGTCGCCGACTACGTCGGCAAGAGCCCGCAGACCGAGTAGTCCGGCCCCGAGCAGCGGCGCGCTCAGGGGCCGGGAGACATCGCCCGGCCCCTTTCCACTTCGTACGAACACAAAGGATGCAAACTCATGAAGATCTCCTACAACACCTGGTCGTACTCGAGCTTCTTCGTCTGGGTGCCCTCGTACACGCTGGACGAGACGATCAAACGGGTCGCCAGGCTCGGTTACGACGGCATCGAGATCGGGGCGGCCGCTCCTCACGCGTACCCAGCGCACCTGGGGGCCGACCGCCGTGCGCAGGTTCGCGATCTCCTCCAGGAACACGACATCGCATTGTCGAGCATGTTGCCGGCGCCTTCGGGCGGGCCTGGAAACAATCCGGCCTCTCCCTACATCGAAGAGCGTCGCGCGACGATCGAGCACTACAAGGAGCTCGCCGACCTGGTCGCGATGTGGGGCGGCAAAACCCTCATCTATCTGCCCGGCTGGATCATCTTCGGCACCACTCGCCGTCAGGCGTGGGCCTGGACCCGGGAAGTGCTGACCGAGGTCGCCCACGCGATCGCGCACACCGGCGTCACGCTCGTGATCGAACCCACGTCGCACGACACGAACCTGTGCGTGACCGCGGACGACGCGATCGAGCTGATGCAAGACGTGAACCTGCCGAACGTGAAGCTCATGTTCGACACGTTCCATGTTCACTACAGCCACGAAGTGAACACCGACTACGTCTACAAGATGGGTGCCGACCTGCGGCACATCCACATCTCGGACAACGATCGCCTCCCCCCCGGCCAGGGCGTCGTGGACTTCCCGGCCATCATCGACGCGGTGATCGACATCGGGTTCGACGGATACCTGACCATGGAGACCGGATTCCATCGCCGCGGAATCGAACCGGACCAGGACGCTCGTGAGGGAATCGAGTACCTCCGACCGCTCGTGGAGCGCAAGCTCGCCGAGCGCGCCGCGAAGTAGGCATGCTCGATGGCGAGGTCCGCATTCGTTCCTTCTGAAGCGCTGCTCTTCTTCAACCCGCTCGACGCCGCCGTGGTCGACGCGTTCGCCGAGCAGATCCTGCCATCTGAAGAAGGATCACCCGGCGCGCGGGATGCCGGGGTCGTGTACTACATCGACCGTGCGCTGGCGGGCTTCATGCGGGAGCTGCAGCCGCTCTACCGCCGAGGATTGCAGGCGCTGAGAATCCTTGCCGTCGGCAGGTTCGGCGCGGACTTTTCCGCGCTCGAAGAGAGTCAGCAGCGTGAACGTCGTCGAACGCTTGGATGCCGCTGCGCGCGGACCCCGGCGACTTCATCGGTCAGTTCTACCGCATCATCCGCGAGCACACGGTGCAGGGCTTCTTCGGAGATCCCGCCTACGGCGGCAATCGTGACCTCGTGGGCTGGAAGCTCGTCGGGTTTCCCGGCGCTCAGTGGGGCTACACGCGCGGAGCAGATGCGGCCGGGCGTCGATGCTCGCAGCATTCCGATCCTGACCGTGGGTGATCTGTACTCGCGTATCAGGGAGGTGCGGGTATGATGGAGAAATTCGACGCCATCATCGTCGGTCTCGGTTCGGCCGGCGGCATCCTCGCGGAGCAGCTGACCAGAGCCGGACTCCGAGTCCTCGGCCTCGACAAGGGAGCCGACTACAGCGCCGACGACTTCGCGGTCAAGCAGGACGAGCTGCGCTACTACCAGCGCGGCGCGATCGTCTCCGGCGTGACTGTCGATCCCGTCACGTGGCGGCCCAGATGAGACGTCCACCGCGCGCATTCTTCCGTGGTCCGCCGGTGCGCTCGGCTCGGACGAGCCGCTGTATGGCCTGCCGTCGATCGGCACCGGCGGAGGGACACTGCACTGGGGATGCGCCGCGTACCGGTTCCGCGAAGCGGACTTCCGGATGCGCTCGGCGATCTCGGACCGGTTCGGCGCTGACCGCCTGCCCGAGGGCTCAACCGTCGCCGATTGGCCGATCAGCTACGCCGATCTCGAGCCGTACTACGAGAAGGTCGAGTGGGAGCAGGGATATTCCGGGCCGGGCAGGCAATGTCGACGGCGTCTTCGCTCCGGGCACGAACCCGTTCGACCCGCCTCGCCGCCGCGACTACCCGATGGCTCCGGTCACCTCAGGGACCCGGCGACATCCCGTGGGTCGATGCGACGAGCGGCTCGGGATGCATCCGTTCCGTCAGCCGCTGGCGATCAACTCGACCGAGTACAAAGGCCGCGCGGCCTGCGTGAACTGCGGGTTCTGCCACGGCTACCCGTGCCACGTCGGTGCGAAGTCGAGTACGCACGTGACGAGCGTGCCGGCAGCCAAACTCACGGGCAACCTCGACCTGCGCACGAACTCTCGCGTGCTGCGTGTCAATCGCACATCAGACGGATCCGCGCGCGACGGGGGTGACCTACATCGACGAAGCCGAGGTCCTTCATGAGGTCGAAGCTCCCATCGTCATCCTCACGGCCTACGCACTCGAGAACGTGCGCCTGCTCCTCGTGTCGGGAGTCAACGGTAACGGGCAGGTCGGCGCCAACTTCATGACCCACAACTTCGGATGGTTCGCATCGATCCTTCCGGAGGCAACCAACCCCTTCCTCGGCACCTTCAACGCCTCGAGCGCGGTCGACGACTTCACCTCCGAACTCGTCCCCGACAACGACCTCGGTGTGCTGTGGGGATCACCGGTCATCAGCGTCACCGGCGACCTGCAGCCGATCGAGGCGTACCACCTGATGAACCCCGGTGTGAAGAAGTTCGGGCTCGAGTTCAAGCACTGGATGCGGGACAACTACCTCCACATGCATCGCATGTACTCGCAGACCACCAACTTCCCCTATCGCAGGCACTACGTCGACCTCGACCCCCACATCAAAGATCGCTGGGGGGTGCCGGCCATTCGGATCACGCACGAGTGGGAAGATCACGACGCGAATTCGGTCCAGCTGTTCGGCGGCATCAAGCGGCGCATCGCAAAGGAGATGGGCGCGAAAGAGACCTGGATGGACTCCCCGCGGCCCCCGTACCACCTCTCGACCCACGATGTCGGCGTGCACCGCATGGGGTACGACCCCGAGACCTCGGCCACCGATCCCTTCGGTGCGGTCCACGGTATCGAGGGCCTGTACGCCGTCGGCGGCGGCAGCTTCGTGAGCTACGGCGGGTACAACCCGAACCAGACCATCCAGGCGCTCGCGTACATGAGCGCCGACCACCTACTCGAACGATTCGGCGCACACGGAAGCTGACCGCTCCCTTCACGCTCAGGAAAGGCAGACCATGTCTACAGGTCAGGTACTCAGAGTTGGCATCATCGGACTCGAGTTCGGTGCAGAGTTCATACCGATCTACCAGCAGCACCCGAACGCCGAGATGTACGCGATCTGCCAGCGCACTGAGGCGAAGCTCAACGAGGTCGGTGACCGATACGGCATCGAGGTGCGCTACACCGACTATGACGCGATGCTCGCCGACCCCCACATCGACGTCATCCACATCAACACTCCGCTGCAACTGCACGCTGACCACGTCGTCGCTGCCCTCGAAGCCGGCAAGCACGTCGGCTGCACGATACCGATGGCCACTTCGGTGGAGGACTGCAAGCGTATCGTGGATGCGCAGCGGAGCACCGGCCTGACCTACATGATGATGGAGACCACCCTTTACTCGCGGGAATTCCTCTTCGTGCAGGACCTCTACCAATCGGGCCGGCTCGGCAAGCTGCAGTTCCTCCGCGCCTCGCACCACCAGGACATGAGCGGCTGGCCGTCCTACTGGGACGGGATGCCGCCCATGTACAACGCGACCCACGCCATCGCACCGACGCTGGGTCTGGCCGGCCACCAGGCTGAATACGTGCAGGCGCTGGGCTCGGGCAGCGTATTCGAAAGCATGAAGGGCCATTACGGCTCCCCCTACGCGATCGAGTCGACGCACATACGCTTTCTGGACAGCGACGTCGGCGCCGAGGTCACTCGACACCTCTGGGCGGTGGCGCGCGAGTACCGTGAAAGCTTCGACGCATATGGTGCACTGCGATCGTTCGAGTGGTCGCAGACCGAGGGCGGATCGCATCTCGTCTACCTCGGCGAGCAGGTCAGCCCGGTGGAGGTACCGGACTTCGCGGCACGGCTTCCGGCACAGATCCAGTCATTCACGCGCGGCGGGGTGTACGGCGGCGGCGCAGACGACGAGAGTCACCGGTCCTTCGTACAAGGTGGCGGCCATGGCGGTTCGCACCCGCATCTCGCCGACAGGCTGCTCAAAGCGGTGCTCGGAGAGACCGCCGCATTCCCCGACGCCGTGCAGGCGGCGAACATCACGTGCGCCGGCATTCTGTCGCACGCGTCAGCGATGGCGGGTGGCGATCGGATGGACCTTCCTGAGTGGACCTTGTCCAACCGTGCTCCTCTTGTCATCGACCTAGACGACGACGTTCAACCCGCATGGACCGGTGAGACTTCCTTCGTGTGACGTTTGAGAACTCGGGCGCCACTGATGGCTCCGCTTACGATCCCTACCCGGGCAGCAGTGACGAGATCGGTGACAGCCGTCTCGCTGAGGGGACGTCGAATGACAACGGGCCAACGTAGAACGCAATCGCGGCGCCGCTGAATTTCGCTGTCCGCGTTGCAAGAGCCGTGGTGCTACGCGTCCTGCGACAGCTACTGCGAGGGTACGGCTGCCCGAGCGCTAGGACCAGAGGTCATCGACTGCGACCTGTCGTCCGCTTCCGTGGCCTTCCAGACTGTCTCGCTCGCTTCCGTGAGTTCGACCAAGGCCATTGCGAGCGCCCCAAGACTTGGCTTCGTCGTGTCACTGTCCTCGTCGTCTGGGCACCCCCTTTTCCGCTGGCAGGCCCGCGCGGATAATGAGGGCATGGACGCCCCACCGGGGTCGGACGAACCCGCGGCATCGGTCGAGTTGCAGCGGCTGCGACGACGCGCGTACGGACCGGATGCCGACATCATGGGGGATGTGGCAGCTCAGGCTCGGCTCGCCGAGTTGGAGGCCGCCCCACGTCGCCAGGCAACCCCTCTTGTCAATGCCGCCCCACGAGTCCTCGGCCCGGTCCCAGAACACACGCAGCCCCCTGATCCAGTGGAACAGCTGACGAATGGCGTCGACCACGACGACCATGGGCCGCCGGCGACCCTCGAAAGCACACCATGGAGCCCGTACCGCGGACGGGTCCCACGCGTACTGCCGTGGGTTGTCGCCGCGGTTGCGGGGCTGGCGGCAACCATCGCCATCGGCGTTCTCGTAGTCAGCGAGTCGAGCGAACTCCGACCGATAGCACAGCTCACGCAGCAGTCCGTTGCCGCCGAAGGGTCCATCCCTATCGACCGGGGTACCGCTCTGGAGTGGAACGTGACGGACGCTGACTTCGTCTCGTACGGCTCGTACGGTGCGGCGCAGATATGGAGCACGACGACGTCGGGGCCGAAGCAGTGCCTCGGAGTTGTCGTGCACGGCAACACCTGGAGTTTCAACTGCACAGCACCGACGATCGACACTATTGCTGACATCGACATCGACCCCAACCAGGTCCCACCCACAACGTCCGGTGAGCCGGCGTCGAACATCCGTTTCGTTCTCCACGATGGTGTCGTCGACGTGTACCTGGTACCGCATCCTGATGGCGGGTTCTACTAGTGAGACAAGACCCCGTCTTGGCGACCTCATCCTCCGTCCGGTGGCCCCCTTGCCGCGTGCTGAGCCCGCGCGGATAATCAGGGCATGGATGCCCCGCGGGGGTCGGTCGAGTTCGAGGAATCGAACGAGATCGAGCGCCGGCGACGGATCTACGGGCCGGATGTCGTCCCGGTCCCTGAGAGTGTCGGAAGGTCGGGCTGGGCTTCGAGTACGGTTCGTCATCCCCCCCGGCGCGCCGCCGAGCTGACACTGACCCTCGGAGTGCTGGCTGCGGTGTTCGCGGCGATGCTTCCTCTCTTGCGCGTGGTCCGCCCCAGCCTCTGGCTCCTCGGCGCGATCGTGATCGTCTTCGCTGTCTTGGCTGCCGGCTTCATCGCCCGCCGGTACCGGCTGCCGACTGTTGCGGTGAGCCTGATCGAGGTATTGATCTGGGTCGTGTTCATGATGCTCGTCTTCCTGCGCGCCACGGGGCTTGTGTGGGTTATCCCGACGCCCGAGACGATCCGTGTGCTCTCAGGGCTGCTGCCTGCGGCCGCGGGGGAGATCGCCGACGGAGCGGCGCCGCTGGACGCCGGCCTTCCGCTATCAATGCTCATCGTCGGCGGCACCGGATTGATGGTGATCATCATCGATTACGTCGTGCTGACCGCCCGGATGCCGCTCTTGGCAGCAATGGGCCTGATCGCCGTGTGGCTCATCCCTCCGATTGCCGTACCCGGCGACGTCGACATCATCGCCTTCGTGCTCCTGGCAGCCGCCATCCTCTTCCTGATACGAAGCGACATCAGCGCTCGCGAAGAGCCGCGTCGGCGGGAGTACACCCGAACGGCCGGAGTTCCCGCGATCGCGATCGGCATCGCTGCGATCTCAGTGGTGGTGACCCTGGTCGCAGTACCGATGCTCACTCCGCCAGTCGCACGGGTAGGCTCGGCTGCCATCGATGGCGGTTCCCGCATCGATACCACGCTGCGGCTGGGTGAGGATCTGCGACGCTCGCGCGAGGTCGAGGACCTGCTCGTGCGTACCAGCGCCCCCAGCGCGCAATACTTGCGATACGCCACGGTCTCCCGTTTCGAGGGCGAGGAGTGGGAACGCGACCGCGTCTCTACAGTCGACCTCGACAGCGATGAAGCATTCGGTGGCGTCGCGGTAGACGACGAGATCCGGCTCACGGAGTACGTCACGACCGTCGAAGTCGTCAACCTCGCGTCGTTCTGGGTTCCCGTGCCCTATCCGGCAGTTGCCGTACGTGGACTCCAGGGGCGATGGTCGGCAGCCCCAGACAACCGCACAGTGCGCAGTGACGCGGGCACGATACCGGGTCAGAGCTACGAGGTCGTCACCACCGTGCCGCAGCCCACCCGTGAGCAGATCCGCGACCGTTCGGCGGGGGCAACCGACCAGCCCGGGGAGACCACCGGGCTGCCTGCGGATATCCCACCGATCGTGGGCGACCTCGCGGCCCAGGTCACAGCAGAGACCAGCAACGACTATGACGCACTCATCGCACTGCAGACGTGGTTTCGCAGCCCAGAGTTCAGCTACTCGCTCGACGCTCCCGTCGAGGACGACTTCGCCGGGTCCGGCGCCCAGGTAGTGGGGCAGTTCCTCGAGAAGCGAGAGGGGTACTGCATCCACTTCGCCTCCGCGTTCGCGCTCATGGCCCGCACGCTCAACATGCCGAGCCGCATCGTGGAGGGATACCTTCCTGGCCGCAGTACAAGCGATGCGGTCCAACGCGAAACGGTCTACTCGGTCTCCAGCCACCAGCGGCACGCGTGGCCGGAGGTGCACTTCGAGGGAATCGGCTGGATTGCCTTCGAGCCGACGCCCGGCCTCGGAGTCCCGACCTCGTACTCGCCAGCAGCGTCCGTCCCGGGAGTCGCGGACGAAGCCACCCCGACCGCTCCAGCGCCGAGCGCATCTTCGTCGCTCGGCACCGGCCGGCCGCCCGACGACCCCGACGGAGGCCAGAGCGGCGGCGACGTCCAAGCCACCTCCGTCGCGGTCAACCCGCTGCCGGTGCTCACCCTGACCCTCGGTATCCTGTTCGCCCTCGCGATTCCGGCCCTCATCCGGGAGCTCAGGCGGCGGCAGATGCTCACTGCTGCCCGGAGGGGTGATGCCGGGGCGGCGTGGCGCACGGTTCAGGATGTTGCGATCGACCTGCGTATCGATGTGCCCGCGAGCGAGACTGCCCGCACGTTCGGCACCCGTCTCGCTCAGCAGCACGGCGCACCCGCTGCTGAGATGAGGCGGCTCATCGGCGCGATCGAGCGGACAAGCTACGCGCCCGCCGGCGCGCATGCTGATGCGCAGGGAGGGGCGATCGCGGATGCCGCGATCGCCGTGCGGGCCGAGATGCTCGCCGACGTCGCCGGTCCCCGCAGACTGCTGGTGCTCCTGGTGCCGCGTTCACTGATTGTGCAGCCGGGCAGCCACTACGCCACCTCAGGCGCAAATGCCCGCGCGAGATAGGAAGCTTGCGCCTCGGGTGCGCCAGCGCTCGTCGCGGTAGGGATCCCTCAGCGCGCGGCGGTCGCGAGATCGGTGACGTCCGTCTCGCAGAGGGCCCCACCGATGGTCACCAAGTTCGACTTGGTCGACTCGGATGTGAAGGCCGCAACTGGTTTTCCATGTTGCTTCAAACAACGACGCGCGTTTCAGGATGCCATGCAATCAACTGTGGGTGGAGGACAGCTTGCGCAACTCGTTGATGAGATCGCGCGTGGCGTCGGGCCTGCCGACCTCGGGGTGACCTGGCAGGGACGGAGTCGTCTCTGCGGCCACCTCGAGCGCGTCGTCGGCATAGTGAGCTGCGCGCTCCCGGTCGCCAATACGGTCAGCCACGCGTGCACGGGCCACAAGGTGTCGGAGCACCAGGTTGCGGAACATCGCTGCCTGGTTCACCGCCTCATCGCTTCGATCGAGCCGCTCGTCGGCTTCTCGCAGGCTGTCGACATCGCCGCGGTGCAGCAGCATCTCGGCGAGGGTCAGATCAAGGTCGGTTCGCCCGCCACGCCACGCTGTCGGGTCGTGGTCGCGACGTGCGATCAGCTCCCGCGTCAGAGCCTCCGCCTCTTCCAGTCGGTCGGCCGTGGCCAATGCATCCACCAGGTTCTCGGCGGCCCAGACAGACTGGAGCGCATCCTCCTCGCCGTATTCGTCGATCACTCTCTGGAGAAGTTCACGCCCGGCGGCGCGCGTGGACTCATCCGCCTGCGCAATCAGGTGCACGCCCTGGATGCGGATGTACTGGGGCCGACTTCTGGCGCGCGCGCGACGCAGCTTCGCTTCGAACGCCGCCGCGACGGAGTCATCCCACTTCGAAGACCGGAACCAGTCCGAGTCGTCGTCCTTCAAGCCCATGCTCAATCTGCCTCCAGCAAGGATGCGTCTGTCCACACGTCTTCGTGGCCAGGCGCAACGAGGAATCTCGTGCCCGGGGGATATTCCAGCAGCCGGGCGAGCGAAGGTGCCCTCTCGAGGAGATGATGCTGATGCCACGGTCGGAAGAAATCGTCGTCGTCGGAAAGTTCGCCTGTCCAGAGGTACCAGCCAGTGGTCTGTCCGACCGGCCGGTGGCGAAGGCCGTGCAACGGCCAGTCCCAGACACCGTTCATCACGGTTGCAGAGACTCCCACGATCGCGCATTCGTCGACGTGCTCTCCTGCCTGTCCGTGCTTCACCGGCTGTTGCGCCACTCGAGGTAGGCGGCGGGACCGTCTTCGCCGATTTCCAAAATCCCCTCCGCCATCTCGGTATCGCCCTTGGATGCTGCCACTGCAGCGAGGACGCTCGAAAGAAGGCTGCGGTCCCACGTGGCGACGGCAGCTTCGGCTGCGAGGTGCGGCAGACGATCGAGGGCGGCGAAGTACGGTCCGGCTAGGTCTTCCGGGATCTGCGTGTCGTTCCGGACGCGACAGATCTCGATCCATGCAGGGAGCTGAAAGAAGTTCGCGGTCACTTCCGCTCCACGTCGCGAAATGGCGTCGATCACGTGGGGCACGGCGGCGAACGACGCCGAGTAGACGTCACCTTGGTGCGCCAGTGCGCTCCACAACGTGAACCACGGGTCGTCATCAACGACATCACCGTGCGTCGAATCCAGCTGCCGCAGGAGCGCGGGGATGTCGCCCGCGTCGCCGTAGGCGTGCCTCAGCTCGCTCCACCGGGGAGTGTCCAGAGCGAGTGCACCTTCGGTCATCTTGGCACCCTCCTCGGGAGCATTCCTCGCTCGAACAGCATCAACCGCCCCGTCGGCGCCGATTCAAGAGCGAACGTGGGCAGCCTTCGGGCGCGCCCACCCGGCGTGGTCTCCACCGCTCACGGGGACGAGCTGGGACGAGTCCGACCTCGGCAGCTGTTTCACACAGCGAGTATGGCCCTCGTCGTGGCGGAGCACACAGCCCTTGACACGCCGAGTGGGCTCTGATGAACACCTTTCCGTCGCAGAGCCCGGAGGCGTACCGTCAAGTGATGGAGATCCAACCCGGCATCGGCGTGGACGTAGCGCGGATAGGCGAATCCCGCCCTGTCGTCGAAGCCCGCCTCGGCCCTCCCATCTCTCAGCGGGACGACCGGGTTTACTACCACGAGGCAGATCCTGCGGTGTTCATCGACTACGACCAGGCAGGGGTTGTCGAAAGTGTGGAGATCCCCTACTCCGGAACACCGGGTCGCGAGGTCACGCTCGCAGGGATACAGCTCACGTATCGGCCGATCGACGATGTCGTGCAAGATCTCGCTGCCGCCGGCTACTCCGGCAGACGCTCCGACATCGGCTACGACTACCGCGAAGGCTTCTCGGTCTTTTCGATGTCTTCCCTGCAACTGTCCGACATCGACCCGTCCGCCGCCGACAACGACGAACGCCTGGTCGTCGAAGGCGTCTTCGTGGCGTCACCCGCGTACCTCGGTTTCTGATTCGCAAAGGACGTGTCGGATGGCGGACTTGGTGATCACGACCGTGAGCGGACGAGTCGGGTCACCCGACCGGTGGGTGCCCTTCCTTTCGCGCGAACTGCGAGAGCCCGACGGCTTCGTCACGGTCCAGAGCGGGAGGAACTCGTACGCTCAGGTCTTCAATGACCATGGAACTCTTCTGCTGGAGTACCGCGATGGCTCGCCACAACGACATTTCCAAAGCGTGAGCGTCAGTCTGGCGGCGGCCGCGGAGGCTCTCGAACAGTGGGCGAACGACGAGCGTCACTTCGTGCGACAACATGACTGGGTGAGACTGACAACATGGGACGCGGAGCCGACAGAGGGGCCTAGCGGACCCTGAACGCACCTCCCCGGTGACCGGACGAAGCTGTCGGCTCAGCGATCGATATGCCCCGAAACCGGCGATGGCTCATCATCCACGATGCGACGCAGCGCCTGAAGAGCGACATCCCACGGCACCGTGTCACCGTCGGCGTACTCGTACCGAGAACAGACCGGCACCCTTCCGGACTCGCTCGCGGTCGAAGATGATGGCCGAGTCAGCACCGCCGGCGGGACATTCGGCGCCGTAGTGCCCGCCTACATGCGGATCAGCTACGTTCCGAACGCCCCCGATGCGACCGCCTACCTCACGGTCGCCGACACCGAATCGGGAATGGCGATGTCCTGCGTTCGCACCGGAGGAGAGGGCTGGATCACCAACAGTTAGTCCGCTCGCCGCGTCGGTCGATCAGAACCCGGTCGGAATATCGCCCAACTCGTGCAAGGTACCCGTGCCACCACTCAGTGACCGTACCTCGGACCCATCGATGCTTCCTGCCGTCGGACGGTGCGGTACACCGTTGCGCGACCCACGTTGAACAGCTCGGCGAGCTCGGCGGTTGTGTGTCGGCCGGCCATGTGCAGCTCCATCAGGTGACGTTGCTGCGGCACCGACAGCTTGGGCGGCTTCCCCCTCAACCTGCCCTTGGCCTTCGCCACCTGCATCCCTTCGCGAGTGCGCGAGCGAATCAGGTCGGACTCGAACTCAGCCACCATGGCGAGAACGTTGAACAGCAGTCGGCCGACCGGGTCCAGGGGGTCGTGAACCGATCCGCCGATGTTCAGTTTGACGCCCTTCGCAGTCAGCTCGTCGACGATGTCACTTGCGTCACGGAGCGATCGGGCCAGACGATCTAGTTTCGCCACGACGAGAGTGTCGCCCTCCCGGCATGCGGCGAGAGCGATGCGAAGACCTGGGCGCTCCCGATTGGTGCCGGTGAGGCCGTGGTCGGTGTAGATGTATCTGGGATCGACACCCAGCTTTTCGAGGGCGTTGCGTTGCGCGGTCAGGTCTTGTTCGTATGTGGATACCCGCGCGTATCCGATGAGTAGTTCATTCATGACCGCAATCTCGTCCGCGATCACAGCGGGCACAAGCGGATCCGCCAACGACACAGTTCGAGTTGCCGGTTCGATACGTGGAGCATGAACTCGGCAGTCGGGTCGGACTGCGCGAGCACCATAGGTTCGGATGCCGCTCGAGTCTTTCCGCGACACTCCTAGGCGAGTAGTGGCAGGATCATCTCTTCCAGCGCGACCTCGGTTTCGGCGGGATCGAGCCCTCCGTCGAACCGCAGAATGCGCCAGGTCGTGGCGTCACAGAGCGCGACGATCTGGGCGGTCCTTATCAGCACATCGCGGTCTGGAAGCGGCGGGAGGGCGAACGCACGACTGCACCAGTCCACATGGAATGCACGTCCCCGTGCGGCGATCTCGGGTAGCCCAGGCACGAGGGGTGCCTCGGAGTAGGTCTTCAGGATTAGAGCGCCGTAGCGCTCGTAGTGCACGACCAGGTTGTGGATCGTCTCGACCGGTGACGCGTGTGCCGCGGCTTCGCGGGCCGCGACGATGCGAGTCAGTTCCCGTTCCACCGTTGCGTTCATAAGAGCGGGCTTGCTGCCAAAGCGACGGATGATGGTCTGCCCCGTCACCCCGGCATCGGCGGCAACGTCCTCGATGCGAATGTGCTCGTAGGGGGTGACTGTCAGCCGTGCCAGCATGGCGTCGACGATCCGCCCTGCTGTGAGCTCGGCATCCTTCGCGCGCGCCGTCATCCGATACGGCCTCGTATTCATGTCAGTCACGCTAACAGCGAATGCGGACATATTCATGTTTGTTGAGCTAACATCAAAGTTATGGATACCTTCACCGAACACACCGAGCGGATCGAAACCCGTCTCGGAGCCCTCAACGCTCGCATGCACGGCACCGGGCGCCTCACGATTCTCTGGTCGTCGATGTTCGTCGACAGCCACACGTGGGATCGCATTCTTCCGCTCCTCATCGACGGAAGCGCGACACCGAGGCGATTCGTTCTCATCGACCCTCCGGGGCTGGGAATGAGCGACTCACTGATCCGACGATCCACCATCGCAGAGGCAGCGGATGCCGCACGCGACGCTCTGTCAGCACTCGGCGCCGACGAGCCCGTCGACTGGCTGGGCAATGCGTTCGGAGGTCACGTCGGCCTCGATCTGGCCACGGATCCTTCAACGCTGCGCAGCCTTGTCGCAGTCAGCTCACCCACCGAACCGATCGCGCCCGACCTTCGCCGCAAGATCGCCCTGCTCCACCCTCTGCTCAAGGTCGCCGGCCCTGTCGGACCGGTGCGGGACGCCATCATCGACGCAATGCTGACGGAGGAATCGGCATCGACACCCTCGACACTGCAGGTCGTTCTGGACAGTCTGAGGCGCCCAACGAAAGCGAGCATGAGCCTTGCCCTGCGGTCCTTCATCATCGACCGAACCGATGTGACCGACAGGCTCGCCGACATCCGTGTCCCGAGTCTCTTTGTCGCCTCCGACGACCGCGGCGACTGGAGCCCCGCGGACGCGCAGCGCGCGGCATCCCTCGCACCGGATGCCCGGGCTGTGACCATTGCAGGAGCCCGCACCCTGGTCCCGCTCGAACGTCCTGCGCAACTCGCCGCAGCGATCCTCGGCTTCTGGGATCACCTCGTCGACTGATCGTCCGCAGCTTGTGTTCTGTCAGGACGGCGGTCTCTGTGTGCGCGGTGGCTGGTCGCTCATCGCGACAGGTGTTGTCTCAGATGGGATCCCGCCACGCGACAGCCCGCGACCCTCAATGGATCTGTGTATCGACGCAGCCTGGCAAGCGAGACACCACCTTGTTGCTCTCTCGCGAGGGCGGTTCGGGCGATACATGACTGGGGGTGTGGATCAGCCCGCAGTCGTTAGGAGTGCGAGAAGTTCCGCCGACGCGATGCGCGCCTGGAAACTCGAGTCCACCAATCGTTGACATCCGTCGATTTCGACGGTGAATGGCGGCGTGTCCCCGCTCGCAAGACTCGGCTGTACGACAACCAACTTCGTTGCCACGTCGCTGCACGATGGGGCAGCGGGCGCGTACCGGGCGTCGGCGACGACGGCTTGTGCCTCAGCGGCGGCGAGCTCCCGCATCCCGACGAAGATGCTGTCGTTGCCCGCCAACACAGGCGTGTTCGACGATGCGACGGCAGTTCCGTAGTCGCACAGCCGTGCTCCGTTGACCGCTGACGCCTCCGGCCATCCGGGCAATTCATACGGAATGAGCGCATCCTCGCCGATGCCTTGGCCGTCGGGCACGACGGCATCGGTCTGTTCACCGCTCACCTCATCGAGACCGGCCAGAACGAGCATTCCCGCCTGAGACGCGCAACCCGCGTCCTTGGCCGCGGTCGACTCGATCAGCGACAGAGGCGTGAATGTCTCTTCGACCATGGTCAGCGCGTCAAAGGCGGCCTCCAAGCCGGTGACTTTCGGTGCACCGCACCCGTCAGAGGGGATTGCGACACGTACCACGCGTCCGTCGGCGCCCTCCATCCAGAGCTCCGGGGACACGTAGCCGATCGCGGCGCACGCGCCGAGCGATCTCGGGTCGCTCTGAGTTGCCAGGGCCGTGAGCACGGGTTCGAGGTCCCCTTCGAAACGTTGGAGCAGCGCTCCCGCCCAGATTCCGTCGCCATCCTCCCGCGAGGCGTACGGGTCACACCGCAGGACCGCGACCGTCGTGAAACCACGGGGCACAAGCCCAGCCTCGGCATATCCTTCCTCGAATGTCTCGGGGCACACCACCGTCGCAACCGGCGTTGCGTCGACACGAGGATCGGGGCCGATTCCGGGAATGACCCCGCATCCGGCCAGCACCAGGCCTAGGCCGAGCATCGCGATCGCCGTGATACGTCGCATGGTGTGAACCTCCTGCAGCGACGCTAGATGCACCGGAACGACGCCACGCAACAACCTCGTAACAACTTGCGTGCGGTCGGGGCGGCCGCTCAGCCCGACTGGATGGAATCGGGTTCCGGCGTGCTGTCGGGCTTTCGCTCGACACGGACATGGCGCCGAATCATGACGACGACACCAGCAACAAGTCCGATAAGAGCGCCAGCGACCGCCGCCGGGAGGCCGATCTCGAGGGTCGCAAACCACGCAGTCGGAGGGTTCGCGATCACGCCAAGTATCAGGCCTGCCACGGCGCCGACCAAAGCGCCGATCACCGTACCCCGCGCAACGAACCCCAACACCGTCATGCCTTGAGTATCCGCCCTTCGATGTCCTTGGCGCGATCGTTCTACGGTCGTCCCCCGGGAACGTGTGGAGTTTTGGCTTAAGGCGCGAGCAAGTACGCGACAGGTTCGGAGAGGGCCACAAGTGCGGTCACCCCGATGCCGATGACAGCCAATGTCGTCCAGCGCGCGGAGGTGGACGCCGCCAGGCCGACCAAGATCGTTCCCACGCTCAGCGCGAGCAGGGCGGAGCATGTCGCGATGAACGCCGCGATTGCCCACAGGTTCTCTGTGGCACTGGTGAGCTGCTGCGAGACGAGCCCCGCGAAGAAGTACGAACCGAGGTAGGCGAAGAACAGCCCGCTCGCGGCCATGCAGAGAGCGGACGTGATCCAGACGGCGACAGCCTGGAGGTGTCGGCGCATGTACGGAACGAGGAAGACAAGCTGACCGAGAAGTCGAGCACCGTGCCGAGGAGACGGATATCGGTGAACGAAGTCATAAAGGCCACCACCAGTGACGTCATTGTGACGATGACGTAGAGCACGGTAACCGCCGTCGCCGTCCTGTCGATCGCGGATCAGCGACGGCCTCGGTTCCGTGCTGGTCATCGGCTGCCCGTCTCTCGTTCGTCGCAGATGCTGTGTAGTCGTCCTCAGCATCAATGGGAAGGTCTCACCCGCAAGACGGATACCCTAAGCGGGCCGTGTCAGGTCGCCGCGAACCAAGTGCCCGCTGAAGGCAGCCCTAGACCTCACACGTCCGGGGCTGCGCTGCGTCCGCCGCTAGGTTGTCTCCATGGGGTTCTGGGAGAACGTGCTCTCCACGTTAATCGGTGCGCTCGTGGGTGCCTTCGCTGGCGCATCGATCGCGTACCTGTTCTCGCGGAACCTGCGCAATCAGCAGCGCGCCGACGAACTCGAGGACTGGAGAGCCGAGGACGCGCAACGGCACCACGATCGACTCAACGAAAGAGTCACTGCCGTGGTCAACTCGCTCACCGAACTCGCCGCTGCGCTCGAGCCCACGTCCAAGGCGGGTAATCGTCGCGACCTACCCGCGATGCCACGCCAGATCGTGCTCCAGAACCTCCTCATCGCGCAGATGGTCGCGGACGAGGCGGAATTCAAAGTGCTTGAGGCGGCCTGGCTCAATGTGAGTGCGCGCAACTGGCCAGACGGCCGCGGGGTTCAGAACGCCGAGCACGTGTCCCGCGCGCTCCTCGACTGGCGGCGCGGTGAACTGTCCGATCGGCGGCTAGGGCAGAACTCGCGCGCGTGCTGTCCTTATGCCGTCGCTCCTCCCGGCGAGGAATGGTGACCGCTCGCGGCGTACTCGGTTCGACGGGCGGGCCACTCCTCGCGCCGCTGCCGGTCCACCACAGTCCACACCTCGGGACGGTCGGTCACGTCCACCCCGTCATGAGCGACTCGCCACGTATGAAGGCTCGGCGCTGGCCTTGAGGTACGCGAGCTCGAACACGGAATTCACTGGCCGCCCCGAACGTACCTCCCAGCCCCGACGCGCTCCGCCAGATTGCTGGTCGCGCGGCGCACCCCTGCTAGCAGGAGCTCAGTAGCCCGCCGGATGGCTTACCATCCGTCCGCGCTCGTTTGTAGAGTCCTCAGTGGCGCCCACTTTATTGTTCCTGTTCGAGAAGCAACGTTGCAGATCGAGGCAGAGAATGAGGCTCAAGAAACCTCGTATACGTAGCAGAAACACCGGTTTTCAACGCGGTACCTGGGGCGAAAGACACCGCCGCCCCAGCGCTCTGCTCCGTGGCGGGTCGCGTTGAGACGCTTAGCCCCTTCCCTGCGGCGACTCAGTGCTCACGAAGTCGGTGTCCCACGGCCGCCGGAGCGGCTTCATCGTTTGGTTGGCGCTCGCAAGGGTCAGTTGCACTCGGTCGCTCCGCACGCGACGTGGAGTCGGTGATTGTCGCCATCGGAGTTCTACGGTCACGCGCGACGGATCAATGGACCGAGGCTCCCACCACACCTTGCGTGGCGCGACGCCATCAGGGGTCAACTTTCCTCTGCGAACTTCGCAAGGAAGGTCTCAGACTTCCCGGGCGCGAGCTCGCCACTTGCGAAGGATCGCTCCGCTCCGCCCCGCACCGTGACCACGAGGATTACATCAAGAGCCCGCTCACTCCCACGATTGCTGACGACGACGCGGAGTCGGGGACCAAATGTCGCATCCGAGTGTGGGTCCTTCTCGGTCCCGTGCTGAAGCGTGGCCTCGTCTACCGTCAGGAGGGGGCGCGGGTGATACCGCCATGTCTGCGAGGCGGTCCAGACCGCAATCACGATCGCGACAATCGCAAGGCTGGCCGTCACCCAGTCGCTGGGTGTCAGGGTCGCGAGGAAATCGCCGACGCCGTTCCAGAAGTCCATCGCGTGGAGCCTATCGGGGCACAGAGTGAGGCGCCGGGTCTATGGATGACCCGCCCCTCGGGCGGCTGCTGCGTCGTGTCGCTTGAGGAGGGACAACGGCAGGCGTTCTCGTTCACCGGGAGCGGTGTGGTGCACGGGCGCGTGAGTCGTACCATGACCGTGCGGGACGTAGGACACCGCGCGCCGACGTTGAAGGGCGCGCCTGGCTAGATCATTTCTCGAAGCGGCGAGGCTGCCGGTCATCCTTGAGACGCGCCTTCACGGTCGCTTCCGGAACTCCGAGCCTCAGAGCAACCCACGCGCGCATCACCATCACGCTCTCGGCCCACGAGTGCATCACGTCGACGTCTTCGGGCATTGTGCGGTTGGCGTGTTTCAGACCGTTGTACGCCTCCACCGTCCGCGTCACCCAAGTAAGAACCGTCGAAGGGAAGGCAATCCCCTAGGTCCGACAAGATCCGCTCGAATCGAGCTCGCAGAATGGAGCCGCCCGCCTTGCGCTCCGACAAACCATCGCCGCGTAACAGCAGATATCCGAGCGCCTCCAAACCGGGGATTGTGTGCGCGAGGCGCGTGCGGGGCTGTGCCCCGAAGGTCGAGGCTGGTGATCACAGGATCAAGGGCGCGAGAGAACTCCTCACGGAGCTCGATCCAGCGCCCGATTCCTTCGACCCAGAAGTCGCCGTACTGGATGAGGTGGGGGTGCCATCCCTTGGGAGGCATCGTCCTGCTGCGTCCATCCGCAACGACGACTCTACGCCACTGGTCTCCGTGCGTCTCACCGTCCATGGTGGTCAGCGAGACGTCCTCCCAGAAGGGCGCGCACTGGAACGCATGACTCGTTGCGCCACCTTGAGATGACCAGCAGGTCGCGGACGCCCTGTGGAGGTGCCATGTGCACGTCCCAATCCACCGGATCGGCGCTACGGGTGCTGCACCTCAGCAGGTCAAGGAGCACCCGGCGATCACCGGCTTCCTCAGAACCCACTCCCCAGCCGGACCTAAAGTCCAGGGTCATCCCGCCGTACTCTCCGACTACCGTCTTCTCAGTGTCGAGAGAAGTCAGGGTGACGCTGTTGTGTCCGTCTCGGTCGTACTCCTCCTGCCATGATGTGACTCCGAGCCACTCCCGCAAACCGGAAACCTCGGTCTGGAGTCCGTGCGGGCGATCGAATTCGAGGTCTGCGCGCACTCCCATGATTGCGGCCCGCGCCCAGAGGGTTCCGCTTCCGGGGCCGAATGAGTTGGCATGATAGCCCCGGGCCCAGCACTTGATCGAGAAGCACGGACCCGTGTGAATCCTGGAATATCACGCGCCGAGGTACGGGCCTCGGCTCCTCCGGTTCAGTCCCGCCGATAAACCCCCCGCCCGCCAGAAACCACGCGGCGTAAGGCACGTCCGGCCTGGACCACGCCACGTTGACGCTCAGGCCCGCCTCGGATCGTTCGAGGGTCACCTTCACCTCGGGCGTGTCCTTGTACGAGTCGTAGAAGTCACCTGTCCGGCGCGTGCCCATCACTAGCTCGTTCGGCACGGACTCCCCTTCACCGCAGGATGCTTCGCTCAAGCTAGCAGCGCGCGAACGCCAAACCGATTACTCGTCTTCAGTGCGGTACGGAGAATCCGGCGGTCATCAGGGTGATGAGTGCCCAGCCGGGAACATCTCCCCGCTCGTTCGTCGTGAAGGTCTCCGAAAAGTGCGCGCGTGCGCGCAACGGCGCGCCGTCGCGAGTGCGCGCAACGGCGCGCCGCAGCATCTTGTCGTCTTTTCCCGACCGCGCTCCGCACGCTGAATTTGACCGGTCCTTCGGACTAGGCGCTAGCGATCTCATACCCTTGAATGCATGACGAGCTCATTCGAATACGTGCTCTGGCTGAAGCGCCTGGACGCCGAAGCCGAGACGGAGGACGCCTTGCGTGATCGCGCCGGGGTTTCGGACCCCACGATTGAGGTTCGCATTCGGGCATTGGACAAGTGGGATATCGAGTCGATCCCGGCCGGATCTAGGGACGAGGGGGGCGACTTGCTGTCCCACGTTTTGAACGTAGGGAAGAATCAGCTTCCGCCGGACGGACGAGTATATGTAGTCGCCTCTGCGTGACCTCGGGCATACAGGTGATCGTGCCGCGTTAAGGACAGCCGGGACGGATCTGGAACGGAAGCTCTGCCGTCTTTCCGGCCATCCAGCTCAGGAGATCCAGTTGATCATGATCGGCGCGAGCATGAAGATCATGCCAACGACGAGAATCGTCATCGCGAGCATAACGATGCTGGCGGATTCAGTAGAAACTACGCGAATCAGGTGGTCTGTGCGCGGACGGGACTCAAGGTTCGGCATTGGCTCGCGCTCTCGACTGTCTAGCCACATCCGGATGCGAAGTGGAAGCTTGTTTCCGCGACGTGGATGTTGTGAGAGCGCGCAGCGCAGCTCTGCTCCGTGTGGCGCCGTCGGAGGAGAAGAACGTCCACGCCGACGCGACAAGCCCGCCGATCGCCGCAACCAATCCGACGCAGGCCAAGACCAAAATCAGGAACCGATAGAAGTAGCTGTTCGCAGTTGAGCCCGAGTCCACATCCTCCAGATCAAATGCCATAGGGGTCGCTACGAAGGCTCCCAAAGCGAAAGTAAGCCCGGATAACACCAGCCGACCGCACCAAATCCCAATCCGCGGCAGCACGGTGAGTACGGGCGGCTGCCCGCAGCGGGATGAAAGCCGTAATCAATACCTGCAAAGCGACACCGGGGAGTACCGCGATCGTCAGAGCGACCGCGGCGATGTTCGGTTGGCGCAACAAGCAGACCGCGATGATGACTACCAGCATCGCAATCGCAAAGAGTGCGTACCAGGTCGTGGGCAACGCACTCGCTCGTCGGAGCTCTCTCGAGGCGCCGGCCCACCAGTTGTCCATGCACGAAGCATCGCTGGTGGCACCGACATTCAGCATCAATGCGAGATGCAATGCGGCGACGCTACCGGGTCGTTCGACGCCTCGCCCGCAAGCCGGTCCTTGACCGGTCCGTCCAACCCACCGATTGGCTGAACCCGCCTTTCAGCGCGCGGCAAGCCCGTAAACACCGCTCGCGAAAAAGCCCGGTGATGACACCACAACCGCACAGGCCCACCACTGGCCAACCGTCGACGGCGCCGACCACGCGCTCGAGACCCACGCCCGACTCACAGCGATCCGCTGTCCGGCCCCGCCCGTACGATCGGGGGGACGAAGGGGAACCATTGCGATACATCCCGGCTGAGGCGCGCGTCGTCTGGAGTGCGAGCGACCTCAAGGCCGCGGCCGAGTGCGAGTTCGCCTGGCTGCGCGCGATCGACGCACGCCTCGGACGCACCGCGCTGGTCGAAGAGCCCGAAGACGCCACGCTCGAACGCGCCGGACGACTCGGCGGCGAGCACGAAATGCGGGTGCTGGCGAAATATCGAGAGATCTTCGGAGACGGAGTGGTCGAGATCGCCGAGGCCCGATCGTCGGATGCCGCGGCCCTGGCTGCCGCGGTCGCGCACACGAACGCGGCCCTCGCCTCCGACGCCGACGTCATCTACCAGGCCGCCTTCGCCACCGACGAGTTCGTGGGCTTCGCCGACTTCCTGGTGCGTGATGAGGCGGGTCGCTGGATCGTGCAAGACAGCAAGCTCGCCCGGCGCGCGCGAGTGACCGCTCTCATGCAGCTGTCGGCATACGTCGACCAGCTCGACCGCCTCGGCGTGCCGCGCTCGGATCGGGTCGAGCTGCTGCTCGGCGACGGCACGACCAGCGTGCACCTCGCCGATGACCTTCTGCCCGTGTTCGGCCTGCGCCGCGCGCGACTGCGCGCACTCGTCGACGACCGCCAGCTCGAGCATGGCCTCGACGCTCCGGCAATCGCGTGGGGCGACCCGCGCGGCGAGCTCGGCGTGATCGCGTGCGGGCGCTGCGCGACGTGCGATCTCGAGGTCGTGGCATCGCGCGACCTGCTGCTCGTGGCCGGCATGCGGCCGGTGCAGCGCGACCGGCTCCGCGCCGCCGGCATCTCGACGATCGACGCGCTCGCCGCGGCGACCGCCGCGCCGAAGGGCATGAACCCCGACACCTTCGCCATGCTGCAGACGCAGTCGCGCCTGCAGCTGAGTGCCCCCGCTGGAACAGGTCAGGCTGCGCCGGCCGATCCCGCCGAGCCCGCCGGCGGTCCCACCGTTCGAGGTCGTCGCCCCCAAGGCGCTCGGCGCCCTGCCCCGGCCCGATCTCGGCGACCTGTTCTTCGACTTCGAGGGCGACCCTCTCTACACGGAGGGCGACGCGACGGTCTGGGGCATCGACTATCTGTTCGGCTGGGTCGACATCCGCGAGCAGTACAGCGCCCTCTGGGCGCATTCCTTCGCCGAAGAGCGCGTCGCGCTCGAGACGTTCCTCGACTTCATCCGAGTGCACCGGGCGCAGCATCCCGACTTCCACATCTATCACTACGCGCCGTACGAGCCCACGCACCTGCTGACCATGGCCGCCCGCCACGGCACACGCGAAGCCGACGTCGACCGCCTGCTGCGCGACGGAACATTCGTAGATCTGTATCCGATCGTGCGGCGCGCGCTGCGCGTCGGGTCGCGCTCGTACTCGATCAAGAAGCTCGAGCCGCTGTACATGGGCGCCGAGGTGCGCACGAGCGATGTGCAGAAGGGCGACGACTCGATCGTCCGCTACGTCGAGGCGCGCGCGCTGCGCGACGACGGGGCGGAGGCCGAAGCCCAGCAGATCTTCGACGACCTCGCCGACTACAACCGCTACGACTGCGTCTCGACCCGGCGGCTGCGCGACTGGCTCGTCGATCACGCCCGCGCGGCCGGTCTGCGGCCCACCCCGAATCCTGAGCCGGGCGAAAACGTGTACGAGCCCTCGGTGCGCGCGGTCGCGCTGGCGGCGCTCGCCCAGGACTGGCCCGACGAATCGCGCCGAATCGGCCTGCCTGCGACTCGGGGCGGCGGCGATCGACTACTACCCGCGCGAGTCGAAGTCGTTCTGGGCGACGCACTTTCTGCGGCTGCGCGAGCCGGTCTCGCTGTGGGAGGAGACGCGCGACGTCATGGTGATCGATGCCGAGCGCTCGCGCGTGCTCGAGGACTGGCATCGTCCCGAGGGCAAGAGCGAACGGCGCATCATCGAACTGCGCGGCGAGCTCGCCCCCGGCACGCGGCTCAGCGTCGGCTCGAATCCGTTCGGCATCTACGAGCTGCCCACGCCGTTCCCGTCCGAGCCGTCGCCCCGCTGGATCCACGGCACGCGCACCGTCTCGGTCGTCGAAGTGCTCGACGACGGCGCGATCGTCGAGGAACTCGCCGTCGACGGCTTCACGTGGGACCGACTGCCGATCGCGCTCACGCCCGCCCTCGCCTCCGGGGGCAGGACGACAGCAGGGCGCGATCGACGAGTGGGCCGACGCGGTCATCGCCGCCGCCCCGGCTCTGCCCGAGAACGCCGCGACCGACATCCTGCTGCGGCGCGCTCCGCGCACGCTCGGCTCGAACGGGGGACTGCCGGTCTCGACCGGCGACGACGTCGACGCGATCGTCCGGGCGGTGACCCAGCTCGATCACAGCTACCTCGCCGTGCAAGGCCCCCCGGGCACGGGCAAGACGTACGTCGGATCGCACGTCATCGCCCGACTCGTCCAGGAGCGCGGGTACAAGATCGGCGTCGTCGCCCAGTCGCACGCCGTCGTCGAGCACATGCTCGGGCGCATCGTCGCGGCAGGCCTCGCTCCCGAGCTGGTGGGCAAGGCTCCGAAGGACGCCTCTGCCGCCGGCATCCCGTTCACCGTGATCGCCAAGAACGGCATGGCCGCGTTCACCGCCGAGCACGCCGACACCGGGTACGTGGTCGGAGGGACCGCCTGGGACTTCGCCCACGACGCGCGCATCCCGCGCGAGAGCCTCGACCTGCTCGTGATCGACGAGGCCGGCCAGTTCTCGCTCGCCTCGACGATCGCCGTCTCGCTCGCGGCCTCACGCCTGCTGCTGCTCGGCGACCCGCAGCAGCTGCCGCAGGTGAGCCAGGGGACGCACCCCGAGCCGGTGGACACGTCGGCGCTCGGCTGGGTCATGGACGGCGCCGACGTCATCCCGCCCGAGTACGGCTACTTCCTCGCCCGCACGTGGCGCATGCACCCCCGCGTCGCAGCGCCCGTCTCGCGGCTGTCGTACAGCGGTGAGCTCGCCGCTCACCCGTCGACGGCGATGCGCGAGCTCGCCGGCATCCGACCCGGACTGATCCCCGTCGCGGTGCGGCACCACGGCAACGCCACGCAGTCCATCGAAGAGGCGGCCGTGGTCGCAGACATCGTCCGCGACCTCGTCGGGCGCGAATGGACCGGCATCCTGATCGGCGACGAGGGGCAGACCACCCCGCTCGCCCCGCGCCCGCTCGCGCAGAGCGACATCATCGTCGTCACCCCCTACAACGCGCAGCAGGTCGCGGTCGAGCAGGCGCTGGCCGACGCCGGATTCCCCGATGTGCCGGTCGGCACCGTCGACAGGTTCCAAGGGCAGGAGGCGGCCGTCGCGATCGTGTCGCTCGCGGCGTCGTCGGGCCGTGACGCTCCCCGGGGGCTCGAGTTCCTGCTGCTGCGCAACCGGCTCAACGTCGCGATCTCGCGGGCGATGCACACCGCCTACCTGATCTCGTCGCCCGGGCTGCTCGACGATCTGCCGCACACCCCCGAGGGAGTCGTGCGGCTCAGCGGCTTCGTCCGGCTGGTCGACAGCGCGTGACCGCTCGGGCGGCCGTCGGATGCTGCGGCGACCAGCGACCGCGAGCGTAGACTCGCGCTCACGACGAGGAGGCAGCCATGACCGACGAGCGCCAGTTCGAGATCGATCTGCCCCCCGAGCTGATCGCCGGCGCCTACGCCGACTTCGCCAATGTGTGGCACACGCCGACCGTGTTCATCATGGACTTCCTGACGTTGGCGAAGCCGCCCACAGAGGTCGTGGATGCCGAGACGGGGGAGCGGCGGACGATCGTGCCCGCCCGGGTCGTGAGCCGCGTGCGGATCCCGCCCGAGCAGGTGTTCGAACTCGCGAAAGCCCTCACCCAGCAGCTGGAGTTCTGGGAGCAGGAGACCGGCCGCCGCCCCCCGGCCGCCCCGGTGCTCGACGACCAGTAGTCGTTGCGGTGCGCGAGCGATAGACCGCTCGCTGCGCCCTGTCAACCCCGTTGGGTCAGAAGGGTCGCGGCCATAGCCTGACTGAGCGCCTTCAGGGCGCAGGCCGCGGCATCCGTTCGGCGAGGGGTGGATGCCGCGGCCATCCTGTCTTCGCCTGCCTCGTCGTATCACCGCCCGCGCTGCGCGCTCTCTCTTCACGAAAAGGGAGTGTGACATGAGCGCTATCACCGTAGGCCCCGACATCGCCGTCTCGACGGGCATCGTCTCCACAGACACCGTCTCCACAGACACCATCACGACGGATGCCGCAGCCGATGCGCCGCAACGCCGGGGGTTTCTCTTCTGGGTCGTCCGGTACCTGCCCGCGGAGATCGTCGGAACCGCCGCCATGGTGATGGCGGGTCTGGCCGTCACCGTCTGGACCGACGCGCCCGCCCTCATCGCGATCGCCGCGCTGATCGGCGAGAGCATCGGCTTCTACACGGTGCTGGCGATCACGATCTACGCCGAGCAGTCCGCCGTCTCGCCGACGTGGCGGCGCGCCGTGGCGCGCACCTTCGTGCTGCTGCTCGCCGAGTTCGGTCCGGCCGAGCTCCTCGACACCCTGCTCATCCGCCCCGCGGCGCTCACGCTCGGGGTGTTCCTGCTGCCCGACCCGATGTGGGGGCTGCTCGTCGGCAAGGTGTTCGCCGACGTCATCTTCTACGCCGTCGCCGCCGGTGCCTTCACCGTCACCGCCAAGACCGGACTCCGCGACGGTCGACGAGCTCGGGAGCAGGAATCATGAACACGCTACGCGACACGACGTGAGGCGCGCGCTGCGCGCACGATCCGCGACATCCGCCGCGATGAGACTGCGGCGCTGCTCACCTCCGACATCGCCCGTGCCGCGATCGCCCTGCACGGCACGCCCGTGCTGCTGCTCGACCCGGAGCGGGTGCGGCGCCAGTACCAGCGGCTCGCGACGGCGCTGCCGTTCGTGCACTTCCACTACGCGGTCAAGGCCCTCGCGCACACCGACGTGATCGACGCTCTCGCCGACGAAGGGTGCGGGTTCGACGTCGCGACGGGGGAGGAGCTGGCCTTGCTCGAGGGGATCGATCCTGCGCGGATCATCCACACGCACCCGATCAAGAAGGCGTCCGAGATCGCCGAGGCGATCGAGGCGGGCGTGCGCACGTTCGTCATCGACAACGAGGTCGAGCTCGAGAAGTTCGCGGGGGCGCCCGACAGTGTGCGGCTTCTCATCCGGCTCGCGTACCGCAGCCCGCACGCGAAGAGCGACCTGTCGACGAAGTTCGGCGTCGGGCCGTTCGAAGCCGAGCATCTGGTCGTGCGGGCGCTCGAGCGCGGCATCGGCATCGGCGGGTTCAGTTTCCACGTCGGCAGCCAGCTCGACGATCCCGCCCGGTTCGCCGCCGCGATCACCGAGACGCTCGCGCTGATCGATCACCTCGAGTCCGCCCACGACGTGCGGTTCGACACGCTCGACATCGGCGGCGGGTTCCCGGTCGGCTACGACTCCGCGGTGACCGCCCTCGAAGACCTCGCCGCGGTCATCCGTCCCCTCCTCGAGCCGCGCACCGACCGCCTCACGATCCTCGCCGAGCCCGGCCGCGTGCTGGTCGCCGAGTCGATGACGCTCGTCACGAGTGTCGTGGGCATCGCCGAACGCGGCGACGGTCGCTGGTACTACCTCGACGACGGCCTGTACGGGGCGTACTCCAACGTGCTCACCGAAGACGTGCACCCGCTGATCTTCGCCGAGCGCGAGATCGCCGGGCGCGACACGGATGCCGCCACCCACCGGTGGGCGACCCTCGCCGGGCCGACCTGCGACTCCACCGACGTGATCGCGCGCGAGGCGCTCATGCCCGACCTCGCCGTCGGCGACCTGCTCGTGAGCCCAGTCATGGGGGCGTACACCGTGGTCACCGCGACGCGCTTCAACGGACGCAGCGTCACGCCGATCGCCGTCGTCGGTCAGGGCGCGCGGACGGGGGAGCTGCTCACGGTGGCACCCCAGGCCGAGCTGGCCGCGCTGGTCTGAGCGCTCAGACCGTGCCGTAGAGGCGGTCGCCGGCGTCGCCGAGACCCGGCACGATGTAGCCCTTCTCATTGAGTCGCTCGTCGAGCGCGCCGAGCACGAGCGTCACATCTCGTCCCTCGACCTGCTTCTCGATCGCCGCGACACCCTCGGGCGCACCGAGGAGGCAGATCGCTGTCACGTCGCGCGCTCCGCGGCGGAAGAGGAACTCCATCGCCGCACCCAGCGATCCACCGGTCGCGAGCATCGGGTCGAGCACGAAGCACTGCCGGTCGCTGAGGTCCACGGGCAGCCGCTCGGCGTAGGTCGTGGGCTCGAGGGTCTCTTCATTGCGGGCCATGCCCAGAAAGCCGACCTCGGCGCTGGGGAGCAGCTTGACCATGCCATCCAGCATCCCGAGACCCGCACGCAGGATCGGCACGACCAGCGGTCGCGGCTCGCTGATCTTCACCCCGGTGGTCGTGGTGACCGGAGTGCGGATCTCATGAGGCTCGACCCGGACGTTGCGGGTGGCCTCGTAGGCGAGGAGCGTGACGAGCTCCTCGGTGAGCTGCCGGAACACCGGCGAGGGCGTGTTCTCGTCGCGGAGGACCGTGAGCTTGTGGGTGATGAGCGGATGATCCGCGACGTGCAGGCGCATACGCACAGGTTATGGCACTCCCTCGAACGCCGCGGGCGCTGCGTGGGGTGGGGCCTACGCTGGGGCCGTGGGAATTCCGGCATCCGATGGCGACGACGCGCTCATGGTGCGCGCGCTCGCGCTGGCGACCCAGGCGCGCGACGCGGGCGATGTTCCCGTCGGGGCCCTCGTGACGGATGCCGCCGGCTGCGGTGATCGGCGAAGGCCGCAACCTGCGCGAGGTGTCGCACGACCCCACCGCGCACGCTGAGGTGGTCGCGATGCGGCAGGCCGCGGCATCCCTCGGCTCGTGGAACCTCGAGGGCTGCACGCTCGTGGTCACGCTGGAGCCGTGTCTGATGTGCGCCGGCGCCCTGCTGCAGGCGCACGTGTCGCGGCTGGTGTTCGGCGCGTGGGACGAGAAGGCCGGCGCGGCCGGCTCGCTGTACGACGTCGTGCGGGACCGCCGGCTGCCCTCCCGCGCCGAGGTCGTCGCAGGCGTGCGCGCCGACGAGGCGTCGGATCTGCTGCGTGACTTCTTCGAGTCGCGCCGTGAGCAGGGCCTTCATCCGTCACCTCGGCACACCGAAAGGCGCCGAGCGCGTGCACAGGTGACGGATCAAGCGCCTCAGCGAGGCAGCAGCGGCAGCGGGTCGCCGGGACCCATGCGCATGTAGTGGTCGGAGCGGAAGAAGCCGTCGAACCCGGCGCGCTCGGTGGCCCGCGCGAAGGCGAGCTGTTCGTCGTAGGTGAAACCCTGCTGCGGCTCGCTGAAGGTGCAGTACTCCATCGCCTCAGTGTCGCATCGCCCGCGAGGGCTCAGTCGACCGACCGGATGACGATCTCTTCGGTCGGCGGGTGGGGGGAGTCGCCGGCGAAGTAGACGTCGGGCTCGAAGTAGATCGATCGCGCGGTGGGTACCGCCCTGCGCACCCGCGCCTCGAGGATGTCGATCTCGGCCGCGACTTCGGCGAGCGTCTTGTCGCCGGCGAAGCCCAGCTTTGCGGCGACCAGCAGCTCGTCCGGGCCGAGGTAGAGGGTCTTGATGTGGATGAGGTGCTCGATCTCGGGACCACCCGTGATCGCAGCGACGATCTTGTCGTGGTCTGCGTCGTTGGCGCCTTCGCCCACCAGCAGGCTCTTCGTCTCGATGCCGAGCGTGATCGCGACGACGATCAGCAGCGTGCCGATCATGAGCGTGCCGATCGCGTCGAACAGCGAGTTGCCCGTGATCGCGGTGAGCCCGACACCGAGCAGAGCGAAGACCAGGCCGATCAGCGCGGCGATGTCTTCCAGCAGCACGACGGGCAGCTCAGGCGCCTTGGCGTGGCGTACGAACGCGACCCAGGACTCACCCTTGGCGCGCACGAGGTTGCTCTCTCTGATCGCGGTGCGCAGCGAGAACGACTCGAGCCCGATCGCGACGATCAGAACGGTGAGCGGAATCCAGACGTTCTCGAGCTCGTGCGGGTGGGTGATCTTGTCGATGCCCTCGTAGATCGAGAAGAGGCCTCCGACCGAGAACAGGATGATCGAGACGACGAACGCGTAGACGTAGCGCTCGCGACCGTAGCCGAACGGGTGCTCGCTGTCGGGGCGCTTCTTCGCCTTGCGTCCGCCGAGCAGGAGGAGCAGCTGGTTGCCGGAGTCGGCGACCGAGTGGATCGCCTCGGCCAGCATCGACGCCGAGCCCGAGAAGAACCAGGCGATGAACTTGGCCACGGCGATGCCCATGTTCGCCAGGAACGCCGCGATGATCGCCTTGCCACCGCCCGATGCACTCATGTGGCCAAGTCTAGAGATCTGCCCACACAGGATGTGCCCGGATCAGTCCTCGGACTTGAGGATGATCGCCTCGGTCGGCGGAGACGGATCTGCCGGCGTGCCGACGTAGCCGATCACTGACAGCAGCGCGTGGCGGAATTCCGCCGGCGCCTCCAGGTGGGCGGAGTGCCCGATGCCGTCGAGGGCGATCTCGGTGACCTCTCCACCTGCGGCCCCGTACGCGTCCAGAACGTCGCGGGTCTGCGACACCATCTCCTGCGGAGGGGCGACGTCTGCGCCCGGCCACCCGGGGACGATGCCGAGCTGCCCGAGGTAGTTGAGGTCGTAGAACGAGGCGTCCGAGACGATCGCGTCGGCCGTGCCGTGGATCCAGACGATCGGCGGTTTCGGATCGAGCGCGACGATGCCCGACACGTTGAAGTTCTGCGGAACCATCGTGTTGAGCACGCCGAGCGCGCCCGGCGCGAACCCGGGCCAGTTCTCGCTCCCCACGCCGTCACCGGGATAGTTGCCGGTGGCGGTCGAGGTCGACAGCATCGATTCGACCCAGACGTCCTCATGCTCGCTCTGATATCCGGCCGCCACGTACCCCGAGCGGAAGACGCTCCGGGGCGACGTGGGCGCCTCCGCCGACGTGTCGTGGTCGATCAGCCGCTGCACGAAGTCGGGGTTCGCGGCGCCACCGCCCGTGCCGGCGTCGTCGTCGGTGAGGCGGGTGCCGTCGCGTCGGGTGCCCCCGAAGCCGTAGGGCGAGACGGGGGACTGCAGCGTGAGGCTCAAGACCGGGTGGTCGAGTGCGTACTGCATCACGATGCCGCCGCCCATCGACCAGCCCACGAGGTGCGCAGTCGGGATGCCGAGGGTTTCAAGCGTCGCCCAGATGTCGTCGCTGAAATCCCGCAACCCGCGAGTCGCGTCGACGGGTGCGTGCTCGGTGCCGCCGAAGCCGCGCAGATCGATCGCGATGACCCGCAGGTCGCTCGGGAGGTCCTGCATCACCTCCTGCCAGAACAGCGAGGACGTCACGTTTCCATGGATGAGCACGACCGTGCGTTCGGCGGGAGTCGCAGCATCGTCGCCGTCGCGCTCCAGGATGTTGACGTTCAATCCCGGGGTCTCGACAAGACGTGAGCGGATGCCGTCGAAGAGGGTCATGGGTGGGTCCTTCGCTGTCCACGTCGGGGCGCCGGCGCCACCGTCTTCTCGACTATAGACCCGCCCGATGTCGGGATGAATGACCTTTCAGGTCTCGTCCGCGGGCGCGGCGCCGGTGTAGAAGCCGAAGGTCGCATCAGCCGCGCGCGCAGCACCGTCCGGGTCGGCCCCCGCTTCGATGTGCACGTCGCGCCAGGCGTCGGCCGCGCCGCGGTAGAAGGCGCGGCCCTCGTCGGTGAATGCCCACGATGGGACGGACTCGGGGTTGACGTCGGAACCTGTCGAGAGGTGAAGTGCCAACCCCAGCATGCCGCCGTCCCACCCGACTCCGGTCGCTCCGGGGCCGAACTGATCCCAGAATCCGGGTGGGATGTCGGCTTCGCGAGAGGTGTGCTCGAGTTCGACGGTGGTCTCCTCGTCGCCGATCGCCGCGAGGCGCACGACCAGCCAGGTCACCCCGCCGCCGTACTCCCACGTGACGCGATAGTGCGCCCGGCCGTCGTCGGGGGGAGCGCACTCCAGTACCTCGCCGCCGGCGTTGCCCTCGAGCTGATACCTGCCGCCGAGGCGGAGGTCGCCGGAGATCGGCGTGAACCAGCGGGGGATGCGCTCACCGCTGGTGACGGCATCCCACACGTCCTCTATCGGGCTGGGATAGCTCTGCGACAGCGTCTGCACGAAGGTGCGCTCGCCGTCGAGCTGTTCGTCACGCAGGCTCCGAGCGACCGCTGCCACCTGAGCGTCGACATTCACCATGTCATTTCTCCTTCTCCGGGTCCGTTTCATCGGGCGCCTCGGGCGAGGCATCCGCGGCCGCCGTGTCGGCGGCCGACTTCGTTCGTGCACGCCGGCCTCTCGCCAGCTCGGTGCCGAGCGCATCGAGGCGCGGCTGCCAGAGCCGCCGGAACGGGTCGAACCAGGCGTCGGCGGCTGCGAGGGGCGACGGGTCGACGGCGTACAGCCGCCGTGCGCCGTCGGCGCGGACGGTTGTGAAACCCGACTCGCGCAGAACACGCAGATGCTGCGAGACAGCGGGCTGAGAGATGTTGAACTCGCGCTGAATCACCTCGCCGACCTGGCCGGCGCTGAGCTCGCCGTCGGCGAGCAGCTCGAGCACACGGCGGCGGACCGGATCGCCGAGGACGTCGAGTGCGTGCATGGGTTCATCATTGCGTGTCGACTTATATAAGTCAAGAGCGATATGCGCGCGCGGTCGTAGGATGATCGCCATGCCCACAGACGCCGCTGCGCTCCCGTCCATCGCGATCATCGGCGCCGGATCGATGGGCGGTGCGATCCTGCAGGGCCTGGTCCGCTCGGGCCTGGCGACCTCCGGCGTGACGGTCACGAACCGCACCCGCGCGAAGGCCGATGCGCTGGCGCAACTGCGCGGTGTGACCAGCATCGCCCTCGAGGAGCGGCCCGACGGCAACGCCGAGGCGGCGGCATCCGCCCGCATCGTCCTGATCGGTGTCAAGCCGGCCATGGTGCCCGACCTCCTGCGCGAACTCGCCCCTCATCTCGCGCCGGGAACCATCGTCGTCAGCCTGGCTGCGGGTGTCACGATCGCGACGTTCGAGTCGCTCGTCGGCTCCGACGTGGCCGTGCTCCGGTCGATGCCCAACACCCCGGCGGTCGTCGGCGAGGCGGTGACGGGGCTTGCGGCAGGAACGCACGCGTCGGCCGACGATGCCGCGGTGGTGCGGGCGCTGTTCGAGACGGTCGGCACGGTCATCGAGGTGCCGGAGTCGCAGATCGACGCGCTCTCGACGATCTCGGGTTCGGGTCCGGCGTACTTCTTCCTGCTTGTCGAGGAGTTCACGAAGGCGGCGATCGGCAAGGGATTCGCGGAGAGCGAGGCGCGCGTGATGGCGGAGCAGACTTTCATCGGCGCCGCCGCGCTGCTCGCGGCATCCGACGTCGATCCCGCCGAACTGCGCCGCCGGGTCACGAGCCCCAAGGGCACGACCGAGCGCGCGATCGCCGTGCTGCAGGACGCGCATCTGGAGGACGTGTTCGGCGCAGCGACGGACGCCGCCCTCGCCCGCGCGCGGGAGATGGCCGCGGGCTGAGGCTGGGTCTCGATACGGCGCCGGCGCGCCCACTCAACGGTCGAGCGACGCGAAGCGCTCGATGTCGCTGTTGGTGCCCGACACGATGATCAGATCGTGGTTCGTGACGATCGTGTTCGCTTCGGCGTAGCGGAACGGCTTGCCCGGGCTCTTGACTCCTACGACCGTGACGTTGTACTTCGAGCGGACGCCCGATTCGTTCAGGCCGACGCCGCGGATGAACTTCGGGGGATACATCTTCGCGATCGCGAAGTCGTCGTCGAACCGGATGAAGTCCAGCATCCGCCCGCTGACGAGGTGCGCGACCCGCTCGCCGGCCTCGCGCTCGGGGTAGATGACGTGATTCGCGCCTACGCGGGCGAGGATCTTGCCGTGCGACTGCGACACCGCCTTCGCCCAGATCTGCGGCACCTTCAGGTCGACGAGGTTCGCCGTGATCAGCACGGAGGCCTCGATCGACGAGCCGACGGCCACGACGGCGACCTGGAAGTCCTGCGCGCCCACCTGCTTGAGCGCGTCGATGTTCTTGGCATCGGCCTGCACGGTGTGGGTCACCCGCTCCGACCATTTCTGCACGAGCTCGAGGCTCTCGTCGATCGCGAGCACCTCGCGCTCGAGCCTGTCGAGCTCGCCCGCGCATGCGGCGCCGAACCGCCCGAGTCCGATCACCAGGACAGGAGCATCGCCCCTGATGCGCTCAACCAACGATCGGCCTTTCCACCGGCAGCGGTACAGCTGCGAACGGGATGTCGCGGCCACGGCCGCGGCGAGAGTCACTGTACCAATGCGCCCCATGAAGATGGTCGCCGCCATGACGTAGACGGCGGGGTCGGTCAGCTCCGCCGTCAGACCGGTCGACAGGCCGACGGTGCCGAACGCAGAGATGACGTCGAAGAGCACGTCCGCGACATCCGCCTGGCTGATCTGAGCGACCGTGATGGTGGACAGCGCGCAGATGGTGGCGCCCCAGGCGACGACCGACAGGGCGACCCGCTGGACATCGCTCGGGATGCGGCGGCCGAACGACTCGACTGATTGACGGCCCTTGGCCTCGGAGACGACAGCCAGCGCGAGGACGGCGAGCGTGGTCACCTTGATGCCTCCCGCCGTCGATGCAGAACCTCCGCCCACGAACATGAGCATCGATCCGACGACGAGAGACGAGCCGTAGAGTTCGCCGACGTCGACGACAGAAAAGCCGCCGGAGCGCGTCATGGCAGACAGGAAGAAGGCCTGGAAGGTGGTGTCCCATGCGTTCATCGATCCGAACGTCTTCGGATTGTTGAACTCGAGAGCGAGGAAGGCGGCCGCTCCCGCGAAGAACAGCACGACGGTCGTGATGAGTGTGAGCTTCGCGTGCAGCGTCCAGCGGCGCACGTGCCACTGGTGCCTCCACAGCGTGTAGATCACGGGGAAGCCGATCGAGCCGAGGAACACCGCGATCATCAGCACGGTGAGCAGCGCGTAATCGTCTGCGAACGGCTCCAGCCCGCCGACGTTCGGGGTGAAACCGGTGTTCGTGAACGCCATCGCGGCGTAAAACGGCGCCTCCCACAGTGCTTCGAGCGGACCGACGCCGGCGAGCAGCAGGGAGGGGTAGAGCAGGAGGGCGATGGCACCCTCGATCACGAGCGTCGACAGAGCGACGGTGCGAAGCAGCTGACCGACTTCGCCCAGCCGGACCGTCTGGCCTTCGTTCACCGGTCCGCCGTGCGAGCGCAGGGGATTCGAGTCGCTCGCGGCGATGAGCTTCGCACGCAGCCCGAGGCGCTTGGAGATCACGAGTCCGAGGATCGAGGCGAGGGTCAGCACACCCATACCGCCGATGTTCACGCCGATGAAGATGATGACTTTGCCCAAACCGGAGAAGGTCGTCGCGATGTCCACCGTGGTCAACCCGGTGACGCAGATCGTGGAAACCGCGGTGAAGAGCGCGTCAGCCAGAGGGATCCGTCGGCCGGAGGTCGATGCCGCGGGAAGCGACAGCAGCGCGGTGAACAACAGGATGAGCGCGACGAAGACGGCGACCGCGAAGCGGGCCGGTGACGATGTGGTGCGCGACCGGATGTAGTCGAACGCCCGGCGGGGGCCGCTGCGCAGCACGAACGGAGACCGGTCTTCGCCCGAGGACGACGTGGTGCGCCGACGCTGAGCGTTGCTGGCGCGCCTGCCCTCCGACATGCACGTCCTCCCTGCTGCGACCCTCTGGCGGGGCGTCCATCATGGTACTCCGGCGGGTGCGCCGCTAACCTAAGCACATGGCGGACATCTTCGACGTGATCGCGGACGGCACACGTCGCGACATCCTGCAGCTCCTGCTCGATCGCTCATCCGCCGGCGAGCGCGGGACGAGCGTGACGTACATCGTGCATCAGCTCGGCGTCAGCCAGCCGACGGTCTCGAAGCACTTGAAGGTGCTGCGCGAGGCTCAGCTCGTCTCGGTGCGCGAAGAAGGTCAGCATCGGTACTACAGCCTGTCGTCGGCACCCCTGGACGAAGTGGACGACTGGCTGATCCCGTTCCTCGACGACGGGATGGATGCCGACGGCGAGCTGGGCGGACTGTCGACGCTCCCCGATTCGGCGGCTCACGCGGCGGACACCCTTGGACGCGCCGCGGCCTCAGCCAAGCACGCGCTGGAGAGCGCCCTCAAGAAGCTGCCCGGCCGCTGACCCGGCGGGCGCTCAGCGACGCCCGGCCTTGCGCCGGAAGAGCCAGGCGCCCCACACGACGGACGCCAGCAGGATTGCGAGGCACCACCCGATCGCCCACCACGGCGCAGAGGCGAGGGGAAGAGCGAACAGCAGCCCGCGGATGGTCTCGATGATCGGCGTGATCGGCTGGTTCTCGGCGATCCACTGCAGCCACGACGGCATCGTGGCCACCGGCACGAACGCGCTCGAGAGGTAGGGCAGGAACAGGATGATGAATCCGTACCCGCTCGCCGCCTCGGGGCTTGCGGCGGCCAGGCCGATCGCGGCGAACAGATACGTGATCGTCAGGATGTAGAGCGCGATCACGCCGACCGCGGCCACCCACCCGCCGAAATCCGTCGTGGGTCGGAAGCCGACCAGCAGCGCGACCCCGATCACGACGCCGGTGGCGAGCAGATTGCGCACCAGGCTCGAGATCACATGCCCGGTGAGCACCGCGCCGCTGCGCAGCGGCATCGTGCGGAAGCGGTCGATGATGCCGGTCTGCAGGTCGCGCGCGACGTACACCGCGGTGGAGGCCGCACCGAAGCCGGCGCACAGCAGGATGATGCCGGGCACGACGTAGTCGACGTAGTCGCCGCTCGGATCGATCGCGCCGCCGAACACGAATGTGAACAGCAGCATGAGCATCACGGGGAGCATGATCGCCATCGAGAGTGATTCGCCGTCGCGGAGGGAGTGCAGCAGGCTCCGCCGCACGAAGACCGACTCGGCCGTGACTCCGGTGATGCGAGGGCGGATGCCGGCGGTATCGGGGCGGGCGGGAAGGGTCGCGGTGGTCATCGCTGCTCCTGGAGGGTGTCGAGGGCGGGGGCGTGCGCACCGGTGCGGCGCGCGGTGAGGGAGAGGAACACGTCGTCGAGACTCGGGCGCCGCAGCGCGACCGTTCCTTCAGCGCCCGACTCGTCGAGCACGTCGAGCGCCCGCCGCAGGCCCGACACGGTGCCGTCGGTCGGCACCTCGCGCAGCAGCTCGCCGGAGTGCGCACGCAGCTCCACGGTCTCGCCGCCGAGCCGCCCCTTGAGCTCGTCGGGGGTTCCGGTGGCGGCGATGCGACCCTCGTCGATCACCGCGATCCGGTCGGCCAGGCGATCGGCCTCCTCGAGGTACTGGGTCGTCAGCAGCACCGTGGTGCCGGCATCCGCGAGCCGTCGGATGACGTCCCACAGCTCCCGCCGGCTACGAGTGTCGAGCCCCGTCGTCGGCTCGTCGAGAAAGAGCACGGCCGGGGTCACCACGAAGCTCAGGGCGAGGTCGAGTCGTCGTCGCATGCCGCCGGAGTACGTGGAGACTCGTCGGCGGGATGCCTCGCCGAGGTCGAAGCGCTCCAGGAGCTCCGTGGCCCGGGCCTTGGCCGCGATGGCGCCGAGCCCCGACAATCGCCCGAGCATCACGAGGTTCTCCGCACCGGTGAGCACGTCATCGACCGCCGCCGACTGGCCGGTGAGGCTGATCCGCTGGCGCACCGACTCCGCGTCGGTGACGACGTCGAACCCCGCGACGATCGCCCGCCCCGCGTCGGGAAGCACGAGCGTCGTGAGGATGTTGATCGTGGTCGTCTTGCCGGCGCCGTTCGGGCCGAGAAGCGCGAAGACCTCTCCGGGGGCGACGGCGAAGTCCAGACCCGATAGAACGGCCTGCCCGCCGAAAGACTTGCCGAGACCGGCGACTTCGATTGCTGCCTGCATGGCTGCTCCTGACTGTGTACGTACGAAACTGTTTATGACCATAACAGACTGTTTACGCAATAAACAGTCCTATGATGAAGGTGACGAAGGGTGGGCCGTGGCCGAAGACGCAGACCTCGAGCTGCCGCGCGGCGTCGCGCTCGCCTGGGGTGTGGCCGCCGATCCCCAGCGCGGCCCGAAGCGGGAGATGAGCGTCGAGAAGATCGTCGACGCGGCCGTCGAGCTGGCGGATGGCGAGGGGCTCGGCGCGGTCTCGATGGCTGCGGTCGCCGCACGGCTGGGCTACACGCCCATGTCGCTCTACCGCTACGTCAGTGCGAAGGACGATCTCACGCTGCTCATGCAGGAGAGCGCGACCGGCGTGCCACCGGCCGCGGTGCGCGAGATCGACGGCTGGCGCGCGCGGCTGAGCGCGATCTTCCGCGCGCAGCTGGACATCTACCTACGGCACCCGTGGATGCTCGACATCCCGATCACCGGTTCGCCGACCACTCCGAACAGCTCCGCCTGGATGGACGTCACGCTGGACGCGCTGCGCGACACCCCGCTCACGGAAGAGGAGCGTCTCGCGGTGACCCTGCTCGTCACCGGCCATGTGCGGTGGTACGGCACGATTCTGGCGGCGTACGCGAATGTGGAGCGGACGACCGGACGCACACCCGAGCAGATCACCGTTCATGAAGCGGCGCTGTTCGATGCGCTGATCTCGGCTGAGGAGTATCCCGCTCTCCGGCAGGCGGTGGATGCCGGAGTGTTCCTGTCGGCCGCCGATCCGTTCACGTTCGGGTTCGAGCGCGTGCTCGACGGGATCGCCGCCTACCTCGCCGCGATCGGCGCCGACGGTCACCGGCCGCTGCGTCCGCATTGGGTCGCGCTCGAAGACGCGGATGTCGCCGGCGACAGGAAGTATCGCGAGGCGCACAAGGCTGTGCGAGAGGCCGAGAAGGCCCTGCGCGACGCGCTCAAGCTCGAGCGCATCGCCGCGCGCGACGCGCGAGAGAGATTGGCGAGGCAGCAGGGCGGCTGATCGGCCGTCATCCCAGCAGTCACATGGGTTTACACGCGTCGCACCGACACCATAGAGTGTGCGATGTGCACGATCCTGGGGAAGGGGAGATCATGGCGGAGTTGCCTGATGTGCGCTTCCTGACCGTTGCGGAGGTCGCAGACATCATGCGGGTCTCGAAGATGACGGTGTACCGACTCGTGCACTCCGGCGAACTGCCCGCGGTGCGCTTCGGCCGCAGCTACCGTGTTCCCGAGTCCGCCGTGACCGAGGCGCTGCAGCGGCCGATCGCCGACGTCGGGTGACCGCCCGCACAATCGCCGGTCGGCACGCCTGATAGACTGCCCACAGGCATTTTTCCGTTCTTGCCGTTCCCGGGCATGACTGCACGCAGGTGCAGGTAGCCCAGACCCCGACTTAGTGAGGTTTTCCGTGGGTTCAGTCATCAAGAAGCGCCGCAAGCGCATGGCGAAGAAGAAGCACCGCAAGCTGCTTCGCAAGACTCGCCACCAGCGTCGCAACAAGAAGTAGCAGCGGCCGCGGGCGTGAGCCCGCACACACCGAGCGCCTGTCCTGTCGGACGGGCGCTTCGTGTTTCGCGAAGCACCCGTCGCGGCATCCGCCGTGGCGATCTGCCGTCAGAATAGAACGATGAAGTCGATCACCGTCGAGCAGCGCCGTACCCGCGAGGGTGTGCCCCTCATCGATGTCCGCGAACCGGACGAGTTCGCCGCCGGCCGCGTTCCGGGCGCCGTCAATCTGCCGATGTCGCGCATCGGCGAACTTCTGCACGAACTGCCCGAGGGCGAGTTCGATGTGATCTGCGCGATCGGCGGGCGTTCGGGCCGCGTCGTCGAAGCGCTCGAGGCGCGCGGCTACGAGGCGGTGAACGTCGAGGGCGGCACGAACGGCTGGATCGACGCGGGGTTCCCCGTCGAGCGATGACCGAGCTCACCCTCATCGGAAAGCCGGACTGCCACCTGTGCGATGTCGCGCACGAGATCGTCGAATCGGTGATCGCCGATCTGCCCGACGAGGTCGCCGATCGGATCGATGTGCGCGAGGCGTCGATCGCCGAAGACCCTGCGCTCTCCGAGCTGTGGTGGGAGAAGATCCCGGTGGTCCTCATCGATGGACGCCTGCACGCGCACTGGCGCGTCGCGCCGGACCGGCTGCGCGCCGCCCTGCTCGGGGCGGCAGGCTGACTACTTGTCGCGCTCGACGACCTCGGCGCCCGTGAGCGGCACGCCGCCGATGTCACGGAAGTTGAGCGGTCCCTCGATGGAGGATGCCGTCGCCACGGTCGCGGTCGACTACGGCGCGAGGCGCGTGGGGCCGCGGAACAGGTAGGTGACCTCGCGGATCGACGATTCCCCCAGCATGAGCATCAGCACGCGGGCCAGGCCCATGCCGAAGCCGCCATGCGGCGGGACGCCGTAGCGGAAGAAGTCGAAGTAGAAGTCGAGGTGCTCGGGGTCGAGCCCCTTCTGCTTCGCCTGCTCGATCAGGATGTCGACGCGATGCTCGCGCTGCGCGCCGGTCGTGATCTCGACGCCGTTGAAGAGGAGGTCGTAGCTCTTGGTGAGCCCGGTCTCATCGTCGCGCATGTGGTAGAACGCTCGGATCTCGTGCGGGTAGTCCGTGATGAAAACGAAGTCGTGCCCGTACGCCTCCTTCACGTGCGCCGAGATCTGACGCTCGCCCTCGGGGTCGAGGTCGCCGTCGGTGCGGGGGATCTCGTAGCCGCGGGCGGCGACGATCTCGCGCGCTTCGGTCAGCGGGATGCGCGGGAACGGAACGGCGGGAGCGGTCACGACGACCCCGAACAGCTCCTCGATCTCGGCGCCGTGCTTGTCGGCGACCGCGCCGATCGAGAACGCGAGGAGCTCCTCCTGCATGCGGGCGACGTCTTCGTGCGAGTCGATCCAGCTGATCTCGGCGTCGATGCTCGTGAACTCGGTCGCGTGCCGGCTCGTGAACGACGGGTCGGCGCGGTAGACGTCGCCGATCTCGAAGATCTTGCCGAAGCCGGCCGACTGCGCCATCTGCTTGAAGAACTGCGGGCTCTGCGCGAGATAGGCCGTCTGCTCGCCGAAGTACTCGAGCGCGAACAGCTCGGCGTTGGACTCGGATGCCGACGACATCAGCTTGGGGGAGTGGATCTCGATGAAGTCGCGCTCGATCCACCACGTGCGCATTGCGTGCTCGAGCGTGGTCTGCACCCGGAAGATGAGGTTGTTGCGGCGCTGGCGCAGGTCGAGGAAGCGCCAGTCCATGCGCTTGTCCTGTGCGCTGTCGGCCGCGATCGGCGTCTCGGGAAGAGCGGCCGCGGCGATCTCGAGCGAGGCGACCTTGATCTCGACCCCGCCGAGCTTGACGCGCTCGTCGTGCTTGAGCTCGCCGTGCACGGTGAGGAACGTGCCGGTCGTCAGCCCCGAGATCGTGTCGGTCAGCGCCAGCGCGTCAGGCGTTCTGCGGCTCGGCGCCGTCGACCGGCTCCGCCGGAGGGCGGGTCGCGGGATTGACCAGCTGCACCGCTCCGGTCTCATCGCGCAGGATGACGAACTGCACCTTCTTCTGGTCGCGGACGGTCTCGACCCACCCCGACACCGAGACGGGACCGTCGGGAAGGGACTGCAGCTGCTTCACAAGAACGCGTTCACTCACGAGGGGACAGTCTACGGGGCCGGGCTCGCGCCCTTCGATGAGCGCGCGACGGCCGATCTCCCCCGCGACGCCGCTGTCTCGGAGAGACGCGCCGACGACCGGGCGCCCATGAGGAGATCGCTCTCCTCACGGATCACTCCGGAACGCTGGCGCTCACGGCCCGCGCCCAGACTGCCCTCATCTCACCCCACGTAGACTGGGGAGGTGCCCGCCGACCGCCTTCATCTCGTGCGCCACGGAGAGGTTCACAACCCCCGCCGCGTGCTCTACGGGCGGCTCCCGGGGTACGGGCTGAGCGCAGACGGACGCCGCATGGCCAAGCAGTCCGCACAGTACGTGCACGGGCTCGGCCGGCCCGATCGGCGCTCTCATCTCCTCCCCCCTGCAGCGCACGCGTGAATCGGCGGAGCCTTTCACCGAGCTGCTCGGCATCGAGCCCGTGATCGAAGAGCGCGTCATCGAACCGACGAACATCTTCGAGGGCCGGCGCATGAGCCGGGCCCTGCATGAACCCGCTCGCCTGGCGGCACCTCTCCCGCCCGGAGATCCCCTCGTGGGGCGAGCCGTACGTGCAGGTCGTCGAGCGCATGCAGGCGGCGATGAGAGATGCCTGGAACGACACGGCATCCGGCGACGTCGTCATCGTCAGCCACCAGCTGCCGATCTGGGTCACCCACCTCGCGGTCGCAGGTCTTCCCACCCGACATGACCCGCGCCGGCGACGCTGCGCCCTCTCGAGCGTGACGACCTTCGAGCTCGTCGGCGATGTCTGGCGAGAGACGGACTACGCCGAACCGGCCTCGACCGCCGGCGCCGTCGACGTGGGAGCGGTCTGATGCTCGGCATCCGCTCGTCCGCGCTTCGGCGTGCGACAGCCGCACTGCTCGCCGGCGGACTGCTGTTCTCGCTCGCGGCGTGCACCAACGACCCGCTGGCCGATCAGTATCGCGCGGGCGACAACAAGGGCTTCATCTCGGGCGACGGCGCGGTGCAGGAGATTCCGGCCGACCAGCGCGGCGAGCCCGTCGAGTTCGCCGCGACGACCGAGAACGGCGACCCGGTCGCAAGCGAGGACTACCTGGGCGGCGTGCTCGTCGTGAACTTCTGGTACGCCGCGTGCGGCCCGTGCCGTGCCGAGGCCGCCGATCTCGAGAAGGCCTACGGCGAGTTCGCGGGTCAGGACGTCGAGTTCCTCGGCGTCAACACGATCGACTCGGCCGCGGCCGCCGCCGCGTTCGCGGAGACCTACGGCATCACCTATCCGAGCGCGATCGCCGCGAGACGCCGGCGATCAAGCTCGCGTTCGCCGAGAAGACGCCGATCCAGGCCACGCCGACGACGCTCGTGCTCGATGCCGAGGGCCGGGTCGCGGCGCGCATCATCGGTCAGCTGCCGGACCGCGTCGATCCTGACGACGCTCGTGCGCGAGACGCTCGAGGAGTCCTCGTGAACCCCGGCGCGATCATCGCCGACGGCGCGCTGTGGGTCGCACTGCCGATCGCGGTGCTGGCGGGCTTCGTCTCGTTCCTCTCGCCGTGCGTGCTGCCGCTCGTCCCCGGCTACCTCGGCTTCATCGGGGGTGCGGTCGCGCCGCGCCAGAACGCCGAGCCCGCGACGGTCTCCTCGTCGCGCGGTGCGGGCTCGACGATCGATGGAGCGGTGGATGCGGCTCCCAGGGTCACCGCGGTCGACCAGGTCGACCAGGCGCCCCGCGCGGCAGGCTGCTCGGCGGCGTGCTGCTGTTCATCGCCGGATTCACCGTGGTCTTCATGGCGGTCAACATCCTGGGCGGCACCGTCGGCCGCTTCTTCCTCGAGTACGCCGATCGCGATCACCCGGGTGATGGGCGTGGTCATCATCCTGCTCGGCCTCGTCTTCATCGGCCTGTTCGGTTTCGCCCAGCGCACCTTCAAGCCGCAGGTGCGCGGCAACCTCGGCCTCGTCGGCGCGCCGCTGCTCGGCGTCGCCCTCGGAATCGGCTGGGCGCCGTGCATCGGCCCGACGCTCGGGGCGATCCTCGCGATGTCGTGGAACTTCGGCGATCCCGTCCGGGCGGGCCTGCTCGGCCTCGCGTACTCGCTCGGGCTCGGCATCCCGTTCGTCCTGATCACCCTCGGGTTCGGCTGGGCGACCCGCTCCGTCGGCTTCCTGCGCCGCCACATCCGCACGGTCAACATCATCGGCGGCGTGATGCTGGTGGTCCTCGGCGTCCTGATGGTCACCGGCGTCTGGACCGCTCTGATGGCGCAGCTGCAGGGGGTGTTCCTGAATGTCCCGCTCCCGCTCTGAGACGCCCGACTCGGCGGCACCCGACCCGACCGAGGGAACGCTGCGGCCGGCCGACCACGCGGATTCGGCCGGCGCCTGCGGCATCCGATGACATCGTCCAGCCTGCGCTGGGCGTCGGTGGGCTGGCTGCGCTGGGGCTGGCGCCAGCTGACGAGCATGCGCACCGCGCTCGTGCTGCTGCTGCTGCTCGCGATCGCGGCGGTGCCCGGGTCGATCGTGCCGCAGCGCAGCGCCGACCCGAACGGCGTGACGCAGTACTTCGCCGACAACCCCGACCTCGCGCCGGTGCTCGAGAACCTGCAGCTGTTCGACGTCTACACGTCGGCGTGGTTCTCGGCGATCTACATCCTGCTGTTCATCTCGCTCATCGGCTGCGTGATCCCGCGCACGAAGCACCACTGGAAGGCGCTGCGCGCGCGTCCGCCGCGCACGCCTGCGCGCCTCGAGCGCCTCGCGGACTTCCGCTCGACGATCGTCGAGCTCGCGCCCGGTGTATCGGCCGAGGCGGCCGCGACGACCGCGATCGACTCGGCCGCCGAGCAGCTCACGCGCGGCGGCTACCGCGTCGAGCGCTACGACGCGCGCGGAACGCTCTCGGTCTCGGCCGAGCGCGGGTACGTCCGCGAGACCGGCAACCTCGTGTTCCACACCGCCCTGATCGGAGTGCTGGTGGCGGTCGGCGTCGGCGGCGGGTTCACGTACACCGGGCAGGGGGTGATCATCGAGGGCGGCACCTTCGTCAACACCCTGCTGGACTACACGTCGTTCAACCCCGGTCGCTTCGTCGACGAAGAGACCCTCACCCCGTACTCGCTCACCCTCGACGAGTTCAGCGTCACCTACCAGCCGTTCGGCGCGCAGGGAGCGGGCCAGGCCGGCGACTTCATCGCCCACCTGACCACCCAGATGGCCGGGGAGAGCCCGCAGCAGGGCGAGGTGCGCGTCAATCATCCGCTCGAGATGGCCGGAGACCGCATCTATCTGATGGGCAACGGCTACGCCCCGACGGTCACGATCCGCAACGCCGCCGGCGAGGTCGGTCTTCTCGGAGTCGGTGCCGTTCCTCGCGCAGGACACCAACATGACCTCGCTCGGCGTGATCAAGGTTCCCGACGGCATGCCGGAGCAGCTGGGGCTCGTCGGCTTCTTCTACCCGACCCAGGCGTCGCTGACCACCGGGGCGTTCGCCTCGGCTACCCGTCGCTGACCAACCCGGTCATGACGCTCGACGTGTACGAGGGCGACCTCGGCATCGATGACGGCACGCCGCGCTCGGTCTACGCGCTCGACACGACCGACATGACCCAGCTGACCGGGCGCGCAGATCGACGTCGACTCGCTCGAGCTCGCGCCCGGCGAGACCGTCGACCTGCCGAACGGACTCGGAACGATCACGTTCGAGAACGACTCGCCCGCCGGGGCCGAGCGGGTACGAGCAGTCGGTGAAGCGCTTCGTCTCGCTGTCGATCCACCGCGACGCGGCGGCGACCTGGGTGCTGGCGTTCGCGGTGCTCGCCGTGCTGGGGCTGCTGGCCGCCCTGTTCATCCCGCGCACGACGGCTGTGGGTGAAGGTCACTCCGGACGGGCACACGCTGCGGATCGAATACGCCGGCCTCGCCCGCGGCGAGGACCCGACGATCGGCACGGCGCTCGATCAGTTCGTGCAGCGTCACGGCGCCGGCCTCGAACCGCTGCTGCGCGAGCAGACCACCCCGGCGCCTCCGTGGCCCGGGGCGCCCGGCTCGGCCGATTCGCCGCGCGTAGACTGAGATCATGCCCGGCACCCTCACGCTCGACACGGTCTCCGTGCTCCTGGTCTGGACCGCGATCTCGATCTACGCGCTCGCATTCATCGCGTACGCGGTCGACCTCTCCCGCCGCGGTGCGCGCGCCGCCGATGCGCAGGATGCCGTGACCCGCGAGCGCGAGCTCGTCGCCGTCGCCGCAGCGGGGCGGTCCGCCGACTCCGCAACCGCGGGGCCCGCCGGGTCCGTCGCCGAGTCGCCGGGACGCGAGGCGAACACGCTCCTCCGCGATGAGGAGCGGGCCGCCGAGGCCGCTTTCCAAGCCCGTCCGAGCGACCGGCCGCGGTTGGTCTGGGCGCGCATCGGCACCTCGCTGACCGTCCTCGGCGCTCCTCTTCCACATCGCCGCCGACGTCACCCGCGGCATCGCCGCCGGCCGCGTGCCCTGGTCGAACATGTACGAGTTCGCCCTGACCGGCACGATGCTCATCGTCGCGTGTACCTGGTGTCGCTCCTGCGCTACGACCTGCGCTTCCTCGGCGCGTTCATCACCGGGCTGGTCGTGCTGCTCCTGGGCGGCGCGGCTCTGGCGTTCTACGTCGAGATCTCGCCGCTGATGGATCCGCTCAAGAGCGTCTGGCTCGTCATCCACGTCTTCGTCGCATCGCTTGCCACCGCGATCTTCGCGCTCGCCTTCGGCCTGTCGGTGCTGCAGCTGATGCAGGCGCGGCGCGAGCGCAAGACCGCCGCGCTCGCAGACGCCTCGAGCGACGCGGTCGCGTCGGCCAAGACCGGTCCCCGCTTCCTCCGCACGCTTCCCGGCAGCGACGCGCTCGAGTCGATCGCCTACCGCTTCGCGATCATCGGCTTCATCTTCTGGACGTTCACGCTCATCGCCGGCTCGATCTGGGCGAACGACGCGTGGGGCCGCTACTGGGGTTTCGACACCAAAGAGGTCTGGACATTCGTGATCTGGGTGCTCTACGCCGGCTACATCCACGCCCGCGCCACGCGCGGCTGGCGCGGTTCGCGTTCGGCGTGGCTGTCGATCATCGGCTTCACCGCGGTCATGTTCAACTTCACGATCGTGAACATGTTCTTCAAGGGCCTGCACGCGTACTCCGGTCTGAGCTGATCCGCGCATCGAGATTTCCCCGATGGTCAGGGGCTCTTGACGTGAGTGAGGCCCGGGTCTAGCTTGTGTCGCGGATGAACGCGTGGACTTGGGGGTCGCGCAGAGTAGGCCGGTTCGGGGGAGCCGCAGTTGCGGACAGGGGTGCACCGGCGCTTTGTCAGAGTTTTCGACTTCGATGACAGGCGCGACATGATCGAGTCCGGTGGCGGTGAGCGCTCGGGAAGCGTTCGTCTTCCACTCCGGACCCGTGCGCACATGCCGCCTGTCCGAGCGAATCCTGAAGCGCCGGAAATTCTGGGGGCATCCCCGTCGCGCGGTCAGGCGTCGACGCGCGCGCACCCCGACTGAGCCTGTTGTCGAGGGCGTTGGGGCGCCCTCGGCAACGGCATCGATCCGTGTCTCCGCGCGGCTAGGCCGGAACGGCCGATACCGCCAACAGGTCGCCTGCGCGGGCGACCCGGCGCCGCGCGACGGCGATCGTCGTCGCGATGAACGCGAGGCCCGCCCAGATCAGCAGCCCTGCGATCGCCGCGCCGAGGCCGCCCGAGTCGGTCAGCGCCGCGAGCATGCCGCTGTACGCGGGCGCGGTCGGAAGCAGGGCGGCGACGTCCGCGAGTACGCCCGGCACGGTCGAGACCACTCCCGTGGCCACCGCCAGCACGCCCACGAGGGCGGCGAGCCATCGACCCGCGCCCCCGAACACCGCAACGAGCGCCTGATTGACGGCGGCGAAGGCGACTCCCGCGATGACGCACAGCGCGGCGAACAGCGACCACTGTGTCCAGTCGTACGATGCCGCGAGCTGCACCACGCCGGCCACGAGCAGACCCTGTACGGCACCGAGCGCGGTCGCGGGTGCGAGCCCGCGCAGCGCGAGTGCGGCGGACGACGACCGCGACGTCAGCGCGCGGCGCGATGCCGCCTGCAGCGCCACGAACGTTCCGAGTCCGCCGAACCACAGCGCGAGCGTCGCCAGCAGGGGCACCGCCGATGCGCCGAAGAGCGATGAGCCGACACCGTCGGTCGCGACCGGGTCGGCGACCACGGCGGCCAGGCTCGTCGCGTCGCTGTCCGAGTACGACGGCAGCGCGGCGGATGCCTGATCCAGGCCGTCCGCCAGGGTCGAGGTGCCGGTCGCCAGCTGCGCGACGCCGTCCGAGACCGAGGTGGCGCCGTCAGCGGCCTGCGTCGCCCCGTCGGCCAGCTGCGCCGCGCCCGACTGGAGGCCCCGGGCTCCTGTGGCCGACTGCCCGGTGCCGTCGGAAAGCTGGGCGAGCCCCGTCGCCAGGGCCCGCGTCTGGCCGGCGGCTTCGCTGAGGCCCGCGCTCGTCTGCGAGGTCAGCTGCTGGATGCCCGAGGCGGTGGGGGCGGCGTAGCCGTTCGCGTACCCGGCGCTCGTGGCTGCCGAGACCGCATCGCCGGTCGACCCGCCCGATGTGCCGGCAGCCGCCCCGAGGCTGTCGCAGAAGGCCTCCGAGCCACCGGCGGCGAGGCACTCGCCGGCGAGCGCACCGAGCGTCTGCGTCAAGGCATAGGCGTCTGCGGCGACGTCCGCCGTCTGCGTTGCGGTCGTCGCAGCGTACGTCGCCGCCGTCTGCGCCGCCCCGACGAGCTCCTGGTTGTTCACCTGCGCGGCCGCGCCGTCCAGGCCGGCGGCGAGCTGGGTGGCTCCGTCCGCCGAGGCCGAGGTGCCGGACGCGATCGTGTCGAGTCCGCCGGCCAGAGCGCCGGCTCCGTCCGAGAGCTGCGACGCCCCGTCGCTCAGCTGTCCGATGCCGCCGGGCAGCTGTGCCGCTCCGTCTGCGGCCTGCGTCGCTCCGTCGGCGAGCTGCTGGGCACCGTCCGCCGCCTCGTCCGAGCTGGTCACCGAGCGTCGTGAAGCCGAGGAACACGTTCTCGAGGTACACCTCGGACAGCTGCGTGCCGAGGATGGATGCCGCGGCGGAGGTCACCTGCGCGGTGATGGCGTCGTCGACGACCTTCGAATCGGGCGGCGTCGACACTTCGATCGTCGCCTGCTCGGGGGTGCCGCCCGGCGCGGTCGAGGTGGCGGCTGCCGAGAAGTTCGAGGGGATCGTGACGACCGCCTGGTAGGTGCCGTCGGCCAGACCGGCCGCGGCGTCGTCGGCGTTGGAGATCGTCCAGTCGAGGTTGCTCGCGATCTCGTCGGATCCTTCGACCAGACCCGCGGTGAGCTGACGGCCCAGGGGCACGAGCTGGTCGTCGATCGTGACCGGCTCGTCCTCGTTCACGATCGCGGCGCTCATGTTGTCGAGCCGTTCGGCCGGGTTGTACAGCGCGGCGACGAGGATGCCGCCGATCAGCACCGGCAGCAGCAGCACGCCGATCAGTGTCAGCCAGGTGATGGGACGCCGTGATCGGGCGCGTTCGATGTGGAGGGTCATGCGTGCACCTCGGTCGTGGAGCTGTCGGACGTGGGGGCGACGCCGTCGAGGGCGTCGGAGGTCGCGACGGCATCGCGCCGCAGCGTGCGGGTGGCAGCCTCGCCGGGCGGGACCGTGATGTCGAGAACGGAGGTGCCGGGCCAGCCGGCGTCCGCGAGCAGCGCCTGCGCGGCATCAGGATGGGTCGAGGCCACGATGAGGGTCAGGCCGGGGGTGGCGGCAGCGGCGTCGCGCAGCGCTGCGGCGCCCTGATCGTGGGTCGAGCCGGCGGTGAGCGCGTCGACCCCGTCGACCACGAGGATCTTCGGGCGTCCGTTGAGCGCGCGACGCAGATCCGTCAGCGGCTGTGCGGAGCCGTCGAGGAGCGCAACGCCGACGTGCGCGCGGACCCACGCCTCACGGCCGGGCAGCAGATGCCCGCCGACGCGGGCGCGGCCCTCGAGACCGGCGCGACCCGCCAGTGCGAGCAGCAGCGCGCGCGGGCCGCGCGCATCCTTCCCGGTGACGACGAGCGCGCCCCCGCGTTCGACCCGAAGGGCGACGTCGTCGACGAGGCGCACGTCGCCGGCGGTGACGTCGATCCCTTCGCCGACGACGGCCGCGGTCGTGTTCGGCTCGGGCCAGTCGGTCAGTGCGAGCTCGCGCACCACCGCCTCGCCTTCGATGTCGAAGTGGGGCAGCGTCCGCTGCAGCCATCGGGGCAGCCACCACGCGTGGTCGCCCAGCAGCGCCATGACCGCCGGGGTCAAGGTCATCCGCACGAGGAACGCGTCGATCACGATGCCGACCGCAAGACCGAGGGCGATCGGCTTGAGCGACGCGTCTCCCTCGGGAACGAAGGCCGCGAACACCGCGAACATGATCAGGGCGGCCGCGGTGACCACGCGTGCCGAGGAGGTGAAGCCGGTCTTGATGGCCCCGAGCGCGATCGCCCTCGCCTCGGAGGGTGTGGCGCCGCTCCTGCGGGCGTGCACGTAGTCCTCGCGCATGCGCGAGACCAGGAACACCTCGTAGTCCATCGCGAGACCGAACAGCACGCCCATCAGCACGATCGGCATGAAGCTGATGATCGGCCCGGTGCGGGTGACGTGGAGCGCTTCGGCGAGCCAGCCCCATTCGAACACCGCGGCCACGACGCCGAAGGCGGCGGCGACCGAGAGCAGGTAGCCGAGCGCGGCCTTGATCGGCACCGCGATCGAGCGGAACACGATCGTCAGCAGCACGAGCGAGAGGCCGACGACGAAGATGCCGAACGGGATCAGGGCGGCGCCGAGCTGATCCGAGATGTCGATCGCGACGGCCGTGAAACCGGTGACCTTCACGTCGATGCCGTACTCGTCGAGCCACCGGTCGTGCTGCGCACGCAGCTCGCGGACGAGGCCGGCCGTGGCCGGGTCGTCGGGAGCGGTGGTCGGGAACGAGCTGCACGATGCCCGTGTCGGCCGTCTCGTTGGGCGTCGCGAGGGCGACCAGTCTCGACGCCGGGCAGGCTCTCGACGTCGTCGGCCAGATCGTTCATGAGGCCGACCGGATCGGTCGAGGTCACGATCGTGCCGGTGAGGACGATCGGGCCGTTGAATCCGGGACCGAACTCTTCGGCGATCAGGTCGTAGCTCTGCCGGGCCTCGTTCTCCTCGGGCAGCATCCCGGCATTCGGGAGGGCGAGCGCGAGGCTCGCCGCGGGAATCGCCATGATGCCGAGCGTCAGCACCACCGCGACCGTCGTGACGATCGGATGCGAGGTCACGAGATGGACCCACCGAGTCGCGAAGCCGCGCTTCGCGGCCTTCTCCGAGGGCTGTGCCGCGGTCTCAGCGGCGGATCCGTGAGCGGACACGCCGGTGGCGGCATCCGCTCGCCCGGCGTTTCGCCGAGCATCCCCGCTCTTGCGCAGCCGCGGCTGCCGCCGCGGGCGGCCGACGACGCGGCCCTTCAGGAAGCCGAGCATCGCGGGCGTCAGGGTGAGGGCCACGAGCACGGCGATCGCGACGGCGACGGCGGCCGCGATGCCCATCGTCGTCAGGAACGGGATGCCGGCGAACGACAGTCCGATCAGGGCGATGAGCACCGTCACCCCGGCGAAGACCACCGCCGATCCGGCGGTTCCGGTCGCACGGGCCGCGGACTCCTCGGGGTCGACGCCCGAGCGCACTTGATCCTGATGTCGGGCGACGATGAACAGCGCGTAGTCGATGCCGACCGCAAGGCCGAGCATGAGGGCCAGCAGGGGAGTGGTCGAGGAGATGCTCGCGAACGCGGTGGACAGGAAGATCAGCGCGATCGACAGACCCACGCCGATGATCGCGGTGAGCAGGGGGAGCCCGGCGACCACGAACGAGCGGAAGGTGACGATCAGCACGAGCAGGGCGATGATCAGTCCGACGCCCTCGGTGAGGGTGACCCCCGGCACCGAGAGGGCGAACAGATCGCCGCCGAGCTCGACCTGCGATCCGGCGGGCAGCTCATCGCGCAGCTCCGCGGCCACATCCTGCAGGGCCGTCTTCGTCGCCGGCGGCACGTCTGTCGCCTGCCCGTCGAACTGCATGCGGACGATGGCCGCGTCGCCACCGTCGGAGACCTGCCCGTTCACGATCTCGCTGAACGGGTCTGTCACCGCCAGGATGCCGTCGAGGTCTTCGAGCTCGGCGATCGTATCGGCGATCTCGTCGGAGTACGGCGCCTCGTCGATCTGAGCGCCATCGGCGGCCACGATGATCATCTGCGCACTCGTGCCGCTGGCCTGCGGGAACGTGCGGTTCAGCTGCTCGATGCCCGCCTGCGACTCCGTGCCCGGAATCGAGAAGGAGTTGTCGGTGCCTTGCCCGAGAGTGACCGCGCCGACACCGGCGACGCCGAGCAGCAGCAGCCACGCGATGAGCACGCGCCACGAGTGGCGGTACGACCAGCGACCGAGCGCGTACAGAAGAGTGGACACAGCGCCTCCGCGGGGGTGATCCGATCAGCCGGAATCAGGACGAATGGATACAGCGCTGTATCGGATACATGAGTGTATCGTAGAGCGAGCCACAGGGCTCAACCTGGGGACGGGATGTGTGTTTCGACCCGCTCGACGAGCGGGTCCGAGAAGAGGATCGATGACCGACACCGTGGATGTGTCCTCGAGCGGGCTGACGTCGCGTCGTCGCGAGGCCACCCGGCAGAAGCTGCTGGATGCCGCCGCGCTGGTGTTCGCCGAGGAGGGCTTGGACGCGGCATCCGTCGAGGCGATCTGCGAGCGGGCCGGCTTCACTCGCGGCGCCTTCTATTCGAACTTCGAGTCGAAGGACGAACTGTTCCTCCAGCTGGCCGGCCGGGTCGCGCGTACGCGGGTCGAGTCCGTGCGTGAACGGGTCGCGCAGCTCGAGAGCGACGGCGACCTGCGCGATGCGACCGTCGATGCCCTGTCGATCGTGCAGCAGGTGCTCGACGTGTCGGGCGATGACCGGCTCGCGATCCTGCTGATGAGCGAGATCCGCATCCACGCGCTCCGCGACCCGCAGCTGGGAGTCGCGTACCTCGCGCAGAACGACGAGATGCGCGAGAGCGTGGCGCAGGTGATCCACGACATCGCGACGGCGAAGTCCCTGCGACTGCGGCTGCCCGCCGACGAGATCGCCCGCCTCATGCTGACGGTGTGGGAGAGCGAATCGGTGCGGGGCACGATGGCAGGGCTCGACGACGAGTCGGTGTGCCGCCGCACGAGCGAACAGCTCGCGCGCGTGGCTCAGTTGGTGATCGAGTTCCCCTGACGGCTCAAACGCGGGTCAGCTCGGAGTGACAGCGGGCGATCCGCGCCCGCCACCACTCCTGCCGATCGTCGGATGCCGCGTGCTGCTGCAGCAGCAGGGCGTCGGGCGTCACGCGCGCGACGGAGAGCGATCCGTCGCGGGGCGTGAGAGCGGGTGAGACGACGTCTGCGGCCAGGAGCGCTGCCGTTCCGAGCCCGCAGTCGTACTCCAGGTCGGGAAGCGCAGCCGCGAGCGCGGCGCCCATCGCCAGCCCGACCGACGTGTCGAGGGCGCTGGAGACGACCGCGGGCAGGCCGGCGTCGGCCACGATCTCGAGTGCGTGGCGCACGCCGCCGAGCGGCTGCGCCTTGACGACGAGGATGTCCGCCGCTCCGGCGCGGGCGACCGCGAGCGGGTCGGCCGCCTTGCGCACGCTCTCGTCGGCCGCGATCGGGATGCCGAGGTACTTGACGCGGCGGTGCAGTTCGGCGAGCTCGTCCACCGAGGCGCACGGCTGCTCCACGTACTCCAGGTCGAACTCGGCCAGCGCGTGGATCGCGTGCTCGGCCTCGTCGAGGTTCCAGCCGCCGTTCGCGTCGACGCGGATGCGACCCTCAGGGCCCATGGCCTCGCGCACCGCGCGGACGCGGGCGACGTCGTCGGCGAGCCGTTGCCCGGCCTCGGCGACCTTCACCTTCGCCGTCCGGCATCCGTCGAAGCGCGCCAGCACGCCGGCGACAGCGGCGGCGTCGACGGCGGGCACCGTCGCGTTGACCGGGATCGCGGTCGCGCAATGCGGTCGGGCGTCGGTCTCCAGCCGTAGTCGATCGCGGCCGCGAGCCAGGCCGCAGCCTCGGCGTCGTCGTACTCGAGGAACGGCGAGAACTCGGTCCAGCCCTCGGGCCCCTCGAAGAGCACGGCTTCGCGCACGTCGATGCCGCGGAAGCGGGTGACGAGCGGAAGCGAGACGACGCGCGTCGTCTCGAGCAGATCGGCAAGGGAGGGGAGGGATGCTGCGGCGTCAGTGCTCACGGCTCCATCATGGTCCCTCGCGCCTTCGATGCGTGCCAGTCGTCGGGCCCGGTGGGGCGGGAGTGACCGATGCAAGCCCTTCGCCAGCGCTGACCCCGCGGGTCGTCGCACCGCAGGGCGGGACGAGCCTCGGCATCCGTCCCGCCTTAGGCTGGGCAATATGCTTCTCGAGACCCCCGTGCGCCTCGGCGTCCAGCTTCAGCCTCAGCACGTCTCCTACTCCGACATGCGCGACGCCGTGCGCCGGCTCGAAGACATGGGCGTCGACGTCCTGTTCAACTGGGACCACTTCTTCCCGCTGTCAGGTGATCCCGATGGTCGGCACTACGAGTCGTGGACCATGCTCGGCGCATGGGCGGAGCAGACCGAGCGCGTCGAGTTCGGCGCACTCGTGAACTGCAACAGCTACCGCAACCCCGATCTGCAGGCCGACATGGCCAGGACGATCGACCACATGAGCGCAAAGGGCGGCGACGGCCGCTTCATCTTCGGCACCGGAGCGGGCTGGTTCGAGAAGGACTACGACGAGTACGGGTACGAGTTCGGCACGCCGGGCACCCGTTTGGACGACCTGGCCGACGGCCTTGCCCGCATCCACGCCCGGTGGGACGTGCTCAACCCGGCGCCGACTCGCAAGATCCCCGTCATGATCGGCGGCAAGGGCGAGCAGAAGACCCTGCGGCTCGTCGCGCGCTACGCCGACTACTGGCACAGCTTCGTCCGCCCCGAAGAGCTGGCGCACAAGCTGTCGGTCATCGAGAAGTGGGCTCAGCGCGAGGGGCGCGACACGTCGAACCTCATCCTGTCCAACGAACTGCAGCGGCGCGGCCAAGACGTCGCCGACGAGCTGTTCGAGGGCGGCGTGCGCCTGTTCACACTCGGCTTCCCGGGTCCGGACTACGACTACGACCGTGTGCGCTCCTGGCTCGCGTGGCGCGACGCGAAGAACGGCTGACGCGCGCTTGCGCCCACGTGTCGTGACGGCCTCGACAGCGCGCCGCGACCGCCGCCCGTAGGCTGTGCGGGTGAGCGTTTCCGAGTTGTTCGACGAGAACGAATGGATGCCGGCACCCGGGTCTGAGGCCTACACCGACATCACCGCGCACGTGTCCACGGACGGCCGGGTCGCGCGCGTCGCCTTCCACCGCCCCGAGGTGCGCAACGCGTTCCGTCCGCGCACCGTCGACGAGCTCTACCGCGCGCTCGACACGGCCCGCCAGGACCCGCGCATCGGCGTCGTGCTGCTCACCGGCAACGGCCCCAGCGCGAAGGACGGCGGCTGGGCGTTCTGCTCCGGCGGCGACCAGCGCATCCGCGGCCGTTCGGGCTACCAGTACGCGGACGACGGCGCCGATCCGGCCGACGCAGCCTCGAAACGCGATCCCAGCCTGTCGGCCATGGGACGCCTGCACATCCTCGAGGTGCAGCGACTCATCCGCTTCATGCCCAAGGTCGTCATCGCGGTCATCCCCGGCTGGGCCGCGGGCGGCGGGCACTCGCTGCACGTCGTGTGCGACCTCAGCATCGCCAGCGCCGAGCACGGCCGGTTCAAGCAGACGGACGCCGATGTGGGCTCGTTCGACGCCGGCTACGGATCGGCGTACTTCGCGCGCCAGATCGGCCAGAAGTTCGCGCGTGAGATCTTCTTCCTCGCCGAGGAGTATTCAGCGCAGCGCGCCTACGAGATGGGCGCGGTCAACCGCGTCGTGCCGCACGCCGAGCTCGAGCGCGAGGCGCTCGCGATGGCACGGACCATCCTCACCAAATCGCCCACCGCGATCCGCATGCTCAAGTTCGCGTTCAACGCGGTCGATGACGGCATGGTCGGCCAGCAGGTGTTCGCCGGCGAGGCGACACGGTTGGCGTACGGCACGGACGAGGCCGTCGAAGGTCGCGACTCGTTCCTCGAGAAGCGCGACCCCGACTGGTCACCCTACCCCTGGCACTACTAGCGATGAGGCTCGAACCCGTCATCGGCGACGACCCGCGCGACATCATGCGCGGCCTTCGCGGTGCGCTGCACGGCGCCGGACCCGCGCTCGGCCTCGGCATGGTGCACGATCTGCCCGCGGAGGTGCGCGCCGGCACGGCGGTGGTCGTCACGACATCGGGGTCGACCGGTGTGCCCAAGAGCGTGATCCTCAGCCGCGACGCCCTGACCGCGAGTGCGATGGCCACGGCCGCCCGCATCGGCGACGGCGCCTGGCTGCTCGCCCTGCCGGCGAGCTACGTCGCCGGAATGCAGGTGCTGGTGCGATCGATCGTGGCCGATCGCGAGCCCGCGTGGCTCACCGGGGCCTTCACGCCGCAGACGTTCTCTGCCGCGGCGCTGATGATGCTCTCGACCGATCAGGGCAGCCGCGTGCCGACCTACACGTCGCTCGTGCCCGCGCAGCTCTCGAAGCTGCTCGATGCCGCCGCGGAGGATTCCACGGTGCTCGCGGCGCTGCGTCGTTCGAGACGATCCTGGTAGGCGGTCAGGCGATCGCGGCAGCCACCCTGGAGCGCGCGGAGGATGCCGGAGTGCGGGTGGTGCGGACGTACGGCTCGACCGAGACGAGCGGAGGCTGCATCTACGACGGCCTGCCGCTGCGCGGGGTGTCGGTGCGGATCGCCGACGGCGAGGTGCAGGTGGCGGGGCCGACCCTCGCGGACGGCTACCTCGGCGACAGCGCGGCGACCGAGGCCGCGTTCCTCCGCGACGAGGGCGGCATGCGGTGGTATCGCACCGGCGACGCCGGGATCATCGAAGACGGCATCCTGCGCGTGCGGGGACGGATCGACAACGTCATCGTCTCGGGCGGCATCAACGTGTCGCTCGATCGTGTCGAACGCATCGTGCGCACGATTCCCGGGCTCGAGTCGGCGGTCGTCGTCGGCGTCTCGCACGAGCGCTGGGGCGAGGCATCCGTCGTCGTGGTCCCACGCGGTGAGGCCCTGCGACGCTGCGAGTCCACCCAGCTCGAAGAGGCCCGCGTCGCGGTCTCGGAGCAGATCGGCGCGCATGCGCGTCCGACACGCCTCGTGCTGGTCGACGATCTCGCGACCCTGCCCAGCGGCAAGCCCGATCGCGAGACGATCCGCGCCGCGGTCGCCGCCCTGCACTGAGCACGACCGAACCGATGCTCAGCATGCGGCCCCTCTCGACCGACCCGGCGCCCCAGGCCAGGGCTTGCGCGAGCGGGGGAAGCCCGCCCACACGTAGGATGACTGCTCGTGGCAGGCACCCCCAGCAAGAAGCGCAAGCGTCCCGGTCCGCGCAAGCAGGCCCCCCGCGGCAATCCGCAGAAGGCCCACGAGTCGCGCGATCCGCGGCACATCGAGAAGGCGACCTTCGGCGACTGGGTCGGCGCGGCACGGCTGCGGACGCTCCCGCTCGCGGTCACGCCGATCCTCATCGGCACGGGCGCCGCGATGCTGGTCGACGGCCTGTTCCACTGGGTGCTCGCCCTGCTCTGCCTGGTCGTCTCGGTGAGCCTGCAGATCGCCGTCAACTTCGCGAACGACTACAGCGACGGCATCCGCGGCACCGACGATCACCGCGTCGGCCCCGCCCGCCTCACCGCGTCGAAGAAGGCTTCGCCGCGGGCCGTCCTGACCGCCGCGCTGATCTTCTTCGCGATCGCCGCCGCCGCCGGTCTCGCGCTCGTGATCCGCAGCGGACAGTGGTGGCTGCTGCTGGTGGGCGCCGCCTGCATCGTCGCGGCGTGGTTCTACACGGGCGGCAAGCGGCCGTACGGGTACTACGGGCTCGGCGAGCTCTTCGTCTTCGTGTTCTTCGGGCTGGTCGCGACCGTGGGCACGACCTTCGTGCAGGTGCTCACCGTGCCGCAGGAAGCCTGGTTCGGCGGTGTCGCGGCCGGTCTGCTCGCGTGCGCGGTGCTGCTGGCCAACAACCTGCGCGACATCGATCAGGATCGCGCGGCACGCAAGCGCACTCTCACGGTGCTGATCGGCCGCCGCTGGACGCGGGTGCTGTTCACCGTGCTGATCCTGTTGCCGTTCGTGATCTCTTCGTACCTGGCTGTGTTCTACCCGATCGCGTGGCTGGCGCTGCTGGCGCTTCTGTCCGCACTGCCGGCGATCCTGATCGTGTGGACCTACCGCCTGCCGCGCGAACTCGTCGTGGCGCTCAGCCTCACGTCGCTGACGTCAGTCGCCTACGGCGCGTTCCTGTTGTGGGCGTTCATCGGCTGAGTCCGCCGTCGGCGGTCGCGTCGGCCGCGGCATCCTCGACGTCCTCATCGGTCATCGTCGCCTTCGCGCTCGCGCGGCGTTCGGCGAGGCCTGTCGTGACCTCGGTGAGCGGGCGGCGCAGGAACAGCAGCGACAGGCTCGAGACCGATGAGCGCGGCGAAGATCGCCGCGAGCCAGTACAGCTCGCGGAAGATCGGGAAGAGCATCAGGATGCCGAACGGCACGAGGAATGCGAGCAGCCTCAGCACCGAGTAGACAAGGGCGGAGCGGGCTTTCACCCCTCAATCGTAGATCGCCGGCGTCTCGGTCCGGTCACGAGCGGGACCGGGTGCGCGATGCGCGCCTAGGATGGAACCGTGACACGGGTGCTGCTGATTCTGGCGCTGGTCCTGACCGCTTTCTGGGTCTACACCATCGTCGACTGCAGTGTGCAACCGGCAAACCGCCACCGCGGAGTGAGCAAGCCGATCTGGATCCTCATCGTCGTGCTGCTGCCCGTGCTCGGCGGGCTTGCTCTGGCTGTTCGTCGGTCGCGTGCGGCGCTCCACGATCATCGCCCGCCAGGCACCCGACGACGACCCCGAGTTCCTCGAGAAGATCGGCACGCTGAGCGATCAGGACGAGCGCATCCGCCGCCTCGAAGAGGAGCTCGCGCTGCTCGACGCAGAGGACGACGATCCGCGCTGGACGCCGGGCGGCGCCGCGATCACCGGCACGCCCGCCAGCGGCACGCCCGCGACGGGAACGCCGACCACCGGAAAGCCGGCGCCCGACGCCCCCACCCGCGGGACCGAGCGGCCGACCGACGGTGACGACGACACGCGCGGTCAGCGCGGCGTCGTCGGCTAGTCGTGGTGGAACGCCGCGCGTCGCCGGCGACCGATGCCGCGGCAGCTCTCCTCGGGGCGCTCGTCGATCTCGGCATCCGTCACGTCGTCCTGAGTCCGGGGTCACGTTCGCAGGCGCTCGCTCTCGTCGCCGCTGAACTCGAGGCACGCGGCGCCGTCCGCCTGCACGTGCGCATCGACGAGCGGGTCGCGGGCTTCACGGCGCTCGGCATCGGACGCGAGACGCGGATGCCGGCGGTCGTGATCTGCACGTCGGGCACGGCCGCAGCGAATCTGCTGCCGGCGGCGCTCGAAGCGCACCACGCGGGCGTGCCGCTGCTGCTGCTGACGGCTGATCGCCCGCCGGAGCTGCGGGGCGTCGGGGCGAATCAGACCACCCGGCAGCTGGGCATGTTCACGCCGAGCACGCGACTGGAGGCCGACCTGCCGGTGCCCGACACGACCGATGCCGAGGGCGACGGCGAGCAGAGTCTCATGCTGCGCCAGGTCGCGGTCGAGGCGGTCGAGGCGGCGCTCGGCGCGGGAACGCGCGCGCCGGGGCCGGTGCACCTGAACCTGCCGTTCCGCGAACCGCTCGGCGGCGACCTTCCGGCCTGGCTCGGCATGCCGACCGCGGAGCTGACGGCCGCGGTCGAGATCGACCCCGACGTCGCGCCGGTCGATGAGCCCGCCGAAGAAGAGGCATCCGGTGCGCTCTATCAGGGCGGAGGGGGCATCGGCGAGGCCGATCTGCCCACCGAGCCCGACGAGCTTCCCGTCGTTCTGCCGCGGGGGCCGCGCACGGTGGTCATCGCCGGGGCGGACGCCGGAGCGGATGCAGAGACGCTCGCACATCTCGGCGGATGGCCCCTGATCGCCGAGATCGTCAGCGGGGCGCGATTCGGTCGCAACCTCGTCCACGGCTACCGCGCCCTGCTGGCCGACCCTCAGCTGGGCGGACGCGTCGAGCGCGCGATCGTGCTCGGGCCACCCGACCCTCAGCCGCGAGTCCACCGCGCTGCTGTCCGATCCCGAGGTCGAGGTCCTGGCCGTCCGCGGGTCCGGGGGAGCCGCTGAACCTCAACGGCGTCGACGACCGCGATCGACGCGATCGCGGTCGAGGCCGGTGAGACCGATCGCGAGTGGCTCGGTGCCTGGCTGCGTGGCCTCGCGGGCGGCATCCGTCGATCTGAGTCCGCCTGCGCCCGATGCGGACGGACTCGCCTCCGTCGTGCCCGCCGAGCGGCTCGAAGCGATCCAGGCCGAGATGGCGGCGATCCGTTCGCCGCTCGATCGCACCGCACTGGTCGACGCGGTCTGGCGCGCGACGTGGCCGCACGACCGGCTGATGTTCGGCTCATCGAGGCTCGTGCGCGTCGCCGACTCCGTGCTCGGCGGCAAGAAGGTGCCGGTGCACGCCAACCGCGGCCTCGCCGGCATCGACGGCACCGTCGCGACCGCGATCGGAATCGCGATCGCCTCGCAGACCGACGAACGTCCCGGGGTCACGCGCCTGCTGCTGGGCGACCTCGCGCTGCTGCACGACGTCGGAGCCCTGCTTCTTCCGCCCGCCGAAGGCGAGCCGCGCATCCAGGTGATCGTGGGCAATGACGGTGGCGGAACGATCTTCGACGGGTCTCGAGGTGCGCGCGGTCGCCTCGGCCGAGGCGATGGACCGGGTGCTGTACACGCCGCACACGACGCGCCTCGAGCAGCTCGCGCTGGCGTACGGCTGGGAGTACACGCGTGTCACGACCCGAGCGGCGCTCGACCAGGCGCTCACCGCACCCGTCGGCGGGCCGCCAGCTGATCGAGGTTCCCCTGCCGCGGTGAGCCAGGCTTCGGCATGATGGCTCCATGACCGACAACAGCGAGAAGAATCGGACCGGCGAGATCGCCGAGCTGCTGCGCGTAGGGGAGGGGTTCGTGCTTTCCGGCGTCGATCCCGAGTCCACGCCCGGATACGACCGACGGCAAGAGCGCCGGCGCCGAAGACCTCGCCGCCGGTCTCGGAAGACCTCGACGAGCTGCAGGAGCGCCTGTACGCGCAGAGTCGCAGCGGCGCGTCGGATGCTTCCGTCCTGCTCGTGCTGCAGGCGATGGACTCCGCGGGCAAAGGCGGGATCATCCGGCACGTCGTCGGCTCGGTCGACCCGCAGGGCGTCACGCTGACCGCCTTCAAGAAGCCCACGCCCGAAGAACTCGCCCACGACTTCCTCTGGCGGATCGAGCAGCGCGTGCCAAAGCCCGGCTTCATCGGCGTGTTCGACCGGTCGCAGTACGAGGACGTCCTGATCGGCAAGGTGCGCTCTCTCGCCCCGGCCGACGAGATCGAGCGGCGCTACGGAGCGATCAACGACTTCGAGAAGCGGCTGACCGACGCCGGCACGCGCATCGTGAAGGTCATGCTGCACATCTCGTACGACGAGCAGAGCGAACGGCTGATGGAGCGCTTGGACCGCCCCGACAAGCACTGGAAGTACAACCCCGGTGACGTCGACGAGCGCGCGCGGTGGCCCCACTACATGGGTGCGTACCAGACGGTCTTCGAGCGCACGTCCACCGAGGACGCGCCGTGGTTCGTCGTTCCCGCGAACCGCAAGTGGTACGCCCGGCTGGCCGTGCAGCACCTGCTGCTCGGCGCACTGCGCGAGATCGACCCGCAGTGGCCGGCGGCGACGTTCGACGTCGAGGCCGAGAAGAAGCGGCTGGCGGCGACGTAGGTCAGGGCTTGCATAGGCTGGATCGGTGAATCACGACGTCGATCCCGTCCGCCTCATCGCCGACCGCTACGTCGCCGAGCTCGCCGCGCATGAGCCCGACGCCGCGCAGGCGGCAGGACTCGCGAGCACCGGACCGCTCGCCGACATCGGCCCGGACTGGCTGCTGCGCAAGTACGCGCTGCAGGGCGAGACGCTGGCCGCGCTCGATGGGCTTCCGGCGGACGCGGGCGATCCGACTCTCCGTGCCGCGCTCGCCGAGCGCCTCGAGCGCGAGCGACTGCTGTTCGACACCGGTTTCACACCGCGCCTGGTGGCCGGCCTCGCCACCCCGGTGCATCTGATCCGGTATGCGATCGAGGGTTTGACCGTGACCGCGGATGCCGCCGGCGACGAGCTCGTGGCACGGCTCGAAGCCGTGCCACGCGGAGTTGGGCAGTACATCGATACCTTGCGCTGGGCGCGCGAGAATGCCGACCGCTTCAGCGGCAGCGGCATCGCCCCCGTGCGCCAGCTCGAACACTCTGGCCGATCAGGTCGAGCTGTGGATCGCGGCGGACTGGTTCGGGTCCGTGCCGATCGATGAGGACGTGGATGACCGCTGCCCGCATGCGGGTGCGCGACGCGGGCGACCGGGCGAACACGGCGCTGACCGAGCTGATCGCGGTGCTGCGAGACGAGCTGCTGCCGGCCGCGCCGACGGTGGACGCCGTCGGTGCAGACGTCTACGCCGACCTGGCCGCGTCGATGCTCGGGGCGCGCATCGACATCGCCGACACCTACGCGTACGGCTGGTCCGAACTCGAGCGACTCGTGGGCGAGGCCCGGAACCTCGCGACGGAACTGGGCGGCACCGGCGACGACCCGGTGCGCGTCGCCGCGTCGCTCCTCGACGAAGACCCGCGCTACCGGCTCGACGGCGTCGAGGCGATCCGATCCTGGCTCGAAGAGCGCGTCGGCGAGACCACCGACGCGCTGGCCCCGGCATTCGACCTGCCCGCCGGCATCCGGAATGTCGATTGCGTGGTCGCCGAAGCCTCGACGGGTGTCGTGTACTACACACCCGCGCCGCCCGACGGCTCGGTACCGAGCAGGATCGTGTGGACCATTCCGAGCGGTGTGCCCGTCGCCGCGACCTGGCAGGAGGTCACGAGCGTGCACCACGAAGGGCTGCCCGGCCATCACCTGCAATTCGTCGTGACCGCGTCGTACCCCGACCTGCACCCGTGGCAGCAGCACCTGTGCCACATCCACGGCTACGCCGAGGGCTGGGCGCACTACGCCGAGCAGCTGGCCGATGAGCTCGGACTCATCCGTGATCCCGCCGAACGACTCGGTCTGCTGCTCGGGCAGATCTGGCGCTCGGTGCGCATCGTGGCCGACATCGGTCTGCACACCGGATGGGCGGTGCCCTCGAACACCCTCGTGAGCGAGACAGCGTGGACGCCGGAGCTCGCCCAGCGGATGCTGATCGACTTCGCGCTGGTCGAGCCTCACCTCGCCGGCTTCGAGGTCGACCGGTATCTGGGCTGGCCCGGGCAGGCGCTCGCCTTCAAGATCGGCGCTCGTCTCTGGATCGAGGCCCGAGCCGCTCGCGCCGCCGCGGACGGCGACGCGTTCTCGCTGCGCGAGTTCCACAGGGACGCACTGGGTCTCGGCCCGATGGGGCTGGAGCCGCTCCGCGCGCGGCTGCTCGGCCGCTCCGCCCGCTGAGCGGTCGCGGCGTAGGCCCGGCTACCGGAGCTGCGGAAGCACCTCGCGTCCGAGCAGCATGATCCCCTCGGCGGAGTCGATGCCGTGCGGCGTGCCGAACTCGATGCGATCCACGCCCGCGGCGATGAGTCGCCGCGCTTGCCCGGCGATGTCATCCGCAGTCCCCGAGAACGCGAACAGATCCAGCACGTCCCGCGGCACCAGCCGGCCCGCACCCTCATCATCGCCGTCCACCAGCCGCGCGCGGATCGCAGGCAGCAGGTCGTCGGGCAGCTCGAGCGTCGGATCGAACGCCGCCACGACGTCGAGGTACATCGCGACCTCGTGACGCGCGTGCCGCCGGGCGGCGTCGCCGTCTCGATCGACCACCGTGACCGCGCCCAGGACCACGCCGACGGCGTCCGCGGGACGATCCGCCCGATCCAGCCCGCGCTGCACGCGCTCGCGGGCGACCCCGACCATCGCGGGGTTCGCGCTGCCGCCCACCTTGACCTCGTCGGCGAGCTCTCCGGCGAGGGCCATGCCGAGGGGTCCCCACGAGCCGATCAGGATCGGAGCTCGCGAGCGCGTCACCGGATAGCGAAGCCGCACGCCCCGCTCGAGGCGGAAGACCGACCCCTCGTAGCCGGTCCCTTCACCGCTGAGCAGCGCCTGGATCACCCCGACCGCATCGCGCAGGTGCGCGATCGGCTTCGGGGCGTCGAGTCCGATCGCCTCGAGCCATGAACCCTTCGCGAGGCCGAGGTATGCGCGGCCTGACGATGCGGCATCCACCGCGGCGAACTGCCCCGCGATCTCGTACGGGTGGAGCGTGTACGGGTTCCAGCACGCGCAGCCCAGTCCGATGCGCGAGGTCGCTCCGGCCATCTCCAGCAGCGCGGCCACGGGCGGCTGGTACAGCAGGTCGGAGAAGACGCTCACGCCGTCGAAGCCGAGCTCTTCCGCAAGCTCGGCGAGCTGCCCGTACGCACCCGGCGCCTTGTCGGTCTGCAGTCCGAGCGAGATCCGGACCGGGCTCACGTCAGCTCGTCGGTCGCGAGCGAGCGGATGCCGGTGCGCACGATCCGCATGATCAGGCGCTCGTCGGGGTCGGGGCAGGCGACGAGGTCGTCGCGCTCGAGCCAGTCGCCGGCCGGCAGCTGCCGCTGCTTCGCAGGGAGGAGCGGCATGACCGCCTGCAATGCGTACAGGCAGAAGTGCCCGCCGTCGGGCAGGCACAGGCGGCTGCTCTCGACCAGGTCGATGTGATCGCCGACTTTCATGCCGCACACCGATCGACCTTCGATGCGCTCGACGACGACGCTCAGGTCATACAGCTCGGTGCGATCCGTTTCGGTCATCGCGCCCGCCCTTGCTTTTCCATCGCGCCGTCATCGTGCATCACCACGCCGCCCTTCATCACGAAGTCGATTCCGCGCAGGGCGCCGATATCGACGGTCGGATCCGCGGGCATCGCGATGAGATCGGCGAAGCGGCCGGGCTGGATCGTGCCGACTCGATCAGACGCGTCGAGCCAGGCCGCGGGCGCTGCGGTCGCCGCCCGGATCACGTCGGGTGCCGTGAGCCCGCCGGCGTGCATGTGCTCGAGCTCGCGCACGACAGCGCTCGTGCCCTCGAAGTCCCAGAACGGCGGCATGTCGCTGCCGAGCAGGATCTCGACACCGGCATCGAGCGCGTGCCGATACGACTCCAGATGTCGAGGCCCCGCACCCAGCGACCGCTCCTGCATCCACGGCGGCACGCCCAAGTCGTCGAAGAACGAGCCCGCACGGGTGACGACCAGCGTCGGCACGAGCGCGACACCGCGTTCGGCCATGAGGGCCGCGACCTCGGGGGTCAGTTCGTACCCGTGCTCCACGCAGTCCAGGCCCAGCTCCACTGCCTGGGCGATGATCGCCGCCGGTCCGGCGTGCGCAGTGACCTTGCGACCCCACGCGTGGGCTGTCGAGATGGCCGCGGCCATCTCGTCTCGCGTGAGCTGCGGGGTCGTGATCTGCTCGTTCTCACCCGCGATTCCGCCGAGATCATGAGCTTGATGAGGTCGGCGCCGGCCTTGACCTGGCTGCGCACGCCGCGTGCGAACGCATCCGCTCCGTCGCATTCGAGCGTGTCATCGGTGTCGTGGCCGTGACCGCCGGTGCAGCACAGGGCCTTGCCGGCGGTGAAGATCCGCGGACCGGGAACCTGACCCGCCTCGATCGCCCGGCGCAGCGCGAAGTCGGCGCCGCTCTTCTCCGCGACGCAGCGCACGGTGGTCACTCCCGACAGGAGGGTGCGCCGTGCGCCGTCGGCCATGTGCAGAGCGAGTTCGTGCGCGTCGAGCGCGCTGACCGCATCGCCACCCGCACCGGGCAGCGAGAGCGAGAAGTGCGTGTGCATGTTGATGAGGCCCGGCATGACGAATGCGCCGCCGAGATCGATGACCGCACCGTCGACGTCGGACCCCGAAACGATCGCGTCGATCAGGCCGTCGCGGATGACGATTGCGAGCCCGTCCCGGGGCTCCGCTGCGACGCCGTCGACCAGCCGCAGGTTCGTGAGCACCGCGTCGCCGCGGGTCGGAAGAGAGGGGACGGCCCCGCTCACGCGAGTGCGTCCACGATCGGCCGGAACTTCACTCGCGTCTCGAGCAGCTCAGCTTCCGGGTCGCTGCCGGAGACGATGCCCGCACCGGCGTGCGCGCGCAGCGGAATGTCGTGGCCATCGGCCGCGTCGAGGTCGAACTGCGCGCAGCGCAGCGCGATCGCCCATTCGCCGTCGCCGTTGGCATCGACCCATCCGACCGGCCCGGCGTAGCGACCCCGATCGAACGGCTCGAGCCGGCGGATCACCGCGAGCGCGGCATCCGTCGGCGTCCCGGCCACGGCCGCCGTCGGATGCAGCGCGGCCACCAGGTCGAGGGCGGAGGCTCCACCGCTCAGCTCGCCCTCGACATCGGTCGCCAGGTGGAAGACATTGGGCAGCTTGAGGGTGAACGGCTGCTCGCTCGCGGCCAGTGCGCTCGTGTGCGGGCGCAGCGAGGCGAGCACGCTCTGCACCGCGTAGAGATGCTCGTCCTGATCCTTCGCGCTCGTCGCCAGAGCGAGGGATGCCGCGGTGTCGGCGTCCGCGTCGGCGCCGCGCGGTGCGGTGCCGGCCAGTACGCGCGCCGTGACCGTGCCGCCCGAGACGGTCACGAGGGTCTCAGGGCTGGCTCCGATGATGCCGTCGACCGCATATGTCCAGCAGTCGGGGTAGCCGGTGGCCAGAGCGCGGACGAGCCGTCGCAGATCCGAGCCTGACGGCGCGGAGCCGGCGAGTTCGCGTGCGAGGACCACCTTGCTCACTTCGCCGGCGGCGATCGCCGCGAGGGCACCGCGGACGGCGGCCTGGTATCCGCTGTGATCGAGCGCCCCGGGGCCGAGCGACGCCGACCAGTAGGGCCCGAATTCGATCCGGCGCGGCAGGGTGGCGGCATGCTGGGCCGACTCGGCCGCGGCGATCCGCGTCACCCATGATCGGTTGCCCCGGCGGCCGACCACGACGGCCGGGACCCGGAGGGTGCTCGGCGTCCGGGTGGTCGGATCGAACGCGAACGCTCCGAACGCGATGAGGCCGGTGCCGGGAAGGCCCAGCGGGTCATCGATGTCGGCGTTCGCGGTCAGGGACCGCCATTCTGCGCCGATCCCCGAGGTGTCACTGCGCAGCACGGCCGCCTCGCCGAACGCGGCGATCGCGTCGCCGCGGCGACTCCAGAAGGTCGGGTTCGAGGGGTCGGCGTGGGTCAGCACCTCGTCGACCGTCTCGACCTCGCGTGTCACCACTCGCAGGCGAAGCAGGGGCAGCTCGCGCAGATCGGTCACCCCTCAAGCGTAGGGCGATCTCCCGCGCGCAGGCCGACATAAACTGAGGCGTGATGAGCGCCCCACCAGAGATCCCGCCCGCCCGGCCCGAGCCGGGCACGCGCGTGCAGTTCCGGTGGCGCAAGTGGGACGGCAGTCCGCACTGGGTGCACGACTGCGTGTACCTCGGTCATGACCGGTGGGGCGACTGGTTCGGTCAGCGTGCCGGCTGGCGCAGCACCCGGCCCGAGCGCGACTACCTCGTGGAGGGTCCGAACGTCACGCTGATGCCGCCGAGCGGCCGGTACGCGCTGACGGTGAACCTCGCGCCGCCCGCCACGTACCGGGTCTACATCGACCTCGGCTGGGATCTGCGCTGGGTCGAGCGCGATGGGCAGCTCGAACCGACCGGCATCGACATGGATCTCGACGTGGTCAACGCCGTCGACGGCCGTGGCATCTGGATCGACGACCGCGACGAGTGGGACGAGCACCGCGTCGCCTACGGCTACCCGCTCGAGATCGTCGAGCAGCTCGAGAGCTCTCGCGGTCAGACCTCGAGGCGCGCGTCCGCGCCGGCGTCGCCCCGTTCGACGACGCGACGCCCGACGCATGGCTCGACAGGCTGGCTGCTCTCGAACCAGCCGAGCCGGGGGTCGACGCGTGAACGCCGAGCACGAGCACAACCGCGCCGACCTGCACAAGGACCCTGCTCGGGTGAGCGGGATGTTCGATCAGGTCGCGAAGAACTACGACCGCACCAACACCGTGCTCAGCATGGGCAACGACCGCATGTGGCGCGCGGCGACGACGCGCGCGGTCTCCCCGCGCCGCGGCCAGAAGCATCCTCGACCTCGCGGCCGGCACGGGCGCCAGCTCCGTCGCGCTCGCCAAGAGCGGGGCCGACGTGGTCGCCGCCGACTTCTCCCCGGGAATGATCGCCGAGGGCGAGAGGCGTCATGGCACCGGCTCGCCGGGGGGCGGCATCCCGAATCTCACGTTCGTGCAGGCGGACGCGACCGCACTGCCCTTCGCCGACGGCGAGTTCGACACCGTCACGATGTCGTTCGGCTTGCGCAACGTGAACGATCCGAAGAAGGCGCTGCGCGAACTGCTGCGCGTCACCAAGCCGGGCGGACGACTGGTGATCTGCGAGTTCTCGCACCCGCCGTCACGCTCGTTCAACGGGCTGTACCGCTTCTACAACGACCGCGATCCTGCCCGTCGTCGCCAAGACCGTGAGCTCGAACGCCGACGCCTACGACTACCTGAACGAATCGATCCGCGACTGGCCCGACCAGCGCACGCTCGGCGCGTGGATCCGCGAGGTCGGGTGGACGAACGTCGCGCACCGCAACCTCTCGATGGGCATCGTGGCGCTGCACAGGGGAACCAAGCCGGTCGGGGCGAAGTCCTCTGCGCCCAGGACCGCTGCGCCGTCCGCGACGTGATGCTCCGGGCCCGCGCAGGGGTGACCCGCCCAGACCCCGATAGGCTGGACGGGTGACTCCCTCAGCGTCGGGCTCGCGGGTTGCGGGCAAGCTGGGCCTCACCGACCGCACATTCGCCGGACCGCGGTCCCGCAAGCTCAGATCCGCCGTCAACGCGGGCCTCGTCGACGTCGACCGCAAGCTGGCCGACGAGCTGCACATGACCGACCAGATCGCCGACGCGGCGAGTCGGTACCTGTACGAGGCGGGCGGCAAGCGCGTCCGCCCGATGCTCGCGCTGATCACCGCTCAGCTCGGCGACGGCGCGAACGAGAACGTCATCCTCGGGGCGACCGCGCTCGAGATGACCCACCTCGGCACGCTGTACCACGACGACGTGATGGATGCCGCAGACAAGCGTCGCGGCGTGCCCAGCGCGCATGCCGTCTGGGGCAACAGCGTCGCGATCCTCACCGGCGACCTGCTGTTCTCGCGGGCGAGCCAGATCATGGCCCGCCAGGGCGACCGCGCGATCCGCCTGCAGGCCGACACGTTCGAGCGGCTCGTCCTCGGGCAGATGCACGAGACCGTCGGTCCGCAGGACGGCGAGGACCGCGTCGCGTTCTACCTCAAGGTGCTCTCCGACAAGACGGGCTCGCTCATCGCGGCCGCCGCACAGTCGGGTGTCATCTTCTCCAACGGACCGGCCGAGTACGAGCAGCCGCTCGTGGCCTTCGGCGAGAAGGTCGGCGTCGCCTTCCAGCTGCTCGACGACGTGATCGACCTCTCCGACGACCCCGACGAAACCGGCAAAGTGCCCGGCACCGACCTGCGCGCCGGCGTGCCGACGATGCCGTACCTCGTGCTCGGACAGCGGACGGATGCCGCATCCGTCGCCCTCCGCGCCCGCATCGACGACGGCGTCGAGCGGATCGCCGCGGGCGCCGATCCGGCGATCCTCGATGCCGAGCTCGCTGAACTGCGCCAGCACGAGGCGACCCAAGCCACTCTCGACCTCGCCCACGCGTGGTCCAACGAAGCCGTCGAGGCGCTCGAGCCCCTTCCCGATGGAGCGGTCCGCGAGGCGCTGACGCGCTTCGCGCAGGCCGTCGCGGATCGATCCAGCTGAGCCGCGATGCGGCTCGCGCTCGGGGAGCGGCGAGGCCGCGTTCCGAGACACGAAAGGACCCTCATGACCAAGCTCAGGCTGGCCATCGTCGGTGCAGGACCGGCGGGCATCTACGCCGCCGACATCCTGCTCAAGGCGGAGCGCAAGTTCGACGTGTCGATCGACCTGTTCGAGCAGCTTCCCGCGCCCTACGGCCTCGTCCGCTACGGCGTCGCGCCCGACCACCCGCGCATCAAGGGCATCGTCACCGCGCTGCGCGAGGTGCTCGACCGCGGCGACATCCGCCTGTTCGGCAACGTCCGCTTCGGCGAGGACATCACGCTCGAAGACCTCAAGCACCACTACAACGCGGTGATCTTCGCCACCGGCGCGATCCGCGACGCGGGCCTGGACATCCCCGGGCATCGACGCGATCGGCTCATACGGCGCCGCCGACTTCGTCAGCTGGTTCGACGGGCACCCGGATGTGCCCCGCGAATGGCCGCTGGATGCGGCATCCGTCGCCGTCATCGGCAACGGCAACGTCGCGCTCGACGTGTCGCGCATGCTTGCCAAGCACGCCGAAGACCTGCTGCCCACCGAGGTGCCCGACAACGTCTACCGCCGCCTCGCCGTCCAGCGCCGTCACCGACGTGCACGTGTTCGGTCGCCGCGGCCCCGCCCAGGTCAAGTTCACGCCGCTCGAGCTGCGCGAACTCGGCGAGCTGCGCGACGTCGACATGGTCGTCTACGACGAGGACTTCGACTACGACGATGCCTCGCGCGCCGCGATCGCGAGCAACAAGCAGGTCATGGTGATCGACCGCGTGCTGCAGGCCTGGCGCAAGCGCCCCTCGGTCAACAACGCCGGCGGAGAGGCATCCCGTCGTCTGCACCTGCACTTCTACGCGAAGCCGCTCGAGTGTCATCACGGACGACGACGGCCGCGTCGCCGCGTTCCGCTGGGAGCGCACCCGCCCCGACGGCGAGGGCGGTGTGGTCGGCACCGGAGAGATCCGCGAGGTGCCCATCCAGGCGATCTACCGCGCAGTCGGCTACTTCGGTTCGCCGCTCCCGGGCGTGCCCGTTCGACAAGCGCCACGGCGTGATCCCGAACCACGAGGGTCAGGCGCTGCGAAAGGACTCCAACGACCGGGTTCCCGGCGTGTACGCGACCGGCTGGATCAAGCGCGGACCGGTCGGCCTGATCGGCCACACCAAGTCCGACGCGATGGAGACCGTGCGTCACATCATCAACGACCAGGGATCGTGGTGGCAGCCTTCTGATCCCTCCGAGGGCGCGATCCCGGCGCTGCTCGCGGAGCGCGGCGTGCGCTGGACCGACCTCGAAGGCTGGCATCGCCTGGACGAGCACGAAGTCGGCCTCGGTGCCCCGCACGGCCGCGCGCGCATCAAGGTCGTGCCGCGCGATGTGATGGTGGACGTCTCGCGCGCAGAGTAGACCGCCGCTCAGTCCTCCGCCGGCTCGGGCGCCCAGGACCACCCGCGACACCTCCTCGATGCGCGGATGCCGTTCATCACCGCCGCGGACGACGCCCTTATGCCATGTCAGCTCGAGGCCATCAGGTCGGTCCTGCAGCACCGAGAGGTTGTTGTCGAACCAGGGGCCCTTGGTCGTCGTCCACTCGAACGGGGGATCGGGGACCTTCGCCGAGCGTGCGACCACGGCCCCGACGGGTCGAGCGAGTCCGTACGACATCACCACCGAGAACCAGCGCATCACGATGGGCAGCGGATTGCGCACCGGTGAGCACACCGCCTGCACGATCCTGCCGCCTCCGGAGCGCTCGACCTCGGCGATGTAGGAGAAGTGCACGTCGCCGGAGAGGATCATGAGCGTCTCGGGCGCGGGCCCCCGCCCGCCATCCGCGATCTCGGTGAGGATCCTGGCCAACGACTGGAAGCTGTGCTGCCAAGCGGCCCAGTGCTCGAGGTCGACCATCTGCCGCAGGCGCTCGCCGATCCGCGCAGCGAAGCGGCCCCACGCGCCCTGCGCGATCGCCTCGTCCCAGGACTCCACGTGATGCAGCCCGATCGGCAGCAGGAAGGGGAGGGAGGTCGCGATCAGCAGGTGCCGGAATCCGCCCTGCAACTGCTCGTCCAACCATTCCCACTCGGTGGAGTCCACCAGCGCACGGCCGGTCGGCGTGAGATCCCGCGCCGCCCGGGAGTCCACCACCACGAGGCGGATGTCGCCGAAGTCGCGGCGGTAGCTGAAACGGTAGGTGCGCGGCTCCCGGTCCACCCGATCGGCCAAGGCGTCCAGCGCCTCGGTCACATCCGGCTCGTCAGGGCCGGTGTGCGAGACGATCCGCTGCCAGATCTCATCGTCCGCACGTTCGGCGGGCGAGAGGTTGCCGAGGTGCTGATACACCCAGTACGAGCTCAGCCCGGCGACGATGCGGCCGTGCCACCAAGTGGTGGCCTCCATCTGCCGCTTCCAGTCCAGTGACGCGTTCCAGTCATCGCGCACGTCGTGGTCGTCGAAGATCATTGCGCTCGGCACCGTCGAGAGCAGCCACCGGTTGGCGTGGTCCGACCATGCGAGCCGGTACAGGTGCGCGTACTCCTCGTAGTCCTTGAGCTCCTTGCCCGGCGGCTCCTTGATGTCGCGCCGATCGCGGATGAACTCCTGCATCGCCTCGGTGGTCATGTCGGCGTAGACCTGGTCACCCAGCAAGAGGATGAGATCGGGCCGCAGGGACTCGTCCTCGCTCAGAGCCAGAGCGAATGTGCGCATCGCATCGACCCCGTGCGTGCGGTTGCCCTTCGCGTCGTGATCCACGCTCGTGCGACACGATCCCCACGCCATGCGCAGTCGCTGTCCGGGCGCTCGAGTCGCGATCACCGGGTCCGGGAGCGGCGAGCCGGACTCGGGCCACACCCGCTCCCCGTTCACCCGCACTTCGTACGGCAGCACCGATCCGGGGGCGAGGTCATCGAGCGCGATGAGCGCGTAGTGGTGGCCGTGCACCGCGAAGGTCCGCGAGCTCCACTCGCGCTCGCCAGCGCGCACGCTCACCTCAGCGTCGGCGACGGTCTCGACCCACACGGTGGCGCAAGTCTCCGCGGTGTAGCGCAACATCGGCCCCACCACGAGCGCAGAGGATGACATGGGTCCATGTGTAGCGCCCCTGGCGCGTGCGTGCCACCGGTTGCCGCGCAGGTCGCGGCGTGCTCAGTCGGACGATGGCTTCCCGGCATCCGCCTCCGCGTCGGCGTCCTCGTTCACCTCGCGCGCGGTGTCGGCGGGGGAGTGCTGGGCGCGGCTCAGGAGAATGAACGGGATGGCGATCGCCGAGATCACTCCGCTCCAGATCATCGACGCCCCGTAGCCGCCGACGTCGGCGGCCCGCCCGAGGACGGGCTGGAAGACCACGCCGCCGCCCGAGCCCATCAGCGAGTCGAACGACAGCACGGTGGCGCGCTGCTTCGAGGGGATCATGTCGTTGAGGTAGGCCCGGTGCACGGGGTCGTCGATCGCAGAAGCGATGCCCCACACGGCCACGAGCGCGATCGCGACCCAGAAGTTGCGGACGAGACCAAGGCCGAGCAGCACGATCGCACTCGAGACAGCGGCCAGCAGGATCGAGGAGGTGCGGCGCCGGAAGAGCTTGCGCACCCAGGGGGCGAGCGCACCGCCCAGAATCGATGCGCCCGAGAGCAGCGCTGCGGCCAGACCGGCCACCGTATACGCCTCTTCGTCGCCCCACAGCTCGAGCAGGTACGGCTGCAGGGCGTAGAAGACGTAGATTCCCACGCCGGCGGTGAACGGGCTCGCGAGCATCAACCAGCGCACCGGTGCGTTGCCGAGCCCGTACTTCACCGACGCGCGGAACACGGTGCGCGTCGCCTGCAGCGGGCTCTCCCCCCGCTCGGGAGTGAAGCCGACGTCATGCATCAGAAGCGCCGCCACGACGAACATCACCATGAGGATTGCGGCGCGAATCAGGAAGGGGATGCCGAGATCGGTGAGCTGGGCGATCACGCCGCCGAGCACAGAGCCGGCGAGCATCGCGATGCCGCCCACGATCTGCGCCCGACCGAAGACGGTCTCGAGGCTGCCGTGGTAGCCGGTCGCCTTCAGGGCGTCGACCAGCCAGGCGTCGACCGCGCCGGAGAAGAACGTGAATCCCAGCCCGAGCAGCACGGAGACGATCGCCCAGGCCCAGAACGGAGACTCCCACACCCAGAGCATCCAATACAGCGCGGTCGATCCGGCGAGCGTCACGGTGCCGATCAGATACGACGCGCGCCGCCCGACGGTGTCGGCAACCACGCCCGTCGGGATCTCGAAGATCAGCATCCCCGCGGTGAAGAACGCGTTCGCGGCGAAGGCTTCCATATTGGACAGGCCGGCGTCGAGCAGGAACAGCGTGTTGATGCCCCAGATGAACGAAGCCGCGAGCGTGTTGCCCAGCATCAGCGTGTAGTAGGTGCCCACCACCCGCCGGGGACTCGGCAACTCGCGTGCCTTCACCGAAGTGACGATATCCCCACCCGACGACATCGTCTACGGGTAAATCTCCCCACGGGCTGCGGCGGCCAAGTCCAAGCGCGCTCGGACGCGCTGGAGAGGCTGGTCGCATAGCTGAGGAGTGGCGACCCGTCGTTCTGGGGGCGCCGTTCGCGCCCGGCACCTACATCTGAGGTCTCACGACCTCCAGTACGGCGGCGGCCCGGGAGGGGTGTGCCGCCTCGGCACGTACCGGCGCCACGCTCCCCGGAAGCCGGCGCCCGAGTACCAGAAGAGGCCGGCGATCAGTCCGAGCCCGACCAGCGCTCCCGCGGCTATCGCCCACCCGACGCTACCGCCGGCCGAGACCACGATCGCTCCGGCGAACAGCCCGAAGACGCACGCATTGACGACGAACAGCAGCACCGAAGAGCTTCCCAGCAGGATGCTGACGCTGCGGGTGCGCAGGAACGAATAGGTGCGCTTCATCCCGGCCTGGTCGTCATTGACGGACGCGAGGAAGTACTGCTCCAACACAGGGTCGAGGTCGACGTACGCCCCACGCAGGCGGTTCATCGCGACGACGTACATCATGTCCTCCTCGGACACGTTCATCACCCGGACCGCCGTCATGAATCCGATGAGGCAGAGGAAACCGAGGATGGCGAGCATGGCCGGCGTGAACCAGTCGGAGAAATCGGATGCCTGACCGAGCAGTCCGATGGTGATCAGGCCCGCCGAGACCAGCGTGAGGAAGATCGTGATGCGGGTGAGGACCTCACTCTGCGCTGTGCCGCGCGCGGCCAGGAGGCCCCAGTGCTCCGTCGCCAGGATCTGCGCGCGCCGTCCGAGCGCGGCATCCGATTCCGGCACAGGCGAGGGCTCGCTCATGCGTCACATCTTGCACCCGAGCGCGCGAGGGCGACAGCCCTTCGCCTCACTCCTCCGACGCGCGCGGCGTCATGAACCATTCGACGAAACGCTGCGCCCGTCCGTCGTCGGCGAAGTGGATCTCCCAGAGGTTCGAATAGAACTGGTGACCGGGATAGTCGACGGTGCCCTTGACGATCCCCAGCCGCTCGTTCTCGATCAGCACGTCGAGTTCGAAGACGGGCGTCGTGGGTTCGTCGTCCCCCCACATCGCGACGATCGCATCGATGCCGCGCACAGGGTCGGGGTCATCCGGGCGGAACCAGTACTCCGCGTCGTCGGTGAAGATCGCCCGCACATCGGCGGGGTCTTTCGACACCCACGCCCGGATGTATCCGTCGAGCCACTCTCTCGTCTGGGACACGCTTCTGCTGCTACCGGTAGTTGATGAACTGCAGGTCGACCTCGAGGTCGGCGGCCTTCAGCAGTCGCTGCACCTCTTGCAGGTCGTCGCGGCTCTTGGACTGCACGCGCAGCTCGTCGCCCTGGATCTGCGACTTGACGCCCTTGGGGCCTTCGTCGCGGATGATCTTGCCGATCTTCTTTGCGTTCTCCTGCGAGATGCCGTCTTTGATCGTCGAGGTGATGCGGTACTCCTTGCTTCCGGCGACGGGCTCACCCGACTCGAGGCTCTTCAGCGAGATGCCGCGCTTGACGAGCTTCGACTGGAACACATCGAGAACGGCCTTCGCGCGCTCTTCGGTGCTCGCCTTGATGAGCACGGCCTCGCCGCTCCACTCGATGGAGGCGTTCGTTCCCTTGAAGTCGTAACGCTGCTCGACCTCCTTGCGGGCCTGCTGCAACGCGTTGTCGGCCTCCTGGTGATCCACTTTGGAGACGATGTCGAAGGATGAATCTGCCATGCGCGGAAGTCTAATCCAGCCCGGAAGAAGAGACTCGGGATGCTGCCGGATGCAAGCGCTTGCACAACCAGTCCGGGCCAGGCGCCCGCTCAGATGGTCAGAAGTCACAAACCCGTATCGATCGGTCCGCCGGAAGGTTGCGAAACCGGGCGATCGTGGTAACAATGTAAGCGCTTGCATTTTCGCGAGCGGAAGAACGGCCTTCGACGGTGCCCTGCGCCGGCCCCAGGCCGGTCACTCCCCTTATTTGCATTTGAGAGAGGCACACCGATGAAGGTGAACAGGAAGAGCGCGATCGGAGTCGGCGCGCTCATTGCCGGCAGCATGATCCTGCTGGGCGGATGCGCCAGCGGCGGCGGCGACGAAGCGGAGACAGCGGCGACAGCGGCGAGTCGACCCCCATCACGGTCTGGGTCGACATCGAGCGCAAGCCCGCCCTCGAGGACGTGGCGAAGTCCTTCACGGAAGAGACCGGGATCGAAGTCAAGCTTGTCACGAAGGACTTCGCCACGGTCGACCAGGACTTCATCAGCCAAGTCCCGACCGGCAAGGGCCCCGACGTCATCGTCAGCCCGCACGACAAGCTCGGCGCCTACGTATCCGCAGGTGTCGTCGCCCCCCTCGAGCTGGGCGATGTCGCCGACGGCTTCGCCGAGGCATCGCCTCCAGGCCATGACCTACGACGGCAAGGTGTACGGCGTGCCGTACTCGATCGAGAACGTCGCCCTCGTGCGCAACACCGACCTTGTCGCCGAGCCCGCCGCCACCTACGACGAGGTCATCGCGAACGGCAAGGCCGCCGGCACGGAGTACCCGTTCCTCGTGGGCCTGTCCCCCGAGCAGGGCGACCCGTACCACCTGTACCCGCTGCAGACCTCGTTCGGCTCGCAGGTGTTCGCACAGAACGCCGACGGCAGCTACGACGCATCGCAGCTCGTGCTGGGCGACGCCGCGGGTCGAAGCCTTCGCCGGTTGGCTCGCCACGCAGGGTGCCGCCGGCGCCGGTGTGCTGAACGCCAACATCGACGGTGACCGCGCCCGCGAGTTCTTCCTCGCAGGCAAGTCGCCGTACTACCTCACGGGACCGTGGAACATCCCCGCGATCTCCGAGGGTGGCATCAACTACGCCATCGACCCGCTCCCGAGCGCAGGTGGCCAGGACGCCCGCCCGTTCATCGGAGTCAATGGCTTCTTCCTTTCGAGCAAGTCGGCGAACGCGCTGGCCGCGACGAACTTCATCGTCAACTACCTCAGCACCGAGGACGCGCAGATGGCGCTGTTCGAGGTCGGCGGTCGCCCGCCGGCACTGACCGCGGCATACGAGACGGCGGCGGCAGCCGACCCCGACGTGAAGGCATTCGGCGAGATCGGACAGACCGGCGCTCCGATGCCGGCCATCCCCGAGATGGGAGCAGTGTGGTCCGACTGGGGCAACGCCGAGCTTCAGATCATCAAGGGCGAGGGCGGTGACCCGGCGACGATCTGGACGACAGCGTCGACGAACATCCAGTCCAAGATCTAGGACTGCAGTACCGCAGGTGGGTGGGGCTATCGCGGCCCCACCCACCTGTCTAATCTTTAGCCAGACACTGCGATGAAGGAGCGTCCATCGATGGCCACCGCCGATCAGGGCACCGTGAACGAGGGCTCAGCGAAGCAGAGCACGACCACTGCCCCAGCGAACCGTTGGGGTGACGATCCCCTCTTCAAGCCGAAGAAGCGACTGACCTCCGGTGGACTGCTCGCCCTCGTCGTCAAGGTCATCCTGCTCGGGCATCATCGATGCCGTCGCGATCCTCGCGGTCTACATCCTCATCGGCAAAGGCGACTGGATCGCCGCCGGTCGTGCTGGTCATCGTCGTCGCGCTCGTCAACTTCATCTACCTGCGTCCCGGACTGCTTCCGGGCAAGTACCTGACCCCGGGACTCTTCTTCCTCGCGATCTTCCAGATCTTCGTGATCGTGTACACGGGCTTCATCGCGTTCACCAATGCCGGTGACGCCCACAACAGCACCAAAGAAGACGCGATCGCGCAGATCATCAGCACCTCACAGGACCGCGTCCCCGATTCGCCCTCGTACACGGTGCAGGTGCTCAAGCAGGGCGACCAGTTCGGCCTCCTCGTGGCCGAGCCCGGTGGCGACCTCTCGTTCGGCACCAACGAGCAGCCCCTCGAAGAGGTCAACGGCCCGCCCGATGGGTGGGACGAGCTCAACCTGAACCAGATCATCCGCTTCCAGGACGAAGTGCTCGCGGTCAACGTCCCGATCTCGGACGACATCAACGACGGCACGCTGCGCACCTCCGACGGCCAGAACGCGTTCGTCTTCACCTCGAGCCTCGAGTACGACGAATCGGCCGACACCTTCACGAACGCCGAAACCGGCGTCGTCTACGTCGACGACGGGGAGGGCAACTTCCGCGCGGAGAACGGCGAGACGCTCACACCTGGATGGCGCGTGTTCATCGGCTTGGACAACTTCTCCAGCGTCTTCACGAACGAGCAGATTCGAGATCCTCTGCTGAGGGTGACGATCTGGACCTTCGTGTTCGCCGCCCTGTCGACCCTCGTCTGCTTCGCGTTCGGCCTGTTCCTGGCGATCGTGCTGAACCACCCGACGCTGCGGGGCAAGAAGGTCTACCGCATCCTGGTGATCCTTCCGTACGCCTTCCCGGCGTACCTGACGGGTCTGGTGTGGGCCGGCATGCTCAATCAGGAGTTCGGCTACATCAACGAAGTGCTGTTGAACGGTGCGAGCATCCCCTGGCTGGCGGATCCGTGGCTCGCTCGCTTCAGCGTCATCTTCGTCAACATGTGGCTGGGGTACGGGTACATGTTCCTGGTGTGCACGGGTGCTCTGCAGTCGCTGCCCGACGACATCGTCGAGGCGGGCAAGGTCGACGGTGCGAGCGCCTGGCGCATCTTCCGCTCGATCAAGATGCCGCTCCTGTTCGTGGCGGTCGCGCCGCTGCTGATCGCGACGTTCGCCTACAACTTCAACAACTTCGGCGTGATCTACATGCTGACGCGCGGCAATCCCCGCTTCACGGACACCACACTCGACATCGGCGCCACCGACATCATGATCACGATGGTCTACAAAGTGGCGTTCGGAGGCGGCGGGGGCAGAGACCTCGGTCTGGCTTCCGCGTTGTCGATCCTGATCTTCATCATCGTGACGGTCGTCGCGGTCGTGAGCTTCCGGCAGACCAAGGCACTGGAGGACATCAACTGATGAGCGAGAACACAGAGCCCACCGCAGGCACCCGCCGCGAGCGCACTGCCACGCAAGGAGCCGTCCTCGGCGCCTTCGGCGGCGCGGGAGTCGTTGAAGGCGAACTGATGGGCGAGGCGATCAAGGCCGAGCACCGTCCGCCCGTCATCCCCCAGAACAGGCAGTCCTTCCGCAAATGGTTCGCCGACAAAGGATGGCGGCACATCGTCGCGTGGTTGGCGATCATCTTCGCGCTGTTCCCGCTCCTCTACATCCTCTCGGCATCCCTCAACCCGATCGGCACCCTGACCGGCTCCAACCAGCTGTTCTCGGCGATCTCGGCGGTCAACTACGAGCGGCTCTTCACCGATCCGGCCGTGCCGTACGGCGCCTGGTACATCAACTCCCTCATCATCGCGACGGTCACGAGTGTCGCCACGGTGTTCTTGTGCGCACTCGGCGCCTATGCGTTCTCGCGCATGCGCTTCCGGGGTCGCCGCTTCGGCCTGGCGACCCTCCTCGTCCTGCAGATGTTCCCGCAGCTTCTGGCCATCACCGCGATCTTCCTGCTCATGATCCAGATCAGCGACGTGTTCCCGGCGATCGGCCTCGGCACGCACGCGGGCCTGATCATGATCTACCTCGGCGGCGCGCTCGGCGTGAACATCTTCCTGATGTACGGCTTCTTCAACACGATCCCGCCGGCCCTCGACGAGGCGGCGAAGATCGACGGCGCCGGGCACGCCCGCGTGTTCTTCACGATCATGCTTCCGCTGGTCACCCCGATCCTCATCGTCGTCGGCCTGCTGACCTTCATCGGCACGATCGGCGAGTTCGCGATCGCGAGCGTCATCCTCACCGATCCGAACCAGCAGACCGTCGCGATCGGGCTCTTCCAGCTCGTGTCGGGTTTCCAGTCGCAGAACTGGGGCATCTTCTCCGCTGGCGCGATCCTGGCGGCGCTCCCGGTCATGGTGATCTTCCTGTTCTCGCAGAAGTACATCGCGGGCGGCCTGGTTTCGGGGAGCGTCAAGTAGGCGGATGCCGCTCGGCGCGGCATCCGTTCGGTATAACTGAAGAACAATCCAAGGGCTCTGCCATGGCGTCCGGCCGTGCAACCACGTCGATCCTTCGGCGGCGTTGCCGCCGGCGTCCCTGAAAGGCCACGCCCATGGAACACCTCGTCCCGCATCACGACGGCTCCCCGCTGTACGTGTCGAACGCCGAGCCGACCCTCGGTGAGACCGTGCGCGTGCGCGTCCGTGTGCCCGTTGCAGTACGGACCGCTCGCGGCGGTGCGCACGCGATCGAATCCCGACCGGGAGCCGGCCTGGACCGATGCCGCCCTCATCGGCTCGGCCGACGGGTGGGACTGGTGGGAGGCCGAGGTCGCGGTCGTCAATCCCCGGCACGGCTACCGCTGGATGTTCCAGCACGAAGACGGGCGCGTGCACTGGCTGAATCAGTCGGGCCTGCACACCCTGGAGACGCTGGATGCCGAGGACTTCGCTCTCGTCGCGTTTCCGGCGCCGCCCGCCTGGATGTACGACTCGGTGCTCTACCAGGTGTTCCCTGATCGCTTCGCGCGGTCGCCGCAGGCCGATGACCATGCGACGCCGGACTGGGCGATCGCCGCGAACTGGAGCGATCCGGTCGATGTCGTCGCGCCCGGGCGCTCGCAGCAGTTCTACGGCGGCGACCTCGACGGCGTCACCGGCAAGCTCGACCACCTCGTCGAGCTGGGGGTGAACCTGCTGTACCTCACGCCGGTGTTCCCCGCGGCGTCCAATCACCGCTACGACGCGTCGAGCTTCCTCTCGGTCGACCCCCTGCTGGGTGGCGATGAGGCGTACATCCGCTTGATCGAGGCCGCCCACGAGCGCGGCATCCGGGTGATCGGCGATCTCACGAGCAACCACTCGGGCGACCGCCACGAATGGTTCCTCTCCGCGCTCGGCAACCCGGCGGCACCCGCCGAGGAGTTCTACTACTTCACCGACGAGGCCAACACGGAGTACGTGTCGTGGCTGGGGTACCCCACGCTGCCCAAGTTCAACTGGGCCTCCGAGAAGCTCAGGGATCGGTTCATCGACGGGCCCGACTCGGTCGTCGCAAAGTGGCTGAAGCCTCCGTTCAGCGCGGACGGGTGGCGCATCGACGTCGCGAACATGACCGGACGTCTGGGCGAGATCGACCTGAACGCCGAGGTCCGCCAGTTGCTGCGCAAGACGATGATCGACATCAACCCCGAAACCGTGCTGCTCGGCGAGTCGACCAACGACGCCTCGAGCGATCTGCAGGGCGACGGCTGGCACGGCGCAATGACCTACCCGTCCTTCACTCGTCCGCTGTGGGGCTGGCTCAGTGAGCCGACCCATGAGCTGTATGTCGACGCCGAAGGAGACGAGGTCACCGCGCCCTGGTTCTTCGGGCAGCCGATCGGCGGCATCCCGCGTTACACAGCGGCGGAGTTCGTCGCCGCCGTCACGCGCTTCACGTCCGGCATCCCGTGGCGGGTGCGTCTGGGCAACATGCAGCCGCTCGACACGCACGACACCGCGCGCTTCGCGACCCATGCCGCTGCGGGGACGATCCCGCTGGCGGTCGGTCTGTCGATGACGCTGCCCGGACTGCCGGTCGTGTTCGCCGGTGACGAGTACGGCGCGATCGGCGTCGACGGCGAGGCGAGCCGGACACCCATGCCGTGGGGCACGGAAGGCGAGCCCGAAACAGCCGCACGGTTGGCCCTGTACCGCGATCTGATCCATCTGCGCCGGGACCACGCCGTCCTGGCGACCGGGGGGCTGCGCTGGGTGCATGTCGACGACGAGACCGTTGTCTTCGTCCGCGAGTCGACGGAGCAGACGGTGCTCGTGCTCGCCTCGCGCGCAGAGGTCGACATCGAGCTGAGCGCCGCGACGGTGCCCGGCGCGGCGGCGGCGGTCGACCTGTACGGCGACGCGACGCTGGCCACGGCATCCGACGGCTCCGTGCTGCTGTCGGCCGACGGACCCGTCTTCGCGGCGTGGGCGCTGCCGGGCGTCGCGGTGCCGTGACGCTCGAGGGCTGTGGGCACGGAGCCGTTGATCACATTGTGCGCTCGCCTTCGTAGACTGAGCGGAGGCGGCGAGGAGGTCCGATGCGCCAGTTGACCGAGGACGACATCCGCGGGGCGTTCGCGAATGCGAACGACGACGATCTGCGGCTGCTCACGCTTCCGCTCGATTTCCTGCTGACCGACTGGGATCATCTCGACTTCCTGGCGTGGCGAGATCCGCGCACGAAGGGCCGCGGCTACCTCGTCGCGGAGCTCGGCAGCAGGCCCATCGGCGTCGTGCTCAGAGCCGCCGAGGGCACCTCGCGCGCGGGGTCGGCGCTGTGCAACATCTGCCACACGATGCAGCCTGCCGATCAGGTCTCACTGTTCTCGGCGCGCAAAGCCGGCGATGCGGGGCTCCGCGGCGACACCGTCGGCACCTACATCTGCGCGGATCTGTCGTGTCATGAGAATGTTCGCCTGGCCGCACCGCTTGCGCCCAACGAAGTGCGCACGAGCGTCGACACGCGGATCGACGGAACACACCGGCGGGCGGAATCCTTCATAGAGCGAGTACTGGAAGCAGCGAGGGCGGACGTATGAGCAATCGGGTCGTTGTCATCGGAGACGCGCTGATCGACGAGCTGCGCGACGAGAGTGGAGTTCGCGAGTTCGTCGGGGGAGCGGCCTTGAACGTCGCGGTCGGGCTCACCCGTCTCGGCGTGCCGACGACGCTGATCGCGATGCTCGGAGACGACGAGGCCGGGGCGCACATCCGCGCCTACCTCACCGACTACGGCGTCGAGCTGATCGCATCGCCGTCGGCGCTGGGCAGCTCGCGGGCGGTGAGCACGCGCAGCGCGACGGGCGAGCCGGTCTACGAGTTCAACGCGGCGGCCCAAGCGCGATCGATCGATTTCGGCGCCGAGATCCGAGCCGCGATCGCGGATGCCGACATCGTGGTCGTGAGCTGCTACCCGTTCGACAACGCCGAGCAGACCGGGCTGCTGGCCGACTCGCTCGAGGGCGTCTCGGCATTGCTCGCCATCGACCCCAACCCGCGCTCGGGCATGATGACGGACACCGCGGAGTTCGTGCGCGGCTTCGAGGCGCTCGCCGCCCGGTCGGCGCTCGTGAAGGTCGGCGAGGACGACGCCACCCTGCTGTACGGCGAACCGCTCGACGCGCTGCGTGCGCGCCTCGTCGATCTGGGGGTGGATGCGGTGCTCGCCACGCAGGGATCGTCCGGTGCGACGATCGAGGCGGGCGAGATCGTCGTCACGCGTCCGATATCTGACCTCCCCGGCCGAATCGTCGACACGATGGGTGCCGGCGACGCCGCGTTCGCCGCCGCCGTGGCGGCGCTGCTGCCCGGATGGCCGGCGGACGAGGATGCGTGGAGCGCGGCGCTCGAACACGCGATGCACGTCGCGGCCGCGACGTGCCGCTTCGAGGGAGCTCTGCTGCGACTGCCCGAGTCGCTCGCCGATGTCGATCTCGACCGCATCGGCACCTGATCCGCTCTGGCTGCCACGGCCGGTTCGACGAGACCGGCGCGGATTTTCGCGGTACGCGTCAGACGCGTAAGATGGGTGATCGCGCCTCCGCTCGACTGTACAAGCCGGTCGGGTGCGCGTCTGGCGAGTTACCCAAGCGGCCAAAGGGATCTGACTGTAAATCAGCCGGCGTAGCCTTCGGGGGTTCGAATCCCTCACTCGCCACGAAACGAAGAAAGCGCCCCCACGGGGGCGCTTTCTTTCGTTTCCGGTCCCTTCGCCACTAGCACCCGCTCAGGCCACTGGCAAGCCCACCGCCCCGTCAGGATCCTCGAGACCGGCGAGCGTACGATTGCCCGATCGCACCGACGAAAAGGAGCACGACGATGACCGACACCCAGGGGAACATCGACGACGCAACGAAGGCAGCGCGCGACGCCGCAGACAAGGTGCGCGTCGCGACCGCCGATGGCGCGGAATCGTTCGGGGCAACCGCGGAGCAGATCGCCGACGACCTCTCGGCGAACGCAGCGGAAGCCAAGAGCGATGCCTCCAAGACCGTGAACGACATCGCGGACAAGGTGACCGACAAAGTCGGCGACGTGCTCGACGGCGCGAAGAGCGTGGCGTCCGACGCCGCCGCCTCGGTCGGCAAGGCAGCGGATGCCGCCGCCGATGCCGCGAAGGCTGCAGGCGCCAAGCTCAAGGGCGCCGCGGACGACGTCGATTTCGACGAGATCGTGGCGCAGACACGCACGATCGCGTCCGAGCTGACCGAGAAGGTCAAGCAGGCGTACCGTGAGCGACCCGGCGTCGTGATCGCTGCCGCCGCGGGCGCCGCTGTGCTGGCTGTCGCGGTCCTTCGCAACCTCGGTCGACGCTGACAACTCGGCCGCGCCCCCGGTGAGGTCGGGACCGGTCGCGGGCGCATAGGCTCCTGAACGTGGAGTGGAACGCGACCGGATCCCTGAGCGCCGAACCTGCACTCGGGCACCCGAAACTGCTCGCGGTGCCCGTGGTGCGCGCGCTCGCCGCGCTGGACGCCGCAAACGCAACGCAGGTCGGCGTCGCGGCGATCGATCCTTCCTTGGCCGACACGGCAGAGTTCTGTGCGCGCTACGGCGTGGGGCTCGACATCTCGGCCAATTGCGTCGTGATCAGGGGCAAGCGAGGCGGCGACGTCCGTTATGCCGCCTGCGTGGTGCTCGCCACGTCGCGCGCCGACGTGAACGGTGTCGTTCGGCGCCGACTGGATGCCCGCACGGCGTCGTTCGCCCCCATGGACGAGGCGGTCGCACTCACGAGCATGGAGTACGGCGGAATCACTCCGCTCGGCCTTCCCGCCGACTGGCCGATCCTGGTCGATGCAGCGGTCGCCCGAGCGGCGGAAGTGGTGGTCGGCAGCGGCATCCGAGGGAGCAAGCTGTTCCTGCCCGGGCCGGTGCTCGTCGGGCTGCCGAACGCGGAAGTCATCGACGGTCTCGCGCGGCCGATGGAGTAGGCGGCGCCCTCGTCCTCGACGACGTTCACGCCCCGGGAATCCTCTCCCGCCGCGAACGACGGGCGTGTCAGGATGGGCGTGTGCGGGCAGACCCGCAGAGGAGAGGACCGACATGACCGCGCCCGACCACCGTGCAGAACCTGCCCGGGCCGACTCGTCGAGTTCGCCGCTTGTCCGCGTGGCGATCTGGGTCGCGATCGGGGCGCTCATCGCGGCGGCGATCGTGTGCGTGGTCTGGGTGCTCGTCGGCACGCAGAACGGCATCATCGGCCGGGCCTTCCTGACGATCCTGCTCCTGGCGGCGTTCGCGGGCGTGGCGATCATCGACGCGCACCTGGCCGATCGTCGGCCGGCGTGGTTCGCGCTCGCGAGCATGGTCACCTGGGTCATCACGCTGCTCATCGGCGCCGTGATGATCTGGATGCCCGACCGCTACCCGTGGGGCGGATTCAGCCGGATCGTCCAATTCCTGCTCATCGTGCTGATCCTGCAGCTGGTTCTGCTGCACCTGCGCCTCTACACGAAGGCGTACCTCCGTCACGTCACCACGTTCACGCAGATCGTGGCCATCGTCACCATCACGCTCGTGATCGGACTCGCGATCATGCTCGTGCTGCCTCTCATGCTCGGCGAGTGGGTCGACTTCCTCGACCTGTACTGGCGCTTCGTCGTCGCGCTCACGATCCTCGCCGCAGTGGGCACGGCCCTGATCCCCCTCATCAACGCGCTGTTCGCTCCGAAGAAGCCGCGACCCGCGTACCTCAACCCGTCGCCGGTCGCACCCGCGCCGCCGCTGCAGCCCTGGCCGACCTATGCGGACGGGGTGACCCCGCTTCCGGTGATGCCCGACGGCTCCCCGGACTGGAACGCCTACTACACGGGGTACCCATCGCAGGTCTCGCAGGCGATCGCGCCGGTCGCTCCCCTCGCTGCTCCCGCGCCCCAGTGGCACGAGCAGCCGCCGAGCGCGCCCCCGGCCCGAAGCGGCTACGAGGGCTACCCGCCCCCGCCACCCCTGCCGCCGCGACCCTAGCGCCGCCTCAGCGCAGCAGCTCGAGAGCGGCCATCGCCGCGTTGTGGCCGCCGATTCCGCTCACGGCGCCGCCGCGCTGTGCCCCCGCGCCGCACAGCAGCACACGCGGATGCTCCGTCGCGACACCCCAGCGGGTCGCGGGGGAGTCGAGCGGGTCGTCGTCCTCGGCCCACGGCCACGACAGCGACCCGTGGAAGATGTCACCGCCGATCATGCCCAAGGACTCCTCCAGGTCGGCGGTCGTGCGTGCCTCGACGCACGGTGCGCCATCCGACGTCTCGTACACGCAGTCCGCGATCGGCTCGGCGAGCACCGAATCGAGCGAGCGCGTGGCTGCCTCCAGCAGCGCCGAGCGCGCGGCATCCCGATCCTGCTCCACCACGAGCCGATGCGGAACCTGCAGCCCGAACAGCGTGAGCGTCTGGGCGCCCTCGGCCTGCAGCTGAGCCCCGAGGATCGACGGGTCGGTCAGCGAGTGGCAGTAGATCTCGGCCGGAAGCGGATTCGGGATGCCGCCGCTCGCCGCCACCGCATATGCCTCATCGAGCTGTGTCAGGGTCTCGTTGATGTGGAACGTGCCCGCGAAGGCGGCCTCGGGAGCGACCCGCTCGTCGCGCAGTCGAGGCAGCCGGCGCAGCAGCATGTTGACCTTGACCTGGGCGCCTTCGGGAGCCTCGCTCGACCCTGAGACGCCGTTGTTCAGCAGACGCTCGAGCACCGCGGGACCGACCCCGCTCAGCACGAGGCGTCCGCGCAGGCTCTGGGGGTGGTCGCCGCCGATCTCGACGTCGCCGTCGGCGCTGATCGAGACCACCTCGGTCGTCGGTGCGCAGTTCGGCGCCTGCGCTGCGAGCGACACGCTCCAGCTCGGCGCTGACCCTGCCCATGCCGCCGACAGGCACATCCCAGTCGCCGGTGCCGCCCCCGATCACGTGATACAGGAAGCAGCGGTTCTGTCGCAGGCTTTCGTCATCCGATGACGAGAATGTGCCGATGAGGCCGTCGGTGAGCGCGATTCCCCGCGTGATGTCGCTGCGCAGCGACGTGCGCAGCAGCGCGCCCAGCGGCTTCTCGATGACGGCATCCCACAGTCCGTCATCAGCGAACGCCTCGCGGACCGCGGTGCGGGTGTGCAGCGGCTCGGTCACGGTCGGGAACAGGTGCCGGGCGAGTGGCACGATGCGCTCGGAGAACCGCGCGTAGCGCTCGGCTTCGGCGGGGTCGCCGGTCGTCCGCGCGAACGAGGCGGCCGTGGCTCCGGCGTCTCCCGTGTCGACGAGCACGCCTCGCCGCGGGTCGGAGGGGTCGGGCGTGTAGGACGAGTAGCGCCGTCGCCGCAGGTCGATGCGCAGGCCCAGGTCGTCGATGATCCGCCGGGGAAGCAGGCTCACCAGGTACGAGTATCGCGACAGCCGGGCGTCCACGCCCGCCCAGGGACTCTCCGACACAGCGGCGCCCCCGACGTGGTCGAGGCGCTCGAGCACGACGACCTTCTGACCGGCGCGGGCGAGGTACGCGGCGGCGACGAGCGCATTGTGCCCTCCTCCGACGATCACGACATCGTGAGTGTGCTGCGGCATCCCTCCACGCTAATGCGCGCGGGGGTCGAGTGACTCGGGCTGGGGATGCGGCGACGATAACGTGGAGCCATGGCTCTGCCGGAACAGCTCGAAGCGCTCGCGATCGACATCGCACGCCAAGCCGGTGAGCTCGCACAGCGTCGGCGCACCGAGGGTGTGGCGATCGCGGCCACCAAATCCTCAATCGCCGACATCGTCACCGAGGCGGACCGCGAGGTCGAATCGCTCATCCGCGCGCGGATCGCTCGCCGAGCGGCCGGGAGACGGCTTCCTCGGCGAGGAGTCGGGCGCCGAGCGCGGCACGACCGGCATCACGTGGGTCGTCGATCCGATCGACGGCACCGTCAACTACGCGTACGGCATCCCGGCGTATGCCGTGAGCATCGCCGCGGTGCGCGGCGAGCCGAGCCCCGACGAGTGGCAGGCGCTCGCCGGAGCCGTGTTCAGCCCGCCGACCGGCGAGATGTTCCACGCCGCGCAGGGCGCGGGAGCGTGGCTGGACGGCAGCCGACTGGCCGTCAACGACGAACCCTCTCCCGCGGGGGCTCTGTTGGCGACCGGATTCGGCTACAACCCCGCGACGCACGCCGGCGACCTCGCCCGAGTCGCGCGCGTCATGCCGATGGCGAGGGATCTGCGGCGCATCGGAGCGGCATCCCTCGACCTCGCCTTCGTCGCGGCAGGGAGGTTCGACGGCTACTTCGAGCGGGGTCTTCAGCCGTGGGATCACGCCGCCGGCGCGCTACTGGTCACAGAGGCGGGGGGACGGTTCACGAGGGTGGTCCTCGATGACGTTCCAGGACGACCGCTGTTCGTGGCCGCGGGCCGAGGACTTTTCGACAGCCTGCTCGCCACCACCGTCCGCACATGATTGAATCGATTCCGAACTGACCGGCGCGCCGGGGTCTGCACACATCGCATTCACAGGTCAAGCCCTATAGTCTTTACCCGATCGTTACTTTCGCCACCCGAAATGGCGGAAGTGATTTCTCCCCCCGATTTCCGACCGTTGCCTCCCGAGCGACACGATCCGAGAGCCCCCCGCGCTTTGCCTTTTGACGCCCCTCAGGCTGAGTCTGCGCCCACGCGGCGCTCCAGCCGGCCATCCGCCTCGTTGCCTTCAGCGACCACGGATACCTCGGGGGGTTCGCGCGCAGAGCTTCGCCGCAGGATGACCGAGGCCACGACCGACCGGCCCGCGCCGATCTGGGGTCGCATCGAGCCCGCCGCGACCGTCAAGGCGGACATCGAGCCGATCATCCCCTCGATGGATATCGCCCCGCTGACGGATGCCGTGTCTCCCGCCACCGTTACGACCCTGTCTGCGACCGATACCCCCGCCGTCCCCTCGACGCGGCGCAGCCGCCGCAGCGCGCAGCGGACGAAGTCGGTTCTCGAGCGCGACGCCGTCGCCGAAGCCGCGAGCCCCGTGTCGCCGGTGCGGGAACCCGCACTCGACGCCGAGTCGTTCGAACTTCTCGAGCCGCTCATCGACGACGCCCCCGAGCTGATCTTCGACGAGGGCTCACAGCCCGCGCCGGTCGTCGAGCCCGAAGCGGCGGCCCCCACCGCGGCCGAGATCGACGCCTTCGAGGCGGCGGTGCGGCTGTTCTCATTCACGGGCGAAACTGACATCCAGCCCGCGGCGCAGAGTGACGATGGCGAAGCGCCGACAGCCGACCATGTCGCGGCACGCCGCAATCGCGGCGCGTCGTTCAAGCGCGTGACCGCAGCGTCCTTCTCCGTCGGCGTCATGGGCATCGTCGGCCTGCTGACCGTCGGGCTCACCACCCCCGCCGACGCCGTCGCGGCGCCCAGAAGCGCCGACATCAGCACCTCGGTCGCGGCCTCCGCGGGCGGCGATGTCGCACCCGCCGACGGCGAGATCCAGGCTTACGTCACCCCCACCGAGATTCAGAGCGCGCCCATCCAGCGCTCGGAGACCTACTCGACGCTCACGATGGCGCAGATCGCGGCCGACTCGGGCATCTCGAACTTCTCGAACTTCTTCATCAACAACCCGACCTCGCCCATCCAGTGGCCGTTCGCGGTCGGCGTGCCGATCAGCTACGGCTTCGGCATGCGCGACGGCACGATGCACGAGGGTGTCGACTTCACTCCCGGCGAGGGTTCGCCGATTCAGGCGGTCGCCGACGGTGTCGTGCGCGAGTCGACGGACTCGGGCGGAGCATTCGGCGTTCACATCGTCATCGACCACGTCATCGACGGCGTGCTCATCTCGAGCAGCTACTCGCACATGCTGTACGGCTCACGCCAGGTCGAGGTCGGCGACCAGGTCACGGTGGGCACGATCATCGGGCACACCGGCAACACCGGTCGCTCCTTCGGCGCCCACACGCACTTCGAGATCCTCGCGAACGGCACCACGCCGATCGACCCGATCACGTGGCTGCGCGAGCACGCCGGCGGCTGAGTGCGATTCAAGAGGATGCCGGCGCTCTGGTATTCTCTTCTAGTTGCCCAGGCATGCCTGGGCGCGCCCCGATAGCTCAGTGGTAGAGCACTTCCATGGTAAGGAAGGGGTCGTCAGTTCAATCCTGACTCGGGGCTCGCAGCATCCGTCGAATGATCTCGGATGCCGTGCGGCAGGGTAGCTCAGTTGGTGAGAGCGCACGACTCATAATCGTGAGGTCGCGGGTTCAAGCCCCGCTCCTGCTACGAACGAAGGACGCCCCCTGGGGCGTCCTTCTTTCGTTTCACGAGCGGGTCCGCTCGGTTCAGATCATGTGGGGTCGGCGTTCATCTCCCACTGTTTCGGTGACCGCCAGAGTGCGCTCGTCGTGAGGGATCGGATCATCTCCATCTCCTTCGGCAAGCGGTTGTAGAGCTTCATGAAGAGCTCTTCCACGTCCAGGAGTTCGGACGTCCAGTCGCGGCGGTTGATCGCCATGCAGGCGAAGAAATCCTCCTCAGAGAAGTCGAGCCCGTCCCAGGTGAGGTCTTCATAGCGCGGCACCCACCCGATCGGGCTCTCGATCGCGAGCGCCCGGCCCCGCGAGCGGGCAACGATCCACTCCAGGACACGCATGTTCTCGCCGAACCCGGGCCAGAGGAAATTGCCGTCCTCGTCTCGCCGGAACCAGTTGACCTGGAAGATGCGGGGTGCGTTTCGGACGTTGCGGCCCAGTCCGAGCCAATGGTTGATGTAGTCCCCCATGTGGTAGCCCGAGAACGGGAGCATCGCAAACGGGTCCCGGCGCACGACGCCCTGCGCTCCGAAGGCGGCCGCAGTGGTTTCGGAACCCATTGTCGCGGCCATGTACACGCCGAACGCCCAGTTGAAGCTCTGCGCGACGAGCGGGATGGTGCCGGCGCGTCGGCCACCGAAGACGAATGCTCTGATCGGCACGCCCTGCGGGTCGTCCCACGACTCGTCCAGCGCCGGATTCAACGTCGCGGGCGAGGTGAACCGGGAGTTCGGGTGAGCCGCCTTCGTCCCCGATTCCGGAGTCCAGTCGTTTCCCTGCCAATCGATCGCGTGCGCCGGCTTCGGGCCGTCCATCCCCTCCCACCACACGTCGCCGTCGTCAGTGAGCGCAACATTCGTGAAGATCGTGTCGGAGCGGATCGACTCCATCCCGTTCGGATTCGTCGCGTACGAGGTGCCGGGCGCCACGCCGAAGTATCCGGCCTCCGGATTGATTGCGAACAGCGTGCCGTCTTCGCCGGGCTTGATCCACGCGATGTCGTCGCCGACGGTTGTGACCTTCCACCCCTGCTCAGCGAAGGTCGGTGGCGGGACGAGCATCGCGAAATTGGTCTTGCCGCACGCGCTGGGGAAAGCCGCCGCCACGTACGTCTTCTCCCCGTCCGGGTCGGTCACGCCGAGGATCAGCATGTGCTCGGCGAGCCACCCGTCGTCGCGTGCCATGGTTGATGCGATGCGCAGGGCCAGGCACTTCTTGCCGAGCAGAGCATTGCCGCCGTAGCCGGACCCGTACGACCAGATCTCGAGCGTCTCCGGGAAGTGCACGATGTACTTCTCCGTCGGGTTGCAGGGCCACGCGACATCCTGCTCGCCGTCGCCCAGCGGCGCTCCGACGCTGTGCATGCACGGCACGAACTCGCCGTCGACGCCGAGGACGTCGGCTGCTGCACGCCCCATTCGCGTCATGATCTTCATGCTCACGACGGCGTATGGCGAATCGGTGATCTGCACGCCCAGCTGGGCGATGGGCGAGCCCAGTGGACCCATGCTGAACGGGACCACGTACATCGTGCGGCCGGCCATCGATCCCGCAAAAAGGCCACGGAGGATCCGCATCATCACCCTCGGGTCCATCCAGTTGTTGGTCGGCCCGGCATCCTCTTCACTGCGCGCGCAGATGAACGTGCGCTCTTCCACTCGTGCCACGTCGCTGGCGTCGCTGCGGGCCAGGTAGCTGCGCGGCCGCTTCTGGGCGTTCAGCCGGATGAACGTGCCCTCCTCGACGAGCTGCGCGCACAGTGCGTCGTACTCGGCATCCGACCCGTCGCACCAATGGACATTCGTCGGCGTGCAGAGTGCGGCCATCTCTTCCACCCACGCGAGGAGGCCGCGGTGCTGAATCCAATCCGGTGAGCTCATGATCCGATCATCCCGCTCCAGCGCGCGCCAGCACCAGACTGATGCGCGAGTTGCGCCAGGCACAGTCGCCATGTTCCGACTCATCGGTTGTCGCGACATGCACATCGACCAGAAGTCCGTTCCCCCGAGACCCATTGCCGCCGGAGAGGTGCCGGGTTACGGTGAGGGGACTCCGCTTCCCCCGGCTCTGGAGGCTGTCATGGTCCACTTCACCGCCCGTTCAGCGCGTACCGGCATCAGCCTGGCTCTCAGCGCGACTCTGGTCGTCGCGGCGGTCGCGGTCGCCGCGCCCGCGTCCGCAGCGCGTCCGGCTCCGCCTTCCCCGTCGACGTCCACGGGGCACGGGGGCGCGGTCGCCTCTGTTGACGCTGAAGCGAGCGCCGTCGGACTCGAAGTGCTCCGCAAGGGCGGCAACGCGGCAGACGCCGCTGTGGCGACCGCCGCGGCGCTGGGCGTGACCGAGCCCTACAGCGCCGGTATCGGCGGCGGTGGGTACTTCGTGTACTTCGACGCGGCGACAGGTGAGGTCACGACGATCGATGGGCGCGAGACGGCGCCCTCGGCCATGACGGCAGACGCATTCATCGACCCGGCCACGGGTCAGCCCTATCCGTTCGCGGCCGCCGTCTCATCGGGCCTGGCCGTCGGGGTGCCGGGCACCCTCGCCACCTGGGAGGCGGCGCTCGACAGGTTGGGCACCAAGTCGCTGAAAGACATGCTGAAGCCGTCCATCCTGCTCGCCACGCGCGGCTTCGAGGTCGATGAGACCTTCGCGCAGCAGACAGCCGCGAACCAGGAGCGCTTCGCAGCATTCCCGGCGACGGCGGAGCTGTTCCTGCCGGGCGGCGCCCCGCCCGCGGTGGGGTCGACCTTCACGAACCCCGACCTGGCGAGGACCCTGCGCGAGATCGCGCTGCGCGGCACGGCTGCGTTCTACGATGGCGCGATCGCCGACGAGATCGCCGCGCTGGTGCAGGATCCCCAGACGACACCTGGCGCCGCGCTTCCGGCGTACCCCGGCTCCCTGACGGCCGAGGACATCGCCGACTACTCCGTGGTCGAGCAGGCGCCCACGCACATCGAGTACCGCGGCCTGGACGTCTACGGCATGGCGCCATCGTCGTCGGGAGGCACGACGGTCGGCGAGTCATTGAACATTCTGGAGAACTACGACCTGTCGGCAGCGGACACGCCGCTGGCGCTGCACCTGTATCTGGAGGCGACCGCCCACGCGTTCGCGGACCGGAACGCGTACGTCGGCGATCCGGCATTCGTCGACGTACCCACCGAGACCCTGCTCAGTCAGGCCTTCGCCGACGCGCGCGCGTGCGTGATCGATCCCGATGTCGCCTCGGTGAAGCCGGTCGCACCCGCTCCGCTCGACGCGGAGGGGTGTGCCGCGGCTGCCGCCGCGGAGTCCGACGACACGGAGAACCTGTCGACCACGCACCTCTCGGTCGTAGACCGCTGGGGCAACGCGGTCGCGTACACGCTGACCATCGAACAGACCGGCGGTTCGGGCATGACGGTGCCGGGTCGCGGCTTTCTGCTGAACAACGAGCTGACCGACTTCAGCTTCGTTCCCCGTGCGACCGACCCGAACACCGTCGAGGCGGGCAAACGGCCCCGATCGTCCATGTCGCCCACCATCGTCCTCGACGGCGGCGACGTGCGCTACGTCGTGGGCTCCCCAGGCGGGTCGATGATCATCACCACCGTGACTCAGGTGCTGCTCAACCGAATCGAACTCGGAATGACGCTGCCTGAGGCCGTGGCGGCACCCCGTGCATCGCAGCGGAACACCGCGGCCGTCGCGGCGGAGGAGGCCTTCCGGGCGGCGTACGAAGCAGAACTCACGCCCTTCGGCCACCAGTTCACCACGGCAGCCGAGATCGGCGCGGTGGCCGCGATCGAAGTGGACGCCGACGGCCTGATGATCGCTGTCGCCGAGCCGGTTCGCCGCGGCGGCGGCACCGGCCTGGTGGTGGAGCCGGCTGACTGACCCTCGAGGGGCGGAGGGTGCGGGAGGCCTGCACTTCCGAGAGATGAGCGCGTCAGCCCGCCCCTGAAGAGGAGCGCGCGAGCTCTGTCGACCGGCTGGAGATATCGTCTTCGCGGCCGAAGGGTCTGGGCGCGGCGATCTACAAGCTCATGGGAAAGGAGTGGCTCGACGGCAGCGCGCTGTACTACGCCTTCGCACTTGACGTCTCGGCTCCGGTGCCCGTACACGCGAACGTCCCCCGCACCCTGCGTGATGAGGGTGCGGGGGACGTTCGAGGCGTGGGTTAGGCCAGTGCCTTCGCCTTGAGGCTGTCGTACTCGGCCTGCGTGATCGCGCCCGAGTCGAGCAGCTTCTTGGCCGACTCGATCTCGCCGGTAGGTGACGAAGACCCGGCGACTTCACGGATGTAGCCGGCCTGGGCCGCCTGCGCTTCTTTCATCTCGGCGACGCGACGCTCGGTCATGCTCTTGCCGCGGGCGATCAGGTAGATGAACGCAGCGAGGAAGGGCAGGAACACGAGGAAGAGGACCCACAGCGCCTTCGCCCAGCCGTTCAGGTTCGGGTCGCGGAAGACGTCGATGATGATCGTGATGAAGATCCAGATGCACGCGACTGCGACGTACACCCAGAAGATCCAGATGAAGAATTCCCAAATGTTCACTTGAATGCCTTTTCTCTCGGGGGCGGCGAGGTCGCAGCCGATGATGGCCTCAACCTATCGACCGTCGAGGCGGCGCGGCGTCATGCGGATCGGGTGACTTTGCGCGTATCCGCCCGCGCAGGCGTCAGTTGACTGCGGATGTGAGTCGCGCGAGGCCGTCGAAGAACGTGGACTTCAGCGGCTCCTTGCGCCACTCCTCGAGAGTGAGCTCGCGGCCGGCGTCGCGGTAGCCCTGCTCGACCTCGCGCATGCCTCGGACGAAGGACTCGCCGCGCACCAGGAGCGAGGACTCCGCGTTCAGGCTGAACGATCGGATGTCCATGTTGCTCGAGCCGATGAAGGCGATGTCGTCGTCGATCGACATGTGCTTCGCGTGCAGGATGTAGGGCGCGGGATACATGAAGATGCGCACGCCGGCCTCGAGAAGGTCGCTGTAGTACGAACGCTGCGCATGCCCGACGAGCGCCTGATCGGCCTGCTCCGATACGAACAGCTGCACTTCGAGGCCGCGCTGGCATGCGGTCGTGATCGCATAGACCATCGCCTCGTCAGGGACGAAGTAGGGGCTCGTGATGATGACCTTCTCGGTCGCGCCGTAGATCAGGGAGAGGAACATCCGCAGGTTGTTCTCGGTCTCGTACCCAGGGCCACTGGGCACGACCTGGCACAACACGGCATCCTGCGCGATCGAGTGGGCTATCTCCTTCGCGGGCACGTGGTCGGTGAGCCGCTCACCGGTCTCGATGAACCAGTCCGACAGGAACACCGTGTTGACCCCTGCGACCACGGGACCCGTCAGACGGGTCATGAGTTCCTGCCATTGCAGACCGCGCTTGATGTTCTTCGGGGAATCGTAGGTGCGCGCAATGAGATTCTGCGATCCCATGAACCCCACACGCCCGTCCACCACGACGAGCTTGCGGTGATTGCGCAGGTCGGGCCGTTGGTACTTGCCCTTGAAGATCTGCACGGGCAGCATCCACGACCACTTCACGCCGATCCGATCCAATTCGGCGAAGGTTTCCTTGCTGCCGGGGATCTTCGCGGAGGGCAGGTGGTCGGCCAGCAGACGCACCGTCACCCCGCGCGCGACGGCGCGCTCCATCGCGGAGAAGAAGCCGCGCGTCGTGTCGTCCCACGCGACGATGAAGAATTCGACGTGCACGAATGCGGTCGCGGTATCGATCTCCGCAGCCATCGCGTCGATCGAACCTTGATAGTCGCCGAGCAGAGTCGCCTGATTGCCGAACGACGCAGGGATGCCGGTGAGCTTCTCGTTCTGCTGCACCACCCGCTGGAACCAGCGGGGCCACGATTCGTCCATCGTCTCGAGGCCCGCGTCGCTGACGTTCGCGCGGATGACCTCGTCGATGCGCGCCTGCTCGTCCCGTCGCTTCTTCGGCAGCTTGAACGTCCCGATCAGCAGGTACAGGATGATGCCGACGTACGGGATCAGGAAGATCGCGAGCAGCCATGCCATCGCCGCGGTCGGCTTGCGCCGCCGCGGGATGATGATCAGCGCCGCGATCTTGATCGCGAAGTCGGCAAGGGCTGCGATGATCCAGACGAGATTCGTTCCTGAAGTGTCCATTTGCGCGTCACGCTATCGCTTCGGCAGAAGCCGCGCCTCATCCTCACAGGACGAAACACCCTCGCGGTGCTCGGTTAGGCTCGGACTGCGACCGGCGACCCCGATGGCGACGGCGCGAGAGGGACGATCGCATGGCCACGACCCCGCCCGGCTGGTACGACGACGGACGCGGCGCGCTGCGCTGGTGGGACGGCGCGCAGTGGACCGAGCACGTGCAGACACCGGATCCCGAGCCCGCCGAAACCGCGGACGAGTCGATGGACGCGCTCCTGTCCCCGGCGGTGCAGCCGGCGCCGACCCTGGAGTCCGCCTCGGCTTCGGCTGCGGCCACTCCTGCCACGCCCGATGATCCTGCACCCGAGGGTGCGTACCCCGCATCGGTCCCTCCCGGCTACCCCGGCGGCTTCCCCGGTGGTTCCGCGCCGTCCGGCGCTTTCATCTCGGCGACGGAGGGGAAGAAGTCGAAGCTGTGGATCCTGTGGGTCGTGCTGGGTGTCGTCATGCTCGGCATCGTCATCCTGGCGGCGGTGCTGATCCCGATCGTGATCGGGATGTTCGGCAGCGCCGGCGGAGGCGGCGGCAGCGGCAGCGGTGTCCAGAACGACGATCAAGCAGCCGCGGTCGCCGCGGTAGAGCTGTACGACGAGGCGTGGGCGACCGGGGACTGCGAGAAGTTCGAGGCAGCAACGACCGAGGGCTTCCGCAGCGCTTCCGAGATCCCGGACTGCGCATCGTTCACAGCCGCGTCGCAGGGCTTCGTGGACTCGGTGGAGAACTACGAACTCACCGTCACCTCAGTGGAGAACGACACAGAGGAGCAGATCACCGTGATCACCTCGGAGACCTACACGAGCACGGTCGACGAAGAGGGAAATCCGACCGAAGAGGGCATTGCGTACGAGGACAGCTACGCGTACGTCGTCATTCCCGCCGGGGACGGATGGGCGATCGACCAGGCGCTGGACGCCGGCGAGGAGTGAGGGGGTTCAGGCGCGGCCGGTCTCGGCCGTTCCTGACTGATCCGCCGGGGGCCGCAGCGGGGTGACCGAGCCGCCCTGAGCGGCCGGGTCGATGCCGAAGACGGCTGCCAGTCCGGCCTCGAAGTTCGCGACACGACCGCCTGCGGCGAGTTCACGCGCACGCTGGGCCGGATCGTGCAGCAGGGCGCCGGCGAAGTGGCGGAGGGCTTCGGTCACGGCGGCGGACTGCTCGGGCGAGACCGACTTCGACGCGAGGCGGGTCAATTCGCTGTCGAGGGCATCGAATACGTGTCGACGGAGGGCGACGATCGCCGGTGCGGCGATCTGCTCGGCGGCGAAGGCACCCGCGGCCGATGAGACGAGTTCGCGCGCTGTCGCATCGGGGGCGAGCATCGGCAGGCGAGCGTGGGTCGCGATCAGCTCGAGATCCATGAGCTCGATGCCGGGGAGCCGGCCCACAGCCGGATCGACGTTGCGGGGGAGGCCCAGGTCGATGATCGTGCGCCGCGATTCGTCGGGGATGTCTTCGACGGTCACCGAGTAGCGGTTCGTGCACGTGATCACGACCTCCGCCGAGGCGACGGCATCCCGCAGGTCATGTTCCGCACGCAAGCTGTACTTCTCGGCGAACTGCTCGGCGCGGCCGGTCAGCGAGAAGACAGCCAGCTCCGAGACGCCCAGGGTGCGCAGGGCCGCCACGGTGGTGGCCGCGTAATTGCCGGTGCCGACGATGAGGGCTCGCGTCTGACGCCAGTCGGTGACCCGGGTGCCGGCGAGCTGCAGCGCGAACTGCACCAGCGACCGGCCGGCCTTGCCGAGCGCGGTCGCCGCACGGACATCTCGAGAGACTTTCGCCGCACGCTGGAACGCCGTGTCGAGCTCGGGGGTCGTCGCCCGAGCGCCGCGCGCGGACTCGTACGCCCGGCGCACCTGCCCGGCGATCTCCTCTTCGCCGACCGCGATCGACTCGAGCCCCGATGTCACCGCGAACAGATGGTGCAGCGCCGATGCGCCGGCCATCACCTCGGCGCGTTCGCGAAGGGTGTCGTGCGGCAGGTCGGCGACACCGGCGAGCGTGCGAAGCGTGGCCTCAGCGATGCTCGTGTCGGCTCCGGAGGGAACGTCCAGATACGCCTCGACGCGGTTGCAGGTCGAGACCAGAACGGCCCCCCGGGCGCGGCCGTCGTCGATCAGCGTCGTCGCCGCGGTCGCGGTCACGGCCTCGGAGAGGCGACCGAGCAGGTCGAAGTCCGCCGTCCGGTGGGACACGGAGACGCAGAGGAGCACCTCTCTATCGTACGGAACTGTGCCTGGGGAGCGCGTATGAGCGCGTTTCGCGGACACGAACGGATGCTGCGGGGACCGGCGACACCCGCGGCGGTGGGAGAATGGAGCATATGTCTTCCCCCGCGTCGCACCCGCTCGGTGACGGTCGGACCACCTCTTCGCCGCTGATCAGAGCCCTGCGCGGTGATCGGCCCGAGCGCACTCCGGTGTGGTTCATGCGCCAGGCCGGCCGCAGCCTTCCCGAATACCGCGATCTGCGCGTCGGCACCGCGATGCTCGACGCCTGCCTGAACCCGGAGCTGGCGAGCGAGATCACCCTGCAGCCTGTGCGCCGTCACGGCGTGGACGCGGCGGTGTTCTTCAGCGACATCGTGATCCCGCTCCGGCTGGCGGGGGTGCCGGTCGAGATCGTTCCGGGGCGCGGTCCCGTGCTCGAGACGCCGATCCGCTCGGCGTCCGACATCCTGAAGCTGAACCCGATCGACCCCGATGCGCTCGCACCCATCCGCGAGGGCGTTGCGCGCACGGTCGCCGAGCTCGGCAGCACGCCGCTCATCGGGTTCGCCGGGGCACCCTTCACGCTCGCTTCCTACCTGGTCGAAGGTGGCCCATCGAAGGATCAGCTGCGCGCGCGCAGCCTGATGGTGTCCGACCCGCATGCCTGGGCTCAGCTGCTGAACTGGTGCGCCGACGTCTCGGGGGCGTTCTTGCGCGCGCAGGTCGAAGCCGGTGCCAGTGCGGTGCAGCTGTTCGATTCCTGGGTCGGCTCCCTCTCGCGGCACGACTACCAGCGACGGGTGGCCCCGCACTCACGCCGGACGCTCTCTGCGCTCCGCGGACTCGACATGCCGATCATCCACTTCGGAGTCGGCAGCGGCGAGGTGCTCGATCTGATGGCCGGCATCGGCGCCGACGCCGTCGGGGTGGACTGGCGCATCCCGCTGGACGAGGCCTCACGGCGGCTCGGTGGCGACGTCGTCGTGCAGGGCAACATCGACCCCGCGTGGCTGGGCGCCCCGTGGGACAAACTCGAGGCGCATGTGCTCGACGTGCTCGAGCGGGGCAAAGCCGCGCCGGCACATGTGGTCAACCTCGGGCACGGAGTGCCGCCCGACACCGACCCGGAGGTGCTGACGCGCATCGTCAGCCTGGTGCACGAAGCGTCGGTGGGCGCACTCTCCGTCTGACATGTCGCTTCATCCGTTGCAGCCCTCACCGCAGCCGCCCTCCGTTTCGCCCGCCGAGCCGGGGAGCGTCATCGTGATCGGGGCGGGGGTGGCGGGCCTGGTCGTCGCGCGGGATCTCGCTCGCGCCGGCATCGCCGTGACCGTGGTCGAAGCATCCGACCGCGTGGGCGGTCAGCTCGCGGCGGTCCGCGTCGCCGGCGTCGAGGTCGATGCCGGCGCGGAGTCGTTCGCGACGCGCGGCGGTGCCGTCGAAGCGCTGGCGGCCGAGCTGGGGCTTGCCGCCGACATCGTGCGTCCGCTCGACTCGCCCGCCTGGCTCGTGGGCCGGCGCGGCCGCTTCCACCCGCTTCCGGCTGCCGGGGTGCTGGGCATCCCGGCGGACCCCCGCGCTCCCGACGTCGTTCGTGCGATCGGTGCCGTCGCGGCGTGGCGGGCTCGCGTGGACGGGGTCGTTCCCCTCCGCGGATCCGGACTCGTATCGCACCGTGGGCGACCTGGTGCGCCGCCGCATGGGCGGGAGGGTTCTTCGCCGACTGGTCGCTCCGGTCGTGCGCGGCATCTATTCGACCACCCCCGACGCGCTTCCCCTCGAACTCGCCTCGCCCGGCATGCGTGACGCACTCGAGGCCACGGGATCGCTGGCAGCCGCGGTCGCCCGGCTGCGGGCCGCCAGTCCGGCCGGATCGCAGGTGGCGGGTCTTCGCGGCGGGGTGCACCAGCTCACGGCGGCGCTCGCGGACGACGCGCGCGCACATGGGGCCCGCGTCGTGCTCGGCGCCCGGGTCTCGAGCGCCGACGCGGCCGGAGTCCGGCTGCACGGCGGTGAGCGCATCGAGGGACGCCTCGTGTTCGCGGCGCCCGGGGTGGCGACCGCCGCGGCACGCACCCGGACGATCGTGGTGGCGATCGCCGTCGTGGATGCGACAGACCTCGACCGGGCGCCGCGCGGCACCGGCGCGCTGGTCGAAGCGGGTGCCGAAGGCATCTCGGCGCGCGCGTTCACGCATTCTTCGGCGAAATGGCCGTGGCTCGCGAAAGAGCTGCCCGCCGGCCGCCACGTCGTGCGGCTCTCGTACGATGGAATGCCGGAGGATCCCGAGAAGACGGTGCTCGCCGATCTGCGCGCGATCACCGGCGCACGGATCGACGCCCTGGTCGGCCTGGACGTGCGGACATGGACGCGAACACTCGAATCGCAGCCGGTTTCGGGCGATCAGGATGCCGTCGGTGAAGCGGCTTCGATCACCGGACTCGCCTCGATCGTGGGGAATGCCCGAGAGACGGCGCGAGCGATCGAAGAACGAATCACCACCGACGTGAGAGCCGCCCAGCCGGGCGGCGCGGAAGGATGACGATGACGAACGAGACGCAGGAGACGGTCGGCTACACGCTCTGGGCGGTGTTCGCGCGGCCGATCGGCGGCACTCCCGCCGCCGACGGGGGAGCGCCGCTGTCCGCCGCGATCGATGCGCTCGCCGCGAGCGGCGTCACCCTGCGCGGCATCTACGACGTGTCGGGTCTGCGCTCGGATGCGGACGTGATGCTGTGGCTCACCGGCGATGACGCACAGCGCCTGCAGGCCGCTCTGCGCTCGCTGCGGCGCACCTCCCCATTCGCGCCGCTCACCCCCCGCTGGAACGCGCTCGGCGTGCACCGCGACGCCGAGTTCACGCGTGACCACGCGCCGTCGTTCATGCGCGGGACTGCCGCCGAAGCAGTGGGTGACCGTCTACCCGTTCGTGCGCAGCCTCGACTGGTACATCCTTCCTGAGGACGAGCGACGGGCAATGCTGAGCGAGCACGGCCGGATGGGCCGGGACTATCACGCAGGTGCAGCCCAACACCGTCGCCGCCTTCGCCCTCGGCGACTACGAGTGGATCCTCGCGCTCGAAGCCGACGACCCGATCGATCTCGTCGACCTCATGCGCCACCTGCGTGCCACCGAGGCCCGCCGGCACGTGCGCGAAGAGATCCCGTTCTTCACCGGTCGCCTGATCGGCGTCGACGAACTCGACGAGGTGCTCTCGTGAGCGAACCCGCGGCCGCTGACGTGACGGCGCCGATCCTCGCAGCGAGCGAGGCGGCGGCATCCGGTCTTGCGCACGTCGAGACGCCCACCGCCTACGACGGCATCCTGCTCGCCGGCTTCGGCGGGCCGGAGGGGCAGGACGACGTCATCCCGTTCCTGCGCAACGTCACCCGCGGGCGCGGCATCCCGGATGAGCGCCTCGAGGAGGTCGCACACCACTACCGGCACTTCGGCGGTATCAGCCCGATCAACGCCCAGAATCGCGCGCTCAAGGCCGCGATCGAAGCCGAGCTCGCCGCGCGTGGCATCGACCTGCCGGTGTACTGGGGCAACCGCAACTGGGCGCCGTTCCTCGAGGAGGCGGTGCAGGATGCCGCCGCTGCCGGCGACCGGTCGCTGCTCGCGATCGCCACGAGCGCGTACAGCTCGTACTCCAGCTGCCGCCAGTACCGCGAGGACCTCGCGCGCGTGCTCGACGCGACGGGCCTCCTGGGCAGCGTCACGATCGACAAGGTGCGGCAGTTCTTCGATCACCCGGGATTCGTGCACGCGTTCACCGAGGGCGTGACCGAGGCGGTGCGGGCGCTGATCGCCGACGGCGTCCCCGCCGACCGCATCCGCGTGCTCTTCTCCACCCACAGCATCCCGACCGCGGATGCGCAGCGCTCCGGACCCCGCGACCGCGACTTCGGACCGGGCGGCGCCTACGCCGCGCAGCACGAGGCGGTCGCCGGCTTCGTGATGGCGAGCGTGATCGAGACCGTGCCCGCGGCCGCCGAGACCGGGTGGGAGCTCGTCTACCAGTCCCGCTCCGGGCCCGCCCACCCAGCCCTGGCTCGAGCCGGACGTCTGCGATGTGATCGGCGAGCTGCCCGGGCGCGGAGTCGAGGCCGTGGTGATCGTGCCGCTCGGCTTCGTCAGCGACCACATGGAAGTGCTGTGGGACCTCGACACCGAGGCGATGGAGGCCGCAGAAGCGGCGGGCATCCGCGCCGTCCGCACGCCGACGCCCGGCGTCGATCCCGCATTCGTGAGCGGTCTGGTCGATCTGGTCGAAGAGCGCCGCCACGGCACGCCCGCGGCCGACCGGCCGCACCTGACCGATCTCGGGCCGTGGTTCGACGTGTGCCGACCGGCGTGCTGCGAGAACATCCGCGCCGGATTCAAGCCCGCCGTGTCGGGAGTCGCCCCATGACGGCCCTTCTGAAGCCGGGTGCTCCGCTGCGCGTCGGCACGCGCGCCAGCGCGCTCGCGGTGGCCCAGACCTCGGCCATTGCAGCACGGTTGGGCGCCTACGAGCTGGTGACGATCACGTCCGAGGGCGACCGCTCCTCCGCGCCGCTGGCCTCGATGGGCGGCACCGGCGTCTTCGTCTCGGCGCTGCGCGACGCGCTGCGCGCCGGGCGAGGTCGACGTCATCGTGCACTCGATGAAGGACCTGCCGACCGCGCCTGCCGACGGCATCGTGCTGGCCGCCGTGCCGGTCCGCGCCGACGCGCGCGACGCCCTGGCCACGCGCGACGGCGTGACGCTCGCCAAGCTCGCGCAGGGCTCACGGGTCGGAACGGGCTCGCCCCGGCGCCGCGCCCAGCTGCTGGCAGCCCGCCCGGACCTCGACGTCGTCGGCATCCGCGGCAACGTCGACACCCGGCTCGGACGCCTGTACGACGCCGACGACGACCGTCGGGTCGATGGGCTCGTGCTCGCGGCGGCCGGCCTCGAACGTCTCGGCCGGCTCGGCGACGCATCCGAACTGCTCGACATCGACACGCTGGCCCACCGCCCCCGCCCAGGGCGCTCTCGCGCTCGAGATCCGCGCCGATGCCTCGCCATCGCTGGCCGCGCGCATCGCACTCGTCGACCACGCGCCCACCCATCTGGCCGCCACCGCCGAGCGCGGGGTCCTGGCCCGGCTCGAGGCCGGGTGCTCGGCGCCGATCGCCGCCCATGCGATCGTCGTCGACGGCGTGATCACGCTCACCGCGGCGGTGTTCGCGCCCGACGGTCAGAGCGAGCTGACGATCGTCGAGACGGGCGCGGCGGATCGCGATCCGCTCGAACTGGCGGATCGCGTCGCGGCTGCCCTGCTCGAGCGCGGCGCGGCGGCGCTCGCACCCCTCGGCAGCGCACGATGAGCCGCCCCGAAGCAGGGAAGGATGCACCTATGACCGCATCGAGCGGACCCGTCCCCGACATCCGTCCGCGGCGCACCCGCGGCACCACCGCGTGGCGACGCCTCGTGGCTCAGACGCGCCTGCACCCGGCCGACCTCGTGCTGCCGATGTTCGTTCGCGAGGGCGTGAGCCAGCCTGTGCCGATTTCGTCGATGCCCGGGGTCGTGCAGCACACGCTGGACTCGCTCAAGCGGGCGCTGAACGACGCCGCACGAGGCGGGCGTGGGCGGCGTGATGCTGTTCGGCGTTCCCGAGCACAAGGACGCGATCGGCTCGGGAGCCGACGACCCCGACGGAATCCTCAACGTCGCCACCCGTGTCGCGGCCGCCGAGGTCGGTGAGGCGCTCGTCGTGCAGACCGACCTGTGCCTGGACGAGTTCACCGATCACGGCCACTGCGGCGTCCTCGATGCCGCCGGGCGCGTCGACAACGACGCGAGCCTCGAGCGGTACCGCTCGATGGCCCTTGCTCAGGCGTCAGCGGGCTCCGCTCTGCTCGGGCTCTCGGGAATGATGGACGGCCAGGTGCGGGCGGTGCGCGACGTGCTCGACGCGAACGGACATCAGGATGCCGCGATCCTCGGCTACGCGGCGAAGTACGCCTCTGCCCTCTACGGCCCGTTCCGTGAGGCCGTGCAGTCGTCGCTGGAGGGCGATCGACGGACCTACCAGCTCGATCCCGCCAACGGGCGTGAGGGCGGCGCGCGAAGCGTCGATCGACATCGACGAGGGTGCCGATGTCGTGATGGTCAAGCCCGCCTCCCTCTACCTCGACGTGCTGGCGCGTGTGGCCTCGGCATCCCCCGTCCCGGTGTGGGCATACCAGGTGAGCGGCGAGTATTCGATGATCGAGGCGGCCGCCGCGAACGGCTGGATCGACCGCGAACGGGCCGTGCTCGAGTCGCTCGTGTCGATCCGCCGTGCCGGTGCCGACGCGATTCTGACCTACTGGGCGGTCGAAGCCGCCCACCTCCTCCGTGAGGGGAGCACGGCATGACCAACGAGACCGAGTTCGCCCGGGCTCAGGCCGTGATCCCGGGCGGGGTCAACTCGCCGGTCCGCGCCTACCGATCGGTCGGCGGGACCCCGCGATTCCTGGTGTCGGCCCGCGGCGCGTACGTCACCGACGTCGAGGGCCGGGAGTACATCGACCTGGTCGGCTCGTGGGGCCCCGCCCTGCTCGGCCATGCGCACCCGCAGGTCGTGTCCGCGGTGCAGGATGCCGCCACCCGCGGCCTCTCGTTCGGGGCGACCACACCGGGTGAAGCGGTGCTCGCCGAGCTGCTGCGCGAGCGCACCACCGTGCTCGGCGCGCGCCTGTTCGACAGCATCCGCCTCGTCTCCACCGGTACCGAAGCGACCATGACCGCGGTGCGGCTGGCTCGCGGGGCGACCGGCCGCGACCTGATCATCAAGTTCGCCGGGCACTACCACGGCCACTCCGACGGGCTGCTCGCCGAGTCGGGGTCGGGCGTCGCAACCCTCGGCCTGCCCGGGTCGGCCGGCGTGCCCGCCGACGTCGCGGCGCTCACGATCGTGCTGCCGTACAACGATCTGGCGGCCGTCGAGGCGACCTTCGCCGCGCATCCCGGCCGGATCGCCGCGATCATCACCGAGGCCGCCGGTGCGAACGCGGGCGTGCTCGTGCCCGCCGATGGGTTCAACCAGGCGCTCGCCGAACTCGCGCACCGCGAGGGCGCGCTCCTCATCCTCGATGAGGTGCTGACCGGCTTCCGGGTGGGACCCGCGGGCTGGTGGGGACTCGAGGCCGAACGCGCCGGCGGTGCGCTGTGGACACCCGACCTCGTCACGTTCGGCAAGATCGTGGGCGGTGGCCTTCCGCTGGCCGCCGTGGCGGGGCGGGCTGATGTGATGCAGCTGCTCGCGCCGCTCGGTCCGGTGTACCAGGCCGGCACGCTCAGCGGCAATCCGCTCGCCGTCGCGGCCGGCCTCGCCACGCTGCGCGCGGCCGACGCCGACGTGTACGCGCGCATCGACCACTCGGCCGCCCGCCTGGCGGGCGCGGTCGAAGACGCTTTCGCCGCCGAAGACCTGCCGGTCAGGGTGTCGCGCGCCGGCAGCCTGTTCTCGCTCGCGTTCCGTGAAGGCCCCGTCCGCGACTACGACGACGCGAAGGATCAGGACGCCTGGCGCTACGGCGCGTTCTTCACCTCGATGCTCGACCAGGGCGTCAGCCTGCCGCCGAGTGTCTTCGAAGCATGGTTCCTCTCGGCCGCCCACACCGACGACGAGCTCGACCTCATCGTGGCCGCACTCCCGGCCGCCGTCCGCGCCGCGGCGAATGCGCCTCGGCCGGAACCGGCAGGATAGGCACCATGCCCGACACCGAAGCGCCCGACACCTCCGATCCGAAGGGCGCGAAATACATCCTGACCTGCCTGGCCATCGGCCTGCTCGCCGGGCTGCTGTCGGGCCTGTTCGGAGTCGGCGGCGGAACGGTGATCGTCCCCCTGCTGGTGCTCGTCCTCGCATACGACCAGAGGCTCGCGGCCGGCACCTCGCTCGCCGCGATCGTTCCGACGGCGACCGTCGGGGTGATCTCCTACGCGCTGACCGACTCGGTCGCGTGGATCCCCGGCCTGATCCTGGCCGCCGGCGCGGTCGTCGGAGCCCAGATCGGCACCTGGCTGCTGCCGCGGGTGTCACTCATCGCGCTGCGCTGGAGCTTCATCGCCTTCCTCGTCGCGGTGATCGTGAGCCTGTTCATCGTCGTCCCCTCGCGCGATGCCGGTCTGCCGCTCACCGTCTGGTCGATCATCGGGCTGGTCGTGCTCGGCCTCGGCACCGGCACCGTCGCGGGCCTCATCGGCGTCGGCGGCGGCATCATCGTCGTCCCGGCGCTGATGCTGCTCTTCGGCACCAGCGACCTCATCGCGAAGGGCACGTCGCTGCTCATGATGATCCCGGCCGCCATCTCCGGACACGGTCGGCAACCTCCGCCGCGGCAACGTCGACCTGCCCGCCGCCGCTCTCATCGGCGTCGCCGCGATCACCACCACCGCTCTCGGCGCGTGGCTGGCCCGACTGCTCGACCCGTTCTGGGCGAACGTGCTGTTCGCGATCTTCCTCGTCTTCATCGCCGTGCAGCTCGCGGTGCGCACCATCCGCGCCGCCCGCAAGTGAGTCGGGGCCTCGAGGCCCTCGGTAGGATTGCCTGGTGCCAGTGAACCCCGAGCTCATCGGGCGCGTGTTCCCCCCGACAGCGCCCTACCTCGTCGGCCGTGAGAAGGTGCGCGAGTTCGCTCGCGCGGTCTTCGCCGACGACCCGCAGCACGTCGATCCCGCCGCCGCGCAGGCCCTCGGCTACGCCGACGTCGTCGCGCCGCCGACCTTCGCGATGGTGGTGCAGGACCAGACCCTCCAGCAGCTGCTCGCCGAGCCCGACTCGGGCATCGTCCTGCAGAACGTCCTGCACGCCGAGCAGCGTTTCCGCTACACGCGCCCGATCGTGGCCGGCGACGAACTGACCGGAACCCTCACGGTCACCGCCGTCCGCGAGATGCGCGGCAGCGCGATGGTCACGAGCGAAGCCGAGATCACCGATGCCGACGGCGCGCATGTCGTCACCGCGACGTCGGTCCTGCTGGTCGGCGAGGGCGAGAAATGATCGCCGTCGGCGACATCGTCGCGGAGCGCTGGGTCCATCTCCCGCGACTCGCTCGTGCGCTACGCCGGAGCATCCGGAGACTTCAACCCGATCCACTACCGCGACGACGTTGCGGCAACGCGTGGGACTGCCCGGCGTCCTGGCGCACGGCATGCTCACCATGGGACTCGCCGTCGAGACGATCGTGCCGTGGCTCGGCGACTCCGGCCGCATCCTCGAGTACGGCGTGCGCTTCACCCGCCCCGTCGTCGTCGGACCGGAAACGGGCGCACAGCTGCAGATCGTCGCAAAGGTGGGCGCGATCGATGAGGACATCGCACGCATCGACCTGACCGTGACCAGCGGCGAGACCAGCGTGCTCGGCAAGGCGCAGGTCCGCGTGCGACTCGCTTAGCCGATGCCCGACGTCGAACCGATCCCGCTCGCCCGGCTGACCACGCTGCGCACGGGTGGTACCCCCGCCCGCTTGATCGAGGCGCACACCGCCGACGAACTCGTCTCGGCCCTGCGCGAGGCGTGGGCCGGCGGCGAGCCGTTGCTGGTGGTCGGAGGAGGGTCCAACCTCTTCGTCGGGGACGAGCCGTACGAGGGGACCGTCGTGCGCGTGCTGACGACCGGCATCGAGCGGATGCCGTCCCCCCGGCCCGGCTACGTCCGGCTGCGGGTGCAGGCCGGCCACGACTGGGACGACCTCGTGGCCCACGCCGTCGCCGAGGGTCTGGCCGGCATCGAGGCGATGTCGGGAATCCCCGGCACCGTCGGCGCGGCGCCCGTGCAGAACATCGGCGCGTACGGGCAGGAGATCGTCCAGACCCTCGCCGAGGTGGAGCTCATCGACGAGGGCACGGGCGAGATCTCGACCGTCCCGGCCGACGAGCTGGGTCTGGGCTTCCGCACGTCGGTGTTCAAGCAGCACTACGGGTCGGTCGCGGCGCGTCCCGCGGTGATCCTGACCGTGACCCTCGAACTCGCCGAGGTCGGCCATGGCGATCGTCCCGTGATCGGCGATCAGCTGCGAACGGCGCTCGGGCTCGAACCGGGCGCTGTCGTCTCGCTCGCCTGGGTTCGCGACCACGTGCTCGCGACCCGGCGCAGAAAGGGCATGGTGCTCGACGCCGATGACCCCGACACGTACAGCGCGGGCTCGTTCTTCCAGAACGCGATCGTGTCGGCATCCTTCGCCCGGACGCTGCCGCCGGAGTGCCCGCGCTGGCCGGTGACGCCCGACCTTGATCCGGTCCTGGTGATCCCGCTCGCCGCCTACGACGGTTACGTGCCGGCATCGGCCAGTCACGAGTCCGACGTCAAGGTGAGCGCGGCATGGCTCATCGAGCACTCCGGGCTCCGCAAGGGTTTCAAGCTGCCCCGTTCGCGCGCCGCGCTGTCGACCAAGCACGCCCTCGCGCTGACGAACCGGGGGAGCGGCTCGGCCGAGGAGCTCGCCCAGCTCGCCCGGTTCATCCAGGGCCGGGTGCAGTCGGAGTTCGGCCTCGTCCTGCAGCCCGAGCCCGTGCTGGTGGGCGTCGAGCTCTGACCCACGGCTTCCCCCAGTCGTCGGACCGGTGGGGCAGGTGTGCACCGCTGTGACGAGTGAGGCGAGCACCGCGGTGCGGGTCCGACGACTGAGCCGATCCGCAGTGCTTCAGGTGCGCTTCAGCGCGCATGGGTCACGATGGACTCATGCGACTGCTGGTGGTGGACGACGAGCAGCGCCTGGCCGAGGGGCTCAAGCGCGGTCTCGAGGCGGAGGGTTTCGCGGTCGACGTCGCGCACACCGGCACCGACGGGCTGTGGCTCGCGCGCGAGGAGCAGTACGCGGCGATCCTGCTCGACATCATGCTGCCGGGCATGAACGGGTACGTGGTGTGCCGCACCCTCCGCGATGAGGAGAACTGGACGCCGGTGCTGATGCTGACGGCCAAGGACGGCGAGTGGGACCAGGTGGAGGGACTCGACACCGGTGCAGACGACTACCTCACCAAGCCGTTCTCGTTCGCCGTGCTGCTCGCGCGGCTGCGGGCGCTGATCCGCCGCGGCGCCGGTGCCCGCCCGGCGACCCTCGCCGTCGGCGACCTCACGCTCGACCCGGCCGCCCGCGAGGTGCGTCGCGCCGGTGCGCCGATCGAGCTGACGACCCGTGAGTTCGCCGTGCTGGAATTCCTCATGCGCCGCGCCGGCGAGGTCGTGCCGAAGTCCGAGATCCTCGACGGCGTCTGGGACTTCGCGTTCGAGGGCGACCCGAACATCGTCGAGGTGTACATCGGCCATCTGCGCTCCAAGATCGACCGGCCGTTCGGCCGCGAGAGCATCCGAACGATTCGCGGCGCCGGGTACCGGATCGGCGCGGACGGTGAGTGAACCGCAGCCGCGGCCCGCGCGCCTGCGCGCCGGGATCCGCGTGCGGATCACCCTGGTGGCGGCATCCGTCGTCGCCGCTCGCCCTCGCCCTGGGTGCCGTCGGATTCTGGTTCACCCTCAGCACGACGCTGCACGCGCAGGTCGAGGCGGCCTCGACGCAGGACGCCGAGGCGTTCGCCGAGCAGGTCGATGCCTCCGGGCCCGAATCGCTGCCCGACATCGACGACGAGCGCTTCTGGCAGGTGATCGACCGCGACAGCGGGACCGTGCTCGCCGCAAGCGACGCGGCGGAGGACCTCGGTGCGCTCGCCGATCGCGAGGGCGATGCGCCCGCGCTGATCCGGCTGGACCCCGAGGAGGCGCCGTTCGCCGTGGCGGTCGAGCCGGTCGGCGGCGACGGGATCGTCGTGGCCGGCCGCAGCACCGAGGAGATCGAATCGACACTCGGGACGGTCGGACTCCTGCTCGCGGTCTCGGTGCCGATCGTGGTCGGTGTCGTCGCCCTCACGACCTGGTTCGCGGTGGGGCGCTCGCTCGCTCCGGTCGAGCGCATGCGCCGCCAGGTCGAGCAGATGTCGGCATCCGATCTTTCGTCACGCGTCGACGAGCCCGAAACCCGTGACGAGATCGGCCGTCTCGCCCGCACCATGAACGGGATGCTGGCGCGACTCGAGGAATCCCAGCTCGCGCAGCGCCGATTCGTCTCGGACGCTTCGCACGAACTGAAATCCCCCCTCGCATCGCTGCGGCAATACGCCGAGGTCGCGCGGGCGCACCCTGACAGCATCAGCTCTGAGGAGCTCAGCGTCGCTGTGCTCGACGAGGGTGCCCGCCTCGAGCGCCTCGTCCAGGGGATGCTGGTGCTCACGCGCGCGGACGAGGGCGGTCGCGCCCTCTCCGTCACGGATGTGGATCTCGACGACCTCCTGCTGGCCGAGGCGACGCGACTGCGCGCCCTCGGCGCCGTCACGGTCGACGTGTCGGGCGTGCATCCGGCGCGCGTGCGCGGCGACCTCGGACTGCTGCGGCAGGTGACGCGCAACCTCGCCGACAACGCCGCCCGGCATGCGCGCGGCCGCGTGGTCTTCGGCGCGACCCAGACCACCGGGGGCGCGCAGGTGAGCGTCGAGGACGACGGCGCCGGAATCGCCGAGACCGATCGTGGCCGGGTCTTCGAGCGCTTCGTCCGCCTCGACGAGGCACGCGCGCGCGACGCGGGCGGAAGCGGACTGGGCCTGGCGATCGTCCGCGAGATCGTGCGCGCACACGGCGGCGACGTGCGGGTGGATGCCGGGGGCCTCGGCGGCGCCCAGTTCGTCGTCTCGCTCCCCGCCTGAGCAGTTCGAGACGCTTCAGGCCGGCTTCAGCGGCTGCGCGGGATCTTTGTCTCGACAAGTTCGTCGAAACGAACGTGGTGGTCCACCGACCGAGCGAGAGTTCCACCTCGCCTACGACGGGGACGCCGGCCTCTGGCTCATCGACGACCTCGGCTGACCACTACGAGGCGAACAGCTCCTGCATCCGGCGCGCGCCCTCGAGCAGCGGTTCGTCGCCCAAGGCATACGAGAGACGGAGGTAGCCGCTCGGACCGAACGCCTCGCCCGGCACCACGGCGACCTCGACCTCTTCGAGGATCAGATCGGCGAGTTCGAGCGATGTGGTCGGTGTCTTGCCGCGCCAGGTGCGCCCGAGCAGGCCCTGCACGTCGGGGTAGACATAGAAGGCGCCCAGCGGGTTCGGCACGGTGACGCCGTCGATCTTCGCCAGCTCGCCCACGATGAGCTTGCGGCGCCGGTCGAACGCGAGGCGGAACTCCTCGGCTTCGTTCTGCGAGCCGGTCAGGGCCGCGAGCGCGGCGCGCTGGGCGATGTTGTTCACGTTGCTCGACAGGTGCGACTGCAGGTTGGCGGCAAGCTTGATCGCATTCTTCGGTCCCACCATCCAGCCCACCCGCCAGCCGGTCATCGCGTACGTCTTCGCGACCCCGTTGACCAGGATCGTCTGGGCGGCGGCATCCGGCACCGCCTCGACGATCGAGACGGCGCGGGCACCCTCGTAGACGAGGTTCTGGTAGATCTCGTCCGTGATGATCCAGATGCCGTGCTCGACGGCCCACTCGCCGATCGCCCTGGTCTCATCCGCGGAGTACACCGATCCGGTCGGGTTCGAGGGCGACACGAACACCAGCACGGTCGTCCGCGGAGTGCGGGCGGCCTCGAGCTGCTCGACCGTGACCTTGTACTCCTGGTCGGCGCCGGCGAAAACCTCGACCGGGATGCCGTCGGCCAGCGCGATCGCCTCGGGGTAGGTCGTCCAGTACGGCGCCGGCAGAAGCACCTCGTCGCCCGGGTTCACGACCGCCTGGAAGGCCTGGTAGACGGCCTGCTTTCCGCCGTTCGTGACCACGATCTGGGATGCGTCGACCTCGAGCCCCGAATCGCGCAGCGTCTTCGCGGCGATCGCCTCGCGCAGCACCGGAAGGCCGACGGCGGGTGTGTAGCGGTAGTTGGCCGGGTCGTGCAGCGCCTCGGCGGCGGCATCCACGATGAACTGCGGGGTGGCGAAGTCGGGTTCACCCGCCGCATAGCTGATGACCGGCCGGCCGGAAGCCTGAAGGGCCTTGGCCTTCGCGTCGACCTTGAGGGTCGCCGATTCGGCGATCGCGGAGAGTTTTCGGGAGAGCGGAGCGCGTTCTGTCACGGCTTCGAGCGTAGTCGCACGCGTGCGCCACCGACGGGGTGTCGTGGAGTGTTCGGGCCGCTACCGTGGAGCCATGGACGAGTGGATGTGGGGCGCGGTCGTCATGTCGGTCGCCGTCATCATCGCGGGCGGCATCGCCTGGTGGCTTGCCCGCGGTTGCATCGTGACGATCATCGGCGCCGCCGGCGCGATCCTGGGCGGCCTCGCATCGCTCGGATGCCTTGTCGTGCTGATCGACCTCGATACCGCGCTTCGCGCCGCACCTCTGCTGACCGCCGCATCCGGCGTCTGGCTGCTCGCCTGGGCTCTGGCCGGAGGTCTGCGAAACAAGCGACTGATCGCCCGCGCGGCCGCCGACGCAGCGACGCCGTCGCTCCGATAGCGCGGCTGCTGCCGGGGCGCGACCCTGACAGCGCGCCCCGGCAGCGCCGGGTCATTCGAGGTCGAGAGGCCAGGCAGGTCGGAGTTCGATGATCCCCGACGTCGCCATCGGATGCCGCGACGCGAGCTCGATCGCCTCATCGAGGTCGGCGCAGTCGAGGATGTCGAAACCGGCGATCCACTCGTGCGTCTCGGCGAACGGGCCGTCGGTCACCGTGACTTTGCCGTTGCGGCGACGCACGGTCTTGGCGTCGGCGGGCGGGCGCAAGCGGTCGCCGGCGGTGGCCTTGCCGCGGCCGTAGGTCTCGTCGACCCATTGTTCGATCGTGATCGGCGGCTCCTCCGTGCCATCTCGACGGGGATCTGCCACTACGAGCATCAGAAATTTCATCGCGTGTCCTTTCTCTGGAGCGACGTTACGTGAAGGGCGTCGAACGCCGTCCGAGCCGATCGACAAATGCGCAGAAAAGACCACAGGCACGGCGGAGGGGGCCCCGGTGATGCCGGCGCCCCCCTTCCCGCGGACGAACTCAGCTGAACTGGTTCATCGTGTTGTGCTGGCCGCCGGCCTTGAGGGCGGCATCGCCGGCGAAGTACTCCTTGTGGTTGTCGCCGATGTCGCTGCCGGCCATGTTCTGGTGCTTGACGGTGGCGATGCCCTCGCGGATCTCTCGCCGCTGGACGCCCTTCACGTAGGCGAGCATGCCCTCGTCGCCGAAGTAGCCCTTGGCCAGATCGTCGGTCGAGAGGGCGGCCGTGTGATAGGTCGGCAGCGTGATCAGGTGGTGGAAGATCCCGGCACGTGCCGAGCCCTCCCTCTGGAACGAGCGGATCTTCTCGTCGGCGAGCTGCGCGAGCTCGGTGCCGTCGTAGTCGACGTTCATGAGGTCGGCGCGCTCGTACGTCGAGACATCCTCGCCCTGCTCGAGAAGCAGGTCGTACGTCTGCTGGCGGAAGCTGAGCGTCCAGTTGAACGACGGGCTGTTGTTGTAGACGAGCTTCGCGTCCGGGATCTCCTTGCGGATCTCGTCGACCATGCCGGCGATCTGATCGACATGGGGCTTCTCGGTCTCGATCCACAGCAGGTCGGCACCGTTGCGCAGCGATGTGATGCAGTCGAGCACGCAGCGGGCCTCTCCCGTGCCGGCGCGGAACTGGTAGAGGTTGCTGGCCAGACGCTTCGGGCGGAGGAGCCTGCCGTCACGCTTGATGACGACGTCGCCGTTTCCGAGGTCCGCCGCCGAGATCTCCTCGACATCGAGGAACGCGTTGTACTGATCGCCCAGGTCTCCGGGCTGCGCACTGACGGCGAGCTTCTGCGTGAGGCCGGCGCCGAGCGAGTCCGTCCGGGCGACGATGACGCCGTTGTCGATCCCGAGTTCGAGGAACGCGTAGCGCACCGCGCTGAGCTTCGCGATGAAATCCTCATGCGGGACGGTGACCTTTCCGTCCTGGTGGCCGCACTGCTTCTCGTCGGACACCTGGTTCTCGATCTGGATGGCGCAGGCGCCCGCCTCGATCATCTTCTTGGCGAGGAGGTAGGTGGCCTCGGGGTTGCCGAAGCCCGCGTCGATGTCGGCGATGATCGGCACGACGTGGGTCTCGTAGTTGTCTATCTGCGACTGGATGAACTCCGCCGCCGTTTCGTCGCCGGCGACCCGGGCGTCATCCAGCTTCGCGAACAGCAGGTCGAGCTCCCGAGCGTCAGCCTGACGGAGGAAGGTGTAGAGCTCCTCGATGAGGGCGGGCACCGCGGTCTTCTCGTGCATCGACTGGTCGGGGAGGGGACCGAACTCCGAGCGGAGCGCGGCGACCATCCAGCCCGACAGATACAGGTAGCGCTTGTTCGTGGTCTTGAGGTGCTTCTTGATCGAGATGAGCTTCTGCTGCCCGATGAAGCCGTGCCAGACGCCGAGGGACTGGGTGTACACCGACGAGTCGGCGTCGTACTCGGCCATGTCGAGCCGCATGATGTCGGCCGTGTACTGGGCGATCTCGAGTCCCGTCCGGAAGCGGTTCTGCGTGCGCATCCGGGCGACGGACTCGGGGTCGATCGCATCCCAGCTGGACCCGTTCTGCTCCTTGAGCGCACGGATGGCTTCCATGTCGTCCTGGTACTGAGTCATTTCTTTCCTTCTCGGGGAGGTCGGTCGGCTCGCGTGAGCCAGAGCGGGAGGGCTCGTCGGTCTCGACGAGGAACTTCGCGTACGCCGGCAGCGTCAGGAACGCCGGGAACTCCTGGCCCAGGGCCACCTCGCGGAAGATCTCCGCGGCGTCCTCGTACCGGTCGCCGTCGCGACGGTCGACCTCGCTCAGCACCTGAGCGATGAGACCCTCGATGTACTCGCGGGTGATCAGGTCGCCCTCGGCGGTGGAGCGGTCCTGGTGGATCCACTGCCATACCTGGCTGCGCGAGATCTCGGCCGTCGCGGCATCCTCCATGAGGTTGTCGATCGCCACGGCGCCGAGGCCCCGCAGCCACGCCTCGATGTAGCGGATCGCGACCGACACGTTCGCGTGCACGCCCGCCGATGTGACCGGGCGTCCGATGTGCACATCGAGCAGATCGGAGGCCTGCACCTCGACATCGTCGCGCTGACGCTCGACCTGGTTCGGCCGGTCGCCCAGCACAGCGTCGAACTCCGCCATCGCCGTGGGGATCAGGTCGGGGTGTGCCACCCACGTGCCGTCGAAGCCGTCGCCGGCCTCACGCTTCTTGTCGGCGGCGACCTTCTCGAACGCGCGCTCCGTCACTTCGGGGTCCCGTCGATTGGGGATGAACGCGCTCATGCCGCCGATCGCGAAGGCGCCGCGCTTGTGGCACGTCTTGACGAGCAGCTCGGTGTAGGCCCGCATGAACGGCACGGTCATCGTGACCTCGCTGCGGTCGGGCAGCACGAACCGTGCGCCCCGGCCGCGGTAGTTCTTGATGATCGAGAAGATGTAGTCCCAGCGCCCCGCGTTCAGGCCGGCGACGTGGTCGCGCAGCTCGAACAGGATCTCCTCCATCTCGAACGCCGCCGGCAGCGTCTCGATGAGCACCGTCGCTCGGATCGTGCCGTGCGGGATGCCGATGTACTGCTCGCTGAACGTGAAGACGTCGTCCCACAGCTTCGCCTCTTCGCTCGATTCGAGCTTGGCGATGTAGAAGTAGGGTCCGCGGCCGTTCGCGATCAGCCGTGCGGCGTTGTGGAAGAAGTACAGCCCGTAGTCGACGAGCGAACCGGATGCCGCCATCGTGCGACCGGCGCGGTCGGTGAACTGCAGGTGGGCTTCGCTCAGGTGCCAGCCGCGGGGCCGCATCACGATCGTGGGCGTGCGCTCGGCGGTGACCTCGTAGGTCTTCCCTTCCGGGCTGGTGAAGGACAGCTCGCCGCGGATCGCGTCGCGCAGCGAGAGCTGTCCCTCGATCACGTTCTTCCATGTGGGGGAGGTGGCGTCCTCCTGGTCGGCGAGCCACACCCGCGCACCCGAATTCAGGGCGTTGATGGTCATCTTCGGATCGGTCGGACCGGTGATCTCGACTCGTCGATCTTCGAGCCCGGGTCCGGCGCCTGCGACCCGCCACTCGGCGTCCTCGCGGATGTGCGAAGTGTCGTCGCGGAAGCGGGGGTCGTGCCCGTTGCCGATCTCGAAGCGGCGGCGCATGCGGTCGGCGAGCCGGTCGTGCCGGCGGGCTCCGAACCGCTGGTGCAGTTCGGTGAGGAACGCGACAGCCTCAGGCGTGAGGATCTCGTCGTAACGGGGAGCCATGCGACCGGTGATCTGGATCGACGGCTCGGTGGTCTGGGTGGGGATGGGGCCGGTGCGTGTGAGCACCGGAGCTTCGGTTGCAGGTGTCATTTGCCTGTCTTCCTGTGGGCGAGTTCGTGAGCATTAGGGGAGATGCTCCTGCGTCGGCGTGTGCGCCGGGTCCGGGCATCCCTCGATCCGAGTTCTGGATCGATCGGTGGTTGTCGTGGTTCCACCCTGTGTGAAGTTCTGAACGCGCTCCGGCCAGATCGACTGTGAAGTTTCGGCATTATTCTGCTTTCGTGAGAGAATCGCGCTATGACCACGACCCTCGGCCGGGAACAGAGTGCGGACCTCAACGACGATGAAGAGGTGGACTCCCTCACCATCGGCCGCCGCATCCGGCAGCTCCGCACGGAACGCGGCATGACGCTCGACGAGCTGGCGAGCGCGGTCGACCGCGCGCCCAGTCAGCTGTCGATGATCGAGAACGGTCGGCGCGAGCCGAAGCTCACGCAGTTGCGCACGATCGCGCGGGCGCTGGGCACGACGCTCGACGCCCTTCTCGAGTCGGAGCCGCTCGACGAGCGATCCACGCTCGAGATCGCACTCGAGCGGGCGATGCGCGGGCAGACGTTCCAGGCTCTCGGCATCGCGCCCTTCCGCATCGGCAAGACCGTGCCGAACGAGGCCCTCGCCGCCATGCTCGCGCTGCAGGGCGAGATCGACCGCCTGCGCGACGAACGTGCCGCGACGCCCGAGGAGGCACGCCGCGCGAACGTCGCGCTGCGGCGGCTGATGCGCACGCAGAACAATCACTTCCCCGAACTCGAGGAGCAGGCGCGCACGCTCCTCGCGGCGGTCGATCACCCCGGGGGTCCTCTGACCCAGCGGACGGCATCCGACATCGCCGCCCACCTCGGCTTCACGCTGCACTATGTGCGAGACCTGCCGCAGACCACCCGCAGCGTGGCCGACATCAAGAACGGGCGCCTGTATCTGTCGAGCCGATTGGCGTCGAAGGGCGACCCGCGCACTGCCGTGCTGCAGGCGCTGTCGAGCCGCATCCTCGGGCACACCGAGCCCACCAGCTACGCCGAGTTCCTCCGCCAGCGCGTGGAGACGAACTACCTGACCGGCGCACTGCTGGTACCCGAAGAGCACGCGGTGCCGTTCCTGCAGGAGGCCAAGGGACGCCGCGCGATCTCGATCGAAGACCTGCGCGACGCGTATTCCGTCTCGTACGAGACGGCGGCGCACCGCTTCACGAATCTCGCAACCGTGCACCTCGGCATCCCGGTGCACTTCTTGAAGGTGCACGAATCGGGCACGATCACGAAGGCCTACGAAAACGACGACGTGAACTTCCCGACCGATCGGCTCGGGTCCATCGAGGGGCAGATGTGCTGCCGGCGCTGGACCTCGCGTGTCGTGTTCGACGAAGACGACCACTTCAACCCGTACTACCAGTACACCGACACCGGCAACGGCACGTACTGGTGCACGGCCCGCGTCGAGCTGTCGAGCGAGGGCTCGCACTCGGTGAGCGTGGGGGTGCGGTTCGACGACACGAAGTGGTTCATCGGCCGAGACACGCCGAACCGCGGCGTCTCGAAGCACTCGGTCGAGGTGTGCTGCCGTCGGGCGCCCGCCGACCTCGAGGCGACCTGGCGAGAAAACTCCTGGCCCAACGTCCGCACGCCGCGCACGCTCCTGGCGACTCTGCCGACGGGTGCGTTCCCCGGGGTGGACACCACGGACGTGTACGAGTTCCTCGAGGCGCATGCACCCGGCTGATCGGCACCCGTTCAATCCGCGCGCGTCATCGGCGCCGTGGTCGCGTAGACCTCCGTGCTGATCTCGTACGCGCGCTGCTCCAGCGCGGTCGACTCCTTGCGCACCTCCGCCATGGCCGCCTCGCTCAGCAGCAGGACCTCGACCAGTTCCAAGGTCTCTTTCGACGGATCGTCCCCGGCCCAGCCCACCCGGACGTTGCCCACACCCGGTGCGTAATACTTCAGCTGATGCGCCCCGGGTTCATCTGAACTGTACTCATCGGTGATGAGGACATCGGAGTAGCAGCCCGCGGGAACGCACGTCTCCTCTCCCACGCTCTGTACGGTTGCCCTGTCCGACCAGCCGACCTCCGGCCCCCAGCCCTGGGCGTAACTGACCTCGCTCACGTGCGGGTCGGCCTTCATGAACAGGCCCGCCTGTGCGTCCTTGACCCCGTGGATCCACGCGGGCGCTTCGACCAGTTCGCCGCCTTCGTACACTTCCGGGTACTCGCCGAAGCGCCAGATGTCGCCGTCGTCCGCCTGGGCGAAGAAGGCCAGCTCCGTCTCCACCAGTTCACCGTCGGAGTAGTCCCTGTCCCAGATGACGACGGTGGACACCCCCGCGATCACCTTGACCAGATCGGTGACCGTGGAGATCACGGTATGGTCCGTGGACACACCCTCTTCGACGGTCTCTCCCTCGTACACCAATTGCGTGCCGGGCTGCAGCGGAAACCAGGTGTTGTCGATGTTCGACGGGTCGCTGAAGCGCAGCAGCTCGAATCCGGGCTGCGGCCCGGGGACCTCGGTCGGAGTGCTCGAGCCGTCAGCGCCGTCGCGGGGGGTCTCCGTCGCCGGGCCGCCGTCGACGGTGCCGGGTGACGCGCACGCGCCCAGCAGCGGAGCCAGAACCAGCAGCGCCGCCCCAGCGGTTGCCGAGAAATGCGAACGTCGTGACATAGCGACTCCCCAGGCCGATCACGTCTGCCGCCAGGTGGCCGCCGCAAAGGGAGGCTGCACGCCCTCGAGGGCACCTGGTTTCATCCGCAGGCTAACGGCTCGAAGCCCGTCGTGGTAGCCCCCGACCAGACGGCTCACTCGTCTCGGAGGAGTTCTGTGGGTTCCAGCCTGTTGACCAGTCGGGACCCGATGACGGAGCAGATCAGCGTGGCGGCCAGCACGAGCAGGAAGATGGGCGCGAGGGCGGCGGGCGGGAGCGCGTAGGAGGGTGTCAGAACGAACAGCGGCCGCAGCACGAGCACGAAGTAGTATCCCATCACGGCACCGATCAACACTCCGCCCAGCGCTCCGGCGAGCGCTGTGAGGCCGGCTTCGGTCGATATCAGCGTTCTCACCGTCGATTGCTCCATGCCCTGAGCGCGGAGAGTGACGTACTCGCGTCGTCGTTGAAGCAGCAGCCCGAAGACGAACACGATCATCGCGACGGTGGCCATGGCCAGAGCGAAGGCGGAGTCGAGTCCGACGAGCCCGGAGATGTTGAGCGCCGCAAGACTGGACTGGTCGCGGTCGAGCGTCGACTGCCGCGTGTCGATCTGAAGGTGGTCCGCCGAAGCGGGGCCCGTCCGCAGCTCGTCCACGGCGCGGTTCAGGGTCGCCTCGTCGGAGCCGGTCGCAGCGAGAAAGAAGTCCGGGTTCTTCGCCGGCACCAGTTCGGTGTGGGCTCCGATGTTCATGATGGCGTCGGCGCCGCTCGGAAAACCGGGAAGGCGCTCGAAGAGGCCGACGATCATCAGCTGCGTCTCGACCTGCTCGCTCGTGGAACGCGCGAGCAGCGTGTTGAGCGGATCACCCACCTCCGCTCGGAGGAAATCCGCCATCTCGGCGGAGAGGAGTATCGCATTCGGGTCGCCGTCCAGGAGCGGCAGCAGCGCGGCTGCGGCCTCCTCCAGTGGCGCCACCGCGGCCAAGCCGGACGGGTCGATGGCGACCAGATTCGCCGGGTCGGAGGTGCGCGCGCTGCGCAGGATCGCGTTGCTCAGCCCGTAGATGACCGGTGTCACCTCGGCGATGCTCGACGTGCGGAATACGTCGGCGTCGTCGGCCGCATAGGCGCGGTTCGCAGTCGGACTGGGCGTGATCTTGATGTCCGACCCGTTCGCGTACCGCGCGTCGGCGGCCTTCGCGGCATCGTAGGACGCGGTGAAGGCTGCGAGGCTGACGGAGAGGCCGACGATCAGCGACATCACGATCGCGCCGGTGCTGATCGCCCACGGACGGCGGCCGATGCTGCGACGCAGGAGGCCTGCCGTCGGCCGACCCAGGTCGGCCGACGAGGCGGGCCGAAGGCGGGTCAGCCCGGCGCCGGTGACCCTCGCCACGATCAGGCTCCCCGAAAGCCAGACGCCGAGCGGCAGGAGCAGCAGGATCAGATTCAGCTGCACCGATCGCCCGAAGTACACCGACCCGGGCTGGCCGCTGAAGGCGTTCAGTCGCAGCGCGATCACGGTGCCCAGGATCAGGACGACGGTCGCGGCGACGTCGAGACCGAATCGGCGCCAGACCGGGGACGGCTCTCTCAGACGCGCGCGGTCTTCGTTGATCTCCTGATCGATCGATCGCCGGCCGGTGACGTAGAGGGCCAGTCCGGTGGCGAGGAACCCGCCGAGGGTGCCGACGATCGCCGAGGTGATCAGGCTGGCACTGCTTGCACGGGCCAGCGAATCCTGACCGAGAATGGCGCTCGCCGCGACATAGCCGGTGACGAGCCCGATCACGGCGCCCGCCGCGGTCAGCAGCGCCGTTCGGATGCCGAGCATGCGCAGCAGGTGGCGCCGGCTGGCGCCTCGGATCCGCAGTGTCGCCTGCTCGCGACGCTGGGCTTGTGCCAGCACGCTGCCGGAGTACGCCGCGAGGATCGCGGCGAGGAACACGCCGGGTACGCCGAGGAAGACGAACAGATTCTTTGCGGTGCTCGCATCGCCGACCGCGACGGAGAGGGTGTTGGAGATGTTGTCGAGCAGGTAGTCCTGGCCAGGGGCGACCGCCATCACGTCGGCGGCGACGGCCTCCGTCTCGCCGACCGCCGTCGCGGGGTCGGCATCCAGGAGTCCGCGGTCCACGCTGATGTCGATCTCACGGATCGGAGGACTCTTCAGGCGGCCCGTGCCTTCTGCGATGGCGCGCTCGTAGGCGGGGAAGACCTGTTCGGCGAACAGGGTCGGCGAGACGATGAGGGAATTGCGGTTGTAGATGAAGGTCTCCAGGTCGCCGCCCCGTCGGCTGGAGAACAGTGACTGGGAGCGCGACAGGTCGGCGACTCCGGTGATCTCGAGCTCGATGTCGGAGCCGTCGGGCAGCGCGACGATGACCGTGTCGCCAGGCGCGACCGACAGCACTTCGGCCACCTCCGCGCTCACGACCGCGCCATCCGCGCTGAGGGCGCCGGCCGCGATCGTGATGGTCTCGTCTCGGTCGGCGTAGGCCTCGTCGAACCCGAAGATCCTCGTCGCACCGAACGCCGTCGCGGTCGGCGTCGACAGCGTGTCCACGCCGAGATCCGCGAGGGAGAGTTGGCTGGCGTGCGCCACGCCGGGCAGCTGCCCGATGCGATCGGCGAGCTCGTCCAAGCCCGCCGACGGCGGCTGATTCGCGGCCACCGGTGCGACGGACTCTCGGCTGGAATAGCTGGATGCGACCTCGGAGTCGGCGAGCCGGGTCGTCGTCGCGGCTTCGAGCTCATAGGTGATCCGATGCGTCGCACCCGGCGCGAGCGTTCCGAGGTTCAACCCGGTCTTGCCCGGGCCCGATGCCAGCGGGTTGTCGTCGAAGCCGGTGATCGGCTGATCGTCCATCGTCGCCGACCCGGCGACGAACAGAAGCTCCGGTGCGGGCACGGACCTGACGGTGACCTCGTTGGCATTCAGCGTGCCGAGATTGTGCACCGTCAGGTCCACCCTGGCGCGCTCGCCGGCCTCGAGGGTCTCGCTCCCGTCCAGCTCCTGCGAGAGGGCGACGCTGCTGGCTGCGCGCGCGGTCACAATGCGCTGCATGTCGATCGCGAGCGGCCCCACGGCTCGCTGCGTCATCGACGCGGAGAGTCCGTCGATGAAGAACAGCACCCCGCAGAACAGCCCGATGCCCAGGCTCACCCCGATCACAGCTGAGAGGGTGCGGCGGGGGTTTCGCCACACGTCGTTGACGACGTACCTAAACAGCATGCGACACCGTCCCGGTCGGAACCGCTCGCTGGAGTTCGACGATCCGATCGGCATGACGGGCGACATACGGGTCATGGGTGACGAGCACAAGGGTCGCGCCGATCGCGCGATGACTGTCCATGATGGTGTCGATCACCCGCTCGGCACTGTCATGGTCGAGTGACCCGGTCGGCTCGTCCGCCAGGATCACCGCCGGTCGGTGGATCACCGCGCGGGCGACGGCGACTCGCTGCCGCTGGCCCCCCGAGAGCTGGTCGGGGAGGCGTCCACTCAGGGCCGCGAGGCCGAGCCTCTCGAGCAGCGCCGGCACTCCGCCGTCGGCGGCGTCCCGGCGGGCGATTCCCAGCTGCAGGCCGATGTTCTCCTCGACGGTGAGGTACGGCAGCAGGTTGTCGGACTGATAGACCATGCCGAGGCTCCTGCGGCGGAACCGGATCCGCGCTCTCTCTGAAAGCGAGGAGATCACCGTGTCGCCGATTGTCACGGTTCCCGACGTCGGTCGGGCGAGTCCGGCGAGCAGCCCGAGCATGGTCGACTTGCCGCATCCGCTCGGGCCCATGATCGCAACGCTCTCACCGCTGCCGACCTCGAGTCGGCTGTGGTTCAGCGCCTGCACGGATCCGCGAGACGTCCGATACACGACGACGAGATCCCGGGCTGTCACTGAACGGTCGCGCGTGGCTCATCGCAGCTGCACCCGGTGATCGGCGATCTGGTAGCGGGTGTCGACGCGGTCGGCCAGAGCGACGTCGTGGGTGATGTAGAGCACGGCGATGTCGACCGCGAGAACCTCGTCGATCACGCGCCCGGCGGTGTCCGCATCGAGCCCGGCGACGACCTCGTCGGCGAGCAGGACGCTCGGCCGGTTCGCGATGGCGACCGCGAGCGCGACGCGCTGCGCCTCGCCGCCCGACAACTGGCGCGGGACATGGGCGGCCCTGTGACCGACGCCGAACCGCTCGAGCAGCTCGCAGGCCGCTGCCGGCGCTGCGCGTCGTGACACGTGCCGGCCGAAGCCTGAGAGCGAGCTCGACGTTCTCCCGCGCGGAAAGGAACGGAATGAGGTTGTCGGACTGGAGAGCGATGCCGATCGCACGCGCCCGCACGTCGGCGCGCTCGTGCTCGCTCATGGTGGCGAGAGGGATGCCGCCGACCTCGACCGATCCGGCGTCGGGCTGCAGCAGCCCGGCGATCAGTGCCAGCAGTGTCGACTTTCCGCTGCCCGACGCGCCGGTCAGACTTGCCTTCTCCCCGGGCTGGATCGTCAGCTCCACCGCGCGCAGGACCGGGACGGGATCGACTCCCGCCGGGGCGAAGGACTTGGAAACCCCGTGCAGGCGCACGACGGGCGGCGCGCTCACGGGTTCGCTCGAGTGGACTCCGGTGCGGCGCCGAACACCTCCGTGGCGGTGCTCTCGCGAGCGTGGGCTTCGAGTTCCAGCACCGTGTTGCTGGCCTCGGCCAGGCCGGCAGGGCTGAGCTCAAGGAAGTTCAGCAGCTCGAATCGATCCTGGTGAATACTCGCGTCCAGGGGCTCGTTCTTGATGACCCCCACGCCGGGGGCGTAGGACTTGTTCTCATTGTCGGGTGCGCCGACCTCGCCTTCCTGAACGATGCGCACATCTTCGTAGCATCCGAACGCGACGCACACCTGGGCGCCGACCTCCACCGGTGCGCCCACCGAGGCGTTCTCGTCCGCGACCGCACCGATGCACCACGCGGGGGTGTCGAGCGTGACTTCAGCGGGAGAGAGGATGCCGACCTGCTTGCCCTCAGCATTGCCCAGCCACGCGTCCTCCGCGTTGGTGTACTCGCCGCCCTCGAATTCCTCCGTATACCCGCCGAGGAGCCACACGTTGCCGTCGCGGTCCAGCGCGAGATAGTCAACCCCCACTTGGCTGACCTCGCCGGAATCGGTCTGCTCGTCCAGCATCGCGATCGTGGAGACACCGTCGATGACGCGGATGACGTCGGTCATGGTCGTGATGATCTCGTGCGGCACCTCGCGACCCCCGACCTGGGTCGAGCCGCCACGCACCCACTGCAGCCCGGGCTTGAGGGGGTGGTAGGGATTCGAGTCCAGCGTCGGGTCCACGAAGTTCGACGTCTCGAAAGAGATCTGTGTCCCGCAGTCTTCCGCTCCGGCCTGGTCGGAGGGCGGCGGCGCGGAATCACCGACGCAGCCGGAGAGGATCAGCACCGCCGAGAGCATGGCCGTGGCCAGGCCCGCGCGTCGCTGCTTCCCCGCATCCGCACGCGCATGTGGCGGAGTATTCACGTCGCTGAATGCGCTCACGAGGACCCTCCTGTGTGGTGGCCTTGCTGTCTGGTTTATATCCGAGGCTGACAGGCCTGTCAATGGTCTGGGCCCACCGACAAAGCGGCAAGACACAGTCGGCTACGCCAGGGGTCTGAGCAGCTGTACACGTGTCATTCGGGATCTTGTTGTGCATGGTGAGCTGTGCCATACTCGCGGCACTTGCTCGGGTGTCTCGGCGCGGAGCCATCGACATTCGAGCAGGGGGCGCGTGACCCGCCGGTCCGCTGACGAATCACGCGACGAGGACCGCGCTCACCGCGGTCTGCTGGGGATTTGGGGAGCGGTCGATCCGCTCGGAGACTCCGAGTCGGCGTCGGGCGCAGACGTGGGGATGCGTCATGATCTCGTGGTTGGTGCGTTGGAGTCTTCGATTCCGGTTGCTCGTTGCGGCCGTCGCCGCGTTCGTGCTGGGGTTCGGGCTGTTCAGCCTGCCGACCATGGCGGTGGACAACCTGCCGGAGTTCGCTCCACCGCACGTGGAGATCCAGACCGAGGCGCTCGGCCTGTCGGCCCAGGAGGTCGAGCAGCTGGTCACCAGCCCGATGGAGGCGGACCTGCTCAACGGCGTCGCCTGGCTCGACGAGATCCGGTCCGTCTCCGTCCCCGGGCTGTCGTCGATCGAGCTCGTCTTCGAGCCCGGCACCGACATTCTGCGGGCGCGTCAGCTGGTCGCCGAGCGGCTCACACAGGCCTTCGCGCTGCCGAACGTCACCACCCCGCCCGTGCTGATGCAGCCGCTGTCATCGACCAGCCGCGTCATGATGATCCAGCTGACCTCCGAAGACGTGTCGTTGATCGACCTTTCGGTGCTCGCCCGGTGGAGCATAAAGCCCGTGCTCATGGGTGTGCCCGGTGTCGCCAACGTGTCGACGTGGGGACAGCGCGAGCAGCAGCTGCAGGTGCAGGTCGAACCGGAGCGACTCCGCGCGGCGGGCGTGACGCTCGAGGAGGTCATCGCGACCGCCGGAAACGCGGTGTGGGTGTCGCCACTGAGCTTCCTCGAGGCATCCACGCCGGGGACGGGCGGCTTCATCGAGTCCGCGAACCAGCGCATCGGGATTCAGCACGTGCTCCCCATCCGGACGCCCGAAGACCTCGGCAAGGTCGTGATCCAGGGCAATACGCAGTTGTTGACCCTCGCGGATGTCACGGAGCTGACCGAAGACCACCAGCCGCTGATCGGCAATGCCGTGACCGGCGAGACCCCGGGCCTGCTGATCGTCATCGAGAAGTTCCCCGAGGCCGATGTGGTGCAGGTCACCCGTGGCATCGAGCAGGCGATGGCCGACCTCGCCCCGGGACTGACGGGCATCGAGGTCGACACCACGGTCTTCCGCCCCGCCACGTTCCTCGAGAATGCCATCAGCCAGCTGGGCTGGGCCTCTCTGGCAGGTCTGTTCCTGATCTCCCTCGTCATCGGCATCGGGCTCGGCTCATGGCGGCACGCCGTGATTGCGGCGTTGGCCGTGCTGGTATCGGGCACCGCTGCCGCACTCATCCTGCAGGCGGCCGGTGCCGTCATGAACACCATGACCCTCGCGGGGATCGCGCTCGCCCTGACCGTCGCCGTCGGCGATGTCGTGGCCGATCTCGACTCGCTGCGTACGCGGGGCCGCGCTCGGCCGCGAGCGGTGGGGCGCGCCGAGGCACCCGCATCCGTCGAGCCTGAGCCGCCCGGTGGCGGCGTCGAAGGCGACGCGGCGCTCCGGCGCGCAGACATCCTGACCACCGCACTTCGCCGCTCACGCGTTCCCGCGCTCTTCGGAGTGCTCATCTCGGGGGTGGCGATCGCCCCCAGCCTGTTCATGCCGGGTCTGGACGGCGAGATCCTCCGCGCCGTCGCGATCGCCTACCTCGTCGCCCTCGGGGTCGCGACGATCGTCGCCCTCACTCTCATCCCGGTGCTCGCGAGCGTGCTGCTTCCCCCCAGAGGCGATGGCGAGGAGGCGCCCGAGCCAGCCGCCCTCACGCGGCTGACAAGCAGGTACACCGAGGCGATGCAGCGCACTTCGGCCGGACGCGCGGGTGGCATCGTCGCGCTCGGGGCAGTCGTGCTCGGCGTCGTCGCGCTGGCCGCGGTCCCGTTCTCGACCGCCGGAGCGCCCGCGCTCGCATCTGTGCCCGACCGCTCGATCCTGGTCGAAGTGGGTTCGACCGCCGGCACCTCGAACGATGAGATGACACGGATCTCGACGCGCGCGGCAGACGAGCTGCGCACCCTCGCGGGGGTCGCGGCGGTCGGCGGCCACGTCGGTCGTGCCATCACGTCCGACACGACCTCGGATGTCAGCGACAGCGAGATCTGGGTCACCCTCGAGGAGGGGGCCGACTACGCCGAGGTCAAGCGCCACGCGCAGGAGATCATCGACGGCTACGTCGGGCTCGTGAACCGAGTCATGTCCTATCCCGAGCGTCAGCTCGATCGCGTGCGCGCGGCGCAGGAGCGCGACTTCCAGGTGCGTGTGTACGGCATCGACCTTGAGATCCTGCGCGCGAAGGCCGATGAACTGCAGGCGGCGATGTCCGGCATCGATGGGCTCGTCGACGCGAGGGTCGAGAAGGATCTCCTGCAGCCGATCGCCGAGATCGAGGTCGATCTGGAGGCCGCCAAGAAGTTCGGCGTCAAGCCCGGCGACGTGCGACGCGCCGCTGCGGCGGTGCTCCAGGGCATCGAGGTCGGCTACATGTTCGAGCAGCAGAAGGTCTTCCAGGTCATCGTCAAGGGATCGGAGGCGACCCGCAACAGCCTCACCAGCGTCGAGAACCTCCTCATCGACACCCCCGATGGCAGCACCGTCGTGCTCTCTGACGTCGCTGACGTGCGGATCAGCGGCAACCTCGCGGTGATCAGGCACGACGACACGCATCGGCGCATCAATGTCACCGCCGACATACAGGGTCGCAGTCTCGCCGACGTCGAGGCGGACGTGCGGGCCGCGATCGCAGAGGTCGATTTCCCGATCGAGTACCACGCGGAGATCCCTCGTGCCTACGGGGGTCAGCAGGCGGCGGGGCAGCTCACCTGGTGGCTGCTTGCCGCGGCCGCGATCGTCATCCTCGTGCTGCTGCAGACCATGCTCGGCTCGTGGCGGCTCGCCGCGATCGTGCTGCTCACGCTGCCCCTGGCGCTCTCGGGGGGTCTCATCGGCGCATGGCTGACCGGAGGCCTCGACGCGCTCGTGACGTTCATCGCGCTCGTGCCCGTGCTCGCCTTCGCTGCCCGCGAGGCGGGGCTGCTCATCGGTGCGGCACAGACGGCGCTCGCCGCAGACAGTGGCGCGTCGCCGGTGAAGGTCTGGTGGGCCGCGGCGGGCGACCGCGCACGCCCCGCTCTGGTCGCGCTGGCGGCTTCCGTCGCTCTGCTCGTACCGCCGGCGTTCTTCGGCGGTTCAGTGGGATTCGAGATGCTGCTTCCGATCGCGGCGGTCGTCTGGGGTGGTGCGATCACAACGGTGGTGACCGTGCTGTTCGTGCTCCCGCTCCTGCTGGCGGCCGGGGGCGGGTCGAAAGCGTCCGACAGCTCTCTCGTGAACGCGAACGCCCTCGTGGCGGATTGGAGGTAGAAACCGTCATGAACACCGCACGATCGCGAATCCCGCGATTCGTCGTAGTCCTCGCCGCATTGACCATCATCGGAGCAGGGGGTGCTCTGACCGGATGCGTTGCGCCGGCTGATGCCGCCGCGGGCCCCGCCGCCGCCGTGGTCGAGGAGATCGGAGATACCGAGCTCAACACGCTGACGTTGACGCCGCAGGCGGTCGCGCGCCTGGGACTGGAAATCGCCGAGGTCGAGGCGGGCGAGGACGGAAGGCTGAGCATCCCGTACGCCGCGCTGATCTATTCTCACGACGGCGAAACGTGGGTCTATACCAACCCCGAGCCCGAGGTCTTCGTCAGGGCGGCGGTCGAGGTCGATCGTATCGACACGGAGACGGTGTACCTGTTCACGGGGCCCGCGCCCGGTACCCGCGTCGTCACCGTGGGCGCGGCCGAGCTCTACGGAGCAGAGTTCGACACGGCACACTGACATGCGTCGCATCGTCGGGTTCAGCCTTCGGTTCCGGACCATCGTGATGACCCTGGCCCTGGGCATCATGGTGTTCGGGAGCGTACAGCTCAGCTCGGCGCAGGTGGACGTTTTTCCCGAGTTCGCACCGCCGCGAGTGGAGGTCCAGACGATCTGCATCGGCCTGACCGCCGGTGAGGTCGAGCAGCTCGTCACGGTGCCCCTCGAGGAGGCGCTCAACGGAGTCGAGGGGCTGCAGGAGATCCGATCCAAGTCGGTCAGCCAGATCTCGTCGATCGTGCTGATCTTCGAGCCCGGTGCCGACCTGCTCGCCGCCAGGCAGCTCGTGTCGGAGCGCATCGCGATCGCCACACCCACGCTGCCCACGTGGGCAGCTCCTCCTGTCATGCTCCAGCCGCTGTCATCGACGAGCCGGGTGATGAAGATCGGCCTGACCTCCGAGGATCACTCGCTCATCGAGCTCTCGATGATCACCTACTGGAAGGTCCGGGCGCACCTGCTGCGCGTTCCGGGAGTGGCCAACATCCCCATCTGGGGTGAGCGGCTTCAGATGCTGCAGGTTCAGGCGGAGCCCGAGAAGATGGCGGCCGCGGGGGTGAGCCTCGAACAGGTCATGACCGTGACCGCCGACGCGCTCGATGCCGGCCTGCTCCAGTACTCGCCAGGCGCCGTCATCGGCACCGGCGGGTTCATCGCCACACCCCAGCAGCGACTGGGTATCCAGCACGTGCTGCCCATCACGAGTCCCGAGGATCTCGCCGAGGTGACCATCGCAGAGCGCGACGGCGATCCACTGCGTCTGGGCGATGTGGCTCGCGTCGTCGAAGATCATCAGCCGCTGATCGGTGACGCCGTGATCAACGAGGGCGAAGGGCTCATGCTCATCGTCGAGAAGCTGCCGTGGGGCAACACGCTCGAGGTGACCGAGGGCGTCGAGGCGGCGCTCGCCGAGCTGGCTCCAGGGCTCAGCGGCATCGAGATCGATACGGAGATCTTCCGGCCTGCGACCTTCATCGAGGAGTCGCTCGGCAATCTCTCGCTCGCTCTGCTTCTGGGCATAATCCTCGTGATGCTGGTGCTGTTCCTGTTCCTGTTCCAGTGGCGCACCGCGCTCATCAGCATCATCGCGATCCCGCTGTCACTGATCACAGCCGGACTCGTGATCTATCTGTCGGGCAGTCCGATCAACACGATGATCCTCGCGGGCCTGGTGATCGCCGTCGGCGTGGTGGTCGACGATGCGATCATCGATGTCGAGAACATCGTGAGACGGCTGCGGCAGGAACGGGCCGAAGGTGGCGGTCGATCCACGGCCAAGGTCGTGCTCGAGGCATCACTCGAAGTCCGGGGTCCGATCGTCTACGCGACCCTCATCATCATCGCCGCGGCGGTGCCGATCTTCTTCCTCGAGGGCCTCACCGGGGCCTTCTTCCGCCCGCTCGCGATGGCTTACACCCTCGCTGTGGTGGCCTCGATGGTCGTCGCCCTGACCGTGACGCCTGCCCTCGCGCTGATCCTGCTGCGCAAGGCACCGCTGGACCCGCGCGATCCGCCCGTCGTGCGAGGTCTCAAGCGCGGGTACCTGGCTGTCCTGAAGCCCGCTGTCCGCCGGCCATGGCCCGGGTATGTGTTCTTCAGCGCGCTTGTGGTGACGGGCGCGGTGGCCGTGCCGTTCCTCGGCCAGTCGCTGCTGCCGGACTTCAAGGAACGGGACTTCCTGATGCACTGGGTCACGCAACCAGGCACTTCTGTCGGGGAGGAGTTTCGCATCAGCCAGCGTGCCTGTCAGGAGCTGCTGGAGATCGAAGGGGTGCGCAACTGCGGCGCCCACATCGGCCAGGCGTTCAACGGCGACGAGGTCGTCGGCGTGAACTTCGGCGAGAACTGGATCAGCGTCGATCCCGCAGTCGACTATGACGCGACCCTCGCCAAGGTGCAGGAGGTCGTCGAGGGCTACCCAGGTATCCACCGTGACGTCCAGACGTACTTGAAGGAGCGCATCCGTGAGGTGCTGACCGGCGGCAGCACGGCGGTCGTCGTCCGGGTGTACGGCGATGACCTGAAGGCTCTGCGCGAGACTGCCGAGGACATCAACGAGATCTTTCTGAAGACCGACGGCGCGATCGATGAGCACATCTCGCTGCAGGTGGACGTGCCGCAGATCGAGGTCACGGTCGATCTCGATGCGGCTCAGAAGTACCGCCTCAAGCCGGGAGACGTCCGCCGCGCAGCGGCGACCCTCGTCTCCGGTGAGGAGGTCGGCGACATCTACCGTGACGGGAAGGCTTACGACGTGCAGGTCTGGAGCCCGATCGAGGTCCGCTCCGATGTGACCAGCATCCGCAACCTGCCGATCGACACGCCCTCCGGTGAGGTCGTGCCGCTCTCGGCGCTCGCCGACGTCTCGCTGCGTGCGACGCCGAACGTCATCGAGCGCGCCGAGAACTCCCGCAGGATCGACATCGAAGCCAACGTCGACGACGGCGCCCTCGGATCGGTCGTGGCCGCAATGGAGGAGGGCCTGCGCGAGATCGACCTGCCTCCGGGCTTCCGGGCGGAGATCATCGGCGAGTTCGAGGAGCGCGAGGCGGCGACCAACCGGCTGCTCCTGCTCGCCGTCGCCGCCGTCGTCGTGATCTACCTGTTGCTGCAGGCTGCGTTCGCGAGCTGGCGACTGGCGACGCTCGTCATCCTCACTCTGCCGGTGGCACTGGTCGGCGGCATCTTCGCGGCTTTCGTCACGGGCGCCGTCCTTTCACTCGGCTCGATCGTGGGCTTCCTCACGGTCATGGGCATCGCCGCCCGCAACAGCATCCTCTTGATCAACCACTGTCAGCACCTCGAGCGCTACGAGCGCGAGACTTTCGGCGCCGACCTGGTCTTGCGCGGTGCCGCCGAACGGCTCTCTCCGATCCTCATGACCACTCTCGCCACCGGCCTGGCTCTCGTGCCACTCGTGGTCATGGGCGAGATCCCCGGGCACGAGATCGAGCATCCGATGGCGGTGGTCATCCTCGGAGGGCTCATCACCTCTACATTGCTCAACCTGTTCATCGTTCCACCGCTGTACCTGCGATTCGCCAAGCCGAGATCGCGGCGTGAGACTCCGCCGTCGGCTCCGGCCGCGCCTCGGGCGGTGCCGGAGCCCGCCGCGATGTAGCGCCCACGGGCACCACGCCCGGCGTGGGACACGACGGGTGTGCCCGATACCCCGGCGCGCATGCGGTCCTGGCCGCTCCCGCCGGTCAAGGGGTTGCGTTAATACCTGACACATGTAAGGTTTTAGGAACCGACGGTTCCCCGCTGCATGGTGATGGAGCCGCTTTCGATGAGGAGAGCAGCACATGAAGCACATCCTGGCAACGATCGTCGCCGCCTCACTCGCCATCGGCGGTCCGGCCGCAGCGGGCGGTCCGAAGGACGACACGCTCGAGCGCTACGCGAGAGACACGTGGACGTCGCTGGACGCGATGACCGACGAAGCCACCGGCTTGCCGTCCGACAACATCGAGGGCGACCTGGCCTCTCCGGCGGCTTACACCTCGCCGACCAATATCGGAGGCTATCTGTGGTCCACCGTGACGGCGCGCGATCTCGGAATCATCTCCGGCGATGACGCCCGCGACCGCCTTGCGACCACTCTCACCACCCTCGCCGGCCTGGAGCGCAACGCCGCGAGCGGCATGTTCTACAACTGGTACGACCCGGCGACCGGCGCGAAACTCACGACCTGGCCGGATTCGGGCGACCCCGTCGACCCGTTCCTCAGCACGGTCGACAACGGCTGGCTCGCCGCGGGGCTGCGGATCGTCCGCGAAGCGGAGCCGAGTCTGGCCGCGCAGGCCGATGAGCTGTACCACTCGATGGACTTCGGCGCGTTCTTCGATCCCGCCGGCGCGCCCGGCCTCCCGGCCGGCACGAACCGCGGGGGATTCTGGGATGCCCCCCCGAGCGGTTGCAGCGTCGCCGCACCGATGTACAACGGCTCGGGTGCTCAGGCGTTCTACACGTGCCATCACTACGACACGACGGTGAGCGAGAGCCGCATCGCGACCTACCTCGGCATCGCGGAGGGCAGCATCCCGGCGACGGCGCTCTACGGTACGCACCGGACGATGCCGCCCGGCTGCGACTGGGCATGGCAAGAGCAGCTGCCCACCGGAACCGTGCGCAGCTACCAGGGCTACGACGTCTGGGAAGGGGTCTATTCCTACCGCGGCATGAGTTTCGTCCCGAGCTGGGGCGGCAGCATGTTCGAGTCGCTGATGCCCGATCTGCTCGTGCCCGAGACGAAGTGGGGTGCGCGATCGTGGCGCCTGAACCATCCGATCACGGTCGAAGTCCAGAAGCAGCACGGTCTGGATGACGCCGGATACGGCGCCTGGGGCTTCTCGCCCGCGAGCGATCCGTTCGGCGGCTATGCCGAGTACGGCGTAGACCTCGCCGGCATGCGCTCCGACGGCTATACGTCGGACCGCGAGAAGACCGACGTCGACATCGACCGCCCGGACTGCACGGTGGGCACGAACCCCGATCCCGAGTTCGGCGACGGGGTGGTCACGCCGCACGCGAGCTTCCTGGCGCTGCCGTACGACCGCAAGGGTGTGATGGAGAATCTCGCGCACATCGAGACCGACCTCGGTGCCTACGGGCCGGGAGGCTTCTACGATTCGGTCGCCGTCGAGAGCGGCACCGTGGCGGAGCGCTATCTCTCGCTGGACCAGTCCATGATCATGGCGGCGATCGGCAACGAACTGACCGGCGATAGCCTGAAGACGTATTTCGTCGACCGTGAGATGGAGAAGCGACTGCGCCCCGCAATGTCGGCGCAGGTCTTCAGCTCCGAGTGGAAAGCGCGCGAGTGAGCGATGATTCAGGAGAGGTCGGGGTGGCCGACGAGGCCGCCCCGACCTCTCGTGCGCGCGCGCCGCGTGGCAGCTACGCGAAAGGGCAGGCGCGCCGCCAGCGGATCGTGGACGAGGCGCTCGTCGTCTTCGCGCGCAGCGGGTTCCACAGCGGGTCACTGCGCGAGATCGCCAAGCGCGTCGGGCTGACCCCCACGGGCCTGATGCACCACTTCGCGAGCAAGGAGGAGCTCTTCACCGAGGTCATCCGGCAGCGTGACGAACGCGTCCGGCTGGCGGCCGGCGACCCGGCCGAGCACACGCTGATCGAGCAGGCGGCGAAGGTCGTCGCATACAACCAGGACTCCCGTGGCCTGACATCGCTCTTCGCGACGGTCTCGGCCGAGGCCACCGACACGGAGCACCCCGCTCACGCCGAGTTCGCCGAGCGATATCGCGCCTCGGCCGCGAGCGCCGCGCCCCTGCTGCGTGCGGCTCAGGAGGCGGGCGAGGTCAGCTCCGAGCTGGACCCCGAGCTGGCGGCGCGCCTGATCAGCGCCGTCATGGACGGGATCCAGGTGCAGTGGCTTCTCGACGAATCCGTCGACATGTCGGCGCTGTTCGCAGAGTTCGTCCGAGGCTACCTCCGGCCGCCGAGCGGCCCCCACACCGACTGACCCGCGACGCTCGGCGCGCTCAGGCGCGGATGAGGGAGTTCGCCCGTGCGACGTCTCCGAGCCACGCGAGACTCGGCTTGGGATGCCGCTCGAAAGTGTCGCGGTCCCATCCGATGAGCCCGAACGTGGGGCGATAGCTGCCCCACTCGTAGTTGTCGAGGGCACTCCAGTGCAGGTATCCGCGCACGTCGATGCCGTCTTCGATGCACGAGCGCACGGCCTCGAGCGCGCCGGTCGTGTAGTCGATGCGGCGAGTGTCGTCGGCGGTCGCGATGCCGTTCTCGGTCACGTAGACCGGCACTCCGGCCCGTGACCACGCGTTGCGGATGCCCTCGCCGATCGCGGCGGGGTAGTACTCCCAGCCGGTGAGGGTGCGCTCCGCGTCGTCGTCGATCGGCAACGGCCCGTCGGGCCCGATGCGCGTGCGTGTATACGCCTGGACGCCCACCCAGTCGTCGCCCTCGGCGGCATCCAAGAACACGTCCTCGCGTGACGCTCCGTACTCGGCGGCGACGGCCTCGGCCCCGGCGACCGGCTGGTACGCCTGGGTGGCCACCGACCATCCGGCCCGCTTGCCGGCCCCGCGCACGATCTCGACGCCCCGGCGGTGCGCCTCGACCAGTGTCGCGGTGACGGCCGGAACGCCGGGCGGGAGGCCGATCGACGGGAAGCCGACCTGGGGATCGGCCAGGACCGACACCATGTTCGGCTCGTTGATCGTGCAGACGAGATCGACGTCCTCCAGCACGGGGAGCGCGGCTTCGGCGTAGCGCGCGAAGCGTTCGGCCGCGTCATCCGAGTGCCACCCGCCCTCGCGCGCGAACCAGACCGGGTTCGTGAAGTGGTGCAGCGTGATCATCGGCTCGAGGCCGGCGTCGCGTGCGGTGTCGACCATGCGACGGTAGTGATCGATCGCGGCGCGGGAGATCCAGCCGTCCTCGGGTTCGATCCGAGCCCACTCGATGCTGAAGCGGTACGTGTCCAGCCCCGCCGACGCCAGCAGCGCCATGTCTTCGGGGTAGCGGTGATAGCTGTCTGCCGCGTCTCCCGAGGGCGATTCCACCGGTGCGCCCGGCAGGTGTCCCCATTCGCGCTGCCACCAGTCGGAGTTGACGTTGCCGCCCTCGATCTGGTGGGCGGCCGTGGAGGCGCCCCAGAGGAATCCGGTGGGGAAAGTCATGCGGGATGTCCTTTCGGTGGACGGGTCACTTGATTCCGGTGAGGGCGATGCCCTGTACGAAGTACCGCTGCAGGACGACGAACACGATGAGCACGGGCACCACCACGACGACGGCGCCGGCCATCATGAGTCCGTACTGCGCGGCGTTCTGGCCGACCGAGTACAGAGCCAGCGCGACCGGAAGCGTGTACATGTCCTCGGTCGTGGCGACCACGAGAGGCCACAGGAAGTTGTTCCAGCTGCCGAGGAACGTGAGGATCGTCAGCGTCGCAATGGCGGGCCCGCACAGCGGCATGATGACGCGCAGGAAGATGCGCCACTCGCTCGCGCCGTCGATGCGCGCCGCCTCGATGATGTCGTCGGGCAGGCTCAGCATGAACTGCCGCATCAGGAACACCCCGAGCGGGGTGATCAGGAACGGCAGGATGAGTCCGGGGTAGGAGTTGACCAGGCCGAGGTTGGCGGTCAGCACGAACAGCGGCACGAAGGTCACGACGCCCGGCACCATCAGAGTGCCCAGCACGAGTGCGAACAGCAGCTTCTTGCCGCGGAACTCGAGCTTGGCGAGCGCATAGCCGATCATCGACGAGAACACGATGTTGCCGATCGTGACGAAGACCGCCACGACGAAGCTGTTGAAGAAGAACTGGGCGAAATCGAGTCGCCCGAACAGCTGCACGTAGTTCTCGAGCGTCGGATCGCGCGGGAGGAACTCGGTCGGGTACTGGCGGATCTCGGTCGTCGTCTTGAACGATCCGAGGATCATCCAGATGAACGGGATGACCATCGCGATGACGCCGATCGTGAGCACGACGTACAGCCACCAGCGGGGGCGGGGCCGGCTCGTGCTGCGACGGCGCGGCGTCGGGTCTTCCTCGATAGAGGTGTTCATCTCGGTTGCGAGGGCCATGTCAGTCCTTTCTTCCGAGCAGTCGGAACTGGACGAGCGAGAGGAGCACGATCGCCAGGAAGAGCACGTAGCTGGATGCCGAGGCGAAGGCGTAGTTGCCGAAGCCGAACTGGTCGTAGGTGTACATCGCGGCCGACAGCGTCGCGTCGAGCGGACCACCCTGCGTCATCACGTACGGCTCCTCGAAGAACTGCAGGTAGCCGATGCCGGTGATGACCGCCGCGAACAGCAGCGTGGGCCGGAGCGCCGGGATGGTGATGTTCGTGAAGCGCTGGAAGACGTTCGCGCCGTCGACCATCGCCGCTTCGTGGTGCTCCTGCGGCACGCTCTGCAGGCCGGCGAGGAAGATCACCATGAGCGTCCCGAGATTGCGCCACACCGCCATGAAGATCAGCGACGGCAGTGCCCACGCGGGATCTTGCAGCCACGCCGGACCCTGGATGCCGAACAGTGCAAGGAATCCGTTCAAGAGTCCGTCGGGCTGCAGGATGAAGCGCCACACGATCGCGATCGCGACGATGCTCGTGACGACCGGAGCGTAGAAGCCGACGCGGTAGACGGTGCGGAAACGCCGGATCCCGGTGTTCAGGGCCAGGGCGACCAGCAGCGCGATCGCCATGGTGAGCGGCACCCCGGCCACCACGAAGATGAAGGTGTTCAGCAGGCTCCGCAGAAATCGCGGATCCTCGAACAGATGCACATAGTTCTCGAACCCGACGAGGTTGACGTTGAACGGCGTCTCGAGGTCGCGAGTGGTGAAGTCGGTGAAGCTCATCGCGAAGCTCGCGATGATCGGCCCTGCCAGGAAGACCAGGAACAGCACGACGAACGGCGCGGCGAACCCCCATGCGATGAGGGTCATCCGGTTCTGCCGGCGGCGGGAGCCGCGCGCCTCCTGTCGGGGAGGGCGCGGCTTCCGCTCCGCCGGAGCGGCGGTCAGGGTGGCCATGAGTATGGTTACTGTCCCGTGCCGATGGACTCGGCCTGCGACTGCAGGCTGGCCAAGGCGTCTTCGACGCTCGTCTCGCCGCGGGTGACGGCCTCGAGCTGCTGGTCGATCACTGCCGACACCTGGGCCCACGTGGCGATTGCCGGCGGGGCCTTCGAGTCGCCGAGCTGTTCGGCGAACACGCTCAGATACGGGTCGTCGGCGAAGATCGGGTCTTCGAACGCGGACTGCACACTGGGCAGGTCGGTCGAGATGCCGTACCACTCGACCTGGGTCTCGGGCTGGCTGAGCCAGCGCACGAACTTCCACGCGGCATCCCGATTATCGGTGTCTTCGAACACGGCCAGGTTGCCACCACCGGTGAAGCTCGTGCGCGAGTCCTCGCCCGGCACCATGGCGACGGCGAACTTGTCCTCGAACTCCGCCCCGCCCTGGTCGCGCAGCAGGCTCACGTGGAACGGGCCGGAGTAGAACGATCCGACCTCGCCGGCGATGAACTTCTGCTCGATCTCGCCGCCCTCCAGGCGCACCGGCTCGGCGAGTCCTTCTTCGAAGAAGCCGGCGTAGAACGTCAGGGCTTCCTTCCACTCGGGGGTGTCGAACGCGAACGCGGTGCCGTCCTCCGTCATGACATCGCCGCCCTGCTGCCACACGAGCGGCAGCACGTACTGCCAGGAGTCGAAGCCACCGGGGGGAAGCGAGACACCCGAGGTGGCGCCCTGATCCTTCATCGCCTGCGCGAACGCCTTGTACTCGTCCCAGGTCGTGGGCGGCTCGACGCCGGCGGCCTCGGCCATATCGGTGCGGTAGTAGAGCACGCGGCTGTCGACGTACCACGGCACTCCGTAGGCGACATCGTCCACGACCGCAGTGCCCCACGAGCCGTCGAAGAAGCTCGACTCATCGATGAGGCCTTCCGGGGTGGGCTCGAAGGCGCCCGTCGCGGCGAACTCACCGACCCAGGTGGTGCCGAGCATGGTCACGTCGGGCACTTCTCCACCCGCGATGGCAGTGGCGATGCGATCGTGTGCGCCATCCCAGGGGACGGCCGTGACGTCGATCTTCACGTCGGGGTTCTCTTCTTCGAACAAGGCGGCGAGCTCTTCGAGGACCTCGCCCTCGTTGCCCATCGCCCAGATCTCCACGGTGCCTGAGGCGGCGGAGTCGTCGATGGCCTCGCCCGCCGTGGGTCCGGCGGTGTCGGCGCCGTCGGTGCGGCCGCAGCCGGCGAGGGCGATCGTTCCGATGGCGACCGCCGCGGTCGCGGCGATCCACCTCTTCGCATAGCGGGAAGTCAGTGTCTTCATGGGTCTGGTGCCTCCGTGTGTGCGCCGCACCAGTGCGGCGACTTTGCCTGGGGCCGCGCAGCCTTCGCGCGGTGATGCGTCTTCATCATAGCCCTAAAACCTGACACATGAAAGGTATTAGGCGAAATGGGAGAGGGCCTTGCCACCGCCCGTGGCGACGATCCCCGCGGTTGTGCGCGCACGCACCCACACCCCACCGCCCCACTCACCCGATGACGGATGCCGCCACCGCGCCGCGCGGCGCCGTCAGCGACCCGAGATCAGGTCGGCGAGGTGCGCGAATGCGGACGTGCGGGGCGAGCCGGATGCCTCGGCGCGATCGGCCGCACGGTAGGCGGCGTAGATGCCCTGCACCGCAAGCCACCGCAGCGGCTCGACCTCCCACCGCCGTGCGCGGTGCCCGACCCACGGCAGACGAGCGATCTCGGTGTCGCGGCGCAGCACCAGATCGGCGAGCGTGCGGCCCGCGAGATTGGTGGCGGTCACACCGGTGCCGACGTAGCCGCCCGCCCAGCCCAGCCCGGTCGCAGCATCCACTCCGGTCGAGGCGGCCCAGTCGCGCGGCACGCCCAGAACACCCGCCCAGGCATGTGCGATCGGCACGTCTACGGCGGCGGGGAAGAAGTCGCGCAGGAGCGCGGTCAGTGCCGCGATCGTGCGCTCCTGCGTGCGTCCGTCGCTGTCGACCCGCGAACCGTAGCGGTACGGCACGCCTCGGCCGCCGAACGCGATGCGGTCATCTGCGGTGCGCTGCGCATACATGTACACGTGGGCGAAGTCGCCGAGGACTTCGCTCCCGTCCCAGCCGATCTGCCGCCAGACCTCGCGCGACAGGGGCTCGGTGGCGATCATCGACGAGTTCATCGGCAGAACGGCGCGATGCTGGCCCCGCAGATCAGGGGTGAACCCCTCTGTCGCGCGCAGGACGAACGGCGCGCTCACGACGCCGCGCGTCGTGATCGCTCGACCCGGAGTGATCCCGGTCACGCGGGTGTCCTCGTAGATCGTCACACCCAGCCGCTCCACGACCGCGGCGAGTCCGGCTGCCAGCTTCGCCGCGTGGATGCGCGCGGCATGCGGATGCCACAACCCGCCGATCGCGTCGGCGACCGCGATCCGCGAGCGGGTCGTGGCGGCATCCCACTCCTCGACATCCGTTGCCGGCCACGTCCGCTCGTCCTCGGCGGCGGCGCGGAGCCGGGCGAGCTGGGCGGGGGTGCGGGCGATGTTGAGCTCGCCGCCCTTCACGATGTCGGCGTCGATGCCCTCGCGCGCTGCGACGGCGATGACCTCGTCGACCGTGTCGTTGAGGGCGCGCTGCTGGGCGATCGCCGCGTCCCGCCCGTGCGTCTTCGCGTACTGCCCGCGTCCGCCGGTCACCGAATTGGTCAGCCACCCGCCGTTCCGGCCGGAGGCGCCGAACCCGGCGAAGCGCTGCTCGAGCACCGCGATGCGAAGATCGGGCTGCGCGCGCTTCAGGTAGTACGCGGTCCAGAGCCCGGTGTAGCCGGCGCCCACGATGCACACGTCCACCTCGAGTGGGCCGGGCAGCGCGCTGCGGGGCGGGGGAGCGCCGCCGAGGTCGGTCCACCAGAACGAGACGTCGCCGTTGACCGTCACGGTGCGGATGCCTCGGACAGGCTCAGCGCGGCCCAGAGCTCGGCGCGCGCCGCGAAGGTGCCCAGATCGACGTCGAGAGCTCGCTCGGCGGCGGCGATGCGTGCCCGCACGGTATGCCGATGCACTCCGAGCGCGCGTGCGGTGGCTTCGTGCGAGCAGTCGTTCGAAAGCCACGCGCGCACGGTGTCCAGCAGCGCGGACCCCTGGTCGCGATCGTGCCGTGCGAGCGGGGCGAGCGCGGCCTGGGCAACCGTCCGCGCTTCGGGCGACGCGGGGACCGAGAGCACACCGCCGCGGGCGACATCCGCGAAATGGGTGACCCGCCGGCCGCTGCGGTCGCGAGCCAGCTGCGCCTGATCGGCCCCGGTCGCGAACGCGTCGTACCCGACGGGGTCCGAGACGCCCAGCCGCTCTTCGAAGCGCTCGGCGAACTCGTCCAGCAGGGCCGCGTCCGACGCGGGGACGACGAGCACGAGCCCGTCGTCACCGCGCCCGAAGAAGAGTGCGCCGCGGCGCTCGTCGGCGTGGAGTTCGAGCCATTCCCGGACGGCGTCACGGCGCCCGGCTGCCGCATCCGTCATCGCCACCAGAAGCGGCGCGGCCGGCAGTCCTCCCCAGAGGTCCTTCGCGACCCGGCGGGCGAGCGCCGGGTCGTTGCCGAGAAGGGAGTGCACCAGGCCGGCCCGCAGCAGGGTGCGGGCACGGTCGAGTCCCTGCTGCTGTTCGAGCGCGAGGCCGGCCATCGCCACCACCGCGGTCACGACTCCGCGGCCCTCCTGATCGAGGTCGCCGGCCGACATTGCGATCACCCCACGGAGATGCCCGCCGCGTCCGAGCGTCTGCAGAGTGAACGAGACGCCGTCGATCTTCAGCGACGACGCGGCGCGAGCGCCTCGGCGCAGCACGACTCCGACCTCCGCGCGCACCTCGTCTGCGACGGCGGGGTCGAGCGTCGACGGGTGCTCGCGGGTGAGGGTGCCCGCCGCGTCGTACATTCCCACCCACGCGTCGAGCTGGCGGGCCAGCTCTGCGAGCGTCGCGCCCAGGCCGTCTGGCCGGAGCGCCGCGAGCGAGATCGCCTTCTGGGCGGCGAGCGCCCAGCTGCGCCGCGCGTAGGACTGGGCCGCGATCGCTTCAGCGCCGGCGCGGGCGACCGCGATGAACGGCGTGCGATACGGCACCTCGAACAGCGGCATCCGCTCGTCTCGGCACGCCTCCGCCAGAACCGGCGGGATGCCGTCGCGCACCACTTCGGTGCCGAAGCCGAGTCCGACCACGCCACGCGCCGACAGGCGCCGCACGTACGCGCGGTACATGTCGGGGTCGTCCTCTGCACCCTGGAACTGCGTGCCGGTGGTCAGCAGCGCCAGACCCTCCGAGAGGAACGGGGTGGGGTCGGCGAGATCGGAGCTGTGCACCCAGCGGATGGGGGCGTCGAGGGCACCGTCGCCCAGGTCTGCGGGTTCGCCCTCGAGACGCAGGTGCAGATCACGTCGAGCGAGAAGTGCGCGCAGCGTGGGAGCATCGGCTGTCGTCGCCATGGGTCTCCGATCTCTGTACGAGAAGTACGGTTGCTACCCCCAGAATGTACATCGCGGCGCGTGCGGCCGCGGCATCCCTCGTCCTACGCTCGCGATCATGAGCACGACTGCGACCAGCGCCCTGACAGCATCCTTCCCCCTCGGCGGGCCCGGCCTTCCGCAGGAACGGCGGATGGTCACGAGCATCCCCGGGCCGCGCTCGCAGGAGCTGATCGCGCGCAAGGCTGCCGCCGTGGCGGCGGGTGTCGGGCACACCGTGCCGATCCAGGCCGTCGCCGCCGGCGGGGGCGTCGTGGTGGATGCCGACGGCAACTCGCTGATCGATCTCGGTGCGGGCATCGCGGTGACGACTCTCGGCAACGCGCACCCGAAGGTCGTCGCAGCCGTGCAGGAGCAGGTCGCCCAGTTCACGCACACCTGTTTCATGATCTCGCCGTACGAGTCGTACGTCGCCGTCGCCGAGGCGCTGAACCGCATCACTCCGGGCGCGCACGCCAAGAAGACCGCGCTGTTCAACTCCGGCGCCGAGGCGGTCGAGAACGCCGTCAAGATCGCCCGCAAGCACACGAAGAAGCAGGCGGTCGTCGCGTTCGATCACGGCTACCACGGCCGCACCAACCTCACGATGGCTCTGACCGCCAAGAGCATGCCCTACAAGAGCGGCTTCGGGCCGTTCGCGTCGGAGATCTACCGCGCGCCGATGTCATACCCGTTCCGGGACGGACTCAGCGGAGCGGATGCGGCCGACCGCGCGATCTCGATCATCGAGAAGCAGGTCGGGGCCGACAACCTGGCGGCGGTCATCATCGAACCGATCCAGGGCGAAGGAGGCTTCATCGTCCCCGCCGACGGATTCCTGCCGCGGCTGGTCGAATGGTGTCGCTCGAACGACGTCGTCTTCATCGCAGACGAGATTCAGACCGGATTCGCGCGCACCGGTGCCATGTTCGCCAGCGAACTGTTCGGCATCGTGCCCGACCTGATCACGACCGCGAAGGGGATCGCCGGGGGGCTCCCGCTCGCGGCCGTGACCGGTCGGGCCGAGATCATGGACGCCTCGCACGCGGGCGGCCTGGGCGGCACGTACGGCGGAAACCCGATCGCCTGCGCGGCGGCGATCGCCGCGATCGACGCGTTCGAGAACGAGGGACTGATCGAGCGGGCGAACGAGCTCGGGGCCGTGCTCACCGATCGCCTCGCGCAGATCCAAGCCGCCGATCCGCGCCTGGGCGACATCCGCGGACGCGGGGCGATGGTCGCCGCCGAGTTCGTCGACCCGGCGACGGGCGCACCGGATGGGACGCTCACGGCGGCGATCGCGAAGGCCTGCATCGCCGAGGGCGTCATCGTGCTGACCTGCGGCACCTACGGCAACGTCATCCGCTTCCTCCCCCCGCTCTCCATCTCCGACGACCTCCTGCGCGAGGGCCTGGACGTCGTCGCCGCCGCGCTGAGCGCGGCGTGAGTCATCCGCGCAGGCGCCCGGTGGGGGAGCCGGGTCCTGCGCGGTATCCGGACATCCCCGCACATGGAGCAAAGGAGCCGACATGGTCGAGCTGAACCGTGACGTCGTCATCGTGGGGGCGGGTGCCGCAGGCCTCACGGCCGCGAACGAGCTGAAGAAGGCAGGACTCTCGGTGGCGGTGCTCGAGGCCCGCGACCGCGTCGGAGGACGCCTTCACACCGATGTCATCGACGGCGCGATGCTCGAGATCGGCGGGCAATGGGTCTCGCCCGACCAGGACGCCCTCATCGACACCGTCGCGGAGCTGGGGCTCGAGACGTTCAGCCGCTATCGCGAGGGCGACAGCGTCTACGTCGGCCCCGACGGCACGGCACGCCGCTTCACGGGTGAGATGTTCCCGGTCTCGCCCGAGACCGAGCGGGTGATGGCCGAGATCACCGAGCGCCTCGACGAGATGGTGGCCGAGATCGACCCCGACCGCCCCTGGGCTCACGAGAAGGCCGCCGAGTGGGACTCGGTTTCCTGGGATGCGTGGCTGCGCGCGCAGACCGATGACGACGAAGCGGTGCGCAACCTCGCCTTCGCCACCGGCTCGGCGATGCTGACCAAGCCGACGCACTCCTTCTCGCTTCTGCAGTCGCTCCTCATGGCGGCATCCGCGGGTTCGTACTCGCACCTGGTCGATGCCGACTTCATCCTCGACAAGCGGGTCGTCGGCGGGTTGCAGCAGGTCCCCCTGCTGCTGGCCGAGCGGCTCGGCGACGATGTCTTCCTCGAGCAGCCCGTCCGCACCCTCGAGTGGAGCGAGGGCGGCGTGACAGCGATCGCCGACGGCGTGACGGTGCGCGCACGGTTCGCGATTCTGGCGCTGGCCCCCAACCTGTACACGAGAATCTCGTTCGTTCCGGCGCTGCCGCGACTGCAGCATCAGATGCATCAGCACATCTCGATGGGCTTCGTGATCAAGGTGCACGCGGTGTACGACCGTCCGTTCTGGCGTGAGCAGGGCCTTTCGGGCACCGCCTTCAGTCCGTACGAGCTCACCCACGAGGCGTATGACAACACCAACCACGGCGATGAGCGAGGCACCCTGGTCGGCTTCGTGTCCGATCAGCGCGCCGACGAAGTGTTCCGCCTCACGCCGGAGGAGCGCAAGGAGCGCATCCTCGAGTCGCTGTCGCACTACTACGGCGACGAGGCGAAGAATCCGGTCGTGTATTACGAGAGCGACTGGGGAAGCGAGGAATGGACGCGCGGCGCCTACGCCGCGAGCTTCGACATGGGCGGACTGCACCGCTACGGTGCTGATCTTCGCGAGGCGGTCGGTCCGATCGGCTTCGCGTGCAGCGACCTCGCCGGGGCCGGCTACCAGCACGTCGACGGCGCGATCCGCATGGGGCGGCTCGTGGCGTCGCAGATCCTCGAGGGGGCACGCGCATGAGCGGACGCATCATCGTCGGCTACACGGCGACCGACGCAGGAGAGGATGCCGTCGCGCTCGGTGCGCGCCTGGCGGCGGCATCCGGTTCCGAAGTCGAAGTGGTCGTGGTCCTGCCCGCGGACGACCGGAGCGTGATCACGCCTCCCGATGCGAGCTACGACCGCTACCTCCGCGACCTGGCCGGGTCGTGGCTGGAGTCAGCCGCCTCGCAGATCCCCGACGGCGTCGCCACCCGGACGAATGTGCGGTTCGCCGACTCGTTCGCCGAGGGGCTGGTGGCCGCCGCCGAGGAGTTCGGCGCGTCGCACATCGTCGTCGGCGCGGCCAACGGCGGCCTGCGTGGGCGCCATCGGCTGGGCTCCGTCGCCACCGAGCTGCTGCACTCCTCGAACGTGCCTGTCGTGCTCGCCCCCGAAGGCTCGCGTCGCATCGAACCCGCGATCGGCATCACCCGCATCACCGCGGCGATCGGCACGCGGCCGGGCGCTGACGCGCTGCTCGAGGAGGCGACCTCGCTCGCGGAGTCAACGGGCGCCGAGCTGCGGCTGCTCTCGCTCGTGACGGTCGATCTGCCCGCGAGCGTCGACACCGGCGTCATCCGTGTGGCCGGAGCCGCCCACGCCGAGCAGGTACTCCGCCAGGCGCGCGAGGCCCTGTCCAGCGTCGCCGAGGCCGAGGTCATCGTCGGTCGAGGCGACAGCATCGAGGATGCCGTCCAGCACCTCAGCTGGGAGCCGGGCGAACTGGCGATCGTCGCCTCCAGTCGCCTCGCTCAGCCCCGACGACTCTTTCTCGGGTCCACCGCTGCGAAGATGCTCCATGAACTACCCGTTCCCATGATCGTGGTGCCGCGCACGCGGACCTCGGAAGGAGTGTCGCGATGAGCGATCACATGGGCGCTGCCGCGCCACTCGCGCCCGCCGCGAAGAAAGGGGAGCCGACCGGACTCTCCACGAAGGGGCTGAGCGCCGGCACGGTCGGTCTGATCGGCGCCGTCGTCATCGGCATCTCGTGCATCGCCCCCGCCTACACGCTGACGGCCGCTCTCGGCCCGACCGTGTCGGAAGTGGGATTCCAGGTGCCGGCGATCATCCTCGTCGGGTTCATCCCGATGCTGCTCGTCGCGTTCGGCTACCGGGAGCTCAACCGGCAGATGCCCGACTCCGGCACCTCCTTCACGTGGGCCGCCCGCGCGTTCGGACCCTGGGTGGGCTGGATGGCGGGGTGGGGCCTCATCGCCGCGACCATCCTGGTGCTGTCGAATCTCGCCGGCATCGCCGTGGAGTTCCTGTTCCTGCTGATCGACCAGATCGCCGGCAGTCCCGGCACGATCGCCGAGCTGGCGTTCAACCCGTTCATCAACGTCGCGGTGTGTCTGCTGTTCATGCTGGGCGCGACACTGATCTCCTACCGCGACATGCAGACGACTCAGAAGCTGCAGTACGTCCTGGTCACCTTTCAGGTGCTCGTGCTCGTGATCTTCTCGGTCGCGGCCTTCGTCCACGTGGCGCAGGGCAATGCGTTCGACGCGAGCCCGGTCGAGCTGTCGTGGTTCAATCCGTTCGCGGTCGGCTCGTTCACCGCGGTCGTCGCGGGCCTCTCGCTGTCGATCTTCATCTTCTGGGGGTGGGATGTCACCCTCACGATGAACGAGGAGACCAAGGACCCCGAAAAGACGCCCGGGCGTGCGGCGACGCTCACCGTGATCACGATCGTCGTCCTCTACCTGCTCATCTCGGTCTCGCTGCTGGCATACGCAGGCACGGGGACCGAAGGACTGGGCCTGGGCAACGAGGACATCCAGGCGAACGTGTTCTTCTTCCTGTCGGGACCGATCCTCGGCCCGCTCGCGTTCCTGGTATCGCTCGCGGTGCTCACCAGCTCGGCGTCCTCGCTGCAGTCCACGTTCGTCTCGCCGGCCCGTACGCTCCTCGCGATGGGCCACTACGGCGCGCTCCCACCGAAATTCGCCGAGGTGAGCCCGCGGTTCTTCACTCCGGGGTACGCGACGATCGTCTCGGCCATCGTGGCGTCGGTGTTCTACACGATCATGAGGTTCGTCAACGAGAACGTGCTGTGGGACACGATCACCACGCTCGGCATGATGATCTGCTTCTACTACGGCATCACGGCGTTCGCGTGCGTCTGGTACTTCCGCAAGCAGTGGTTCGACTCGGCGCGCAACGTCTTCTTCACGCTGGTGTTCCCGCTGATCGGCGGCGTCATCCTCGCGGTGCTGTTCGTGATCACCCTCGTCGAGAGCATGGACCCCGACTACGGCAGCGGCACCGAGTGGTTCGGTCTGGGCAGCGTGTTCGTGCTCGGCGTGGGGATCATCGGGCTCGGGCTCGTCATCATGATCTGGCAGGCGATCAAGCGTCCCGCCTACTTCCGCGGCGAGACGCTCTCGCTCGACGCCCCCGCCAGTCTGCGCCGCCCGCGCGCGTGACGGCAGACTTGACCTACCAGCGAACGGAGACAGCATGAGCGACTACAAAGTCGTCAACCCCGCCACCGGCGAGACCCTCGCCGAGTACCCCCTCACGACGGATGCCGAGCGGGAGCAGGCGCTCGCCTCGGCGTACGACGCGGCCAAGGGTTGGGCGCACACCTCGAGCGTCGCCGAGCGCGCGGCCCTGATCCGCCGCGTCGCGGAGTTGCACCGCGAGCGCCGCGACGACCTCGCCGCGACGATCGTGCGGGAGATGGGCAAGCCGCTGTCCGCGGCCCTCGGCGAGGTCGACTTCGCCGCCGACATCACCGAGTTCTACGCCGACAACGCCGAGCAGATCATGAAGGACCAGCCGATCGACATCCTCGCCGAGGGCACCGCGGTCATCCGCCGCTCGCCGCTCGGGGTGCTGCTGGGCATCATGCCGTGGAACTTCCCGTACTACCAGGTGGCCCGCTTCGCCGCCCCCAACCTGCTGATCGGCAACCCGATCCTGCTCAAGCACGCCCCGCAGTGTCCGGAGTCGTCCGCGGCGATCGAGACGATCTACCGGGATGCCGGATTCCCCGAGGGGGCCTACACCAACCTCTACATCACGAACGACCAGGCGGCCGAGGTGATCGCCGACCCGCGGGTGCAGGGCGTCTCGGTGACCGGCTCCGAGCGCGCCGGAGCGGCGGTCGCCGAGGTGGCCGGGCGCAACCTCAAGAAGGTCGTGCTCGAGCTCGGCGGGTCCGACCCGTTCATCCTGCTGTCCACCGACGACCTCGACGGTGCCGTGCAGGCAGCCGTGGATGCGCGTCTGGACAACACAGGTCAGTCCTGCAACGCGGCGAAGCGCTTCATCGTGGCCGACGGCCTGTACGACGCCTTCCTCGAGAAGTTCACCGCGGCCATGACCGGCGCGAAGCTCGGCGACCCGTTCGCCGACGACACCGTGCTGGGCCCGCTCTCCTCGGACCTCGCCGCCGAGCGTCTCGCCGCGCAGGTCGACAAGGCCGTCGCCCAGGGCGCGACCCTGGTCGCAGGCGGAACCCGCGACGGCGCCTACTACCCGGGCACGGTCCTGACCGACGTCACACCCGAGATGGATGCGTACCGCGAGGAGTTCTTCGGGCCGGTCGGGGTCGTCTACCGCGCCGCCGACGAAGACGAGGCGGTCAAGATCGCGAACGACACCCCCTTCGGGCTCGGCTCCTACGTCTTCACGACCGACGAGGCGCAGGCCGAGCGCGTCGCCGACAAGATCGACGCCGGCATGGTCTATGTCAACCTGGTGCTGGCCGACTCCCCCGAGCTGCCGTTCGGCGGGGTCAAGCGCAGCGGCACCGGCCGCGAGATGGGTCTGCTCGCCGCCGACGAGTTCGTGAACAAGAAGCTCGTGCGCATCGGCGCCTGAGCCGCCGCATCCGATCGTCGAAACGGGGGCTCTCGCCGGGCCAGGGGTCACTGCGCCCCGGGTCGAGCGGGATCCCCCGTTTTCGACGTTCCGGGCGGGTCCCCAGTTCGACCGCGTGCACCCCATGCCGTACACTGGGCATGCAGTTGAAGTCTGCATTCTTTCGCCGTGCCCGGCTTCCGGGCCAGCTCCCTCTCGTACAGGTTGTGGTGGAAGACTGTGGGCATCCCGAGGCCGTCGGCCTCTAGGGCGGTAGCTCAATTGGCAGAGCAGCGGTCTCCAAAACCGCAGGTTGCAGGTTCGATTCCTGTCCGCCCTGCGCGTCAGCCGAAGCTGACACATGGAAGGTAATCAGGTGGGTTCGATGGTCCAAGACGAGCCGAGAGGCGAGGTCGTCCCCAGTGGCGCACCCCGCGAGAAGAAGCCCAACGTCTTCGCTCGCATCGCTCTGTTCATCCGTCAGGTGCTCGCAGAGCTCCGCAAGGTCGTCACACCGACCCGGCAGGAGCTGATCAAGTACACGGGTGTCGTGCTCGGATTCGTCGTCGTGATGATGGCGCTGGTCTACGGACTGGATCTGCTGTTCGTCTGGGTGACGACCGTCGTCTTCGGCGTTCCCGCCTGACCCCCTGAGTAGCACCGCGGGGCGGATCCTCGGATCCGGCGCCCCCGAAACGGAAGAGAACGCAATTGTCTGAAAGATATATCGACGACGCCGACTGGGCGACCGCTGCCGAGCAGTCCTCAGAGGATGACGAAGCCCAAGAGGGCAACATCCTCGCCGAAGAGGATCGCGCGAACACGCCGGCCGAGCACCTCGCCGTCCACATCGTCGACGAGGACGAGGACGGCCTCGAGGATCTGGACGACATCGACATCGACGACCCGGAGGCGGACGCGATCGTGAACGACGCTCTGAACATCGACAAGACCGACGAGGCCGAGGCTGCCGCCGAGGTGCTGACCGACTCGCTCGCCGAGGAGGAGGCCGAGTACGCCGCCGAGCACGCCGACGACGTGACCCCCTACGACGGCCCCGACATCAACGGTGACGAGGACGAGCCGGTTCTCGACGAAGACTTCGTCGCCGAGGTGGATGCCGCCGCCGGCGTCGTCGACGACGTCGAGGCATCGGTCGACGCGGCTGACGCAGCCGCCGTCGAAGGCGATGTGGATTCGGCGGACGCGGAGACCGACGAAGACGAAGAGGAAGACCCGTACGAGGCGTTCCGCGCCGAACTGCGCACGCTTCCCGGCAAGTGGTACGTCATCCACTCCTACGCGGGCTTCGAGCGCAAGGTGAAGGCCAACATCGAGCAGCGCAAGTCGACGCTCGAGGTCGAGGAGGACATCTACCAGATCGAGGTCCCGATGGAGGACGTCGTCGAGATCAAGAACGGTCAGCGCAAGATGGTCACGCGCGTCCGGATCCCCGGCTACGTGCTCGTGCGCATGGAGCTCAACGAAGACACCTGGTCGGTCGTGCGTCACACGCCCGGCGTCACCGGCTTCGTGGGCAACGCCCACAACCCCACTCCGCTGCGCTTCGAAGAGTCCTTCAACATGCTCAAGAGCCTCGTCGAGGTCAAGGAGGTCGCGCCCGCCAAGGGCGCTGCCTCCAAGGGCGGCCACGCCGTCGCGCGCAGCATCCCGGCCGAGGTCGACTTCGAGGTCGGCGAGACCATCACGATCAAGGAAGGCTCGTTCGCGGGTCTGCCCGGAACGATCAGCGAGATCAAGCCCGAGAGCGGCAAGCTCACGGTCCTCGTCTCGCTCTTCGAGCGCGAGACCCCGGTCGAGCTCAGCTTCGACCAGGTCACGAAGCTCTAGAACACAGGCTTCCCGGGTTCGCCCGGGGGAACCGCTGCCCGGAGATGCCGGGTGTGCGGGAGAGACGGATGCGACCCGCATCCGCTCGATGAAAGGAAAAGGAAATGGCACCGAAGAAAAAGGTGACCGGCCTGATCAAGCTCCAGATCAAGGCTGGTGCGGCCAACCCCGCACCGCCGATCGGTCCGGCGCTCGGTCAGCACGGCGTCAACATCATGGAGTTCTGCAAGGCGTACAACGCCGCGACCGAAGCCCAGCGCGGCAACGTCATCCCCGTGGAGATCACCGTCTACGAGGACCGCAGCTTCACGTTCATCCTCAAGACGCCTCCGGCGGCTGAGCTCATCAAGAAGGCTGCCGGCGTCGCCAAGGGCTCGCCGACCCCGCACACGACCAAGGTGGCCAAGCTCACCAAGGCTCAGGTGCGCGAGATCGCCGAGGTCAAGCAGCCCGACCTGAACGCGAATGACATCGAGGCCGCCTCGAAGATCATCGCCGGCACCGCCCGCTCCATGGGCATCACGGTTGAGGACTGAGGGAGACAACGACCATGGCTACCAAGTCCAAGGCCTACCAGGCCGCCGCCGCGAAGATCGCGGCTGACAAGTTCTACACGCCCACCGAGGCCGTCGCGCTCGCGAAGCAGACCGGCTCGGCGAAGTTCGACTCGACCGTCGAGGTCGCGCTGAAGCTCGCCGTCGACCCCCGCAAGGCGGACCAGATGGTGCGCGGCACCGTCATCCTGCCCCACGGCACCGGCAAGACCGCCCGGGTCATCGTGTTCGCGACCGGTCCGGCCGCCGAGGCCGCGATCGCCGCCGGCGCCGACGAGGTGGGTGGCGCTGAGCTCATCCAGCGCGTCGCCGAGGGTTGGACCAACTTCGACGCAGCCGTCTCGACCCCTGAGCTCATGGGCCAGGTCGGTCGCCTCGGAAAGGTGCTGGGCCCGCGCGGTCTGATGCCGAACCCGAAGACCGGCACCGTGACTCCGAACCCGGCCAAGGCCGTCGAGGAGATCAAGGGCGGAAAGATCGAGTTCCGCGTCGACAAGCACGCCAACGTGCACTTCGTCGTGGGCAAGGCATCCTTCTCGGAAGACCAGCTCGACGAGAACCTGAAGGCCGCGCTCGAGGAGATCATCCGCCTCAAGCCGTCCAGCTCGAAGGGCCGCTACATCCAGAAGGGTGCGGTGTCGACCACGTTCGGCCCCGGCATCCCGCTGGATGTCAACTCCTTCTGAGTCTGATTCGCACGAAGGGCCTCACCTCCGGGTGGGGCCCTTCGTCGTTCCGGTGGACGTGCACAACGGCGCGGATGGGGGCAGAAACGCCGACGGACGGATGCCGCGATTCGGCGTGGTGCGGGGGATTCCCGCGAGCGTGCACGCGGGCGTGTGAGGCCTCAGTCTTGCGGCGGTCACATCCGCGGCGCTACCGTTCCGACACGAGGCGAGAGCGGCCCGCGATCCGGCCGCAGTGGCCGTTCGGGCGGGAGGGCGATGACCGTGTCGGAGGCACTCGAGCGGGGTCGTGCGGCGGTCGCCGACCACCGCTGGCGCGAAGCGTGCGAGCGGCTCGCCGAGGCTCGCGCCGCAAGCCCCGACGGCCTTGAGGGCCCGGATCTGGAGCTGCTGGCCACCGCGTCGCTGCTCCGCGGACAGACGACCGCGGCCGTCGAAACCATGACCGATGCCCACGATCTGTACCTCTCCCAGCGCGACTGGGTCGGTGCTGCGCGGACGGCCGGCTGGCTCGCGCTGGAGCTGCTCGAGATCGGAGACCTCCCGCTGAGCGGCACCTGGATCTCACGCGGCATGCGGCTCGTCGCGCGCCTGGACGAGTCGGGTTCCGTCGGCGGACGCGTGGCTCTGGTGCCCGCCGCTCTCACAGGGCTCTTCGTCGGCGACTTCGAGGAGGCGGTGCGCAAGTTCGAAGAGATCGCGGTGATCGCAGACAGGACCGGCGACCGCGAACTCGCCGCCCACGCGGTGTTCGGTCGGGGCAAGTGCCTGACCACGGTCGGCAGGACCGCCGAAGGTCTTGAGAGCCTCGACCGGGCATTGGCGGCCGTGGACGAGGGCGAAGTGTCGCCCACCTGGACGTGCGTGTTCTTCCGGGTCGCCCTCGACGTCGCGCACGAGTCCTTCGACCTTCGTCGTGCGCAGCTGTGGACATCGGCATTCGAGGCCTGGTGTCGCGCGCAGTCCGATCTCGTCGCCTACGCCGGGCAGTGTCATGCGTACCGGGCACAGTTGTCTCTGCTGCACGGAGACTGGGCCGAGGCCTCGGCGGCCGCCACCCTCGCGGAGGAGCGCCTGCGGGCTGGAGACTTCACGGCCCCATACGTGGCGAACTACCAGCTCGCGGAGCTGCGCCGACTGCGGGGGGAGCACCGGGCCGCGGACGAGCACTATCGACGTGCTGCCGCGTCGGGGTGGGACCCTCAGCCCGGTTTCGCCCTTCTCCGCCTCGCTCAGGGGGAGTATGCGGATGCCCAGGCGATGCTGCACCACGCCGTCGCCGGCGCCGATGAGGGGACGCATCGGCGCTTGCTGCCGGCCCTGATCGAGATCGAACTGGCGGCGGGCGATGTCGACGCTGCGCGGCGCGCCGCAGACGAACTGAACGCGTTGCGCCGGGGCCGGCCCACTCCTCTGCTCGTCGCGGTCGCCGCGCTCGGCGATGCGCGAGTGCTGCTCGCGGAAGGCGACGCCGCGGACGCACTCGAGACGGTGGAGACGGCGCGCTCGGGCTGGTTCGCGCTCGATGCGCCCTACGAAGTGGCGCGGTGCCGCGTTCTTGCGGGACGGATCCTGCACGAACTCGGCCGGCTCGACGCGGCGACCGCGGAGCTCGAGGCGGCGCGGGCGACCTTCCTCGAGCTCGGCGCGCGCTCAGGGCTCGCCGAACTGTACCTGCTGACCGGAGAGCGACCTCCCGGTGCGCTCACCGATCGCGAGGTGGAGGTGCTGCGCCTCGTCTCGACCGGGCTCACCAACCGTGGCGTGGCGACCAGGCTCTCGCTGAGCGAGAAGACGGTCGCGCGTCACCTGAGCAACATCTTCGGCAAGCTCGGGCTGTCGTCGCGATCCGCGGCGACCGCGTACGCGTATGAGAACGGACTTCTCTGAGCTCACCGGGCATTTTGCTCGAGTCTGCATATGCTCATCGCCGACCTGTCTGCATAATTCTGCCCATCGTGCGATCGCATGCGATTGGGCGGTTCGCTCGATGCGGCCGAGCGGGCTCCGCTCGTACCGTCTACGCATGGACATCCCGATCATCGCAGGCACGGTCTCGACCGTGGTGTTCGCGGTGAGCAACCTGCCGATGCTGCGCAAGGCGCTGCGCACGCGGGATGTGTCGTCGTACAGCCTGTCGAGCCTGGTGATGATCAACGCCGCCAACGTGGTCTATTCGCTCTACGTGTTCACGCTGCCGATCGGTCCGATCTGGGCGCTGCACACGTTCTACCTCGTCTCGTGCGCCATCATGGTCGTGCTGTGTCTGCGCCAGCGCCACCCGGCGACACCGCAGATCGTCCGTTCTCGTCCTGCGCGGCGTCACATCCGTGCGGGACGTGCCGCGGGAGCGTAGCGTCGCAAGCGCCCGCACCGCGAAGGGAGCGCCATGCCCGCAACGCTCGAGAACGTCCTCGGGATCGACGAGCCCATCGTGCTCGGACCCTTCGGCGGCGCCTCTTCGGTCGAGCTGACCGCGCTCGTGAGCGAAGCCGGAGGGCTGGGATCGTTCGGACTGTACGGCTACTCGCCGGAGCGCATCCACGAGACGATCGCGCGTCTGAAGGCGGCCACGGCCAGACCGTTCGCGGTGAACCTGTGGCTGCCGATGGGCGATGAGGTCAGTCCGGACGGACTCGACCTTCAGCCGTACCTCGATGCCCTGGCACCGCTGTACGACGAACTCGGGGTGGAGATGCCCACCCCGCCGGCCGCCTTCCTTCCCGACTTCGACAGCCAGCTGCACGCTGTTCTGGATGCCGCCCCCGCCGTCGTCAGCTTCGTCTACGGGGTTCCGGCCGCGCAGATTCTGGATCGCGCGCAGAGGAAGGGCGTCGCCGTATTGGCCACCGCGACCACGGTCGCCGAGGCGAGAGCGCTCGACGACGCGGGGGTCGACGCGATCGTGGCCAGCGGCATGGAGGCGGCCGGCCATCGGGTCTCATTCCTCGAGCCCGCCGAGCGCTCGCTGGTCGGAACCTTCGCGCTCGTGCCGCAGGTCGTGGACGCCGTCCATGCCCCGGTGATCGCTGCGGGAGGCATCGCGGACCGGCGCGGGGTGGCCGCGGCGTTCGCGCTCGGTGCGTCCGGCGTGCAGGTGGGCACCGCCTTCCTCCGCACGCGCGAATCCGCGGTGCCCGAGTCGCACCGACGTGCGATCGCCGCCGCGAGCGACACCGGCACCGTGCTGACGCGCGCGATGTCCGGCCGGCTGGCACGCGGCATCCCGAATCGAGCCATGCGCGAGATCGAGTCGATGGGATTTCTCGCCCCGTTCCCCGCGCAGAACTGGCTCACCGGCGCCCTCCGCGCCGCGGCGGCTCAGCAGGATCGCGGCGATCTGCTCTCGCTCTGGGCGGGGCAATCCGCGGCGCTGGCCACACGGGAGGGCGCCGCCGAGGTCTTCGCGGAGCTGCGTGAGGGCATCCCCTCCGACCGCGGCGCCGGAGAAGGAAACGAAGCGTAACGCGATGCCCCTCGGCCGCTGAGGCCATGTTGTACTGGTAGGTCCTGCTCGGTGAATCCGAGCCGAATCCCCCCAGGAGCTTCACAGTCATGTCACGCCGTACCCGTTTCGCCACTCTTGCCGTCTTCGCCGCCTCCGCCGCCCTGGTCCTGTCCGGATGCAGTGGCACCTCTTCGCCGGCATCCTCGTCCGCCGACGACGAGCTCGGCCTGGTTTCTGCCGGCACCCTGACAGTCGCGACCGAGGGCACCTACCGCCCCTTCAGCTACCACGACCAGACCGGGGAGCTCGTCGGCTTCGACGTCGAGATCGCCGAAGCCGTCGCCGACAAGCTCGGCCTCGAAGTGTCCTTCCAGGAGACGCAGTGGGATGCCATCTTCGCCGGACTCGAGGCCGGCCGCTTCGACGTGATCGCGAACCAGGTTTCGATCAACCCCGAGCGCGAGGAGAAGTACCTCTTCAGCGCGCCGTACAGCGTCTCACCCGGCGTGATCGTCGTGCCTGAGGACGACGATTCGATCGCGGGCTTCGACGACCTGGCCGGCAAGACCACTGCTCAGTCGCTCACGAGCAACTGGTACGAGCTGGCCGAGCAGAGCGGCGCGACCGTGGAAGCCGTCGAGGGATGGGCGCAGGCTGTCGCGCTGCTGAAGCAGGGCCGCGTCGATGCCACCATCAACGACAAGCTCACCTTCCTTGACTTCGAGACGACCGACGGTCCGACCGGGTTGAAGATCGCCGCCGAGACCGATGACCCCGCCAGCAGCGCCTTCGCTCTGACGCAGGACAAGCAGGCGCTGGTCGATGCGATCGACGACGCGCTCGAGGAACTGCGCACCGAGGGCGTTCTCGCCGAGATCAGCGAGAAGTACTTCGGCGCCGACGTCACGTCGTAAGCCCGGGCGATCTCGGCGGCCGCCCCCGTGCGGCCGCCGACACGGTGAGGAGTTCGGATGAACGAGACGTGGACGCTGGTCGTCGATTCGTTCTGGCCGCTGCTGTGGGCAGGGCTTCGCGGGACGATCCCGCTCGCGCTGGCCTCGTTCGCGATCGGGCTGGTTCTCGCGCTGGGCGTGGCGCTGATGCGCATCTCGGCGAACCGCATCGTGTCGGGCGTCGCACGCTTCTACATCTCGGTCATCCGCGGTACCCCGCTTCTGGTCCAGCTGTTCGTGATCTTCTACGGTCTGCCTTCGCTGGGCATCGTCGTCGATCCGTGGCCGGCCGCCATCCTCGCCTTCTCGCTGAACGTCGGCGGATACGGGGCTGAGATCATCCGGGCGGCGATCCTCTCCGTGCCGAAGGGGCAGTGGGAGGCCGCGCACACCGTGGGGTTGTCGCACACCCGATCGCTGACCCGCATCATCCTGCCGCAAGCCGCGCGGGTGTCGGTGCCGCCGCTGTCGAACACGTTCATCTCGCTCGTGAAGGACACCTCGCTCGCATCCCTGATCCTGGTCACGGAGCTGTTCCGGCAGGCACAGATCATCGCCGCGTTCACGTACGAGTTCATGATCATCTATCTCGAGGCGGCTCTGATCTACTGGATGTTCTGCCTGGTGCTGTCCGCTGGGCAGGGCGCCCTGGAACGGAGGCTCGACCGCTATGTCGCCCACTGACACGCCCGGCTCCGACCCGCTCGCGCCGCCGGTGGCCGCCTCCGGCGAGCTGCTGCTGCGGGTGGAGGGCCTGACGAAGAGCTTCGGCCCGAACCAGGTACTCAAGGGCGTCGATTTCGAGGTCCGCCGCGGCGAGGTGGTGTGCCTGATCGGCCCGAGCGGATCGGGCAAGACGACCGTCCTGCGCACCCTGAACGGTCTGGAGACGCCGGACGGGGGCACGATCGAATTCGCGGATGCCGCGCCCGTGGATTTCGCCGCACCCCCGTCGAAGGCCCAGCGCATCGGCCTGCGTGACCGGTCGGCGATGGTGTTCCAACAGCACAATCTGTTTCCGCACCTGACGGTGCTCCAGAACGTGATCGAGGGACCCGTGCGCGCGCACCGGGTTGCGAAGGCGGCGGCGATCGAGCGGGCCGACAGCCTTCTGGACCGGGTGGGCCTGACCGACAAGCGGGATGCGTTCCCGTTCGAGCTGTCCGGCGGACAGCAGCAGCGGGTGGGGATCGTTCGCGCGCTCGCCCTGCAGCCCGACCTCCTCCTCTTCGACGAGCCCACCAGTGCGCTCGATCCCGAATTGGTCGGTGAGGTCCTCGTCGTGCTCAAGGAACTCGCCGATGACGGGTGGACCATGGTCATCGTCACCCACGAGCTCGCCTTCGCGCGCGAGGTCGCCGACGAGGTGCTCTTCTTCGACGACGGCGTCATCCTCGAGCGAGGTGCGCCGAAGGACCTGCTGGTCGACCCGCAGCATGAACGGACGCGGCGGTTCCTCGACCGCATCCTGCGACCCTTCGAGGGCTGAGGTCAGGCCGAGACCGGCCGGTTCGCGCGCGCGTGCGTGACTTCCACCCAGGGGCTCCAGCATCGGCTTCTCGATCATCTCCGGTGCGTACCTCGGGGTGGCCGAGGCCGCATACGCGGAGGCGGTCGAAGTGGGGGAGCGTCGCGGCGATGATCCGACGCCGTCGTACGACGGCTTCCTGGCGGTCATGGCAGCCAAAGCCGAGGTCGCCCGCGCCGGCGTCGAGGTCTGCGACCTCGCGATGCAGGTCGTGGGCGGAAGCTCCTACTTCAAGGGGTCGGTGATCGAGCGCTGCGCCCGCGATATCCGGGCGGCGGCTTTCCATCCGCTCACCCCCGAGGCGACGCTCCTTGCCGCCGGGCGGCACGCTCTCGGTCTGCCGGCGGACTGATCAGCCACGCACCTCGAACCCGCGCTCGCCGGTGAGCGCGGCATCCGTCACCATCGCCGCGTCGACCTGCGCGCCCGGTGGACCCTGCGCCATCCACGCCAGCACCTCATCGACCTGCTCGGGCGTGCCCTCGATCTCGGCTTCGACGCTGCCGTCGCGCAGATTGCGCACCCAGCCGGCCACGCCCGTGTCCCTCGCGATCATGCGCATCGTGTAGCGGTAGCCGACCCCCTGCACCATGCCGTGGACCATCACGTGGACGCGCCTCATGGCTCCATCGTGCCGTGTGCGGGCCTGTGGCCGCCAGGCGAGGAACCCCCGCCGGGATCAGATCGACGGCTGACCTGCCGGGTCAGTGGGGCAGGACGAGGCTCACGCCCATGACGATCATGACGACCGCGATCACCGCATCGAGGATGCGCCATGCGCGCGGCGTGCCGAGCCAGCGGCCCAGGTAGCGGGCGCCGAACGCGAGCCCCAAGAACCAGATGACGCTCGCGGCCATGGCGCCGGCGGCGAAGATCCACCGGGCGTCGCCGTGCGTGTTCGCGACGGTTCCGAGAAGGAACACCGTGTCGAGGTAGACGTGCGGGTTGAGCCAGGTCAGGGCCAGGCAGGTGAGGGCCACCGGAAGTGCCTTCGTCGCCACCCGCACCGCGCCTGGGGTGTCATCGGACAGCGCGGCGCCCGCGCCCTCGGCTTCGAGGGTGTGACCGGACGGGCGCCAGGCCCGCCGCGCCGCGAGCAATCCGTATCCGACCAGGAACACCGCGCCCGCCCATCGCACCACGTCGATCAGCCAGGGCACCGCGTGCAGGACGAGGCCGACTCCCGAAACACCGACAGCGATGAGTGCGGCGTCCGAGATCGCGCAGATCGCCGCGACGAGCACGACGTGCTCGCGCCGCAGCCCCTGCCGGAGCACGAAGAGGTTCTGCGCGCCGATCGCGATGATCAGTGAGAAGCCGAGCCCGAGGCCGGCGAGAAGAGGGGAGATCACGTTCCGACCATACGGACGCTCGTTGCGTCAGTCCAGCTGATGATTCTTCATGGTGCATTAGCATGACTTACGATGCGCATTCCCGTTGAGCTCGCTGAGACCGTCGCCACCGTGGTGGACGAGGGCACGCTGGATGCTGCCGCCCGCCGGCTGCACATCACCCCGTCGGCGGTCAGCCAGCGCATCAAGACCCTCGAGGAGCTTCTCGGCCGCGTGGTGCTCGTGCGTTCGAAACCCGCTCGACTCACCGAGGCGGGAACGGCCGTGGTGCGCATGGCGCGGCAGGTCGCGCTCCTCGAGCACGACACCCTCGCCGAGCTGGGCGACGACACCGAAGGCGCGCGCACCACGGTGCCGCTGGCCGTCAACGCCGACTCGCTGGCGACCTGGTTCCTCGAGCCGCTCGCGAGACTCTCGCAGCGGCATCCGGTGGTCTTCGAGCTCCACCGCGACGATCAGGACTTCACCGCGGGCCTGCTCGAATCAGGCACCGCGATGGGCGCCGTCACCTCCCGCGCTGCGCCGGTCGCCGGGTGCCGCGTCAGCACCCTGGGCGCGATGCGATACGAAGCGGTGGCCACTCCGGTGTTCGCTGCGCGATGGCTGCCCGATCCGGCTGCGCCGTCGACGCTCGCCCACGCCCCGCTCGTCGACTTCGACCGTCGCGACGACCTGCAGACCCGATGGCTCCGCGCGTGCGGAATCGACGACGCGCTCGCGGCTCGGCACTACGTTCCCGCGTCGAACGATTTCGCCGCCGCGGTGCGGCGAGGGCTCGGCTGGGCGTTGCTGCCGCGATTCCAGTGGCAGGAGGCGGTGGATGCCGGCGAGCTCATACTGCTGGGCGGTCCGCCGATCGACGTGCCGCTGTACTGGCAGCAGTGGAACCTGCGCTCACCGCTGCTCGATGCGATCGCCGACGAGATCGTGGGGGAGGGCCGACGCGTGCTCGGTCCGCTGTGACGCGAAGACTCAGTCGTCGCTGACGCGCAGCACGATCTTGCCGCGGGTGTGACCCTGTTCGAGCTCGGCGTGTGCGGCCGCCGCGTCATCGAGGTCGAAGACGCGGTCGATGTAGACCTGCACCGCACCCGAGTCCAGCAGACGGCCGACCGTGGCCAGGGCGCTGCCGTCGGGGATGACCTTGTAGCCCGTGCTCCGCACGCCGGCGGCGGCCGCGGACTCGGCGTAACCCGGCCAGGAACCGGTCGGCACCAGGATGTACAGCCCGCCGGGACGTACGACCTTGAGCGAGCGCTCGCCTGTCTTCTCGTGCACGTTGCCGACCAGATCGATCACCACGTCGACGTCGGCGATGACATCCTCGAAGCGGGTCGTCCCGTAGTCGATCACGACCGAGGCGCCGAGTTCGCGCAGCCACGAGGCGTTGCGGCTCGAGCCGGTCGCGGTCACATGTGCGCCGAAGTATGCGGCGAACTGCACGGCGAAGTGCCCGACCCCGCCGCTGCCGGCGTGGATCAGCATCCGCTGCCCTTCGTGGGCATGCGCGGTCTCGACGACCAGGCCCCACGCGGTGAGCGCGGCCAGCGGAACACCGGCGGCTTCGACGTGCGACAGCGACGTGGGCTTGCGTGCGACGGACTGCGACGGCGCGACCGCGTACTCCGCGTAGCTGCCGCCCGAGCGCGGGAAGGGCACCATGCCGAAGACGGGGGTGCCCGGCGGCAGAGGGTGCGACTCATATGGTGAGCGCACCACGATGCCGCTGAAATCGAACCCGAGGGTGGCCGGGTATTCGGTGATCGCTGCAGACACTCCGGCGCCGCCGCGGGTCTTCGCGTCGATCGGGTTGATGCCGGCCGCGACGACGCGTACGAGGAGTTCGCTGAGGATCGGGGTGGGCACGTCGACGGATGCTTCGTGAAGGACGTCGGCGCCCCCTGTCGCGTCGATCACGACGGCGCGCATCTTCTCGGGTGGGTCCGCGACCGCGACGGGGGCGGACTCGGGAGCGGAGGCGGGTCGCAGCGGCCGGAATCTCATGGGTCGCTCCTTCCGGGTGCATGTCTGCTTCGGCAGCACTCGTTTGCTGGTGAGCCCAGTCAACCCTGTGTATGTCTCAGCCGTGTTACGCCGGTGCTACCGGCCGACTAAGCCCGCCCGGACGTTTCGTGTGGACCGGGAATGCCTCCCGCCCGGAAGTCAGGGCGATTCGCCCGCCGTGAGCGCGTGCAGCAGGCGCGTCAGGTCGCGGATCTCATCGACCGACCACTCTTCGAGGGTGTCGAGCAGCTCGCTCTCCTGGGGTGCTCTCGCGGCGGCGAGGCGCTCCAGTCCTTCGGGTGTGGGGGAGAGGAGGCTCGAACGGCCGTCCTCGGGGTCGGGTGTCCGGCGGATCAGTCCGAGGTCTTCGAGCTCACGCACCGTGCGGCTGATCTGGCCTTTGTCGGCCATGAGCGACTCGGCCAGGGCCGAGAGGGTGACGCTCTCGCGGCGCACGATCGTCGTGAATACCTTGTATGCCCCGGGCAGCATGCCCGGGCTGACGCGCTGGGCGTTGTCGGCGAGCACGCGGCGCATGCGGCTGATCAGCTCGCCGAACTCGGCCTCGAGGGCGCGCACCGCATGGGTGCGCGCCTCGCGCGTTTCGCCATTCATCACGGTCGGAGACTACCGGGTGGTCCCGGTGGAGTCGGAGTCGCGGGTCGCGGCATCCGCCGTCCGTGCCGAGCCGGTCGCCGTCAGCACATCCATGCCCTCGGGCACCGACACGGTCGCCAGGTCCGCTTCGCTCGCCTGGATGCGCTCGCTGGTGGTCATGCGGGTGAGCGGCTTGTTGGGCAGGAACACGATCGCGATGAGGCTGATCACGGCGAAGGGCACGGCGATCAGGAACGAGTGCGAGATGCCCTGGGCGTAGATGTCCTCGAAGATGATGCGCAGCGTCTCGGGCATCGCGGAGACCTGGGGGAGTGTGCCCGAAGCGAGGGTGTCGGCCCACTTCGGCGCGTCGGCTCCCAGGCCGGTGATCGCGGCGGTGATGTCGTCCTTGCCTGCGGTCACGAGTTCGGTGACGCGGGACGCCAGGGCGGCGCCCATGAGCGAGACCCCGATGGTGCCCCCGAGGCTGCGGAAGAAGGTGACGCCCGAGCTGGCGACGCCGATCTCGTTCGGGTTCGACGTGTTCTGCACGACGAGCACGAGGTTCTGCATCGTCATGCCGACGCCGGCGCCGAGCAGGAACATGTACAGCGAGACGAGCGCGAAGTTCGTGTCGTAGTGGATCGTCGAGAGCAGGTACGAGCCGGCGATCAGGAAGACGCCGCCCAGGATCAGGAACGGCTTCCACGTGCCGAGCCGCGTGATCAGCGCGCCGACGCCGATCGACGAGAGCAGCAGACCCGCGATCATCGGGATCGTCATCAGGCCGGCTTCGGTGGGGGTCGCACCGCGAGCAAGCTGCATGAACTGGCTGAGGAACACCGATGCTCCGAACATCGCGATGCCGGTCGCGATCGAGGCGATCACCGCGAGGGTGAACGTGCGGTTGCGGAACATCGAGAGCGGGATCAGCGGCTCCTTGGCGCGCAGCTCCGTCGACGATGAACAGGATCGTGCCGAGGATCGCGCCACCCACCATCAGCATCGTCTCGAGGCTCCACCACTCGAACGAGCCGCCGACGAGGGTCACCCAGATCAGAAGCAGCGAGACGGCGACGGACAGGAACACGATGCCGACGTAGTCGATCGAGACCTTGCGCTTGGCGCGGGGGACGATGTGCAGGGTGCGCTGCAGGATGATGAGCGCGAGCGATCGCGAACGGGAGCGCCACGTAGAAGTTCCAGCGCCATCCGAGCGTGTCGGTGATGACGCCACCGAGGAGCGGGCCGCCGATCGTGGCGACGGCCATGACCGCGCCGAACAGACCCATGTACCGGCCCCGCTCGCGCGGGCTGATGATGTCGGCCATGATGACCTGGCTGAGCGCCGCCAGGCCGCCGGCGCCGATTCCCTGCACCGCGCGGAACGCGATGAGCATCTCGGGACTCTGCGAGAATCCGGCCGCGGCGGTCGCGAGCACGAAGATCGCGATCGCGATCTGGATGAGCAGCTTGCGGTTGAACAGGTCGGCGAGCTTGCCCCAGATCGGTGTCGAAATCGCCGTGGTCAGCAGCGTGGCGGTGACGACCCACGTGAACGATGCCTGGGTGCCGCCGAGGTCGTGGATGATGACGGGCAGCGAGGTCGAGACGACGGTCGAGGCGAGCATCGAGACGAACATGCCGAGCAGGAGGCCGGAGAGGGCCTCGAGCACCTGGCGGTGGGTCATCTTGGGCCTGTCGAGCTCAGCGATCATCTCGGGTTCCGCGGAAGCGGAGGAGGGCGTGGACATGCGGATCCTTCGGACAGAATGCGGGCGGTCGGCAGGCGACGACGGGAGCGCGAAGAAGTTGATCGGAATCAACAGTTGATTCAGGTCAACTATATGGGTAATCGTTGATTTGTGTCAACTATTCCCGCACGGAGTCGGTGCAAGGGCGCGGAACGGGTCGCGCGGTGGCGAGCGCCTCAGTCGGCGAGCGCGAGTGCGCGGAAGGGCTCGCGCGGCGTGGGGCGCGGCATCCGCTCGGCGAGCGCGGGGGCGACCGGCTGTCGCTGCGTCGTCCGCCGGTGGAGCTCGTCGATCAGCGACGTTGCCAGCGCCACGAGCCGGCCGATCTCGTCGTCGTCGCGGTCGACCCAGGCACAGCGCGGCTCATCGTCCACCGGCACGAATCCGTCGTGCTCCTCCCACACGACCAGCGTGCGCTCGGCTTCGAGGACGTGCTGCTGCCACCAGATCTGCCGCAGGTAGGTGCGAGGGATGCTGCGCCATGACTTGTTGGTCGTCTTGATCTCGCAGAGGGTGATGCGCCCGTCTGCGTCGACGACGACGCCGTCGGGCGTCGCGAGATGACGCTTCTCGATCACCGCGTGGAACAGGGCGCTCGAGGGCAGGATGCCGTGCGTCGCCGCCACCCAGCCGGCGATCGCCGGTTCACGCACGCGACCATGCGCCGTGTACGCGTTGCCGGAGAAACCCGAGCCCATGAGCTTCGCATCGGCGGCCTTCGCGATGGCGTTCACCGATGTCAGGCTCGCGACGTCGGTCGCGGTGATCCCGCGCGACCGGGCGCGGGTCCAGGCGACCCGATCCCGTGAGTCCGCGACGACCCGCGACGCGAGCGTCGGCGACAGCGCGGCGAGTTCGAGGGTCACGGTTCGAGGCTAACCCCGCGGCAGGACATCCTGTGCTCGCGACACCCAGCGCGCCGGGCGCGAGTGCGAGACCCGCGCTCTTGCTGGCACGCGCGAGTGCACGACGTGTCCGCGAGTGCACGCACTTCCTTCGCGGACACCTCGTGCATTCGCCAGTTCCTCGTGCACTCGCGCCGGGGGCGGATGCGCGGCTCCTCCCCAGCGGGCGCTGACGCCCTGTTCTGCGCAGGTTGCCCGTGCAACGCGTTGATTCGGATGCCGCGCGTCGGATTCTGAAGAATGCGACCCCGAATGTCCGTCTCGGAGCTCAGCCCGCTCGTGCGCTCGACGAGGTCGCTTCTTCTCGGCGGGTGGACCGAAGCCCGCATCAGCTCGGCGGTCCGCGCCGGTGAGCTGCGCGTGGTGCGTCGGGGCAGCTACATCGCCGCGACCGACGCGGCAGACCTATGGCCAGAAGCCCGCCATCTCGCGCATGTCATCGCCGTCGTCCGCGACTCCGCTGGCGGCGCGGCGCTGTCACACGTGTCGGCCGCAGTCGTGTGGGGCCTTCCTTTGTACCGCTACCGGCCGCAACGAGTGCACATGACGACCGCAGCGGCCGGTCGTATCTCGAGCGGCCCGGATGTGATGCGCCACGTTGCGCCGCTTCCGGCAACCGATGTCGTTCTCCGCGAGGGCATCCGCACCACGACCTTGTCTCGGACGGTCTTCGATCTCATGCGGACGCTTCCACCCGAAGCCGCCGTGTCGTGCGCTGATGCCGCCGAACGCATGATGGCGCTGCGGGTGCGGGAATGGGATGAAGACGCGGTGCGGGCCTGGCGGCGCGAAATGGCCTGTCGGATTGCAGCGGCAACCGGCGCTCGCGGCGTGAAGGCGGCTCGGCGGATGGCCGAATTCGCCGACGGGAAGGCGCAGCTGCCCGGCGAGAGCGTGAGCAGGCTGCAGATCGTGCGCCTCGGGTTCCACTCGCCGCGGCTGCAGGCTCCGGTCGCCGGGCCGGGTGGCCGAATGTACTTCGTGGACCTCGCCCTTGATGACGTCGCCGCATTCGGCGAGTTCGACGGCAGGGGAAAGTACCTCGACGAGGCGCTGCGGCGCGGCATCCCGCTCGAGCAGATCCTGCTCGAGGAGAAGCAGCGCGAGGACTGGATCCGCGGGACGACGCAACGGCGATTCGCGCGGTGGGGCGACGAGCACATCACCTCCCCTCAGGTGCTTGCCGCGCGCCTGAGGTCGTTCAACATCACTCCACCGCTGTGAGCCCCGCGCCTGAAGGGCGCAGATCTCGAGTGCACGGCATCGACGCGAGTGCACGACCTCCCCACGCGGGAAGGTCGTGCACTCGACACCCAGCCGTGCACTCGAGGTCAAGGCGGGCGAGCGCGCGGAACCGAGGCGCGGGTCAGAAGCCCGCGACGCCGGCCTCGGCGACCGCGTGGTCCTGCTCGCCCGAGCCGCCGCTGACCCCCACCGCTCCGACGACGACACCGTCGCGTGAGAGCGGGATGCCGCCGGCGAAGATCGCGACCTTGCCGCCGTTCGTGTTCTGGATGCCGAAGAACTGCTGGCCCGGCTGCGAATTGTCGCCGAGGTCCTTCGTCGAGATGTCGAAGGCCTTCGAGGTCCAGGCCTTGTTGACGGAGATGTTGACGCTGCCGATCCAGGCGCCGTCCTGGCGGACATGGGCGACGAGGTTGCCGCCGGAGTCGACGACGGCGATGTTCATCGGCTGGCCGATCTCGGTCGCCTTCTTCTCGGCGGCGGCGATGACGCGACGGGCATCTTCGAGGGTGACAGTGGACATGGTGGTGCTCCTTCGGTTGATCGGTGAACTCGGGTTCGAGATCTGGGTCAAGCGGCGATGTAGCCGTTCGGGTTGAGGACGTACTTGGTCGCCGCGCCGGCGTCGAACTCGGCGTAGCCCTGAGGGGCGTCGTCGAGCGAGATGGCCTTCGCGTTCACGGCATCCGCGATGTGGACCTTGTCGTGCAGGATCGCCATCATGAGCTGACGGTTGTAGCGCATGACCGGGCATTGGCCGGTCGTGAACGACAGCGACTTCGCCCATCCGGTGCCGAGGCTGATCGAGAGCGACCCGACCTTGGCGGCGTCGTCGACGGCACCGGGATCGCCGGTGACGTACAGACCCGGGATGCCGACCGCCCCGCCCGCGGCAGTGACGCCCATCAGGGAGTTCAGTACGGTCGCCGGCGCTTCCTTCGCGTTCGCACCGTGGCCCTCGCTGCGCGCCTCGAAGCCGACGGCATCGACGGCGGCGTCGACTTCGGGTACGCCGAGCAGCTGTTCGAGCTGGTCGGGCACCGAGCCCTTGCCGACGTTCACGGTCTCGCACCCGAAGCTGCGCGCCTGCGCCAGCCGGTCTTCGTTCAGGTCGCCGACGATCACCACGGCGGCTCCGAGCAGCTGCGCGCCCGCTGCTGCGGCCAGACCGACCGGGCCCGCGCCAGCGATGTAGACGGTCGAGCCCACACCGACACCGGCCGTGACAGCGCCGTGGAAGCCGGTCGGGAAGATGTCGGACAGCATGGCGAGGTCGAGGATCTTCTCGAGCGCCTGATCGCGGTCGGGGAATCTGAGGAGATTCCAGTCCGCGTAGGGGACGAGCACGTACTCGGCCTGGCCGCCGACCCATCCGCCCATGTCGACGTAGCCGTATGCGCTGCCGGGCCGGTCGGGATTCACGTTCAGGCAGATCCCGGTCTTGCCCTCCTTGCAGTTGCGGCAGCGGCCGCACGAGATGTTGAAGGGCACCGAGACGATGTCGCCGACCTTGATGAACTCGACGTCAGGCCCCGTCTCGACGACCTCACCGGTGATCTCGTGGCCGAGAACGAGGCCGGCCGGAGCCGTCGTGCGCCCGCGCACCATGTGCTGGTCGGAGCCGCAGATGTTCGTCGCGACCGTGCGAAGGATCGCCCCGTGCGGGATCTTCCGCCCCACGTTGGCGGGGTTCACCCCCGGGCCGTCGTGCAGTTCGAACTCGGGGTAGTCGGTGTCGATGACCTTCACGACTCCGGGTCCCTCGTAGGCGACCGCTCTGTTTCCAGACATCTTCGTCCTCTCTCTGAGCCAGTGGTGATGGCGCACTTCGAGCCTGTCTGCTTCGTTCGAGTGGGTCGATCGCTCCTCGGGGTCGTTCTGCCTACCCGAACGGGTGGCAGAAACCTAGGGTGGGGGCATGACTTCAGTGCAGAGCCATACCGTCGAGCGCGATCTCGACACGATCCGCGGTCTGGCGGATGTCCTCACCGCCCCGCCCGCGCTCATGCCGACGCGCTTGTCAACGCTTCTGGCGCCCCTTATCCCGCACTCCGCGCTCGTGTTCCTGGTGGCCGACGCGGCAGGGGGTCAGCGCGCCGGCGCCGGCGCGGCATCGTTCGTCGACGGCGTCTCGTTCCTCGCGCTCGACGAGGTGCGACGCATGCTCGGCCCCGGCCACACACGCCGTGCGCCGATCGCGACGGCGACGGGCGAGATCGAGGCGTTCCACGCGGTCTCGAGCAACGGCGCCCTGCTGGTGCTCGCGCAACCCGGCGATGCCGATTCCGACGCGGCCGTCGTCCAGCTGTGGAACATCGTCGCGCTGCGCGCGCAAGAACTCGCGGATGCCGCCCCGCCCGACTATCTGCAGCTGGCCCGTGCCACCTCGAGCGTGCGGATGGAGGCGCTCACCGAGCTCGCCGACGAGTACTCCACGACGCTCGAATCGGTGCTGGCGGTGCTGCGCTCCAGCACACTCGATGACCGCTCCGCCCGCCGCACGGCGACCCAGATCGCGGCGGAGGGGATGGTGCACCTGCGCACCGCGAGCGACCGCGTGCGCACCTTCACCGAGGAACCCGTCACGACCGCTTTCGAACGGCTGCGCGACGATCTGCGGCCGCTCGTGCGCTACCGAGACATCGACGTGCAGTTCGTCGAGCCGCCGATCGACGGCCGGGCGCTGCCCAGCGAGATCGCGCACGGTGCGCGCGCGGTCGTCCGCGGATCGATCCTGGCCCTGGTCGATCGCCACGACGTGAGCCGCGTGCGCGTGCAGTGGGACTGCGACGGCACGAACCTGCTCATCAATGTGCGCGACGACGGCCCCGGCGACCTCTCGGAGGAGAGTGTGCAGCTGCGGCTGGTGCGCCAGCGCGTGCTCGCCCTCAACGGGCGACTCGCATTCGAGGCGACACCGGGATGGGGCACCGAGATGTCGGTCGTCATGCCGCTCGATCCGCCGCCCGCTCTGTCGGCCGCACCTCCCGCGTGGGACCTCGGGCCCCGCGAGATCGAGGTGCTCGAACTGCTCATCGCCGGACAGCGCAACCGCGAGATCGCCGTGGCCCTGGGCATCAGCGAGAACACGGTGAAGTTCCACGTCGCGAAGATCTTCCGCAAGCTGGGGGTGGCATCGCGCGCAGAAGCCACCGCATTCGTTCTGGCGCACCGCCCCGCATCGCGCTGAGGGACAGCCCGCAACCGGCGCGGATTTTGCCGGGGGAGCGGCATCACGTATCCTGGAATCCAGCCGAAGACCGCTGGTCATCGACGTGCGCGCAAGCGTACGAAGATCGAAGCTCTGCACTGCAGGGGCCCGCGCAGGTGTACGACACGAATCTCCTCCGAGTTTCCTGCTCCGTGCGCTTGCGCCGGAGCTTTTTTCATTGTCGAGCGAGATCCGATGAGCGGATGCCGTCGGCCGGCGCCCCGCCATCGTGGAGCGTCTCGTACACACAAGGAGTGGCCATGGCGCAGAAGGATGCATCGGTCGCCGAACTCACGAAGAACTTCGAGGGTTCGACCGCCGTTCTGCTGACCGAGTACCGCGGTCTGACGGTTGCTGAGCTCAAGGAGCTTCGCAACAGCATTCGTCAGGACGCGGAATACGCCGTGGTGAAGAACACGCTGACCAAGATCGCCGCCAACAAGGCGGGGATCTCGACGCTGGACGATGACCTCAAGGGTCCTTCGGCCATCGCATTCGTGCACGGTGACCCGGTCACCGTCGCGAAGGGTCTGCGCGCCTTCGCCAAGGCACACCCTCTTCTGGTGATCAAGGGCGGGTACTTCGACGGTGCCGCCCTGACCGCAGATGAGGTCAACAAGCTCGCTGACCTCGAGAGCCGTGAAGTCCTGCTGGCGAAGCTCGCCGGTGCGATGAAGGCCTCGCTGTTCGGCGCCGCATATCTGTTCAACGCACCGCTGTCGAAGGCCGTTCGCACGGTCGACGCGCTGCGTGAGAAGCAGGAGTCCGCCGCCTGATCAGGGCGCGGCTGACAGAAACCTAAGCAAGGAGAAAATCATGGCAAAGCTCACCACCGACGAGCTGCTCGACGCGTTCAAGGAGCTCACGCTCATCGAGCTGTCGGAGTTCGTCAAGAAGTTCGAGGAGACCTTCGAGGTCACCGCCGCGGCGCCCGTCGCCGTTGCCGGCCCGGCTGCCGCCGGTGCCGCTCCCGCCGAAGAGGTCGAGGAGCAGACGGCATTCGACGTCGTGCTCGAGGCCGCCGGCGAGAAGAAGATCCAGGTCATCAAGGTCGTCCGTGAGCTCACCGCTCTCGGCCTCGGCGAGGCCAAGGCCGTCGTCGACGGCGCTCCCAAGGCTGTGCTCGAGGGCGCAACCAAGGAAGCCGCTGACAAGGCGAAGGCTGCTCTCGAAGAGGCCGGCGCGACCGTCACCCTCAAGTAGTCCAGGTCTCGATACGCGCGCAAGCGCGTGCTCGACCACGAACGAAGGCCCCGGATGCCACGCTGCATCCGGGGCCTTCGACGTGTCTACGGGCGCTCGACCACCAGTCGATCGCCGCGCCAGCCGATCGGCATCCCGTCGGTGATCCCGCCGACGAACCCGCCGTCCTCGCCGACGTTGCGGAAGGCGAACAGCAGCCACTGGCCGTCGTCGCGGCGCCGCAGGAGTCGACCGACGTAGAGGTCCTCGTCGGCGAGCGGGTACGCCTCGTCGATCCGGAACGGCCCGGTGAGCGAGTCGGCGGGAGCCGCCCAGATCGCCCCGCGTGGGAAGGCCCCTCGACGTTGCTCGGACGCCTGCGGGGGCAGACACGAGAAGATGAGCACCGGCGTGCCCTCGATCGCTTCGACCTGCATGACCTCGAGCTGACCGAAGCCCGCCGCGACCGGCTCGCTCAACGGGGGACGCACCTCCCATGCGCGCAGATCTGCGGAGACCGCGTGCCCGACGACGCCTCGTGTGTCGGATTCGCCGTCGATCGACCTGGCGGTGACCAGGATGTGCCATCCGTCGCCGTCCGGATCACGCAGCACCCACGGATCCCGCCAGGTCTCCTCGTTCCACGGCGACGTGTCGAGACGCTCGTACCAGCGAGCGTCCGACTCGACGACCGGGTTGCCGGTCGCCTTGGTCCACGTCGTCAGATCCGTCGACGTCGCATACCCCAGCCGCTGCACATTGCGACCGCCCTCGAAGTGCACGCCCGTGTAGTACAGGTACCACGTTCCGTCGTCGTGGCGCACGACGCTCCCCGTCCACGTCGCCACGTCGTCGAACGCCGGGGCATCGCTGCGCACGAGCGCGTCGGCGACCCGCGTCCACGACACCAGGTCGTCGGAGACCGCGTGGCCGATCGAGGCACGGAGGTGCCGACGCTCGGGGTCGTGCAGAGCCCTCGAGGCGTAAAGGAAGAACAGGTGGTAGCGGTCGCCGTCATCGGCGAACCAGAAGTCCCACACCCACGCATCGGACAGGTCGAACACGAGAGTCTCCTTCGAGGGCGAGGGGGCGGGCGGCTTCAACCGGCGCCGTGCCGGCGGGCGTCGACGGCGACCGCAGAGCGGCGCGGGTCACGTGCGGCGGTGGAGTTGCGGACGATCAGCTGTGCCGGCATCCGCACCGTCTTGGTGGCCTGACTCGGGTCGTCGAGATGGGCGAGCAGCAGTTCGACCGCCACGCGGCCCTGCTCACGGGGCGACTGCCGCAGTGTGGTGAGGGCGAACATGTCCGCGAACTCATGGTCGTCGATCCCGATCACGCTGAGGTCGCTCGGCACCTGTACGCCGAGCCGTCGTGCCGCGATGATCGCTCCGATCGCGACCTCGTCGCACGTGGCGACGATCGCGGTGGGCCGGCGCCGCGCCTCGCCCAGCGCGTCCACCGCTGACGCATAGCCGCCCGGCATCGTCACATCGGAAACGATGTGGGTGGCATGCTCCGACAGCCCCGCCGTGTCCATCGCGCTCAGATAGCCGTTCAGGCGTCTGCGATCCACCTGCGCCCAGTGCGTGGTGGACCCTCCGCCCAGGAACGCGATGTCGCGATGGCCGAGGCCGATCAGATGATCGGTCGCCCGGCGTGCCACGTGGTCGTCATCGATCTCGACCACGGTGGTCGCCGAGCCCGACCCGACGACGCTGACGATGGGACGTCCGATCGTGACCAGACGGTCGAGCTCCTTGTGGTCGGGTTCGAGGCCGACGGCGATCAGTCCGTCGAACCGCTTGCGAGCGAGGAAATCCTCGAAGATGCGGTTGCGTGCATCGGTGCCCGGCTTGGCGTCGTAGAGGGTGAGGTCGAGCCCTTGCTCGAGCAGCGCCTGCTGAATGCCTTCGAGCACCTCCGCGAAGAACCAGCGGTTCACGTAGGGCATGACCACTCCGACGTTCTGAGTGCGCCCGGTCGCCAGGCTCACCGCGCTGGTCGAGGGCACGTAGCCGATCGACGCTGCGGCGTCGTGCACGCGGTGTCGCGTCTCGTTCGAGACGTAGCCGGTTCCGCCCAGGGCGCGGCTGGCGGTTGACTTCGACACTCCGGCCAGGCGTGCCACCTCTGCGATCCCGCTCACTCGTGCCACCACCCTCGGGGTTGGAAATCGTTCCGCGGCGTGCGTCGGATTCGGTTCAGCATACGAGATTTCGGCGTTTCTGGGAACGGTTCCACTATCACGCTTCGCGGAACGACGGCGCAATTACAACGATCCGGAGCGATGAGGGTCTCGAGTGTTGTGACATCTGCCGGAATCCAATACGTTGTGTGGAAGCGGTTCCCGAAGTGCCGCTACGCGAATCAATCGTGGACTCGAAGAGGAGAAGCACACATGGGCATGTCACAGCACAGACGTATCCTGGCGCCGGTCGTGGCGCTCGGGATCGTCGGGATCGCGCTCGCCGGCTGCACCGGGGGCGGGGGCGGGGGCGATGAGGGCGGAGGCGACGGCGGCGAGGTCTCGATCCTGGGCGGATTCACCGACGCGCAGGCAGAGGCCTTCCAGGCCGACCTCGACAAGTGGAGCGAGACGTCGGGCATCACGGTGCGCTACGACGGCAACACCGACTTCCAGACGGCCGTCATCGCACGCGCCACGGCGGGCAACCCGCCCGACATTGCGATCTACCCGCAGCCGGGCGTCCTGAAGAGCCAGACGCAGACGCTGTTCCCGCTGGAAGACCTCGGCATCGACGTCGACGCGGTCACTGCCGACGAGGCGAACGGTCTCGGCGACATCGCCGTCGTGGACGGCCAGACGTTCGGTCTGCCGTACTCGATCAACGTCAAGTCGCTGGTCTGGTACAACCCGGCCGCATTCGAGGCAGCGGGCCTGACGGTTCCGACCACCGATGAGGAGCTCACGGCGGTCCAGGAGCAGATCATCGCGGACGGCATCGGCTACCCGTGGTGCGTCGGACTGGAGTCCGGCGGCGCGACCGGATGGCCGGCCACCGACTGGCTCGAGGAGTACGTGCTGCGCTACGGCGGTCTCGAAGAGTACAACTCGTGGATCGCGGGAGACACCCTCTTCAACAGCCCGGTCGTCAACGAGGCGGGCGACAAGGTCGCCGACGAGCTTCTCACCGACGGCAAGGTCAACGGCGGCGGAGCGGCAGCGGCGACCACATCGTTCCAGACGGCGGGCAACCAGCTGTTCGTCACCGGCAAGGAGAACGGCCAGTGCTTCATGATGCGTCAGGGTTCGTTCATCGCGGACTTCTTCCCCGACGACATCAAGGCGCAGATCCAGGACGGCGACCTGTCGAACATCGACTTCTTCCAGCTGCCTTCCCCGGAGGGCACGGACACGGCGATGCTCGGTGGCGGTGACCTGGTCGGTGCGTTCACCGACTCGGACGATGTCAAGCAGGTCGTGGAGTACATCACCGGTCCAGAGTTCGGGACGAACGGATACGCCAGCCAGGCGATCTTCCTCTCGCCGCACAACGACTTCGACACGTCGTTCTACACCACGGAGTTCCAGAAGAAGGCTCAGGAGCTGCTGGCGGCTTCGACGCTGTTCGGGTTCGACGCTTCCGACCAGATGCCGGGTGAAGTCGGAGCCGGCACCGAGTGGAGCGAGCTGACCAGCTGGTTCGCAGGTCAGAAGACGATGGAGCAGGCCTTCGACGCGATCGACGCGTCCTGGCCGCGGTAGTGCGTCCTCGTCGCTCCACGTGAGCGAAGCGGAGCGGCGCCGGCACGCTGTTTACCGGCGCCGCTCCCCACTAACATCACCATCATCCTCACAAAGACGTCAGGCGGTTTTCGATGGGCCCCATCTTAAGTGCACTCATCTCCGTGGTCTTGGGCCTCGGAGTCTCGTTCTTGATCTTCTGGCTCCTCAACTGGCTCGTCGAGAAGACGAACGACAAGACGAAGACGCGGCTGCTGCCGTATGTGTTCCTTTTGCCGGTGATCGTCCTCGTCGCGGTCTTCCTGCTGTATCCGGCTCTGCGCACCTTCGTGGAGAGCTTCATGAAGCAGAGCCAGCGCCGCGGTGAGGGTGCGACGTTCGTCGGGTTCGACAACTACCTCTCGCTGTTCACCGACCCGAACTTCATCAGCGTCCTGATCAACAACGCACTGTGGGTCCTCGTGGTACCCGCGGCGACGGTCCTGGTCGGCCTGCTCGTCGCGATCCTCACCGACCGACTGGGCAAGCGCCGTGAGCAGTCCTTCAAGGCGATGATCTTCGTCCCGATGGCGATCAGCGGCATCGCGGCCGCCGTGACGTGGCGCTTCATCTACTTCTATGCGCCGCCCGGCAATCCGCAGATCTATCTGCTGAACGCCATCTGGACGGGCGTCACGGGACAGGATCCGATCCCTTGGCTCACGATCGATGCGGCGCGGGTCAACAGCTTCCTGCTGATGTTCATCGTCATCTGGCTGCAGGTGGGCTTCGCGATGGTGCTGCTGTCCGCCGCGATCAAGGGCGTGCCCGAAGAGACCATCGAGGCGGCGCGCCTGGACGGAGCGAGCGAGCGAAAGACCTTCTTCCTCGTGATCGTCCCGCAGATCCGCGGCACCGTGCTGGCGGTCTTCGTCACCGTCACGATCTTCGTGATGAAGAGCTTCGACATCATCTACGCCATGACCGGCGGGCAATACAACACGAGCGTGCTCGTGGTCGAGTTCTACTCGCAGCTGTTCAGCTTCCAGAACCCGGGCAAGGCCGCAGCGGTCGTGATCGTCCTGATGGTCGCCGTGATCCCGCTGATCGTGTACCAAGTCCGCAGCTACAAGTCGCAGGAGGAACTCCGATGACCTTCATCCCGACCCCCATCGTCGACGAGGACGAGGGCAAGCGCGAAATCGTCGACCTCCAGGCGAAGTCGAAGAAGCGGAACGCCGACGGCACGGAGAAGCGCAAGCCGCACATCCTGATCAGCATCATCATGGCGATCATCGCGCTCGCCTGGCTGTTCCCGCTGCTCGGTCTGCTGATCACGAGCTTCCGCAGCAAGGCGGACGTGGACGCCACGGGCTGGTGGACCGTCTTCCTGAACCCGTTCGGGCAGGACTGGACCTTCGATGCGTTCGCGCAGGCGTGGACGGCGTTGGATGCCGGAACGACGTTCTGGAACTCGGTCGCCGTGACCGTCCCCGCGACGGTGCTCCCGGTGATGATCGCCGCGATGGCCGCCTACGCGTTCACGTTCTTCGAGTTCCGCGGCAAGGAGATCTACTTCGCGGTCATCCTGGCGCTCATGGTCGTACCGATCCAGATTGCGGTCATCCCGATCCTGCAGCTGTTCGTGTGGTTCGGCAACACCACCGGCATCCAGATCATCGGTCAGTACCCGGCCGCCTGGATCGTGCACGCGACGTTCGCGATGCCGCTCGCGATCTACATCCTGCGCAACTACATGCAGACGCTCCCGAACTCGCTCATCGAGGCGGCGCGTGTGGACGGGGCGAGTCACTTCCAGATCTTCTGGCGGCTGATCGTGCCGATGTCGGTGCCGGCGCTGGCGTCGTTCGCGATCTTCCAGTTCCTCTGGGTGTGGAACGACTTCTTCGTCGCGTATCTGTTCATCCAGAGCGGTCCCAACCAGGTGCTGACCCAGGGTCTGTACACCCTGCTGGGTCAGTACGGTCAGGGCTGGCAGCGCGTCGCGGCGGGTTCGTTCATCACCCTGGTCGTGCCGCTGGTGATCTTCTTCGCACTGCAGCGGTTCTTCGTCCGCGGGCTCACCGCGGGTTCCGTCAAGTAGCAGACCAGCACGGCCGATCGGCCGGGGCTGCAGCCATCCGGGGGAGGCTGCGATCCCGGCCGATTGTGTGCGTGCGGCCGGTCAGTCCTCCGCGACGACGCGGTACAGCACGGCCTGGTCGGGGTGAAGGCGCGGGGAGGCCACCCCGACCAGCGCCAGCACGTCGCCGCGGAAGCTCGCGCCCGGGTAGCTGACGTCGGCGCGCTCGGCACGGTCCCAGTACTCCAGCGTCGCGAGGGTCTCGGCGTCGCTCGGCGCGCCCCACCAGGCCGGCGGGATCAGTCCCGACGGGATCGTGCCGATGAATACCGGGGCAACCCGGTAGGTGCGGTCCGGGTCGATGCCGCGCAGGGTGAGGCGGGCCGGCGGCTCGGGATGCGTCGTGTCGAGCACCGCAGCCGAGTAGATCGCCTCCGAGGCGTCCGCGGCGACCACGCCGTGCACGACGATGCGGGGATCGGTGGTGTCCACACGCACGATCTCGCCACCGAGCAGCAGAGCGCGGTGCTCCTTGTGGAACTCGATCCAGCGGGCGAGAAGCTTCAGCTCGGCATCCGTCGCCTCGCCGAGGTCCCACTCGATCCCCAGGTGACCGAAGATCGCGGTGCTCGCCCGGAACGACAGATCGAGCCGGCGTCCGGTCGTGTGCGAGCGGTCCGAGGCGATGTGCGCGCCGAGGTACTCGGGCGGCGCGAGCTGCGCGGTCCAGCGCATCATCGACTGGCGGTCGTGCGGGTCGCTGTTGTCAGAGACCCAGACTCGGTCGGTCAGCTCGAGCACGCCCAGGTCGACGCGGCCGCCGCCCGACGAGCACGACTCGATCTCCAGGTCCGGGTGCGCCTCGCGCAGCTCTCGCAGCAGGCGGTAGAACGCCAGGGTCTGCTCGTGCACCACGGGGCGACCACCGTGCTCGCGGTCGCCCGCCTCGGTGAGGTCGCGGTTGTGGTCCCACTTGATGTAGTCGATGCGGTACTCGTCCAGCAGGGCGAGCATCTGGCTCTTCACGTGCTCGTACGCTCCCGGCGCGGCGAGATTCAGAACGTGCTGCGTGCGCGACTCGACGGGCAGCTCGTCGCGCGCGGCCATGATCCATTCCGGATGCCGACGGGCGAGGTCGCTGTCGAGGTTGACCATCTCGGGCTCGAACCACAGTCCGAACTGCATGCCCTTGGCTCGCACGTGGTCCACCAGCGGATGCAGGCCGCCCGGCCACACGTCGGTCGATACGACCCAGTCGCCCAGCCCGGCCCGGTCGGTGCGGCGGTCCCCGAACCAGCCGTCGTCGAGCACGAATCGCTCGATGCCGATCGCCGCGGCCTGATCGGCGAGGGCGATGAGCTCGGCGGCGTCGTGGCGGAAATAGACGGCTTCCCAGACGTTGAGCGTCACCGGTCGCCTCGCAGGGCGATCGGCGCCGAGCGCGCGCAGATGGCTGGTGGAATCGGTGTGCGATCGCGTCGAGTCCGTCGCCGTACGCACCGTAGACCCACGGGCTCTCGTACGCCTCGCCGCTCGCCAGGATGGTCTCGCCGGGCAGCAGCACCTCGCCGCCGCCGAGCACCTGCTCTCCGGTGTAGACCCGCTCGGCGTAGTGGCGGTGATTGCCGCTCCACGCGGTGTGCACCGCCCAGACGCGGCCCTCGGCGAACCCGAACCCGGGCACCCCCGCGTGCAGCACGTACGCGCTGTCGGCGGCCGTGCGGCCCCGACGGTTCTCGCGGAGATGGATGCCGGCGCGCAGCGGTCCGCGCTGCGGAACGCGCTCGTAGTTGTGCTGGCCTGTGAAGTCCAGGATCTCGCTCGCTTCGGCGGGGATCGGGAACACGAGCGACACCTCGTCGACGGTGTAGTCGGCATCCTGCTCGTTCGTCACCGCGGCGCGCGAGCGGATGAGGCCGCTGGGCAGAAGCTCCAGTTCGAGCCGAAGCGACAGCTGCGCGCGGTCGTCCACGGCGTGGAACACCACGCGACCCGCGCCGGCCGAGACCACGCCGTCGACCGGTGTGCCGTCGAGCTCGACCGCGGTCGTGATGAAGCGCGGCGACCACCCGCGACCGGATGACGAGCCCGAGAGGCCGGGGCGGCCCGTCCAGCCGGTGTGGTGCTCGGGCAGGAGTGCGACGCGCGGGGGGGTGTCGACGTTGTTCGAGCCGACGACGGGAACGGCGGCGTCGCTCAGTCCGACCAGCGCCTCGTCGCCGAGATCGCTGAGCTGCGACCCCCAGTGCACGATCGAGGGGAGGCGTCCGAAGCGCGCGTCGACGACCAGCGAGACGCCGGCGTGTGCGAGGTGGAGGATGACGTCGGCGGGAGTATCCATAGCGACCCATTCTCCGGCATCCGCTCGGCGCGCGCATATCGGGGGTGGTCATAGGGTGTGATCCATGGATGCCGTGACCGACGTCGACGCACTGCCCGCGCCGGTCGACCCCGCGGTGGGGCTCACGCAGCCGCAGGTCGCCGAGCGCATCGCCGCCGGGCGCACGAACGCCTTCACGGCGGACTCGAGTCGCAGCGTCTGGAACATCGTCAGCGCCAACGTGTTCACGCTCTTCAACGCGATCGTCGGCGGTTGCTTCCTCATCCTTCTGCTGCTCGGCCGCTGGCAGGATGCGCTGTTCGGCCTCGCCGCGTTCGCGAACGCGATCATCGGATGCGCCCAGGAGTTCCGCGCCAAGGCGAAGCTCGATCGCCTCGCTCTGCTGAACGCCCCGCGGGCGCGCGTGCGCCGCGAGGGCGAGGAGCTCGAGATCGCGCCCGCGGATGTGGTGCTCGACGACATCCTGATCCTCCGGGCCGGCGACCAGGTGCCCGCCGACGCCGTCGTCGCGCAGGGGCGCGCGCTGCAGATCGACGAGTCCATGCTCACCGGTGAGTCCGACGCGGTCGACAAGAACCACGGTGACGAGGCGCTGTCGGGGTCGGTCGTGGTCGCCGGCGAGGGCGAGGCGCGGGTCACTCGAGTCGGTGCGGACTCGTACGCGAACAAGTTCGCCGACGAGGCGAAGCGGTTCTCGATGGTCTCCTCCGAGCTGCGCACCTCGATCGACCGGGTGCTCACCTGGGTCGGCTGGGGCGATCGGACCGATCGGTCTGCTCGTCCTGAACGCGCAGATGATGGTCGCCGGCGGCTGGGTGCAGGCGTGGGAGAGCGGCACCTGGGTGCAGGCGGTCGTGAACACGATCGCGTCGCTGACGGCCATGATCCCGCTCGGTCTCGTGCTGGTGACCTCGATCGCCTTCGCGGTGGGCGCGGCGAAGCTCGCCGGCCGGCAGGTGCTCGTGAACGAGCTGCCCGCGGTCGAGGGCCTCGCCCGCGTCGACGTGATCTGCCTCGACAAGACCGGCACGCTCACCGGCGGCGACATCGCAGTTCGACGGTTCGCACCCGCTCACCGGCGCAGCACGCCGGGTGGGAGAGCACGCCTCGCCTGGTACGGCGCCGCGCCCGACGCGAACGCGACCGCGCGCTGCCTGCGCGAGCCGTTCCCGCTGCCGGGCGAAGCCGCCCGACGTCGCAGGCCTACATGCCGTTCTCGTCGGCGCGCAAGTGGAGCGCGGTCTCGTTCGCGGACGGCGGCACCTGGGTGCTGGGTGCCCCCGAGATGGTGTTCGGGGATGCCGCATCCGATCCCGCCGAACGAGCTCGGCCGCACCGTCACCGAACTGGCCTCGACCGGACGCCGCACGCTCGTACTCGCCCACTCCGCAGATCGCGCTCGACCGACGGCCGACGTCGAGGCCGAGCGGCTGCCCGCGGGTGTCGCGCCGGCCGTCGTGCTGACGTTCCGCGAGCAGGTGCGACCCGGATGCCGCGCACACCCTGGCGTACTTCCGCGCCCAGGGGGTCGGCATCCGGATCATCTCCGGCGACAACCCGCGCACCGTCGCGGCGATCGCCCGCGAGGTCGGCCTCGACGTGGCCGAGGGCTACGACGCGCGCAAGCTGCCCGAAGACGATGCCGAGCTCGGCGAGATCCTCGAGACCTTCACCGTGTTCGGCCGGGTGACGCCCGAGCAGAAGAAGCGCATGGTCGTGGCGCTGCAGGGGCGCGGGCACACGGTCGCGATGACCGGCGACGGCGTGAACGACGCGCTCGCGATCAAGACCGCCGACATCGGCATCGCGATGAACTCGGGCGCGGCCGCCACGAAGGCGGTGGCGCGGCTCGTCCTGCTCGACGGACAGTTCTCGCACCTGCCCGACGTCGTCGCCGAGGGCCGTCAGGTGATCGCCAACATCGAGCGCGTCTCGATGCTCTTCCTCACCAAGACCGCGTACGCCACCGGGCCTCGCGATCCTGTTCGGCGTCCTCGTGCTGGAATTCCCCTTCCTGCCGCGCCAGCTGTCGATCACCGACGGACTGACGATCGGCATCCCGGCGTTCTTCCTCGCGCTCATGCCGAACAGCCAGCGGTACGTGCCGGGCTTCCTGAGGCGATCGCTGAGCTTCGCCATCCCCGCGGGCATCATCATCGCGGTCGCGCTCACCCTCTACACGCTGCGGCGCGATGTCGCTGGGCGTCGACGAGGCGCAGCTGCGCACGGGGTCGACGATCATCCTCGCGATCGTCGGCATCTGGGTGCTGACGGTGCTGTCACGGCCGATCAACCGCTACAAGGCGATCGTGATCGGCTGCGATGTTCGTCGCCCTGGTGGTGATCTTCACGATCCCGCTGTCGACCGAGTTCTTCCAGCTCGTCGACCCCGGTGAGGAGTGCGCGTATCTCGATCGCGTTCGTCACGGTGCTCACGATCGGTGCGATCGAGATCGTGCGGTTCTTCCACCGCCGATTCGTCGCGCGGTCGCTGGCGACCGCGGCGCGCGCCGACGTCACTGACGCGCGACGCGATCAGTCGGCGGTCGCGAGCTCAGTCTGATCGGCGGGATCGGCGCGGAAGTAGCGCGATCCCGGCGGCGTCCACACGGCGACGGCGATGAAGACGTAGACCGCCGATCTCGGCCGACCGAGGTCCAATCCCACGTGTCGGCAGTCACGATCGTGACGGTGTGCAGCGCGAACTGCACCGCGAGGTAGATCGTCAGGAGCAGCGCGGGCCAGCCGGCTGTCCGCGGGCGACGCCGGAGGCGACGGCGATCGTGAGCAGGCCGAACAGGATCACCCCGGCACCCAGCAGCGAGACCGGCAGGACCTCGGCCGCGTCCACGCGGTACCGGCTGAGAAGGACCAGGATGCCGATCGCCACGCTCGCGAACCCGCTCGAGGTAGATCGAGCACGACCGCGACTCGCACCAGGATCGGGCTGCGTCGCGGGAGGTGCGGGAGGAGCGCTCACCCGTTCACTGTAGCGAGCCGGATCCGGAGCGAGCCTCAGGCTCGTGGCTCAGCCGGCGCAGCCCAGGCGCTGCTGCATGCTCTGCATCGCGTCGATCTCGGCCGTCTGGCCGGCTCTGATGCTCCCGGCGACCTGCGAGGACGCGCGGTTCGGTGCCGAGCTCGAGCATCGCCTCGGCCATCGGGATGGCGCCCTCGTGGTGGCGGATCATCAGCTCGAGGAACAGGCAGTCCGCTTCCTGCCGCCGACGCCGCTGCGAGCTGCATCGAGCTCGGCATCCGATGCCATTCCCATCGCAGCCCGTGCCTCGTCATCGCTGAGCGACGCGTCCGTCTCGGCACCGCCGTGGTCGTGGTCGCCGTCGGCCGACCGCCATCCACGCCATCATCGGTTCGCCCGACTGGGGCAGTCCCCACTGCACCAGCCAGTCGAACATCTCGCCGCGCTGGCCGGCCTGACCCGGTCGCGATGTCGTAGGAGAGCACCCGCAGCTCTTCGTCGTCGGTCTTGCGATAGATCTCCATCGCCATGCTCGATCGCCTGGGCGTGGTGCACCTGCATGTCGCGGGCGAAGCCGGCCTCGGCGGAGTCGGTCGCGGGGGCGTCGCCGGTGGTCGACGCCGAAGGTCGAGAAGCGTCCGATCGCGAAGGCGAGTCCGCCGATCGCGAGGCACGCCAGACCACGACGATCCAGCGCCGTGGCGCCGTGGCGGTGCGGCTCCGGTCGCTCATCGCGGCTACTGCTTGCCGGGTGCGTCGAGCGCGCCGGAGCAGGAGGCGTTCGGCTCCGGGGCGTTCTGGCTGCGCCAGTACGCCGTGAGGAACTCCGAGATGCGCGCGTCGTCGGCCGAGTCGAGCTTCAGCTGCGCGTTCCACGCGCTCAGCACGATCGGCGAGTCCAGTCCCTCGTACGGCGAGAGGACGATGTACGACGAGGGCAGCTGGCTCTTGAGCGTCGTCGAGCTCGTCGCCGGAGACCGCCGCGGCGTCGTAGGTGACCCAGACCGCGCCGTGCTCGAGGGCGTGCACCGCGTTCTCGTCGGGTACCGGCTGGTCGTAGATGCCGCAGTTCAGCCACACTGCGTTGTGGTCGCCGCCGACCGGCGGTGTCTGCGCGTAGTCGACCGCGCCCTCGACGTGGTTCGCGGTGTTCTCGAAGGTCTCGATGCCCTCGATCGACGAGCCGTCGCCGTCGCCCGGGCTCAGAGTCGGCGGCGGAGCCGGCGCGAAGACGATCGAGGCGACGATGGCGGCGATGACGCCGACGGCGACGACCGAGCCGACCGTCCACCACACGAGCTTGCCGCGACGGCGCTTGGCGAGCTGCTTCTGGTACTCGGCCAGCTTCTCCTGGCGCTTCTGCTCGCGCTGCTGCTTGACGGTCTGGGCGATCTGCGCCTGGGTGGCGGGATTGCCGCTGGTCTTCTTGTCGGTCGGGCGCGGGGGTGTCGGGGTCATGGTGTGTGATCTCGGCTCGGGCGCCCGTTCGGACGACGGGCTGCGGTGCGGAACGTACCGCCATCCTATTCGAGCGCATGGGTCGTGGTCTGGGAAGCAGCCGACAGTGCGACGAGGCATTCGGCACCGCCGAAGCCATACCGCTCAGATCCGGTATCATGGAGTGTCGAATCGATTCGGGACGGTTCGACGATCCCCCTCGCGCTGAACCGGACCATCGGTGTCGACGCCCTTCCCGCCGCTTGCCGCCGAAACGAAGAGACTGTGCTCGATACCGCATCCGTTCCCACTCAGAAGCCCAGCCCACGACAGTCCGCGCGCTCGGCCGCATCCACGCCCAGGCCGCCGGCGCTGACGACGGGGGCGATCCGCACGCTCGGCAGCAACCCGGCGACGGCGCCGATCATGCTGCACCCGGGCGATGCGATCCCGCATCGCCGCCGGGTGCTCTACATCGTCCTGCTGGGTGCGCTGACGGCCCTCGGGCCGTTCACGATCGATCTCTACCTGCCCGCCTTCCCCGTGCTGGAGAGCGACTTCCGCACCACCGCCGCCGTCATCCAGCTCACTCTGACCGGAACGATGATCGGCTTCGCGCTCGGCCAGCTGATCGTCGGGCCGCTCAGCGACAAGGTCGGTCGACGCATTCCGCTGCTGTGCGTCACCGCGCTTCACGTCGTGGCCAGCATCGCGGCGGCCCTCGCGCCGACGATCGAGCTGCTGATGGTCGCCCGCGTCGGCATGGGCATGGGAGCCGCCGCAGGCGGCGTGGTCGCGATGGCCATCGTCCGCGACCTGTTCGGCGGCAAGCGGCTGGTCGTGATGCTCTCGCGTCTGGCGCTCGTCTCGGGTGTCGCACCGGTCGCGGCGCCGCTGATCGGCTCCGCGCTGCTGGCGATCATGCCGTGGCGGGGCATCTTCGTCGTCCTGGCGATCTACGGCGCGGTGATGCTGGTCTGCACGATCTTCGTGATCCCCGAGACGCTGCCGAAAGCCCGTCGCAGCGACAAGGGCAGCACGACGGTTCTGCAGCGCTACAGGAGCGTGCTGAGCGACCGGGTCTTCATCGGGACGCTCGTGATCGGCGCGATGACCTTCAGCGGGCTGTTCTCGTACCTCTCGGCGTCGTCCTTCCTGTTCCAGCAGTCCTTCGGCTTCGACGCGCAGCAGTACGGACTGCTCTTCGCCGCCAACTCGCTCGGCGTCGTCGTCGGCGTGCAGTTCGCGTCACGTCTGGCGGCGCGCTTCGGGCCGCAGTGGGTCATGGCGTACTCGACGGCGTTCTGGTCGTCGCGGCGTTCGCGATCATCGTGTTCGACCAGCTCGGCTTCGGGCTCTGGGGAACCGTCATTCCGCTGTTCGTCTTCATGACGGCGTGCGGGTTCACCTTCCCCTGCGTCCAGGTCCTCGCGCTCGACCGGCACGGCAAGGCGGCCGGAACGGCGGCATCGCTGATCGGGGCGACCAACTTCGGCATCGCCGGAGTGATCTCACCCGTCGTCGGCTGGATCTCGCGCGACGCCGGCATCACGGCGACGACGATGGCCGCCGTCATGGCCGGCTGCGCGGTGATCGGCGTGCTCGCGCTGTGGCTGATCGTTCGACCGCGCACCGTCGCCATGCTGACTCCCTAGCAGTCCCGGCGAGTCCCGCAAAAGCCCCGGTCGCCGTAGCGTTGCGGGGGGCACAATGGAACGATGACGACGGTAGACAGAGCGCGGGCGGCAAATCTGTCCCGTCCCGTGCTGTTCACGGTAGGCGCCATTCTCGTGCTCGCGGCGTGCGGGCTCGGAGCAGCTGATCTTCTTCCGGGTCGAGCCGTTCGACATCGACGTCGCGTGGAACAATCTGCTCTTCAGCAACGAGCTCCCGTTCTTGATCGCCTTCTCGCAGGTGATGAACTTCCTCGGGAGCAGGGTGGTTCAGCATCTTCGCGGTGCCGATCGCCATCGCCCTTGTTCTCGTCCTGCTGAAACGCCCATGGTCGGCGGCGTTCTTCATCACGGCACAGTTGGCGTCCGCGGGTGCGGTGCAGGTGCTCAAGCATCTGTTCGGCCGCGCCCGACCCGAGGAGATCATCGTCATCTCGGACTTCGGCTCCTTCCCGTCGGGGCACGTGGCGAACGCCGCGACCCTCGCCACCGTCGTCTACATCCTGTTCCCTCGGCTTTTCGTGGCGATCATCGGCGCGGTCTATGTGCTGCTCATGGCCATCAGCCGGACGGCCGTGCACGCGCACTGGCTCACCGACACGATCGGCGGCGCGCTGATCGGTGTCGGCGTCGTGCTGATCGTCGCCGGCATCTTCGCGCCACTGCTTGATACGCGAGCGGCCGGCCGCTCGCGCCGCTGTTCGGCCGGTCGAGCACGGCCCCTCAGTAGGCTGAGCGCATGAGTGCGCCTGACACCTCCGATCCCGCCGTTGCCGCCGCCGAAGCAGAGCTGGCGCGGCTGCGCGCGGAGGCCGAGGCGGCCGAGGCCCAGCTGAAGGCAGCTCAGGCGCGCGGCGCTGCCGCTGCGAGGCGATGCCGCAAGGCCGCGCAGGCCGACCGGCGGCCGCAGCGGTCGCCAGGGTCGGCCGGCTGCGCCGCGCCGCAGCGACGACCGAGCCGCGCTGACCGGCGTGTCGCAGCGGACCGCTCGATGCCGAGCAGGTGCAGGCGGTGATCGCGGGCTACACCTTCGCCGCCGCGACGCTCGACCTCGGTGCGCTCATGAACGGCGAAGCGGTGCCCGGCGCCCAGATCCGCATTCCCCTGGGCATGATGAACCGGCACGGCCTCGTCGCCGGCGCCACCGGCACCGGCAAGACCCGCACGCTGCAGGGCCTCGCCGAGCAGCTGGCGGCCAAGGGCGTGCCGGTGTTCGCCGCAGACATCAAGGGCGACCTGTCCGGCGTCGCGACGCCGGGGGAGTCGAGCGAGAAGCTGCTCGCGCGCACCCAGGCGATCGGCCAGGACTGGGTGCCCGCGGCATCCGTCACGGAGTACTACGCGCTCGGCGGCATCGGCAAGGGCGTGCCGGTCCGCGCCACCGTCTCGGGCTTCGGTCCGCTGCTGCTGAGCAAGGTGCTCGGCCTGAACGAGACGCAGGAGTCCAGTCTCGGGCTGGTCTTCCACTACGCCGACGCGAAGGGCCTCGCGCTGGTCGATCTGTCCGACCTGCGCGCCGTGCTGAGCTACCTCACCAGCGACGAGGGCAAGGTCGAGCTCAAGGACCTGGGCGGGCTGTCGGCCGCGACCGCCGGCGTCATCCTGCGCGAACTGATCACGTTCGCCGACGGCGGCGCCGACGTGTTCTTCGGCGAGCCCGAGTTCGACGTCGCGCGAATTCCTGCGCTCTGCGCCGGACGGCCGCGGCATCATCAGCCTGCTCGAGGTGCCCGGCGTCGCCGACAAGCCGGCGCTGTTCTCCACGTTCCTGATGTACCTGCTCGCCGAGCTGTTCGAGATCCTGCCCGAGGTCGGCGACCTCGACAAGCCGAAGCTCGTGTTCTTCTTCGACGAGGCGCACCTGCTGTTCAAGGACGCGTCGAAGGACTTCACCTCGGCGATCGTGCAGACCGTCCGCCTCATCCGCTCGAAGGGCGTCGGGCGTCTTCTTCGTCACGCAGACGCCGAAGGACGTCCCCTCCGACGTGCTCGCGCAGCTCGGCTCGCGCGTCCAGCACGCGCTGCGCGCCTTCACGCCCGACGATGCGAAGGCGCTCCGCGCGACCGTCGGGACCTACCCGCGCTCGGGCTACGACCTCGAGCGGGTGCTGCAGGAGCTCGGCACCGGCGAGGCGATCGTCACGGTGATGAGCGAGAAGGGTGCGCCGACGCCGGTGGCCTGGACGCGCCTGCGCGCGCCGCAGGGGCTGATGTCGCCGACTCCGGATGCCGCGATCGACGCCGCGGTGGCGGCATCCCCCCTCATGCCGAAGTACGGCAACGCCGATCGACCGCGAATCCGCGCGCGAGATCCTCACCGCGCGCATGAACGCCGCGAACGAAGCCGCCGCGGCCGAGGAGGCCGCGCTGGCGAAGGCGAAGGCGGATGCCGAGTACGCCAAGCAGCAGGCCGCGATCGACAAGGCCAAGGCCGCTGCCGACAAGAAGGCGCAGGCCGAGTACGACCGGCTGCTGAAGAAGACCTCCGGAACCACGCGCACGTCTCGCGAGCGCGCAGAAGTCGCCGCTCGAGCAGATCCTCGGCTCGAAGTCGACCCAGACGATCCTGAACGGCGTCATCCGCGGCATGTTCGGCACCGGCAGGCGCTGAGGTTCGCGCGGGATGCTGCATCCTGAAGTTCACTACATAGATAGGTATCTGCGCGCCCCGAGGCGTAGCATGGACGCATGGCGACGAAGCCCCCGAAAGCAGACATCGACGAGGCGCAGGTCCACGTCTCCGGCCGCAAGAAGGTCGCCGTCGGTGTGCCCGCGGTGCTGCACGCCCTGAAGATCTCGAACGAGCAGATGGGCGTCAAGCGCAGCATCCAGACCCTGCTGCAGGTCAACCAGAAGGACGGCTTCGACTGCCCCGGGTGCGCCTGGCCCGAGGAGGACAAGCGCCACATCGCGGAGTTCTGCGAGAACGGCGCGAAGGCCGTCGCCGAAGAGGCGACGATCCGCCGGGTCACGCCCGAGTTCTTCGCCGAGCACTCGATCGACGAGCTGCGCGGGCACGACGACTGGTGGCTGGGCCAGCAGGGCAGGCTCACGCAGCCGATGATCCTCGACGAGGGTGCGACCCACTACCGGCCGATCTCGTGGGATGACGCCCTGCGCGAGGTGGCCGATGCGCTGCGCGGTCTGGACGATCCGAACGAGGCGATCTTCTACACGTCGGGGCGCACCTCGAACGAGGCGGCCTTCCTGTACCAGCTGCTGGTGCGCGGGCCTGGGCACCAACAATCTGCCGGACTGCTCGAACATGTGCCACGAGTCGTCCGGATCTGCCCTGACCGAGACGCTCGGCATCGGCAAGGGCACGGTCTCGATCGAAGACATCCACAACGCGGACCTGCTGATCGTCGCCGGTCAGAACCCGGGCACGAACCATCCGCGGATGCTGAGCGCGCTCGAGAAGGCGAAGGACAACGGCGCGACGATCGTCGCGGTGAACCCGCTTCCCGAGGCGGCGCTCATCCGCTACAAGAATCCGCAGACGCCGAGGGGCGTGCTGCTCGGAGGCAAGAAGCTCGCCGACGAGTTCGTGCAGATCCGGCTCGGCGGCGACCAGGCGCTGTTCCAGGCGATCGGCAAGCACCTGCTGGAGGTCGAGGAGCGCGAGGGCGGCGTGCTCGACCGCGCGTTCATCGACGAGCACACCACCGGTTTCGACGAGTACGCCGCCGAGGTCGGCGCCGTGCCGTGGCGCGAGCTGGTCGCCGCCACCGGCGTGCCCGAGAAGGCGCTGCGCCGGGTGGCCGAGCGCGTGCGCACGTCGAAGGCGACGATCGTCTGCTGGGCGATGGGACTCACCCAGCACAAGCACGCGGTCGCCACGCTGCGCGATGTCGTGAACGTGCTGCTGCTGCAGGGCAACATCGGCCGCGCCGGGCGCGGGCGTGTGCCCGGTGCGCGGGCATTCCAACGTGCAGGGCGACCGCACGATGGGCATCTACGAGAAGCCATCGGAGCACTTCCTGGCCGCGCTCGACCGCGAGTTCGGCTTCACGGCGCCCCGCGAACACGGTCACGACACGGTCGAGGCGATCCGCGCGATGCGCGACGGCGACGCCCGGGTCTTCATGGCGATGGGCGGCAACTTCGTCTCGGCCACCCCCGACACGAACGTCGTCGAGGCTGCCCTGCGCAACGTCGAGCTCACCGTGCAGGTGTCCACGAAGCTGAATCGCTCGCACGTCGTGACCGGCAAGCGCGCCATCATCCTGCCGACCCTCGGCCGCACCGATCGCGACCGGCGCGGGGGAGTCGAGCAGCGGGTCACGGTCGAGGACTCGATGAGCGCGGTGCACGCCTCGCGCGGACGGCTCGTGCCGCCCAGCGAGGAGCTGCTGAGCGAGGTGGCGATCATCGCGCGGATCTGCGCGCAGCTGTTCGGAACCGACGCCGGCAGCCGTTTCGAGCCGCAGATCGAGGGCGAGACCGCAGTCGAAGTCGATTTCGGTCAGCCCGAGCACGTCGGGATCCAGTCCGACGCTCCGGCCGTCGAACGCACGCACCCGGCACATCGCGCCCCCGGAAACGGCGGGGCGCAGCGCTCCACGCCTCACGCCGACTGGGCGGCGCTCGAAGGAGACTACGCCCTCATCCGCCGGCACATCGCGGCCGTCATTCCCGGGTTCGATGACTTCGAAACCAGGATCGAGAAGGGGCGCACGCTGTTCCTGCCGAACGGTCCGCGCGACGGCCGGAGCTTCGCCACTGCGACGGGCAAGGCGGTCTTCACCGCGAACCCGCTCGAGTACCCCTTCATCCCGTCGGGCCGACTGCTGCTGCAGACCCTCCGCTCGCACGACCAGTACAACACAACGATCTACGGCAAGGACGACCGCTACCGCGGCATCCACGGCGGACGCCGGGTCATCATGGTCAACCCGAAAGACATCCAGAAGCTGGGGTTCGTCGACGGGGACATCGTCGACCTGGTCTCGGAGTGGCGCGACGGTGTCGAACGCCGCGCGGAGGAGTTCCGCATCGTGGCCTACTCGACGCCGCGGGGCAACGCGGCCGCCTACTACCCCGAGACGAACGTGCTCGTGCCCCTGGACTCGACCGCCGACGTCAGCGGAACGCCGACATCGAAGTCGGTGATCGTGCGGCTCGAACGCCGCGCCGCCTGACGCGAAGCGCGCCCCGGCCGATCAGTCGTCGGAGTCCCAGCCGCCCGCGAGCGAGGTGATCTCCGAGACCGCCTTGCGCACCTGCTCCGGCGAACCGCCCGCACGACCGGCGGCCAGTCCCGCCACGAAAGCGCTCAGCGGGGCCGCGGGGCGCGCCACCCCGACCGCGACGTCGCGCGCGAGGTCGAGGATCAGGGGAATGGGGATGTCCTCGGCGTCCAGCCCGAACAGCTCGCGCAGCGCATCGGCCCACGCGTCCAGTGCCTCAGGCGGCAGTCGCTCGCTCATGGGCTCCTCCTTCGTGCCTCGTTCAGATCGTCCCACGTGTCGATGTCGAAAGCGACGTCATCGGATGCCGTCGACCGCGGTGATCGCGAGGCCGCCGAGCAGGCTGCGCACCGACGAGTTTCGACCGGCATCCGCAATCGTGGCCGCCGCTGCGCGGAGCGCGTCGGTGCGGTAGAGCCCGGTGAGCCATTGCGGTCGGCCCGAGGCGTCCGCGAGGCACGCGCCATCTCCTGTCTCGGGCGCGGCCAACAGTGCGCGCACCGCCTCGGAGACTCGCGGCAGATCGCACGCGAGCACGAGCGTCCGCGCAGCTGAGACGAGGGGCAGGGCGGCCAGGATCGCTGCGGCGGGTCCGGTGAACGGCGGATCCTCGCGCACCCAGGTCAGACCCGCGTGTGCGTCGTCCGCAGGTCCGACCACGACGATCGGCTCGCAGTCCACGGTCCTGGCCGCCGTGATCGCGGCATCCAGCAGCGTCATTCCGCCGACCTCGAGCAGCGGCTTGTGCACACCGCCCATGCGTGAACCTCGGCCGCCGGCCAGCAGGATCGCCGAGAGGTCGCTCATGTGTTCACGAAACGAGCATGACGTCGACGATGTCGCCCGTGGTGACGTGCTCGACCTCGGCGGAGACGACCGCATAACCCTCGGCCCGAGCGAGACCGCCCGCGCGGTGCGAGCCGCGCTCGGCGGCCGGGGCGACCCCATCGTCGGTGAACACGACCGGCACGTACTGGCGCCGTTCGCGGGGTGACCGCCAGCCGACCGCGGCGGGGAGGCGCAGCATCCGCCGATGAATCCGAGTGCGCCCCTGCATCGCCAGCAGCGCGGGGCGCACGAACACCTCGAACGACACGGCCGCGCTCACCGGATTGCCCGGCAGCCCGAACATGAGGGGGTCGGCAGCGAAGCCTTGCGGCCGGCCGGGCTGCATCGCGACCTGCACGAAGGTCATCTCCGACACGGCGGTCTTGACGACTTCGAACGCGCCCGCGCTCACGCCCCCGGAGGTGATGATCGCGTCCGAGCCCCGCGCGGTGGCATCGGCGATCGCGCTGCGCAGGTCGGCGTCGGTGTCGCCCACCGTCGCCTGCAGGATCACCTCCGCGCCGGCGCCGCGAGCGAGCGCGGCCAGCAGCAGGGAGTTGGATTCGGGGATCTGCCCGCGCTCCAGCTGCGAGCCCGGTGCCAGCAGCTCGGTGCCCGTCGCGATGACCGCGACACGCGGGCGCCGGCTGACGGTCACCGCCGGGACGTTCGCCGCGGCGATCGCGGCGAGCTGCAGCGGGCCGAGCTCGGCGCCCGCGGGGACGAGTTCCGTGCCGGCGGCGCAGTCTTCGCCCCGGCGTCGGATGTGCTCGCCGATCCGGCGCGGGGCCTGCAGCACCCGCACGGTTCGGAGCGAGTCGGCGAGCCCTCCGGCGGTCGACTCGAACGGCACGACCGTGTCGGCGTGCGTGGGCAGCGGTGCTCCGGTCATGATCCGCACGGCCTCGCCCGCGCCGAACGGGGGGTCGACCGCGGTGCCCGCGGGGAGGTCGGCCACGACGCGCAGGGCGACGGGGGATGCCGCGCTCGCGAACGCGACATCGGCGAAGCGCACCGCGAACCCGTCCATCGCGGAGTTGTCGAACAGAGGCAGATCGACCGCGGCGCGGACACCGGTGCTCAGGGTGCTGCCCAGGGCTTCGGCAAGCGGCACGGTGAGCTCGTCGAGAGGGTGCACCGCAGCAAGGACCGTCGTCAGGTGCTCATCGACGGAGATCACCGCGACAGAAGCGTCAGGGCCTGAGTCGATCCGTGCACGGGAGGCCATTGTTTCAGGCTATCGGCCGACGGTCACGCGCGCGGGCGGTCGGTGGCCGCGAGGCGTCGCGGTACGGGCTGGCGTCAGCCCACGAAGATCTGCAGCAGCAGAATCCCCACAAGGGTCGTGTAGAGCGTGAACATTCCGATGAACCACCACCGCCAGAAGCGGAGGCGTCTGGCGTCGCTGTTGTAGCGCTGGCGCGCCTCATTCACCTCCGCCCACGTCGGTCGGAGCAGCTGGCCGATCGACGGTGAGATCTCGTCGGTGGATTCATCTGCGGTGCGCTCGCTGGTCAGCATGGGTCGGGCCTCCATTCGCGCGCGATGACGCGCAGAAGAATCGAACGGGTCGGCCGCAACCAATCCCGAGAGTGTCAATCGACGCATTCAGTCTCGCTCCGGCCGCGCGAACGGCGTCCGGGGTTGACATCCTCACCGCGGACCCGTACGGCCGCCGGGCACGTGTGGATCTCCGGTGAATGTCGTAGGTACGTTCTCATCTGGAGGCATGTTCTTCGATCCGTCTCTTCCTCCTGACCCGCAGGATCGTCAAACACCACGGTGGGTGGACTGTCCGAGACGTCGAGGAAAGCTTCGGCGCGGTCGAATGGATCTCTCCCACCGGTCGAAGGTACGTCGTTCAACCTGAACGGCGAGTGCCCGTGTTCCGGACGCAGCTTGACGCAGATCCACCGCCCTTCTGAGCCGGGCAGACGGGGCTCTCCCGCACCCACACGCGTAGGCTGACGGCATGGGTCGAATCACCGTGCGGCGCCCCGTGACCAAGCTCACGGTGGGCGCCGAGCCCGTGCGCCGCTCCGACACGCTCGCCGTCGAAGAGCCGCTCGAGATCCGCGTCGGCGGACTGTCGCTGGCAGTCACGATGCGCACCCCCGGCAACGATGTCGAACTGGCCGCGGGCTTCCTCGTCTCGGAAGCGGTCATCTCGCGCGGAGGCCAGTTCCTCTCGGCGATCCATTGCGGCGGACCCGGCACCGGCGGCCCGATCACGGGGATCTCGGTGGGTGCGCCGGCTGACGGCAACACCTACAACGTGCTCGATGTCACCCTCGCGCCCGGAGTGAAGCCCCCCGACCCCGAGCTCGCCCGCGCCTTCTACACGACCAGCTCGTGCGGACTCTGCGGCAAGGCGTCGATCGATGCGGTCGAGACGGTGTCGGCGTACGACGTCGCGGGCGACGCGGTGACGGTCGATGCCGCCACTCTGGCCGGCTTCCCCGACGCCCTGCGCGCCCAGCAGGCGGTCTTCGACAAGACCGGCGGGCTGCACGCGGCGGCGCTGTTCGACGCGACGACCGGCGAGCTGCTCGTTCTCCGCGAAGACGTGGGCCGTCACAACGCGGTCGACAAGGTGGTGGGCTGGGCGGTGCTGAACGACCGCCTGCCGCTGCGCGGAGTCGTGCTGCAGGTGTCGGGCCGGGCGAGCTTCGAGCTCGTGCAGAAGGCCGTGATGGCCGGCATCCCGATCCTTGCCGCCGTATCGGCCCCCTCTTCGCTCGCGGTCGAGCTGGCCGCTGCGTCGGGTCTCACGCTCGTCGGCTTCCTGCGCGGGCAGTCGATGAACATCTACACGCGCGACGAGCGCATCGTCGACGAGCGATCCGTCGGGGCCGAGCGCCAGACGGTCGGATCGGCCCGGTCCTAGACTCGTCGGATGCCCCGCATCCGATCCTTCCGCAGCGGCGATGAGGCTGCCGTCGCGGACATCTGCCTCAAGACAGCGGATGCCGGGGCCGACGCGACCGGAGTGTTCGACGACGATGCGATCTGGGCCGAGATCTTCGTGCTGCCCTACGTGCACCGGCATCCGGATCTCGCCTTCGTCGTGCAGGCGGATGACGGCCGGGTGGCCGGCTACATCGTCTGCGCGCCCGATACGAACGCCTTCGAACAGTGGTTCCACGACGAGTGGTGGCCCAGGCGCGGGGCGCAGTGGCCGAAGCCCGGGAGTGAGCAGTCGAGGCAGGACGGCACCCTGATCTACGCGTACTCGCGGCGGAGTGGCGCCGAGCCGTACGCCGACGAGTTCCCCGCTCACCTGCACATCGACCTGCTGCCCGAGGTCCAGGGGCAGGGCTGGGGGAGGCGTCTGATCGAGACGCTCGTCGACGCGTTGCGCGCGCGTGGCGTCACGGGACTCCACCTCGCCGCATCCACCGACAATGCCGGTGCGATCGCGTTCTACCCCCGCGTCGGATTCACGGCGATCCCGTCGCATGAGGGCGTGCAGGCCTTCGGCATGGATCTCCCGGCGAACGGCCCGGGCCCCCTCAGCCGGGCGTAGCCTGGCGAGGATGGACGATCTGACCTCCCCCACCGGGCGGGAAGAGGCGCTGCGCGCCCTCCCGCGAGCGGACGGCACCGAGCCCCTCGCTCTCGTTCTGGGGGCCACCGGCTACCTCGGCGGTCGCCTCGTTCCGCGACTGCTCAACGGTGGTTATCGGGTCCGCGTGCTCGCGCGCGATGCACACCGGGTCGCCGCGTTCGACTGGGGAACCAGTGTCGAGGTCGTCGAGGGCGACGCGACCGACCCTTCAGCGGTCGGCAAGGCGGTCCGCGACGTCGACGTCCTGTACTACCTCGTGCACTCCATGGGTGCCGGCAAAGGGTTCGAGAGCGCCGATCGAGCGGCGGCCACCACCGTCGCCGAAGCGGCGAGTGCGGCCACCGTCGGTCGCATCGTGTACCTCGGCGGTCTGCACCCGGAAGACGCCGAGCTCTCGCCGCATCTGCGCTCCCGCGTCGAGGTCGGGCGGATCCTGCTCGACAGCGGTGTGCCGACGCTCGTGCTGCAGGCCGGCGTGGTCATCGGGTCGGGCTCCGCGTCGTTCGAGATGGTCCGCCACCTGACCGAGGTGCTGCCGTACATGCCGGCGCCCAAGTGGGTGCGCAATCGCATCCAGCCGATCGCCGTCCGCGACGTGCTGCACTACCTCCTCGGCGCGGCCCGCGTGGACGGGGATGTCAACACCGCGGTCGACATCGGCGGCCTCGACGTGCTGCGCTACGGCCAGATGATGAACGGGTACGCGGTCGAGGCCGGGCTCAAGCAGCGCGGGATCGCGGCGCTGCCCGTGCTCACTCCCCGGCTCGCATCGCACTGGGTCAATCTCGTCACGCCGATCCCTCGGCGCGTCGCGATGCCCCTCGTCGAGTCGCTGCAGAACGAGTGCGTCGTGAAGAACCGCGACGTCGACGCGCTGATCCCGCGCCCGGAGGGTGGCCTGACCCCGTACCGCCGCGCCGTGGACCTGGCCTTGGGCAAGGTCAAGCTCGACGCGATCGAGACCAGCTGGCAGGACGGTGAAGTGCTCGGGGTGCCGAGCGACCCGCTGCCCAACGACCCCGACTGGGCCGGAAAGACGGTGTTCACCGACAAGCGCACGGCGACGACCGACGCCTCACCCGCGGCGCTGTGGCGGGTGGTGCAGGGCATCGGCGGCGAACGCGGGTGGTACTCCAACCCGCTGCTGTGGGCTGTCCGCGGCTGGGCGGACAAGCTCGTGGGCGGTGTCGGACTGCGACGTGGGCGCCGCCACCGCGACCGACTGGTCGTGGGAGACGCCGTCGACTTCTGGCGGGTCGAGGCGATCGAGCCGGGGTCGCTGCTGCGTCTGCGGGCCGAGATGAAGGTTCCGGGCCTCGCATGGCTCGAGATGCGGGTGGCCCCCGACGGCGACGGGTCTCGTTACGACCAGCGGGCGATCTTCTTCCCGCTCGGCCTTGCCGGCCGCCTGTACTGGCTCGCCGTGCTTCCCTTCCACGGCTTCATCTTCGCCGGCATGGTCAACAGCATCACCGCTGCTGCGGTGGCGGCCGATGCCGAGGCGAAGGAAGCAGCTGCGAACCCCGCCGAAACGGCGGGAGCGCAGGCCGCCGTCGCCCAAGCCGAGGTCGCCGCGACGACGTGACCGGTCGAGCCGTCAGACGACGCGCCCCTCGAAGAGCCGCACTTCGCGGTCGATCATGCCCACCGGCACCGCGATATGCGAGATCAGCACGACCGCCTGGTCCTCGCCGACCGCCGAGAGCAGATCGATCAGAAGCGCCTCGGAGGAGGCGGGATCGACCCCCGCGGTCGGCTCGTCGAGAATGAGCACCGGAAAATCGCGCAGCAGGGCGCGTCCCAGTGCGATGCGCTGGGCCTGCCCGCCCGACACGAGCGCTCCGCGCTCGCCGACCCGCGCGTCAAGCCCTCCCCGCGCGCGCACCCAGTCGCCGAGACCGACGCGGTCGAGCACGGCCAGCAGCTCGGCATCCGTCGCCGTGTCGTTCGCGAACAGCAGGTTCTGGCGGATGTCCTCGTCGAAGAGCATCGGCCGCTGCTCGCAGAGACCGACCGTGAGGCGCACGTCGTCGCCGGCGAGATCGTGCACGGAGATGCCGCCGATCGTGTACGAGCCTTCCACCTCGAGAAAGCGCACGAGAGCGTGCGCGAGCGTGGTCTTGCCCGCACCGCTCGACCCCACCACCAGCACCCGCTCGCCGGCACGCACCTCGATGTCGATGTCGTGCAGCGACGGCACCTCGGCGCCCGGCCACCGGGCCGACACCCCGCGCAGCTGCAGACCCTCACCGATCGCCGGTCCCACTCCGGTGGGCGGAACCGTCTCGGCGACGAGTCCCGGCGGCAGTTCGGCCGGCAGGGCATCGGCGATGCGGGTCGCGCTCGCGCGTACCTGCCGCCATGCGGATGCGGCGAGAGGCACCGAGCCGAACACGTCGAAGACCGCCATCGGCACGAGCACCGCGACGGCGAGCAGCGGCGCAGCAAGGCTGCCCTCGGCGTACGACGGTGCGGCGACCAGCAGCGCCGCGACCGATGCCACCCCGGCCACCAGCGAGACGACGGCAGCCGTGCCCGCCTGGCCCAGTGCCCGCCGGACGACCGCCCGGCGCACGGCGGTATCGGCCCGGCGGATGCGCTCCCGGCGCGGCATCCTCCGCCCCGAAGGCGATCAGCACGTCGAGGCTGCCGAGGTGCTCGAGGACGGCATCCGCCAGTCGCGCGCGCAGCGGCGCGAGCTCGCGCTCCGCACGCGCACCCGCAGCCCACCCCCACAGCGCCGAGATGATGGCCGCGGCGATCAGGCACCCGAGCAGCGTCAGGGCGGCGGGCCACGAGACGAAGGCCATGAAGACGACGGATGCCGCCGCGACCAGCGCCGATGCGACCAGTGGCTGCACGACGCGCAGCGGCAGGTTCTGCAGCTCATCGACGTCGTCGACGAGCGCGCCGAGGATCGACCCGCGCTGCGTGCCGCTGAGCCCGTCCGGCGAGAGCGGGATGAGGCGCCGCACCAGCGCAGCGCGCGTCGACGCGAGCTGCCGCAGCGCGGCATCGTGCCCGAGCAGCCGCTCGACGTAGCGGAACGTCGCTCGAGTGAGGGCGAACAGGCGCACCCCGACGACGGCGGCCGACAGGTAGAGCAGAAGCGGCTGCTCGCTCGCGCGCACGATGAGCCATGCGCTCACGGCGAGCAGTGCGACCGCGGATGCCTCGGACAGAAGCCCCGCGGCCGCTCCGGGCAAGAAGCGGCGCAGCGGGGGCATGGCGCCTCGCAGGACCTCGGCGGCGCTCGCGGTTTCGGGCGTGCTCGTCATGCCGGCACCTCGCGACCCTCGAGGTGCACGACCTCGTCCGCGATCGAGCGCGCGCTCGTGCGGTGCGAGACGAGCAGAACCGTGGCTCCCCGATCGGCGAGGACGCGCAGGTTCTCCCACAGACCCGCCTCGGTCGTCGGCGTCGAGGGCGGCGCTCGGCTCGTCGAGCGCGATCACGCTGGCCCGCCCCGACAGGTGACGGTGGATCGCGCGGGCGACGGACACCCGCTGAGCCTGGCCGCCCGACAGGCCCGCGCCCTGCACGCCGAGGACGGCATCGGGATTCGAGGTCGCCCGCCATCGCCAGCTCGAGCGCCATGCCGATGACCTCGCGGTCGGGATCGGTGTCGCCGAGCGCGACGTTCGCGGCGATGGTCCCCGCGAACAGGCCTGGCTGCTGCCCCGACCACGCGAGCCATCGGGTGGGGGAGAGATTCGCGACGTCGGCATCGGCGTACGTCGCGGTTCCCGTCCAGGGCGCCGCACCGCGGAGCGCGGCGAAGACGCTGGACTTTCCCGCGCCGCTCCGTCCCTCGATCACGGTCACGGTCCCCGGCCGGGTGACGAGTGTCACGGGCGGCAGGGCACCGCTCGCCGTAGTGAACGGAGACGTCGTGCAGCACGAGATCGCCGCCTGCGGGACCGGCATCGCGGAGTCGGCGCTCGCCGGCGCCGCGACGTCGCGCGCGGCGTCCAGCACCGCGAAGACGTCGTCGGTCGCGGCGACGCCCTCGGCCGCCGCGTGGAACTGCACGCCCGACCTGGCGCAGCGGCAGGTACGCCTCGGGCGCCAGCAGCAGCACGAACAGGCCGACCGCGAGCGTCAGCGAGCCCGTCGAGCAGCCGGAAGCCGATCGACACCGCGATGATCGCGACCGAGATGCTCGCGAGGAATTCGAGCGCGAACCCCGACAGGAACGACACCCGCAGCACGCGCATCGTCTCGCGGCGGTAGTCCTCGGTGACGCGTTCGATGGATGCCGCAGCACGGCGCTGGCGCCCGAACACCTTCAGCGTGCTGAGGCCGTGCACGGTGTCGGAGAAGCGCGCGGCGAGGCGCTTGCAGGGTCTGCCACTGGCGCTTCTGCACGGTGCGTGTGGCGAGACCGATCAGCACCATGAAGATCGGGATCAGCGGGAGGGTGAGCAGCACGGTCAGGCCGCTGATCCAGTCCTGCCACCACATCACCGAGCACGATCACGGGCGTCGCGATGACGGTCAGCACGAGCTGCGGGAGGTAGCGCCCGAAGTACGCGTCGAGGGCGTCGAGTCCGCGGCCGGCGGTGACGGCGAGCTGCGCGGAGTTGCGGGTCGACAGCCATCCCGGTCCGAGGCGCCCGACGCGCGTCGACCAGGCCCGCGCGCAGCTGCGCCTCCACGCGGGCGGCCGCCCGTGCGCTGGCCCATTCGCGCAGCCAGAGCAGCGCCGCACGCGCGGCGAACGCGGCCAGCAGCCACGTCGAGGATCGCGGTCAGCGTCGGGTAGCGGCATCCCGTCGATCACGCCGGTGATCGCCTGCGTGAGCAGCCACGCGATCGCCACGATCACGGCGGTCTGAGCGAGCGCCGACGACGGCGATCAGCCACGAAGAACGTGCGCGAGGCGCTGGCGTAGCGCAGCAGCCGCGGGTCCACGGGCGCGGGTGTGCGCGCGCGCGGGCTGCCGCCATCGTCTCGACCCATCAATGCGCGGCGACTTCAGCCGCCTTCTCGATGCGCGAGCGGGTGACGCGCTTGCGGAAGACCCAGTACGTCCAGGCCTGGTAGGCCAGCACGAGCGGCAGGAAGATGACCGCCGCCCACGTCATGATCGTGAGCGTGTAGTCGGTGCTCGACGCGTTCTCGATCGTCAGGCTGTTCGCGATGTCGGTCGAGGACGGCATGACGTACGGGAACAGCGCGAACCACAGGGTGAGCACCGCGAAGACGATCGTGCCGGCTCCGAACCCGAAGGCCCAGCCCTCGCGGTCGCGCAGGTTGAACACGAGCGACATGATGAGCGTCACGGCGGCGAGCGCGGCGCCGCGATGACCAGCGCCATGAGCGGCGCGCCGTGACCGGCGGCGATGAAGATCGTCCAGACGAGGAACGCGGCGGCGACGACCACGGTGAGCAGCCCGAGCGCCGGGCGAGCCGGCGAGCGTCGGCGTGCACCTGCCCGTCGGTCTTCAGCGCGACGAAGTACACGCCGTGCGTGAAGAACAGCAGCAGCGTCGTGAGTCCGCCGAGCAGACCGTACGGGTTCAGCAGCGTGAGCAGCGAGCCGGTGAACTCATGGTCGGCATCGAGCGGTACGCCCTGCACGATGTTGGCGAAGGCGACGCCCCACAGCAGCGCCGGCACGGCCGACCCGATGACGATCATCGCGTCGAAGCCCTTCTTCCAGCGCAGGCTGTCGCGCTGGTGACGGTACTCGAACGAGACGCCGCGCAGGATGAGGGCGAGCAGGATCAGCAGCAGCGCGAGGTAGAACCCGCTGAACAGCGTCGCGTACCACTCCGGGAACGCCGCGAACAGGCACGCGCCGGCGACGATGACCCAGGTCTCGTTGAGGTCCCAGACGGGCCCGATCGTGTTGATGATCTGGCGGCGGCTGATGTCGTCCTTGCCGAGGAACGGCAGTGACATGCCGACGCCGAAGTCGAACCCGTCGAGCACGAAGTACCCGACGAAGAGGAATCCGACGATCCAGAACCAGAGGTAGGCGAGATCCATGGCGTCGTCCTCCCTAGTAGACCGTCGTCGGGGTGTCTTCGAGCGCCGGTGGTTCAGCGCCGTCGCTCCCCGGCTCTGGCAGCGGTTCGGGTCCGGCGTGCGCGGTCTTCATGATGAGTCCGACCTCGACCACGGCGAGGATCGCGTAGATCGCGGTGAACGCGACGAGCGAGATCAGCACGGTCCAGCCCGGCACGCTCGGCGAGACGCCGTCTTCGGTGAGCATCAGGCTGAACACGATCCAGGGCTGGCGGCCCATCTCGGTGAAGACCCAGCCGACGAGGATCGCGAAGAGGGATGCCGGCCACGCCCAGATCGCGAGACGCCATGCCCAGACCGGCACGTCTCGCTTGGCCTTCTTGCGCGTGAGCCAGAGGCCGACGACGGCGGTCAGGGCCGCGATGCCGCCCAGGCCGATCATCCAGCGGAACGACCAGTACGTGATCCAGAGGATCGGTGCGAAGTTGCCGTCGACCTGGTCGGCGAACTGCGGGAACATCTCGGTCGCGTACTGCGCGTTCAGGTCGTTGATGCCCTCGACGCAGCCGTCGAAGCGTGTGCGTCGACAGGAACGCGAGCAGGTACGGCACGCGGATCGAGAACAATTCGCTCGTGCCGTCGGGCGTGCCCAGCGTGAAGATCGAGAAGGAGGCGTCCGCTCCGCAGGCGGTGTCGAACATCGCCTCTGCCGCGGCCATCTTCATCGGCTGCGTCGCCACCATCACCAGGCTCAGCTGGTCGCCCGACAGCGCGACGCCGGCGAACGCGACGATCATGCCCCAGAGGCCGTAGCGCAGTGACGAGCGCATCATCTCGACGTTCTGCCTGCGAACCAGGTGCCAGGCCGAGATCGAGATGATCACGCCCGCCGTCATCATGAACGCGGCGAAGAGCGTGTGCGGGAAGCGCGGCGAGGGCGACCGGGTTGGTGAGCACCGCGAAGAAGTCGGTCATCTCGGCGCGGCCGCCGTCCTCGGCCATCTCGAAGCCGACCGGGTTCTGCATGAACGCGTTCGCGGCGAGGATGAAGTACGCCGAGAACCAGGCGCCGATCGTGGCGATCCAGATGCTGGCGAGATGCAGACCCTTCGGGCAGCTTGTCCCATCCGAAGATCCACAGGCCGATGAAGGTCGCCTCGAAGAAGAAGGCCATCAGACCCTCGAACGCGAGCGGGGCGCCGAACACGTCGCCGACGAACCGTGAGTAGGACGACCAGTTCATGCCGAACTGGAACTCCTGGACGATGCCGGTCACCACGCCCATCGCGAAGTTGATCAGGAAGATCTTGCCGAAGAACCGGGTCAGGTGCAGCCACTTCAGGTCGCCGGTGCGGTACCACGCCGTCTGGAAGATCGCGACGGTCAGCGCCATGCCGAGCGTGAGCGGAACGAACAGGAAGTGGTACAGGGTCGTCAGACCGAACTGCCATCGGGCCAGCAACAGCGGATCGAGCAGGTCCATCGGTTCCCCTTCACCACCGCGGTCTGCGAGTGCCACGGGGGTCGCTTTTCACGGTACACAGACCCGGCCGGGCGCGCTGGAAAACGAGGAGGCGAAGTACTTCGACATCGACAGACCTGAGCGGCGCACGGCCGCGTTCGGATGCCGCTCTACTCGAGACGGCGCACCCGGCGGCGCTCGCGCGGGGTCTGCGGATGCGGACCGGCGATGAGTTCGTCGTCGTCCTTCGCGACGCCGTCCTCACACCAGCCGTGACGTTCGTAGAAGGCCGCGGCGCGGTCGTTGCCCTCGAGCACCCAGAGGTGGGCGTGCTCGAATCCCGCATCGCGCCGACGGGCTTCGCGATCGATGTCCAGGCGATCCAGTACCACCTGGTCGATGAGTCCCTCATACGCGGCGCGCCACGTCTCGATCCGGACGGTCGCGATCGCCCGCGCGTCGTTTTTCGTCGCCTGCCGGACCGTCACCGTCATGGCTTCGAAGCTACCGGCCGGTGCTGCGGGAGCGCGCGAAGGGCAATCCGAAAGCGTGTCGGCCGCGAACAAGTGACACGGGGGGAAACCCCGCGGATGCGGAGGCCCGGCGATGGCGAAGAAGACGAACGGCAGACTGAAGTTCTGGTTCTGGGCGGCTGTCTCGGGGATCGTGAGCGCGGCAGTGTTCCTGGCGGCCGCCGAACTGGTCGCTCTGCTGGTCGCGCGAGAGGGCAGTCCGATCCTCGCCGTCGGATCGTTCGTCATCGACATCGTGCCGCAGCCGTTCAAGGAGTTCGCGATCGCGACCTTCGGCGAATACGACAAGATCGCTCTGCTCGTGGGCCTCGGGCTCGCCGTGCTGTTCGCGTCCGCCGTCGCCGGTCTGCTGCAATTCCTCAAGCCGCCCCTGGGTGTCATCGCTCTCGTCATCGCCGGAGGACTCTCGGTCGCGGCGATCGTGACCCGCGCCGGGGCGACGCCGCTCGCGGCGCTTCCCCCGATCGTCGGCACTCTCGCGGGGTGCTACATCCTGTGGTTTCTCGCCGTACGCCTGCGCCGCTGGGCGGCCGCATCGACCGACGCTGCGACGCTGCGGCTCTGGCGCCGGACGATGGCACGCCGGAGACGTCGACGCCTGCGGAGCGTCCCACCGTTCACCCCAAAGGTGCGAAAGCACCGGCATCCGTCGATCGTCGGATGTTCCTCCGCGTCACGGCGATCGCCGGTGCGTCGGCCCTCGTCATCGGCGTCGGTGCGCGCGCACTCATCAACGCGACCGCGTCGTCGATCTCGGCGGTGCGCACCGCGCTCAAGCTGCCCGCGCCGCGGACGAAGGTGACGGTTCCGTCCGGAGCGGAGCTGGACATCCCCGGAATCTCGCCCCTGTTCACACCGAACGCCGACTTCTACCGGGTCGATACCGCACTGACCGTGCCCTCGATCGATCCCGCCTCCTGGCGTCTCGTGATCGACGGTATGGTCGATCAGCGCGTCGAGCTCACCTTCGACGACCTCGTCGGCATGGGCCTGGATGAGTATGCGATCACGCTGACCTGCGTCTCGAACGAGGTCGGCGGCGACCTGCTCGGCAACGCCACCTGGTTGGGCGTCCCGATCCGCGACGTGCTGAAGCTCGCGGGGCCCCAGGCTGGCGCCGACATGGTCCTCTCGCGCAGCGTGGACGGCTTCACCGCAGGCACCCCTCTCGAGTCGCTCACCGACGACGGCCTCGACGCGATCCTCGCCGTCGGCATGAACGGCGAGCCGCTGCCCCTCGAGCACGGCTTTCCCGTGCGCATGGTGGTTCCCGGGCTTTACGGATACGTGTCGGCCACGAAGTGGCTGAGCGAGCTGAAAGTGACGACCTTCGATGCCGACGAGGCGTACTGGACTCCGCGTGGCTACAGCGCGAGGGCGCCGATCAAGTTCTCGTCGCGGCTCGACACCCCGAACACCGGAGAGGCGATTCCGGCTGGCCGCACCCCGATCGCAGGAGTGGCCTGGGCGCAGACGGTCGGCATCGACCGCGTCGAGGTCAGCATCGATGACGGGCAATGGCAGTCCGCGACGCTGTCGACACCCATCAACGACGACACGTGGGTGCAGTGGTTCGTCGACTGGGACGCGACGGTCGGCACGCATTACGTCGCCGTCCGCGCGGTCAACAAGAACGGCGACGTGCAGATCGAGGAGCGCGCGCCGATCGCCCCCGACGGGTCGACCGGACTGGCAGCGCACCCTCATCCGTGTCACGTAGACGCACGAAGTCGGGGTCGTGTCAAGCGACCCTCGGGCGAACAGACCTCATGCGAGGGTGAACACGATGGATCAACTGCGGCTCTCCGGTCCTGCCCGACCCGGAGACGTGCTGGGCGGACGCTATCGGCTCGAAGAGCTGATCGGCGAAGGCGGCATGGGGTCGGTGTGGCGGGCGACCGACGACGTCCTCGAGCGTGAGGTCGCCGTGAAGGTCTTCTGGGCCGACGCCGCGCGACGAGACCGACGCGACCCGGCGCGAGTCCGAGAAGAGACTTCTCGCCTCGGTGAGTCACCCCTCGCTCGTGACCCTGTTCGATGCGCATCTGTCCCGCGATGGCCTGTCCTTCCTCGTGATGGAGCACGTCGAGGGCGGGACGCTTTCCGCGTTGATCGCGCGGGGGCCGATCTCTCTGCGGGATGCCGCATCGCTGGCGACCGATCTCGGCGAAGCACTGCACGTCGTGCACCGCGCGGGCATCATCCACCGCGATGTCAAGCCGGCGAACATCCTGTTGAGGCCGCCCCTCACCGTCGATCACACGTTCCGTGCGGTGCTGGCTGATTTCGGAATCGCCCACATGGCGGACGCGACCCGGGTGACCACCCCGGGACTGGCCATGGGCACGGCCGCCTACATCTCTCCGGAGCAGGTGCGCGGACACGCGCCGACTCCCGCGTCCGACATCTACAGCCTCGGGCTGGTGCTGCTCGAGGCGCTTTCGGGCAGTCGGGCCTTCTCCGCGCAGACCCCGATCGAGGCCATTTCGATGCGCCTCACAGCCTCGCCGACGGTCCCCGGTCGATGGGGATACGGCTGGCGGTCGCTGCTGAGCGCCATGACGGCGCTCGATCCCGACGCGCGCCCCACCGCAGTGGAGGTGGCTGCGCGGGCTCGCGCGCTGGACGCGGCACCCGAAGACGCGGCACCCGAAGACCCGGGGGCGACCATCGCCCTCGCCGTGACGCCCGCACAGCCGGCGTCTCCGACCGACCCGCCCGCGGACGAGCCCACCAAGGTCTGGTCTACCGCTGACGTGAGTCCCCTGTTCGGGGTCGCCGTGGCAACGCCTTCTTCGCGGCGAGTCGCGCGGCGCGAAGGCGCGATCGCGCGACGCCGCCGACGACAGCGGGTCGTCGGTGCGGTCGCTCTGAGCGCTGCCGTGGGCATGATCGGGCTCACCGTCTGGTTCGGTTCCGCCGCGCCGTCCCCTCAGCCCACGCCGCTTCCGCAACTCGAACAGACGGTGAACACGTCGGACGAGCAGACGGCGCCGGTGGTCGAGCCGATGCCCGCGATCGAACCCGCCCTGGACCCTGCGCCCGCTTCGGTGACGGATACCGGGGACGTCGGCACGGGCGCCGTTGCCACAGACCCCGGCGCCGGCAGCACCAGCGGGAACCCGAACTCGGGACCGGGCAACAACAGCGGGAACGGCAGCGGCAAAGACAAAGGGAACGGCAAAGGACCGAAGGGCTGAGCGCAGCGCCGGCCGGACCCGGCTGCCGCGCAGGCACGGGTGAGCGGCACTGTCAACGGGATGCCGGTCAGCAGGAGCGCGTGAGAAGGTGGTTCGGATGACAGAACTGCGAGTCTCCGGTCCGGCCCAGCCCGGGGACGTGCTCGACGAACGCTATCGGCTCGAAGAGCTGATCGGCGAGGGCGGCATGGGATCGGTCTGGCGCGCCGCCGACGAGGCTCTCGGCCGGACGGTCGCGGTCAAGGTCTTCTGGGCCGGGACGACGGAAGATGCGGACGCCGTCCGCCGCGAGTCGGAGAAGCGCCTTCTCGCCTCCGTGAACCACCCCTCGCTCGTGACGCTTTTCGATGCCCACCTCTCCGCCGACGCCCGGTCGTACCTCGTGATGGAGTACATCGACGGCGGCACGCTCGCGTCCCTCATCTCCCGCGGTCCGGTCGCGCCTCTGGATGCGGCATCCGTCGCGGCCGACCTCGGCGAAGCCCTGCACGTGGTGCACCAGGCGGGCATCATCCACCGCGACGTCAAACCCGCGAACATCCTGCTGAGGCCCCCGCTGACGCCCGATCACACGTTCCGTGCGGTACTGGCTGACTTCGGCATCGCGTACCTCATCGACGCGGCGCGTGTGACCATGCCCGGCACGGCGATCGGCACGGCCGCCTACATCTCACCGGAGCAGGTGCGCGGTCACGCGCCGACCCCGGCGTCGGACATCTACAGCCTCGGACTCGTTCTGCTGGAGGCGCTCTCGGGAAAGCGCGCCTTCGCTCAGCAGACGCCGGTCGAGGCGATCTCGGCACGGCTCAGCGCACCCCCCGATGTGCCCGGCGACTGGGGGTACGGCTGGCGCTCGCTTCTCACCGCCATGACCGCCATCGACCCTGCTGATCGGCCGACGGCCCTCGAGGTCTCGGTGCGCGGCCGCGCTCTCGACAGTCAGGACGTCGACCCTGAGGCCACACGCGCCGTCGGCGCAGATGCCGATCCGGCGCGGACGATCGCGGCGGCCCTGGCCCTGCCCCATCCTGGGGCCGCTGACGACGACCGGACTGATCGCACGAAGGTGCTCGCGGCGGACCCGACCGATGTGACATTGGTGCTGGGAGCGGCGGATGCCCCTGTCGCGGCATCCCCACGATCGTCTCAGGCCGAGCCGGCGAAATCAGCGTCACATCACCGTCGACTCGGTGCGATCGTCGGTGCGATCGTGCTCGCGGTGGCTGCGATCATTGTGGCGATCGTCGTCGTGTGGGGCGGTGCGAATTCGTCGCCGGCCCCGCCGCCCGACCTGCCGCAGGTCGAGGAGCCCCTCGGCACCCACCTGCAGGAATTGATGGACGAGGTGAGTCCGTGATGCGCCGGATCACGGTGTCCTTCACGGCCATCGCACTCAGCGTCGCCGTGCTCGCGGGATGCGCTCCCACTCCGGCCGCGCTGTCTGAAGAAGTCTCGACCGGCATGCAGAGCGGCGTGGTCGCCGTGGCGGAGGCCGCTGCCGCCGGCGATGCCGTCGGCGCCTTGGCGCGCCTGGACGAACTGCAGCAGAAGCTCGACGCGGCGCTCGCGGCAGGCGAAGTGAGCGCGGAACGCGCCGGCGCCATTCAGGCGGCGATCGACGCAGTTCGCGCCGATCTTCAGCCCGTGCCCGAGCCCAGCGTCGAGCCGATCCCGGACCCGACCGTCGACCCCGGTGTCACCGACGACGGCGATGACAACTCAGGACCGGGCAAGAACAACGGCAACGACAACAGCGAGAACGGCAAGGGCAAGGATAAGGACAAGGACGACTGAGTCCGTCAGGACCGTCCTCGCAGGTCAGCCGGTCGGTGCGGCGGGTGCCGCATCGGGCACCGGCTCGGGCTTCGGCCGTATCCGGAACTCCGGCACCTGCGAGACAAGCAGCCAGGCCGGCAGTACCACGATGCACAGGATCGGCAGCAGCGCGATGTCGCCCGGGATCGCGACGGCGATGAACAGGGCGAGCCAGCCGTCGCGGGCAACGACCAGCACGATGCCCAGCACCGCGCACGCGACGACCAGGCTCATGTTCAGCGACGGGAAAAGCGTGCTGATGAGCAGCCCGATCGCGACGCCGATGAAGGTCGCGGGAAAGATGCGACCCCCGCGGAAGAGAGCGGATGCCGCCACCAGCAGGGCGACGATCTTCACACCGGCGATCAGCGCGAGCTGCCCGGCGTCGTACTGACTCGGATCCTGGAGCAGCTCGCCCATCTGAGTGAGCCCCTTGAACATCGTGATGGGGCCGCCGATGAAGCCCAGGATGCCCAGAATGAGCCCGCCGACGGTCGTGATGATGATCGGATGCCGCAGCGCGTGCAGCGCGCGGTAGACGAGGGGAAAGGCGAAGAGCGCGGCAAGGCCGATGACCGTCACGGCGCACGCGATCAGGGCGCCGGTCAGGATGTCGAGCGCCTGCGGCGGGCCGTAGGCGGGCATGGCGAAAGCGAACGGGGGAGCACCCAGGAGGTGCATCGTGATGGATGCCGCTCCCGCGGCCGCGAGCGGGAGGAACAGCTTGTCCCAGAGCGAGCCGCCGGCCTTCACGGCCGCGACCAGGCCGGTGAACACCAGCGCCGCGGCGACCGGCGTGCCGAACAGGGCCCCGACCGTCGCCGCCGCCGCCAGGAGCATCGCCACTTGTGCGGACACCTGCGGGATCAGCCGCGCGAAGATCGCGACCATGATCGCGCAGTTGATCGCGATGATGGGGTTCTCGGGTCCGAGGCTCACCCCGCCCGCGAGACCCAGCAGGGTGACCAGCGCGAGGCCGGGCAGCGTGCGCAGCGGCAAGGGCTTGCCGATGAGCTCGGTCGTGGCCGAGTCCGGCCCGCCGTGGCCCGGCAGAACCTGCAGCGCGATGCCGATCGCCAGCCCCGTGACGGTGAGCACGAGGATGATCCACCAGCCGTCCGGATCGACGTTGAGGGCACCGGGAAGCATGTCCCAGATCACGTTCGAGAGGCCGTCGGCCAATCGATCGAGGGTCCAGAGGATCAGCGCCGAGACCACCCCGACCAGGATCGCCGGCACGGCGAGCAGCAGAAGCCGGCGAGGTGTGACGTTCGGGTCGGTCTCCGGCCGTGCGAGGGTCATGGGCGGCTAGTCCTCCTGCTCGACCATGGCGAGTCATGGTGCTGGACGGAACGTATCACGCAGCGTGTTCGAGCGTGCGATGGCCGGCGCCAGTGGGCCGCGTCAGCGCCAGATGCCCGCCGAGCCGAGAACCTTCTCGGGCGTGACGGCGATGACCACTCGGCGAGGGTTCACCCGCGGCTGGCGATAGCGGCCGGCGTAGAGCCGCACGGCGTGCTCCACCGCGTCGGCATCCCGCTGGATCACGCCGGCGCCGGCGATGCTGAGCCACTGCGGGCCCGACAGCTGCGCGACCGTCGCGCGCGCATCCCGTTCGATGTTGCGCACCTTCTGGCTTCCGTCGCTCGTGATGATCCGCACGATTCCATCGACGAACGTGAAGCCGACGGCCACCACGTGGATGCCGCCCGACGGGCCCATCGTCGAGAGTGTCGCAAGGTGGTAGTCGGACACGAACCGGCGGCCGTCGTCGGTCAGGGCGGGAATGCTCATGCTCCCATCATGGGGTGCGGTCAGCGGGGGCGGATGCCGCGAAGGCACCCGGACTACGCTGGGGCATATGAAGATCACCTCGACATCCGACTGGCGCGAGGAGATCCCGTTCGAGACCCCCATGATCGTGGCGGGTCTGGTCCCCGGCGAACCGACGAGATGCTCCGTCTGCGGCGGGGACTCCGAGCTGCGACCGCGGACCGAGCTCTGGGCCGTGAAGCACCGGCATCCGAATCAGCATGCGGGCTACGTCCGGTTCTACTGCCAGCAGCATCTTCCGGTGGTCGAGCGGGTCGCCCCGGTCGAGACGCGGCGCACGATCGCCCGCGCCGAGCGCACCGCCGCGACGCGGCGCCCTGCTTCGGTCGATGAGAAGCCGAGGGCGATGTGCCCCGACTGCTTCGTGGAGATCTCGGCGACGGGCGTGTGCGGCATGTGCGGACGACAGGTGGCCTGACCCTGGTCGCACCCCGCCGGTAGCCTGCCCACATGGTCTTCGATCAGCAGGCACCGCAGCAGTACACACCGCGCGCAGATCCCGCAGTGATCGACGATCTTCGTGCGCGGGTGCGCGCGACCAGGTGGCCCGACGCACCCGAAGACGCCGGGTGGACGCTCGGCACCGACGTGACCTATCTGCGCGAACTGGCGGAGTACTGGGCCGACGGCTTCGATTGGCGCGCGTCGGAGGAGCAGATCGCGCGACTGCCGCACTTCCGGGTCGGACTCGACGGGATCGGCATCCATGTGGTCCATGCGCGAGCAACCGACCGCAGCCGCCCTGTGGTGCCGCTGCTGCTCAATCACGGGTGGCCTGACTCGTTCTGGCGGTACCTGAAGGTCATTCCGCTCCTGACCGACCCGGGTGCGCACGGCGGCGATCCCGCCGATGCATTCGACGTGATCGTGCCCGACATGCCGGGGTTCGGCTACTCCGACCCTCCGCCGCATCCGTTCACGTCGATCGATGTCGCCGCGCGCTGGTCCGAGCTGATGACCGTGCTCGGCTACGGCCGATTCGCCACGGCCGGCGGTGACATCGGCAGTGGAGTGAGCAGATACCTGGCGCTGGACCACCCCGATCGCGTGGTCGCGGTGCATCGGATGGATGCCGGACTCCCGTTCTTCGCGGGCGACCGGTCGGAACTCTCATCCGATGAGCGCGCCTGGCTGGACGGCGCGGCGGCGTGGGGTGCGGCCGAGGGCGCGTACGCGGCGATGCATCGCACCAAACCGCAGACGCTCGCCTTCGCGCTCACCGACTCGCCGGTCGGTCTCGCGGCGTGGATCGTCGAGAAGCTGCGCAGCTGGAGTGATTGCGGCGGCGAGATCGAGCAGTGCTTCACGAAGGACGAGATCCTCACGCTGGTCACCCAGTTCTGGGTGACCGGCGCGATCGGGCCGTCCATGCGGATGTACAACGCGAACTCCACCATCTCGGCCGAGCAGCTCTCACGCCGGGTCGAGGTGCCGTCCGGATTCGCCATCTTCCCCGGTGACCTCGTACGGCCCCCACGCGAGTGGCTCGATCGGACCGCCAACGTGGTGCGGGCGACCTGGCCCCCGCGCGGAGGTCACTTCGCGCCGTTCGAGCAGCCGGAGCTGTACGTGGAGGAGCTGCGCGAGTTCTTCCGGCCGTTCCGGGCGCAATTCGCGTCGTGATCGGTCAGGATCCGAGAAGCGACGCGCGCCGACCCTGCCTAGCCTGGGGTCCATGACGCTCGCAGCCCGGCGTCGGCAGATGAATCGGAAGGTGGATCACCATGGCGAAGTCCGAAGGACTCAGCGCGGAAGAACGCGACGCGGTCAAGCAGCGTGCGAAGGAGCTTCGCGAGCAGGAGAAGGCGGGCAAGAGTCGCGCGGCCGGCGAGAAGGCAGTCCTCGACGCCATCGCCGCGCTGGAGCCCGATGACAAGGCGCTCGCTGAGGGTCTGTACAGCGCGGTCACCGAGGTCGCGCCCGACCTGGTTCCCAAGACCTACTACGGCATGCCCGGCTTCGCGAACGGCGAAGGCAAGATCGTCGTCTTCATCCAACCCGCACATAAGTTCAAGACGCGGTACTCGACCATCGGCTTCGAAGACAGGGCGAATCTCGACGACGGAGACCTGTGGCCTTCAGCCTTCGCCGTCATCAACTGGACGCCTGAGGTCGACAAGAAGGTCAGGGAGCTCGTCAAGCGCGCAGTGAGCTGACGGCGCGCCAGGCGGGGGTGCGTCGCGCGGCGAGGTCCATTCAGCGTTCCGTTGATTCACGAATCGCTGTATTGTCGGGGTCGTGTCGAACGCCACCGCGACAGCATCCGTCACCCACACTGCTGCTTTGGCGCGTCTCGGTCAGGCACTGTCGGATTCGACCAGGGCGGGCGTCCTGCTCGCGCTGCGCGAGGCGCCCGCGTATCCCTCAGACCTCGCCGACGCTCTCGGCGTCTCGCGGCAGGTGATGTCGAATCAGCTGGCCTGCCTCCGTGGGTGCGGGCTCGTGGAGTCGATTCCCGACGGTCGACGCGCTTCCTACCGCCTGGCCCATTCCCACCTCGCGCCCGCGCTCGCCGAGCTTCTCCAGGTCGCCCTGTACGTGGAGCCCGGCTGCTGCACGGGCGACACCTGCACCTGCACATGACCGTCGCAGCTCTTCCCCACGAGCGCAGACAGACGCTGCAGCGACGCGTCCGGTGGATCGTCGCCGCCACCATCGGCTACAACCTCATCGAAGCCGTCGTCGCGATCACCGCCGGCACGATCGCGTCGTCGGCCGCGCTGATCGCGTTCGGACTGGATTCCACGATCGAGGTGCTCTCCGCAGCCGCCGTCGCCTGGCAATTCTCCCGGCGCGAGCCGGAGCGCTGGGAGAAGGGGACTCTGCGCGTGATCGCAGTGGCGTTCTTCGCGCTCGCCGCCTATGTCACCCTCACCTCTGCGATCGCGCTGATCGCCCACGTCGAGGTCGAACACAGCCCTCTGGGCATCGCCATCACCGCCCTGAGCGTGGCCGTCATGCCCTTCCTCTCGTTCGCGGAGCGCCGCGCCGGGCGTGAGCTCGGCTCGGCGACCGCCATCGCCGACTCGAAGCAGACGCTGCTGTGCACCTATCTGTCAGCGGCGGTCCTGATCGGACTGCTCCTGAACAGCCTGTTCGGCTGGTGGTGGGCCGACGCGATCGCGGGCCTGGTGATCGCGGGATTCGCCGTGCGCGAAGGGATCGAAGCATGGCGCGGAGACGCGTGCGCGACCTCCGTCGGGATGCTGCTCGAGGCAAGAACACGAGGTGCACGACGACCACGCGCCTTCGGCCTAAGCGGTGCCGCGGAATCGATCGATTCACGATTCCTTCGAAGAGGGGATCACAGTGGTGGGGGATGGGGGATTCGAGCCGAGCGCCTCACTGCGGTCGGGCGCGGTCAGCCCTTGCCGGGGCGGGTGACCTCGGTATTGAGAGCGCCTTGGGCGGCGGCGGATCCGCTGCGGCCGCCGCCGTAGCCGCGGAGCACGAAAGCGAACCCGACCGCGAGCACCGCGCCGACGAGCGGTCCGGCGACGTACACCCAGTAGTCCGTGAAGTCCCGCGAGACCAGATCGGGGCCGAACGTGCGGGCCGGGTTCATCGACGTGCCGGAGATGGGACTTCCCCACAGCCCGGCCAGTGCGATGTAGCTGCCGACGCCGATCGCGCCGATGACGCCGATGTTCTGCGCGCCTGATGCGGTGCCCAGGATCACGCTCACCAATCCGAGGGTGAGCACGACTTCCATCCAGAACGCCTGGAACGAGGTGTAGCCCTCCGCCGGGTAGTTCGATCCGTACGACGCCGAGACGCCGATGACGGCGTGCAGGAACCACGCGGCCAGCGTGGCGCCGATCAGCTGCACCAGGATGTACCCGGGTACACGCCGCCACGGGAAGTCGCCTCGCAGTGAGAACGCCAGAGTCACGGCGGGGTTCAGGTGCGCCCCGGACACCTTGCCCATGAACAGGATGATGCCCATCACCATGAGCCCCGGCGCGACCACTGCCGCCTGCCTGCTGATCGTCTCGGGAAAAGCCTGACTCATCATCCCGCCGCCGGCGGCCACCAGCACGAGGAAGAACGTGCCGAACAGCTCGGACGCGAGCCGCCGCCACTCCTGTTTCGGACTCTGGAAGTCGGCCATCGGATGGACGACCTCGACCTCGAACCACCGTTCGAACCGGCCGCGCGCGGCCGCCCGTGAATCCTGCGCCATCGTCACTCCCTGCGAGTGGAGTGCAGGCGCCCAGGCGGACGTCCGCTCGGCCCCGAGCCTAGACCCCTCCGATTTCACGAAGCAAGACGCCTCCGAGCAACACTCGGACCCGAGCAACGTGCGGTACGCCGGGAGAGGCCTCGCTCTACATGGCTGGAGGGTACCGTTGTCGCGTGGCCTGGGACGTCGTTTTCACCGTGCTCGGAGCCACGATCGTCGTGTATGGACTCTCTGACATCTTTCTGACCCTTGTGCATCCGCATGCTCGGGGGAGGTTGACCCGCGCAATCGTGGCCGGCATCTGGGCGACTACGTCCCGCGGCGGCCGGCGTGCCCGAGCGGCGTCGGGGCCGCTCGCAGCCATCAGCGTCGTGCTTGCGTGGGCTGCCATCCAAGCGCTCGGCTGGGCGCTGATCTATCTTCCTCATGTGCCTGAGGGCTTCTCGTACTCAGAAGGCATCGACCCGGATCTGTATCTGGATGCCTTCGAGGCCCTGTATTTCTCCCTGGTGTCGCTGTCGACATTGGGCTTCGGGGAGGTCGTGCCGACTGACCCGTTCGTCCGTCTCCTGTCACCTGTCCAAGCAGTGACGGGATTCGCGCTGCTGACCGGCGGGGCGACCTGGCTTCTTCAGCTCTTCCCGACGCTGGCCCGCAGGCGCTCGACCGCCCTGTACCTTGCGCTGATCGGTCGCGCCCGCTACCCGCAGCAGCTTCGCGAAATCGATCCGGTGATCGCAGCATCAGTTCTGTTGGCCGTGGCGGAGCGGATCGCGAGCGTTCGCGTCGACCTCAGTCAGAGCCCGGAGTCGTACTACTTCCGCGAGGGTGAGGCTCCCACTTCGCTGGGGCACGCGTTGCCGATCGCTCAGGCACTCGCGGACGCGGCGACCACGTCACCGCAGTCCGGCGTGCGGGTGGCGGGAGTGGTGCTCGACGAGGCGCTGGAGGATCTTGGAGCTTGCCTACGGGACAACTTCGGGGCCACCGGTGAGTCCCGCGCCGACGTGATGGAGTCCTTCGCCCGAGACCACTCCTGATCCGGGCCAGATGCCGTCGAGCTCGCCAAGACAGGCCGGTTGGCGAGGAGTCGCCCCAACTTTCAGCGAAGTTTCAGTTTTCGGGACTTAGCACTCGCCATGGCCGAGTGCTAAATTATCAGCAGGTTGAGTCGCAGGGACTCAACTCCACACAGAGGAAGGAATCATCATCATGGCAACGACTTTTGACCCTTTCGCTGAGTTCGATCGACTCACGACCGGCCTGCTCGGAGCCCGGTCAGCGCCGCGAGTGATGCCGGTGGATCTATATCGCGATTCGGACCAATACGTCCTGAGCGCGGACCTCCCGGGAGTGGATCCGGGGTCTGTAGATATTGACGTCGACGGACAGCTGCTCACGATCCGCGCGCAGCGCACGGCGGGCTCTGCTCAGGGTGTCAAGTGGCTGGCGCAGGAGCGGCCCGCCGGCAGCTACCTGCGCCAGTTCAGCATTGGCGAGGGTGTCGACAGCTCCGCCATTTCTGCCACGTATGACAACGGCGTACTCAGCGTGATCATCCCAGTCAGCGAGAAGGCAAAGCCCCGCAGGATCGAAGTGAAGGCCGCTCCTGCTGACGCTCAGAAGACCCTGACCAGCTGAGTCCTGCGAAACCAGTAAGGGTGCGCGCTCCGTTCGGGCGCGCACCCTCTCGCGTGGAGCGCGGAACTCGGCTGCGCGCGGAACAACATGCTCTCCGAACTTCTCTCGGACTCTGAACTCGCGTAGCGGCTCGCGATCACAGGTCGGACAGGTCAGCCGAGCGAACGACTTTGCTCGTGCGAGCCGACTCAGGGTCCACGCCAGGCTCGAGTTCTTCGATGCTTGCGCCTGCGTTCTGCAGGTCGGGGGTGTCGAGGGCAGGGTCGGTCGGGCGGGAGTTACTGTCGGCAGATTCCCTGTCGCTCCCTGTGTGCAGCCGTGCATCGTCTTCGTTCAGCTCGCCGGATGAAGGGGACGCCGCGCCTCGAGTCCCGACCCCCGGCGCATCATTCTGACTGGACACGTTTGGGATTTCCGCGCGATCGGTCGGATCTACTCGGGCTGCATCCACCGCGCCGGTGTCGGCGCCGGCGCCACCAGCGGGCACGTCTTCGGGTTCGGTGCCGGGGTCGTCGCGGCTCACGGCGCAACCCCTCGATCGCCATGGGATTGGGCCCGCAGTTTCGAATCGATAGGGACCGGGCTGGCGTCGCAGATCGGGTTCTGTCCAGTCAAGGCCGCCAGCGCTTCATCGAAGACGAGCGTCTGAGCGAATTCAACTGCGCGGCTATAGCGCGGACCCGAGAGAACCACGAATACGGCTCCGACGACATCGACGAATCCGAGCGTCCGCCCGCCGCGGCGTACGACGTACTTGCACGGCTCGAGCTGCTCCCATTCCAGGTCGGTCGGGTAAGGGCTCGGCGCTGGAGGTCGCCTGCTCGGCAATTGCTCCAGCGTTTCTCGATCGCTCAGGGCGGGAAGGGATCGCCGACCACGAGCGATCCGTGGGACATCAATGGTCATCGGAGCCCCTCTCATCGTCGATGGATTCACTCTCGTGGCGAGCGTGGTTTCAACCGAGAGGGTTGACGAGTCCGCTTAGATCGGCTAGCTGCCCTGACCGGCCGCGTGCGCGCGAGTGCGCAAATCTGCGACGAGTCCGTGCGTCGAGCCAGCAGGATCCCGGACGCAGCGACTCGAGGACTCGGTCTATGCCCATCCGGCCCACTCCGACGACGGCCGAGCGAAGGGAGCTCATGGCGCTGATTGTCGCTCCCCTCGTCTGAGAGACGGGATGGTACCTCCGGGCCTCGTCGCGACCTTCGTGGGACGCGTAGTGCGGCGGCGGCCTGCGGACGTGGTTGAGGACTTGCCGTGAGGTCCAGCGGTAGCGTCGATGTCATGACCGGCGACGACATCGACCCTGCAGCGACGCCGCTCTCGGAGTGGTTGGACCGTCTCGCTCAGGCGCACGGAGCGCCTGGAGGAGGCGCCGCGTGCGCCGTGATGACGGCGATCTCAGCGGCCTTGCTCGGCATGGTGGCGGCGTACACCGCTGACAGTCCCCAAGCTCGCCTGGCGGCGCAGCGACTGGGCGTCACGCGCCGTGCGGCGATGACGGCAGCAGAGAAGGATGGCATCCGTTCAGCGGCTTTCGGTGCCGCGCTCGCGATGGACGAAGGCCCTGAGCGGGAGGGGGCGGTCCGCAGGGCGAGCGTGGACGCCGTCGCGTCCACGCTCACCGTCGGGCGCCTCGGAGCCTCCCTTGTCGATGACGTCCGTCTGCTCCACGACATCGGCAATCGCCACGTCGAGGCGGATCTGCTTGTCGCGGTCGAGGCGCTGCGTGCGGCGCTTGAGGGCGCGAACGTCACGGCGCGTGCGAACCTGGACGTTCTCGCTAGACATCGAACCAACGACGACGGCTTAGACGAAAAAATCGTGGCATTCGAACGGGGAATCCGCGACCTCGCTGAGAAGCGAGCCGAGCTCGATCGTCTCGCCACGAACAAGCGATTGCATTAGCAAGGAGGCCCGGGAGGAGCCTTCCCGCAGATGCCGTCGGGGGTGTTGCATGGGGACATGGGGCCGACTCTGGGGATCGAGGAGGAATTCGTCCTCCTCGACCCGGCGACGCTGGCGACGGTGGACATCGCGCACGGTGCGGTCGAAGCACTCGCATCGACCGGCGGCGGCGTTGTCGCCCACGAGTTCTTCCGCTCGCAGGTGGAATTCGCCTCCCCGGTGTGCGAATCAGCTTCCGAGGCTCGAGAGGCGGTCCATGCCTTTCGTCGCCGCCTGGGACAGTGGGCTCGCGAGGCGGGTGTCATCGCCGCCGGCACCGGAACTCCGTATCGCACGCGGCTGAGCGGGCACGTGAGTGCGGGTGCACGGTACGCGCGGATCGCGGATGGGATCGCCGGGATCACTGCGGAGCACCAAATCAACGGCCTGCACGTGCACGTGGGATTCGACGACCGCGAGGATCGGGTCCGATCGTTGAACGGGTTGCGGCCTTGGCTTCCGACTCTCCTCGCACTGTCGTCCAACTCACCGTTCTGGGCGGGTCATGACACGGGGTTCGACAGCTGGCGCGCCATTCACAGTCGACGATTCACCACCTTCGGCATCCCGCCTACGTTTCACGACGCGGACGATTACGACGCCACCGTCTCCGCGCTGATCGGTGTGGGTGCCACTGTGGACGGTGGAACCATCAACTGGAATGTCCGCCTGTCTGCCGTGTATCCCACCGTGGAGATCAGAGTCTGCGACGCGCAACTCGATCCGCGGTCCGTCCTCACGCTCGCCCTTCTCATCCGGGCGCTCGCGCACGAGGGCACGCAGACGAGCATGGCCGCGCCCACATCGAACGCCGGTGAGCATGCCCTGCGCGACGCCGCGCTCTGGCACGCCGCCCGGTATGGACTGAGCGGTCAACTCGTCGACGCGGATGGTCGACTCGCCCCGGCCCGGAGCGCCGTCCGCACGATGCTCACTCACGCCGCCCCCAGATTGAAGGAGCACGGCGACCTTGAGTTCGTGACCGCAGGGCTGGACAGGATGGTGCGCACGGGCAACGGTGCGTCAGCGCAACGGAAAGCCCTCGAGCGCGGACCTGCGCACCTTGCTGATCTGTATTTCAGTTCGCTGGTCTGAATTGATCGTTGAGAGGCGCGGTTCAGCCCGGTGGAGCTTGTTCATGACCAGATCCGCAGGTGAGCGAGCGTACGGTCGTCGATCTCCACGGCGTGGGCCGTCGCGTCGTCGATGAACGACCCCATTGTTGGCCTCCCTGCAGCTGCCGGTGTGGCGGCTGGCGCTGGTCGGTTCACCTCATGACGGCCCGTCCACGTCAATCTCGCGGTCAGCGCTCGCGAGCTGTGACGAGTGGCTCAGGCCCTCTGCCAGGTAGGCCAGCCGGTGGAGCGTTTCGGTGTTGCGCCAGTGAAGACCCAGGTTCAGCATCGGTGCCGGGATGAACCGCCCCGGACCGGCGACGGCCTCTTCCTGTATGCGCACGACGGTTGTGCGTCCGCGTGGCTTCACGTCGATCGTCACGCGGGCCTCTCCGATGGGCCACCCCTTTGCGCGGACGACCATCCTCCGCGGCCGGTCGTACACCTCGACGACCGTCACGTCATCGATGAGAGCCGGCCACGCACCGAACGAGTGATGCACGCGTGAACCTGCCTGGGGCCACGCCTCCTCGACCTCACGCATGCGCGATGCTCCGACCACCCAGCAGGGGTAGAGCCATCCGTCAGCCAGAATCCGGAAGACATCGTCGGGGGTGCAACGCAGCACCCGTACGTTTCTGGACACGGCCACCTCCGTGGTGAGTCATTGAGAAGTCGACGCGGTCATGGCGTGGGCGTGCCACCGTTCACGTTCAGAGTCTCGCCGATCACGTAGCTTGACTCTGCTGACGCGAGGAACACGAATGCCGGTGCGAGCTCGGCAGGCTGGCCGGCTCGGCCGAGGGGTGTCTGCTCGCCGAACTCGGCGATCTTCTCCGGCGGCTGGCCCTCGGTCACCTGCAGCGGCGTCCAGATCGGCCCCGGCGCGACCGCGTTCACACGGATGCCTTTCGGCGCAAGCTGCTGCGCCAGTGCCTTCGTGAACGCGTTGATGGTCGCTTTGGTCGAGGCGTAGTCCACGAGGATCTCTGAGGGCTTGTAGGCCTGGACCGACGTCGTGTTGATGATCGCCGAGCCCGCGGAGAGATGCGGAAGCGCCGCTTTGGTGATCCAGAACATCGCATAGACGTTGGTCTTGAACGTGTCGTCGAACTGCACATCGTCGAGGGTCGTGAGGTCTTCGTTGTAGACCTGCTTGCCACCGTTGTTCACGAGGATGTCGAGGCCCCCGAGTCCGTTCACGGCCTGTTCGACGAGGTCGCGGCAGTAGCCGGCGTCCCGCAGGTCTCCCGGCAGCGTCAAGACCTTCGCTCCCGCATCCTGGAGGATCTGGGCGATCCGCTGCGCGTCCACCTCCTCTTCGGGGAGGTACGACATGGCGACGTCGGCACCCTCGCGCGCGAACGCGATCGCGGTGGCCGCGCCGATGCCTGAGTCGGCGCCGGTGATGAGTGCCTTGCGTCCCTTCAGACGCTCGGTGCCGCGATAGGTCTTCTCGCCCAGGTCCGCCTTTGGTTCGAGCTCGGCGTCGAGGCCTGGTTCGGGCTGATGCTGCTTCTGGGGCTTGAAGTCGGCGTAGAGCTCGGCAGGGTTAGTGAACGTGTACTGGTCGCGCGTCATGTCTTCGTCTCCCGGTGTGGTGTCCGAATCAGGATGCCGTGCACTCTCAGCCCGTTGCCGGGGATTGACGCTCTGCGACCAGTCCGCTACCGCGTGCGCAAATCGTGTGAAGGAAGATACGCCTACGACCCAGCGCGGTCAATCCCGATCGAGCTGAATCGGCCACTGCCTACGGTTGAGTCTCAAACGGGAGGAGTTGCCCATGTCGGACCTGAAGGAGCCAGACGAGAACCCGGACGCTGAGGCGTCCGAAGTGTCCGAGGTGTTCCCACCTGACGAGGATGTCGACTCGGTCGGCATGCCCGACCACGACTTTCTCGGCTTGTCCCCGGGCGATGCCGACGATGAGACCGAACCTGGCGCCGCTCCTGTGCCCCACGGTGGGTGAGGCATGGCGATGACTGATCTGCCGAGCACTCAGGACGTGGGCTCAGGCGCGTTGTCGGCCATTGAGTTGCGGCCGATAGACGGCGGTTACGCGGTGACCGGAATCGCCGATGACGGGAAATTGGTGAGCTTCGGGCCGTTAGCGCAGGATCTGCCGACGGCGATCGCGATGGCAACGAGAATCGTCCGCCTGACCGAGTTCCAGCAAGACGGGCAGGTTTACCGGGCGAGAGTTCTGTAGCACTCCGCTCACGCACGCCGCGCGGACGGGAGTTGCGCGATCAGTGTGGATTGCAGGAGCCCATGTGGTCGACTCTGCGGTTCGGCGCGGTTGCATCCAGCGCGCTCGTCATCGGGGCGGCGATCCGGGTCAGGTTCAAACTCGCGAAGCGGCTCCTGGCGATGCTTCTGGCCGTTGCCGCGGGCGCACTGATCACCGCCTCAGCCTCCGGGTCCAATGACCGGGTGCAGGCGCCGACCCGCCACTTCGACTTGCAGATGATTCCACGACATCCTCCTCACAGAATGCCGGTCGCCGTTTCGTCGCGACAGATTGGACGCGAAATCGGCGCAAAAGTTCACATCGTGAGCGCCGACAGATGCGACGTCGATTCCGTCCAGGTGACGACGAGTTTGGCGGCTGCGGATCGGCTGCCGGCGGCCTGACGAATCTGCTGTGAGATGGCCGCGCGGACCGACGACGGGTTCGCGCTCTGGGCACTCGCGAGGTGCAACACCAGCGCTCCCGGGAGCTCCGTCACCAGCAACCTCCCGACGCCTGGCCACTCGGTGAGGTTCTCATGGGCGGATACGCGCACGTGGTCGAGCTGACGCAGCGAAGCTTGCACATCGGTCAGCACCGATCGCGCCGACCGAGATGCGGGCTGGATCCTTGCCGTCAAAGACGTCACGCGAACAGTCTTCTCGCTCTCTAGCTTGAAGACGGTGAACAACCGGTGACGAAGTCGGTACGAAATCGCGGTCGCGGGTGCCAGAGTCGCGCCTGTGGCGAGTGTTCGCTCCGGTTTCACTGGCCGTTCATGGGGCACGATCGCCCGTCCTGGGAGTGTGGATGTCGGCGGCAAGCATGCCTCCACCCGCGCAGGAACGGTGCTGAAAAGGGGCACAACATGAGCGACACAACAACCGAGGCCCCCGTCCTGGAGCTGCTGGCACGGATGACGACCGATTCGTTCGAGTCGTCGAGCCTCGACATCGACACCCTCATCCTCGTGCGCATTGCGGCGCTCGTAGCTGTTGACGCCCCACCGGTGTCGTACGCGCTGAACCTCGGGTTCGCGTTCGAGGACGGTCTCGACCTGGACAGCATTCGCGGCGTGCTCACCGCGATGGCGCCGATCGTCGGCACGGCAAAGATCGCGGCAGCCACGGGCAACATCGTGCGAGCGCTCGCGAGCGAGGTGGAGCTTGGCGACCTTGAAGTCGCGGAACTGGAAGACGAGTACGACGACGAGAACGCGTAGAAGCCGCCGGCCGCGCGTGAGCGCTGCGATCCATCGCGGCGTTCACGCATGGTCGGCAGCGCGGCGCGCAAGTCCGCTGATGTTCACGTGTTCGCCCGCTCGTCGTCACGCCCGCGCGTGCTGGGATTCACGCGCGCGCGTCATCTTGAGACTTCATCCGGACGTACAGCGAACAGGGAGGTGCGATGAGTACTTCGACGATGTCCGTCGTCGCGTGGGTCGAATCGCCCCTGCAGCTGGTCGGGGCAGCCGAGTGGGTCGCCGCCCACGGTGGCCGCGTGCCGCTCGCCGGGCGGCTCACCACTCAGATGTCGTCGACCGCCGATGAGCTCATCGAACGCGGCGCGATGTTCGGTCCGTGCGAGCCGTATCTCGGCATCCCCTGGAAGCTCCTCGCGACGCACCGTCACTGGCTGGTGGGCGACGGCTTCTCGGGACAGTTCCGGCTGGCGGCATCGATCCTGCGCCCGCGCCGGATCACGTTCCTCGACGATGGTTCGAATGCGATCGCATTCGCCGACGCACTGACCGGCCGTCGGCCGTACTCTCGGCCCGGTGTGGTCGAGCGGGGAATGACGACGCGCCTGGTGCCCTTCGCGCTCGAGCAGGTTCTCGGCCGGGCCCTGGCGGGGCAGGTCGACTTCTTCACCGCGTTCGACTTCGGCGAGGAGCGATCCGCAGACCTCGCCGACATCGGCACGCGGGTCGAGCGTCACCGATTCGAGTGGACACGGCGTACCGCGCGCCCGTTCACGCCGCTCACCGACGGACGGGTGCTGCTGGGCAGCGCGAGACCCGTCGATGGACGGATGCCGATGGCTGAGTACATCGACTGGGTGAGGCGCGAAGCCGCGGTCGCACCGGTCACCTACTTACCGCATCGTCGCGAATCGGCAGCCCAGATCGCGGCAGTCTCGGCGATGCCGGGCGTGCACGTCTGGACCCAGTCGCTTCCGGCCGAGCTGATTCTGGCGGGCACCACCGAGCCGCTCGAGATCCTGACACTTCCCTCGTCGACCACGACCACCCTCCCTCTCGTTCTGCGTGGAACGGGCAGCGTGATCCGCAGCGGCCGCTGGGCGATCGACACCGACGGCAGGAGCGTCACCGCATGACCGAGATCGTCGCGGTGATCCCCGCACGGGGCGGATCGAAAGGTGTTCCCCGAAAGAACCTCCGGCGCGTGGGCGGCGTTCCGCTCGTGGCCCGCGCGATCGCCGCGGCCCGAGCCACGGCATCCATCGGCCGGGTCATCGTCTCGACCGACGATCAGGAGATCGCCGCGGTGGCGGAGGAATGGGGCGCACAAGTGATCGCGCGCCCGGCCGCTCTTGCCGACGACACGGCCAGCAGCGAAAGCGTTCTGCTGCACGCCTTGGACGCGCTGGATTCAAGCGGGCCGACGCCTGACATCCTCGTCTTCCTGCAGGCCACCTCGCCGTTCATCGATCCGAGGGACATCGACATCGCCGTCGACCTCGTGATCGCGAACGAGCACGACTGCGTCTTCTCCGCCACCGAGACCTTCGGTTTCCTCTGGTCCGCCGATGCCGGCAGTGCACGGGGAGTCAACCACGATCCGAGCGTCAGGCCTCGGCGTCAGGACCGCGAGCCCCACTACCTCGAGAGCGGGGCGTTCTACGTCATGGACGCCGCAGGCTTCCGCGCTGCGCGCCACCGCTTCTTCGGGCGGGTGGGCGTGGTCGAGGTCGCGGAGCGGACGGCGATCGAGATCGACTCCGAAGAGCAGCTGGCGATCGCTCAGGCGATCGCGCCCCTGTTCGCGCACGATGCCGAGCTGATGGACGCTGCCGCCGTGGTGACGGACTTCGACGGCGTTCACACCGATGACACGGTGCTGACGGACGCCGACGGGCGAGAGAGCGTCCGAGTGAGCAGGTCCGACGGAATGGGCATCGCGCGACTGCGGCGTGCCGGCATCCCCGTGCTGATCCTGTCGACCGAGACGAACCCCGTCGTGAGCGCGCGAGCGCGCAAACTCGAAGTCGACGTGAGGCAGGGCGTGGTCGACAAAGCCGCCGCATTGCGCGAATGGGCCAAGCCCCAGCAGATCCCGCTGTCACGCATCGCCTACATCGGCAACGACATCAACGACCTCGCGTGTCTGGAGATCGTCGGCTTTCCCGTCGCCGTGCCCGAGGCGCATCCGCTCGTCCTCGCCGCCGCACGAGTGACAGTGAGCCGAACCGGCGGACACGGCGCGGTCAGGGAACTGGCCGACCGGGTACTTCGCGACGGCCGCCATCCCGACGACGTCTCCGCACCGCACCGTTCCGCTTCACCCCACGAAGGGCACTACTCATGACTGTCACGATCGGATCGAGAGTCGTCGGAGGCGGTCGCCCGGCGTACGTGATCGCCGAGATCGGCCTCAACCACAACGGCGACATCCAACTGGCCAAGCAACTCATCGATGTCGCGGCGGATGCCGGCGCCGATGCCGTCAAATTCCAGAAGCGCACGCCCGAGATCTCCACCCCGGTGCACATGCGCGACACTCCGCGCGAGACGCCGTGGGGCACCATGACCTACCTCGATTACCGCTACCGCGTCGAGTTCACCCGGGATCAATACATCGAGGTCGCCGATCACGCCCTGATGCGCGGTCTCGAGTGGTTCGCCTCACCGTGGGACGTGCCGAGCGTGCACTTCCTCGAGGACTTGAACGTCGTCGCGTACAAGATCGCCTCCGCATGTCTGACCGATATTCCGCTGCTGGAATCTGTGCGCGACACCGGCAAGCCCGTCATCCTGTCCACGGGGATGTCGACGATCGAGCAGATCGACGCCGCCATCGAGGTACTCGGCACCGACCGGCTCGTGCTGATGCACGCCACATCCACGTATCCGATGGAAGCCGACGAAGCGAACCTGCGGATGATCCCCGCGCTGCGCGACCGATTCCCCGGAGTGCCGGTCGGCTACTCGGGGCACGAACGCGGGCTGCAGATCTCGTTGGCCGCCGTCGCGCTCGGCGCCGTCGCCGTGGAACGACACATCACCCTCGACCGGACGATGTGGGGATCCGACCATGCGGCATCCCTCGAACCGACGGGTCTGCAGCATCTCGTACGAGACATTCGCATCGTCGAAACGGCGCTCGGCGATGGAGTGAAGCGGGTGTTCCCGGGCGAGCGCGCACCGATGGCGAAGCTTCGGCGCGTTCTCACATGACGGAAGGACCCCTGAGCGTCGTTGCGATCGCGGACACGGATTCGTATGTGAAATGGGCGGCGGCACTGCTCGGGGCGCTTCCGGCGGGATCCGATGCCGATCTGCTCATCGTTGAGACGTCGCTCGCCGTGAGCGCGGCCCAACAGGAGGCTGCGCTCGCACGCAGCGGTCTCGATTCCCAGAGGGTTCGTCGCGTGGCATTCGACGACCTCCCCGCCGTGCTGCGGCATCTCGCGCCGGACGCCGTGGTGGTCGGCGCCCGCGGACCGGTCGTACGCGTGCTCATCGGTGTCGTGGCCGCGCTCGACCCTCGTCCGGTGATCGTGTCGGGCCTTCCCGGCATCTCCATTCCGGCAACCACCGCGGCGATGGTCCATCGCACCCAGAGCGACTTGTTCGTTCTGCACTCCCTGCGCGAAATCGGGGCCTTCTCGACGCTGGCACAGCGTCGCGGACTCTCGCATCGCTTCGCGCTCGCCCGATTGCCGTTCGCCGAGAGCGGGTCGGCCGCGGGCCTCGCCCTGCCCGGCGGAACCGATCTCGTGTTCGCCTCGCAGGCCATCGTCCCTCGCGAGCGCGCGGATCGCGTGCGGGTGGCGCGCATTCTTGTCGAGGCCGCCCGGGCGAACCCCGCCAAGCGGGTCGTCGTGAAGGAGAGGGCTGTCGCGGGTGAGCATCAGACTCACGCGCAACGTCACAGCTATCCCGATCTGCTCCGACGACTGGGTCCGCTTCCGTCGAATCTCGTCGTGTCGACGGAAGCGATGTCTCAGGCGCTCGACAGCGCGGAGGGGCTGGTCACGGTCAGTTCCACGGCGGCGATCGAAGCGGTCGCGCGGGGGATCCCGGTCATCGCGCTCGACTCGTTCGGTGTGGACGACAAGCTGATCAACACCGTCTTCGTGGGGAGCGGGCTGCTCGGGCTCGGAGGGGTCGGTCAACGCTCGCGATTTCCGCCATCCCGCGCGCGGATGGCTCGAAGACAACTACTTCCACGATTCGACCGAAGATGACTGGGTTGCACAGATCGGGCAGCTGGTCGTCCTGCGCCGGGCCGGAGCGCTGCCGCCCAAGCCCGCCCGCGTACGGCGAGGGGGTCGGGTCAGGGATGTGTGGGAGCGCAAGCTCGCCCTCGGGCGCAAGGACCGCTCGCTCGCCGGCGCGGCCGTGTGGGTGATCATCGTTCCCCTCCGAGTGGTACTGCGGCCGATTCTGCGGCCGTACTACCGCCGCAGGCTCACGCCGGGCTGAGACTCTCAGCCCGGCCAGCTCCCTCGGAGCCCCGGGGGAGGGGAGGGACTCCGAGGGAACCTGACCGTGCACCGACGACTCTCAGTCGACGCACGAGTCTGGGCGCGAGGCGCATATTCGCGTAGCGGCGCCGGCGACCATCACGCGGCCGCGAGCTCGACGTGAATGAGACGGTGCACCGCGGCACGATATTCGCTGATCATGCGGTCCCGGCCGAGGCTCGGGCGGGCCGCGACGGCGGGCATTTCCCCGGACGGAACCGGTCGGTGTCGCACCGTATGACCGGTGCCGTTCACCTGAGTCCGCTATTGTCCGCGAGGGAAACATTTGCGGATGGAGACGTGCATGGCCAGCATCAAGAAGGTCACCTCGCATCTCGATGCCGCACAGCGGCAGATCGAGGTACTGCGCAGGCTCGATCCGGACTCGGAGGTGCTCACGGTCCTCGCGAGTCTGCATGCAGCGCTCGACGAGCTCGCCGGGATCGTCCGGTCAGATCGCGTCTAGGAACGCGGCCCGGAAGGTCAGCCGTCGTTCGGGCGCTGGGCTCGGCCGACGATGACGGCCCTCCCTTACCCCGCGTCCGGGAGGGCCGTCGGCTCGGAGCAATCAGACCTTCGTGGTCTGGATCACCGCCGGGCGCGGGCCGCCCCACTTGCCGTCCGCGAGGGCGCCGGGGGCGATGTAGTCCGGGAAGAACGAGCGCTGCGCGTCCCATGTGCCGTTCTCGCCGGGGTGCTGAACGGCGACGAAGACACTGCTGTCGCGGTCGTGGATGACAGGACCGCAAGTCTCGGATTCGCGCGGCACCGACAGGAACTGCTGCACCCGCCCACGCTCTGCACCTTCGAGTGGCACTTTGAAGAGGCCATCGCAGTAGCCGATCGCGCTCGGTGCTCCGTCGGTGGAGATCCACAAATTGCCGTCGGAGTCGAAGGCGACGTTGTCGGGGCACGAGATCGGCGAGACCTTCTCGGCAGGGAAGCCGGCGAAGTAGGTCGACGCGTTGACGGCGGGGTCTCCGCACACGAGCAGGAGGCTCCAGCCGAACGTGGTGGCCGTCGCATCGCCTGCCGCTTCGGTGATCTCGACGATGTGGCCGTCGCGGTTGGAGGTGCGCGGATTCACCTCGGTCGCGCCCTCCTTGCCCACGGCGCCGCGGTCGGTGTTGTTCGTGCAGGCGACGTAGACGCGTCCGGTGGTCGGGTGCGGTTCGACATCTTCGCAGCGGTCCATCTTCGTCGCGCCGACGACATCGGCGGCGAGGCGGGTGTCGATCAGAACCTCCTCGGTCGAGAAGCCGGCCACCTGGCTCTGGCCGTCCACCACGAGGGGGAGCCACTCGCCGGTTCCGTCGAAGCTGCCGTCCGACGGCAGTGCTCCCGTTCCGGTGATCTCCGAGACAGGGGAGTTGCCGGTGAAGCGCGCGACGTAGAGGTTGCCTGCAGTCAGCAGTTGCTTGTTGCTCTGCCGCGCCTTCGCGCTCGCACCGTTGCGGAAGGTGCCCGCCGAGACGAATTTGTAGAGGTAGTCGAACCGCTCGTCGTCGCCCATGTACGCGGCGACGTGCCCCGACTTTCCGACGATGACGTTGGCGCCCTCGTGCTTGAAGCGCCCGAGCGCCGTGTGCTTGACCGGCGCCTCCTCGGGGTGCAAGGGGTCGACTTCGACGATCCATCCGAACCGGTTCGGCTCGTTCTCGTACCCCGGATTGCGGGCGTCGAAGCGCGGATCGATCTGCTCCCACCCACGACCGGTGGCCCGGTCGGAGAGGCCGTAACGCTTGTCGGCCGCGCTGGTGCCCGCCGTGCGGAAATAGCCGTTGAAGTTCTCTTCTCCCGACAGCACAGTGCCCCACGGGGTCGTGCCGCCGGCGCAGTTGCCCAGCGTGCCGAGGGCGAGCGTTCCCGTCGGGTCGTCCTGCGTCTTGAGCAGGTCGGATCCGGCGGCGGGTCCGCTGAAGGTGAACGGAGTGGATGCCGTGATGCGGCGATTCAGTGGGGCGCCGACGACGTAGCTCCAGGGGCGCGTCTTTGCGGACCGCGACAGTTCTACGACCGCCATGCCGTGGGCCGCCATCGCGATGCGACGCTGCTCGTCGAGCTCTTCGGGAGTCACCGCGGGCGGGAACATGATGTTCTCGTTCGTGTACTCCTGGTTGGCTACCAGGACCGCGGAGCGGCCGGAAGGGCCGGCGATGATGTCGAGGTAGTCGTTGTTGTAGCCGAATTGGCGCTCCTGGAGGGCGGCGGTCTGGTGGGCGGGATCGAACGCGTCGGCCGCGGAGAACAGCGGGTCGCCCCAGCGGATGATCGGGCTCCACTGGTAGCCGACCGGGACGACGAACTGGTCGAACACCGCCGGGACGGGTGCGATCGGCGCGAAGTCGAGCTTGCCGCCGCCCGGGGCGGCGAGCGCGGCCGGCGCGTCGCCCACGGTGGCGTAGCCGATGACGACCGCCGAGCTGGCCACCGCCCCTGCCAGGAATCCGCGTCGCGAGAACGCCAGCCCGGCGATGTCGCGGAAGTACTCGTTCTGGCTCGCGTTCGGCACGGGGTGGAAGCATGCGTTGTCGCACTTCAGCTCGCAGGTGACGGCGCTGCGCTTGCCGGTGGTGTGTCCGAGCATCGGGAGGAAGCGCCTCCGGGTGGCCTGTCCGTCAGCATCCGCGCCGTGCATGTTCACTGTGGTCTCCTTGCGATCTGGGGGAATCCAGGCCAGTGTGCCAGCGCTGGCGTGCGGGTCCCACGGACGCGGGGGAACAGGCTGGTGAACGACGGGTGAACCCGCTCACCGGTTCTCTGGTGCGATGCGTTTTATGAGCATCGCGTCCAGCGCCCAGCCGATGAGCAACGCGACGGCGATGGAGATCAGGACGGCTGCAACGGGGTAGCCGGGGAAGAGACGTGCGATCGCGGCACCGATGAACGACTGGTACGTCGCCCAGGCACCGGCGGCGAGGGCGCAGAGGCCGAGGTAGCGAGGTGCCGGGAGTCGTTCGGCACCGGCGGTGAGGTTCACAGCGATCCGCGCGAACGGGATGAATCGGGCGGTGAACACGATCGCTGCGGTGCTGCGCGCCAGGCGTCGCTGCGCCCACGCCGCGCATCGCAACGACGCGCGGTGCGCGAGACCACTTCCAGCGGTCGACGCCGATCGTGCGCCCGATCGCATAGCAGGCGGCATCTCCCGCGAACGCGGCGATGGCCGCGACCAGAACCACGGCGGCGATGGGCGGCTGACCGTGCACGACCGAGAGTGCCGCGAGGGCGGTGACGGCGGCCTCGCCGGGGATGACGACGAGAAAGGCGTCGCCGAACACGAGCACGAACAGCAGTGGCAGAGCCCACGGGCTTGTCGCGACGGCGGCCAGCAGATCGTCGAACACGCCTCCTGAGTACCAGCAAGAGGTGAATGGTCGAGGAACGGGACCGGTCGGTAACGGCTGCGGGTGCGGACGATGAACTCTTGGCCACAGCGGCCGGTTCGGAGCCATGCGGCGTCGGCGGCGCGGCACCCTGGTTGCGTGAGAGTCGCGCTGCTGGCCGAGTCCTTCCTTCCCCACATGAACGGCGTCACGAACTCCGTACTCCAGGTTCTGGCCCACCTCGAACGCCACGGTCACGAGGCGATGGTCATCTCGCCGGGCACGGGCTCCGCGCAGATGTCGATCGCCGGGTCGGATGCCCGCACCGCGCAGCTGCGCTCGGTGCCGCTGCCCTCGTACCCGCAGGTGCGCGTGACCGTCGCGAGCACACCGCACGTCACGGGTCTGCTGGCCGACTTCGCGCCGGACGTCGTGCATCTCGCCTCGCCGCTCGTGCTCGGCTGGCACGGCCAAGCCGCCGCGAAACTCCTGCGGATGCCGACGGTGGCGGTCTATCAGACGGACGTCATCGCGTACGCCGCCAAGTACGGCGTTCCCGGTGGAGCATCGCTCGTCGCGTCCCACGTCCGCCGGCTTCATCGCCGATCGACGCTCACCCTGGCACCGTCAACCGCCGCGGCCGCGCAGCTGCGGGAGCTGGGCGTCGACCGCGTCCGGCTGTGGGGGAGGGGCGTGGACACGGAGCGTTTCGCGCCAACTCGGCGCAGCGACGCCTGGAGGTCCAAGATCGCGCCGGGCGAGATCCTGGTCGGCTACGTCGGTCGTCTGGCGGCCGAGAAGCAGCTCGAGGATCTGCGTGCGCTGGCTGACCTGTCCGGGGTCCGACTCGTGATCATCGGCGAGGGGCCTGCCCGTGGTCGGCTCGAGCGGGAGCTTCCCGGTGCCGTGTTCACCGGCTTCCTCGGCGGAACAGATCTCGCACGAGCCGTCGCGAGTCTGGATGTCTTCGTTCACCCTGGCGAGAGCGAGACGTTCTGCCAGGGAATCCAGGAAGCCCTCGCCAGCGGCGTTCCCGTGGTGGCGACCGGCCGTGGCGGGCCGCTCGATCTCGTGCACAACAGCATCAACGGATGGCTGTACGAACCCGGCGACCTGAGGGCCATGCGCGACGCCGTCGCAGATCTGACCGGCGACGGGCTCAAGGCCCGCGCGTTCGGCGTCGCCGGTCGCCGCGGCGTGCTCGGCCGTTCCTGGGCGGCCCTGGGCGACCAGCTTCTCGAGCACTATGCCGACGCCGCCTCGCTCCGACAGATCGATGAGAATCGCCTCAGCCGGATCGGAGAACGCCCCACACTGCCGACCGCGGTGGGAAAGCGACGCAGCGTGCGACGCTTCGTCGCGGTTGGCGACTCCGTCACGGAGGGGTTGAGCGACGCGTCGAGAATGGCCGACGGGCACTATCGCGGGTGGGCAGACCGGCTCGCCGAGCTGATCGCCCGCGCGCAGCCCGGCCGCACCGGCCTTCGGTACGCGAACCTCGCCGTACGCAGCCGGCGGATCGAGCACATCGTGTGCGATCAGATCCCGAGAGCGATCGAACTGCGCGCCGACCTCGTCTCGGTGTTGGTGGGTGGCAATGACCTGGTGAAGCTGGGTGCGGACCCGGTCGCTCTCGCGGCACGCCTGGGCGACGGCATCCGTCGGCTCCGCGCTTCGGGGTGCGAGGTGCTGCTCGTCACCCCCTTCCTTCCGCGGCGGCGGGCATCGCTGCTGCTGGCCAAGCGCTTCGCGCTCTTCAACTCCGAGCTGCGCAGTCTGGCTCGCACTTGCGGTGCCGTGCTGCTGGACCTCGAGACCGTTCCGACGATCGGCGACCTATCGCTCTGGGCCGACGATGCGGTGCATCTGAACCCTCGCGGCCACCGGATGCTGGCGTACGAGGCAGCAGCGCGCCTTGGCGTGCCCGACGCGCAGCCACTTGGTCTGCTCGAAGAGGCTCTACACGCCGATGATGGCGACGAGCCTGTGGCCGGCTCTCGAGCCGGGTGGATTGGGGACCATGCCCTGCCGTGGCTCCTTCGACGGTTGCGGGGCCGAACGGCGGGGGACGGGCGCGAACCCAAGCACTCCGACTTGGTGACGGTCGGTGGAAGATCGGGCACCCGCATCGAAGGGTAAGCCGCGTCGCCTCGACACTCCGTCAGACGCTGCGACATCTCCCGTTCGCCTCGTCGTCATCCACTGGTCGAATAGCCGCGTCACGATGTGCCGCGCGTTCCCGCGCGCGGACAGGAGCCAGTGTGGGCGGCGCGCACTTCGTCTTCGTCGGTTACGCCTCCGCCGGAGAGGGAGCGCTCAGTGAATGGCTGGCTTCTTCGGCCCTGGTCGAGGGCATCCACTCGGCCGTGCCGCCCGAGCCGGCGGCCGCGCTGGCGCTGCACTCCACGCAACCCGTGGTCGGCTGGCGAATGATCGCGTCGAACGGGCGCGAGCTGGCCCGCAGCGTCGGAGTGTTCCCTTCCGAGCGGGATGCCGAGCATCACCTCCTTCTGGTGCAGGCGTCCGGTGCCGACCTCGAGTTCCACCCGGTCGCCGCGCGCTCGCCGCGTGGTGTGGCTTGGTGCGCGACAGCTCGAGGGCGGCCGCTGCTCATGTCCGCCCGCTGGTACGAGAGCCGTGTCGTCGCGCGCAACGCCGCAGCCTTGACGCGCCGGACGCTGATCGAGGGCCTCGCGGCGCCCTTGGAGCACCGCATGCCCCTGCGAGTGAAGCCGGTCCGCGCCGTGCACGTCGAGGATCTTCCGGTCGAGCCGGCGACGTAGCTACGCCGTGGGCTGGGTAGCGAGGATGTCCACGACGAACACGAGCGTCTCGCCCGTGAGGTCGTCTTCGTTGATCTCGCCCTCGCCATAGGCGGATGCCGGGGGGATAACGACCAGCACCTGCGAGCCGACGGTCTGCCCTTCGAGAGCGGGCTTATACCCCTCGATGACGTCGCTGGTCACCAGCGCGGTGGGGGCGCCCTTGCTCCAGCTCGAATCGAACACCTCGCCGTTCGACCATCGCGCGCCCGAGTACTGCACCATGACGGCGGCGCCGGGTGTCACCGTCGCCCCATCACCCTTCTTGAGGACCGCCACCCGGGTATCCGCAGGCGGCTCGCCATCGGGAATCGAGATCGCGGGCGAGCCGCGGTCGGCCAGCGAGACGGTCGGCATCCCGTCGACGGGTTTCTGAGTGCCGCCGGTCGCCACCGAGGGCAGCGTGTCCAGAACGTCGAGCACCCACACGCTCGCGCCACTCTGGTCGGTGTCAGGCACCGCGACGACGACACGTGAGCCGACCGTCGCGCAGCCCACGAACTGTCCGATCGTGGTGGCTGCGGCGGGCAGCATCGCCACTCCGTCATACCCCTGTTGCTGCAGCAATGCGCCCGTAGCGGCATCGAAGACCGTGATGGCGTAGTCGACGAGGTCGGCGCCGTCCACCGGTGCCCCGTCACCGGCGACAACGACGGTGCGCTCCGTGCTTGTGATAGTCAGGGGAGCGGCGAAGCTCACCGTTGCGGGCGAGCCAACGGCACCATCGACCTGAATCGAGTCGGACAGGGCGCCGGATGGCGCCGCCGACGCACAGACATCGACGGGCGGCGCGACCTCGGGCTCGGCAGGCGCGTCGGCGCCCGCGGTGCAGCCAGCGAGGACGCTGGTCACCAGGATGGCAGCCGATAGAACGATGAGAGCGCGGGAGCGCACGAGGGACCTCCGGGTTAGCGGTCGAACAGAGTCGAACAAAGAAGTGTCAGCCGATGGAATAGAGGACTGTGCCGGCGCCGCCGATGGTGACGGCGTCGAAGGGCCCTGGTGCCAAGACGCCGTATAGATAGCGGGTCCACACTCCATTGACCACTCGGGACAGGCCGATCGCCTGCGGCTCCGCGCTGATCGCGAGGGGCCATCCGCCGCCTTCGTACCCGGCCGTCACGGAGCTGGATGCCGGCAGCCCGGTCGGCTGCGCCTCCCACGTAAATTCGGTGCGGGTGATGCGATACACCTGTCCGTCGATCACCGTCACCGCTTCCGGGGTCGGCCCTTCGACGTAGACCGCGTCGACCCGGTCGCCGACCACGAGCCGTGTATCGGTGACGTTCCACAACCCGCCTTGAGCGGGGTACACGTGGTACAGGTAACCAGACTGCTGGATCATCGCCTGCAGCTGGTCGCCCGGCATCCGCACTGCGCTCACCGTGCCGGTGAAGTAGTGACCGGTCCACGTCTTGGTCCACCCTGAGGCGTCTCCGACGATGTGGAAGAGCTTTCCGTCCTCGACGGCGAGCAATTCGGGGAATCCCTTGCCCGTATTCGCGCCGGAGATGCTTGTCGCGCTCAGCGGCAGGTGTGTGTCGACCTTCGTCCAGGTGCCGTCTACGACTGCGAGCTGCTTCAGTGCGCCCTCTTCGCTCACCATGACCTGTGCCGAGCCGCCGCCCATGTCGACGGCGGTGAACACGTTCGATCCGACCTGGAGGCCCGTCGACATCGAGACGAAGACATTGCCCTCGCGCGCCCGGACTTCGTAGAGGTGCGGTCCATCTGCCTCCAGTGCTGCGACAGTAGCGTCCGGGCTGATGCCGGACGTCGAGGCGGCCCCTGCCAGGAAGGCCAGTGGATCGACGTTCACACCCTTTTTGGTGACTTCGAAGTGCAGGTGCCGTGCCAGAGCGCCCAGGTCGCCACGCTGACTGCCACCCATGTAGCCGATGAGCTGACCCGCCGCGACGTGGTCGCCCGGCTGCACGATCGGTGCTTCCGCAAGGTGGGCGTACCGCGTCGCAAAGCCGTCCGCGTGCGCGATCTCGACCTGATTTCCGTAGCCGTGCCGGTCGCGGGTTGTCGTGCCCCACGTGCCGCCGACCACTGTCCCGGCGGCGACGGCGAAGATCGGCTGTCGTTCGCCGCCCTGCGCGTCGATTCCCTGGTGCAGGCGCAGTACGCCGTCACCATCGCGCTCGCGCGGGTCGAGGTATCTCGTGCCCGGAGCCCCGTTGTAGATCCACGGATTAGTCGGATAGAACCGTCCGAACGCGGTCGGTGCGGCAGGCGCTGCAGGCGCCCGCGTCGAGGACTCACTGACGATGGCGGGCGTCAGTGGCGCTGCGGTCGGCGCGGTCGGCGCGGGAGGTTCTGTGATCGGGGCGGACGGCGTGTCACTCGGGACGGTCATCGGCGGGGATGGCTCGGGCGTCGTCGGCGTGGTCGATTCAGACGGCGTCGGGGCTGGGTCGCTCGGCACCGGAAGCGGCGTCGGGTCCGCCGGGGCGGGGTCGGTCGGTGAAGGAACAGCGGCTGCCTCGACCACGTTCGCTGCGATCGCGGCAGACGGGGCGTTCGCGGCGACCAGGCCGACCGTCAACGACATCACGCACGCGAGAACGAGCCCGCGCCACGCGGGACCTTGACGGCGACGGGGCAGCACCCGCTCACCCTGGGGAGCGAAGGTTTCTGGCCGGTGACCGGATCACGTTGTACGGGTGAATCGCTCACGGACACGTTGTACGCAACCGCGCTGCGTGACGCGGAGAGCCGCTGCAACACGCAGAGAAGGGCGCCCGCACCCGCTCGTAACCTTCCAGACATGCGTTGCTCTCGTGAAGCGGGCGGCGAATTCACCCCGGCACTCCATCCTCGGCCAGGACGCCCTTTGCTCACACCCGAGCGCTCCCGATGCGAGGGCCCTTCTCTGACTTCTTCGACGCCGTCAAGGCTTCGAGAATGGGGTACTCCATTGGTGTTCAGCGAGCCTGGTGACGCACGGGCACGTGTGAGGTTCACGGAGTTCGCCACCTCCGACGACCCGATGCTTCTGGCGTGGGCCCGTTTTCGCGGCACACTGGCTGCCGGGCCGACGCGGATGCTTCCGAACGCCCGCCCACCTCAGTCGCGGACGCCGAATTCCGGTCTGTGGCGCCTCCTGGCGACGAACAATCGCGAACTCGGCCGCAGCTTCCTGCTCTACCACCGCTTCGATGCGGCGCGTGCGCACGTGGTCCAGCTGCAGTCGGATCCCGACGGCCTCACGATCGAGCATGTGCCCGGCCCGAGCAACGGCTCGCGCGGATGGGTGATCGTGGCGGCCGGATCTCCCGTCATGACCTGCAGCCGCTGGTACAGCTCGCTGTCCACCGGCGCGGTCGCCGCTGCCGGGGCGCTGGAGGCGTTCCGAACGGCGGTGCTCACGGACGCCCCCGACAGGAGCGACGCGTCCGGTCGCTTCCGCCGACGCGCGCCTCTGAATGCAGATGCCCGCGCCTGACGAGACGCCTTCACCCGTGGCGGGATCGGTGCATGCCTGGCTTGCAGCCGCTGTCATCGTCGCATTCGCCGCCCTGGGATTCTGGCTCGTCGCCGGTGCACTGACCGCTCCCGAGCCCAGGTCGTTCCTCGTGGCCGCGCAGGCCGATGTCGCGCCCGCCATCCCCGCCGAGATCGCGCCCGCGATCGGACCCGCGACCAAACCGGACTCGGACGAGGGGCTGGATGCCGCCCCGAATCCCGCCGCGCTGGCCGTCGCACCCCGGGGCAATGCCGACCGCGTCGATCTCGACTGGGCGACTCGCACGGCCACCGCGACCGGGATCCCGGCGCGCGTGCTGCGGGCATACGCGGGGGCGGAACTGGCGGTCGCATCGGAATCGCCAGGGTGCGGCATCCGCTGGAATACGCTCGCCGCTCTCGGTTTCATCGAGTCGGGCCACGGCACGCACGCCGGGTCGGCGGTCGGCGATGACGGCGTCACCCGCCCGGGCATCTTCGGGATCGACCTCACCGGCACCTCGAGCGCGCGCATCACCGACACCGACGGCGGCGCGTGGGACGGCAAGGCCGACATCGACCGCGCGGTGGGGCCGATGCAGTTCATTCCCGCCACGTGGGAGAGCTGGGGCGCGGACGGCAACGGAGACGGCCTCCGCGATCCGCAGCAGATCGACGACGCGACCCTGGCCGCCGCCCGGTATCTGTGCAATGACGGCGGCCTGGCCCAGCCCGACGGCTGGCGGCGGGCGATCTTCTCCTACAACCACCTCGACTCGTATGTCGATGCGGTGGCGCAGGCGGCGAACGACTACGCCAGCCGGACGAGCCGATGACCGACGCTTCGCGCCTGATATCGGGTCGCTACCGGCTCGGCGAGCTGCTCGGTACCGGAGGGTCGGCATCAGTCTTCGCCGCCGTCGACGAGCACAACGGGGCGCCGGTTGCGCTCAAGATCCTGCACCCGCACCTGTCCGATCGCCCCACGGCCCGCGATGCGTTCCTGGCGGAGGCCCGGCGCGCCGAGCCGCTGCGACACCCGAACATCGTCGGTGTGCTGGGTGTCGGCGTCGATGAGAGCGGCGAGGCTCCGCTCGCCTGGATCGGCTCGAGCGAGCTGCCGGCTCGAGCCTGTCTGAGCACATCGCGGCTCACGGACCCGTTCCGCCTGAGGATGCGGTCGCCGTCCTCGACGGCATCCTTCGCGCGCTCGATGCCGCCCACGCGATCGGTCTGATCCACCGCGATGTCTCGCCCGCGAACGTGATGGTGTCACCGGATGCGCGCGGCGCGCTGCATGTCGACCATGTGCGGCTGCTGGATTTCGGACTGGCGGATGCCGCAGGCAAAGCAGCCCTCGGCAGCGATGACCTGCTCAGCATCGAGGCGACCGGCCGGGCCGGAGTGCTCGGCAATGTCAACTACATGTCGCCGGAGCAGGTGCGCGGCGAAGCGGTCGATGCGCGCGGAGACGTCTATCAGGCCGGGGCGGTGCTGTACTTCGCCCTCACCGGGCGTCCGCCGTTCCCGCGTGAGACGACGGGGCAGACGATGCGTGCACATCTGAGCGCGCCGCCAGCGGTTCCGTCGGTGATCGACAGGCGCATTCCGCGCGCCCTGGACCGCGTCGTCGTGCGCGCGATGCTCAAGGACCCCGCCGACCGATTCGCCTCGGTCGGCGCGATGCGCGCCGCGCTAATCGGTCCCGCTCGGGCTGTCGCACCCGCAGTGATCGCGGCGGATGCTGCGCCCACGGTGGTGCGCGCGGCCGTCGCTCCCGCGGCCGGTGTGGCGGCTGCAACCCCGGCTGCGGTTGAGGCGGCGCCCCACGATGTCACCCGCGTACTCGGCCGCACGAGCGTGCCGCCTCGCGCGTCGGGTTCTCCGACATCGAGTCCGGACGGGGCGCGCCCCTCCCTGCGGCCCGTCCGATCCCGTGCCGGCACCTGGTTCGGTGTGACGGTCGCGGCCATCATCGCGGCGATGATCGTGGCGGTCGCCGCAACAGGCACGCCGACAGCCTCCGGAGGGACCGAGCCTTCCGCAGCGACACCGCTGGACGCGCCGGTGCAGACCGCGCCCGCCGCGCCGCCCCCCGCGGAGCCCGAGCCCGCGGCATCCCTCACACCGCTCGTGGCGGTGCCCGACCTGGCCCGGCACACGGTGGCCGAGGCGCTACGAGCGCTCGCGGATGCGGGACTCACCGCCGGCGAGATCCGGCGAGTCGACTCGCCACTCGCCGGCGAGACCGTGATCGAGTCGACTCCGGCGGCCGGTGCCCGCCTGCACGCGGGCGAGGCGGTGCTGCTGATCGTCGCATCGGGTTCTCACACGATTCCGGATGTCGCCGGGCAGGGTCGGGATGCGGCCGCAGCGATGGTGCAGGCCGCGGGATTTGCTCCGTCGTTCGCCTATCGGGCCGCCCCGGCGGGCACGCCCGCGGGAGCAATTCTGGGAACCGACCCCTCCGCCGGGACGGTCTACGCGGTGGGCACGTCGATCACGATCCTCGAGGCGGTCCCCGATGCGCCGACACCGTCGCCGACGCCGACTCCTGAGTCGCCCGCGCCGACTCCGACCCCGACGGCCACGCCCGGCGGGGGGCCGTGACATGGACGCCACTGCACACGCTCTCAACGCGGGGGACAGACGTCCTTCGTCGGTCGGATGCCGGGCGTTCATCTTGCGCGCCCACCGTTGCGGAGGCTGTGGGAGCCGACCCTGCTCCCCGCCGATCGGCCGATACCCGAAGGAGACCGATGGCTGCGCGTCGTGAGGTGCTCGCGTGAGCCCCGATGCTTCGACGAGCGCACGACACCTCGGTGAACGTGGCGCGGCGACGGACGGAGAGCCTCTGACGGAGGTGCTGAGCGGATCCCTCCGACGACACGACGATTCTGCCACCTCTTCCGCCGGGAGCGTCCGGCGGTGCACCTCGTGCCCGCGATCTGACCGCGTCTCCGACTGTCGCTGACACGATCTTCCGCCGGGTCGCGTTCTCCGGCAGGCGGCATCACCGTCGCCATCATGCTGGCCGTCGGCCTGTTCCTCGCGCTGCGGGCCGGCCAGGCGATCCTGCGCGCCGGACGGGGCCGGGCTCAGCTTCCTCACCACGCAGCATGGTCTCCCGAGACGGGCGACTTCGGCATCGCCGCCGTGCTGTTCGGCACGGTGACGATCGCGATCATCGCCATGTCGGTCTCGGTGCCCCTCGCCCTCGGCACCGTCGCTGCTGATCTCCGAGGTGCTGCGAGGTGCGACTCAAGCAGTGGGCGATCACGCTCGTCGACCTGATGGCCGCGGTGCCGAGTGTCGTCTACGGGCTCTGGGGCGTGTTCTTCCTGCAGGAGGCGATCATCCCGGTCGTCGCGGTGGATCTCGACGTACTTCGCCTGGATCCCGGTGTTCGCGGTGACCGACGCGGACGGCGAAGGCGCTCACCGACGCCTCCGCCTTCACGTCCTCCGCGTTCATCGCGGGTGTGGTCGTCGCCCTGATGGTCGTGCCCACGCAGACGTCGATCATGCGCGAGGCGTTCATGCAGGCGCCTGCGGGTGAGCGTGAGGCGTGCCTACGCGCTCGGCTCCACCCGCTGGGGCATGATCGTCGCCGTGGTGCTGCCGTTCGGCCGAGGCGGCATCATCGGCGGCACGATGCTCGGGCTGGGCCGTGCGCTCGGCGAGACGATCGCGGTCTACATGATCATCTCGCCGATCTTCTTCATCAACTGGCAGGTGCTCAAGACCGGCGGCAACTCGGTGTCGGCGCTCATCGCGCTGCGCTACGGCGAGGCGAGTGAGTTCGGCCTCTCAGCGCTGATGGCGGCCGGCCTCGTGCTGTTCCTGATCACGCTCGTCGTCAACTTCACCGCCTCGTCGATCGTCGCGCGCTCGCGCTCCGGCGCAGAGAGCGAGGCATGATGACCGATCACGCTCGAGCCGCCCGCGACCGAGTCCGACGCCGATGCCGCTACGGCCGACAACGCGATCCGCACGCACATCCCCCGTCGCGATGACATCCGAGGTGGGGGAGCGGCGTCAGGTTCGCGCCGCCCGCCTCGACGATCGCTTCGCGCTCCTCGGGGCAGCCGCCGGGTCGCTGGCGCTCGCCGCGCTGCTGTTCGGGTGGATCGCGCCCGCTGAGCGGAGTCGATCGGGTTCGTCGTCGTCGCGTTCCTCGCGTTCGTCGCGATCTACGCGCTGCTGATCAGCACTCACCGCGGACGGTCGTGAGGTGCTCGACCGCGTGATGACGGTGCGTGCTGGCGAGCGCCGGCGTCATCCTGATCGCCGCGCTGCTGTTCGTCGTGATCTTCACGATGAGCCGTGGCTGGGAAGCGCTGACGCACCTGAACTTCTTCATCCAGGACATGGAGTTCGCCGGCCCGCTCGACGGGCTCGACGTCGGCGGAGTCGCGCACGCGATCGTCGGCACGCTGATCCAGATCAGCATCGCGCTCGCCATCTCGATTCCGCTGGGCATCGTCACTGCGCTGTTCCTGAACGAGGTCGGCGGGCGCTTCGCGCAGTTCGTGCGCACGATCGTCGACGCGATGACGGCGCTGCCGTCGATCGTGGCCGGCCTGTTCATCTACTCGGCGTTCATCATCGGGCTCGGCATGCCGAAGTCCGGCTTCGCGGCGGCGCTGGCCATCACGGTCATGATGCTCCCGATCATGATCAGGGCGTCCGATGTCGTGCTGCGACTCGTGGCGGGAAACCTGCGCGAGGCATCACTCGCGCTCGGCGCATCCAACTGGAGCGACGGTGTGGCACATCGTCCTCCCTACTGCTCGCTCCGGCTTGGTGACGGCGGTCATCCTGGCCACGGCTCGCGGCATCGGCGAGACCTCGCCCGTGCTGCTGACCTCGGGCGTGACGAACGTGATGAACCTGAACCCGTTCCAGGGGCCGATGATCTCGCTCCCGCTGCAGGTCTTCGACTTCGTGCGCTCGCCGGAGCCCAACATCGTCGCGCGCGGCTTCGGCACGGCCGCCGTGCTGATGCTGCTCGTGCTCACGCTCTTCGCCATCGCCCGCGTCCTCGGGGGCCGCGGTGCTGGTGAGCTCTCGCCCCGCCAACGTCGTTCTGCTCTCGCTCGCTCCCAGCGTGACCTCGCCCGCTACGAGGCCCGCAACCGGGCCGGTGCGACATCCGTCCCCTCCTCAGAAGGAACCGCAATGAGTCCGATCAAACGTGGCCGCACCAGACTGATCGCGGCACTGGGCGTGCTGCTGATCGTTGTCGGCGCCGCACTGCCGGCGCACGCGGCATCCTACGAAGTGATCACTGGGCACCGGGTCGACCTGGTCGCAGAACGCGCTCGACCAGTGGCGCCGCAATGTCGCGTCCAACTACGGCATGACCGTCAACTACTCGGGTGTCGGATCGTCGGCCGGCCGCCGTGACTTCATCCAGGGCAGCGTCGACTACGCGGTCAGCGAGATCCCGTTTCAGACGAGCCCCGAGGACGGCTCGGCACCGGAGGTGCCGCCACGCGGCTACGCCTACATGCCGATCGTCGCCGGCGGCACGGCGTTCATGTACAACCTCAACATCGGCGGCAAGCGGGTCACCAACCTGCGGCTCTCCGGCGCGACGATCACCCGGATCTTCACGGGCGCGATCACGAACTGGAACGATACGGCGATCCAGGCAGACAACCCCGGACTCGCGATGCCCGACAAGGCGATCGTGCCCGTTGTGCGCTCCGACGGCTCCGGCTCGTCGGCGCAGTTCACCCTGTGGATGTCGAAGCAGCACGGTGATGCGTGGACCGTGGGCATGAAGTCGCAGTTCCCGACTCCACCGAACGGCAAGGCGCAGAGCGGCTCGTCCGGCGTCGCCGGCTATGTGAGCCAGGGTTACGGCGAGGGTGCGATCACCTACGTCGAGTACTCGTACGCGCTCGAGGCCGGTTTCCCTGTGGCCAAGGTGCTCAATGCGGCCGACTACTACGTCGAGCCGACGGCCGACTCGGTCGCGGTGGCCCTGTTGCAGGCGCAGATCAACACGGATGCCGGATCCGCGGACTACCTGACGCAGATCCTCGATGGCGTCTACAACAACGCCGACCCGCGCACGTACCCGCTCTCGAGCTACTCGTACATGATCGTCCCCACCGAGGTCGGGGGCGTCTTCACGACAGCGAAGGGCAACACCCTCAGCACGTTCGCGAGCTACATGCTGTGCGAAGGGCCAGCAGCAGGCCGAGGATCTCGGCTATTCGCCGCTGCCGATGAACCTGGTGCTCGCGGGCTTCGATCAGATCAAGCGGATTCCCGGGCAACACCGCGAACACCGACCCGAACACGTGCAACAACCCCACCTTCAAGCCGGGCGACTCGCCCAGCAACAACCAGCTGGCGCTGACGGCGCGCGCAGCCCGCGGATTGCGACAAGCGCGGCGCGAACCAGTGCACGACCGGTACCGCCGGGGCGCCGCAGGAGACTCCGACGACGGGCTCGGGAACGGGTGGAGAGGCCACGACTGGGTGCCGCGGCGAATGGGGGAGCGGCCGCGGCGACGGATTCGGCAGCCGCTGCTTCCGGTGGTTCCGCGGCTGCGGTGTACGACTCCGAGGGCAATCTGATCTCGGGTGGTGAAGGTGCGGTCGCCGGCGTGGCCACGGCACTGCCGTTCACCCTCGCCTCCGCCGAGTGGGGCTGGCAGCAATCGGTGATGCTCGGGTCGGTGCTGCTGCTCATTGCCGCGGTGGCGATCCCACCGGTGCTTTCGCCACGAATGCGGCGCGCGAAGAGTGCGGGCCGAGCGGGGGTCGGCCGGTGACCCGTCTGTTGCTGCGCTCCCATCACCGGTCGCTGAGCTTGTCGAAGCGTCGTCCCCCGCCATCGACCCGCGAGAATCTGGCCGCGCGCCACCCTCACCGGCCTCGCAGTCGGTTTGCTTGTCGCGTCGCTCCTCGGCACCGGTGGTGCCGTCGATTCACCCCGACCCGGCCGCTGCGGCCACCGGTGATGACCTGACTTCCAGCGCGGTGACCCTCACGAACGCCGACGACGCGCTCGAGCCCGACGGTGCCCCCTTTCCCGATCTGAAGGTGACGGTTTCGCAGACCAAGGACCTCGTCTCGCAGGGCATCCAGGTGAGGTGGACCGGGGGCGAGAGAGTCGGCACGGCCCGATCAGAACCAGGGAGGAGCGAACTTCCTGCAGATCGCGCAGTGCTGGGGAGAAGATCCCGACCGACCAGGGCACCCGGATCGTCGCACCTGTCAGTACGGCGGTGGTCGTTCGCCAGGCGGCGACCGCGACGGCTTCACCGACCTGGAGTCGGTCGCGGACCAGGACAAGAACTACTCTGCCGACGTCGGCGGCTACGCGTACAGCGGCATCCCGTTCGTCGCCGTCAACTCCGGCGGCATCGTCGACGAGAACAGCGCACCCGCCGACCGTGTGCTGCACAACTTCACTACTGCCGGCGATCAAGTCGTGCGCAAACCGGAACCCGAGAACGTCGACCTCAGCGCGAACCAGTTCTTCACCGCGTACACGACTAATGAAGTCAAATGGGCAGGGGCCGGGGCGGGCGGGTCGGGAGCAGTGCCCTTTGAGGTGCAGACGGCAATGCAGTCCACCGCCCTCGGCTGCGGATCCCCCATCGCACAGCCGGACGGCAGCGCCCTCGGCCAGTCCTGCTGGCTCGTGATCATCCCACGTGGCACCGCTGACTCGGGTGTGCCGAACATCACTCGCTCGGGCCTTTACTGGGATGCGTGGGAGCACCACCTCGCCGTCAAGCTCGAGTTCAAGCCGCTCGGTGTGCGTTGCCAGATCGGCGACGCGGAGCGCCAACTGGCCGGAAGCGAACTCGTCGCCGGCGCCATAGCGTCGTGGCAGCCGGGGCTCTGCCGGGGCGACGGCGGCGCGCCCTTCGTACTCAGTGAGGGAACAGAGGGGGATGCCGCGGTGCGGGCAGCCGGCACCGAGCCGAGCCCACTCGCATTGACCTCTCGGCCGCTGGACATGAGCCGCGTCCCTTACACGACGGACCCGCTCACATACGCGCCAGTCGCACTGGCAGGCATCGCGATCTCATTCGCAGTCGACCGTGAACCGCATCCGAACACTGAGAATCAGGACTACAGGGACCGGGCGGGTCTCCCCTTCACCGACATGAAGCTCACGCCGAGACTCGTGGCGAAACTGCTCACCGCCTCGTACCGAGACTCCTTGCCGAACGGAGCCGATAAGGACCACCTCGGCAGGGACACCGACGGCGACGGCAAAATCGATTCCTGGAACCCTCGCACTATCGTGTGGGACCCCGAGTTCCGCGCGATAAACGATCCGGAATGGACCGAGCAGGTCATCATCGGCGCCTCCATCGCAGACGCTCTCACGCCGTCGGGCCGCTCTGACGCCGCCGTGCGCCTGTGGGAGTACGTGCTCGCAGACCCCGACGCACGAGCCTGGCTCGAGGGTGCCGATGATGGTCACGGCATGTTCGTCAACCACTGGTACTCGACCAACGCCGAGCACAATCCGACCGGGTTCGGCCTGGCGCTGCCGCTTGACAACTTTCCCAAGGCCGACCCGGTCGAGAAACCCGATCAGACGCAGGCCGACGGCACCGGTCCAATCAACCTCGTCACCTGGCGGCCGTACACGCACAGTTTCGCAGATGGCGCTTACCACGTGCTGCGTGGCGATGGAATGATCCTGGGGAACTGGGACGGACTTGCGGTCCCGCCGAAGTTCGGCAAAGCCGTACGTGAACTGTTCGGCAGTCAGAAGGTGATCGGCGTCACGACGACACCGGCGGCTGAGCTCTATCAGACGGTGACGGCGTCGCTGCGCAATCCTGCGGGCCAGTTCGTCGCCCCGACCCAGGACAGCCTGGCCGCGGCGGCGGCCGCGATGACGCCCACCTCGACGCAGCAGAACGTCATGCAGTATGACCTGAACGGTGACGCAGCCCGGGCGGCATCCTCGTCATACGCGCTGACGATGCCCGTCTATGCGGCGCTGAACCCGAAGCAGACCGACGCGGAGGAGCGTGCCGTGTACGCGAACCTGATCCGCTACGCGGTGAAGGACGGGCAGGACCCGGGCACCGATGTCGGGGAGCTGCCCCCCGGCTACTCACCGCTGCCCGAGAGCTGGGTCAGCCGCGCACTCACAGCAGCCGACGCCATCGAGAAGGGCGGGACCCCGGTCGTTGCGACTCCCGGCGCCGGTGGCGGTGGTTCCGGCGGGAACACCATCTCATCGACCGGAGGTGCGCGGTCTGCGGCACCGCCCTCCTCTTCCGGAGCGCCGGCACAGACATCCGGAGAAATATCCACCGAGCCGGTCGTCACCGGCGAAGTCGCGGGTCAGCTGACCGGAGCGGCGACGCCCGACGACCCCGAAACCGGGGTGATGGCCGCCGCCGTGCCCCTCGGAATCGCGGTGGGACTGGCCTCGGCCCTCGCCGTGGCGGCGATCACTCGCCTGCGAAGGCGGACGTGATTCTGCCGCACAGCACGGGTACAGCGGTCCTTTGCCAGAGGAGCCCCGGGTGTTCACCTCCGCCGATGAACCTGTGCGAAGGGCAAGAAATCTCCCTGAAACTGCTCATAAAACTTGACGGCCCCCAGGTGGGAGCCGCCAAGCCGTCCGCTTTTCCGAGCGGACGGTTGTCACACCAGAACCCCTGAGAAAAGGAAAGCTGTGAACAACAAGAAGGTTATCGCAGCGAGTGCCGCCCTCGGCCTTGCTGCCACGCTCTTGGTGAGCGCCCCTGCGGCTCACGCTGAGCCCGTGTCGCCTAGCGTCGTGGTGGTCGGGTCGGACACGCTGCAGGACGTGCTCAACGCTCTCGCCAACGGCACCAACATCACCGGCAGCCTCGTGCGGTCCCAGGCAGGCGACTCGAGCATCGGCTCCTTCGACGCTACGGGTTCCGACCTCGTCCAGACCAAGCCGAATGGCGTCCGGTTCGGGCGCCCCAACGGTTCCAGCGACGGCCAGCGGGCCCTGAGCCGGTCGATCGACGGTCTGCCCTACAAGGGCGTGACCATTACCGGCCAGGTCGACATCGCGCGTTCGTCTTCGGGTCCCGGCACGCTCGCGAACCCCACCGGCCCGCTGCGCTTCATCCCATTTGGTCGCGACGCGCTGTCGTACGCACACACAGCCGGCGCCAACGCAGCGTTCGACAACATCAGCCAGGCAGCGCTCAAGAGCCTGTTCGAGTGCACGGCCACGACGATCGGCGGCGTCACCGCCGTTCCCGTGATCCCGCAGGCCGGATCCGGCACGCGAGCTGACTTCATGACGAAGGTCGGTTTGACTGATGCCTCCCTCGGTGCTTGCGTCGTCGTCGGCCAGGAGCACGACACGCAGACCCTCGCCAACGGCACCACGCCGTTCCCCGCCAACGGTGTGACCGCGATGTCGGCCGCGCAGTGGGTGGCGCAGAACACCGGCGCCGGCATCGACCGCCGCGGTGCAACGGCCAAGATCGGATCGCCGATCGCCGGTACACCGGCTGTCACGGGAACAGGCACCGCGATGGTTCCGAACCCCGCCTTCTACGCGGACACCACATGGGGCCGCGACGTCTACATCGTCGTCGAGGAAGAGCGCATCACCGTCGGCAATGCCAAGTACGACGCCGGCCTCGCGAACGTGGTCAGCAACGCTACTTCCAAGCTGGGCAACACCGCCAGCAGCCTCCCTTCGCAGGCCGGTTCCGTGAAGAAGAAGTTCGGCTTCCTCGCCCCTTCGACCACGGTGCCCACCCGCTCCAACCTCCGCTCGTAACCCGATCGCGGGGTGGGTGGATGTCCTCTTTCACCTGCCCCGGCACCACCCGGTGATGGCCGGACCGTTCCGAACCACACGCATCGCTGGATGAGCACGCGAGCTCAGCCGGCGTATAGAAGCCTGGCCACACCTCATCAGTAGAACGTCATCGTAAGATTCATCACTCTGAAAAGGAATGCAATGAATATCAGCAAGAAGTGGCAGGTGGCCACCGCCGCCGCCATCGCTATTGCCCTGGTCGGCGGCGGCTCGACCGCAGCGAACGCTGCACCCGGCGACATCATCAACCCGCAGCCGGCCGGATCGGCTCAGGAAGGCTCGAAGGGTGGGTTCTACCTTTACGACGGAAACACCGGTGAGTTCGCCGACGGAAACCCGGCGCGCGTCTACACGCGTGATGAAGGTCTCATCTCATCAGCGAGCGCGACCGACGTCCTGGGTGAGATCAACCCGGCCGCGACGCGCCCCGTCACCGGGGCGGCGACATTCACCGGCGTCTACCGCTTCCTCGCAGCTAAGAACACGGCGGACGTCGTGGGCGGCACGAACACCTGGAACTCCTATGCGGTTGACGCCGCATCGGGACCCAACGGTGGTACTCTGACGGCCGACTTCGCGCTCGATGCGATCAACAACGGCCCCGGCGGCATCGCGGACGACATCGCCGCCGGTGGTTCCTACTGGTACGGCGTTGCGTACACGATCAACAACGGCGTCACCGTCGTCGGTGCGGTCTACCGTGAGATCAACATCACGGCCGGCAGCGGCAACTACACCGTCAGCCCGTGGGCTGTCGAGACCGGGCCGACTGAGCTGGCCCCGACGATCACCGCGAACCCCGTATCCGACCTGGGAGTCCACGTTGGCGACGTCAAGACCCTGACCGCAGACGCAACTGGCACACCCACGCCGGACGTGCAGTGGGAGTCATCGAGCGACGGCACTACCTTCGGGCCGGTCGCGGGCGCTACCAGCAAGACGCTGACGGTGCCGACCACCGTCACCGGGACGACGCACTACCGCGCCAAGTTCACCAACACAGTCGACTCCGCGACCACAACCGCGGCGCAGGTAACGGTAACCGCCGCCATCACAGAGCCCACCAGCCCCGCGAACGATGCGACCAAGCAGACCATCGTAGCGCCGGTCGACGGAACCGTAACCCTCACGGGTGTCGCAGCCGGAACCTACACCGCGTACGCCTGGTCGACCCCGATCAACCTCGGCACGGTCGTCGTTCCGGCCTCGGGTATCGCCACGATCCCCGTGCCCGCTGCCCTCCAGGATGGCGCCGCACATACGTTCGCGCTTCTGCAGGCGGACAACTCGGTCGTCGCCTGGGGCAACGTCCTCGTGCCGGCGCCCGAGTTCCCGCTCACCGACACCACCCAGCTCTCCGCTGACGTGATCGTGTCCGGCAAGTTCGCCCTCGAGGGTGTCAACGCCGGTCCGATCCCGCTCGGTACGGCCAAGCGCGGCGCAACCACCGCGGCGGTTCCTCTCGGCGCCTTCACGGTGACGGATGACCGTGACGACCTCAAGGGCTGGACGCTGAACGCGGCCGTTGCCGAGTTCGCGAACGCCACAGGTGCGACGATCCCGGGCACCGCTCTGGGCCTCGCTCCGAAGAAGGTCGGCACCCCCGTCGCAGGTATCTCCACCCTTGCTCCGAAGGTGGCGGGTGACGCGTGGACGTCGACGCTGGTTGCTGAGGGCATTGCGGGTTCGTACACGCCGGAGCTCGGCACACAGTTCGACGCCGACCTGACGTTCAAGGCACCGGCGAACGCCAAGAAGGGCACCTACACCTCGACGCTGACCCTCACGCTCGCCTCGAAGTAGTCCTTCGAGCCGGGTGATCAGCTCGATGCGATAGCACAACTGAACAGCACTGTGCGGGAGGTCGCTTGCGGCCTCCCGCACAGCCGTGTCCGCACCGGATTCTCCAGAAGCGCCCGTCGTTCACCTCGCCTTCAGACATCAGTCGCCGACAGGTCGCCCTGACATGCGCCAATGGGACGTGTCTTCTTTCCCGATGGATTCGCGCGCGCTCGGCAGCTTCAAGTCCGCCATCATCGCCCTCATTGCGCTCCTGGTGCTCGTGCCACCCCTCCTGCCGTCGGCCGCCCACGCGGACGACACCGTCGGGATCTCGGCCCAACCGGCCGACGCGGCAGGCAACCCCGACGCGCGCACCAGCTTCCGGTATGCGATCGATCCCGGCCAGCGCCTCGACGACTTCTTCCTGGTGACGAACACCGGCACGGCCGAGCAGGCGTTCACCGTCGTCGGTACCGACGCGTTCAACGACGGCGAGGGCGAGTACGCGTTGCTCGCCACCGCCGAAGCCCCGGTCGCGATCGGCACGTGGGTGACCTTCGAGAACGGCGCGAACCGCATCGAGTTCACGCTCGGTCCCGGCCAGAGCCGCCTGCTGCCTTTCAGCCTCGAAGTCCCCGCCGACGCCACGCCGGGCGACCATGTCGGCGGCCTCCTGGCGTCGGTCATCACCCCGGGCGAAGAGGTCAACCTCGATCGCCGCGTCGCCTCCCGAATGTATGCGAGGGTCTCGGGGGATCTCCAGCCGCGCCTCGCGATCAGCGGTATCGACGCGTCCTACGGCGGCGACTGGTGGAACCTGCTGACGGGAGCCGTCACGGTGCACTACACGGTGAGCAACCCCGGCAACGTCGCACTGTCGGGCAACGCCACCGGCAACGTCAGCACCTGGTTCGGCATCCCCGTTGCGAGTGCATCCGGCGGCTCGATCAAAGAGCTGCTGCCCGGCAACACCGCGACCTACGAGGTCGTCGTGAGCGGCATCGGCCAGCTGGGCTACCTGAACGCCGCCGTCGTGCTGCACCCGTTCGTCGACAGTCCGGATGCCGCAGCCCAGCTGGCTGTGTCACCCGTCACCCGCGACACGATCACCGTCGCCATCCCGTGGTTGATCGTGATCGTGCTCGTCCTCCTCGTTGGGTTCTTCGTCTTCCGCGGATGGCGCCGCACAGTCGACGCGAAGCGTGCCGAGGCATGGATCGCCTACACCGAGGCCGAGGCGAAGCGCAAGGCCGAGGCCGAGCTCGTGGGCGCCGGCGCGGGTCCGTCGCAGTGAGCAGACGCGGTCGATGGCAGAAGGGCTGGACCGGAGCCGTACGGGTGTTCGGTCTTGGCGCCGCCAGTCTGCTCGTCGCGATGTCGTTGTCGGTCGGTGCCGTGGCCGCCGCTGAGGCGAGCGTGGATGACCCCGAGGTCGATGGCACCCTGAGTGTCGAGGTGACCGACGGCTCGCCGACGCCGACGCCGACGCCATCATCCACTCCGACGACTCGTGCCACGGTGATTCCCCCGCGCAGTTCGTCTGCAGGAAACTCGTCGACCGGCGGCTCATCGACGTCGGTGGCCACGCAGGCGACGATCCCCAACCCGACGACCGCCGATGACGCGCTCGGCGCCGACCCGGCGGTCGTCGACGGCGTTCTGGCGATGAGTGGGCTTTCGGCATCCGCTTCGCCGTCGATCGAGATCGGCAACGGGACGCTCACGGTCAGCTTCGTCGTCCGAAACCTGTCGGCCGCACCGTTCAGCTCGACTGCAACATTCTGGGTCGACAACGCGTTCGGCGGCCTGATCGCCAAGACCGGAGAGATGGCCGTTGACGACCTTCAGCCCGACGAGACCCGCCGTATTCAGGTCGTTTTCGAGGGTCTCGGTCAACACGTCGTTCTGAATGTCAACGCGACACTGACTCCGCCCCCCGAAATCAGCGGCACTCCGATCGAGCCGATCAGTCGCAACAGCACGGTGATGGTGCCGCCGTGGTTCAGCATCGCTCTCGTGAGCGGCATCGCGCTCCTCAGCAGGATTGGGTGGTGGGCGTACAGCCCGCGCGGGCTGGGCATGCGGCTGGGGAGGTTCGGCGTATGACACTGACCCGCGACGACCTTCGAGCAAAAGGCGAGTACGCCGACGCCGAGGTTCCGCCACCGCCCAAACCCCCGAAGCCACCCAAACCTCCCAAGCCACCACGGCCGCCGAGACCGCCCAAGGGCCACGGGCCGCCGCCGCCGCCGCGACGGATGCCGCAACCCGCGCGCCCGCTCGCACCGCTCTCACCACGAGAACAGGCAGTCCGTGGCGCCCTCATCGTGCTCGCGGCACTGCTCCTCGCTCTTGCTCTCAATGTGATGGTCGTCGGGCAGCTCCGCCACCTCGTGGCCCAGCAGCAGCTCAGCGACACGTTCATCGACCAGCTCGCGAAGGGCACTGCGCCCGTGAGCGAAGGTGATTTCAACGAGGTGCTGCTGCCCGACGGGGCACCGGTGGGCATCATCGAGATCCCTCGGCTCGGCATCCACGAAGTGATCGTCGAAGGGACCGACTCGGGGACGACGCAGCTTGGCCCGGGTCACCGCCGTGACACCAGCCTGCCCGGGCAGGCGGGGGAGAGCGTCATCATCGGACGCGCCGCGGGCTATGGCGGTGCCTTCGGGCGCATCCAGGAACTGGTGCCCGGCGATGAGTTTACGATCATCACGGGGCAGGGCGAGCAGAAGTTCGAGGTCATTGGGCTGCGCTACGCCGGCGACCCCTCACCGCCTCGCCTGCGTGCCGGTGAGAGCCGTGTGATCCTCACGACGGCGCGCGGGGTTCCGTACGCACCAACCGGCATCGCGCGCGTCGATGCCGGACTGGTCAGCGAGACCCAGCCCGCCGGCCTCCGGCAGACCCGCTTCGCGACGCTGCCCGAGGCGGACAAGACGATGATGGGCGACACCTCGATGGCGTGGGCACTCGTGTTCGCGTTGCAGTTCCTTGTCGTCGTGGAGATCGCCGCCGTGTGGGCGTACCGCAACGTGGGGCCGCGCCGCACGTGGATCGTCTTCGTGCCGCTCACCCTGTTCGCCGCACTCTGGGTGACCGGCGAGATCGTCCGACTCCTCCCGAACATCCTGTAGAGCCGCACCCGACCGCAGCAGCGCACATCCAGAACGGAAAAGCACCCCCATGGCAAAATCTCCCGGCCGACTGTTCGGCCGCCTCGGGAAGCCCGCAGTGTCCTCTGCAGAGCCGGCGCCGGCGCGGGCGGACGTCGATCCGCATACTGAGGTGCTCCCCCCGGTTTCGTCGTCGACGGATGCGGTCGCCGAGCCGTCCGTCTCAGGGTTCGAGTCATCGGCGGAGGCCGCACGGGCGCGGGCGGCAGCGGCCGCCGAGGCGGCGCTCGCCGCCCAGGCCGCGGTCGCACAAGCACGGGAGAACGCCGAAAACGAAGTCCTGTCGGTCGCTGAGGCATCTCGCGCTGCCGAGGAGGCCAAGCGCGTAGAAGGGGAGCGGGCGGCCGCGGCTGTTGCCGCAGCCCACGCCGCAGCGGAGGCAGAGGCCGTGGCGGCCGCGGAAGCGTCACGGCTGGCCGCTCTCGCCGAAGCTGCCGCAGCGGTGGAATCAGCCGCCATGAAGGAGCGGGCGGCCACAGTGGCTGCCGCGGAGGCCGCGGCCGCAACGGCGGCGATCGCCGCACGCGAAGCCGCAGAGGAGGCAGCGGCCGCGGAAGTCGCGGAGCGCGAGCAGGCGGAAGCAGCGAAGCGTGCGGCGGCAGAGGCAACGGCTGCGGCTATCGCTCACGCCGCGCCCATTGCTGACACGGCTTCGCCGCCCCCGGCGGACGTCACCGTTTCGGCACCGACCGATGTCACCGTTTTCATGCCTCCAATCGAGCCCGAGCCGCCGCAGCACACACCCCGCAGAGCCGCGGCCATTGTCGGCCTGGCGTCGGGTGGCTGGATGCGCGGCCAGGGGGCTGGGGGCGCCCGCGACGAAGTCTCCCTGCTTGCGGCTCCCGTCACTCAGGGCCACCTCGCATCACTGGAGGGCCGCAACATCACGGCGTGGTTCGGAGACCACCAGGTGCTGGATCGGGTGTCTCTGACGATGGAGGCGGGCATCATCACCTCGCTCATCGGTCCGTCGGGGTGTGGCAAGTCGACCTTCCTGCGCATCCTGAACCGCATGCACGAACTCATACCTTCCGCATCGCTCGCAGGGGAGGTGCTCCTGGACGGCGTCGACATCTACGACCCGACGCGCAAGCTGGTCGATGCTCGCAAGGACATCGGCATGGTGTTCCAGAAGCCCAACCCGTTTCCTGCTCAGTCGATTTACGACAACGTCATTGCGGGGCTGAAGCTCACGGGCACCCGCGTCTCACGGGACGAGAAGGATGCGCTGGTCGAGTCGTGCCTCACCAAAGCGGGACTGTGGAAGGAGGTCAAGGACCGGCTGCGCGCGCCCGGCGCGGGCCTGTCGGGCGGCCAACAGCAACGCTTGTGCATCGCTCGTTCGCTGGCGGTGCGACCACGGGTTCTGCTCATGGACGAGCCATGCTCAGCTCTCGACCCGACCTCGACCCGTGTGATCGAAGAACCATGCTCGAACTCGCTCACGAGGTCACGATCGTGATCGTCACGCACAACATGCAGCAAGCTCAGCGTGTCTCCCAGCAGTGCGCGTTCTTCCTCGCCTCGCAGGGCACACCGGGTGCGATCGTCGAGCATGGGGACACCGAAGCCATGTTCGCAGACCCGATCGACCCTCGGACATACGACTACGTCAACGGCGTCTTCGGCTAAAGCACGCAGTACGTCGTTGTCCAGCCCTGCCGGCGATTGCCGTTTGGACGGCACAATTGAATCGTGAGTCTCACGAATCCGCTGAACGAGTTCGAGGCGCTGGTCTACCTTTCCGAGCGATTGCGCGTTCGCTTTCCCGAGGTCGACGAGGCCTATATATTTGCGCTCATCGCCGACGAACTCGAGTCGTTCGACGGAGCGCGTCTACGTGCGTATGTGCCCGTCCTCGTCGAGCACAATGTGACGAAGCGCCTGAAGGTGGCGCACGGAAGAGCGGCGTAACGCCGTCACCGACCCGGTCTCAGGCTGCAGCGACCTGAAGGCGCGACTTGGCTTCGCGTTCGACCAAAACTGGAATGAAGTCGCGCACTCGAGCGTCAGCGAGCGCTGCGTGCACCTCGTGCACGATCTCCACGATCGTCTCGGCGGGAACCGTGGGGAATCGTTCCGCCAGTCGCTCGGCGACCTGATCCATGGCCGCATCTTCGTCAACGATGTCACGAGTCATGCGGGTCTCCGATCATGGCGAGGCGGGGGTGACACAAAGGCTAGCCCTGTCGTCGAATCACCAAAAGGTGCCGGTGAGAAGCGTCACGTGCTCAGGAGGAAAATCAACGATCCCGCGAACGCGGCGACCATCGCAAACAGGACCCTGACTGTGCCGATCGACAGGAGCGCGCGCGTGAGTGACCACTGATCGTTCGTCGTCATCGGCCGAGCCACACACGGGCAGGCACCTATGGACGTTTGGGCGCAGGGCCGTTGGGCGGTGGTTCGCTCGTCGGTGAAGGTGCTGCGGCGGTCTGGCGTGTGCCGCGCAGGGTGAAGCCGAAGACGGCGAAGAAGAACGCAACAACGGCCGCCATAAGAGCGACTGACCAACTCATCAAGGTCCAATTGTCCACGACAGTCCTCTCGGCTTAAGGCATACGTGCGGGCGAGCGATCGCCTACTCGGACGACGCAGCGGGACAAAGAGAGAGCGCAGCCGCATCGACGATCGACCGAGTGTTTGCGTCGGCGTACTCGGACGATGCTTCGTCGCTCGGAAAGATCGTCATACCCGTGTGAGACGTGCCGGCTTCGAGTTGAGCGCACGCGCTCGATCCGGCGATGAGAAGCTCGTCATCGTCAGGGATGGTTCCAGCCCATGTGGTCCTGACCTGCTCGAGGAATACGGTCACATCACCCTGAACCGAGGAGGTTGACGCGGTGGACGGAAGAGCTTCTTCCGATTGTGCTGCGCAGCCGGTCAGCGCGACGAAGGTCACAGCCATGACGATCATCTGGATGCGTCGCATTGCGTGAGCGTAGGCCCGCCAGGTGAACGCGAAGTGAAGCAAATCGTGTCGTCAGGGCGCCAAGATCGGCGATAACTGTGCCACGGGAAACAATCGGGTCGCGATCCCTTGAAAACACTGGGATCGGGGGAGCGGAGGATAGGGGATTCGAACCCCTGAGAGCTTTCACTCAACACGCTTTCCAAGCGTGCGCCATAGGCCACTAGGCGAATCCTCCGTGGCCCTCGCGGGCCGCGGACCATCCTACCTTGCGCGCGCGGTCGCTCCCGAACCGGCGTAGACGCTGCCCGGCCGAACGATCAGCGAGCGGGGCACGAGGATTGCCAGCAGGCGGTGCGGGGTATCGACCGAGGCGAGCAGTGCAGCGCGCACCGTGACGGCCGCATCCGCGATCGCATCGCCCTGCCAGAAGGCATGCTTTCCGCCTGGCGCGTAGCTCGCCCGCTCGATCGAACTGATCAGAAGACTCATCTCCGCCGCGGGCGCCCCGTGCATCGCGACCAATCGGGTGCCGAGTCCGCGCGGGCGTCTCGCTCGCCGGGACGTCGATGCCGAGGTCGATCGCGGCATCCTGCACCGCGAGCCACGCGGCGGCGGCGTCTCCGCTCCGGGCGGCGGTGAGCATCTGACGCCGGCGAAGTTCGCGCAGCAAGCCGGGGATCGCCAGCGCGAACAGGATGCCGAGCATGATCGTCAGGGCAGGCAGCGGGTTGACGGTGCCTCCGGTGGCGCCGGCCTCGCCACCGTTCTGGCCCCCATCGAGCTCGTCGGGTGAAAGGCCCGGGCCGGCTGAGGCCGAAGAGGTGGGAACCGGAGTGGCGGCTGCGGGATCATCAGCTCCACCGGGCGCCGATCCCGCGGCAGAGAAGCTCGTCGCTACGCCGAGACCGTTGGTCGGCTCGAACGGCACCCAGCCGATGCCCTCGAACATCACCTCCGGCCATGCGTGGAGCTGCCCGCTCGAGACCGAGTACACGGTCTCGCGCTCGATGGCGTCGCTGGTCGCGCTGCCCGGAAGGTAGCCGACGACGATGCGGCTCGGCATCCCGAGCGTACGAGCCATCAGCGCGAACGCGGACGCGAAATGGATGCAGTACCCCTCGCGTACTTCGAGGAACGTCGCCACCGCGTCGGTGCCCGATCCGTCGAACCCCTCCTCGACGGGCGCGTCGAGCGAGTAGGCGAAGTCCGCGCCGCGGAACCAGGACTGCAGTGCGACGAGCGCGTCGTAGTCGTTCGTGGTGCCGGCGGTGACCTCTGCGGCGAGGTCGCCGACGATCGGCGCGATCTCCGCGGGCAGCGCCGTCGTGCCGTCACGCTGGTCGGGTCCTCCCGCAGGGTGAGCGCGGATCTGCTCGAGGGTCGGTCGGGGAACGTTCGTCACGACCTCGTAGTTCTGGCCCTGGGTCGATGAAGCCTGCGTGAGGACTGTGCGGTTGTAGGGCGCGGCCGCCCAGCGCCCCTGCAGTCCGCTCACCTCGGTCGCCGGGTAGGCGACCGGCAGCCACGGCGAGGCGAGATTGAGGACCTCGACGTTGGTGACGTATTCGCTCATCCGGATGTCCTCGTCCACCTCCACGGCGCCCAGGGCCAACTCGTTCTCGAGCGGCACGGTGCGCACATTGTCGGGTTCCCAGACGCTGCCCTCGAGCTGCGACAGTGTCGTGGCGCGCAGATAGGGCGCCGTCGGGGCATCGCTGCGGACCTTCATGACCTCGACCTCGCGGGGGCGGCGCAGGTCGTCGCCCAGCTGCAGGGTCGCGTCGATCCCCGGACCGGAGCCCATCGTGCCCGAGCCGGCCCGCATGACCGGCTGAGGCAGCATCGGCACCGCGACGAGCGTGACGACGACGGCGATCGCGCCGATGCCGAGCGCGGTCGCGGGCACACCGGCCGTTCGTGTCGCTTCCCGATCGGTCGGCTCCTCGCGGGAGCGAGTATCGGTGCGCATCAGGAACAGGATCGCGGCGGCGAGCAGCACGAACGCCATGACGTCGACCTCGCCGGGCACCGCGATCGACGGGATGAGCGAAACGGCGATGAGTCCGATCGCGGCCAGGAGCGGCATCCGCGCGGTGAGGACGACGTGATCGACGACGATCGTCAGCAGACCCGTGCCCCCGACGATCAGCAGCGACAGGGCGAGACTGGCGTCCAGCGGAGCGGCCCCGAGGGCGATCTCCTCGCCGGCGAGTCGCAGCAGGCCCGGCAGCGCGCGGACCGTCTCAGGCGTCGGGATGACCCACAGCAGCGCGGTGTCGCGGAGGAACACGAGCATCATGAACGCGACCCAGACGGATGCCTCGATCAGGCTCACCGCGAGCGCGGGAAGCCGATAGCGGCGGGCGATGAAGCCGGCCGCCAGCACGGCGACCGACAGCACGATCGCCCCGAGCAGCCAGCTGCTCGGGCGTACGACGCGCATGAGAGGCAGGAGCGACGCGAAGACGGCGACCAGCACCCCGATCGTGAGGGTCAGATCGGCGCCGCGACGTGTCGGACGCTCATCGGAGGGCATGGCTCACCCCCCGCTCGGCCGCGCTCGACCAGGCGGCGGCGAGATCGCCGTCGGGATCGACCGCGGCGGTGTGCCAGCCGAGCTCAGCGGCGCGCTCGAGCGAATCGCCGACCGGCGCGACCGCCAGCAGCAGAGCGAGCGTGCTGTGGTGCGCCACCGGCGCGACGATCTCGGCATCTGCAGGGTCGAACCGACCGACGATGAGCACGACCGGACCGGTCATCACGCCGGCGAAGACACGCACGAGCTTGCCGAGGTGGTCGTCGCGACGAGCGGTCAGGCCGGCGAACTGATTGACGAGACCCTCGACCTCGGTCATGTCGCCGCCGTCGATGCGCTCCGCCAGCAGCGTTCCGTCGGAGTCGATCACCTCGACCGCGTAGCCGTCGTGCACGAGGCGGGTCACGACCGACACGCAGGCCGATACCGCCGCCTCGAATCCGGGGTCTGCGCCCGGCGCCTGCATCGCCTCGGGCGAGAACCGCAGCACGCCCCGGTCCATCACGACCGTCGCCTCGGGCGTGGACTCCTGCTCCTCCTGACGCACCATCAGCTCGTCGCGGTGCGCGGTCGCCCGCCAGTGGATGCGGCGCATCGAGTCGCCGGGCACGTACGGCCGGGCGATCAGGTTGTCGGCGCCCTGGCCGAGCTGGTTGTTCGTGGTGTGCAGCGTGCCACCGGCCTCGCCCGCGAAGTTGTTGAGCGCGGGCAGGTCGATCACCGCCGGGGCGACCGTCACCGGCGTGCGCTCGCCGAAGACGGTCGTGCGTCGCGCCAGACCGAACGGGTCGGTCGAGGTCACCTGGAGCGGGCCGATGCGGGTGGATGCCGCGCCGCACGCCCTCGACCGTGTACGAGAGCTGCACGACGCGCTCCGCGCCGCGCAGTCCCGATCCGAGCGCGGGAAAGACCCCCTGCGCGCGCGCCGCAAGGCCCTTCGGCATCGTGTCGCGCCAGGTGCCGGGAGCGGTCGGCAGTGCGGTGCGCACGCCGACCCGCACGGTGACGAGCGATTCGCGTCCGACCGTTGCGACGTCGGGCGAGAGTGACCGGACGACGGTGTCGGATCGCCGGGTCAGATACAGCGACGCCACGCTCGCGGCCAGCACCGCGACCAGCAGGATGCCGAAGTACATCAGCTCGACGATCCCGACCTCGTTCGCGATGACGAAGCAGGCCACGGCCAGCGCGACAGCACCCGTTCCACGGGCGGTCAGCGGCCAGAGGCGTCTCATCGGGGTCTCACTGGCGCGCGGCGATGGGAACGCGCACGCTCGCGGCGATGCGTTCCAGGATCGACGCGATCGCGTCGGCGGTGGTGCGGGCACGCGCGCCGCCGGCTGACCGCGTGGGGATCAGACGGTGCGAGAACACCGGGATGAGCAGAGCGGTGATGTCGTCGGGGATCACGAAGCCGCGGCCGTCCAGGGCCGCCCATACCTTCGCGGCGCGCACCAACTGCAGCGTGGCGCGCGGGCTCGCGCCCAGGCGCAGGTCGGAGTGGGTGCGGGTCGCGCCGGCGAGTGCGACGGCGTAGTCCTCGATCGTCGGGGCGACGTGGACGGCTCGGGCCCACGAGATCAGCTGCGCGATCCTCGCCGAGGTGGCGACCGGCGAGATCGCGTCGAGCGGGTTGACCGAGTCGCGCTGCCGAAGCATCAGGGCTTCGCTGCGCGGATCGGGATAGCCCATCGAGATCCGCATCATGAAGCGGTCGCGCTGCGCTTCGGGCAGCGCGTAGGTCCCCTCCATCTCGAGCGGGTTCTGCGTCGCGACGACGAGGAAGGGCTCGGGCAGCATGTGCGTGCGGCCGTCGACGGTGACCTGACCCTCTTCCATCGCCTCGAGCAGGGCGGACTGGGTCTTGGGAGATGAGCGGTTGATCTCGTCGGCGATCACGATGTGAGCGAAGATCGCTCCGGGCTTGAACTCGAACTCCCGGTCCACCGGGTTGAACACGCTCACGCCGGTCACGTCTCCGGGGAGCAGGTCGGGAGTGAACTGGATGCGGCGCACGGTCGCGTCGACGGATGCCGCCAGCGCGCGTGCCAGCATGGTCTTGCCCACGCCCGGCACGTCCTCGATCAGCAGATGGCCCTCCGCCAGCAGGCACACCAGCGCACTGCGCACGGCCTCCGGCTTGCCGTCGATGACTCGCCCGACTGATGCGAGGATGCCGTCGGTGACGCGAGCGAATCCCTCGGCGGTGAGCTCTCCGGTCGCACCGGTCGCGGTCTCCGTCATCGCCGTCTCAGCCAAGAGCGACCCCCCATGGATTGGCGTCTGCGGGCGTCATCGCCCACTGTCGATCGTAGCCCTCGCGTGCACGCGGCGGGTCTGGGAGATCGCTGTCCATCGCTCGACGAGCAGCCGACCACGACTGTCGCCCTCTGCCCTTCCGGGCGGCCGACCGGCATGATGACACCCATGAGTGACACCGCGCGAAGATCCCGCATCACCCTCATCGCGCTCGTCGCCGGAGTGGTGCTCGTCGTGGTGATCGCCCTGATCGCGGTGTTCACGCGCGGAGGCGCGCAGCCGCTGGACGCCGGGACGCCGGAAGGAGTGGTGCAGCGCTACTCACAGGCTGTCGTCGACGGCGACGCGCAGACCGCGCTGACCTATGTCGTGCCCGAAGTGGCCGACGCATGCGTCAGCAGATATGTCAGCGAGGAAGACACACGGATCACCGTGCTGGAGACCTCGGAGCGCGACGACACCGCCCACGTGCGCGTGCTCATCGTGACGGTGTACGGGACGGGCCCGCTGGGGGCGGACGAGTACGGGGCAGAGTCGTCCTTCGACCTCGTCAAGGTCGGCGGGGACTGGCTGGTCGAGGTGGCACCCTGGCGACTGGCCGTCTGCGACGACATGGGAACCCTGTGAGCGGTCGGGTGCAGTCGAACGGTCGTGCGCAGTCGGTCGTGCGCCGCATCATCCTCTTCGTGATCCTGTTCGCTCTCGTCGCGGTCGCGGCGACGGGCCTCAGCGGCCTGATAGAGCGGGTGATCGGCGCGGGCAGCGTGATCGTCTCGAGCGACGCCGGACTCGCCCTGTCGCTCGCCTTCGCGCTCATCGCGACTCCGCTGGCCGGCGTGCTGTGGTGGTGGGAACGCCGCCGACTCATCGCCGACTCCAGCGAGCGCGCGTCGCTGGTGTGGGCGCTGTACCTGACCGCGATGTCGCTCACATCGCTCATCGTGGCGACCACGGCGCTGGTCGGCGCGGCGGCTGCGGGCATCGACGGGGAGTGGCGGCCCGCCGACTTGTCGGCCGGACTTGTCTGGCTTGGGGTATGGGTCTGGCATCGGCACATGCGCCGCAGCGAGGCGACGGCACCCACGCGGCTTGTCGACGTGCCTGTCGGACTGGGCGCGGTCTACGGCCTCGTGGTCGCCGCTTCCGGTGCGATCACCGCGATCGCCGTGCTGATCTCGCAGGCCCTTCTGGGCGGCTCGGTCGTGATCGTCGGATCGCAGCACTGGATCGTCGTCGCCCTGCAGGCGCTGCTGTGGTGCGCGGCCGGCACGCTGGTGTGGTCGTGGCACTGGTTCCGGGAGGGGGCGAAAGACGCGCCCGGCACCTTCGCCGCGGTGCTTCTGGTCATCGTGGTCGGCGCTGCAGCGGCGGCCACCCTGTTCGCAATCGGCGGCGCCCTGTTCGTCGCGCTGCGTCTGCTGTTCGATGCTGATCCGGCGGCGGAGGTCGTGTCGGACCTCGACGTCGCCGTCGCCGTCGCCCTGATCGGCGGGATCGTCTGGGTCTATCACGCGCATGTGCTGTCGAGTCGTTCGCCGCGGACCCGTCGCGCAGGGCGACTGGTCGTCTCCGCGATCGCCCTCATCGGCGCCGCAAGCGGTTTCGGCGTCGTCGTCAACGCGCTGCTGGCGACCTTCGCAGGCGCGGTCGTCGGCGACGACCCTCGCACGCTCCTGCTCGGCGGCATCAGCGCCCTCGTGGTCGGGGCGACGGCCTGGGCGATCACCTGGCGACCGGGGCGCACGGTCGACGCTGAGGAGGCAGCCGATCCCGCACGGCGCGTCTACCTGGTCGCGGTGTTCGGGGCGAGCGCGGTGGTCGCGATCATCACGGTCCTGATCATCGGCTACCGGCTCTTCGAGTTCGCGCTCGAATCCGGGGGATCTGACGCTCTCGTGGAGCGCATCCGCGCCCCGCTCGGACTGCTGAGTGCGACCGCGGTCGTGTTCGGCTACCACTTCGCGATCTGGCGCCGCGACCGCGCCCTGGTGCCGGCCGCCGCGCGTCAGCAGGTCATCGGCAAGGTCATCGTGGTCAGCGCCGGCGATGTGGCTGCTCTGGCCGCGGCGATCCACACCGAGACCGGCGCCGCGGTATCGCTGTGGCCGGTCGCGCCGGGAACGCACGGCATCGTCGCCGCGGATGCCCCGGAGGTGCTCGATCTTCTGGCTGCGGCCACCGCGCCGCGCGTTCTGGTGATCGCGCGCGACACCGGTGGTGTGCGTGCCATCCCGCTCGCCGATTGAGCGGTCTGCAATCGGGTTAGACTTGTCTCAGCTCTCCGCGAGGCGGCATCCAGGCCAACTCCCCCAGGACGGAAACGTAGCAAGGGTAACCAGGCTCTGCCGGGTTCGCGGAGAGTCTTAATTTTCCCCGGGCGCCCGCGTCACCGGGCGAAGGGTCCGTCGATCGCGGCCCAGTGCAGCAGCATGATCGCCTTCGCGTCCTGGATGCGACCGTCGCGGATCATCGCGAGGGCCTCGTCGAAGTCGACTTCGAGGACGTCGATCTCCTCGCCCTCGTGCGCGAGTCCTCCGCCCGCCCCGGTTCGCGAAGCGGCGTCGTAGGGCGCCGCGAAGAAGTGGATGCGCTCGGTCACCGATCCGGGACTCATGTAGACGTCGTAGACGTGCTCGAGCTCGCCGATGTCCACGCCCGTCTCCTCAGAGGCCTCCCGCCGGATCGCGGTCGCGGGATCATCGTCATCGAGGAGCCCTGCCGCGGTCTCGATGAGCATGCCGTCGGGGTGGTCGTTGACGTAGACCGGGTAGCGGAACTGGCGCGTCAGCAGCACGGTGCGCAGATCGCGGTTGTACAGCAGCACCGTCGCTCCGTTGCCGCGGTCGTACGTCTCGCGCTGCTGGCGCGACCAGACGCCGTCGGCGCCCCGGTACTCGAGCGTCGTGCGGCGCAGCACGTGCCAACCGGCCGCCAGCAGTTCGACATCGACCACGCGCACGTCGGGGTTGCCGGTGAGGTCGCGCCCGGCGCGGTCGAGGCCCGTCCGACCGCGGTGATCAGGCGTATCGACGCCGGGTATGGATGAGGGGGATGCCGTGCCGGTCATGATTCGGAGCCTAATGCCGACCATCGCGGCAATCGCGCCCGCGATCTGTCGACCGCGTGAGCGGGCCCGTAGGCTGGCCACCGTGGCGCAGAGCATCTTCATCACTTCGGCAGAGGGCCACTCGGGAAAGTCGACCGTTGCGCTGGGGGTGCTGGATGCACTCAGCCACGCGACCCCCCGGGTCGGCGTCTTCCGCGCGATCGCCCGCTCGACCGTGGAGCGCGACTACGTCCTCGAGATGCTGCTCGCGCACGACGGCGTCGACCTCGACTACGACGAGTGCATCGGCGTGACGTACGACGACGTGCGCAGCGATCCGGAGGCGGCGCTCGCGGCGATCGTCGAGCGGTTCAAGGCCGTCGAAGCGCAGTGCGACGCCGTCGTCGTGGTCGGCAGCGACTACACCGACGTCGGCAGCCCGGCGGAGCTCGCGTACAACGCGCGGATCGCGGCGAACCTCGGCGCTCCGGTGCTGCTCGTGATCGGCGGGCGCTCCACGCAGGACGAGACCCAGCCCGAGCTGCTCGGCTCCTCGCTGCCGCGCACCGCCGCCGAGATGGGTCAGATCGCCGACCTGGCACTCGTCGAGCTGGCGCACGGGCGGGCGGAGCTCTTCGCGGTCGTCGCGAACCGCGCCGACCCCGACAGCGCACCCGACGCGATTGCGGCGATCGAGCGGTCGCTCTCGTCGCTGGGCGCGGCGCACGCGAAGGTGCCGGTCTGGGCGATTCCCGAGGACCGATACCTGGTGGCGCCGTCCATGCGCGGCATCATGCGCTCGGTGAAGGGAGAGCTGCTGGCGGGTGATCCGGACCGCCTCACCCGGGAGGCCCTCGGCGTCGTCGTGGCGGGCATGTCGATGGTCAACGTCCTGCCGCGCCTGCTCGAAGGCTCGGTCGTGGTGATCCCGGCGGACCGCTCGGAGGTGCTGCTGGCCACTCTGCTCGCGAACGCGTCGGGCACTTTCCCCTCCATTTCGGGGATCGTCCTGAACGGCGGCTTCGAACTTCCGGAGCCGGTCATGCGTCTGCTCGACGGACTCGGTTCCAACGTGCCGATCATCACGACCGACCTCGGCACGTACGAGACGGCCGTGCGCATCATGAGCACGCGCGGACGACTGGCCGCGGATTCGCAGCGCCGTTACGACACCGCGCTCGCCCTGTTCGAGACGAACGTCGACACCGACGAACTCCTGCGCGCCTTCGGCGTGGCCCGGGCGACCGTCGTCACGCCGCTGATGTTCGAGTTCCAGCTGATCGAGCGCGCCCGTGCCATGCGCAAGCGGATCGTGCTGCCCGAGGGCGACGACGACCGCGTGCTGCGCGCCGCGGGCACGGTCCTCAAGCGCGGCATCGCCGACCTGGTGATCCTCGGCGAGCCCTTCGAGGTGCGCGCGCGGGCGATCGAGCTGGGAATCGACATCCAGCGGGCCGAGGTGCTCTCGCCCTTCGACCCCGTTCACGTCGCCCGGTTCGCCCAGGAGTACGAGCGCCTGCGGGCGCACAAGGGCGTCACGTACGCCCAGGCCGCCGACACCGTGACCGACGTGTCGTACTTCGGCACGCTGATGGTGCATCTCGGCCTCGCCGACGGCATGGTCTCGGGAGCGGTGCACACGACCGCGCACACGATCCGGCCCGCGTTCGAGATCATCAAGACCAAGCCAGGGGTGTCGGTGGTCTCATCGGTGTTCCTGATGGCCCTCGCCGACCGCGTGCTGGTCTACGGCGACTGCGCTGTGATCCCCGATCCGACATCGGAGCAGCTCGCCGACATCGCGATCTCGTCCGCGGCGACGGCCACGCAGTTCGGAATCGACCCGCGCATCGCGATGCTGTCGTACTCGACGGGCGAGTCGGGCTCGGGTGCCGAGGTCGAGAAGGTGCGCGCCGCGACCGCGCTCGTGCGCGAACGCGCGCCGGAGCTGCTCGTCGAGGGGCCGATCCAGTACGACGCCGCTGCCGACGTCGCCGTCGCGGCCGCGAAGATGCCCGGCTCAGAGGTCGCCGGCCGCGCGACGGTGTTCATCTTCCCCGACCTCAACACCGGCAACAACACCTACAAGGCCGTCCAGCGCTCGGCCGGCGCCGTCGCGATCGGCCCGGTGCTGCAGGGTCTGAACAAGCCGATCAACGACCTGTCGCGCGGCGCGCTGGTCGACGACATCGTCAACACGATCGCCATCACCGCGATCCAGGCCCAGGGCGAGGTGCCCGCATGAGCGTCGTCCTGGTCGTCAACAGCGGATCGTCGTCGTTCAAGTACCAGCTGATCGACATGGATGCCGAGACGGTCCTGGCGTCCGGACTGGTCGAGCGCATCGGCGAGGCCATCGGTCGCTCGACGCACACGGTCTTCGCCACGCCCACCGACGGCCCGGCGCCGACGATGCTCGACGCGACCTACGACCGCGAGCTCCCGATCGCCGACCACACCGCGGGCTTCGCGGTCATGCTCGACGCGTTCGAAGCGAACGGCCCGTCGCTCTTAGAGAATCCGCCGACCGCGGTCGGGCATCGCGTGGTCCACGGCGGTGCGCGCTTCTTCGAGCCCACGGTGATCACCCCGCTCGTCGAGATCAACATCGACGAGCTGTCGGTGCTCGCGCCGCTGCACAATCCTGCGAACCTCGCCGGGATCATCGCCGCGAAGAAGGCGTTCCCCGACGTGCCGCACGTCGCGGTCTTCGACACGGCATTCCACCAGACCCTTCCGCGGGCGGCCTACACGTACGCGATCGACGCCGAGCTCGCGGCATCCCATCGCATCCGGCGATACGGCTTCCACGGCACGTCCCACAAATTCGTGAGCGAGGCGGCCGCGGCCTACCTCGGCCGGCCGCTGGGCGAGCTGCGTCAGATCGTGTTCCACCTCGGCAACGGCGCGTCGGTCACCGCGATCGACGGCGGCCGCTCGGTCGAGACGTCGATGGGGCTCACACCGCTCGAGGGGCTCGTCATGGGCACGCGCTCGGGCGACATCGATCCGGCGGTGCTGTTCCACCTCGCGCGCCGCGCGGACCTGTCGATCGACGACCTCGACGACCTCCTGAACAAGCGCAGCGGACTGCTGGGGCTTGCCGGATCCTCCGACTACCGTGACATCCGCGCGGCCATCCAGCGCGGCGATGACAGCGCGATGCTCGCGTTCGAGGTGTACGTCCACCGGCTCCGTGCGTACGCGGGTGCCTACCTCGCCCAGCTCGGCGGCGTCGATGTGATCTCCTTCACCGCCGGCGTCGGCGAGAACACGCCCGGCGTTCGCGCCGCGGCGCTCGAGACGCTCGGCTTCGCCGGCGTCGAGATCGACCCCGAGCGAAACGCAGGCCCGGGGCGCGGCATCCGCGTCATCTCCACCGATGAATCCCGGGTGACCGTGCTGGTCGTCCCGACGAACGAGGAGCTCGAGATCGCCCGACAGACCCTTCAGGCGGCCGGAGTCTGACCCGCCCGGCCCCACCCGCCTGGTTACCGCGCAGGAGCCCGTCCCACTACGCTTGCATGACGGCACGAAGAGGCGCCCGCCCCTCATATTCGCCCTCGCCCGGAGGTTCTGCGTGGCTCACGACTCCCTGCCTGACCTGACTTCGTACGACGCCGTCCTGTTCGATCTGGACGGCGTGCTGACGCCCACCGCCGAAGTGCACATGCACGCCTGGCAGACCATGTTCGAGGAGCTCTTCGCGGCGTGGGACATCGAGCCGCCGTACACCGAGCGGGACTACTTCGACTACCTCGACGGCAAGAAGCGCTACGACGGAGTGGCGAGCCTGCTGCGCAGCCGCGACGTCGAGGTGCCGTGGGGCGATCCGTCCGATGATCCGTCGGCCGACACGGTCTGCGGCATCGGCAACCGCAAGAACGAGGTGTTCTCCCGCGTGCTGCGTGGCGAGGGCATCGTCGCCGTACCCCGGCTCGGTCGCCCTGCTGGACGAGCTCGAGGCGGCCGGCATCCCCACCGCCGTCGTGTCGAGTTCGAAGAACGCCGAAGAGGTGCTGCGGTCTGCGGGTCTTCGCGAGCGCTTCACCGTCGTCATGGACGGCGTGATCGCCGAACGAGACCACCTCGCCTCCAAACCCGCGCCGGACGTCTTCGTCGAGGGCGCGCGGATGCTGGGGGTCGACCCTGCTCGCAGCGTCGCGGTCGAAGACGCCATCAGCGGAGTGCAGTCCGCCGCCGCCGGAGGCTTCGCGCTCGTGATCGGCGTCGATCGCGGCACCGGGCCGGACGAGCTGCGCAAGGCCGGAGCCCACCTCGTCGTGGACGACCTCGCAGAACTCGTCACCCACCCTTCCGCACGCCCCGACGCCCACGGTTCCGACAACGAGGAGAAGCCCGCATGATGGATCGCGACCGGTTCCCCGTCGACCCGTGGAACCTCGTCGAGAACACGTTCTCGATCGATGACGTCGGGGTGACCGAGACGCTCTTCTCGGTCGGCAACGGGTACCTGGGCCTGCGCGGCAACCACATCGAGGGACGGTTCGCGCAGGAGCACGGCACGTTCATCAACGGGTTCCACGAGACCTTCCCGATCCGACACGCCGAGCAGGCCTATGGCTTCGCGGAGGTCGGGCAGACGATCATCAATTCCCCGGACGCGAAGATCATGCGCGTCTACGTCGACGACGAGCCGCTGTCGCTGGATGTCGCCGACGTGCGCGAGTACGAGCGGGTGCTCGACATGCGCGCGGGGGTCCTGCGCCGACGGGTGCGATGGACCACCCCGTCGGGCAAGGAGGTGCTCATCGAAGACGACCGGCTGGTCTCGTTCGAAGAGAAGCACCTCGCGATCCTCCGCCTCGAGATCACCGTGCTCAACGCCGATGCGCCGGTCACGATCAACTGCCAGGTGCTGAACCGTCAGGACGGCGAGAACGTCTACGGGGGCACGCCGAGCGGGACCAAGAAGGCCGGCTTCGACCCGCGCAAGGCAGAGCGCATCCAGGAGCGGGTGCTGCAGCCGGAGGAGTACTGGCAGGACGGCGGCCGTTCCGCGCTCTCGTACCGGGTGACCGAGTCCGGCATGACGCTCGCCGTCGTCGCCGACCACATCATCGAGACCGAGAACGAATACAACGCACGCACGCTGGTCGAGCCCGACATCGCCAAGAACGTGTTCCGCGTTCAGGCCAAGGCGGGCGTGCCGATCCGGGTGACCAAGCTCGTGAGCTATCACACCTCCCGCGGGGTGCCGGCGCGCGAACTCGTCGACCGCTGCCGCCGCACGCTCGACCGTGTCGAGATCGAGGGTGTCGAGCGCCAGTACGAGCGCCAGCGCGTCTGGCTCGACGGATTCTGGGAACGCTCCGACGTGTGCATCAGCGGCCACGACGACCTGCAGCAGGCCACTCGCTGGTGCCTGTTCCAGCTGGCGCAGGCCGCGGCGCGCGCCGACGGCCAGGGTGTTCCGGCGAAGGGCGTCACGGGCTCCGGCTACAGCGGCCACTACTTCTGGGACACCGAGATCTACGTGCTGCCGTTCCTCGCGTACACGACGCCGCTGTGGGCGCGCAACGCGATCCGGATGCGGTACCTCATGCTTCCGGCCGCCCGACGCCGGGCGCATCAGCTCAACGAGCACGGCGTGCTCTTCCCGTGGCGCACGATCAACGGCGAAGAGGCCTCGGCGTACTACGCGGCCGGTACCGCGCAGTACCACATCAACGCCGACGTGAGCTTCGCGCTCGCGAAGTACATCCGCGCCACCGGTGACGTGGAGTTCCTCCACCGGGAGGGTGTGGACATCGCCGTCGAGACGGCGCGCCTGTGGGCGACGCTCGGCTTCTGGCGCACCAACGACAGCGACGGTGAGGAGTCCTTCCACATCCACGGTGTCACCGGACCCGACGAGTACACGACGGTCGTCAACGACAACCTGTTCACGAACGTCATGGCGCGCTTCAATCTGCGTTTCGCCGCCCGCACCGTCCGCGAGATGGCAGAGGACGAGCCCGAGGCGTACCGCCTGATGGTCGACCGTCTGCGGCTCGACCCGTCCGAGGCCGAGGCATGGGACCGCGCGGCCGAGGCGATGCACATCCCGTTCAGCCCGGCCCTCGGCATCCACCCGCAGGATGCGGTGTTCCTCGAGCGCGAGGTGTGGGATCTCGAGCACACCCCGGCCGACCAGCGCCCGCTGCTGCTGCACTTCCACCCCCTGGTGATCTACCGCTACCAGGTGCTCAAGCAGGCCGATGTCGTGCTCGCCCTGTTCCTGCAGGGCAATCACTTCTCCGACGAGGACAAGCTGGCCGACTTCGAGTACTACGACCCGCTGACCACGGGGGATTCGACGCTGTCGGCCGTGGTCCAGGCGATTCTGGCGGCCGAGGTCGGCTACCAGGATCTCGCCCTGGAGTACTTCCGCGAGTCGATCTTCGTCGACCTGGGCGATCTGCATAACAATGCGTCCGACGGCGTGCACGTCGCCTCGGCGGGCGGCGTGTGGACCGCGCTGGTGTGCGGCTTCGGCGGGATGCGCGATCACTTCGGCGAGCTGTCCTTCGACCCGCGGCTGCCCTCCGACTGGCCGGAGCTGTCGTACCGGCTGCACTGGCACGGCACGCCGCTGCGCGTCACCCTGACGCGCGAGGCGCTCAAGGTGGCGGCCGGAGAGGGTGAGCCGCTCGTGTTCAGCGTGCGCGGTGCCGCCTACGCCCTCGGACCTGGCGAAGAGGTCGTCGTGCCGCTCACCGGTCAGGGCCCGGTCATAACCGGCCGGCCGTCGCTCAGGCAGTTCGCCGACGTGCGACGCGAAGACGGCACCCTGCTGTCGGCCTCGGTGCCGACGGTGACCACGACGATCCCGATCATCGGTGCGGGCGCCGACCTGGAGCACGGCGCGGACGCGTGATCGGAGTCCCGTTGCACAGCGGGGCGACCGCTCACGACGGCATGTCGCACCCACGCCGTAGGCTGGGTGCGTGACGACCGCTCTGTACCGCCGATACCGTCCTGAGACGTTCGGCGAGATGATCGGTCAGTCACAGGTGACCGAGCCGATCATGACCGCGCTGCGCGGCGACCGCGTCGGTCACGCGTACCTCTTCTCGGGTCCGCGCGGGTGCGGCAAGACGACCTCCGCGCGCGTGCTCGCACGCTGCCTGAACTGCGCCGAGGGCCCGACCGACGTGCCGTGCGGCGTTTGCGACAGCTGCGTCGAGCTCGGGCGCAACGGCGGCGGTTCGCTCGACGTCGTCGAGATCGACGCGGCGAGCCACAACGGCGTCGACGATGCGCGAGATCTGCGCGAGCGCGCGGTATTCGCTCCCGCACGCGATCGATTCAAGATCTTCATCCTCGACGAGGCGCACATGGTGACCCCGCAGGGCTTCAACGCCCTGCTCAAGCTCGTCGAAGAGCCGCCCGATCACGTCAAGTTCATCTTCGCCACGACCGAGCCCGAAAAGGTCATCGGCACGATCCGCTCGCGCACGCACCACTATCCGTTCCGCCTCGTACCACCCGCTCCCATGCTCGAGTACGTCCAGAACCTGTGCGAGACCGAAGGTGTCACCGCGGAGCCCGGCGTGCTGTCGCTCGTCGTGCGCGCGGGCGGCGGATCGCCGCGAGACACCCTGTCATTGCTGGATCAGCTGATCGCCGGCTCCGAAGGCACCGTCGTCACCTATGCCCGGGCCGTTGCGCTGCTCGGCTATACGCACGCCGAACTGCTCGACGAGGTCGTCGACGCGTTCGGCGCGGGCGATGCCGCCGCGGCCTTCGCCGCTGTCGACAGGGTGGTGCAGACCGGTCAGGATCCTCGCCGCTTCGTCGATGACCTGCTCGAGCGCCTGCGCGATCTGATCGTGATCGCGGCGACCGGCCAGGGTGCGGCCGAGGTGCTGCGCGGCGTGCCGGCGGAAGAACTCGCCCGGATGATGCGCCAGGCCGACGTCTACGGGTCGCTCCGTCTCTCGCGCACCGCCGATCTCGTCATCGCAACGCTCGACGAGATGACCGGTGCGACGTCGCCGCGGCTGCAGCTCGAGCTCATGGTCGCCCGTGTGCTCGCGCAGACCGGGGCCGCGGCATCCGGCTCCGCGGCGCCCGTCGGGGCTTCAGCGACGGTCGCAGCGCCCGCACCTTCTGCCGCGGTGCCCGCCGCAGCGGCGCCCGCCGCTCCTGCCTCCGCTCCCGCTGCGCCGGCCGCTCCTGCCTCGGCGCCCGTCGCTCCTGCATCCGCTCCCGCTGAGTCGGCGCCGCGCCGCCCCGATCGCCGAGCCCGAGAGTGCGCCGCCGGCACCGAGCGGTCCGATCACCCTGCAGCACATGCGGGATGCGTGGCCAGAGGTGCTCGGCAGCCTCGAGACGACGAGCCGATCGTCGTGGCTGCTCGCCTCCGGCGCGCGCGTCGTCGACCTCGACGGCGACGTGCTGACGCTCGCGTTCCAGAGCCAGTCCGACGTGGCGAAGTTCAAGAAGCTGTCCGCCGGCGCCGGTCCCAGCGAAGACCTGCGCCAGGCGATCCTGGCGGTGCTCGGCATCCGGGTGAAGTACCTTGCCAAGCACGACGGCGAGCCCGGCCCGACTCCTCCCGCGCCTCCCGCCCCCCCATCCGTCTCCGAAACCGTGTCCCCGCGCCCCGTTGCGGTCAGCACGCCCCGTGCCGCGGCGGCACCGGTGACCGAATGGGTGGTCGCAGCGATTCCCAGCGACGCCGACGCGCCGCCGGTCGATGCGCCCGAGCCGCCCACCGCGGTCGCCCAGTTCGCGGTCGACGACGAGCCCGAAGACGCGGCCGACCCTGGCGCGCGCGCGCGTCGCCACGATCGCGCCGCCGCGTGAGGGTGAGGTCCTGCCGGCGGGCGACGTCGAGCCGTCGGTCGACGTCGACGACGAAGATGACGACACCGACGAGATGGATGCCGCTCCCGACGCGCCCGTGCCGCCGGTCGTCGCCCCACCGATGCCGAGCGCGTCGGGCCGGCCCACCGCCGCGGGCGCCCAGCGCTACGGCGAAGCCGTTGTGCGACAGGTGCTCGGTGCGCGCTTCGTGCGCGAAGAGCCCTACGAGCCGCCCACGAGGTTCAGCTAGACCATGTACGACGGCATCGTCCAAGACCTGATCGACGAGTTCGGCAGGCTTCCCGGCATCGGACCGAAGTCGGCGCAGCGGATCACGTTCCACATCCTGCAGTCGCCGTCGTTCGACGTCTCTCGACTCGCGACCCTCCTGGCCGAGGTGCGCGAGAAGGTGCGCTTCTGCGAGATCTGCGGCAACGTCTCCGAGCAGGATCGCTGCGGAATCTGCCGTGACCCGCGCCGCAGCCCCGCGGTCATCTGCGTCGTCGAAGACGCGAAGGACGTCGCGGCGATCGAGCGCACGCGCGAGTTCCGCGGGCTGTATCACGTGCTCGGCGGCGTGATCAGCCCGATCGCCGGCATCGGGCCTGAAGACCTGCGCATCACGCAGCTCATGCAGCGCCTCGCCGACGGCACCGTGCAGGAGGTGATCCTCGCGACCAACCCGAACCTCGAGGGCGAGGCGACCGCCACCTACCTCAGCCGCCTGCTGCACACGCTCGAGATCGCGGTGACGCGCCTCGCCTCAGGACTGCCCGTCGGCGGCGACCTCGAGTACGCCGACGAGGTCACGCTCGGCCGCGCTTTCGAAGGCCGCCGCGCGGTCTGAGTAGCACGATGACACCCACGCTCCAACGGTTCGACGCTCGCGCCTGGATCCTCTTCGCCGCGATGGCGGTGCTCTGGGGCATGCCCTACCTGTTCATCAAGCTGGCTGTCGACTCGTACTCGCCGGCATCGATCGTCGCCGGCCGTACTCTGCTGGGTGCGCTGCTGCTGCTGCCCTTCGCGCTGCGGCAGAAGTCCCTGCGGCCCGCATTCGGCAAGATCGGCTGGGTGCTCGCGTTCGGCGCGATCGAGATGGCGGGGCCTTTCCTGCTGCTCGGGCACGCCGAGCAGACGCTCCCGTCGGGGCTGACCGGACTGCTCGTCGCGACCGTGCCGCTGTTCGCCGCGGTGATCGCCTTCACCGGAGGCGATCGCGCGGTTCTGAGGCCCGTGCGCATGATCGGCTTGGTTGTCGGATTCGTCGGCGTCGGCATCATCGTCGTGGGTCCCGGTCTCGCGGCCGGCGGAACGACCGGTCTGATCGCGATCGGAGAGGTTCTGCTCGTCGCGATCTGCTACGCGATCGCGCCGTTCATCGTCGCGCGTCAGCTCAAGGACGTGCCTGCTCTCGGCACCATCACGCTCTCGCTCGCCGCGGTCGGGCTCTTCTACGTCCCGATCGCGTTCCTGACGCAGCACGAGGTGCCCACCACGCAGAGCACGGTGTCGCTCATCGCGCTCGCGGTGCTGTGCACGGCGGTCGCCTTCATCGTCTTCTTCGCGCTGATCGATCGCGTCGGTCCCGCGCGCGCGCCCCTGTTCACCTACGTCAACCCGGTCGTCGCGATTCTGCTCGGCGCGATCGTGCTCGGCGAGCAGATCACGCTGGGATTGCTGATCGGCTTCCCGCTCGTGATCCTCGGATGCTGGCTGGCCGCGACCGGCGGCACCGTCCGCACGCGCGAGCCGCCGAGCGAGATGCCCCCGGTCGCGGGCTGACGCGTCAGCGGAGCACTTCGACCAGCGCGACCCACGAGACGACGATCCCGGTGACGATCGCGAGGAGGCATCCCGCCGCGATGAGGAACAGGCCCGCAGGGTGCCCGCCGATCACGGTGACGGCGCCGGCGATGTACGCCGCGATCGGCAGGAAGCCGAAGATCGACTTCACCAGCTTCGCCTGAGCTGCGGGGTCGTGATCGGCGAAGATCGCCCGAGTCGCCTGCACCTGGAACACTCCCGCGCCGGCGGCGGCGGCGATCAACAGGACGCCGAACCACACGGCCGTGATGCCCGGAATCAGTCCGAGCCCGGAGGCGACGATCGCGAGCACGAGTGCCGCGATCCCCGCGGCGAGGCGTGCCGTCAGCGACCGGGTCTTGACGATCTCCGAGATGTTCACGCTCGAGGCGACGATGACCAGACCCGCCAATGCCGCGGTGGCTCCGACCATCGCCACGTTGAACTCAGACCAGAGTTCGAGATCTTCGATCATGGTCGGGATGCTATCGCGACCAGTCGCCGACTCGGGCGGCATCCATGCGACGGTGGATCGCGCATCCGCGTCGGTCATCCTCTGGCGGGCGCGGCGGTGAGACGGCACGATGGTGTGGAGCTCACACCGGCGTGGGAGGCCAGCATGGACGCGACCCCGAGTCCGACGCACCGCACGGTTGCGATCGTGGGCGGCGCCGGTTCAGGCAAGACGACCCTCGCGGAGGCGCTTCTGTTCCGTGCAGGCGCCATTCAGCGCCGGGGCGCGGTCGAGCAGGGCACCACGGTGTGCGATCACGATCCTGAGGAGATCGCGCGGCAGACCACCCTCGGCATCTCTCTCGCTTACCTGGACTGGGACGGAGCCGACGGCGCTGATCGTGGGATCACCCTCATCGACACTCCTGGCAACCCCGACTTCGTGGGTGGCGTCGACACCGCGCTCGCCGTCGCGGATGTCGCGGTGGTCGTCGTCAGTGCGGTGGACGGCCTCACCACAGGCACGCGCACGGTCTGGTCCGCAGCGATCGAGGCCGGAGTGCCCCGCATCGTGGTCGTCACGCAGGAAGATCGCGCGCGAGCCGACTTCCGCCGTGTGCTCGCCGATCTGCGCGCCGTGTTCGGCGCGCATCTGTGGCCTCTGGAGCTGCCACTGGGGGAGGAGCAGGACTTCCACGCCGTCGCCGACGTGCTCGGCGAGCATGCACTCGTCTACGACGACACCGGGCACCACCACGAAGAGCACCTCCCCGCAGCGGCCGAGGCCGAAGAGCACGACCTGCACGTGAGCGTCACCGAAGAGATCGTCTCGCACGATGATGCCCAGTTGGAGGCGTATCTCGAGGGCAACGAGCCGTCCGCCGATGAGCTCGCGCGGACACTCTCGCACGAGGTGGCCTCGGGCGAGGCGGTGCCCGTCCTGCTCTGCTCGGGCGTCACCGGGACGGGCGTGGATCGGGTTGCCGACCTGCTCTGCGCGCTGTCGCCCGCCGCACGCGACCACGACAGCCGGATCATGGTCGGCGGCACGGTGGACGGCAACGGTGGCACAGAGGTCAGCGTGGCGCCCAACCCCGAGGGCGAAACCGTCGTCCACGTCTTCCGCACCGTGGCAGACCCGTTCGTGGGCCAGATCGCGATGCTGAAGGTGCTGTCGGGAACGCTCCGCCCGAGCGACCGGCTGCGCAACGCCACCACCGGAGCCGAAGAGCGGATGCCGGCTCTGTTCCGTCTGCGCGGGTCTGCCCATCTGCCCGCCGATGCGCTGCGCACCGGCGAGGTCGGAGCGGTCGCGAAGCTCGTGGGGTCGCCGTCAGGGTCGCTGCTGTGGTCGAGGCCGCAGGGCGCCGCGCGACCCGTGCCGCTCCCGCACCGCCATCCGGTCTTCGCGGTCAGCCTCGCGCCGGCGACGCAGTCGGACGATGCCAAGCTGTCGACGGCGCTGGCGCGGCTGCTTGCGGAGGACCCGACGCTCCTGATCGATCGCGCCGGCGGCGAGACCGTCCTGCGCGGACTCGGCGAGACCCACGTCGCGGTCGCCGTCGAGCGGCTCGCGAGGGTTCTCGGGGTGAATGTCACGACCGGCCCCGCCCCCGTCGCCTACCGCGAGACGATCGCGCGATCCGCCCAGGCCGAAGGCAAGCTCAAGAAGCAGTCCGGTGGGCACGGCCAGTTCGCGGTCGTGCAGCTGCGGGTGAGCCCACTGCCGGCCGGAAGCGGGGTCGAGTTCGTCGATGCGGTCGTCGGCGGCGCCGTGCCGCGCTCGTACATCTCAGCCGTCGAGAAGGGCGCCCGCGACGCCCTCGCGGCGGGCGGCCCGCAGGGGCACCCGGTCGTCGACGTGCGCGTCGAGCTGTATGACGGCAAGGCGCACGCGGTCGACTCGTCCGAGATGGCCTTCCGCACCGCGGCTTCGCTCGGCGTGAAGGCGGCATTGGCGGACGCGGGGTCGATCGTGCTGGAACCGGTGTCGATCGTGACCATCACGGTGCCCGCCGACCTGCAGGGGCCCGTCCTGACCGATCTGGCGTCCCGTCGCGCGCACGTCAACGCCACCGAGTCCACTGACGGCGGCGGCACCCGCATCGTGGCGAGCGTTCCGGAGGCCGAGCTCGGCCGCTACGTCCTCGACCTGCGGTCGCTGACCGGCGGGCAGGCGCAGCTGATGATCACGCCCGACCGGTATGAGCGCGCGCCGTCCTCAGTGAAGAGCCACCCGCGGAGCGTGTGACTCATGGCTGAGGCGGAATAGCTGCATCCGTAAGATGGTGCGTTGGGGCGCGGCATCCGTTCGCCCGTCCATCACCACACGCGCGTCACCCGAGTGACGCCCCCGGGAGTTTCATCGTGGCGTTGTTCGTGCAGAAGTACGGCGGGTCGTCGGTCGCCGACGCGGAGAGCATCAAACGCGTCGCGAAGCGCATCGTCGACACGCGTCGCGCGGGTCACGACGTCGTCGTCGCGGTCAGCGCGATGGGCGACACCACCGATGAGCTGCTCGACCTCGCCGCTCAGGTCGCTCCGATCCCCGCGCCGCGCGAGCTCGACATGCTGCTCTCGAGCGGCGAGCGCATCTCGATGGCGCTGCTGGCGATGGCGATCCACTCGATGGGCTTCGAGGCGCGCTCGTTCACCGGCTCGCAGGCGGGCATGATCACCGATGCGACGCACGGCGCCGCGCGGATCGTCGACGTCACCCCCGTTCGGCTGCGCGAAGCGCTCGACGAGGGCGCGATCGTGATCGTCGCGGGCTTCCAGGGCTTCAACCGCGACACCCGCGACATCACCACCCTCGGACGAGGCGGGTCGGACACGACCGCCGTGGCCCTCGCGGCGGCGCTCGAGGCCGACGTCTGCGAGATCTACAGCGACGTCGACGGCATCTTCACCGCCGACCCGCGCGTCGTGCCGAAAGCGCAGAAGCTGACGCACGTCTCGAGCGAGGAGATGCTCGAACTCGCGGCCAACGGGGCCAAGGTCCTGTACATCCGTGCGGTCGAGTACGCGCGCCGCCACGGCGTGCTGATCCACGCCCGGTCCACGTTCAGTTCGGGCGAGGGCACGTGGGTGCTCGGCCAGGGAATGACTTTGCCGAAGGGCGTCACCCTGCCCGACGGACGCGAAGGAGAAGAGATGGAAGAGCCGATCGTCGCCGGAGTCGCGACCGATCTCAGCCAGGCGAAGATCACCGTCATCGGTGTGCCCGACGTGCCCGGCAAGGCCGCCGAGATCTTCAAGATCGTCGCGAAGTCCGGCGCGAACGTCGACATGATCGTGCAGAACGTGTCGGCCGCCTCGACGGGGCGCACCGACATCTCCTTCACGCTCCCGAAGGAGGATGCCGCGATGGCGCTGCGCGCCCTCGCGGCCGAGCAGGCCGAGGTCGGGTTCGAAAGCCTCGTCCACGACGACCAGATCGGCAAGCTCTCGGTCGTCGGCGCCGGCATGCGCACGAACTCGGGGGTTTCGGCGACGCTCTTCGAGGCGCTGAGCGTGTCGGGCATCAACATCGAGATGATCTCGACCAGTGAGATCCGCATCTCGGTCGTGGTCCGCGGTGACGATCTCGCCGAGGCGGCGCGCATGGTGCACACGGCCTACGGCCTGGACGGGGACGGCGACGCCGTCGTCCACGCGGGCACCGGGCGCTGACACTCGGCCGCGAGGAGACCGACTCCCAGTCCGGCTCCAGGATCCGGCGCTACCCTCAGCGCGTCGAAGGGGTCCACGTGGCGCGCAAGAGGCTCACTGCTCGCGGCCGCTGGCTGTGGGGGATCGGCGCGGCACTCGCGGTGTCGGCCGCCGTCGTCGCAGCCCTGATCTTCCAGCCGTGGCTGTTGTTCATCGACGTCGAGGTGAACGACGCCATCCCGTCGACCGTCGCGACAACCGTGCCGGACGCCGCGCCCACCGCTTCTGCGACGATCGAGCCGGCCGAGGAGATCTCGCCCGCACCACCGGCCGCCCCGGTCGACCTGCTCGCGGGGACGTTCGTCAGTCATGAGCACGCGACGTCGGGCTCGGTGCGGGTGATCGAGTACCCGGACGGTAGCCGGCAGCTCGCGATCGTCGGGCTCGAAACCACGAACGGTCCAGACGTCCACGTCTGGTTGAGCGCCGGACCCGTCATTGAGGGCTTCGACGGCTGGTTCACCGCGGCCGGACACGAGTACGTCGACCTCGGTCCGATCAAGGGCAACCTCGGCGACCAGCTCTACGACATCCCGGCGGATGTCGACCTGCAGACTTTCCGCACCGTCGACCTGTGGTGCGTCCAATTCGCGGTGTCGTTCGGCGCTGCCGCGCTGGCGTAGGCCGGAGCCGGTCTTCGGCAGGAATCATGCGAGCACCGGCGCTCCGCAGAAGGTAACAGGTGCCGGCCGTCTCAGGCGGGGCCGGTAGAATCTGCTTTCTACCCCACGACATTCGAGGACGACAGCCATGACCCGCATCTCCGATTCCGGACTCTCCGTCGCCGTCGTCGGCGCCACCGGCCAGGTCGGCACCGTCATGCGCGAGATCCTCGCCGAGCGGGCGTTCCCCATCCGCGAGCTTCGCCTGTTCGCCACTGCGCGCAGCGCCGGCACCGCCGTCGAGTTCGCCGGGCAGACCGTCATCATCGAGGACGTCGAGACCGCGGACCCGATGGGCATCGACATCGCGCTGTTCTCGGCAGGCGCGACCGGCAGCCGCGCCCACGCGCCGCGCTTCGCCGAGGCCGGCGCGACGGTGATCGACAACTCCAGCGCGTGGCGCATGGACCCCGAGGTGCCCCTGGTCGTCAGCGAGGTCAACCCGCACGCGATCCGCGAGGCGCACAAGGGCATCATCGCCAACCCGAACTGCACCACGATGGCCGCGATGCCCGTGCTGAAGGTGCTGGATGCCGAAGCCGGCCTCGAGCGCCTCATCGTGAGCACCTACCAGGCCGTGAGCGGCTCGGGCATCGCCGGAGCTGAAGAGCTGCTCGGGCAGGTCGAGGGGGTGCTCGCCCAGGGCGACACCCTGCGTCTCGTGCATGATGGATCCTCGATCGACTTCCCGCAGCCCGAGAAGTACATCGCGCCCATCGCGTTCGACGTCATCCCGTTTGCCGGCAACCTCGTCGACGACGGCGACAACGAGACCGATGAGGAGAAGAAGCTCCGCAACGAGAGCCGAAAGATCCTCGAGCTGCCCGACCTCCGCGTCGCCGGCACATGCGTGCGGGTTCCCGTCTTCACCGGTCACTCGCTGAGCATCAACGTCGAGTTCGCTCGGGACATCACCCCGCAGCGTGCTCGTGAGGTTCTCTCGAGCGCCCCCGGCGTGCTGCTCGAAGAGGTTCCGACCCCGCTGCAGGCCGCAGGCAAGGACCCGAGCTTCGTCGGCCGCATCCGCGCCGACCAGTCCGCACCCGAAGGCAAGGGCCTCGTGCTCTTCATCAGCAACGACAACCTGCGCAAGGGGGCGGCGCTGAACGCCGTGCAGATCGCCGAGCTCGTCGCGGCGGGCCTCGGCGTCTCGGTCTGAGGGCGCCCGCGGCGACTTGCTGCCCGCGTAAGAACCGCAGAGTTTGATCGCGGAGCGATGGCCCGGCGGAGATTCGACCCTCGGTCGAGAACTAGACTCGACGGGTGACAGATACCGTCGATGTCGTGCTCATCGGTGGTGGCATCATGAGTGCCACCCTGGGCACCCTCCTGTCCGAACTGCAGCCCGACTGGAAGATCGTCGTCTACGAACGACTTCATGACGTCGGCCTGGAGAGCTCGAACGCTTGGAACAACGCAGGCACCGGCCATGCGGCGCTGTGCGAGCTGAACTACACGCCGGAGGCCGCCGACGGCACTGTCGACCCTGCCAAGGCCATCGCGATCAACGAGCAGTTCCAGCAGAGTCGTCAGTTCTGGTCGTCGCTGGTCGACGAGGGCGCGCTGGATGCGCCGTCGACGTTCATCAACTCGACGCCGCACATGACCTTCGTCCGCGGCGAGAAGGATGTCGCGTTCCTCAAGACCCGCTACGAGGCACTGAAGAAGGAGCCGCTGTTCGCCGGCATCCAGTACAGCGAAGACTCCCGGGTCATCAACACGTGGGCTCCGCTGCTCATGCAGAAGCGGCGAGCGGGCGAGCCCTTCGCCGCCACGCGCGTTCCGGCCGGCACCGACGTCGACTTCGGCGCTCTCACGCATCAGCTCTTCGACAACCTGAGCGAACGCGGTGCCGAGGTCGTCACGAACCGTGAGGTGCGGAGTCTCAAGCGTCAATCCGACGGCACCTGGCTGATCAAGTGGCGCAATTCGATCGGTCGCACGCCCGGCCAGACCAGGGCGCGCTTCGTCTTCGTGGGCGCGGGCGGCTGGGCGATCAAGCTGCTGCAGCGGTCCGGCATCCCCGAGATCAAGGGCTACGGGGTCTTCCCGATCGGCGGGCAATGGCTCAAGACGAGCAATCCCGCGCTGGTCGCAAAGCACAAGGCGAAGGTCTACTCGCAGGCATCGGTCGGCGCGCCGCCGATGTCGGTTCCGCACCTCGACACGCGCGTCGTGGACGGTGAGACCTCGCTGCTGTTCGGACCGTTCGCGACATTCAGTCCCAAGTTCCTCAAGAACGGCTCGATGCTCGATCTGTTCGCCCAGGTGCGTCCGAGCAACGTCTTCGTGATGCTGAAGGTCGCGATCGACAATCCCTCGTTGATCACCTATCTCGTGGGGGAGCTGCTGAAGAACCACAAGAAGAAGGTCGACAGCCTCCGGACGTTCATGCCGACGGCGAAGGACGAGGACTGGGAGCTGCTGGATGCCGGTCAGCGGGCCCAGGTCATGAAGAAGGACCCCAAGAAGGGCGGCGTCCTCCAGTTCGGCACCGAGGTCGTGACGGGTGCGGACGGTTCGATCGCCGGCCTGCTCGGCGCATCCCCGGGCGCCTCCACCGCCGTGTCGATCATGCTCGGTCTGCTCCAGACCTGTTTCCCCGACCGGGTCGGCGGAGTGGGAACCGCGGCTGCGCGAGCTCATCCCGAGCTATGGCGAGCAGCTGAACCCCCGACCCCAGCTCGCGGAGGAAGTGCTGTCCGAGACCGCCGACACGCTGGCACTCACGGCCTGATCGCCCTGCCCTAGTGTGGGGGCATGCCGGGAGCCTCGGGACGGCGATCGCGGCATGCGATCGCACTGACGATCGCGTTCGCGTTCGCGGTGCTGACGACCGCGGCGCCCGCCTCGGCGGCGCCGCACGCCTTTGCGGTGCCGGCATCCGTGCAGGACTTCACGTACGACTCGTTCGAGGCCGACTACTTCCTGGTGCGCGGCGCAGGCGGCAAGAGCCACCTCTTCACGACCGAGAAGATCGTGGCGCGCTTTCCCGAGTTCGACCAGAACAAGGGCATCGTGCGCTCGATCCCCAAGGCCGACTCGGGAGTGCCGCACGACACGGAGGTCATCGCCGTCACGGGGGCCGGCGGCGCGTCGATTCCGTGGTGGGTCGAGGAGGACGAGGACTTCGTCTACGTGCTCACCGGCGACGACACGTACGTGCGCGGGCCGCAGACGTACGTCATCTCGTACACGATGAGCGACGTCGTGCTCCGCTTCGAAGACACCGTCGCCGACGAGTTCTACTGGGACACCGTCGGCACCGACCATCCGCAGCCGTTCGGCTCGGTGACCGCTCATGTCCACGTGGCGGGGGATGCCGCATCCGGGCTTCTTCCGCAGAGGATGTTCTGCTACTCCGGCCCGGAGGGATCGACCGACACCTGCGAGATCGGCCCCGCGACGGTCGAGCCGTGGCCGGAGGGGGTCGCGGCGTGGGCGGCCGCGATGGGCGCCGGCGACATCACGAGCCGATCGGTCTCGTTCACCGCGGGCGATGTCGACCTCGGCCCCGACGAGAACGTCACGGTGGCGATCGGCTTCACGCAGGGCACCTTCGCCGCGATCACGCCTCCGCCTCCGCCGCCATACCCGTGGTGGGACTGGATCCTGCCGGGGCTGGCGCTGCTGGCGGGCGTCGGCGGCCTCATCTTCCTCCTGGTCATGCGTGTGGTGCTGCGGCGGAACCCCGACGACTCGCCCGTGATCGTCCAGTACACCGCGCCGAAGGACGAGTCGCTCACCCTGTCGGCCGGCGTGCTCGACGTGCCCGAAAGGGCGATGGCCGCGCACCTCGTCGACCTGGCGGTGCGCGACGCCGTCGAGCTGCGGGCGTCGGGGGATCGCAAGGACCCGGACGACTTCGAAGTCGTCCTGCGCAGCAAAGAGGGACTCCAGCATGACGACTTGCGCGTGCTCGCGACCCTCTTCGAAAAGAACGCCAAGCCCGGAGCGGACGTCGACCTGGGCACGTTCGCGAAGCGCCCGCCACCGCGCTCGGTCACCTACGTGCGCCGGATCGACGAGTACACCGTGCAGCGGGGCTACCGCAGCAGACTGCCCGCATGGGTCGGGCTCGTGCGCGGCGTGTCGTCGCTCGGGGGCTTCTTCCTCGCGATGGGCCTCATCTTCTTCGCCGACACCGCGTACGACGCGCTCGAGTCGCTCGTACCCGGGGGCGGCCTGGTCTACATCGCCTCGATCGTGAGCGGCTTCTTCGCGTTCATCTTCCTTCCGTTCGTGCGGCTGCCGAAATCGACGCTCACGCTCGCGGGCGGGATGCACAAGACCTACCTCGACGGCATCCGCGAGTATCTGCGACTGGCGGAGGAAGACCGCCTCCGCGCGGCCCAGTCTCCGCGCACCGCGGATCTCGTCTCCTCCGGCAGGCGGGCGTACGGGGACGCGCCGAACTCGCCGGGGAACAGCATCGTCAACGTGTACGAGCGGCTCCTGCCCTATGCCGTGCTGTTCGGCATGGAGCGCGAGTGGGCTGAGGTGATCCGAAGCGCCGGCCCGGCGACGGAGGCGGTGGCACGCGTGTCGCTGCTGGATGCCGTGTCGTCCCGCTCGCTCTCCGACGCGTCGTCCTCGATCGGCCGTCTCGCGGCGACGCCCGTCTCGAGCGGAAGATCGTCGAGCAGCTCGTCCAGCTCGAGCTGGTCGTCATCGGGCGGATCCTCCGGCGGGGGGTCTTCGGGCGGCGGAGGCGGCGGAGGCGGTTTCGGTGGTCGCTGACCGGGCGACTACGCTCGGCACGTGGCCAAACTGTACTTCCGCTACGGTGCGATGAACTCGGGCAAGTCATCGTCCCTGCTGCAGGCGGCCTACAACTATGAGGAGCGCGGGCAGCACGTCCTGTTGGCCAAGCCGGCGATCGACACGAAGGAATCCGACCGGATCTCCAGCCGGCTGGGCATGTCGCGGCCCGTCGATTTCCTGATCGGGCCGGATGCCGACCTCCGTGGGCTGTTCTCCGAGCATCGCGCGCGGGTGCAGGAGTCCGGCTCCGAGGCCCTCTTCGACGAGCAGACGTCGTTCGGTCGGCCCGTCGATGTCGCGTGTCTCATGATCGACGAGGCGCAGTTCCTCACGCCCGCTCAGGTCGACGATCTGCTCCGGATCGTGGTACTGGACGGTGTGCCGGTGCTGGCGTACGGAATTCGCACCGACTTCCGCACCGAGGCCTTCCCCGGGTCGCGGCGGCTGCTGGAGCTGGCGCACAGCCTCGAAGAGCTCAAGACGATCTGCCGATGCGGACGCAAGGCCATCTTCAACGCGCGCCTGGTCGGAGGCAGGTTCGTCTTCGACGGCGACCAGGTCGCGATCGACGAGCTCTCGACCGACCGCGTGACCTATGAGTCGATGTGCGCGGAGTGCTACCTGCGGGAGTCCGGCGGCCGTCTCGACGGGCGCTGAGGCACGTGGGCCGCTCGATAGGCTGATCGCATGCGAGTACTCCTTGCCGGCGGGGCCGGATACATCGGCGCGCACACTGCCGTCTCCCTCCTGGATGCCGGCCACGAGGTCGTCCTCCTGGACGATCTCTCCGGCACGAGTGCGATCGCCGCCGACCGCGTCGAGACGATCACCGGCAAGAGCGCCCCCCTCGTGGTGGGGGATGCCGCCGATGACGACGTCGTCGAGCGGGTGTTCGCCGACCACGGCCCGATCGATGCGATCATCCACCTCGCCGCTTTCAAGGCCGTGGGGGAGTCGACCCAGAAGCCCCTCGAGTACTACTCGAACAACGTCGACACCACGTTCGCTCTCCTGCGTGTGGGGCTGCGGCATGGCATCCGCTCGTTCGTCTTCTCGAGCACGGGGACGGTGTACTCCGATCCCGCCGACCTGCCGTTCACCGAGGACGTCGACCACGAGCATCGACCTCTCCAACGCCTACTCGAAGTCCAAGCGCATCAACGAGGTCGTGCTCGCCGACGTTGCGCGCGTCAATCCCGACCTCAACGTCACGGTGCTGCGCTACTTCAACCCGGTGGGCGCGCACCCGAGCGGCCTCATCGGCGAAGACCCGGCGGGCATCCCGAACAACCTCATGCCCTTCGTCGCCCGGGTCGCGGTCGGCAAGCTCGAGAAGATCGGCGTGTTCGGCGACGATTACGACACACCCGATGGAACAGGGCTGCGTGACTACATCCACGTGGTCGACCTCGCGGAAGGCCATGTCACGGCTCTCGAGCAGGCACAGCCGGGCTACCTCGTCTACAACCTCGGCACCGGGCAGCCGGTGAGCGTGCTCGAGCTCATCGCGTCGTTCGAGAAGGCTGTCGGGCACGACCTGCCCCAGCAGATCCTCGCGCGTCGCCCGGGCGACGTCGCAGCGACGTACTGCGACCCGTCCAAAGCCGAGCGCGAGCTCGGCTGGAAGGCACGGCTCACGATCGACGATTCGTGCCGGGACTACTGGAACTGGCAGTCGCGCAACCCCGACGGGTACCGAACCGCCTGAGCAGGACACCGGTGACGATGTGTCCGAGTACGCGGTGACGTCGCCGGTCGTCACCCGCGCCGACTTGCCTCCCCTCGACGACGAGACGCTGCGGAATCGGACCGACTCCGAGAGCGATCGACCTCGACACGGCCGGGCGTTTGCGTGGTCTGACCACAGGCGGTAGTGTGGTCAGACCACAACCCGAGGAGCTCCGTGCCCGAAGCCGCGCGCGCCTGGCAGATCGTGCTCGAGAAGATCGAGTCCGACCTCCTGGAAGGCGCTCTCGCCCCCGGCGACCGGCTGCCGCCCGAACGGGAGCTTGCCGCCACGCTCGGTGTGGGCCGTTCCAGCGTCCGTGAGGCTCTGCGCGTGCTCGAGGTGATGGGGCTGATCCGCACCGGCACGGGCTCGGGCCCGAGCGCCGGAGCGATCATCATCGCCACCCCACGAGGTGGCATGTCGGCACTGCTGCGGCTGCAGGTCGCCGCGCGAGGGTTCCCCTTCGACGACGTCGTCCGCACGCGTCTCGTTCTGGAGTCCGCCGTGGTCGATGCGCTCGCCTCGGATCCGGGACGCGCGACGGCACCCGCGCGAGTGATCGTGGATGCGATGGATGCCGACGGCCTCACCCCCGCGGAATTCCTCTCCTTGGATGCGCAACTGCACTTGGCGCTCGCGGAGGCATCCGGCAATGTCGTCATCGCCGCCATGATGGGCGGCCTCCGCAGCGCGATCGAATCCTACGTCCTCGCCGGCGCTCAGCAGCTTCCTGACTGGGACGCGGCCGCCGTGCGATTGCGATCCGAGCATCACGCGATCCTCGACGCGATCGACTCCGGCGATGCGGTGATCGCCCGAACTCTCATCCACGACCACATCTCCGGCTACTACGCCGAAGCGGGCCTGGCCCGCACCTGACGAAAGGACCGACGATGGTGAAGCGCCAGCTCCCCAATCCCGCCGAGCTGCTCGAGCTGATGCAGTTCAAGAAGCCCGAGTTGAACGGCAGGAAGCGCCGCCTCGACTCCGCGCTCACGATCTACGACCTGCGCACGATCGCGAAGCGGCGCACGCCCAAGGCCGCCTTCGACTACACCGACGGCGCTGCGGAGGGCGAGTTGTCGCTCTCCCGTGCACGTCAGGCGTTCGAGGACATCGAGTTCCACCCCGGCATTCTGCGTCCCGCGCCGGACGTCGACACGTCGGTCGAGATCCTCGGCGGCCGCTCGGCGCTGCCTTTCGGCATCGCCCCGACCGGCTTCACCCGCCTGATGCAGACCGAGGGCGAGATCGCCGGTGCGTCCGCGGCGGGGGCCGCCGGCATCCCGTTCACGCTGTCCACGCTCGGCACCACGACGATCGAGGATGTGAAGGCGGCGAACCCCTACGGGCGCAACTGGTTTCAGCTGTACGTCATGCGCGATCGAGACATCTCGTACGGGCTGGTCCGCCGTGCCGCCGCCGCCGGATTCGACACGCTGCAGTTCACCGTCGACACCCCGGTCGCTGGAGCGCGTCTGCGTGACAAGCGCAACGGGTTCGCGATCCCGCCGCAGCTCACCGTCGGAACGATCGTCAACGCGATTCCGCGCCCCTGGTGGTGGTACGACTTCCTCACCACACCCAAGCTCGAGTTCGCGTCGCTGTCGACCACCGGCGGCACGGTGGGGGAGATGCTCAACGCCGCGATGGATCCGACCATCAGCTACGACGACCTCGCCGTGATCCGCGACCTGTGGCCCGGCAAGATCGTGGTCAAGGGCGTGCAGAACGTCGAGGACTCCACGCGCCTGATCGACGCCGGCGTGGACGGCATCATCCTCTCCAACCACGGTGGCCGTCAGCTCGACCGCGCACCGATCCCGTTCCACCTGCTTCCCACCGTGGTGCGCGAGGTCGGCAAGGACGCGACGGTGATGGTCGACACCGGCATCATGAACGGTGCCGACATCGTGGCCTCGATCGCACTCGGCGCGAAGTTCACGCTGATCGGGCGTGCCTACCTCTATGGCCTCATGGCCGGCGGTCGCGAGGGCGTCGATCGCACGATCGCGATCCTGCGCGACGAGATCGAGCGGACGATGAAGCTGCTGGGTGTCTCGTCGGTCGCCGAGCTCGAGCCCAAGCACGTCACCCAGCTGACCCGGCTCGTGCCGGTCGTGCAGCCCGCCCCGCGTGCGGTGCGCACGCGCGCCGCGACCCCCTCGAAAGCCTGAGCGCGTTCCCCGCGCGGGGTCAGCCCCGCGCGGGGAGGGTCGGAAGGAGCGTGTCGAGGTAGTCCGCCGTGTCTTCCCAGCCGGTGACGGCGTGGCACGGCACACCGATCGCGAGGACGGGGATAGTCGTTGCCGTCAGGGTCGAGCCGGTCGCCGACGAACAGCATGTCTTCCAGCGCGATCCCGGTCTGCTCGGCGAGTTGCCGCATGCCGTAGGCCTTGTCGATCCCGCGGTGGGTGATGTCGACGGACGTCGAGCCGCCCGAGCGCACCTCGAGGTCGCGGATCTGCGCTGCGACAGCCTCGCGCAGTCGATTCTTCTTTGCGCCGGTCGGATCCCACGCGGTCTTCGCCTCCAGCGGGGCACGCTGGCCGAGCGCGGAGAAAGTGATCTGCGAGCCCCGGTCTTCGAGGATGTCGCCCCACGTCTCGGATTCCCACAGCCCCAGTCGGCGCGCCTCGCCCTCGACCGCGCTCATGGCGCGGCTCTTCTCATCGTCGGTGAGCGCGTGGGCGTAGACGGTCACGATGTCGCCGTCTTCGATGCGGTAGTACTGCGTGCCGCACGTGGGAAGCAGATGGATGTGCGCGAGGACGTCGGCTGAGGCTTCCGGCAGCCGGTCGACCACCTGTGCGCGGAACTGCTCCAGCTGACCGCCCGAGATGATCGCGACCTCCACTCGCTCCGCGAGAGCGATCAGCTGGGCGCCGATGCGGGGATCGATCGCGCTCTTGGACGGTGCCAGGGTGTCGTCGAGGTCGAACGCGACGAGGCGGGGAGTCGGCATGCAGTGCTCCTGTCGTAGGGACGCGAAAGGCCCCGCCGCGCCTCGGTCTCGAAGCGAGCGGAGCCTCTCTGCTGTCGGGGTGACAGGATTTGAACCTGCGGCCTCGTCGTCCCGAACGACGCGCGCTACCAAGCTGCGCCACACCCCGTGGCAACCACACGAGTCTACCCCGAAGCGAACGATGCTCCGAATCGCGGTGGCTTTCAGTCGTCGGGAGTGAGCCAGGTCGAGCGACGGCGCCGTGCCAGCCCGATGAGCGTCACGCCCGAGGTGAGCAATGCGATCGCACCGCCCGTGATCTCGCGCGCGGAGGGGCCGCGGGCGCCGGTGGCGGCGAGCGCCGGGGCGGCGGCATCCGGGATCGACGGTGGGCTGGCGGGGGCCACGACGAGGGTCGTCTCGTGAGCGGCGCCGCATGCTCCCAGATGGACGAGGGTTCCGGCGGCATCGACCGCGCGCTCCTGCCAGTAGTAGGTGCCGGGCTCGGTCGCGCCTGGGGCGGTCACGACGTGTTCGCCCGGCGCGAGCATGGCGTGCGGGCTGCTCGTCCAGACGAGCGCCTCGTCGGTGCACGCATCTCGCGGCTCCACACCGTCCGCCGCGCGATACACGGCTGAGCTGACCGTCAGGCCGTCGATCGGAAGCGGGCCCGCGACGATGATCTTGTCGCTGAAGGTGTCGCCGGTCGTCACAGTGGGTTCCGCGAGCGAGGACACGTCGGCCCACAGTGTGATCTGCGTCGGTTCTCCGAACGGCTCGATCCAGACGTACCCCGGCGGCAGGGCCGCGGCGACGTCGGCAGCCTGGGCTTGCGGACGGATGCTCCACACGGCCGTGTAGAAACCCGGCTTCGTGAGCTCCCACACGGACATGACCCGGTACGGACCCCTCGGCCCGGATGCGGGGTCGGTCGTGAGCCCTAATGATCCGACCTGCTCCGCGCCTGTGGGGGCGCCGGCATCGGTGAGCGTCGGCACGTCATCCGTGCGATAGACCTCTGCGGTCGCGGTCACGGGAAGGTATGTCCCGTCGACAGCGCGCGGCCAGTCCTCGACCGATCCGCCGAAGACCACGTCGTCCACGAACGCGCCCCCCTTCGCGTAGGCCGACGCGACCTGGGTGCTGATCGTCGGCGAGAACAGGGGCACCGAGGTGCGGAATCCGCTCCCGCGACATCGAACCCGACCTCGCCGGCAGGGCCTGCGGTGTCCTGGCCGCCTGCCGTCGTGAAGTGGCGGACGGCGGCCACGGTGGTCAGAAGCAGGCGACCGGTCCCGCTGACCGCATACGGTCGGCCTGCAGCCGGTGCCGTCGACACGATCGGATACTCGACACCGGGAACAGCGTCCGTCAGCGTCGAGGTTCCGGTGGCGACGAAGGTCGCGCCGGCGAGCGAGAGGGTGCCCGTCGCAGCCGCCGTGGATGCGTCCACGCGGACGCTGCCGCGGCTCGGGTCGGCGGCATCCGTCGTGAACATCATCGCGCCGGAAGCCTCCAGGACGCCGACCGGCGCCGCGAGCGCCTCGTCGTAGTAGGCGAGCGCCAGCCGCTGGACTTCCGAGCTGTGCTCCGGCGCGAGCGCCGAGAACGTCCAATGGATCGCCTCCGCGAGGGAGTCACCCTGGTAGCCGAAGTGGTGAAGGGTCTCGTTCAGATTCGCCACCGCTTTGACTGCCCAGCCGACCGCCGCAGCCTGCACGGGGTCGTTCGTCTGACCGTACTTCGTGACCAGGAGATTGATGCCGCTGAGCTGCCGAGCGGACAGGTCTGCCGCCGTCGCGCTCACACCTTGATCCGTGCTGCGCCCCGTCGGGGCAGGCAGCCCGGGCAGGATGCAGTACGTGTGCACTCCGTCGATCAGCATCGATCCATGCCACCCATACGTCGAGATCGGAGCCCACGTTCCGAAACCGGTGCCGTGAGATGCTGCGTGTGCGCCCGGGGCGGCGAACACCGCACCCGTGCAGCTCGCAAGCAGCGCGGCGAGGAGTACGGCCAGCAGCCGCGAGCGGCGGCGTGGCGTCGTGCGGGCAGGCGGTGTCGCAGGCATGGATCTCCGATCGGATTCGCTCCGATCGTGCCTGCCTGTGGTCGCCGCGCGAAGGCGGGAGCGATTGCTCTGTGGACACGCGCTCTGCGCGACGCCCTGGGGAGGAGCGCCCGTCTCGGATGCGGCGCTAGTCGCGGGGGCAGGAGGGTGATCAGCGAGACCTCGGGAGGGCACGCGAACCGCACGGGCGCGTAGATCGAGTGACCGATCCCGGCGCTCACGTTCAACGGCACGGCGCGGCCGGCGTGGGCCCAATGGCTGAGTCCGCGGGCCTGCGAGAGGGGGATGTCGCAGTTCGCGACGAGAGCCCCGAAGCCAGGGACGCGCACCTGTCCGCCGTGCGTGTGGCCGGCGAAGATCATGTCGGCACCGAGGTCGACGAAGGCGTCGAGTACCCGGCGATACGGCGCGTGGGTCACGCCGAGCGTCGCCGCCGCGGGTGCGACGTCGGCCTGGAGATCCTCGAGGAGATCCGGAAGGGCATCGAGATCGTCCCATCCGCGATGCGCATCGCTGACGCCGAACGCGTCGATGCGGAGACCGGGCAGATTCAGCGAGCCGACGGCGTTGTTGAGGTCGAGCCAGCCGAGTTCGTCGGTGAGGTAGCCGTCGAGCGCCTGCGCGTCGAGCGGCTCACTGGTCACCCGGACCTTCGACGGACCGCCGAAGTAGCGGAGCGGATTGCGCGGGGTCGGTGCGGTGTGATCGTTCGAGCCGTGGACGAAGACGCCGGGGATGCCGCGAAGCGGGTCGAGCGCGGCACGGAGTCCGCGCAGTCCATCCTCGTGGCCGAGGTTGTCGCCCGTGTTCACGACGAGGTCGGGCCGCCACGACTCCGCAAGTGCCGACATCCACCGCTGCTTGCGATGCTGCCAGGGGGCCATGTGCGCGTCGGAGAGGTGCAGGACGCGTACGGGCGCCGCGCCGGTCGGCAGGACGCGTACGTCATGCTGACGGACCGTGAACAGATAGCGCTCGATGCCGATTCCCCAGATCGCAGCGCTCGCGCCGACCGCCCCCACGGCTCCGAGAGCGGTGAGGGCGGTCTTGGCATACGGGTTGGGCACTAGGTGCACTTCGTGCGGCTGTAGTCCACCGAGATTGCGGAGTTGCGGTTCACGACCGATCCCGCGCCCGGGTTGGTGCTCGTGGCCTTGCCCTGCTGTCCTGCGGTGGTGTCCTCGGTACACGTCCCTGGTTGGACGTTCCCGAACCCTGCGCCTCGCAAGTCGCTGATCGCCTTGTCGAGCTGCTTTCCGGTGACATCGGGCACCGCGATGCCCTGCCCGTTGCTGGGGTTGATGGTCACGATCGTGCCGCCGCTCACGCGCCCCGCGCCCGGGTTCTGGGCTGCGACGATGCCGGCGGCGTCGGCAGAATCGACCGCGTCACCGACGTTCACGTCGAAACCAGCCGCGTTCAGCGTGTTCGTCGCCTGGTCGACGCCCATGCCGATCACGCTGGGCAGATCGCGCAGGATCACACGGGTGAGGTTCGAGTCCGGCTCGGCGAACTCGTCTCCGCCGAACGCGGCGTCCGCAGCCGCCTGCGTCTGTCGAGCGAGAACGTACCGCAGGCCGCCGAAGGGTTCGAAGACGTCGTTCAAGCCGTCGTAGTTGCCGACCCACGCCGCGGTCGTCACCTTCGTGCTCGACTCGATCATCCACGTGTGGTAGGTCTCGTGCGTGCCGGTCTTGCCGATCAGCGGAGTGCCGTCGTAGGGGTTGGCCTGCGCGCCGGTGCCGCCGCGCTGCATGACGCCCTCGAGGGCGTACGCAGCCGTCGCCGCGACCTTCGGGTCGATCACCTGTGCGCACGCGCGTGTGGGGGGCGTCATCTCCGCCCCGTCCGAGTCGACGACTCGGTCGATCGCCTTCGGCTGGCAGTAGATGCCGTTGTTCGCGACGGTGGCATAGGCGCCTGCCATGGCGATCGGCGAGACGTTGCTCGAGCCGATGATCGAGAACTGGTTGTTCACCTCGACCGGTTCGCCGGTGTTCGCGTTGGTGACGCCCATCCTGGTGGCGACCTTCTCGATGTCGCACAGGTCGAGCTGCTCGGCCATGGCGAAGAAGCCGGAGTTCAGCGACTGCGCGGTGAACTGCATCGGAGTGCCGGTGTATCCGCCGCCACCGCCGAAGTTTCCGACGCGTGTGCCCTCGGTGTTGACCCAGTCGCCCTCGCACGAGTTCGTCATGCGCTTGATGATGCGCACCTGGCCGTTCAGGGACTCGTTGACCGAGTGGCCCTTCTCGAGCCAGTCGATGAGCGTGAAGAGCTTGAAGGTCGATCCGGGGTTGAAGCCGCCCGAAGACCCGTAGGTGGAGTCACCGGCGAACACGAGCGCACTCTTGTTCGGATCCGCTGCGGCCGCCGCGTCCTCGCTGAACTGCGTGTTCTGCGCGATGGCGAGGATGCGACCGGTCGTCGACTCGATGCTGACGATCGTCGAACCGAGCTGCATGAAGTCCACGGAGGAGGGCACGTTCTCGACCATCGCAGCCTCAGCGGCCAGCTGGACGCGAAGGTCGAGCGTCGTGTAGATGCTCAGCCCGCCCCGCTTGAGCGCCTTCTCGCGCTCCTCGGCCGTGGCGCCGAAGGCGGGATCGTTCTCGATGATGTCGCGGACGTACTGGCAGAAGTACGCCGATCCGCCGGCCGTCGTGCAGCCGGTCGTCGCCGGGCTGATCACGGGGGTGATCGGCTCGATCGCCGCAGCGACGTACTGATCCCGCGTGATCTTGCCGTCATCGAGCATCCGGCTGAGGACGTAGAGCTGTCTGCCCTTCGTCGAGGTGTAGCCGTCGGCCGCAGCGAGGAACTGCTCCTGGGTGATGGTGCCTTCCGCGAGGAGCGTGTCGAGTGCGGCGAGCTGGCCGGGCCGGACGTCATCGATCAGGCCGTCGGGAGCCTTGTTGTAGGCCACGCCGTCGCCGTCGAAGATCGATCCCTCCGCCTGGTCGATGCGATAGGTGTTGGGGTTCTGCACGATGCCGGCGAGCGTGGCGGCCTGTGAGACGGACAAGTCCTTGGCGGCAACGCCGAAGTAGTACCTCGCGGCGGCGTCGATGCCGTAGGTGCGACCGCCGAAGTTCGAGATGTTGAGGTAGCCGAGAAGGATGTCGTTCTTGGAATACTTCTGCTCCAGGGCGATCGCGTAGCGCATCTCCTGGAGCTTGCGCTCGATGCCGTCGTTGCCGCTCGCCGTGGTCGCTTCGGTCCAGCAGTTGGCGAGCACCTCTTCCTGGGTGAGCTCCGCCGTGGCGACCGCGTCGCGCTCGCAACGCTGGATGAGGACGTTCTTGACGTACTGCTGGCTGATCGAGGAACCACCTTGGGTCTCGCCGCCGCCTTGCAGGTTCTGCAGAAGGGCGCGCGACGTTCCGATCAGGTCGACGCCGCCGTGCTGGTAGAAGCGGGGGTCCTCGCTGGAGAGGATGGCGTCGTACACGACCGGGTTGACCTCGTCGAAGTTGACAGGCGAACGGTTCTGGTCGTAGAACGTGGCCAGCTCGATGTCGCCCGCCGGTGTTGGGGTCCTTCGCGTAGATCGTCGTCGGCAGCATGAGCTTGTCGATGTCGAGCACGCTCGGGAGGTTGTCGAACATCGTGATCGCACTCGTCGCCGCTGCACCGGTCAGGGCGATCGCGGGGGTGACGGTGGCGGTGATGAGGACACCCGCGGCAGCGCTGAGACCGACGAGCCCAAAGAGCCCGCCGAACACACCGCTAGCCGTCCGTTTCTTATCAGGCATAGGCTTGATCGTAGGGGAGCTACCTGGGCGAACCCTTTACGGACGCGCCCTCTGACGGTGCCGCGCCCGCATCCGCACCCGACTTTTCGGAGACTCGATGACCACGTGGGAGTACCTCACCACCCCGCTGCTCATCCACAACACCGCGGCGATCCTCAACAACTGGGGCAAGCAGGGCTGGGAACTCGTTCAGGTCGTTCCCGGCCCCGAGGGCGGCCTCGTGGCCTACCTCAAGCGGCCGTCCGGCGGCGGCTCCGCCAACGCGGGACTGGATGCCGCGGCACAGGCCGCGCAGCAGTTCGAGGAGCCCCAGCGTATGAGCGTCTCGGAGCGGCTCGCGGAGCTCGGCATCGATCTGCCCGCAGTCGTGCCGCCGGTCGCCGCCTACGTGCCGGCGAAGGCGCACGGCGACCTGGTCTTCACGGCCGGACAGCTGCCGATGGTGTCAGGCGCGCTCCCGGCGACGGGCAAGGTCGGCGAGGGCCCCGGGCTGGTCTCCGCGGCCGACGCTCAGGCTTTCGCGCGCCAGTGCGCGCTCAACGCGGTCGCGGCCGCCGCGGCGGCCGTCGGCGGTGTCGACCGGCTGACCGGTGTCGTCAAGGTCGTCGGGTTCGTGGCATCCGTCCCCGATTTCACGGGCCAGCCGGGCGTGATCAACGGCGCCAGCGATGTGCTCGGCGAGATCTTCGGTGAGGCGGGCCGGCACGCGCGCTCCGCTGTCGGGGTCCCGGTCCTTCCGCTCGACAGTCCCGTCGAGGTCGAAGTGATCTTCAGCTCGTGACCGCGGTCGTAGCCGCGGCACCACCTGAGCGGAGATCACCGACATCACCGCGGTGTCGGCGAGGGTCGTCGTGTCGCCGACCTCGCGTCCCTCCGCGACGTCGCGCAGCAGGCGGCGCATGATCTTGCCGGACCGGGTCTTCGGCAGCTCTTCGACGATGTAGACGTCGCGAGGACGCGCGATCGGACCGATCTGCTCGCCGACCCACGCGCGCAGCGACTGCGCGAGCCCGTCGGGGGAGTGCGCGGCGAGGTAGCTCTGCTTGATGATCACGAAGGCGGCGACCGCCTGCCCGGTCGTCTCATCCGACGCGCCGACCACCGCGGCCTCGGCGACGGCCTCGTTCGCGACCAGCGCGGACTCGATCTCGGTGGTCGACAGGCGGTGGCCCGAGACGTTCATGACGTCGTCGACGCGGCCGAGCAGCCACACATCGCCGTCCTCGTCCAGCCGCGCGCCGTCGCCGGCGAAGTAGTAGCCCTGCGCGGCGAACTTGTCCCAGTACGTCTCCTTGTAGCGCTCCGGGTCGCCCCAGATGCCGCGGAGCATGCTCGGCCAGGGCTCGGTGACCACGAGAAGTCCGCCGTTGCCGTTGCCGACGTGCGCGCCGTCATCGTCGACCACTTCGATGAGGACGCCGGGAAGGGGCACCTGCGCGCTGCCGGGCTTGGTCTCGGTCACGCCCGGCAGCGCGGAGATCATGATCGCGCCGGTCTCGGTCTGCCACCACGTGTCGACGATCGGTGCCACCTTGCCGCCGATGATCTTGCGGTACCACATCCACGCCTCGGGGTTGATGGGTTCACCGACGGAGCCGAGCAGCCGCAGCGACGACAGGTCGTACTGCTCCGGGATCGCGCGGCCGAGCTTCATGAACGACCGGATCGCGGTCGGCGCGGTGTAGAGGATCGTCACGCCGTACTTCTGGATGATCTCCCACCAGCGACCCGGGTGCGGGGTGTCGGGTGTGCCCTCGTACAGCACCTGCGTCGCGCCGTTGGCCAGCGGGCCGTACGTCACGTAGCTGTGGCCGGTGATCCAGCCGATGTCGGCCGTGCACCAGAACACGTCGGACTCGGGATGCAGGTCGTGAACGACCTTGTTGCTGAAGGCGGCCTGGGTGAGGTAGCCGCCCGAGGTGTGCATGATGCCTTTCGGCTTGCCGGTGGTGCCCGACGTGTAGAGGATGAACAGCGGAGTCTCGGCGGGGAACGCCTGCGCCTCGTGCTCGGCGGAGGCCTGCGGCACGACCTCGTGCCACCAGATGTCGCGGCCCTCGATCCACTCGACGTCGTTGCCGCCGCGGCGAACGACCAGCACGTGCTCGACGCGTCTCCTGCGCCCCGGAGCCGTTGCGATCGGCCAGGGCCATGTCGACGGCGGGCTTGAGCGGACTGACCTTGCCCTTGCGGTAGCCGCCGTCGGCGGTGATGACCAGCTTCGCGCCGGCGTCGTCGATGCGGGCGCGCAGGCTGTCGGCTGAGAAGCCGCCGAAGACGACGGAGTGGATCGCGCCGAGCCGGGCGACGGCGAGCATCGCGGCGATCGCCTCGGGGATCATCGGCATGTAGATCGCGACACGGTCGCCCTCGCCGATGCCGAGGCCCTCGAGCACGTTCGCGAGACGCTTCACCTCGTCGGTGAGCTCGGCGTAGGTGACGCGGCGGGAATCGCCCGGCTCGCCCTCCCACAGCAGCGCGACACGGTCGCCGTTGCCGGCCTCGACGTGCCGGTCGAGGCAGTTGTAGGCCACGTTGAGCTCACCGTCGGCGAACCAGGTGGCGAACGGCGGGTTCGACCAGTCGAGCACCTGCGTGAAGGGAGTGTGCCAGTGCAGCGTCGCGGGCCTGATCGGCCCAGAACGCCTCCCGGTCGGCGGCCGCGCTCGTATAGAGGTCCGCGGTCGCCACCGCATCGGCGGCGAACGGCGGCGGGCGGCGCGAAACGCCGGCTCTCGGTGAGGAGGTGATCGATCTGGCTGCTCATGCTCGCTCCTTCGCGGGCCGTTCTGGGCGACGGGTCGGACGACGCCGTCGCTACGACACCGTAAACCTATCCAGCGCCCTCCGCGGTCACTACCTCCGATAGTGGGGGGCGGCACCGACAGATATCCGGTCTCGATCGATATATCGGTCACAGGCCTCGATGAGTTTGTTTGGACGGTCGCGTGATATTGCGTATGCTCTTGCCCGGCCGAACATTCGATTCTGGCATTGCGGCACCCGACCCACCCCCGAACTGCGGTGTCGCACGTGGCGGCATCCCATTCCCCCCATGGGATGCCGCCCTCTCTCGTCTGCGGCCGATTCCTCCCCAGGGCGGCCGACTCGGCCGGACATCCACCGGACGCCGCAGCCGCCCCAGCCCCGCTGCCGGCCCGCCTAGCGTCGACGCATGCCCGAGCGCTTCGTCGTCCAGCCGCGGCCGAGCGCGGCCGTGCCGACGCGCTCGGATCGCCGCGCGCGGCAGAGCGACGGCACGGATCGGCCGCCGTGGCGCACCGCTCCCGCGCGGCCCCGTCCCGCGCGCGCGGTGCACGGACCGGCATCCCGTGCTCGAGCCGCTCGCGCGCTACCTCGACGACCCCGACGTCACCGACCTGTTCGTCAACGGGTCGAGCGGGCTCTTCGTCGACCGCGGCCGCGGAGCGAGTCGCCGCGCCCGAGTGGCGGGCTCGAGAGGAGGACGTGCGCGATCTCGCGGTCGCGCTCATCGGCCTCGGTGGTCGCCACATCGATGACGCGACGCCGTGCGTCGACGTGCGGCTGGAGGGCGGCATCCGCGTTCATGCGGTCCTGCCGCCGGTCGCGGCCGAGGGCACCGCGATCTCGATCCGCGTGCCGCGCATCGACAGTCCCGACCTCGCCGACCTCGAGTCGCGGGGCATGTTCGATGCCGAGACCCGGGCGCAGCTGAACGATGCCGTCGCTCGGCGCGAGAACCTGCTCATCACCGGAGCGGCCGGCGCGGGAAAGACCACTCTGCTCGCGGCGATGCTCGGCTGTGCTCCGGCGTCGGATCGCATCGTCACGATCGAGGACGTCGCGGAGCTGCGTCTCGAGCATCCGCATCACGTCCGCCTCGAAGCGCGGCAGGCCAACCTCGAGGGGGCAGGGGCGATCGGCCTCGCGCGCCTCGTGCGCGAGGCGCTGCGCATGCGCCCCGACCGGCTCGTGGTGGGGGAGTGCCGCGGAGAAGAGGTGCGCGAGCTGCTCTCGGCGCTCAACACCGGCCACGACGGCGGCGCGGGCACCCTGCACGCGAACGGGCTGCACGACGTGCCCGCACGGCTCGAGGCGCTGGGCGCGCTCGCCGGGCTCGATGACCGGGCGCTGGCGCGGCAGGTGGCCAGCGCGATCGGCTGCGTGCTGCACGTCGGTCGCGAGCCGAGAACGGCGCGCGGCGACTCGCCGCCGCCGGCCGGCCGGTGATCGATTCCGCCGGACGTCTCGCAGATCGAGGAGCTCCCGTGGCCCGCGGTGTGACGGCGACGGCGATCGCCGATTCGGTGCTGCGGCTGGCGGTGCTCCTGCAGGCGGGCGTCGCGCCCGCCCGCGCGTGGGCCTACCTCGCCGAAGCCGGTGACGATCATGCCGCTCGCGTCTGCGCCGCTTCGGCGACCGGCATGCCGCTGGCCGCGGCGATCGCGAGCTCCGACACCGCGTCGCCGTCCCGTCGCCGGCTCCCGTCGCGGCCACCCCAGACGGGCTCGGGGTCGACCAGTTGGCGTGACGTCGCGGCGGCCTGGCAGGTCGCGACGGCCGTGGGCGCGCCACTCGCCGAGAGTCTGCGTGCGCTGTCGCTGGCCCTGCGCGACGCGCAGGAGGCGGCAGACGACGTGCGGGTCGCCCTCGCCGAGCCTGCCGCGACAGCCAGACTGATGGGCTGGCTGCCTCTGGTGGCGGTGCTGCTCGGGCATCGCGCTCGGGTTCGACACGTTCGGAACGCTGATCGGCAGCCCGATCGGCATCGCGTGCCTGCTGCTCGGTGCAGCGTTGATCTTCGCGGCGCAGAGGTGGAACGCGGCCCTGGTGAAACGGTCCCGTGCGCGCGGCGGCGATCCCCGGCCTGCGACGAGGAGCTGCTGGCGATCGCGCTGAGCGGTGGCGTCTCCATCGACCGCGCGCGTCGACTGGTGCACGAGGCCACCGGATCGACGACGGATGCCGCGACCGACGCGGTGCTCGATCTCTCGCGCAGCGCCGGAGTGCCGGCGGTCGAGCTGCTGCGCGCATCGTCGACGCTCGCCCGGCACCGTGCACGTGTCGAGGGACGGCTCCGGGCGGCGCGGCTGTCGACGCGGCTCCTGCTGCCCTTGGGCGTCTGCACGCTTCCGGCATTCCTGCTGCTCGGGGTCGCGCCCATGCTCCTGAGCGTCATGACCTCCGTGCCCCTGCCTCTGACCGTGCCCACTGACCGTGCCCACCGACCGTGCCCACCGATCTGTGGAAGGAACACCATGTCACTGACCCCGCTCACCCGCCGCCGCGCCGCACGTCTCTTCGCAGACGACACCGGCGCGGCCACGGCCGAGTATGCGATCGCCACGATGGCGGCCGTCGCGTTCGCCGGCCTGCTCGTCGTCATCATGCGCAGCGACGAGGTGCGCGGCATCCTCACGGATCTCATCCGTCGCGCACTGACGGTCGCATGATCCGGCGCGGGCTCGGCGACGACCGCGGGTCGGTCGTCGCCGAGTTCGCCGTCGCGCTGCCTGCCGTCGCACTCGTCCTCCTGCTCGGCGCCGGCAGCCTCGGCGCGTGCGCGCGGCAGGTGCGGCTGCAGGACGCCGCAGCCGACGCCGCCCGCCTCGTCGCCCGCGGCGAAGCGGAGGCGCGCGCCTGGGCGGCGATCGACGCCGCCGTGCCGGGCGCGTCGGCGACGACCGCCCATCGGGGCGATCTCGTCTGCGTGACCGCGACGCTCGGCGGCGAGCCTGCTCCCGCTTGCGCTCAGCGCCACGAGCTGCGCGCTCGACGGCGGCCTCTGATGGCCGGCACGATCCTCTCGGTCGGCGTCGTCGGCGTGCGCCGCGACGCTCGCCGTCGCCTTCACGACCGCGGGGGCCGCCGCCGTGTTCTCGCAGCAGATTGGCGGGCGCCGCCGACGCTGCCGCGCTCGCGGCCGCGGATGCGGCATCCGGTGTCGTCGAGGGTGCTCCGTGCGAGCGCGCGGCGAGATCGCCCTGGCGGCCGGGTGCGCGAACTGGCTGCGTGCGAACTCGACGAGCTGATCGCGACAGTGACCGTCGCGGCGGCGTTCGGGCGGTTCACACGCGACGGCATCGGCACGAGCCGGCCCGCCGAGCTGATCGCGGCTCACAGCGCTCATCTGTCAACTGGTGTGTATGGTGTGCTTCGAAGAAAGGACGCCCCCGTTGGCATCAGGCAAGAAGCTCGTCATCGTCGAGTCACCGACGAAGATGAAGTCGATCCAGGGCTACCTCGGCGACGACTACGAGGTGCTCAGCTCGGTCGGGCACATCCGCGATCTCGCGAGCAAGAAGGACATCCCGGCCGACAAGAAGACGGCGTACGGCAAGTACTCGATCGACATCGACAACGACTTCGACCCCTATTACGTCGTCAACGACCGCAAGACGAAGACCGTCGCCGAACTCAAGCGCGCGCTCAAGACGGCCGACGAGGTCCTGCTCGCCACAGATGAAGACCGCGAGGGCGAGGCCATCGCCTGGCACCTGCTCGAGGTGCTGAAGCCGAAGGTTCCCGTCCACCGCATGGTCTTCCACGAGATCACCAAGGACGCGATCCGCGCCGCGGTCGACAACACCCGTGAGCTCGACCTCGCGCTCGTCGACGCCCAGGAGACCCGGCGCGTGCTCGACCGCCTCTACGGCTGGGACGTTTCGCCCGTGCTGTGGCGCAAGGTCGGCAGCGGCCGCGAGGGCGCCGCCCTCAGCGCCGGTCGCGTGCAGTCCGCCGCGACCCGCATGGTCGTCGACCGCGAGCGTGAGCGCATGGCGTTCGTCACCGCCGGCTACTGGGACGTCGAGGCGCTCGCCGTCAAAGCGGCCGAGTCCTTCACGACCCGCCTGGCCCGCGTCGACGGTGCGCCCCTGGCGCGCGGCACCGACTTCGACGACCGCGGCCAGCTGAAGAAGGTCGTCGTCGTCCTCGACGAGGCCAAGGCCCGCGCCCTCGCTGCGGCGATCGAAGGCGTCGGCGAAGCATCCGTCACCGCGCTCGAATCCAAGCCGGGAACCCGCAGTCCGAAGGCGCCGTTCACCACCTCGACCCTGCAGCAGGAATCCGGCCGCAAGCTCTCGATGAGCGCCAAGCACGCGATGAGCGTCGCCCAGCGCCTGTACGAGAAGGGCTTCATCACCTATATGCGCACCGACTCCGTGGCCCTGAGCACTCAGGCGATCACGGCGGCGCGCGAGCAGGCCGTCGCGCTCTACGGCGAGAAGGCCGTCCCCCTGAACCCGCGCGTCTACCGCAGCAACAGCAAGAACGCGCAGGAGGCCCACGAAGCCATCCGCCCCTCCGGCGAGCAGTTCCGCACGCCTTCGTCGGTGTCGGGCGAGCTCGATCGCGACGAGCAGCGCATGTACGACCTGATCTGGAAGCGCACCATCGCCAGCCAGATGTCCGACGCGAAGTACGAGACCACCACAGTCACCCTCGCCGTCACCGCGGCAGGGCAGCTCGCCGAGTTCACCGCTTCCGGCACCGTCTACACCTTCAAGGGATTCCTCGAGGCGTACGAAGAGGGCCGCGACGAGAAGCGCGGCGATGCCGACAAGGCCGACGACCAGTCGCTGCCGGTGCTCGCGGTGGGCGACTCACTGCGTCTCAAGGAGATCGAGCCCAAAGGTCACGCGACCAGCCCGAAGCCGCGGTACACCGAAGCCAGCCTCGTCAAGGCGCTCGAAGAGAAGGGCATCGGGCGTCCGTCGACGTTCGCGAGCATCATCGATGTGATCCTCGATCGCGGCTACGTCACCAAGCGCGGCCAGGCCCTCGTGCCGAGCTGGCTCGCTTTCAGCGTCGTGCGCCTGCTCGAAGAGCATTTCGCCGATCTGGTCGACTACGACTTCACCGCCGCGCTCGAGGACGACCTCGACGCGATCGCGCGCGGCGAGCAGCAGCGCACGGCCTGGCTCAAGGAGTTCTACTTCGGCTCCGAGGCTCAGCCGGGTCTGCGCAACATCGTCGAGAACCTGGGCGAGATCGACGCCCGCGAGCTCAACGCGACGCGCATCAGCGACACGACCACGCTGCGGTTCGGCAAGTACGGACCGTATCTCGACGTGATCGACCCCGCCGATCTCGACGCCCCGCCGCGACGCGTCAACATCCCCGAGGAACTCGCGCCCGACGAGCTGACCCCCGCGAAAGCGCAAGAGCTCATCGACGCCCCCGTCGCGGGCAACCGCGTGCTCGGTGAGAATCCCGACAACGGCAAGCTCATCGTCGTCAAGGACGGCCGCTTCGGGCCGTACATCGAAGAGACCGAGCCCGAGGACCCGACCGCCGTCGACGAGACGACCGGCGAGATCGTCGAAGAGACCCCCAAGAAGAAGCCCGCCGCCAAGACGGCGGCTGCGAAGAAGGATGCCGCGCCCAAGCCGCGCACCGCATCACTGTTCAAGTCGATGTCGGTCGACACGATCGACCTCGAGACCGCGCTGCGCCTCCTGGAGCTGCCGCGCACGGTCGGCACCGACCCGGAGTCTGGTGAGCCGATCACCGCCCAGAACGGCCGGTACGGTCCTTACCTGAAGAAGGGTGCGGACTCGCGCACGCTCGATTCCGAGCAGCTGATCTTCGACATCGACCTCGAGCAGGCGCTCGCGATCTATGCCCTGCCGAAGTACGGCGCGCGGCGCGCCTCCAGCGCGCTCGCGGAGTTCGACAACGATCCGGTCAGCGGCAAGCCGATCCGCGTGAGGGACGGCCGTTTCGGCGCGTACGTGACCGACGGCGAGACGAACGTGACGATTCCGCGCGGCCAGACGGTCGCCGACATCACCTACGAGATCGCGGTGCAGATGATCGCCGACAAGCGGGCCAAGGGTCCGGCGCCCAAGCGCACCCCCGCGCGGAAGGCGACGACCGCCCGCAAGGCGCCGGCCAAGAAGTGAGTCGGGCCTCTTCGTCACGTTCGAGGGCGGCGACGGCGTCGGCAAGACCACGCAGGCGGCGCTCCTCGAGGAGTGGCTCGCCGCGCGCGGGCACACCGTCGTCCGAACCCGCGAGCCCGGTGGCACCGAGGTCGGCATCCTGATCCGCGACATCGTGCTGCACCACCGCGGCGAAGTCGCGCCGCGGGCGGAGGCACTGCTGTACGCGGCCGATCGCGCGCACCACATCGAGCACATCGTGCGCCCGGCCCTCGAGCGCGGCGACGTCGTCATCCAGGACCGCTATCTCGACTCCTCCGTCGCCTATCAGGGCGCCGGCCGCGTCCTCGGGCGCGACGAGGTGCGGGACCTGTCGCTGTGGGCCACGGAGGGTCTGCTTCCCGACCTCACCGTGCTGCTGGACCTCGACCCGTCGCTGGCCCGCGAGCGCCTCGACGCCGACGACAAGCCGTTCGATCGGCTCGAGGCGGAGCAGTCGGCGTTCCACGACCGTGTGCGGGCCGAATTCCTGGCGCTCGCCGCTGCGGAGCCGAACCGCTTCCTCGTGCTCGACGCGTCACGCGTGCCCGCCGACCTGGCCACCGACATCCAGGGGCGGGTGCGAGCGACTCCTGCACGCGGACGCCACCACCGGCGCCGTCGGCGCCGCCGATTAGGCTGGGAAGATGGACAGCGCGGCGGTTGCGGATGCTCCCGCGGTGCCTGCCCTTGTGACGACGCCGGCGGACGTGCCGTGGGGTGCGGTCTGGGGGCAGGACGACGCCGTCGCGACGCTGCGGGCAGCGGCATCCGATCCCGACTCGATGACGCACGCGTGGCTGATCACGGGGCCGCCCGGTTCGGGTCGTTCCACTCTCGCGTACGCGTTCGCCGCGGCGCTGATCGCCGAACCCGGCGACGAGCAGGCGATGCGCCAGGTGCTCGCGGGAACCCACCCCGACATGACCGCGCTGCGCACCGAGGGTGTGATCATCTCCATCAAAGACGCCCGGTCGCTCGTCGAGCGCTCGTACTTCAGCCCGTCGCTCGGCCGCTACCGCGTGATCGTGATGGAGGATGCCGACCGCATGGTCGAGCGAACCTCCAACGTGCTGCTCAAAGCGCTCGAAGAGCCGCCCGAGCGCACCGTGTGGGTGCTGTGCGCGCCGAGCGACGCCGATCTGCTGCCCACGATCCGGTCACGCGTGCGCACCCTGCGGCTGCGTGAGCCCGACATCGACGACGTCGCGCGGCTCATCTCGCAGCGCACCGGCGCAGACATCGCGGTCGCCGAGCAGTCCGCGCGACACGCTCAGCGACACATCGGCATGGCGCAGCGACTCGCGACGGATCGCCGCCGCCCGCGGCCGCCGCGACGACATGCTGCGCGGCGTGCTCGCGGTGCGCGGGGTCGGCGACGCCGTCGAGGTCGCCGGCCGCGTCGTGGCGGCGGCGACCGACGATGCGAAGGCCCTGACCGCCGAGCGCGACCAGGCCGAGCGCGCGAGCCTCCTGCGCACGCTCGGCATCGCCGAGGGCTCCGCCGTACCGCCTGCCGTCCGCTCGCAGCTCAGCGCCCTCGAGGACGACCAGAAGCGTCGCGCCACGCGCAGCCTCCGCGACGGCATCGACCGCGTGCTCACCGACCTGCAGTCGATGTTCCGCGACGTGGTCATGCTCCAGTTCGGTCGCGGTGGACCGCGCCGAGGGAGACCTGATCAACCGGGAACTCGAGCCGGAGCTGCGAGCACTCGCAACCGCGTGGACGGTGGAGCGCACCCTCGTCGTCCTCGATCGGATCGCCGAGACCCGACGCAATCTCGAACAGAACGTCGCCCCCACCCTCGCCCTCGAAAGCATGCTCGTGACCGTTGCGAGCGGGAGGACCCCGTGAACTCCACCGTCGACCGCTCGCCGCGGCTCGCCGGATCGCCGCGATCATCGCCGGACTGGCCGCGGCTACCGTCGCGCTGTCTGGGTGCCTGTATTCGCTCATCCCCGAGTCGAAGCCGGCATCGACCGCGAGCCTCGCGCCCGACACCGACGGTGTCGACGCCGCGCTGCTGCCGTTCTACCAGCAGACGCTGTCCTGGTCGGACTGCGGAGGGTTCGAGTGCACGATGGTGACCGCTCCGCTCGACTGGTCCGATCCGTCGGCGGGTGAGATCGAGCTGTCGGTGATCCGGCAGCGCGCCGAGTCCGGAACGTCGATCGGGTCGTTGCTGACCAACCCCGGCGGGCCCGGCTCCAGCGGTGTCGGGCTGATCCGCGACAGCGTCGACTTCGCCGTCGGCTCAGCGCTGCAGCAGCAGTTCGACGTGATCGGCTTCGATCCCCGCGGTGTGGGCGAGTCGACGGCGGTGACCTGCCTGGACGATGCGGGCATGGATTCCTACCTCTTCGACATCCCATCCGACCCCCGCGGTTCCGACGGATGGACGGCACGAGCGCGAGCAGTGGAACGCGGACTTCTCCGCCGCGTGCGAGGCCAACAGCGACGGCATCCTGCAGTTCATCACGACGGAGAACTCCGCTCGCGACATGGACCTGCTGCGCGCCGTGCTCGGCGACACGCAGCTGAACTACCTCGGCTACTCGTACGGCACCTTCCTCGGCGCGACCTACGCGAAGCTCTACCCCGAGCGGGTCGGGCGACTGGTGCTCGACGGTGCGATCGATCCGTCGGTGTCGGGCGCCGACGTCAGCACGATCCAGGCCATCGGGTTCGAGTCCGCGCTGCGCGCGTACATGGCCGACTGCCTGACGCAATCCGACTGCCCGTTCCGCGGCACGGTCGAGGAGGGCATGGCCGATCTCGGCACGATGCTCGCGAGCGTCGAGCAGTCGCCCCTCCCGGCACCGACGGGCGCCGGCTCGGTGCCGATTCGCTGCTCACCGGCATCATCGCCGCGCTGTACTCCGCAGGACAGCTGGCCGTACCTGACGGTCGCGCTGAATGACGTGCTGCAGGGCGACCCCGACGATCGCCTTCCAGCTCGCCGACTTCTACTACAACCGTGAGAACGGCACGTACCTCGACAACTCGACCGAGGCCTTCCGGGCGTACAACTGCATGGACTACCCGCTCGACGTGACCGACGAAGCGACAGGCGGCCAGCGAGGCGCGGATCGCCGCCGAGGCGCCGACCGTCGCGCCGTACTGGTCGGGGCCCGACCCGTGCGAGTCCTGGCCGTACCCGCCCGACCGGAACACGCGGCGAGATCACCGCCGACGGAGCGGCGCCGATCGTCGTGGTCGGCACGACGAACGATCCGGCGACGCCGTACGAGTGGTCGGTGGCGCTGGCGGATCAGCTCTCCTCGGGTGTGCTCATCACGCGCGTCGGCGAAGGGCACACGGGGTACAACAAGGGCAATGCCTGCGTGGACTCCGCCGTCGAGGCGTATCTGCTGCAGGGCACCGTGCCCGAGGACGGGCTGCGCTGCGAGTAGAGCGGATGCTGCGTTCCCGCGCGTTCGCGGGGGCCCCGGCGACCCTGTAAGATCGATGATCGTGCATCGCGCAAGCGGCGCGCGCCACCTTAGCTCAGTCGGCAGAGCATCTCACTCGTAATGAGAAGGTCGAGAGTTCGATTCTCTCAGGTGGCTCCAACGGAATTCAGGGGCCGCTTCTGCGGCCCCTGAGTCATCTGGGTCGCCGATGGACAGGGGTGGATCAGCGACATGGACGCAGCGGTCGACGCGGTCATCGAGATCTTCACCTGGGTCGGGTTCGGCGCCGGCGCGCTGCTGGCCGGCATCGCGCTGATCGCCTACCTCGTCGACGGCACGTGGGTGCCGGTGCGCGCCGTCGTCGAGGCGACCGAGCACGGCAAGATGGTGCGGTGGTTCGACGAAGACGGCGGCGTCAACGAGGCCTCGCTCAACCACGAGCAGATCGCAGTCGTGGGTGATGCGGGGATGTTCGACGTCTTCGCCCGCCGCGGCTGGAACAATCGCATGCGCCTCACCCAGCGATCGCCTCTGGTGCGCGCCCTCGCGCTGCTGGCGGCGGGCCTGCTCGGCCTCGGCGTGATCGCACTCGTGGTGTCGTCGGTCCTGCTGTTCGTGCGCGGCTGAGAGCTCACGCGAGCGCGAGCATGCCTCCTGCGGTCAGCGCGAGGGCGAGGCCGGCCCACTGCACGGCGCCGACGCGTTCCTTCAGCACGACCGCCGCGAGGATGATGGTCCCGGCCGGGTAGAGCGCGGTCAGGGCCGAGACGATCGAGAGGTCGCCGATCCGCAGCGCCAGCAGCATGATCGCGTTCGCGGCCGCATCCACGACGCCGCAGATGATCGCGAGCATCCATGCCCGGTTGCGCGATGTCGGAACGCCGGGCCCGCTCGGGGCGACGGCGTGCTCCAGATCGGCGTGGCCGCTCGGGGTCGCACCGAGCGGCACGCCCGATACGTCCAGCACGGTCGCTCGCGCGGCGGCCGGTGCTCAGCGCCCTGAAGATCAGCGTCCCGATGATGACGGCCGTGATCGCCATGTTGGTCGCGCGGGTCATCACGAGCGGCACGAGTCCGCTCTCGGCGCTCGTCTGGTCGATCGCGATGAGGAACGCCCCGATCGCGAGGCCCGCGCCCACCGCCATCAAGAGCCCCCGCGGGCTGGGGCGCACCACCTGCTCACCGGGGATGAAACCCACCAGCACGACGGCCACCAGCGCGACGCCGAGTCCGAGATAGCCGATCGCCGACAGTGTCTCACCGTTCACGAAGAGCCCCCACAGCATCGGTGCGATCGCCGACACCACGGCGGTGAGAGGCGAGAGGATGCTCATCGGCCCGATCGCCAGGCAGGCGTAAAGCAGTGCGATCGCGATCACACCGAACGCACCGGCCACCGCACCCCACGCGACATCGGCGGGCGCCCATTGACCGCCGACGAGGGGGAGCAGGAGCGTGAGGAACACCAGACCGGATGCCGCGCTCGCCGCCGTCACCACGATCGAGCGCAGGCGCTTGGCCGCCAGTCCGCCGAAGAAGTCCGCCGCGCCATAGACGACGGCGCCGAAGAGCGCGAGAGCGGCCGAGAGCATGGTCGCTCCAGCTTACGGAGTTGCCTGCGACACGATATTGCTAGATAAGCTAGCAATATGACGCAGCAGCTTCGCCGATCCGACCGACAGCCCACCCGCTGGCTGAGGATCGGCATCCCGGTCGCGCTCGTGCTCGTCTGGCTCATCGGAGGTTCGGTGGGCGGTCCGTATTTCGGCAAGGTCGACGAGGTCGCGACGAACGACCAGTCCTCGTTCCTGCCCGAGAGCGCCGACGCGACGCAGGTCAGCGAGCGGCTTCCCGACTTCCTCGGGAGCGACACCATTCCGGCCGTCGTGGTCGTGACGGGCGAAGGCGCGCTCACCGATGAGGACGTCGCAGCGATTCAGACCCTGAGCGATGACATCGCCGGAATCGACGGCGTGCAGGAGGGGGTCTCGCCGCCGATCGTCTCGGAGGACGGTGAGGCTGCTCAGATCTTCGTGCCGATCGACTCGTCCGGAGAGGTGCGGGTCGTCGTGGAGGAGATCCGCACCATGGTCGCGGAGCAGCTGCCGAGCAATCTTGAGGGGTGGGTGACAGGACCTGCCGGGTTCACCGCAGATCTCGTCAAAGGGTTCCTCGGCATCGACGGCCTGCTGCTGATCGTGGCGCTGTTGGCCGTGTTCATCATCCTGGTGATCGTCTATCGATCGCCCCTCCTGCCGATCCTCGTGCTGCTCACGTCGGTGTTCGCGCTGTGCGTGGCGCTGCTGACCGTCTGGTGGCTCGCGTACGCCGGCATCTTCGTGCTGAACGGGCAGGTGCAGGGCATCTTGTTCATCCTCGTGATCGGTGCCGCCACCGACTACGCACTGCTGTACGTCGCGCGTTTCCGCGAGGCGATAGGCACCGGCGCTCGCCGGTGGGAGGCCACCACCCAGGCTTGGCGTGGTGCGTTCGAGCCGATCATCGCGTCGGGTGGCACCGTCATCGCGGGACTGCTGTGCCTGCTGCTCTCCGACCTCGCCACGAACCGCGCACTCGGCCCGATCGCATCCATCGGCATCTTCTTCTCGGTACTGTCGGCGCTGACCTTCCTGCCCGCGCTCCTGGCCCTGGTCGGCAAGGCCGCGTTCTGGCCGTTCGTCCCGAAGCGCGGGATGGTGTCGCTTCCCGACGATCTGACTCAGCCGGTCAAGGGCTTCTGGCCGCGCCAGGCGCGTTTCGTCGCGCGCCACGCCCGCCCGGTGTGGATCGTCTGCACGATCGTGCTGCTGGTCGCCGCCGCCGGACTGCTGCAGCTGAAAGCAGACGGCGTCCCGTCGAGCGATCTCGTGCTCGGCGCATCCGAAGCGCGAGACGGCCAGGACGTGCTCGGCGAGCATTTTCCCGCCGGTTCCGGCAGCCCGGTGTACGTCATCGTCCCCGAGGAGCATGTGGTCGAGGCAGTCGCGATCCTGGACGACAGCGACGGCATCGAATCGGTTGCCGTGGCGTCCGAAGACTCGGCGACCGGGCAGGCATCGGTCTCGGTGAAGGACGGCGAAGCCGTATACACGGTCCGGGGACCACCCGGAGGCGCGGCGCCGTCTCCCACCGTGTCGGATGGCGACGTGCTGCTGATCGGCACGCTCACGGACGCCGCCGATTCCGTCGCCGCGGAGGAGACCGTGCGCGATCTTCGAGCGAGCCTCGACGACGCGCTCGGAACCGGCACGGCTCTGGTCGGGGGCGTCACGGCCACCGACATCGACTCGAACGACACCTCGATCCGCGATCGCACGACCATCATCCCGGTCGTCCTGCTCGTGATCCTGCTGATCCTGATGCTCCTGCTCCGGGCGATCCTCGCTCCCGTGCTGCTGATCCTCAGCGTGATCCTGTCGTTCGGTGCGGCGCTGGGGGTGAGCGCCATCGTCTTCAACCACGTGCTCGGCTTCCCGGGCGCGGACCCCTCGGTGCCTCTCTACGGCTTCGTCTTCCTCGTGGCGCTCGGCGTGGACTACAACATCTTCCTGATGTCGCGGGTGCGGGAGGAGTCGCTCGGGCACGGCACGCGGTCCGGCATCCTGCGCGGACTGGTCGCGACGGGAGGCGTCATCACCTCGGCGGGCTTGGTTCTGGCCGCGACCTTCGCGGCCCTCGGGGTGATCCCGATCCTGTTCCTCGCTCAGATCGCCTTCATCGTCGCGTTCGGAGTCCTGCTGGACACATTCGTGGTCCGATCGCTCCTCGTGCCTGCGGCGACCTACGACATCGGGCGGGCGATCTGGTGGCCGTCGAAGCTGTGGCGGAGGGGAGTGGACGTCGAAGCGGGCGCCGCCGAGTCGGTCGCCGTGCCGTCAGCCGCCTCCGAACTCGTCGCGGACGACGGTCATCCCCTGACACGTGAGGAGTACCGTCGTACGCTCGACTCATGAGCAGAGCACTGTTCGTCGTCGACGTGCAGAACGACTTCACCGAGCGCGGCGCCCTCGGCGTGGTGGGCGGTGACGAGGTCGCGGAGCGGATCACCCGATTCCTCGCCGCACATGCTGCTGACTACGAGATCATCGTCGCATCGCGGGACTGGCACGACGGCGACAACGACAACGGCGGCCACTTCGCGGTCGGTGAACCCGACTTCGTCGACACCTGGCCTGTTCACTGCGTCGCGGGCACGTACGGTGCGGATTACGACGAGGTATTCGACACCTCGGCGGTCACCCATCATCTGAAGAAGGGCCAGGGCAGACCGGCGTACTCGCTCTTCGAAGGCGTGGGCGACGACGGGACGACCGCCGCACAGCTCCTCGAACAGCACGGCATCATCGACATCGATGTCGTGGGCCTTGCGACCGATTACTGCGTGCGCGCGTCCGCGTTGGATGCGATCGAGCACGGGCGGCACGTGCGGGTGTTCACCGATCTGGTCGCGGGCGTTCATCCCGACTCGAGCGCGAAGGCGCTGGCCGAGATCGCGCACGCCGGTGCCGAACTGCTCGAGTCGGATGGCTGAGACGACGGCAGTCCGCCGGGTGCGGCTCAGCGACGCGGGTCGGGTGCGCAGCATCCGCCTCGAGGCCCTCGCCGACCCGGTCGCAGACATCGCGTATCTCGACACGCGCGCGCAGGCGGAAGCCCAACCGGACGAGTACTGGCAGGAGCGCACGGCCGGCGTCGCGCTCAGCGACTCCGCCGCGCAGTTCATCGCCGAGGCGGGGCGCGACTGGGTGGGCACCGTCACGGTGCTGATTCCCGAGGCGGGATCGGAGGACTACTTCGGCCGCATCGCCGTCGAGGGTCGCGCCCTGGTCGTCGCGGTGTACGTGCGTGCGTCGCATCGCGGCCGTGGCACCATCGAGGCGCTCTTGGATGCCGCGGCGGAGTGGGCGACCGCCTCGGGCCAGCGCGAGATCGCACTGGATGTGCACGAAGACAACGCTCGTGCACGGCGCGCGTATGCCCGGCTCGGCTTCTCCGCGACCGGTGTCACCTCGGACGGACCCAACGGGGACGAGCTCGAGATGGTGCGCGCGCTGTGACCGCGGCGGCGGAGGATGTGCGCGCGGCGCTCGAAGCCGCAGCGTCCGTCGATCAACGCGACAAGATCCAGAAGCGCATGACAGACGAGTCGATTCGTGTGATCGGCGTGCGGATGGGAACCGTGTTCGCCATCGCGAAGGCGAACACGGGACTGCCGCTGACCGAGGTCGATCGACTTCTGGACTCAGACACGTACGAAGAGCGGATGGTCGCCGTCAGCATCCTCGATTTCAAGGCCCGCAGGAAGGACGCGGACCGCGCGGCGCTCTACGACCTGTGGATGCGGCGCCTCGACCAGATCGACACGTGGGACTACATCGACCGGTCGGCGCCGCGGGTGGTCGGAGGGTACCTGCTCGACAGGCCCCGGGACGTGCTGTTCGAGCTCGCGCGATCCGATGACCGCTGGCACCGCCGTACGGCGATCACCGCAGCGTTCTGGATCATCCGCTCCGGTGATCTCGACGATCCGCTCGCGCTGTGCGGAATCCTCGCGGCCGATCCTGAGCACCTGGTGCAGACCAACGTCGGTGTCGCGCTGCGCGAGATCGGGCGGGTCGATCGCCGACGACTCGAGGACTTCCTGGCGAGGCGCGGCAACGATCTGTCGGCTCATGCGCGGCGGACCGCTCGTACCGCTCTGTAACCCGGGCGGCGTGGGCCCGCCCACGGTGCGCTCTCGCCGACGCGGGAACCGAAAGCGGGAGGGGACGTCGCTGACGCGACATCCCCTCCCGCTTGTGGGCCCCGTGGGGCTCGAACCCACGACCCGCGGATTAAAAGTCCGATGCTCTACCGACTGAGCTAGAGGCCCTCGGGATCCAGCCTACTTCGCAGACACGGACCGGCCGGCAGCATCCCACGCTCGAGAACGGGAAAGGACGCCACCGAAGTGACGTCCTTCCCCTCCCGGAACAGCACGACCGCCGACGCCACCTCGCAGGCATCGGCGGTCGCGCCGCCCCAGGAAACCCGGCTTGCGCCGGGAGACTGGAATTACTGAGCCGGCGGCATCAGCACCGTGTCGATGAGGTACACGGTCGCGTTGGCGGTCTGGACGCCACCGCAGATGACTGCCGACTGGCCGTTGACGACGATCTCGTCGCCGCTGCCGGTGACCTCGAGGTCGGCGCCGTTCACCGTGGTGTGGGTGCCATCGATGTCATCGGGCAGGATCTGACCGGGCACCACGTGGTACGTCAGGATCGACGTCAGCAGGGCGCTGTCGGTCTTGAGGACCTCGATCGTGGCGGCGTCGATCTTCGCGAATGCGTCATCGACCGGCGCGAACACGGTGAACTCGTCGCCGTTGAGCGTGTCGACCAGGTCGACCTCCGGGTTCAGCGCGCCGGTGACCGCGGCGGTGAGCGTAGTCAGGATGGGGTTGTTGGATGCGGCGACTGCCACCGGGATCCTGAGCCATTCCGGCGACCGAGCCGTGCGCCATCCGGCACGGCCTCGGCGTAGCCGGCGCAACCGGGGCCGACGAGGTTCGCCGCCGGGTCCATCTCGGCCTCAGGTGCCATGGTCTCCTCGACGGCCGGCGGGGCGGTGGTCTCTTCGGTCGTCGTGGTTCCGCCCGACGAGGGGGAACATGCGCTGAGCGCGAGCGCAGCGACGATGGCCAGGGGTCCGAGCAGATACAGCTTCTTGCGGGACATCTTGTCCTCCTAGTTGTCGCGACGCCGGTGCGGCGCCGCAGTTGCCAGTGGTGCTGTGGCCACTCGAAGCGGCCTACACGGTGTCTTCGGCACCCTCGTCAGATCGGATGGAAGTTTGCCGACATCCGTCTGGAATCAGCGCGAATCAATCCGAAACGCCCTCGGCAGCGAAGACATTCTTGACAGACGCGTGTGCAGCACGCTGACAGGCTCATTACGATGTGCCTGTCAACAGTCGAGTCGCGCGTGCTCGCGCGGGGTGGACTAGGGCATGCTGGATCATGTGGTGATCGATGGCGTGGACGTGCCCGAAGACGGGGCCGATTCCGTCGACCATGCCGGCGAGCTGCTGCTACGCGTCGCCGAGGGCGACCAGGCCGCCTTCGCGCGTCTGTACGACATGCTCTCCCCGCGAGCCTTCGGCCTCATCCTCCGCGTCCTGGTCGATCGCTCCCAGAGCGAGGAAGTGCTGCAGGAGGTGTTCCTCGAGATCTGGCAATCCGCCTCGCGGTTCGCTCCGAACAAGGGTCAGGGAAGATCGTGGGTACTCACGATCGCACATCGCCGGGCGGTGGATCGCGTTCGATCCGCTCAGGCGAGTACAGATCGTGACGTCAAAGCGGGCTTCCGCGAAATCGGAGTCGCGCACGACGGCGTCGCCGAAGAAGTGGAACTGCGGATCGAAGGGCAGCGCGTCTCAGAGGCGCTCGCGACCCTTCCCGATCCGCAGCGGGAAGCAATCACCCTCGCGTACTTCGGGGGTTACAGTCAGAGCGAAATCGCGGCACTCGTCGGAGCGCCGCTGGGAACGATCAAGACGAGGATGAGGGACGGACTGTCTCGACTTCGGGTGGAGATGGGGGTGACATCGTGAACGAGCAGCAATTCGCCGAACTGGCGGCCGGCTACGCATTGCATGCCCTGTCGCCCGATGACGAGAGATCGCTTCGAGACCGCGCGTCGACAGCATCCGGAATGGGAGCACCACGTGACCAGGGATGCCGAGACAGCCGCGCTGCTGGCCGAGAACGTCTCCGATGTGGCCCCGCCGCCCGGTCTTCGCAGCGCATTGCTCGCGCAGATTTCCGCCGGCGCGCAGGTACCCGCTGCGCTGCAGTCAGCCGAGGCCGACAGCACGCCGTCCTCCGAGCCGGTCAAGGCCCGGCACTGGGGTACGCGGTCCTGGTTCGCCCTCGCGGCATCTCTCGCTCTTCTGGTGGGAGTCGGGTGGGGTGCGGTCATCGTCGGCGAACGCCTCAACACACCGGCATCCGTCGTGGCCCTCGACCAGATCGAGTCGGCATCCGATGCCCAGTCCGAGACGGTCACCCTCTCGGACGGCGGCGAGGTCACCGCCCACTGGTCGGAATCGGTCGGCAAGGCCGTGCTCGTCTCGGACGGACTGCCGTCGATCGCCGACGACGAGAGCTTCGAGCTGTGGTTCGTCCGCGATGGCGCGGCGATTCCGGCGGGGACGTTCACCAGCGAAGACGGCACCGCGACCGCTCTGCTCGAGGGTGCGATCGAGTCCGGTGATGTCATCGCCGTCACCGTCGAGCAGGCCGGCGGGTCGCCGACGGGTCAGCCGACGTCCGAGCCGATCGTCGCGATCGAGACCGCCTGAGCCGCACCGCGCACGCGTCGAAGCGGATGCCGTAGCGCTCCTCGAGGCGGCCGGTAACGGGCTCGATGCGGGGTTCCGCGGGTAGCCTGGAATGGTGAGCGACGATTCGAGGGAGTTCCACAAACCTGTCCGCCGGCCCGCCGAGCTCTTCGACCGGCGCTTCGCGGCGGAAGATCCCGCCGAGGTCTCGCGTGTCGCCCACTCGACCGCACACGCGCTGCTCGCACGCGCTCGCGAGGACCCGGATGGCGAGGTCGTCGACCGGCTGGTCGCGTTCACGGCCGAGCACGGGATCGACGACATCGCCGAACTCTGGTCGCGATCGCCGTCCCGATCGCTGCCGGGAACGCTGTGGCGGCTGTATCTGATCCAGCTCATGATCCACGACGATCCGCACACCGCCGCGCTGCTGTACGAGCGGGGCAGAGTCGAGATCGCGTCCGCGGACCCGGTCGTCGCCGGCGCGCCGACGCCGGCCGGCCCGGACGAACTCGTCGACCTCGTCGACACGATCCTGCGCGGGCTCTTCCAAGGCGATTTCGCGGTCGCGCTCGATCGGGCAGCCGCCTTCTGTCGCGTGGAGGCCTCCGGTGCCAGTCACCTCGCCGACGACTACGAGGCCACTGAGCCCGAGCGTGCCTCGGCGCTCACGACCCGCGCGCTGCGCCTGGCCGACTACGCCTCCGACCTCACCGCCTGCGCGGCACTGTGGCGGCGCGAGTCGCTGACCTGAGCCGCGGCCGGGCACAGAAGTGCCGGGCCGCAGAACGCCTCTCGGCGCGGAGCCGCTCGCAGCGGCAGAAGATGGAGCCCGGGGTTACTGCGGCCCGGCTGTTCCAGTGTAACCGAGGGCTCGGCGCGGGCATTCCCGTGATCACGCGTCGGTAGGCTCGTGGCATGGCTTGGCGCTTCGCCCTCATGATCGATCCCGCGGCATCCGATGACCCTCGCACCGACTTCTCCCGCACGTTCACCGGCGTCGACCCGGCTGCGCCCGCCCTCAGCGTCGGCGAGCTGAGCACCCAGCGCGGAGACGGCATCTTCGAGTCCGTCGGGGTCATCGACGGCCACGCGCAAGAGGTGCAGGCGCACCTCGATCGGCTCGTGCACTCGGCCGAGATCTGCGATCTGCCGATCCCGAACCTCGAACAGTGGCGCGAGGCCGTGGCGCGCGCGGCCGAGCACTGCGGGCCGGGGGAGAACGTCATCAAGCTCATCCTGAGCCGCGGCGTCGAGCACGGGCCGGCGCCGACCGCATGGGTCACCGCCGCCCCCGCGGCCGATTTCACGCGTCCGCGGACACAGGGCGTCCGCGTCGTCACGCTCGACCGCGGCTACGACAGCGGCGTTCCGGCCCGCGCGCCCTGGCTTCTGCTGGGCGCGAAGACCCTCTCGTACGCGGTGAACATGGCCGCGATCCGCGAAGCGAAGAGGCGTGGCGCAGACGACGCCGTCTTCGTCACGACGGACGGCTTCGTGCTCGAGGCGCCGACCGCCTCGCTCATCCTCCGCCTCGACGACACCTACGTCACGCCGGCCCCCACCGGCGGCATCCTGCAGGGAACGACCCAGGTGAGCGCCTTCGCGTGGTTCGAGGAGAAGGGACTCTCCACGGCGTATCGCGAGATCGCGATAGAGGAACTTGCGCGAGCGGATGCCGCATGGCTGGTGTCGTCGGTGCGCCTGGCCGCTCCGATCAGCGAGATCGACGGCAACCCGATTGCCGTCGACACCGACTTCACGGCGCGGCTGAACGCCTACCTGCTCAGTCCGCGCGACTGACCGAGCGGCGACGCTCGGCGGTGATTGTGGTCGCCGCGGTCATCGGCTCTCAGCAGCTGGTGGCGGGCGGATGGGATCCGGGTGGCGAAGCCGAGCCGCGCGCCCTCATCGAGACGCTGTTGGTCGTGGTGACCGCGGATCACGCAGCTCCGCGGGTACTACCCGAAGCGACCTGAGACGTAGTCTTCGGTCGCCTGCACGCTCGGCGTGGTGAAGATCGACCGGGTGTCGTCGTACTCGATGAGCTTGCCGGGCTTGCCGGTGCCCGCGATGTTGAAGAACGCGGTGCGGTCCGAGACGCGCGAGGCCTGCTGCATGTTGTGCGTCACGATCACGATCGTGTACTCGTTCTTCAGCTCGCCGATCAGCTCCTCGATCGCGTAGGTCGAGATCGGGTCCAGAGCCGAGCACGGCTCGTCCATCAGCAGCACCTGCGGCGAGACGGCGATCGCCCGGGCGATGCAGAGGCGCTGCTGCTGTCCGCCGGACAGGCCCGAGCCGGGCTTGTCGAGGCGGTCCTTGACCTCGTTCCAGAGGTTCGCTCCGGTGAGCGACTTCTCGACGAGGGCATCGGCGTCCGACCTCGAGATGCGCTTGTTGTTGAGCTTGACGCCGGCCAGCACGTTCTCCCGGATCGACATCGTCGGGAAGGGGTTCGGCCGCTGGAACACCATGCCCACCTGACGGCGCACGAGCACGGGATCCACCGTGGATCCGTACAGGTTGTCGCCGTCCAGGAGGACCTCGCCCTCGACGCGCGCCTTCGGGATGACCTCGTGCATGCGATTGAGCGTCCGCAGGAACGTCGACTTGCCGCAGCCGGACGGGCCGATGAAGGCGGTCACCGTGCGCGGCTCGATCGAGAGGGACACGCCCTCGACGGCCAGGAATTCGTCGTAGTAGACGTTCAGATCTTTGACTTCGATGCTCTTCGACACTGCGTTCCTCTGAGATTCGGGTTTCGGGTTGCCGCTGAGTCAGCGCGCGAGTTTGGGGGCGAAGATCTTCGCGACCAGGCGTGCCACCAAGTTCAGGACCATCACGATGACGATCAGGACGAACGCCGCCGCCCACGCACGGTCGATGTAGGCCTGCGCAGGTATGCCTTGATTCATATACTGCGAGTACGCGAACACCGGCAGGGTCATCATGCGGCCCTCGAACAGGTTGTAGTTCATCGATGCCGTCACGCCGGCGGTCAATAGCAGCGGGGCGGTCTCTCCGATGACTCGTGAGATCGACAGCATGATGCCCGTCGTGATCCCGGCGATCGAAGTCGGAAGCACCACCTTCACGATCGTCAGCCACTTCGGAACGCCGAGCGCGTATGCGGCCTCGCGCAGCTCGTTCGGCACCAGTCGCAGCATCTCCTCGCTGGAGCGAACGACTACGGGGATCATCAGGACCGCGAGTGCGACCGAGCCCATGATGCCCATGCGGATGCCGGGGCCGAGGAACAGCGCGAAGAGAGCGTATGCGAACAGGCCGGCGACGATCGACGGGATGCCGGTCATCACGTCCACGAGGAACGTGATGCCCTGAGCCAGGCGCTTGCCCGCACCGTACTCCACGAGGTAAATCGCTGTGAACAGGCCGATCGGGATCGAGATCACCGCGGCGGCCAAGGTGATCAGCAGCGTGCCGACGATCGCGTGCAGCGCGCCGCCGCCCTCGCCGACGACGTTGCGCATCGACGAGGTGAAGAACTCGGCCGAGAGGCCGGCGATTCCGTTGACGAGGACGGTCCACGCGACGGAGATCAGGGGCACCATCGCCAGGAGGAACGCTGAGGCCACGACGCCCGTGACGAGGCGGTCGACGCCCTTGCGACGGCCCTCGACGACGCTCGAGATCGCCGTGATGAGCACCAGATAGACCAGGACGGTGACGATGCCGACGCCGGCGAGACTCAGGCCCGAGCCCGCGGCCACGGCCATGACGCCGAAGAAGACCACACTGACGGCGAGGCTGCCGACCAGGATCGCCCACGGCGCCCACTTGGGAAGGCGTCCGTTCGTGATCCTCATCGCCGCGGAAACCGACGGCGGGGAGGCGCTCGGGGGAGCTGCGGTGATTGTCATGTCAGTTGGCTCCCGAGAATTCCTTGCGGCGACTGACGATCCAGCGGGCCAGCGCGTTGACGGCGAACGTGACGATGAAGAGGATGAGGCCCGTGGCGATCAGCACGTTGATGTTCGTGCCGTAGGCCTCGGGGAACGTCAGCGCGATATTTGCCGGAATAGTGCTGGGGTTGGTCGACGTGAACAGCTGGAAGGTGATCACGCCGCTCGCCGAAAGCACGAGGGCGACGGCCATGGTCTCGCCGAGCGCGCGCCCCAGTCCGAGCATTGCGGCGGAGACGATGCCGCTGCGGCCGAAGGGGAACACCGCCATTGTGATCATCTCCCAGCGTGTCGCGCCCAGCGCGAGCGCCGCTTCTTCGTGGAGCACCGGCGTCTGCAGGAAGATCTCACGGCAGATCGCCGTGATGATGGGCACAACCATCACTGCGAGCACGATAGCCGCGGTGAAGATCGTCCGACCGGTCGCGGACACTTCCCCGGAGAACAGCGGGAACCATCCCATGTTCTCGGTGAACCAGGCGTAGACAGGCTGCACCGCGGGGGCGAGCACCATGATTCCCCAGAGGCCGAAGACGACCGACGGGACAGCTGCAAGGAGGTCGACGACGTAACCGAGGCTCTGCGCGAGGCGGCGCGGGGCGTAGTGCGAGATGAAGAGAGCGACGGCGACAGAGAGCGGAACAGCCATCAGAAGCGCGAGAAGCGATGCCCAGATCGTGCCGAACGCAAGCGGCCAGACGTAGTCCCAGAAGTTGGTCGTGAGGATCGAGGCATCCTCGCTGGTGGCGCTGAGGCCGGGGATCGACTGGATGATCAGGAAGATCGCCACCGCGGCGAGCGTCACGAGGATCATCGATCCCGCGGCCAGGGCGGTGCCCGAGAACCAGCGGTCGCCGGGCCGCTGCTTGACCTTGACGGTCGGGGGAGCGGTGGTGGTCATCTCATCCTGTCTCGGGTAGAACAAGCGGTGGTGCGGGGAGCGCCCGGCCCGCAGTCTGCTGCGGGCCGGGCGCGGGTACTACGGGACGACGATCAGGTCGACTGCGGCCTGCATCGCCTCACGCTGCGTGTCGGAGATCGGCGCGCTGCCTGCTGCGGCGGCAGACGCCTCCTGGCCCTCGGCGCTGATCGCATAGTTCAGGAAGCCCTTGACCAGCGGCGCGAGCTCGGCGTTGACGTACTCTTCGCACGCGATGCTGTAGGCGACGAGGACGATCGGGTACGCGGCCTCGTCAGGCGTGCGGTCGAGAGCGACGGCGAGGTCACCCTCAGTGCGGCCCTCTTCACGCGGGGAAGCGTCGACGATTGCTGCGGCGGCCTCGGGCGAGAACGTCACGAACTCGTCGCCGATCTGCACTGAGACCGTGCCGAATCCCTCGGCGCGGGACGCGTCGGCGTAGCCGATCGTGCCCTGACCGCCCTCGACGGCGGCGACGACACCGGAGGTACCCTGTGCGGCCTCGCCGGACTGCAGCGGCCACTCGCCGTCGGCCTCGTAGGTCCACACCTCGGGGGCGGCCTGCGAGAGGTAGTCGGTGAAGTTCTCGGTCGTGCCCGAGTCGTCGGCGCGGTGCACCGGCGTGACGGCGAGGTCCGGCAGGGTGACGTCCTCGTTGAGAGCGGCGATCGCTGGATCGTTCCAGTTCGTGATCGTGCCCGCGAACAGGCCCGCGATGGTGGCGGCATCCATGTTCAGCGAGTCGACGCCCTCGATATTGAAGATGACGGCGATCGGGGAGATGTAGGCGGGGAGCTGGATGATCCCGGTATCGGCGACACAGCCGTCGAACGGTCCCTCGGCGATCTCTTCGGCGGTGAACGCACGGTCGGAGCCGGCGTAGCCCACGGCACCCGCCTGGAACGACTCGCGACCCGCGCCTGAGCCGGCGGGGTCGTAGGTGACGGTGACGTCGGGGTTGGCGGTCTGGAACCCGGCGGCCCACGCCTGGACGCCGACCTCCTGAGCGGACGAGCCGATACCGGCGAGCTCACCTGAGAGAGCAGGGCCCTCCGACGGGGCGCTGGACTCGCCGCCAGTGCCCTCGTTGGAGGCGCAGGCGGAGAGTGCGAGTGCCGCGATTGCGGCGACAGCGCCCAGCTGGGCGATGCGGGAGATCTTCACTGTGTGAATCCTTCACGGGTCAGGGTACGAGTCCGGTGCAGGACTCGTTCTGAAACGTAGACAGCGACTCTTAAGCGGTTGGGCTCGAATGGTGAACGGCAGGTGAACGGCGCAAGGTCGCCCGAAGCCGTGTGGCCGGATCGTGTCAGATTTTCGGCGCGTGCGTTTCGATCGCGACGATGCCCGAGCCGGGGTTGTCGATCGAGAGGTGCACCACCGAGAAGGCACCGGCTTCGAGCGCCGAGGCGCTTCCCAGGTACGACCCTCGGAGCGTGCCGGTCGCGAGGGCGATCTCGGTCAGGATCTCGGGCAGCACCGGGCCGTGGCTGCACAGGACGGCGGGCTTGCGCGTGCGCACGCGCTCGCCGACGATCGTGCGGGCATCCGACTTGCCCTCCTCCCACGCGTCCTGACTGATCAGCGCGGTCTTGTCGATCTTGCGTCCGAGTGCGGCCGAGAGCGGGGCGACGGTCTTGACGCAGCGTGTGGCGGGGCTCGAGATGATCTTGCGCGCGCCGAACGCGAGGAGCGGACCGACGATCGAGTTCGCCTGCTTCTTGCCCCGCGGAGCGAGGGGGCGCGTGGTGTCCTTGCCGTCCCAGTCCTCGCGCGGCAGCGCCTTCGCGTGGCGCAGCGCGATGATCGGGAAGGTGCGCAGCACGCCTTCGTCGACCAGTTTCGCGAAGTGCTCGAGGATCTCGACGTCCACCGGATAGCTCAGCCGGCCGGACGCCTTCTTGAGCGCGACCCACTCCAGGGCCGCGATCTCCTTGTTCGGAACGAAGGCCGACGCCCGGATCGCGGCATCCGTCGCCTCGGCGGCCCAGTAGTGCACGATCTTCTGCCGCTTGTTGGGCATGTGGTAGCGCGAGACGCCCACCGGCACGCCCAGGCTCACCCGGATGCCGGTCTCTTCGAAGATCTCGCGGCTGGCCGTCTCGGCGAGCATCTCGCCGGGGTCGACCTTGCCCTTGGGCAGCGTGACGTCGCGGTACTGCGTTCGGTGGATGAGCAGCACGAGGAGCTTCTCGTCGACGATGCGCCACAGCACACCGCCCGCCGCGTAGACGGCGGTCTCGGTCATCGCGCCGTCCGCGATCGACGCCGGCGCTGCACGCCCGTCATGGTCTGTTCCTGGATGTCGATGAGCGGCTTGCCGTCGGCATCGAGGCTGTGCCGCGTCCAATCTCCCTCTGACCCGAGCCACCACGAACTGGTCGTGTCGCTCATCGCCAGGTCGAACAGGTCGGTGAGCTCCTTCAGATGCGCCGGTGCGATCACCCGGACCAGCGCCTCGACGCGTCGATCGAGGTTGCGGTGCATCATGTCGGCGCTGCCGATGTAGACCTGCTGGTCGCCGTCGCTGTGGAACATGAAGATCCGCGAGTGCTCCAGATAGCGCCCGAGGATGCTGCGGACCTTGATGTTCTCGCTCACTCCGGAAACGCCCGGCTTGAGCGAGCAGATCCCGCGCACCCACACCTCGACGGGAACGCCCGCCTGACCGGCTCGATAGAGCGCGTCGATGATCTGCTCGTCGACCATCGAGTTGACCTTGATGCGGATGCCGGACGGCTTTCCGTTGAGGGCGTTGCGGCGCTCCTTCTCGATGAGCCGGAGGAGACCCTTCCGCAGGTGCAGCGGAGCCACCAGGAGTCGCTTGAACTTCTTCTCGATCGCGTAGCCGGACAGCTCGTTGAACAGACGCGTCAGGTCGCGCCCCACCTGGTCGTCGACGGTGAACAGGCCGAAGTCCTCGTAGATGCGGCTGGTCTTGGGGTTGTAGTTGCCCGTACCGACGTGGCTGTAATGGCGCAGCCGGCCGTCTTCCTCGCGGATCACGAGGGCGAGCTTGCAGTGCGTTTTCAGCCCGACCAGTCCGTACACGACGTGTACGCCGGCCTTCTCGAGCTTGCGCGCCCAGACGATGTTGGCGGCCTCGTCGAATCTGGCCTTCACCTCGACCAGCGCGAGCACCTGCTTGCCGGCCTCGGCGGCGTCGATGAGCGCCTGCACGATGGGGCTGTCGCCCGAGGTGCGGTACAGCGTCTGCTTGATCGCGAGCACGTGCGGGTCTTTCGCCGCCTGCTCGAGAAACGCCTGGACGCTCGTGGCGAACGATTCGTACGGGTGGTGGACGAGAACGTCTGCGCGACGGATCGCCGCGAAGATGTCGGAGCGGCCGTTCTGCTCGCGCGGCTGGAACGGCAGCGCGGTCGTGGGCACGTGCGCGGGGTAGTGCAGCTCGGGCCGATCGATCTTGGCGAGGTCGAACAGTCCGCGCAGATCGAGCGACCCGGGCAGGCGATAGACCTCCTGTGCGGTGATGTCGAGCTCGCTGATCAGCAGGTCGAGCGTGAGGTCGTCCATGTCGTCGCCGACCTCGAGCCGGATCGGCGGCCCGAACCGGCGTCGCAGCAGCTCCGCCTCGAGCGCCTGGATGAGGTTCTCGGTCTCGTCCTCCTCGATCACGACGTCCTCGTTGCGCGTCAGGCGGAACGCGTGGTGGTCGAGGATCTCCATGCCGGGGAACAGGTCTTCGAGGTGGTTCGCGATGAGCTCCTCGAGCGGCAGGTATCGCACCGTGTCGCCGTGGCGGGAGACGTCCACGAAGCGGGGCAGCATCGGCGGGACCTTGAGCCTGGCGAACTCCTGCCGGCCCGTCTTCGCGTTGCGGATGCGGATCGCGAGGTTCAGCGACAGTCCCGAGATGTACGGGAAGGGGTGAGCGGGGTCGACGGCCAACGGCATCAGCACCGGGAACACCTGGCCCTGGAAGTACTCGGATACGCGGGTGCGCTCGTCGTCCTCGAGCTGATCCCACGAGATGACCTCGATACCGGCATCCGCCAGCGCAGGGCGCACCTGCGAGGTCCACGCGTCCGCGTGACGCAGCTGAAGGGCATGCGCGTCGGCGGAGATGTCGGCGAGCACCTCTTGCGGCGACCGCCCGACGTTCGTCGGCACGGCGAGCCCCGTGATGATGCGGCGCTTCAGGCCCGCGACGCGCACCATGAAGAACTCGTCGAGGTTGCTCGCGAAGATCGCGAGGAAGTTGGCACGCTCGAGCACAGGGAGCGCCGAGTCCTCGGCGAGCTCCAGCACGCGCTGGTTGAATGCCAGCCAGCTCAGTTCACGGTCGAGGTATCGGTTGTCGGGCAGCTGCGAGTCGAAGACCTCGGACAGGTCGAAGTCGTCGTCATCCGCGTCTCCGAGACCCGCGTCGAGCACGTCGTGTTCGATCATCCCCTCATCATTGCAGGGTGAGGTGACGCGCGTGTGAACGACTACGCGCCGGTGCGCTCGCGAGGGGCCGGGAGCTGGTCGTCCTCGTAGACGTTGAAGCGATAGCCGACGTTGCGCACGGTGCCGATCAGCTGTTCGAGGTCGCCGAGCTTCGCGCGCAGACGCCGCACGTGGACATCGACGGTGCGGGTGCCGCCGAAGTAGTCGTAGCCCCACACCTCGCTCAGCAGCTGTTCGCGGGTGAACACGCGCGAGGGGTGCGTGGCGAAGAAGTGCAGGAGCTGGAACTCCTTGTACGTCAGGTCGAGGGGCTTGCCGTGCACCTTCGCGGAGTACGAGGACTCGTCGATCGTGATGCCCGAGGTCTGGATGCGAGTCGATATCGCATCCTTCGTCATCCGGCCGATCGCGAGGCGGATGCGGGCATCGACCTCGGCGGGACCGGCCGTGACGAGGATGACGTCGTCGACGCCCCAGTCGGTCGAGACGGCCGTCAGCCCGCCCTCGGTGACCACGAGGAGGAGGGGGGCGTCGAGCCCGGTCGTATTGAGGATCTTGCAGAGCGACTTCGCGCCGACCAGGTCCAGGCGCGCGTCGACGAAGATGATGTCGGCGCTCGGCGCGTTGACGAGCTGCGCGGGCTCGGCCGGAATCTGCCGGACCCGGTGGCTGAGGAGTTCCAGCGAGGGCAGGACGGGGCCGCCACCTGGGGCGGAGCTCAGAACGAGAAGCTGTGCCAAAAACGCCGTCCTCTCGGCGCAGGGGGAAAGCGCCGTTCGGTCCAGTTTAGGGCTTGGGAGGCCATCGATTCGATTCGGATGTCCTCAGGGATGGCTCAGGAGCGCCGAAGGGACCGTGCGCCCACCCGCGAGTTGAGCGACAATGGACTCGTGACCACCCCGGAACTCGCCCCCCGCCGCAACTTCGGCGGCGTGATCGCCGTCTGGGTGGTCGCCGCACTCCTCGGCATCTCGATCGGTCTGTTCGTTCCCGAGACCCACGCCTGGCGTGCGGCTTGGCTGACCGTCGGTCTCGGTGCCTGCCTCGTGCTGGCGTTCGCGATCCAGCTCTGGTTCGGTCGTTCCCAGGGGTTCACCGAGCGCGTCGCGGCGAGCGTGCTGGGCGCGCTGCTGACGATGGGCGTCATCAGTCTGGGCTTCGGCTTGTCGTCGATCGTTCCCGGTTAGACTCGACACATGGATCTCGTCGCGCTCGAACTGTTCTTCGTTGGGCTTCTCGCACTCGCGTCGCTCGCGATCTTCTTCGTCTCCGGCGTCGTCATCAAGAACCTCTACCGCGGCCAGCGCTGACGGCGGGCGTCGTGTTCGACCTTCCCACCGACCTGCCCGCGGATCTCGCGCCCCTCTCGTGGCTCATCGGCGTCTGGGAAGGCACCGGGGTCATCGACTACGAGGTCGACGATCACCGTTTCGCCGGAGAGTTCATCCACCGCGTGAGCTTCAGTCATGACGGCGGCACGTACCTGAACTACGCCGCCAGCGCGTGGCTGCTCGATGACTCGCCCGCCTCCGAAGAAGGCGAGCCCGCGCGCACCCCGCTCGTCTCCGAGATGGGCTACTGGCGGCTGTCGCGCACCGCGACAGATGCGGAGGCCGGCCCCGGCCTGCTCCCTCCTCTGGGTGCGCCGGTCGCGCGGACAGCCGACGATGTCGAGCTGCTGCGCAACGCCGAGGGCGGTTTCGACATCGAGGTGTCGATCGTCCACTCCGACGGAGTCAGCGAGCTCTACCTCGGCGCGATCCGCGGACCGCGGATCGATGTCGCGACCGATGCGGTCGTGCGCACCGCCGGAGCGAAGGTCTACGCGGCCGCGACGCGCATGTACGGCCTCGTCGACGGCCACCTGCTGTGGGCGTGGGACATCGCCGCGCTCGGCAGTGAACTCTCGTCGCACGCCTCCGCACGCCTGGCGCGGGTCGACTGATGCCGGGTCCGTTCGCACGGGTTCCGGGCGCCGTCACCGATGAGACGGGGCTCCGGCACCTCGGCAATCCGCTGGGAGAGCAACGTGCACTTGCCGCCGGGCGCGCGGTCGCGCCCCTCGGCGATCGCGCCGTTCTCGCCGTGCCCGGTGAAGACCGGCTGTCGTGGCTCGATTCGCTGACGTCGCAGTCGCTCACGCGTCTCGCGCCGGGGGAGAGCACCGAGCTTCTGGTGCTCGACCCGCACGGCCACGTCGAGCATGCGGCATCCGTCCTCGACGACGGCGAGACGACCTGGCTCATCACCGATCTCGGCGACGCCGAGGGTCTGCTGTCGTGGCTGCGCAAGATGCGCTTCCGGCTGCGGGTGGACCCGCGCGACGCGAGCGACGAGTACGCGGTGATCGGCGGCACTCGCTCCGCGGTCGAGGGCCTCATCCCTGCGGCGCCCGCAGGCCTCCCGCTGGTCTGGGTGGATCCGTGGCCCGGCGTGACACCCGGCGGCTACGCGTATGCGGCGGCGGAGCCGCACCCGGGCACCGAACGCGATTGGGCCGAGGCGATCGTCTTGCGCGCCGAGGAGGAGCGGATCGCGGATGCCGCCGCCTCGGGCGACCTCGCACTGGCCGGCCTCGTCGCCGCAGATGCGCTGCGCATTGCAGCCTGGCGCCCGCGCTGGGCAAACGAGGTCGACGACCGCGCGCTTCCCCATGAACTCGACTGGCTGCGCACCGCGGTCCACCTCGAGAAGGGCTGCTACCGCGGCCAGGAGACGGTCGCGAAGGTGCACAACCTCGGTCACCCGCCGCGGCGCATCGTCGCCCTGCAACTGGACGGAAGCGACTCCGTGCTTCCTTCGCGCGGCGACGAGGTCTTCCTCGGCGAGACCGCCGTCGGCGTGGTCACGTCTGCAGCGCGACACTTCGAGGAGGGACCGATCGCCCTCGCGGTCGTGCGCCGTAACACCGCGGTCGACGCCGCATTCGTGGTCCGCACGCAGGACGGCGAGATCGTCGCGGCGCAGGAAGTGATCGTCCCCCCGGAGGCGGGGGCGACCGCCAACATCCCCCGCCTGCCACGCCTCGGTCGACGAGCCGGCTGAGAGCGCCGTGGGCGAGACCCCGGAGCCGACCACGACGGCCGTCGTCACCGGCTGGCGCAAGCGCATCGACCCACGTCGCGGGTTCAGGCGCGTCCAGGGATCTTCTCTCGCGATCCTGCAGATCGTCATCGCCACGACCGGCGCGTACGCCTTCGCGCACTACGTCCTGGGGCATCCGGCGCCACTGCTGGCCGCGACCGTGTGCGTGTCGAGCCTCGGACTCGTCCGCGATGCGCGACCACGCCGCGTTCTGGAGACCGTGCTCGGAATGCTGGTCGGAATCCTCGTCGCCGAAATCCTGCTGCTGGCCGCAGGACCGGGCTGGTGGCAGATCGCACTGGCCCTGGGTCTGACGCTCATCGTCGCCCGTTTCCTCTCGGCGCAGGCGAGCTTCGCGATCGCCGCGGCGATCCAGGCGCTCATCGTGATGGTGATCCCCGCCAACGCACCGTTCCTGCGCCTCGTCGACGGCGTCGTCGGCGGAATCGCCGCGCTGCTGGTGACCGCGCTCATTCCGCGGACCCTGCAGCGCGAAGAGGTGCGGACGGGCGACGCGGTCTATCGCGCGATGGATTCGGCGATGAACACGATGGCGCAGGCCCTTCGCCGCGGCGACCGGATGCGTGCCGAGAGGGGTCTCGAGAAGGCGCGGGCGCTGCAGCCGCTGGTGGACGGCTGGTCGACCTCCCTCGATTCCGGCCTCGCGATCGCGCGCATCTCTCCGTTCCTGCACCGGCAGCGCTCCGAGCTGCAGAGGCACGAGCGCATCCGTCAGTACACCGACCTCGCGACACGCAACCTCCGGGTCATCGGCCGCCGGACGGTGTACCTGTGCGACGACGGCGTGGCCAGGCCGGTCGCGGCCGACACGCTCGCCGACCTCGCGCGGGCCGCCCAGCTCGTCGCCCAGTCGCTGACCGACATCTCTCTCGAGCCCGTCGCGCGCGAAGCGGTGCGCAGCGTGGCGGCGCGCCTGGACCCGGCACAGCTGCTGCCCGATGCGTCACTGGGTGAACAGAACCTCATCGCCGCCCTGCGGCCGCTCGCCGTCGACCTGCTGGAGGCGACGGGCATGACCAGCGCCGAAGCCCGGGCCTGCGTGCCCCGGATCTGAGCCCGATCGCCTGCTCCTCAGACCGGCGCGACGGCACTCCACGGCACGGTGAGTTCTCCGAGCCGCCACCGGGAACGCTCCTGCACGGGCCACCCTGCCGTCCGCAGCGCCGTGAGCGCGCCTTCCCACCGCTGCACCGCACCGAAGGTCGACAGACCGGCCGCCCGCTCCCATTCGCCGTCGAGTGCGACCAGGAGTGCGTGAACGCGCTCGCCGGGAACGTTCCGGTGGATGAGCGCCTTCGGCAGCCGCTCCGCGGCGATCGAGGGATGCTCCACTGCCGCGAGCCGCAGCGAGATCGTGAGCGTACGCGGCGCGGCATCCGCCCCGATCGAGACCCACGTGCAGATGCGCCCCAGCTCGTCGCACGTCCCCTCGACGAGCAGGCCGTCCGGCGACAGCCGCGCCGCCATCCGTCGCCACGCGTCGGGCACCTCCGCCTCGTCGTACTGCCGCAGCACGTTCATCGCACGGATGACCGCCGGAGCCCGCGGTGTCGGCACCTCGAATCCGCCGAACCCGAAAGACACGCGCGAATCGCGCTGCGAACGACGTCGTGCCGGCCGCGACCTCGGCGAGCTGAAGCCGAGCCCGTGCGACGCGGCCGGGATCGATCTCGAGCCCGATGACCTCGACGTCGGGCCGCGCTCGCGCCAGTCGGGCGTACAGCTCCAGCGCCGTGACCGCGCTGGCGCCGAAGCCGAGATCGACCACGAGCGGATCGGCGGCGCGGCGCAGCGCCGGATGCCGCGCGATCCATCGGTCGACGCGACGCAGCCGGTTCGTGCCGGTCGTGCCGCGGGTGATCTGCCCGACGGGGGAGCGGCCCGAGCTCATGTGCCCATGATGCCAGCAGCGCACCGTCCGCCGGCGCCGGAAGGGGTGCGTGCTCGTCGCTATCATGGGGCAATGACCGCGCCCTACACGCTGATCCTCCTCCGCCACGGCCAGAGCGTCTGGAACGAGCTCAACCTCTTCACCGGATGGGTCGATGTGCGCCTCTCCGAAAAGGGCGAGGCCGAAGCCGTCCGCGGCGGCGAACTGCTCGCTGAGGCCGGCCTCCTGCCCGACGTGCTGCACACCTCTGTGCTCAGCCGCGCGATCCAGACCGCGAATCTCGCCCTGGACGCCGCCGACCGACTCTGGATCCCGGTCAAGCGCACGTGGCGACTCAACGAGCGCCACTACGGCGCCCTGCAGGGCAAGGACAAGGCGCAGACCCTCGAGGAGTTCGGACCCGAGCAGTTCATGCTCTGGCGGCGCTCGTTCGACGTGCCGCCCCCGCTGCTCGCGGACGACTCCGAGTTCAGCCAGGTGGGCGACCCGCGCTACGTCGGCATCGACGGCGAGGTTCCTCGCACCGAGTCGCTCAAGCTCGTGATCGACCGCTTCCTGCCGTACTGGGAGAGCGACATCGTCCCCGACCTGCGCGCCGGCAAGACGGTGCTCGTCACCGCGCACGGCAACTCGCTGCGCGGGCTCGTGAAGCATCTCGACGGCATCAGCGACGCCGACATCGCCGAGCTCAACATCCCGACCGGCATCCCGCTCGTCTACCGGCTCGACGAGAACCTCGAGCCGCTCGGACCGGGCGAGTACCTCGACCCGGAGGCCGCCGCCGCTGGCGCTGCTGCCGTGGCCAGTCAAGGGAAGAAGTAGTCCCCAAGACGCAGGAGAGCGGATGCCGAGATCTCGGCATCCGCTCTCTCGCGTTCCGGGCTAGGGGCGCACGACGTCGATCGCGTCGGTCTCGACCGTCCAGTCGCCCGTGGAGAGGTAAACCACCTTCTTCGCGACCGAGACGGCGTGGTCGGCGAAGCGCTCGTGGTAGCGGCTCGCGAGCGTCGCATCGACTGTCGCCGACGCTTCGCCCTTCCAGCTGTCGCTGAGCACCTTCTCGAAAACGCTGATGTGCAGGTCGTCGAGCTTGTCGTCGTCGTTGCGGATCTCTTCGGCCAGGGCCTGGTCCTCGGTGCGCAGCAGCTCGGTGAGCTTGCGCGCGACATTCACGTCGAGCTCGCCCATCTTGGTGAAGGTCGACTTCAGACCACGAGGAATGGCGCGCTCGGGGAAGCGCATGCGCGTCAGCTGGGCGATGTGCTCGGCGATGTCGCCCATGCGCTCGAGCGACGCGCTGATGCGCAGGGCGCTCACGACGATGCGCAGGTCGCGGGCGACCGGCTGCTGGCGAGCGAGGATCTCGATCGCGAGCTCGTCGAGCGCGACCGCCTTCTCGTCGATGACCGCGTCGGCCTCGATGACTTCTTCGGCCAGGGCCGACGTCGCTCGAGCTGAAAGCCCGCGTGGCCTTGTCGATCGCGATCGTGACGAGTTCGGCGATCTCGACCAGACGTCCTTGGACGTCCTCGAGGGACTGATGGAAGACCTCGCGCATTGCAGCACCTTTCGTGTTCCGCAGCAGGCACATGCCCCGCGACCTGGCGATTGTCGCCACCGAAGGTTAACGAACGGTGCCGCGAGAGTGAATAGTAACGGGCCGCTCCGCCGGTGAGGGCCGACGGGGCGGGGTCGGCATCCGCTCGCCCTCTACTCTGGAGCCATGGATACGACGCAGCTTGCGCTGCTCGCCCTGATCCTGGGGGCGATCATCGGGGGCTCCGTCTCGATGGTGATCGTGCTGGCGATGCGCGCGCGGGATCGCGCCCAGGCCGAGACGTCGTCGGTGATCCCCGACGGTGTCCGCGAAGTGCTGCACGGCATGGACGACGCCGCCGTCGTGGTCGACGCGTCCTCGACGGTCCTCGCCGCCTCCACTGCTGCCGTTCCCTTCCATCTTGAGGAAGGGCGGAGTTCTGCCCTCCGACGAGCTGCGGGGCCTCGCCCGCCGGGTTCGGTCGGCGGAGTCGGCCGCGACGGCGACACTGCGGCTGCGCCGCGGTGCCCCACCCGCGGAGCCGCGCCTGGTGGTCGTTCGAGCGACGCGCATCTCGCCGCGCCTCACGCTGCTCGTGCTGCGCGACATCACCGAGCGGGAGCGGGTCGAGCAGATGCGGCGCGACTTCGTGGCCAACACGAGTCATGAGCTCAAGACGCCGGTCGGCGCGGTCAGCCTGCTCGCCGAGGCGATCGAATCCGCCGCCGACGATCCCGACCAGGTGCGCAACTTCGCCGGGCGCCTCACCGCCGAGGCCGCGCGCCTCGCACAGCTCACCTCCCGCATCATGAACCTCTCGCGCCTGCAGGCCGCGGACGAGTTCACCGACGAGCGCGAGGTGGCCGTCGACGAGATCGTGACCTCGGCCGTGGAGGCGCACGCGATCCAGGCCGGATCCGCCGGCGTGGAGATCGTGCGCGGCGGCGACCGCGGACTCTACGTACGCGGCGACGCGCAAGTGCTGAGCGAGGCTGTCGGCAACCTGCTCGCGAACGCGATCGCGTACTCACCCCGCGGATCGAACGTCGGTGTCGGCGTCAAGGCCGTCGACGCCGTCGTCGAGATCGCGGTGACCGATCGCGGCATCGGCATCGCGGAAGGCGACCAGGAGCGCGTGTTCGAGCGCTTCTACCGCGCCGACCAGGCGCGCTCCCGGCGCACCGGTGGCACCGGCCTCGGCCTCGCGATCGTCAAGCACGCCGTGCAGCGCCACGGGGGAGAGGTGCGGCTGTGGTCGCGGCCCGGGCGCGGCTCGACCTTCACCATCCGTCTTCCGCTGATCGATCCCCCGGCCGACCAGGTGCAGCCCAAGCGCCGTCGCCCGAAGAAGAAGAAGGCGACGCCGGCATCGGCATCCCACCCCACGAACGGAGCACCCGCATGACCCGCGTCCTGATCGTCGAGGACGAGCCGGATCTGGCCGATCCGCTCGCCTACCTGCTGCGTCGGGAGGGCTACGACGTCGAGATCGCCGAAGACGGCCCGTCCGCGCTCACGGCATTCCGCGACCGCGGCGCCGACATCGTGCTGCTCGACCTGATGCTCCCGGGAATGTCGGGAACCGAGGTCTGCCGGCAGATCCGTTCGGCCTCGCGCGTGCCGATCATCATGCTCACCGCGAAGGACTCGGAGGTGGACATCGTCGTCGGGCTCGAGCTCGGCGCCGACGACTATGTCACCAAGCCGTATTCGGCGCGGGAGCTGCTCGCCCGCATGCGCGCCGTCCTGCGGAGGCTGTCGCAGAACGAGGCGGACCTCGAGGATCACGTTCTCGACGGAGGGCGGGTCGTGCTCGACATCGATCGTCACACGGTCGCCGTCGACGGGCGCGAGATCAACATGCCGCTCAAGGAATTCGAGCTGCTCGAGGTGCTCATGCGCAACGCCGGCCGGGTGCTCACGCGCGGACAGCTGATCGACCGCGTGTGGGGCACGGACTACTTCGGCGACACCAAGACGCTCGACGTCCACATCAAGCGCATCCGCTCACGCATCGAGAAGCACCCGAGCGACCCGTCGATGCTGATGACCGTCCGAGGACTCGGCTACCGCTTCGAGGGCTGACGAAACGTCGACCATGCCGGGGGCACGGTCGGGCGGCGAGCGTCAGGGCAGGAGTTCGCCGTAGTAGTCGAGCGCGCCGTCCAGGACGGGGACGTCGAACAGGACGCCGTCGCTGTCGCCCGACTGGAAGAACATGGGCAGGTTGGCGCCCGGCTTGGTGTCGATGCCCTCGAGCAGCAGCGGGTCGGTCTCTTCGGTGCCGAGGCTGACCGTCGTGTTCGCGGGGACGCGGATCGTCTCGGACGACTTCGACGAACCCTCGCCGTACTCGATGTTGAGAGTCTGCGATTCGCTCGTCGCGTTGACGATCGCGGCGACGAGGTTGCCGTCGACGCCTGTCTCGTCGGACGACGATCAGCACGTTGCGAACCTGCAGCGGCCCGGAGTCCGGGATGTTCACGCCGTCAGACGGCGAGTACGGGATCGTCGTTGCCTGCGTCGACAGCATGGCGCAGCCACTGGTTCCCAGGACCACGAGGGCGCCTAGGGCGAGCGACGCGATAAGGCGCGATTTCACGGATCCTCCCGGGACGGATGACGACATCTCTAGCATTCTAGGGGTGCGCCGTCGGCAGTGTGGAGTAGCGCGCCAGGGGTGGGCGGCGAACCTTACCGCATCTGGGCCTGTGGTATCCTGGAGGTTGCCGAAAGGACATAACTCCATGCTTTTTGAGGTTGGCGAAACGGTCGTCTACCCCCATCACGGGGCCGCGACGATCATCGAAGTCAAAGACCGGGTCATCAAGGGCGAGACCAAAAGATATCTGAAGCTCAACGTCACTCAGGGTGATCTGATCATCGAGGTTCCCGCGGAGAATGTCGACCTCGTCGGCGTTCGCGACGTCATCGGCAAAGAAGGTCTCGACAAGGTCTTCGAGGTGCTTCGCGCACCCTTCACCGAGGAGCCCACGAACTGGTCTCGCCGGTACAAGGCCAACCTCGAGAAGCTCGCTTCGGGCGACGTGATCAAGGTGAGCGAGGTCGTCCGCGACCTCTGGCGCCGCGATCAGGACCGCGGCCTGTCGGCCGGTGAGAAGCGCATGCTCGCGAAGGCGAAGCAGATCCTCATCTCCGAGCTCGCGCTCGCCGAGAAGACCGACGAAGAGCAGGCCGGCGCGATCCTCGACGAGGTCCTCGCCAGCTGATCGCGCGGTAGCGTGAGGGCGTGAGCATCACGCCTGTGCCCCGCATCGCGGTCGTCATCGTCGCGGCCGGATCCGGAACACGTCTGGCCGCCGGCGTCCCGAAAGCGTTCGTCGGCATCGATGAGCACACGATGCTCCGCCATGCCCTCACCGGCGTGCTGGCTGCCCCGCAGGCGCAGATCGTGATCGTCGCGCCCGCGGGCCGCGAGGGCGATGCGCTGACCGACGCGCTCGCCGCGGCCGGTGAGCGCCGCGACCTCGTGACGGTCGTCACGGGCGGTGAGTCGCGGCAGGCATCGGTGGCGGCGGGGCTCGACGCCCTCTGGGGCGATGTCGAGATCGTGCTGGTGCACGACGCCGCTCGAGCCTTGACGCCCGCCACGGTGTTCGAGCGTGTGATCGCAGCGATCGACGAGGGCCACGCGGGGGCCATCCCCGTCCTCCCGGTCATCGACACGATCAAGCGCGTCCAGGACGCCCAGATCGTCGCGGCCGTCGATCGCTCCGAGCTGTCGGCCGCCCAGACGCCGCAGGGGTTCCGGCGCGAGATCCTCGATGCCGCGTACGCGGTCGCGGATCAGGACTTCACCGACGATGCAGCCCTCGTGGCCGCCGCCGGTCACCGCGTCGCGGTCGTGGACGGTGACGCACGTGCTTTCAAGATCACGACCCCGGCCGATCTCGAGCGTGCCCGGTCACTCGTGGCGCGGCATCCGCTCCCTCCCTCGATGGCCCACCTGGAGAATCCGATGCCGATTCCGCGCGTCGGCGTCGGCACCGACGTGCACGCGTTCGGGGGCACGGGGACGCTGTGGCTGGCCGGACTCGAATGGCCGGGAGAGCCCGCGCTGTCGGGGCATTCGGACGGTGACGCCGTCGCACACGCGATCGTCGACGCTCTGCTGTCGGCCGCGGGGCTCGCCGACATCGGCACGCACTTCGGCACCGATCATCCCGAATACGCAGGGGCTCACGCCGACGCATTCCTCTCGCGCACGCTGGGACTGCTCGGCGAAGCGGGGTGGCGGGTCGGCAACGTGGCCGTGCAGGTGCAGGCGAACCGTCCGCGCTTCAGCGCGCGCCGTGCCGAGGCCGAGGCCGTGCTTTCGGCGGCGCTGGGAGGCGCGCCGGTGTCGGTGTCGGCGACGACCACAGACGGGCTCGGGTTCACGGGGCGGGGCGAGGGAGTGTCGGCGTTCGCGATGGCGCTCGTCGTCCGCGCCTGACTGCCTCAGAGGGCGCGGGTCATGAACACCGAGAACGGGTCATCGGTGTACCCCTCGAACGGACCGCACCGAGTGAAGCCCTCGCTCTCGTAGAGGCGCTGGGCGGGCACGAAGTCGTCAGGGCTTCCGGTCTCGAGCCACAGGCTCGTCATGCCGCGCTCGCGCGCTTCGGCCACGAGGTGACGCAGGAGGGCGCGCCCGACGCCGCTGCCGCGGAACCTGTCGTCCACGCGCATCGACTTGAGCTCGCCCCGCTCGGCGTCGATCGACTTCAGCGCGGCGATGCCCGCGAGCTCGCCGTCGATCCACGCCGACCAGAACGTGACAGAAGGATGCCGCAAGCCGTCGATGTCGAGCGCGTGCACGCTCTCGGCCGGCGACGTGTCGTGCATGCCGTCCAGGTGGAACGCGATCAGCGCCCGGGTGGCCTCGCCCGTCAGGTCGTCGACGCGGATCTCGATGTGCGGCACCGTCATCCCTCCACCGCGAACGGTACCGGGTCGCGCGGTGAGCGCGAGCCCCAGGCGAGCAGCGCGAGCCCCGCCGCGAGGATCACGAGGCCGATGATCGCGAGCAGTGAGAGCCGTTCGCCCAGAACGACGATTCCCAGGACGCTGGCGGTGAGCGGTTCGCCGAGGGTCAGGGTCGCGGCCGTCGCGGCGGTCAGACCCCCGAGACCCCACGTGAACATCACGTACGCGATCGAGATGGTGGCCAGGCCGAGCCACAGCGCCATCACGAGTCCGGCCGTCGTGCCGAGCCAGCTGAGGTCGACGAACGGCAGCACGAACGCCGAGAGCACTGCCGAGCTCGCTCCCATCGCGCCCACGACGGTGAACGGATCCCAGCCCTCGTCGAGCAGCCGGCGCTGCGTGTTGGCGATCACGGCGAACGTGGCGCCCGCACCGACGCTGGCCAGCAGCCCGATCGGATCGGTGCCGCCGCCTCCGCCGGCGGTCGGAGCCTCGCCGCCGAAGCCGAGCAGCACCACTCCCACCGTCGCGAGCGCGGTCGCCAGCATCCACGTCGTGGTGGGGACCCGCCGGGTCAGCACCCACTCGAGCAGCCCGGCGAGGATCGGCGCCGAGCCCAGCGCCACGACCGTGCCGACCGCGACGCCGTTGCGCTCCGTGCCGAGGAAGAACAGCGGCTGGTAGAGCGCCAGGCAGAACCCGGTCAGCACCATGAGGGCGAGGGGACGGATGCCGAAGCGGGGCGCCGGCGCGGTCGCGCTGCGCGCATGCCGGCGTGCGAGCACGAAGGCGATCACCGCCAGGCCGGTGCCGCCGATCACGAGGCGGACGGCCCCGACCGAGAGGGGTGTGGTGTCGTCGGGCCCGAGCGCCATCGACGTGCCGGTCGTCCCGAAAAGCAGCGCCGCGGCGAGGACGGCGAAGACGTGAAGCACCCTCCAGTTCTACAGGCACCCTCGCACCTGCGACGAACCGGGCCCGGCCCGCCCCTGAGTCACGGCCAGGTTCGGCCGGATGCCCCGCCGGTAGGCTGGTGCGGTGACACCCGGTACCCCGCCCGTGAGGCTCTACGACACCAAAGCGCAGGCTCTGCGCGACTTCGTGCCGCTCGACCCCTCGAACGTGACGGTGTACGTCTGCGGTCCCACGGTGCAGTCCGGACCCCACATCGGCCACCTTCGCGGCGCGCTGAGCTTCGACATCCTGCGCCGCTGGCTCGCGCACCGGTTCGGCCGCGTCACGTTCGTGCGCAACGTCACCGACATCGACGACAAAGTGCTCATGAACGCGACCGACACCGAGCCGTGGTGGGCGCCTCGCGTATCGGATGGAACTGGAGTTCACGAACGCGTATGCCGCGATCGGCATCGCTCCGCCCGACCTACGAGCCGCGGGCCACCGCGTCCATTCCGCAGATGCAGGAGCTCATCGAGCGACTCATCGAGGCCGGTCACGCGTACGCCGCGAACGGCGACGTGTACTTCGACGTGCGCTCGTGGCAGCGAATACGGCACGCTCACCCGTCAGTCGCTCGATGCGATGGAGCCGGCAGCAGGATGCCGATCCTCGCGGCAAGCGCGACCCGCGGGACTTCGCGCTCTGGAAGGGCGCGAAGGCCGACGAACCCGACGAGCGCCCGATGGGCTTCGCCGTGGGGATCGGGCCGTCCGGGCTGGCACATCGAGTGCTCCGCGATGTCGCGCCGCTACCTCGGACCCGAATTCGACATCCACGGCGGCGGACTCGACCTGCGCTTCCCGCACCACGAGAACGAGCTGGCGCAGTCGACCGCAGCCGGCGACGCGTTCGCACGCTACTGGGTGCACAACGGCCTGGTGACCGTGGGCGACCAGAAGATGTCCAAGTCGCTCGGCAACTTCCTGCTCGCCGCACGACGTACTGCGCGAACGCGACCCGCTCGTCGTGCGCTACGCGCTCGCGGCCGCTCACTACCGCTCGAGCCTCGACATCACGGCATCCTCCTTCGACGAGGCCGAGGCGGCGCTCGAGCGCATCCGCATCGTTCCTCGAGCGCGCCGTGCGGACGCTGCAGGACGACTCCGCCGATCTGCGCATCGCCGCGACGGTGCCCGAGCGCTTCGCCTCTGCGATGGACGACGACCTCGGCGTGCCGCAGGCCCTCGCCGTCCTGCACGAGACCGTTCGCGCGGGCAACACGGCGCTGGACGAGGGCGATCGGGCGGCGACGACGAAGGCATTCGCCGACGTCGCGATCATGACCGGCGTGCTCGGCATCGACCCGCTCGACCCGGTCTGGCAGTCCGGCTCGACCGGTGCCGAGGCATCCGCTCTCGACGCCCTCGTCCAGAGCCTCATCACCCAGCGCGCCGACGCGCGCGCCGCCAAAGACTGGGCGGCGGCCGATCGCATCCGCGATGCGATCGCCGCCGCGGGCATCACGCTCGAAGACACGAACGACGCAACACATTGGAGTATTCATGGCCGGTAGCAAGCCGGGGCGCCCGGGCGCCAGCAAGGGCAAGAAGGGCCCCACCAAGGGCACGGGCGGCAAGAACAAGCGCTCGCTCGAGGGTCGCGGGCCGACCCCCAAGGCCGAGGACCGCGCCTGGCATCCGGCCGGCAAGCGCAAGGCCGCGGCCGAGCGCTACGCCGCCGCAGGCGGCAAGGGCAAGCCCGCCGGGCAGGCGCAGTCGCGCCCGCGCGCCGCGAAGAAGGACGACGACACCGAGGTGGTGACCGGGCGCAACTCGGTGCTCGAGGCGCTGCGCGCCAAGATCCCCGCGACCGCGTTCTACATCGCCCAGCGCGTCGAGATGGACGACCGCGTCAAGGAGATGCTCTCGATCGCGACGCACCGCCAGATCCCGGTGATGGAGGTGACGCGTCCCGAGCTGGACCGCATGGCGGGCTTCGACGGCGTGCACCAGGGCGTCGCCCTCAAGGTTCCGCCGTACGAGTACGCGCACCCGCAGGATCTGCTCGAGAGTGTCATCGACAAGGGCCACACGCCGCTGTTCGTCGCCCTGGACGGCATCACCGATCCGCGCAACCTCGGTGCGATCATCCGCTCCACCGGTGCGTTCGGCGGTCACGGCGTCATCCTGCCGCAGCGGCGGTCGGCGAGCGTGAACAGCGCGGCCTGGAAGACCAGCGCGGGCGCGGCCGCCCGCATCCCGGTCGCGATCGCCCCGAACCTCACCTCGACGCTCAAGGAGTTCAAGAAGCAGGGCGTCTTCGTGCTCGGACTCGACGGCGGCGGCGACGTGTCGCTGCCCGGCGCTCGAGCTCGCCGATCGCCCCGTGGTGATCGTCGTCGGCTCCGAGGGCAAGGGCCTGTCGCGTCTGGTCAGCGAGACGTGCGATCAGATCGTCTCCATCCCGATCGACGCGGCCACGGAGTCGCTGAACGCCGGAATCGCGGCATCCGTAGCCCTGTACCAGGTCTCGACGCTGCGAGCGCAGAAAGACTCCTGACGTCATCTTGTTCATGCGCGGGAATGAATCACCGCGCATCGACCTTGCTACCGACGACCCCGTCGAAAGGAACACCATGGCACGCATCGCCGTCATCGGAGGAACCGGCTACGCCGGACGCAACATCGTCGCCGAGGCGGTGAGCCGAGGCCACACGGTCGTCTCGGTCGCGCGGACGGTTCCGGCCGAGCGCGTCGAGGGTGCCACCTACATCGAGGGGACGCTGCTCGATTCGCCCAGCCTCGTCACCGAGCTGCAGGGCGTCGACGTCGTCGTCTCGACCGTGCCCGCGCGCGGCGACATGGTCGGCAGCGTCCGCCCGGGTGTGTCTCAGCTCGTCGCGTCGCTTCCGCTGGACGTGCGCATCGGCGTGATCGGCGGCGCGGGCGGCAGCCTCGTCGCCGAGGGCGGCCCGCGGCTGGTCGATCTCGACTCGTTCACCGAGGAGTACAAGCCCGAGGCGCTCGAGGCGATCGGCATCCTCGAGGACCTCGAAGAGAGCGACACGTCGCGCGACTGGTTCTACATCCACCCGGCCGGCGGCTTCGGCGCCTGGAACCCCGGCGAGCGCACCGGGACCTACCGCGACGGCGGCGACGTCATCGTGACGGATGCCGATGGCGAGTCGTACATCTCGGGGCCGGACCTCGGGGTCGCGGTCGTCGACGAGATCGAGAACCCGAAGCACTCGCGCGAGCGCTTCACCGTCGGGTACTGATCGGCGGGTACTCACTAGCGCCGCTTCGCGAGGGGCTGAGCCCGCGCGGCTCCCGGCGTCGAGCTGTCCGCTCTCCACCGCCCGGGCAAGGCGCACGATCTCGCCATTCACCGGCGTCGGGATGCCGAGTCGTGCGCCTTCGGCGACGACGAGTCCGTTGATGTCCTCGGCTTCGCTGCGTCGTCCCTTTCGCCAGTCCTGCAAGCACCGTCGTCGTGGCACCCGCGACCACGAACCGGTCGTAGAGGATGTCGAGCATCGTCTCGACGAGCGCCTCAGGCTCGTCGAGATCATCCTCGGCGAGGCCGAAGATCGGCAGGAGCGCGTGTCCGCGCGCGCGGCCGACGGCGAGTGCCTCCTGGCCGGCGGCGATCATCGTCGCACGCATCCCGGGAACAGCGATCGCGTCGAGCATCGGCATCCCGAGCAGCGCCGTCGGGCACGAGCACCGAGCAGTTGCTCACGAGCTTCATCCACTTCGCCGATGCGATGTCGTCGAATCGCGCGACGGTTCCCGGCGTTCTCGAGCAGTTCCGCGACGCGGTCTCCGCGTTCGCGCTCGCGTCGACGGCGAACCAGGAGCGCTCGCGGCGGTGTGTGGCGATGCACGACGCCGGGATCGGTCATCGTCGCCGACACCTCGATCACGGTGCCGACCGTCCGCTCGGCTCCGACCGCCGCAGCGACGGCGTCAGTCGTCAGTCCGTTCTGCACCGCGGCGACGACGGCCGTCGCGGCGCGAGCGACCGAGTGCGATCAGCTCGGCCGCCCAGCGCGTGTCGTACGCCTTCATCACGATGAGGACGACGTCGAACGGATGCCGCACCTCGGCGACCTCGCACACGTGCAGAGCGGGTGCGCGCACGGTGCGCGAGCCACGGTCCGGCTGCACGATCGTCAGGCCGTCCGACGCGGATCGCCTCCACGTGGGCGGGCCACTGCTCGACGAGGGTCGTACTCGACACCCGCGTCCAGCAGGTCGGCGCCGATCGACGCGCCGTTCGCGCCGGCGCCGAGGACGGCGACGCGGAAACCGGTCATCTATCGCTCCTGGAGTATTCGTTTACACAGTGCGTATGGATCCGAGATTCATTCGCGATTGATTCACATGCACTTGATCTTGCGCGATTTCGAGTGAGAGTGTAAACCATAACTGAACAGTCTCAATGAGGAGAGCACATGAACGCACAATCACCCCATCCCGAGCAGTTCGGTGAGCGATCGTCCGTTCGTCTTCCGCAACGCCACCGTCATCACGATGGATTCGGTGCCGGGGTTCTGGAGAACGCCGACGTTCTCGTCGTCGGTCAGGACATCGCCGCGGTCGGCCCGCAGTCTCGAGGTTCCGGACGGAACTCTCGAGATCGACGCGGCGGGCGGCATCGTGACACCCGGATTCGTCGACACGCATCGCCACATGTGGCAGACCGGGCTCCGCGGCTACGGCGGCGACTGGGCGCTCAGTCAGTACTTCGTCTTCTACTACCTCAACTGGGGTGAAGTCTTCCGTCCGGAGGACATCTACGCCGGCAACCTGCTCAGCGCGCTCGAATCGGTCGACACCGGTGTCACGACGACTCTCGACTGGTCGCACGGACTGCGCAAGCCGGAATTCGGCGAAGCCGCGCTGCAGGCGTTCGAGAGATTCCGGGACGCTTCGTGCTCGGGTACGGCAACTATCTCGGTGCGCCGTGGGAGTGGGCGAACAGTCCCGAGTTCCGTTCGTTCGTCACGAAGAACTTCAACGCGCCGAACGACATGCTCGGGCTTCAGCTCGCCTTCGACGTGCCAGGCGCATCCGACTTCCCCGAGCGCGGCGCTTTCGAGGCCGCGCGCGAACTCGGTCTGCGCGTCACCACGCACGCGGGCGTGTGGGGTGCGACGACCGACACCGCGATCACCCAGATGCACGAGGCCGGCTTCATGGACGACAAGATCACGTACGTGCACTCCGCGTCGCTGAACGAGCAGAGCTACCAGAAGATCGCCGCGACCGGCGGCACCGTCTCGGTCGCCACCGAGTCGGAGCAGAGCGCAGGTCAGGGGTATCCGTCCACTGGGCGATCCGCCGCCACGGCATCCCTGCGTCGCTGTCGATGGACACGAGCGTGTGGTGGAGTGCCGACTTCTTCTCGGCGATGCGGGCGACGCTCAGCGCGGATCGATCGCGCGACCACCTCGAAGCCCACTCACGCGGCGAGACGATCGTCGCCAACCGCCTCCGGGCGGAGGACGTGCTGCACATGGCGACGATGGGAGGCGCGAAGTCACTCGGGATGGAAGACACGATCGGTTCGATCACACCGGGAAAGCGCGCCGACCTCGTCCTGATCAAGAACGATGAGTCTCCCGCGATGACCCCGATCCTGCACCCGTACGCTCACGTCGTCTATCAAGCGGGAACGGCCGACATCCACACCGTCGTGATCAACGGTCGGGTCGTCAAGTACGAGGGCGCCCGCATCGGGCTGCCTCTCGCACCCATCCGCGACAAAGTGGCTTCGTCGGTGGAGTACGTTCGATCGAAGCTGGGCGAGCAGGCCTGGCAAGAGGGCATGCATCCGGAGATCCCCGTGGACGAGGAGATCGAGAATCCCTACCGGTACACGGAGGGCGATGCCCGCGTCATCGCGCAGGGAAGCGAGTGACGGAGGCCCGACCGTGATCCTCCACGTCGCTCTGTTCCAGTGGAAGCGACAGTCGCACCCGAGGACGTGGAGGCTCTCGCTGTTGCGCTGGAGCAAATGGCTGCCGGAATCCCGGAAATCCGCGGCTATCGCTGCGGAGCAAACCTGCGGCTTCGACCGAGCCCTGCCGACTTCGCAGTCGTCGCGGTCGTCGATGACGAAGCCGGCCTGGCCGCCTATCTCGATCATCCGGACCACGCCCGCGTGTACGCGCAACATCTCACGGCCATGGTCGCCGAGCCGGCAAGCCTCGCAGATCGTCGTACCGGATGGGATCGCCCTGTGACCGCGATGCGCGCGGCCGTCCTGCACGGCCCGGGAGACCTCCGTGTCGAGGAGAGGGAGATTCCGGCCATCGGCCCGGGCGAGGTCCTCGTGCGCGTGCAGGTCTGCGGAGTCTGCGGATCGGATGCCACGGAATACTCGCGCGGTCCCGTGCTGACCGTCCTGCCGGTGACCCTCGGCCACGAGTTCGCCGGAGTCGTGGAGGCGGTCGGATCGGGAGTCGATCTCGCGGTCGGCGCGACCGTGGTGTGCGGCGCCGGGATCTCGTGCGGACAGTGCAAGCCGTGTCGCGCAGGCAGAACGAATCTGTGCCGCACCTATCTGACAGCAGGGCTGCAGGTGGACGGCGGGCTCGCCGGATTCGTGACGGTACCGGCCGCGACACTCCTGGACGTCTCGGACCTCGCGAGTCCCCTCGATCGATACCCTCGGGCTCGCTCAGCCGATGTCGATCGCGGTGCACGCGGTGACCCGCAGCGGATTGCGCAGCGGGCAGGATGCCGTGATCGTCGGTGTCGGCGGAATCGGGGCATTCATCGTCCACGTCGCCGCGGCGACCGGCGCGCGCATCCTCGCCGTTGACCGGAGCCCGGAGCGACTCGAACTCGCGCGTGCCCTGGGCGCGGGCGAAACGCTCGAAGCGGATGCGGGAAGCATTCGCGAGCGTCTCGTCGAACTCGGCTGGGAAGCGGATGTCTTCTTCGAGGTGAGCGGGTCGGCGAGCGGGCTGGAAGAAGTCCTCGCCGCCGCAGAACCCGGGGCGACGATTGTTCCCGTCGGTATCCAGCGCACGGATGTCGCTGCACCGCTCGGCAGCTGGACGCTGCGCGAATACACGATCGTCGGGACGGTCGCGCACGCGATAGGTGCCGATCTGCCTCGCGCAGTCGAGTTGCTCGCGATGCGTGAGGACTGGAGCGACATCGCCTCCGAAGTGCTTCCGCTCTCCGAGGTCGCGGACGGTGCGCTGGCCCCGCTCCTGGGCGGCGGAAGCCGGCAGATCAAGACCCTCATCGACCCCTGGATCGACGAGCGTCGTCCGGCGCGGCACGGGAGCGCCGCGCCGGCCTGATCAGCGGTCCAGGTCGTCCATCGCCCGCAGCACGTCGACGGCCGAACCGATCGACGTGGACGGCGCTCGGCCTTCCGCAGCATCCGGCATCGCCTGATTCTGCGCTCGCCGACCGACGACGAACCAGATTCCGCGCGCGATACGGTCACTGCGGTTGAGGTAGAGGTGTGGGCGGACCGAGTCGAAATGAAGACTGTCGCCCGGCGCGGAGGGTGTACGTGTCGAAGTCGAGCTGGACGGTCAGTTCGCCCTCCAGCAGGTAGGCGTACTCGATGCCGGCGTGACGCATGAGCTTGCCTTCGACCGAGCTGGTGGCGCCGGGCTCGTACGTGACCAGGAGGGCATCGGCGGGGCCTTCGCCCGCGGCGAGCCGCTCCCAGCGCACGCCGTTCTCCATCTCGAGGACGGCATTGTCTTCTTGGCGCTGTACGGGCGGGCGGCTCGACCCGTTCGTCGGCGCGAGCGCCACGGGGTCAGCGGTATCCCTTCGTCGCGTGGCGGTGTCGTGACACCCAGCAGGTCGTCGATCGAGATCCCCAAGTACGTGACGATCGCGTAGAGCGTCGACACGGACGGCTGCGTCTTGCCGGTCTCGACTTGGGAGATGAGGCTGGCCGAGACACCCAAGGCGCTCGCGACGCTGCGGAGACTCATTCCTCTCTGCATCCGTCGCGACGCGCAGGCGCGTGCCGACGTCCTCAGCGACCACGGTGCCTCCTCTTGCCTCGGAGTCGGTCGCTCCTCGTGAACGCGATCCGAGTGCCATGGAGGACTCACGCTACCGTCCCGGCCGGGTTCGATGTGTACGCCTCGCCTGCACACCGGTCAGAGCAGTGCAGCGGCGCCGGCGTTCAGATCCGGGTACGGCGACATCGAGCAGGAGGTCACGCGTGTTCGGCGACCCCTCGAAATCCGTCCGGCTTCGATGGCGCGGGCGATCCGCACGACGTGGGAGTTGAACGGCGGCGTCGGTCCGGCACGCTCGAGCACATCGACGACCAGTCCGTTCACCTCCGCGTACTCGGAATGTCGCGACTTCATCCAGTCGTGCAGAACGGTGGTCTTGGTGTCGGGGAGCGAATAGCTTGTCGAGCACCTTGCCCAGCAGATCCTCCGCGTACTGGTCGGGTTCGGTGACGTGCTCCGCCTCCAGCCCGAAGATCGGCACCAGTGGCATCCGTCCGCCAGGGCCGCGCGCGCAGCCTCCTTGCCGCACTCCACCATGAACTCGTGCACGCCCGGCACCTGCACGGCATCGGCGAGAGCGAGGTCGAGGATCGCGGACGGGACGAGTTCGCCGGCATTGGCGACCAGCTTCATCCACTTCGCCGAGCGGATGTCGTCGGAGACTGCGACCGTGCCCGCGTGGGAGAGAACCCGCTGCACCTCGACCTCACGGCCCCGGGCCGCATCCTCGACGGCGCCGACGGCGAACCAGGAGCCGCTCACCGGAGTCTGCCGAGTGACGATGCCCGGTTCGAACATGTTCGAGGCCATCTCGATCACGGCGCCCACGGCACGATGGCCCGCCACCGCGGCGACGATGTCGTCCTGCGACATGCCGTTCTGCAACCCGACGACCAGGCCGTTCTCGGCGACGTACGGGGTGATCAGCTCGCACACCCAGCGGGTGTCGTAGGCCTTGACCGCCACGAAGACCAAGTCGAACTTCTCGCGGAGCGTCGCGACTTCGCAGAGGTGGATCGCGCGCACCGGCGTGGTGAGCGTCTCTGCGGGCAGCCGAACCTCGATTCCCCGCGCCTTCATCGACCTCCACATGTTCCGGCCACTGCTCGATGAAGATCACATCGAGTCCCGCTCGCAGCATGCTCGTCCCTATTCCCGCTCCTTGGGCGCCGGCGCCCGAGATGGCGATTTTCAGCTGATCAGTCGGCTTCTCCACGGCGGTCCTCCTCGACACGGGATTGCAGTAGTGTGCGCTTTCACTGTACACAAGGGTCCTGACTGGACAAATATGTTCAATGCTGAACAACGGGCTTTGCCCGGAACGCACGACGTGAAGGAGCGAAATGCGCACTCTCATCCGCGGCATGGCTGCCGCCACGGTCGACGACCGTATCGGAGACCTCGACCGCACTGACATCCTGATCGATGGAGCGCTCATCGCTGCGATCGCTCCGGACGTCACCGTCGACGCCGATGAAGTGATCGACGGGTCGAGCATGATTGCAATGCCGGGGATGGTCGACACGCACCGTCACACTTGGCAGACTGCCCTGCGGGGAATCCTCGCCGACGGGAACATCCCCGACTACCTCCGCGGAATCCGCCTGCAGATGGCCCCGCGCTACCGCGCGGAGGACATGTACGCCGGCAACTACGTCGGTGCGCTGGATGCCCTGAACGGCGGCGTGACCACACTCGTGGACTATTGCCACAACATCCTTGACCCCGATTGTGCGCACGCCGCCGTGGGCGGACTGCGGGACGCCGGCATCCGCGCTCTCTATGCCCACGGCCTCACGCCGATCCTCACCAACACGTGGAGCCAGTCGCGGGGTGGCGCGGACGGCCACGGCGACCCGGCCGCGCTGCGAGACGCGGTCACGTCTCGCTCGGGAGATCCGCGACACCTACTTCTCCAGCGAGGACCAGCTGCTGCGCTTCGGCATCGCCCCGCAGGAACTCGCGATCGCGCCCGTGGCTGACGTCGCCCGCGAGTTCGCACTGGCACGTGAACTCGGCGCGCGCATCACGATGCATGCCAATCAGGTCATGGTGCGGCAGCTCTTCGAGGATGTCGAGGTGCTTCACCGTGAAGGTCTGCTGGCCGATGACCTGCTGCTCGTGCACTGCACGTTCAACACCGAGCACGAGTGGGCGCTCCTGGAGGGCACCGGGACCACCGTCTCGGTGTGTGCCGAGACGGAGATGCAGATGGGGATGGGCTACCCGGCGATCGCTCAGACCACACGTCACACGCCGGGGCCGAGTCTGGGCATCGACTGCGTGAGCGGCAACAGCGGCGACATGCTCTCGCACGCCCGCCTCGTGCTGCAGGCCTCGCGCTACCGCGCCGATGAGCCGGAGTACAAGCAGTTGCGCGCACCCCAGAAGATGGCGTGGACCACTCGCGATGCGCTGCGCTGGGCGACGATCAACGGAGCGCGGGCGGCCGGGATGGACCATCTCGTCGGATCGCTGACCGTGGGCAAACGTGCGGACATCGTCTTGGTGGACATGAGCGGTGTGAGCCAGGCGGGCTGGAACCGACAGGATCCGACGGGAGCGCTCATCTCGCAGGGCAATGCGGGATGCGTCGATACAGTGTTCGTCGACGGCTGGGCGGTCAAGCGCGCCGGCCGTCTCGTGCGTGCTGACGAACGGGCGGCGGTAAGGCTGCTCGAAGAGTCGCACGACTACTTGTACGGGCAGATGCGCGATCACGGCGGCTTCATCCCGCAACCGCCGATCGACATCCCGCTGTACCGCGAACGGGCCTAACGCTGAAGTGTGACTGCACGCGGAGCCAAAGGTTCGCTCGGCGTGATAACAAATACTTGACGCGTACAGTCACACTTTCTAGGATCAACACAGGTGAACCGGGCGTCCAGGACGTGACGCCCCAGCTGACAAGGGAGTCGAAGAAGACATGGGCGGTACACGCACCCTGCTCCGTGGTGGCACGGTCATCACAGCGGCACAGCCGGGCGAGGTCCTGGTGACCACCGACATCCTGATCGCCGCGGACGGCACGATCGAGGCGATCGGCCAGATGCTCGACGCGTCCGGGGCGGATGTCGTTGACGTCACGGGACGCATCGTGCACCCCGGGTTCGTCGACACGCACCGGCACACGTGGCAGTCGATCGTGCGCAATATGGCATCGGACTGGTCGCTCACCGAGTATCTCGCGGGGCTGCACACGGGCCTGAGCAAGCACTTCCGCCCCGAGGACACCTACATCGGCAACTACCTCGGTGCGCTCGAGGCGCTGGATTCGGGAATCACCACGCTCGTGGACTGGTCGCATAACCTCGCCACTCCCGCCCACGCCGACGCTGCTGTCGCGGCGCTCCGCGACACCGGAATGCGTGCGGTCTTCGCGCACGGCGGCGGAGCGCAGCAGTGGGCGGTGCTCCCGTCGGCGAACCCGCACCCCGATGACGCGCGACGGGTGCGCGAGGAGTATTTCGCGTCCGACGACCAGCTCGTGACGATGGCGCTCGCCCTGAGGGGACCGCAGTTCACCACCCCCGAGGTCAACCGCACCGACTTCGAGCTCGCCCGCGACCTCGACCTGCGTGTCACCGTGCATGTCGGCGACGGCTACTGGGGCAAGTCCGGCCCGATCCGCAAGCTCGCCGAAGACGGACTGCTCTCGGACCGCACGACGTATGTGCACTGCTGCACGCTCGGCGACGACGAACTGAAGCTGATCGCCGACAGCGGGGAACGGCCTCGGTCGCTCCCGACGTCGAGATGCAGATGGGCCACGGATTCCCCGCGACAGGACGCCTGCTGAAGGCCGGCATCCGCCCCACGTTCTCGATCGACGTGTGCAGCTCGAACGGCGGCGACATGTTCGCGACAATGCGCACCGCGATCGGCATGCAGCGCGCACTGGACAACGCGCCCTCAGTCGAGACGGGCGAGGTGCTCGAGCGTATCAGTCTCACGTGTGCCGACGTGGTGAACTTCGCCACCGTCGACGGGGCGCACGCGGCAGGCCTGGCCTCGCGCACCGGCTCACTCGAAGTGGGCAAGGCAGCAGACATCGTGGTGCTGGACGACCAGTCCCTCGCGCTGACTCCGCTCAACAACCCCCTCGGCAGTCTCGTGTATTCGGCGCACCCCGGCCTGGTGCGCGACATCTTCGTGCAGGGCGTCCGCGTCAAGAAGGACGGCCGCCTCGTGGGGGTCGATATGGCGAAGATCAAGGCGGATGCTGCAGCCTCACGCGACCACCTGCTGGGGCAGATGCCCGAAGCGCGCGTGGACGGCACATGGCACCCCGTGCTGGCGATCTCATGACGACCACGCCCACCGAGCAGCGACCAGGTCCCGTGGATCACGCGCCGCTCGTGCCGATGGTGCTGTCGTGGCCAGGGTCGAGGGCGCTCATCGCTGTCCTTGCGCTGTTCGTCGTGAGCCCTCTGATCGCCCCGGGAAGCATCGGACCGACGGCGATCGTGTCGATGCTGCCCTTTGCCGCGCTCATGGCCATCGTCGCAATCGGCCAGACGCTCGTGATCCAGCAGGGCGGACTCGACTTGTCGATCCCCGGCGCGGTCACCTTGGGTGCGCTCATCGTCGCCCGCTTCGGCGGGGACGACGCCCTCGGGCTGCCGGTTGCGATCGTCGTGGCGATCGTCGGCACCGCGCTCTTCGGCCTGCTCAGTGGCTTGGTGATCACGCTCTTCGGCCTGCCCCCGCTCGTGGTCACGATCGCGATGAACGCGCTCATGATCGGCACGGTGCAGGCGCTCTCCGGCGGCTTTGCCGGCCAGAGCCCGGAAGCACTGAGCGAGTTCGCGCTCGGCCGGGTCGCCGGCATCCCCGTGCTGGTGTACTTCGCCGTCGCGCTCGTGGCCATCGCACACGTCGTGGTGAAGATGACGCGCGCCGGGCGTAGGTTCGAGCTCGTCGGTGAGAATCCTCGCAGCGCCGCCAACATCGGCATCGGAACCCGCGGGTACACGATTGCGGCCTACGTGCTCTCGAGCGGACTGGCCGCTGTGGGTGGCATCCTCCTGGCCGGCCTCCTGCGCAACCCCACGCTCACGGCCGGAGACGACTATCTCCTGCCCTCGATCGCGGCTGTGGTCCTCGGCGGCACCGCGCTCACCGGTGGCCGCGGCAGCATCGTCGGCACAGCACTCGGCGCGCTGTTCCTCGCGCAGCTGAGCCAGCTCGTTCAGACCTTCACGCAGGCCACCGCGGTCCAGAACATCGTCCAGGCGCTCATCATCGGCGTCGGAATCGTCGCCCAGCTGCAGCTGGGCGGGTCAACGTCGCGCATCCGTGGGATGGTGCGCGGTCGAACGGGGCAAGTACCCCCGAACCCGAGTGCTCCCTAGCCGGACTCTCACACAACACAGAACTCGAAGGAGAGTTGTCAATGAAGAACACAGCAACACTACGGGGCGGCGCAGTCGCCGCGCTCGCGCTCAGCGCGCTGATCCTGGCGGGCTGCTCCTCGACGAACAGCGCCGGCGGCGACAGCTCGGAGGGGACCGGTGAGACCGCGAACAACCTCGAGGCGGACATCGCAGCCGGCAGTGTCGGCACAGTGGATCAGTTCATCGAGATGTCCGAGGTCTGCGCCGACGACGCCGAGGAGATCACCGTGGGCGTCGTGGACGGCTACGGCACGAACACCTGGTCGAAGACGGTCCTCGCCGAGATCGAGAGCGAGGCGGCCAAGTGCCCCGCAATCACGAGCGTCGAGTTCGTGGCAGGGCGCGGCGACCTCGAGGCGACGACGTCGGGCATCACCAGCCTCGCCGCCAAGGGCACTGACATCATTCTGGTGATCCCGGATGCCGGGCCTGGCGAGGCGCACCTGCCGGCGATCAGGCAGGCGACGCAGGCCGGCTCGATCGTGATCAACTTCGCCTCCGACCCGCAGGGCGAGGCCGGGGTCGACTACCTCGACTACACCGACCAGATCCCGCAGTTCGTCGGACAGTCCAAGGCGCAGTGGATCGTTGACCAGCTGGGCGACGAAGGCGGAAACGTCGTGTTCTTCGGCGGCCCTGCCGGAGCGCTCGTGTCGTCGCAGGAGTTCGAGGGGGCCAAGGAGGTCTTCGAAGCGAACCCGCAGATCACACTGGTGAACGATGAGCCGATCACGACGAACTGGGACCCGGCGCAGGCTCAGCAGGCGATGGCCGGTGTCCTGGCGCAGGGCACACCGATCGACGCGGTGATCGCCGATTACGGCGCATCAGCATCCGGCGTCATCCGCGCGTACGAGGCGGCCGGGCAGCCGCTGCCAATCATCTCTACGACGGACGACAACTCGCTCAGCTGCGGCTTCAGCGCGCTCAAGGAGGCCAACGCCGACTACGAGCTCTCGACCGTTTCGTCGCGGACCTGGATCGGACGTGTGGCGCTGCGCAAGGCGGTCGCGGCCTTCCAGGGAGGCGGCAACGGCGAGCCGTCGCTGTACGAGCTCGCCCTGTACGAGGACTCGACCGGCAGCAGCGACGGGGCGATCACGCCGGACGAGGCGTGCCTCCCCGACGCGCCGTCCGACGCGACGCCGTCGACGCTGCTGACCTCTGAGGAGATCACGGAGCTGTTCGGCTGATGAACGGGATTCCCACGACGGTCACATCGGCGCTGACACTGACCGGCATCACGAAGACCTACCCCGGCGTGAGAGCGCTGGACGGGGTGACCGTGGATGTCGCCGCCGGTCGCGTCCACGCTGTTCTCGGTGAGAACGGCGCGGGCAAGTCGACCCTCGTGGGGATCGCGGCGGGGTCGGTGGTGCCGGATGCCGGCACCATCGACCTCGCAGGCCGCACGTACGATCACATCCAGCCCCGCGAAGCACGCGAGGCGGGCCTCGCGATCGTCTACCAGACACCGGCGCTCGCTCCCTCGCTGAGCGTCGTGGACGCCGTCCTGCTCCTGCTGCCCGACTCGAAGCGGCCATCGCGGCGCAACGCGAGCTTGTGGCTGTCCGAGCATTTCGCACACCTGTCGCTCAACATCGACCCCAACGCGCTGGTCTCCTCCTTGTCGCTGCGCGAAGCGCACCTTGTGGAGATCGCCGCAGCCCTCGCCTCGGATCCGAGCGTGCTGGTGCTGGACGAACCCACTGAGGCGCTCGGCCCGGAGGAGACGGCCTGGCTGTTTGATCAGGTGCGGGGCCTCGTCGCGAAGAACGTCGCGATCATCTACATCACGCACCGCATCCCCGAAGTGATCGAGATCGCCGCCGACCTCAGCGTCCTTCGCGACGGCCGGGTCGTCGGCCGCGGACAAGTGTCGGATTTCTCGGCCGATCAGATCGTCGAGCTGATCATCGGCCGCTCCCTCGAGACGACCTTCCCCGACAAGGCTGCGCCGTCGGAAGCGGGGCTGTCGCCCGCACTCGAGGTTCTGGAACTGACCGGGCCGGGGTACGAGCGCGTCTCGTTCGCCGTCCAGCCCGGTCAGATCATCGGGCTGGCCGGCGTCGAGGGTAACGGCCAGCGCGCGGTCCTGCGGGGAATCGCGGGCAACGGGTCGATCGGCGGCAAGGTGCTTGTGGCCGGTGAAGAGGTTTCGGTGCGCTCGTTGCGCGCCGCATCCGCTGCCGGTATCGCGTTCCTTCCGGGGGACCGCATCGGTGAGGCCATGTTCGGCAAGATGTCGATCCGGGAGAACACCGTCGCCCCCGCGTTGAAGGTCGCGATGCCGTTCGGCTTCGTCAACCGGCGGCGGGAGTACGCCCTCGCCCGCGAGGGCATCGCAGGGCTCGCGGTGAAGACGCCGCACCTGGAGGTTCCGGTGAGCTCCCTGTCCGGCGGCAGCCAGCAGAAGGTGCTTCTGGCCCGCGGTCGCCTGGGCGATCCACGGGTGCTGCTCGTCGAGGATCCCACGCAGGGGGTGGACGCCGGCGCACGCGTGGAGATATACGCCTTCCTCCGTGAGATGGCGGCCTCCGGCGTCGCCGTCGTCGTGCTCTCCACCGACGCCGTGGAACTGGAGGGCCTGTGCGATCGGGTTGTGGTCTTCTCACGCGGCCGCGTGCAGGCCAGCCTGACCGGCGACGAGGTCGACGAACGCGCGATCACCGGAGCCGCGGTGCTCTCGCATGAAACGGCCAACGTCGACGTGGCCGCGGTCGCACGCCGCAGGCGCAGTCGCTCGCCCGTCGCCGGTGAAGGCCAGGCGGCGATCCTTCTCGGGCTCGCCATCGCACTGTCGATCGTGGCGTCGTTCGTCTCTTCCGCGTTCTTGAGCCCGCTGAGCATAAGTCAACTGCTCGCGGCGTCGGCCGTGTTGATCCTCGTCGGGCTCGCGCAGCTCGTGGTCGTCATCACCGGAGGGATCGACCTCAGCATCGGATCGGTCGTCGCCCTGTCGGCGGTGATCGTCTCGTTCTTCGGCCAGCAGGACATCGGCTACTTCGTGCTCGGCGCCGTGCTGGCTCTGATCGCGGGAGCCCTCGTCGGGCTCGTCAACGGATTGCTCGTGACCCGCTTGAGCCTGCCGCCGGTCATCGCAACCCTCGTCACCTCGATCGCGGTCCTCGGTGTCGCCCAGGTGCTCCGGCCCTTCCCCGGTGGTTCCGCCGACGGTGCCCTGCTGACCGCCCTGGGTCTTGCCGTGGCCGGCATTCCGATCGTTCTCGCCATCGCGGTCATCGTCACGGTCGCTGCGTGGTTCATCATTCAGCGCACGGCCGCAGGCCGGGGTCTCCGAGCGGCCGGATCGGATCCGGTTAAGGCCAATCGGATGGGTGTCCGCGTTCCCGCCACCCGCCTGTACGCAGCCATCGCCGCCGGGGTCCTCGCGGGGATGGCGGGGCTCGTCGTCTACTCGCGGTCGGGCATCGGCGATGCGAACGCGGCGCAGGCTCTCACCCTCACCTCGGTTACTGCGGTCGTCATCGCCGGGGCGAGCATCTTCGGCGGCTCGGGGTCGGCCCTCGCGGTCGCCGCCGCCGGCATCCTCCTTCAGACCGTCACGAGCGCCCTGTCCTTCCTTTCGGTGGGGCTGTCCTGGCAGTACTGGATCCAGGGCGCCTTCGTCCTGTTCGCCGCGATCGTGCCGATCACGATCGCCATCATCCGCAAGGACCGGGCGCGTCTGGGCCGGCTCCGGGCCGGCTGAGCCCCCGGACCAGAACGTCAGAGAGGACACTATGAAGAACACCGGAACGACCGGAATGAACGCCGTCGACTGGGAGGCGCGGGTCGATTTCAGCCGGTTGCGCTCCGACCGTCTGCGGCGCCTGCGGGAAGAGCTCGACCGATCCGAACTCGGTGCCGTGCTCGCCTTCGACTTCTCCAACATCCGCTACATGACGGCCACGCACATCGGCACGTGGGCGATGGACAAGCTGATCCGCTTCAGCCTGCTGACCCGCAACAGCGACCCGATCTCGTGGGACTTCGGTTCAGCGGCCAAGCACCACGCGCTCTACAACCCCTGGCTGGACGTCACGACGGCCGAGATGGATGCTGATCCGAACGCCCCGCACGAGAACGCTCCCCGCCCGCGGCTCGAGCGCGGTGCCCGTGCCGGCATCTCGACCCTGCGCGGAGCCTTCACCCCGGATGCGGGAATCGCAGAAGGGGTTGCGAAAAAGATCAAGCGAGAGCTCGAGAAGTTCGGCCTCGCGAACCAGCCGCTGGGCGTAGACGTGATCGAACTGCCGATCCTGTTCGCCCTCCAGAACGAGGGCATCCGGGTCGTGGACGGGCAGCAGGTGTTCATGGAGGCGCGACGCATCAAGACCGGCGATGAGATCCGCCTGCTCACTCAGGCCGCTTCGATGGTGGATGCCGCCTACGAAGAGCTGTACCGGTTCCTGCGCCCGGGCGTGCGGGAGAACGAAGCGGTGGGTGTCGTCGCGAAGACCCTCTACGATCTCGGATCCGAGTACGTCGAGGGCGTTAATGCGATCTCGGGCGAGCGCTGCTCGCCGCATCCGCACGTGTTCAGCGACCGGCTGATCCGCCCGGGAGACCCGGCGTTCTTCGACATCCTGCACTCGTTCAACGGCTACCGCACGTGCTACTACCGCACGTTCGCGGTGGGGTCGGCAAGCTCCGCGCAGCGCGACGCCTACACGCGCGCCCGTGAGTACATGGACCGTGCCATCGCGCTGGTCAAGCCCGGTGCGACCACGGCCGACATCGTCTCGGTCTGGCCGACCGCGCAGGAGTTCGGGTTCGCCGACGAGGAGGCCGCCTTCGCCCTGCAGTACGGTCACGGGGTCGGGCTGTCGATCTGGGAGAAGCCCATCTTCTCCCGGCTGGTCTCGCTCGAGCATCCCGAGGTGATCCAGGCGGGCATGGTCTTCGCCCTCGAGACCTACTGGCCGTCCGCCGACGGCTGGGGTGCTGCCCGCATCGAGGAGGAGGTGGTCGTGACCGCCGACGGGTGCGAAGTGATCACGAAGTTCCCCGCGGAGGAACTGCTGGTCGCCGGGCCCCGCTACATCGCCGTCGGCGGGCCGCTGAACCTGCAGCGCGACAGCCAGTCGCACTTGAACACGACGTGGGGCCGCGGGGAGGCCTGACGTGCAGATCGGCTTCCTGGGGCTCGGATCGATGGGGTCCGCCATGGCGACGCGCCTGGTGGGTGCCGGACACGACGTACGGGTCTGGAACAGGTCCGCCGCCGCGGCCGATCCCCTGATCGCTGCAGGGGCAACGCTCGCCTCGTCTCCCGGCGAGGCGTTGGCCGGTGGGCTGTCGTTCTCGATGCTCGCGGACGATGCCGCCGCCGAGGGCGTGCTCGATGTGGCCGCTGTCGCGCAGGCGCGCGGCATCCACGTCAACATGGCCTCGATCAGCCCCGGCGCCGCCGATCGCCTCGAGGGGCTGTTCCGCAGCTCCGATGTCGGCTATGTCTCGGCCCCCGTACTCGGACGCCCGACGGTCGCCGCGGCAGGCAAGCTCAACATCCTTGCGGCCGGACCCGCCGCCCTGGTCGAGGAGGTGCTGCCCGTTCTCGACGTGCTCGGCCAGCGGGTGTGGCGCCTCGGGGAGCGGCCGCGTGCCGCGAACGTGGTGAAGGTGGCCGTGAACTACAACATCATCCACGCGATCCAGGCGCTCGGAGAGTCCATTGCGATGACCGAGCGTCACGGTGTGGATCCCGGCATGTTCCACGAACTGCTGACGAGCACCCTGTTCGACGGGGTCGTCTATCGCGGGTATGGCTCCGAGATCGTCGATCATTCCTACGATCCGCCCGGCTTCATCATGACCCTCGGATTCAAGGACCTGAAGCTCGCCGAGGAGGTCGCCGCAGAGCGCGAGGTGGTCCTGCCGACGGCCCCGTCGATGCACCGGGTGTACGAGATCGCCCTCGCGGACCCGGAACTTGCGACGTACGACTGGGGCGCCGCCGCCGAAGTCATGCGTCGCGGGCTGTACCCACCACATCAGGAGGAGCAATGACCGACCGCACCATCGTCATCGTCGGAGGAACCTCCGGCATCGGACTCGAGCTCGCGCGCGACGTCATCGCCCGGGGCGACCGGGCCGTGCTCACGGGCCGCAGCGCCGAGGGCGCCGCAAAGGTGGCCGCTTCGCTCGGTGAGGGGGCGCGCTCGCTCGCTCTGGACATCTCCGAACCTGAGACGATCGCCGCACAGCTCGCACCGCTCGGCGCCGTCGAGGGTTTGGTGCTCGCCGCGATCGAGCGGGACGCGAACACCGTGCGCGACTACGACATCGCCCGCGCTCGGCGCCTTGTCACGCTCAAACTGATCGGCTACACCGAGGTGGTCCACACCCTCTTAGACCGGCTCGCACCGGTCCGCTCCACCGGCATCGTGCTGTTCGGCGGGCGGGCCAAGGACGCGCCCTACCCGGGATCGACCACCGTCTCGACCATCAACGGGGGAGTAGAAGGCCTTGTGCGCACGCTGGCGCTCGAGCTCGCACCGATCCGCGTGAACGGCATCCACCCCGGCATCGTCGGCGACAGCCCTTTCTGGGCGGGAAAGCCTGCGGCCGTGCTGGAGGGCTACACCTCGCGCACACCGGGGGGAGAGCTCGCCACAATGGGCGACATCGTCGATGCGACGCAGTTTCTGCTGCGCAATGGAGGGGTCTCCGGCGCGAACATCGCCGTGGACCGCGGGTGGCGTCTGACCTGACGCGTCACGCCGGGTCGGCGAAGACCTCCGGGTGGCGGGCGAGTTCGAGGCGGGTGCGGCGGATGTGCCCCGACAGCACGCGCTCGGCCTCGTCCGCGTCGCCCCGGCGGATCGCCGCGACAAGGAGGTGGTGCTCGTGGTGGACGCTGCGGTCGCCCTCGGAGCGGAACACGCGCGTGAAGGCGCGCCGGTAGTGCTGCGTGCGATTCCAGAGCTGGACCACCAGGTCTCCGAGTACGGTGGTCGGCGCGAGGTCGTAGCAGGACAGGTGGAATGTGCGGTCGAGGGTCAAGAACTCCTCAACGTCAGCGGTTTCCATAGCCGTCGCGAGTCGCTCGAGCTCTGCGACGTCGCCGCCGCCGAGCAGCGGCAGGTTCAGGCGCAGCAGCAACGGCTCGATCCGCTCTCGGATCTGGTACATCTCCTCGCAATCGCCCAGGCTGATCTGCGCGACCCACGCGCCGGTGTTGGCGACGACCGTGATCAGACCCTCCGCCTCGAGGGTGCGCAGCGCCTCCCGCACAGGAACCCGACTCGCACCGTACCGCTCGGCGAGGACCTCCTGCCGGATGCGTTCGCCGGGCAGATAGTCGCCGTTCAAGATCGAGGTGCGCAGGGCGTCGGCGACGCGGATGCCGGCCGCCCCGTGCCCGTCGGGTGCCGGTCGTGTAGCTCGTGCGGTCAGTCCTCCGCCGTGGGTCGTGCTCATTCGGCCGGCCGAGTCGGATGCCAGAGGAGCGTCGACGCGTCGCGCTCGTACGCCTTGCCGTCGGGGTAGCTCACGAGCTCGAACTGCATTCCCCAGGGACTGCGGAAGTACACCCAGCGCTGACCGGCCGATGCGCCCGCACTCTCGACGGGCTCGCCCATGATCTCGACGTCATGCCGTCGAAGGTACTCCAGTGCGGCATCCATATCGTCGACATACAGGGCGAGGTGATGCCCGCCGATGTCGCTGTTGCGCGGCTGCGGAGCCTGTCCATCGGCGCTGTCGTACTCGAAGAGCTCGATGTTCGCGCCGCTGCCGAGGCGGTAGAAGCGGATCTCGCGGATCACGGTCCGCGGGTGCACGCCCAGCTGCACGCTCATCCAGTCGTCGTTGGCCCGTTTGGCCGCGAGGGTGTAGACCGGCACTGCCCCCAGGATGTCGACGAAGAAGTGCTCAGCCTCTTCTAGATCGGGCACAGTGATGCCGAGATGGTCGCTTCCGCGCAGACCAGGGATCATCGAAATCTCCCTTCATTGGATCCATCATTGCGCTGATTCGCGGAGAAATCCAGCTTCGTGGGCCACATTATCTTGCCATTGGATTCAATCGCCGCTACGGTTACGGGAGAACGGAGGCAAGGATGCCGCGCACGCGCTCATTGGATACAGGGGTCGATTGGGTCGAACTCGAAACGACGCCGGAGGACTGGGCGGATGCCGACCCGGCGCTGCTGGAGACGATGCTCGCCCAGCTGCACCTGATCCGTGCGTTCGAAGAGACCGTGCTCGATCTCGCAGCCGAAGGTCTCGTCCACGGTCCTGCGCACTCGAGCATCGGCCAAGAGGGTGGTGCGGTGGGCTCGATCGTGGGGCTTCGCTCGACCGACGGGATCAACGGCTCGCACCGCGGACATCACCAGTTCCTCGCCAAGGCCCTCACCCACGTCAGCGGTGGGTCTATGAGCGCGACGGCACCGGTCGACGGCGCAGTGCAAGACGTGCTGCAGCGCACTCTCGCCGAGATCCTCGGTCTCGCCCAGGGGTACTGCGGGGGTCGCGGCGGGTCGATGCACCTGCAGTGGCTCGAGGCCGGCGCACTGGGCACCAACGCGATCGTGGGCGGCGGCGCTCCGATGGCCGCAGGAAACGCTTGGGCGCAGAAGCATGCGGGCACATCCGATCTGTCGATCAACTGCTTCGGCGACGGCGCGAGCCAGATCGGATCGGTCCTCGAGAGTATGAACCTGGCCGCAGCCTGGAAGTTGCCGCTGTGCTTCTTCATCGAAAACAACCTGTACGCGGTCTCCACGCATGCGGACGAGGTCACGGCCGACACGCGCTTTTCGGTGCGCGGTCAGGGGTTCGGCATCCCCGCGTGGCGTGTCGACGGCATGGACCCCCTCGCCGTGCACCTCGCGATGGAAGCGGCAGCGGAGCGCATGCGCTCAGGCGAGGGGCCGACGATCATCGAGGCCGAGGTCTACCGCTTCTTCCACCAGAACGGCCCGTATCCCGGCAGCGCGTTCGGCTACCGCACGAAGGATGAGGAGGCGACCTGGCGCGCTCGCGATCCGCTCGAGCGTGTCGCCCGCGAAATGATCGCGCGCGAGCTGATCGACGAGGCGGGCGTGCAGGCGTTGCGCGCGGGCGCTCAGGCCGCGATGAGCGCCGCTGTCGACCAACTGCTGGAAGAAGACCCCGACGATGCCGCGCGCCGACGGATCCGCCCTGCTCTCTGGCCGGATCCGGGTTTCGTCGATGTCGGCATCCGCAGCGACCTGCACGAGCTGCAGGCGCTCGACACCCGCACTGCAGCCGATCCGGTCGAGGCGACGGCGGAGCGAAAGTTCGTGGAGGTGGTCGCTGCGGTCATGGACCGCCGTATGGAGGCGGACGAGCGCATCGTCGTGATGGGGGAGGACGTCCACCGCCTCGCCGGCGGCACGAACGGCGCGACGAAGGGCCTGGCCAAGAAGTACGGACCCGATCGGGTGCTCGGCACCCCGATCAGCGAGAACGCGTTCGTCGGCCTGGGCGGCGGACTCGCACTGGACGGGCGCTTCCGGCCGGTCGTCGAGTTCATGTACCCCGACTTCGTGTGGGTCGCCGCCGATCAGGTCTTCAACCAGATCGCCAAAGCCCGCCACATGTTCGGCGGCACGCACGCCGTGCCGCTCGTCCTGCGCACCAAGGTCGCGATGGGCTCCGGCTACGGATCGCAGCACCTGATGGATCCGGCGGGCATCTTCGCGACGAGTGCCGGCTGGCGCATCGTTGCGCCGTCCACGGCAGCGGACTACGTCGGCTTGATGAACGCTGCGCTCGCGATCGATGATCCCGTGCTTGTGATCGAGCACGTCGATCTGTACGGCACGATGCAGCGGATCGCCGACGAGGACATGGATTTCATCATTCCGCCCGGCACCGCCGCCATCCGGCGCGAAGGCGCCGACCTCACCGTCATCAGCTACCTCTCGATGGTCCAGCACAGCGCCGACGCGATCGAGCAGGCGGGCGTGGATGCTGACCTCATCGACTTGCGATGGCTCGATCGCGCGTCGGTGGATTGGGACACGATCGGAGAGAGCATCCGCAAGACCAACGCGGTGCTGATCGTTGAGGAGGGAGCCCACGGCACCGCGTATGGCGCGTGGCTGGCCGATGAGATCCAGCGTCGCTTCTTCGACTGGCTCGATCAGCCCGTGCAGCGGGTGACCGGCGGTGAGGCGTCGCCCTCGATCTCGAAGGTCCTCGAGCGCGCGGCGATCGCCCGCGCCGAAGAGATCGTGGCCGGCATTGAGCGCGTGCGCGAGGGATTCGGGGGCCGCTGATGGCGACGATCATGCGCATGCCGGCAGTCATGGCCGGCGCCACAGAGGCGGCGCTGCAGAACTGGCTGGTCTCCGTCGGCGACCGGGTCGCCGTCGGACAGACGGTCGCCGAGATCGAGACGGAGAAGGCGGTCTTCGAGCACGAGGCAGATGACAGCCGGCGTTATCGCCGGGCTTCTCGTCGAGCCCGGCCAGTCCGTCGCAGTCGGAGACCCGATCGCGGTGCTGGCCGGCGAAGGGGAGACCGCCGACGAGGCGATGACCGCTTCGGGTGTGTCTGCGCCATCGAGCGGTGCAGCCGCTTCGACTGCCGAAGCGGGCGCTTCGGACCGTAGTCCTGCGAGCGGCAGTGCGACGAGTTCCCTCGCTCCGGCCCCGATCGGCCACGGTCCACGAACCCGATCAGCCCGCGGCGCAACGGCGCATCTTCGCGAGCCCCCTCGTGCGACGCCTCGCCAAGGAGCGCGGACTCGACCTGTCGGCGCATCTCCGGAAGCGGGCCCGGCGGCCGCATCGTGCGCAGAGACATCGAGCAGCTCGATGTGCCGGCGCAGGCCGCCGCGGCGACGACAGTAGTGACGCCGCCGGTCACGCAGCCGGTTGCGATTCCCGTTCTGTCGGCGATTCCGCCGGCTGGGTCGACGCTGCGCACACGCCGATGCGCCGGGCGATCGCCCGCCGCCTCACCGAGAGCAAGGCGAGCATCCCGCACTTCTACCTCACGGCCGACTGCCGGGTCGATGACCTGCTGCGCTTGCGCCACGAGATCAACGCCGATCGTGCGGAGTCGATCTCGGTCAACGACTTCGTGGTCAAGGCCGTCGGTGCGGCCCTCACGGCGGTGCCCGAGGCGAACGCCATCTGGACCCCGGATGCGACTCGCCGGTTCACCGGTGTGGACATCGCGATCGCGGTCTCGATCGAGGGTGGGCTCGTGACCCCGGTCGTGCGTTTCGTCGATCGGATGCCACTCGGCGAGCTCAGCGCAACGCTCAAGGACCTCGTCACCCGCGCGCGAGCGGGAGCGCTGCGTCAGCACGAGCTCGAAGGAGGAGCGTTCTCCGTCTCGAACCTCGGGATGTTCGGCATCCGTGAGTTCTCGGCGATCATGAATCCTCCGCAATCGGGCATCCTCGCCGTCGGCGCCGCGTCGCCGCGGGCCGTGGCGGGCGAGGACGGATCGATCGAGGTGGCCACGTCATGACCGTCACCCTGTCGGCCGACCACCGGGTTCTCGACGGCGCCCTGGCCGCACAGTGGCTCGGCGCGTTCGTCGACACTGATCGAGAATCCTGTGCAGATGCTCGTCTGATCAGACCAGGTCGCGCCAGTCGACGCTGTCGGCCTCGTCGTCGTCCTGAATGGGGATGTCGGCCGTGATCACGGGCAAGGCCATGGTCTCGGTGACAGGCCCCATGAGGGTGGCTTCGTCGCGCCGGTGGCTGAGCACGTCGTCGATGTAGCTCGAGAGCACTTCGGCGAGCGGCACGGCCTTGCCGCGCGCCTGCGACATGTACCAGCGGTGCTCGAGCACCTGGTGGAACACCTCGGCGGGCTCCAGCTTCGCGCGGAACTCGAACGGGATCGCTTTGACGACCGGCTCGAACACGCGCGTGAGCCACTCGTGCGCGACCATCTCCTCGTCATCGCCGAGTCGTGAGATGCGGGCTCGGAACTCGTCGAGGTCGTTCAGCAGGCGCCGCGCCTGATTCTCCTCGACATCGAGTCCGGTCAGGCGGAGCAGGCGGCGCTGGTGGTGTCCGGCATCCACGACCTTCGGCTGGATCGAGACCTTCGTGCCGTCCGCCATCGCCTGGATCGACATCTCGCCGATGTCGAAGCCGAGGTCGTTCAGGCGCTGCACGCGCTCGGTGATGCGCCACGACTCGTTCGGCGAGAACGCCTCTTCGTCGGTGAGGGCGGTCCACAGTGAGCGGTACGACGACATGATGCCGTCGGCGATCGCGATCGCGTCCACCCCGCCTTCGAGGCGTCCACCGGCTTCGAGGTCCATGATCTCGCCGGCGATGTTGGTGCGCGCGACGTCGAGGTCGTGTGCGCGCTGACCGGCGGTCAGCCCGCTCTCGTGCAGTTCGCCGGTCTCGGCATCCACGAGGTACGCCGCGAACGCGCCCGCATCGCGGCGGAAGAGCGTGTTCGACAGCGACACGTCGCCCCAGAAGAAGCCGACGTTGTGCAGGCGCACGAGCAGCACTGCGAGTGCGTCGACCAGGCGATTGGCGGTGTCGGGCCGCAGCACCTGGGTGAACAGCGCGCGGTATGGCAGCGAGAACTTCAGGTGCGCCGTGACCAGGGCCGCAGGGAGCGGTCTGCCGGCGGCATCGGTTCGCCCGGCGATCACGGCGACGCGATCGACGCAGGGCGCATCGAGGCGGTCGAGGTTGCCGAGCATGTCGTACTCGCGGCGAGCCATCTCCTCGGTCGTCTCCTTGATGGCGACGACGCGACCGGAGAGGTTCGCGAAGCGCACCAGGTGACGTGAGAGACCCTTGGGCAGGAACACGATCGTGCTGCTCGGCCACTCCGCGAGCGGCGTCGACCAGGGGAGGGTCAGCAGGCCCGGATCCACCGAGCTCGCGGTGATGCGGAGTGCGTCGGGCATGGGTCCCCCCGGGACGAGATGAAAAAGTGCGGCGCGGGAAGGTCAGAGACCTACCCGCGCCGCAGCGAGGATCCTGATCAGGCGGAGACGACCGAATCGTTGAGGCGCTCGCCCGTCTCGAGGTCGAACGCGTGGACGTGTCCGGCGGTCGCGGCGAGCGTGACCGTGTCACCGGCGTTCGGGTGACGGCGGCCGTCGACGCGCGCGACGATGTCGGTGCGCTTGCCGGCGATGTCGGTGTGGCCGTAGAGGTAGCCGTCCGCGCCGAGCTCCTCGACGAGGTCGACCGTGACCGAGAGGCCCTTGCCGTCGGCCGGGCCGACGACGATGTCCTCGGGGCGCACGCCCACGGTGACCTGGCTGCCGTGCGCACGGCCGACCGTGTCGCGGTCGAGTGCGACGACCTCGGACCCGAACTGGACGCCGCCCTCGGCGAGGTCCGCCGGGAACAGGTTCATGGCGGGCGAGCCGATGAAGCCGGCGACGAACACGTTGTTCGGGCGCTCGTACAGGTCGCGGGGGGTGCCGACCTGCTGCAGGAGGCCGTCCTTCAGCACGGCGATGCGGTCACCCATGGTGAGCGCCTCGGTCTGGTCGTGCGTGACGTAGACGGTGGTGACGCCGAGGCGACGCTGCAGCGATGCGATCTGCGTGCGCGTCTGCACGCGCAGCTTCGCGTCGAGGTTCGACAGCGGCTCGTCCATGAGGAACACCTGGGGCTGGCGGACGATCGCGCGGCCCATGGCGACGCGCTGACGCTGACCACCCGAGAGGGCCTTCGGCTTGCGGGTCAGGTAGTCCTCGAGGTCGAGGAGCTTCGCAGCCTCGAGCACGCGAGCGGCGCGCTCGTCCTTGCCGATGCCGGCGATCTTCAGGGCGAAGCCCATGTTCTCGGCGACCGTCATGTGCGGGTACAGCGCGTAGTTCTGGAACACCATCGCGATGTCGCGGTCTTTCGGCGGGACGTCCGTGACGTCGCGATCGCCGATGAGGATGCGGCCCGAGTTGACCTCTTCGAGGCCGGCGAGCATGCGGAGGGACGTGGACTTGCCACAGCCGGAGGGTCCGACGAGAACGAGGAATTCCCCGTCTCCGACCTCGAGGTTGAGTTTGTCGACCGCGGCACGAGTGCCCCCGGGATACAAGCGCGTTGCGTTGTCGAACGTGACTGACGCCATGGATTCTTCTCCTTCACCGGCAGGTACGTGCCGGACGATCCGTAGTGATGGAATTTGCGGGGCGAACCGCACGCCCGTCTTTGGGCGTTCGTCAAGTATGACACGGGCCGCGCGCAGGCGCCGTCTGGGTATTTCCCAGCCTGCCTGGTTAGCATCGTGATCGGTCGCCTCCCCGTGCGACCCATGCAGGGCCACCTGGTCCGCAGCCCGCCCCGAGAGGTCCCATGTCGAGCGACGAGTCCCCGAACGTGCCCGCCGAGCGGCACCGCCGTCACGCGGTGCGCGAGAAGGCGCAGCAGGTTCAGGCGCAGCAGTCGCGAGCGCGCCTCATCCGCACGACTTCGCTCGCCGCGGTGATCGTCGCGGTCGTCGCCGTCGCCGCCGTCGTGGTCACCTGGGTCGTCACCTCGTCCGCGTCGCAGCCTCTGCTGAGCCCGACCAACGTCACCGATGACGGCTTCGCCGTGACCACGGTCGCCGGCGTCGGCTCTGCGACCGACTCGGGTGCGGTCGACGATGAGTCCGCCGCCCAGTCGCTCGAGGCCGCCGAGACGTCCACGCCCACTCCCACTCCGACTCCGGAGGCGACCGAGGCGCCCGTCGTCGACATCCGCGTCTACGTGGACTACCTCTCCACCGGCTCCCATGACTTCCAGGTCGCGAATGTGCAGCAGCTCTCGAAGTGGGTGAGTGAGGACGCCGCGACGCTGACCTATTATCCGGTCGCGATGCTGACCGCGAAGTCGAACGGCACCAAGTACTCACTGCGCGCCGCGAGCGCGGCCGCCTGCGTGGCCACGCACTCACCCGACGCGTTCTTCGCCTTCAACAACGCTCTCCTCACCGGTCAGCCCGAGGTCGACTCCGACGGCTTCACCGACATCGAGCTCGCCAACATGGCGCAGGCGTCCGGCGTGGAATCGCCGAAGGTCGTGCGCTCGTGCATCGAGAAGCAGGCGTTCGCGTCGTGGGCCAAGTCGGCCACCGAGCGCGCACTGCAGGGTCTTCCCGACACCCAGGACGGAGCCCTCACGGGCACGCCGATGGTGTTCGTGAACGGCGAGCAGTACGTCGGCGCCCTCGATGACCCCAAGGAGTTCGCGCAGTTCGTGCTCACGAGCGCGAGCGACGCTTACTACAGCACGCCCACGCCGACGGCGACCCCGTCGGGGAGTGCGACGCCGACGCCCACTCCGACTCTGACTCCGACTCCGACTCCGACTCCGTAGAGCGGATGCCGCTCCCGCGGCTTCGGTAGACTTCTGTACCTGCCGACTTGGCGCAATTGGTAGCGCACCTAACTTGTAATTAGGGGGTTACGGGTTCAAGTCCCGTAGTCGGCTCCAAGAGCCTCGACTGATCTCGAGCGCACGTCACGGCGCATCGGTCGGGGCGGCCACGTCGAATCGAAGCGTCCGCGCCGGCGGTGAGAACAGTGGCCCGCGGCGACGTTGCACCCACAGATGCGGGGCGCCGACAGCATCCCGTGCCAGCATCCACCGTCGCTCGACCTGCAGCCCGTCGATCGGGACGACCGACTCGCCGATGCGACGACCGTCGTCGCCGTCACCGACGAGCACCCTTGCCGAGGCCGCGGGGAAGCGCCGCGGCGGATACACGGAGAGGTCCATCAGGCGCCGCCTCACCAGCCCGCGCGGCTCGCCGTCTCCCGTCATCGTGTACGGGATCCAGTGCGCCTGGCCGCCCTGCCCCGGCACGTAGTGGTATCCCTGACCGCGCGTGAGGTCGCTCGGCACCGCGGGAACGATCGACTCTTCGTCGCCCGGCGGCACCGGAGGCGGGTCGCGCTGCTCGAGCCGGCGCTCGACCGCCCACACGATGTTGGACTGGTCATCGACGCCGAACTGAACCCGCTCGATCACCTCACCCTCCAGTGGCCGGTCCACCGCCTGCCACAGGATCAGCTCACCGGGCGGCAGTCCCGCCGTGCGGAACACTCCCCAGCTGAGCGAGTCGCGCGCCGTCATCACGAGCTCGCCCGGGGGATGCAGGCCCGACGGCCCGACCGGCGTCCCGTCGGCCTTGAACCCGCTCTCGAACGGCTCGCCGAACGAATCGGTGACGGTGATCCTCACGATCCGGGAGGTCGTTCCGGCCGAGCCCGCCACGGGGATGTCGAACCACTCGTCGCGATGCGAGAAGAACAGCGCCGTCATGATCGCCGTCGCGGTGTGTGCGGCATCCGGCGCCATGCCGCCGACGTCGCTCTCGCGGTCTTCGATCTCCCACACCCCCGACCGGGGCATGCCCGGGTATTGGATGCGGGCGGGGGCGACCGGTGGATGTTCGTGCGAATCCGGCAAGGGCTGCGCGGGTGCGCCTTCGGCGTCGACCGAATACCAGTCCAGGCGCCCGCCGCGATGTGGGCGCAGATTCAGCGTGACCCCGTCGGCCGTGAACGCGGCGTCTTTGCGGTAGATGAGCTCCTCGGCCACCCACGTGGGTGCGGGTTCGGGCGGGATCTCCGGCAGCACTCCGATGTCGATCACGAGCGTCCCGCTTCGCCACATCGCCCTGCCGTCCCAGGCGGGTGCGACGAGGTCGTACGGGGGCGGCGGGTCTGCCATCAGCCATTCGTCCTCGTCCGGATCGAGCCCGAGGTCATCGGCGATCACCCGGCCGAGCCTCAGTCGACGCCCGAGGGTCCACCAGTCGTCCTCCTCGGCTTCGACGAGAACCTCGGGTGGGACATCGGCCAGCACGGCGTCGGAGTCGGCGTGCGCAAGCTCGCGCTCGGCAGTGAACACGTCGACCTTCACAGGGCTGGAGGCGTTCTCGCCCTGAAATTCGCCGAGCTGCCACTGCCGGGTCAGCATCCACAGCGGGTCGTGCACGATGCCCGCCGCGGCATCGGCGAGATCGCGCGCGAGGACCGGCTCGACACGGAGGGCGAACGGATGGGTCATGGGTTCTTCCGCCAGGCTCAGGTCGCGAGAAACCGCGAACTCGGATCGAACAGGTCGTAGGGCGACACGGCAGGAGCGATCACGGACGGCGCGATCGGCTGCAGCAGATCCAGGTCATCGGGAGTCGCGGCGCGCGCGACCACGAGTTCGCGCAGCTCGGCGAGCATCACCCCGACGGAATCCTCGGTGAGCTCCTCGTCGGGCGAGGGCGCGACCGCGAGCAGAATCGCCTGCGGTGCGCGCGCCAGCGGCGCGTTGAAGCCGAAGGCCGCGTGCGTGTCGCGGGCCCGCAGGGGCAGCACCTCCGCGTACGAGTCGACGATGCCGACCGCAACTCGCTCCTGGCTCAGCGCCCCGGCGGGGCCGACGGCGGCGAAGAACGGGGGCACGTCGAACCCGAAGCCGGTGCGGCCTGCGGCATCGGCGGCGAACTGCGCGATCGAATCGCGCTGCCAGGGGTCCTCACCGCTCGCCCACAGCTGCAGGCTCGCCCCGCCGCGGGCAGCGGCATCCAGCCGCCACGCCTCGATCGCGGCCAGAGCGGGCCTCACCGGGGCGACCACTGTGAGCCAGTCCTCCTCCAGAATCGCCTCGTCCTGGGTCGAGAGGGCGGATGCTGCCGCCAACGCCTCGCGGTCCCACTCGACCAGCACCGGCAGCCGGCCCTGCGGGGCTGCGAGTCGGGAGATCGCCCGTGCCAGCGACGCGACGCCGTCGGGCCGGCCTTCGGTGCGCACGGACTCATCGTCGAGGCCCCGTGCGTGTGCGCGCACGGCGGGTACTCGCGCCGGGGTGGTCGAGGCCTTGCGCCGCGCGTCGAGCGCATCGGCCATGGTGCGGGTGAGCTCACGCAGCGCGGTGGCTCCGGCGGGTGCCGCGGTGCGGGTGACCGCCGCCTCGAATGCCGCCCGGTCGGCCGGTGTCGTGTCGGGTGTGACGCCCCACAAAGCCGCACGTCGGACTGCGGCCGCGCGGTCTGCATCCGTCGACGTCGCTCGGGCCGCCCCGCGAAGGTCGGCGATCGCCGCGCGCAGATCCGCATGCAGCGCGGTATAGCGCGCGCGCAGCGCAGCGTACGCCTGCGGGGCCACGTGGCCCGTATCACCGAGGTCGCGCTCAGTCGCCGGTGAGCCGAGCAGTCCGCACAGGCGTCGCGCCCTCTCGAGCTCGGGCGGGTCGGTGATGCGGGCACCGGGCGCCCCGGCCGCCACACGGATGCGGCGCACCAGCTGCGCGAGCGGCAGCCCGCGCTCAGCCGCGGTCAAACCAAGTGACTCCGCATCGCCGACCGCCAGCTGCGCGCCGAGCCCATCGCGCACCGTCCACACGCGCGCGGTCGGCGCCTCGATCGGCCGGATTTCCCCCGCGCCGGCTCCGAAGCGCGCCTCGATCGCCACCCGGATCCGATCGCGCAGGTCGGCCGGGTCGAGTTCGGCCGCGTCGTCGGGCGCGAGGCCGAGGTCCACGATCGACAGCTGTCCGTGCTGCACCTCACCGTCCACCCGCTCCCACGCTCGGTTCTCGCCCTCGGTGACCACCGCCGCGAAAAGGGACCCGCGCTCGTCGTCTGCGTCGGGCGACGCCTCGCCTGCTATGCCCCGCGCTCGCGCGGCGAATCCGCGCAGCTGGGTCGGCGAGAGCACGAGCGTGTCGATGGGTCTCAATCCGAGCTGCCCGAGCGTGACCTCAGCCGTGGTGCCGTCTTCGGACTCGACGCGCCAGCGCCAGTCGGTTCCCAGTTGCGTCTCGAGCAGGGCGGCGACCGAGGGCTCGGCGAGCCGAGCCGCTCCGTCGGATGCCGCCGCCTCCTGCCACGGGATCACGGCCAGCACGGTGGTCCGCAGTTCGCGGCCGGTCGCGGGCGTGCGCGGGTATTCGGGTTCGGGGAAGGCGTCGGACCCGGATGTCGCGTTCATGGCCGCGGCGGCACGTCCCGGCATCCGTGAGGCCGACGCAAGCGCCCCGTCCAGCAGTGTCAGGTCGCCCAGCGCCTCGAAGCCGGCCAGCAGCTCCTTCAATTCGAGGACGGTCTCGGCGTCGAGACCGGCGGCAAGCGGCCCGCCCGCGAGCAGTCCTCGCAGGGCGTTCTCTCCGTGGCACACGTGTCGCGGATCGGGGTGCGACGGGTACATCGGGTATGTCAGCCGCAGGTCGATCGCTGCCTGGTACGGCGAGGGCGCGGTCGTCGTGACGATCCGCTCCACCTCCCGCCCGAGCACGTCGTAAGGGTGGTGGCCGTCACGCAGTTCGGCGACGATGTCGTACGCGACCCTCGTCGCCGACCCGGTGAGGGCGAGCGACCAGGGCGTCTCGCCACGCTCGTTGAGGTGACCGGCGTGCAGGTTGTGCAGGAAGTCGTCGCGAGCCAGCGTGGCGACCAGAGTCTGCCCCTGCGAGGGTGTGTGCAACAGGCCCGACTCCGTCGGCCCCGGCACCCCGTCGAAGGGCCCGAACACCCACCCGTAGGCGCCGAGGACGCGGTCCGGATCGCCGGCGGCGGTCGCATCGCGGAGGCGTTTGTACGCGAACGCGGTGACCCACGGGTCGATGCGGCCTGCGAACGTGTCGAGCGTCGCCCCGAGCGCTCGCTCCAGTCGCCCGAGCAGGTCGGGCCCGATCGTCGGTGACGGGAATGCGGGAAGATATCGCGATCCGGGCAGGATCGGATACTCCTCGCCCGTCTCGACCCGCTTCCACTCGCGCAGGTCGAGCCACTCGATCGGTGCGGAGCCGTCGCCGGGGTCGATCCACTGCGCAACCTGCAGCAGAGCGGTGCGCCACGCCTCCGCACCCAGACCTCGAGCCGGCTCGATGGCCGGGTCGCCCTGAATCCGCCATTCCGCGACCGTCATGCTCGACTGCACGAGCAGTCGCGCGAGCACCGAGTCCGCCAGGAGGCCCAGGGGGCGCTCGGCCTGCCCGTTGCCGGTGTCACCGACGAACAGCACTCCCTTGCCGAACACGTCGGCCAGGGCGTCCACCGGAGAGTTGCTCGGCGTGAGCGTCTGCGGTGCCTCGCTCATCGCATCGAGCAGCGCCGGCAACGGCACGCGCCAGAACTCGTGCTCCCAGCCCCAGAAGGTCGACAGACGCGGCTGCACGAGGGGCATCGTGATCGCGCTCGCTCCGGTGAGGCCGTCCAGAAGCGGATCGGGTATCACCTCGCCGAGGCCGAGCGCGCTGAGCAGCTCGTCGCGCCGGCTACGCAGCAGATCGAGCAGGTCGGGCGCATTCGACAGCAGGTTCGCACGCACGGCACGGCTGAATCCGAACGCCCGCGAACTGCCTCCGCGCGCGAGCAGGTCGGCGTACCGGTGTCGGTGTGCGCCGCGCACGGTGCCGTCGGGGCGCACCTGAGCGTGCAGCATCCGTCGCGTCTGCCTCAGCATGTCTCGCAGGCCCGCCGGCTCTTCCGGGTCTCGCTCCGCCGCGTCGAGGGAGGTGATCGGCAGCAGCGCGTAGGGCTCATCGCCGACCCGCACGGACGGCAGCGGCCCCTCGGGGTTCACGTGCCGCAGGGTCCACGCGCTGAGGGTCGCCAGGTCGACGGCCCCCTCCCATTCATCGTGCGCGAACGCGCCCCACAGCACCGGCCACAGCGCCTGCATCAGCACGGGCGCCAGAGCGGTCTCGGTCGGCAAGTCGCCGCGCACCGCCCGCACGGCGTCGGGGTCGGTGGGGGCGAAGGCGGCGAGCAGGTCTTCGTCCACCGCGACCTCGCGCAGGACGGCATCCCGTGCCCGTGAACGCGCGATGCTCGGCACCGCGGCGCCGGTGACGTACCGTTCGACCAGTCCGTCGAGGCTCGTCGAGGCGCCGGCGACTCGGCGCAGCAGCGCGAGCCACCACGCCTCTTCGTCAGCGGCGCCGTCTGCAGCCGGAAGACCGGTCGCGGTCGAAGTCGAGGTGGCCGTCGGTCGCCCCTCCACGGTGTTCGTCGCCGCGCCCAACGGCACCTCGGCGAGCGCGCCGGTCTGAATGTGGGCGTCGAACAGGGCCCCCGCTGGTTGGTCACCGAGACCCCACACCGTGACACCACCGAGGTTGGAGGGGTCCACGCCGAACGGGAGCTCGAAGATGCCCCCGAGACCGACCCGCACCGCTTCGTCCCAGTTCGTGATCCAGTGCGCGAAGAACGCCTCCCGGTCATCGAGCGCCGGGAGAGGCAGATCAGGGGCGATCTCGGGTTCGTCGCCCTGTGGCAGAGATCCCACGACGACGCTGTCTTCGACACCGCCGGCGTACGTCCACACCGCAACCTGCAGGCGTGCGGGCAGCCCGCGCACCGACGGGGGCGCGTCGGGGAGGTCCGCGAGCGCGATGGCGTTGAGCACACCACCCGTGCGTGCCGCGCCGGTGTTCATCGCGAGCCACACCGCGCGCGCGGGGCCGACGGCGCGGGCGAGTCCTGAGAAGGCGTCGCGGTGCCGCGGGGTTCCGAACCAGTCGGGCGTGAGGGTGCCGCCTCTGCCGAGGGCACGGCGGAAGGCGGTCACGGCAGTGAGCTCCTGCTCGGTGACGGATGCCGCGTGCTCATCGACCGAGGGAGGTTGCGGGATGACCCGCAACCAGAGCCGCCAGACCTGGCGGACCGGCGGGTCGGGCGGCTCGAACTTCGTCTCGAGCTGCAGGGGCAGCAGTACGCCGATCATCCGGGGGCGTTCCCCTGCTCTTCCAGATGCCGCCCACTGATCGCGACGCGCGTATGCCGGTCGATGAGGGCATCCGCCACCGCCGCAGACGAGGGCGCACCGCCGAACGAGAGGTCGTTGCGGAATCGCAGTTCCATCGCGGGCTCGTCGAGCACGAGGTAGTAGCCGGAGAGGTCGTCGGGCGCGATGTCGAAGACGAAGAACACCAGCTCGGGCGAGATGCTCCCGCTGAACGCGGGCGCGATCTGCCACCGGTGGAGATACCACGTGGCGAGCTGGGCCGGCGATGCGCCCGGCGGCGGCGTGAGATCGGTGGGGTCGGCCGACAGGGCGAGCTCGTCGAGCTCCTCGTCGTCGCCCACCGACCGGTGGAGGTAGACGAGCGTGTTCGGGTAGCGCCGGAACAGCGGGGTGTGGAACAGGATCACGAGGCGCTCGGAAGTGCCCGCGGCACCGACGGCGGGCGGGATCTGCTGGTGGGAGCGGTCGCCGAGCTCGGACGCATCCGGCCAGTCGCCGATCGGAATGACATCGGGGATTCGCGTGCCGGTGCGCGGATCGACCGGGGCGAAGAACATGCGCAGCGGCGTGCCCCACCGGTCGACCTGGAGACCCCGCCAGCGCACCTCGGCGAGAAACTGCGTGTTCAACCCGACCAGGAACGCGTCGATGAACTCGGGGTTGGTCTGCAGCGCGGTGATCGTGTGCCGGGGCACCGTCTGTGCGCCGGGCAGCAGCCAGTCGGGTTCGTAGGTGCGCAGCAGCGACCAGGTGGGGAAATCGAGTCCGAGCGGGTAGCGCGGCGGTGCGAGCGAGTCGACCGGCAGGCCCTCGACCTCGACCGCGAGGCGCCGCCGGATCGGCGCGTTCGGTCGGCGGGGATCGACGGCGCCGGACACGGCCTCCGACAGCCCGTCGATCAGCACGGGGCGCGACCGCCGCGGCGCCGGGATCCGCAGCACCGCGACCAGCGCATGGCATCCTCCCGCCTCGATCTCGGGCACGTCGATGCAGCCGAGGATGCACCGCAGGATCACCGTCTGCACGACGCCGTAGGCCAGCGCGGCGGCGTCGGGCGAGCCATCGAGCACCGTGCCGACCTCGTCCCACTGGCCGACCCCGACGGTCCTCGCGATCCGCTCACGCAGGTCGCGGCATCCGAACTCCCGCGCCGTCAGCAGATGCGAGACATCGTCGGGGCGACCCTCCGACAGAGCGGTGATGACTTCGAGCAGCATCTCGAACACGCTCGCGCCGTGGGGCGGCACCGTGACATCCCAGAGCTGTCGCAGTCTGTCGAGCACCTTCTCTTCCGTGCGGGGTGGCGTGTTCGCTGCGTCGAGCATCGCTCCCATGCTCGGTCCGCGTTCGCGGTGGGCGCGCGTCGCCCGCCCGAGCAGCCGCACGCCGGCACCCGTGAACAGTCCGCGGTCCAGGGTGCGGTCGGCCCCGGTCACCGCGTCGGCGACGGTGGCGTCACTGCCCTCGACCGGCAGGCGGGCGGCGAGCGGTGCGAGCACGGCCAGCCGCTCGGCGGCATCCGCCGGTAGAGCACGCTCCCATTGCGCGCCGGCGGCGATCACCGCGCCGGCCGTGCGGGCGATCTTGCCGGCGGCGGCCTGCAGGGCCCCGGCCTGCTGCACCGCGGCGCGCATCAGCTCATCCTGCGCCTCGATGCCGGTCCACAGTCCCGTGCCGGCGTGGATGCGCACGCGCGCGTCTTCGCGCAGCTGCTGCATCCAGCCCGCGGTGTGCGTGTGCGGGGCGGCGACCCACGGCACACCGTAGTCGGGCAGGCCCAGCACCTCCGGGTCGGCCGCGCTGTCACGCACCCACGTCGCCATCTGCGCGGCCAGCACGTCCTGGCCGGCCGCCGGGGGCTCGCGCACGTCCTGCAGCGAGGCCAGCGCCCCGCGGACGTCGACCGGCCCGATCACCGCGTCGGGATCGGCGGGTGAGCCCACCGAGTAGGTCAGCGACGCCTTGCCGATGTCACCGGCCGGCGGCATCCTCAGCTGCGTCGAGAGGGTCTCGAAGTCTCCGCCTTCACCGGTCGTGAAAGTCCAGGATGCGAGCACCGGCAGCGGCTTGCCGCCGTTGCGCACCACACCCTGCGCATCCCACATGTCCGCGCCGGTCGGGGTGAAAGTCGGCACGAGCACGGCCGTGTAACCGGTGAGCGGCCGCAGATCGGCGCGCAGCGACAGCAGTCGCGAGAGGCGGTTCGGCGCCGGGACCCCGCGCTCCGAAGATGGGTCGCCGACGGGGGCGTGCACATGCGCCCACCGCCATGAGTCGCCGAGCTGGTGGTACGGCTTCGCGAGCAGCTCGCGGGTGATCGAGGCGATGGTCCCGTCCACGCGCACTTCGCTCGCATCGCCGACGATCAGGGCGAGCCACGGACGCAGCCGATCGGGGTTCCCCGGCTCGGTGCCCCGCGGCGTATATCGCCACGGCAGATCGGGGCTCGCGAAGTCGACGTGCGTGCATTTGGTCGTCTCGGCGTCGGCGGCACCCGGCGCGGGAGCACGATGGCGTATCGCGGCCTGCGTGAGCGCACCGACGTCGGCGGCCGAGCGGAATACGACTGCGATATCACCGGGTGCTGCGGAACCGGCCACCGAGTCCGAAAGTGTGACAGAGAGCGCGCGGCCGAGTCGACCCCCCTGCGGCTGCGCCGCGTGCACGAGTTCGGCACGGCGCCACGACGTGAATTCGAGCGCCATCACTGGACTCCGGCGAGTGAGACCGCGGGAGTGGACACCGGCATCGAGACGGTGCCCGCCTCGCGCGCCGCGAGGAACGCGTCGGCGGCGTGCTGGGCCGCACCACCGGGCACCGTGGCCTTCTCGACCGTGACCGCGACCTTCGGCTGCTGCTGTTTGATGGGCGCACCGCCGGCGCGCTCGGCGACGCTCTCGAGCAGGCTCGTGCTGAACACAGCGAACAGCGAGAGGGTGTGGCGCCGGCGCCGCGGCATGATGATGAGGTCGATCTCCTCGGTGTGCGGCACCGGGGTGGGTGCGGCGGCGATGCGCTGGGCGAGTTCGAGCCGGAATCCCGACCGCCCCGGCGAGAAGGTGGGCCCCGACAGGGCTTCGGCGTCGCTGAGGTCGGCGTAGGTGCCGACCGAGAACAGATCGTCCTCGGCCGTGACCGACGCGCCGGTCACGGCGACGGCGACAGAGCGCGCGGGCTCCAGCCGCGTGCCCTCGGCCTTTTGCAGCAGGCGATCCAGCGGGATCCGCTTCTGCTCCCACACGACCGCGCCCACCGGGATCAGCGCGCGCTCGCCGCCGGGTGCAAGGCGGAACACCACGTCGCGGTCCTCGCCCTCACCGCGCAGGTTCTCGGGCTTGGCGATCTCGCCGCGGAGGTGGATGGCGAGGTTGCCGATGCCGGGGATGCTCTCGGGAGGGCTGTCGTCGATCGTGACCGTGACCGACTTGCTGATGCGGATGAGCACCTTGACGCTGGCGGTCGCCCGGAGCGTCAGCGGTCCCGGTCCGGACAGTTCTCCCCGCACGCGGATGCTGGCGAACTCGATGCCCTCGAATTCCGCCGCCATGCCCGCGTCGACGGTGGCGACGAAACGGAAGGGCTTGAACTGCACGAGCGCGTCGAAGCCGAACCAGCCGTGCACCTTGATGGGCCCGACGCGCACGCCCGCCTCGGTGCGCGACCCGAACTGCACGGTGTTCGAGGTGACCGCGAAGTACATCTGCTGGCGGAACCACACGATGCCGATGTCGACGGATGCTCCGGCACGGGCGATTTGCGGAATCGCGAGACCGTCCGGCGTGAAGGCGGGATGGAAACCTCCGACGCTGAAGAGGAAATAGCCGTTGGCGCCGTAGGCCAGGCGGAGAGCGATGCCGCCGGTGATCTGCATGATGCCGAGGATGTGGGAGTTGACCAGCGCCCCGTCGAAGAAGATGAGCGACGCTGTCAGGTCGATGCCGCCGACGAAGTCCAGCCGCAGGTACACCAGCGCGAAGTCCTCCGAGCCGATCACCAGCCGCCCCGAGCCGGCGACGAAGATCTTGCGGGGGCCGGGGAGCTCGATGAAAAGGCCGAGGTCGAGCGAGATGATGTACAGCCAGTTCATCTGGAACGTCGGGCCGAACACGTGCACGCCGCGTTCGTCCGGGAACAGCTGCCGCATTTCGCCGAGCAGTCGTGGCGCGTTGCGGGTGGGGTCGTCGGTGAACAGCACGTCGCCCGCTGTGCCGCTCACGAGACGCTCGCGCAGACGATCGAGGTCGGCGCGGCGGTTGATGCCGACGAGGCCGCCGAACCCCGAGATCGCGAACCCGAAGCCGACCTGGATGCCGGGAGGAGGCAGCCGCAGCCCGATGACGGCGACGAACGAGATGTCTCCGCCGGGGAGCTCCTTGTAGATCCCGTACGCGAACGCGCCGATGCCGAGGATCTTCAGGCTCAGTGCACCGCCGTACTCGCCCGGCCCGAGTCGTGCGAGGTAGCCGCCGCCCGAGATGGGACCTGCTGCCAGCGACAGACCGATGCCCGTGGGCTCGACCACACCCGCGTTGCCCGACATCCACCGCCCCACCCAGACCCCGGCACCGCTGACGGTCGCCTTCAGCGGGCCGAGCTCGGCGCGTGCGTCGAAGCGGAAGATCGCGCGGAATCCGATCTGCTGAGGGACGAGCGCGACCTCGACGCGCACGAGCATGTCATCGACCCAGAGTCCGGCCCCGGCACCGCCGAGGACGAAGCCGAGGTGTCGCGGGAACTCCAGGCCGAGGGTGAGGCCGCCCTCGCCCGTGCCGCCCTGCAGCCCGGGCACCCCCTGAAGGAACGACAGGGCGACCGGGGCATCGAAGGTCAGCGACCCCGGCAGCGGCAGCCCCATGCTGAGCTTTCCGAGGATGTCGGTGCCGACGCCGAAACGCACCCCGTCGAGGTCGAGGGTGTAGCCGAAGGCGGGCTTCTCCTCGACGGGGAGCAGCACGATCCCCACGCGCACGTCGCGGATCGCGAAGAAGGTGCCGCTGCGATTTCCGAGCAGGAGCGCATCGTCTCCGGCCGCTCGTGTGCGGCCGAGCAGGAGGCGCACCCGTCCGGCCGGCCGCGCTGCCGCGCCGGCATCGATCGTCGACCCCGCGATGCGGATGCCGGCAGTGACGGTGCCGGACGCGGCGGCATCCGCCGTCAGCTGCCACCCGCGGCCCCACAGTGCGATGTTCGCCGCCCGGAGCGCCGCAGCGTCGGCGACGAGCGTTGCCGACAAGCCGTCCAGCGGTGGTGCGCCGGGGGTGAGCGCGTTCGGCGCATTGAGTTCGATCCGGGCCGCGGCCGGAGACACCGGACGCTTGCTCTCGAGCCAAGTGAGGGTCGCAGGGGCGATGCCGAGTTCGGTCAGCAGCGGGGCCGCGACGGGGGAGTTGACGAGATCCGTGAGCTCGGTGAGGCTGACCCCGGCTCCTGCCGGCAACGCGAGAAAGCCTCGACGCGCATATTCCTGTCGCACCAGCTCATCGGGTCCGGAGATGAGAAGAAGCAGCAGCACCTGCAGCGCCTTCAGATCCTGGATGCCGGCCACCCGGTTCAGCAGCGTCGTGAGCGCCTGCGGGCCGGGCGTCTTGGTGAAAGCGGTGAGAGCCGGCCAGTTGATGACGAAGGAGTGCGGCTTGGACGCCGCGGCGTCCCACGTGAGCGTGAGGGCGCCGACGAGTGCCAGCGCTTCCGCGGCCCGCGGGAGCTTGATCTGCAGGACGCGGATCAGAAGGGTCTCGCGAAGGACGGTGTCGCCGGTGACCTGGCGGAACGTGGCCAGCCACTGCTCGAGCCCTTGGCCGCTGGGCTCGAGGTTCAGCGCGAGCAGCGACTGCACTTGGGCCAGTGCGTTCTCCAGCACGGTGGGCAGCGGGCGGGTGTCATCAGCGGTCTGCAGGCAGTCCTTGATCAGGTCCTGGAGAGTCGTCAGGAGGTTCGCCACGGATCGTCGCCCATCTGCCCCGGAGATGATGCTGAGATGCGGTCAGGCTAGACCCGGACGTCGGGGCGCACAAGGCCGACCATGCTGCGTGTCAGCCACTCGCGCCGAGAAGGCGCGTCCCGCGCCGAGAAGGTCCACCTTCTCGCGGGCGAACGCACCACCTCGCGCGCGAGTGCACCTCTTCGGCGATCGAGGGATGCCGGAACGTCAGGCGCCGGGCTCGAAGGTCAGTGCGACCGGGGTCGTGCCGCTGCCGGGGTCGAACGACAGGGTCGCGGTCACCTGCGCGCCGCCCTGCGACGGACCGACGACCGCGGTGAACGAATCGCCCGATCCGCTCTGGTTGAACTCCGCGAGCTGCTGATCGAGGCTCGTGATCTGGGACTCGTCCCAGCCGAACGTCGGAGCCAGCGACTGCACCTGCTCGACGGCATCCGACCAGGTGCCGGGGCTGTCGAACAGGAGGGTGACCGACGCGAGTGCGCCGTTCTGCGTGACGGCGGTGAGGCCCCCGACGTCGTCGACGACGTAGACGTCATCGCCCCCGGCGATGACAGCGCGCACGGGCCCGCGGAATTCGGCCGACTTCTCGGCGTTCGCACCCATCCCCAGCTCTTCGGCCGGAAGCGCGCCGTCGCCGATGCGCACGCGCACGATGCCCTCGACGTTCGCGTAGTCGAACCCCGCATCGGTCAGAATGCTCGACCCGTCCGAGGCCTTCTGATCGGCCGAAGCGGCAGGTTTCTCCTCGGCCCACCACGACCCCTGCACCGCGAACGTCCCCAGCACCACGAGCCCGATGACCACGAGCAGGATCGTGGCCGGGAGCCAGGTGAGAAGGGAGCGCGTGCGCGCGGAGGTGGGCACACTCCAGGGTAGCCGCGCCCGGCGACGTGGTTCCGGCCCGGCATGATGGGGGAGTGACCCGCGCCCGCATGCCCGCCTGGATCGCGCTCGGCGGGGCGGTGCTGGTCGGCGTGTTCACCGCACTCCAGGCCCGCGTGAACGGCCAGCTCGGCGCGCGGCTCGACGACGGACTCGTCGCGGCCGCGGTCTCATTCGGCTCGGGGCTCGTGATCCTGATCGTGCTGTCCGCGGCGCTCCCCGCCGGGCGCCGCGGTTACACGGCTCTGATCGACGGGGTGCGCTCGCGCGGCATCCCGTGGTGGATGCTGGCCGGCGGCGCCGCGGGAGCGCTCACCGTCGCGACGCAGGGCATCGCCGTGGGCATCATCGGCGTCTCGCTCTTCACGGTCGGCGTCGTCGCGGGTCAGGCCCTCTGCGGACTGATCCTCGACCGTGTGGGCTACGGTCCCGCAGGCGTGGTCGCCGTCACGGTTCCGCGCCTGATCGGTGGCGCTCTCGCCCTGGTCGCGGTCGGCATCGCACTGACCGGCGACGGGCTGAGCGGCATTCCGCTGTGGATGCTGGTGCTCCCGCTGCTGACCGGCATCGGGATCGCATGGCAGCAGGCGACGAACGGGCGCCTGCGCCAACGCGTCGGCACGCCGCTGACCGCGACGCTCGTCAACTTCGTGGGAGGGACGGTCATCCTGGTGCTCGCTGCCGCCGTCCACGTCGGCATCGTCGGTATGCCCGCGTCATTCCCCGCCGAGGCTTGGCTCTACTTCGGCGGCGCGATCGGGGTGGTGTACATCTTCATGTCGGCGGCGCTGGTCGCGCACACCGGTGTGCTGCTGCTCGGTCTCGGCGCGGTCGTCGGCCAGCTCGGCATGTCGTTCGCCCTGGATGCGCTGTGGCCCGCGCCGGCAAGCCCGGGCCTGGTTCAGGAACTCGCCATGGTGCTCGTCGCCCTGCTGTCGGTCGTCGTGGCGACCGTGCCGTGGGGGCGGCTGCGGCGCTAGGACTGCACCTCGAGGTGCGAGAAGTCCCGGTCGTCGCGCTGGGCGGAGGGCAGTCGCGAGAAATGGTGGCGCGCGTCGACGGCCTTGCGTCGGCCCGGCCGCGCTTTCGGCGGCTTGCCGCCGACGTAGAGCCAGCCCAGCAGCTCCTCGTTCTTACCCAGACCATGCAGCTTGGCGACGGCCTTGCTGCGCGTGTAGTGGCCCGTGCGCCAGATGACGCCCCAGCCGGCTTCGTCCAGCAGCAGACTCAGCACGTGCGCGACGCCCGACGCGACCGCCTCCTGCTCCCAGCGCGGCACCTTGTCGCTCTTGCGGTAGGTGGCGACGACGGCCAGGAGCATCGGCGCGCGCAGCGGCTTGGACGACGAGCCTTTGTGCGCCTTCGGCCTTGTTGATCGCCCGCCCCAGGCGTTCGCGGTCGCTTCCGCGCAGTTCGATGATCCGCCAGGGGCGCATCGACGAGTGGTCTGCGACGCGCCCGGCGGCCGACAGCAGCGTCAGCAGTTCGGCGCGCGTGGGCGCGGCATCCGTCACCTTCGACCACGAGCGGCGGTTGCGCACCGCCTCGAGAGCGCCGGTCACGAGTCGGCTTCGGGGCTGAAATCGAGGGCGATCGAGTTCATGCAGTACCGGTCGCCGGTCGGCGTGCCCACGCCGTCCGGGAAGACGTGTCCGAGGTGTGAGCCGCACGCGGCGCAGCGCACCTCGGTGCGCAGCATGCCGTGCGCGCGGTCTTCGAGCAGCTCGACGGCCTCGGGGCGCACGGACTCGTAGAAGCTCGGCCACCCGCAGTGCGAGTCGAACTTCGTGCCGCTCTGGAACAGCTCGGCACCGCACGCGGCGCACGTGTAGAGCCCCGCGCGGCTCTCGTCGAGCAGCTCACCCGTCCACGGGCGCTCGGTCGCCGCCTCACGCAGCACCTGGTACCGCTCGGGATCGAGCTCCGCGCGCCACTGCTCATCACTCTTCTGAACGCTGTAGGTCATGGCGTCCTCCTTCGGCCAGAGTCCATTCAACCCCACTGGTCGACTCCGGGCTCCCGGCCACCTGCGGGTTCACCGCGAGAATAGGACGATGGATGCCGCCGCCGAGGTCGCCGACCGCTACGGCCGCTTCGCGCGCGACGAAGCGCCGGGCAGGTCAGAGCTGTACGCCGAGTGGGCCACGGGTGCGGCGGCCGATCGCGGGATGACCGCGCTCCTCGGCCGCATCCCGGCGACGCACCGCCAGCCGCCGCTCGTGTTCGCCGTCACGCGGATGCTGGGAGCGCCGGAGGGCCCGTACAGCGAATGGGCGGAGTGGGTCGCGGCTCACGCCGATGCCGTGGTCGCGGAGTGCTCTGCCCGCAGCCTGCAGACGAATGAGCCGCTGCGGTGCGCCGCGCTGCTGCCGGCGCTGAGCGGCATCGACGGGCCCATCGCTCTGCTCGAGGTCGGGGCGAGCGCCGGTCTGTGCCTCTACCCCGACCGCTACTCGTACCGCTACAGCGGCGGACCCGACCTGGACCCGCGGGAGGGCGTCTCCACGGTCGTCCTCCATTCCGCGGTCACCGGCGACCCGCCGCTGCGGATGCCGGATGTCGTGTGGCGTGCGGGCATCGACCTCGCTCCGCTCGATGCCGCGGATGCCGCCGACCGGCGCTTCCTTCTGAGTCTGGTGTGGCCGGGGGAGAAGGGCCGAGCGGCGAGGGTCGACGCCGCGCTCGACATCGCGGCCGCCGACCCCCCGATGCTCGTGCGCGGCGATGCCACCGAGCGCGACGTGCTCGCCGGGCTCGCCGCGCTCGCTCCGGGTGACGCGACGCTGGTGATCACGACCCCCGGGGTGCTGCCCCACATCGACCGAGCCGGTCGAGAACGCCTGCGTGAGAACATCGCGCTGCTGGACGCCGTCTGGGTGTCGATCGACCCACCCGGGCTTCATGTCGCGGGCGCGGAGCCGGTCGATCCCGCGACGTGGGGAGGCTTCGTCCTCCGCCGCGACGGCGTTTCCCTCGCGGCGGTTGACCCACTCGGCGCTTTCGTGGAGTGGCGCAGCGGACGGGCGGGCGACGCGCGTTAGCGTGGCCCCGTGCCCCTGACCGACCGCGACCGCGCCATCCTCGAATTCGAGGCCGAATGGCGACGGCATGCGGGCGCGAAGGAGGAGGCGATCCGTGCCGACCTCGGTGTTTCGCCCGCACGCTACTACCAGTTGCTGGGGCGTCTGATCGACACCACGGACGCGCAGGAGCACGATCCGATGCTCGTCAAGCGTCTGCGCCGCATCCGCGACGCCCGCGAGCAGGCGAGGATCGCGCGCGCCGCCGGCGCGCCTCGCTGACGTCGCCTCCTCGGTCGCGCCGCGTACGGCGCGGACATGGCCACCGGCCGGGTACCGGTACCATCGTGTGGTGCCGAGAACGACCTTCCCGCGGGATCGATTCGACGACCTTCCCCCGGATGCGGGCCGGGTCGGTGCCCACCGCGCGGAGAACCCCCGGATGCGCGGATGGGTCGTACTGCTGTGGGCGGTCCTGGCCACGGTCGTGCTCGTCGCCGTCGGCATCTTCGGCACGCTGCTGGTCACCGGGCGCGTCGTGCTGTTCCCGACCCCCGCACCGACCGCCACCGCGCTGCCCGTCGTCACACCCGTCGTCGACACCACCTATGACGTGCTGGTGCTCAACGCGACGCCCGAGCAGGGGCTCGCGACGCAGATGAAGGACGTCGTCGTCGCCGCCGGATGGGCGGAAGACACGGTGCTGGCCAGCGAGGCCGGCTCGACCGATTTCGCCGAGACGACGATCTACTACTACCTGCCCACCGACGAGGCGGCCGCGGCCGGGCTCGCGCAGGTGATCGGCGGGGCGAAGATCGAGCAGAGCGACGTGTATCAGCCGGTCGACAACCCCGACGCCAAGCAGCTCACGATCGTGATCGGACTCGATCGCACCGCGAATCCCCCGAGCGCGACGCCCACTCCCTGACCGCATCCGCGGTCGAGTGTTTCAGGCCGGTAAACACTTCGATGCATGCGTGTCAACACTTGGCTCTGCGGCGATTTCGCCCCGATTCGCGTGCATACGATGGCCCTGTTCCCCGCACTACAGGAGATTCAGATGACCCAGGGCACCGTCAAGTGGTTCAACGCCGAGAAGGGCTTCGGCTTCATCACCGTGGCTGATGGGCAGGACGTCTTCGTCCACTACTCCAACATCGACATGAGCGGATTCCGCGTGCTCGAGGAGGGTCAGACCGTCGAGTTCACGGTCGGCGCCGGGCAGAAGGGCCCGCAGGCCGAGTCCGTTCGCGTCGTCTGACACCGCTCCCACCCCGATTCGCTCGTACCCCGCCGCGCTCCGCGGCGGGGTATCGGCGTTCCATGACACATTGCGGCGCCGCATCCGTCCCCGCGGCTTGCACTCGGTAGGGGCGAGTGCCAGAATGGATTAGCACTCGACTCATCTGAGTGCTAAGACATCGCAACGTCCGGGAGGGACGAAAAACACATGGCTAAGATCATCGCTTTCGACGAGGAGGCCCGTCGTGGTCTCGAGCGCGGCCTCAACATCCTGGCCGACGCCGTCAAGGTGACACTGGGCCCCCGCGGTCGCAACGTCGTCCTTGAGAAGAAGTGGGGCGCTCCCACCATCACGAACGATGGTGTGTCGATCGCCAAGGAGATCGAGCTCGAGGACCCCTTCGAGAAGATCGGCGCGGAGCTCGTCAAGGAGGTCGCCAAGAAGACCGACGACGTCGCGGGTGACGGAACCACCACCGCAACCGTGCTGGCCCAGGCACTCGTCAAGGAAGGCCTGCGCAACGTCGCAGCCGGCGCCGACCCCATCTCGCTCAAGAAGGGCATCGAGAAGGCCGTCCAGGCCATCTCCGACGAGCTGCTGGCCTCGGCCAAGCCCGTCGAGTCCAAGGAGCAGATCGCGGCAACGGCGTCCATCTCCGCGGCTGACACCACCATCGGCGACCTGATCGCCGAGGCGATCGACAAGGTCGGCAAGGAAGGCGTCGTCACCGTCGAGGAGTCGCAGACGTTCGGCACCGAGCTCGAGCTCACCGAGGGCATGCGCTTCGACAAGGGCTTCATCAACCCCTACTTCGTCACCGACCCGGAGCGTCAGGAGGCCGTCTTCGAAGACGCCTACATCCTGATCGCGAACCAGAAGATCTCGAACATCAAGGACCTTCTGCCGATCGTCGACAAGGTGATCCAGGACGGCAAGGAGCTCGTCATCATCGCCGAGGACGTCGAGGGCGAGGCGCTTGCGACTCTCGTGCTCAACAAGATCCGCGGCATCTTCAAGTCGGCTGCCGTCAAGGCTCCCGGCTTCGGCGACCGTCGCAAGGCGCAGCTGCAGGACATCGCGATCCTCACGGGTGGACAGGTCATCACCGAGGAGGTCGGTCTCAAGCTCGAGAACGCCACCCTCGACCTGCTCGGCCGTGCGCGCAAGGTCATCATCACCAAGGATGAGACCACGATCATCGAGGGTGCCGGCGAGGCATCGCAGATCGAGGGTCGCGTCACCCAGATCCGTCGCGAGATCGACAACACCGACAGCGACTACGACCGCGAGAAGCTCCAGGAGCGTCTGGCCAAGCTGGCCGGTGGCGTCGCCGTCATCAAGGCGGGTGCGGCCACCGAGGTCGAGCTGAAGGAGCGCAAGCACCGCATCGAGGACGCCGTTCGCAACGCGAAGGCAGCCGTCGAGGAGGGCATCGTCCCCGGTGGTGGCGTCGCGCTCATCCAGGCCGGCAAGGTCGCGTTCGACACCGAGGCCCTCACGAGCCTCGTCGGTGACGAGGCGACCGGTGCGAACATCGTGCGCGTCGCGATCGAGGCCCCGCTCAAGCAGATCGCGCTGAACGCCGGTCTCGAGCCCGGTGTCGTCGCGAACAAGGTCTCGGAGCTCGAGCCCGGTTTCGGCCTCAACGCCGCGACCGGCGAGTACGGCGACCTGTTCGCACAGGGCATCATCGACCCGGCGAAGGTCACCCGTTCGGCTCTGCAGAACGCCGCGTCGATCGCCGCGCTGTTCCTGACGACCGAGGCCGTCGTCGCCGACAAGCCCGAGCGCGCTGCCGCTCCGGCCGGCGACCCGACCGGTGGCATGGACTTCTGATCCACTGAGTCCGTTCGACTGAACACACAGAACAGCCTCTCCTTCGGGAGGGGCTGTTCTGTGTTTCGGGAGGGGCGCTTCTGGTCCGCCTTCGCGCTACCGGAACAGGCTCGTCGTGGCCTGCTCGGCATCCGCGTACTGCTGTCCGGCGGTCGCGAGGGCGGCGTTGATGCCGGCGAGCGAGTCCTCGACCTGACGCTGAGTGGCGCGCCACTGGTCGACGACGGTCTGGAACGCCACGGCGGCGCTGCCCGTCCACGATCGCCTGCAGCTGCGTCAGCTGGGTGAGCATCGCCTGCGTCTCGCCCTGCAGCCGGTCGATCGTGCCGCGCACGGCGGCTGTGGTGGCGAGGACGGCGTCGCTGTCGACGGAGAAGACGGCCATGGGAACTCCTTGATCGGTGGGGTGGGACTCCACGCTAGGAGTGCGCACGACAGATGACCGTGCCGCACGGCGTCGACTGTGAGCCGGCGCGGCGCCCGGCGCGCTGGGGAGGAGCGGACGCTCACTCCTGCGAGCGCGGCAGCCGCTCGATCGGCTGGGTCTCGATCAGCAGGTGCTCCGAGGAAGTCGCGCTCCTGCGCAAGCGGGAACGCGACGCGGAACGTCGCGCCGCCGCCGGGGGTCTCGTCGACCGAGACCGACCCGTGGAGGGCTTCGACGATCGACGCCACGATCGACAGGCCCGAGACCGGTGCCGCCGGTCTCGCGGGCTCGTGAGGTGTCGGCACGCCAGAAGCGCTGGAAGATCTTGTCGCGGATCTGCTCCGGGATGCCGTCACCGTGGTCGGCGACTTCGATCCAGCCCATCCCCGCGGCGGTGTCCACGCCGATGCGCAGATCGATCGGCGAGTCCTCGGCGGTGAACCTGCGCGCGTTGCCGAGGAGGTTCGCGACCACCTGGCGGACGCGGTTCTCGTCGCCGAGCACGATCGGGGGAGTCGTCCCGCCGACGAAGTCCGGTGCGGCCGGAGCGAAGGGCGCAACCGCGGTCATCTCACTCGCGCCGGAGGCCTGCGACGCCGGGACGGGCCGCGGTTTGCGCCGCAGGAGCGAGAGCGCACCACCGCCCGCACGGGCGATGGCCGAGGTCGGGCGGTCCTCCGCGACGACGTGCGATGGCTTCCGGGTCGGGCTCCGGCTCGAGCTCGGATGCCGGTTCGGGCTCGGGCGCCCGATCGATCGTCGTGTCGATCACGGTGACCGAGCGCTGCGGTGAGGTCGCGCGCACGTCGAGCGCGGCATCCCGGGCGATCGGCCGCAGGTCGACGGGGCCGATGACCACGTCCCGGCGCTCGTCGAGGCGGGCCAGCGCGAGGAGGTCTTCGACGAGCACGCCCATGCGCATCGCCTCCTTCTCGATGCGGTCCATCGCCTGTGCGACATCGTCGTCGCCCGAGATCGCGCCCATTCGGTACAGCTCGGCGTAGCCGCGCACCGTCACGAGCGGGGTGCGCAGCTCGTGGCTCGCGTCGCCGATGAACCGGCGCATCTGCCGCACCGACGAATCGCGCTGCGAGATCGCCGCATCCACGCGGCCGAGCATCGCGTTGATCGCCGACTTCAAGCGGCCGACCTCGGTCGTCATCGGCTCGATGTCGGTGAGGCGCTGGCTGAAGTCACCCGCCGACGATCGCCATCGCGGTCGATTCGACCTGACCGAGGCTGCGGAACGTCAGGGTGACCAGCCACCGGGTCAGGAAGGCGCTCGCGATGAGGATGATCACCGCCAGAAGGCTGTAGATGCCGATGTACTGCGCGACGACCTGATACGTCGATGCCAGGGGAAGCGCGACGAGCTGCGTGTAGAGGATGCCGGCGCCCGCCACCTCCTGACAGGGCGATCGTCGCCCGGAACTCGTACTCGCCGTCCGCGGAGTACAGCGAGAAGGGTTGGAGTTCCTTGGACTGGGCGATGTCGAGCGGAATGTTCTCGGGGAAGTCCGGGCTCGGGACCGCCGCGACCACCCGCTGTCGCGAGCAGTTCGCCTTCGGTGGGACCGTAGATGGCGACGCGGTATTCCGTCGGCGGCGCGTTCTTCGTCGGCGGCGATCTGCAGCGACCCTCGTCCACCCGTGAGGTTCAGCAGCGGCGCGGCGACGTCCGTGCGCGCGAGCGCGTCGAGCTGCGTCTCGACGCTCGCGATCAGCGTGTTGCGGAGGAAGTACGCCGTGCCGAAGCCGGCCGCGATCAGCCCGACGGCGAGCAGGGTGACGGTGACGCCGGTGACCTTGGCGCGCAGGCTGATGCCGCGCCACCATCGGGTGACCGCATCCGTCTTCTTCGCCAGGAGCGGCCCCCTTCGGATCAGGGACCGCGTCAGGCGGTCTTGCCGGCCTTGAGCATGTAGCCGAAGCCGCGCTTGGTCTGGATGAGCGGCTCGGTGGAGTGCGGATCGATCTTGCGCCGCAGGTAGGAGATGTAGCTCTCGACGATGCCCGCGTCGCCGTTGAAGTCGTACTCCCAGACGTGGTCGAGGATCTGCGCCTTCGACAGCACGCGGTTCGGGTTGAGCATCAGGTAGCGCAGCAGTTTGAACTCGGTCGGGCTGAGGTCGATCGACGCGTCGCCGACGAGCACGTCGTGCGTGTCCTGATCCATCGTGAGCTCGCCCGCACGGATCACCGACTCCTCGTCGGCCTGCATCGTGCGGCGCAGGATCGCCTGGATGCGGGCGACGATCTCGTCGAGGCTGAACGGCTTGGTGACGTAGTCGTCGCCGCCGGCGTTGAGACCGGCGATCTTGTCTTCGGTCTCGTCCTTCGCGGTGAGGAAGAGGATCGGCGCGGTGTAGCCGGCGCCGCGCAGCCGTTTCGTGACGCTGAACCCGTTCATGTCGGGAAGCATCACGTCGAGGATGATCAGGTCGGGTTCCTCTTCGAGGACGGCCGAGATCGTCTGGGCGCCGTTCGAGACGGCCCGGACCTGGAAGCCGGCGAATCGGAGGCTCGTGATGAGCAGGTCGCGGATGTTCGGCTCGTCGTCGACGACGAGGATGCGCGGTGCGGTCATGCCCTCATTATGGCGAGGTAATCGATGCGCTGTCTGGATATCGCCCGGAGCGGCACCGATCGCGCTCCGTGGCGCCATGTGCGAGGGCACATGAGGGGCAGCTATCTCGGCCGCGTCCTGCACACGCCGACGCTGGTGCTCTTCGGTGCGGACGATGCGCTGCTGCCCGAAGCCGCACTCGCGGTGAGCCCCGACGAGGTGGCGCGTCGGATCAGCGCCTTCCTCGAGTTGCCCGCCGCTGATCGGGGTGTGCACGGGCGCCCGACGCTCAGGCCGCGATCGCGTGCGCGTCCAGGATCGTGTAGCTGTAGCCCTGCTCGGCGAGGAACCGCTGGCGGTTCTGCGCGAAGTCCTGGTCGACCGTGTCGCGGGCGATCAGCGTGTAGAAGCTCGCGGTGTGGCCCGACTCCTTGGGCCGCAGCAGGCGTCCGAGTCGCTGCGCCTCTTCCTGGCGGGAGCCGAACGATCCCGACACCTGAATGGCGACGGATGCCTCGGGCAGGTCGATCGAGAAGTTCGCCACTTTCGAGACCACGAGCAGCGAGATCTCGCCCACGCGGAAGGCCTGGTACAGCTTCTCGCGCTCGTCGACCGGGGTCGCACCCGGTGATCTGCGGAGCATCGAGCGCCTCGGCGAGGATGTCGATCTGGTCGAGGTACTGGCCGATCACGAGGATCCGCTCGCCCTCGTGGCGCTCGACGAGCTGACGGACGACGCCGATCTTGGCGTGCGCCGTGGCGGCGAGGCGGTAGCGCTCGTCGTCGGCCGCGGCGGCGTACTCGAGGCGGTCGCCGGCGGGCAGGTCGACGCGCACCTCGTAGCAGGCGGCGGGGGAGATGAAGCCCTGGGCCTCGATCTCCTTCCACGGAGCGTCGAACCGCTTGGGCCCGATCAGGCTGAACACATCGCCCTCGCGGCCGTCCTCGCGCACGAGCGTGGCGGTCAGGCCCAGACGCCGCCGGGCCTGCAGGTCGGCGGTCAGCTTGAAGACCGGCGCGGGCAGCAGGTGCACCTCGTCGTACACGATGAGGCCCCAGTCGAGCGCGTCGAGCAGCGCCAGGTGCGCGTACTGTCCGCCGCGCTTGGCCGTGAGGATCTGGTAGGTCGCGATCGTGACGGGCTTGATCTCCTTCATCTGCCCCGAGTACTCGCCGATCTCCTCAGCGGTCAGCGAGGTGCGCTTGAGCAGCTCGTCGCGCCACTGCCGGGCGCTCACGGTGTTCGTCACGAGGATCAGCGTGGTCGTCTTGGTGTCGGCCATCGCGGCGGCGCCGACGAGGGTCTTGCCCGCGCCGCAGGGGAGCACCACCACGCCGGAACCGCCCTCGGTGAAGATGTCGACGGCCTTGCGCTGGTACGGACGCAGCGTCCAGTCGCTCTCGTCGAGCTCGATCGGATGCGGCGTCCCCGGTGTGTAGCCGGCAAGGTCTTCGGCGGGCCAGCCGATCTTGAGCAGCTCCTGCTTGATGTGCCCGCGGGCCCACGCGTCGATCACGAACGACTGCGGCGTGGGGCGGCCGATCAGCAGCGGCTGGATGCGCTTGTTGCGCGAGACCTCGGTCAGCACGGCGGTATCGGTCGCGGTCAGCAGCAGCTCGCCATCGTCGTTGCGCTCGATCGTGAGACGGCCGTATCGTCCGACCGTCTCGCGGATGTCGATCGACACCGACGGGGGCACGGGAAACCGCGACCAGCGTTCGAGAGTGGTGAGCATGTCGTCGGCATCGTGGCCCGCGGCGCGCGCGTTCCAGAGCCCCAGGCGGGTGATGCGGTACGTGTGGATGTGCTCGGGCGCGCGCTCGAGCTCGGCGAAGATCGCGAGCTCGTGGCGCGCCGACTCGGCGTCCGGGTGTGCGACTTCGAGCAGCACAGTCCGGTCGCTCTGCACGATGAGAGGACCGTCAGCCATAAGGGTCAATCCTACTCGGCGGGCGGATGCCGGGATCGCGGTGCGCCGGAGGCGGGATCAGGATGCCGGCCGCACGCTGACGATGCTCGAGACCGGCAGGGTGCGCTCGACGTCGGCGCCGCGGTCGCGCCCGCGCAGGCGGCCGCCGCCGAGGCCTGAGGCTTCGAGCGTCAGCGAGCGCTCCGAGCCGTCGGGCATCCGCACGACGACGACGATGACGGACTTCGTGCGCACCGCCTGCTCGAGTTCGCGGCCGAGCCAGGCCGCATCGGCATCCGTCTCGTGGCCCGCGCGCAGGGCGGCGATCAGCCGCGCATACGTGTCGCGCGGTTCGATGAGGGCCGTCGAGTCCGCGGCGCGGGTGCGACGGTGCAGCGACTCCGGGGCGCCCGATGCGTCCAGCGCGACGACCGGGTAGCGCGCGTCCGCGAGCGACCAGTACACCGCGTCGCGCTCGACCCGCGATGCGAGTTCGTGCCCGTCGCGCACGAACCCGAGCGGGCGCAGCGCCTGATCGACCAAGATCGTGTCGCGCAGCGCCAGGTCGGTCGCCTCGAGACGCGTGCGTCCGGTCGCCTCATCGGCGCGGACCCGGATGAGGCCGTGCCGTGCGGCGGTGCTCTCGATGAGGTAGTCCAACGGCTGCGGGATGCCGGTCAGCGAGATTTCGCGCAGGAACTCGCGGATCGAATCCGCGGTCTCGCCCTCGGTCATGCCCGTGCCGAGGGATTCGGTGCTGAACCGGTAGGTCGAGGCCTGCGCGCGCGACTCGCGTGTCGCGATCGTGCGCAGGCGCAGATCGAGGGCGGGCGCGAGCGGTCCGGGGGCGATCGCCGTCAGGTCGGCCTGCAGGTAGACGCGGTCGATCTCGGCGGGCATGTGCGCCGCCAGGCTCTCGGTGTCGGGGGAGGCGCCGACCCGCAGCGACGCCGTCCACCGCGGCTCGGTGCCTACGGCGGTGATCAGGCCCCAGGCTTGCGCGATGCGGCGCAGTCGGGCGGAGCGATCGGTCCATTCGGCGTGTAGCGGGTACGCGCCCGCCCAGCTCGAGAGCGGCCGGAAGCCGCCGTCGTCGGTGCGCAGACCGGCGGGCAGTGCGCCGCGTAGCCCCTCCGCGATCACGGCCCAGCGCCGCGTGGTCGTCGCTTCGAGCCACTGCGTGCCGGTGTCGGTGACGATCCACTCGCGACCCACGTGGCGTCACGAGGTCGGCCGCAGCCGCGGCGGCGACCAGGTCGTCGACGTCGTCCACCGAACCCAGGGCCCCGGCATCCGTCAGCCGACGCCGATCGACAGCGCTGACCGCCCCCGTACCGGTGCGCGACAGGGGAGTGTGCAGGCCCGCGAGCAGCACGTCTGCCAGCGCGCCCACCGTCGTGAACGCGCGTTCGGCCGCCGCGGCGGCGTCCGCGTCCTGCGCCGCGACGACGGGCGGAGCGGGCGGTTCGGCGACGAACGCATCAGGACGAGCGATGGATGCCGCCCGCACGCGTGCCGCGACCGCGCCGAACGGCACGCCGTCATCGCCCACGAGTGCCAACGGCTGCAGCACCGCGAGTTCGGAGGCGGGCAAGGCGGCGCCGTCGAGGGCGGCGACCAGGGCGACCAGCGAGGTGCGGGGGAGCCGCGAGACGGCGCGTTCCACCGACGCCGGATCCAGCATCCCGGCAGCGGCGTCGAAGAAGTCGTGCCAGGTGGCGGCAGGTGCGACACTGCGCTCAGCGAAAGTCCGGGCGAGGGCGTCGTTCTCGGTCGACGCCAGTCGTACGGCGAGTGCGCGCTCGTCGGAGACCATTCAGCCCCCTCGGTTGGCTCGCGCCCTCCGCACGAAAGTCATGATCAGCAGAGCCAGGATCATGAGGAACGCGATGGGAAGCGCGATGAGCGGCAGCACCGCGACGATCGGCCAGATGCCTTCGGTGAAGTCGGTGACACCTGCGGGCCTCGCGATGATGATCGCGAGGAAACATCCGATGGAGACGACCGCCAACCCCAGCGACATGAAAGCCAGGATGCGGTCAAGACGTCGTACCGGGACGTCCCCACCGGGGGTGCGCGTGCTCATCGGCCTCAGCCTATCGGGTGTCGCGTGGTGCCGTAGGCTTGGGCTGTCGGGATCGATCGATCCCCGTTTCACCGTGCCCGCGATGCGAGGCGCACAATCCAGCGAGGTTTCCATGCCCACCGGCAAGGTCAGGTTCTACGACGAGGAGAAGGGGTTCGGCTTCATCGCCTCCGATGACGGCCAGGACGTCTTCCTGCACGCCACAGCCCTGCCCGCGGGAACCACATCGCTGAAGGCAGGTGCTCGCCTCGAGTTCGGCGTCGCCGACGGCAAGAAGGGTCTGCAGGCGCTGTCGGTGCGCGTACTGGAGGCCCCGCCGAGCCTGTCGAAGGCGCAGCGCAAGCCGGCCGATGACATGGCGATCATCGTCGAAGACCTCGTGAAGCTGCTCGACGGCATCGGCGGAGACCTCCGCCGGGGCCGTTACCCCAGCGGCGCGCACGGCAAGAAGGTCGCCGCCGTGCTGCGCAAGGTCGCCGATGACTTCGACGCCTGAGGCAGATCCGACGTCCGAGACCGCAGAGGCCCCTGAGTCGACGCCGGAAACGGCACCCGCGCGGAAGCCGATCGACGAGCAGGCGGCGCGGCCTCTCGCCCTCGCGGCGCTGCACGAGATCACCCCGGCGACGACCGTCGGCGAACCGCGGGATTCGGCGGTGGATGCCGACGGCGTGCTCACCATCCGGTTCGAGAACCGCATGCCCGGCTATCCCGGCTGGTACTGGACGGTGAGCCTGGCGCAGATCGAAGGCGCCGCCCCCACCGTGCTGGAAGCCGAGCTGATGCCCGGCGACGGCGCGCTCACCGCGCCGGACTGGCTGCCGTGGGCGGAGCGCCTCGCTGAGTACCAGGCCGCTCAGGCCGCCCTGGCCGCAGAGGGGCTCGAGACCGACGACCTCGTCATCGACGAAGACGAAGACGAAGACCTCGACGATGTCGACGACCTCGACGCCGTCGACTTCGACAACGACGGATCACCGATTCTGCACTCCGGTGACGTGGACGGCGTCGACATCGACGAGCTGTCCGACGATGCGATCGATGAGCCGATCATCGAGGACGACATCGAGGACGAGGACGTCGAGGATGAGGACCAGTCGGACGACGATGACGACTCCGACGATGAGTTCGACGAAGACGAGTCGGACGACGACGAGTCGGAAGCAGACGACGATTCCGACGACGCCGAGGACGAAGACCCCGCGTCGTGACGCGACCTACTCCGACGGCCGCGGAAACGGCGGCGCCGGAGTGCGGGTGCTCAGCCGGTCGACGAGTTCGTCCATGACCTTCTCGACGATGCGCGGCATGTCGACCGCATCCGGATCCAGCAGCCACTGCACCTGAAGGCCGTCCATCAGCGCGATGAGCGCGGACGCGTCGTCGCGCACGTCGACGTCATCGGCCTCGCGGCCCGTCACCTCGGCCAGCACTTCGGCGATCTTGTCGCGCAGCAGCGCGAGCCGCGCGCGGAAGTACGTCTGCGCGGGGTGCCCTTCGGTCACGGATTCTGCGGAGAGCACCGTATAGGTCTGCACGACCCCCGGGCGCCCGGCGTTCTCGGTGACCGTGTCGAGGATGTGCCCGAGGAACGCGGGACCTTCGGTCTGGGCTCGTCCGGGCACACCGGCGGCCTCTTCGCCGTCGCGATACTGCAGCATCGCGATCAGCAGAGCTTCCTTGCTGCCGAAGTGGTGCAGAACGCCCGCGTGCGTCATGCCGGCCTGCTCGGCGACTTCGACGAGACCGCCCTTGTTGTAGCCGCGCTGGCCGAACACCGTCATCGCCGCGCGCAGCACCGCCTCGCGACGGTCCTCCGTGCCCGCACGCGGGTTGCGCACCCGATCGGCGGCGGACGATCGGGGTGCGGGTGTGGGGGTGTCCGATTCCATCAGGGTCCCTCGCTTCGACGCACGAGCTGTGCTCGCAAACTTACTGAGGTGTAAGTCGCGGGGCAACGCGGGGTGCGGCTACAGGTTCTCGAGGGTGAAGTCGATGCAGCGGATCAGCTGGCGCACATCGTCGGGTTCGATCGAGACGAACGTCGCCACGCGCAGCTGGTTGCGGCCCAGCTTGCGGTACGGCTCGGTGTCGACCATGCCGTTGGCGCGCAGGGTCGCGGCGATGGCTGCCGCATCCACCGAGTCGGCGAAGTCGATGGTCACGACGACGGGGGAGCGGTCGGCGGGATCGGCGACGAAAGGCGTGGCGACCTCGGATGCCGCGGCCCAGTCGTACAGCGCACCCGATGACTCCCGCGTGCGGGCGTCGGCCCACGCCAGGCCGCCGCCCGTCAGGATCCACTTCAGCTGCTCGTCGAGCAGGACCAGAGTCGTGAGCGCCGGGGTGTTCAGCGTCTGATTGAGGCGGGAGTTGTCCAGCGCGTTCTTCAGGCTGAGGAACTCGGGGATGTACCGGTCCGAAGCAGCGATGCGCTCGATGCGCTCGATCGCCGCCGGCGAGACGACCGCGAACCACAGCCCGCCGTCCGAGCCGAGGTTCTTCTGGGGTGCGAAGTAGTAGACGTCGGTCTCGCCGACCTCGAAGTCGATGCCGCCCGCGGCGCTCGTGGCGTCGATCACGGTCAGCGCGCCGGCATCGCCCTGCACGCGGACGATCGGCGCCGACACACCGGTGGAGGTCTCGTTGTGCGGCCACGCGTACACGTCGACGCCCTCAACCGGCTCCGCCGTCGTGCGGGTGCCGGCGGCGACGTCGCGCACGTCGGGTGCCTTCAGCCACGGCGCCTTCGCGGCCGCGGCGAACTTGCCGCCGAATTCGCCGAACACGAGGTTCTGGCTGCGGTTCTCGATCAGGCCGAAGGCGGCGGCATCCCAGAACGCCGTCGATCCGCCGTTGCCGACGATGACCTCGTAGCCTGCAGGAATGCGGAACAGCTCCGCGAGGTGCGAGCGGACGTCGCCGACGAGGTTCTTGACGGGCGCCTGACGGTGCGACGTGCCCAGGAGCGTGGCGCCGCGGGTGACCAGCGCCTCGAGCTGCGCGCCGCGCACCTTCGAGGGGCCGCATCCGAAGCGTCCGTCGGCGGGCAGGAGATCACGCGGAATCACGAGGTGCGGCATCCGTCGATTCTACGGTTTCGGGCTCGGGCGACCGTCTCGTGTGACATCCCGTGAAGCCGGCGCGCGGTCGGAGGGTTAGGGTTGCGGCACGGGGCCCGGTCGGGCTCCCGAACAGAGGGCGTCATCGTGTCAGACAAGTCCCCGAAGAAATCATCGAGCAAGACCGCCGCGTCGAGCACTCTCAAAGAGAAGCGCGCCGCCAAGAAGGCGAAGGTCGAACACCGCGCCGGCAACGACGTGAGCGAAGCCACTCACCGCAAGTAGCCTCACCCGCCTCGTCCATCCCCTCGAACCGTCTGGACGACGTCGAGGGGGTGATCGGCGCGCATCCCGTGTTCGAAGGCATGCGAGCGGATGCCGCGACACGCGTCCTGGTCGGCGCGACCAGGCGATCGCCACGCTGGAGTGGCTCAGAGAGCGTTCTGCCCCCTGAGCCCGCCGGCCGGGGGTCGGCGGGATTGGATAGGCTGTCCTTGCCCACACTTTCCGTCTGCGAGGCATGATGACCGACCTGATCGACACGACAGAGATGTATCTGCGCACGATCCTCGAGCTCGAGGAGGAGGCCATCGTGCCTCTGCGCGCCCGCATCTCCGAGCGACTCGGTCACTCCGGTCCGACGGTCTCGCAGACCGTCGGCCGCATGGAGCGCGACGGACTCGTCGTCGTCTCCGACGACCGCACACTCGAACTCACCGACAGCGGCCGCCAGAAGGCCGTCGACGTCATGCGCAAGCACCGCCTCGCCGAGCGCCTGCTCTCGGACGTGATCGGCCTCGACTGGGCCTACGTCCACGAAGAGGCGTGCCGGTGGGAGCACGTCATGAGCGAGCAGGTCGAGCGCCGCCTCGTCGAACTCCTCGGCCACCCCACCGAGTCTCCCTACGGCAACCCGATCCCGGGCCTCGCCCAGCTCGGCGATGTGCCCGCGAAGGGCTTCGAGCAGGGTGTCGTGGGACTCGTGCGGCGCCTGAACGAGGCCGGCGGACCGATCACCGGCACCGTGCGCCGTCTCGCCGAGCCCGTGCAGGTCGACCCCGAGCTGCTCCAGCAGCTCAAGGGCGCCGGCGTGATGCCGGGTGCCTCTGGCGACTATCGCTACAGCGAGGGCTACGTGCTCGTGCAGATGGACGGCAACGACGAAGGGCTCGAGCTGCCCGTCGAGGTCGCGTCGCACATCTTCCTCGTCGACGACCGACGCTGACGCTGATCGGCGTCGATTCCGCCGGAATTCCGCGCCGCTAGCACGCCGACGGCGCGACGTCCAGCCATCTGCCAGGTGCTCAACGTGACATATTCGTTACCTTCGGGTAGCGTGAAAGAGTCCACAGGCGAGAAGCCCGCCGTCGGACGCCACGTGGATTGCCTCCCCGGCTCGTCGTCCGCGTGGTTACGCCCGCCATATCGTGCCCCGACATCGAATGCTGACGAGCCAGCGCCCACCCCGGCGCAGAGGCGCCGGAGGAACTATTGGCTGAAGACATAAATTCGCCCGCGAACGAGCCCCAGAGCGACGAGACGAGTGTCACGCGCCGCGCCCGCGGACGAATCTCACCGGTGCGGCCGCTCGGCAGAGCCGCATCGACCCGAATCAAGAAGGTGAAGAGCGAGCCCGCCGCGTCCGCTCCCCGCCCGTCCCTCCGCAAGAACCGTCCGCTGCGCAGTCTGGTCATCCTGAGCATGGTCGGCGGCCTCGTCGCGACCGTCGCTCTCCCGGCCTACGGCGCGTGGCGTCCGGCAGCCGATGCCCTCACCCTGCAGCAGGTCGCCGCAGACGACGCGCAGTCGCTCGTCGTGGCTTCCGACTCATCTGCGTCAGAGCTCAGCCGTGGCAGCTACTCCGCGACGACCCCCGAAGAGATCCAGAAGAAGAAGGACGAAGAGGCTGCGGCCGCGGCGGCGGCTGCTGCCGCAGAGGCAGCGGCAGCCCGTGCGGCTGCGACCATCGCGTCTTCGTCCCCTTCGTCGGGCCCGGTCAACATCAACATGGTCTCGCCCGGCAGCGGCGCGGTGCGCTGGCCCATCATCAACTTCACCCTCGGCCGCGGCCTCTGGGACTCCGGCTACCACCAGGGCGTCGACCTGCTCTCCTCGTGCGGCGAGCCGCTCTATGCCACGGCGGCCGGTGTCGTCAGCGTGTCGCAGGAGAGCTACGGCGGCTATGGCGTCGCCGTCTCGATCGATCACGTGCTCGGCGGCCAGTCCGTCAACAGCCTCTACGGTCACATGACCTACGGCAGCCGTCAGGTCTCGGCTGGTGACTACGTCGGGGCCGGCCAGCTCATCGGCTTCGTCGGCTCGACGGGCAGCTCCACGGCTTGTCACGTGCACTTCGAGATCCACATCAACGGTGGCGTCGTCGACCCGTGGGCGTGGCTTCAGTCCAACGCCGGCTGAGCCTGACCTCATCACCTCCGAAGGACGGATGCTGCGGCATCCGTCCTTCGACACGCCACGTGCCGTTCACCCGCTCCTGCGACCCCGCTCGTGCGCGCGTGCGTTAGCCTGAATCTCGACGCTGAAAGTAGCGGAGGGAAGCCGATGGACAGCACACCACGCATCCGAACCATGGATGCGCTTGGACGCCACGTCCTTCGGCATTGCACGAGTGGCAGCCGCGGCATTGCCGTGGCGCCGAGGCGCTGTCTGTAGACAGCGCCTTTTTTCATGCCCCTGCGCTACCAAATCGTCGCGTAGTCGAATCACCGGGAAGCCGTCCCGGCCGTTCGAGAGGATGAGGAATGCGCACTCTGGTGCTCAACGCGGGCTATGAGCCGCTCGCCGTCGTGTCGTTCAAGCGGGCCATCGTGCTCGTGCTGAACGAGAAGGCCGTCGTCGTGGAACACGTCGATGGCGAACCCGTCTGGGCGGCGCGGGGGTCGTATGACCGCCCCGCGGTCATCCTGCTGACGCGGTACGTGCGCGTTCCGGGAGGCCGGCACATCCCGGTCACCCGACGCGGAGTGCTGCGGCGGGACGCCCACCGGTGTGGATACTGCGGCAAGGCGGCCTCGACGATCGACCACATCCTGCCGCGCTCGCGCGGCGGAGCGGACTCGTGGGAGAACCTCGTCGCCTGCTGCCTGCGCTGCAACAACGTGAAGGGCGATCGCACGCCGCAGGAGATGGCGTGGGAGCTGCGGATGATTCCGCGGCCGCCCCGGGGGGTGCAGTGGACGGTGCGGGGCACTGACCGCACCGACCCGTGCTGGGAGCCCTACCTGGCTCTCGCGGCGTAGCGCCGCTCGGCGCGTGAGACGACGCTGAGTGTCCGCGCGCGGACCGGATGACAGCAACGCGCGTCTTCTCAGCGCAGTTGCTCACTCGTCGCCGAGCACCCGCAGCCAGCGCTCGAGCAGCAGTTCGAGCCGGGCCGCGTCCGCACGGCCGATCTCGGCGATCAGCCGGTGCTCGTTCTCCATGTGCGCCGAGAAGGCGGCATCGATGAGCTCGAATCCTTCCGGCGTGAGGGCCACGATGCGCTGGCGAGCGTCCGCAGGACTCGGGCGGCGCTCGACGAGACCCTTCGCGACGAGGCGGTCGACGCGTTTGGTCAGCCCGCCGGTCGTGATCATGGTGTGGTCGGCGAGGTCGCCGGCAGCGCGCGCGTAAGGAGGGCCGGAGCGGCGCAGGGTCGCGAGCACGTCGAAGTCGCCCTCGTTCAGGCCGTACCGGCCGTAGACCGCGACCAGTTCCTCGGTCAGCAGCGCGGCCACCCGGTGCAGGCGGCCGATCACGCCCTGCGGCGACGGGTCCAGCTCGGGGCGCTCGCGGCGCCACTCGGCCTGGATCCGGGCGACGCGGTCGGGGGAGGCATCCATGACTCGATATTATCTTGCCGGTAAGGTAAAGTGTCTTCCATGGAAGACAAATCGCGTCGACTCTGGTGGATCCTCATCACGGCGATCGCCCCGATCGCGTGGGGGAGCAGTTACGTCGTGACGCGCCAGCTGCTGCCGGCCGACGCGCCGCTGTGGGGTGGGCTGCTGCGGGCGCTGCCGGCAGGGCTGATCCTGCTCGCGATCTCGCGCCGTCTGCCGACCGGGTCGTGGTGGTGGCGTTCGCTCCTGCTGGGCGCGCTCAACGTCGGCGGCTTCTTCGTGCTCATCTACATCGCCGGTCAGCGGCTGCCCTCGAGCCTCGCGGCCACCCTGATGTCGACATCAGCGCTCGTGATGATGCTCTTCGCCTGGGGGATGCTGCGCCAGAAGCCGCGGCTGGTGGCCGTGCTCGGAGCGCTCGTCGGCCTGGCGGGTGTCGCGGTCATGCTCGGTCTCGGCGGCGGCCCGGTAGACCTGTGGGGCGTCGCGGTGGCTCTGGGGGCGATGGTCGCCTCGTCGTTCGGCTACATCCTGACGGCGCGGTGGGGGTCCGACATCCCCGCCGTCACGATGTCGTCGTGGCAGCTGATCGGGGGCTCGGTGCTGCTGATCCCGGTCGCGGTCCTCGTCGAAGGTGCTCCTCCCGCGCTCACTCCGTCTTCCGCGCTCGGTTTCGCGTACCTGACGGTCATCGCCACCGCGGTCGCGTACGTCGCCTGGTTCGCCGGGCTGCGGCGCCTGCCCGCCGGTGTCGTCGGCGTGGTCGGACTGCTGAATCCGGTGACCGGTGTCGTGCTCGGGGTCGCGATCGCCGGCGAAGCGTTCGGCCTCACGCAGGGTGTCGGGCTCGCGCTCGTGCTCGGCGGTGTCGCGCTCGGGTCGCTGCCTCCGCTGCGCAAGCGCCGGCGCTCCGTTGCGGTGCCGGTGATCACCCGGCCGATCACGGCGCAGCTCGCGGTGGCGGGTGCGCGGCACTGACCCGGTGCGGGCGACCCCTGACGCGAGAGTGCCCGGCGTGATGGGATGGGGGCATGACCCGAGCTCTCATCGTGATCGACATGCAGCGCGCCTTCGACGACCTGGACTACTGGGGCGCGACCACCAACCCCGACTGCGAGCGCAACGTCTCCGCCCTGATCGGGGCGTGGACGGCCGCCGGCGAGCCGATCGTCGTGGTGCGGCACGACTCGACGTCGCCGCATTCGCCGCTGCATCCCGACAACTCCACGAACGAACTGGTGGATGCCGTCGCCGCAGCCGACCCGGCGCTGTTCGTGACCAAGAACGTCAACTCCGCCTTCTACGGCGACCCCGATCTGCAGGCGTGGCTCGATGAGGAGGGCATCCGCGATCTCGTGATCTGCGGCATCCAGACCAATATGTGCGTCGAGACGACGGCGCGGATGGCCGGCAATCTCGGCTACGACGTGACCGTCGCGCTCGATGCGACCCGCACGTTCGATCTGACGGCGGATGTCGCGGGGCTGGGTGTCGTGACCCGCACGGCGTCCGAACTCATGGCGACGACGGCCCTCGACCTGCAGGCGGGCGGATTCGCGGCGATCGCGACCACCGCCGAACTCATCGACGGATGATCGTGCACGGCCCTTGTCGAACCCCCTCGCTGTAGGCGGCTGAGCCCACAGCACGTTCAGTGGCCTCCGGCGCGGATCAGGTCGAGGTAGGACCGGATCGAGTCGATGTCTGCACCGTCGGATCGGAGGCCGATGTGCCCGTCGGGCCGGAGGACCAGGATCGTCATGGAGGCAGCGCCGAGGACCTCGTCGGCGCAGGCACGGACGTCCGGGTCGACGACGGTCGGGTCGTCGAGGGCGAGCGGGACGATCGCGTCGATGCCGCCCGCATAGGCATCGCGGATCGCCGAGGTGGTCTCAGCAACCAGAGAGGAATTCTGTCCGATCACGATCGCCGTGTGCGTCTGACCGATCAGGGGGTACAGGCCGATCGCGGCCGGAAGGCGCTGCCCGGCTTCGACGGTCGTCCGTGCGCCGTGCGGAGGGATGACGATCGGCGAACCCTCGTACGAGATGTCGAGTTCGGCTTCTCCGAGGATCTCCTGCTGGCGCGCCTGCGCATCCGAGAAGGTGGCCCGAAGCGCGGTGTCCCTTTCGGCTCGCTCCCGATCATCCTTGAGGGTCTGCATCGTCTCGAAGCCGTCTCCCGAGCTGGTGATGGTGAGCGCCACAGGACGTCGCTCGGCTTCGTATGAGTCCAGGAGACGCGGATCGGCATCGCCGTGGCAGACCAACGCGAGCTTCCAGGCGAGGTTGAAGGCGTCCTGGATGCCGCTGTTCATGCCGTGGCCCTGCGAGGGCGAACAGACGTGAGCGGCATCCCCCGCCAGAAGAGCGCGACCCCGTCGGTAGCCCGCAGCGACCTTCGTGTGGCAGTGGAAGCGGGTCGGGTTGGCGTTGTCGATCAGGGACGCTCCCGGCGCATACCTGCGAATGATCGTTCCGGCGTCCTCAATCAGATCCGACGTGTCGGAGGTCGGCCGGATGTAGGCACGCCACCGGAGGTCGGGCAGCGGGGTGAGGATCACGGAATCGTGATCGAGGAGGGCGAAGTTCGTCTCGTGCCCGAAGGGCCAGCCGGCGATGGTCGTGTCGACCACGGCCCACGATTGGGCGATGCTGTGGCCCTCGAACGCGATGCCGCTGAGCTCGCGAACCGGGCTGTGCAGGCCGCCGCACCCGACGATCCACTCGGCCTCCAGCTCGTATTCCTCTCCGGCATGAGCGATGCGCGCAAGGACCCCGTCGTCTGAGAGATGCATCCCCGTGAGGCGGTGACCGTATTGCACCGTGCCGCCGTTCGCGTGGAGGTGGCGCGACATCGTCCGCTCGGTGACTTCCTCCGACACGTTGACGTTGAAACCGAAAGGGCTGTCGGTCTCTGCGAGGTCCATGTGCCCGAGGTGCTCTCCGTCTGAGTAGATGTCGATGAACCTCTGGTGCACGCCGGTCTTGAGAAGCTCGTCGCTCACCCCCAGAGTCGACAACAGCTCCATCGTGCGGGGGTGGACGATGGTGGCCCGATCCCACGACAGCGCTCCGTCGAGGGCGTCGATGAGGATGCAGTCGACCGACCTGCGCCGCAATTCGGCTGCCAGGGTCAAGCCTGTCGGGCCTGCGCCCACGATCAGCACACTGGTTTTCATGGGTTCCTTTTTATCAGTCGCCGGGGCGACTGATAAGGAGAGAGCCGTATCGTGGCAGAGAGCCTGTCCAAAATCGAACATAATGCACGGATTCGCCGCTCTTCGATGTCGGAAGGCGGCGATAGCGTTCCTCATGGCGTTGACCCACTAGAACATCTGTTCTAGCCTGTGGGAGTGAGGGCAGCTGTGCAGACCGAGGTGCATCCCGGTACTTCCCCGGCATCGGGTGATGTGCACCGCCTGCGCGCCCAGGTCGACCGCATGCAGGGCCGGCGCCTCGACGCCCCCGTGCTGCCGGCGCTTCCCGCCCTCGCCGCGCTGCTGCCGGGCGGTGGCCTTCGCGCCGGATCGGCGTACTCGATCGCACCGTCGGCCTCGCTCCTGTCCGCGCTGCTGGCCGCGCCCTCGCAGGCCGGATCGTGGTGCGGCGTCGTGGGCATGCCGCAGTTCGGCGCCGAAGCGGCCGAAGGGCTGGGGGTCGACCTCGTCGCGGCTCGTGCTGATCCCCGACCCCGGATCGCGCTGGCTGGCGGTGACGGCCACGATCGCCGAGGTGCTTCCGGTGGTCGCGGTGCGCCCGGGCGGACGAGCGACCGACGGTGATGTCTCGCGCCTTGCGGCACGCCTGCGCGACCGGGGTGCGGTGCTGCTCGTGCAGGGTGCGTGGGCGCAGGCCGAGGCGATCATCGACGTGGCCGACCCCGACTGGTCGGGGCTGGGGCGCGGGCACGGCTATCTCTCCGCGCGCGAGCTCACCGTGACGGTGACCAGCAGGCGTACCCCCGTGCCGCGTCGCGGGCGCGTGCTGCTTCCCGCCGAAGACGGCGCTCTCGTGCCGACGCATTCCCCGGCTGTCGCCCCCTACGTGCCGCTCGAGGCGGTGGGCTGACATGCGTGCGGATGCTCCGGTACGCAGCCTCGTGCTGTGGTTTCCGGACTGGCCGGTCACGGCGCTGACCCGCGATGCCTCCCGCAGCGTGCCGCTGGACGCCTCGCTGCCGATCGCCGTGATGGCCGCGAACGCCGTCGTCGCGTGCTCCGCCGCGGCACGGGCCGAGGGCGTGCGCCGCGGGCAGCGCCGCCGTGACGCGCAGGCCCGCTGCCCGAGCCTGATCGTGATCGCGGCCGACCCGGTGCGCGATCACCGTGTGTTCGCGCCGATCGTCGCCGGCATCGAGGATCGCGCGCCCGGGGTGCAGATCGTGCGACCCGGCCTCTGCGCCCTGCGCGCCCGCGGCCCCGCGCGGTACTACGGCGGCGAGGCCGAGGCGGCGCACGTGCTGCTCGGCGCGCTGCGCGATCTCGGGCTCGAGGGCGTGCGGGCGGGCATCGCCGACGGACCTTTCACGGCCGAGCAGGCGGCGCGCATCGGGGCGACCGCGGCCGAACCCGTGTTCCTCGTGCCGACCGGCGGTGCCGCAGGCTTTCTCGCGCCGCTGCCCATCGCCTCGCTCGAAGACGCCGAGCTCGCCGGGCTCCTCGCCCGCCTCGGCGTGCAGACGCTCGGGCAGTTCGCGGCGATGGAGCCAGACCGCGTGCGCGAGCGGTTCGGCGAGCGCGGCATCCGTCTGCACGCGCTGTCGGCCGGCCGCGATTCGCGTGCCGTCGAACCCCGCGTGCCGCCGCCCGAGCTGCACCGCGAGGTCGGGTTCGAGCCGCCGCTCGAGATCGCCGACCAGGTGGCGTTCGGCATGCGGATGGCGGCCGACGCGTTCATCGCCGGGCTCGGCGCCCTCGACCTGGTCTGCACCGAGCTGCGGGTCGAGCTGACCGGAGACCGGGGTGAGCGCAGCGAGCGGGTGTGGCTGCATCCCGGGTCGTTCGATGCGGCATCCGTCGTCGACCGCGTGCGGTGGCAGCTGGGGGAGGGTGTTGGGGAGCCCGGAGGCGGGGGGCTTGAAAGAAAACTACTGGCCAGCGGTGTCGCCAAGGTGCGGATCGAACCGGCGGCGGTGGATGAGGCTCGCCATCATGTCGCCGCGATCTTCGGTGCGGGCACCGACGAGAAGGTGCACCATGCGCTCTCGCGCGTGCAGGCGATGCTCGGTCATCGCGGCGTGGTGACTCCGGCGATCGGCGGCGGGCGCTGGCTCGCCGAGCGGCAGGTGCTCGTGCCGTGGGGCGACCGGGCGGTGCTCGCGAAAGAGCGCGCGCGGCCGTGGCCGGGGAGCCTGCCCGATCCGCTGCCGGGCACGGTCTTCGCCGACCCGGTGCCGGTGCAGGTGACCGCCGACACGGGGGCCGCGGTCGGTGTCGACGACCGCGGGCGTGTGACCGAGACGCCTGCGGTGCTCACCGAGAGCGGACGACGGCGGGGCATCGAGGCCTGGGCGGGGCCGTGGCCCGTGATCGAGCGGGGGTGGGATGCCGCACGCTCCCGTCACGCGCACCGGTTCCAAGTGGTCGACGCCGAGCAGACCGCGTGGCTGCTGGTCTGCGAAGACGACGGCTGGACTGCCGAGGCGAGGTACGACTGATGGGCTTCCACAACCCGTCCGTGCCGTGGTCGGAGATGGAGCGGCTGCTCAGCGACAAGCGGCGCCCCGGCCACGTTCCCGCGAACGCCGACGGCGGCGACAGCCCGGCCTGGTCGCGCAAGCGCGGGCCGTACGTGTCGCAGGCGATCACCCGGCCCGATGATCCGGTTCCGTACGCCGAGCTGCACGCCCACTCGACGTACTCGTTCCTCGACGGCGCCTCCTCTCCCGAAGAGCTCGCCGAAGAGGCCGAGCGGCTCGGCCTGCACGCCCTCGCGATCACCGACCACGACGGCTTCTACGGCATCGTGCGCTTCGCCGAGGCCGCCGAGACCCTGCAGGTCAAGACGGTGTTCGGCGCCGAGCTCTCGCTCGAGCTGCCCAAGCCGCAGAAGGGCGAGCCCGATCCTGCGGGCGCTCATCTGCTCGTGCTCGCGCGCGGCGAAGAGGGCTACCACCGGCTCGCCGCCGCGATCACGCACGCACAGCTGCAGGGGGCCGAGAAGGGGCGGCCCGTCTACGACCTCGACGAGCTCGCCGCGCAGGCCGAAGGTCACTGGGCGATCCTGACCGGGTGTCGCAAGGGCGCCGTGCGGCGCGCGCTGGCCGACGGCGGGGCCGAGGCGGCGGCATCCGCTCTCGATCGCCTCGTGGACCTGTTCGGACGGGATGCCGTGCACGTCGAGCTGATCGACCACGGCAGCCCGCTCGACACCCGCGAGAACGACCTGCTCGCCGCGCTCGCCGCCGAGCGCGGGCTGCCGGTGCTCGCGAGCAACAACGTGCACTACGCCGTGCCGCAGCGCGAGCAGCTGGCCGCCGCGGTCGCCGCCGTGCGGGCAGACCGCGGGCTCGACGAGCTCGACGGCTGGCTGCCCGCGCACGCCGGCGCGCACCTGCGCTCGGGAGCCGAGATGCAGGAGCGCTTCGCGCGCTACCCCGGCGCGGTCGCGCGCACGGTGACCCTGGCCGACGAGATCGCCTTTCCGCTGCGGCGCGCCAAGCCCGCGCTGCCCAAGCAGAAGGTGCCCGAGGGGCACACGCCGATGTCGTGGCTGCGGCACCTGGTGTGGGAGGCGGTGCCGCGCAAGTATCCCGATGCGACCGACGAAGACCGGGCGCGCATCGAGAAGGAGCTCGGAGTCATCGAGCTCAAGGACTTTCCGGGGTACTTCCTGATCGTGCACGGGATCGTGCAGGAGGCACGGAGGCGCGGCATCCTGTGCCAGGGTCGTGGGTCGGCGGCCAACAGCGCCGTCTGCTTTCTGCTCGACATCACCGCGGTCGACTCGATCGCCTACAAGCTGCCGTTCGAGCGGTTTCTCTCCTCGCTGCGCGACGAGGAGCCCGACATCGACGTGGACTTCGACTCCGACCGGCGCGAAGAGATCATCCAGTGGGTCTACGGGCAGTACGGGCGCGAGCGGGCGGCGCAGGTCGCGAACGTGATCCAGTACCGGCCGAAGAACGCCGTGCGCGACATGGCGAAGGCGCTCGGGCATTCGCCGGGTCAGCAGGATGCCTGGTCGAAGCAGGTCGAGCAGTGGGGCGCGACCCTCTCGACCGGGCCCGAGCACGACATCCCCGATCAGGTGATCGAGTACGCGTCCGAGCTGTTGAAGGCTCCCCGGCACCTGGGCATCCACTCCGGCGGCATGGTGCTGACCGACCGGCCCGTCGGCGAGGTCGTGCCGATCGAGCACGCCCGCATGGAGAACCGCACGGTGATCCAGTGGGACAAAGACGACGCCGCCTGGATGGGGCTGGTGAAGTTCGACCTGCTCGGGCTCGGGATGCTGGCGGCGCTGCAGTACTGCTTCGACATGATCCGCGCGGCGACGGGGGAGGAGTGGGAGCTCGCGACGATCCCCAAGGAGGAGAAGGCCGTCTACGACATGCTCTGCCGGGCGGATTCGATCGGGGTGTTCCAGGTCGAATCGCGTGCGCAGATGGGGCTGCTGCCGCGTCTGCAGCCCCGGCAGTTCTACGACCTGGTGATCGAGATCGCCCTGATCCGGCCCGGGTCCGATCCAGGGCGGCGCGGTGCACCCGTTCGTGCGGCGCAAGCTCGGCTACGAGGAGATCACCTACCCGCACCCCAAGCTCGAGCCGGTGCTGGAGCGCACGCTCGGCATTCCGGTGTTCCAAGAGCAGCTCATGCAGATGGCGATGGCCGTGGGGGAGTGCACGGGGGAGGATGCCGACCTGCTGCGTCGTGCGATGGGCTCGAAGCGCGGGGTGGAGCGGATCGAGTCGCTGAGCGAGAAGCTCTACGCCGGCATGGCCACGAACGGGCTGGTGGGCGAGGCCGCCGACGACATCTACGCGCGGATCCAGGCGTTCGCGAACTTCGGCTTCGCCGAGTCGCACTCGCTGTCGTTCGGGCTGCTCGTCTACGCGAGCTCGTGGATCAAGCTGCACTACCCCGCGGCCTTCCTCGCGGGGCTGCTGCGCGCGCAGCCGATGGGCTTCTACTCGCCCGCGACCCTCACCGGCGACGCCCGCCGGCACGGGGTCGAGGTGCTGCGCCCGACCTGATGCGCTCGGGGTCGGAGGCGGTGCTCGAGCCGGTCGGGTGCGGGCGGCGTCGGGGGCCACCGGTAGGGACTCCTGCACCCACCGCAAGCAGCCCCCGGTGGGCGTCTTCGACCGCACCGAACCCGACGAGTCCGCGGCCCACCGCCGCGACGGGCGGTTCGCGGTGCGACTGGGGCTCGCCGCGGTCAAGGGCATCGGAGCGACGGTCGCCGACCGCATCGTCGCCGAGCGCGAGCGGGCAGGGGACTACCGCGACCTGCGCGACCTGGTGCGCCGCGCCGGGGTCACCCAGGCGCACCTCGAGGCGCTCGCGACCGCGGGGGCGTTCGAGTGCCTCGGGATCACCCGCCGCGAGGCGATCTGGCTGGCCGGGTCGGCCGCGCAGGACCGCGTCGAGTTCCTGCCCGATTCGCTCGCGTTCGTGCAGCCGCCGCTGTTCAGCGACCCGACGAGCTACGAGAAGCTCGCGAGCGACCTGTGGGCGACCGGCATCTCCACCGACGACCACCCGATGCTCCACTATCGGGCCGGGCTGGATGCGCGGGGGGTGCTCACCTCGAACGAGCTGCGCGAGCACGAGTCCGATCGCCGCGTCGAGGTCGCGGGGCTCGTGACGCACCGGCAACGGCCGGCGACGGCATCCGGAATCACGTTCATCAACCTCGAAGACGAGCACGGACTCGTGAACGTGATCTGCTCGGTCGGGGTGTGGAACAAGTACCGCCGGGTCGTGCGCGATGCGCCGGCCCTGATCGTGCGGGGGATGCTGGAGCGCTCGGTCGAGGGAGTGACCAACCTGCTTGCCGATCGGTTCGAAGACCTGCGGGTCGAAGTCGGCCACCGCTCGCGCGACTTCCGCTGACCGGGGACCGAGTCAACGAGCGGCGATCACCCGCCGACCGACCGATAGAGCTCGGTCGAGAGGTACCGCAGGCCCGAGTCGCAGAGGATGGTCGCGATGCGCGCGTCAGGGCCGAGGCGCTCGGCCACCCGCAGGGCGGCGACGACGTTCGCGCCGGACGATGTGCCGGCGAACAGCCCCTCCTCCCGGGCCAGCCGACGGGCCATGTCCATCGCCTCGTCCGCCGACACGGTGAGGATGTCGTCGACGTGATCGGGCTCCCACAGGGGCGGGACGAATCCGATGCCGATGCCCTCGATCCGGTTGTTTCCGCTGGGTCCGCCCGAGAGCACCGCGGACTCGCTGGGCTCTACGGCGAAGATGCGCACCGACGGGTCGTGCGCATGCAGCGCGCGGGTCACCCCGTGCAGCGAGTGCGCAGTACCGACGGTGTGCACGAACGCGTCGATGCGCCCGTCGGTCTGCGCCCAGATCTCCTCGCCCATCGGCACATAGCCGGTGATCGCGTCGCGGTTGTTCAGCTGGTCGCACCACCAGGTGTCAGGTTGCGACGAGACCTCCTCGGCGCGGGCGATCATCGCCTTGATCAGCTCGGCGGTGATCGCTCCGCCCTCGCTGCGGATGTCTTCGACCGTCGCCCCGAAGGCCAGCATGGTGCGCCGCTTCTCCTGGCTGAACGCATCGGAGAAGACGATGTGCAGGTTGAAGCCGAGCGCCGCGCACACGAACGCGAGCGAAATGCCGGTGGTGCCCGCGGTGTACTCGACGACGGTTCCGCCCGGCTGAAGCAGACCGTCGCGCATCGCGCCTTCGATGGCGGTGCGGGCCATCCGGTCTTTCATGCTCCCGGTCGGATTGGCCCACTCCAGCTTGGCGAAGATCCGCGCCCCGTTGGCGGGAACAACCCTGTGCAGTTCGACCAGCGGTGTGTCGCCGATGCCCGCGAGGGCGCCTTCCGATGCCATCACAACCCCTTCCGCCCACCTGGCAGCCAGTGTGGCACCGGCTTCGCCGGCTCACAACGGTGCCCTCGACCCGGTCATGCCACGATGAAGTATGGAAGTGACGAACATCGTCCTGGCGGTGATCGGTCTGATCGCGGCCGTCGCGGTTCCGATCGCGATACACCGCGCCACGCATCCCAAGCGCCGTGTCTCCTATTTCCTCAGCATCCGTCCGCAGATTCCGGTTCCTGCGCCTCCCGGACGCACGAGCGCTGCGGGGCTGACACCGCCTGCCGGCTGGCCGATGCTCGTGACGGTGGCAATGTGGTCGAGTGGCCGGGCCGACGTGCCCACATCCTTGTTCGACGGGGCCCGCCCGATCGCGTTCCAGTTCGGCTCGCCGATCCGCGGGATGACGATTCCGGCACATGACCTGCCGGAGTTCGGAGCGTTCATGCTGGACGGAGACGCTCGACTGGACTTCCCGCCCGCCCTGGTCGGCGCCGACCGCGTGTTCACGGCCGAGGTCGCCGTCAGCTGGCCGGTCAGGTGCGTCGTTCGTCATCCCCTCATCGACGTTCCGGTCATCGAGACCAAGACGCCTCCTGAGCGCTCGCGTTCGACATCCGGTGCGCGACGGTTCACCCACAACGGCATGTTCTGGGGCGTTGCGCAACTGGTGCTCGGGTTCGCGCTGATGGTCATCGCCGTTGCGCTGGTCGGCACCCCATTGGCCGCGGCACTGGGGCTGCTCTACCTGCTTTTCATCGTGAGCGGGTTGCTGACCGTCGTGATCACGGGGATCGTGCGCCTGACGCGATGGCTCAACGCGCGGGCGAAGCAGCGCAGATCGACCGGCGCTCCGACGGATGCGGCGCGCGAAGCCGCTGCAACCGGAGGCTGACCGTGGGGGACGGGATCGGTCGCGCGGCCGAAGGCGTTTCCGCTGGGGGCAGCGCGGGCGTAGCGTCAGTGCAGCGCGCCTCGTCGCGCATCGTGTTTCTCCGGCGCGATGAAGCGCTCGTCGACGTCGCCGAGAACCGCTCATGATCCCGACGCGGATGAGAGCCGTCGTCCGGGATCGCTACGGTTCGCCCGACGTGATGCGGCTCGAAGAGATGCCGGTGCCGAGCGCGGGCGCCGGGCAGGTGCTCGTGCGGGTCGTCGCGACGTCGGTGAACCTCAGCGATTGGGAGGGCCTGCACGGGTCGCCCGCGTACGCGCGGCTCGGCGGGCTGCTCCGCCCGTCGCGCACGATTCTCGGCTCGGACATCGCGGGGGTCGTCGTGGGTATCGGCACGGGTGTCACGCGCTTCGCGGTCGGCGACGCGGTGTACGGCGACATCCTCTCGATGCCGGGCGGTTTCGCCGAGTACGCGGTTGCGCCCGAGCGCATGCTCGCCCACAAGCCGGCGGAGCTGACGTTCGCGCAGGCTTCGACGATTCCCCAGTCCGGGGCGATCGCCGTGCAGGCTGTCGCGCGGGCGAAGCCGGGCAGCCGGATGCTGATCAACGGGGCCGGGGGAGGGACCGGCGCTTTCGCGATCCAGCTGGCCGCGGCAGGCGGCATCCATGTCACCGGCGTCGACAACGCCGCCAAGCAGGACTTCATGCGGGCGATCGGCGCGTCGGAGGTGATCGACTACCGTGCAGAGGACTTCACGAGTACCGGTCCGTACGATCTGATCGTCGACCTGGTCGCGCGTCGGTCGGTGTTCGCGTACCGCCGCGCTCTGGCTGCGGGCGGCACCTACCTGATCGTCGGCGGCACGGCGCGGGCGCTGCTGCGCGTTGTCACAATCGGGACGCTGATCGGGATGCTGACAAACAGAAGTCTGTGGGTGCTGGCTGTCGAGCCGGGTCCGGATCAGTTCGGCACGCTCGCCGCGTGCTGCGGCGATGGCTCGGTGCAGATCCACATCGATCGGGTGTTCGCGCTGGAGGACGTGCCCGAGGCGCTGGCCTACGTTGGTACCGGCCAGGCGCTCGGCAAGGTCGTGATCGAAGTCAGGTCGGAAGAGCGCTGACCTCGATCAGAGGTCTTCGGGCGCGAGATCGCCCTGCCCGTCCTCGCCCAGCTCGGCCGCGAGCGGATTTTCGCCCTGGGTGTCGGGCTGCACCGCCTCGGTCGGCAGGTCCGGGGCCGGGATCTGGTCGTCGTCGTCAGGGATTTCGGCCGGATCCGCCCCCGTCTGCGAGTCCAGATCGAAGTCGCTCGGGTCGGCGCCCTCATCGAGGGCCAGCGTGCGATCCCATTCCGCCTGCGCGGGGTCGAGGGTCGGGTCGGGCTCGACGGAAGTGTCATTGTCGCGAAGCGGCTGCATCGCGGCGTCGTCAGAGGTTGTGAAGGTTGAGTCTGCGTCGTCAGGGGTGCTCATGACCTCAGCCTGCCGAAGTGGACTCGGACGCGCCTCCCTCTTGCGTCGCATCGCCGTTCGCTGTACCGACCGTGTGTCGTCGGAATGGATGCCGTGTCGGGATGTGTCGGCGGTTACGTCGGCGGGCCGAACGCAGGGCTCGGCTAAACTTGGCACTCTAGCCTCTGTAGCTCAATGGAAGAGCTGCTCCGTCCTAAGGAGAGGGTTGGGGGTTCGAGTCCCTCCAGGGGCCCAGTCATTTCTTAGTGTCGCACTTCTGCGATGGCCGCGAGCCAGATCGGCTCACCCGCCGAACCGGCCTATCAGGCGCATCAGGGTGGGCAGCCCTCGGGAGGTGGCACGACCGCCGGTGAGAGTCTCGACGACGGGAGTAGCGTGACCTTCGCCGTCGATCCGGTTGCAGATGATCGCCCAGCCGGGCCCGGCGTCGACGATCTCGCAGCGCTGCCGGTCAGCTTCCTTGGTCATCTCGGGAGCCATGAAGTCGAGCTGGCCCCCACTGTGAATCGTGAACTCGTATCGAGGGAGGTCCGCGGCGTCGCTGTGCCGGTCGACCGCCTCGGCGAGCGACGCAAGCGGGATGCAGAACACCTCCCGTTGATGTCCCGATCGGGCGGCGATCGCCGCGGCCGCCCTTGCGGCTGCTTCGACCGGATCGTCCGCGTCGAACAGGACAGTCCCGTTGCTCTGGAACAGCTCGACGTCACAGCATCCGGCGTCGGCGAAACCGGCACGGATGTCGGCGGTCGTCGGGTGACCCCGCTGACCCTGGTTGACGTTTCGGAGGAGGGCGACCCAGCGCACGTGTCCGAGGTTACGCCTGGCCACGCGCCCGATCTGAAGATTCAGCTGTGCTTAGCACGCTGCACATCCACAGGGCACTCTTGCAATCGCAAAATGCCGCGTAATTCCGCGGAACTTGTCACTTCGAGTGGCAGAGCACAGTGCTCAAAACGTGGCTGGAGCCCTCCAGGGGCATGTAGCCATCTGACCCCAGTCGCAGCACATCAGCCCGTGCCACGAAGAGGGCGTAATGGCGCCTGCGAGACCGGCTCGAGACCGGTCAGTGTGATCCAGCCTTCGGCCAGATGCGCGGCATCCGTGCCTTCCGCGGGGGTGTTCGGAAGGTCTTCGACAGCGAGGCGCACGTGGTGCTCGTCCTGTTCGGTCATCGTGGTCTGCACGATGCCGAAGGGTGCAAGCGCGGCTTCCTTGAAGCCTCGGTTCTCGGCCGCGTTGGGCACGTTGAGGTTGATGACGGTGCCTCTGGGATGTTCCAGCAAGTAAGGAACGATCGTCATCACCGCGTCCGCGCCGGCATCCCAGTGGAATTCTTCCGGATTCCAGCCGACATGCAGTGACACGCGGCTTGATGTGGCCGCGCAGAAGCGGGCTTCTGAGCAGCGGATTACCCCGCAGGTAGATCTGGCCGACGCTCAGGTAGTTGGCCGCTCGGAACCACGCGTCCAATTGAGACAGTCGAGTCTCGTCCACAATCGTCATCGCTGCCCCTCCACGCGTCCCGCACCGATTCCTCGTACGGACTGTGTCGAGGTGACCGGAAGTGGTCTTCAGATTTGTCGCGGAGGTGGGTGCTCGGCATCCTTCGGGTCGGGGTTTGCCGGCTGGCCCGGCTTGGTGCCATCTGGGACGACCGGCCGGAATCCCTCGGTGTTGTCTTGGGCCTGCTCAGCCGGTACCTCCGTGATGAGCTCTTCGGTCGGATCCTTCGGATCAGACATCAGCGTCTCCTTTCGTTGTCAGGTGCGGTCGACGAGTTCTGTCTCGCCGGGTTCGCGCTTGGACGCGCATCGCGGAGGGCCACGGGAGGGCCCCCCGGGTCCGTGGGCCCTCCGCGATGCGCTGTTCGCCCGCTTCACACGGAAGCGAGGCGACTCCTCTGTTCCCGGCGGCTCAGCGATAGTAGGGGTAGTCGGGGTACCGGTAGCCGGCTCCCCACCACGCCCCATAGCCGTAGTACTGCAGGTGATCGCCGTAGTCGTCCCGTTCGCTCACGAGTTGGGGGTCGTAGGCCGGAGCGCCCGCCACATGGTCGCGCGTCTGGTCGATCCGCACGTTGTCGTCGGTAATCGAGACGATGGCGTCAACCGGAATCAACGACGTCTCCTGCCCGATGCCCAGGAATCCCCCTGAAGCCACTTCGAGGAAACGCACTCGATTCTCTGACTGGTCGACAAGAAGGTCTTTCACCTTGCCGAGGTCATCTCCGTTGCTGTCTTTCACATCACGGCCGCGGATGTCTTCGTCGGCGCGTGCCACCGTTTCGTCTACCTCGCTCAGCCTGAACAGCGTGCTGGTGTCGGTGTTCATGATTCCTCCTCAGATTGGTCTGCTCTGGTTGGATACCGGGGTCTACTCGGAGATGTACTCGACGAGATCTCCGACGCGATCATCCGGCGGTTGCGTGCGATGTCAACCTGGCTGCATGCCGATTGGCCGACGGCCGTCGATGACGGGCAGCCGGCGGACCTCCAGGTCGCGCAGCTTGCGTGCAGCATCCGCGAGAGTCTCGTTCCCTCCGACGCACACAGCGTCGGAGGTCATGATTTCGCGGGCAGCGGTCATTGCCATCTCCTTCAACTCGTTGTTTCGGGTTGACGGGTTCGGCCGGCCTCGGCATGGCGCCGGGCACCAACCCCGAACCGCACCAAACCATTTGTCGCCACGCTACGCATATCGACGAGGACGTCGACCCCCTGGCCAAATGACGTGAAGAGGTGTAGCACGTGAGGAAACTGGGGACGTGATGAGCAGTCGGAGCCCCGACCCTGGCGGGCGGGTCGGGGCTCAGTCACCTCGCTGCAGCGAGGCAGCGGAGAGCCATGCCGAGGTGTCGACGATCCTGTCGACAAGTTGGGCCCTCACCGCTGGGCGGTGTGGCGCTCCCTCTCAGAGGTGAATGAGCCCATAGTCGCCGCCCATCGTCGTCCCCTGAAGGGGGTTGACATCAGGGTGGCGACGACTTTGCGGGTGCTCATCACGGGCGACGGAAGACAGCGTTGCTGGTCGGGTGGCGGGTGTCTTCGCCGACTGGGCGTGGCAAATCGGTCATGTCTGCCTCTCAGTGGTTGCGAAGGGATTGAATGAGTTCCTTCTTGTTCTTCTTCGAGTAGCCCGACAGGCCCAATTCCTTCGCCCGCTTCTTGAGCTTCGGGACCGTCCAGTCGGCGTAATCGCCGGACTCTCCGCCCTTGCGACCGACGCTGGATCGGCCGGCCTTGGTGCCGCCCGTCGCATTCGAGATCCGCGCCGCCTTCTCTTTGGACGCGCCGTCCTTGCGCAGCTCCTCGTACAGCTCGGGGTCCTTCAACCGCGAGTCCTTTCCACGTGGCATCATGGTCTCCTTTCTCGATGGATGCCAGAGAACCACTGGATGCGACGCAGCGAGAGAGGGTTGACAAATCGACGTCGGGCGCGTGTCAAGCCCGTCCGAACTCCGGTCTCACCGGCACGTGCTCGAGATTTCCGGTCGCTCGGATGCGAACGCCCGGTAGAAAGGGCGATAGGCGACAGCGAAAGGGGCAATTCGAATGGATCACTCACACGGCGCCGGTGTCAACCGGGCCGCGGCCAGCGCGACGCTGCATTGCCTCACCGGATGCGCCATCGGCGAGGTCCTGGGCTTCATCATCGGCGCGGCGGTGGGGCTGAGCGCGGGGTGGACGATCGCGCTCGCGATCACGCTGGCGTTCCTCTTTGGCTACACGCTCAGCATTTTGCCGCTCCTGCGGGCCGGGCTGGCCATCGGAGCGGCGCTGGGCCTCGTACTCGCGGCCGACACCCTGTCGATCGCCACGATGGAGATCGTCGACAACCTGGTCATGCTGGTCATTCCCGGCGCGATGGAGGCGGGAATGGACAACCCGCTGTTCTGGGCGTCGATGACCTTCGCTCTCGGTGTCGCGTACCTCGTCGCATACCCCGTCAACAGGCTTCTGCTCAAACGAGGCAAGGGTCACGCGATCGTGCAGCGCTTTCATCACGGTGCCGAGGCAGGAGACGTGCAAGGTTGGCGTCGCAGGATCCCCCAGGTGAGTTCAGCCGCGCTCGCGGGATGCATTCTCGCGTTCATGCTGGGCGGGTTCACCGCAGCAGTCGGTGCCCGACTCTCCGAAGAGACATCTGAGGGAGGCCATGCGGGCGGCGATGCGCCGATGAGCCTGGCTGCCGGCGCTCGGGGGGAGGAGGCACGCATAGCCGCCGCGCTCGCCGAACCATAGGAGGCGGCCGGGCGAGCGTCGCCTACAACAGCGCGTGATCCGGCGAGACGACCTTGGTGAATTCGGCGAAGATGTCGCTCGCGGACGACTTCGCCGGATCGGTGGCCTGGGAGGGCGTCGTGTAGATGACCATGGTCCATCCCTCGTCCGGGAGAGTACCGCCGGCGCCGGTGTATCCGGGGATGGCCGGGTTCATGAACATCCAGCCGTTCAACACCAGGAACCCCATCGCCCAATACTTGTCCGCAGTGTTGGTGCCGATGCCGGCGATGGTGGGGGCGAATTGCACGTCGTGGAACTCTGGCGTCAGCAGCTCGCCGGAGCCCAGTGCATCCAGGAACGTGGCAACGTCTTGGGCGTTGCTGCCGACGCCTCCAGCGAAATGCGCCCACGACGGATTCCAGTGGGTGACGTTCTCCCAGACCCCGCGTTCGCCGTCGTAGCCCTGGAGCACCGGCTGCGGCCAATTTCCGTCACGCGCGACCGTCGTGTCGTGCATGCCGAGAGGGTCGAGGATGCCGGTCTGGATGAGCTCCGCGACAGGCGTGCCGGATGCTTGCGCGAGGATCCCGACGAGGACGGCCGAGTTCGTGTCCGAGAACCCCCAGTCTGTGCCAGGCGGGAACAGCGGACCCTGCGCGGTTCCGATATCGATGATCTCGTCGACCGTCCACACACGGAACGGATTGGCGTAAAGAGCCGCGAGGAAGTCCTCCTGCCCGGTGAACTGCGAGTACCCGGCCGTGTTGTGCAGCAGCATCTCGATCGTGACCTCGTCTGCACCCAGAAGTTCCGGATACCAGGTCGAGACGCGGTCGTCGAGTGACAGGGCGCCGGCCTCCACCTGCTGCAGCAGCGCGGTCGTCAGCATCGGCGTCGAGAGGTTGCCGAGCATGTGGTGCATGTCTGGTGTCGCCGGGACGCCGGGCATCGATTCGCCGAGCGCACCGAAGAGCACCGGCTGCCCGTCGTGCCAGACGCCGGCGATCACCGCGGACAGTTCGTCGCCTTCGAACTGCGACTGAAGGATGCCCGCAAGCTCGGCCGAAATCGCATCATCGGACAAGCACAGTCCGAGCTCCGACGATGTCCCTGCGGGACAGGTGTCCGTTCCGACGGCGGTGCCGGTGGACGAGGTCGGCGTCGCTGTGCCAGAGGGACTCGGCGAGGTCGTCGCGGTGCACGCCGTCAACAGCGCCGCCAGCCCGAACACACCAACGATCGCCGTCATTCGCATGGTTGTACTGTAGCGAGCAGTGGCTCCGCTGGGCGGAGCACGCCGGGATCGCTCCGCCGGATGGATGACGCACTGCTATCCCAGCGCGCCCGGCCCCAGGCGCTCCAGAATCGCCTCGCGAATGACGGGCACGCCGTCGACGAGCCTCTCAACCGCACAACGGAATCGCACGGCACTGACGCTCACAGCACCCGAAGGAATCGCTGACCCCTCGAGGTACACCGGAACCGCTACGCAGTTGATGCCGAGCTCGTTCTCCTCGTCGTCGATCCCGTAGCCGCGCACGCGGGTCGCCTGCAGTTCGGCGAGGAGCGCTTCAGGAGTGGTCAGGGTGTGCGGCGTCTTCTGCTCGAGGGGAAAGTCGCCGAACCAGTCCGTCACCTGAGCGAGATCGAGCAGGCGGCTGCTCAGCAGCGCCTTGCCGACGGCCGTGCGGTAGGCGGGGTTGCGGCCGCCGATCACCGACGTCAGCCGCACGGCTCCCACCGGAGGGTCCATCTTCGCGCGGTAGACGATGTCACGGCCGGAGAGCACTGCGTAGTGCGCGGTCTCGCCGAACTGTGCGGCCAGCTGCTCGAGCAGCGGCTGGATGCGGGCGGTCTCGGGCCGGCCGTCGAGGTTGCGGAACGCGAGTCTGCAGGTACTCGTCGCCGAGGACGTACACACCCCGCCCGGCCATGTCGGCCAGGCCCGCTCGGCGCAGCGTCGCCAGAGCGCGATGGACGGTCGGCTTCGGGCTGTGCAGCTTGCCGGCGAGTTCGTCGAGCGTGACGCCGAGAGGATGATCGGCGAGTTCGGTGAGAACGGCGATGACACGGTCGGCGCCGACGAGCTTCTCCTCGCGGCCCCCTGATTCACCGGACGTCGGCTCGGTCATGACGCGCCCGATCGGGGGTCCACGTGCACCTTCGGACCGGGTCCGGCATCCGCACCGCGCCGCCCTTCGAGACGCGCGGGCACGTCCTCCAGAGCGACGACCTCGCTCACGATCGCGTCGGGCACGACCGAACCGTCGGCGAAGTGCTCGATCGCACCGGCCAGGCCGGGGGAGGCGGACAGGATGCCGACCGCGGTGAGGTCTTTGAGCGCGATGTCGCGGGTGTCGACCAGGCTCGGAGTGGAGGAGAGCCCGATGTAGACCACGCGGCCCGCGGGCTTCGCCAGGCGGACCGACAGCGCCGGCATCCGCTCGTTGCTCGTGGCTTCGATCACCGCGTCGAACTGATCGGATGGCGAGGCGGCGAGGTCAGCGAGCTGCCACGTGTGCGGCACCCCGAGTGATCGTGCGAGCGCGAGCGAACCCTCGCGCACGCCGCCGACGTGCACCTCGGCGCCGGCGGCCAGCGCGAACTGGGCGGCGAGCAGGCCGATCGTGCCGGATCCGAGCACCAGCACGCGTGTCGCCGGGCCCCACGGCCGCCGCGCGAACGGCGCGCAGCGAGTTGCCGCCGGGCTCGACGAGGCCGCCGCGGCCACGCTCACGTGGTCCGGGATCTCGTACGCGAAGCGGGCGGGAATCAACAGCTTCTCGGCGAGGGCGCCCGCCCACCCGTCGCGGATGCCGACCTCGAAGCGGTCGGGGCAGACGTGGTGCGTGCCCGGCGCGGCAGTACTCGCAGTGGCCGCATCCGAGCATCGTGTCGCCCGTGACGCGCTTGCCGAGCCATCGCTCGTCGGCGGAATCACCGACCGCGACGACCCGGCCGGTCCACTCGTGACCGAGGCGGAGCGGGAAATGCGTGTGCCCCTGCTCGATGTAGGCCATCTCGCCGGTGTAGAGCTCGACGTCGGTGCCGCAGATGCCGACCCGCTCGACCTCGACGAGCAGCTCGCCCGCGGCGCGGCACCGGGTCGGGCACGTCGAGCACCGCCGCCTGCCGCGGCGCGGTGACGACGAGGGCACGCATCAGCGCACGGCGGTCGGATCGGCGACGACGTGCTGGGTCTGGGTGCCGAGCCGCGTGATGCTGAGCGTCATGGTCTCGCCGCCGTGCAGGTACAGCGGGGGAGTCATGCCCAGGCCGACTCCGGGAGGCGTGCCGGTGTTGATCAGGTCGCCGGGCTCGAGCGCGAGGAACTGGCTCAGGTAGTGCACGATGAACGCCGGGCTGAAGACCATGGTCGAGGTCGACCCGTTCTGGCGGACCGTGCCGTCGATCTCGAGCCGCATGTCGAGGGCGAGCACGTCGCCGACCTCGTCGGGGGTGACCAGGTACGGGCCGGCCGGGTTGAACGTCGGCGCCGACTTGCCCTTCGACCACTGGCCGCCGCGCTCGATCTGCCACTCACGCTCGCTCACGTCGTTGACGAGCACGTAGCCGGCGATGGATGCCGCTGCCTCGGCCTCGTCGGCCAGGTACGACGCGCGGCGGCCGATCACGATGCCGAGCTCGACCTCCCAGTCGGTCTTGTGCGACCCGCGGGGGATGAGCACGTCGTCGTTCGGGCCGATGAGCGTGTTGGGAGACTTGGTGAACAGGATCGGCTCGGCTCGGCACGGCCTGACCCGGTCTCGGCGGCGTGGTCGCTGTAGTTGAGCCCGATGCACAGGATCTGGTGCGGGCGGGCGAACGGTGCGCCGAAGCGGCGATCGCCGACGGGCTCGGTGCGGCCTGCCGCGACGCGCTCCGCGACGACGTCGGCGAGGGTCGCGAGTGCGCCGGACGCGAAGAACTCCTCGTCGAAGTCGCCGACCACGTCGGACAGGTCGACGAACGTGTCGTCGTCGACGAGCACGCCGGGGGTTTCGGAGCCGGCGGGTCCGAGTCGAACGAGTCTCATGAATGCGCTTCCTTGTCGTGGTTCCAGTAGGGCGTGGTCGTGCTGCCGCGCCACCGCGGCACCGGGAGTCCGGTGGCGCCGACGTCGGCGAGGAAGATCGCGCCGGACTGATCGGTCCAGCCCTCCAGGCCCTCCTGCGCGGTGGTGATCGCGAGCAGTGTTCAGGTCTGGTCCGACGAACGCCGGGCACGAGGCCTGCGTCGCGTCGACCTCGACGATGTCGAGCAGTTCGCCGGTGGGCGCGTGGCGGCGCACACTCGCACCGCCCCACTGCGCGACCCACAGCATCCCGTCGCTGTCGACCGTGAGTCCGTCGGGGTAGTGGGGGAGCTCTTCGAGCACCGTCACCCAGGGCTCGTCGAGATCGAACCCGCCGGCCGAGTACGAGTGGCAGGACACCGTCATCGCGAGCGTGTCGACGTGATAGATCGTGCCGCCGTCGGGCGAGAAGGCGATGCCGTTGGACAGACGGATGCCGCTGCGCAGCGTCTCGACCGTGCCATCGGCCGAGACGCGCAGGAGCACCTCCTGGCCCGTCTCGTCGCCGAGCGCGAGCGTGCCGACGACGAAGCGGCCCTGCGGATCGACCGAGCCGTCGTTGAGGCGTACATCGGCGCGCTCGCCGAGGAGGTCGGGGCCGAACGAGATCGTCGCCGTCGACCGAGATCGTGGCGAGAGCGCGCGCCGCGGCGACGAGCAGACCGCCGTCCTCGGCCAGGGCGACCGCGCCGGTGGTCTGCCCGAGATCCACCGAGGAGATGTCGACGATGCGCCCGTCGTGGAGCGCGCCGGAGAGCACCCGGCCCTTCCAGATGTCGACCCACCGAATGCGGGCCGCGCGGTCGTCCCAGAGGATGCCCTCCGACAGCTCATACTCGGCGTCGGTGGCCGGCTCAGCGTGAAATGTGCTCATGGCTCCGAGGCTTCAGTGCGGTGCGCCCGTGTGGCATAATTCAGAATGTTAGCTCACTATTCAGCATGATGGAAAGCTGGGTTCGATGGTGAATCACCTCCGCAGTGCCGATTGGTACGAGGGAAACGATCGCAACGCCTACATCCATCGGGCGTGGATGCGCCGCGGCAACCCGGAGGATTCGCTCGACGGGACCAAGCCGCAGATCGCGATCGCGAACACCGCCTCCGACCTGACGCCGTGCAACATGCACCTCGAACGAGGTGGCCGAGCAGCGTCAAGCAGGGCGTGTGGGCAGCGGGCGGCGTTCCGTACAACCTGCCGGTCGTCTCGCTCGGTGAGACCCAGGTGAAGCCGACCGCGATGCTGTGGCGCAACATGGCGGCGATGGCGATGGAGGAGATGTTCCGCGCCAACCCGATCGACGGTCTCGTGCTGCTCGGCGGCTGCGACAAGACGATTCCCGCGCTGCTGATGGCGGCGGCATCCGTCGACATTCCCGCGATCGTCGTGCCGGGCGGTCCGATGCTGACCGGTCACTTCCGCGGCGAGGCCCTCGGCTGCGGCACGGACGTCTGGCGGCTCAGCGAAGAGGCGCGCGCCGGCAAGATCTCCGGTGCGCAGTTCCTCGCGTCGGAGCAGTCGATGATCCGTGGCAAGGGGCACTGCAACACGATGGGCACCGCCTCGACGATGGCCGTCGTCGCCGAGGCGCTCGGCATGACCATCCCGGGCTTCGCGGGAACGCCCGCGGCCGACGCGCGGCTGCTTTCGCTCTCGCACGAGACCGGCCGGCTCATCGTCGAGATGGTCGGCGTCGGACCGAAAGCCCAGCGACATCATGACCAAGCACGCGTTCCTCAACGCGATCGTCGCGGTCGCGGCGGTCGGCGGGTCGACGAACTCGGTCGTGCACCTGCTCGCCATCGCGGGACGGCTCGGGCTCGACCTGACCCTCGACGACTTCGACGCGGCGGGGGCGGGAGTGCCGGTGATGGCGAACCTGCAGCCCAGCGGGACGTTCCTGATGGACGACCTGTACCGCGCCGGGGGAGTGCTCGCGCTTCTCACGCAGGTGAAAGACCTCCTGCACCCCGAACCCATCACGGTGACCGGAACACCGCTCGTCGAGTACCTCGTCGACCGACCGGTCTACGACGAGACCGTGATCTTCCCGCGCGACGACGCCGCTGATGGAGGATGCCGGCATCGCCGTGCTGCGCGGCAACCTCGCCCCGCGCGGGGCGATCATCAAGCCCGCCGCCGCCACGCCCGTTCTCCTGCAGCATGTCGGACCGGCCCTCGTCTTCGACTCGATCGAAGACATGCGCACCCGCATCGACGACCCTGACCTCGACGTCACGCCCAACACCGTTCTCGTGCTGCGCGGGTGCGGTCCTCGCGGATATCCCGGGATGCCGGAGGTCGGCAACATGCCGCTTCCGCAGAAGCTGCTCGAGCAGGGCGTGCGCGACATGGTGCGCATCAGCGACGCGCGTATGAGCGGAACGGCATACGGCACGGTCATCCTGCACGTCGCACCCGAGGCGGCCGCGGGTGGTCCGCTTGGCGTTCATCCGCACGGGCGACATCGTCACGGTCGACGTGGAGAACCGCATCCTGAGCTTCGACGTGACCGACGAAGAGCTGCAGTCGCGCAGCACAGACCCCGGCGAGCGAGGCCGCGTACGCCGCGCCGGTGCGCGGCTGGGCGAAGCTCTACGTCGACCACGTCATGCAAGCAGACACCGGCGCCGACCTCGACTTCCTGGTCGGGTCGAGCGGCGCCGCGGTGAGCCGTGAATCGCACTGACGGCGAATTCCGACCTCACCTCGACCACCACTCACGAGAGAACCAACATGACTGAATTCGACGGAGCCGTCGCCATCGTGACCGGCGGGGCGAGTGGACTGGGGGCCGCGACGGCGAAGCTGCTCGCCGAGCGGGGTGCGCGGGTGGCCGTGCTCGACCGCGACACGGCGGGCGTGCCGAGCCAGTACCTCAGCCTGGTCTGCGATGTCACGGATGCCCCGGGCGTCGAGGCGGCGGTCACCGCTGTCGCCGACCACTTCGGCGGCATCGACATCGTCGTCAACAACGCCGGCATCGGCGCGGCCGGCGACATCGCCGCCAACAGCGACGACGAGTGGCATCGGGTGCTCGACGTGAACGTGGTGGGCATCGCACGGGTGAGCCGCGCCGCGCTGCCGCATCTGCGTCGGTCCTCTCGCGCCGCGGTGGTCAACACGTGCTCGATCGCCGGCATCGCGGGCCTTCCGAACAGGGTGCTCTACTCCGCGAGCAAGGGCGCGGTCGCCGCGCTGACGCTGGCGATGGCCGCCGACCACGTCCGCGAGGGCATTCGCGTGAATGCGGTGACGCCGGGCACGGCCGACACTCCGTGGGTGGGGCGGCTGCTGGATGCCGCCGAAGACCGCGACGCGGCGGCGGCGGCTCTGCGCGCCCGCCAGCCGATGGGGCGACTCGTCACCGCCGAAGAGGTCGCGAACGCGATCGCGTATCTCGCCTCGCCGTACGCGTCGTCGACCACCGGCACTCTGCTCGGCGTCGACGGCGGCATGCAGGGGCTCCGCGTCTCACCGAGCTGACCGGGATCGTCGCGTCACCCCCGCTCACTCGTGCTCCGGCAGCACCGGCGTCGACCAGCCCGGGTCGCGACCGAGCTGCGTGGCGCGGGCGACCGACGTCGCCCCGTAGCGATCGCGCACGGCATCCAGCACGGTGTCGAGGCGCGACCCGTCGTCCCAGTCGATCGGCAGCTCCGGCGGCACGCTGTCGGAGCCCCCCAGCTGTGACAGCGAGACGCCGATGAGGGTGATGCCGCGCTCGGCGATCTCGGGCAGGGCGGCGGCGAGCAGCCCGCGCGCGACATCGAGCAGCAGCGCGGTGCGGTCGGTGGCGAAGCGGAAGGTGCGTGACCGGGTGGCCTTCGTGAAGTCGCCGAACCGGAGGCGCAGCACGACCGTGCGGCAGACGCGGTCGCGGTCGCGCAGGCGGCGACCCAGCCGGTCGACGATCTGGGTCAGAAACAGATCGAGTTCCTCGGGGGAGCGCGGGCGGGTGCCGAGCGCGCGCTGAGAGCCGATGGACCCGCGGCGGCGGGTGGTGTCGACCGGCCGCGGATCGCGCAGCCGTGCCAGCGCGTGCAGATGCGCCCCGGCCGCCTTGCCGAGCAGCCTCTCGGCGGTCGCCGCTTCGAGCTCCGCCAGCTCGCCGACGGTGTGGATGCCGAGCCGGTGCAGCTTCTCGGCGGTCACGGCACCGACCCCCCACAGCCGCTCGACCGGAAGCGGAAGCAGGAACGCCTCTTCGCGCTCGGGTTCGACGACGAGCAGGCCGTCGGGTTTGCTGACCGCGCTGGCGACCTTGGCGAGGAACTTGGTCCGCGCGACCCCGACCGAGATGGGCAGACCGACCTCCGCACGAACGCGTTCGCGCAATCGCGCGGCGATCTGCTCGGGTGTGCCTCCGATGCGGCGGAGACCGCCGACCTCCAGGAACGCCTCGTCGATCGACAGCCCCTCCACGAGCGGAGTCGTATCGCGGAAGATCGCGAAGACGTCTTTGCTGGCCGCGGAGTACGCGTCCATGCGCGGCGGGACGACCACGGCATCGGGGCACAGGTCGCGCGCCTGCCGCCCGCCCATCGCGGTGCGCACTCCGCGGGCTTTGGCTTCGTAGCTCGCTGCCAGCACCACGCCCCCGCCGACGATGACGGGTCGGCCGCGCAGCGCGGGCGCGTCACGCTGTTCGACCGAGGCGTAGAAGGCGTCGAGGTCGGCGTGCAGCACGGTCGCCTCGCCACGCATCCCGCCCCCGATCGCCCGTCCTGCGGATCGTCCCACGCACCGGCGACATGGGTTCCGCAGCACAGGCGGGGCGGTCAGCCGATCCGGGTGTCGCCGGGCGGAGACACCCGCAGCCACTGGAAGCCGTACGGCGCGAGTTCGAGATCGACCCGCCCTCGGGGTTCGAGCGGAATGCGATCCGGCCCGTGCAGATCCAGAAGCGCGGTGCCCTCTTCCACGGCTCCGATCTCCACCGTCACGCGCTGGGGGACCTCGGTGAAGTTGTGCAGCGCGATCATCCGGCCGACGTCCGAGCTGACCTCGTGCGCAAGGACTCCGGTTCCATCATGGTCGAGGATCCGCAGGGTGCCCCAGCCGATCTCGGAAGAGACGCGGTACCGGCTCACGAGGTGGCGGACGAATTGCAGCAGAGAGTCCGGGTCGTTGCGCTGCTGATGCACGTTCACGTGCTGCGGTGCGTACCCGTCGCCCGGAATCGGAGCGACCAGGCGGCCCGGTGCGGCGTGCGAGAACCCGCCGTTCTTGCCGTCGGTCCATTGCATCGGCGTGCGCACCGACTGGCGGCCGGCGATCTGAGGGTTCTCACCCATCCCGATCTCTTCGCCGTAGAACAGCACCGGGGTGCCGGGCAGGGAGAACATCAGGCTGTAGACCATGCGGATGCGGCGCGGGTCGCCCCCGAGCATCGGAGGCAGCCGGCGGGTGATGCCCCGGCCGTAGACGCGCTGGGATTCGTCGGGCGCGAACGTGGCGAAGACCTCCTCGCGCTCCGCGTCGGTCAGCTTGTCGAGCGTGAGCTCGTCGTGGTTGCGGACGAAATTCGCCCACGCCGCCTCGGCAGGCACACTCGGCCGTGAAGTCAGAGCCTTGATCAGCGGCGCCGGATCGCTGCGGGCCAGCGAGAGATACAGGGCCTGCATCCCGATGAAATCGAACTGCAGATCGAGCTCGCCACCGCGTTCGCCGCCGAAGAACTGCAGCTGCTGCCGGTACGGCAGGTTCACCTCTCCGAGCAGTGCCGCATCGCCGACCCGGCGCTGCAGGAAGCGCTTGAGGTCACGGAGGAACTCGTGCGGGTCGCCGATGTCGACGCCCTCGGGCGGCTCGATCAGGAACGGAACCGCGTCGAGGCGGAAGCCCGAGACGCCGAGCGCGAGCCAGAAGCCGATCGTCTTGGCGATCTCATCCCGCACGCGCGGGTTGGCGATGTTCAGATCGGGCTGGTGCCGGTAGAAGACGTGCTGGAAGTACTGCTCGGTGCGTTCGTCGTACTCCCACACGCTCGCCTCCTCGCCGGGGAAGACCGTCGGCTGCTGCTTCTTCGGCGGTTCGTCGCGCCACACGTAGAAGTCGCGGAACGGAGACGTGCGGCTGCGCCGGGCGGAGACGAACCACGGATGCTTGTCGGAGGTGTGATTGACGACCAGGTCGACGATCACCCGCATTCCGCGATCCTGCGCGGTGCGGATCACCTCGACGAAGTCACCGTGGTTGCCCAGCCGTGCATCGATGCCGTAGAAGTCGCTGATGTCGTACCCGTCGTCGCGATCGGGCGACGGGTAGAACGGCATCAGCCACAGGCAGGTGATGCCGAGGTCGGCGAGGTAGTCGATGCGCCGGGCAAGACCCGCGAAGTCGCCGATGCCGTCGTCGTCGGCGTCCATGTAGGTCTCGACGTCGAGGCAGTAGATGACCGCATTCTTCCACCACAGGTCGCTCGTGTCGGTGATCTTCACAGGACCCTCCGAAGGGCTGGGAGCAGATCGCGTTCCGCGCGATCGAGGAACGCTGACTGATCGGTGCCGACGCCGTGCAGGTAGACGCGATCGAAGCCGAGGCCGGCCAGCTCGGCGATGCGATCGGCCAGTTCGCTCGCGTCGTCGGAGGCCAGTGCGCTGTTCAGCAGCTGATCATCGTCGGGGTCGCCGGCCTGCGCGTCGAAGTCTTCGGGCTGCTCGACATCCCAGAGCGAGCCGGGAATGACCGCGTGCCGCCACTGCTCCCGCAGCACCGCCAGCGCGGCTTCGGGGGTGTCTTCGAGGGCGACGTGCACCTGGAGCACGCGCGGACCGCGGCCCCCGGCATCCGCGTACGCCTGGACGACCTTCGCGAGCACGTTCCGCGGCTGCGCGACCGTCGCGAGACCGTCCGCCCACCCCGCCACCCACGCGGCCGTCTCGGCGGTGACGGCGGCGCCCAGCAGTGGCGGGGGAGTGGAGGGTCTGCTCCACACCCGGGCACGGTGCACCGTGATCTCGCCGTCGTGCGAGACCTCCTCGCCCGCGAGCAGCTGCCGGATGACCTGAACGGACTCCTCCAGCCGAGCATTGCGCCGATCCTTCGGCGGCCAGGGATCACCGGTGACGTGCTCGTTGACCGCTTCGCCGCTGCCGAGGGCCGCCCAGAAGCGGCCCGGAAACATCTCCTCGAGCGTCGCGATCGCCTGCGCGGCGATCACCGGGTGGTAGCGCTGGCCGGGCGCGGTGACCACGCCCAGGGAGAACGACGTCGCGGCCAGCGCGGCGCCGAGCCAGCTCCATGCGTAGCCCGACTCGCCCTGCCGCACACCCCACGGCGCGAGGTGGTCCGAGCACATCGCGGCGTCGAACCCTGCCGACTCCGCTCGCACGACCGCGGCGAGCAGTCGACTCGGTGGTACTTGTTCGTGGGACGCGTGATAGCCGAGAAGAACCATCCTTCGATTCAACAGAGCCGACCGGCTCCGCAACAAGGCCTTGCATCGGCCCGCCGATCATGATCGCTCTGCGTACCCGCGCGGGGCGGCTGCTCAGCGGGCATAGTCGGCGGCGAGCCGACGGAGCCCTTCGTCGATCGAGACCGCGGGCGACCAGGCGAGGGAGCGACGTGTCTCGCGCTGGTCGAACCAGTGCGCCGTCGAGAGCTGCTCGGCCAGAAACCGGGTCATCGGGGGCTCATCCGTGCCGGGCAGAATCGCCCAGACCCGCTCGATCACGGAGCCGGCCGCGCGGCCGAGCCATGCCGGCACGCTCCATCGCGGCGGTCGCACGCCGGCAGCCAGGCAGATGCCGGCCAGCAGATCGCCCACCGGCCGCGGTTCGCCGTTCGTGATGACGAACGCCCGGCCGTGCGCCTCCGGGGCGCGGTCGAGGGCGGCGCGGATGCCGGTCGCAGCGTTGTCGACGTAGGTCGAGTCGATGAGGGCCGTTCCGCCGTCGAGCAGCGGCAGCCTCCCGGCGCGGGCACGCTCGACGACGCGCGCGACCAGCTGCGTGTCTCCCGGCCCCCAGACGATGTGCGGGACGGACCGCCACGACGTGCATCGAGGGCGAGTCCCGCGCGAGGGCGATCAGCTCGGCCTCCGCCTTGGTCCGTGCGTATTCGCCGCGCGCGTGCCGAGGGTCGGCGGGCTCGGCACCGACACCCGCGAGTGCGGAGCCGGAGTGTGCGACCGACGGGGAGGAGACCTGCACGAAGCGCGACACTCCTGCGCGCTCGGCTGCGTCGAGCACCGTCCTGGTTCCCTCGACGTTGACCGCGCGGAACTCTTCGGGCCGACCCGCCAGTGAGACTTTGGCCGCGAGGTGCACGACGCCGTCCGCGCCGTCGGTCGCGCGCGCGACGATGCGCGGATCGGTGATCGTGCCGAGGATGTCGCTCGCCCCATCGACTCCGGATGCTCGCCGCTGCAGGGTGCGCACGTCGTGTCCGGCGGCGACGAGCTCTGCGGCGACCGCGCGACCGAGGAACCCGGAGGCGCCGGTGACCAGGACGATCATGGTGCGACGGGCCTCGCGCCCGCGAGGATCCGGTCGGCCCACACCGACAGCCTCGACCTGTCGATCTTCGAGTTGTGCCGGATGTCGGTGGGCAGCCGGGGAACGGCGAGCACCGCGACGAGGGGGATGCCGGTGCTCTCGCGCACGGCGCGGGTGAGCTCTGGGTCCGCCAGACCCGGGCGCGTGGTCGGCGGCAGGGTCTCGATGACCGCGACGGCTTGCCGAAGTCCGTGCGGGCCCGACGCCGACGACGGCGGCGCGGCGCACAGCGGCGACGCGCTCCACCTGCTGCTCGGGTCCGACCGGGGCGATCGGCCCGTCGGCGGCGACGATGACGTGCGGCATCCGCCCCTCGACCCACAGGCGGCCCCGGTCGTCGAGGTGCCCGACGTCGCCGGTGCGATGCCAGCGGGCGTCGGCGGGAGCGCCCTCGAGACCGAGCGTGTCTCGCACCGCAGCCCGATCGGTGAGCCACAGCCGGTCGTAGTGATCCTTGAGGTGGGGCGCCGAGACGACGATCTCACCCAGAATCCCCGGGGCGGCGGTAGGGATGCCGGTCGCACGACCGTCGGCGTCGAGCGCGCTCACGAGCACGCGATTCGAGCCGATCGGCGCTCCCGACGCACACGCCCGCATCGGGGGCGCCGGCGGCATCGTGAACGCCCTCGAGCGTCACGTCGGTCACGAGCAGACATTCCGTCATGCCATAGGGCGTGTGCGGGGTGGCGTTCGGCATGAGCCGCGCTGCCGACTCCAGCAGCCGCGCGCCGATCGGTGCCCCGGTGGAGAGGAAGGTCTGCACGCGGGCCAGCGCGTCGCGGTCCGCGGGCGTGAGCCGGTCGGCCGTGTCGACGACGTTGAGAACGGCGGCGGGGGAGAGGAAGACGATCTGCGCGTCGGACTCCCGCACGGCCGCGGCGACAGCGGCCGCGGTGAGGGTGCGCGGGGACGAGACGTCCATGTCGGGCGTCACCGAGCGGGTGCCGAGGGCGGGGCCCAGCAGCGCGAAAGGCGCGAAGCCCGTGACGAGCCCGGTGTCCTTGGTCACGCCGAAGTGCGCGGCGAGCACGTCGCGCAGCGCGGAGAGCTGCCGGTGCGTGTAGGCGACGCCCTTGGCGGGTCCGGTGGAGCCGGAGGTGAAGAGGATCGCGGCCGCGTCGTCGGGCGCGGGCGGCGTGGGGAGCGGGGCGTCGGCACCCCTCGCGAGGACGTCACTCAGGCTGTACGAGACCCCGAGGGCCGCGGTGGCCGCTCTCGGCAGCTTCGCGGTCGAGATGCGCACGCCCGGCCAGCCCAGCGTGCGCGCGGCAGCGAGGCCCGGCGGCTCGCCGATGATGAAGTCCGGCCACGCTCCGCGGACCGCGCGGGTCAGACCGCGGATGCCGAGACCCGCGTCCGCCACGACGACCACAGCGCCGATCCGCAGGCACGCGTACACCACCGCAGACAGCGTCGGCCCGGGAGGCACAAGAAGGGACACGCGATCGCCCTTGCGGACGCCGATTCGGTGAAGTCCCGCTGCGATACCGCGCACCCGGTCATCGAGCAGGCGCCAGCTGACCCGGCGGGCGCCGTGCGCCCCGCCGGATGACATGTCGACGATCGCGACCGCGTCGTCGTCGCGGCGGTCGTCCAAGCCCTGCCAGATCGGCACGAACGTCGAGTCGTCCGAGCGTGGCGATGCGTCGGCGGCCGGTGCGCGCGGCGATGACGTGTCGCGACCGGTGAGCCGATCCGCGTTGTCGCTCAGCCACGCGGTCACGGCTTGCGCGTACGGGCGGTCTTCACCGACGAGGTGGCTCGCGCCCTCGAAGCGGTGCACCGCGGCGTGCGGAAGGCGTTCGACGAGGTCGTCGAGATAGCGGTCGCTGAAGATCGGGTCGCGCGGACCCCACAGCAGGAGCGCGGGAACATCGAGCTCGGCCACGGCCGTCGCGATCCGCTCGAGTTCTGCGTGGCTTTCGTGGCGCGCATCGATAGGGATGTCGGCTACGAAGCCACCGATCGCCTGCCGTCGCGCGGGCGACCGATACGGAGCTCGGAAGGCGTCTCTGGTGGCGGCATCCAGCGTCGGCGTCGCCAGCGCGAGCGTCGTGTCGAGGAACGCGCTCGTGGCGACCGTCGAGGCGCCGAGCATCGCCCGCGCCCCGGCGATGCGCAGGGGAGCGGGAATCGGGCGCGTCGCTCGGCTGGTGGACCGCGGTGTTCAGAAGCATGACACCGGTGACCGATGCCGGATGATCGATCGCCCAGCCGAGGGAGATCACCCCGCCCCAGTCGTGACCGAGGGTGACCACCGGTGCGTCGAGGGCCAGCGCTTCGGTGAAGGCTCCGAGGTCGGAGACGCGCTGCGCGAGCGGACGATGCGCCCCGGTGCGATCGGAGAAGCCCATGTCGAGCTGGTCGACCGCGACCACGCGCCACGCGGGTTCGCCGGCCTGCGCGGCGCGCACGGACTCGGCCACGAAAGCACGCCAGAGGTACGACCACGTCGGGTTGCCGTGCACGGCGAGAATCGTGCCGATGACGGGGACGCCGAGTCGCGCGAGCTCGTCGCCGGTGTCGAGGCAATGCCAGGCGCGCGTCCACCCCGCATCCACACCCCGGCCCGGCACCGTGACGATACGGCTGAACCGTGGATCGAGTCCGGGAAGACCTGGCGGGGGAAGCGTGGCGCCCGCAGTCACCAGGCGAGCTCCATCATGGCGGTGTTCAGGCCCGAGCCGACGCCCATCAGCAGCACGCGATCGCCCTTCTTGAGCGTCGCCTGCTCCTCGACCAGGGTGATCGGGATCGACGCCGGACCGACGTTGCCATAGCGCGGGAACGTGATCGGCACGCGGGTGCGATCCAGCTTCGCCGCCTTCACGATGGCATTGGTGTGCACGGATGAGACCTGGTGGGTGATGTACCGATCCATCGACGACCAGTTCCACTCGCCGGATGCCTCCTTCCACGCGGAGACGACGAGGTCGAGGCCGCCCTTCAGGAGCGCTTTGGCGTCGGTGAACATGCCGTCGACGCTGCCCACGCACAACTCGTGGAACTGGGTCGCCGCGCGGGTCACGCCCCCGAGGATCCGGTGGGCGCCGGGGTGCTCGTCGGTGCGGCCGAGCACCGCCGCCGCAGCGCCCGAGCCGAGGGTGAGCGACGCGAACTCGCTCATGAAGGCGTCGCGTCCGACATCCTTGCCGAGCAGCCGCCGGATGGTGTTGGTCTGGATCTCGTCTGCGTCCTCGCCGTTGACGACGATCGCGTAGCGGATCTGACCGGATTCGATCATGTTCGCGGCCAGGCTCATGCCGCTCACGAACCCGAGGCAGGCGTTGGCGACATCGAAGTTGATCGCGGAACTCGGAAGCCCGAGGCCGTGATGGAGGCGCACTGCCACGGAGGGCTCGAGATGCTTGCGCGTCACCGAGGTGTTGATGAGCAGACCGACCTCGGAAGGCGAGACTCCGGCCTCGGCCAGCGCACGCTGCCCCGCTGAGACGGTCGCGGTGTCGGACGACTCGTCAGAGGCCCAGTTGCGCCGCTCCATGCACGCCCGCGACGCGTTCCAGAAGGCTGCCGGGGAGCTTGAGGCGTCGGAGCGCGGACGAGAGGCGATCCTCGATGTCCTCCGACGTCGTCACCCGACTGGGCAGGGTACTCGCAACCGACAACAGTGAGACATTGTCGAAGCGGGTGGTCGCATTTCCGGCCACGGGACCTCCGTTGAACGGGCCCGTCAGGCTCGATTCTTCAAGAGCACCACTTTACGCCGAATACGCGTGCGGTGAGACGGAGTGCACGGAGGGGTATGATCCCGCTCTTTGCTATTCAGTGTTGCTATCTACTGGTACTTAGTGTTACCGTCTACTGGTAGTCAGCAACACAGAGTAGATGGGGAGGCAGCGATGGGCAATCAGATGACCGAGATGCTCAAGGGCACTCTCGAGGGCGTCGTGCTGGCGGTGCTGGCCGGGCGACCTGCCTACGGCTACGAGATCACGGCACGACTGCGCGACGAGGGTTTCTCGGATCTCGTGGAGGGCACCGTCTATGCGCTGCTCGTCCGCGTGGAGCAGCGCGGCTTCGTCGACGTCGAGAAGGTCCCGTCTGAGAAGGGCCCGCCGCGCAAGGTGTATTCGCTGAACGCCCTCGGGCGCGAACAGCTCGCAGAGTTCTGGAGGACGTGGAGCTTCCTCGTAGAGCGGATCGAACAGCTCCACACCGACAACCACGAGCACGACAACGAAGAGAAGGAGAAGTAGCCATGGCCGCGAAGTGGATCGAGTTCGTCACCGGATCCCTCGAGCAGAAGAAGCAGTGGAGGCAGTACAAAGCGCGTGTGAAGGCGCTTCCCGAGCCCTATCGGGGCGCCGCGAACGCCGTCGAGCGCTACTTCATGGTTTCGGGAAGCATCACGGTCGACGGAGACAAGCTCGTCGCGATGTTCAGCGACCTCGCTGACCTGTGGGAGCGCGCGGCGGCGGACGGCACGCCGGTCCGCGACATCGTCGGAGACGACCCGGCCGAGTTCGCCGAGTCCTTCGCCCAGGCCTATTCCGGCAAGCGGTGGATCGACAAGGAGGTCGAGCGCCTCAACAAGGCGATCGACGAAGCCGAAGAAGAACAGAAATGACAACGGATGCCGCCATCCGGGTGCAGGGCCTGGAGAAGAGCTTCAAGGATGTCCGTGTGCTGCGCGGGGTCGATTTCGACGTCGCCGGCGGCAGCATCTTCGCTCTGCTCGGATCGAACGGAGCCGGTAAGACCACAGTCATCAAGATCCTGTCGACCCTGCTCGCCACGGACGCCGGCTCGGCCGACGTCGCCGGCTTCGACATCGCCACCCAGCCGCAGAGCGTGCGGGAGTCGATCAGCCTGACCGGGCAGTTCGCCGCCGTCGACGAGATTCTCAGCGGTCGCGAGAACCTCGTGCTGATCGCTCAGCTGCGACACCTCAAGAACCCCGGCACGATCGCGGACGATCTGCTCGCGCGCTTCTCCCTCACCGAGGCGGGCGGCCGGAGGGCCGGCACGTACTCGGGGGGAATGCGCCGCCGGCTCGACATCGCGATGAGCCTGATCGGCAACCCGCCGGTGATCTTCCTCGATGAACCGACCACCGGGCTCGATCCGCAGGCGCGGCTCGAGGTCTGGCAGACCGTGAAGGATTTGGCCGCAGGCGGCACGACCGTCTTGCTGACCACGCAGTATCTCGACGAGGCCGAGCAGCTCGCCGACCGGATCGCGATCCTGCACCAGGGACGCATCATCGTGAACGGCACCCTGGCCGAGCTCAAGCAGCTTCTTCCCGCGGCGAAAGTCGAGTACGTCGAGAAGCAGCCGACCCTCGAGGAGGTCTTCCTCGCGATCGTCGGCGACGACACCGAGAGCGGCGGCAGCGACATCGAGCGCACCACGGCCACAGACAAGTAGGGAACGACGATGACCACGCACTTCTCCGGCGACACCGCCGTCCTCACCGGGCGATCGCTGCGCCACATCCTGCGCAGCCCCGACACGATCATCACGACCGCGGTCACTCCGGTCGCGATCATGATCCTGTTCGTGTTCGTCTTCGGCGGGGCGATCGACACCGGGAGCTACTCCTATATCGACTACATGCTTCCCGGCATCCTGCTCATCACGATCGCCTCCGGCATCGCGTACACCGCCTACCGGCTCTTCATGGACATGCAGGGCGGTATCTTCGAGCGGTTCCAGTCCATGCCGATCGCCCGCTCCAGCGCCCTGTGGGCGCACGTGCTCACATCGCTGGTGGCCAACACGATCTCGCTCGTGATCGTGATCGGCGTCGCGTTCATCATGGGTTTCCGCACCGGCGCGGGTGTGCTGGCGTGGCTCGCGGTGGCCGGCATCCTGATCCTGTTCACGCTCGCCCTGACCTGGCTCGCCGTGATCGCGGGCCTGTCGGCCAAGACCGTCGACGGTGCGAGCGCGTTCTCGTACCCGCTGATCTTCCTGCCGTTCATCAGCTCGGCCTTCGTGCCCACCGACACGATGCCGGCTCCGGTGGCCTGGTTCGCGGAGAACCAGCCGGTGACCCCGATCGTCAACACGATCCGCGATCTGTTCGCGAACCAGCCGGTCGGCGACGACATCTGGATCGCCCTGGCGTGGTGCGTCGGCATCCTGGTCGTCGCGTACTTCGCCGCGATGGCGATCTACCGTCGCAGGATCAGCTGAGTCCGGCGCCCTTCCGGGCGTCGGGGGTCATCGCTAGCGTGCTCGTATGACCACCGACGCCCGTCTGCTCGACTGGCTGCTCGACTCCGATCCCGCCCTGCGCTGGCAGGTCGAACGCGATCTGACGGATGCCGCGCCGCAGGTGTGGCAGGCGACCCGGTCCCGCGTCGCAAGCGAGGGCTTCGGTGCGCGACTGCTCGCAGAGCAGGATGCCGACGGCCAGTGGGCGGGCGGGTCGTTCTTTCCGGCCGGGTTCTTCGGCAGCCCCGAGTCCGAGCAGCCAGGGCAGCCGTGGGTCGCCACAACGTGGGTGCTCAAGGATCTGCGCGAATGGGGTGTCGACGCGCAGGCGCTCGCCGGCACCGCCGACAAGCTGACCGCCAACAGCAGGTGGGATTACGAAGACCTGCCGTACTGGGGCGGCGAAGTCGATGTCTGCATCAACTCGTACACGCTCGCCAGCGGGGCATGGCTCGGCGCCGACGTCTCCGCCCTGGTGGAGTGGTTCCCCGCGCACCGACTCGCCGACGGCGGCTGGAACTGCGAGGCGGAGGAGGGCGACTCCGTCCGCTCCTCCTTCCACTCGACGCTCAACGCGGTTCGCGGCATGCTCGCCTACGAGCGGATGACCGGAGACAGCGGCCTGCGCGAGGCCCGCCACGGTGGAGAGGAGTACCTGCTCGAGCGGCGACTGATGTACCGGGCGACCACGGGCGAACCGGTCGGCGGCTTCGTCACGCAGATTCGTGTACCCCAACCGCCACCGCTACAGCGCCCTGGCCGCCCTCGATCATTTTCGCGACGTCGCGCTGCTCGAGGGCACGCCGCCCGACCCTCGGCTCGCTGATGCCGTGGCGGCCGTGCGCGCCGCGCGACAGCCGGACGGCACGTGGCTGCAGACGACCCCGCTGCCCGGACGCACCTGGTTCGACGTCGATGTTCCGGAGCGAGAGCCGTCGCGATGGCTCACCCTGATCGGCACCCGGGTGCTGGACTGGTGGGAAAGCGCGCAGCAGTCGGTCAATTCTCAGCGAGCAGCGCGTTCTTGAGCTCCGGCCGCCACCGGTCGCCGGTTCGACCGACGTGTCGGGAGGCAGCGGCGCGCGCCACTGACACACTGAGGCATGCACGAGAACAGCGGCACGTTTGACGACGGCAGCGGGTCGCCCGCCCGATCGAAGACTCGACGGCGCTGGCGCCGGGTGGGGATCGCGCTGGGGGTGATCGTCGCAATCGTGCTGGTCGGCGCCGTCATCACCTCACTCACGCCCTGGCCCTCGGCGATGATCATCCGCTCGGTGTTCCAGCAGGGCGGTACGGCCGCCGCGGACGAGATGCGGCCCTATGTGCCCGCCGCACAGCTGCGCGAACTGGAGGCCGTGCCGTACGCGGACGGGAGCACCACTACCACCCTCGACGTCTTCACCCCGGCGGAGGAGGGCGATCTGCGCCCGACCGTCGTCTGGGTGCACGGCGGCGCGTGGATCTCGGGGTCGACTGCGAACATCGACCCCTACCTGCGGATCCTCGCGGCGGAGGGCTACACGACGATCGGCGTGAATTACAGCGTCGGCCCCGAGGAGATCTATCCGGCCGCGGTGACGCAGCTCAACGAAGCCCTGGCGTTCATCCAGGATCATGCCCAGGAGTTCAGCGTCGACACGACGCAGATCGTGCTCGCCGGCGACTCGGCCGGTTCGCAGCTGGCGAGCCAGCTCGCCACGCTCGTCACCAGCCCGCGTTACGCGCACCTCGTCGGGATCGAACCGTCGCTGGATGCCGCGCAACTGGTGGGCGTGATCCTCAACTGCGGCGTCTACGACCTGCGGGCGATGGCCGAGCTGAACGGCCTTCCCGCGTGGGGGTTCAAGGTCGCCCTGTGGGCCTACACCGGCACGAAGGACTGGTCGGAGTTGCCGGTCGGCGCCACGATGTCGACGATCGAGTTCGTCACCGCGGACTTTCCGCCGACCTACATCAGCGGCGGCAACGGAGACGGACTGACCTGGCTGCAGTCGATTCCGATGGCGCAGCGCCTCGACGAACTCGGGGTGCCGGTCACCGAGCTGTTCTGGCCTGCTCCGCACGAGCCGCAGCTGCCGCACGAGTACCAGTTCCACCTCGACATGCCCGAAGCGCAGGAAGCGCTGACCGCGACGCTCGACTGGCTGCAGGAGACGACGACGCTCTCGCGCTAGCGCTCGCTTCCGTCGTGCGTGCGGGCCTACGCGCGCTGACGCGAATGGCCGGCGGCCTCCGCCGAGACGCTCATCGCCGATGCGAGGACGTCGTCGACCGACGCGTCGCTGCCCGCGAACGGGGGCCCGATGGCTTCTGTCGCGTCGTCCGCCACGGAGTCGACCGGCGGTTCGATCCAGTAAGTGGCCATGATTCCTCCTCGGCACTGACAGCGCAGTCCGCCGGGGTCCGGGGCGACTTGCGATCCAGGGTAGGCACACGCCGCGGTTGTGGCAAGGACGGGCTTGTCGCGGTCAGGGAACGCGGAGCTCCTCCGGCTCGACGACGATGTCGACGAGTGCGCCGTTGCGCCACACGGTCAGTTCCATCCGGCGCCCGATCGCGTGTTCGACCATCAGCCGCTGCAGTTCGGTCGCGCTCGTGACGGGCGTGTGGTCGATCGTGATGACGATGTCGCCACGGCGCGCCCCCGCGCTCGCTGCGGGGCTCCCCTCGCTGACCGAGGCGACCTGCATGCCGGTGCGGGAACCGACCCGTGCCGACAGTTCGGGGGTGAGCGGCACCTGTGTTCCGGCGACGCCGAGCCACGCTCGACGGACCCTGCCGCGCGTGATCAGCGCATCGATGATGTCGCGCGTCGTGGCGTTGATCGGCACCGCCAGTCCGAGCCCGATTCCGGCGACGGCGGTGTTGACCCCCACCATCCGTCCCGAGCTGTCGGCCAGAACGCCGCCGCTGTTGCCGGGGTTGAGTGCGGCATCCGTTTGGATGACTTCGTCGACCACGCGCCCGGACTGCGTCGGGAGCGATCTGCCGAGCGCGGAGACGATGCCCGCGGTCACGCTGCCGGCCATGCCGAGGGGGTTGCCGAGCGCCACCACCAGCTGCCCGACGCGGAGCTTCGACGCATCGCCCCACGGCACGGGCGGGGGAGTGCTGCCATCGACCTGGAGGACCGCCAGGTCGGAGAGCGGGTCGCTTCCGACGACGCGCGCCGCCAGCGCGGACCCGTCCGAGAAGGCCACCTCCGCGCGCACGGCGCCGGCCACCACGTGCGCGCTGGTGAGCAGATGCCCGTCGGCGGAGATCACCGATGCGCTGCCGGCACCGGCTCCGCGCGCCGAGCGCACCGACACGGCAGCCACCGAGGGCAGCAGCGTCTCGGCGATCCGCACCACCGCCGAGGAGTACGCGTCGAGCGCGTCTTCGTCGTTCATGCGACCAATTTCAGCACCGGCGGCGCGCGTCGGGGCGGAGTTCGCCGAGGGCGCACGCGCGGTGGACACCTCGGTGTTCACACGTGGTCAGACCGACGGCCTCGGATCGGGATCGTCGCCCCGCGCCCACGCGATCGCGATGAGCCGGCGCAGCACCGCAAGGTCGATGTCGTCGAGCTTCTTGACGTACACGCAGCCCGCACCCTCGGTATAGGTGCCGAGCGAGGGCAGCAGCGCGGCGCCTTCGGGTCGATCCTTCAGCCCGTAGAGCGAAAGCTGCGCTTTGCGTGGGGAGAATCCGGTCTTGGGCCAGTCACCACGAGTCCGCGGATTGTTCGGCGACACGAAGCGGTAGCTGCCGTAGCCCACCATCGAAGGACCCCACAGCACGGGATCGGCGCCGGTGACCTCGTGGAAGATGTCGGCGAGCGTCAGACCATCGGCCTGGCGACGAGCGGGGGTCGCGGCGTGAAGGAACTCGTCGACATCCGCGTCTGTCGGAACCGTCTTGGCTTCGGCCATGGATTCAGTGTGCCAGCGGGCGTCCCCGACGGCCAGGGGGTCAGCGCGCCCTGCCGCTCGCGAGCAGACTGCCACGACCGAACTTCGCGTTCACGCCCGGGCTGTACAGCACGGAGGCAGGCGGGTTCTCCACAACGCCGGGCAGTCCGGCCGCCGCACACAGCTCATCGCGCAGAGTGAGCAGCCGCGCGGGATGCAGCACCCACGGCTCATGCTCGTTCGGCAGCCACTGCGTGCGACCGAAGCGGCCCTGGAACAGCCCCCATCGGGCGGTGAGGAACTGCGAGAGGTCATCGTCCACGGTCTGCGTCGCGTCGACGGCGACCGAGAGCTGGAATCCGGGGCCGCGTTTCGTGGCCGAGCCGGCGATGCGGCGCGATGCGTACTCCCACCCGTCTGGTCGGGCGCGCTGCGCCGTGCGCGCCCACATGTACGGCAGCCCGAACAGTGCGCGGGCGGCGAGCACGGCCGGGAGGCTCGAGGCCTCCAGCGACCGGAACACGACGCCGCGTCGACCTTCCGCGTCCACCCCGTAGAGCCGGACATTCACCTCGGTGAACGAGCCCCAGCCCGACATCGGCGGGAGCCGGCCGACCTGCGCATCGCCCAGCCGGAAAGCGATCAGCCCGACCCAGGACGACCCGTCGAACACGTCGGGCACGACGCCCGGCGGCAGGAGAGGGGCGACGTCGACCTGCGGCACGCGCCAATGCAGGAAAGCGACCTGCCGCCACTCCTGTGCGGCCACGACCGGTCCGCGCAGAGGCGGCGCGGTTCGGGAGATCTGCTGCATGCCACCTCCTCGCGTGTGCGATGCGTCCCTGTACTGTCGCACCGAAATGGTGTCGCGGGGCCGTCGGCGGCCGAGATGTCGGCGGCGCGAGGCAGGCGGCCGCATCGTCGCCGCGGAATCAACTGCTGAGCGCGGTGCGGTCGTCGAGCCGGCTCAGCTTGTGGGGCGTATTCCATGAGCCGGCGCTCGAGTGCGTCGGGTCACCGAAGCCCGCTCAGGTTCGGGTACCCGGCGAAGGGCACAGGTCCGTGCGAGCGCACATACGCGCCGTGCACGCGTTCGCATGCTTCGCGCAGCGTCGTCGCCCAGCCGAGCACCTCACCACGCCAGATGGCCTTGTAGCGGGTCTCGGTTCCGTTCATGATGCGGCGGATCTCGACGCGACCGTACTCGCGGCCCTGCGGGTCGATCATGCGCCACACCCCGGTCGGCCCTTCGACCGCGGCGAGGATCGGGTGCCAGTCGCCCATTTCAGCCGGTTCCCCTTTCTCCGGCCGAGGCTGCTCACGTTACTCGGATGCCGCCGACATCGGCGGGGTGCGTGCGATGTCGGCGTGGGGGTGGGCCGTGTCAGAGTGTGGGCATGCGACGCATCGGTGCGATCTTCACGCCCTACTCTCCTCCGGAGGCGCTGCGCGACGCCGCGCAGGCCGCAGAGGATTCAGGTGTGCCCGAACTCTGGCTGTGGGAGGACTGCTTCCGCGAGTCCGCTTTCGCCGCGGCATCCGCTGCGCTGGCCTGGACGACCACGCTGAGAGTCGGAATCGGCGTCGCCCCGATGCCCCTGCGCAATGTGGCGCTGACGGCGATGGAGATCGCGACCGTCGAGCGTCTCTTCCCCGGGCGGCTCGTTCCCGGGGTCGGCCACGGCGTGCTGCCGTGGATGGCGCAGGTCGGGGCCCGTGTCGCATCGCCGCTCACTCTCATGCGCGAGTACGTTCCTGCATTGCGCTCGCTGCTCGCCGGCGAAGAGGTCACCACGGCGGGCCGCTACGTCACCCTCGACCACGTGCGGCTGGACTGGCCGCCCGCGCACGCGCCCGCGATCGTCGTGGCCGGCGAAGGCCCGAAGACCGTGCGGCTGACGGGCGAAGTCGGCGACGGCACGGTGCTTCCCGGCGGCAGCAACCCCGAGCGGGTGGCGCGCACGCTCGCACTCGCCCTCGAGGGCCGAGAGGGTGCCGAGAGAGGTGACGCCCACGAACTCATCGTGTTCGTGTCTGCGGCGTTCGGCGGCGATGCGGCGCGTGCGCAGCTCGCAGACGACCTGGTCCGCTGGTCGGGCGCGGTCGACCCGGCGCTGATGGTCGTCGGAGATTCGGACGAAGTCGCGGCCGCGATCGAGCCGTTCTACGCGGCGGGCGCCACGTCGGTCATCCTGCAGCCGCGTGAAGAGGAGACCGACCTGGCCGGGTACATGGCAGGCGTCGGCGAGGTCGCACGGCTCATCGGAGTCCGATGACATCCGCGCTGCCGACCGACCTCTGCGACGACGGCCACCCGTGAGCGACGTCGTCAGCATCGAGCTGCTGCTCGACGAGGCCGCCGAGGCGCGGGTGCGCGCGGACTGGCGGCGCCTCGCCGATGCCGGGCTGTCGAGCCTCGCCGCGCACACCGCGCCGAGCAACCGGCCGCACATCACGCTGCTCGCGCGCCCGACGCTGGCCGCGGTGGCATTCACGGCGGCGGCGCAGAGCCTGCCCATCCCGCTCACCCTCGCCGAACCGGTCGTGTTCGCACACGGCGATCGCGGGGTGCTCGCCTGGCGGGTGGTGCTGAGCGAGCAACTGCGTGACCTGCATGCCGCCGTGCACGCGGCGGTCCCGGCGGGCGATGACGGGGCGCACACCGTTGCGGGAGAGTGGACCCCGCACATCACGCTGGCACGACGACTCCGGCGGGAATCCCTGGCCGACGCCCTCCGCCTCATCGGACCCGCCCTGGACGGGACCGGTGTGTCGCTGCGCCGGTGGGACTCGGCATCCGCCACCGTCACCGCGCTCTGACGCTTCCATGGCGCCGCCGCGACCGGCGCAGGTCGCCGGTGGGCCGAGGGATCGGTACGGTCGTGGTGTGGAAAGTCGTGGTGAGGCGAGGGGCGACGCCGACGAGGTCGACGCGCTCATCGGCGCGTGGTCGGAGCGTCTGCCCGACGTCGATGTGACCCCCCTCGAAGTCATGTCACGGCTGCGCCGGGTGTCGATCCGGCTCGGGCGCATCCGGGCCGGCGCATTCGCGACCGCGGGCCTCGCTTCGTGGGAATTCGACGTTCTCGCCGCCCTGCGTCGCGCCGATGAGCCGCACGAGCTGAGCCCGGCCCAGCTGATCCAGCGGACCATGATCGGCAGCGCCGCCATGACCAACCGGATCACCCATCTCGTCGAGCGCGGCTACGTGCAGCGCCAGGCCAACCCGCGCGACGGTCGCGGGGTGCTCGTGCGCCTCACCGACGAGGGTCGGGTGAGGGTGGATGCCGCGATGAGCGAACTGATCCGCCGCGAAGCGCGGGCGCTCAGCGTGCTGAGCCGCGAAGACATCGACGAGCTCGCGCGCATGCTGCGCCCGCTGATGGGGTGACCGCGCGTCGCTATCTCTTCATCTCGCGGGCGAGCGCGTCCCAGTTCACATCGATCATGCGCGGCGTCCTGCGCGAGATGCGGGCTCGCAGCACCATGCCGGCCTTCGGCCAATAGCGGCGGTCGAGGATCACCTCGGTCGTGAGGGGTTCGGAGTCCAGTCCCGGACCCTCCAGGATCAGTTCCATCTCGCACGCCTGGTAGCGGAGTCGCCCCTTCGGCTCCGACAGCGACACGATGCGGATGGTTCCCTGCACGGCATCGGCCATCGGTGAGCCGGTCAAGCGCTCGAGCGTCTCGGCTGCCCCTTCTTCCCAGTCCTCCATGGGTCGAGGCTATCGGTCAGCCGACACCGGCGCCGCGCACGACCGCCCTGCCGCTCGGCCGCGGGCGACGCTACACTCCCGCCATGTCGTTCCACGTGGCGCCGGTGGCGTATGACCGTTTCATGGGGCGGTACTCTCGTCCTCTGGCCCTCGAGTTCGCCGACTGGCTCGACGTGGGTCCTGGACGAAATGCGCTGGATGTGGGCAGCGGTCCCGGTGCGCTGACCGAGGTGCTCGCCGACCGGCTGGGACCGGCATCCGTCGTCGCCGTCGACCCGTCCGCGCCGTTCGTCGGCGCGATCCGCGACCGACTGCCCGGGGTGACCGCGATCCAGGCGTCTGCCGAGCACCTGCCGCTCGACGATGAGGCCTTCGACATCGTCGCCGCGCAGCTGGTCGTGCAGTTCATGACCGACCCGCTCGCCGGCGTCGCCGAGCTGCGCCGCGTGACCCGCACCGGCGGCGTGGTCGCCCTGAACGTGTGGGATTTCGAGGGAGCGCGCTCACCGCTCTCGGCCTTCCTCAGCGTGCTGAAAGAGCTCGAACCCGACACCGACGACGAGACCGGCCGCACCGGCGCCCGCCGCGGACAGCTCGGTGCGCTGCTGCGCGATGCGGGATGCCGCGACGTCGAGGAGTCCGAGCTTTCGGTCATCGTCACCTCCCCCACGTTCGAGGACTGGTGGGAGCCTTACACGCTCGGGGTCGGTCCGGCAGGGTCGCAGCTGGCAGCGCTGGACGCGGAGCGCCAGCGCGAGGTGCGCACGCGCTGCCGCGAACGGCTGGGGGAGGGGCCGATCGACATGCCGGCGACCGCGTGGGCCGCGCGGGGCGTCCGCTGACGGATCAGCCGCCCACGTGCCTGCCGATGTGGGCATGCACCGCGGAGATCACGACCGACCCTTCGCCCACGGCAGATGCCACGCGTTTGACGGAGCCGCGGCGCACGTCTCCCACTGCGTAGATGCCCGGAAGCGATGTCTCGAACTGAGTGGGTCCGGCGTCATCCCCGCGCCAGGCGCGTCGTCCGCCTTCGGCGAGCACGTCGGCGCCCGTCATGATGGACCCCCACTTGTCGCGCAGCACCTCGGGCGGCAGCCACTCCGTGTGCGGCCGCGCGCCGATCGTGATGAAGATCGCATCGGCGGGGAACTCGGTCTGCTCACCGGAGTCGGTGTGCTCGAGCACGACGTAGTCGAGCCGATCGGACTCGTGCGCGCCGGCGTCGACGACGCGCGTGCCGGTGATCAGACCTACGCCGGCGGCATGCAATTGGTCGATCAGGTAGCGCGACATGCTCTCGGCCAGAGAGGCTCCGCGCACGACCAGCGAGACGGATTTCGCGTAGCGGGCCAGGTGCAGCGCGGCCTGGCCGGCGGAATTGCCGCCGCCGACGACCAGTACGGTACGCCCCGACTGCGCGCGGGCCTCGACCGATGAGGCGCCGTAGAAGACCGAGGAGCCGACGAACGGGCGCAGGCCCGGTGCCGCGAGTCGGCGATAGCTCACACCGTTCGCGAGGACGACGGTGCGGGCACGCACGATCTCGCCTCCCTCGACCTGCAGCTCGAAGCCCTCACCCGACAGGTTCATGCCGATGACGCGTCGCGTGTGGGCGAAGCGGGCGCCGAAGATCCAGGCCTGCTGGTAGGCGCGCTGGGCGAGTTCGGCGCCCGAGACGCCCCGCGAGAACCCGAGGTAGTTGCGGATGAGCGAACTCGACCCGGCTTGCCCGCCGATCCCCTCTCCCTCCAGCACGAGCGTGTCCAGACCCTCGGATGCCGCATAGACGGCCGCGGCGAGCCCGCCGGGTCCGGCGCCCACGATCGCGACATCGACGATGCCCTCGGGAAGCGAGGTGTCCAGGCCATACGAGCGGGCGAGCGCCGCGTCGTCGGGGTCGACCAGCACGAAGCCGTCGGCCGTGCGCACCAAAGGCACCCCGTCGTAGTCGACGCCCGCGTCGGCGAGCATCGCCATCGCTTCGGGTGTGCTCGGGTCGAGGCGCTCGGTGTGCACTCCGCCGCGGGCCAGCAGGCTCTGCAACTGGTGGGTGCGCGGCTGGGAGTGGTCACCGATGACCGTGAACCCCCGTTGGCGCCGCCCGCTGGAGAACTCCCATTCGTGCAGGAAGTCGGTGATGGCGCGGTGGAAGGATTCGTCGGCGGTGTGCACGGGCCGCACGACGTAGTAGTCGATCTGCACGCGCGACATGAGCTCGAGCACGGCCTCGGTCGTGTCGCGGTCGGCCCACGATCCCCACTCGATCACCAGGCCGCGTCGCACGTCGGGATACCGGCGGCGTGCCGCGGCGAACACGCTCTCGTGGTCGACGGTGGGCGATGCGTCGTCGGAGAGGATCAGCGCCAGGTCGCCCCCGGCGGCGTGAAGCTCCTCGATCGCCACTGCCGCGTGATCGGGTGTGTCGGCGTCGATGATGCGGTAGTCCTGCGCGTATCGGCGATTCAGAGGGTCGACGAGGGCACGCCGCTGACGGTCGTCTGCGGAGACGACCAGAATGGCGGGCGGCCGAGGCGCCGAAGCGTCAGCGTTCATTCATGCTCCATGGCGGTCGGCGAGGCGGGACCGCACGCCGCGAGTGTACTGCGGAGGATCGGCGCCTCACCAGTGCGGTCGAGGCGATCGCGATTCTCCATGGGACCTTCGGCACTGTCCCGCACGGCTCGTGCGCGATGGGATGGGAGCAGTGACCAAGGGGGCGCGCCATGCGGGCTGTGGTGGTTTACGAATCCCTGTGGGGAAACACCGAGAAGGTGGCCAAGGCAGTGGCCGACGAACTCGGTCGGACGATGTCGGTGCGCGTGTTCGACGCCGAATCCGCGCCGGCATCGGTCGTGGGCTATGACCTGGTCGTGGTGGGCGGGCCGACGCACGGCTTTTCGATGAGTCGCCCCTCCACCCGCGAGGCAGCGGTGACGCAGAACGGCGCGCCGCGGGCACCCGTGCGGGGCATCCGCGAATGGCTGGCGCAGCTGCCTCACCTCGCATCTGCCGTGAAGGCGGTGGCGTTCGACACCCGGGTCGACAAGCCGCGGCTCCCGGGATCGGCGGCCAAGGCGGCGCGCCACGAGCTGCGGGCTCTCGGGTTCGACGTCGCCATCAAGGCGAAGTCGTTCCGCGTGCACGGCTACGAGGGTCCGCTCATCGACGGCGAGCTCGGGCGAGCCGTGGAGTGGGCGCGCGGGATCGATGCGGAAGTGCGGGGTTCCGCGGGTCCGCCGACCGACGTCTGAGTCAGCAGAAACGGATCCGGCCGCCCGCGACACCCGCCGCGGGCCTAGCGTGGAATCGTGGACGACGAGGTCGGGGAGCTCGCAGCTCTGCGCCGTCGCGCCTACGGGCCGGATGCCGATATCGACGGGGATCCGCAGGCCCTCCTGCGGCTCGAAGAGCTCGAGAACCGCGCGCGGGGCGAGTACGCGGTCATGCCGAGTGCCGCCTCCCCGCCGGCCGCCGCCGCGGAGGGGGCAGAGCCGTCGGCGCCACCGACGGGGATCGATGTGGGTCTGCCGGCCAGACGGCTCGGTTGGCGCGCCGCCGCACTGGCCGGAGCGGCCGTCGTCGCCGTTCTCGTGGTGGTGCAGATCACGGGTCCGCAGGCCGTGGACCCGATCGCCGAGGCATCGTCGTCGGCGACGCCGCCGGCCCCCTCGGTGGATCGCACGGCGACCGGGTCGGAGACGAGGCTCGTCGACATACCCCTCGACAGATCGCTCGCCCGGTACGTCGAGCAGCCGGCGGCGCCGCAGTTCCCGGTCGAGGGCGGCCTGCGATGGGCGGAGTCGCTCGGGGCGTACTACGGCTGGACCGTGTGGCTCGCGCGGTCGGCGAGCGGACAACGATGCATCCTCCTGGACGGGGGTGACCGGACTTTCATCCGGTGCGCTGCGGAGGAGGGCTTCCTCGTCGGGCTGCTCGAGCAGTCTGTGCCGTACGCAGATGTTGCGCCGGACTATCGCCCCGCGCGGATGACCGACCGCCACAGCCTCGTCTTCCGGTGGACGCCCGAGCGCGGCGTGTCGATCCTGCTCGCCGACGCCGACCCGGCGGCATCCGATGGCGACTGATCGCCGAGAAGGTGCGTTGCCCGCCGAGAAGGTGCGTTGCCCGCCGAGGAGGTGCGCACCTTCTCGTGCCGCAACCCACCTTCTCGCCGCGGGGTGCACCTTCTCGGGGCGGAACGCACCGCCTCGGACGCGACGGATATCGGGAGCCCGGATACGATGCCGGGAGGGCTGCGACAGAGCTGTGGCAGCGGGAGTGAGGGTGCAGTGACGATCCACGTGCGCGTGCGCGCCGAGCGTTCCCCGGGTGAGAAACGCGTCGCCGCGACGCCCGACAGCGTCAAGAGGCTTCTGGCCGCCGGGGCCACCGTCGACGTCGAGTCCGGAGCCGGGTCGGGTTCGTTGATCACGGATGCCGCGTACGAAGCGGCCGGAGCGCGCATCGTCGCCCGAGACCATCCTTTCGCGCCGGGCGTGCTGTTCCACGTCCGCCCGCTGACGACGGCCGAGATCGGGGAGCTGCCCGCCGGAACAGTCACCGTCGGCACGGTCGATCCGTTCCAGAACGCCGCTGCGGTCACGGCCGCGCGCGATGCCGGCGTGACCTCCTTCGCGCTCGACCTCCTGCCGCGCATTTCGCGCGCACAGTCGATGGACGTCCTCTCCTCTCAGGCGCTGCTGGCCGGCTATCGACTCGTCACGATCGCCGCCGACGCATTCGGGCGCATGTTCGGCATGACCATGACCGCAGCCGGAACCCTTGCTCCGGCACGCGTGATCGTCCTCGGTGCGGGTGTCGCGGGCCTGCAGGCGATCGCGACGGCCAAGCGTCTGGGCGGTGTGGTCTCTGCCAACGACGTCCGTGCGGCATCCGCCGACGAGGTGCGCTCGGTGGGCGGCACGTTCATCGATCTCGACCTCGGCACGGCCGAAGCGGGCGGCGGGTACGCGAAGGAACTCGCCGAAGACCGGGCGCGCCGACAGCAGGAGCTGCTCGCACCGCACATCGCGGCGTCCGACATCGTCATCACGACCGCCGCCGTCCCCGGACGCGCCGCCCCGCGGCTCGTGACCGCAGCCATGGTCGCCGCGATGAAGTCCGGGTCGGTGCTCGTCGACCTCGCGGCGGAATCGGGCGGCAACATCGAAGGCTCCGTCGCGGGAGAGCGTCGCGCGGTCGAGGTGTCCGGGGGAGTCGTGACGCTCATCGGCGCCCGCGACATCCAGTCCGACCTCGCACCCGACGCATCGAAGCTGTACGCCATGAACTGCACCAACTTCGCGGCGCTGATCATGAAGGAAGGGGACATCGTGCTCGATTTCGACGACGAACTCGTCTCGGGGAGCGTCGTGACCCACGACGGCGCGGTGGTGAACGAACGCGTCGCCGCGGTCATCGAGGGGGGGCGTGCGTCAGCGAGCCGGGGGTCTGGGGCGGAGCCCCAGAAGGAGTCTGCCTGATGGACGGCTTCGCACTCATCACGATCACGATCCTCGCGGTCTTCCTCGGCTTCGAGGTCGTCTCGAAGGTCTCGAGCACCCTGCACACGCCGCTCATGTCGGAGGCGAACGCGATCCACGGCATCATCCTGCTCGGCGCGATCCTCGTCGCCGGCCAGGCCGAGGATCCGCTCGCGCTCGCGCTGTCGATCCTCGCAGTGCTGCTCGCGACCATCAACGTGGTCGGCGGGTTCGTCGTGACCGACCGCATGCTGCTGATGTTTCGCGCCAAACCCCGGGCCGGCGTCGCTCGGACGGATGCCGCGAAGACGGAGGTCGGCGCGTGAAACTGCTGCCCCCCGAGGTCGTCACGGTCTGCTACATCATCGCGGCGGTGCTGTTCATCCTGGCGCTGAAGGGCCTCAGCAATCCCCGCACTGCTCGGCGTGCCAATCTGCTCGGCGCGGCCGGCGCGGCGCTGGCGATCGTCGCGTACATGCTGAGCGTCGAGCTGCGGAATCTCGCCTGGATCATCGGTGCGATCGCCGTCGGATCGGTCATCGCGGTCATCGCCGCCCGCCGGGTGCAGATGACGCAGATGCCGCAGCTCGTCGCGGCCTTCAACGGCGTCGGTGGCGGCGCCGCGGCGCTGGTCGCACTCGTGGAGATCGCCCACAGCGAGAGCCCGTGGACCCTCGGGGTGGTCGCGTTCACCGTGCTCATCGGCGGTGTCTCGCTGACCGGATCGTTCGTCACGTTCGGCAAGCTGCAGGGGATCGTCACCACGAAGGCGGTCACCTTCCCGGGCCTGCGCGTGCTGATGGTGCTCCTCGTCGTCGCGGCGGTCGCGGCCGGCGTCGCGCTGGTGCTCACCGGCGATGCGGTCTGGGCCTACATGCTGCTGGTGGTGGGCCTCGTGCTCGGTGTGCTGCTGGTGCTGCCGATCGGCGGCGCCGACGTGCCGATCGTGATATCGCTGCTCAACGCGTTCACCGGGCTCGCGGTGGCGGCATCCGGGCTTGTGCTCTCCAACGTGCTGCTGCTGATCGCCGGAACGCTCGTCGGCGCGAGCGGCACGATCCTCACGATGGCGATGGCCAAGGCCATGGGCCGCACCGTCGCCGGCATCGTGTTCGGCGCGTTCCGTGCGCACGTCGCGTCGAGCACGCCGGCCGCCGGCTCGGACCGGCCGGTGCGGACGATGGAGGCCGACGATGTCGCGATCCTGCTGGATTACGCGCAGCGCGTCGTCATCGTGCCCGGCTACGGGCTCGCCGTCGCCGGAGCGCACCACGCGGCGGCCGAGCTCGCCGAGATCCTGCGCGATCAGGGCGTGGACGTCGTGTTCGGCATCCACCCCGTTGCCGGCCGGATGCCGGGACACATGAACGTGCTGCTCGCCGAGGCGAACGTGCCCTACGACGCGCTCGTCGAGATGGACGAGGTCAACCCCCGGTTCAAGACCACCGATCTCGTGCTGGTCGTCGGGGCGAACGACGTCGTCAACCCGGCGGCCAAGACATCGCCCGGTTCACCGATCTACGGGATGCCGATCCTCACCGTCGCCGATGCGCAGCAGGTCGTGTTCTTCAAGCGGTCGCTGAACCCCGGGTTCGCCGGCATCGAGAACGAGCTGTTCTACGACCCGAAGGTCTCGATCGTGCTCGGTGACGCGAAGCACACCCTGACCAAAGTGCTCTCGTCGGTCAAATCGACCGCGTAGCTCACGACGGCCGCCCGCCCACGACGCCGACCGCGCGCGCGGCCACCTCGGTGCCCGCGCGGGCGGCGGCGACCGCGTCGCGATCGGTCGTCCAGCGCGCGAGGAATCCGGCGCAGAACGCGTCGCCCGCGCCGGTCGGATCGACGACGTCCGGCGCGGTCACGGCCGCGATGTGCACGCCGTCGACGATGACGCCGTCGGCGCCGAGCGTGAGCACGAGCGTCGGCGCATCGACGCGCGCCGCGATCTCGGCCGGGTCCGACGCGCCGGCGAGCGCGGCGCCCTCCACCACACTCGCGAACAGCAGGTCGGCACCGGCGATGACCTCGCTGAACCGGTCGGCGCCGAGGGCGTCGATGTAGGCGACCGAGCCGGGGCTCACCGACACCGTCGCACCGGCGGCCTTCGCCCGTCGCAGGAACCGGGCGAAAGCCGCGCCGTCGGATGTCGCCATCGAGTGCCCGGTCAGATGCACGTGATCGCGGATGAAGGCGTCGGGGATCGCATCGAAATCCAGCTCGGCGTTCGCGCCGCGGTCGGTCAGCATCGACCGGTCGGCCCCCTGGACCAGCACGATGATCGCGCCGGTCTCGGCATCCGTCGCCTGCAGGTGCACGTCGACGCCGGGCAGGAGCGCGGTGTGGCGCACCACGTCGGCGGCGCCCACCGCGCCGACGAACGTGACGTCGGCGCCGAGTTCAGCCAGCCACGCGGCCGTGTTCGCGGCCGACCCTCCCGCGACGCGGCGGATGGTGCTCGCCGTGTCGGTGTCGGGGCGGATCGGACCGGAGGGGATCACGACCGTGTCGTCGATGACGTCGCCGACGACCAGGATGCCGCCGGCGCGCGCGGGTGCGCTCATGCCTGCGCGGCCCACGCCGTGGCGATCTCGCCGGCCACGCGCACGTTGTTGCGTGCGAGGTCGAGGTTGACCTCGAGACTGCGGCCCTCCGAGAGCTCGACGATCCGCAGCAGCAGGAACGGCGTGACCGCCTTGCCGCTGATGTGCGCAGCGTCGGCTTCGGCGAGCGCCTCCGCGAGAACACGATCGTGCTCTTCGGCGTCCCATGCCTGATCGGCCGGGACGGGGTTCGCCACGACGATGCCCTGCCGGTTGCCGAGGGAATCCTGCGCCCGCATGATCGCGGCGACCTCGGCGGCGGCATCCACCGACCAGTCCAGCGAGAACGCACTCTCGCGCAGCCAGAAACTCGGGAAGACGCTCGTGCGGTAACCCACGACCGGCACGCTGAGCGTCTCGAGCCGTTCGAGCGTCGCGGCGATGTCGAGCACCGACTTCACACCGGCGCTCACCACGGTGATGGGCGTGTTCGCGAGGGTCGTCAGGTCGGCCGACTCGTCGAACGTGTCGGCCGCTCCGCGGTGCACGCCGCCGAGCCCGCCCGTGGCGAACACGCGGATGCCGGCGAGGGCCGCCAAGTGCGACGTCGCGGCGACCGTGGTCGCGGCGCTGGCACGCCGCGCCTGGATGATCGGCAGATCGCGCACGCTCGCCTTCGCGAGGTCTTCATCGGCGATGCGCCGCAGACCCTCGTCGTCGAGGCCGATTCGCGGGATGCCGTCGAGCACGGCGATCGTCGCCGGCGTCACGCCCTGGCTGCGCAGGATCGCCTCGAACTCGCGGGCAGCCTCGAGGTTGCGGGGGCGGGGAAGCCCGTGCGAGATGATCGTGGACTCGAGAGCGACGACGGGGGCCCGGCGCTCGAGTGCTGCGGAGACTTCTTCAGAGACGACGAATGCAGCCATGCGACCATCCTCGCATCGGGACGCGGGCGCTCGAGTTCACCGCAAGGCGGTCGATGGCGCACGAAAGTCTCACGTGTCGAAACTCGTCGCTATCGGGGCGACAATGCGACAAACCGTGCCGACCGACCGGCCGGATTCGTCAGTGAGCGGCTTCGTAGGCGTCGATGACGGATGCCGGCACCCGTCCACGCTCGGACACCTGGTAGCCGTTGTCCTTCGCCCACGCGCGGATCGCACTGTAATCCTGCTGACCGGGCCGTCGTCGCTTGCGCGAGGCCTCGGATGATGCGCCGCGCGAGGACGAGATGGAGCGTGCGGCGGCGACATAAGGAGCGAAGGCATCCCGCAGCGCTGCGGCATTGCCATCGGTCAGATCGATCTCGTACGCGGTGCCGTCGAGCGAGAACAGGACGGTCTCGCCCTCGCCGACGTCGAGGATGGAACCGTCGAGGTCGTCGACGAGTTGATGCACAATTCTTCGGGCCATGACACGCAGGGTACGCGCAGTTGTGGGATTGCACTATTGGCACGCTTTCGTGACAACTCGGAACGCGATATTCCTGTGGAATCGACGAATTCGTGAATGCGGCGCCTGTTCGCGTTACGGCAGAATTCCCGCGCGTCGGGCCTTCGCGACGGCGGCGTGTCTGGTGGAGGCATCCAGCTTCGCCATCGCCGCCTGCAGGTAGGACTTCACGGTGACTTCCTTGAGCGAGAGCGTCGTGGCGATCGCGGCGTTCGTGTCACCGAGCGCCGCGCAGGCCAGCACGTCGATCTCGCGCGGCGAGAGGTGCACGTCCGTCTCGCCCGGCCCTTCGCCGCCGTCGTGCGACAGTGCGGCGAGGCGGTTCTCGATCATGGTCAGGCGCGCCCGGACGCTCGGATCGTCGACCGTCGCCGCGATGGCGCGAAGCTCGGCGTAGCTCTCGCGCAGCTGCTCGCGCGCAGCCGGGGCGAGCGCGGATCTGGCCGCCGGGGGCGGCATCACCGCGAGCCGGCGCTCCACTTCCTCGCGAACGTGCAGCTCGGTGCCGAGCTCGCCGGCCACGGTGAACGCGGGCCGGGTGACGAGGTCGCCGATCGGCGACTGCGACCACGAGCCGCAGTAGAGGATGCCGCGCGCGTCGCCGCGGACCATCACCGGAACCGCGAACAGGGTGGAGATGCCCTCGCCGAGTACGGCGCGGTCGTAGTCGTGGGTGATGCTGCGCGACGAGCCGTAGTCGACAGCGAGCCGGGGGCGCTTCTCGACGAGCGCGCGGCCGCCGAGCCCACGGGCCGGTTCGACGACCAGCCCCTCGAGGCTGCGGGTGCGGTTGCCGACGACCGCGGTGACGTGGACGGCCCCGTCGTGTTCGAGCCCCCCGAATGCGACCGGAAACCTCGTGCGGCGCGCAAGCTCGCCCACCGCGCGGGCAACCAGCTGCTCGTCGGACTCGGTTCGGGGGTGTGCGATCACGCACTGCCTGCTTCCGGGGGATTCGGCGTCTTCGCCGCGATTCGTAGCGCTGAGGATACCACCGGGCGGTGAGCGACCATCGGCCCGCACCCCGGCTCGAAGGTGCGGTCGGCGGCGGAAGTGTGCGGGCCCGAGGCGGGGGTCGGCTCGGGCCCGCACGGCGCGAGCGGCCTACTCGCTCGCGGCCTGTTCGAGTTCCAGCAGGAACACCTTGTCTTCGGGGTGCCCGCCGTACTCGCCGATGGAACCGTCCGCCCGCACCACCCGGTGCACCGGCACGACGATCGAGAACGGTGTGGTCGCGCACGCCGTTCCGACGGCGCGCGCCGCGCGCGGACTGCCCGCGGTCGCGGCGACCTCGCCATAGCCCGCCGTCTCGCCGTACGGGATGCCGCGGACCGCCTCGAGCGCATCGCGCGTGAAGCCGCGGACGAGCCGCCAGTCCAGGGGCAGGTCGAAGTCGTGCCGCTCGCCCGCGAAATACTCGTCGAGCTGCTGGGCGGCGTCGGCCGCGACCGGATCGTCGTCCGCGCGATCCGGGATGCTGCGCAGCACGCGCGACAGCCGCTCGAGTTCGTTCTCGAGCCGGTCGCGCAGCGGGTGCAGGGTGACGATGCCCTCGTCGGTGGTGACGATGAGGACCTCGCCGACGGGGGAGGGATGCAGGAGGAAGCGACTGTGCGGCGGTGCGGTCATGCGACCATCCTGGCGCGCCGGGCCGCGCGCACCGGGGATGAGGCCCCGGTGTGGGGATGGTGACCGAAACAGGGCTCTGGGGAGGAGAGGCCGCGACCGGGGTGTTCGGAGAGATCGGCGCGGCCGGGCCTGTCGCCCGGATGAGGGGATCTGCCCGGCTGAGGAGCACCTGCCGCGGTGCGGTCCTCGTTTCGGCAGATCTCCTCATGCCGGCAACCGAAGCGCCGCGGCGCGCCCGGCCCCGATCAGGAACTGGCCTGGTCAGCGGGCGTGTCGTCCAATCGCGCGAAACTCGGGCGGGCTCACCGAGTGACGGTCGCACGCCGCTTAGGGTGGCCGTGTGTGGCGAGGAGAAGGCAGCGCCGTGATCGGCGCAGAGGACGATCTGCCGTCCGTGACCCCGGGCGATCTCGGACTTTCGGAACCGGGAGTGACCGTGATGCACATCGCCGAGCCCGAAAGGGACCGCCTGCGGGCACTCGCGGCTGAATTGGGCGGCCCCTCGACGCTGCTGCACTTCGACGATGAGAACGACGGCGGCATCGAGATCACCCAGGCGCATCCGGGGAGTCTTCCGCAGTTCATCACCGGGCGTTCCACTCTGCTGTCGAATCTGTTCCGCGATGAGGTCGCGGCGCGCAACGCGCGCCTGGCCGCGGAGCGGATCACCGCGAAGAACGTCGAGCTGCGCACCGCGCGCGGCATCGAGCCCGTCAACCTCGCCGTCGGGCTCGCGTCGTGGCGCATCGGCGGGCTGGCGTGCACCGCACCGGTTCTGCTGCGCCCGCTCGGCATCCGTCGTCACCACTCCGACTTCGAGCTGAAGCTGCACGGCTCGTTCACTGTGAACCCCGAGTTCGTCCGGGCGCTGCGCACGCACTTCGGCATCGAGCTGGACGGTCAGGCCCTTGCCGCTCTCGCGTACGAGGGCGGCGTGTTCAAGCCGCAGCCGGTCATCGACCGCATCCGCGCCCTGGCCGCGTCGATCGACTCGTTCACCGTTCATCCGCGCCTGGTCGTCTCGACGTTCGCCGACGTGGGCGCCGCGATGGCGCGGGATGCCGTCGACCTCGATCAGCCGGTGCTCAACGCGCTGGCCGGTCACCATGACGACCGCGAGACGCTGACGATCCGCCGCGAGGCGCCGGTCGTCGCGAGCCCCGATGAGCGCGCACCGGCGTCGGACACGCTGCTGCTCGACGCGGATGCCGAGCAGGAGGGCGTGCTCGCACGCATCACCGCGGGGCATTCGCTCGCCGTGCACACCCTGCCGGGCACCGGGGGCACCCAGACGGTCATCAACGCAGTGGGTTCGCTCGTGCGCGACGGCAAGCGCGTGCTCGTCGTGAGCGCGCGCCGCTCGACCCTCGACGGGGTTCGCCACCGCCTCACCGGCATCGGCCTGCCCGGACTCGCCGTCTCGCCGCGCGACCTGCAGCGCGACCTGATCCGCGCGATCGGCCGCAATGAGAAGGCCGTGCAGCCGAAAGTCGGCGACATCGACGATGCCCTGGTGCGGCTTCGCGGTGTGCTGCGCGACTACCGTTCGGCCGTGACGGCGCAGCATCCGGCGCTCGGAGTCTCGGTGCTCGACGTGCTGCGGCGCCTCGCCGAACTCGCGAACCGCACGCCCACGCCGACTGCTGCGGCGCGCTTCGACATCGACGTGCTCTCGCGACTCGCGCCGGCGCGCACGAAGGCGGCTGCCGCACTCGCGGCGGCGGCGCGGCTCGGCGAATTCCGTTTCGGACCCGACGACTCTCCCTGGTACGGAGTCACGTTCGCGACGACCAGCGCGGCCCGCTCGGCGCATGCGCTGGCCGGAAAGCTCCACCGCCAGGACGTGCCGAATCTGCTCGAGCGCGGCTACGAGCTCATCGCGCAGACGCGTATGCGCCCGTTCCACACCGTGAGCGAACTGGGGGCGTACCTCAAGGTCTTGCAGGGCATCCGCGACTCCCTGGATCGGTTCAGCCCCACGGTCTTCGAGCGACCGCTCGGCGAGCTCATCCAGGCGCACGGCCCGCGGCGCGACGCCCCGTCGCTGACGGGTGCGCAGCGCCGACGCCTGCGTCGCCTCTCGCGCGAGTATGTGCGCCCGGGCGTGCACATCGCCGACATGCACGAGGCGCTCCTGCGCGTGCAGCAGCAGCGCACCGAATGGCAGCGCTTCGTCGAGGCCGGCGTGATCCCGGCTGTTCCGCTCGGACTCGCCGACGTGCACGTGGCGTGGCAGCGCGTGGATGCCGAGCTCGGCGAACTCGACGCGATCGTCGGCCGCACCGGGGCCGACCGTCTCTCTTCGCTGCCCGTCGCCCAACTCGTCCGCACGCTGGCCGGGCTCGCCGCCGACTCCGAGGTGTTCGACAACCTCGTGGAACGGGCGACCCTGCGCACCCAGCTCGCCGCGCTCGGCCTCGAGCCGCTCCTGGCCGAGCTCTCGGTGCGGCACGTGCCCGAAGACCTCGTCGGAGACGAGCTCGAATTCGCGTGGTGGCAGTCGGCGCTCGAGCATCTGCTGCGCACCGACCGCGCCCTCCTCGGGGCCAACACGACCGTGGTCGACCGGCTCGAGCGCGACTACCGACTCGTCGACGAGGCGCACGCCGCGGCATCCGGTCCTCTGCTGGCCGCGCAGCTCGCGACCCAGTGGCGCATCGGAATCGTCGATGACGCGGGCGAAGCCGCCGCACTCAAGCGCGCGCTCAAGAACGGCGGCGCGACGGCGACCGATCTGGTCGCGGCGGCGCCCACGCTGCTGCGCACTCTCGCGCCGGTCTGGCTCGCCTCGCCGTACGACGTGCCGCAGATTCCCGATGAGCTCGCGTTCGACGTCGTGATCATCGCGGATGCCGCGGCCCTGTGTCTCGCCGAGGCGGTGCCGGCGCTGCGCCGCGCGCGGCAGGTCGTGGTCTTCGGCGACCCGGTCACCCAGAAGCCCACGCCGTTCCGCATCGCGGCCGGCTTCCCGCCTGAAGGGCTGCCCTCCGACGGCGAAGCGTCGTTCGGGGAGCCGTTCGACGACACGAGCGTGTTCGAGCGCCTCGCCGAGCTGTTCCCGGTGGAGACGCTGACGCGCAGCTATCGTGCCGGCGGAGAAGACCTTGCGGAGCTCGTCAACGGCGCGTTCTACGGCGGCGAGCTGGTCTCGCTCCCGTGGGCGGGGTCGTACCTGGGCCGCGGAAGCCTGAGCGTCGACTACGTCGAGGGCGGCACGGGCGCTCCTGACCCGGTGACCGGCGCGGTCGAGAGTCCCGACGCCGAGGTGCAGCGCGTCGTGACCCTGGTGGTCGAGCATGCCGTGAACCGCGGGTCGGAGTCGCTCATGGTGGTCACCGCCAGTGCGAAGCACGCCGAGCGCGTGCGGGCGGCCGTCGAGGCGGCCTTCGCCGGGCGGTCGGACGTCGCGGACTTCATCTCGCGCGACACCGCAGAGCCGCTCGCGGTGCTGACCCTCGAGGAGTCCGTCGCCGAGAGCCGCGACCGCGTGATCTTCTCCCTCGGCTTCGGTCTGACCAAGCACGGGCGCGTCCTGAGCGATTTCGGCGACCTGTCGACGCCCGACGGGGAGCGCCTGCTGACGGTCGGCATGACCCGCGCACGCCGCTCGATGGTCATCGTCTCGTCGATCCGGCCGTCGGCGTTCGACGACGGCCGCCTCGAACACGGCGCCGCCACCCTCATGAGCATCCTCGGCGGCATCGCCTCGCGCGCGCGCGACCAGCGCCTGGAAGACCTCGCCGACCCGCTGACGCTGGGGCTTGCCCGCGAGCTGCGGCGCCTCGGCGTCTCGGTCGACGTGCACTACCGCGGGCTGCTGCCGCTGGTTGCCCAGTACGACGGCCGCGCGGTCGTCGCCGAGAGCGACCCCGAGACGATCGGCGAGTCCCTGCGGGAGTCACTGCGACTGCGGCCCGCAGATTCTGCGGCGCCTCGGCTGGCACTACGTGCGCGTGCACTCGTTCGACCTGTACAGCGACCCGGCCGGCGTCGCCGCCCGGATCGCCGCGATGCTCGGTGTCGCACCGGAGTCGCCCACGGCCGACACCGAGACGCAGCCGATCGATGTCATCGAGTAAGCGCCAGCGGATCGAGCGAGTACCCGGCTCACGCCGAGTGAAGCTGACGCCCGCGCCCGGGACGTCGGAAGAGCCCACCGAGACGGATGCCGAGGTCGCGGCATCCGATTCGCCGACCTCCGGCGGTCCGAACGATGACCGCCTGCGTCAGGACGTCCCCCCGCACTACTGACCCGCTTGGCCGCGAGACAGCATAGGTGCGACGAGACTGAGGTGAACGCGGTCTGTCTCGCGGTGCCTATGCTGTCTCGCGGGAATTCGGGGCCGTGCCCTGCGTCGCGATCAGATCGCGGATCTGCAGCAGCAGCTCCTGCTCGGTCGGCAGCTCGGATGCCTCTTCTTCGACGATGCCGGCCTTGGCGGCCGCACGCTCCTTGACCCGATTCATCGGATACACGAAGACGAAGTAGACCACGACGGCGACCGCGAGGAAGTTGATGATCGCGCCGAGGATCGCGCCGAACGCGAAGCTGACCTCGTTGCCGGTGAGGCCGGTGACCGTCCACACCACGCTGTCGAGACTGTCGGCCTGGAAGATCAGCGCGATGAGCGGATTGATCAGCCCGGCGACGATCGCGTTGACGATCACGGTGAACGCGGCTCCGATGACCACCGCGACAGCGAGGTCGATGACGTTCCCGCGGAGGATGAACTCCTTGAAGCCCTTGATCACGTGGTGCTCCTCAGCTGTCGCCGACTTCCGCCGGTCATGACCCCGACGATGCGGGTGAGGCCTTCGCCTCAGACTTCGATGATGCCGAACCGGAGGACGACCCGCCACTCGACGAGCCGCTCGAGGTCGAACCAGACGAGCCCGATCCCGAGAGCCCGATGCCCGACGAGCCCGATCCCGACGAGGACGAACTCGAGGCCTTCTTGTCGGCGGCGCGCGAGTCGGTGCGGTAGAAGCCCGACCCGTTGAAGGTCACGCCGATCGATCCGTACTCCTTGCGCAGCTCGCCGCCGCACTCGGGGCATTCGGTGAGCGTCGGGTCGGCGAAGGACTGCACCGCATCGAAGCGGTGGCCGCACAGCTTGCAGGCGTAGGCGTAGGTAGGCATGTGTTCTTTCGGGCGGTCAGCGCCGGACGGGCGCGAGGAGGACGGTCTCGGTCGGCGTGACGACGCCGGTGACCGGCTGATCGTGGAGGTCGCTGGGCACCTCGTCGACGAGCTCGGAGTCGTAGATGACCGCGTAGACGGGCGGGCAGCCCTCCATCGATCCGATCGTCTTGTCGAAGAATCCGCGGCCCCAGCCGAGCCGCATGCCGCTGCGATCGACCGCGGCGGCAGGGATCACGAGGAGGTCGACGTCGTCCACCGCGATCGGGCCGAGCAGCTCGCCGACCGGCTCGGGCAGTCCGAACAGGCCCTCGGTGATGTCGAGGTCGGGTGTCGCGACCGACCAGTCCAGCAGGCCGTCGGTGCGGGTCACCGGAAGCAGGACGCGGATGCCGCGCCTCACGGCCGCGTCGACGAATTCGCGCGTGCCCGGTTCGGTGACGGTGGAGAGGAAGCACGACATCGACCGCACCCCGAGCGAATCCACGAGAGCGTCGAGCTGCCGCGTGATGCCTTGGGCCGCGGCATCCCGAGCGGACTGCGACAGCAGCTGCCGGCGCTCTCGCAGCTCGGCGCGCAGGGCGCGCTTTGCGGTGGCGATCGCGTCGGGCATGTCTCGATTCTAGGCGCGATCACCACGGGTCCCGGCTGAGGGCAAGGCCACTGCCGGCAGGGGGACGCCCGGTGCCCTCGCTAGAGTTGCCCGATGCCCCACAAGCCCTTCAAAGCCGTCATTCCCGCCGCAGGCCTCGGCACCCGCTTCTTGCCCGCCACCAAGGCGATGCCCAAGGAGATGCTGCCCGTCGTCGACAAGCCGGCGATCCAGTACGTCGTCGAAGAGGCGGCCGCGGCCGGCATCACGGACATCCTCGTCATCATCGGGCGCAACAAGAACGCCATCTCGAACCACTTCGACTCCGTTCCCGAGCTCGAGGTGAAGCTGAAAGACAAGGGCGACGAAGACGCGGCTCAAGCGTGTGATGGACTCCAGCGACATGGCCGACATCCACTTCGTCCGCCAGGGCGACCCCAAGGGGCTCGGCCACGCCGTGCTGCGGGCCCGCGCCCACGTCGGCGACTCGCCCTTCGCGGTGATGCTCGGCGACGACCTGATCGACGAGCGCGACCCGCTGCTGACGACGATGCTCGAGCAGCACGAGCGCACCGGAGCGGCGATCATCGCGCTGATGGAGGTCGACCCCGACCACATCGACATGTACGGTGCCGCGGCCGTCGAGCCGACCGACGACCCGGACGTCGTGCGCGTCACCGGCCTGGTCGAAAAGCCCCAGCCCGAAGACGCTCCGTCGAACCTCGCCGTGATCGGCCGGTACGTGCTGAGCCCGTCGATCTTCGACATCCTCGAGCGCACCGAGCCCGGCAAGGGCGGCGAGATCCAGCTGACCGATGCGCTGCAGGAGCTCGCTGCGGATCCCGACGGACCCGGCGTGTACGGGGTCGTGTTCCGGGGCCGCCGATATGACACCGGCGATAGGGTGGACTACATCAAGGCCATCGTGCAGCTCGCCGCGGATCGCGATGATCTCGGCCCCGAGCTGCGACCCTGGTTCAAGGAATTCGCGGCGACTCTGTAGCGCCGTCCGTTCGAGGGGGGTGTCGTGGATCTGACGACTCCCCGTCGGCATGCGAACGTGACGATCCGGCTGGTCCGCCCTCGCGACGCCCGCACCCTCCAGCAGGAACTGCTCTCGAATCGCGCGTGGCTGCGGCCGTGGGAAGCAACGAGCCCCGACGGACCGGTCTCGTTCGACATGCGCACCGGCGTCCGCCGCCTGCTGCAGCAGTATCGCGACGGCGCCGGCGTGCCGTTCGTGATGGAGGACGACGGCGAACTGGCCGGTCAGCTGAACGTGTGGGGCATCGCCCGCGGATCGCTCGCTTCGGCGACGATCGGGTACTGGGTGAGCGAGCGGTTCGCCGGCCGTGGCATCACCACGACCTCGGTCGCACTGGCCACCGACGTGTGCTTCGACGAGATGCGTCTGCACCGCATGGAGATCTGCATCCGCCCCGAGAACCAGGCGAGCCTGCGCGTGGTCGAGAAGCTCGGCTTCCGCTACGAGGGGCTGCGGCGGCGGTTCATACACATCAACGGCGACTGGCGCGATCACTACGCGTTCGCGCTGACCCGCGAAGACGTGCCCGAAGGGGTGCTGCGCCGGTGGATCGAAGGGCGCGCCCCGCAGGATGCCGCGACCGTGCCGCCGAGCGACCGCCTGCGCGCCTGACGCGTGGCCCGGGCGCCCCCGGCGTGCGGTAGTGGACGACACGCGACGGGATGCCGGGGCGTGACGGTATGACCGCTTACCGTGGAGCCCATGGGTGGGCAGGTGCTGGGCGGGGGAGTGATCGTGCTCGTCGCCGTGCTGCTCTGGATGGTCTATCTGCTGCCGTCGTGGCACAGCCGCCGTCAGTTCGACGCGGCCGAGCGCAACGCCGTTCGCCTGAACCAGGCGCTGCGCGTTCTCGCCGAGACCAGTGAGACGCCCCAGGAAGTGCGGCTCGAGCTCAACGCCCGCACGGCGATGGCTCAGCAGAGGCTCGCCAAACGGGCGATGGCCGAGCGCGAGCACACCGCCCTCGAACAGGCGCGCGCGGATCTTCAGCAGGCACGTGATGAGCGCGCGGCCGCGCGCTCGACACCGGTCGCCCGCCAGTCCCGCGCTCGCCGGCGCATGCGCCTGACACTCACGGCGATCGCGCTGCTCTCCGTCGCCGCCGCCGTGTGGGGTGGCTGGCAGGTCGTCGCGACCGGGTCGCAGGTGCTGCTGTGGTCGGCGGTCGGCGTCGCTGCCGCCTGCGGACTTCTGCTGCAGCGCATGTCGCGTGTCGGAGCGCGTGCGGTGACCCGCGTGGCCGTGACGAATGCCGCCACCACGCACGAAGACCGGGTCATGCAGGACGTCGCGCTCGCGAGTGACCGTCGCGGCTGGGCCCCGCGGGAGCTTCCCCGGCCCCTCACCGTCTCGGCGGGATCGCGTGCCGCCGCGGTGCTCGACGCTGCCGCGGCTCGCGAGGCGCTGCGCCACGCGGCTGTGGAAGACGCCGCGCGTCAGCGTGCGTCCGAACTGCGGCCGCCGTCGATCGAGACCGCACGCACCGCGCGACGTACTGCCGCGGCATCCGAATTCGTCCGCACCGGGCCGATCGACGATGCCGAGATCGAGGCCCACGTGCGCCGGCTTCTGGCCAGCCGCGCCGGCTGAGCCGTGTTCTACGAGCCGGGGCAGCGCGACCGCGCCCGTCTTCCGCACGATCCGTTCAAGGCGGTCATCGCCCCGAGGCCGATCGGCTGGATATCGACGCTCGATGCCGACGGCACTCCCAACCTCGCTCCGTACAGCTTCTTCAACGCGGTGGCCGACAGTCCGCCCATCGTGATGTTCTCGAGCGCCGGTATGAAGGACTCGGCATCGCACGCGCTCGATCGGGGAGAGTTCGTGTGGAACCTCGCGACCTACGACCTGCGTGAGGCCATGAACCAGTCATCCGCGGTGATCCCGCGCGGAGAGTCCGAGTTCTCGTTCGCTGGTCTGGAATCCGCGCCGTCGCGCCTGATCGCTCCACCCCGGGTCGCCGCGACGCCGGTCGCCTTGGAGTGCGTCGTCACGCAGACGCTCGAACTGGCGGATGCCGCCGGCGAGCGCACCGATCGCCACCTGGTTTTCGGTCAGGTCGTGGGTGTGCATCTGGACGAAAGGTTCATCCTGGAGGACGGCCGGGTCGACACCGCGGGCATGCGGCCGATCGCCCGCGGAGGGTATCTCGACGAGTACTCGGTGGTCGATGAGGTCTTCCACCTGGCCCGTCCGCGCTGACCCGGGAGGCCTCAAGCGGCGTGATAACCTATCGGAGGTTTATGGGCCTGTGGCGCAGCTGGTAGCGCACCTCGTTCGCATCGAGGGGGTCAGGGGTTCGAGTCCCCTCAGGTCCACCAAATCGTGCTCTTCAGAACCGTTGGACGTTGTCCGGCTCTGTTGGATCCAGCGAAACTGGCGCTTTCACTTCGGTGAGGGCGCCAGTTCTCTGTTTCCGGACCCTCGACTGTCAGGAGCACCGGAGGTTGGGGCCGACTTGGGCGAGCGTCATCGACCGTCATCACTTTGAAAGTGGAAGGTGGAACCCATAAGGTAAGCCTGTCCTTACTTCCCAGAACGGAGCATTCAGCATCATGCCTGCCCCCAGACTCATCGCCACGGGCTCAGCGCTCGCAGCGCTTGCCCTCATTGCCACAGGCTGCACTGCTGCCGCTCCGGAGCGGACCGCTGCTCCCGATACTTCCGCTGAGTCGGACCAGTCGCTCGTCCTCTACTCAGGACGCAGCGAGGAACTCATCGCACCGTTGATCGAACAGTTCACCGCCGATACCGGCATCGAGGTCGAGGTGCGCTACGGTTCCACCGGCGAGATGAGCGCGCTTCTGCTCGAAGAGGGCGACCGATCGCCTGCGCAGGTCTTCCTGTCGCAGGATGCCGGCGCGCTCGGTGCGATCACTGAGGCCGGCCTTTCCTCCACGCTTCCCGAAGAGATTGCGGATGCAGTTCCCGCAGGGTTCACCAGCACCGATGACAGCTGGGTCGGCGTGACCGGCCGTGCTCGCGTGATCGCGTATGACGGTGAGCAGCTCGACGAGGCGGATGTGCCCGACTCGACGGATGACCTCACCGGTGCTGAGTGGAGCGGCCAGGTGGCGTTCGCCCCGGGAAACGCGAGCTTCCAATCATTCGTCACCGGACTCCGGATTCTCGAAGGCGAAGATGCAGCTGACGCGTGGGTCGCCGGCATCGCCGCCAACGCACCGGTCTTGACCGAGAGCAACGGCGACTCGCTCGAGCTCGTCAACACGGGAACCGCACAGATCGGTCTGATCAACCACTACTACTGGTTCGAAGCGGCGTCCGAGGTCGGCGCCGACAACATGCGGGCACAGCTGAAGTTCCTCCCCGGCGACCCGGGCGGAATCGTGAACGTCACCGGCGCCGCGATCCTCGCCGGCGCCGAAGGCGACCCCGACGCACTCGCCTTCGTGGAGTACCTCCTTTCAGATGCCGGTCAGACGTACTTCGTCGAGGAGACGTACGAATACCCCCTCGTCCCCGGCATCGACGCACCCGAGGGCCTGCCGTCACTCGAGAGCCTGGTCAACTCGGAGCTCGACCTGAGCGATCTCGACTCGCTCACCGAGACGCAAGAACTCCTGGCGGTGCACGGCCTCATCTGATGTCCGCAGCCGCTCGCACGAGGGCCCCGCTGCCGCTGATCGCGGTCGCGGGGTTCTCGGCGCTGCTGGCGGCCATCCCGCTCATCTACCTGGGTGTGCGGATCACGGATGCCGGACTCGACGGTGTGCTCGCCGTCTTCGCACGCCCGCGGCTCGGGTTGCTGCTCGTCAACACTCTTCTGCTCGCGGTATGCGTCACGATCGCGTCGACCCTGGTGGGTGTGGCAGGTGCTCTCGTGCTCAGCCGCGTCCGCGTGCCCGTCCCGCGGCTTCTCGCGGTGGTCGCGGTACTGCCGCTGGCCGTGCCGTCGTATCTGGTGGCTTTCGGCTGGCTCGCGGCCTTTCCCGCAGTCGACGGCTTCTGGCCGTCGTGGCTCGTGCTGACGGTGGTCACTACTCCGTATGTGCTGCTTCCGGTCGCGGCCGCGATGCGCGGCACATCCGCGACACTCGCGGAGGTCGCCCGCACTCTCGGCTACGGTCCGGCGCGCACCTTCGTCGCGGTCGTCTGGCCCGGCATCCGCAGTTCCACCGTCGCCGGTGCCCTGCTGGTCTGCCTCTACGTCCTCGCCGATTTCGGCGGAGTCGCGCTGTTCCGCTTCCCCGTGCTCACCACCGCGATCCACCAGGCGTACGGCTCGTCGTTCGACCGCAACTACGCCGCAGTGCTCGCAGCCGTTCTCGTCACGATCGCCCTGGCGATCTTCCTCCTGGATCGGCGCCTGCGACCTGTGCGAGAGACGTCGGTCGCGCGATCCGGGGCCCGCGCGAAGCTGGACTGGGGGCCGTACACGGCGCTTGCCGTCGTGATCGTCGCGCTGCCTGCCGTGCTCGCTGTCGGTGTGCCTCTGACAAGTCTTCTCACCCGACTGTGGAGTGCTCAGGACGTGCGCGAGGTCGACCTCGACCGGCTTGCGCAGGCGGCCGGCAACACGATCGCCCTCTCGGCGGCGGGCGCGGTGATCGCGGTGCTTCTCGCTCTGCCGATCGCGACGGTGGCAGCGCGTTTCCCGGGGCGCGTGGCCCGCATCCTCGAGGGTGCCGGGTCGCTGCCGCTCGCCGTGCCCGGCATCGTGGTCGGGCTCGGCCTGGTGTTCTTCTCGCTCCTCGCGGTGCCGGCGCTGTACCAGAGCGCCGTCATGCTGGTCTTCGCCTACGGTGTGCTGTTCCTGCCCAAAGCGATCGGCACGATCCGTTCGTCCATCGAGCGCGTTCCCCGCGAACTCGAAGACGTGGCCAGCACGCTCGGATACTCGGCGTTTCATCGCTGGTGGCACATCACCGCCCGCCTCGCGCGGCCCGGTATCGTCGTGGCGACGCTCTTCATCGCCGTGACAGCGATGAAGGAGCTTCCCGCGACACTCATGCTGCGACCGACGGGCACCACCACCCTCGCGATCGAGCTCTGGGCGAAGACCGACATCGCGGCGTACGGAGCTGCCGTCCCATACGCGCTTGCACTGGTTCTTCTGGCTGCGGTGCCGGCGGTGCTGCTGTCACCGCGCAGCGAACGGATCTCGACAGCAGCCTCGGCGGGAAGGGAACCATGAGCAGGCTGACTGTCGATGGCCTGGCCGTCGATCTGGGCGGGCATCGCGTGCTCGAGGATGTCGCGATCGAGGTCGACGAGGGCGCGCTCGCTGTGATCGTGGGACCCAGCGGATGCGGCAAGTCCACTCTCCTGCGAGCGGTCGCAGGCCTGATTCGACCTGTGGCCGGGCGCATCCAGCTCAACGACACCACGCTCAGTGACGACTCGACGTTCGTGGCGCCGGAACGCCGGCGTGTGGGATGGGTGCCGCAGGGGGCCTCGCTGTTTCCGCACCTCACGGTGGGCCAGAACGTCGAGTTCGGACACGGAGGTTCCGGGTCGGGCGGCGGACGTCGACGCGCCTCGCTGTCGCCCCTTTCGGAGGAGCTGCTCGAACTCACCGGTCTCAGCGACCTCGCCGGTCGATTCCCCGATCAACTTTCGGGTGGCCAGGCCCAGCGTGTCGCGCTCGCGCGCGCCCTGGCTGCCGAGCCCGATCTCCTCCTGCTCGACGAGCCGTTCGCCGCGTTGGATCCGCAGCTGCGTGCCGAACTCCGCGATGATCTCGCGGCGATGCTGCGGCGGCTGGGAGTGACCGCAGTGCTGGTGACCCACGATCAGGGTGAAGCGCTCGTCGTGGCCGACTCGGTGATCATCATGCGCGACGGAGCCACCGTTCAGCAAGCCGCTCCTGTCGAGGCCTACCGCAGCCCGGCAAACGCCTGGGCGGCTGCGTTCCTCGGCGAGGCGAACTTCGTCGATGGCATCGCCGAGGGTACTCGCGCGATGACGCCGCTCGGCGAAGTGACACTGACCTCGAATGCCGTTGGTCCGGTAGCGGTGATGCTGCGGCCCGAGCAGCTCGCGCTCGGCCCGCAGGGAATCGCCGTGCGCGTCACGCGGGTTCGCTACGGCGGGCACGATGCGATCGTCGAGGTCTCGACCACGGACGGACTGTCGCTGCTGGCCCGCGTGCACGCCGACTCCGTGCCCGCAGTAGGGGACGCGACCGCAGCGCGCGCAACCGGCATCGGTGTGGCGTACCCGGTAGTCCCGTCCTGAGAGGCCGATGTCCTGCTGGCCGGTGACCCTGTCGGTGATGACAGCGAAGCCTGTGTCACGGTCGGCGGAACCGCGTCTCGCGGAGCCTCCGGCCCGGGGAGGCCAGCGCCCCTGGGCTGCCTCCCGGACGCGCGCCTGCGCCGCGCCGGGCTCAGCCGGCGAAGGCGTGCTGGCGGGCGCCGGCGAGGCGCTCTGCGGCCAGACCCTCCGCGGCTTCGAGCGGCGTCACTCCCCGCGACTCCGCCTCGTCGAAGACGCGGCGGACGGTGTCGCCGATTGCGGCGACCCGGTCCATGATCTGCTCGCGGCTGCCGAGGTGCTTGGCTTCGAGGTCGAGGTAGATCACGCCGCCGGCGTTCACGACGAAGTCGGGTGCGTACAGGATGCCGCGCCGCGCGAGCCGCTCGGCACCGGAGTGATCGGCGAGCGGGTTGTTCGCGGGGCCGCAGACCGCACGGGCGTCGAGCGCGTCGATGACCTCGTCGGTCAGGAGACCGCCGATTCCGGCCGGGACGAACACGTCGGCCGGAATCAGGTGCTCCTCGCCGGGGGCGATCCACGCGGCGCCGAGCTGGAGCGCAAGGTCGCGCTTGCCGGGGTCGACGTCGGTGACCGTGAGCCGGGCGCCTTCGGTGCTCAGGCGCACGGCGAGGCGGCTGCCCACCTGGCCCATTCCCGAGATCGTGATGCGGCGATCGGCGACATCGGAGGAACCCGTCACCCGCTCGAGGGTCGCGCGCAGCGACTCGTACACGCCGAGACTGGTCGGACCCGCGGGCTCGCCCGACCCGCCGCCCGCCTCGGGAAGGCCGACGACGTGGTTCGTGCGCTCACTGACCGTGAGCATGTCCTCGGTCGTCGAGCCGACGTCCTCCGCGGTGCGGTAGAGCCCGTGCATCGACTCGACCGCGTCGCCGAGGTCGAGGAAGGCGGCACGTCGACGCTCCGCATCGAGCTGCGTGCCCGGGGGCAGGGCGATGACCGACTTGCCGCCGCCCGCATCGAGCCCCGCCGCGGCGTTCTTCAGCGTCATGGCCGCCGACAGGCGCAGAGCGTCACCCAGCGCATCGCTCCAATGCGGGTAGCTCCACAGTCGTGCCCCGCCGAGCGCCGAGCCGAGCACCGAGGAGTGCAGCGCGACCGCGATGAACAGTCCGCTGCGTCGGCCCGTGAGGGTCTCGACGCGCTCGTGGTGAAAATCGGGAAGGGGCAGGGTCGCAGACATCGTGGTCCTCGTCGATCAGCCGCCGACGGTCTTCGTGGGACGCGCGGCGGGCACGTGCGGATGGGCAGCATCGCGGCATCCGACTCCATTGCACCACCACTGAGCCGATCGTTCAACGTCCCACGCGAGAACTGAGCAATGTGCACAGGATGATGCGCTCACAAGTAATCGGATCGCGCGAAGCGTTCACCCGTCTATCGGCCGGGGTCGCACGCGAGTACCGTCTGCGCTGGGGATGAAGGTTCACCATGAGGAGGGGAATCGAGATGTTCGAAAACGCGCAAGGCGCCGCGGTCGTCGCGGCGAAGGATCTGGCTCGGGCCAAGTCCTTCTACGAAGGAGTCCTGGGGTTGACGCCGGAGGCGACGCCATCCGAAGACGACGCCGTCTTCTACCGGTTGGGCGGTGTGCCGCTCATGGTCTACGTGACCTCCTACGCGGGAACGGCCAAGAACACCGTCTTCGCGATCGACACGGACGACCTCGCCCGCGACATGGCGGTGCTCAGAGACAAGGGCGTGGTCTTCATGGACTACGACTTCCCGGGGTTGAAGACCGTCGACGGCGTCGCGGAGCTGGGCACGGAGAAGTCGGCCTGGTTCGAAGACAGCGAGGGGAACATCCTGGCACTCGGCCAGCGGAGCTGACGGGTCGATCGGTCCTATCCTGAACGGATGACCGATCAGCTTCCCGCGCGCAGCCGCATCGTCCACGAGTCCCTGCGATCTGCCGGCATCACCGGCGACATCGTCGTGCTTCCGGATGCCGCCTCCACGGCACCGCTCGCGGCAGCCGCACTGGGTGTCGAGGTGGGCGCGATCGCGAACAGTCTCGTGTTCTGGTCGGACGGCGGCCCGCTGCTGGTGATGACCAGCGGTGCGCACCGCGTCGACACCACTGCACTCGCCGCGCGCCTGGGACGCGAGAGCATCCGCCGGGCCACCGCCGAGCAGGTGCGCGAGGCGACGGGTCAGGCGATCGGCGGCGTCGCACCGACAGGGCACCCCGCTCCGCTGGCGACGGTCGTCGACGAGGACCTCGCCGGCTACCCGGAGATCTGGGCCGCCGGGGGCACCCCGCACACGGTCTTCCCGATGACCTTCGACGAACTCGTCGCGCTGACCGGCGGGACCGTCGTCAAGGTCGACTGATCATGGCGCGGACCAGAAGTCTCCCGCGATCTGCGCGGCCGTGACCGCCGCCGCTGCAGACCATGCCTGGGGCCGACACGCTGCCGGGTAGGGGGTCGGCACCGAAGTCTCGCCGATCGAGTCGCCGGAGTGGAGTTCGGGAACGCGGAACCCGAAGCCTTCCGCGGCCGCGAGCAGGCCCTGTATGACCAGCTCTGCTTCGGCATCCAGTCCGGCGAGCGCCATGCCGCGCGCGATGATCGCGGAGTCGTGCGTCCACACGCTGCCGCCGTGATAGCTGAGCGGCCAGTACCCGGCCGCGCCCGTCGACATCGTGCGGACGCCGAACCCCGAGAGCATCGTGGCTCCGACCAGGAGGGATGCCACCGCCGCTTCGTCCGCCGGATCGAGGATGCCGGTGCCCAGCAGGTGACCGATGTTGCTGGTGAGCGTGTCGACCGGCCGCTTATGCGCGTCGAGCGCGACCGCGGGGTAGCGCCCCTCCGGCGTCTGGACCCAGTACGACTCCGCGAATCGACGCTTCAGGTTCCTCGCCCATTCACGCAATTCGGCGGCCCCTGGTTCGCCGAACTCTTCGAGCAGGCCGGCACCGGCGAGGGCGGCCTCGTAGGCGTACCCCTGCACTTCGCACAGTGCGATCGGTCCTTCGGCGAGTTCGCCCGATCGCCACTGGATCGAGTCGCCGGAGTCCTTCCAGCCCTGATTGGCCAGACCGTGGCCCGTCTCGTCGATGTAGTCGATGAACCCGTCGCCGTCGGTGTCGCCGTGGTGCAGCAGCCAGTCCAGCGCGGCCCGCAGCGCCGGCAGCAGTGCGCGCACCTCCGACTCGGGCATTCCGGCGCGCTGCGCGTCGGCCAGCAGACACACCCACAGCGCGGTCGCATCGACCGTGCCGTAGTACACCGGGGGCAGCACGACCCCCTCTCCGGGCATCGCGAGCGGCTCGCCGCGCAGCTCATGCAGGATCTTGCCGGGCTGCTCGGCGGACTCGGGGTCGGCACGATCGCCTTGGAACCGCGCCAAGACGCGCAGCGTGGATGCTGCGATGCCCGGGTCCACGGGAAGAGCCAGCCGTGCCGCCCAGAGCGAATCCCGGCCGAACAGCGTGAGGAACCAGGGCGCCCCGGCGGCGAAGAACTGGTCACCGGGGCGGTCGGGGAGGGTGAGGCGCAGGGCGTCGAGGTCACCGACGGCCGCATCGAGCCATCGCTGCAGACGCGGGTCACCGCCGACGGGCGGAACCCGCCAGCCCGCCGGCCGGTGCGCGCCGCGCACGACGAGGGTGGGATCGTGCAACCCGATCGAGTACGACAGCTCGGCGGACTCACCTGAGTGCAGACGGAGCGGCCACCTCAGCTCGACCCCACCATCGACCATGGTGATCGCGGCACCGGGCGCGGCGAGGGTGAACGCGCGCTCGCCCGATTCCACTCTCACCTCGCCGGTGTCGTCGTCGCGGCTCGGCCGCCACTCGCGTGCGGTGGCGAGCCCCGCCTTGACCTCCTGAAGCGGCGCGAATTCGGGAACCAGGCGCAGCTGCACCTCCGTGCTGATCACGCCGGCCACGTGCGAGGTGATCGTCAGCGTGTCCTGGACCGTACCGTCGCCGACCATTCGAGCGCGGAGGATGCGCACCTTCGGATCGGGCGTCCCGTCGTCGACCGCACGAAGGATGCCGCCGAAGACGACGTGCGAGGCAGTGTGGGGCGCGACGGAGGTCCACTCCGGAGCGACCCCGTCGTAGGTGAGCGCGACCTCCCGGATCTGACGCGTGTCGCCGTGGTACACCCCGTGTATCGCGCTCGAGCCGAGGTCGCCGGTGTCGGCGGACCACACCTGCGTCGGCGCCCGCAGCGCGACCACGGCGTCGTTGAGCAGCGGCTGGCGCGGATGCTCGACGAGTGCTGACGCGTTCATTCCTTGACCGCACCCTGCGCGCTGTTCATGATGCGCTTCTGGAAGATGAAGAACATCACCGCCACGGGGATCGTCATGATGAGCGCTGCGGCGAGCTTCAACGGGTATTGGGTGCCCTGGCTGAGCTGACCGCCGGCGAGGGATGCCACCCCCTTGGTCAACGTCGTGAGCTCCGGCGACTGGGTGGACACGATGAAGTGCGACAGCTCGTTCCACGAGCCCTGGAACGACAGGATGACGATGGTGATCAGGGCAGGCCTCGCCATGGGGAGCACGACCGACCAGAAGATCCGGAATGTTCCCGCGCCGTCGATGCGCGCCTGTTCTTCGACCGACACCGGTATCGACTCGAAGAAGTTCTTCATGATGAACACCCCGGCCGCGTCGACGAGCAGCGGCAGGATCATCCCGGCGTACGAATCGTAGATGCCGAGCTGGTTGATGACCAGGAACCTCGGGATCAGCAGCACCACGCTCGGCACGGCCATGACCGCGATCACTGCCGCGAACACGAATCCGCGCCCGCGGAACTGCAGCCGCGCCAGGGCGTAGCCGGCGAGCGACACGAAGAAGACGCGCAGGAGGGTGACGCAGATCGTGACGATCGCAGAGTTGCCGAACCACACCGGGAAGTCGCTGCGCAGGAACAGCCGCTCATAGGCCGCCGTCGACCAGACCTGCGGAATCAGCGATACCGGGCTGACCGCGGCCTCGGCATCCGTCTTGAATGAAGTCGACACCTGCACGAGGAAGGGATAGATGTAGATCAGCGAGATGACGATGAGCACCGCGTAGAGCGCGATCTGCCAGCCGATCTTCGCCGTGCTGCGACGAGCCTTGATCTCGTCTCGCGGCGGGGGAGGTCCTTGCGGAGCCGCCGTCCGTGCCTGGTCGATGCTCGTCCCGGTCATGGCCTGTTCTCCTTGCCTTCACCGCGGTCCGCGGCCGGTTTCTCGGCCGGCTCCCCAGGACTCGGCACCTGCGTCGCCGCCACGGTTGCGGGGCTGGCCGTCGCGGGCCGCGTGGGCAGCGCGTACTGACGAGCACGCCGCGCCGAGACGGGTCGGTCGCGCAGCGCCCACCGCTGGAAGAGCGTGAGCACCACGATGATCGCGAACAGGATGAAGGCGATGGCCGCGCCCTGTCCCCAGTCCTGGTCGAGGAAGGAGGCGTCGTAGGAGAGATACGCGGGCGTCAGAGTCGTCTTGGCAGGCTGGCCCTTCGTGCCGGTGTAGATCTGATCGAAGACCTGCCAGCATCCGATCAGCCCCAGGGTGAGCACCGTGAACAGCGCGGGCTTCAACTGGGGAAGGGTGACTCTCCAGAACCGCTGCCACGCGTTGGCGCCGTCGACCATCGCGGCTTCCTGAACCTCAGGGCTGATGTTCTGCAGCGCGGCCAGGAACAGCAGCATGAAGGTGCCGCTCGTGGTGAAGATCGCCATGATGATGAACACGGTCATGGCGACCGAGGGTCCGGCAAGCCAGTTCCACCACGACAGCCCGAGGAAGCCGCCCCCGGTGAGCGCTGCCGGCCCATCGGTGATGCCCACGCTGCCGACGAGGATGTGCAGGAGGCCTCTCGGATCGGCCAGCCAGTTGGGCCCGGTGATGCCGATGGCACCCAAGATCTCGTTGACGACGCCCGTGGTGCTGAACAGGAAGATGAACAGCACCGTGATCGCCACCGAAGCGGTCACAGAAGGGAAGTAGAAGGCTGTGCGGAAGAAGCCGCGGCCGCGCAGGACCGCGCCGTTGACGAGCACTGCGAGGAACAGCGACAGGACGGTCTGCAGGGGCACCACCAGCAGCACGTACCAGGTGTTGTTGCGCATGGCCGTGCCGAAGTCCCGCGTGGCGAGGCCGTCTCCCGTGGTGACGGCGGCGTAGTTCTGCAGGCCCACGAAGCCGACGTTGGATGAGAACGGACTGCCCCGCCCCGACCAGTCCGAGACGCTGACCCATAGCGCCATAACCACCGGGATCAGCAGGAAGACGCCGAGGATGAGGATCACGGGGAGGGTGAAGGTCCACCCCGCGAGCGCCTCGCCGCGCCGGATCCCCGAACGGGTGTTCCGTGCGCGGCGAGGCGCCGTTGCGGTCGCAGTCATGGCTCGATCGCCTCAGTTGACGATCGCCTCGAGATTCGACTGGACGGAGTCGAGGATCTCCTGCGGATCGCCGGTCTTCAGGCCCTGCAGAGCGGAGTTGAAGTCGGTGATGACGTCGGCGGTGCCGTCGTAGGTGGGGATGCCCTGCGCGTAGTCCGCTCCCGCGAGGAAGGCGGCGAGGTCCGGGTTGTCGCTCGTCCACTGCTCGGCGGCCGACTGGATCGACGGCATCACGCCGAACGCCTGCGAGAACGCGAGCTGCTGCTCCGTGCTCGTGAGGTACTGCGCGAGCTCGAGCGCAGCCTGCTGGTTGCCGCTGTCGGCGGCCATGCCCAGGCAGTTGGTGAACTGCAGCGTGCCGCTGCTCGCCGGTCCTTCGGGCAGCTCGGCGACCACGTACTCCACGTCGGGGTAGTCGTTCGCCATGGCGCCGGTGATCCAGTTGCCCTCGATCGTCATCGCGGTCTGCTGCTTGCCGAAGGCCTCTCCGCCCCATCCCGCCCCGACATCCTGGGCGTAGGCGAAGGTTCCCTCCGCCATCCGGTCCTGGACGTACGTCAGCGCGTCGACGTTCTCCTGGCTGCTGGCGATCGCCTCGCCGTCCGCGACGAGACCGCCGCCGGCCTGGGCCATGAACGTCCCGATCCGCTGCCACTCCCATCCGAAGCCGAGGCCGACGACCCCGTCCTTCGTGAGGGTCTGGGCGACGGAGGTCAGCTCATCCCACGTCGTCGGAATGTCGTCGTCCGTAAGACCCGCGGCATCCCACAGTCCCTTGTTGATGACGAGACCGAGGGTCGAGAAGTCCTTCGGGGCGCAGTAGAACTCGTCCTCGAAGGTGAAGTTCTCCACGAGCGAGGGGTAGAAGTCGTCCTTGTTCTCGAGCAGGTCTCCGTAGGCCCTGAGCGAACCGTTGCCCGCGTAGCCGGCGAGGGCCTCGGGTGCGAGATAGAAGAGGTCCGCCGGCTCTCCGGCCGCGAAACCCTGCGAGAGCTCTTGGGGCAGGTCCGTGGCGACCTTCACTTCGGCCTCGACGCCGGATTCCTCAGACCACGCGGCCACCGCCTCGGTGACGGCATCCGTCTCGGCGTCGCCGCTCGTCCCGATCAGGAGCGTGATCGCCTCGTCCGAAGAGGTGAGCTCGCCGCCGCCACCGTCGGCCGGCTCGTCGAAGCTCGAGCCGCCGCAGCCGCTCAGGATCAGTGCACCTGCGACGGCGAGCGCTCCCGTACCCGCGATCGCGCGCGTCTTGCGTGTCATGTCTATCTCCTTTGATGAACACAGCGGGCGGCCCCGGAGGTCGGGGCCGCGGGATCGGCGTTCGATCGTTCGGGAGTTTGAACGATCAAACCCGGCCGCTACCTGCAAAGTACGAGCCTCACCTAACGCTGTCAAGCCCCTGCGCGCTACCGTGTCGATAACGATTTGAACGTTCCGATGATCGAGATCCCGGGGAAGGACCGCCGATGGCCAAGCCGCCGACCGTCGAGGACGTGGCGCGCGCCGCCGGGGTTTCGCGGCAGACCGTGTCGAACGTGCTCAACTCTCCCGGCATCGTGCGGGACGCGACCCGCGAGCGCGTGGAGCAGGCGATCCTCGATCTCGCCTACCGCCCGCACGCCGCGGCGAGACGGCTGCGCACGCGTCGCAGTTCGACCATCGGCATCCATCTGGATCCGTACTCGGGGGGGATCTCCGGGGTGATCCTCGATCGCTTCGTGCACGCCCTGACCGAGAGAGCGAGTGAGCGCGGGATGCGGGTGCTCATCTACAGTGCCCGCAGCGCTGAAGAGGAGATCGAGCGGCTGGGCGGTCTGGTGGACGGCGCCGAGGTCGACGCGGTGGTGATCACCGGCACCTTCTTCGGCGATCCGCGGACCGGATGGCTGATGGAGCGCGGTGTGCCGTTCGTGTCGTTCGGGCGTCCCTGGGGCGGCGGCGATGTCTACCGGTCCGCCCACACCTGGGTCGATGTCGACGGCGCTGCCGGCACGCGGGCCGCCACACGTCACGCCCTGCAGACCGCCGGTCCTCGCGTCGGGTTCTTCGGTTGGCCGGCCGGCAGCGGGACGGGCGATGACCGTGAGCGCGGGTGGCGCGAGGCGATGGCGGATGCCGGTGCCTCCGGCCCCCGCTTCGAGGCGGTCGATGGCCTCTCGCTCGCCCGCGAGGTCATGTCGGACGCGTTCGCCGACGCCGCCGCGCGGGAGAGTCTGGACGCCCTTGTCTGCGTCAGCGACTCGCACGCCGTCGGCGCGCACCTGGCGGCGGCGGATGCGGGGCGTCGCAGTCTGCCGGTCATCGGCTTCGACAACACGCCGGTGGCCGAGGCGCTCGGCATCTCGAGCATCGAGCAGTCACCCGAACTCGTCGCCGCGGCGGTGCTGGATCTGCTCATGGGCACAACGGGTCACGTCGTGACCCCGCGAGATCGGGGATCGGCGCCCGAGCACGTGCTCGTCGAGCCGCGCCTCATCGTCCGCTAGCGGCGCCCGGGCCGCTGGCGGCGCCCGGGCCGCTGGCGGCGCCCGGCCGCTGGCGGCGCCCGGGCCGCTGAAACGACGCCAAGTGTCGTCGGTTCGGCGTTTGCAGCGCAGTTCGCGTCGTCTCGATCACTGCGACCGATCAGCGCGCGCTCGCGCCGCCGATGCGGCGACCGAGCTCCGCGGCGGCGGGTGCGATCAGGGCGGCGATGTGCGCGGCGTCCTCCGGCGCATCGTCGGGATAGGTCAGCGCGATCGCGGCGATCGGCCATCCGGTGTGGTCGGCCACCGCGACGCCGATCGAGCGCAGGCCGAGCGTCACCTCACCGTCCTCCGTCGCGAACCCCTCCGCGCGCACGGACCGCAGCAGTTCGCGCAGCTCACCCGGGCGGGCGGGGCCGCGGCCGGTGCGGTCGGCGAAGGATGCCGCATCCGGATACAGTGCCCGCACCTGCTCGCGCGGCAAAGCGGCGAGCATCGCCCGCCCGGTCGCGGTCAGGTGCGCAGGGAGCCGGACTCCGACGTCACTCACGAGTGCGGGGCGACGCGGGGCGCGCTCCTCGACGATGTAGAGCACGTCGCGGCCCGTCATCACGGCGAGGTGGGCGCTCTCGCCCGCGCGGTCGGCCAGTGCGGCGATCAGTGGCCGGCCGAGGCGGGCGAGCGGCTGCTGCCGTGCGTAGCCGCCGGCCAATTCGAACGCGGCGGTGCCGAGTCCCCAGCGTCGCTCCGCCGGCAGATGCACGACGAACCCGTGCTCTGCGAGGGTCGCGAGCAGGTGGTACACGCTCGAGCGCGGCACAGCCAGCTGTGTCGCGATCGTGCTCGCCGCGACCGGACCGCGCTGCCGGGCGAGGAACGACAGAATGCGCAGCGTCTGGTCGGCGGCCGGCACCTGCGGTTTCGTGGAGGCGGGAGGGTTGTCTGGCATGACAGACACAGGATGGCACGAACCACTGTTCCGCACGAGAGCCGGGGTGTGGAATCGAGCTATGACCACAGTCATGGACTCCCTCACCGATCTCACCGTCATCGTGGGCGCCACACCTCTGCGCCCCGAAGACGTCGACGCGGTCGCCCGCCACGGTGCGCGCGTCGAACTCGACGCCGCCGCGCTCGCGCGGGTCGCGGCATCCCGCACGCTCGTCGAGGGCCTCGCCGACGACCCCGAGCCGCACTACGGCATCTCGACCGGCTTCGGTGCGCTGGCCACCACGTTCATCGCCACCGAGCGCCGCGCCCAGCTGCAGGCGAGCCTGATCCGCTCGCACGCCGCCGGCACCGGCGCCGAGGTCGAGCGCGAAGTGGTGCGCGCGCTGCAGCTGCTGCGCCTGCAGACCCTCGCCACCGGGCACACCGGAGTGCGCCCGGTCGTCGTGGAGACGTACGCGGCCATGCTCAACGCCGGCATCACCCCGATCGTCCGCGAGTACGGGTCGCTGGGCTGCTCGGGCGACCTCGCCCCCCTCTCGCACGTCGCGCTCGCCGCGATGGGCGAGTCCGACGTGCGTGACGCGTCGGGCGATCTGGTTCCGGCGGCCGATGCGCTCGCCGCGGCCGGAATCGAGCCGCTCGTGCTGCGCGAGAAGGAGGGGCTCGCCCTGATCAACGGTACGGACGGCATGCTCGGGATGCTGCTGCTCGCGCTCCACGACCTCTCGGTGCTGCTCGACACGGCGGACGTCGCGGCAGCCATGTCGATCGAGAGTCAGCTGGGCACCGATGCCGTCTTCGCCGCCGACCTGATGGCGCTGCGCCCCCAGGTCGGACAAGCCGCCTCGGCCGCAAAGCTCCGTGCGTTCCTCGCCGGGTCGCCGATCGTCGCGTCGCACCGCGACCCCGCCGTGTGCACCCGCGTGCAGGACGCGTACTCGCTGCGCTGCGCCCCTCAGGTGCACGGCGCCGCCCGCGACACGGTCGACTACGCGCGCACGATCGCGTTCCGCGAGCTGTCGTCGGCGGTCGACAACCCGGTGATCACCGATGACGGCCGCGTCGAGTCCAACGGCAACTTCCACGGCGCCCCGGTCGCGTACGTGCTCGACTTCCTCGCGATCGCCGTCGCCGACGTCGCCTCGATCTCCGAGCGGCGCACCGATCGCGCGCTCGATCAGACCCGCAGTCACGGCCTGCCGCCCTTCCTCGCGCACGAGGTGGGGGTCGACTCCGGGCTCATGATCGCGCAGTACGCCGCCGCCGGGATCGTCTCGGAGCTCAAGAGGCTCGCGGTTCCGGCATCCGTCGATTCGATCCCCTCGTCCGCGATGCAGGAGGATCACGTCTCGATGGGGTGGGCGGCCGCCCGCAAGCTGCGCCGCGGAATCGACGGGCTCGCCCGGGTGCTCGCGATCGAGGTGCTCACCGGCTCCCGCGCGATCGACCTGCGCGCGCCGCTGCAGCCCGGCGCGGCGACCGGCGCCGTGCGCGACCTCGTCCGCACGGTGGCCCGCGGTCCGGGCCACGACCACTTCCTCTCACCCGACATCGAGGCGGTGACCGATCTCGTCATCTCCGGCCAGGTCGCGAGCACCGCAGAAGGAGCAGTCTCATGACGACCGCAACTCGAACCGTGCGCGCCGCGCGCGGCAACGTCCGCACCGCGAAGAGCTGGGGCGCCGAGGCCGCCAAGCGCATGCTGATGAACAACCTCGACCCCGAGGTCGCCGAGCACCCCGAAGACCTCGTCGTCTACGGCGGCACCGGCAAGGCGGCGCGCAGCTGGGAGGCGTACGACGCGATCGTGCGCACGCTCGACGAGCTCGAGCCCGACGAGACCCTGCTCGTGCAGTCCGGCAAGCCGGTCGGCGTGTTCCGCACCCACGAGTGGGCGCCGCGGGTGCTGATCGCGAACTCCAACCTCGTGGGCGACTGGGCGACGTGGCCCGAGTTCCGCCGGCTCGAGCAGCTGGGACTCACGATGTACGGGCAGATGACCGCCGGCTCGTGGATCTACATCGGCACGCAGGGCATTCTGCAGGGCACGTACGAGACCTTCGCGGCCGTCGCCCGTTCGCTCGGTCGTGACGATCTGACCGGCACGCTGACCCTGACCGGCGGATGCGGCGGCATGGGCGGCGCGCAGCCACTGGCCGTGACCCTCAACGGGGGAGCGGTGCTCATCGTCGACGTCGACGAGTCGCGCCTGGCCCGCCGCGTCGAGCACGGCTACCTCGACGAGTACACGACCGACCTCGACGAGGCCGTGTCGCGGGTCGTGGCGGCGCGCGAGGCGGGCCAGGCGCTGTCGGTGGGCGTCGTGGGCAACGCTGCGCTGGTCTTTCCCGAGCTGCTGCTGCGCGGCACGCCGATCGACATCGTCACCGATCAGACCAGCGCCCACGACCCGCTGGCGTACCTGCCGGTCGGCGTCGATGTCGCCGACGGGAAGGCCGAGGCCGAGCGCGACCCGTCGGGCTTCACCGACCGCGCCCGCGGCAGCATGGCCAAGCAGGTCGCCGCGATGGTCGGCTTCCAGGATGCCGGGGCCGAGGTCTTCGACTACGGCAACTCGATCCGCGCCGAAGCGCAGCTCGGCGGCTTCGAGCGCGCCTTCGAGTTCCCCGGCTTCGTGCCGGCGTACATCCGGCCGCAGTTCGCCGAGGGTCGCGGACCCTTCCGCTGGGTGGCACTCTCGGGCGATCCGGAGGACATCCGCAAGACCGACGAGGCCGTCAAGGCGCTGTTCCCCGACAACGCCGGTCTCGTGCGCTGGCTCGACAAGGCCGGCGCCACCGTGCACTTCGAGGGGCTGCCCGCACGCATCTGCTGGCTCGGGTACCAGGAGCGACACCTCGCGGGGCTGAAGTTCAACGAGATGGTCGCCTCAGGCGAACTCGCCGGGCCGATCGTGATCGGCCGCGACCACCTCGACGCGGGCTCGGTCGCATCGCCGTACCGCGAGACCGAGGCGATGGCCGACGGCTCCGACGCGATCGCGGACTGGCCGCTGCTGAACGCTCTGCTCAACACCGCATCGGGCGCGTCCTGGGTGTCGATCCACCACGGCGGCGGCGTGGGCATCGGGCGCAGCATCCACGCCGGCCAGGTGACGGTGGCCGACGGCACCGATCTCGCGGCCGAGAAGCTCGCGCGCGTGCTCACGAACGACCCCGGCACCGGGGTGATGCGACACGTTGATGCCGGGCTACGACCGCGCCAAGGAGGTCGCGCGCGAGCGCGGCCTGAAGGTGCCGATGCTGTGACCGCGACCGCCCTTCTCGCACCGATGTCCCGAATATTGTTGGTTACCGCGCCTGGAAGCAACAGCCTTTGGGACGCGGAATGGAGCGGGCAGTGACCGCGACCCTGATCACGAACATCGGCGAGCTGACGACCAACGTCGCGGCCGACGGTGATCCGTGCGGCACGCTGCACGACGCCGCCGTGCTGATCGAGGGCGGCCGCATCGCCTGGGTCGGGTCCGCCGCCGATGCGCCCGGTGACCGCGTTCGCGGTGCAGCCTCGCGGTCGTCGACGGTGGTGGATGCCGGCGGCCGGGCCGTCATTCCCGGGTTTCGTCGACTCGCACACCCACCTGGTGTTCGGCGGAGACCGCGCCGACGAGTTCGAGGCGCGCATGGCCGGCACGCCCTATGCCGCCGGCGGCATACGTCGCACGGTGGCGGCGACGCGGGCCGCGAGCGACGATGAGCTGCGCCGGCGGCTCGCCGGATTCGTGTCCGAGCTGACCGCGCAGGGCACGACGACCTTCGAGGTCAAGACGGGGTACGGGCTCACCGTCGACGACGAGGCGCGGCTCGCTCGGCTCGCCGCCGAGGTCACGCCCGAGGTCACCTTCCTCGGGGCGCACGTCGTGCCTGCCGAGTACGCCGACCGGCGCGACGAGTACGTCGAGCTGGTCTGCGGCGCGATGCTGCAAGCCTGCGCGCCGCACAGCCGCTGGATCGACGTGTTCTGCGAGCGGGGCGCGTTCACGCCCGACGAGAGCCGCCGCATCCTCGCGGCCGGTGTCGTGCACGGGCTGCTGCCCCGGGTGCACGGCAACCAGCTCGGCCTCGGCGAAGGCGTGCAGATCGCGGTCGCGCTGGGCGCGGCATCCGTCGATCACTGCACCTACCTCGAAGACGGCGACATCGCCGCTCTGGCCGGCAGCGACACCGTCGCGACGCTGCTGCCCGGCGTCGAGTTCTCGACCCGCCAGCCGTACCCCGACGCGCGCCGCCTCATCGATGCCGGTGTCACCGTCGCGCTCGCGAGCGACTGCAACCCCGGGTCGAGCTTCACCAGTTCGATGCCGCTCATGATCGCGCTCGCGGTGCGCGAGATGGGCATGACGACCGCCGAGGCGCGTGTGGGCCGCGACCGCCGGCGGGGCGCGCGCGCTGCGCCGCGACGACGTCGGAGCGATCGCGCCCGGCATGCGCGCCGACCTCGTGCTGCTCGATGCGCCGACCCGCACCCACTTGGCCTATCGGCCCGGGGTGCCGCTCATCCGGACGGTGTGGAAGGACGGCGTCGCAGCCTGACGCGGCGCACAGGTGTCGTCGCGGACCGGCGCACAACTCCTGCAATTCGCTGCAGCTTTTGCGCGCACCCGCGGAATTCCGTGGCTCAGACTCGGCCGCGCTCCGAGATTGCAGGAGTTATGCACCCAAGGCGGCGCAGACCCGGCGAGGCCGAGCCGCTCAGCGCGGGCTGTCGAAGGTCCACTCCGGCCGACCCACCGCGTCCAGGACGTCCCAGTCGTCCTGGTCCCAGGTGAACGTCGCGACCGCGCACGTCGGCATGTGCCCGATCTCGCCCTCTGACAGTCGCTCGGCCAGATCGCTCATGCCCGGGTCGTGCGCCACGACCATCACGCTCCGCGCCGCGCTCTCAGCGGCCGTCGCCAGGAGGGTCTGCGCCGGCGCGCCGTAGAGCTCGGGGTCGAGGTCGACCGCGACGTCGAACTCCGCGGCGAACGCCTCCGCGGTCGTGCGCGCCCGCAGCGCCGTGCTCGAAAGGATCACCTCGGGGCGGAACCCGGTCTCGGCGAGCGCGCGGGCCATGCGCGGCGCATCGCGCAGTCCCCGATCATTGAGCGGCCGGTCGTGGTCGTCGAGACTCGGGTTTCCCCAGTCGGACTTCGCGTGGCGCACCAGGGCGAGTCGGATCATGTGCGTGTCCCCAATCCTGCGAGCAGTTCGAGCACGCACAGTGCGGCGAGGCGCACCGTGCGCTGGTCGGGTGCGTCGGCGGTGGCATCCACCTCGACGATATCGGCCGACGCGAGGCGGGCATCGGACGCCGCGGCGCGGACGAGAGCGCGCAGCTCCCACGCCGCGAGACCGCCCGGCACGCTCGCCGGGCACCCCGGCGCCACGGAGCGGTCGCAGACGTCGACGTCGATGTCGAGATGGATGCCGCCGCCGCCCGCTCCGGAGACCTCGAGCGCGTGCGCCATGACCTCGGCGACGCCTCTGCGCCGGACGTCGTCGAGACCGATCACGGTGATGCCGTAGTCGGTCGCTCGCCGGGCGTACGCGACCGAGTTGGCGAAGTCGGCGATTCCGATCTGCACGATCCTCCGCGGGTCGAGTCCGTCCTCGATCAGCCGCCGCACCGGTGAGCCGTTCGAGACTCCGTCGCGCAGGTCGAAGTGCGCATCGAGGGTGATGAGTCCCGTCGCTCCGACCCCCTGCGCAACGCCGTAGGTCGCGCTGTTGTCGCCGCCGAGCGCGACCACCAGCTCGAGCGCGAGCGGCGGCGGCACCGGCAAGACTGCGCACGGCGGCCTCGCCCTCCGGGCCATCGGGCTCGGTGACGTCTCCCGCATCGGCGATGCGGAGCGCGCCGAGGTCGATCGGCCCGTCCATGAGCGCGGGGCTGTAGCGGCGGAGCGCGTCGCGGACGGCGGCGGGGGTCTGGTGGGCGCCGGTCGGCGAGAGCGACGTGCGCCACGCCGGAACGCCGATCAGAGCGAGGTCGACATCGCCGTCATACGAGTGCAGCGCGGGCCAGTCGCCGGCGCGGGGCCAGAGGTCGTCGTGATTCAGAGCCACGGGTCGACGCTACTCCGGCCGCAGCGCGGTGCGGAGTCAGTTCGAGACGTACACCCAGGCGGCGCGTCGGCTCTGCAGCTGCACCTCGATGCGCCTGTACAGCTCGACCTCGTATTCGTCCGCGGCTTCGAGCTCGTCTTCGGTGACCCACAGCACCTTGCCGGTCACCTTGTCGAGGGTGTTGCCCGTGGGTCGCACGATCGGGTGCACCGAGAGTCCCGACAGATCGACCACGCGCGGGTCTTCGATCTCGGCATAGTCGACCGTGTATCCCGGAAGGGCGTCGTCTTCGAACGCGAGGAGGCGCCCGAACGTGTCGAGCTGAACGTCGGGATTCTGGAGCGTGCCATAGCTGAACAGGAGCTGATCGGGGGCGGCCACGGCATCAGGGTACCGCTCGCGGTCGGCCCAGCCGAGGGCGGATGACGCACGGTGACGGAGTGTTCACCTGCCCGAAACGCGGCGGGGGATCAGGGGTGGTTCACCCGAGCAGCGCGTGCGCGATCGTGAAGATCACCAGGCCCGCGAGGGCGCCGACGACCGTGCCGTTCAGGCGGATGTACTGCAGGTCGCGCCCCACCATCAGCTCGATCTTCTCGGTGGTCTCGGCCGGGTCCCAGCGCTCGACCGTGTCGGTGATGATCGAGGCGATGTCGTGCCGGTAGCGGTCGACGAGGAACACCGCGGCGTCGGTGACCCAGCCGTCGACCCGGTGCTGCAGCGCGGCATCCGTCGTCAACCGCTCGCCGATCTCGGTGAGCGCCGTCGCAGCCCGGCGGCGCAGACCGCTCTGCGGGTCGGCGAGCGAGGCGAGCAGGCCGGCTTTCGCGGTGTTCCACGCCTCCGCGGCGAGCTCGCGTACGCGCGGGCTGTCGAACAGCGTCTCTTTCGTCTCTTCGAGTCGTGCCCTGGTCGCGGGGTCGTGCTGCAGGTTCTCGGCGAGGCGGTTCAGGTACCCGTCGATCGCGATGCGGGCCGGATGCCGCGGGTCGGCCTTCACCGCCGCCACGAACTTGACGGCCTCGTTGTAGACGGTGTCGTCGACGAGGCGCGAGGCGATCGAGGGGACCCAGGCGGGCAGGCGTCGCGAGACGAGTCCGGAGAAGGACGCCTGGTTGGCTGCCAGCCAGGCCGCGATGGTGTCGATTCCCAGGTCGATTGCTCCGTGGTGGGCACCGGACTCCACGATGCGTCCGAGCCAGCCGCCGAGCGGCGGACCCCAGTCGGGGGCGATGAGGTGTTCGCGGGCCAGGTCTTCGATGACGTCGCTGACATCGTCGTCGCTGAGCGCGCGGAGCACCCCGGCCGCCATCAGAGACCCTTCGGCGCCGATGCGCTCTGCGTGCGCGGGAACGCTCAGCCACTCACCGAGCCGTGCGGCGATCGCGGTCTCTTCGAGCTTCGTGCGCACCACGTCGCCCCGCAGGAACTCCGTCTCGACGAACTCCCCGAGGTTCTGGCCGATCTCGTCCTTGCGGTTGGGAATGATCGCGGTGTGCGGGATCGGAATGCCGAGCGGATGCCGGAACAGGGCCGTCACGGCGAACCAGTCGGCCAGAGCACCGACCATGCCGCCCTCGGCGAACGCGCGCACGTAGGCCAGCGGCGGGTACTGCTCCTGCAGAGCGAAGGCGACCAGGAACAGCACCGCCATGAAGATCAGCGCGCCGAGGGCGACACCCTTCATGACCCGCAGGCTGCGGCGACGCTCCTGGTCGGCCGGGCTCAGCAGGGCCGTCGCGGTATGGGCCATCATGATCGGACCGGTCCCAGCCATGCGCTCGCGACGGTCGCGTGCGCCGATTCGGGGTCGGAGGGATGGAACAGGCCGGCGAGCACGTCGCGATACAGGCGGCTGAGCTCGCTGGAGGAGAAGTACGACGAGCCGCCCGACACCAGGATCGCGTCGTCGACCACCGCTTTGGCCATCGTCACCGCCCGGTGCTTGACCCCGGAGAGCAACGAGAACCACCTCCCGCCGTGATCGGCGAGTTCGTCGATGTCGCGGCTCAGCGAGGCCAACTCGGGCGGCAGCGCGTCGTAGGCGAGCGCCATGTCGGCGATGCGCCAGCGGATGTCGGGGTCTTGGCTGTAGGTCAGGCCCGTCTTCTTCGATCGGCGGGTGCCGGCGGTCTCGACGGCCAGGTCGAGGGCTCGCCGGGCGATGCCGGTGTACACCGAGGCGAGCAGGATCTCGAAGACGCTGAAGATGCCGAACACGATCGGATCGGGGTTCGGCCCCGGGGTGATGCGCCGCACGACGCGGTCGGCGGGCGCGACCGCACCCTTGAGGCGGGTCGTGCGGGACTGCGTGCCGCGCATGCCGAGCGTGTCCCAGTCGTCCCTGACAGCGACGCGGCCCTCGGCCTCTTCGGTGCGGGGCACGAAGGCGTAGACCATCTGGGGTCCGTCGGCCGAGGTGGTGTCGAGCCCGTGCAGGCCGAGCTGGGTCCACACCGGGGAGAGCGAGGTGAAGATCTTCGTGCCCGTGAACGCGTAGCGAGCCGTCGGTCTGAGGTGCGGCATCCGTGTCGCTGCCGAAGAGCACCAGATCGTTGCCGGCCTCGCTGATGCCGAACGCGAAGACCTCGCCCGCCGCGGCGCCCTCCTGCACGAAACGCAGACCGTCGATGCCGCGATCGGCGAGCACCTTGGCGACTCCGGTCCACACGAGATGCATGTTGATCGCGAGGGCGGTGGCGGGGGCTGCTCCGGCGAGCCGCTGCTGGAGGACCGACGTGTCGGCGAGCGAGAGCCCCGCGCCGCCGAGTTCGCGTGGCACGAGGATCGACAGGTACCCGCGCCTCGGTGAGGTCGGCGAGATCCTGCTCGGGGAACGTGTTGTCACGGTCGTGGGCGACGGCGCGGTCGCGGAGGCGCGCGAGAAGATCGTCGGAAAGGATGCCGGTCGGGTCGAAGTCGCTCACCATGCCATTCTCACCTCGGCACGGCCGCGTCGGGTCCGCACCGCGGGAGGCGCGCCGAGTCGGCTGGCCACGGGTTTCGCCGGAGGGTTCGCCATGTGCCGCCGGGATCTCAGTGCCGTCCTGCCCGGCGTGGCGATCTCGATCTCGCTCGTGCCGCCTCTCGGGGTGGTCGGGGTGACCGCGAGGCACTTGCCACCGCTGTCGCGAGCCATGTCGGCGTCGTGGTCGACGTCGGGCAGGGCGTCGAGCACGTCGTGCAGTGAGGGATGCCGCGATCAGCGGCCGATGACCTTCAGGAACTCGGCGATCGTGGCTTCCGGCTTGTCGCGGTGCGGGGAGTGCCCGGCTCCGTCGACGACCGACATCGTGATCGCGGGGTTGGTCAGGACATCGTCGCGCCAGCTCACCCGTGAAGATCGAGTACACCTTCGGGTCCGAGCCGATGACATGGGTCGGCACAGTCAGCCGGGACGCGGCATCCCGCACATCCCACGCGGCATTCTGGACGCTCGTCTGCTCCACGGCCCATTGGCTGGCCTGCTGCGCCGACAGCGCCTTGAGCTCGACGTCATGCGGGTGCCAGTGCGGGTGCTCGGCGCGCACCGCCGCGGTGGTCGGGTCGGCGAACGATCGCTCCTGGCTGGCACGCACGATGTCGCGGTCGCGGGGTGCGAGGTGGATCGCCGGGTCGACGAGCACGAGACGATCGGTCCACGCGGGATCGGATGCCGCCACCACGGTCGCGGCTGCGCCGCCCAGCGAGTGCGCGAGCACCAGGTCCCAGCCTCGGCCGTCGCTCGGCCGGGTGGCGTGCAGATCGGCGGCGTAGGCGTCGATCGAGTAGTCCAGAGCGCGCGGGGCGAGTCCGTGCCCGCGCAGATCGACCGCCTCCGCATGCCACCCGGCATCGGCCAGGGCGACCCCGAAACGCCACATCAGCGCCCGTTGGAGCCGAGTCCGTGCACGAGCAGCGCGCGGCGCCCGGTCGTCGGATCACCCCAGGACAGGCGGGGGAGCGTGAGAGGAGCGGGCATGGCAACAGCCTATGAGCGGCCCGAGGGTCCCCCGCGCCGGGCCATGATTGTTGGCATGATCTCGACGGAATCGGCAGTCGCCCTGCGCGACGCGGGCCTGGTGTGGCACCCGCGATCGGGCGACCGGTTCCAGCTCAACGAACCCGAGTTCGATGCCGACATCTTCACGGTCAGCGAGATGACGATCGAGCCGCGCGACTACCCGACCGGCCGCATCCTCGCCTTCAACGGCACGACCGAGTGGGCGCTGGATTCGGTCGCCCTCGAAGACGCGCTGTGGCTGCCGCACGAGAGTCAGCTGCGCGAGCTGCTGCGCGGCGCATTCCGCTCGCTGCGTCGCCTCGCCGACACCCACGAGGTCGAGATCGTCGTGGGCGAGGAGAGCTTCGTGTTCGAGCATCCCGAGCCCGCGGACGCCTACGCGCTCGCCGTGCTCGAGCTGCTGCGCCGCATCGCCTGACGGAGGCGACGGGCGGCGCGGCCGGATGGGTTCGCGAGCGTGCCCGGCGAGCGTCGCGTGGCGCGGGGTGGGAGGAGGACACCTCACCGCTGTACGTCGGCGAGAGTGCCGATACTCGAACTGCTCGGATCGTGGACCGCGCAGATGTAGCGGCCGTCATCGAGGCTCGCACTGGCCGTCTCGAGCTGCGACTGCGCGTGGTCGATGCCGATGAAGGCCGAGAAGCCTGCGCGACACTCGGCGTCGACCTGGGAGACGAGGTCTGGTGCTGGGGTGAGCGTTCCGACGCGATAGACCTCGTGGGTGTGGGGAGCATCGCACCACGCGGTGATGGCCTCGCCCGCTGTGGGCGTGCGAAGGTAGCACGCGCCCACGGGCAGCTCCGCCTCCATGACGGATTCGCCGTACTGAGCGGTCGAACCGTCCCAGGCATCTATGCGAGGGAAGCCGTCGGTGGCATCGATCCATTCATACGCCGTCGCGGTCACACCTCCTTGGGTGCGAACGGTGACCGGGTGGAACAGCCCGGACTCGAGGTGCGTCAGCTCGCGCAGCGCCGCTTCGGCCGTTGCCGGGTCGAGCTTCAGCACGAAGCCGGGAACCGTGCCGCCTGAACCGAACTTCGCGAGCGGGTAGCCGAGCCCCGAGTCGTACAGCATGCCGTCGACGGCGTCTCGGGACGAAGAATCGACGTATTCGGCGATCTCGCTGTACCGCAGCTGACCGGGCATGGACGACCCGTAGACGAACAGAGCCGTCTCATCCGACGCGCTGGTGTCGGATGTCGTCGCAGGAGCGACCTCGGCCCCGCGCAGTCCGACGAAGATGCCGATCAGTGTGACGACCACCGCCGCGACCGCGGCGATCGCCGAGATGCCCCCCGGCCCGAGCCAGGGCGAACTTCGAACGCCGCCGCTCTTGGGCGGCGGCGGGTCTGTCTCATCCTCCGCCATCACGCCCCCTGGTCCTGCGGGAGATGCTATTGCCGAAGGGTCGTCCTCCGCCAGACCTGACAGCGCGCAGCGCGCGAGACGCTCGGCGGGCAGCGCGTCTCAGGTGATGGTCGCGACCGGTTCGGTGTCGGGGATCGGACTGAGATCGCGGTGGCGCAGGTCGGGGAACGACGCGCACGCACGCGACCGCGACGATCGTCCCCACGATCGCGAAGGCGGCGGCCGCCCAGTAGGCGCCCTGCGGGCCGACCCCGTCGATGAGGAAGCCGGCGATCGCGGAGCCGGCGGCGGCGCCGATGAGCTGGCCCGTGCCGATCCATCCGTAGGCCTCGGCGGTCTCGCTGAACTTGACGCTCGCGCTCGTCATCGCGAACAGCACCGCCAGGGCCGGCGCGATGCCGATGCCGGCGACGAAGAGGGTGCCGCCGAGCCAGAAGATGTTCAGCGAGAAGACCGTGAGACGAGAGCCCGAACGCCAGGATCGCCAGGCGGCGCGCCATCGCCCACCGGCCGATCGGGATGTGGCCGAACGACAGGCCGCCGGCGAGGCTTCCGATCGAGAAGATCGCGAGCACGATTCCGGCCTCGAGACCGCCGTGCGTCGAACGTCGCGACCACGCCGGCCTCTACCGCGGCGCACGCGCCGATCAGCAGGAAGCCGATCACGGTCGCCAGCAGCACCTGGGGCTTGGCGAGCACCTTGCCGATGCTGCGGCGGCTGCGCGGGATCCGAACCCGCCCGACCTCGGGGGAGAGGATGAACCACGCACCGCCGCTGATCAGGATCACGACGATCAGCAGCAGGGCCTGCACCGTTCCCACCTGCGTCGCGACGACGGTGATCACGACCGGGGCGACGATCCAGATCACCTCCTGCAGCGAGGCGTCGAACGAGAACAGCGGGGTGAGCTGGCGCGAGTTGACCATCTTCGGATAGATCGTGCGCACGGCCGACTGCACCGGTGGGGTGGACAGGCCGGCGATCAGTCCGAGCACCATGTAGACGGGCACGATCGTCTCGAACAGCGCGATCGCGGTGATCGCGAACGCGCAGATGACGAGTGTCGTGGTCAGCACCCGGCGCATGCCCCACACGCCCATCCAGCGGCTCGTGACCGGCCCGGCGATGGCCTGGCCGACCGAGGTGGCAGCGAGTACGAGGCCGGCCGCACCGTACGAGCCGGTGACGTATTCGATGTGCAGGAGGATGGCGAGACTCGTCATGCCGTTCGGGAATCGCGCCGTCAGCTGCGCGGCCATGATGCGCGCCACACCCGGCGTGCGCAGAAGATCCCGGTAGCCCGCCACCTGCTCCACGGTAGCCGCAAGCACGACACGGCCGCGACACGCCGCGACACGCCCAAGCGCGCATTCCACAGGCCAATCCGATGTCGGAGGCCGCGCGTATCGTTCGGCCCTGTGGACGGATGCGGCCCGGGCATCCGAAATCGGCGTGATTCAGGGTTTTTCCAGGTTCGCGATCCACCGGCATCCTGTGGATGAAACGGTGGACAACCTGTGTTGTATCTGTGGAGAGCGGTGCAAAACTACACGGATGTAACTACTAGCCCTTGTGGTGCTATCCAATGTCGGTACCCATATGTAGTATTGGACTCCCCGGTGGGGGTCTACCGGATGCAAACGAGATTTTGAGGGAGAACGGGTCACACATGTCGATCACCGTCTACACCAAGCCCTCCTGCGTTCAGTGCACGGCGACGTATCGCGCACTTGATTCGAAGGGCATCGAGTACGAGGTTCTGGACCTCTCGCAGGACCCCGCGGCCCTCGAGCAGGTCAAGGCGCTGGGCTACCTCCAGGCGCCGGTCGTCATCACCGATGAGGACCACTGGTCGGGCTTCCGTCCCGACAAGATCGACGAGCTCGCCAGCCGTCTCGCCTAGCGCCATGGCAACCGCGATCGCGCAGCGAGATGCGGTTGCCGGGCACGCGCCCGCAGCGCCGCTGCTCGTGTACTTCTCGAGCATCTCGGGCAACACGGCGCGCTTCGTCGAGAAGCTGGGCATGCGCGCGATGCGCATCCCGCTGCACTCGACGGATGCCGGTCTCGTCGGTCGATGAGCCCTTCGTGCTCGTGACCCCCACCTACGGCGGCGGTCAGGGCCGGGGCGAGGAGAAGGGCGCGGTTCCGAGGCAGGTCATCCGGTTCCTCAACGACGAGCAGCAACCGCAGCCTCATCCGCGGAGTCATCTCCGCGGGCAACACCAATTTCGGCGAGCACTTCTGCATCGCCGGAGAGATCATCAGCCGCAAGTGCTCCGTGCCGCACTTGTACCGGCTCGAACTGTTCGGCACACCCGAAGACGTGGAACGCGTGAGCGAAGGATTGGAACGATGGTGGAAGCTGCAGTGAAGGAACAGGCGACGTTCAAGGCGGACGCGCGTTTCGAGGGCATGGACTACCACGCCCTCAACGCGATGCTCAACCTGTACGACGAGAACGGCAAGATCCAGTTCGACGCCGACAAGCGCGCGGCGCGGGAGTACTTCCTGCAGCACGTCAACCAGAACACGGTGTTCTTCCACTCCCTCAAGGAGCGCCTCGACTACCTGGTCGAGAAGGAGTACTACGAGCCCACCGTGCTGGAGAAGTACCCGTTCGAGTTCATCCAGGAGCTCAACGACCTGGCGTACTCGAAGAAGTTCCGCTTCGAGACGTTCCTCGGCGCGTTCAAGTACTACACGAGCTACACGCTCAAGACCTTCGACGGCAAGCGCTACCTCGAGCGCTTCGAGGACCGCGTCGTCATGACGGCCCTCGGCCTCGCCGACGGCGACCAGAAGCTCGCCACCGACCTCGTCGAGGAGATCATCTCGGGCCGCTTCCAGCCGGCGACCCCGACGTTCCTCAACTCCGGCAAAGCCCAGCGCGGCGAGCTCGTCTCGTGCTTCCTGCTGCGCATCGAAGACAACATGGAGTCGATCTCGCGCGGCATCAACTCGTCGCTGCAGCTCAGCAAGCGCGGCGGTGGCGTCGCCCTGCTCCTGTCGAACATCCGCGAGTCGGGTGCGCCGATCAAGCAGATCGAGAACCAGTCCTCGGGCATCATCCCGGTCATGAAGCTGCTCGAAGACAGCTTCAGCTACGCCAACCAGCTCGGTGCCCGCCAGGGCGCCGGTGCGGTGTACCTCAACGCCCACCACCCCGACATCATGCGGTTCCTCGACACCAAGCGCGAGAACGCCGACGAGAAGATCCGCATCAAGACGCTCTCGCTCGGTGTCGTCGTTCCCGACATCACGTTCGAGCTCGCCAAGAACGGCGAGGACATGTACCTCTTCTCGCCGTACGACGTCGAGAAGGTGTACGGAGTTCCGTTCGGCGACATCTCGGTCACCGAGAAGTACCGCGAGATGGTCGACGACGCGCGCATCAAGAAGACCAAGATCAACGCTCGCGAGTTCTTCCAGACGCTCGCCGAGATCCAGTTCGAGTCGGGCTACCCGTACATCATGTTCGAAGACACGGTGAACCGGGCGAACCCGATCAAGGGCCGGATCAACATGTCGAACCTCTGCAGCGAGATCCTGCAGGTGAACACGCCGACCACCTACAACGAGGACCTCTCGTACAAGCAGATCGGCAAGGACATCTCGTGCAACCTCGGCTCGATGAACATCGCGCTGTCGATGGATGCCGATGACCTCGGTCAGACGGTCGAGACCGCGATCCGCGCCCTCAGCGCGGTCAGCGAGCAGAGCCACATCGCCTCGGTCCGCTCGATCGAGGACGGCAACGACCGGTCGCACGCGATCGGCCTCGGCCAGATGAACCTGCACGGCTACCTCGCCCGCGAGCACGTGTACTACGGGTCGGAAGAGGGCCTGGACTTCACGAACATCTACTTCTACACGGTGCTGTTCCACGCTCTGCGCGCGTCGAACAACCTCGCGATCGAGAAGGGCCGCGCGTTCGACGGGTTCGAGGACTCGACCTACGCGAGCGGCGCGTTCTTCGACAAGTACATCGACCGCGCATGGGTGCCCGAGACCGAGAAGGTCAAGGAACTGTTCGCCGGCAAGCACATCCCCACGCAGGAGGACTGGGCCGCGCTGAAGGTCAGCATCCAGCAGCACGGCATCTACAACCAGAACCTGCAGGCGGTGCCGCCGACCGGCTCGATCTCGTACATCAACAACTCCACGAGCTCGATCCACCCGATCGCGTCGAAGATCGAGATCCGCAAGGAAGGCAAGCTCGGTCGCGTCTACTACCCGGCCGCGTTCATGAGCAACGACAACCTGGAGTACTACCAGGACGCGTACGAGATCGGCTACGAGAAGGTCATCGACACGTACGCCGCCGCCACGCAGCACGTCGACCAGGGCCTGTCGCTCACGCTGTTCTTCAAGGACACCGCCTCGACGCGCGACATCAACAAGGCGCAGATCTACGCATGGCGCAAGGGCATCAAGACGATCTACTACATCCGCCTGCGGCAGATGGCCCTCGAGGGCACGGACATGTCAGAGTGCGTCAGCTGCATGTTGTGAAGTCTTCAGACTTAATCAAGAAAGAATTGTCATGACCGAGAAGCTTCAACTGCTCACCCACGTGCAGGCCATCAACTGGAACCGCATCGAGGACGAGAAGGACCTCGAGGTGTGGAACCGTCTCGTGAACAACTTCTGGCTGCCCGAGAAGGTGCCGCTGTCCAACGACATCCAGTCGTGGAACACGCTGACGCCCGACGAGCAGCTGCTCACGATGCGCGTGTTCACCGGCCTCACGCTGCTCGACACGATCCAGGGCACGGTCGGCGCCGTCTCGCTCATTCCCGACGCGATCACCCCGCACGAGGAGGCCGTCTACACGAACATCGCGTTCATGGAGTCGGTGCACGCGAAGAGCTACTCGTCGATCTTCTCGACGCTGTGCTCGACGAAGGAGATCGACGAGGCGTTCCGCTGGTCGGTGGAGAATCCGAACCTTCAGAAGAAGGCTCAGATCGTCATGGACTACTACCGGGGCGACAACCCGCTCAAGCGCAAGGTGGCCTCCACCCTGCTCGAGAGCTTCCTGTTCTACTCGGGCTTCTACCTGCCCATGCACTGGTCGTCGAGGGCGAAGCTCACGAACACGGCCGACCTCATCCGCCTCATCATCCGCGACGAGGCCGTGCACGGGTACTACATCGGCTACAAGTTCCAGAAGGGTCTCGAGAAGGTCAGCCAGGCCGAGCGCGACGACCTCAAGGACTACACGTTCTCGCTGCTGTACGAGCTCTACGACAACGAGGTGCAGTACACGCAGGACCTCTACGACGGAGTCGGTCTCACCGAAGACGTCAAGAAGTTCCTGCACTACAACGCCAACAAGGCGCTGATGAACCTCGGCTACGAGGCGATGTTCCCGTCGTCGGTCACGAACGTGAACCCCGCGATCCTCTCGGCGCTCTCGCCGAACGCCGACGAGAACCACGACTTCTTCTCGGGATCCGGCTCGTCGTACGTGATCGGCAAGGCCGAGGCCACCGAAGACGAGGACTGGGACTTCTAGAAGCTCCCGATCACGCTCCGCCCGTAAAGCGGCGGCTGAGAGGCCCGGACCCGCAGGATTCTGCGGGTCCGGGCCTCTTTCGTGCCTTCTCTCGACAGACAGAGGAGGACTCAGATGGACATGAATCGGCCGTTCGATGTGGCACGCGGGTGGCACGCGCGCACCTCTCTTGATGAAGCGGGCTGGTCCGGCGGCCGGAATTCGGCATCCGCGTGCCACTGGAGTCGTGCCACTTCGTGCCACAGGGGGCGCTGTCTGAGAATGCAACAAGCCCCGGTGAGGCCTACATTCACACCCCTTAGGTGGCTCAATGGCACGGGTGGCACGGCCGCCCGCATTAGTCCACTCAGGGTCAGTGGAGGGCACGATGAGCACCCCAGGACGACCAGAAGCCGCGGCAGTGAGGCGAGAAGGGTGGGGGAGCCTTCGGAAGCTCCCCTCCGGCCGCTGGCAGGCCCGCTACCCCGCACCGGACGGCGAGACCTACACCGGCCCGTACGGAGCGACAAGCCGCTGACGTTCCTCACCAAGACCGATGCGCGCACTCACAGAACCCCTGGAACCCTCGAAAATAGCGAGAAATGTCAGACGGAATCCTAGCGAAAGCCGGGCATCTGAGAGCCGTAGGAACGACTTGACCGGCCTGGGGGTCAAGGGTCGCAGGTGTTGTCGTCGGCTCACGTCTCGGCGGGTGGGGGGCGTAGGCCTTCGGGATTGATGGCGACGCCGACGATCTTGTCGTATGTGACTTCGAAGACCATGTCGTTTGACAGCGGTGTCCAGCCCCTCTGATCGACGCCGGTCGTCGCGACGATCTGCACCCCGTCGCGGGTCGCCGTCGTGATCAGCGCGTTGTAGTCGTCGTCGTGGCCGGGCGGGAGCCCGGCGAGGTCGGCGCCGCGGTCGGCGAAGGCATCGAGCGGCACGCGAGCGGTGCCGGCGGCGTGCACGACACGTATGCCGGACTCCGTGACGAGCATCGCGTTGAGGCAGGCGGCAGGGAACCGCGCGCGCACCTGCGCGACGCCGTGCGCGATCGTCGATGCGCTCCAGCGTGCGAACCCCGGCTCGATGGCGCGGGCAGACCCGCGCACGACGGCGAAATACGCCTCGCTGTCGGTGGTGCCACGAAGCCGCGAGCGCTCGGCGGGATCGACGAGGTCGAGAAGATCCTCACGGGGCGCCAGGAGACCGTTGTGTTGGAAGGTGGCGCCATCGCGGTGGAACGGCTGACAGTTCTCCGGGGCGGCCGGGGCGCCTCTGCTCGCGAATCGCAGGTAAAGCATTCGGGCCGAACTCGGGGCGGAGAGGGCTTCGGTCCATGCTTGGCCTCCCACCGGAGCGTCCGCTCCGGCGAGGCACAGGACGTCGCCGCTGTCCGGGTCGAGCCAGGCGGTACCCCAGCCGTCGGCGTGCAACCGCGCGAGTGCCGCGAATTCTGAGAGCAGGCGGTCGCCGAGCGCATGCGCCGCCGATGCTGGCTCTGCGGCGGCGTATCCCAGCATTCGTGACATCTGTGCCCCTTTCCATTCAATCTTAGACAGGATGGATCCACTTGTGTTAGTTTTGGATCCTGTTTGAGAAACCTGGAGTTCCATGACATCGGTACCTGCGGCTGACGCCGCACGAGAAGACGGGGTCCTGCCGCTGGCCGGCTCCAGGATCGATGTCGCGCGGGAGCGCGAGCACACGCTCGGCGCCACGTTCTCACATCACTTCAACGCGGCGGGGTCGGCCCTGCCCACCGCGGCCGTCGTCTCGACGGTGGTGGCGCACCTGCGCCTGGAGGAGCGGGTCGGCGGTTATGAAGCTGCCGCCCAGGTGAAGGATCACGTCGAGGCGACCTATGGAGCGGCCGCCGCGCTGCTCGGCTGCGCCGATGACGAGATTGCGCTCTTCGACAGCGCATCGACCGGGCTGCGCGTCCTCCTCGACGCGTTCCGGCCCGCGCCCGGGTCGCGCATCATCGCCTCGCGCAGCACGTATGTCAGCCACGCGCTGCATCTCATGACGCTGCACAAGGAGCACGACATCGAGCTGGTGATCGCGCAGGCGGACGCGCAGCGCCGCGTGGACCTCGGCGCCCTCGAGGCGCTCCTCGCCGACGGGCGGCCGACGATCCTCACGATCGCGCACATCCCCACATCGTCGGGCCTGGTGGAGCCGGTGCACGAGATCGGCGTGCTCGCGCGGCGCTACGGCGCCGCCTACCTGCTCGATGCGACGCAGTCGGTCGGGCACCTCGACATCGATGTCGCCCGGATCGGATGCCAGGTGCTGGTGACGACCGGCCGGAAGTTCCTCCGCGCCCCGCGCGGCACCGCTCTGGCCTTCGTGCAGCGCGACTGCGCGGCGTTGCTCCCTCCCACCGCTCCCGACGTCCGTGGGTCGCAATGGACCGGCGCCCACTCGTGGGACGTCACCGGCACCGCTCGCCGCTTCGAGACATGGGAGGCCGGGATCGCCGGCCGGCTGGGCCTCGGCGTCGCCCTGGACGAGGCCAGCCAGCGGGGGATCGTCGAGACGGCGGGCTGGCTGACCGCGACAGGCGATCTGGTGCGCGAGTCGCTGCGCGCCATACCGGGCGTGACGATCGCCGATCCCGACGAATCCGCCTCCGCCATCGTCACCTTCCTCGTCGACGGCGTGGATTCCGCACGGGTGTCGGCCGCGCTCGCGGACCGGCAGGTGCGGGTGGTGTCGGTCCCCGCGACACACGGACAATGGGATCTCGGCGATCGTGCGATCACATCGGTGGTGCGCGCGTCCCCGCACGTGTACAACGACGGCGAGGACATCTCTGAGCTGCTGGAGGGCGTCGCGGACATCGCCCGGAAGGAAGCCCGCCCGTGAGTGCACCCGATGTCGATGTCGTGGTCGTCGGCCTGGGCATCCACGGGAGTGCCGCCGCGGCCGCACTTGCGCGTCGTGGCGTAAACGTCATAGCCATCGACCGCTTCACGCCCGCCCACACCCGCGGTTCGTCGCACGGCCGCACACGCATGATCCGCCGCGCCTACCCGAATCCGGTGTGGAACGACCTCGTCGCGCGGACATTCGACGGCTGGGGCACGCTGGAGCGCGAGACCGGACAGACCCTGCTGCATCGCACCAGCGGACTCTATGCGCACAGGGGGAATTCGCAACTGCAGGGCCCCGACTGCGTGGTCGTCGACGACCCCGCGCAGATGGCGGAGCTCATGCCCGGATTCGCGGTGCCGGCGGGCTATCGCGCCGTGTACGACCCCTCGGCCGGCGTCCTCGAGGCATCTCGTGCGCTCGCCGCACTGCAGCAGTCGGCTGTCGCGCACGGCGCCGAGCTGCGCTGGAGCGCGCAGGCAGAGGGATGGGAGCGGGTTCCCGGCGGCGTCGTGCTGCGCACCGATGCCGGGGACCTGCGTGCGCGCCGCATCGTGATCGCCGGGGGCAGCTTCATGGGTGCGCTCGTGCCCGAGCTCGCGCCGCTGCTGGAGGTCTGGCGCATCCTGACCCTCACCGTCGCGTCCGGGCAGGCGGTCGGGTTGACCCCGTCGCTCGGGGCATTCTCGGTCGACCGGCCCGAAGGGCTCGCCTTCGGGGTTCCGGATGCCGATGGCAACGGGGTGAAGCTGGGCGTGGACGCCGGGGCCATCTGGGACCCCGAGACGCCTGTCGCGCCGCCCTCCGATGCGGAGGAGGAGGCGCTGCGGTCCCTTCTGGCCGCTTACGTGCCCGGCATCGACACGACCCCGGTCGAGCTCGCCGCATGCCTGTATACGATGACGGCGGATAAACGGTTCGTGATCGGCCCGCTGCGCCGCGCGCCCGAGGTCGTCGTGGCATCGGCATGCTCCGGCCACGGATTCAAGTTCGGTCCCGCCATCGGCGAGGCGCTCGCCGACCTCGCCACCGGCGTCGATCGCCACGACCTCGACTTCATCTCTACGTCTCGACGGGAAATCTGACATGACCATCGCGCTGGCCGCCCCCCATCCCGAGGCGATCGCCGCGGGCGAGCGCGCCGTGGCGGCGGGCGGCAACGCGCTGGACGCCGCGCTCGCCGCGGCCGTCATGCTCACCGTCGTCTATCCGCACCAGTGCGCGCTCGGGGGCGACCTCATCGCCCTGGTGCGCACCCCGGCGGGCGAGACCACGGCGGTGATCGCCGCCGGGACGGCGCCGGCCGCGATCGCTGGCGCCGCGTCGACCTGGTCCGAGGTGCCACGGCAGGGCGCGCACGCGGTCACCGTGCCCGGGATGGTCGCCGGGTGGCGCGAGATCGCTGACATCGGTAGCCGGCACGGTCTGTCGCCCGCCTTCACGGATGCCGCGACCGTCGCGGACGGTGGATTCCCGGTGAGTGCCGGTCTGGCGCGCGCGCTCGTGGCGCGTGTCGACGCGGTGGGCGCCGACCCCGGCATGCGCGCGGTGTTCGCGCCAACGGGGATTCCCTTCGGTCAGGGCGACACGCTGTTTCAGCCCGCGCTGGCTGCAACGCTGCGGATCCTGGCCGACGACCCGGACGACTTCTACCGGGGCGGCATCGCACGATCCCTCGTCGAAACACTGCGCGCGGGCGGCGGGACCCACACCGTCGAGGACTTCTCGGACTACGTCGCCGAGGTCGTCCCGGCCCTGACACGCACGATCGGCGAGCAGACGTGGCACGTCGCACCGCCGCCCTCAGTCGGACCGGTGCTGATCGGCGTCGTCGCCGCCGCGTCGGAAGGCACCGGCGCATCCCCGTCGGGACCGCGCCTGGTGGATGCCGCGATCCGCGGTGTGCACGCGCGTGCAGCCGCGCTGGGAGACCCTCGTGCCGGGGATGTCGACCTCGACCTCCTGCTTGACCTCGACATCCACGAGGACGCAACGGCGTTCGCCGAGCCGCGACCGCTCGGCGACACCGCGGCGGTGACCGCGCTGGACGACGAGGGGTGGGGCGTCACGATCGTGCAGAGCGTCTATCAGACGTTCGGCGCCGGCCTGCTCGATCCCGGCACCGGGATCGTGCTGCACAACCGCGGAAGCGCGTTCAGCGTCGATCCGGCCTCGCCGGCCGCGGTGCGGCCGGGGGCCCGCCCGCCCCACACACTGTGCCCGGCGATCGTCGATGCGCCGGATGTGACCGTCGTCGCCGGCTGTCAGGGTGGACGCGCGCAGGCGTGGATCCTGTCCCAGATCCTGCCCGAGGCCGTCGACGCCGAGCAGGCCCTGTCCGCGATCCTCGATCACCCTCGCTGGGTCGTCGGCGACCGGGATCTCGGGCAGCCCGAGCTCTCGCTGGTCGCCGAGCCGGGTGTGGCCGCGGAGGTGCTCGATCGCGCGCGCGAGAATGGGCTGCCCGTCGTGCGCTTCCCCGGCCGCGCCGACGAGGCGGGACACGTACAGCTGGTGCGCCGCGCGCGCGGCGAGATCACCAGTGCCAGCGATCCCCGTGCCGACGGCATCGGCATCGTGATGGATCCCGATCCCGCGACCGAAAGGAGCATCGCATGACGATCACATCCACCGATTCGGTACGACACGAATCCACCCGCACGCGTACGGAGGAGGCCCCCATGCACGCCGCCCGACACTGGACGGACCCGCTCACCCCGGACGAGATCGCTGAGGTGACAGCGCTGGTCCACGCCGACGCGCGCATCGGGGACAACCCGCGGTTCTGGGGCATCGCGGTCGAGGAGTCGCTCGCGCGCAGCCTCGCCGACGGGCAGGGCCGCCCGGTGCGCCTCGTGGTCATGAACCCCGACGCGCACGCCGCATGGGAGGTCACGGGGTGGACCAGCGGGACCGATCGCGAGGCATCCGTCGGCTCGTGGTCCCCGGTGGACGCTAAGCGCCCGGGCGTCTCCTCCGACGAGGCACGCATGGTCGCCCAGGCCGCGCGCAACCATCCGCTCCTGAAAGAGGCACTGGCCAAGCGCGGCATCACCGACACGTCGCTAGTGTGGGTCGATCCCGAGTCGATGACAGGGTTCGAGCCCGAAGGCTACGAGGACCGCCGTCTGTCCTGGGGATCCGTCTGGCACCGCGAGAGCGTCGACGACAACGGCTACGCGCGCCCGGTGGCGGGCCTCGTCCCGATCCTCGACCTCGAGACCCTCGACATCATCGAGCTCGAGGATCACGGCGTCATCCCGCTCGCGAGCGAGGGGGGCAACTACCGCTCCGGGACCTGGGGCCCCGACCGCGAGGTCGCGCCGCTGGAGATCACCCAGCCGCAGGGGCCGGGCTTCGAGGTCGACGGGCACCTCGTCACGTGGCAGAACTGGTCGTTCCGCATCGGCTTCACCCATCGTGAGGGCCTGATCCTCCACGATGTGACCTACCGCGACGGCGACACCGAGCGTTCCGTGCTGCGGCGCGCGTCGATCAATGAGATGTACGTCCCGTACCTCGACTCCGACCCGACCGCGTACCGCAAGAACTTCTTCGACTGGGGCGAGTATGGTGCCGGGCCGCTTACGGCGTCGCTCGAGCTCGGCTGCGACTGCCTCGGCGAGATCCGCTACTTCGATGCTCACTTCCTCAACGGGCACGGCGAGGTGAAGACCATCGCCAACGGCGTCTGCCTGCACGAGGAGGACCACTCGATCCTCTGGAAGCACGTCAACACGCGCATCGGCGAGGCCGACGTGCGTCGCTCACGCCGGCTGGTGGTGTCGTTCTTCGCGACGGTGGCCAACTATGACTACGGCTTCTACTGGTCGTTCCACCAAGACGGCAACATCGAACTCGAGGTCAAGCTCACCGGCATCCTGTCGGTGTCGGGGATCGACGACGGGCAGATGCCGCGCTACGGGCGGATGGTGAGCCCGAACGTGCAGGCGCCGACGCACCAGCATTATTTCGCCGTGCGACTGGACACCGCCGTCGACGGGCCGCATAACCGGCTGGTTGAGGTGCACGCCGAGATCGAGGATGACGACGAGCTGAACCCTTACGGCAACGCTGTCAAGATGGTCTCCGAGACGATCTCGTCCGAGAAGGACGCGGCGCGCTTGGCGGATGCCTCTCGCGCGGTGCACTGGCGGATCGAGAACACGGAGAGGACCAATCGCTTCGGCGAGGCAACGTCCTACCGGCTCACGCTGCCGAACACGACGCGCCTCTTCGCCAAACCGGGAAGCGTCGTCGAGCGCAAGGCGCCGTTCGTCGCGAAGCACCTGTGGGCGTCGGCGTACGACCCGTCCGAGCGGTACATCGCGGGGGAGTACCCGAACCAGGCGCCGCTGTCGGCCGAGGGCATCACCGCGTGGCAGGAGGCCGATCGCCCGCTTGACGGGGCCGAACTGGTGGTGTGGCCGATCGTGGGTGTGCACCACTACCCGAAACCTGAAGAGTGGCCCATCATGCCAGTGCACCGCATCGGCCTGCGGCTCGAGCCGGACGGCTTCTTCACCCGGAACCCGTCGCTGGACCTGCCGCCCTCGGCTGCCGCGAGCTGCCATGCCCCGTCGCCGGCCGGAACCGCCCAGGGTCACGACGACGACCACGACCACAACCACGAACACGGGCACCACGACCACGGATCTCACGGTCACCCGCACTGATGGCCGAGCTCCTGCACGCGGGCGCGTGGATCGCGACGGCGGTGAGCACCTGCTGCGTCGCCGGGTCCGGCCGTCGCCTCCGCGTGCGGGAGTCCGTCCTTGCCGTGACGATGCTCCTGGCGATGTCGGACGTGGTGCTCGGCTGGAGTCTACTGCCTTCGGTGGGCTGGGCGGGAGTGCTCCTCCTGGCTGCTCTGGCGTGCGTGATCGCGGTGCCGGGCACCCGCTCCGGCCCCTCGGCTGACCGCTCCGCGCCGGCGATGGATGCGCTAGGCGCGGTTCTTATGGCGGTCCTTCTCATGCTGATGTCTGGTGACGTCCACGCATACTCACCAGGGCACGCTGCACACGCCGCGTCGGGGTCGGCTCTGATCTGGGCGGCGCTCGCGGCCAGCGGTCTATTCACCGCGGCATCCGTCCATATGTCGGTGCGGATGCGCATGCCGAGCCGAGCGGCGGCGCGTGTGCGCGTGCTGCGGAGAGCCGCCCCCCTCGCGATGGGCGCGTCGGTGGTGCTCATGGCACTTACGCTGGCCTGAACCGGACCCGGATCACGCGGCGCTGCGTCAGCCTTTGAATACCGTGGAGGTGCGGCGCTCGTACCAGCGCGCGAGCTGCTCGCCGGCCTTGATCACGTGCTCGCGCATCTCGGCGCGCGCGGCCTCGATATCACCGCGCTCGAGCGCGTCAAGGATGCGGCCGTGCTCGGCGAAGTTCTCTTCGCGGTGGCGGCTGTCGTTGATCAGCAGCTGGGCAGATACATTGCGAGGGAACGTCTCGTTGATCTCGTCGATCGAGCGGGCCAGGCGCGAGTTGCCCGAGAGCTCGGCGATCGTGCTGTGGAAGACGTCGTTCTCGCGACGGCTGTCGAGGGCCGCCTCGTTCGCCTGGTCGCGCTCCGCGAGGGACCGGTCGTACATGGCCTGGTTGGCGGCACGGAGTCGCTCGATGTCTCCGTGCGACGCGTTTTCCACCGAGAGTACGGCGGCCAGCGCCTCCAGCTCGGCGCGCACGGTGTACGCCTCGCGCACCTCCCAGGGAGAGGGGATGCGCACAACCGCACCGCGGTTGGGGACGACGTCGATCAGACCGCCGGTCTGCAGCTGGCGCAGCGCCTCGCGGACGGGCGTCCGGCTGACGCCGAAGTCGTTCGCCAGCTCTGCCTGGCGCAGCTGTGCGCCGATGGGGATCTCGCCTGACATGATGCGGGCGCGGATCTTGGCCGCGATGTCGTCCACGAGAGCGTGGCCGGACATCGAGGAGGCGGTTTTATCTTCAGCTGCCATGCGATCTTCCTCTCATCGACTACCGTCGGTGATTCGTTGGGAACCGTAGCAGAACCCCTCACGCGCGACGCGCGGCACGCGAACAATGTCCACAATATGGCCATATTGGATCCAGAACTCCTATGTTAGGATCCAAATATGGAGACGGAGATGGGATCCACGGAACGCACCGCGCGAGTGCGAGCCATGACGCTCGAAGCCGATGACGTCATCGCAGTTGAGCTCGAGCCCGTCGACGGCGGCGCCGACGACTGGACTCCCGGTGCCCACATCGATCTCGTGCTCCCGGATGCCCCGGTGCGGCAGTACTCGCTGACCGGAGTGCCCGGATCCTCCCGTTACCGCATCGCGGTTCTGCGCGAGGAGCATAGCCGCGGAGGCTCCCAGGCTGTCCATGAGCGGCTGCGCCCGGGGGATGTCGTCACGCTTCGTGGGCCCCGCAACCACTTCGTTCTCGAGCCCGCCGCGGAGTACCTCTTCGTCGCAGGCGGCATCGGGATCACCCCTATCGTGCCGATGCTGCACGCCGCGGATCGGGCCGGCGCTCGCTGGCACCTCCTGTATCTGGGATCGACGCGCCGTCGCATGGCCTTCCTCGAGGAGGTGACGGGAATCGGCTCCGGCACGGTCACCGTCGTCGCGCGCGACGAGGGTGGTCGCGCCGACCTCGCCACGGCTCTGGCGGCCGCGCCCGAGGCGGCGGTGTACGCGTGCGGCCCGGAGCGGATGCTGAGCGCCCTCCAGGAGCTGCTGCCCGAAGACACCGGGCGGCTCCGCCTGGAGTACTTCGCCGCACCCGAGGTCGAGTACGAGCCCGGCGGCACCTTCGCCATCCGGCTCGCTCGGGCCGGCGTGGAGCTGCCGGTTGAGCCGGAGCAGTCGGTGCTCGAGGTGATGCGGGCCGCCGGTGTGGAAGTGCTCACCGACTGCGAGGAAGGCATCTGCGGCAGCTGCGAGACCCACGTGCTGGAGGGCGAGGTCGAGCACCGCGACTTCGTGCTGACCTCGCAAGAGCGCGAGCGCATGGACTGCATGATGGTGTGCGTTTCGCGCGCATCGTGCCCTCTGCTGGTCCTCGACGCCTGAGCTGTGGATACAATCACAACAAGATCGGATACCGAAGGGTAAAATGCGATGCTGAAACAGGAAGATAACGAGAAGATCACGCGCTCGGGTCCCGGAACGCCTCTCGGTAACCTGCTGAGGTCGTACTGGCAGCCGGTGGCGCTCGTCTCAGAGATGCCGGGGGAGCGCCCCGTCAAGGCCGTGCGGATCATGAGCGAGGACCTTGTCCTTTTCAAGAAGCGCGAGGGCTGGGGCCTGATCAGCCGCTTCTGCGCGCACCGCGGAGTTGACCTGTCGTACGGGCGCCTCGAGGAGGACGGCATCCGCTGCCTGTATCACGGTTGGCTCTACGACGGTCAGGGACGATGCGTCGAACAGCCCGCAGAGCCGGATCACAGCCAGTTCCTCGGAAAGATCCGCATCTCGAACTACCCGTGCGTCGAGAAGAACGGCCTCATCTTCGCCTACATGGGCGCGGGAGACCCGCCGCCATTCCCGCACTACGACTGCTTCGTCGCCCCCGACGAGTACACGTTCGCCTTCAAGGGACTCTGGGAGTGCAACTGGCTCCAGGGACTGGAAGGCGGCATCGACCCCAGCCACGTGTCGTTCCTGCACCGGTTCATCCAGGAGGATCCGCGCGACATGTACGGCCAGCAGTTCGCAGAGGAGGTCGAGGGCACCGGCAAGAAGCTCTCGACGCTCGTCGGTGAGAGCTACCGTCCGGACATCGAGGTCGAGAGCGCCGAGCACGGCCTGCGCGTCTACGCGCTTCGCCAGCTCACCGAAGACATCAAGCACGTCCGGGTCACGAACCTCCTGTTCCCGAACGCGTTCGTGGTGCCGTTCGGCAACACCAAGGTCTTCACCCAGTGGCATGTGCCGATCGACGACGAGAACCACTACTGGTTCATGATCTGGTACGACTTCGCCGAGGTCACCGACAAGGACACCCTGCTGCAGCAGCGACTCGAGGGCGTTTCCCTTCCCGAGTACCGTCCGCTGCGCAATCGCAGCAACAACTGGGGCTTCGACCCACAGGAGCAGAAGGAGCTCACCTACACGGGCATGGGGCTCGACATCAACGTCCATGACCAGTGGGCAGTGGAGAGCATGGGCGCACTCCAGGACCGCACCGTGGAGCGGCTGGGCATCTCGGACCGCGCGGTCACTGCCAACCGTCGCATGCTGCTGCGTGCGATCGACTCCTTCGCCGCGGGCGGCCAGACCCCCTCGCACCCGGTGAGCGAGGAGGAGGCTGCGCGGCTGACCGGCCCGATCGCGATGGACACCATCGCCGCCAACGACGCCTGGCAGGAGCGCTGGGTGCAGCGCGAGCAGGAGCGTCGCGACGCCTCGCCCTGGGCCGGCCCGCGCGAGAGCGTCCAGGAGTCGGTCGATGCGTGAGCGCAATGTCGACGAGCGTCCCGTCGCCGAGAGCGGCGGGGGGATCTCGGCGCGCCCCATGCTCGCGAAGGACCGTGAAGGCTTCATCGGCCGTCACGGGCTCTGGAGCGAGGAGCAGTACGCAGCTGCCGGCCAGGTGCGTCGGGTCATCGACGAATTGGGCATCGAGATGGTGCGCTTTTCCTTCGTCGATCAGCACGGTGTGCTGCGCGGGAAGACGATCGCGCGCGGCGGCATCGCCGCGGCGATGCGCTCCGGGGTGACCGCGCCGAGCTCCCTGCTGCTCAAGGACACCTCGGGGCAGTCGGTCTTCTCGGTCTTCGCGGCCGAGACTGGTGTCGGCCTCGCCGGCTTCAGCGGCGCGGGCGACATCGTGATGGTCCCCGACCCGGCGAGCTTCCGCGTGCTCCCGTGGGCGCCCAAGACCGGGTGGATCCTCTGCGACGTCCACTTCCCCGACGCCTCTCCGGTCCCGCTCTGCACGCGATCGATCCTGCGCAACGAGCTGACCGCTCTCGCGTCGCGCGGGTACGGCATGACCGTCGGCGCTGAACTCGAATTCCACGTCTATCGAGCGGATGCCTCGGGGCTCACCGCCGCGACTCGGGGCGCCGGGAAGGCCCGGTGCGGCGCTCACGACCAGCCCCACGACGCGCGGCTCGCAGCTGCTGTACGAGGAGGGCCTGGACCGGATCGCCGCTCGTGGATGCGCTCTATCGGGGGCTCACCCTCCTCGACCTGCCGCTGCGGTCGATCGAGCTCGAGTTCGGCCCGAGCCAGTTCGAGCTCACCTGGACGCCGGACCGGCGCGCGAAATCGCAGACGACATCGTGCTGTGCCGCAGCGCGGTGCGCCGCAGTCGCGGCGGGCCTCGGCTACACGCGACGTTCATGTCCCGTCCGCCGGGTACCGAGAGGCGTTCACCGGCTGGCACCTGCACCAGTCGCTGCGGATCCGTGCCGGGCGCCCGATCTTCATGCCCGACACACCGGGTGCCTCAATGTCGCTGCTGGGCGCGTCGTACCTCGCCGGCATCCTCGACCACGCGCCGCCGCCGCCGCGTTCGCCACGCCGACGGTGAACGGCTACAAGCGCTATCTGCCCAACTCCCTGGCTCCCGACCGCATCGCGTGGGGGATCGACAACAAGGGCGCCATGGTGCGCGTCGTCGGCGGCTACGGCGACCCCGCGACGCGCACCTCGAGAACCGCTCCGGCGAACCCGCGGCCAACCCGTACCTCTACATCGCCTCGCAGCTGATCAGCGGCATGGACGGTGTCGACCGCGGACTCGATCCCGCGGCGCCGACGAACGACCCGTACAACACGGCCGCGCCCGCGCTGCCCGCCTCGCTCGGCGAGGCCGTGGATGCTCTCGCGCAGGACTCCGCGTTCCGTTCGGCACTGGGCGAGATCGTCGTGGACTGGTTCTCCACCATCAAGCGTGCCGAGTTCGCCCGCTACCTGCGCCACGTCTCCGACTGGGAGCAGTGCGAGTACTTCGAAATCTTCTGACCCACCGAGAACGAGGAACGATGAGCATCAGAGCCGGCCGTCAAGGCACTGCCGACCTATGAGCCCTTCTTCTGCGCGGGCGAGTGGGTGCCCGCGGGCGATCGCGAGGTGCACACCGTCACCGACCCCGCGACGGGGGAGGTGCTCGACCACCGTGGCACAGCCGACGTCGTCCGACATCGACGCCGCCGTCGAGGCGGCCGTTGCGGCCCACGCTGACAAGCGGTGGCGCGGCCTCGCGCCGCTGGAGCGGTCTCGGATCCTCAATCGCGTGGCCGACCTCATCGAAGAGGAACTCGAGGACCTCGCGATCCTCGAGACGCGCGACAACGGCAAGCCGATCGAGCGCTCCCGCGCCGACGTGGGAACGCGGCACGCACGTTCCGCCACTTCGCGGGCGCACCGTCACGCATCGCGGCACCGTGGTGCCGATCGACGGCGGCGCGCACCACGTCTACACGACAATGGAGCCGGTCGGCCCGGTGGCGATCATTCTGCCGTGGAACTTCCCGTTCATGACCGCCTCGTTCAAGATCGCGCCGGCGCTCGCCGCCGGCTGCCCGTTGTCGCCAAGCCCGCGTCGTACACCCCGTTGTCGCTGCTGCGCATGGCACGCATCCTGCAGCGCGCCGGTGTTCCCGACGGCGTCGTGAGCGTGCTGACCGGAGACCGGCGCGTCGGGGCGGCACTCACCGAGCATCCCGGCATCGCGAAGGTCACCTTCACCGGCTCGACCGAGGTGGGACGCATCGTCGCGCACGCGGCGGCCGAGGATTTCAAGCGCGTCACGCTCGAACTCGGCGGCAAGAACCCGAACATCGTGTTCGAGGATGCCGACCTCGACGCCGCGGTGGTCACCGCGATGCGGGCGTCGTTCGGGCACTCGGGCCAGATGTGCACGGCCGGCAGCAGGCTGCTGGTGCAGCGTTCGATCCTCGCGGAGATGAACGAGCGCATGGCCGCCGCGGTAACGAAGGTGCCGATGGGCGACGGCCTGGATGGCGGCGTCACGGTTGGCGGCCCGGTGGTCTCGGCCCAGCAGCGCGACAGCATCCTCGGCTTCATCCGCGCGGGTGTCGACGAGGGCGCCACGCTGGTCGCGGGCGGAGGCACGCGTGAGCCGGGGTTCTACGTCGAAGCCGACCCTCTTCACCGACGTCACGAACGACATGACGATCGCCCGCGAAGAGATCTTCGGCGCCGGTCGTCGGCATCATCCCCTTCGAGGACGAGGCCGACGCGGTGCGGATCGCGAACGACACCCCGTACGGCCTCGCCGCGGGCGTCTGGACGAAGGACGTCGGTCGCGCCCACCGCATGGCTCAGGCGCTCGACGTCGGCACCGTGTGGGTGAACACCTACAACATCTTCGACCCCGCGCTCTCGTTCGGCGGCGTCGGTGTCTCGGGGCTCGGGCGCGACCTGGGCGACGAAGGCCTGCGCGGATTCCTCGAGCCCAAGAGCGTCGTCATCGCCATCCCCGAGGCCTGACCTCTGCGACGCACCCCTCAAGGAGCTGCCATGACCGAGACCGCCGCCACTGCCGCCGACCCCGCGCACATCGTGGGCGCTCCCGTGCTCATCGTCGTCGACATCCAGGGCGGCGCCGGCCAGACACCGCCCGATCAGGCTGCGATCCCCGTCCTCATGACGGGACGCGAGGAGCGCCGGGGGCGCGTCCGCCGGCTGATCGACCGGTGCCGCGAGGCGGGCATCCCCGTGGTGTGGATCCAGGAGGTGCACAAGCGCTCCCTCATCGACATCGGCCGCGAGCTCGACGGCGCCGAAGGCCCCCACTGCATCGAGGGCGACCCCGACACCGAGATCGCAGCCTGGCTCGACCCGCGGCCCGAGGAGTTCGTCATCCGCAAGCGCCGGTACTCAGCGTTCTTCGGGACAGAGCTGGAGATCGTGCTCAAGGCCTACAAGGCCGACACGGTGCTGCTGGTCGGCGGGCTCACCGACGTCTGCGTCCACTACACGGCCGTAGACGCCCACCAACACGACTACCGCGTGCGCGTGATCACGGACTGCGTCGCCGGTTCGACACAGCAGGCGCACGACAGCGCGCTTGGGGCGGTGCGCTACCTGCAGCGCGACGCGCTCGTGACCGCCGAGGACGTGCACGGGTACATCGATTCGCGCATCGACGACGGTCTCGTCCGGGCGGGCGCGTGACCACCGGCCTGCCGCGCGAGGCGGCATACGTCGTCGTCGGCGGCGGCACCGCCGGCAACGTCGTCGCCGCACGTCTGGCGGAGGCCGGGCACGAGGTCCTTCTGCTCGAGGCCGGCCCGGACTTCGGGCCGCAGGGGAGTGCCCAGTGGCCAGCCGACCTGGTGGATGCGGCACGGCTGGGCCGTTCGCACGACTGGGGCTACGACTCGGGCCGGACGTATCCGTGGACCGTGGGCTTCGAGCGTGGCCGAGCTATCGGCGGTTCGTCCGACATGAACGGCTGCACGCAGACCTGGGGGCATCGGCGGGACTATGACGCCTGGGCGGAGGCGGGACTCGCGGGGTGGAGCACCGAGGAGCTGATTCCCCTGTTCGAGGAGGGGATGCGGCGGATGCGCGTGCGTCTGTACCGCGCCGACGAGCTCACCCCCTGGCAGCACGCCTGGTACGACGCCGCCCCTGAGGTCGGGATGCCACGCCTGGTGGACCTCAACGACCTCGACGAGTCCGCCGGGTTCGCGCCTGAGGCCGTCAACATCGAGGACGGCGTGCGGGTGAACTCCGCATTCGCGTACCTCGACCCGGTGCGCGGGCTCGCCAACCTGACGATCGCCGGTGACACCCTGGTGGATCGGGTGCTCATCGAGCACGGCCGCGCCACGGGGGTCGTGGTCCGCCGGCATGGCGAGACCGTCAGCGTACGCGCGGGCACCGTCGTAATCGCCGGCGGCGCGTACAACTCGCCCACGATCCTGCTCCGCTCGGGCATCGGTCCAGCCGCCCACCTCGCACCGCTGGGCATCCCGATCGTGCAGCATCTTCCGGGCGTCGGGGAGAATCTCCACGACCAGCCGTTCCTCCTGATGAGCTGGGAGGGCTCGGACGAGATGGCCCGTGACATGGAGCGGGCGCGCCAGGCGGACTGGGCGCCGGACGAGCAGGCGATGGGGAAGGCGGCATCGAGCTTCGAGACCGAGGCATTCGACCTGCACTTCCTGCCGTACAGCCCGACGCACCTGACCGGTCGCAAGCGGTGGAGCGTGGGGCTGTCGGCCCTGCAGCCGCGATCACGCGGCTCGGTTCGCCTCCACGACTCCGATCCCGAGTCGAAGCCGCTCATCGACCATCGGTTCCTGACCGACCCCGAGGGCATCGATGTGTCCGTGCTCACCGAGGGAGCGGGCATCCTCCGACAGCTCGCCGCGTCGTCATCCCTGGCGGCGCGCGTCGGGCGCGAGATTCACCCGGGGCCGGAGACGCTCGACCCCGTGGCGCTGCGCGCCCACCTCTATGCCCACCCCGACAACTACTGGCATCCCGTCGGCACGTGCCGCATGGGCCTCGCCGACGACCACCTCGCCGTCGTCGATGCCCGCGCCCGCGTGCACGGCATCAAGCGACTGCGGATCGCCGACTGCTCGATCATGCCGACGGTCCCGCGCGCCACGACGGCGATGCCCGCCATCGTGATGGGCGAGAAGGTGGCACGGATGCTGATCGAAGACGCCGAGAAGGAGAACCCATGACCGAGACCCCGTCGCTCTGGCCTTCGCCGAACCCGACGCTGTACGGAACCCGCCATTCGGTCTCGTCGGGGCACTACCTCGCCTCCTCGGCCGCCTTCGCGCTCCTGGAGGCGGGCGGCAACGCCGTCGACGCGGGGTGCGCCGCGGGCATGGCGCTCGCTGTGCTTCACGCCGACGAGGTCAACTTCGCCGGCGTCGCGCCGATCATGATCCGAATGGCCGACGGGGCCGTCGTCAGCATCGACGGCCTCGGCGTCTGGCCGCGTCGCATTCCGGCCGATCTGTTCGTCCGCGATCACGACGGACAGATTCCCGTCGGGCTGCTGCGCACGGTGACCCCCGCGGCTCCGGACGCATGGATCACCGCCGTGCGCGACTTAGGGACGATGAGCTTCGCCGACATCGCGACGCCGGCGTTGCGGCTCGCGCGCGACGGCTTCGCCGTGCACCCCCTGCTGGCCGACGGCATCCAGAAACGTGAGGCGGGCTACCGTAACTGGGCGTCCAACGAGGCTATCTACCTGCCCGGGGGCCGGGCGCCCCACGTCGGCGAGCGCTTCGTGCAGACCGATCTCGCTCGCACGATCGGACTCATGATCGACGCCGAGGCGGCAGCACTGGCCGCCGGGTCCGACCGGATCGCCGGCTTGGAGGCGGCACGCGCGGTCTTCTACGAGGGCGAGATCGCCCAGGCGATCGTCGCCTACCACCAGGAACACGGCGGATACCTCGCCGCCGACGATCTCGCGGAGTTCCGTTCGCGCTACGAGGACGTGGTCGCCACGCGCTGGCGCGACTTCACCATCTACACCTGCGGCGCGTGGTGCCAGGGTCCTCTCCTCGCCGAGGCGCTGCTCATCGTCGAGAAAGCGGGCATCGCCGGCATGCCGCACAACGGCCCCGACTATGTGCACACCGTGATCGAGGCGCTCAAGGCGGTCTTCGCCGACCGGGAGCACCACTACAGCGATCCCGCGTTCGTCGACGTTCCGCTGGACCGGCTGCTCGGCGACGAGCACATCGCCGCGCGCGCCGCGGCGATCGACCCGCACCGGGCGCACGACGGTCTGCCGCGCGCGCTCTTCGGCGAGAGCCAGGAGCTTCCCGCCGCGATCTCGGCGGACGAGGTGCGCAATGTTGGCGAGGGTGGCACGAGCTACGTGTGCGTGGTCGATCAATGGGGAAACGCCTTCTCCGCCACGCCGTCGGACGGAGCGTCGACCTCGCCCGTGATCCCTGGCACAGGCGTCGTGCCGTCGCTGCGCGGACTGCAGTCGCGGCCCGACCCGCGGCATCCGTCGGGCGTCGCTCCCGGCAAGCGGCCGCGACTCACCCCGAACCCCGCGATCGCCGTGCGGGACGACGGCAGCGTGATCCCGTTCGGATGCCCTGGCGGCGACATGCAGGTGCAGGCGATGCTGCAGGTCTTCCTCAACGCGTTCCACTTCGGTATGGACCTGCAGGAGGCCGTCAACGCGCCGCGCTTCTCGACGTGGAGCTTTCCGAACTCCTTCGCGCCGTTCGACTACCTCGCCGCCCACGTCTTCCTCGAGGACCGCTTCGGGGAGTCGGTGCTCGCCGAGCTCGCCCGTCGCGGCCACGACGTGCGTCGTTGGCCCGCGTTCACCCGGGACGCCGCGGCCGTCGAAGCGATCTACCTGAACGCGCAGACCGGCTTCCTCGAATTCGCCGCCGATCCGCGGCAGCCGGCGCAGGCGGTGGTCGCATGAGCGCGCCGCCGCAGGCGACGATCTTCGTCAGCTCCATCGTCACGATGGACGCCGACACCCCGACGCCGACGCCTTCGCTGTCGACGCGGGCAGGATCGTCGCCGTCGGCGCGGTCGACGAGGTGCTGGCAGCGGTCCCGGAGGCGGACGCGTCCAGGAGCTCGACGGCGTCGTCCTGCCGGGACTGATCGATGCCCACATGCACATGGAGCGCGCCGGGCTCAAGGCCCTCACGTACCTCGCGCCGACGACGACGTCGACGACTACATCCAGCCGATGCGCGACTGCTTCGACGACGAGGGACCCGAGGCACCCGACGTTCGACGACCGCGTCCGGCGTTGGCGCGGGTGCATCCGCTCCTGCACGCGCTCGGATCACGGGCGTCGTCGACCGCCGTGACGATCGACGAGATGCGCGTCTACCAGGAGGCCCATCGCCGCGGCCTCCTACGATGCGACGGTGGCGATGCCGTACCTCGACTTCGGTACCCCCCGCTTTCCGACGTCGAGGCCGTGATCGCCCACCTCGATGGCACCGGTGTCTCGACCGGTTTCGGCGACGACCACCTGCTGATCGGGCCCATCAAGATGTACGCCGACGGAAGGCGCTCAAAGGTCAGGCGCTGCTCGAGCACCCTCGGACGACAGCGGCTACACCGGTGCAGCGCATCGCTGACGAACAACTCACCCGCTCGTCGCTGGTGCGCGCACACGGGTGGGGCGTCGGCACGCACGCCGGGTCGGCGAAGCGATCGCGCTGCTGGCGCGCGCCTACGACGAAGCCGGGGACGCCGGCGTGACGCGGCGGTTCCAACTCATCGACGCCTACCTCGAGCCGGACTACGAAACGATCCGCAGCCGCCGAACCGGAGGATCGCGTCGCTGCAACCCTCGATCATCTGGCACAACGGAGCGGGCCTGCGCGAGAAGATGGGCGAGCGCGCCGATCGCGCCACCCGGTACGGTCGTGGCTCGATGCCGGCGCGGTGCTCGCGCTCGGTCCGACGGCCCGTACTTCGCCTTCGACCCGCGTCACCTCATGTGGCAGACCATCACGCGCTGTGTCGCCGGAGAGGACGAGCCGCTGCGGTCTGGCCGGCCATCACGATGAAGGAGCCCTCCACCGGCTGCGCCACGGGCTCCGCGTACGCGGCCTGGCCGACGACCGCGGCATGATCCGCGCCGGGATGTACGCCGACTGGCGAGCGTGGTCGGCCGACCCCGCGCGCGGTGCCCATCGACGACCTGCGCTCACTGCGGGTGCAGCGACGATGTCGCCGGACCGTCTTCGGGGGCGACACCATGATCGAGACCGTGTCGCCGTCGAGCGCTCCACCGTCGGAATCGTCTCGACCAACGACGCCTGCTGGTCGGACCCGACGCCTGTCCCCGCCGTAGAGGGCGCGGCTCCGTTCGAGGGCCCCATCCGGGCCGAGGTCGGGATCTCCGCTGGAGCTGGATGTCGCTCTTTCGCGACAACCTCGCGCTCGACGACCCGATGCCGCGGCCGACGAGCTGCGCGACATCCGTCGCCCGGCTTCGGCACGATCGTCGAGGCCACGTTCGGTCGGAATCGGTCCACACCACGACGCACGCCTCCGGCGAGTCGCGCGGCGAGCAGCGTGCGCATCGTCGCCGCCTACGGCCGCTACATCGACAGCGCTTCCCGGCTCGGTGAAGAGCTGACCAAGCAACAGATGAAGGACCTGTTTCGACCACGCTGACCCGCGCGCCGTTCCGGGCACCAATTTTCGCGCAGCATGCTCGGCCTGCTCAGCACGTCAAGATCACGCCCGGCGAGCGGCCCACCCTCCACACAGCGGCGCGGACGGCCGCGCGCAACAGGTCGCCGTCGCCGTCCGGCTGGACGCCGCGGCCCGCCGTCGGTCTTGAGGTCGCCGGCGTCCTGATCGACGAGGGCTCCGACCAATCGCATCCTGTTCTGCCAGACATCGACAAGTGCTCGATCAGGCCTACGTCAGCAACATCGTCGGGGCACGGTGCCGTGGTCGAGTTCGCGTTCGGAGCCGACACTCGTTCGCCGAAGCCGCGCGCACGACGCCACCGACGTCGACCCGGATCGACTTCTTCTCGGTCTGCTTCAGCGGATCGACCAGGTCGCCGCCGTCGCTCTCGTGTTCGGTGTGGACGAAGGGTCAGCTTGACGCGACACAGCGGCATGGGCTACAGGACACGTCGTTCCGCATGTCGCGCCGCGCTTCCGCCGCCTCGGTGTCACCGACGAACAACTGAGAAGACATGCTCATCGCGCGGCCGCCGCTTCTCGACGAACGGGACCCGGCGTCGTCGACGCAGCCCTCGCTGGTGGAGCGCAGAAGCCCCTCGCCGCGGCATCCCGCACCCGCAGTCTCAGCCATCAAGGTCATGCAAGCACACCTCGGACGCATCGAAAGACACAACGACACCCTTCAACGCGATCGTCGCGATGATTCCCGAGATTCAAGGCGCTCGCCGCCGCGGAAGAGGCCGACCGCGCTCTGGCGCGCGGCGACGAGGTCGGCATCCTGCGCGGTTTCGACGATGTGAAGACCTTCATGGAGGTCCGCGGCTCCCAACCACGCATGGCATCGTCGCGCGCGCGCACGATGGGCCCGCGACGTCCGATTCGTTCATCGTGCGGCGCGTGAAGACACGCACCATGCGTGATCGGCGAGAACGAACACGCCAAGGGTCGGCCTCAGCACCCTCACGTTCAACGACCTGCGCGGCGTCTCCGGAAACCCATGAGGACACAAGCGCCATACCGAGATCGAGCCGCAGCAGATCAGGCACGCAGGTCACCGCGGGCATGCTGCCTTTCGCCGACGGCTCGGACAGTGGCGGGAGCCTGCGCTAGCCGGCCGCGTTCTGCGACATCGTGGGCCTGCGCCCGACCAGCCGCGCATCCGCAGCGGCCGCACGGACAACAGCTGGACCATCCGCGGCGTGCTAGGTCCGATGGCACGCACGAGCGACGACGTGGCGCTCCTCCTCGCGGGCATGGCGGGCCCCGATCCGATGGCGCCGATGTCGATCTATCGCGCTGAGGCGGAATCACACCCGGAGCGGCTGCGCGCGGATCTCCTTCGCAACATCCGTCAGGGGGAAGAGGTGACCGCGTCGGAGCTCGCCGACGCGCTCGCGATCCGCACCGACGTCTACCGCCGCACCGAGCGTCTCTTCGCCGATGTCGATGTGATCGTCACGCCGGCGACGCCGGTAGTCGCCCCGCCCGCCGAGGATGAGTGGGTGCACCGCGTCGGCGACGTCGAGTACGACCGCTACTTCCGATGGCAGATGCTCGCCAACCGCATCACGGTGACCGCGCATCCGGTCGTCGTCACCCCCGCGGGCTTCAGCGGGAGACTTCCGGTCGGCATGCAGGTCGTGGGCCGCAACCGCGGCGAGTTCGATCTGCTCTCGCACACCGCTGGAATCGAGCGGGTGCTCGGGCTCACCGCGCGCCACCCTGAGCCCTAGTCGCGCACGAACTCGGGAAGTGCGCAGGCTCCCGATTCAGGTGCCGACGGCTTCGAAGCTCAGCCACAGTTCGAAGCAATTGTGGCGGGAGAGGCTCGTGACCCAAGCCGATGCGCGGCCGACCGATCCAATCTCGGGCCCGAAGACGTCGAGGAACAGCTCGGTGGCACCGGCGGCGACTTCGTGCAGTCGGTCGAACTCCGGAGTCGTCCGCAGGAAGCACAGCGCGCGGGAGAGCCCCTGCGACGTTGTCGAGCGATCCGACGGCGAGACGGATCAGCCCGAGAGCCTGGGTGGCAGTGAGAACGGCGGCCTCGCGCGCCTCCACCACGCTGATGTCGGCGCCGATGACTCCGGGATGCAGTCGATTGCCGGCCCGGTCCTCGGGGGTGATCCCGCTCAGCTCGACGAGGTCGCCGGTGCGGTGGAAGGCCTTGAGCCCGCTTCCGTATCGGCCCCCATAGGGCGGGTCGGTGTAGTCGGGGATCTCGAGGCCGAGCTCTGCGACGCGCTGTTCCGGTGTTGACATGACGGGCGGTCCTCCTCGGAGCGGGTGTGACCTAACTCTATCTTTACGGATCCGTAGACACTAGGATTGGATACATAAACGCTTGTTTGTATCCATACTCCGGAAGATCGACCGGTCCAATGGGTCCGATCAGAGGGGCGGAATGAACGATACGGCGAAGCAGCGGATGTCGCAGCCGCAGGTCGTGTCCGAGCCCGATCGGCCCGCCTACGCGCGGATCGATCGCGTGCCGGCGCTGGGGCCTGCAGGACTGACGGTCTCCCTCACGCTCTCGCCGGCGCATCCGGGTGATCCCGATCGGGGCGCCCAGGTCGCGCTGGCCTGCGCGGAGCATGCGCTCGGCTGGTCGATCGGGCTGGATGCGTCCGGGCGTCTCTCGCTCGTCCTGAGTACGCGGTACGGTCCGGTCGCCGTGACGTCAGCGCGCCGGCTCGAGGCGGATCGGCGCTACCGGGTCGTCGCCCGCATCCCGGGTGAGCCTGGGCGGCTCGAGGTGAGCGTGCAGACCGAGGACGCGGCGTCCGGGATCGAGATCGACGGGGCGGGCGTGCAGGTCGGCTCGCCGGGTGTCGCGTCCCGCGGACCGCTGCTGTTGGGTTGCCGTTCGCTGTTCGACGGCGTCCGGCCCGAGCTGCCGTTCGACGGGGTGGTCGGTGACGTGCGGCTCGACGCCGGCGCCGCCGCGATGTCGTGGGACCAGGAGGTGATCGCCGGATTCCCGGCGTGACGAAACGCCGCGGAAACACTCTCGACATCCAAACGGATCCATAAGAGAATAGATTGGATCCACAAAATCCTTCCCGAGCAGCGTCATCCGTTCAGTGCAGCTGAGCGGCGCCAGACCCGACCTGACGCATCCCGATAGTCATCGAAGTACTGAAAGGAACTAGCATGCGCAACAAGAAATCGCTCGCCGGTACCGCGCTCGTCGTGGCCGCCGGCGTGGCACTCGCGGGCTGTGCCGCAGGCGACGCCGAAGAGGCGCCAGCCACCGAGACCGACACCATCAACCTGGAGCTGTGGTATGCGCCGGCGACCTTCAACCCTGCACTCGCCACCGCGACCTCGGACCTGCAGAACGCTCGCCTCGGCTTCGACACCCTGCTTCGTGCCGGCGAGGACGGGCTGATCGGCGGACTCGCCACCGACTGGGAGGCCGCTCTCCTCGTCCGAGTACACTTTCACCCTCCGCGACGACGCCACCTGCGCGGACGGCACAGCGATCACGCCGAGCGTGGTCGCCGGCTCGTTCGAATATCTCGTCGGTCTCGAGGAGGCCGGCGCTGTCCTGGAAGAACCAGGCGCTTCGGATCCGGCGAGCCCGACCTTCACCGCTGACGACGAGGCGGGCACGCTCGTCGTGACGCTCAGCGCGCCGTACTCGCAGCTGCTCGGAGGCATCTCGCAGCCCGGGCTCGGCATCATCTGCCCTGCAGGGATCGAGGACACCGAGGGTCTCGCCGCCGGCGCCGTCGAAGGTGCCTACTCGGGCCCGTACGTCGCTGACCGACGAGCAGCCCGGCGCCAGCGTAACCTTCACGCTCCGCGACGACTACGACGCCTGGCCGGCATGGTCGAGCGTCGAGGGCACGCCCGCGAAGACGCTCAACTTCTCGGTGCAGCCGGATGGGAACACCAGCGCGAACCTGCTCGATTCCGGCGGAATCGACGGCGCGCGCTTCTTCGATTCGAACGCGCTGCGTTTCGCCGAGGAGGAGGGCTTCACCACCGTCGAGCTTCGCGAGCTCGGCCTACAACCTGGTCTTCAACCAGTCGCCCGGTTCGGGGTCGGTCTTCGAGGGGAACCAGGAGCTGCGTGCTGCGGTCGCTCAGGCGATCGACCCGCAGGGCTTCAACGACGCCGGACTGGACGGTCTCGGCGTGACCCAGTACACGGTCAACTCGGCGAGCTACGCGTGTGCGCTCGAAGATCCGTCGCTGCTGCAGAGTACGATCCGGCCGCCGCCTCGGGCGCGCTGACCGGTCAGACGATCCGCCTGCTGATCATGAGCAACTGGGACCCCGCGGCGGACTACATCGCAGAGTCGCTGCGCGCCGCCGGTGCGACCGTCGAGGTGTCCGCGCCGGACCCCGCCGAGTGGTCGTCGCAGATGCGTACCGCAGCCTGAGACCTGGGACGTGGCGATCGCCGCCGAGAACGCCGGTCCCGGGCTGATCCACCTTTCGATCGCCCGCTATCTCGGTGCGACCTACCCCGAGGGTGGAACCAACGTCGTCGGTGCGGACAACCCCGAGGGGGTGGCATTCTTCACCGAGGCGATGGAGTCGGCGGACACCGCTGAGCAGTGTGCGGCGTTCGAGTCGGCTCAGGAGACGATCCTGGAGCGTGTCGACATGATGCCCCTCATCACGGACACCCACCGCTACGTCACCCGCCCCGGCTTCGCGGCTTACGTGTTCAACGGATACTGGGACCCGACCGCGATGCGCATCACGGGCTGACCGAGGTCACGCTGCCCGGACCGGAGACACAGGAGACTGAAGAATGAGCATCATCCCCATCGCCACCTCCATGCCCACCGCTCCGGGCAGCCCCGCTCCCACCCCGGAGCAGCTGGACACTCCCGAACCGGGAGGCGGACCGCGCGCGGCCTCCCTCGCCGGCGCCTGGCGCAGGTTCCTCTGCGCCGGGCCGCCGGCCTGGCGGTGAACATCGGTCTCCTCGTGATCGTCACATTCCTGATCGTGCAGTTGATCCCGGGCGATCCCGCCGTCGCGATCGCGGGGGAGAACGCGACCCTCGCGCAGGTCGAGATGGTCCGAACGCAGCTCGGGCTCGACGAGCCGGTCCTGGTCCAGTTCGCGACCTACCTCGCGGGCATCGTGCAAGGCGACATCGGCGACTCATACCGTTACACGATTCCGGCGATGGAGGTCGTGATGGCGGCAGTGCCGTACACCCTCGCCATCACCATCCCCGCGGTGCTGCTCCTCCTGCTGGTCGGGATCTCCTCGGGCATGGCGGTCGGCGTGGCGACCCGCGGCGACCGGCGGCGTGTCCTCGGCAACACCTTCAACGTGGTCACCGGTTTTATCTCGTCAGTGCCGGTCTACATCCAGGCCACCGCGCTCGTCGTCATCTTCGCGGTGTGGCTCAGCGTGCTCCCGCCCGCCTACTCCCGCGCGTACGACCTGAGCCAGGCCGCAATTCTCCCTGTGCTGTCCCTGACGCTGGGCGGTGCCTGCGTGGTTGCTCGTGTCGTGCGCCGCGAGACGGCGGTGATCCTCGAGCAGGACTACATGCGCACCGCGCGCGGTTGGCGCCTTCCGGCGCTCACCCTGTATGCGAAGCACATGCTGCCGAACCTGCTGACCACCGCCCTCACGCTGTCGGGCATCATCCTCACCGCGCTCTTGGGATCGGCGCTCATCACGGAGGCGGTGTTCGCGTGGCCGGGCCTCGGCGGCGTCATCGTCCAGGCGATCGCGATCGACAAGGACTATCCGGTCATCCGCGCCGCGGTCCTCGTCATCGGCATCATCTCCCTGCTGATCACACTCGTCATCGACGTGATCCTCGGGCTCATCGACCCGCGCACCCTGGGAGACGACCGTGGCTGACACCGCATCACACGCCACCGTGAGCACGGCGCCCTCGGGTAAGCCTCGCGCATTCGCCTGGAACGGCGGCCTCATCGCCGGCCTGGTGATGCTGGCGATCGTCGCGCTCGTCGCGATCTTCGCGCCCATCTTCCTCACCGAGCAAGCCACAGGTCTCGGCAGCGGCCCGCCCAACTCGGGCTCGACGCCCGAGCATCCCCTCGGTACCGACACGCTCGGCCGCGACATGCTCGCTCGGACGCTCGTCGCCACGCGCCCCACCGTCGTCATGGCGATCATCGCCACGGTCCTGGCCGCGTTCGCGGGAATCGGGGTGGGAGTGGCCGTGTGGCTCGCGCCGCGACGGGTCCGCGAGTTCGGCCTGCGAGCCATCGAGTTCGCCGTCAGCTACCCGACCATGCTGGTGGCCATCATCATCGCGGCGATCCTCGGACAGGGCATCGTGCAGGTCGTCGTGGCCATCGCGATCGCCAACATCGCCGGATTCGCGCGCTTGACGGCCAACCTCGCTGCCAGGATCGCTTCCAGCGAGTACGTCACCACGGCTCGCCTCATGGGCGTGCCGACGACCCGCATCGCCACGCGGCACGTGCTTCCCAACATGGCGGAGCCGACCCTGATCCTGATCGCGGGGGCTTTCGCCGGCACGCTGGTGGAGATCTCGGGACTGTCGTTCCTCGGGCTCGGCGCGCAGTCACCTGCCTTCGACTGGGGCACGCTCCTCAATGAGGGCCTTAGCAAGATCACGGTGAACCCCATCGTGATCGTCGGTCCCGCCTTCGCCCTGACCTTCACATCGCTGGCAGCGCTGCTCGTGGGCGACGGTCTCGCGGCGGCGGCTAACCCGCGATCGAACAGCACCCAGGCGCGGCTCGTCCGCTCCGCCGAGCCGCCGTCCTCGACTCCTCAGCCGGCCGATGCCGTCCTGGTCGCGGAGGGCATCACTGTCACTCACGACGCCTCCGGCCGCGAGCTGGTCTCGGACGTATCATTCACGATCCGCCAGGGCGAGGTCCTCGGCATCGTGGGCGAGTCCGGCTCCGGCAAGTCGCTCACGGCGTCGGTGGTGGCTCGCCTCCTCGGCGAAGGGCTCTCGGCCTCGGCTCGGCGGCTCGAACTGGCCGGCACAGATCTGCTGGGCAAGGTCTCGGATCGCAAGCTCGCCTCGAGCATCGGCCTGGTCTATCAGGACCCCGGCACGTCGCTGAACCCGGCCCTGCTCTTGGGTAATCAGCTCACCGACGTCCTGCGCCTGCGGCTGGGATACTCTCGGCGCGGAGCGACCGCGAAACTGCTCGCTGGCTTCCGCGACGTGCGCCTGACCGACCCCGAGGGCCGCCTGCGCCAGTACCCGCACCAGCTGTCGGGCGGCATGAAGCAGCGCGCCATGATCGCCTCCGCGATGAGCCCCGGCCCGGCTCTCCTGATCGCGGACGAGCCGACCACCGCGCTGGATGTCACGGTGCAGCGCGAGGTGCTCTCTGTACTCAAGCGCATGAACACCGAGTCCGGCACCGCGATCCTCTTCATCTCGCACGACCTGGGAGTGGTCCGCGCTCTGTGCGACCGCGTACTCGTCCTCAAGGACGGCGTCATCGTCGAGCAGATCGACCACACCAGCCACCTCACGGACACGATGGTGAAGCATCCTTATACGAAACGGCTGCTCGCCGCGACTCCGGTGGTATCGCTGCCGGACCGAAGCGCCAAGAAGGAGGTCGGCGTATGAGCGGGCTCATGATCGATGTGCGCGGTCTCGATGTCTCATTCGGATCGACGCAGGTGCTGCACGGGGTGGATCTCGCCGTGGACCGCGGCCGCACCGTCGGCATCGTCGGCGAGTCCGGGTCGGGCAAGTCGACGCTCGCGAAGGTCCTCGTCGGCGAGGTGCGCCCGTCCGCCGGCCAGGTCGTCGTCGACGGCGACGATCTCACCACGCACCACCGTGCGACCATGCGCCGGCATCGCCGGCGGACCCAGCTGATCCCCCAGGACCCGTACTCCTCGCTGTCGCCGCGGCGCACCATCGCTCAGACGCTGGCCGAGGCGATCGACCCGGCGCGCGCGCGTGTGGCGCGCCACGAGGAGCAGATCGCGTCATGGCTACGACTGGTCGGGCTCCAGCCCGAGATGATGCACCGCTACCCCCACGAGTTCTCGGGCGGCCAGCGGCAGCGCATCGCGATCGCGCGCGGTCTCGTGATCGAACCCGACGTCGTGATCGCGGATGAGATCACCTCGGCGCTCGACGTGTCCGTCCAGGCGCAGATCCTCGATCTTCTCGCCGAGATCAAGGAGTCCCTCGGCATCACCGTGCTGTTCATCTCGCACAATCTCGCCGTCGTGCAGCGGGTGAGCGACGAGGTCGTGGTGCTCTATCAGGGCAAGGTCGTGGAGACCGGCCCCGTGGAGCAGATCTATGCCGACCCGCAGCACTGGTACACGCGCCGGTTGCTGGACGCCGACCCGGGCTCGCCCGGCTTCGCTCTCGCGAGCTGACGGGTGAGTCGCTCGCAGGCGCGCCTTCCTCTCACCCCGGTCGCGGAGGGGACGACCACGTACCGAGGCGCCGTCCTGATCGACGGCACCTCGGCGGCCCCGTTGCCCGACTCCGAGGTCGAGGTGGTCGACGGCGTCATCCAGTACGCCGGTCCGCGCCGCGATGATTGCGTGGCGGACCGCGGCCGCGACGTGGATCTTGCCGGCGCCTGGCTGCTTCCCGGCTTCGTGGACGTGCACGTGCACCTCGCCATGGTCGCGGCGTCGGCGGACCGGCAGCGCGCGTGGTTCCCCGAGGAGGCCGTCCTGGCCGTGGCCTCGCAGCTGCGCGCGACGCTCGAGGCCGGCATCACGACGGTGCGGGATCTCGACGGGCTGACGCCGGGGTACCGTCTCGCGATCGAGCAGGGGACCGCGGTAGGGCCGCGCCTGCACCTCGCCATCGCGATGCTCTCGCCCACGGGCGGGCATGCCGATCCGATGCTGGCCAACGGCAGTCTTCCGGCGTGGGCGTTGCGAGCGGGGATGCCCGAAGCCGGTCTGGTCGACACCGACGACGACATCGTGCGCACCGTCCGCCGGCTGCTGCGGATGGGGGCGGACGCGATCAAGGTGTCGACATCAGGCGGTTCCGGATCCCCGACGGATGAGCCCGAGGACGTCGGCATCACCGCGGAGCAACTTGGCCTGATTCGGCGCCTCGTGGAAGAGCGGGGTGGCCGCCCCCTCACCGCGCACGCGCTCACTGACGAGGCCGCGCGCGCCGCGGTGCTCGGCGGCGCCGGCAGCATCGAGCACGGCTATGACCTGTCGGACGGCACGATCGAGCTGATGCTCGAGCGGGGAACTGTGCTGGTGCCGACGCTGAGCACCCTCATGCGCGAGATCGGTCCCCAGGCGAGTCCGGAGCGCCGACGCGCCCGCGAGACGCTGCGCTCGAGGGGGATGGACTCGGTCCGCCGGGCGATCGCCGCGTCGGTGCCGGTCGTGCTGGGCACGGACGCGGGGGTCATCCCGCACGGTAGCAATCTCCGCGAACTGGCGTGGCTCGTCGAGGCCGGACTCGCTCCCGCCGCCGCGCTGCGTGCCGGGACGGCCGGAGGCGCCGAGCTGCTGGGCCTCGGCGACCGGATCGGCTCGGTGGTGGCGGGCAGGCTCGCAGACTTCGTCGTGACGGATGCCGACCCCCTGACCTCGATCGATCGGCTGTGCGGGCCGGGTGGCGTGCGCATGGTCGTTCAGTCGGGGCTTGTCGTGGTCGACCACGACGGCCGGACCGGCTGAGGTACCGCCCGCGTCACTCCTGCACGGCGGCGATGGCGGCCTCGATGGCCGCTGCGACCGCGTGCGGATCCGCGAGAGGGGCGGAGTGGCTGGTGCCGACCTCGGTGATCGCGGCGCGGGCACGCCCGGCCATCGCGCGCTGCGCCTCGGGCCGCAGGTGCTTGTCGCGGGTCGCGACGACATACCAGGCTGGGCGCTGCTGCCACGCGGGGCTCCCGCAGGGCGTGGTGTAGATCTCCTCGGAGATCGGCCGACGGATGCCGACGGATGCCGCTGCGCGGATCGTCGGCGGTACGTCCCACGAGTGGCGAAGCCAGTCCTCGTCCGCGGCGCTGGGCATGAGCAGCATTTCGGAGCTCGTCGGGCGTGTCTGGAAGACCTCGGCCCGCCCGAGACGGGCGATGATGTCGTCGATCGATTCACCCTCGTCGGGGGCGAAGGCGGCGATGTACACGAGCGCCCGCACGCGCGCGTGGCGCCCGGCATCAGTGATGACGGCACCACCATAGGAGTGCCCGACCAGCACGGCGTCATCGTCCACTTCGTCGAGGATCTTTCGTACGAGGTCCACGTTGTCGGCGTGCGAGACAGAGGGATGATCGACTACCGTCACGGTGCGCGCGGGCCCCTCGAGGAGCGGCGCGACGAGCGACCAGGTCAGCGGAGAGCCGCCGGCGCCGTGGACGAGGACGATGCGCACCGAGCCGCTCACGCCGGGGTCAGGGAGACTGCGGCTCGCAGGATGAAGTCGCTGACCTGCTGGGGAGCCGCGAGCGGGATGGAGTGGCTTGTCGCGACCTCTTCGACCGTGGCGCGTGCACGCTCGGCCATATCGCGCTGCGCTTCGGGGCGCAGGTGCTTGTCGAGCGACGCAACAAGGTACCACGCGGGCCGACTCGCCCACGCGGGCTCACCGGTGGGGTGGGTGAAGATGGCGTCGGCGCTGGCGCGCCGTCGCTCGCTGCGCACCTGCATCACGTCCTCGGGGACATCCCACGCCAGCGCCATGCGGGATTCCTCGCTCTCCACGCCGATCCACTCGCCGTCGGGTCCCCGGGTCATGAACTGCGAGACCTCGGCAGGCTCGTACCGGGTGACGATCTCGTTCACGGTCTCGCCCTCCGCAGGGGCGAACGCCGCGACGTAGACGACTCCGCGCACGCGGTCGTGAATCCCGGCGTTGGTGATCACGGCGCCGCCGTACGAGTGACCGACGAGCAGCGCGTCGTCGTTAGCGGCGTCGACGAGTGCGCGCACGGCGGCGGCGTCGTCGACGAGGGACTGCGACGGATTGTCGGCGACCGAGACGAGGTGACCGGCGGACTCGAGCAGCGGTGCGACCGCGCTCCAGTCGTAGTCGGAGCCACCCATGCCGTGAACCAGGACGATATGCATGACGGACCTCTCGTTTGGATACGATACAAAAGCTATCGTATCCAATTGCAATGTTCCAGCGGGGGCTACGGAAGGGGCAGCAGCACAGTAGGCGCGGGTGCCGCCTCGCGTCCTTCGAACGGCACCGGCTGACAGACCATCAGGTAGTCGCCCGGCTGCACGTGAGCCAGATCGGCGTTCTCGAGGATCACCACGCCTGCGGTGCAGAGGATCACATGGGTCGGCCACGCCTCCGTGTTGGCGGGGGCCTCCATGGTCATGTAGTCGTTCCCCGCGAACAGCACGCCGTGGTCCACCAGCCACTGGGCGCCGGTTGGCCCGAGGCCGACCCAGGTCTCGGACTTCTCCGGACGGGTGAGAGCATCGGTGGAATTGCGAGTGAGGAACAGCACCCGCTGGGCCCCCTCGGCGCCCGCCGCCACGAGATCCTCCGCGGTGATCTCCTCTGTGACGCCACGCAGATCGAGCACCCGCGCGGGGCCGACCACGCTCTCGAGTGCGATCTGGTCGACGCTCGCGGCCCCCGGGACGAAATGCGAGGGAGCGTCGACGTGCGTGCCGGTGTGGGCGCCGATGAGCCAGCGGGAGACGTCGGACGCATAGCCGTCGGCGATCTGCTCAACCATCTCGTAGGTGGGACGGCGGCCCCAATGCAGCATATCGCCGTGGATCGGAATGTTGATGTCGATGGCGTCCGTCACGCTTCCTCCAGCCGAGTCGAGGGGTATGGATCCATTATCGCAGACAATGTATCCCAAGCCTAGGGTGCCGGATCTCCGCCCTCGCCCGGGCCCAAGCGGGGGCGTGGGCTGGGATCGGGCGTGAAGATCGTCAGGACCGCGAGCGCGACCAGCTGCAGAGCCGCGACGAGCAGGAATGCCCACACGGATGACATGGCGGCGAGCACGATTCCGCCCAGGAGAGCGCCCGACGCATAGCCGAGGCTGGTGAAGCTGGCGAACAGGCCGAGGCCCAGCGCGCGGTTGCGGGAGCGCAGCCCGCGCGCGGCGAGCATCGTGAGCGAGGGGTAGAGGGGGGAGAATCCCACGCCCATGAGGGCGGCCCCCACCGCCGCGACCGCGAAGGACCCGGCGATCGCCAGGATCACGAGCCCACCGCACAGCAGGACGAGCGAGATCGCCGCCGAGCGCAGCGGCCCGATGCGGTCGGGCATACGTGCGAGGACCAGGCGGGCGACGATGACGCTGGCGGCGAAGACGCCGAAGACTGACGCGGCCCCAAGCAGGCCAGTCGCCGGCACGCCGGACGAGCCGAGGTGCACGATGAGGAACGCGAGCATGAGACCCTCGCCGCACCACGCGGCCGCCGCAGCGACGCCCGGTACCCACACGACCCGGAACACCTCCCAGACGGCGCCGGCTCCGCGCGGCGCCACGGTCCGGGTAGGGGACGTCGCAATGGACGCCGTCGCCGGCGCCGGCTGCGGCAGCAGGCCGAACAGGACCAGCACTGCGACCTCGATGACCACGCATACGGCGAAAACGGCGCGCGGCTCAGCGACCGCCGAGACGGTCGTGGCCAGCTGCGGACCGGCGGCGAGGCCGAGCCAAACGCTGAGACCATAGATGCTTAGGGCTCTTCCGCGCTGCGCAGGCGGCGCGAGGGCGACAAGCCAGGTCAGGGTGAGCGCCATCGCCGCGGCATTGCCGAGTCCGAACAGCAGTCTGCTCGCGACGGCGGCCCACAGCTCCGGCACGGCAGCCATGAGCGCCAGTGCGGTGGCCGAGAGCGCAATGCCCGACATCGCGACGACGCGGTAGCCGAGGCGATCGGCGAGGTGGCCGCCGAGGGGCATCGCGACGATGGAGGTGATCGCGGAGAGCGAGATGAGGAGGCCCGACAGCTCCGAGCCGCCCCCGAGATCTGCCGCGACGTAGACCGGAATCGTTGGGGTGGAGGCGGAGTTGGAGATGCCGCCGAGGGCCGACACACTGAAGATCATCCAGAACGGAAGAGTCCAGATGATGTCGCCGGCCCGCATCGTGTTCCTCTTCCCGACTCTCGAATGTATCCTATAATCAATGGAATGGATCCATAATCCATCGGAGAGGCGACCCATGATCATCGACGCGTACAACACCACTCAGGACGTGCGAGGGCGCTCCGACTACTTGACCGGTGCCCGCCCGGGAGAGGAGCCCCCCGCCTACACTCCGTTCGACCCCGACCGGATCCTGACCCGGATGGACGCCGCCGGGATCGATATGGCGATGGTCTGCTCGCTGGCCCAGCGCATCGAGAACGACTTCATCATCGGTCTGCAGGACGCCTATCCGGAGCGCTTCATCGGGTTCGGGCAGGTCATGCCACAGGCCGACGACGCGCTCGACGAGATCCGCCGCATGAACGCCGCCGGCATCCGTGGGCTGAAGCTGCACCCCAGCATGCACGGGTACCACGTCGCCGACCATGGACTGCTCGACCCCGTCTTCCGGCTCTGCGCGGAACTCGGCATGGCGATCATCATCAACGCGCTGGACGACGCATTCTGCGCGCCCTTCGCCATCGAGGAGATCGCGAAGGACCACCCCGAAGTGCCGACGATCATCGCCCACATGGGTGCGGTGTGGAACGTGCCCGAGGCGATCATCGTCGCCGAGCGGCGCGAGAACGTCTACCTCGAGACATCCGCCACCCTGATGGCCGACGTCAAGCGCGCCTACGCGCGGCTGGGCGGCGAGAAGATCCTCATGGGCACCGAGTGGCCCGGGTCGGACTTCGACATCGAGCGGCTGAAAATCTCGAAGGCGATTCCGGATGCCGCTGACCGCGCGCTGGTCGAGGGCGGCAACTACGCCCGCATCCTGCGCATCGGGAGCTGACATGGCGGATGCCGCGGCCCGGCCGCCCGCCGAGCGGCCTGATGGCATGACCGACGCCGACGCCGAGTTGCTCGCGAACGCACTCGCCCTGCTTGAGCGGGTCTACGTGCCGGGGCGGCACGAGGTGGTCGCCGCGATGCGCACCTCGGATGGCGAGATGCACCTCGGCGTGCACGTGGACGGCTCGGCCCGCCGCAGCAGCGTGTGTGCGGAGGGTGTCGCGGCGGGGCTCGTGGTCGCCCATGGTGCGTCGGGCAGTTCCGAGGTGGTCTCGATCGTGAGCGTTCTGCGCCGCGCGGAGGGGACTACCCATGTGATCGAGCCGTGCGGCGTTTGCGCCGAGCTGCTCACGGACTATTGGCCGGATGCCGCGGTGTGGGTCACCAAAGGCGACGAGGTCGTCCAGCTCCGGGTGTCCGAGCTCCTTCCCGCTAAGCGGCTGAGGCGCTGGTGATGCGTCACTTGTAGACGACGTAGAATTTGCGGACCGGTTCGGTCACGGTCCAGACTCCGGTCCAGCCGACCGGGAAGTAGGCGACGCTTCCCGGAGTCAGGGCGACCGGTTCTTGGCCGTCGCGCTGGACGGTCATGGCGCCTTCGAGGAGGTGGATGATCTCGCCGCGCGTGAGGAACTCCCACCGCGACGTGCCGGGATCGCTCTCCCAGGTGCCCGAGATGATGGTGCGCTCGTCGTTGGCGAACTCGACCTTTGAGCGTGTAATGATCTCGCCCGACAGCGGCTCGGCGGACGGGGGTGCGAGCGGCTTCGCCTCGAGGTCGGCGACGGTGATCTCGGCGGGATTGTACGTGTGTGTCATGATTGGATCCTAAACAATGCATACTGGATCCTCAACGGCAAACTTGTAGAGAACGGACCGCGCATGGTTCCCGAGTCCTCGTCCGCCCCACCCGCTCCGTCGAGCGTGCACACCGATTCGCACGAACGTCGTCGCGGGGCAGGTGTGAGCGCCGTCAGCCGCGTGCGCGACGCCTACGCGCGCCTGCAAGCGGTGGAACGACCCGAGATCTGGATCTCAATGCGCGACGAGTCCGACGCCCTCGCCGACGCGGCCGCCGTCGACGCGCGCGTCGCGGCAGGCGAGCGTCTGCTGCTGCATGGCCTCGTGGCGGCGGTGAAGGACAACATCGACGTCGCCGGACTCGACACGACGGCAGGTAGCCGCGCGTTCGCCTACGCGCCGATGGCGGACTCGCCGAGCGTCGCGCGCTTGCGGCAGGCCGGTGCGGTCGTGCTGGGCAAGACCAACCTGGACCAGTTCGCGACCGGGCTCGTGGGCACGCGAAGCCCGTTCGGCGCCGTGCGCAACGCATGGGACCCGGAACGGATCTCGGGTGGCTCCAGCTCCGGCTCCGCCGTCGCCGTCGCGCTGGGCATCGTTGATCTCGCGCTCGGCACCGACACGGCGGGCTCGGGGCGCGTCCCTGCCGCTCTCAACGGCATCGTCGGAGTGAAGCCCACGATCGGCCTCATCCCGACCACGGGCGTCGTGCCCGCGTGCCGCACGCTCGACTGCGTGACCGTGTTCGCCCGCGACCTCGCCACGGCACGCCGCGCCGCCGAGCTCATGTCGGGGCCTGACGGCGCCGACCCGCTAGCCCGCGCCGACCGGCCGGCGCCTCCGCTCGACGCCTCGCCCGTCGTCGCGGTGCCGACGGCCGAGCACCTCGGCCACCTGGCCGAGGGCTGGGCGGACGCGTTCGCCGCCGTCGTACGCCGGCTCGCGGCATCCGGTGTCACGATCATCGAGGTCGACATCGCACCCCTCCTTGAGGCGGCCACCTTGCTCTACGGCGGCGCCTTCGTGGCCGAGCGCACCGCGGCCGTCGGCGAATTCATCGCCGCACACCGCGAGCTCATCGGGACCGATCTGGATTCCACCGTGGCCGGCATCATCCTGTCCGGAGTCGACGCCCGCGCCGCGGACTACTTCCGCGACCGCGAAAAGCTGGAGCGCCTCGGCCTCGAGGGCCTGCGGCGCCTGGACGGTGCGGTCGCGCTCCTCACGCCGACAACGACGGGGCATCCGACCCTCGCCGAGGTCGCCGAGCACCCGGTCGCGGTCAACAGTCGGATGGGCCGCTACACGAACTTCGCGAACCTGCTGGATCTGAGCTCAATCGCTGTGCCGGCGGGCTTAGTGGGCGGTCTGCCGTTCGGCGTGATGCTCACCGGCGCGCCGTTCGCCGACCGCACGCTGGCGCAGCTCGCCGAGCGCATCGCCGGCCCCGAGATCGAGTTGCTCGTGGTCGGCGCGCACCTGCGCGGTCAGCCCCTCAACCCGCAGCTCGTCGAGGCCGGCGGCTCCTTCGTGGAAAACGCCCGCACTGCGCCGGAGTATCGGCTCTACGCGCTCGCCACGACGCCCGCGAAGCCCGGGCTCGCTCGGGCGTCCGGGGACGGGGCGCCGATCGCCGGCGAGGTCTGGCGGCTCCCCGCCGCGGGCTTCGCCCGCTTCGTCGCCGCCTTGCCACAGCCCATGGGCGTCGGGCCGGTCCGCCTCGAGGACGGCCGCATGCTCACCGGCTTCCTGTGCGAGGCGCTCGCCCTCGAGGGGGCGACGGACATCACCGCGCACGGCGGCTGGCGCGCGTACCGCGGGTCGCCGACATGACGGTCGTGATCGACTGGACGCATGCCGCGCCGCTCGCCCTCACTGGGCGACCGCAGCGACTCGTGCCGCTCGTGCTGGGCTTCGAGCCGATCTCCGAGGCCATCTCGGTGCGGGGCGGCAGCACCTTCCGTCACCTGATGGAGCCGGTGACGGCGGCCGCCGTCGTTTACGAGCGCGGCTGGGTGCTCCTGGACGGCGGCTTCGACCCATCCCGCGTGCGCGATCCCACGCGCCGCGCCGCGAGCTTCGACTACGAGAACTATCTCCCGATCGTGCCGCCCGGCGATCCCCTCGTCGACCAGGTCGCCGAAGCAGGTTTGGATTGGCACGATCTCGCCGCCGCGGCGATCTCGCACGCGCATTTCGATCACACCGGTGCGGCGCGACTGCTGCGGTCCACGCAGCCGCTGCTGATGCAGCGGCGGGAGTGGGAGCACGTACGGACCGCGGACTCCGAACGCGGGGCGTTCCTCTTCCGCGGCGACTTCGACCATCCTGGGCTCACGATCGCCCTGCTCGACGGCGACACGGAGCTCGCGCCCGGGCTGGTGGCGATCGACACCGCCGGCCACACTCCCGGTCACCAGTCGTTCGTCGTCGACCTGCCGGGGCGCACGGTGGTCCTCGCGGGTGACGCGGCCGACTTGCGCGCGAACATCGACCGGCGCCTGGCCACGGGGTCGACGGCGGCTCCCGAAGACGCGGATCGGGCCGATGCTGCCATCCGTCGCTTGGCCGATCTCGACGCGCGCGCGGGGGTCGAGGTCTGGCCCGGGCACGATCCCGAGTGGGGTCCGTGGCGCGATGTCGTCGACGCGCGCTGAGGCCGCGGGGCTTCAGAGCAGATCGTCGGCCAGCCGCGCGGCCGCGCGCCACGCGAGCGCCTCGATCGTCTCGACCGGGCCTCGCCCACCGGTTGACGGGAACGTCGACGAGCCCACGACGACGAGTCCGGGCACCCCGTGGAACCGCCCGTAGGAATCGACCACCGACGTTGCCGGATCCGCGCCCATGCGCACGCCTCCGTAAAGATGCGTTCCCAGCGGCTGCGGCTGAAGAGGGGCCCGCCAGGTGGTGCGCGCGCCCGCCGCGTCGAGCCATTCCGCCGCGCGAGCGGCGAGGAACTCCCACCGTCGCCGGTCGTCGTCTTCGAGCGAGAAGGTGATGCGCGCGACCGGGCGGCCCGCCGCGTCGCGGTGCGCGGGGTCCAGATCCACCATGTTGCCGGCCCGGGGGAGCTGATCGGGCTGGGCCCACACCGTCCCGATCGAGCGATGGTGGGCGCGCACCCAGGTCGCGGCATCCGCTTCTCCCGCTGTCTCTCGCGAGAGTCCCGCGGTCGCCGCGTCCAGGCGCGACTCGGACCACGGCCCGGTCATCGCCGCCTGCAGCAGCGACCCGCCGAGGAACCTGAGTCCAGTGTGGTCGAACCGGTCGCCATCGAACGCCGCGACCGCGACCGCGCTCGCGGGGCCGGCGCGTCTGCGTCGCAGGTCGACGCCTGCGAAGTCGCCGTGCACGACGAACGTGTTGTGGGAGAGGAACCAGCGTCCGACCTGCCCGTCCGCCGTGAGGCCTGACAGTAGCAGGAGCCGGATCGTCGGGAGGACGGCTGCCGCGACCATGACCGCACCGCACGTGACTATGCGCGCGGACCCGTCGCCGTCGACGTACTCCACGCCGGCGACGGCTCCCGTCGGTCCCCGCCGCACGTCGGTCACCGTCCCACGCACGATCTCGAGCCCCGTGCCGGCGAGCAGAGCGGAGGCGTCGGGGGAGGCGGCGGCGGGCGCCGCGAACGGCTGCCAGCCGAGGTTCTCTGCGGCGGAGTACATGCGGTCGGTCCACGGGGTGGGCCCGCGCGGGGCGACCCCGGTGGCCTCCTCCACGCGTGCGTACCACGGGGCGAGGTCGGCCGCTGTGATCGGCCAGTCCACCAGATCTGCGGCGACGGACGCACCGTAGCGCCGCGCCGTCTCGGAGCGCATCCGGAACGACCACTCCTCCAGCCGGTATGCCTGGGCTGCGGCGAGCCGCTTCGATCCGCCGACGCCGTCGAGCCCGGCCGGTGGTGCCGGCTGCAGCACCGCCTCCTCTTCCGGTCGGGCGCGGAGCGTTGGCGGCGGTGAAGCGAGCGGTGCCCGCCCGTGCGGCGGAGCAGCGGGCTGGAATGCGAGCACCGACCGTCCTGCCCGAGCGAGCTCGCGCGCCGCGATGATTCCGGCGGGGCCAAGTCCGACGACCACGACATCCGGCAAGGCGGCTCCTTCCAGTATTCGATGTTTGTATCCTATCTGCGTAAAATTGGATGCACGGCACGATTGGAGAAGTGATGCCCCAGGCACGCATGGCGCATCGAACGCCTCGCGGAATCGCCCTGTGCATCGGCATCGGGCTGCTCGCGGGACTGCTCTCGGGACTCTTCGGAGTCGGGGGCGGCACAGTGGTCGTGCCGTTACTGGTGCTGCTGCTCGGCTTCGATCAGCGACTCGCTGCGGGAACCTCGCTCGCGGCAATCGTGCCGACGGCGGCTGTGGGCGTGATCTTTTATGGGCTGAACGACACAGTCGCCTGGATCCCCGCGCTGCTGCTTGCCGCTGGCGCGGTCGGCGGCGCGCAGATTGGCACGTGGCTGCTGCCGAACGTGTCGCAGACAATCCTGCGATGGATCTTCGTGGGCTTCCTCGTGGCGGTCGTCGTGTCGCTATTCTTGGTGATCCCCTCGCGTGAAGCCCAGCTCGAGCTGACGTGGGGGAGCGGCATCGCGCTGTTGGTGCTCGGCGTGGCCACCGGCACGGTGTCGGGGCTCATCGGCGTCGGCGGCGGCATCATCGTCGTGCCCGTGTTGATGATGGTCTTCGGAACCAGCGATCTGGTCGCGAAGGGCACGTCGCTCCTCATGATGATCCCGGCCGCGGTCTCGGGCACGATCGGCAACCTCCGGCGTAGCAACGTCGACCTGGTCTCGGCGGCGTACGTCGGTCTCGCGGCCTGCACGACGACCGCGCTCGGCGCGTGGCTCGCGACGATCGTCGACCCGTTCGTGGGCAACGTTCTATTCGCGGTGTTCCTCGTCTTCATCGCGGCCCAGATGGCGGTCAAGGCGATCCGCGGGCGCCGTCCTGGAAAAGGTTGACAAGTGACCACCACCTCGGTTGTCGTGTCGCTCCTCGTCGTGGTTCTGCCGCTCGTGTCCGCGATGGTCGCGAGCTTCGCGGCCGTCCGGCACCGGCACGGAGCCAGCGAGCATTACGTCGACACGTCTGGCACTCCTAGTACAGCGACTCCATCGGACACGAACCGACGCGGAGGCACGGCAACAACGGGTGGGCGCCATGCACCGCCGCGACCGATACGGCGTCCTCACGCAAGGCGGTGAAACCGTGGACACTCCGGACATGAAGCGATGGCAACCTGCGGACCCAACTCTTGGCCCGCGAATGCACACAGGTGATGCGAGTAGGGGTGAGGCTAACTGGCAGTCGCCCGCAGGTGTCCGAGAGCGACAGACTCTGTCCAGTGGACTACTCCTGGGCGCTGATGCCCAGCGTCGACTAACCTTTGTCGCATTACAACTCATCCGCGACCGACTGACTTGATCGGTATTGCGGCGAGTGGCACGCAGATGGCACGAGCGGAGAGACGTGCCGCAGAATCCGCGAGACTCCGGGCTTATCAGCTCCGCGGGCAAGTACTGGGACTTCTGAGAGCCCTGTTCAGAGGGGATCTCTTGAATACCTTTGACCCCCGCTCGATCGAGCGGGGGTCATTTTCGCGCTAGCCCACATTTTGCCCAGACTCCCGAGATTGGTGGCGATGAGATGACGTGGCAGAGCGGCTCCGCTGCGCTATCCCTGCACGCTGGCCCGGGCGTTCACCCCGCGCTCCGCAGTTCGGCGACGACGAAGCAGCTGCCAGGCGGTTCGTCTGCAGCTCGATAGTCGATATAGACCTGTCCATCGAGGTCGCGAAGGACCAACGTCGGATCCGCGGATGATGAGCACGGCGGACGGCGCGACGTGGGCGCCTCGGTTGTAGAGCCTCCACACGCTCCCCACTCGACAATCGCGACCCGGTCATTCCACCCAGCCGCGCGGATGTCGGCGGTGCCCGGGACCGCACGACACAGGCAGCGGTCGGTGCGCGGCTATGCCTCGTGGCCGCACACGGGGCACCGCCATCCGGTCGAGGTCTTCCGCATCACGGTCCCGCAGTCGGGGCAGCGCGGCCATCCCGGTTCGGTCGCACGCGCTGTGCTGATGCCGATGAATCCGCACTGTTCGCATTGCCACAGACGCGGGCCGCCGTGGAGCGGGCCTCCGCACTCGGGGCATTTCGGCGCCGGCGCGATCACGTGGGCGAGGGTCGGGCGCGCCGGCTTCGTCGAGGGCTGACCCGTTGCGGGGGACAGCATGCGCCCACGCTAGTGACAGGCGCGTGCCTGTTGGTTTCGGCCGTGTGAACTGTTCGTCAGGTTTCGAATCTGTGTCGGCCCGCCAGCGGAAATTACAAGTGTGGGTCAAACGGTCCGGTGCCGTGGCTTGCGGGGGAGCGAGACCGTATCCTCTGGCTCAGACCCGCCGTCGAGTTCGTGCCAACCGCCCCCAGGCTTGCGCACTGGCCCGCCATTCGGCCGGCGGGCGCACGACGCGGGTTCAGGTCTCCCTGGCTCGCCTTTCCCCAATGGGCTCGTAGCCAGGGAGACCGCCACGTTCACCGCAGCGAACGATATTTTTCTGTCAGGCCGCCGTCGAGTCCCCGCCTGGGTACCCTCCAAACCCGTGGTGCGACCCCGCGGTGAGTCGGGTCCGGTGCGGCGGGTTAGGCCCTCCGAGACCCCGTCCCCGAGCCCGGTCCCGGAGGTCCGCCACCGTCAACAGGAACCATCGCCTGGGCGGCGAGTGAAGACTATGGTTTCGGCATGGGCACCCTGTACTACGGCGGGTCAGACGAGACCCCGATCCATATGGAGGATCGTGCGCTCGCCCATCTCAAGCCTGTGATCGCGACGAAGCTGCGCCGCGGTGAGAGCTTCACGCTGTCATGGAGACACCCCGAGGGGGTGGCACGCGGGCGCAGCACGATCTGGCTGCATCCTTCGATCCCTTTGCGGTTCGTGTTCGATGACCCTGAGTCTCCCGAGCTGAACCCGCAATGGATCAAGGATCTCGCACTTTCGGCGAACTCGTCGGGAGGGATCATGCTGATCGCCGAGCAGATCACGAGCGCCCCCGTCGATCTGCCGTTGTCGACGGGCAAGCTCACCTTGGCAGAGCTCAACGTCGACACGTTGATGGTCGCGGGCGCCCAATTGGCACCGGGCGCGGCGGGGCTGGATGGCGGGACGTCCGAAGACGGCTTCTAGGATCATCCGCCGTGGATGGACGGTCAACCGAACGCGGGCGCCACCGTCCCGCTCATCGGGTAGTCCGCGTCGCTGCATGCAGGGCGCCTCCAGCCGCCGAGTACGTCGCGCGTGAGCACTCGCAGTCAGGGCAGCGTGGTTTCTGCGCGCCGTCGAACGGATACATCCGGACAGGGTGATTCCGGGCTGACAAGCTGCGACAGAAGTGCGGGCCGGTACGCTCGCGATTGTGACCCCGTATGAAGCCGCGTCGCTCTGGGCGCATTGGGTGGGTTCGATTTCAGCCGCACTCGCGGTTCTTGTGGCGGCATTGTTCGGCTTTCTCACTTACGCCAACAACAAGCGCTCTCGAGACAATCAGGAGCGAGCTACTCTCGCTGCTGTGTCGGGTGATGTCAGCGGTTCTCGCGTCGGCCTGCTGCCAGAAAGTCCCGAGACTCACGACGTCACCTTCCTTGTTCGTCACGTGTCTGGCGAGAGTTGGCTGCTGATCAATGAAGGTCCTGGGACCGTCCATGATGTACGAATCGAGGGTTTGACGACGCTCGATAGGCAACGTCTGACCGACGTTTCAGGGTCGAGCGTCCTCGAAGCCGGTTACGCAACCGGCTTCGTGCTCGTCTCGAGGTTGACACTGTCTGGACCAGCGAACGTCGTCGTGCACTATCGCCTTGACCCTGCGGGGTCTGAGCTGCGCAAGGTATTACAAGTGCCGGCACCCTGACGCGCGACCGCCGTGCATCCGTTCGATGACATCTCGTACCGCACCCTGGGCGACGCGGTCGGCGGGTCGGAGCGGACGGTCTACCGTCATTTCCCGACGAGATCGCACCTCCTGGAGCGCGCACATCGTCGGCGCGCGGGCCCGGGGCAGTGCTCTGCGATGGCGCGTTTCAACGGGGCGCCATGCCGGCCCCACCGGAGAATTGTGACCGTGTCCGGGACGTGCACACCCGCGCAACCAGACATCGGAACGCTTGCGTGACAGACTGGAGAGCGGCGGGGAGGTCTTGTGGGAAAACTGGTTTATGGCGCGCCGACCTGGTCGATGGAGTTCGACGACAGGGCGCTGGCCCACCTACGAATCGTGATGATTGCCAAGCTGCGTCGAGCGGAGAGCTTCAGCTTCTCTTGGCGGTTCGAAGCCTCGTATGGGAGCGGTAGAAGCTCGGTGTGGCTGCATCCAGCGATTCCACTGCAGTTCGAGTTTTATGGGGGCCGGGAGCCTGCGTTGAATCGCGCGTGGATCGACGCACTGATGGCGACCGCCAACAGCCCGGGCGGGCTGGAACTCGTGCCAGAGCCCGATCCTTCAGCCGCCAAATGGACGACGTAACCTCAAAACGCACGCGTACTCACCGCGCCGGTGATGAAAGGCAGAGATGACAACCGTTAACAGGCTTACGGTCGATGGCCGCGACTATTTCCTCCCTGATCCCGTCACCGAGCTGCGCGCCAAAATCCTCGACGCCGTGCGATCGGGAGGGGGGTACGTGAACATCCCGCCGCTGCGGTCGGGGCCGGGAATCGACATCCTGTTCTCCCCTGGGATGCCCGTCGTGTGGACTCAAATCGACGTCGGTGGCGAGGCCAGCACAACCAGCGACCCGCCAATGGCGGACCCGTACCCCGACATCTAGTCACTCAGCGAGCAGGGCGTCCACGTCCCACGCTCGCATGGGCAGGCCCAGCAGGAAACCCTGGGCACGATCGCAGCCGAGATCGCGCGCCAACTCCAGATGTGCGGGGGTCTCTACGCCCTCAGCGACTATACGCAGGCCCCGGCCTTTCGCTTGGCGGACCGCCTCCTCGAGAGATCGCATAGTACGGCGGCTGTCCGACTGGATCAGAGAGCGGTCGAGTTTCAGTTCGGTGACAGGGATTGCTTCGAGTCGTTCCGTTGACGCATGCCCGGTCCCGTAGTCGTCGAGAGATACTCCAACCCCGAGATCCAGGAGGGCTCCCAGACGTGGCACGATCGCCCCGAGGTCGGTCATCGGAAGGGACTCAGTGATCTCAACGGTCAAGGTTCGCCGCGGAAGACCACGCATCTGAAGCTGCAGCATCAAATAGGCGATGAAAGAGTCATCGGCAAGCTGCCGAGGCGACACGTTCACAGACACCTCGAGTGGCGTCCCCGCAGCGTGCCAGTGATCAGCCACGGTCAAGCATTCGTCGAGCATGAATCGACCGACCTCATGGATGAGTCCGGTCGCTTCTGCAACTGGGATGAACGCGTCGGGCGGGATCAATTCGCCGTCCGTTTGGCGCCATCGGCAGAGGGCTTCGACGCCAACGATCCCCCGCGTCTCCAGATCGATCAGCGGCTGGAACATCGCGAACAAGTTCTCGTGGATGACGGCGTCGCGAAGGCCGGCAGCGAGTTCGTCTGGGATCATCCACCCAGTAATGCGCGTAGCTGCTGCCCGGGCAATGGCCCACACGCGGTCGTCTCAGGGCGTATGCTCCGCCCAGCGCGCGCGGACGGTATGGCGCGATCCCTGGAACGCTCGTCGAGGACGACAGCCGCAGTCGATGCTTTGACGAGCGCGTGAGCGGTCTTGGCGTCTGTCGCGGGTTCTCGAGTCAATGCCGGCCCGGTGGCGGCATACGGCCCCCGATCACCTACGATCTCTTTGTGCAGTCCCGCCTTATCACAACATTCCAAGGAGCCGAATGACCCTGCACCCGGTGCTGGACCCGTTGCGCCGCAACAACGTGACCATCACGGGCAAGCGCGGCGGTCCGATGATCATGTTTGCGCATGGATTCGGATGCAGCCAAGCGGCGTGGGATCTTGTTGCGCCCCATTTCGAGCGCGACCACACGGTGGTCCTGTTCGACCACGTCGGCGCGGGCGGGTCCGATGCGTCGGCGTACGATCGCGGAAAGTACGACTCCCTCGACGGTTATGCCGACGATGTGCTGGAAATCCTGCACGAACTCGACGCGCGGGAGGTCGTTTTCGTCGGGCACTCGGTCAGCGCCATGATCGGCGTCCTTGCCTCCAACCGAGACCCGGCCCTGTTTGCCAACCTGATCCTCATCGGGCCATCGCCGCGTTACACCAACGACGACTCGTATCGCGGCGGATTCGAGCCAGCAGACATCGCCGCACTCCTGAAAACCCTCGACAGCAACTATCTCGGCTGGTCGAGAGCGACCGCTCCGATCATCATGGGCAATGAGGACCGTCCCGAGTTGGGCGCCCGGCTGACCGCAAGCTTTTGCGCCATTGACCCGGAGATCGCCCGACACTTCGCCCACGTCACGTTCCTATCGGACAATCGCGACGACCTGCCTCATGTGTCCGTGCCGACGCTGGTCATGCAGAGTAGTGCTGACGCAATCGCTCCCATGGAGGTCGGGCGCTACGTTCATGCCGCCATTCCGGGCAGCCGACTCACCATTCTCAGCACGACCGGACACGTGCCGATCCTTTCCGGCGCAGACGAGGTCGTCGCGACAATCCGCGCATACCTGTCATGAGATCTTCCGGTCAATCGTGGTTTCGCGCCGCGCCCTGCGGACTGATCGCGATGTCGCCGGACGGGATCGTCACCGAAGCGAATGGCACCTTCCTCACATGGACCGGGTACTCCCTCGAGAACGTGATCGGCCGCCCCCTCGTCTCCTTCCTGGACCCGGGGAGTCGGCTGTTCTTCGAAACCCGCCACCTGCAAACCCTGCACCTGGGCGGCACCGTCAGCGAGGTTGCACTCATTCTCCTTCACGCATCCGGCACGCAGCTGCCCATGCTCGTGAACGCTGCCGTCGACCACGACGCTCAACGTGTCCGCATCGCACTCTTCAACGCCACCGAGCGTCATCAATACGAATCGGAGTTGCTCAACGCCCGCAAGGCGGCGGAATCCTCAGAGGAGCGTGTACGCATCCTGCAGGAAATATCCAGCACCTTCGGAGTGAGCGCCAGCGACGAGGACGTTGCCCAGTCCTTTGTCGACGTCGCACGCGAAGCCTTCACCGCCAAAGCCGCCGCCGTCATGCTGCTCGATGATCGAGCCCGCCTCACCCAGGTCGCCGGCACCAACCCACTCGCCGGACTCCTCGCCCCGGTCATCTCGCTGCGCAACACACCGCGCGTGACGGTCGTGGTGCCATCTGTCGCACAGCAAGAGTTCCCCGAACTCGCCGAGGCCATGCGCGCCAGCCGGTTGGCCTCTCTGAGCATCACCCCCCTCCTTGCTGAGGACCAGCGGCTCGGGATCCTGATCTGCTTCTTCGGCCGCCGCAACGAGTTCGACGAGCACTTCTTCGAGCTGCAGCAGGCGCTCGGCCGCCAAGCCTCACAGACCCTCGTTCGTGTCCGATTGCAACGCCAACTGTCGCACTTGGCCCTGCACGATCAACTCACCGGCGTCGCCAACCGGGAACTGCTGCAACGCAGTCTTGACCACGCGATCGACCAGGCTGCCGAGACAAGCGAACCGCTCGGCGTCCTGTTTCTCGACGTCGACGAATTCAAAGCCATCAACGATCAGTTCGGCCACGCGACAGGGGACGCCGTGCTCGTCGAACTCGCCGCCCGACTCCGTCAAGGAGTCCGTGGCGAAGACGTCATCGGACGGATCGGCGGCGACGAATTCGTCGCCATCTGCGCCAATGCGGACATCGCAGCCGTCGCGTCAATCGCTCAGCGCATTCTCGGGATCACGCAGTCCCCGATTGCTGTTGAGGCCGGCGTCATCTCTGCGTCCGTCAGCGTCGGCGTATCGCACTACCAGCCCTCGGCCGACCCACGACCTACCGCCGAAAACCTCCTCATCAGGGCCGACGGAGCGATGTACCAGTCGAAAGGATCTGGCAAGAACCGGGTCACCATCGAAACCGACGCCGCACTCTAAGCGAGTCCACGCAGGGTGATCGGAACCGCATGCCCGGACCCGCAGGATTCTGCGGGGCTCGGGCCGACGAGCGGCATGCGGAGCCCCTCAGCGTCCAGCGCGGACCGGCGTTGCACCGCGCAGATCAGTGAACTCCGGTGCTGCCGAGGCGATGACCGGCAGGCGCCAGCGGGGACGCCGTGCAGGTGCGTATCGCTCGACAGTGAGAAGGATGGTGGCGGCGATCATCGCAAGGAGGTGGAAGTCCGTGGCGAGAAGCACGAGAGCCATGATCGCTCCGCACGATGCCACGCATGCTGCCCCCGTGATGAAACCGTGAAGCGCCGAATCCCCGTACGCAGCGGCACCGAACACGCGCAGCCGAGGGGTTCTGTGGCACACGTTGAGGCAGCGCTGCCGAAGCGGCGAGCACAGCCACACGGCAGTGACTCCGACGGCGAGCCAGGGAAGGATCGCGCTGCCGTCAATGGCGTCGCTGACGGGCGCCGCGACGACTCCCACGATGAGCCAGACCAGACTGTAGGCGCCTCCGAAGACGACGACCGTGAGCATTCGCCGTCGTCGGATGCTCCCATGCCACAGGCGCGACACCTCGCGGATCAGCAGCAGCGGCGCCATCGCCAGCACCATCGACAGCCAGATCACCAGCCCGTGCGGCGCGAGTACCGTGCCCGCGGCATCGGTCGCGTGTGCGGCGTGTGTGACAACGCCTCCGTCGATGGAGTGCCCGGCGTGGGCAGCGCCGATCGCCGTCTGCCATGCCATCGCCGCCCACCCCAGGGTGCTCACGAACAGGAGGGCGGGCACCGGCGCACGCCTCAATGACGCGACGAGGGTGCGCCGCCGAAGCCCGGCGTTCATGACCCGAGCATGAAGACACTCACCCGGCCGATCGAGAAGTCGGCCGCTGCAACGGTTTCGTTCGCTGGGACGAATCGCACCCGGAGCGCATCGAGCTGGTTGCCGGAAAGGTGCAGCGCGTCGACGATCTCGGAGATCTCGATCACCTGATTGATCCCGCTGCCGGCGTTCGGGCCGTGCTCGTCGCTTGCCGCCGAGACACCGAAGAGCGACAGGTTGCCGGCGAGCCTCTCAGTGACATCGGCATCACCCGTGCTGGGCGGCATATCGACATAGACGTAGTAGTTGGCGGAATCGGCGGTGCCACGGATGCCCTCGAGCTTGAGGAACACGCGCGCCGGCTCTTGCAGCGCCTCATTGCCGGGAACCATCGCGCGATCGAGGCTGCGGCGCAGCGCCTCGGTGCCCGGCGCGTCCATCCGGATCTCGTTCCTCGTCTCGCCGGCGACGTACACGCTGCCGTCACTGGCGCCGATCAGCTGCGGGCTGCCATCCATCTCCATGTCCGCTCCTTCATCCGCGCCCGCCCCGCGCGCATCATCCGGCGTGGTCTCGAGCGCCTCGAGACGGCGCCGCCGACGGTCTGAACCGCTCATCGGAACCTCCGGTTGCGCCTCTTCGTCGTCGTACACGTAGTCCAGCGGCGCCAATGTCGAGTCGAGGACGTCGCTCGCGGTGTACTCCCACTCACCGCCGGTCGGCGTCGGCATGACGAACTCTCGGTCCGCCGGACCGTCGAGCCAGCTGGGGTCGATCGGGAAGGCGTTCGTGCGCTGCCAGGTCGTCCAGAGCCGATCGATGTTCGCATGGTGGAGCCAGAAGATCGGATCGAGCGCGGCCGTCCACGGGGCGGACATCAGACCCCAGTTCTGCCACTCGTTCGGGTCGAAACCGGGGGCGCTGCCACCGATCGCGCCGTGCACGACGTTGTGGGGACCCGATTCGAGGCCGCCATTGGTCGTCTCGGACTCAGGTCCGTGGTGGAAGAGCGTGATCGGGCCGCCGAAGCCAGGTGGGATGTCGGCCGAGCCGCCGATGTAATCGTCGTGCTCGAGCGCTTCGAGCGTGACCTGCGCGGCCGGGATCACGATGGGCGTCACGCCGCTGCCGAACCGGCGCGCCACGCGCAGCGGGTTCGCCGAGCCGTCCGGCAGGGTGGCCGCCGAGAAGGCGGCGGGCAGTCGACGAGCCTGCGGGTCGGCGGTGTCGCTGTAGTTCCAGTACGGCAGTGCCCAGTCCGCGGGTCCACCGGATTGGACCACGGCATCGAGCAGGATCTGCTCGAGCGCAGAGACGTACCCGCGATGCCACGGCAGGAAGTACCAGCTCTGGTGCTGGCACTGATTCATGAATCGCGTCTGCACGACATTGGAGGGCGCCGGCTCGTTCGCCCTCACCACCCCGAACTGCTGCCAGACGACCGGATGCCACCCGTGCATCGCAGCGAGAAATCGCCAACTCGTCTTGGTGGCGAACGGGCGGGCCTGCATGACTTTGATCGCCTTGGCATACCAGAGCAGCGTGTCGGGCCAGCCCGCCCCGAGTGAGTTCACTTCGTGTCGTACCCGGACCATGTCGGCCGCCTTTCATCGTGTTTCATCATGTTTCTCCCGGCGATGCCGGCCTCAGAGCACGATCTGCGTGATCGAATCGAGCGGAATGTATCGTGGTTCCCCGCTGGCGCCTTCGACGCCCTCCTGCGATCCGCCCGCGCCCATCGGATCGAACGGCACATACCGCGAGAAGTCGAACTTGGTGGCGTCGGCGAGATCGGCGATCGATACCTGGAAGGTGCGGTACTCGCCGAGCACGAACCCTTCGAGTCCCTCGGTCCGTGAGCGTTCCTCGAGCAGTGCGCGGATCATCTCGCCTTGGCTCAGCACGTAAGCGGTGGCGTGCAGCTGCCCGGGAGTCGCGCTCTCCATGACGACGAGCTTGAAGAACTCCCGCGGCGCGATCACCCCGTTCGAGAGCGTCTGCTCGACCTTCTGGGGAATGGGTCCGGTGAACACGCAGGCCTTGAACCCGTGCGTCTTGGCACTGTTGAGCACGTAGTCCTCGAGCCCGAGCCACTGCTTCGTGCCGGAGTTCAGATCTCCGTGCTGCACCGCCGAGTTCGTGTAGTGGAACGTGTCGTCGTTCGCCCGCTGCGCCACGGCGCTCACGGTGTCGTCGGGTGCGCCGACCGGCAGGCTGTCATCCCAGTTGGGATCCTGTCGGCGCACGAGGTGGCCGCGATCGATTTCGGGGTGCGCGTAATCCTGCTTGCTCAACTGGATGCTGCGAGGAATGCGGCCGTCGTGGAACCACTTGTCGTCGCCGCGCTTGATCGCGACGAGATGCCCTCCGTGGATGTTGACAGCCGTCATCAGAGGCTGCTTGAGCGTGCGGGAGAACCTGACGCCGAAGTGCGTGTAGCGCAGCTCGAAGGGCTGGGACGCGAGCTCGTCGACCGGGCGGGCGAGGTCGGCCTCGACCTCGGCCGGCAGGGCCGGCCACGGCGCCGCGAGGTCTCCGGTCCCGAGGAAGTCGGGGTCGTAGCCGCCGCGATCGAGCAGCTGATCGGGATCATGTTCGCCGTCGCCCGCTGCCTCCGCTACGGCCGCCGGTGCGTTGACGGCAACCTCGTTGCGGATGCCGTCGAGAAGCTGCGACAGAGTGGTGGCACCGACGGCGGCGTTGTACTGCCCGTACAGACCCGAGAAGTGCAGGCCGACGACCCTGCCGTCAGACAAGCGGATCAACGGCGAACCGGAGTTGCCGCCGAGACTCGTGCAATCGTGCCGCAACGGCGCTCCTGCGGCGAGGGCCTGGATGACCTTGCCGGGTGCGTAGCGCTTGACGTTGTAGAGATCGCGGAAATACCGGGCCATCGCGTCCTGGTTGTTGCGATCGTCAAAGGCGGGATAGCCGATGAGCGCGACCAGATCGTCGAGCGCGGCTTCCGAGTCTGCGATCGGAATCGGCGACGGAAGATTCATGCCGGTGATCCGGAGGAACGCGACATCCGCACCTGTGCTGTCGGCGATGTACGGGACATCGACCACCTGGAAGGGAGTCGCCTGAGCCGCGATGCTGCCGAACTCCTCGGCGAAGTCCAGGGACGCGCCGAACGGCACCTGCGCGGGGTCGCGCAGGAACACGCCACTGCCGTCGACCGCGCGCCGTGCGACGAGACCGGCGACGTGCCGGTTCGTCACCACGATGCGGTCCGCGCCGTCGGTCGCGACGACCCAGCCCGTCCCGCCCCAGGCCATGCGGAAGTTCTTGAACTCGACACGGCCGACGGAGGGGATGTACTTCTCGGTCGCGCGGATGGCGGCATCCGTTCCCGCGGGGAACTCGCTGAGACTGTCGATCTCGTCCACGCCGAAGACGACCTCGTTGTTCTGCACCAGCAGGGGCGGACGTCCGACGAGCTGCACTATCGCTTCGAGCAGGTCGACACCGGGATCGAGGCCCTCGAGGCGATCGAGCACATCCGGCTCGACCCCATCGCCGTTGCCCGCGTCTGGAGCGGGGAGGTCGATGCCGGGCAACCCCATTCGCGCCAGCATCCCACCCTCGAGCTGGGCCTTGACTGCCCTGCTCAGAGCCTCGGATTCGGCGAGCCGTTCTCGCGCTGTCTTGTTCATTTCTGCTTCCCTTCCATCGAGGCGAGCACCGCCATGGCGGGCACGAATGCGGACGGCACGTCGTGGTCGAGCATCGTCATCGCGGCCTCTTCGGCGTTCACGCCGCGCGTCTTGCGATCTGCTGCGGGGTAGCGGGCGCGCAGTTTCGAGACGATCGCCAGCGGATCCCCGGATGAACCCCCCCAGATCTCGAGCGCCGCATGGCAGGCCTCGCGCGAGTCGAGCTGCGCGATGCGATCGGCGGTCGACGCGTCCGGTCGGCGCGACCACGATGGCGTGGGCGCGCTGGGTCCGTAGGCCCAGTCGCCGGCACACGTGCGACGCCACCGTTCGGCACTGCGGGAGATCAGGCGAAGATCGGGCCGGCGCAACGCGAATGCCGTCGCCCCCATCCACTCCGCGAGCAGACCGAGCGCGGCGATGTTCTCGACTCCCGCTTCCGCGGAGGACGAGAGCGCGAGCCGCCAGTCGCCGGCTCCGCTCGGGGGCACGCCGCCCGCCGTCCGCAGGCCTGCGGCGATTCGCTCCAGTACTTCGGGCAGAGCGACGTCGCCGCGAAGGGACCGGTCGGCCTGATACGACTGCATGACCGACACGTATGGCGTGGCGCTCGCGAGGATGCGCGCCGCGCCGGCCGGTGTGGCGAGGTCGGGCAACCGGGGCGGCGCAGCCGTCGGCGCATCTTCGGTCGTCATGGTGGGCGTCGGGGATGCCGACAACTGCGTAGCGAAGCGGCTGGACTGCATGCCCAGAGCGTCGAGCACCGCCGGCGACGGGTCGCCGCGCTGCCAGGTCGTGCTGGGCGACCACACGGTGACGGCAGATTCGACGGGATCGGCCATGCTCCAGGACTCACGCTCCCTCCGCGCATCGATCCTGAGCAGCGCGAACCCGAGGGCGCCGTTGGCCAACGAGCCGCTGAGCCCTCGACGTCGCAGATCCATCGCCATCTCGGCCAGTTCCGCCTGGGCCGTCAGCGCGCCGGTCAGTTCTGCGAAGCCCGACTCCGCCCACATCTCCAGTTGTGCGAGGGTGGTCGTCGACGAGCGGTCGCGATGCCGGCCCGAGAAGTAGCGATGCGGCTCGAACCCTTCGAGTGCGTGGGCCCACCTCCCGGCGCGCCACAGGTAGGACCGCACGATGTCGGCTGCGGATGAGGTCGGGTCGGGAGGACTCTCCGAGAACGCGCGTTCGTAGACGTACTGCGCTTCGCGAATGTCGGCTCGCTCGAGTATGGACTCGAGCTCGCGCGCGGCACTGTCGTGGTCGATGCCGACGGCGGGCGCGGTGACTCCGCGGAACCGCGAGGTACGATCGCCTCGCGCGATGAGCACGACATCACTTGCGAGGTCGGGCAGCTCACTCAGAGTCTCGTCGTCGAACTGATAGAGGATCTCCGGAGGCAGCTGCGGGGGCTGCGCGCCGGAGCGCATCGCCTGCAGATGGTGGTACGCCGCCTCCAACGGCGCGAACGGTTCGGTGCGGCTTTCGAACCATCGCGCCGCTGCTCGATTCAACCGCGCCGTGGTCGCCGGCTTCTCGGCCTCGTAGATGTTCTCCAGCAGCGCTTTTCGCACGTCGGACCGGTGGCGAACCCATCCGGGGACCGCGTCGGGCTCGACGAGCCAGTGCTGCGTGGTCAGAGCCTCGAAGACGACGACGGCATCGGCGGCGCTCATCCCCTTCACTTTCGCCAAGGGTGCCAGCACCTCGGCGATCAACTCGGGGTTGATCCGGCGCACGATCAGCCCGGGCTGAGCGAGAGAGCGGAGCCGTTCGTCGCTGATGCGTGAGAGGAGGAAGCGGTACAGGTAGGAGGCTGCCAGCTCTCGTCGCCCGGCGACACCGTCGAGTGCCTCGACGCCCGACTCCATCACCGCGAGAGCGCTGAGCCGAAGCACCAGCGGGATGCCGTCGGAAACTCCCCGGATGAGCGGATACGTGGCAGGCGCCAGGTCGAATCCGCCGAGGAGACCATCGGCGCTGTCATCGTCCAGTCCGCCCAGCTCGATGCGGTCGCCGATCCGCTCAGGGATGGCATCGAGCGGGTCGCCGCGACCGGCCGCGACCACCGACAGCGGGCGGAGCCCGCGCTCGCACAGCTCGTCGAGCGTCTCGAACAGACGAAGCGGATGCGTCTCCCCACGGCCCCGCAGCACCTCGACGGTGTCGAGGATGAGCAGCACGGGCCTGCCCGACGAGGCGAGCCCGTCGCCGAGGGCGCGGGTCAGCTCGTCGGGGATCACGAAGCGCCCCGCTCCGCCCTTCACGGTGGGCGCAGCCGTCGCCCCGACGGCCGCGGCGCTGAGACGAGCGGATCGGAGAGCCGCGGCATCCTCGCCCAGTTCCCAGGCGATCTGCCGGGTGACCTCCAGTCCAATGCCCACCCGATCCTGAACGTCGAGGCCGCCGCGGTCGAAGTCGAGTCGCACGATGATCCATGGCGGATCGGTATCGGCCGCGCGCTGAGCGATCTTGTCGATGAAGGTCGACTTTCCGATGCCGGGAAGGCCGTTGATGAACAGAGCCGTGACAGGGCGGCCGGACTGCGGATGGCTGAGCCACTTCTCGGCGCGTTCGAGTTCAGGTTCGCGACCGAAGAAGCCGCGGCTGAGCATCGACTGCGCCCGGATGCCGGCATCCGCGCGCCCGACCGCCGAATGAACGGCGTCTCGCGAATCGCTGGCCGGAGCGTGCGCTCCGGCGCGGTCGAGCGCAACCGCCATGCGGGTGAGGGGCTCCCGGTCCATCGTCTGCCGGAGGGTCTGCGAGATCTGACCGGTGGCGTACGACCCGGTTCCCTCCAGGGCGGCCAGCAGGTCCTCGGTCGCCGCATCGTGGGCGTGTTCGCGCCGCCACGAGATGGCCGATTCCAGCCCGCCGCTCGCGGTCAGCGAATCCAATGCGGCGCGACGCACGGAGCCCCGCATCAGCCAGCCGACCGGGTCGCTCGTGTCGCAGACGCTCGCGAGGTCGACAGCGATCTCCGCCGCTGCAGCCGGGCTGCCGTCACCGACAGCGTCGATCAGCGCTACGGGGTCGAAGGGGCCGGACAGGGCGGCGAACCACCGGCCGCGGTCGACGAGGGTGACAGTCTCGGGCTCGGTCATCAGCCACCTCCGGCCAAGACCAGCAGCGGATTTCGAAGCCGATTCGCGACTTCGGAGAGTTGCATCGCATCGAAAAGCCCGTTGGTCTCCTGCAGACCGACGAGAGCCGCCTTGACGAATGCCTGCAGTGTCGCGTCATCCACCTCGCCGGTCAGTTCCGTCGAGGCGACCGTCAACATGCCGAGGACGTCGGCGCGGAGGAACTCGCCGATGTATTCGACCACGAAACCGGGGGAGCGGTCGCCGTCTGAGGGGGGCACACCGGCGAATTCGACCCCCGGAAGCAGGTCCGCCTCTCGGCCCGCGATGACGAGCCGCAGGTGCGGCTTAGTGAGTGCGGCGCCCACGAAGGCCTCGATCGTGAGGAAGGACACCTCGCTCAGCAGCACCGACGGCTCGTCGAAGAACAGCCACACCGTGGACCCCGTCGCGGCCGCCGCGGCTTCCATGGATGCAGCGAGGTTCTCGGCGCGACCCTTGATCGTGGTCTCGGGCGGGGCTTGCCCTGGCGCGGTGGCGGCTGCGTCGGCGACGGGATCCGCGAGCTCCAGCCCGATCAGCCGCGCTCTGCCGCGCATGTCCGCAATGAGATCGTCGACGTTCTGATTCAGCCCGATGCGCAGAAGCCGATGCCCCGGACCGCGGCGGATCAGCAGCTGCTGCAGGATGTCATGGCTGAACGCGAGTCCAGTGGATGGCGCGTCCGCGCTCTTCCGCTTCACGCGGATGCCTCGCACCCGTCCACTCGGGTCGGCGGCGGCGGCGACGGCGCGGAAGAACGGATCACGTCCGATGACCAGGGGTCCGGCGGGCGTCCCGTCGAGCGACCAGAGCGTGGCCGGCGCGACATCCGAGCTCACGATGTCGCGGATCAAGTCGACGAACAGCTCCGCGGGCACGAAACGCCCCCTGTTGTCGAAGCGCGCCTGGTGGATTCCGATGAAGTCGAGGGTCTCGTTGAAGCAGGCTCCGCCGGATGATCCGTCGTTGGTCTTCACGTCGTGGCGCCGTCGGGCGGTGACATTGCGGATCCTCCCGGACCTGCCGAAGTCGATCACCCGGTCGACGGTCTCGACCGGCTGATCGTTCTCATCCGTCTGCACTTTTCGAGGGAAGTGGACCAGCACGACGCGGCTCGGGACCCGGAGCCGCGTCGGCGCAGCGAGGGAGATGTGCCCGAGATGGACCGCGGCCGGCCTCTCGAGCTCGAGCAGCGCGACGTCGTGGCGATTCGCGACATCGGCATCGTGGAGGGGTGCGTGCCCTCGGAATTCGGCGTTGCCGCATTCCGACTCGAACCGGGCGGGCACCTTTGCTGCGAATGTCTTGCCGTCGGCCAGCAGCACCTCGAGCTTGGGTGCCGGTTGCTGCGGTTCGCCCGGCAAACCTTTCGCGATCACGTGCCACGAGGTCAGGACCAGGCTCGGTCCGACCAGCACGCCGCTGCCCGCGAAGAGCCCGTCCTTCTTGATCTGACAGCGGAACGACTGCGCACGAGCGAGGAACTTGCGGAGGGGCTCGGTGGCGATGACGTCGTCGGGATCGTCGATCTCAACGTCGTCGAACGAGATGCCCCGCGCACGCAGTGCCGCGATGAACGCGACGAGCAGGTTGCGTTCCTTCAGCTCTTTCAACCAGAATTCCGCGGGATCACTCTGTGCAAGTCGGGCCAGAACATCAATCGACGCGACGGTCAGCGGCTTCTCGCCGGTCTGCGTAGCCTCCAGCGCCTCGGCAGCGTCGGCCGCGTGATCGCGGATCGCCTGGAGGATCGCTTCGTCGTCCATGGTCACCCATTCCGAGGTACGAACTTCGTGGAGAAGTGCTCGTCGCGCGCGGTGTGATACGTGAGCGCGCTTCTGAGGCCGAGACCCCGTCAGCTCTCCAGCAGGTCGGCGATGCCGCGCAGGATCTTGGCGATCGCGGCATCCCGAGTCACCCGCCCGCCTGCGGTCGGTGCGGTCGGCCCGGGCGGCAGTCCCGGTCCGCTTTTCTCCGTTCGGTCGGCGAAGCTCGCGGCCAGCAGCGGTTCGCCCCCTCGCCGCTGGCTCGCGTCGAAGTCCGGCTGCTGCCGGAACGCATCGAAGCCAGAGGTGATCGCATCGAAGAACTGCTGATTGGACACCTTGCCGATGTTCGCGGCGATCAGCGGAACGACGAACTTGGTGAAGTCCCCCTGGCCATCCGTCTCCCAGGCGACCTGCCGCGATTGGCACGCGGCGAAAAGCACTTCGAGATTTCGAGCGGGAAGCTCCTCGGGCTCTGCCGCGTCGGTCTCGGACTCGGTGACGTCCTCCAGCGCTCGCTTCATGCCGCTCGGGGCCAGCAAGACCGCGAGCGACGAAGAATCTTTCCTTATCGGCCTCGGTCAGCTCGACACTCCGAGGAATCGACTCGATGCCATCCGGCCCTTGGTCTCGGTTCGCGCCACCGGAATGACACGAGTCGAAGAAGATCGTCAACGACACGTTCTCGGGGATCAGGTCCCAGAGCTGAGCGAGGTCGTCGTCGAGGATGAGATTCCCGTCGCGGAAGTCGACCGGGCAGATCGCCTCGTCCTGCTCGTCCTCCTCCTCGCCGGTGGGATCGGGGGCCCAGGTTCCGTGGCCGGAGTACTGCAGGACCAAGGTGTCGCCGGCCTGGGCGCTGGTGACGAGCTGATAGATCGAGCCCAGGATGCCATTGCGCGTGGCGTCGCCGTTGGTGAGCAGCGTCACCCGGAATCCGGCCGCGGTCAGTTCCTTGCTCCACAGCTGCGCGTCCTTGACGCAGCCCTTCAACTGGTCACCGGGCTGGTACGCGTCGATTCCGATGCAGAGCGCCATCTTCGCACCGCCGGCCGCCCCGACCGGGCCGCGTGGAGATTCGGGAGTCGGACCGGAGTCGGGCCAGGGATCGATTGCACGTGTGCCGTCCGAGTAGGGCACTTTGGGCTTTGCGAGCCCCGTGATGCGCACCAGCACACTGTTCATCGTCGGGGCGTCGTCGTCGAAGCCGCCGTGGGTCCCGGCTTTGCTCGCATCGGGAAACAGCCTGCTGTTGGGCGTGTAGATGACCTCGCCACCCGGTCCATCGAGGAAGTCACGCAGCGCGACGTCCTCCTTGATGGACTTCGCGAGCCCGAGGATCGGCGTGCCGCGGGCAGGCTCGAACGACGCGGACACGAGGTACAGCAGCGACTTGCCGTACACGTTGAAGCACGTGTCGTTGAGTTCGTCGTTCTCGCTCATGGTGAACAGGACGAGGTTCTTGATCTTGTTCGCGTGCGGAAGCAGCTTGGCCTTGAAAGTGTCGACGCGCACGGCCGGTGCGAGGAAACTCACCGAGTGGAAAGTCGGCACGCCCGCGTCGAGTGCGATCGGGATCAGGTGCGAGTGGAAGATCGACCCCGCACTGTGCCCGACAGCGTGGACCTCCAGGCTGTCGGGGTTCTTCTTCATCCACGCGGCGAGCTTCTGGGCGAAGACCTTCGCGCCACCTCCGGTGTCACTGGATGCCGCGGCATCCAGTTTCATGTCGAGCCAGATCCTGTCGCCGCCGAGGATTCTCGCGCCTCGTTCGATCAGGCCGTCTTTGATGTCGTCGAACCCCCGACTGCCGCCGCTCACCCAGCGTCCGATGGCGTCCATGATCGCCGACGCGAGCCCGGTCTTCCAGACGAAGTGGATCGGGTAGACGCCGTTCTTCTTCCACCAATCGACCTGCAGGCTCGCGGTCGTGAAGCCGTCCTCCTCCTTGACGAGGCCGCCGTGCGCGTACAGCACGATCGGGACCGTCCCGCCGCCCTGGGCCTTGATGAAGGCGGGGAGGTGCGTCGAGAAGATCGCTTCGATGTCGGCTTCGACGGTCGTGAAGTTACGGGCCGTCGTCGGGTTCGCGTTCGCCTCGCGATCGAGGCGACCGTCGGTGAGCGTGATGACATGCGGCTTGAGCGCTTTGAGCTGCGCGGGAGTGAGCGTGATGGCTCGCGACGTTTCGGACGTGGTCATGGCAGACGAGGGTGACGCGTTCACAGCTGGTCCTTTGCTCGATGGTCAGGCGTTCAGGTGAGGTGGCGAGGGCGTTCAAGCGATCGTGACTGTGGCGTATGGGTGGGCGTAGGCGACGTAGGCGAGACCGGAGAGATCCATGTTGTCGAGGGCCGCGCGCCGGGCAATGCCGACGGCGTCGTGGAGGTCGGAGCCAGGGAGGGCATCGTAGAAGTCGCGCACGAATCGTCCCGCGACCTGATCGTCGACGGCCCAGCAGCATCCGAGGAGCACGCCGACGCCACCCCGAAGGAAGGCTTCGGGAAAGCCGCCGAGTCCGGGTGAGGACGTGTCGAGCCGCCCGATGTCGCACGCGTTCAGGAACACCATCTGCGCATTGCTGGTCTCGGGCGCCATTGCCTGATCGGGGAGATCGCGTCGCAGGTCGGTCGCGGAGTAGCTCGAGCCCGGCGGCGGGTCGCCCACTCTGGTGTACGCCGCCATGAGCAGACGCTGGTCGGGCGGCGCAGCCGTCCACACGCCGTGACCGCCGAAATGCAGCAGATCGAATCCGTCGGTGATGATCTTCGACATGGCGGCGGCATCGCCCGGCCGCACGACGTGCGCCTTGACCGCACCTTTGACGAATTTGCCCTCGCCCGCGGTGAAGGTCAGAGAGAGGCTGCGATCGCGGTAGGTGGGACACAGGTACTTCGCCCGACCTCTCCCGACTGTGACATGCTCCACCCACGCGGTGTTGTAGACCCAGCGCGTTGCCCCGCGCATGCCGAGGAACTGCTCACGCTCGACCTCTTTGCCCTCGACGCTCTCTGTGGGATCGCTCAGGTAGATGATCTCCCAGGGGATGTCGAACTCACCCGTCGTCTGGATGAACAGATGATCCAATTCGTCGAAGTGATCCCAGAGGAACTGGCGCACCTCTCGCGTGAAGACGCGGCGAGCGAGGTTGACGCCGATCGAACGCAGTTCCTCGATGCCGTCCGTCATCCGCTCCTGCGGCGTCATCTCCTTCAGGGCGGTGCAGAGGACCTTGATCTTCTCGTAGGTCTCGGAGATCAGGCGGGCCTTGTCGATGGTCTTGGTCGCGCCGGTCACCGACACGGCGCCGACCTGGACCGCGACGTCCAGGGTCGCCTCTCCGCCGGCGAGGGACTCGTCGATCCGGATGGTGGGCAGTGCGATCACGCGCGGGTCGGCTGGCGTCACGAACGCCTCCGCCGGCGGAAGGTCGCCCGCGACCCCACTGTCGACGATGACGGGCGTCAGCCGCAACGTCGCGAGCGGGGTCTCGTGGTGCTGGCGCACGACGATCGTGACATCGGCTCGACCCACGTCGACCGCCTCGAGGCGGAACTCCCGCACGGCCTTCGCCCGGTCCAGGCTCAGATGGACTTCACGCACGCGGCGCGTGCCCTTCACCAGCCGGAACCCATGCGTCGAGATGCTGACGGTGATCGGACTGTCGGGGTCGATGTCAATGTCTGCCACGTCGACCACGGCACCCTCCTCGGGTGCGACCTGTTCCCAGCTCAGCGTGAACTTCACCGTCACGATCGCGCCGACGCCGGGTGTCGAGGGCATCTCCGCCATCGCGTGCGCGGGCACGAGTGCCGGCGCCGCCTCCGCCGCCTCGGGTTCGGCTCCGCGGCGTGCCTTCATTCGCCTCGCCCCGCGGGCCTTCTTCCTCGGGTTCGGCCGCGGGGGTCGCGGCTCGGCAGGCTCCGCAGCGTCGACCCCGTGCCCTTCCTCGTCGCCTCCGCCGACGCCTATCGAGTCGCCGGGTTGGAGGTCCACCCCCGGCGGAGCGAAGCCCGCATCCTCGAGCCCGAGGTCGAACGGCGGTTCGGCCTGCGGTGGTTCGGCAGGCCCCTCCATCGCCGCCTCGTGCGGTGCGTACCACTGGAAGAACTGCTCGGCAGCCTCCCTCTTCGCGAACTCGAAGATCCGCACGTCCACGCCACCCCACCAAATGTCGAGCCGGATGACGGCGTGACCCGCGTCGGCGGCGTCGGCGTATCGTGCGTGGATGTAACCGTCCTGACGAATGAGGGCGATCAGCATGTCGGGATCACCGTCCAGCCGGATCTCGATCGTCGCCGGACCAGGCTCCGCGGAATCGGCATCCGCGTCGACTCCGAATGTCGCGACGACTTCTGCAAGATCGCGGTCGGGCAACTCGATCGAGCGCAGCGGCCAGCGCTCCGCGGGGCGCGCGATGAATTGCGCCGGACCGCGGAGCGTCACATCGGCGCGTCCGAATCGGCGAGCACCATTCCCAGGAGCGTTCAAGACGCGTCCCCACTCATCTGGCCGGCTCCACCCCTGTCGCCGGCGGCGTCCTCCCCGCCTGCCCGGATTCTAGGGGCTGAGACGCGGCGTCGCTACCGGCCGACGTACCAAAGTCGCTGAAATTCGAACCTGATTCCGGCGTCGGGACCGTCCGAGAGGATCGTGCGATGGGGACGGGGGAGTAGCGTGGGTTCTCATTCGCGTCCTACCGCGACCGGCGGGTGACCGCGCTTCGCCACACGACGGTGTTGCGCTCGCCGCGGTCCGTGTCCCACGCGACGACCACGACGCGATCGTTCGCTCCCATGACCCACGCCGGGAGTCGCTCCGCCGCCCTGTGCGGCCAGGAGATCCACGCCCAGACGGCGGAGCGGTTCGCAGCCCAGGCGATCGGCTGCGGGCCGTACGCCTCGGCAGGGAGCGTGCACGGCGCCATGTTGTCGAGCACGAACTGCAGCTTCGCATCGGTCACGAGCGTGGAACCCACCGGTGCCCCTTTCCCGGCCGACGCGATCAGGCTACCGGCCGACCACCGACATCCGATTCGCTCCCCACCACCGTCGCCCGCAAACCGGGTCTACCGCGGCCCACCCCGCGCCCGCTATGCTCTCGACAAAGGTCGCGCCCTGATGCGGGTAGCGGCCTTTTGCGACGAAACGGGGTGTCAGATGAGTGAATGCGATTCATGCGGTCGGCAGTACCCCTCGCTCCTGGAGGCGGCGTTGTGCGGCGAGAGGGATTCGGTCGAAGCCGAGGACCGAGCGCACGGCACGATCTACCGGCCCGCCGCTTGACGCTGTCGAGACGGACGGATGCTGCGGCCGGATCATCCGATCGGGGTGAGAGTCCTGCGGTGCGGGCGCGTTTACACTGATCGCATCGTCGCCTCACCGTGCCTTCACTGTGAATCGAGAGCGCCGAGACGGGATGGGACTCAACGATGAGCGATGACCAGAACGGCACCCCGCCGATCACGAAGCCGCCCGCAGGCGCGCAGACACCCAAAGCGCCGGCGCCGACGGCCGCACCCGCAGCTGCTCCCGCCGGGGTGAGCCGCACCGCGCTGATCTGGATCGGCGTCGCGGTCGTCGTGCTGTCGTTCGTCGCTTCCTTCCTCGGGGCGACGCTGGCCCGCTCGAACGACGCGAACGAGGCGGTCCCCGCGCCCACGGCATCGGAGACGCAGCCCAGCACGGAAGACTACGAGGCGGCGCTGGAGGAGATCCTTCCCGCCGGTGCGGCTGTTCGCGCGGGCGCGGGCGCTCCCGAGTCCGGCAAGGGTTACGACGGCGAGGTCTACATCGACATCTCGACCTCGGATGTGTACCTGTTCAAGGACGGGGAATGGGTGAAGGTGGGAAACATCCGCGCCTCCGCCGCGGAGAACCTCACCGGCGAGACCGGTGCGGCAGGCGAAACCGGCGACACCGGTGCCACGGGCGAGACGGGCGCCCCGGGTGCTCCCGGCACGCAGATCTCACTGGAGACGGATGCTCCGGGGGACGAGCCGTGCCAGGCGGACGGTGACCTCTACATCTACCTCGACACCGATGCGGCGCAGTTCTACGAGTGCACCGACGGGGCGTGGGCGCTGGTCTGGCCGCTGCCCGCTGCGGAGGGTGCGACGCCGACGCCGACGGCCGAGTCCAACGGCTGATCGGCCGTCAGTCCTCACCGCGTTTCGCCGCGAGCAGCTCTCGCCAGTCCGCGGGAACCCGCTCCGCCGGACCGGGGACCGACTGGGTAGACGGGTGGCTCTCGGGGGGTGCGAGGTAGGGTCCCTGGGCCCAGTCGTCGGCCTCGAAGTCCCAGAACCACTCCTCGCCGGGCTCGAAGCTGCGGATGACGCGATGCCCGGTGGCAGCGTAGTGCTTGGCCGCGTGCGTGTTGAGCGAGTCGTCGCAGCATCCGATGTGCCCGCACAGCGCGCACCGGCGAAGGTGTACCCACCACGCGCCGGTCGCGTCGCACTCGACGCAGCCGTCGCCGCTCGGCGGTACGGTCGGATCGATGAACGCGGACAGGTCGGTCACAGGGTCTCTCCTTCGTCGTGGACGTGCGTGCGACTGCCCGTGATGGTACCGAGAACTCCCGCGCGCACCAGGGTCACCAGCCGGTCGTCAGAACCCGGTCCAGGGCGTTCACCAGGGCATCCGCGCTCTCGCGGGTGAAGCACATCGGCGGCTTGATCTTCAAGATGTTCTGGTGGTCGCCGGTGGGTTGGGCGATCACGCCCCGTTCGCGCAGGCGCGCGCAGATCGCGGCGGTCTCGGCCGTCGCGGGCTCCCAGGTGTCGCGGTCACGCACGAACTCGGGTCCGAGATAGAGCCCCGAACCGTGCACGGCGGCGAGAATCGGATGCCGCACGCCGAGCTCGGTGAGGCGCGCCTTGAGATAGCCGCCGACCTCCCGCGCGTTCTCCTGCAGCCGCTCGTCGCGGATGATGTCGAGCACCGTCGACCCGACGACGCTCGAGACCGGGCTCCCTCCGGCCGACGAGAAGAAGTAGCCCCCGGCACGATAGCGCTCCGCGATCTGCCGGGTCGTGATCACGGCGCCCAGCGGATGGCCGTTTCCCATCGCCTTGGCCACGGCGATCACGTCGGGAACGACGCCCTGCTGCTCGAAGCCCCAGAACCAGTCGCCCAGGCGACCGTAGCCGACCTGCACCTCGTCGGCGATCGCGAGGCCGCCGTGGGCGCGCACCGCGCGATACACCGTGTCGAGGTATCCGTCGGGCAGGGCGACTCCGCCGGCATTGCCGAAGACGGCTTCGGCGATGAACGCGCCGACCGGCGTGCCCGCAGCCGCGAGCCGCTCGACTTCGGCGGCGGCATCCCTCGCGTATGCGCGTGCGTCCGCGCCCGTGTGCGCGCCCCGGAACGGGTTCGGCGCGGGGACGGTGTGCACCCAGGCGGGGCGGGTCTCGAGAGCGGCCGGGTTGTCGGCGATCGAGGTCGAGACCGCATCGGTCAGGTACGTCCAGCCGTGGTAGGCCTCCTGCACGGCGAGCACGTCGCGTCGGCCCGACCAGGCCTGGCCCAGCCGCAGCGCGAGGTCGACCGCCTCGGACCCGCTGTTCACGAGGAAGACGGTGTCGAGCGGGGCGGGTGCGAGTTCAGCAAGCCGTTCGGAGAACTCGACGACAGCGGGGTAGTGGAAGCGCGAGTTGGTGTTGAGCAGCCGCCACTGCTCCGCGACCGCATCGATCAGCCGCGGGTGAGCGTGACCGATCGAGGTGACGTTGTTGAGGGTGTCGAGGTACACGCGCCCGTCGGCGTCGATCAGATGCTCGCGCCAGCCGCGCACCATCACCGGCGGCTCGTCGTAGTAGTGCTCCTGAACGTCGGCGAACACGCTCTCGCGGCGCGCGAGCAGTTCAGCGGCGTCGGTCGTACCCGCCGCGGCACCCGCGTGCCGCAGGAGAGCGGACGGGTCGGCGACGACGGTGCGCCACGCGGGAGCGAGGGATGCTGCGACGAAGTGCGGGGCCGCGATGCCGGCCCGCGAAACCTGCACCCACAGTCCGCCCGAAGCTTCTGCGACCACCTCACCCGCCGCGACCGTCGAGCCGGCGGGGAGTGCCGTGCGGCACCCGTCCACGTGCATCGTGACCTCGTCGGTACGCAGCTCGAGCCCCTCGTCGGTCGGCCACACCGTGCCCGACCAAGGCGCAGTCACGCGCTGAAGCGTGGCCAGGTTCAGCTCGACACCCAGTGGCACGTTGCGCGGCTCGGAGGAATCGTTCGGGCGCGACCGAGTCAGACGGGCTTCGCCGAACCGGGCGACCGCCGCGCCGTGCGCCGGCAGAGTCTCGGCGAACAGGTCCTGTTCGACGGATGCCGACAGCCAGCGTCCCTCGTGCAGGGCCGGGCTGGTCGGGGAGAAGTCAACCACCCGGATCTGCGCGGACTGAAGCCCGGGCAGGAGCGGAGCCGACGACGGCAGGCCGAGTAAGGAAGTGGGGTGACCCGCGGCGGCCCGCACGAGCGCGGTGGCCACCGGGCGTGGCACGGAGGTCGCCTGCGCGAAGATCTCGCGCTCGTGCACGAGGTTCTCGGCGGCGTACTCGTTCGCCGCATCCGTCGCGAGCACGTGGTGCGCGCTCGCAACGAGCACCGCACCGCGCACGACGACGAGCGGCCACAGCGCGTCGGCCTCGACATCGGCGATCGGCCGAATGGCGTGATACGCCTCGATCGCGCGCATCGCTCCCGGCAGATCCATGCCGTCGTGGTGCAGGAGAGACGACACCGTGATCGCCAGCTCGCCGATCGTCCACGTGCGATTCAGGTCTCCGAGATCGATCACTCCGTCTGGAATGCCCGTGACGGGGTCGTCTGTCACGACGTTGTCGTCGGTCAGGTCACCGTGGATGAACTGCACCGCCAGCCGATCGGCCACGGCGGAGACGGCATCCCACGCCGACGCGGCGGCGGCGGCGAGATCGTCCCGCAGATCGTCCTCGAGGACGTAGGGGAGCAGTTCGTCGAGCACACCGGGTGCCTCGCGCAGATCCCATTGGTGCGCGCGCTCGGCCCCTGGCGCGACCAGATCGGCCAGCGCCACGTCCACCGTGGCGGCCAGCGCGCCGATCGCTCGCACCGCCGCGGGGGACAGGTAGCCCGACAGCGTCTCGCCCTCGAGGAACTCGAGCAGTCGCGCCTGCATCGTGACTCCGTCGACCACCACCGCGCGCGCCGTCGTGCCGTCGGCGAAGGGCAGGGCACGGGGCGCGCGGACGCCCGCCGCGGTGATGGCCGCCGCCGCTGCGGACTGCGCTTCGAGTTCACCGGCCGAGACACTCGGATTCGCGATCTTCAGCAGCACCCGGGGTGCGCCCTCGGGCTCGATCAGGAAGTTGCGGTCCTGGTGGCTGCCGAGGGCACGAGCCCGACCGGTGACGCCCCAGCCGTCCCGCGCGATCCGCACGGCCGTCGTCTCGTCGACGTCGGGCGGCGCGGGCTGCACGAGGGCGGCATCCGAGGCACCCGCCCGCAGATCGGATGACGTCATCGTGCGTCTTCCCGGGCCAGATCTTCGTCCGCCGGTGCCGCATCATCGCTGTCGAGCGAAAGCTCCTGCGTGAAGCCGTACATGCGACTGCCGAGAGCGTGGAGGGAGTGATGGATCAGGTCGAACGAGAGTCCGCCCGCATGCATGATCCCGACAACTTCGATCTCGCTGAACGCGAGTTCCACGAGATCGGCCAGACCTCGCATCGTCAGCGCATCGAGACCGTCCTGGTCGGCGAGCGTCTGAGCGGCCAGCAGCACGCGCTCACGCGTCAACGGCGCGCGCGCAACGCTGTTGCGGGTCGTCGGCATCGCCACCTCCTCCGCCCACCGTACAGCGTCCGTTCGCCCTCTCGACAAGCCCCTCGCGAGGGGCAACCTTACGGTGAAATACTCACGCCGTAAGGGAAATTCTCATCACTCAGCAGACGACGGACACCGCCCGGGTCGCGGCCGACGCAGCCGATTCCGCGAACCCGGGAATAGCCTTCGAGCTTCTGCGGTTTAACTTGATACGAGTCTGCTCAAGTTCCTAAACTTGACATGCTTCGACTCAAGTTCTACAGGAGAGAAATGCCCGAAGAATTGACACCCCAGGACGGCGAGAACGGCTCGAGCGCGTTCGACGAGTTCCTCGCGCGCTACCTCGACGGTGAGCGCGCCCGAGCGTCGCGGTCGATCGACCTGACGCGCTTCCTGAGTCTGCGCACGCAGGAGTTCCTGCAGCAGGCGGGCGCGTACGCGCTCGAGCGCGGCCAGCGCGAACTCGACGCCCTGCACGTGCTGCGGGTTCTGGTCGGCGAGTCGCCGGCGAAGGACGCCGTCGAGCGCGTCGGCGCCGATGCGGGTTCGATCGCCCGGGCGGTAGAGCAGCGGCTGCCGCAGGCGTCGGACCCCGCCGACGTAGACGGTGCTGTGATCACCCCGTCCGTGCAGCGGGCCCTGTTCCACGCGTTCCAGGTCGCCCGCTCATCGGGTTCGACCTACGTCGACCCCGAGCACCTCTTCTTCGCCCTCGTGCTGGGTCAGGACGCCCCCGCGGGGCAGATCCTCGCGCAGGCCGGCGTCACCGCCGATGCCCTGCTGCAGGGCGCGCGCGAGACGGTCACCCCCACCGGCACGACATCGACCGAGCGGGAGCCCGAGGCTGCGGCATCCGAGACCCCGATGCTGGACCGCTTCGGCACCGACCTCACCGCCCTCGCCCGAGCGGGCTCGCTCGACCCCGTGATCGGCCGCGAAGACGAGATCGAGCAGACCATCGAGATCCTGAGCCGCCGCACGAAGAACAATCCGGTGCTGGTCGGCGAGGCCGGCGTCGGCAAGACGGCGATCGTCGAGGGCCTCGCGCAGGCGATCGTCTCCGGTGCGGTGCCCGAGCAGCTGCGCGACAAGCGCGTCGTCTCGCTCGACCTGCCGGCGATGCTGGCCGGTACCCGCTACCGCGGCGACTTCGAGGAGCGCCTCACCAAGACGATGGACGAGGTGTCGAGCCTGTCCGGCGAGCTGATCCTGTTCATCGACGAGGTGCACACCGTCGTCGGCGCAGGGGGAGGCGGCGGCGACGGATCGATGGATGCCGGCAACATCCTGAAGCCGCGCCTCGCCCGCGGAGATCTGCACCTCGTCGGCGCGACCACGCTCAAGGAGTATCGCGTCGTCGAGAAGGACCCCGCTCTCGAGCGTCGGTTCCAGCCGGTGCGCGTCGGTGAGCCGAGCGTGGAGGATGCGGTGCTGATCCTGCGGGGCCTGCGCCCCGCGTACGAAGAGCACCACGGCGTGAGCTTCACCGACGACGCCCTGCGGGCGGCCGTCGAGCTGAGCGACCGCTACCTGTCCGAGCGCGTGCTGCCCGACAAGGCGATCGACCTGATCGACCAGGCCGGTGCGCGCCTGCGCCTGCGCCTCGGCGTTCCCGTGGATGTGTCCGGGCTGCTCGAGCGCCTCGCTGATCTCGAGGCCGACAAGAACGCGGCCGTGGGCGCCGAGAAGTACGAGGATGCATCGCGCATCCGAGATCTGATCGCCGACGTGCAGTCCCGGCTCGAGGACGCGACCTCGCGGCCCGCGCCCGACGCCGTCGTGGATGAGCCCGAGATCGCCGCGGTGATCAGCCGTGCCACCGGTATCCCCGTCAAGCGTCTGACCGAGTCCGAGCGCGAGCGCCTCGCCGTCCTCGAGGACGAGCTGCACGCACGCGTCATCGGGCAGGACGATGCGGTGACGGCCGTCGCGAAGGCCGTGCGGCGCAACCGCACCGGCATGGGCGATGCCCGCCGCCCGGTCGGATCGTTCCTCTTCCTCGGACCGACCGGTGTCGGCAAGACCGAGCTCGCCAAGGCGCTCGCGGTCAGCCTGTTCGACGACGAGGGTTCGGTCATCCGCTTCGACATGAGCGAGTTCGGCGAGCGGCACACGGTGTCACGTCTGGTCGGCGCGCCTCCGGGATACGTCGGCTACGACGAGGCGGGTCAGCTCACCGAGCGCGTGCGCCGCAACCCGTACTCGATCGTGCTGTTCGACGAGATCGAGAAGGCCCACCCCGACGTGTTCAACCTTCTGCTGCAGGTGCTCGACGACGGCCGGCTGACCGACGGACAGGGTCGCACGGTCGACTTCCGCAACACGGTGATCGTCATGACCTCCAACATCGGCAGCGAGTTCCTCGCGTCGCGCTCCGGCGCGATCGGGTTCATCGCCGACGGAGGCGGGGCGACCGGCTTCGGCAGCGAGGATGACCTGCGCGTGCGCGTGATGGGCCGCCTGCGCGAGGCCATGCGGCCGGAGTTCCTCAACCGCATCGACGAGATCGTGCTGTTCCGCAAGCTCGACAAGCCGGAGCTGCGCGAGATCGTGCGCCTCATGCTCGGTGCGACCGAGCGTCGGCTGCACGGACGCGAGGTCTCGATCGAGGTCACGGATGCGGCGATCGACTGGCTGGTCGACCACGGCTACGAGCCCGCGTACGGTGCGCGGCCGTTGCGCCGGTTGATCCAGCGCGAGGTCGACGACCGGATCGCGGAGCTGTTCGTCGGCGGAGTGCTGGCAGACGGCGGCTCCGTGACGGTGGACGCGCAGGCCGGTTCGCTGACCGTTTCGTCCCTTCCGCGGTTGGCCGCCGCGGCCTGACCCCTGCCGCAAGAGGGCGTACCCGATTGGGGGTGCGCCCTCTTTCGACGGCGGACTCAGAGGGACTTCGAAGACCCGGGCTCCAGGAGCGAGCGGGCCAGGCTCGTCGCACCGGCGACGGCGGCAGGCATCGTCGCGACCGCGCCGAGCGGGATCATGAAGCACAGCTGCGTCGCCACTCCGAACCCGAGGACGCGCGCGCGATGGCGGCGCATCAGTTCTCGCCGAGCCGAGTGATCCAAACCGCGTGCGGTGAGCGCGCGGGAGGAGAGTTCATCGGCGATCAGCCATCCGGTCAGCAGCACGGCGAATACCGTCGCCAGCACACCGCCCACGGCGGGGATCAGCCCGATGAGGGCCGCCAGGATCGCGATCGCGACGCCTCGCACGAACAGCACGAGTCCGTCGCGCACCGAGCGCAAGAACCCGTAGTCGGCGTCGATCGCCGCCTCTCCGAGATCTCGCTCGACCGAGCGCCAGATGCGCTCGTAGAACGGCTCGCCGACGATCAGCGTCAGTGCGGTGAACGAGATCGCGACCAGCACGACAGCCGCGCCCACCATGGCGGTGCCGATCGTCGCGCGCAGAACGGTCGCCCAGAGGCTCGGCCAGCCTTCGGCGAACGGCGTCACCGCCACCGTGATACCCGGCAGAGCGATCGCCAGGGCGACGACCCCGGACAGCAGCAGCAGGCCGACGATCGCCGCCGGGATCAGCCCGAGAGCCATGAGGCCCGGCCGGCGGCGCCAGTAGGCGAAGCCGCGCCCCAGCAGCGCCACGCCTCTGACGAATTCCCGCACCGGTTCAGCCTAGGCGCGCCTCGGCCGACCCGGCGGGGCGCGCAGCCGGTGAGTCGGTCAGTCGCGCGCCGGCAGTTCCTGGAGCGTCCAGGTGTTGCCGTCGGGGTCGTCGAATGACACGAAGCGTCCCCACGCCTGATCGTCGACACCGTTCGCCTCCGCGCCCACGGAGCGCAGGTGTGCCAGCGCCTCATCGGCGTTCGGGACGACGACCTGGATCGTGTTCTGCTTACCCGGCTCGAGATCGATGCCCAGGCCGTAGCCGAAGGCGATCGAGCACGCGGACCCCGGGGGAGTCATCTGCACGAACCGCAGTCCCTCGAAGGGCACCTGGTCGTGATCGGCATGGAACCCGATGCGCTCGTAGAACTCCTTGGCGCGGTCGACATCGGTCACCGGTACGTAGATGAGCTCGATCTTCCAGTCCATGAGTACTGCCTTTCGTCGGAGGTCGCTCTTCAGCGCCTGATCTCACGCTACGAAGGGTCGCGGACATATCCGGTCCGCAATGCGATCACGCGTCGCGGTAGCGCCGAATCGTCTCGGCGACGAGCGCGTGGTCGATCACGTCGGGTTCGCCCGACATCGTGATCGTGCCGACGACCTCGCCGTCGACGAAGATCGGGACGGAGCCGCCGTGGGCTCTGAACACATCGTGATCGAGGTCTGTCCGGTCCGTCGAACGGCGTACCGGCCGCTTCGTGACGCCGGCGCACGAGCAGCGAGGGCTCGCCGAACCGCTCGGCCACCGCTGCTTTGCCGGCCAGCCACGGATCGTTGCCGGGACCCGTGGTGCCGAGCTTCGCGACGAACACGGCGTCGCCGCCGAGCACGATGCGCACCGCGATGTTCGCGCCGTGGTGGCGGATCACCTCCACGGCCGCAAGGCCCAGGGCGACGGCATCCGCGTTGTCGAACGACTCCAGGTCGAACCGCGGCACGGCCTCGAGATCCGCGATCGTGAAGACAGGCAGGTCCGACATCAGTGGGTGACCTCCAGCGCGCTGATTCCCGGCATCCCGAACCATACCCGCCCGCCGTCGCTCTCGACGAAGGTCGCCAGAACGCCGTCGCAGTGCGGGCACCGGGCGACAGCGCCCATCGCCGTCACATAGACCACCGCGACCGCGATCGCGCCGTGCGCGCCGCACGAGGCGCAACGGGCGTCGGCCGCCGTCGCATCCCACCCGAGCACGTCGGTCAGCCGCCCCGCGAGCACATTTCCGTCCAGCTTGGTCATCACGAACCTCCGAATCGTTCGGTGCGCACATCGCCGGGCCGATGCCCGGCATCGATCAGCCATCCCGCCACCGCTTCGACGAACGGCGTGGGGCCGCAGACGTAGACCTGGGGACGGGATGCCGCCGGCCACGGTGGCCGCATCCACCACGTCCTGGGTCACGCGCCCGGGCGGGGTCGGCCACCCGTCCGGAACCCGGCGCGTGTACACGAAGTCGAGTTGCAGGGCTGGATCTGCCGTCGCCAGGGCGGCGAGTTCGTGCGCGGAAGAACACATCCTCGGGCGTGCGGACCGAGTACAGCAGCCGGAACTCGGTCGTGTCACCCGCGGCGGCGTGCGCGGCCGCCATCGCGTAGAGCGGAACGACCCCCGATCCGCCGGCGATCAGCTGCACCGGCCGGGGAGTCGTCGTCGGCTTCCGGCGGGGTCCACACGAAGAACGCTCCGAGCGGACCGTGCAGCTCGAGCTTGTCGCCGGGCTGCAGATCGTGCACGAGGAACGGCGAGACTTCACCGTCGGGAAGCTCGTCCACGGCGAGCACGACGCGCGTGCCCTCGCCCGCCGACGCGATCGAGTACGACCGCGTGGCCTGATAGCCGTCGGGCGCGGTCAGGCGCACATCCAGGTGCGAGCCCGCGTCGTTGCCCGGCCAGGTCGGCACGTCGAGTTCGATGCGGCGAGCGGTCGGAGTCTCGGGTCGGGAATCGGCGACCGTCGCCACGTGCCAGGCCGCCGGGGGATGCCTCCTGACGGGCGGTGCCGCGACCGTCCGGCTTCACTCACCAGTACCGCTCCTCCTGCCACGGGTCGCCGTGCAGGTGGTACCCGTTCTGCTCCCAGAACCCGGGGTCATCGGTCGGCATCGTCGACGAGCCCGCTGATCCACTTCGCGCTCTTCCAGAAGTACAGATGCGGCACGAGCAGGCGCGCCGGGCCGCCGTGCTCGGGGTCGAGCGGCTCGCCGTCGGCCTCGAACGCGATCCAGCTCTTGCCGTCGAGCAGGTCCTCGAGCGGCACGTTGGTCGTGTAGCCGCCGTACGAGTGCGCCATCACGAACTCGTGCTCGGTCTCGACGCTCTCCCAGATCCGTGTCGAGCGACACTCCGCGCCAGGGCATCTCGAGCTTCGTCCAGTGCGTGACGCAGTGGATGTCGGTCGTGATGTCTTCGATGCCGAGCGCGCGCAGCTCGTCCCAGCTCCATGTGTGCGAGCCGTTCTCGGTGCGGACGACGAACGCCCAGTCCGCGGTGTCGACCTCCGGGGTCGGCCCTGCCGACAGCACCGGCCAGTCCGAGACGAGCGTCTGGCCGGGCGGGAGCCGCGGATCGCGGTCGCCGCGCCTGCCGGAGAAGCCTCGAGTGATGAACGACATGGCGCGCCTCCTTCGAGGCTCCGCCCAGACCCCCGGCCTGCGGTCGCGCGCCCCCGTTGGGCTTCACCCTAGTCACGACGCCGTGTGCCTGTCACGCGTCGGGTGTCGCACGCGGCCGGATCGCGATCAGGGGCGCTTAGGCTGAACTCATGTCGACGCTCTCGCTGGGGATGCCGCGGATCCACCGCGATCCGACGAGCGCGCCCGACACCAGCGGACGCCCGGACACCGCCGGGCTGATCGACACGTTCGGCCGGGTCGCCCGCGACCTGCGCATTTCGGTCACCGAGAAGTGCTCGCTGCGCTGCACGTACTGCATGCCCGCCGAGGGTCTGCCCAGCATCCCGAAGGGCGATCTGCTGTCCGCCGCCGGAGATCGCGCGGCTCGTCGGGATCGCGGGCCGTGATCTCGGCATCCACGAAGTGCGCTTCACCGGAGGCGAGCCGCTCACCCGCGGCGACCTCGTCGAGATCATCGCGCTGTCATCGGCCGCTGCTCCCGGCATGCCGATGTCGATGACCACGAACGGCATCGGGCTCGACAAGGTCGCGGCGCGACTCGTCGAGGCCGGCCTCGGCCGCGTGAACGTCTCGGTCGACACGATCGACCGCGAGCACTTCGCCCGGCTGACCCGCCGTGATCGGCTGCCCGCCGTGCTCGCCGGCATCGACGGAGCCGTGCGCGCGGGGATGGGCCCGATCAAGCTCAACGCCGTGCTCATGCGCGAGACCCTCGAAGACGCGCCTGCGCTGCTCGCGTGGGCGATCGAGCGCGGTCTGCGGCTGCGGTTCATCGAGCAGATGCCGCTGGATGCCGACGCCGCATGGCGCCGCGCGAACATGGTGCCGGCGGCGGAGCTGGTCGAGGTGCTCTCGCGGCGGTTCACGCTCGTCGAGGCCGGACGTGATGACCCTTCCGCCCCGGCTGAGGAGTGGCTCGTCGACGGCGGACCGGCGACCGTCGGGATCATCGCCTCGGTGACCCGCTCGTTCTGCTCGGCGTGCGATCGCACCCGGATCACGGCCGAGGGCACCGTGCGCTCGTGCCTGTTCGGCGACGACGAGACCGACCTGCGCGCGCTGCTGCGCGGCGGCGCGACCGACCGCGAGATCGCGGACCGGTGGCGCGCCGCGATGTGGGGCAAGCAGGCCGGCCACGGCATCGCCGACCCCGGGTTCGTGCCGCCCGAGCGGTCGATGGGCGCGATCGGTGGCTGACGTGCGGGTGCGGTACTTCGCGGCCGCCGCGGATGCCGCGGGCCGGACCGAAGAGACCCTTCAGGTGCCCGGAGTCACGGTCGGGGGCTCTGCGCGACGCGCTCGAGTCGCGGTACGGCGAAGCCATGGAGCGCGTGCTGCGCACCGGATCGATCCTGGTCGACGGGCGTCGTGAGCCGCGACCGGGAGCGCCCGCTCGGCGCCGCCGCCGACGTGCTGCCCCGGTTCTCGGGCGGCTGACCTCTTCCCACTTCCCGCGAGACCGGATAGGCGCCGCGAGACTGGGTTGAACGCACTCTGTCTCGCGGCGCCTATGCTGTCTCGCGGTCTCGGTGAGGGCTCAGAGACCGACCCACTCGGTCGTGCCCTCGGCCAGGTGCTGGCGCTTCCAGATCGGCGTGCGCTCCTTGACCAGGTCGACGAGCTGCCCGCACACCGCGAATGCTTCGGCGCGATGCGGGGCGGCGACCGCGGCGACCAGCGCGACATCGCCGATCGCCAGGGCGCCGACGCGGTGGATCGCCGCGACGCGCAGGCCCGGAGGCCTCGGCGATCTCGGCGCACACGTCGGCGAGGAAGCTCTGCGCGTCCGGGTGGGCCTCGTAATCGAGGGCGTGCACGGACGCGCCGTGGTCGTGGTCTCGCACGACGCCCTCGAAGACGACGAGCGCGCCGTCCGCCTGCGTCGTCACGAACGCCTCGGCGGCCGCCCGGTCGATCGGCTGATCGGTCACCAGCGCGAGGAAGCGGTCACTCATGTCCGCCCCCGGCGACCTGGTCGAGCACGTGGGCGAGCAGCGGCTCGAGCACGGCGAGTCCGTCGCGCACGCCGCCCGACGAGCCGGGCAGGTTCACGATCAGAGTGCTCGCGTGCGATCCCGGCGATCGCGCGGCTCAGCGATGCGGTCGGAACCACGTCGCGGCCTGCCGCGCGGATCGCCTCCGCGATGCCCGGCAGCTCGAAGTCCAGCAGCGCGCGGGTGGCCTCGGGCGTGCGGTCCTGCGGATGGATGCCGGTGCCGCCGGTGGTCAGCACGACGTCGGGTGCGGCATCCACGATGCTCGCCAGCGCGGCGGCGACCTCTGCATCCGGCGGTGACGACCGCGTCGCGCACCGTGAAGCCCCGCGTCTCGCAGCCAGTCGACGATCAGCGGACCGGTCGTGTCGGTGCGGGTGCCGGCTGCCGCACCCGTCGACGAGACCAGCACCGCCGCCGTGCGTCCGGCGCCGATCGAGCGGGTTCGGGGTGCGATGCGTGCGCGTGCGGCGCATGGTCGTCGGATTCGGGATGCTGCGCCGCGGCATCCCGCGCCGGCGAGTCCCGCGTCCACTCGCCGTGCTTGCCGCCGGACTTCTCGAGCAGCCGGATCTCGCCGAGCACGGCTCGCGGATCGACGGCCTTGATCATGTCGTGCAGCGTGAGTCCGGCGATCGCGACCGCGGTGAGGGCCTCCATCTCCACCCCGGTGCGGGCGGTCACCGACACCGTCGCGTCGATCAGGATCGCCCCGTGCCGCCTCCCGCGTCGGCGTCGAAGCCGAAGTCGATCGTCACCGAATCCAGCGGCAGGATGTGCGCGAGCGGAATGAGCTCGCTGGTGCGCTTGGCGCCGGCGATCCCGGCGATGCGCGCCGTCGCCAGCACATCGGCCTTCGGCAGCCCGTCGGCCCGGACGAGCGCGATCACCGCGTCGGTGGTCGTCAGCCGGCCCGCTGCGCGCGCGACGCGGCGGGTGACGGCCTTGGCGCCGACGTCGATCATGCGTGCGCGGCCGTCGTCGTCGAGGTGGGTGAGCGAGCTCATAGGTCAACGGTATCGACCGGGGCGCCGACCGGGAGCGCCGTGACCTCGGCGGGCACGTCGATCAGCACATCCGCGGCGGCCAGCGCGGCGACCAGGTGCGAGCCCGGTCCGGCCACGGTCTCGACACCGCCGTCGCCGGTGCGTCGACCGCGCAGGAACTGCCGCCGCCCCGGGGTCGACGTCAACGGAGCGGCGAGCGGCAGTGCGCGTCCGGGTGACCGGCGGCAGCCCGGCGATCTCGCGCAGCAGCGGAGCGAGGAACAGCGCGAAGCTCAGCTGGCTGCTCACCGGGTTGCCCGGAAAGCAGACCACCGGCACGTCGCGGTAGCGGGCGTGCGCCTGGGGTCCGCCCGGCTGCATGTCGACGGTGCCGACCGTGGCGCCGAGGGGCTCGAGCAGCTGCCGCACGGGCTCGTGCGCGCCCATCGAGATGCCGCCGCTCGTGACGATCAGCTCGGCGCCGCTCGCGATCGCCCGGTCGAATGTGGACGCCAGGCGGGCGGCATCGTCGCCGGTGAGCTGCGAGCGTCGACCACGTCGGCACCGACGGCGGAGGCCGCGTGGCGAGGGCGATGCCGTTCGCGTCGGGGAGGCGGCCGTGAGCGAGCGGCGTTCCCGGAGGAACGAGTTCGTTGCCCGTGCTGACCACGGCGACCCGCACGCGAGAGCGCACGGTGACGTCCCTGAGGTTCGCGGCGGCCAGCGCCGCCAGATGCCGTGACGCGAGCCGCAGCCCGGCGGGCAGCAGGACGGCGCCCGGCGGGAAGGTCCGACCCGGCTTCGCGCACGTAGTCTCCGGCGTGCGCGCGCGCGGAGGATCTCGACTCCGCCCTCGACGCGTCGGGTGTCTTCGATCGGCACGACCGCGTCCGCGCCCGGCGGCACCGGCGCCCCGGTCATGATCGCGACCGCCGCCCCCGCCGGCAGGGGAGCGGGATCGATCGCGCCCGCGGCGATCTCGCCGAGCACGGGCAGCACGGCGGGGATGGCGGCCAGGTCGGCGGCGTGCACCGCGAATCCGTCCATCTGCGAGTTGCGGAAGGTCGGCAGGTCGATCGGACTGCGCACCTCGACTGCGGTCACCCGGTCGGCCGCGAGGGCGATGGGCACGAACTCGACGGGTCGGTCGCGCAGCGGTGCGAGGAGCTCGCGGATCGTGGCGGCGTAGTCCTCGACGGGAATCCGATGCATGGGTTCAGTATCCGTGCTGTTCAGGGGGCGCGGCGCGCAGGCGACGCGGTGTCACGGCGATGCGTCGCAGCCGGGTCAGTAGCGGGGCAGGCTCGGGTCGACGGTCCGCGACCACGCGTCGACGCCGCCCGCGAGGTGGCGGGCATCGCGGAAGCCCGCGGACTGCAGAAGCGACAGCGCGGTCTTCGATCGCACGCCGAGGTGGCAGTACACGACGGTCGGGGCCGCGGGATCGAGTTCGCCGATCCGCACGGGGAGCTCGCCGAGCGGGATCAGCACCGCACCGGGCAGAGCGGTGATCGCGAACTCGTGCGGCTCGCGCACATCCAGCAGCACCGGCGGCGTCGCCTCACTGAGCAGGGCGGCAAGATCACGGGCGCGTGATCGACGGATCGGATGCCGCTGCCGGCGCTCGCGGCGGACGGGCGGGGTGCGGCATCCCTCGCCGGATCGCGTGCGTAGCGCAGTTCGCGGGTCGAACCGCTGCAGCGCGTCGAAGAGCACCACCCGACCGATGAGCGGATCGCCGACTCCGGTGAGGAGCTTCAGCGCCTCGGTCGCCATCAGCCCGCCGATCACGGTGCACACGGTCGGCAGGATGCCGGCCACTTCGCACGTGTCGGCTTCGGCGTCAGGACCGTCGGGGAACAGGTCGCGGTAGTCGGTTCCGCCCCACGCGACGCCGACCTGACCCGACCACCTCAGTGCGGATCCCCACACCAGGGGGATGCCGGCCTCGGCCGCCGCGTCGTTCGCGGCGAAGCGGGTCTCGTTCGTGTCCGATCCGTCGATCAGGATGTCGGCTCCGGCGAGGATGGCCGCGGCGGTCGTCCCCGTGAAGAGGCCGCGATGGGCGATCACGGTCGTCTGCGGCGACTGACCGAGGACGGTATCGGCCGCGGATTCGACCTTGGCGCGCCCGACATCGCGCGCGCCGTGCAGAATCTGACGGTGCAGGTTCGTCTCGTCCACCAGATCGTCATCGACGATCGTGATGGTGCCGACGCCGGCGGCCGCGAGGATCGGCAGCACCGCACTGCCGAGGCCCCCCGCCCCGATCACGACCGCGTGCGCGGCCGACAGCCTCTCCTGTGCGGCCGTCACCGAAGCCGGGCAGGATCCGCTGTCGGGCGATAGCGTGCGGCGCGCGGATCGGGCGTGGAGACCATGCGGCGATTCTCCCATCGATCCCGGGCGGCCGGCCCGGTGTCAACCCGGCAGGGCGCCAGGACGGAGGTCGGGTAGCGTCGGATCCATGAGTTCGTCCTCCGACCGCACCAGCGTCGCACGCGGGATCGCCCGCTGGGCGCTCGCCGGTCTGCTCGCGGTCGCCGGGGCCTCGCACCTGACCTGGGGTCGCCGCGGCTACCGCATCGTCGTTCCCGACTGGGCGACGCGTCTGACCACGCTCGACAAGGATGCGATCGTCGTGGCCTCGGGGGCGGTCGAGCTCGTGCTCGCCGGCGCACTCGTCGCCCTTCCGAACGAGCGGAAGAGCGTCGGATGGCTCGTCGCCGCGTTCTTCGTCGCGGTCTTCCCCGGCAACGTCCACCAATGGCAGACCGGCCGGCCCGCGCCGCTGATGCGCACCGACCGTGCGCGATTCATCCGTCTGCTGCTGCAGCCGGCGTTGGTCGCCTGGGCGCTGTGGAGCACCCGTGGCCGCTGACTCCCGCCTCAGTCATCGCGTCTTCGGCACACCCGGGTCGGAGCGGCTCGTCGTGCTCGTCGGCACCGGCATCGGCGTCGCGCTCGATCCGCTGCCATCCGAGACGGCAGCTCGCGACATCTGCGTGCTGGCGGTGACGCTCGGCGACGCGACGATGGAGGATCCGGGCGGCTACGGAAGCGAGACACCGGCGGAGCAGACCGCCGTGTGGCTGGCCGACCTCGTCCGCCAGACCCTCGACGCGATCCGCTCCGACGACCCCACTGACCGGACGCGCAGCGCGGGCATCGTCGTCTACGGCCGAGCCGCGGATGTCTCGCTGCGGGCGGTCGTCGAACTCGGCGAGCTCGATCGACCGGCTCGCACTCGTCGCCGTCGCGGCGCCCGACCAGCCGCTCGCCAAGGACGACCTCGGCGCGCTGATCGCCGGGGTGACGGCCAAGACGCTCATTCTCAACGGTCAGCGCGACGAGACCGCCGAGGCGGCCGCTGCGAACTGGTACAAGGCCCACCTCAGGTCTGCGCGGGTGGAGATGGTCCCCGGCGACGCCGCGCTCTCGCTCTCGGCCGTGTGGGGTCGCGCGCTGTCGCACGTCGCGCCCCGCACGACGCGCTGATCCTTCCGGCGCGCCGCGATCGCATCGCGCAAGGACGACCCTCGACATCCGGGCACCGGGCAGACTGGGCAGATGACGGCATCCGGCACACCCCGATCCACACCGCTGCGCACGATCGCCCGCTGGATGCTGGGAGGGGCGATGGTGTTCGCCGGGCTCTCCCATCTGTTCTGGGCGCGCCGCGAGTTCCAGGCGCAGGTGCCCGACTGGACCGGCAAGGTGATCGACAAGGACGGCGTCGTGGTCGCCTCCGGCGTGGTCGAGATCATGCTCGGCGCGGCTCTGGTCGCGCTTCCCCGTGAGCGCAGCCGGGTCGGAGCGATCCTCGCCGCGTTCTTCGTCGCGATCTTCCCCGGCAACATCGAGCAGTACACCAAGGGAAAGAACGGCTTCGGCATGACCGATGACCGTATTCGTCTGGTCCGCCTGTTCTTCCAGCCGGCTCTGTTCGCGTCGCACTGTGGAGCACGCGCGAGCCGAAGAACTGAACGGCGGCCGCGGGCACCCACGGGTGTCGGCGCCGGGTGGGAGGATTCGGGGATGCTGCTGCACGAGCTCGTCGCCACGACCGACGCGGTGGCCGCCACATCTTCGCGCCTGGCGAAGATCGACGCGCTCGCGCGACCTGCTGGGCCGGCTCGAGTCCGACGAGATCGCGCCTGCGATCGGCTTTCTGACCGCCAAACCGCGGCAGGGGCGGATCGGAGTCGGATGGCGCGGCCTCGCCGCGCTCGACGACGATCACGCCGTCCGAGCCCGCGCTGACCGTGCTCGAGGTCGATGCCGCGCTGGAGCGCTCTGGCGGCGGCATCCGGTGCCGGGTCGGCCGGCCGCGCGCCGCAGCGACCTGACCGCCCTCGCCGCGCGCGCGACGCGCGGCGGAGTGGGACTTCGTGTCGCGCGTGATCCTGGGCGAGCTGCGCACGGGCGCGCTCGAGGGCGTGCTGCTCGACGCGGTCGCCCGCGCGTCGGGGCAGCCCGCGCCGGTGGTGCGCCGCGCGGCGATGCTCTCGGGCGACCTCGGCGAGACGGCGCGGATCGCGCTGACCGGTGCCGAGGGCGAGCTCGCCGACGTCGGACTGCAGGTCGGCCGGCCCGTGCTGCCGATGCTGGCCTCGACGGCGGGGTCGGTGGCCGACGCCGTCGCGACGATCGCGGCAGAGGCGTCGGTCGAATTCAAGCTCGACGGTGCCCGCATCCAGGTGCACCGCCGCGGCGATGACGTGCACGTGTTCACGCGCAACCTCGCCGACATCACCCACCGCGTGCCCGAGATCGTCGACGCGGTCCGCTCGCTGCCGGTCGAGGCGGTCATCCTCGACGGCGAGACGCTGTCGCTCGATGCCGACGGGGGGCCGCGACCGTTCCAGGACACCATGGCGCGCTTCGGCTCCGAGACGGTGAGCGCGACGGTGCTGCGCCCGTGGTTCTTCGACGTGCTGCACATCGACGGACGCGATCTGATCGATGAGCCGCTCGCGGTGCGCCTGGCCGAGCTCGAGCGGATCGCTGCGGCGTGGCGGGTCCCGGGCATCGTCACCGCCGATCCCGTCGCCGCCGAGCAGCTCTCGCGCGAGGCGCTCGCCGCCGGGCACGAGGGCGTGGTGGTCAAGGCGATCGACTCGCGTGTACGCGGCCGGGCGGCGCGGAAAGAGCTGGATCAAGGTCAAGCCGGTGCTCACGTACGACCTCGTCGTGCTCGCGGTCGAGTGGGGCTCAGGACGGCGCACCGGGCAGCTCTCGAACCTGCACCTCGGTGCGCTCGACGCCGACGGGCGAATTCGGCGAGCCCGGTGGCTACGTGATGGTCGGCAAGACCTTCAAGGGCCTGACCGACGAACTGCTGCGCTGGCAGACCGCGCATTTCCCGACGATCGAGACGCACCGCACCGCCTACGCCGTGCACGTCCGTCCGGTGACCGTGGTCGAGATCGCGATCGACGGCGTGCAGCGGTCCACGCGGTATCCCGGCGGTGTCGCGCTTCGCTTCGCCCGCGTGAAGGGCTACCGGCCCGACAAGCGCCCCGACGAGGCCGACACGATCCAGAGCCTGCGCGAGCTGCTGCGGTGACCGACGAGTCCCTTCGCCCGCGGATCGTGGTGCTCACAGGAGCGGGCATCTCTGCGGAGAGCGGCGTACCCACCTTCCGCGACGCGGGCGGGCTGTGGGAGGGGTACAGCGTCGAAGACGTCGCGACGCCCGAAGGGTTCGAGCGCGACCCCGACACCGTGCTGCGCTTCTACGATGCGCGGCGCCGTGCGGCGGCATCCGCTCTGCCGAACGCCGCACACCGCGCTCTCGCCCGGCTCGAGGGTGCGCTCGGAGACAGCCTGCTCGTTGTCACGCAGAACGTCGACGACCTCCACGAGCGCGCCGGCAGCCGCAACCTCGTTCACATGCACGGCGAACTGCGTCGCGCCCTGTGCGCGGAGTGCGGGGCGCGGCCCCCGTGGGACGGCGATCTGGACGGCCGGCCGCCATGCCCCGAGTGCGGTGAACGGATGCTGCGACCCGACGTCGTGTGGTTCGGAGAGCTCCCCTATGAGCTCGACCGCATCGAGAACGCGGTCGTCGCGTGCGATGTGTTCGCCTCGATCGGCACGTCGGGTGCGGTCTATCCTGCGGCCGGCTATGTCGCGCTGGCCTCGGCGTTCGAGGCACGCACGGTCGAGCTGAACCTGGAGCCGACCGATGCTGCCGTGCCGTTCGACGAAGACGCGCATCGGGCGCGCGACCGAGATCGTCCCGGTCTGGGTGGATGAGATCGTCAGCGGCGGGTGGAGACCGTCACGGTGAACTTGGCGTTGCGGGCGACCTGACGGGTCTCTCCGACGAGGCGCTCCAGCGTCGGTCGGTACTGCAGCGATGAGTTCCACACCGCCCACAGCTCACCGCCGGTGGCGAGGACCCGACCCGCTTCGGCGAAGAGCGGATCGGCGACCCCGCTCATCGGCACCGCGGTGCCGGCGTGGAACGGCGGGTTGAGCGCGATCAGTCGCGCGCTCGCATCCGGTCGAGTCTCGAGCCCGAGGTCGCGGACGACCTCGACCCGATCGGCGACGCCGTTGGCGGCGACCGTGGCGCGAGCCGAAGCGACCGCTGCGGCGGAGCGGTCGCTCGCCACGACCGAGAGCGAGGGATACCGCAGCGTCAAGCCACGACGCGATCACGCCGGTGCCGCACGCGAGGTCGATCACGTCGCCGCGCGCGCCGTCGAGCTCATAGGCGTCCGCTGCGGCGAGCTGGTCGAGCAGAAAGCGGGTGCCGATGTCGATGCCCGTCCCGGCGAACGCCCCGCCGTACGCGCAGACCGTCATCGGCGCCGACAGCCCGGGCGCGTCGTGGCGAGCGCTGCGTGGCCGCGGTTCGTGACCGTCGTATGGGCCGCGCGCTGCGAGCACGCGGGACTTCTGCCGCGCGTGCGAGACGTCGACCGTGGTGAACGACCGGCGCAGCACGTCGTTCATCGCGAGGGTCATGTGCTTGATCCGCCCGCCGGCGAACACGACGACGTCGGGATCGGCATGCGCGGCGATGAGCCCGGCGATGTCGCCGAGCGCATCGAGCGCGCGGGGGAGCCTGAGCAGGACGACGCGGGCGCCGCCTACGAGTGCCGCATCGAGTGGCATCGCCCGGAAGCGTTCGCCGAGACCGGCCGTCTCCGCGTTCCCCGCGAGGGCACGCTCCGCGGCGAGCGAATCCTGGTGAACGCGGATGCCGGAGGCCCCGGCATCCGCTGCCCCCAGTGTCAGCGCGCCGTACTCATCGCCGATCACGACGATCGAGCCCTCAGGGGCGGCGGAGCGTGCTGCAGCGGACTCGTCCAGGATCAGGCGGTCCGCGGCGTCGGAGGCGAGCAGGTCGGGACCTTCGACGTCGGGCCGGCGTCGAAGCGCGTCGGGGGAGTAGGGCGGCATCCGGACAGTCTCGCGCAGGACGCAGGAGAACGGTGCATCCGGAGGCGTATTGAACTTGCGGCTCACACAGCTCTCGGGTGAACCGTGTGGGGCGCCCCTCGGGCTCGATCAGCTATGTGAACCGGAAGTTCATTGCGCTCCAGGGGACACGCAGAACGCCGGGGCCACGTGCTCGCCCCGGCGTTCTGTGCGTAGCTGTGCGCTAGACGCGCGCCCCACCCGACCTGAGTCGCGAGAGCGCGTCGACGGTGGCGGCGAGGATCAGCACGGCGCCGGTCACCATCAGGTTGAAGCCCGCGGGCAGGTTGAGCAGACCGAGGCCGTTCGTGATCACCGCGATCACGAGCGCGCCGATCGCCGCGTTCATGAGCCGTCCGCGTCCGCCGAAGAGGCTGACACCGCCGACGACAGCGGCGGCCACACCGCTCAGCACGATGTCGCGACCGACCGTGGCATCGACCGAGCCGACGCGGGACGACGCTGAACAGCATGGCCGCGACCGCGAGCGACGAGCAGATCACGAACGCCCACCACTTGATCCAGCGCACCTTCACACCGGAGCGGCGTGCGGCTTCGGCGTTGCCGCCGATCGCGTAGACGTAGCGTCCGAACTTCGTGCGATCCAGCACGAACGTGCCGATCCACAGGATCAGCAGCACGACGGGCACGATGATCGGCACACCGGCCACCTCGTTGACCGACTGGCCGCGATTCTGGTTCAGCACGAACACGAACGCGCCACCGAGCACCGCGATGACAGCGAGCTTGATCCAGACCGAGCGAGATCGCGCGGTTGGGTACACCGGCTTTCGTGCGGCGTGCGCGGTCGCAGAACGACGTGCCGGCCGACACGGCGAGGATGACCACGAGCATCACCCATCCACCCCACACCGGCAGGTTGCCGTTCTGCAGCGCGATCAGCTCCGGAACCTCGATGCGGAACAGGCCGCCGGGGCCGATGACGACGAGCGCGAGCCCCTGGTAGCCCAGGAACAGACCCAGCGTGACGACGAACGACGGGATGCCGACCCTCGCCACGAAGAAACCTATGAGAGCACCGGTGAGGAAGCCGAAGCCGAAGCCGAGCAGCAGGGCGAGCGGCCAGGGAATGCCGAACTGCGCGTTCAGCACGACGAACAGAGCCATGCCGACGCCGCCCGTGACACCGGCGGACAGGTCGATCTCGCCGAGCAGCAGGACGAACACCAACGCCATGCCGAGCACGACGAGCGGGGCAGCCTGGTTCAGCAGGTTCGCGAAGTTGCGCTCGGTGAGGAAGAACGGGCTGAGGAGCGTGAACAGCAGGCTCAGCACGATCAGGCCGCCGACGGCGGGCAGGGCGCCCATGTCGCCGCCGCGGACGCGCTGCCACCATGCCTGGATCTGATCGCCGAGGCCGCCCTCGACGCCGCTGCCGATGAGGTCGCTCGCGACCGGGCTCGGCGCCGCTTCGGTCGTCGTGCCGCTCACTCTGCGCCTCCCGTGGCGATGTTGGTGGTGCCGATGAGCTCGACGCCCATCGTCTTGGTGCCGGTGATGTAGCCGACCACGTCGTCGCGCGTGGTGTCGGCGACGTTGATCTGCGCGACCATCTGGCCGAGGTAGAGCACGGCGATGTCGTCGGCCACCTCGAAGACGTCTGCGAGGTTGTGGCTGATGATGACCACGGCGACGCCCTGCTCGGACAGTCGCTTGACCAGGTTGAGCACCTGTTCGGTCTGCGCGACGCCGAGCGCGGCGGTCGGCTCGTCGAGGATGACGACGCGCGCCTTCTTGAGCACGGCGCGGGCGATCGCGACGGTCTGGCGCTGGCCGCCCGAGAGCGACGAGACCTTCTGGCGCACGGACTTGACGGTGCGCACCGACAGGCCGCGCAGCGTGTCGGACGCGTCCTTCTCCATGCGGCCCTCGTCGAACGTGCCGAACGTCAGCTCCTCACGACCGAGGAACATGTTCTGCACGATGTCGAGGTTGTCGCACAGCGCCAGGTCCTGGTACACGACCTCGATGCCGAGATGGGCGGCATCCCGCGGTGCGTGCAGGTCGCGGTGCTGCCCGTCGATGAGGACTTCACCCTCGTCGTAGGGCTGGACGCCGGCCAGACCCTTGATGAGGGTCGACTTTCCGGCGCCGTTGTCGCCGACCAGTGCAGTGACCTTGCCGGGGTAGACCTTCAGGTCGACACCCTTCAGGACGCTCACCGGGCCGAACGACTTCTTCACTCCGACCAGTTGGATGATCGGCTCTTTCGCAGTGCTCGTGTCTGACATGCTCGCTTCCTTGCGATTCGGTGGTGGTGCGCATCGAGGACGCCGCGCCATTCTCAGACGCGGCGCCCTCGATGAGGTACTGCTACGGAGCGACTACTCCGAACTCCTCGCACTTGGCCATGACGTCCGGGGTGCAGACGTCATCGTACGCGGCGTCGCCTGCGGCGACTACGGTGTTGACCTCGTTCGGACCGACGAGCTGCGGCGTGACCTGGATGTACGGCGTGCCGTCGTCCAGTTCTGCGTCCGTGCTGACGTCCTCGCCGCTCAGCAGAGCGATCGCGGTGTCGACAGCCGCCGTGGCCTCGTCCTTGACCGGCTTGTAGACGGTCGCCGTCTGCCAGCCGAGCAGGATGTTCTGCAGGCCCGCGACGTTCGCGTCCTGGCCCGACACGGCAACACCCGTGAGGTTGTTGTCCTGAAGGACCTTGATGACACCGGCTGCGTTGGTGTCGTTGGCCACCCACACGCCGTCGACCTTGCCGCCGAGCGAGGTCAGCGCCTGCTCGAAGTTGGTCTGCGACTTGGCCTGGTCCCAGGCTCCCGGGGGCTCGGCCGCCGGCTTGATGCCCGCGGCTTCCATGACCTCGACTGCGCCATCGTGGAACATCGCAGCGTTGCCGTCGGTCGGGTCGCCGCCCATGTAGACGACGACAGCCGTCGCGGGGTCCTTGCCGGCGGTCTCGAGGCCGTCCAGCACCGTCTGGCCCTCCATGCGGCCGACCTCGACGTTGTCGAAGGACACGTAGTAGTCCGCGCCGGAGAACGGGCGGTCGTACGCGATGACCGGGATGCCCTCGGCCTTGGCCTTGGTGGCCACGGCTTCAGCGGCACCCTGGTAGTCCACGAGCAGCATGACGCCACAGCCCTGGGTGAGCTGCTGGTCGGCGATCGTCGAGTACTTGTTGACGTCGCCCTGAGCGTTCTGGATGTCGACCTCGAAGCCGGCGCCCTCCAGACCCTCCTGGAGGTACTTGCGGTCGAAGTTCTCCCAGCGCGGCGATGACGCCGCGTCGGGGAGGATGACGCACGCGCGGCCCGCTGCGTCGCCTCCACCGTCGCCCTCGCTGGGTGTGCCGCCGCCCGAGCCGGAACATCCGGCCAGAAGCAGCGCGGCAGCACCCGTGAGGGCGGCCACGGAGAGGATTGAAGACTTCTTCATCTTTCGCCTTTCGTCTTTGAATGTGCGCACGCTCGGAGACCGGGCGCGTTGTCGCTTCAAGTGATCCTGACGGGCTCACACCTTGGCGTCAAGACTTGAACGTAACGCTTTTGCAACGGCGGGTTCGTATTCGCGCCGTGAACGCAAAGTGCGCTCAGGCTCTGCCCGCGGCGGCCCGTTTCCTGCGGGACAGCGAGTCGACCGTGACCGCCAGAACGAGCACGACACCGGTGATCATGAAGATCACGGACGAGTCGAGGTTCAGGAGGGTCAGGCCGGACGAGATCGACTGGATCACGAAGATTCCGAGCAGCGCCGCGAATGCCGTCCCTCGGCCGCCGAACAGACTGGCTCCTCCGATGACGGCGGCCGCGATGGCATTCAGATTGACGTCGCCGGTGCCCGAGCTCTGATTCGCCGACGCGAGCCGTGCCGCCGCCAGCACGCCGCCGACCGCGGCCAGCGTCGAGCACAGCATGAAGACCGAGATGTAGATGCGGTCCACCCGGATGCCGGCGCGTCGCGACGCGTCGACCGACCCGCCGACGGCATACACGGCGCGCCCCCAGCGCGTTCGGGTCAGCGCGAAGTTCACCACGACGACCAGCACGAGGAAGAACAGGAACATCACTCCGACGCCGCGTGAGAGATTGAGATACCAGGCGGCGACCAGCAGGAACGCGAGCAGCGCTCCGCTGCGGACGCCGATCTCGAGGTAGCTCTGACTCACCAGGTTGGCGGCGGCCCGCTGGCGTGCGCGTCGGAGGAGGATCCACGCGTACGCGGCCGCGGCCAGCACCGCCACGATGTACGACGCCCAGGAAGGCAGATACCACTGCTGGGCGAACTCGACGATCCACGAATCGAACGGGAGCCCGATCGATCCCGTGTCTCCCAGGATCCAGAGCTGGAGGCCGAGGAACCCGAGCAGTCCTGCGAGGGTGATCACGAAGCTCGGCAGCCCGAAGCGCGTGTAGAGGAACCCGTACAGCAGTCCGACCAGCGCTCCGGCGGCGATCGCGGCGATCAGGGCGAGCACGAGGTTCCACTGCAGCTGCACGAAGCTCACCGCGAGGATCGCGGCGGCCAGGCCCGACACGGAGCCGACCGAGAGGTCGATCTCACCGACGAGCAGGACGAGCACGATGCCGAGCGCGATCGTGCCGATCGCCGCGCACTGCATCGTGAGGTTCACCAGATTGGTGCTCGAGAGGAACACCGGGTTGAGCGCCTGGAAGACGGCCCAGATCACCACCAGGCCGACGATGACCGGGAGAGAGCCCAGATCACCGCCGCGGATCCGCGCGAGCAAGGCGGCGAAGGCGGAGCGCATGCCCTCGGCGCTGAACAGCCGTTCTTCCGGTTCCTGCATCAGCGGCGGCGGGGCGAGGTCCTTGCCGGGGCTCATGTCGTCTCGCCGCCCCTGCGGCGATCGCGGCCGCGGTTGAGGTCGCGCATCTTGATGATCTTCGCGTCCGACGGCTCGGGGGTCGTCCGATCCGACGCGCGGCGGGTGACGGCGTTGTCGACGGCACCCGTGATCGCGGCGATCAGCGTCTCGCTGGTCACGTCCGCGATGTTGTAGACGCCGTTGTTGCGGCCGAGCCTGAGGACGACCACGCGGTCGGCGACCGCCATCACGTCCGCCATGCTGTGGCTGACGAGCACCACGCCGTGGCCGCGCTCGCGGAGCCGCTCGATCAGGTTGAGCACCTCGGCGGTCTGCGCGACGCCGAGTGCGGCGGTGGGCTCGTCGAGGATCACGATGCGCGGATCGCCGATGAGCGACCGCGCGATCGCCACGGTCTGGCGCTGCCCGCCGGAGAGCGAGGCGACCGGGATCCGGACGGACGGGATCTTCGCCGACAGTTCGCGCAGCAGCGTCCAGGTCTGCTGCTCCATGTCGACCTCGTCGAGCGTGCGGCCGGTGCGCAGCTCGCGTCCGAGCCACAGGTTGGCGACGACGTCGAGGTTGTCGCACAGGGCGAGATCCTGGAAGACCGTCGCGATGCCCAGCTCCTGGGCGTCGGCCGGGCTGTTGATCTCAACGGGTTCCCCGTCGTACTCGATGGCGCCCGAATCGGGGGAGTACACGCCCGACAGAAGCTTCACGAGGGTGGACTTGCCCGCACCGTTGTCGCCGATGAGGGCGACGACCTCGCCCTCGTTCACCCAGAAGTCGACGTCGGTCAGCGCCCTGACCGCGCCGAAATGCTTGCCGATCGCGTGCACGGTGAGCACTCGGTCGCGAGAGCGCCCCGATCGCGGCTGTGGCATCGACATAGAGGTCATGTTCTCACCGTTGCCGCCTCGCGGCGGTCATCGGATGCCGGCCGCGTCGCACGCGGAGGCGAGAGCGGGCGTGCAGATGTCTTCCACGGTCCAGAATCCGTCAGCTACGACGGTCTCCATGATGTTGTCGATCGTCACCGCGACAGGCTCGAGCAAGGTGGACGGGGTGCCCTGGATCTCGAGCGGGGCCTCGAACTCGTCGCCCTCGATGAGGGCGACGGCGACCTCAGCGGCGCGTTCGGCCTGTGGCCGGATCGCCTTGTAGACGGTCATCTGCTGATCGCCGGTGAGGATGCGCTGGATCGCCGACAGCTCGGCATCCTGGCCGGTCACGATGGGGAACGGAGAGACGTTGCCCGCCTTGAGCGCCGAGATCGCGCCACCCGCCACGCCGTCGTTCGCGGCGTAGACGCCCGCGATCTGGTCGCCGTACTGCGCGATCTGGCCCGCGACCCACTCCTGCGCCTTCTCGGGGCTCCAGCCCGGCGTGTCGTATTCGGCGAGCACGCGCAGATCGCTCGCCTCGATGACCCGTCGCGCTCCCTCCTTGAACTGCGCCGCGTTGCTGTCGGTCGGCGATCCGTTGACCATGAGCACTCCCGCGGAGCCGGCGGCCTCCGCTTCGAGGGCGCGCACGAACTCGGTCGCCTGCAGATCGCCGACCAGCTCGTTGTCGAAGGAGATGTAGTACGCCAGCTCTCCGCCGGCGATCAGCCGGTCGTAGGAGATCACCGGCACGCCCTGGGCGTTGGCCGCCAGAACGATGCTCACCGCCGCCTGCGTATCGAAGGCGTCGAGCACGAGCACGTCCGCCCCGGCCGCCAGCGCCGATTCGGCCTGCTGCTGCTGCTTGGTCGCGTCGCCGTCGGCGTTCGAATACAGCACCTGGTAGGGCCCGAGTTCGGCCACGCGTGCCTCGAACAGCGGGCGGTCGAAGGTCTCGTAGCGTGCTGTCTTCGCGTCGGGCAGAAGCAGCGCGATCTTCCCGCCGTCGTCCGAATCGCCGCTGCCGTCGCCGCCTGTGCAGCCCGCCAGGATGCCGCCGACGAGCGCCGCGACGGCGATGAGCGCAGTCGCGCGCACAGGGGGCGTCCGCAGGACCCCGCGTTCGGGCTTCGACATAGGGAGTCGAGCCTACGCCGAGTACGGAATCGCTTCGGCGTCCACCGTGACGTGGTCGAGGGCGATCGTGATGGCGCCCCGGGTCTCAGCCCACCCGCCGAACGATGCGCCGACGATCTCCGGCAGTCCGGTCGCAGAGGCGAGCGCCGTCCGCTCCAGCGAATGGCGCATCGGAGCCATCAGGATCTCGCCCGCCTCGCCGAGCTCGCCCCCGACGATGATCAGCTCCGGGTCGAACAGGTTGCACAGGCTCGCCGCGGCGATGCCGATGTGCCGACCGGCGTCGGCGATCACGCGGCGGGAGCTTCCGTCACCGGCATCCGAGGCCTGGATGAGATCGCGAAGCCGCTGCATGCCCTCGCTGGGAGGGAAGAGCGAGAGCAGGGCCGGTCCGCCGGCATAGGTCTCGAGGCAGCCGCGGTTGCTGCAGCGGCACATCGGACCGTTCTCGTCGATCGTGACATGGCCGATCTGGCCGGCTTTGCCGTTCACGCCCCGGAACAGGTCGCCGCCCACGATGAGTCCCGCGCTGATCGTGTGGCCCACGCGGATGAACACCGACGAGGACGCATTGCGGCCGCTGCCTTCTCGCGCCTCGGCGAGTCCGGCCAGGTTCGCTTCGCTGTCGACGAAGACCGGAACGCCGATGCGTGCCGTGAGGCTTTCGGCGACGTCGACGCCCTCCCACCCGCGCAGCAGTCCGGGAGTGGACACCATGCCGGTGCGCTGATCGATGGGGGCGGGGAGGGCGAGCCCGACCGCGAGCAGATCGCTGACGGAGCCGCCGAGGGTCTCCATCATGTCGCCGAGCAGGATGCTGAGACGGTCGAGTTCGGCGTCGTGACGGTGATCGAGCGCGAGGGGGAGCGAGGTCTGCGTCACCACGGTGCGGGTCGCGTCGGCGATCGCGATGTGCAGCTGCCGCGAGCTGAAGTGCACACCGGCGACGAGGCCGAGCTGGCGTGCCAGCGAAACGAGTGTCGCGCGCCGGCCGCTGCGAGAGGTGATCGAGGTGTGCAGCAGTCCCGAGGCGGTCAGCTCCTTGACGATGTTCGACACCGTTGCGGGAGACAGGCCGGTGCTTCCGGCCAGCTCGACCTGCGTCAGTCGCCCATGCCGTTTGAGCGACTCGACGAGCCGGGCTCGGTTGGCTTCACGGAGTGAAGACTGCGAGCCAGGTGGGGCGATGCGTCCTACCACGATCGACACTGTACCTGACGGGGTTCCCGGACCACGAGGAGTCCCCGCTGACGCAGCGTGCGCAGCGGGGACTCCAGGGCCGTAGGACCGACTATGAGCGGGTCATCCCGAAGCGCGCGCCGGACTACTCCCGCAGGCGCACGAGTCGCTCGTGTCCGGTCTCCTCGAGTTCGGCGATCGACTCGCGCGCCTTGACGAAGTCGGAGAACGACCGATAGCCGAGCGCCTTCTCGCTGAAGGACGGATCCATGCGGCGCATGTGGGTCTTGACCGCCGAACTGTGCAGCCACTCCGCGTCGTCGTCCTTGTCGTGACCGAGTCGCAGAGCGCGCTCGAGCAGCCGGGTCGCCGTCTCCTGCGGGTCCTCCGGCGGCTCCTCGACGACGGGAACGGCCTCCGGAGCTGCGGCGATCGCGGCCACCGTCGTGGACGAGGCGCGGCGATTCGTGCGTTTGGGCGGGGCGGCGGGGCCGAGGGCTTCGATGAGCGAGGCCTCGACCTCCGACGGCAGCGGGGGCGGCGGCCGGTTCGCCGGCCTCGGGGACTGCAGACTCCGTCTCGGGCGCATCGGGAGTCGCGGCATCCTTCGCCGGGGTCTTCCTGCCTCGTCCGCCCCGCGTGCGCGTCGTCGTTGCGGCGGGAGCATCGTCAGCGGCGTCGGGGCATCCGACACGACCGGATCGGCCGTCGCGGCCGCGTGCTCTTGCTGCGGGAGCCGCGCGCGGGCGCGCGGGAGCCGGCATCCTTCGTCGCGACCCGTGCGCGGGCGCGGCACGCCGGGAAGCGAGTCGTATGCCTCGAACTCGTCGCACGCGGCGGCGAGCGACTTCGCGGTCGAGCCGGCCACGCCGACTCCGACGACGTAACGGCCGAGTCGCCGGCACCGCTGCGCGAGCGGGACGTAGTCCGAATCGCCGGCGACGATCACCACGTGGGTGAGGTCGGGCAGGCGGAACATGTCTTCGACCGTGTCGACGGCCAGGCGGATGTCGGCGCCGTTCTTCGCGTACGCGGCGGCCGGGAACAGCTGCACCAGGTCGACGGCGCGCGCGACGAGCTGGGTGCGGTAGACCGCATTGACCGGCGAGGACCAGTCGGCGTACGCGCGCGTGAGGACGAGCGTGCCGAAGGATGCGGCGTAGTCGATGATCGCGCCCACATCGATCGTCGCCGCCGTCAGGCGCTCCGCGATCTCGGGGTCTTCGGGCGTCTCGATGATGCGCTGCCGGTCGCGGCCGTACGAGTTGCGCCCGTGCACGCGGTCGTACCAGGAGATGACGATGTTGTCGAAGTCGAGGTAGACGGCGACGCGGGCGTTCTGCGAGTCGGGCATTCCTCCAGTGTGACAGGCGCCCTCGGTGCTCAGCCCTCGCTCGGGTACCGCAGTCCGATCTGCCGGCGCACCTCGTCGAGCGTTCCCATGATCGCGACCGTCTCGTCGATCGGCAGGATCTCGCTGTCGTTCGCGCCGGATGCGACGTATCGTTCGGCGGCGAGCGCCTGGAACTGCATGCCGCGGCCCTCGATGTGCGATTCGTACGACTCCAGCACCGTCCCGTCCGGTGAGACCAGCCGGAACGTGGTGGGGGAGTACCAGACCTGGTCGATGTCGATCCGGGCTTCGGTTCCGATGATGTGCGCGGTGTTGGGGCCGGCGGCGTGGGACGCCGACAGCGACGTCGACAGCGCGCCGTTGGCGTGCGTGAAGATCGTCGCGACCTCGTCGTCGACCCCGGTCGCCCCGATCGTGGCGGTCGCGGTGACCGTGCTCGGGGCTCCGAGGATGTCCCACGCGAAGGAGATCGGGTAGATCCCGAGGTCGAGCAGGGCGCCGCCGCCGAGATCGAGATTGTTGAGGCGATGGGCGGGATCGCGTCGAGATCTTCTGCGTGTGATCGGCGAGCACCGCGCGGATGTCGCCGAGCGCACCCGAGGCGACGAGTCTCGCGCACGCGGATCATGTGCGGCAGGTACCGGGTCCACATCGCCTCCATGGCGAGCAGGCCGGTCCGGACGGCCACGTCGCGCACGGCAGCCGCCTCGGCGCCGGTCAGGGTGAAGGGCTTCTCGACGAGGACATGCTTGCCGTGCTCGAGCGCGAGGATCGCGTTCTCGGCGTGCATCGGATGCGGCGTCGAGACGTACACGATGTCGACGTCAGGGTCTGACACCAGGGCTTCGTACGAGCCGTGCACGTGCGGCGACGTCGAACTCCGCCGCGAAGCGGTCGCCCGACGCGGCGGAGCGCGAGCCCACGGCGGTCAGGTCGAGCCCCGCGGTCCGCAGGTCGCTCGCGAAAGCGTGGGCGATTCCGCCCGTGGCAAGGATTCCCCAGCGCAGTCCAGTCATCCCTCGAGCGTATCGACCCCGTGAGCTGTCAGGTAGCGCTGCGCGGGCGTGCCTCGCGCGGGCGCGCAGCAGTCGGTAGACTGCCCGATGTGACCGGTAACATCGACGCCATCGCCGCCGTCCGCGCTGACGTGGCAGCCCTGCACGCCGAGCTCGTCCGCTATGGACTCATCGTCTGGACCGGCGGCAACGTCTCGGGGCGTGTGCCCGGCGAGGACCTCTTCGTGATCAAGCCGTCCGGGGTGTCGTACGACGACCTCACTCCCGAGAACATGATCCTCTGCGACCTCCACGGCAACGTGGTCCCCGGCAGCCCGGGCAGCGAGCGCGCCCCGTCGAGCGATACCGCCGCGCACGCGTACGTCTATCGGCACATGCCGCACGTCGGCGGCGTCGTGCACACCCACTCGACATACGCCGTCGCCTGGGCCGCGCGCGGCGAGGAGATCCCCTGCGTCATCACGGCGATGGCCGACGAGTTCGGAGGCCCGATCCCGATCGGACCGTTCGCGATCATCGGCGACGACTCGATCGGCCGCGGGATCGTCCAGACGCTCACCGGCCACCGCTCGCGTGCGGTTCTCATGCAGAACCACGGGCCCTTCACGATCGGCGCCTCGGCGAAGGATGCCGTCAAGGCGGCTGTCATGGTCGAGGACGTCGCGCGGACGGTGCACATCGCCGCGCAGGCCGGGCCGCTGATCCCGATCCCGCAGGCGGCGATCGACAGCCTGTTCGACCGCTATCAGAATGTCTACGGCCAGGAGGCCGACGACAGACTCTGATCAGCGTCGTTCGTCGAGGCGAGCAGCGGCGCGAGCGCGCGTTCGAGATCGGCGACGAGGTCCGCCGGGTCTTCCAGCCCGATCGACAGACGGATCGTGGTCGGCGTGATGCCGGCTTCGGAAAGCTGGTCCGGCGTCAGGTGACTGTGCGTCATCGACGCCGGATGCGCGATGAGACTGCGGGCGTCGCCGATGTTGGCCACCAGCCGGACGACCTGCAGACGCCCGATGAGCTGCTTCGACACGGGCGAAATCGTCGTCGGCATCGCCGGTGGCGTGCACGTCGAACGAGAAGACGGATGCCGCGCCGCGGGGCAGGTACTCGCCGGCCAGAGCGTGCCACGGGCTCGATTCGAGTCCGGGGTGGTTCACGCGCGAGACGGCGGGATGCTCGTGCGAGGAACTGCGCCACCAGCTGTCCGCTGGTGCTGTGCCGCGCCATCCGCAGATCGAGGGTCTCGAGACCTTGCAGCAGCTGGAACGCGTTGAACGCGGACAGCGAAGGACCGAGGTCGTGTACGTACTTGGTCTTCACCAGTGCAATGAACGGCGAGCCCGTCGCGCCGAAGCGCTCGACGAGGCTCCCGCCGGGGACGCGCCGATAGGTTTCGGTGAGCTGCGGCCACCGGGCGGGCTCCGCCGCGAAGTCGAACGTCCCGAGGTCGACGATCACGCCGCCCAGCGATGTGCCGTGTCCGCCCAGGTACTTGGTTGCCGAATGCACGACGATGTCCGCGCCGAAGTCCTTCACGCGCTGCAGATACGGTGTGGCCACCGTGTGGTCGATCACCAGGGGCACGCGAGCCGCGCGGGCGACGGCGGCCACCGAGCGGATGTCGAGCACCTGCGCGTTCGGATTCGTGATCGACTCGGCGAACAGCGCGCGAGTGCTCGGCCGCACCGCCGTGGCCCAGGCATCCGGGTCGTCCTGGTCGACGAACGTGACCTCGATGCCCCAGTCGGCGAACGTGTCCTGCAGCAGATCGACGGTGCCGCCGTACAGCTGCTTGGCCGCGACGATGTGCTCACCCTGCTTCGCGAGCGCCAGCAGCGCGAGCGCGACCGCTGCTTGGCCCGAAGCGACCGCCGCCGCGGCGATCCCGTTCTCGAGCTCGGCGACGCGCTGCTCGAACACGAGCACGGTGGGGTTGGCTGCCCGGCTGTAGATGTTGCCTTCGCGTCGGAGCGCGAACAGGTCGCGCGCCTCGCTCAGCGAGGTGAACTCGAACGCGTTCGACTGATAGATCGGCGGGACGGCGGTGTTCTCGGCGACGCCGGGGACGTAACCCGCCTGCACCTGTGCCGTCGCGAAGGATCGGGATGCCTCGGACATCCGTCCATTGTCGAGCAGGTGGCGCGGTCGCGCCCGATCGTGTGTCGAACTGTTGCGCGCCGCGTCGAGCCTGCGGGGGGCGCCTACGGGATCAGGGTGATCTTGCCGTCCGTGCCGGACTCCACGGCGCGGTGCGCATCCGCGGCGTCGGCCAGCGGGAAGGACGGGCCGAGCTCCACCGAGAAGCGGCCGGCGGCCATCAGGGCGAGCGTGACCGGGAGCGCTTCGCGGCGCCATCCGAGCGCGCGCTCGCTCAGGGGCGTCGGTGCGCCGCCCTGGAACGCACGGATGCCGAAGGACGCGGCATCCCGCCCCCGCACGATCGTGGCGATGCGCTCGCGGTCGGCGACGAGTTCGAGCGACGCATTGATGGCTTCGTCGGTTCCCGCGGCGTCGAGTGCGACCGTGACGCCCTGCGGCGCCGCGGCGCGGACGCGATCGACCAGACCCGCGCCGTAGGCCACCGGCGTCGCGCCGAGTTCGCGGATGCGATCGAACCGGCGCTCGGATGCCGTCGCGATCACCGTCGCACCCCACAGCACGGCGAATTGGATCGCCGCCTGACCGACGGCTCCCGAGCCCGCGTGCACCAGCAGGGTGTCGGTCGGGCCGACGGCGAGCGAACGCAGCGACTGGTAGGCGGTACCGACCGGGATGCCGAGCGCGGCGCCCTCGGCCGCGCTGACCTGCGGCGGACGCGGCTGCGCGTTCTCGGCGCGGACCACGATCTCGGATGCGTACGTGCCCGACGTGCTGAACACCACGACGGCGTCGCCGATGCGGAATCCATCGACGTCGTCGCCGACCGCGGTCACGATGCCGGCGGCGTCTGCGCCCACCCGGCGCGGTTCGGTGATCGGTCCCGAGGCGCGTTGGCCGCTGCGCAGCTTGCCGTCGATCGGGTTCACTCCCGCCGCCTCGACGCGGACGACGATCTCGCCCGACGCGGGTGTCGGGGTCGGGATGTCGACGAGGGTCAGGACCTCTGGTCCGCCGAACTCGGTGTACGTGATCGCTTCAGCCATGACGGGGCCAACCTCTCGATTCGTGGGGGCTCTTCTCAGTCGCGCAGGGACTTCTGGATGCGCTGCAGCGAGACCGCCTCGGCCGTGCCGAGGTGCTGCGCGAACAGGCTGACGCGGTACTCCTCGAGCAGCCATCGGGTGCGCACGAGTGCGGCCGGAGCGTCGTCGGCGGGAGGGATCACGCCGCCCGCCTCGGCGAACGCGGCCGCCGCGCGTTCGAACTCGGTCATGCGCTGCCGGTCGCGCCCGGGGTTGTCGACGAGTCCGTCGACCCGCTCTTTCGCGCCCCGCAGGTATCGCGGCACGTGCGCGAGACGAGCGACTCCGATCCGGGAGACGAAGCCGGGGAAGACCAGTCCGGCGATCTGTCCCTTCACGTCGTTCAGCGCCCCGAGCAGGGTCAGCGAGTTCTGCGAGCGAAGTGCGCGGTCGACCTCGCGGGCCCCCGTGAGGATGCGGGCGGCGAGCGACACGGTCTGGAAGGTCTCGTCGACGACCGCGGCCGAAAGGGCGTCGCGCACGCGCTCGAACTCGGCGCGAGTGCGCACGACCGCCCCCGGCGCGGTGCGCGAGAGGACGGCATCCGCCACCGCCAGGCGCGCGTCTTCGACGAGCGCCTTCGCCGACGGGTAGGGGGATGCCGCCAGGGCGAGCTTCTCGGCAGACGTGAGGTGCTCGAGCACGTACGACGCGGGCGACGCCACCGCCAGCAGCAAGAGACGCCGCACGCCCGCCCTCGTGGCGCGCTCGGCAGCCTCGGGCGTCGCCTCCACGCGCAGCGCCACGCTGGACCCCTCGTCCACGAGCGCGGGATAGCCGCGGACGACCCCGCCGGCGACTTTGCTGTCGACGACCTCCGGCAGGTCGCCGAAGTCCCAGTCGGTCAGGCCCGCGCGCGGCGTGACCCCGATCCCGGGCGGCGGAGCGGGGGAGCGCGGGCCGGAGGAATCGGGCGCCCGCGTCGTCTGACGCGGCGCGCCCGGCGCCCGGCTCAGCGACTTCTCGACCGAGGTGCGCGCGCGATCCGAGAAGCGCCGCTGCAGTTCGGCGAGGTCGCGACCGGAACCGACCGCACGCCCGCGCTCGTCCACCACGCGGAACGAGACCTGCAGGTGGGGCAGGCACCCGTTCGAGTTCGAAGTCCGCTGAGGTCACGGGCTGATTCGCGACCCTCTGGATGCGGGTGGCGAGAGCATCGCGGAGCGTCGTCGGCGGCATCCCCTCGTGTGCCTCCGGCCCCTGACCCTCGAGGTCCTCGCCGAACCGAGCCGCCCAGTCCGCGGCGGGAACGACGTGCCGGCGGATCGCCTTCGGGAGCGCGCGCAGGAGGGCGGTGATCATCTCGTCCCTCATGCCCGGCACCTGCCAGTCGAACCCGTCAGGCCGCACCTGGGCGAGTAGGGCGAGGGGGACGATCGCGGTCACGCCGTCATCCTCGGCGCCCGGTTCGAAACGGTATGCGAGGGTGAGCACCTGGTCTGCCTGGCGCCATCGGGCCGGGAACGCGCGCTCGTCCGTGCGGGCGGCGTCGTCGAGCAGGTCTGCCTCGGTCATGTCGAGCAGGCGGGGCGTGCGGTTCGCCGCATCGCGCCACCAGGCCTCGAACGAGCGCACGTCGTACACGTCCCGAGGGATGCGCGCGTCGTAGAACGCGTACACGGCCTCATCGCCGACGAGGATGTCGCGGCGCCGCTCGCGCTCCTCGATCTTCTCCAGGCGACGGCGCAGCTCGAGGTTGCGCCGCTCGAATGCCGTCAGCCGCTTGTCGAGGCCCGAGGGGTCCCACTCGCCTTCGACGAGCGCGTGCCGCACGAAGAGCTCGCGGGCGAGCGGGCGGTCGAAGCGGGCCAGCTGCGCCCGACGTCGGGGAATGATCTCGACGCCGAACAGGGTCACCTTCTCGTAGACGGATGCCGCTCCGGCGGCCTTCGACCAGTGCGGCTCGCTGAGCTGGCGCTTGGCGAGATCGCCGGCGAGCGCCTCGGCCCAGGCGGGATCGACGGCGGCGACGGTGCGGGCGAACAGGCGCGAGGTCTCGACCAGCTCGGCGGCCATCACGGCGGACGGGCGCTTCTTGCGGAGGCCGGACCCGGGGAAGATCGCGAACTTCGCGCCGCGCGCGCCGATGTACTCGCCCGCGGGCTCGCGCTTCGTCGAGCCGCGCCCGCCCTGGCTGGTCGCCTTGGGGGAGGTGCGCTCGTCGAGGATGCCGATGTGCGACAGCAGCCCCGCCAGGATCGCCTTGTGCAGCTCATCCGGATCGGCCGTCGTTTCGTCGGCGCGTCTCTCGGTGCGCGGCGCGCCGACGAGGGTCCGCAGTTGACGGTGCACGTCGACCCATTCGCGGACGCGCACATAGTTCAGGTGCTCCGACCGGCACAGCCGCCGAAAGGCGCTCGAGCCGAGCGCCGCCTGCTGCTCCTGCAGGTGGTTCCAGAGGTTCAGCAGGGTCACGAAGTCGCTGGTCGGGTCGACGAATCGGGCGTGGAGCCGGTCCGCTTCCTCGCGGCGCTCCTCGGGACGCTCGCGCACGTCCTGGATCGACATGCCCGCCACGATCGCGAGCACGTCGCGCTGTACGCCGAGCCGCTTCGACTCGATGAGCATGCGAGCGAAGCGCGGGTCGATCGGCAGGCGGGAGATCTCGCGCCCGAGGTCGGTCAGACGCGCCGCCCCGCCGCCTTCGCTGCGCGTCGGGGTGCGCACCGCGCCGAGTTCGAGCAGCAGATCGAACGCGGCTTTGACACCCCGCGAGTCGGGTGGGGTCAGGAACGGGAATGACGTGATGTCGCCGAAGCCGAGCGAGAGCATCTGCAGGATCACGGAGGCGAGGCTCGTGCGCAGGATCTCCGGCTCGGTGAACTCCGGTCGCTTCTCGAAGTCCTCCTCGGAGTACAGGCGGATCGCGATTCCCGGCGCGGTGCGCCCGGCGCGGCCCGAACGCTGCTGCGCCGATGCCTGCGAGATCGCCTCGATCGGCAGCTGCTGGATCTTCGTTCGCGCGCTGTAGCGCGAAATGCGCGCGGTGCCGGTGTCGATGACATAGCGGATGCCGGGAACGGTGAGGCTGGTCTCGGCGACGTTCGTCGCGAGGATGACGCGACGGCGCACGCCCGCGATGCTCGACCGTTCGAACACCCGGTGCTGCTCGGCCGCACTGAGCCGCCCGTAGAGGGGCAGCACCTCCGTGGGCGCGGCATCCTTCGCATACATGCCGCGAACGGCATCCGTCGCGTCGCGGATCTCCGCCTCGCCCGGCAGGAAGACGAGCACGTCGCCGGGAGCCTCGCGGTCGAGCTCTCGCAGGGCGGCGGTGATGCCGTCGACCTCGTCGGGCGGGTCGTCTCGCTTCGCCCGCGGGACGACCGGGGATCCCGGCTGCCCCTCCACGGCGTCCGAGGCTTCCTCGGGACCGCGGTATCGGATCTCGACGGGATAGGTGCGCCCCGAGACCTCGATGATGGGCGCGGGGTTGCCGGCGGCATCCGAGAAGTGCTTCGCGAAGCTCTGCGGGTCGATCGTGGCGCTCGTGACGATCACGCGAAGGTCGGGCCGCTTCGGCAGCACCTGCGTGAGGTACCCGATCAGGAAGTCGACGTTGAGTGAGCGTTCATGGGCCTCGTCGACGATGATCGTGTCGTAGCGGCGGAGCAGCCGGTCGCGGTGGATCTCGTTGAGCAGGATGCCGTCGGTCATGAGTGCGACACGGGTGTCTTGCTGCACCTTGTCGGTGAAGCGCACCTTGTAGCCCACCGTCGTGCCGAGCGGCACCTCCAGCTCCTCGGCGATGCGCTCTGCGATCGTGCGGGCGGCGATGCGGCGCGGCTGGGTGTGCGCGATGCGCGTGCGACCGAGCTCGAGGCAGATCTTCGGCAGCTGGGTCGTCTTGCCCGAGCCCGTCGCCCCGGCGACGATCACGACCTGGTGGTCGCGGATCGCGCGCGCGATCTCGTCCCGCGCGGCGCTGACGGGCAGCTCCGGCGGGTACGAGATGACGGGTTCGGGCGCGGGCATAGCCTTCGATCGTACCGAGCCGCGGGGGTGTGTGGTCCCCAAGCGCCACAAGGCGCGACGTGCCCCTGGTCGAGCGTCGGCTGAACGGGCCTTGCTGCGATCCGGCAGTTCTCGCACGTGTCGGGGAGCGCATTGAACTTCCTGTTCACACAGGCGATGCTGCGTTCGACGGGTGCATTGAACTTCCAGTTCACACAAGGAGGTCATGTGAGCAGGAAGTTCACTGCACTGCGGGAGCGTGTGAGCTGCCGTGTGAGCAGGAAGTTCAATCGTGCATCAGAGCTCACAGGGGACTGTGTGAACCGGGAGTTCAATGCACCTCCCGGCGATGTCCGCGGCGCCGAAAGGACACCGGCGACGAGCGTGTCAGCGGCCCGTCCTACAGTCACCGCATGCGATATGAAGAGGCCATTCATCCCGTCCACTCCATGCACCCGTTCGAGGCCATGGCCGAGCCCGCACGGCGACGGATCATAGACATCCTGGCCAGCGGCGAGCACACGGCCGGAGAGCTCGCGGCGGTCGTCGGGCAAGAGTTCCGCATCAGCCGCACCGCCGTCTCCAAACACCTCCGCATTCTGAGAGACGCGGGTTTCGTCGAAGTGCGCGGCGACTTCCAGTGGCGTTGGTACTACCTGACCTCGAGGGGCATCGATCGTCTGGAGGGCCTCGTCGCCGACATCCGGCGGAAATGGGAGAGCCGGATCGGATGGGATGCCGAGCTCGGCTGCGAGGCTGATCCGCTGGCGAACGTCGCGCGTCCGGTTCCGCGGAAGGGACCGGGCAGAGAGCCGCGACGCGGCCTTCGCGGACACCAGTCCACGCCGCCGACGGCGAGCGAACCCGACCAGGGTTGGATGACGAGCTTCTAGGCTGGAACCATGACGATCCCCACGGTTCAGCTCAACGACGGCTACGACATCCCCCAGCTCGGCTACGGCGTGTTCAAGGTTCCGCCGGCCGACACGGAGCGCGCGGTCAGCGAAGCGCTCGAGGTCGGCTACCGCCACATCGACACAGCGGCGATCTACGGCAACGAAGAAGGCGTCGGCGCGGCCGTCGCCCGGAGCGGCATCCCTCGTCGACGAGCTGTTCATCACCACGAAGCTGTGGAACGACCGCCACGACGGCGACGAGCCGCACGCGGCGATCCGCGAGAGCCTCGACAAGCTCGGTCTCGACCAGGTCGACCTGTACCTCGTGCACTGGCCGACGCCCGCGAAGGACAACTATCTGCACGCGTGGGAGAAGCTCATCGAGCTGCGCGCGGAGGGTCTCACGCGCAGCATCGGCGTCTCGAACTTCCTGGTCGCCGCACCTCGAGCGCATCGTCGCCTCGACCGGCGTCGTTCCCGCGGTCGACCAGATCGAGCTGCACCCCGCCCACCAGCAGCGCGACATCACCGACTGGGCGGCTGCGCAGGGCGTCCGGATCGAGGCGTGGGGGCCGCTCGGCCAGGGCAAGTACGACCTGTTCGGCATCCCCGCGGTGAAGGATGCCGCATCCGCTCACCAGAAGTCCCCGGCCCAGGTCGTGCTGCGCTGGCACCTGCAGAAGGGCTTCATCGTGTTCCCCAAGTCGGTGCGCCGCGAGCGCCTCGACGAGAACCTCGACGTCTTCGACTTCACCCTGTCCGATGCCGAGATGAGCGCGATCGATGCGCTCGACCCGGGCGACGGCAGCGGGCGCGTCAGTGCGCACCCCGACGAGGTGCACTGACCCGGGGTACGCACGCTGTTCGCGGGTGCGCTGCGCCGCGACCGGGCTCTTCAAGCACCTCTTCGACTTCGTCGGCCAGTACGCGCTCGTCGGCACACCCGTGCTGCTCGCCGCGACGGGGGGCGGGGAGCGCCACGCGCTCATCCTGGAGCACCAGATGCGGCCCCTGTTCGGATTCTTCCAGGCGCTGACGCTGCCCGTGGGCGTGTACGCGTCCGACACCGATTTCGACGGATACGAGCTCACGTCCGAAGCGGTGAAGCGGCGCATCGACCAGGCCGTCACGCGGTCGCTGCCGCTCGTCACGCAGGCCGCCGGCCAGCGCGTCTCGGAGTACGTCGCAACCTGGTAGGCCGGGCACACATCGCCCTGGTGGGTCCCGAACCCGCGACGTAACGTGGAGAGGGTGAATCCGCGGCTCGAAGCATCCGCCAGTCCGTACCTGCGCGCGCACGCGGGCAATCCCGTCGCCTGGTACCCGTGGGGTGACGACGCCTTCGCGCAGGCGCGGCGGCGGGACGTGCCCGTGCTCGTCTCGATCGGCTACTCGACGTGCCACTGGTGCCACGTGATGGCGCGCGAGTCGTTCGCCGACCCGGAGACCGCCGCACTGATCAACCGCGGCTTCGTCGCGATCAAGGTCGACCGCGAGGAGCATCCGGAGGTGGATGCCGCCTACATGGCTGCCGCGGCCGCCTTCACCGCGCACCTCGGCTGGCCGCTGACCGTCTTCGCCACGCCCGAAGGGCGGCCGTTCTACGCCGGCACGTACTTCCCGCCGCAGCCGCGCTCCGGCCTCCCGTCGTTCACGCAGGTGCTCGGCGCGGTCACCGAGGCCTGGACGGAGCGTCGTGAACAGGTCGACGGCACGGCCGGTGCGGTCGCGGGGGCGCTCGCCGAGACGCGGGCGGCGGCATCCGCAGAGGGAGACCTGCCGTCGGTTCGACGACATCGCCGGCGCCGCCGCCGCGATCGAAGCTCGCGAAGACCGGGAGTTCGGCGGCTTCGGCGGCGGCGATCCGGCCGCGCCGAAGTTCCCGATCGCGACAGCGCTGCGGTTTCTGCAGGCCGGCGCGGTCCGCACGGCGAACCCCGCCGCCTCTGCGGTCGCCGATCGAGCGCTTGCCGCCATGGCCGGCTCCGAGCTGCGCGACGCGGTCGAGGGCGGCTTCTTCCGCTACGCGACACGCCGCGACTGGACCGTGCCGCACTACGAGCGGATGCTGACCGACAACGCGCAGCTGCTCGAGGTCGCGATCGATGCCGGCGACGAGCCGACCGCACGCGGCATCGCCCGCTTCCTCATCGACGTGCTGCAGCAGCCGTCCGGAGGGTTCGGTGCGGCGCAGGACTCGGAGTCCTGGATCGACGGCGCGCGCAGCGAGGGCGGGTACTACGCGAGGGATGCCGCGGGCCGGGCGGACGCTGGACCCTCCGGCCGTCGACGGCAAGGTCGTGACCGGGTGGAACGGCCTCGCGATCGGCGCGCTCGCGCGCGCCGGCGTGCGCCTCGACGAGCCCGCGTGGATCGAAGCGGCGCGGTGGGCGGCGGAAGCTGTGCTCGGTGCGAACGTCCGACCGGACGGCACCCTCGTGCGCGCATCGCTCGACGAGATCGCCTCGACCGCGTCGGCGACGCTCGCCGATTACGGTCAGCTGGCATCCGGCCTCGCCGCGCTGGCCGTCGCGACCGGCGAGGTCGCTTATGCGGAGCGCGCGCGCGACCTCGTGCTCGCCTGCCTCGACGGCGACGGTGCGCCACGGGTTCCGGGTGGCGGTGATCCGGTGCTGGCCGCGCAGGGCATCGCGGCGCCGGATGCCGCGTCCGACGGCGACGAGCCGTCGGGACCCTCCGCGCTCGCCGACGCCGCGGTGTCGCTGTGGCGGCTCGGCGGACGAGACGAGCTGCGTGCCGGCGCCGAGCGGATCGTCGCCGCGCACGCGGCCGGCGCCCTCGAGCAGCCGCTCGCGTACGGGGCGCTCCTGCGGGTCGCTGCGCAGCTCACCCAACCGCCACACCAGCTCGTGGTGGTCGCCGAAGAGCCCTCGCGGCGCGCTTGGCGGCGGCGGCTCGCCGGTTGCCGTGCGACGTGTTCGCGATCGTGACCCCCGCGCAGGCAGCGGAATGGTCGCGCGCGGGCTTCGAGCTGTTCGCGGACAAGAGTGCGCAGGGCGGCCGCGCGACGGCCTACGACTGCCGGGACTTCGCCTGCCGCCTGCCGGTCACCGACCCAGCCGAGCTGACCGCCTGACGGTCAGATCCAGCCCTGCATCCAGTTGTGCGCCTGCCAGAAGTAGTACGGCACCGGCGTCCCGGTGAGGATCGGGTACCAGAACGCCGAGAGCACGACAGCGACGACGAGGAACACCAGCACGATCCGCTGCCCGCTCGTACGGCGGTACGGTCGGTGTGCGACGCCCCCGCGATGTCGCGGAGCGCGAAGGTGAGAGCGAGCAGCAGGAACGGGCAGGATCGCGATCGTGTAGAACTGGAACATCGTGCGCTCGGGGTACAGCAGCCACGGCAGGTAGGTCGCGGCGACACCCGTGAGCACAGTGCGTAGCGCCAGTCGCGGGTGCGGACGAACCGGTACACCAGGTAGATCACCGCCGCGACGGCGGCGTACCAGATCAGCGGGTTGGGCATGCTGTAGATGTTCTCGACGCAGCCGTTGGCGGCCGCGCAACCCGCCTGACCCTGCGGTGTCGACTGGTAGTACATCGAGGTCGGCCGCAGCAGGAGCGGCCACTGCCACGCGGGGCTCGCATAGCCGTGCTCGGAGGTGAGCCCGACGTGGAAGTCGTAGATCGCCGCGGTGGTAGAGCCAGAGGCTCTGCAGTGCGGGCGGCACCCACGACCAGAAGCCGGTCACGGGCGCGTCGACCGCCGCGTGTCGCGCGTAGCCGCCGTCGGTGGTGAGCCAGCTGATCCAGGACGCCAGGTAGACGACGACAGCGATCGGCACGAAGAGCACGAACGTCGCGGCACCCTGACGGAAGGCGGCATCCGCCGGCCAGATCCGCACGCCCGCGCGTCGCCGGGCCAGGGCATCGGTGACCACGAGGTAGATCCCGAGCGCGGCGATGGCGTACAGACCCGACCACTTGACCGCGGTGGCGGCGCCGGCGGCCGCGCCGGCCGCCATGACCCACGGGCGGTTCCACAGCACCGGACCCCACGCCGGGCACCTGGCCCTCGCCCCAGCGCGCGGCGACGAGAGCGGCCAATCGCTCCAGATGCGTGCGCCGATCGAGCAGGACGAACCAGAACGCGAGCAGGATGAAGAAGGTCAGGAAGTTGTCGAGCAGCGCGACACGGCTCAGGACGATCGCGAGTCCGTCGATCGCCATCAGCAGCGAAGCGACCGTCGCGAACGCGACCGACCCGGTCATCGCCCGCGCGACGGAATACAGCACGAGCACCGTCGCGGTGCCGACGAGTGCGGTCGACGATGCGCCAGCCGAACGACGGAATCCGGTCCGAACAGGGCCATGCCCGCGCCGATCAGCAACTTGCCGAGCGGCGGGTGCACGACGAAGCTGCCGGTCGAGGTGAACACGTCGGTGTCGCCCGCGAGGAAGCTCTCGTTCGCACCGTCGGGCCACGTCGCGGCGTAGCCGAGCACCCACTGCGTCCACGCATCCTTGACGTAGTACGTCTCGTCGAAGATGAACGCGTGCGGGTGCCCGAGATTCCACACGCGAAGGATGCCGGCCAGCAGCGTCACGAGCGTGGGAGCGAGCCACGCCCACCGGCGCGGCGAGCCGCGGATCCGCGCGTCACACGCAGGGCCCATCGGTCGTAGAACGACGGCCGTGTCTCGGGGAGGAGAGGAGCCGTCGCCGTCACAGGCTCCAGCCTAAGGTGGGAGCGTGATCATCCTGGCCGCGACCCCGATCGGCAACCTCGGCGACGCGTCGCGGCGGCTGGTCGAGGCGCTCGAGGCGGCCACGGTCATCGCGGCCGAAGACACCCGCACGACGCAGCGTCTTCTCGCGGGGCTCGGAGTCGCCAACCGACCGCGGCTGATCGCTCTGCACGACCACAACGAGAAGGAGCGTGCCGGGCGAGCTGGTCGCCCTCGCGCGCGACCAGGACGTGCTCGTGCTGAGCGACGCCGGCATGCCGACCGTGAGCGATCCGGGCTACGGGCTGGTCGCGGCCGCCGCGGCTGCGGGCGTCACCGTCACGGTGATCCCCGGGCCGAGCGCGGTGCTGGCCGCACTCGCGGTGTCGGGACTGCCGACTGACCGCTTCACCTTCGAGGGCTTCCTGCCGCGGAAGTCCGGGGAGCGTCGGGGCGCGCTGCGCGGCTTGGCCGCCGAGCGGCGCACCATGGTGTTCTTCGAATCGCCTGCCCGGGTGGCGGCATCCCTCTCCGACATGGCCGCCGCCTTCGGACGCCGATCGCCGCGTGGCCGTCTGCCGCGAACTCACCAAGCTGTACGAAGAGGTCGTGCGCGGCACGGCCGCCGAACTGGCCGAATGGGCCGCCGCCGGTGTGCGAGGTGAGCTGGTCGTCGTCGTCGAGGGCGCACCGGCCGCGCAGATCACCTTCCCCGACGCCGTCACGCAGGTGCTCGAGCTCGTGCGCGCGGGCACACGACTGAAGGATGCCGCCGGCGGAGGTCTCGGCGCACACCGGGCACTCCTCGCGGGAGCTGTACCAGGCGGCGCTCGCCGTCAAGGGCTGACCGCGACACACGTCAGAGGTGCGGCATCGGCCCGCCTTAGAATCGAAGGTATGCCTACCGGCGAATCCTTCTACATCACGACGCCGATCTACTACCCGAGCGACGTGCCGCACATCGGCCACGGCTACACGACGGTGGCCGTCGACGCCCTTGCGCGCTGGCATCGCCAGGCGGGCGACGACACCTGGATGCTGACGGGCACCGACGAGCACGGCCAGAAGATGCTGCGCGCGGCAGCGGCCAACGGCGCGACACCGCAGGAGTGGGTCGACCGGCTGGTCAGCGAGGCGTGGTTCCCGCTGCTGAAGACCCTGGACGTCGCGAACGACGACTTCATCCGCACGACGCAGCAGCGCCACGAGGAGCGCGTGCAGAAGTTCGTGCAGGCGATCTACGACCGCGGCTACATCTACGCCGGCGAGTTCGAGGCGCTGTACTGCGTCGGCTGCGAAGAGTTCAAGACCGAGTCCGAGATCGTCGACGGCACCGGTCCGTTCGAGGGTCTGAAGGTCTGCGCGATCCACTCCAAGCCGCTCGAACTGCTGCAGGAGAAGAACTACTTCTTCAAGCTCAGCGAGTTCCAGGGCAAGCTGCTCGAGCTCTACAAGACCGACTTCGTGCGGCCCGAGTCGGCCCGCAACGAGGTCGTCTCGTTCGTCAAGCAGGGTCTGAAAGACCTGTCGATCTCGCGCTCGACGTTCGACTGGGGCATCCCGGTGCCGTGGGACCAGTCGCACATCATCTACGTGTGGGTCGACGCCCTGCTGAACTACGCGACCGCCGTCGGCTACGGCGCGGAGCCGGAGGAGTTCGCCCGCCGCTGGCCCGCGTATCACGTCGTCGGCAAGGACATCCTCCGCTTCCATGCCGTCATCTGGCCGGCGATGCTGATGGCCGCGGGCGTCGAGGTGCCGCGCGGTGTGTTCGCGCACGGCTGGCTGCTCGTGGGCGGCGAGAAGATGTCGAAGTCGAAGCTCACCGGCATCGCTCCGAGCGAGATCACCGACGTGTTCGGGTCCGACGCGTACCGCTTCTACTTCCTCTCGGCGATCGCCTTCGGACAGGACGGCTCGTTCTCGTGGGAAGACCTGTCGGCGCGTTACCAGGCCGAGCTCGCGAACGGCTTCGGCAACCTGGCCTCGCGCACGACCGCGATGATCGACCGCTACTTCGAGGGAATCGTCCCGCCCGGCGGGCGAGTACACCGCGCAGGATCTGGCGATCCACAAGACGGTGGCGGATGCCGCGACCGCGGCCGACGAAGCGATCGAGCGGTTCCGCATCGATGAGGCGATCACCGCGATCTGGACGATCGTCGACGCGCTGAACCTGTACATCACCGAGAACGAGCCGTGGGCCCTCGCCAAGGACGACGCCCAGCGCGGCCGCCTCGGCACCGTGCTGTACACGGCGGCCGAGGGCCTGCGCGCCCTCGCCGTGCTGCTCTCGCCGGTGACCCCGATCGCGACCGAGAAGCTCTGGATCGCGCTCGGCGCGGGAGACACGCTCGGACCGCTCGTCGAGCAGCCGATCCGCGAAGCGGGGCGCTGGGGCCTCCTGCCCGCGGGGGCGTCGGTGAGTGCACTCGCGCCGCTGTTCCCGCGCGTCGAGCAGAGCGTATGACGGACCCGAGCCAGTACGTCCGCGAGCGCCACAACGACGGCAAACGCGACGTGCGCTGGCCCGACGCACCCGTGCCGCTGAGGGTGCCGGTCTACGACAACCACGCCCACCTCGAGATCGCCGACGGCGACGAGCCGCTGAGCCTCGACGAACAGCTCGATCGCGCCGCCGCGGTCGGCGTGATCGGTGTCGTGCAGGCCGGCGGGGATGTCGACTCGAGTCGCTGGTCGGCGTGGGCGGCGGCATCCCACCCCCGTGTTCTGGCCGCGGTCGCCATCCACCCGAACGAAGCCCCCGCGTACGAAGAGGCGGGCGAGCTGGATGCCGCGATCGGGGTCATCGACGAGCTCGCGGCGCAGCCCCGCGTGCGCGCGATCGGCGAGACCGGACTGGACTTCTTCCGCACCGAGGACGGCGGATTTCCGGCACAGTTCCGGGCGTTCGAGGCGCACATCGCGCTGGCCAAGAAGCACGGGATCGCGATGCAGATCCACGACCGCGACGCGCACGACGCCGTCCTCGAGACGCTGCGGCGCGTCGGCGCGCCCGACCGCACGGTGTTCCACTGCTTCTCGGGCGACGACGCGATGGCGCGGATCGCCGCCGATGAGGGCTACTACCTGTCGTTCGCGGGCAACCTGACGTTCAAGAACGCGCAGAACCTGCGCGACGCTCTCGCCGTGACGCCACGCGAGCGGATCCTGGTCGAGACCGATGCGCCGTTCCTCACGCCGATCCCGCACCGGGGTCGGCCCAACGCGCCTTACCTGGTGCCGCTGACCGTGCGCTTCATGGCCGCCGAGCTCGGTGTCGACCTCGACGAGCTGTGTGCCCAGCTCGCCGTCAACACGCTCGCGGTCTACGGCCGCTTCGAAGACTGAGGCCCACGCGCCTAGACCGGAACCGGCTCGTCCTCGCTCATCGACTCGAGGGTGCGCCCCTTCGTCTCCTTGACGTACTTGATCACGAAGAAGATCGCCACGAACGCGAAGAACGTGTAGACGCCGTAGGCGAGTCCGAGTCCGACCGCAGCAAGGGCCGGGAACGTCGTCGAGATGACGAAGTTCGCCGCCCACTGTGCCGCCGCGGCGACCGACAGGGCGACCGCCCGGATCTTGTTGCTGAACATCTCGCCGAGCAGCACCCAGACCACTGGCCCCCAGGTTGCGCCGAAGAACACGACGTAGAGGTTGGCGGCGACGAGTGCGATCGTGCCCGCAGAGCCCTCCAGCACCGGCTGGCCGTCGACGATCGTCGCCGTCGAGAACATCACCGTGAGAACTCCGAGGCAGAGGAACTGCCCGATCGCACCGACCAGCAGCAGCGGTCTGCGGCCGACCTTGTCGATCAGCAGGATCGCGACGATCGTGGTGACGATGTTGGTGACCGAGGTGATGACGGTGATCGTGAGCGAATCCTGCTCCGTGAAGCCCACCGCCTGCCAGAGCGTCGTCGAGTAGTAGAAGATCACGTTGATGCCGGTGAACTGCTGCAGCACCGAAAGTCCGATGCCGACCCAGACGATCGGGAGCAGCCCGAACCTGCCGCGCCGGAGGATCGCGAATCGCGGGCGGTCGGACTTGCCCTCCACCGTCTTCAGGATGTCGGTCGAGACCTTCTCGACGTCGCCGCCGACGTAGCGGGTCAGCACTTCCTTGGCCTTCTTCATCTCGCCGCGGGCGATCAGGTACCGCGGCGACTCCGGGATCGTGAGCGCGAGCACTCCGTAGATGACGGCCGGCACGAGTTCGGCGAGGAACATCCACCGCCACGCTTCCAGGCCGAGAAGCCAGGGCGCGGTGGCGGTGCCCGCAGCGGCCACGATCGCTGCATCACTGAGCAGCGCGACGAAGATTCCCGAGACGATCGCGAGCTGCTGAAGCGATCCGAGGCGACCGCGATAGGCCGGCGGCGAGACCTCGGCGATGTATGCGGGCGCGATCACGGATGCCGCCCCGACACCCAGCCCGCCCACGACGCGCCAGAACGAGAAGTCCCAGACGCTGAACGCGAGACCGCAGCCCAGCGCGCTGGCGACGAAGAGGATCGCCGCGAGGATCATGACGCGGATGCGGCCGTATCGGTCGGCGATCCGCCCGGCGAACCACGCGCCGATCGCGCACCCGATCAGCGCGGAGGCCACGGCGAAGCCGAGGAGGAACGGGCCGGTGTCGAATTGCTCGCCGATCGCGCTCACCGCGCCGTTGATCACCGCGGTGTCGAAGCCGAAGAGAAACCCGCCGAGGGCGGCGGTCGCGGCGACCAGCACCACACGGGTGATCGGGACAGAGATGTTGGTGCCTGATGCCTCGGCCGAACTCATGGGCGATCCTCCCGTTCGAGAATTCGACGAGCAGCGTTGCCCGCCTGGGCATACCCTGTCGTGCGCGGCGCGATCCTGTCAAGGAAGGCGAGCACACCCGCACGGCTACAGTGAACTCATGCCCGTGACTCTCCTCGGCGCGTCCGAAATCCGCGCGCTGGCCGCCGAATTGGACGTCACACCCACCAAGAAGCTCGGGCAGAATTTCGTCGTCGACGCGAATTCGGTGCGCAGGATCGTGCAGGTCGCGCGCGTGCAGCCCGGTGAGCGCGTCGTCGAGATCGGGCCCGGATTGGGGTCGCTGACGCTCGCCGTCCTCGAGACCGGCGCGTCGGTGACGGCCGTGGAGATCGACCACCGCCTGGCCGCCCGCCTTGCCGAGACCGCGGCCGCGCACGGCGTCGCAGCCGGTGCGCTCGAGGTCATCGACGCCGATGCGCTTCGTGTGGCGGAGCTGCCCGGAAACCCGACGGTCCTCGTCGCCAACCTTCCGTACAACGTCTCGGTTCCGGTGCTGCTGCATTTCCTCGAGACCTTCCCGTACCTCCAGCGCGGCGTTGTCATGGTCCAGGCCGAGGTCGGCGAACGGCTCGCAGCCCCGCCCGGCTCGAAGATCTACGGCGCGCCGAGCGTGAAGGCGGCCTGGTACGGACCGTGGCGCCTCGCCGGGACCGTCTCGCGGCAGGTGTTCTGGCCGGTGCCCAACGTCGACAGCGTGCTGGTCGCGTTCACGCGCGACGCCGAGCTGCGCGGCACGGAGGCGGAGCGGATCCGCACCTTCCAGATCGTGGATGCCGCGTTCCAGCAGCGTCGCAAGATGCTGCGGCAGGCTGTCTCGGGGGTGCTCGGCGGCACCGCGGCGGCGGCATCCGAGATCCTGCAGCGCGCCGGTGTCGCTCCGACCGCGCGCGGCGAAGAGCTCGGCGTCGACGATTTCCTGAGGATCGCCCGCGCGTCATAGGGCGAGTTCAGCCGTTGTTCGCGCGTCGGTGTCACGGTGTTCACGAAACATGCCTGTAACATTTCCCGAGACCCGTCACAGTGGCGGCGATGGCGACCGAGTCGATGACTGCGCGGCGCCGACCGGGGAGGGTCCCATGCGCACGGCCGAGTATCCGGCGCCTGAACGGGTGCTGCTGCACTTGAGCGACACGCATCTGCGCGCGGCGGGATCACGCCTGTTCGACCTCGTCGATGCGCGCCACCACCTCTTCCGTGCTCTCGCGGTGATCGAGTCGTCCGGCATCAGTCCTGACGGCGTCGTGTTCACCGGCGACCTCGTCGATCTCGGCGAAGGCGACGCGTACACCGAGCTGCGTGCGCTGGTCGAGCCGTTCGCGGCGCGTCTGGGCACGCGGGTCTTCTGGGTGATGGGCAACCACGACGACCGTGGCCAGTTCCGCGCCCGGCTGCTCGATGAGACACCGGGCGCCACGCCGGCCCCGGTCGATCGCGTCGACGAGTTGGACGGTCTGCGGCTGGTGACACTCGACACGAGCGTGCCGGGGCGCCACCACGGCGAACTTCGCGACGCTCAGCTCGAGTGGCTCGCCGGCGTGCTCGCGACGCCTGCGCCGCTCGGCACGATCCTCGCGATGCACCACCCTCCGGTTCCGAGCGTGCTGCCTCTCGCCGGCAGCGTCGAGCTGCGCGACCAGTCCCGCCTTGCGCGGGTGCTCCGCGGCACCGACGTGCGCGCGATCATCGCCGGCCACCTGCACTACTCCACGTTCGCGACGTTCGCCGGAATCCCCGTGTCGGTCGCCTCATCGACCTGCTACGCGCAGGATCTGACGGTGCCGGTCGGCGGCACCCGGCCGCAGGACGGCGCGCAGGCGTTCAACATGGTGCACATCTACGACGACACCGTGGTCCACTCGGTCGTGCCGGTCGAGGCGCCCAGGACCCTCGAGTACATCGACGCGGCCGAGGCGCAGCGGCGCCTGGCTGAAGCCGGTGTGCAGCAGCTCAGCGCGACGCGACGGATCGCTCCGCCGACGGAGCCGATTCCCGTTCTGCGCTGACCTCTTCGCGCTCCCACGGAGCGCGAACCGGGAACATGCGCTCCAGGATGTCGGTGACCGTGCGCACGCGCAGCTCTTCGGGCATCTCGCCCGCGCCGCCGTCGTTGAGGCAGAACATGTCGACGTCGCGGCGACGTGCGAGCCGTTCCATGCCCGCCAATGAGGCGGCGAGAGTGGTCTGCACGTAGCGGACCCGCGGCCGGGTGGTCGCGATGGCGCGCCCGGTGAACTGCGCGTAGTAGTGGTACAGGCTGTTGGTCACCGAGATGTCGGTGGCCGCGCGGAACCGGGATGCCGCGGTGCGGGCGAAGTCCTCGGGGAACGCCCGCTCGACCTCGTCCATCACGCTGCGTCGCAGCGGTGTCGCGCAGTGCTCGAGATCGCGCGTGATCGTGCGACCGAAGCGCTCCCGCAGCAGGGCGCGATTCACGCGCAGGGCGTTGTCGTGTCCGCTGCGGTGCACCGCAGAGCCGCCGGCGCCGATGCGGACGCCGCACTCCACGAAGCGCGACAGCCCGGCGGAGGAGAAGAACAGCTCCGGCTCGACCGGACGCCCGAAGAACATGTCGTCATTCGAGTAGAGGAAATGCTCGGCCAGCCCGTCGATGCGGTGCAGCTGCGCCTCGACGGCGTGCGAGTTGTGGATCGGCAGCACAGAGGTGTCGCCGAAGAACTCCTCACTGCGCACGATCGTCACCTTGGGATGCATCGAGCAGCCAAGCGGGGGCGGGCGAGTCGGTGGCGATGAAGATGCGACGCACCCACGGCGCGTACATGTGGACGCTGCGCAGGGCGTAGCGCAGCTCGTCGACGTGCCGGTAGCGCGCCGGGCCGTCATCGCCCTCGCCGACGACGTACTCGGCCATCTGCGCGGCTCGCTGACGCTGGAAGTCGGTCGATGATCCGTCGACCCACGAGAAGACCATGTCGACGTCTTCGGTGAATTCGGCCGGGTGCACGTCGAACATGCCGGCGATCGTCCGCCAGCGGCGGCCGTACCGTTCGACCTCGGTGAAGTCGATGTCGGACGCCGGGGTGAGACGGCGCGTGACGGCGTTGTCGTGCGGAGCCTCGACGAGCTCGCCTGCCGAACCGCCAGAACTCCACACGGATGCCGATCTCGTGGTCGTAGCGAAGATCGCCGTGCTCGGAGATCCGCGGACGATACACGCGGATGGCGGCCGGGGCGGCAGCGGGGTCGTCGAGCTCGGCGGCGAGGATCGGCGGCGTGCGCCTTGCGCTTGACGTACAGCGGTTCGGGCAGCTCGCGCAGCGCGGCGACCGCGGCCGCGGCATCCGCGACGTCCACGACGAGGGCGGGAATGCGCACGTCGTGACGTGCCAGCAGCACGCTCACGCCGGCCGCTTCGAGGGTCGGTCGCCGTCAGCAGCAGGTCTTCGGTGCGCGCGTCGTCGGGCGTCGTGCGGTCGTGCCGGAGCCGCAGAACGCCCTGATCGAGGACGATGTCGTCACGCTCGAGAAGTGCGGCCCAGCTGCGGGGGTGGACGGGCAGTGCGGAAAGCGTCGCCATAGAACCTCCTCGGGACAGAGGGCAAGCCTATGCGTCGCGCATTTCCGCCAGATTTCGCGTGCGAGCCATTGACTTGCGCCTTCGCACGTGCAGTCCGCCGACCGCACCGGCACCGTGCCGCCTGCCGACGGCCCGCACTAGGCTCGGGGCGTGACCGATGCACCCCGATTCCGCCCCGATGTCAACGAGCTCCACCGGCCGTACGCCGCCGCCGCCGACCGCTACGCCACGACACCGACTACCGCCAGGTCGGTGCGTCCGGACTGTACCTGCCGCCGATCTCGCTCGGCCTGTGGTGGAACTTCGGCGACAACATCCCGTTCGACAACCAGCGCGCCGTGCTGCGCCACGCTTTCGACATCGGGATCACGCACTTCGACCTCGCGAACAACTACGGCCCGCCGTACGGCACGGCCGAGACGAACTTCGGGCGCATGATGCGCGAGGACTTCGCGCCCTATCGCGACGAGCTCATCCTCTCGTCCAAGGCGGGCTACGACATGTGGCCCGGTCCGTACGGCGACCTCGGATCGCGCAAGTACATCCTGGCGAGCGCCGAGCAGTCCCTGAAGCGCATGAGCGTCGACTACGTCGACATCTTCTACTCGCACCGCGTCGACCCCGTGACGCCGATCGAGGAGACGATCGGCGCGCTCGACACGCTCGTGCGTCAGGGCAAGGCGCTCTACGTCGGCATCTCGTCGTACAGCGCCGAGCGCACGGCGACCGCCGCCGCCGTCGCACGCAGCCTCGGAACGCCGCTGGTGATCCATCAGCCGGCGTACTCGATCCTCAACCGCTGGGTCGAGGACGGTCTGACCGGAGTGCTGAAGCAGGAGGGCATGGGCGCGATCGCCTTCACCCCGCTCGCGCAGGGACTGCTGACCGACAAGTACCTGGGCGACGGGCCCGCCGACCGTGCCCAGAATCGCTCTTCCCTGCCCGACCGACAGCTCTCGCAGGGCGGGCTGTCGGCCCTGCGCAGCCTGGATCTCATCGCGAAGGAGCGCGGGCAGACGCTCGCGCAGATGGCGATCCAGTGGGTGCTGCGCGACCCGGTGGTCACCTCGGCGCTCATCGGCGCCTCGCGTCCTGAGCAGCTCGACGAGAACGTCGCGGCTCTGTCCGGACCGGCGTTCGACACCGAGGAGCTCGAGCAGATCGACGCGCTGTCGGGCCGCCTCGACGTCGACCTCTGGGCGGAGTCGGCGCAGCTGTGACTCACGCCTTCGTCGAGGACCGCGTCCACGTGCGGGCGCCGGGCAAGCTGAACCTCTTCTTCGAGGTGGGCGACGCCCAGGACGACGGTTATCACGAGGTCGCCTCCGCGTATCAGGCCGTCTCGCTGTACGAGGACGTGTGGGCCGAGCCGGCCGACGATTTCACGGTGTCGGTCTCGGGCACCGTCGACGTGTCGGGCGTGCCCGGCCGACGACCGCAACCTCGCACTTCGTGCCGCCCGGCTGGTCGCACAGAAGATCGGCCACGCCGGCGGAGTGCACCTGGACATCGTCAAGCACGTCCCGGTCGCGGGCGGCATGGGAGGCGGGTCGGCGGATGCCGCGGCCGCGCTGGTCGCGTGCGACGCGCTGTGGGGGGCCGACCTCGGCACGGCCCAGCTGCACCAGCTGGCGGCACGGCTGGGCGCCGACGTGCCGTTCGCGCTGATGGGCGGCACGGCGATCGGCACGGGCCGCGGCGACGAACTGAGCCCCGCGCTGGCCAAGGGCCGGTTCGACTGGGTCGTCGTGCCCTCCGACGCGGGCCTGTCGACCCCGGAGGTCTACGCCCACCTCGACGCGCTGCGCACCCGGCCCGACATCATCTCGGCCACGCGAGCACCCGCCGTCGAGCCCGGCGTGCTGCAGGCGCTGCGAGCCGGTGACCCGATCGTGCTGGCCGAGCACGTGCGCAACGATCTCCAGGCCGCCGCGCTCTCGCTGCGACCCGAGCTGCGGGACGCGCTCGAACTCGGCGAGCAGGCGGGCGCGCTCGCGGGCATGGTGTCGGGGTCGGGGCCCGACCCTGGCGTTCCTGGCGGGCGACTCCGGAGTCCGCTCTGGAGCTGCAGGTCGTGCTGTCGGCGGCCGGGTACGAGGCGCTGCACGTGCACGGACCGGTGCACGGCGCGCGCGTCCTGTAGGGGTCGCAGCGAGGCAACTTAGCCTTCATTTCGATCCATTGCAACGATTCGGGCATTCGGGTCCCGCGTCTGTGGGGTTCGCTACGCTCGAAAGCCAATGATCGAGTTCAAGAGCGTCACCAAGGAGTTCCCCGACGGCACGCGCGCGGTCGAGGACTTCAGCCTCGTCATCCCGTCGCGCAAGACGACCGTCTTCGTCGGCTCCTCCGGGTGCGGCAAGACCACACTCCTGCGAATGATCAACCGCATGGTCGAGCCGACCGGCGGTGAGATCGAGATCGACGAAGACAGCATCCTGAAGAAGGATGCCGTCAAGCTGCGTCGCAGCATCGGCTACGTGATGCAGAACTCCGGGCTCATGCCGCACTTCACCGTGATCGACAACGTCGCCACCGTGCCGGTGCTGAGCGGTGTGCCCAAGAAGAAGGCCCGTGAGCAGGCGCTCGCGCTGCTCGACACGGTCGGACTCGACCGCTCGCTCGCCAAGCGCTACCCGAGCCAGCTCTCGGGCGGGCAGCAGCAGCGCGTCGGCGTCGCGCGCGGCCTCGCTGCCGACCCCAACATCCTGCTGATGGACGAGCCGTTCGGCGCGGTCGACCCGATCGTGCGCGCCGACCTGCAGCAGGAGCTCATCCGCCTGCAGCGAGAGCTCGGCAAGACCGTGGTGTTCGTCACCCACGACATCGACGAGGCATTCCTCCTCGGCGACCAGGTCGTGATCCTGCAGAAGGGCGCGCAGATCGCCCAGGTCGGCTCCCCGAGCGAGATCATCGAGAACCCTGCAGACGACTTCGTCGCGAGCTTCATCGGCGTCGATCGCGGCAAGCGCGCGCTCTCGCTCAAGCAGACCGACCGCGGCACCGTCGTCGTCGACAGCGACGGACGCACCCAGGGGGCGATCGTGGAGCGCTCTGTGCCGGAGTCAGTGCGGGGAACGCAACCGTGAACTGGGTCGTCAACAACCTCGACCTGATCTGGGAACTCACGCTCGTGCACCTGCGTCAGTCGATCATCGCGATCATCCTGGGCTTCGTCCTCTCGCTCCCGCTGGGGTGGCTGGCCTGGCGGTACCGGGCCGCGCGCGGCGGCATCCTGACGGTCACCGGGCTGCTCTACACGATCCCGTCGCTCGCGCTGCTGCCGATCCTCCCCGTTCTGCTCGGGACGCCGATCTTCAGCGAGATCAACCTGATCCTCGCTCTGACGATCTACGCGATCGCGCTCATGGTGCGCTCCGTGTCGGACGGACTCGGCTCCGTGGATCCGTCTGTGCGGATGTCTGCCACCGCGATGGGGTACGGCGCAGGACGACGTTTCTGGGCCGTCGACTTCCCGCTCGCCGGCCCGGTGATCCTCGCCGGCCTTCGCGTCACGGCCGTGAGCACGATCGCGCTCGCCACGGTCGGCGCGCTGATCGGCGTGACCAATCTCGGCTACCTCTTCACGAACGGCTCGCAGCGTCGCATCATCCCCGAGGTGCTCGCCGGCATCGTCGCGGTCGTGATCATCGCGCTCGTCATCGATGGGCTGCTGATCCTCGCCGGCCGGGCGCTCATGCCGTGGTCGCGGGCGCAGCGGCGTCGGGCACGGCGAGGCGCGCTCCCGGTGGAGGTGGCCGTCGCATGAACCTCTTCGCGGAAGCGATCGCCTGGATCTTCTCGGGCAACCCCGGTGCGGGGCTCGCGCCGATCCCCGTCGCGCTCGGGCAGCATCTGTGGTTCACGTTCGTGTCGGTCCTGGTCGCGGCCCTCATCGCCGTCCCGCTCGGCTGGCTCATCGGGCACACCGGCAAGGGACGCGACATCGCCGTCGCGATCTCGGGTGCCGCCCGGGCGATCCCGTCGTTCGGTCTGCTGATCCTCCTGTTCCTGCTCCTGGGCGTGCTGCGCACGACCGAAGCCGCGATCATCACGTTCGTGCTCCTGGCGATCCCCTCGATCCTGGCGGGCGCGTACACCGGCTTCGAGGCGATCGACCGCAAGGTCATCGACGCCGCCCGGGCGATGGGCATGACCCAGTGGCAGATCCTCTGGCGGGTCGAGGTGCCCCTCGGGCTGTCGCTCCTGGTGGCCGGTCTGCGCTCGGCCACCCTGCAGGTCGTCGCCACCGTCACGATCGCGGCGTTCATCAACCTCGGTGGCCTCGGGCAGTACATCCTGGCCGGCATCCCGCTGCGTCGCTTCGAGATCGTCCTGGGCGGAGCGCTGCTCGTCGCCGCGCTCGCCCTCGTGCTCGACGGCGTCTTCGCCCTGCTGCAGCGCGGCGTCGGTGCCCGGCCGGCATCCGCGCGGCGCAGTCCCACCACTCCGTTCCCCAGAGATCGGCATCCGCTCGCACCGCGGCTGTCGGCGCCTCCTGAATCCCGCACCACATCACACAGAGGAAGAACCATGTTCACCATCAACAAGTCCAAGGTCGCGCTTCGCCGCGGCCATCCTCACCGGTGTCACGCTCGTGGCCGCCGGCTGCTCCTCGGGCGACCCGCTCGCGCCTGAGACCGATGCGCCCGGCGGCCGGTGGCGAGACGATCGTGATCGGCTCGCAGGCGTACTACTCGAACGAGATCATCGCCGAGATCTACGCCCAGGCGCTCGAGGACGGCGGCTTCGAGGTCTCGCGCGATGCCTTCAACGCCGGCCAGCGCGACGCGTACATCCCCGCGCTCGAGGCGGGCGAGATCACGCTGTTCCCGGAGTACTCCGGCAACCTGCTGCAGTTCTTCGACCCCGAGACCGAGGCGCGCACCTCGGAGGACGTCTACGCGGCCCTGCCCGACGCTCTGCCCGAGGGTCTCAGCGTTCTCGACCAGTCCAGCGCGACCGACCAGGACTCGTACACCGTGACGAAGGCCTTCGCCGACGAGAACTCTCTCGTGACGATCGGCGACCTCGCCGAGGTCAGCACGCCCGCTGACCCTCGGTGGCGCCCCCGAGCTCGCCGAGCGTCCGTACGGCCCGACCGGACTGCTCGACACGTACGGCGTGACCGTCGACGTTCTCGCCGACCGCCGACACCACGGTCGACGCGCTGCTGGCGAACACGATCCAGGTCGCGAACATCTACACCGCCGACCCGAGCATCCAGACGAAGGACCTCGTCGTGCTCGAGGACCCCGAGGGCCTGTTCCTCGCCTCGAACGTCGTGCCGGTCGTCAGCGGCGAACTGCCCGATGGTGCGGCCGAGATCATCAACGCGATCAGCGCGGCACTGACGCCCGAGGGCCTCGTGGCGCTCAACGTGCAGAGCACGGTCGACCAGGAGTCCACGCCCGACATCGCGAAGGCATGGCTGACCGAGAACGGACTGCTCTAGCCTCACCTGAAGGCGCCTGACTGCGAGACTGCAGCGGAGCATCGAGACGGCGGGGTTTCCCCGCAGTCTCGACCACCCGTTGCAGTCTCGCGTTCAGCGCTTCTCGCCTAGCCTGGGAGGAACATGGCACATCTTCTCGGGGCCGAGGCCCTGCAACTCGAATTCCCCACGCGCATCATCTTCGACTCCCTCTCCCTGGGCGTGGATGAGGGTGACCGCATCGGCGTGGTGGGACGAAACGGCGACGGCAAGTCCAGCCTGCTCGCGATGCTCGCCGGAAGGCTCGAGCCCAACGGCGGGCGCGTGACGGTCCGCCGAGGTGTCACCGTCGGCGTGCTCGATCAGGGCGACACCCTCGACGACGATGACACGGTGGCATCGGCCGTCGTCGGCGACCTGCCGGAGCACGAATGGGCGGGCGATCCGCGCGTGCGCGATGTCACCGCGGGGCTGCTTGCGGGTTTCGACTGGCACGCGCCGATCGCGGACCTTTCCGGCGGCCAGCGGCGCCGGGTGTCGCTGGCGAAGCTCCTCATCGGCGACCACGACGTGCTGATGCTCGACGAGCCGACCAACCACCTCGACGTCGAGGCGATCGCCTGGCTCGCGGAGCACCTCAAACGCCGCTGGGCGGCGACCTCCGGGGCCCTCCTGGTGGTGACCCACGACCGGTGGTTCCTCGATGAGGTCTGCACGCGCACCTGGGAGGTGCACGATCGCATCGTCGAGCCGTTCGACGGCGGGTACGCCGCCTACATCCTGCAGCGGGTCGAGCGCGACCGCATGGCGGCGTCGTCCGAGGCGAAGCGTCAGAACCTCGCCCGCAAAGAGCTCGCGTGGCTGCGCCGCGGACCGCCTGCGCGAACGTCGAAGCCGCAGTTCCGTATCGATGCGGCCAACGCCCTCATCGCCGACGTGCCCGAGATCCGCGATCCCGTCGCGCTGCGCTCGCTGGCCGTTGCGCGCTTGGGCAAGGATGTCGTGGACCTGCTGGACGCGTCGGTCGTGTACGACCGCCCGGTCCTCACGGACGTGGAGTGGCGGATCGCGCCGGGCGAGCGCACCGGCATACTCGGCGTCAACGGGGCGGGCAAGTCGACTCTCCTGGGTCTGGTCGCCGGCACCGTGGAGCCGACGTCGGGACGCGTGAAGCGCGGCAAGACAGTCAAGGTCGCGACGCTCACGCAGCGCCTCGACGAGCTCGAGACGCACCTGAACGATCCGGTGCGAATCGTGCTGGAGCGACTGCGCACGACGTACACGTTCGGCGCCGGCTCGAAGGCGCAAGAACTGACCCCCGGTCAGCTCCTGGAGCGCATGGGCTTCTCCAGCGCCCAGCTCTCGACGCCGGTCAAGGACCTCTCCGGTGGGCAGAAGCGCCGCCTGCAGCTGCTGCTCGTCCTGCTCGACCAGCCCAACGTCCTGATCCTCGACGAGCCGACGAACGACCTCGACACCGACATGCTCGCGGCGATCGAGGACCTGCTGGACTCCTGGCCCGGGACACTCCTGGTCGTCTCGCACGACCGGTATTTCATCGAGCGGGTCACAGATCAGCAGTACGCGATCCTCGGCGGCAGGCTCCGTCACCTTCCCGGCGGGGTGGACGAGTACCTGCGTCTGCGCCGTCGGCAGGAGGAGCAGCAGGATGCCGCAGCCTCGGCATCCGCCGCTGCGGCAGCTCCGGTGAGCACCGGTCTCAGCGGCGCCGAGCTGCGCACGGCGCAGAAGGAGGTCGCCGCGATAGAGCGCCGGCTGGCCAAACTCACGGTGCTGATCGACGCCGCCCACGTCCGGATCGCCGAGCACGATCAGAACGACTACACCGGTGTCGCGGCGCAGACGACCAGCCTGCAGGAGCTGGAAGGCGAGGTGTCGCAGCTCGAGGAGCGGTGGCTCGAGCTGTCGGACCTCGTGTGACCCGGCGGCGCGCCTGATCGCGACCGCACTGCTCTCCCGGTCAGCGAGGCCGCGGCGCGGGCGGCGGAGGCACCTCCTTGGCCGCGATCACCGTCGCCAGCACCACGGTGTCCAGGCCCCGTTTCGTCTCGACGACCACGTGCTCGGCATCCCGCGACCGGAGATACCCGAGCGCATCCGTCGCCCGCCCGTCACCGAGCAGATAACGGACGACGACGCGGCTGCCGATCGGGATGCCGCGCAGCAGCTCCGCGGGAGTCACCAGCTGCCGACCGAGTAGTCCTTCAAGAAGACCCCGAACACGTCCTCGCCGGCTTCGCCCCGCACGATCGGGTCGTACACGCGGGCGGCGCCGTCGACGAGATCGAGCGGAGCGTGGAAGCCCTCCTCGGCCAGCCGCACCTTGGTGGGGTGGGGGCGCTCGTCGGTGATCCACCCGGTGTCGACGCTCGTCATGAGGATGCCGTCGGACTCGAACATCTCGCGCGCGCTCGTGCGGGTGAGCATGTTGACCGCGGCTTTGGCCATGTTCGTATGCGGGTGGCCAGGGCCTTTGTACCCGCGACCGAACACGCCCTCCATCGCGCTCACGTTCACGACGTACTTCCGCCGGGCGGGGCTCGCCGCCATCGACGGGCGCAGTCGCGAGACGAGCAGGAACGGCGCGGTCGTGTTCGCGAGCTGCACCTCGAGCATCTCGAGCGGCTCGACCTCCTGCACGTGCTGCGTCCACGAGTTCGAGTCGTGCAGGTCGGGCACGAGGCCCCCGGCGTCGATCGCGGTGCCCGCGGCGAGGCGGTCGAGGGAGCTCGACCCCGCGGCCATCGCCTGCTCGGTCAGCTCATCGGCGCGCGCCGCCGCGGCGGCGAGGATCGGGTGCGCGCTCACCGACTGGGCCAGCGCGAGCGGATGCGCGTCGTTCGTGTGCCCGAAGGTCTCCAGCTCGGGCAGGGGTCCGTCCGGCAGCGGCGCGAGTTCGGCGTCGACGAGCGGCTGATAGGCGCCGGGCGAGCGGCGCACCGTCTGGGTCGCGTTGTTGATCAGGATGTCGAGCGGTCCCTGCGCAGCGACCGAATCGGCGAGCCCGATCACCTGGGCCGGGTCGCGCAGGTCGATGCCCACCACGCGCAGGCGGTCGATCCACTCGTGCGAGTCGGGCAGGCTCGTGAAACGGCGTACGGCATCGCGCGGGAAGCGCGTGGTGATCGTCGTGTGCGCGCCGTCGCGCAGCAGCCGCAGGGCGATGTACATGCCGATCTTGGCCCGGCCGCCCGTCAGCAGCGCGCGCTTGCCGGTGAGGTCGGTGCGCGCTTCGCGCTTGGCATGGCTCATCGCCGCGCACGTCGGGCAGAGCTGATGGTAGAACGCGTCGACCTGCGTGTACGGCTGCTTGCAGATGTAGCAGGGCCGCGCCACCTGCAGCGTGCCGGCCGTCGGCGAGCTCGCCCGCGTCTCGAGCGGGATGCCGCGCGTCTCGTCATCGATCCGGTCGGGCGCTCCGGTCGCGGTGGCCGCGATCACCGAACGGTCGGCATCCGCGATCGGGCCCGCTTCTGCAGGCGGCGCTCCTTCTTGGCCGACTTGAACATGTTCGCGGTCGCGCGCCGGACGGTGCTGTAGTCGGCATGCTCCGGGTCGACCTCGTGCAGCTGAGCGAGCACCTTGCAGGGTGATCTCGAGCTCGGTCGGGTCGATGCCGCTCGGTGTCGGATCGTGCGGGAAATCGGCCGAGGGCCGGACTACGCCGCTGCGCCTCTGGGGTGGCGATCAGACATCGAACCCCAAACTTAGCTTGCGCAGCAGTCCGGCCAGTCGTTCGCGATCGGAGCGCGAGAGCGTGTCGAGCAGCAGCGCCTCGGCATCCACGAGTCGCGTGATCGCGGCATCCACCCGTGTGCGTCCGTCTCCGGTGAGGGTGACCAGGATGCTGCGGCCGTCGTCCGGGTCGGATTCACGATGCACGAGCCGACGCCCGACGAGCCGGTCGATGCGGTTGGTCATCGTGCCGCTCGAGACGAGCGTCTGCTGCAGCAGCGCCTTCGGGCTCAGCTGGAACGGCTCGCCCGCACGGCGCAGGGCCGACAGCACATCCCACTCCCAGGGCTCCAGGTCGCTGCGGCGGAACGCGTCGCGGCGTGCGCGGTCGAGGTGGCGTGAGAGCCGGTCCACGCGCGAGAGCACCTCGAGCGGGGAGAAGTCGAGGTCGGGCCGCTGCGCGATCCACGCCTCGACGATCCGATCGACTTCGTCCGTCTCGTGCGCCATGTGCCCATTATCGCGGTCGCCGCGCGGGCGCACGGTGCGTCGACCGCACGGACTGCCACGGCGCCCGCGCGGCCGTCTGGCAGACTTGACGGGCGGCCGCTCCCTCAGCAGGCGGGGGTCGCGGTCCGCCGTGGTGTAATGGCAGCACGACAGCCTTTGGAGCTGTTAGGTCTAGGTTCGAATCCTGGCGGCGGAGCATGTCTGAGAACCAGCGCAGGTCAGAACCGCAGCTCGCCGTCATCATCCTCGCCGCGGGCCAGGGAACGCGGATGCGCTCCACGCTCCCGAAGGTCCTGCACCGCATCGGCGGGCGCCCCCTGCTGGGGCACGTGCTCGACACGGCGCGCACGCTGAGCCCGCAGAGCATCCTCGTCGTGGTGCGCCACGAGCGCGATCTGGTCGCGGATGTCGTCGTCGACATCGCCCCCGAGATCGTCGTGGTCGACCAGGACGAGATCCCCGGCACCGGCCGCGCCGTCGAGATGGCTCTGGCGCAGGTGCCCGACTTCGCCGGCGACGTGCTCGTGCTCAGCGGCGACGTGCCGCTGCTCGATGACGAAACCCTCGCCCGCCTGATCCGCACCCACCGCGAGAGCGGCGCGGCCGCGACCGTGCTGAGCGCGGTGGTCGGCGACGCGACCGGGTACGGCCGGGTCATCCGCGACTCGGCCGGTGGCGTGCAGCGGATCGTCGAGCAGAAGGACGCCACCGACGACGAGGCAGCCGTCTCCGAGATCAACGCGGGGGTGTACGTGTTCCAGGCAGCCCCGCTGCGCGCGCACATCTCGCTCGTCGGCACGGCCAACGCGCAGGGCGAGCGCTACCTCACCGACGTGGTCGCGCTGATGCGCGACTCGCGGCTCTCGGTGGGCGTCTCGCAGGCGACGGATGCCGCGGCCGCGCTGGGCGTCAACGACCGCGTGCAGCTGTCGGAGGCCGCCCGTCTGCTCAACGCGCGCACGGTCCGGCGCTGGCAGCTCGAGGGTGCGACGATCCTCGACCCGGCGACGACATGGATCGACGTGACCGCGAGCCTCGCCGCCGACGTCACGGTGCTCCCGAACACGCACATCCTGCGCGCCACCACGATCGCCGAGGGGGCGACCGTCGGACCCGACACGAGCCTGGTCGACTGCGAGGTCGGCGCCAACGCCTCGGTCACGCGCACCGATGCCACGCTCGCCGTGATCGGCGCCGGAGCAACGGTCGGCCCGTTCGCGTACCTGCGCCCGGGCACGTACCTCGGTGACCGCGGCAAGATCGGCACGTTCGTCGAGACGAAGAACTCGACGATCGGCGCGCGCAGCAAGGTGCCGCACCTGTCGTACATCGGCGACACGACGATCGGCACCGGTGTGAACCTCGGTGCCGGTGCGATCACGGCGAACTACGACGACGTCACCAAGCACCGCACCGAGATCGGCGACGAGGTGCACTCCGGGTCGCACAACGTGTTCGTGGCGCCCGTTAGGATCGGTGCAGGCGCGAAGACCGGGGCCGGAGCGGTGATCCGCAAGGATGTGCCCGCCGGTGCTCTGGCGCTCAGCGTGGCCCCTCAGCGCAACGTCGAGGGGTGGGTCGAGACGAACCGACCGGGCACCGCCGCGGCTGACGCTGCGGCGAGGGCCCGGTCCGCACAGAAGGCGGACGATGGCGCGCAAGAGGAAGACGGTTGATCTCGACCGCGAGAACGACATCGCCCCGGGCCTCGTAGCCAAGACCAAGAAGCGGCTCGTCGTCGCCGGCGGGCGTTCGCACCCGGCTCTGTCGGCCGATGTGGCCGCGGCGATCGGCACCGAGCTCGTTCCGACCGAGTACCGCACCTTCGCCTCCGGCGAGATCCTCACCCGGTTCGAGGTGTCGATCCGAGGCTGCGACTTCTTCCTCATCCAGAGCTTCGGGCCGCCGGTCAACGAGTGGCTCATGGAGACGCTGATCATGCTGGATGCCGCCAAGCGGGCATCCGCGAAGCGCATCACAGTCGTCGCGCCCTACTACCCGTACTCGCGTCAGGACAAGAAGAGCCGCGGCCGCGAGCCGATCAGCGCGCGGCTCGTCGCCGACCTGCTCAAGACCGCCGGCGCCGACCGCGTGATGAGCGTCGACCTGCACGCCGCGCAGATTCAGGGGTTCTTCGACGGTCCGGTCGACCACCTGTTCGCCAAGCCGGTGCTGCTGGAGTACTTCCAGCGCACGCTGACGGCCGAGGACCGCGCCAAGCTCACCGTCGTCTCGCCCGACACGGGCCGCGTGCGTGTGGCCGACACGTGGTCGGACAGCCTCGGTGCGCCGCTGGCGATCATCCACAAGCGCCGCGACCCGAACGTCGCCAACCAGGTCACCGTCAACGAGATCGTCGGTGAGGTGGACGGCCGCGTCTGCCTGCTCGTCGACGACATGATCGACACCGGCGGCACGATCGTCAAGGCCGCCGAGGCGCTCAAGAAGAACGGGGCCGAGCGCGTGATCGTCGCCGCGACGCACGCGATCTTCAGCGATCCGGCCACGCGAGCGCCTGCAGTCCGAGGCGATCGACGAGGTCGTCGTGACCGACACGGTGCCGATCCCGGAGTCCAAGCGCTTCCCGTCGCTGACGATCCTCCCGATCGCGCCGCTGCTGGCCCGCGCGATCCACGAGGTCTTCGAAGACGGCTCCGTCACGAGCATGTTCGACGGCGCTGCCTAGCCCGATCTGTATCCGGGGCGGCCCGGCCACCCGTCTGTATGCGCGTGCATTCATAGGGGCTTCATAGCCGATCCGGTCGAACCGCCTCGATCGCGCGGTTAGCGTGGAGTCTCCGAGGCACCGCAGAAGGAGGACCCCATGATCCGCACCGCCGCCGTACCCCGTCCCGTCCGCATCGGCGTCGCCGCAGTCGGCGTCGCCGGTGCCTTCGCGCTCGCCGGGTGCGCGGCATCCGACACCGCGACCGAGCCCACGGCGGGCACGACCGCGCCCGCCGAGTCGAGCACGACGCCGGGCCCCGCAGCATCCGCCTCCGAATCCACGTCGAGCAGCAGCACGTACGCCGACGGCACGTACACGGCCGAGGGCTCCTATGCGACGCCCGAGTCGGTCGAGACCATCGTGGTCACCGTGACCCTGGAGAATGACATCATCACGGCCGTGGACGTCTCGGGCGACCCGCAGAAGCGCGAGTCCGAGGAGTACCAGGGTCGCTTCATCGGCGGGATCGCCGAAGTGGTCGTCGGCCAGGACATCGACCAGATCTCGGTCAGCCGCGTCGCAGGGTCTTCGCTGACCAGCGGCGGCTTCAACCAGGCGATCGACACGATCAAGTCCGAAGCGGCCTGAACGAGCGCGTGACAGCTTCGCCCGGCTCGGTCGCATCGCGCTCCTGGCGATTCGACGCGATCGGCACTGCGTGGCAGATCGACACGACGGTCCCGCTCGGCTGCTGACGCGCGTGCTGCCGTCGCGCGACGTGATCGAGACCTTCGATCGGGAGTGGTCGCGGTTCCGCGCCGACTCGATCGTCACCGCACTCGCGCGGCGGCGTGTCCGCCGTTCCCGCGCCGCCCGACGCGGCCGCCATGCTCGACGCGTTCGTCGAACTCGACCGGGCGACACGGGGCGCGGTCAACCCGCTCGTCGGGGCCTCCCTGGCGGCGCGCGGCTACGACGCGGACTACGGCTTCGTCGACCGCGGCGCTCGCCCGGCGCCGCAGGACTGGCGTGCGCGACTGACCTGGACCGCTGAGACGCTCTCGCTCACCGAGCCCGCTCTGATCGATGTCGGGGCGCTGGGCAAGGGTCGCCTCGTCGACCGGGTGCTCGAGCGCCCTCGCACCCTTCGCGGTCGGCGACATCGTCGTCGACGCGAGCGGCGACCTCGCGGCGCGAGGCGCAGCGCAGCGGATCGGGCTGGAGCATCCGTACGACCCGCGCCGCGCGATCGGCGTCGTCGAGCTGACGGATGCCGCGCTCTGCGCCTCGGCGACGAACCGCCGCGCGTGGGGGGACGGTCTGCACCACGTGCTCGATGCGCGCACGGGGGAGCCCGTGCGCACGATCGCCGCGACGTGGGCGATCGCGCCGACGGCGATGCGCGCCGATGCGATCGCGACCGCGCTGTTCTTCGACGGCGGACCGGAGCTCGCCCACGAGTGGGGAGTCGAGTGGGTGCGGATGACCACTGACGGCCGCGTCGAGTGGTCGCCCGGGAGTACGGCAGAGTTGTTCACGTGATCGGAACCTTCACTTCGCTGTGGAACCGCGTGTTCGCGGTGCTCGGCCGCGTCTCGATGTACCGGCTGGCGCTGCTCGCGCTCGCGGCGCTGGCCCTGGTGGCCTTCGCCGTCTCGTTCTTCCGGCTGGTCGCGCCCACTCCGCTCGAACTCGTCGTCACCTTGCTCGTCCTCGCGGTGGTGTGCGTCGGAGTGGATGCCGCCGCCCAGTCCGTCATGAAGCTGCCCTGGCGGATCGAATCCTCGCTGATCACCGCGCACATCCTGCTGTTCGTCCTGCGACCGACGCTGGATCTGGCAGGACTCGCGGGCATCGCGCTCGCCGCGGCCGTCGCCTCGCTGTCGAAGTACGTGCTCGCATGGCGTGGGCGCCACATCTTCAACCCCGCCGCGGCCGGCGCGGCGGTCCTGACGATCGTGAGCATCTGGCTTCCCGACCTCGGCGCCTCCTCGTGGTGGGTGGGCACGCCGGTGCTGGCAGCGCCCGTGATCCTGCTGGGGCTCGCCGTGCTCGTGCGCACCGAGAAGGTGCGCGTGATCACCGTGTTCGTCGTGATCGCCGTCGCTGTCGGCGTCGCGCGGACGGCCACGCAGTACGAGCAGGCCGGGCTCGCGATCGACACGATCGACGTGCTGTGGACGGTGCTGTGGTCCTCGCCGTTCCTGTTCCTCGGCGCGTTCATGCTGTCCGAGCCGCTCACCATGCCGCCGCGGCGGTGGCAGCAGTTCACCGTCGCCGCACTGGTAGGCGTGCTGGCGGGCTGGCCGATCGACCTGGGCGTCATCAGCCTGGGTCAGGAGCGCGCCCTGCTGATCGGCAACCTCCTCGCGTTCGCGTTCGCGTTCTCGATGCGCTCCGCGGTGAAGCTGACCCTCGAGTCGCGTGCCGAGCTGACTCCGACCGTGCAGGCTCTGACCTTCCGTGCCCGCCGGCGGCTGGCGTTCCTGCCCGGGCAGTACCTCGAGCTGGACGTGCCGCACCGGCATCCCGATGCCCGCGGAACACGGCGGGAGTTCAGCATCGCGTCGGCGCCCGAGGACCTGCCGTTGCGTGACCGTCGCCTTCCGCGAGGGTTCGGGGGCGAAGACGCAGAGCTCGTACAAGAAGGCCCTCGCGAACGTGACCGCCGGCGATGCGCTGGCCGTCACCGGTGTGTGGGGGGATTTCCTCCTGCCGAAGAAGCCGACCAGCGCCGTCCTGATGGTCGCCGCCGGCATCGGCATCACTCCGTTCGTGTCGCAGCTGCGCCACGTCCGGCTCGCCGAGCGAGACCGCGACATCGTCCTGGTCTACGTCGCATCCGAGGCGTCGGAGCTCGCATTCCGCGACGAGCTCGAGGAATCCGGCATCCCGGTGATCGTGTTCACCCGCGATGAGCCGAAAGATCTCCCGCGGCATTGGCACTGGGCGCGCGGCGTGCGACTGGACGACGCGGGCCTGCTGCAGGTCGTGCCCGACATCAGCGCGCGCCACGCGTACATCTCCGGACCGGCGGCCTGATCGCCGATCTGGCCCCCGCGCTCGAGCACGCGCGCTCGATCACGACCGACGCGTTCAGCGGGTACTGAGCACGCGCGAGGGCCCGATCACTCGGCGGGCAGGCCCGGCGCCGGCGGCGCGAGCGGCAGCCGCACCTCGAACGTCGTGGAGCCGGGGGTGCTCTCGACCGAGATCGACCCGCCGTGCGCGGTGACGATCGCCTGGGCGATCGACAGCCCGAGCCCCGTTCCGCCGGTCTTGCGCGCACGGGACCGATCGGCGCGCGAGAACCGCTCGAACAGCTCGTCGGCGATCGAGGGGTCGATGCCCGGACCGTCGTCGTGCACGCGCAGGACGGCATCCGTCCCCTGCGCGAACGACGCTGAGCGTCACGTTCGTCCCGGCGGGGGTGTGCGTGCGCGCGTTGGCCAGCAGATTGCCGACCACCTGGTGCAGTCGGGCCGCGTCCCCCGTGATCACGACGGGCTCCTCGTCGAGGTCGAGCTCCCACCCGTGGTCGGGGCCGGCGGGCGTGGCGTCGGCGATGGCCTCGATCGCGAGGCGCGACAGGTCGACCGTGCCGTAGACGAGCTCCTGCCCCTCATCGAGACGCGCGAGCAGCAGCAGGTCCTCCACGAGCGCGGTCATGCGGATCGACTGGGCCTGGATGCGCTCGAGCGAGGACTCGGTCGTCTCGCTCAACGTGCTGTCGCCGCAGTGACAGCTCGGAGTATCCGCGGATCGAGGCCAGCGGCGTGCGCAGCTCGTGGCTCGCGTCGGCGACGAAGCGGCGCATCCGCTCCTCATTGCGCTGGCGCGCGTCGAGGGACTCGCCGACGTGGTCCAGCAGCGTGTTCAGCGCGTGGCCGACCCGGCCGATCTCGGTGTGCTCGTCGGTCTCGTCGTCGGGCACGCGCTCGGTGATCGACACGGCGCCCTGCGAGAGAGGGAGTGCGGCGACGCGGGTCGCGGTGTCGGCGACGGCGCGCAGCGGAGCGAGTCCCGCACGGATCACGAGCGCGATCGCGGCCGCCAGCAGCAGCAGGCCGCCGGCGGTCACGAGGGCGATCGTGGTGAGGGTCGCGGCGATCGTGCTGCGCACCTCCGAGACCGGCAGACCGGCGATCGCGAAGAAGGTGTCGCCGCGCACGGGTACGAGGCGGTAGTCGCCGATGCCGTCGCCGAGCGACACTGTGCTGAACCCGCCCTGCCCCATCGCGTCGACGACGTCCTGGATCTGCGTGCTCGTCATGCGAACGACCTCGCCGTCCTCGCCCACGTATGCGCCCGACAACGCGCCGTCGATCGGCTGCACGATGAACAGGAATCCCGGCTCCTGGCGGCCCTCGTTGAGCACGTCGTACGCGTCGTGGGTGCCGCCCGGGAACTGCGGGATCTGCAGCGCGCGACCGGCCTGCTGCGCGGCGTTCTCGAGGCGGCTGTCGAGGTTCTTCTCGAGCACGCTCCCCAGGGCCGCGCTCGTCGCGATCGCGACGATGACGAGAATGAGCGACACGATCCCGATGACCGTCGCCATGAGCCGGGTCTGCAGGCTCCACCGGCGCCGGGGCGGCGCGCGGATCGATCGGATGCTTCGCTGTCGCGCTCGGGTGCGGCCGGCTCCTCCGCGGTCGGCGGCGAATCCGTGGGAGGCGCTGCGGTCACTGCGGGGCCTTGATCATGTAGCCGACGCCGCGGACCGTGTGGATGAGGGGCTCGCGGCCCTGGTCGATCTTCTTGCGCAGGTACGAGATGTACAGCTCGACGACGCTGGAGCGTCCGCCGAAGTCGTAGTTCCACACCCGGTCGAGGATCTGCGCCTTCGAGACCACGCGACGCTGGTTGCGCATGAGGAAGCGCAGCAGTTCGAACTCGGTGGCGGTGAGCTCGAACTGGTCGCCGGAGCGCTCGACCTCGTGGCTGTCTTCGTTGAGGGTCAGGTCGCCGACACGCAGGATCGGCTCGGAATCTGCGGACTGCGCCGAGCCGGCCCGGCGCATGAGCCCGCGCAGCCGAGCGACGACCTCCTCGAGGCTGAAGGGCTTGGTGACGTAGTCGTCACCGCCGGCGGTGAGTCCGGCGACACGGTCGCCGACCGCGTCCTTCGCAGTGAGGAACAGCACGGGCACGTCGTTGCCGGACTGGCGCAGCCGCTGCAGCACTGCCATGCCGTCGAGGTCGGGCATCATGATGTCGAGCACCATCGCGTCGGGTTCGAAATCGCGTGCAGCCTGCAGGGCGTGGAATCCCGATCCGGCGGTGCGGACCTCCCAGCCCTCCATGCGCAGTGCCATCGACAGCAGGTCGGTGAGCATCTGCTCGTCGTCGACGACGAGGACCCGGAGAGCGGAACCGTCGAGCCGACGGAGCGAGGGAGCGGATGCAGTGGTGGTCATGCACCCATTGTGCGCTGCTTCCTATGTGCTTCCTATGGAGCGAGCTATGCGATGGCTGTGAGATCCGCCGTCCTGCCCTCAGCCCGCGGACCTGGCGTAACCGGCCATCCGGTCGAACGTCGAGTCCAGCTCGGGATCGACCTTCTGCTCGTCGGGGTGCGCGTCGTAGTACTCGATGATGCGCCGCGCACCCTCGTCGAAGGTGATCGTGGTGCGGAACTCCGGCACCAGCGCCGTCACCTTGGCGGAGTCGAACACGACGGAGTGGGCCTTGTCGCCGAGCAGTCCGGGGCCGAGATCCGGTGCGAACGCGGCGATCGCCTCGGAGGCGACATGCACGAAGTCCGGGTCGCTGACCCCGGCGGCATCCGCGAGCCAGCCGTAGATCTGATCCCAGGTCGGAGCATGCGTGCCGGTGATCGTGAAGGCCTCGCCGATCGCGGCGGGGTTGCCCAGCAGCCCGGTGAAGGCGACCGCGAAGTCGTCCGAATGCGTGAGCGTCCACAGGCTCGTGCCGTCGCCGTGGATCACGACCGGCTTGCGCTGCCGCATGCGCGCGATGTCCGTCCAGTGCCCCATCGTCGGGATCAGGCGGTCGTCGTACGTGTGCGACGGCCGCACGATCGTGATCGGGATGCCGCGCTCGCGGTACGCGGACACCAGCAGGTCCTCGCACGCGATCTTGTCGCGCGAGTACTGCCAGAACGGGTTGCGCAGCGGCGTCGACTCCGTGATCGGAAGACGCTGCGGCGGCTTCTGGTATGCCGAGGCCGAGCTGATGAACACGTACTGCCCGCAGCGGTCGGCGAACTGATCGAGGTCGGCCTGCACGTGCGTCGGCGTGAACGCCAGGAACTCCGCGACGACGTCGAACTCCGTGCCGGCCACCGCCGCGCGCACGGCCTCGGCATCGCGCACATCGGCGGTGAGCTCGCGCACGGAGTCGGGCAGGTCGCGGCGGCCGGAGCCGCGGTTGAGCACGGTGACGTCGTGGCCGAGCGCCACCGATCTGCGGACGCTCGCCGCACTGATGGTTCCGGTGCCGCCGATGTAGAGGATGCGCTGAGAAGTCATCCTGCCATCGTGCCCGATACCGCGCCGGTCGGCACGTAGAGTGTGCGCGGGAGTGAAATGACAGTCGTCGACAATGCCATCTACGTCAGCGGGCGCCGCACCTCTGACCCCTCATCGCTGGACCAGACGTTCGAGGAGATGAGCGAGCGTCACGGCATGGCCTGGATCGGGCTGTATCGGCCTGACGAGGCTGAGCTGCGTGAGATCGCGGACGAGTTCGGCCTCCATCCGCTCGCCGTCGAGGACGCGCTGAACGGCCATCAGCGACCGAAGCTCGATCGCTACGGAGATTCCGTGTTCGTCGTCTGCGTCCCGCCCGGTACGTGGATGCGACCGAGGAGGTCGAGTTCGGCGAGGTGCACGTCTTCGCCGGTCCCGGCTTCGTCGTGACCGTGCGTCACGCCGAATCGCCGGATCTCGCCCGCGTCCGTCATCGCCTCGAAAGCGATCCGGAGCTGCTCGCCCGCGGCCCGATGGCGGTGCTGTACGGCATCATCGACGAGGTCGTCGACGAGTACGAGCCGGTCGTCATCGGCTTGGAGAACGACATCGACGAGATCGAGAACCAGCTCTTCGCGAACGATCCGGCGGTGGCACGCCGCATCTTCGGGCTCACCCGCGAGGTCATCGACTTCCAGCGGGCGGTCGGGCCGCTCGTGCCGATCCTGGAGAGATTTCAGGCCGACGCGGAGTCGTTCGGCATCGACCTGGAGGTCAAGCGGTCGCTGCGCGATGTGCACGACCACGCGATCCGCATCGTCGAGCGCTCGGCGAGCTTCCGGACGATCCTCGAGAACGCGCTGCTGCTGCATGCGACGCTGGTGACGCAGCGCCAGAACGATGCGATGGCCAAGATGACCGAGTTCGGGCTCACCCAGAACGAGCAGGTCAAGAAGGTGTCGGGCTGGGCGGCGATCCTCTTCGCGCCGACGCTGGTGGGCACGATCTACGGCATGAACTTCGACTACATGCCCGAGCTGCACTGGGTGCTGGGCTACCCGATGGCCCTCGCGCTGATGGCCACGACGAGCTTCACGCTGTACAAGGTGTTCAAGCACAAGGGCTGGCTGTAGCGGTCGCGCCCTCTCGAGGGTGTCCGCCCCCCTTGGTAACGTCTGTGCGATGCGGATCGATGAGCTGATTTCGGCGCTCCCGGAGCGTGTGGTGGTGTCGGGTGACGACGGGTGGGAGTCGGCGCGGCACTTCCATTCGGGCACGGGTGAGCCCGATGCGATCGTGCGCGTCGGTTCTGTCGCCGACGTCGTCTCGGCGGTGCGCTGGGCGGCCGATCAGCATGTGCCGATCGTGGTGCGCGGCGGCGGCCACAGCGCGTGGGGAAGCGTTCCCGGCGGGCTCGCCCTCGACCTCACCGCGCTCGACGACGTCGAGGTCGACGGGACCCGCGTGAGCGTCGGCGGCGGGGCGACGTGGGGTCACGTGGCCGAGGTTCTCAGCGGGCACGACCTCGGCATCAGCTCGGGGGACACAGCCTCGGTCGGAGTCGGCGGGCTGACCCTCGGCGGCGGCATCGGCTGGATGGTGCGCGCCTGGGGGCTTGCGGCCGATCAGCTCATCGGCGCGCAGCTCGTGACAGCCTCAGGCGACGTCGTGGAGGTGACGAATGCCGCGTACCCCGAGCTGATGTGGGCCCTGCGCGGCGGCGGCGGCAACTTCGGCGTGGTCACCCGCTTCGACTTCCGGGCCCACCCGCTGTCGTCGGTGGTGTTCGCGACCCTGGGCGTCAGCGGTGACTCGCGGCCCGTTCTGCGCGCTCTGCGCGACACGCTCCGCGACGCCCCGCGGGAGCTGACCGTCACGTTCATGGACGTTCCGGCGATGGATCCGAGCGCGCCTGCGGGAGCGACCATCACCGCCGTGTGGATCGGCGACGACGAGGGTGCCGCGCGTGCGGCCCTCGCGCCGCTGCTCGCGTGCGACGGCGTCGTGGAGTCCTCGATCGAGGTCACGCGCTACCCCGAGATCCTGCTCGACATGCCCGCCGCCGATCCCGACGCGCCCATGCCGGGCTTCGTCGGAGGAAACACGCTGCTGCGCGAGCTCGGCGACGATGCGATCGACAGGCTCGTCACGTTCCGCGAGGCGAATGCCGCGTCGGTGCTCCTCCTGCGCTCCCTCGGGGGTTCGTTCGCCGACGTGCCGCAGGAAGGCTCGGCGTTCCCTGCCCGTGACGCCACGTGGTTCGCGATGGCCGGCGCCTTCGACATTCCGGGGCTCATCGATGACGAGAGCCGGCCCGCGATCCTTGCCGCGTGGGACGCGATCGAGGCGTTCGGGTCGGGCGTGTACGGCAACTTCTCGACCTCGACGGACTCGGCGTTCGCGGCCAAGATGTTCCCCCCGGCGACGATGGCTCGGCTGGCGGCGGTCAAGAGCGAGTGGGACCCGTCGAACGTCTTCTCGCGCAACCACAACGTGCTGCCGGCCTGACCGGCCGGCCGCGTGCCTCATTGCGGGGGATCGACTCCGGCCTCGGTGACCCATTTGCGCCCGTCATCGGTCTTCGTGACGGTGAACTCGTCGAAGACGTCACCGATGCTGCGGCCGGTCGTGGCATCGGGCGCCTTCTCGGCGAGGTATGACCGGTAGACCAGACGGTCATCGGTGACGTCGACCACCTGATAGGTCGTGACGCCACCGCCTCGCCGGACCTGCGTCGCGTTGTTCCTCGTCCAGACGTTGTCGTCTTCCGGCGTCAGCTCGTAGTGCTTCGCCCCGGAGTTGGAGACGACGTAGACCGGGCCGTCCGTGATGCCGGGCTCCGACGTCTCGTCATCGTCGTTGTACCCGCGGGCGTACACGTGGTCGTGCCCCATCAGCACCAGGTCGACATCCTGCTCCTCGAAGATCGGCACCCAGTACGCCCGCAGCACGGGCTCGTCGCGCCCCACGGATGCCGAGTAGACCGGCTGATGGAACGTCACCACGTTCCATTTCGCCGTGCTCGCCTGAGCACCTGATCGAGCCAGGAGGCTTGGAACTGTCGTCCACAGTTCGCCGACTTGGTGCGACGGACAGCGGTCGTCGCTCGCACGCGGGCAGACTCGCCGGAGTAAGGAAGCCCTCGTCCTGCGTTGCGTTCACCGTGATGAACCGGACGTTCTGATAGTCCGTGAAGTAGACGGTTTCGGCCGCGAAGGCCGACCAATGGTCGAAGTACGCGGCGTACTGCCGCGCGATGTCGGAATCGCCCGCGGCGAGTGCGGCGAGTGAGCCGCTCGTGGCGCGGGTCGGATTGTTGTGCGGGTACTCGAAGTTCGCCTTCCATGCGCGAAGCAGGGGGTCGTCGATGTACTCGTGGTTTCCGGGCGCGGCCATGACGTTCTTCGTCGCGGCGGAGTCGCCCATTCCTGCGAACCAGTTGACCCACTCGGTCTCATCCAGCGGCCGGTTGATGAGATCACCTGCGTGCACGGAGCCGATGGAGTCCGGGGCGGTCGCTTCGCGCTTGGCGGACAACCGAGGGCCATGTCGAGTCCAGGCCGATCTGCGCATCGCCGTAGTAGATGAACTGGAAGGCCTTCTCTGCCGGATCTGCGGTCGAGAAGGTCCACCACGCGCTCCAGCTGCCCTCGAGGCCGACTCGGTAGTCGTAAACGGTTGCCGGCTCGAGCCCGGTGACCGTGGCCGAGAAGTGCTGAAGCGGATTGCCGTTCGCTGTTCGCCGCAGCATGCGCGTCGACGGTGCGCACATCGCCGCCGGTCGAGCGGATCTGCACGTGTCCCGTTCACGTGCGACACGTCGCCCGCGAGCCAGGAGAACGACTGGGATGTGGTCGGGTCGTCACGGTCGGAGTCAGGATCACCCTGGTCGGAGCGGCGATGATCACCGGGGGAGCAGGGGTCGCGCTCTGCTGACCTCGGATTCGCCTGGGTCTTCTGCGAGCATGGCAGAGAGCGCGGAGAAGGCGACCGCTCCCACCAGCACGAGCGTGGCCACGACGCGATCACGACCGCCACCGGCGTGTCGCTGCGCTCACCGAGAATCCGCCACCTCGCGTCAGTCGTTCAGGCGAGCGTTCGGCACAAGCTCGATCCTGAGCGCCTCGACCTCAGAGCCTCTGGCCGGTGGTACCCGCCGTCTGCCCGTCCGTCACCCAATCCTGCCAGCCGATTCCCGGCCACGTGGGCCTGTAGCGGATGTTGTAATGCTCGGCGAGCTCACCCGTCAGCCGGATCTCGACCGCCTCCATGCGCAGCCCTCGACCGACCGTGCCGATGTAGTCCGAGTGATCATTCCAAGCCCTGCCAGCCGATCCCCTGGACGTGGGCGCGGTACTCGAGACCACCCGAGTACAGATTGCTCGTCGCAGCAGCGCTGCAGCGCTTCCATGGCCGAGGCCTCGGCCGGTCGTTCCCGCGATGGCACCGTCCGCGACCTCCGCCATCCATCCGATTCGCCTGCACATGTGAGCGCTGTACGTCACCGTTGACACTTCGGCCGGCGGGGACTTGGCTTCTCCAGAAGACTGACCTGGATCGCCTCGATCTGCAGCGCCCGCCCGCTCGTTCCTGCGATCGTGCCGTTCATGACCCAGTTCATCCAGCCCACCGCCTGCACATGAACTCGGTACGAGACGTTGTAGCGTGTCGCGAGGTCGCCCGTCAGCTCGAACTGCACGGCCTCGAGCTGGAGTCCCCTGCCGGTCGTGCCGAGCCGCGTGTCGCCGTTCTGCCACGCGGTCCAGCCGATGGCCTGCACGTGTGCACGACTCTCGGACGGTGCCGCTCACGGTGTTCGAGCAGCAGCGCGAGGTCGACGCGCCTCGACCTGGAGTGCCTCGCCCGGTCGTCCCCGCGATCTGACCGGACGTCATTTCGTTCTGCCAGCCGATCGCCGACACATGGGTGGCGTACTGGAAGATCGGCATGCCCGTGCCATAGGCGCTCGACAGGTGCGCGACGCGCGTGGCGAGCCAGTCTCGCACCTGCGCACCTCTTCGTCCCAGGTCTGCGGCCACACGGTGACCGAGGGTAGAAGACGGCGGGCGCACCGAGGACATTCGGCCACCGCGTGAAGTTCGCCGCGGCGGACTGCGTCGACTGCGGCCGAGTATGCGTCGACCTTGGCCGGCAACAGCGTCAATTTCGGGTTCGAGTTCGCGTCTCGAACAGCTCATTCGCGAGAGTCGACGAACTCGGGGTTGCGGAAGAGCTGAGTGAACCAGTCATTGCCGCCTTGAGCGCGCAGGAACCGCGCGTTCTTCACATAGTCCTGTACCGGGTCGCCCACCGAACGCCTCGGCACGTAGCTCCCGAACGCGATGTCGTAGTCCCACACCGGTCCGGCATGGAGCACGTCGTTCGGGTCCGTCACGCCAGAAATACACGCTGGACTGGCTGACGTCCGAGTTCGCCGCTGTCTCGAACGACGAAGTAATACTTGATGAAGGACTCGACGTCGATCATCGTGCTGATCTGCGACCAGTCGGGGTCAGCGGCGTACAGGAGTGCCTCGAACTCCGCGATGTGGGACTGGATGTCGTCATATGCGGCTGCGACCGGGGTGGCCAGCGGTGCACGTCGACGCCACCGACGGCGTCTTTCAAGACGAAAGTCGACCTGCTTGCCGTCGTCTTGAAGTAGATAGTCCTCGGCCGCGCCATACAGATGTTGTCCAATTCCAGGAGGATGCCGCCCGGATCGGTGAGCTCCAACCGGTTGGTCTTGACTTCGACCTTCTCGGTGAGCAGGTAGTTGCCGACGTACTCGCCCATTGATCGTCAGATCGACGAATCGTCGAGTCGGGGGTGGCGGGGAGTCCGAACTCGGCGGCGAGGTCGAACGCCACTCTTGTTGCGCATCAGGGAGGGATCAGCGTGATTTGCGAGCAGGATCCACGTCTTGGCCTTCTGCATGCCGAGAACGGCCGTGGAGGAGTCGAACTTGATCTGGTAGGGCTTCTTCTCCAACGTCCATGTGAAGTTGCCGCGTCCCTTGATCGCTTCGAGCGTCACGTTCTCTTTGTTGTTCGCCGCATTCGTCGGATCGACGAGCGTGAGGACCGGGTGCGGCTCGACGGAAGGGTCGGTGGGAATCGGATCCTTCGACGAATTCAGATCGGCGATGTCGTACCCGGCCGGAAGCTGGATGGACATGCTGGGGATGTCGCTGACGGGTGCGGGAAGCGCGAGCATCGGCGTGACCGTCTGTGGCGGCGTGACGGTCGGCGTTGGCGTTGGCGTCGGCGTCGGGGTGACGGTGACGGTAGGCGTCGGGGTGACGGTGGGCGTCGGGGTGACGGTCGGCGTCGGGGTGACGGTCGGCGTCGGCGTGACGGTCGGCGTCGGCGTCGGCGTCGAGTTGCCGTCTCTGCCCACGCAGAACTGATCCCGAGCGGGAAGATCAGTGCGGTCGTGACCGCGATCGCCAGGACGTGTGTTCGGAAAAGGCCCATGTCATGCACCCCCATGCGGACGCCGCCTTCGTCCCCACCAGGACAGGCCGCGCACTCACGCGAGCGCGCACCGCGGATACCTGGGTGGAGCCTATGCGAAATTCAGCGAATTGATAACCGCATCCCTGGCCGAACGCCGCATCGTGTGCTCATCGTCATAGTCGGCGATGCCGGCCGAACGCGTCGCTAGTGGGTGTCTTCGGCTTCGATCTCGGTGCGGTCGCCCGACCAGAGGGTGTGGAAGGTGCCGGGCTTGTCGATGCGCTTGTAGGTGTGCGCGCCGAAGAAGTCGCGCTGCCCCTGCACGAGGGCGGCGGGCAGTCGCTCGGCGCGGAGGCCGTCGTAGTACGACAGCGATGAGGAGAACGCGGGGGCGGGGATGCCGGCTCCCGCGGCGATCGAGACGATCCGGCGCCACGAGCCCTGCGCACGGCCGAGGGCCTCGACGAAGTACGGGGCGGTGAGCAGCACCGGCAGGTCGGGGGTCTGCCCGTAGGCGTCGGCGATGCGGTTGAGGAACTGGGCGCGGATGATGCAGCCGCCGCGCCAGATCTTCGAGATCGCGCCGAGGTCGATGTTCCAGTCGTACTCGGCCGCACCGGCGCGGATCTCATCGAACCCCTGCGAGTACGCGACGATCTTCGACGCATACAGGGCCAGGCGGACGTCCTCGATGAACGCGTCGGCGTCCTCGACCGTGAGCCCCTCGACGGGGCCGGGCAGTCCGCCGGAGACGGCGCGCTGCTCGGGGTGGGATGAGAGAGACCGGGCGAAGACGGCTTCGGCGATGCCCGAGACGGGCACGCCGAGGTCCAGGGCGGTCTGAACGGTCCACGCGCCGGTGCCCTTCGCGCCGGCCTGGTCCAGGATCACGTCCACCAGCGGCTTGCCGGTTTCTGCGTCGACCTGGCGGAGCACCTCGGCGGTGATCTCGATCAGGTACGACTCCAGCTCGCCCTTGTTCCACTCGGCGAACACGTCCGCGATCTCGGTCGGGGTCTTGCCGGTGCCGCGGCGGATGAGGTCGTATGCCTCGGCGATCAGCTGCATGTCGGCGTACTCGATGCCGTTGTGCACCATCTTGACGAAGTGCCCGGCGCCGTCGTGGCCGACGTGCGTGACGCACGGCTCACCCTCGGCGATCGCGGCGATGCTCTTGAGGATCGGGCCGAGGGTGACCCAGGACTCGTCCGAGCCGCCGGGCATGATCGACGGGCCGAGCAATGCGCCCTCTTCGCCGCCGGAGATGCCGGCGCCGACGAAGTTGATCCCGGTCTCGCGTACCGCCTTCTCGCGGCGGATCGTGTCGGTGAACAGGGCGTTGCCGCCGTCGACGATGATGTCGCCCGGCTCGAAGACGTTCACGAGCGCGTCGATGACCGCATCCGTGCCCGCACCGGCCTTGACCATGATGATCGCCGTGCGTGGCTTGCTCAAAGAAGCCGCGAACTCCTCGTATGTCCCGGCCGGCACGAACTCCGCCTCCGGGTGCGTGCCCGACGAGGTGCTCGGTCTTGTCATGACTGCGGTTGTAGATCGCGACCGTGTTGCCCTCGCGGCTGGCGAGATTGCGGGCGAGGTTCGAGCCCATCACCGCCAGTCCGACCACACCGATGTTCGCCACCGGCTCCGCGACTGCGCCCGGACCGGTCGCTGCGGGAGCTGGACGGGGGACGTCCTCAGGAGCGGGGGCGCCTTCGTGGACGGTCGAGGATGCCGGGTCCTGATCGCGATCGGTCGAGATGTTCGTCTGTGCCGGGTTCTCGTTCGAGGACACGCCTGCTCCTTGCGGTAAACGGGGGATTCAGTTCCAGCCTAGAGTCTGACGGATCCGCGTTACGGCGCTGCGGCGAAGTGCTCACCGGTGCGACTCGTCGGTTGTGAGCATGGACCTACGCCTGCGCGCGCTGTCCTGCGATTCGTTCTACGGAACTCACAGGGCTCTGCCGTGAGGTCGTACGCGAATCAGTCCTTGCGGTAGGCCGCGCGGCCCATCGACCAGAAGGCGAGCACGGTGCCGACGAGGCCCAGCGCCGAGATGAGGCCGATCGTGCCCATGAGCACTGCTGAGGCGGTCTGGCTGTCGAGCATGATTCCTCCGGGTGCAGAAGCGAGCGTCTTCATCGTAGCGGTGCATTCGCGGGCTGTGCTTCCGCGCGCATCGCCGCTGGTAGACTTGGCGATTGAACTTCGGCGAGGGATGCCTCGCACCGGCTGAGAAGCCTGGGTGCGGCATCCGTGATCGACGCAGTGATGCAGGCTCACGGCTTTCCTCACGCGCTCGCGTTCGAGTCGAATGCAGACCCCATACCTGGGCCCCGTGGCCCGAATCAGAACGGGCCGCGTGCCCGCAAGGAGAAATCATCATGGTTACCGAGACCGACACCAAGGTCCACGCGGAGGTCCGCGAGAACTTCGGCAAGGGCTTCGCCCGCCGTCTGCGTGCCGCCGGCAAGATCCCCGCCGTCATCTACGGGCACGGCACCACCCCGGTGCACGTCGCCCTGCCCGGCCACCAGGTCGCGCTGCTGATCCGCCGCGCGAACGCGGTGCTCGAGCTCGACGTGAACGGCAAGGAGCAGCTCACGCTCGTCAAGGACGTGCAGAAGGATCCTGTGCACCAGATCATCGAGCACATCGACCTGCTCGTGGTCAAGAAGGGCGAGAAGATCCAGGTCGACGTGCCCATCTCGATCATCGGCGAGTCCGCGCCCGGCACGATCGCCGCGCAGGACGCCAACACGGTGCTCCTCGAGGTCGAGGCCACGCACATCCCCGAGCGCATCGAGCTCGACGTCGAGGGCCTCGAGGAGGGCACGCACATCACCGCTGCCGAGCTCACGCTGCCCAAGGGCGCATCGCTGATCGTCGACCCCGAGACGCTGATCGTCGCCATCTCGGTGCCGTCGTCGACGCTCGCCGCCGAGGACGAGATCGCCGAGCTCGACGCTGCCGTCGCCGCCGCGCAGGCGCTCGAGTCCGAGGCCGAGACCGAGGCCGAGACCGAGTCCGAGTAATCCCGACGTCGGGAAGGGGGGTGCGGATTTCGCTCCCCCTTCCCTTTTCCGGACTCCGATGCCCGGGGTCGCCGGGCGCTTCCGGCAGGATGTGAGACATGGCAGACACGTGGCTGATCGTGGGCCTGGGCAACCCCGGACCGCGCTACGAGCTCACCCGGCACAACGTCGGTCAGATGGTGCATCGACGAGCTCGCTGCGCGGCGCGGAGAGGCCTTCCGCGCGCACAAGACGAACGCCCGCGTCGCCGAGACCTGGCTGCGCCCGGGCGGGGCCAAGCTGATCCTGGCCAAGCCCAACACGTTCATGAACGTCTCAGGTGGTCCGGTCGCCGGACTCGCGAAGTTCTACGGGGTGGATCCTGAGCGGGTCGTCGTCGTGCACGACGAGCTCGACATTCCGTTCGATGCGATCAAGCTCAAGGCGGGCGGCGGTCACGGCGGCCACAACGGCGTTCGGGATGTGGCCAAGGCACTGGATTCGACCGAATTCGCACGCGTGCGCGTGGGGATCGGTCGCCCCAGCGGTCGGCAGGATCCCGCCGACTGGGTGCTCGATCCGTTCGGGGCGACCGAGCGCAAGAACCTTCCGATTCTGCTCGCCGACGCGGCTGATGCGGTCGAGCAGCTCGTGGACGAGGGGCTCCTCGCCGCGCAGCAGAAGCACCACGCACCGCGGGTGTAGCGGACTCAGGCGCCGATCGAGGCTCCCGAAGCGAAGCCGGCGGCCAGGAACGCCTGCACACCGGTGGCGAAGACGATCGGACCGATGGCGGCCACCACGACCGCCGCGATGCCCCATCCTCGCCCGCGGTTCTTCACGATCGCGATGATCCCCTGCACGATCGCCCAGATTCCGAGGATCGTCCCGGCCCAGAATGACAGCTCGCCGAGCAGGACCCACTCGCGCACCGGCGTGAGAATCGACCAGTCGAAGTCGAAGTCCGTGGGGTCGATCATGATGTCACGCGCTGTTCCCAGGCCGATGCGGTAGCCGGCGAACGATCCGACGACGCTCGCGCCGACGGCTGCGAGCACGGCGAGTACGAAGGCGATGATTCCGAGACCCGGTCCGGCGGAGGGGGGTGCCGACCACCCCGGGGGAGCGTACGGACCGTAGCCCTGCGGCGGCGGCGCGTACCCCTCTGGCGGCACGTAGCCCTGTGCGTGCGCCGTAGCCCTGTGGGGCGCCGTAGCCCTGCGGCGCGGCATACCCCTGTTCAGATCCGTACGGCAGAGTCGCGTACTGCTGCGTCGCGTGATCCGCAGGTGGGTAGTGCGGCATCGAACCGCCGGCCGCCACCGCTCCGGCCGCATACGGCGGCAGCGGTGGTGCGACATACGCCGGCGTGACGGGCGGCAGAGGAGGCACAGGGGGAATGTCGCTTGCGGGCTTGGCTGGTGGCGCCGTCGGGGTGGTCTCGCCGGCTGCCGCGTTCTCGCTCACGGCACTCATCCTATGAGCACGCTCCGCTCCGCCGGCCCGCGAGCCGAGTGTCGGCACGCGCCCGTAGACTCGTCCGGTGACAGTTCCCGGGATCGTGCGCGCCCTCGAACAGGCGGAGTCTTTCCGGGATGCCGCGGCCTCGGCGACGGTCGATGCGGACTTCTCGCTCGTCGAAGGCCTGGACGCCCCGCTGCTGGCCTCGCTGCTCGAGCGCCGCCGCGCCGCCGGTCGTGCCGGTGCGCTGTTCGTGATCGCGCCTACCGGTCGCCGCGCGGAATCGCTCGGTCCTGCGCTCGAAGCGGTGATACCCGGCGCAGAGGTCATGCATTTCCCCGCGTGGGAGACGCTGCCGCACGAACGCCTGAGTCCCAGTCCTGAGACCGTCGGGCACCGCCTCGACGTGCTCGGCCGCATCGCCCGCTGGACGGGGGAGACTCCCCTCGTGGTGACCGCGTCCGTTCGCGGTGCGCTGCAGCCGCTCGCCGCCGGGCTCGCCGACGCCGTGGAGGTCCACCTCGCCGTCGGTGAGCGGGGCCACGATCTGTCCCAGGTCTCTGCTCGGCTCGTCGAGCTGGCCTACCACCGGGTCGACATGGTGTCGCGCCGCGGTGAATTCGCGTTGCGCGGCGGCATCCTCGACGTCTTCCCGCCCATCGCCGACCATCCCTTCCGCATCGAGTTCTTCGGCGACGAGGTCGACCAGATCCGGGCCTTCTCCGTCGCCGACCAGCGCTCCCTGCCGGGCGAGGTCGCGGCGGTCGATCTTCCCGCGAGCCGCGAGCTGCTGCTCACGCAGGCCGTGCGCGATCGCGCCCGTCAGCTGAAGGACGAGTTCCCCGGCATCCGGGGGATGCTGGAGAAGATGGCCGAGGGCATCCCTGCCGAGGGCATGGAGTCGCTCATTCCCGCGCTCGTGGACGACATCGTCACGGTCGTCGACTACCTGCCGGAGGGATCGGCTATCGCCCTGGTCGACCCCGAGCGGGCCGTCACGCGCGCGGTGACCCTGCTGGAGACGAACCGCGAGTTCCTCGAGGCGGCGTGGAGCGCGGCGACCGCCGGTGCGGCGAGCCCCGTCGACATCGGCTCGGGCGACTTCGTGAGCCTGCCTGCGCTTCGCGAAGCGGCCGGTCAGCACGGGATCGCCTGGTGGACGCTCAGCGCTTTCGACTCCGGCGAAGCCGATGCGTCGGCTGAAGGCCTGCTCGAGGTCGCAGCCGGCTCCGCGGTTCGCGTGCCGGGCTCCTCGGTGCCGTCGTTCCAGGGCAACGTCGACGGTGCCACCGCGCACGTCGGCGAACTGCTCGCCGCGGGCTGGCGTGTCGTGGTGGCGGCATCAGGAACCGGCCTCGTCGAGCGCGCCCGCGACGTGATGGCCGAACGCGGGATCGCGGCTCGACGGGTCGACGAAGTCCTCGTTCCGCCGGAGCCCGGTGTGGCGCACGTCGTGCTGTCCGAACTCGAGCGCGGGTTCGAGGCGACGGACGCGAAGCTCGCGGTGCTCACCGAGACCGAGTTCTACGGACGCACGATCGGCGGCGACCAGCGGCTGGTGAAGAAGCTCGCCTCGCGCCGCCGGAACGTCGTCGACCCGTTGCAGCTGAAGACCGGCGACTTCGTCGTGCACGCCACCCACGGCATCGGCAAGTTCGTCGAGCTCACCCAGCGCGAAGTGTCCAGCGGCGGGCGCAATCCGGTCAAGAGCGTGCGCGAGTACCTCGTGCTGGAGTACGCGCCGTCCAAGCGCGGATACCCCGGCGACAAGCTCTACGTGCCCACCGATCAGCTCGACCTGCTCTCGAAGTACGTCGGCGGGGAGGCGCCGACTCTTTCCAAGATGGGCGGCAGCGACTGGGCGCAGGCGAAGGGCCGCGCCCGGCGGGCGGTGCGTGACATCGCGGTGGAGCTCGTCAAGCTCTACTCGGCGCGCATGGCGGCGAAGGGTCACGCATTCGGACCCGACACCCCGTGGCAGCGCGAACTCGAGGAGGCGTTCCCGTTCGCCGAAACGCCCGATCAGCTGCAGACGATCGATGAGATCAAAGCCGACATGGAGAAGCCGATCCCGATGGACCGGCTGCTGTCGGGCGACGTCGGCTTCGGCAAGACCGAGGTTGCGGTGCGTGCGTCGTTCAAGGCGATCCAGGACGGCAAGCAGGTTGCGATGCTCGTGCCCACGACACTGCTGGTCAAGCAGCACCTTGAAACCTTCACCGAGCGTTTCGCGGGCTTCCCCGTTCAGGTGCGGGCGCTGTCGCGGTTCCAGACCGACAAGCAGGCGCGCGACACCCTGGCCGGCCTGACGGACGGCACCGTCGACATGGTCATCGGCACGCACCGCATTCTGACCGAGGGCGTCATCTTCAAGGACCTCGGTCTGCTCATCATCGATGAGGAGCAGCGGTTCGGTGTCGAGCACAAAGACAAGCTGAAGAAGCTCAAGACGAACGTCGACATCCTCGCGATGAGCGCGACCCCCATTCCGCGCACGCTCGAGATGGCGGTGACCGGCATTCGCGAGATGTCCACCCTGCAGACTCCGCCCGAGGACCGGCATCCGATCCTGACGTACGTCGGCGCCCGCAACGACAAGCAGATCGCCGCCGCGATCCGGCGCGAGCTGCTCCGCGAGGGTCAGATCTTCTACGTGCACAACCGTGTGCAGTCCATCCAGCGCGTCGCGTCGCACCTGGCCGAGCTCGTGCCCGAAGCGCGCATCGCGGTGGCGCACGGGCAGATGGGGGAGCACGCGCTCGAGCAGGTCGTCGACGACTTCTGGGAACGCCGCGCCGATGTGCTGGTCTCCACCACGATCGTCGAGACGGGCCTGGACATCGCGAACGCGAACACGATCATCATCGATCGGGCCGACAAGTACGGTCTGTCGCAGCTGCATCAGCTGCGCGGCCGGGTCGGCCGTGCCCGGGAACGCGCGTACGCGTACTTCCTGTACGACGAGAACAAGCCGCTCTCGGAGACCGCGGCCGACCGGCTCGAGACGATCGCCGTCAACAACGATCTCGGCAGCGGCATGCAGGTCGCGCTGAAGGACCTCGAACTGCGCGGAGCGGGCAATCTGCTCGGGGCCGAACAGGCCGGACACATCGCCGGTGTCGGCTTCGACCTCTACCTGCGCATGATCGGCGAGGCCGTGGCGACCTTCCGGGGCGAAGAGACCGAGGGACCCACCGAGCTGCGGCTCGAACTGCCTGTGCAGGCGCGCATCCCGGAGTCCTACATCGACAGTGAGCGCCTGCGGCTCGAGGCGTACCAGAAGCTCTCGGCTGCGGCATCCGCCACCGCGAAAGACGATGCGATCGACCTCGTCGTCGACGAGCTGCGCGACCGCTACGGTGAGCTGCCCGCAGAGACCGAGGGCCTTCTCTCGGTCGCCCGCCTGCGCCGCCGTGCCGCTCAGGCGGGGCTGGCGGATGTGGTCGCGATGGGACCCAACCTGCGGATCGCCCCGGCGAACCTGGCCGACTCGATGCGGGTGCGGCTGCAGCGGCTGTATCCCTCCGCGAAGGTGCTGGCGGGCGGGGAGGCGATCGTCATCCCCTTGCCGCGTGCCGGGGACGAACGCGTCTCGGATGCCGACCTCATCGCGTGGGTGCGGCAGCTTCTCGATCAGCTGTTCCCTGCGCCCGCCGCCCCGGCGGTCGAGGCGCCACCGGCGACCTGAGAACCTTCCGCTCTGCGACGCCCGCCGGGGATTCTGGCCATGATCAGGCCCAGGCCATAGAGTCGCGGCATGGGCGTGGGGGGCAGCCGAGGACGGCTCGGCGAGGCCGCTGCCGCGTTCGCGAGCAACTGGCGCAACCCCAATCTTCGTCGGGCTCAGCTCAGCTTCCTCGGTGCGTGGACAGCCGAGTGGGCCTTCACCGTCGCGCTCGGGATCGTCGCATACACGAGCGGTGGGGCTCTCGCACTCGGCCCACTGAAGTTCGTCGCGCATGTCGGCGAAGTGGCCACCCAGAGCATCCGCGGGCACACCAAGCTCGTCGGCATCGACGTGATCCTCGTGCACCGCCTGCTGAAGAACTCGGTGTCGATACCCGAGTACGTCCTGGTCTGCGAAGAGCCCTACCATGTCGATGAGGGGTCACTGCCCACGCCCGTTCATGAGATCACTTCCGAACTGGAGGGCATCGGAGAAGTGCGCGCATACTTCGTCGACGTCGCGGATCTCGACGGCCTGCTCCCGCCACCGCGCAAGCCCTCCTGGGGCGCTCGGATCGGCAACACGTTCGCAGCTGTAGGTCAGGGAATGCCCTACATGCTCGGCAAGAAGCAGCCCCGCAAGGTGCGCTGAGAGGGGTTATCGGATGCAGTTCGAACATCTCGGGGCGCGGCCCCGCATCCATCCCGACGCCGTTGTCGCGCCCACCGCGGTCATCAGCGGCGATGTCGTGATCGGCGCCGACTGCCAAGTGCTGCACGGGGCGGTCATCACGGCCGAGGGCGGCCCGATCACCCTCGGAACGAACGTGATCGTGATGGAGAACGCTCTGATCCGCGCCAGTTCCGCCAACGCGGTGCATATCGGCGATCACACGCTGGTCGGACCGATGGCGAGCGTCTCGGGCGCGACGATCGGCGACGAGGTGTTCTTGGCGACGGGCACACGGATCTTCAACGGCGCACGGATCGGCGAGCGCAGCGAGGTGCGCATCAACGCGGTCGTGCACCTTCGCTCGGTGCTTCCGCCGGAGACCGTCGTGCCGATCGGCTGGGTCGCCGTCGGCGATCCCGCTCAGATCCTGCCCGCCGAGCGCCATGAGGAGATCTGGGCGGCCCAGAAGGAGCTCGACTTCCCGGGGTACGTTTTCGGGCTCGACCGCGACACCCCGGATCTCATGGTGCAGCTGACCGAGCGCTACGGTCGCAGCCTCGCCCGGCACGACCGCGACATCAGGCTGGACTGACCCGCGCGCTCTCGCGCGTCAGCCGGTGTTCTGAAGGCCGGCGGCCACGCCGCTGACCGACAGCAGCAGCAGTCGCTGCTGCTCGGGGTCGGCCGCGGATCCCGTTGCGGCATCGGCGCGCAGCGTGCGCAGCGCGCGCAGCTGCAGCAGCGAGAGGGCGTCCACATAGGGACTGCGCATCTTGACCGCGCGCTGCAGGACCGGTTTGTTGTCGAGCACGTCCGACGCCCGCCGTGACCCGCACGACCCAGAGGCGGGTGAGCTCCATCTCCTCCATCACGAGTTCGGCGAGGTCTTCGCGGTCGCCGAGGTCGAGGTAGTGCCGCGCGATGCGCGGATCGGCCTTCGCGAGGCTCATCGCCACATTGTCGACCATCGTCTGGAAGAGCGGCCACTCCCGATAGGCCCTGCGGAGCATGTCTTCGTCGCCCACCGCGTCCAGGGCCGCGCCGAGACCGAACCAGCCCGCGAGGTTGATGCGCGCTTGCGTCCACGCGAACACCCACGGGATCGCCCGCAGGTCTTCGAGCGACTCGACGGAGAGCCCGCGGCGCGCCGGCCGGGAGCCCAGCGCGAGCAGCCCGACCTCCTCCATCGGGGTGACCTGAGCGAACCACGGCGCGAAGCCGGGAGCCTTCACCAGCTCGAAGAAGCGCGCGCGGGATGCGGTGTCCATCGTCGCGGCGACGTCGGCGTACCGTGCCGCGGCGTCGCGGTTGCGCTCTTCGATCGACGGTGCCGAGGCCATCAGCACCGCCGCGGCGACCTGGTCGATGTGACGCATCGCGATCGCCGGGTCGCCGTAGCGGGCGAAGATGACCTCGCCCTGTTCGGTGAGTTTGAAGCGCCCGTCGACCGAGTGCGGCGGCTGAGCCAGGATCGCCGAATTCGCGGGACCGCCTCCGCGACCGAGCGCACCGCCGCGGCCGTGGAAGAGGGTCAGCTCGATGCGGTTCTCCTGCGCCCACGCGGCGATGGCCGCCTGCGCGACGTACAGCGCGAGATTCGCGGCCACCGGACCGACGTCCTTCGACGAGTCCGAGTAGCCGAGCATGACCTCCAGCCGGCGACCGGTCGCCTCCAGCCGCGCGGCGAACTCCGGGTGCTCGACGATCTCAGCGAGGATGCGCGGCGCGGCCTGGAGGTCGGCGAAGGTCTCGAACAGCGGGACGACATCCAGCACCGGGGCGGCGGCATCCCCCGTCGCGTAGCGCGCAAGCCGGTGCACGTTCGCGAGGTCCTGGGCAGACTGTGTGAACGAGACGACGTAGCGACCGGCGGCGCGGGGGCCGTAGCGCTTCTGCAGGAAGGCCACGGCGCGGAAGACGTCGAGCACCTCCTCGGCGAGCTCAGAGCGCGGGCCGCCGGCATCCAGCTCCGCCAGCACCTTCGCGTGCACAGCCGAGTGCTGTCGCACCTCGAGCTCGGTGAGGTGGAAGCCGAACGTCTCGACCTGCCACAGCAGCTGCTGCAGGTGCCCGTAAGCCTGTCGGGGCGCGCGGGCCTGCACGAGCGAGTCCTGCACCACGCGCAGGTCGGTCAGCAGCTCCTCGGGGTCGGTGTAGGCGAGGTCGGCGTCGCGAGCCCGCGTCGCCGAGATCTTGCGCGCGATCAGCAGCACGATGCGGCGGTGCGGCTCGTTCGGCGAGCGCTTCGCGATCTCGGCCGCGGCATCCTCGTCGGCCGCTTTCAACCGCTGCCACAGGCCGAGCAGAGCGTCGCTCGGCGGGGTGGTCGAGGCATCGAGTGTCAGCCCGCGGCCGATGCGGTTCGCGGTCCGCTCCAGACCGAGCAGCACGTGCTCGCTCGCGATCGCGGCGGCCTTGCGTGTGACGGATGCCGTCACGAACGGATTGCCGTCGCGGTCGCCGCCGACCCATGACCCGACGCGCACGAAGGGACGCACGACGGGCGCGCGCCCGCCTGCGGCGGGTCCTTGCAGGGCGTCGTCGACGCGGCGGTAGACGTGCGGGATCGCGGTGTACAGCGTCTCGTCGAACACCGCCATCACCGCTCGAACCTCGTCGGTGGGCGACGGCTTCTCGGGGCGCAGGGGAGCAGTTCGCCACAGCGTGTCGATCTCCTCGAGCATGCGGCGCTCGGCGCGACGCTGGTCGGCACGCTGTTATACACCGTTGCGCAGCGACGCGTCGTGCTCCTCGAGGAAGGCCGCGAGACGGCGGATGCTCGTCGAGATCGCGCGCCGCCGCGCCTCGGTGGGGTGCGCGGTGAACACGGGGTGGAAGCGCAGCGCCTGCAGCCGGGCGAGCGCGGTGTCATCGCCCACCTCGGCGGCGAGGCGCACGAACGCGGCGGCGACCGAGTCGGTCGCATCCTCGCGGTCGGGGCGGCCGTCGCGCTCCCGCAGGATGCGCACGCGCTGGTGCTCCTCCGCGAGGTTCACGAGGTGGAAGTACGCGGTGAACGCCCGCGCGACCTCGTCGGCGCGATCGATCGTGAATGAGTCCGCGATCTCGGCGGCACGCGCGAACGCCTCGGGGGTGTCGTCGGTATAGGCGTGGATCGTCGCGACGCGCAAGCGCTCGACGTCTTCGTAGAGCCCTGCGGATCCGCTCTCGCGCAGCACGCGGCCCAGCAGCGACCCGAGCATGCGCACATCCGCCCGCATCCGCTCGGGTATCTCCTGGCCGGCCTCGAACCGTCCCACGAGGTCGATCGCTTCGGTCTGGGTGAACTCGCGCATGCGCTCCACGGTAGTGCGGCGGTGTTTCGTGGATGTCACGTGTGACACCGGCGCGACCGAGCTGCTCGATAGCATGGACCCCGGTGTGCCGGGGCGCTCGCCCGGCTCGGTCTCTCGACCGACGCTGCCACCGGGTCGGCGGTGAAGGTCCGACGTGATCCGCGCCGACCGGACGGAGAGAAATGACGCTGCTGCGCTCGGCGCGGTTCCCCGCGATCCTGCTGCTGATCGGCGCGCTCGGCGGGATCGGCTTCACGGTCTCGCTGCTGTTGGCCGATCTCGCGTTCGCCGGCGAGGCGTTCGTACGCGACCAGGCGATCCTCGGCGTCCTGGCCGGATCGTTCATCGCCCTGATCCTGGCGGGGCTGACGGTGTCGTGGCGCGCCCGTCACCACCGCAGACTTGCCGCCCCGGCCCCGGAGGTGCCCGCATGACCGAGACCGATCCGCTGCGAGCTGCGGCCGACACGATGCACGAAGTGCGCGACCGCTGCGTGTGGACGCAGCAGATCGATCATCGCGCCCTCGTCCCGTATCTGGTCGAGGAGAGCGCCGAACTGATCGAGGCGGTCGAAACCGGGTCGCGCGCCGAGCTGCGCGAAGAGCTCGGCGACCTGCTCTGGCAGGTGCTGTTCCACGCCGAGATCGCCTCCCGCGACCAGGACGACCCGTTCGACATCGATGACGTGGCTCGGGGGCTCACCGAGAAGATGGTGCGGCGGCATCCGCACGTCTTCGCCGGCGAGGTCGCCGAGACCCCCGAGCAGGTGCTCATTCTCTGGAACGCCGCGAAGGCCGCCGAGAAGCACGAGCGCACGAGCGTGCTGGACGGCGTCTCTGAGCGCATGCCGTCGCTCGCGCTCGCGCAGAAGCTGCTCGGCAAGGCGGCTCAGGTCCGCGTCGCCGTGCCGAAGCAGGGGACTCCGGCCGAGACGGGTGGCGACGACCCCGGTCTGAGCCCGAACCCCCTGTCTCGCGGCAGCGACCCGCGCACCGAAGCCGAACTCGGCGACGCGCTGCTCGCCCTGGTCGCCGCTGCTCGCAGCAACGGGTGGGATGCCGAGCGGGCGCTGCGCGAGCGTCTTCGCGGGCTGGAGGCACAGATCCGCGCCGCCGAGCAGTCCTGACAGACTTACCCCGTGGCATCCGTCAATCCGCCGCGCGGCATGCGCGACTTCCTCCCCGCTGAAAAGGCCCGTCGCGAGCGCGTCCTCGCCGTCATCCGCGAGCGCTACCGCGCGCACGGCTTCGACGAGATCGAGACGCCCGTCATGGAGGATCACGCCCGGCTGCACGCCGGGATCGGCGGAGACAACGAGAAGCTCGCGTACAACGTGCTCAAGCGCGGGCTCGACGCCGACGCGATCCGCGCGGCCGCCGAGAACCCGGCCGACCTCGCCGATCTCGGCCTGCGCTACGACCTGACCGTTCCGCTGGCCCGCTTCTACGCGAGCCACCGCGCCGAGCTGCCCGCGGTCTTCCGCGCGGTGCAGATCGCGCCGGTGTGGCGGGCCGAGCGGCCGCAGAAGGGTCGCTACCGGCAGTTCATGCAGTGCGACATCGACATCCTGGGCGATGCATCCTCGCGCGCGGAGGCGGAGCTGATCGTCGCATCCCTCGATGCCGTCGACGCGCTGGGGCTGGAGGGGGCGACGGTGCGCATCAACGACCGGCGCGCACTCGATGGGATGCTGGAGAGCTTCGGGTTCACGGGTCGTTGAGCGCCCCGGCGTGCTGATCACGATCGACAAGCTCGACAAGATCGGACCGAGCGGAGTCACCGCGGAGCTGCGCGAGCGTGGTGCAACGGCGGCCGCGGTCGACGGACTCGAGGCGTTCCTGAGCCGTCCGCAGACCCTCGAGTACCACCCCTACGGCGAGCGACAGATCCGCAAGGCGCTGCCCGACGGGGCGCCCGACGATGTCGTCGCGCACCTGGTGGGCATCGGCGAAGCGGTCGCGGCCACGCGAACATCCGATGACGCGGTGAGCGGCGTCCCGCTCGTGTTCGATCCGTTCCTGGTGCGCGGCATGGGGTACTACACCGGCACGATCTTCGAGCTCGCCCACCCGAGCGTCGACTACTCGCTCGGCGGCGGCGGCCGCTACGACGGGATGATCGGGCGCTTCCTCGGGCAGGACGTGCCGGCGGTCGGGTTCTCGCTCGGGTTCGAGCGGCTCGTCGACCTGGTGGCCGAGTCTGCCGGCGGACAGCGAGCGGCGCAGTCGTGCTCGTGCACGACCGCGACATGCCGCTCGGCGAGCTGCTCGCGCTGAAGGTCGCCCTCGCCGCGCGACGGGGCGCGCGTGCGGCTCGAGCGGCGCCCGAAGAACCTCAAGGCGCTGCTGGAGCGTGCGGCATCCGACGGCTACACGTCCTTCGCGACGGTCGCCCCCGGCGCGACCTTCACGTCGCTCGAGTTCAAGCCCCTCGCCTGATCTCCTCAGACCGCGAGACAGCATGTTCGCGCCGAGACAGAGGCGAACGCGATCAGTCTCGCGGCGCCCATGCTGTCTCGCGGTCAGGGTCGAGCGGCGCGACGGTTGACGCGGGGCCCTGAGCCGGGTTGGCTGGCGGCATGGCCGAACCCACACCCGATGCCTGGCGCCGTGTCGACGCGTACCTCACCGAGACGCTCGTCGGACATGACGCCGACCTCGAGTCCGCTGTCGCCGACCAGAACTCCGCCGGTCTGCCGGCGATCGAGGTCGCGCCGGTCTCGGGCAAGCTGCTGCACCTGCTCGTGCGCATCTCGGGCGCGCGCCGCGTTCTCGAGATCGGCACGCTCGGCGCGTACTCGACGATCTGGATGGCCCGCGGCATTCCGGACGACGGCGACGGTCGTCACGATCGAGGCCGAGCCGGCCAACGCCGCGATCGCGCGCGCGAACCTCGACCGGGCCGGTGTCGGGCAGAAGGTCGACATCCGCATCGGTCGCGGCGATGAGGTTCTGCCGACGCTCCAGGACGAGCCCCGCTTCGATTTCGTCTTCATCGACGCCGACAAGGAGTCGAACACGATCTACCTCGACTGGGCCGCCCGACTCGGTCACCCCGGCACTGTCGTGGTCGTCGACAACATCGGGCGCGGGGGAGAGGTCGCCAACCCCGCGACGACGGCCTCGCACGTGATCGGCACCCAGCGCGGCCTCGAGATGCTCGGCCGTGATCCCCGATTCGACGCGACTGCGCTGCAGACGCTCGATCTCAAGGGCTGGGACGGCGTCGCGATCGCCGTGGTGACGGATGCCGCCGCCTCGGACGCCGCGCGCTGACGTCGCAGGACCCGGGCCCGTGCAACGGCCCTGTGCCGCGGCATCTGCCTGGATAGACTGACCAGCGGACCGACGACGCTCCCGATCCACCCTCCACCACACAAGGAGTCCTCTGTGGCACTAATCGAGGCTGTCAACGCGCGCGAGATCTTGGATTCGCGCGGAAACCCGACCGTCGAAGTGGAGGTCCTGCTCGACGACGGCATCGTCCAGCGCGCGGCCGTCCCCTCCGGTGCGTCCACCGGCGCCTTCGAGGCGTACGAGCTGCGCGACGGCGACAAGACCCGCTACAGCGGCAAGGGCGTGCTCAAGGCCGTCGCCGCGGTGATCGACGAGCTCGGACCGGCGATCGAGGGTGTCGATGCCACCGAGCAGCGCATCATCGACGAGATCCTCATCGAGGTCGACGGCACCGACAACAAGGGCCGCGTCGGCGCGAACGCCATCCTCGGCGTGAGCCTCGCGGTCGCCAAGGCTGCCGCCGACAGCGCCGATCTGCCCGCTGTTCCGCTACCTGGGCGGACCGAACGCGCACATCCTCCCCGTCCCGCTGTTCAACGTCATCAACGGCGGCTCGCACGCCGACAACGGCATCGACATGCAGGAGTTCTTCCTCGCACCGATCGGCGCCTCGACGTTCGCCGAGGCGCTGCGCTGGGGCACCGAGACCTACCACGTCCTCAAGGGCGAGCTGCTCAAGGCCGGCTACGCGACGGGACTCGGCGACGAGGGCGGCTTCGCCCCCGACCTGCCCAGCAACCGCGAGGGCCTGGACTTCCTCATCACGGCGATCGAGAAGGCGGGCTTCACGCCCGGCACCGAGATCGCGCTGGGCATGGACGTCGCCGCCACCGAGTTCTTCAGCGACGGCGCGTACCAGTTCGAGGGCAAGGCCTGGTCGGCCGAGGAGCTCACCGACTACTACGTCGAGCTCGCAGACGCCTATCCGATCATCACGATCGAGGACGCCCTCGCCGAGGACGACTGGGACGCGTGGAAGCACCTCACCGAGAAGCTCGGCTCGAAGATCCAGCTCGTCGGCGACGACCTGTTCGTGACGAACCCGACCCGCCTCTCGGACGGCATCAAGCGCGGCGTCGGCCAACTCGCTTCTCGTGAAGGTCAACCAGATCGGCACGCTGTCGGAGACGCTGGATGCCGTCGACATGGCCCACCGCGCCGGCTACACCACGATGTTCTCGCACCGCTCGGGAGAGACCGAGGACACCACGATCGCCGACCTCGCCGTCGCCGTGAACTCGGGTCAGATCAAGAGCGGCGCGCCCGCCCGCAGCGAGCGCGTCGCGAAATACAATCAGCTTCTGCGCATCGAGGAGGAGCTGGGCGACGCGGCGGAATTCGCCGGACGCTCCGCGTTCCCGAGGTACACCGCGTAGGACAGTCTTTTCGAGCCGCACTGCACCGCAGCCGGCAAGAGACGGGGGAGCCGTGGCAGACACGACGGCTCCCCCTTCTCGTGTCCCGCGGCGCGCGCCGCCGCCGGCCACGGCGACCCGGTCGACGTCCGCGGCTGGCTGGGCGGCATCCGCCTCTCCGGCTTCATGGTGATCATGATGGGCCTGGTCGTGCTCGCGGCCTTCGTGCTCGTCCCGACGATCGGCACGTACGTCGATCAGCGTCAGCAGATCGCCGCGCTGCAGGCCGCGGTCGAGGTGAGTCGCGAAGACGTCGCCGACCTCGAGGCGCAGCGCGACCGCTGGACCGATCCCGGCGTACATCACGACGCAGGCGCGCGAGCGGCTGTACTACGTCAAGCCGGGAGAAGTCGTCTACCTCGTCGACGACGATCTGCCGCCGGCGCTCGTGCCGCAGGAGCAGGCGCCGGTGAGCGACGATGTCGAGCAGACCCGCACCGACTGGATGTCGCAGTTCGTGCGCTCGGTGACCGAGGCCGGCATCGCGCAGACCGTGAAGGCGCCCACGATCGGCGTGCCCGATCCGGAGCCCAGCGACACGCCCGCCGTCATCCCGTGAGGCGGCGTGCGGCATGCGTCCTCCAGGGGCATCACAGGCGCTGACGGTAGCCTGGAGACCGTGACCACGCCGCCGTTCCCGCCCGTCAGCGAGACCGATCTGACCGTTCTGCGCGCCCAGCTCGGTCGTCCCGCGCGCGGGGTCGTCGGCATCGCGGCGCGGTGCGTGTGCGGCAATCCGACGGTCGCGGCCACCGCGCCGCGGCTCGAAGACGGCACCCCGTTCCCGACGTTCTACTACCTGACGCATCCGGCCGCGACGGCGGCGATGTCGGGACTGGAAGCCACTCAGGTGATGCGGACGCTGAGCGACGAGCTCGCGGACGAACCCGAGGTGGCGCGAGGCGTACGCGCGGCGCGCATGAGGCGTACCTGCACGATCGTTCGGCGTTCGGCGTGGTCGAGGAGATCGACGGCATCTCGGCCGGCGGGATGCCGACCCGCGTGAAGTGCCTGCACGCGCTCGCCGCTCACGCGCTGGCCGCGGGACCCGGCGTGAATCCGATCGGCGATCGCGCGCTCGCCCTGCTCGACGTGGTCGCCCGATCGCTGCGTGTGCGCCGAGCCCGGGGCCGCGGGATGATCCGCAGGGTCCTTTCGGCAGCGGCGGCGGTCGTGCGCCGTCGCGCTGCTCACCGGCGCGAGCGTCGTCGCCGGTGGCGCCGAACCCCGACCCGGTCCGTGCCGCCGAGTACTGGCTGGACGACTACGGCATCAGGGATGCGTGGAGCACGACCCGCGGCGCGCGGCGTCCGCATCGCGATCATCGACACCGGCGTCGCCCGGGGTCCGGTCGAGTTCGAGGGCGCCGTCGTCGGCGGCACCGACGTCTCGGGCATGGGCTCGTCCGACGGTCGCACGCCGGTCGGCGCGGTCGACGCGAACCACGGCAGCTGGGTGGCATCCCTCGCCGGCGCCCGGGGCACCGGCGCGAACACCGGCATGATCGGCGTGGCGCCCCAGGCCGAGCTGCTGGCCGTCTCGGTCGGGTTCGGCTCGTCCGCGAAGGTCCCGTTCGCCGACCAGATCGCCGAGGCGATCCGCTGGTCGGTCGACAACGGCGCCGACGTCATCAACCTCTCGCTGACGACCAACACCCCCGACTGGGACGAGAGCTGGGACTCCGCCTTCCTGTACGCCTTCGAGAACGACGTCGTGGTCGTCGTGGCGGCGGGCAACCGCGGCAGCGGCACCTCGCGGGTGGGCGCGCCGGCGACGATCCCCGGCGTGCTGACGGTCGCCGGCGTCGACCGGCAGGGCAGGGCGAGCGTCGAGGCATCCACGCAGGGCATCACGCTCGGCGTCTCGGCGCCGAGCGAGAACCTCGTCGGTGTCTCCGCTGACGGACGGCTCGTGCTGTGGAACGGCACCAGTGGGGCGGCGCCGATCGTGGCCGGCATCGCGGCGCTGGTTCGTGCGGCGCATCCCGATATGGACGCGAACAACGTCATCAACCGCATCATCGAGACCACCCGCCAGCCGGCGGGCGTCATCGGCGCCGCCGACCCGCTGCTCTACGGCGCCGGACTGGTGGATGCCGCCGCCGCGGTCTCTGCGTCCGTGCCGTCGGTGACGGCGAACCCGATGGGCAGCCTCACCGACTGGATCCGCCTCTACCGGCGCGCCGACAGCGGTCCGGCGCCGGTGCCGACCGCGGAGCCGGTCGAGATCGCGCCGCTCCCTCCGGCCGATTCAGCCACGCGCACCGCCTCGCCGCTTCTGCCGTCGTCGGACACGCTCCTCTACGGGACCCTTCCGCTGATGGCCGGGCTCGGCGGCGGCTATACTGGTGGCTCTCGGCGTCACCGCAGCTGTCCGACGTATCCGAATGGCGTCCCGGACGCCGAGCCGCTGACACCCCAGGAGTATCCCCCACCGTGAGCAACACTGCGCCTGTGAAGAACCGCGTGCCCAAGATCCTCATCGTCGGTGGCGGCTACGCAGGCTTCTACACCGCCTGGAAGCTCGAGAAGCACCTGCGCAAGGGCGAAGCCGAGGTCACGGTCGTCGACCCGCTGCCGTACATGACCTACCAGCCGTTCCTCCCCGAGGTCGCCGCCGGTTCGATCGAGGCGCGCCACTCGGTGGTCGCGCTGCGTCGTCACCTCAAGAAGACGAAGATCGTCGCCGCGAAGGTCACCGGCATCAATCACGCCGACAAGGTCGCGACGATCACGCCGATCGTCGGCGACCCGTACGAGCTCGAGTACGACCAGATCGTCGTGACCGCCGGTGCGGTCTCGCGCACCTTCCCGATCCCCGGCATCGCCGACAACGCGATCGGCCTCAAGACGATCGAAGAGGCCGTCGCCATCCGCGACCGCCTGATGTCGAACTTCGACAAGGCATCGGTGCTGCCTCCCGGTCCCGACCGCGATCGCCTGCTGACGGTCGTCGTGATCGGCGGCGGCTTCGCCGGCATCGAGGTGTTCGCCGAGCTGCGCAACTTCGCCTCCGCCCTGGTCGGCCGCTACCCCGAGGTCACGTTCAGCGACACGCACTTCCACCTCATCGAGGCGATGAGCCGGATCATGCCCGAGGTCTCGCTCAAGACGAGCGAGTGGGTGCTCAAGGACCTCGCCAAGCGCGGTGCGTTCGTGCACCTCGACACCCAGGTCACCGGAGCCGTCGACGGCAACGTCGAGCTCTCCACCGGCGAGGTGATCCCGAGCGACCTGATCATCTGGACCGCCGGCGTCATGGCCAACCCGACCGTCGTGCGCGGCGGCGATCTGCCCGTCGAAGAGCGCGGTCGCATCCGCACGCGCGCCGACCTGCGGGTGGGCACCGAAGACGAGATCGTCGAGGGCGCGTGGGCGGCCGGTGACGTCTCGGCCGTTCCCGACCTGACCGGCGGGGGAGTCGGCGGCTACTGCGTGCCCAACGCGCAGCACGCCGTCCGTCAGGCCAAGCTGCTCGCGAAGAACCTCGTCGCCGTGCTGCGCGGCGAGGTGCCCCACGAGTACTTCCACAAGAACCTCGGTGCGGTCGCGGGTCTCGGCCTGTACAACGGCGTGTTCCAGTCCGGCAAGATCGCGCTCAAGGGCTTCGTCGCCTGGGTCGCCCACCGCGGCTACCACGGTCTGGCGATGCCCTCGTGGGAGCGCAAGTTCCGCGTGGTGTGGGGCTGGTGGAACAACCTCTGGCTCGGCCGCGACCTGGTGAACCTGCAGGCGGTGCAGGACCCGCGCTACGTCTTCGAGGAGTTCGCCGCACGCCCGCGTCCGCCGCAGCCCGTCGAGGCGGCGCCGGCGAAGGCCGTGACCGCCGCGCCCGCAGAGAAGGTCGTCGCGACCAGCTGACCGGTACCGTGGAGGCGTTCGCTCACGTGCGCGCCCCCGTAGCCCAACCGGCAGAGGCAGGCGACTTAAAATCGCTTCAGTCCGGGTTCGAATCCCGGCGGGGGCACCAGCGGCGGCGTACGTCGGCGGTGCGCGGCGAGTCGTAGGCTGGAGGGCATGTGCGCCCACTCGCCGAAGAGCGTGATGCGATGACGATCGACCTGCTCGCGGGCGTCGATTCCGGTACTCCGTGGGCCGATCCGCAGGTGTACTGGGAGGCGATGACGGATGCCGTGGCCGGGGTGTCCGGCCCGGTTGCGGCGCTGAACCTCGCGGCGCTGCGGTACAACGCGCTCGATATGGTCGTGCGCTCCAGTGGCGTGCCGATCCGCGTGGCGAGCAAGTCGGTACGCGTGCGCGACGTCCTCGACGCGACGCTCGCCCTCCCGGGATACCACGGCATCCTCGCGTTCACGCTCCCGGAGGCGCTGTGGCTCGCCGAGACGCATGATGACGTCGTGCTGGGGTACCCGAGCGTCGACCGCGCTGCGCTTGCCGTGCTGGCCGCAGACGAGCGTGCGGCGAGCCGGGTGACGCTCATGGTCGACGACCTCGCGCAGCTCGATGTCGTCGACTCCGTCGCGGCGCCGAACTCGCGCACGATGCTGCGCGTCGCGATCGATGCCGATGCGTCCTGGCGTGCGCCCGGCCTGGGGCACATCGGGGTGCGGCGCTCCCCGGTGCACGAGCCGGGCGAGGTCGCCAACCTGGCACGTGCGATCGCGGCGAGGGCGGGATTCCGCCTCGTGGGTCTCATGATGTACGAAGCCCAGATCGCCGGCCAGGGCGATGCGACCGGTTCCAGCGACGGCGTGATCCGCTGGATGCAGCGGCGGTCGGCGCAGGAGCTGCTGGACCGTCGGGCGGCGATCGTCGGCGCGCTGCGCGACATCGCGCCGCTCGAGTTCGTCAACGGCGGCGGAACCGGATCGCTCGAGCTGACGGCATCCGATCTGGCCGTCACAGAACTGACCGCCGGCAGCGGGCTGCTGGCCGGCCACCTGTTCGACGGATACCGGGCGTTCGATCCTGCGCCGGCGGCGGCATTCGCCCTCGATGTCGTGCGCAAGCCGCTGCCCGACATCGCGACGGTGCTCGGCGGCGGCTGGATCGCATCCGGGCCGCCGGTGGCGTCCCGCCAGCCGCTGCCGGTGTGGCCCGCCGGGCTGAGGACCCTCTCTCGCGAGGGCGCGGGAGAAGTGCAGACGCCCCTGCAGGGCGACGCGGCCCGAGCGTTGCGTGTCGGCGACCGCGTGTGGTTCCGGCACTCCAAGAGCGGGGAGCTCGCCGAGCGCGTCGACAGATATCACGTCGTCGACGGTGGTCGACTGGTGGGTGAGTCGCCCACGTACCGAGGCGAAGGAAAGGCGTTCCTGTGACCAGGCCGGGTGCAGAGTGGCAGAACTGGGCTCGCACGGCGAAGGTGCGCCCCCAGCGTGTGGAGTTCCCGGCGACCACCTCGGCGGTCCAGCGCGCCGTCAAGGCCGCCGCCCTGCGCGGGATGCACGTCAAGGCGGTGGGTGCGGGCCACAGCTTCACGGGTATCGCCGTCGCTCCGGGGGTGCTGCTGGATCTGACGGACCTCACGGGGCTCGTCGCCGCCGACCGTGAGACCGGACGCGCGACGTTGAGAGCCGGCACGCGTCTGCACCGCATTCCCGGACTGCTGGCCAGGTATGGCCTCGCGATGCCCAATCTCGGCGACATCGACCGTCAGTCGATCTCGGGCGCCATCTCCACCGGCACGCACGGCACAGGTGCCCGTTTCGGCGGCATCGCCACGCAGGTCACCGCTGCGACGCTGGTCACGGCTGACGGCGAGCTGCTCGTCGTGGACGAGAGCCAGAACAGCGAACTGCTGCCGGCGGTCGCGTTGGGGCTCGGCGCTGCTCGGCATCCTCGTCGAGGTCACGCTGCAGTGCGTTCCCGCATTCCTGCTGCACGCCGTCGAGCGTCCCGAAGAGCTCGATCCCGTGCTCGAGGGGCTCGATGCCCGGGTCGCGGCATCCGATCACTTCGAGTTCTACTGGTTCCCGCACACCGACCGGGCGATGACGAAGACGAACACCCGCCTGCCCGAGAGCGCTGTGCGCCACCCGCTGCCCCGCGTCGGCAAGTGGATCGATGACGTCGTCGTCGGCAACGGTCTGCACCAGGTGGCGTGCAGCGTCGCGCGGACCCTGCCCCCGACGGTGCCCGCGATCAGTCGGACGTCCGTGCGCATGTGGGGCAACCGCGAGTTCACCGATTTCTCGCACCGCGTGTTCGCGACCGAGCGGTCGGTGCGTTTCCGCGAGATGGAGTACGCCCTGCCCGTCGAGGAGGTGCGCCGCGCGTTCGACGAGCTTCGCGGGCTCGTCGACGACGAAGGGTGGCGCATCTCATTCCCTGTCGAGGTCCGCTTCGCCGCGGCCGACGACCTGTGGCTCTCGACCGCGCATGGCAGGGCGTCGGGCTACATCGCGGTGCACCGGTATTGGCGGGAAGACCCCACCGAGTACTTCGAGGCCGTCGAGCAGATCATGCTCGCCCACGGGGGACGACCCCACTGGGGCAAGATGCACACCCTGGATGCCTCGATCCTCCGCGACCGGTACCCCCGATTCGACGACTTCGTCGCCCTGCGCGACCGGCTCGACCCCGATCGGATGTTCCGCAATCGCTATCTCGACCGCGTGCTCGGTGAGTAAGGGCTGAGAGTCGTGAGACGGCTCTGATCTGCGGCCGCACCGATGGCTAGGATGAGGGAAACCTCGAACGGAGTCACGGGCATGTGGGAATGGCTGATCCCGGTACTGATCGTCGTGGCGCTCGTCGTCATCGTCGGCATCTACCTGTGGGCGACATACAACTCGCTCGTCGCACTCAACGTGCGCGTCGACGAGGCGTGGAGCGACATCACGGTCCAGCTGAAGCGACGGGCCGACCTGCTGCCGAACCTGATCGAGGCGGTAAAGGGCTATGCGGCCCATGAGAAGGCCGTCTTCGAGAACGTCACACGCGCGCGAGCCGAGACGCTGACGGCCGGCGGCCCGGCCGAAGCCGGCGTCGCCGAGGGTCACATGCAACAGGCGCTGAAGTCGCTGTTCGCCGTCGCGGAGGCCTATCCGCAGCTGCAGGCGAGCCAGAACTTCCTCCAGCTCCAGCAGTCGATCGTCGACACCGAAGACAAGATCCAGGCCTCGCGCCGCTTCTACAACGGCGGCGTCCGCGAGCTCAACACGAAGATCAAGGTGTTCCCGAACAACCTGTTCGCCCGCAACCTCGGTTTCCACGAGCGGGAGTTCTTCGAGGTCGTCGACGGCGCCGCGATCTCGGAGCCCCCGCGCGTTCAGTTCTGAACTAGCCCGTGTACAGCGCCATCGCGCGCAACAAGCGCAACACCTGGTTCATCCTGGGCGCCTTCATCCTGCTGCTCGGGGCGATCGGTCTGCTGGCAGGCTGGCTGGCCGGCAACAACTGGTGGATCACCGCGTTCATCCTCGTCTTCGCGACGGGGTACGCGACTTTCCAGTACTTCTTCGCCGATCGCGAGGCGATCGCCATGTCGGGGGCTCTGCGGGTCGATCGCCAAGATGCCCCGAGGTACTACCGACTCGTCGAGAACCTGTGCATCGCGACCGGCACGCCGATGCCCACGCTGTATGTCGTGGACGACCCCGCGCCGAACGCGTTCGCGACCGGCCGCAAGCCCGAAGAGGCCTCGATCACGGTCACGACCGGACTGTTCGAGCTCATGACCGATCGGGAGCTCGAAGGCGTGCTGGGCCATGAGCTCGGCCACATCCGCAACTACGACATCCGGGTGTCGCTGGTCGTCTTCGGCCTCGTCGTCGCGGTCGGCATCCTCGCGGATCTGTTCATGCGATTCGCCTTCTTCGGAGGCGGTCGCCGCGGGGGAAACGGCCAGGCGCAGCTGCTGTTCCTCATCTTCGGCGTGGTCGCCGCGCTGATCGCGCCGCTCCTGGCAGGAGCGGTTCAAGCCGCGATCTCACGCCAGCGCGAGTACCTCGCCGACGCGACCAGTGCGATGACCACGCGCGACCCGGACGGGCTCGCGTCGGCGCTCGCCAAACTGGGGGAGTTCGGCGCCCCGCTGAAGAAGGCGAACACCTCGATGGCGCATCTGTGGATCGCCGATCCGCTCAAGCCCAATGCCCTGGCCCGCATGTTCGCGACGCACCCGCCGATCCCGGAGCGCATCGAGCGGCTCAAGACGATGGGGGGCGAGTTCTGACGCACCGCCTCACGCCGCAGGATGCGCGCCGCATCGCCGTCCGGGCTCAGCTGCTGACCGCCGATCGTCCGGGTGGGATCGTCGAGACCGTCGACGGGCTGGGCCTGGTGAACATCGATCCGACCGCCGCTGTCGCGCCCAGTGCCGACCACATCCTGTGGAGCAGGATCGGCTGGCCCTACCAGCCCGCCGACCTGGTGCGCGCCATGGAGCAGGACCGCGCGATCTTCGAGTGGGCGGGCTTCTATCGCACCATGGCGGACCTCCCCCTCTATCTGCCGATCATGCGCGCATGGCCTCGCTATCGCGACCAGCGTGAGTGGCTCGAGGCGAATGACACCTTCCGCCGGAACGTCCTGGATCGACTGCGTGCGGAGGGACCGCTGCGTGGTGGTGAGATCCCCGACACGAGCCAGGTGTCCTGGAAGTCGACGGGCTGGACGAACGACCGGAACGTGACCCAGATGCTCGAGTTCCTGTCGATGCGCGGCGAGGTCGCGGTATCGCGCCGTCAAGGCAGAGATCGCGTGTGGGACATCGCCGAACGGGTGTACCCGGCCGATGTCGATCAGCTGTCTGACGAGGATGCCGCCCGACTGCGTGCCGATCGCCGCCTGGGGTACCTCGGCGTCGCGCGGCCGAAGGCCACGACGCAGCCCGTCGAGCCGATCGACGTGGGCGACGCGGGGGAGCCGGCGTCGATCGACGGCGTGGCCGGAGAATGGCGCGTCGATCCCGCGCTGCTCGAGGCGATCGGGACCGTCGAGTCGCGCACCGCGCTGCTGTCGCCGTTCGATCGCCTCGTCTTCGACCGGGCCCGCGCGCAGGATGTCTTCGGATTCGAGTACATCGTGGAGATGTACAAGCCGGCGGCGAAGCGTCGCTGGGGCTACTTCGCGCTCCCGATCCTGCACGGCGACTCACTCGTGGGAAAGCTGGATGCCGCAGCCGACCGCAAGGCCGGCGTCCTCCGGGTCGCGGCCATCCACGAAGACGAGCCGTTCACACCCGAGACGACCGAGGGCGTCCACGCCGAGGTGCGGGAGCTGGCTGCCTGGCTCGGACTCGAAGTGACCGGCATCCCGGGGTCCTGACGATCCCCAGCGGCGCCGTTCACGCTCCGATATCGGCGGGCTCCGGTTCGTCCGCGGCCAGCTCGGTCGGCTCCGCGGCGCGCGCCTCGTGCCGACGGGCTTCGGGCAGGACGTCCGCCAGGTCATCGGTGGCATCACCCCACCGCGAGACCGAGATCGACGCCAGACCCTGCCAGCGGGCGGCAGAACGCAACTCGTCGGCCAGCCGCGCAGCGGCATCCGCCGGTCGCCCCCGCTCCCACCAGGCGGACTGCACCCGCAGGGTCGATGCCGCCCGATCGGCTTTGAGATCGACGCGGCCGACGATGTCGTCGCCGATGAGCACCGGCAGGGAGTAGTACCCGAAGCGCCGCTGAGGCGCAGGGGTGTAGATCTCGATGCGGTACTCGAAGTCGAAGAGCCGCTCGGCGCGGTCGCGGAACCAGACGACCGGATCGAACGGGGTGAGGATCGCGGCCGCATCGACGCGGCGGGGGAGTGCGGCGTCGCTGTGCACCCACGCCTTGGCCGGACGACCGGCCGACTGCCAGCCCCGGACCGTGACGGGCTGCAGCACCCCCGGCATCCTGCAGGTCGCCGATCGCGGCCATGACGGCGCGCCGGTCCTTGATGCGCCAGTAGTCGGCCAGATCAGACGCCGTGCCGACGCCGTGCGCCCGGGCTGCCCGCGCGATGAGCTCGCGAATCGCGTCCTCGCGCGCGACCGGCGCGGCGAGCGCATCATCGGGGCAGCACATGCTCGGCCAAGCCGTAACGCCGCTCGAAACCGCGTCGCCCCGCGATCGCGACCTCGCCGAACAGCCACAGGTACTCGAGCGCGTGCTTGACGACGTCCCAGTCCCACCACGGACCACGGGCGCCCTGCTGGGCATCGTGCTCGATCTGCGCCGGCCGCAGGGGCCCCCGGTCGGCCAGCTCCGACCGAACCCAGTCGACGATCTCGCGGTGCGTGTCGAACCAACCGCCCGGCGCTGCGTACTTCGCGCGCATCTCATCCATCCGGAAGCGGAACAGGCCCCAGTCTGCGGCGGGGACGAACGAGGCCATGTGCGCCCAGAACTCCACGTACGGCGCGCGTCGGGCGAAGAGCAATCGGTCGAGTGCGCCGGTGTCGTAGGCACCGAGTCGGGAGAACAGCGGCATGTAGTGCGAGCGGGCGAAGACGTTCACCGAGTCGATCTGCAGCGTCGCCATGCGCGCCATCGCGGTGTTCAGCTGCCGCGTGCCCGGCTCGTCGGGCCGCCGCTGCGCGAAGCCCTGCGCGGCGAGGGCGATCCGCCGCGCCTCGGCGACGCTCAGTGACTGCTTCACGGCGGCCAGCCTAGCCGCGTGCTCCGACACGCCCTCGGCGGCGAGGGCGACCCATGAGCGAGGCGTCGCGGTGCGGTGCGGCGCACGCCGCTGAGTTGCTCCCGCACCCCTCTAAACTGGCGTGATGACCGGATCCGACGACAAGCCCAGAGGCTCGTTCATGGATGCGCTCCGCGATCGCAGTCGTGTCGTGTCGACCGACGTCTCGGGATCCGTTCCGCGTGGCCTCAAGCTCGCAACAGCGTACTCGTGGCGGTTCCTCGTCGTGGCCGCGGCGATCGGCGTCGCGATCTGGGTCGTGATCCAGCTGAAGCTGCTCGTGATCCCGCTCATGGTCGCGATCCTGGTGACGGCCCTGCTGTGGCCGGTGTTCAGCTGGATGGTGCGCCACCGCGTCCCGCGATGGGCGGCGATCACCATCTCGATCCTCGGCACGCTGGCGATCGTCGGCGGTCTGATCTGGCTCGTGGTCTGGCAGGTCACCCGCCAGTGGTCGTCCGTTCAGGCCCGCACCGTCGAGGCGATCGACCAGTTCCGGCAGTACCTGATCGACGGGCCGCTGCACCTGACCGAGGGTCAGATCGACGACCTGCTCTCGCAGATGCTCACCCTGCTGCAGGAGCAGGCGCAGCTGCTGCTGTCGGGTGCACTCGCGCTCGGCACAACCCTGGGCCATGTCGCCGTGGGCGCGCTCCTCACGCTGTTCATCCTGCTGTGCCTGCTCGCAGACGGCGGAGGCATCTGGCGTTGGACGACGCGGCTGTTCCCGATCAAGGCGCGCCCGGCCGTGGACGGGTCGGCTCGCGCCGGGTGGGTCATGGTCGTCAGCTACGCGCGCACGCAGTTGATGGTGGCGACGATCGACGCGATCGGCATCGGCCTGGGGGCGTTCCTGCTCGGCGTGCCGCTCGCGATCCCCGTCGCCGTGCTGGTCTTCCTGGGTGCGTTCGTGCCGATCGTCGGCGCGGTCTTCACGGGTGCTCTCGCCGTCTTCCTCGCCCTCGTCTACAACGGTCCCTGGATCGCCCTGTGGATGCTGGTGGTCGTCCTGGGTGTCCAGCAGATCGAGGGCCACGTGCTGCAGCCCCTCCTGATGGGCTCGGCCGTGAAGGTGCACCCGCTCGCGGTCGTGCTGGTGGTCGCCGGCGGCGCCATGATCGCCGGCATCCCCGGGGCGCTGTTCGCCGTGCCACTGGCCGCGTTCGTCAACGTGGTCGTCGTCTACATCGGCAATCGTGCGTGGGAGGCGGGGGCGCCGCCGCCGTCCAACGACCTGATCTGGACGACGGTTCCCCGCCCGAGGAGGGTTCGTTCGTGAGCATCCCCACGCTGGCGGAATTCGAGGATGCCGCCGCCTACCTCGACGGCGTCATCACGCGGACACCGATCGACCAGTCGCAGCATCTGTCCGAGCTGCTCGGCGTCCCCGTCTACCTGAAGCTGGAGAACCTCCAGCGCACCGGCTCCTTCAAGATCCGAGGTGCGACCTATCGGCTGTCGCGGCTGACCGACGAAGAGCGATCACGCGGCGTCGTGGCCGCATCGGCCGGCAACCACGCGCAGGGCGTGGCCCTCGCGGCGCAGGCCCTCGGCATCCCGGCCACGATCTTCATGCCGTTGGGTGTGCCCGTCCCCAAGCTGCTCGCGACCCGGGGGTACGGGGCCGACGTCGTCCTCGAGGGGGCGACGGTCGAGACGCCGCTGCGCCTCGCCGCGGAGTTCGCCGAGCGCACCGGCGCAGTGCTCATCCACCCCTTCGACCACCGCGACATCATCGTGGGCCAGGGAACGCTCGGCCTCGAGCTGTTCGACGCCGTCCCCGATCTCGACACCGTGCTGCTGGGCATCGGCGGCGGTGGTCTGATCGCGGGTGTCGCCGCGGCCGTCAAGGCGCGGGCCGCTGCCGTCGGCCGCACTGTGCGGGTCGTCGGCGTGCAGGCCGAGAACTCTGCGGCCTACCCGTCCTCACTCGCGGCGGGTCACCCGCTCGTGGTCGAGACGCGACCCACGATCGCCGACGGCATCGCCGTCGCCCGTCCGGGCGACATCCCCTTCGAGATCATCAGCCACCTCGTCGATGAGGTCGTCACGGTGAGCGATGACGACATCGCCCGCGCCCTGCTGATGCTCCTGGAGCGGGCCAAACAGGTCGTGGAGCCTGCCGGCGCGGTGGGTGTGGCCGCGATCCTCGCCGGCAAGGTGACGGGCACTGGTCCGACCGTCTCAGTGCTGTCCGGCGGGAACATCGACCCGCTGCTGCTGCAGCGCGTCGTCTCGCACGGGCTCGCGGCATCCGGCCGGTACATGACTCTGCGCATTCCGCTCCCGGATCGCCCGGGTCAGCTCGCCCGGGTGTCGGAGCTTCTCGCCCAGGCCGGCGCGAACGTCATCGAGGTCATGCACACGCGGCACGGCCAGGGTCTGCAGATCAGCGAGGTGATCCTTCAGCTGAGCGTCGAGACGCGCGGTGAGGAGCACCGGGCGCACGTGATCGGGATCCTCGGCGAAGCGGGCTTCGCGCCCACCGTCGTCCCGGACTGATCCGACCGCCCGCCTCGGGCGACCGGTCGCGTCACTGACCCGAGTAGGTCTCGACCTTCACGACCTCGACCGCGATCTCGCGTCCGTTGGGTGCCGTGTACGTGGTCTTCTCGCCTTCTTTGAGCCCGAGGATCGCCGCGCCGAGGGGTGAGGCCTCACTGTAGACGTCGAGCTCGGAGTCCACCGCGATCTCGCGATTGCCCAGCAGGAAGATCTCCTCGCCACCGGCGACGATCGCCGTGACCACCGTCCCCGGCTCCGACCACGCCCGTGCTCTCCGGCGCTTCGCTCACGGTCGCGTTCTTCAGGAGATGCTGCAGAGTGCGGATGCGGGCCTCCTGCTTGCCCTGCTCGTCCTTCGCGGCGTGATAGCCGCCGTTCTCCTTGAGGTCGCCTTCTTCGCGCGCGGACTCGATGCGCTTCGCGATCTCTTCACGGCCGGTCGTCGAGAGCCGTTCGAGCTCGGCAGCGAGGCGGTCGTACGCGTCCTGCGTCAGGAACGTCACCGGGGCATCGCCTGTCACAAGGTCTCCTTCGGTCGCGGCGAGGGCGTTTTCATTCACAGGCCCGAGCGGGCTCGGATGCCAAAACGCCCCGGCTCCGGCCAGGGCGTCAGTCGACTGTGTCAGGTCAGACTACGTCACCCAGCAGTCGTTGACCAAACCTGTCGTCGCCTCCGCGGTGGTCGGGATCGACTCGCGGAACGCGCGTGCGTGCAGGTCGGATGCGGGCAATTCCACGACCTTCCAGCCCACGATGCCGTGCTCCTCGTCCTGAGCTTCGAGGATGCACGCGACGGTGCGCCCTTCGGGTGCCGTGATCTGGAACGCGAGGGTGACGGTGCGCGCGTCGTCGACGGTGAAGCCCGTCGTGTCGACGTTGACGTCGTCGAGAGTGCTCGCCACCGTCATCCACGCGAACAGGCCGATCACGATGACCGCGATCGCGGCGATGATTCCGATCGTCCAGCGTCGGCGCGGAGAGCTCGCGCGGCCGTATCGCTCATCGAGCATGTCCTGTGTGGTCATCGGGGCCTGTCGGAGAAGGCTGCGCGGCGGCTCGCAGATCGGGGGAAGATTAGGCTGGAGTATCCAGGCTATGCGCTCGCGCGCGGAACGAGGACACCCCATGCACGACGCGATCGCCGCACTCGCGCACGCCGCCACCGCGACGCCGACGCCCGAGCAGACGGTCGACCCCACACTGGTCACGCCCGGGCCGGCGGGCTTCGTCGTCATCGCTCTGCTCGCGGTCGCGGTCGTCGCCCTCGTCTGGGACATGATGCGCCGCATCCGCCGTGGTCGCGTGCGCGCCGACATCAACGAAGAACTCCGAGCCGAGAGCAGGCGGCAGCCGCCGTCGAGGCGACCGAGGTCGACGATCAGGACATCGAGCGCGACGAGAACCCGTCGCGCTGACGCGTCAGGCCGGGACGCCGAGCGACGGCGACAGCGGGTGCAGTGCGATCAGCAGGCACGCGGTCCAATGGCAGAGGAATGCCAGCACCGTGCACACGTGGAAGATCTCGTGGAAGCCGAAGTGTCCCGGGCCACGGGTTCGGGCGCTTCATCGCGTAGACGACGGCGCCGAGCGTGTAGAGCACGCCGCCGACGATCACGAGGATCATCATCGCTGCGTTCGCCTGGAACAGGTCGACCATGTACATGACCGCAGCCCAGCCGAGCACGAGGTACAGCGCGACGTACAGCCAGCGTGGTGCGCCGATCCAGAAGACGCGGAACAGGATGCCGATGAGCGCTCCGGTCCACACGAGCGACAGCAGCAGATCGCCCTTCTCGGGCGGCAGAGCGAGCACGGCGATCGGCGTGTACGTGCCGGCGATCAGCAGGAAGATGTTCGCGTGGTCGATGCGCTTGAGCACCGCCTTGGCCTTCGGGCCCCAGTCGAAGCGGTGGTAGACGCGCAGACGCGCCGAACAGGAGCATCGAGGTCGCCATGAAGACCGCGCGAGGCCCACTTCGCAGGCGCCGCCCTGCGCGAGCGACGATCAGCACGATGCCGGCGCCGATCGCCACGGGGAAGGTGCCGGCATGCAGCCAGCCGCGCCAGGTCGGGCTTGATCTCGACGTGTGCGTCGTACTTCGGCCTCCTCGAGGAGCGGAAGCTGGGGCAGGTCCGCACCCTCGTCCGCAGAGTCATCCGCTCTCGCGTCGGAACTCGATCTGCGGGCCACTCCCCGAGCCTACGCGTCGCTGTATGCCGCAGGTGGCACGCGGGCGGCGGCGCGACGGTAGCGTAGGCGTGTGAGTGCGTCGAGCGGAGGCAGGGGCCCTCTTTACCGGCTCTACATCAATCGCCTGCGCCGCCAGCTGGAGCCGATCCGCCGTCCCGCATCACGTCGCGATGATGATCGACGGCAACCGTCGATGGGCACGCCAGCTCGGCTACGAGTCCGCAGCGCACGGGCACCGCGCCGGCGCAGCCAAGATGCGCGAATTCCTGGAGTGGTGCGACGACGTCGGCGTCAAGGTCGTCTCGCTCTACCTGCTCTCGAACGACAATCTGCGTCAAGCGGGACTCGCAGGAGCTCGCCGATCTCATCGAGATCATCGCCGAGCTCGCCGACGAGCTCTCGCACGAGCGGGACTGGCGCGTCCACCACATGGGCCGGGCGCATCTGCTGCCGCCCGACCTCGCGCGCGTGCTGGCCGACGCCGAGCGGCGCACCAAGGGTCACACCGGTCTGCACGTCAATCTCGCCGTCGGCTACGGCGGGCGCGGCGAGATCGTCGACGCGGTGCGCAGCATCATCGCCAAGCACGACGAAGAGGGCGGGTCGCTCGAGGAGCTCGCCGCGAGCCTCACCCCGGAGCAGATCGGCGAGCACCTCTACACCGGCGGTCAGCCCGATCCCGATCTCGTGATCCGCACCTCGGGCGAGCAGCGGCTGAGCGACTTCCTGCTCTGGCAGTCGGCGCACAGCGAGTTCTACTTCGTCGAGGCGCTCGGACCCGACCTGCGCGAGGTGGACTTCCTCCGCGCGATCCGCGACTACACGACGCGCGACCGTCGCTACGGCAGCTGATTCTCGGCACTCTGCCGCCCCCGGCATCCCACCCCTCTCCGGTCGACACCGTGCCAGAATGTGACGGTGATGGACCTGGACTCATTTCTGGCATCCTTCGACGGCGAACCGGGATACCTGGACTGGGCGGCTTTCGGGCCGCTCTCGCCGGCCGTGCGCAGCGAGGTGCACGCCGACGCCGAACTGCTCGGGTCGGGCCGGCGGACCGGCATCGACCTGGTCGGCGAGCACGTCCTTGACGCACGTGAACTGCTCGCGGAGCTGCTCGACGCCGAGGTGGACCAGGTGGTGCTGCAGCCCTCGACCACGCACGGACTCATGCAGGCCCTCTACGGTCTGGCCGGCGGGCTCATGCTCTCGCGGGCCGAGTTTCCGAGCCTCACCGTCACCGCGACCCGCGCCGCCGACGCGCTCGGGTCGATCGACCTGCAGTGGCTCGAGCCGCCGGACGGATTCGTGACGCCCGACCTCGTGCGCGCGGCGATCACCGATGACACACGCGCCCTCGCGGTGAGTCTCGTCGACTTCCGCACCGGCTTCCGGGCCGACCTGACGGCACTGCGAGAGGTGATCGGCGACCGTCTGCTGATCGTCGACGCGATGCAGGGCTTCGGCGCCGTGGCAGCCGACTACGCGGCTGCCGACGTCGTATGCGCAAACGGGTACAAGTGGCTGCGAGCGGGCCGGGGGACCGGGTTCGCGCGGTTCAGCGATCGTGCGCTCGAGCGCATCGCGCCCGTGCTGTCCGGGTGGGCGGGAACCGACGGCGACCTTCCGGTGGATGTCGTCCCGCCGCCCGCGGCGTCAGCCCAGGCGTTCTCGGTCAGCCAGCCCGACATCCTGGCGGTCGCGCGACTGGCCACGGCCCTGCGCGATGTGCGCGATGTCGGCATCGAGCAGATCGACGAGGCGCTGTCGGAGCGCGCGCGGGACGTGATCTTCTTCGCCGACCGCTACGAGGTGCCGGTCCTGACTCCGCGGGAGCCGGAGCGCCGTGCCGGCATCGTCACCCTCGCGCCGGCGCCGCAGGATGTCGGGCCGCTCGCGGCTTCGCTCGCCAACCACGGGATCACCGTCACCGTGCGCTCCGGGTTGGTGCGGGTCGCCCCGCACGTCGGAACCGGCGCCAACACGCTGCGACTGTTCGGCGACGCGCTTGCGGCGTTCTCGTCCGCCCGCGTGTGGTGACGCCCGCTCGTCTTCCAGGAATTCACCCGCCCGTAACATCCGCCAGCGTGTCGGTAACGTGACCGACGTGCGGCAGTCGTAGCGTCAAGTCATCGGGCAAAGTGCCCGGTCGGGTCGGCCTTCTGGATCGCGACTCGTGACCCCATGGTCGACTCGTGACTGCCGGGTGTTCCACCCGGGTCGGGAGTGGGTTGTGACCACACGAGCACCACAGCAGCAGCACCGTCAGGACATCGACGAGGTCGCGAGCAGTCGCAAGAACTGTGCACGTACGTCCTCGACACCTCCGTGCTGCTGAGCGATCCGCGGGCGTTCTTCCGCTTCGCCGAGCACAACGTCGTGATCCCCGTCGTGGTGATCACCGAGCTCGAGGGGAAACGCCACGATCCCGAGATCGGCTACTTCGCCCGGCAGGCCCTTCGTCATCTCGACGAACTCCGCATCGAGCACGGCAGGCTCGACTTCCCCGTTCCGGTCGGCGAGGGCGGCACGCTGCGCGTCGAGCTGAACAACACCGATGCAAGCGTGCTGCCTTCGGGCATGCGCCTCGGTGACAACGACAGCCGGATCCTGGCCGTCGCGATGCACCTCGCCCAGGACGGTCAGGAGGTCACGATCGTCTCCAAGGACCTGCCGATGCGCGTGAAGGCGGCGTCGCTCGGCATCACCGCGGAGGAGTACCTCGCCGAGCAGGCCGTCGACTCCGGGTGGACCGGCATCGCGACCATCGACGTGTCCGGCGACGACATCAGCGATCTCTACGAGACCGAGATCGCCACCGGCGACGAGGTGCGCGGGCTTCCGGTCAACACGGGTCTGATCATCCACTCCGAGCGCGGGTCGGCGCTCGGCCGGGTGACCGGCGACGGCGAGTACCGGCTGGTGCGCGGCGACCGGGAGGTCTTCGGGCTGCACGGCCGCTCCGCGGAACAGCGGATCGCGATCGATCTGCTGCTCGACCCCGACGTCGGGATCGTCTCGCTCGGCGGCCGCGCGGGGACGGGCAAGTCGGCGCTGGCGCTGTGCGCGGGCCTGGAGTCGGTGCTCGAGCGCCAGCAGCAGAGGAAGATCATCGTGTTCCGGCCGCTGTACGCCGTCGGCGGCCAGGAGCTCGGCTACCTGCCCGGCGACCAGGGGGAGAAGATGAATCCCTGGGGTCAGGCGGTCTTCGACACCCTGGGCTCGGTCGTCACCGGCAACGTCGTCGAAGAGGTGATCGCACGGGGACTGCTCGAAGTGATGCCGCTGACGCACATCCGCGGCCGGTCGCTGCACGACGCGTTCGTGATCGTCGACGAAGCGCAGTCGCTCGAGCGCAACGTGCTGCTGACGGTGCTCAGCCGCATGGGTCAGAACTCGCGCGTCGTGCTCACGCACGACGTGGGTCAGCGCGACAACCTGCGGGTGGGTCGTCACGACGGTGTCGCGTCGGTGATCGAGACGCTGAAGGGCCACGACCTGTTCGGCCACGTGACGCTCGTCCGCTCGGAGCGGTCCGCGATCGCCGCGCTCGTGACCGATCTGCTCGAGGCCGGAGAGCTCGCCTGAGCGACGCATCCGTGTGATCACATGCCGAAGGGCCGGGATGCCGCATCCCGGCCCTTCCGCATGAGAAGAGTCTCATGCGCATCCTCCCTCCCCCCGGTGCCAGGTCTGTCACGATGGTGGAGGTGCATTCTTCGTGCCCGGAACCGGAGGAATCGCGTGGAGGGTCGAACGCGTCTGGCGCTCGGTGGCATGGCCACCTTCGCGGCGAGTGTCGCCGTCGTCTGCGCCGTCGCGATGACGACCTCGGCTCGCGCTGGCCGATTCGGCGGGCACACCTGCCGGTGCCGAATCGGTGATCGTCCCCGCCTCCGCGCCCTCCGCAGCAACGTCTGCAACCCCCGAACCGTCCACGCAGGCCGCCGCCCCGCAGACTCCCTCCGACCAGCCCGAGACCGTGCCGGCTCCCGAGCCGGAGGAGGTCGCATCGCCTCAGATCGTCCAGACGCAGACGGGCGAGCCTTCGGCTGCGACAGAGGATCAGTTCGTCACCGAGGTCGCAGGAATCCGGTTCCTGGCAAGCTGCGTACGCCTGGGCCGAGGAGCGGGGCTGGTCGCACCGCCCGCGTCGACGCGTTGATCGCGCGTCTCGAATCCAAGGTCGCCGAGGAGGTCCGCAAGCAACACCGGCTCCGACCAGCTCACCTCGAACGACTCCGGTGCGGGCACCCGCGCCGACCCCCGACCTCCCGCTCACGCGGGCACACCGTCCGGACGCGACCTATCTGGTTCGACGTCCGGATCGAAGAGAGAGCAATCGCGCGTCCCCCCAGGCTGACGCGATTGCCGTGGCCGGCATCCCCCAAGTCCGGCCTCTCCCAGCCCCCGGTGTTCCCCCGACACCGGGGGCTTCTTCGCGCGGTCAGACGGGCGGAGCGCTCACTCCCAGCGGTAGCCGGCGCCCCGGACGGTGACGATGTGGTGAACGCCGAGCTTGCCGCGCAGGTAGCGGACGTAGACGTCGACGACGTTCGAGCCCGGGTCGAAGTCCATTCCCCACACGCGGCTGAGCAGCTGCTCTCGGCTCAGCACGCGGCCGGGACTGCGCAGGAACTGCTCGGCCAGAGCGAACTCGCGCGCGGACAGCTCGACCTCCCGCCCGTCCACGGTCGCGCGACGCGCCAGGATGTCGAGCACGACGTCGCCGTGCGCGACCGAGACTGCCGCTGGGCGCGCTGCTCTCGCGCAGGCGCGAGCGCACGCGTGCCAGGAGCTCGTCGAACGTGAAGGGCTTCGACACGTAGTCATTGGCACCGGCATCCAGCCCCTCGACCGTGTCGCGCGTGCTGGAGCGCGCCGTCAGCATGATGACGGGCACCGCCGAGCCGTGCGCCCGGAGTCGACGGAGCACTTCGAAGCCGTCGATCGTCGGCAGCCCGACATCGAGCAGCACGAGGTCGATGTCGTCGACGAGCGCGCGAGCCAGTCCCTCAGCACCGTCGTCGACGATGACGGTGCGTGTACCCGGCGGATTCGAGACCGCGGCTGACGAACGCGGCGATCCGCGGCTCGTCTTCGATGAGCAGGATCGTGGTCATCCGGCGGCCTCTCGCTGCAGCACGACGTCGCCCGCGCGCACGGGTGCGGGCAGCTCGGCGGTCGGCAGGGGCAGGTGGATCGTGAACGTCGCGCCACCGCCGGGGGTGTCGGTCACGACGCACTGCCCGCCATGGCCCTTCGCGATCGCATCGACGATTGCAAGGCCCAGACCGGAGCCGCCGACCGAGCGCTTGCCGTGCGCACGGTCGAAGCGGCGGAAGATGCGATGGCGGGAGGCGGGAGGAATGCCCGGACCCTGGTCTGCCACCCACAGCTGAGCGCCCGACGAGTTCAGCGTGCTGCCGAGCTGGATGGCGCCGCCCGCGGGCGTGTACTTGGCCGCGTTGTCGGCGAGCTGGAGCCACGCCTGCAGCAAGCCGGTCCGAATCGCCCTCGATGTGCCCTTCGGCCACCGACTCGACGCTCCATGAGTGATCGGGGATGACGGCGACGAGCTCGCCCACCCGAGCCGTCAGTGCGCCGAGGTCGACCTCCACCATCGAGAAGGCGTCACCCTCGACCGTCGCCAGCAGGTCGATGTCATCCACGAGCCGGGTCATGCGGTCCAGCTCGGCGATGCCGATCTCGCGCGTTGCGGCGACGTCGGCGGAGTCGGACGGATCCATCAGCTCCAGGTGACCGCGCACGATCGTGATCGGCGTCTTGAGTTCGTGGCGGACGTCGTCGAGCAGCTGTCGCTGAACATCGACCGAACCTTCCAGCCGGTCGAGCATCGAGTTGACCGTGCGCGTCAGATCGGAGATGTCGTCGTTGCCCTGCGGCGAGAGACGCGGAGACATGTCATCGAGGGTGATGGCGTCCGCGGCGTCGCGCAGGTCGCGAATCGGCGACAGCAGACGACCGGCGACGAACCAGCCGACGAACCCGATCGCGGCCAGCACCAGGATCGCGGCGATCGAATACGTGGTGATCGCAGCCGTCACCGGGCTGAGCTCCGCTCCGAGATCGATGGCCCGCACGTAGATGCCGGTCTGCGGGTCGCCGATCTTCACCACCGGGATCGCGATGTACCTCAGCGACCCCTGATCGGTCACCGCGGTGCCGATCTTGGTCTGGCCGTCGGCCGTCTCGGCGATCACGCGGTCGATGAGCTGCTGATTCCCGGAGATGTCGAACCCCGACAGCGTGGCCGGTCGATAGCGCGCTGCGCCGTCGATGATCGCGAGCGAGGCCTCGTTGCGCGCGGGGACCAGTCGGGCGACGACGGCGCTCAGGTACTCCTTCACCGAGGTGAAGTCCTCGATGCGCAGATCCTCGCTCGCCGTGGTCGTGCCGGAGTCGTCGGCATCGGTTGCCGGTGAGCCGCCCCCGGCGACCGTGACCAGACGCTCGACCTGTGCGTTGCAGGCGATCGTTGACCTCCGTGATCACGCGCTCGCGCTGCACCAGGAACGTGACGCTGCCCACGATCGCCAGCCCGATGCAGGCCACAGCCAGAATCGCGCCCAGGATGCGGGCGCGCGCCGACAGAGGGCGGGACGGGCGGGTCACCGCCCGATTATCGCGCCGGAGGGACATTCGCGGAATGCCGGGCGGTTCAGCCCGGGCGGGTCATCGACAGCAGGTCGAGCTTGTCGTCCAGCTGCGCGAGGGTGATGTCGCCACGATCCACGTAGCCGAGGTCGATCACCGCTTCGCGCACGGTGATGCCCTTGGCCACCGAGTGCTTGGCGATCTTGGCGGCCGCTTCGTAGCCGATGAGCTTGTTGAGCGGTGTGACGATCGACGGAGACATGCCGGCGTACGCAGCTGCGCGCTCGACGTTCGCTTCGAGTCCGTCGATCGTCTTGTCGGCGAGGATCCGCGTCGTGTTGGAGAGCAGACGGATCGACTCGAGCACAGCCGTTCCCATGACCGGGATCGCCACGTTGAGTTCGAACGAGCCCGAGGCGCCCGCCCACGCCACCGTCGCGTCGTTGCCGATCACCCGCGCGCACACCATCAGGGTCGCTTCGGGCACGACCGGGTTCACCTTGCCGGGCATGATCGATGAGCCGGGCTGGAGGTCGGGGATGTGCAGCTCGCCGAGACCGGTGTTGGGACCGGAGCCCATCCATCGCAGGTCGTTGTTGATCTTGGTGAGCGAGACCGCGATCGTGCGGAGTGCGCCGGACGCCTCGACGAGCCCGTCGCGGTTGGCCTGGGCCTCGAAGTGGTCCTTGGCCTCGGTGATCGGCAGCTCGGTGTCGGAGACGATGAGCTCGATGACCTTCTGCGGGAAGCCCAGGGGAGTGTTGATGCCGGTGCCGACGGCCGTTCCGCCGAGCGGAACCTCGGCGACACGTGACAGCACGGCCTGGACGCGCTCGATGCCCAGACGCATCTGGCGTGCATAGCCCCCGAACTCCTGGCCGAGGGTCACCGGTGTCGCGTCCATGAGGTGCGTGCGCCCGGACTTGACCACGGACTTCCACGCTTCCGCCTTCGCCTCGAACGCGACCGCGAGGTGGTCGAGAGCGGGAATCAGGTCGTCGATGAGCTCCTGCGTGACGGCGATGTGCACGGAGGTGGGGAAGACGTCGTTCGAGGACTGAGACGCGTTCACGTGGTCGTTCGGGTGCACGAGCGAACCGAGGTCGCGCGACGCCAGCGTCGCGAGCACCTCGTTCATGTTCATGTTCGAGGAGGTGCCGCTGCCGGTCTGGTAGACGTCGATCGGAAACTGATCCGCATACTCGCCGGCGATGATGCGGTCGGCAGCGCGGGCGATCGCGTCGGCGATCGTCGCGTCGAGGGTGCCGAGCTCCTTGTTCGCCAGGGCCGCGGCCTTCTTGATGCGCGCCAGTGCGACGATCTGAGCCGGGTCGAGGGCGTCGCCCGAGATCGGAAAGTTCTCGACCGCACGCTGGGTCTGCGCCGCGTACAGGGCATCCCGGGGCACGCGCACTTCACCCATGGTGTCGTGCTCGATGCGGTACTCGATGTCGGTCACGTCGTCGTTCCTCCAGAGGTCGGGATTACTCAGGCGTCGTCGTTCACGACGCCCAGGATGATGTCGGGCACAGCCGTGCCCTCGGCCAGCCGGTAGTTCGCGCCCACGATCGCGAGAGTGCCGTCCGCAACGGCCTCGCTGATCAGCTCCGACGAGTGGAGCAGGTCCGCGACGGTGTCGCGCAGGTGCTCACGGCCGACGAGGTCGGCGTCGATGTCAGCGGGCGGCGCGCCGTCGACTGTCGTCTCGCGCCGCACCCGGCGCACGGCCGGCACGATCGGGGCGATCTGCCGCCAGATGTGCGGCGGGAGGGCCGGCGCGTCGGCGTCGACGCTGCGGATGGCGGCATCCACCGCGCCGCAGGCGTCGTGACCCAGCACGATGATCAGTGGCACCCCGAGCACCGCGACCGCGTACTCGAGACTGCCCACGACCGAGTCGGAGATGACCTGGCCGGCATTGCGGACGACGAACAGGTCGCCGAGTCCCTTGTCGAAGATGATCTCTGCCGACAGGCGCGAATCCGAGCAGCCGAACAGGGCCGCGCGAGGACGTTGGCCCAGAGCAAGTTCGGCGCGGCGCTCGACGTCCTGACGAGGGTGGCGAGGCTCACCCGCGACGAAACGGGCGTTGCCGCGCTGCATCTCCTGCCACGCCTTGAGCGGCGTCGGCGCGGTCACGGGGCCTCCTCGCCGGGTGCTTCTGCGCGGAGCCGGAGGATCTGGTCGGCGACCGAGGCTGCCGCCAATTCGAGCGTCGCGTCGTCGGTCGAGCCGTAGACCAGCACGATGTCGTCGCCGGCCTGGGTGCTGAGGGCGGCCGAGACGTTGCCCGCCCGCGACGGGTCGGGAATGTCGTACGATCCCACTCGACTCCGCCGATCGTCACCGTGCCGTCCACGGACGCGCCGCTGAGGACTCGCGTCGTCCACGCCGGGTCGGCGTCGAATCCCTGAGCGACTCGGAGGAAGCCGGACGTCTCGTCGGGTACGTAGACGATCGTCCACGCGGCCGTGGAGTCACCCTCGATCGACGCGCGGTTGACGAGCCACTCCTCGGGGACCTCGGGTACGAGCACGGTGCGTCCTTCGGCGCTGGAGATCGATTGCGCGACAGCCGCGACGTCGATGGGCTCGGCCGCGGGAGGTGCGCCGCGCGGAACCGCGAAGATGATGACCGCGACGACGGCGAGTGTCACCAGCAGGGCGGCGATGAGGTTGCGGGTGTTCTGGCTCGACCGATAGATGCGCGAGGACTCCGCCTTGCGGGAGGCGGTCTCATCAGGCGTCTCAGGGCGCCCGAGCTCGGCGACGATCCGGGGATTCTGCGCCATCAGGACGTCTCGCGCTCTCGGCGGTGGGGGTCGCCGCGCGCGGCTTCGAGGCGGCGCTTGGCGCCGAGGAGCCACTCCTCGCAGCGCGCGGCGAGGGCCTCGCCGCGCTCCCACAGTGCGAGCGAGTGCTCGAGGGTCGGTGCGCCCTGCTCGAGTTCGGCCACCACGCGCACGAGTTCGTCGCGTGCCTGCTCGAACGAGAGGCTCGCGACGTCGGCGACGCCTTCGCTCGATGCGCTCATGTCTTCCATTCTAGGTTGGCTCTACGGCTCCGGAATCGGCCCGTCGGAGCGTGCCGCGAACGACCCGCGTCCGACCGTGACGATCACGGCGGCGCCCGCCTTGGCCTGTTCGGCATCGCGCACGATCACGCCGTCGGTGAGATGGGCGATCGCGTACCCCCGGGCCAGGGTGGATGCCGGCGAGAGAGTTCGCAGCGCCGCGCGCAGTTCTGCCGCCCTGCGACTCTGCGACTCCAGCTGACGATCGACCACCTCGCGTCCGCGTGCCACCAGCAGCCATTGCTGCTGCGAACGTGCGTCGATCATCGTCTCGGGCGTGCGGAGCACCGGACGCGAGCGCAGCTGCTCGAGCTGCGCGATGTCGTGGCCCACGCGCTGGGAGAGACGCATCGTCAGCCGCGATCGCAGCTGCGCGATGTCCGCACGCTGCTCCACCACGTCGGGCACGATGCGCTTGGCGGCGTCGGTCGGCGTCGAGGCGCGCAGGTCGGCGACATCGTCCAGAAGCGGATGGTCGTTCTCGTGGCCGATCGCGCTGACGACCGGGGTGGATGCCGCGGCCACGGCCCGCAGCAGACGCTCGTCGCTGAAGCCCAGCAGGTGCTGCGGGTCGCCTCCGCCGCGGGCGATGACGATCACATCGACGTTCGGGTCGGCGTCGAGAGCCTTGAGCGCTCCGATCGTCTCGGGCACGCAGCGGTCGCCCTGAACAGATGCGTAGGCGGTGCGGAACCGCACGTGCGGCCAGCGCAGCTCGGCGTTGTGGCGGACGTCCTTCTCGGCATCGGACTTCTCGCCGGTGATCAGACCGATGACGTGGGGGAGGAACGGGAGCGGTCTCTTCCGTCGGGCGTCGAACAGGCCCTCGGCGCGCAGTTTCGCCCGCAGGCGCTCGAGCTTCTCGAGCTGGTCGCCGAGTCCGACGTGGCGCATCGACGAGACGGAGAAGCTGAAGTCGCCGGACTTGATGAAGTAGTCCGCCTTCACGCACGCGATCACGTGGTCGCCGACCGACAGGTCGGCGGGCAGTCGCTGCCGAGTGCTCGACCAGATGCGGAACGAGATGGTGGCGTCGGTCGCGAGGTCCTTCATACGGCCGAAGACGTTGCCGGTCCGCTCGTTCCACGAGGTGATCTCGCCTTCGACCCACACCGAGCCCCAGGTCTCGATGAATCCGCGGATCGTGTCGTTGAGGCGGGCGACCGACGTCGGGGCCTCCGAGGTCGATTCGCGGGGGCGCACGGAGTCGGGGGGCGGGGGCTGGCCGGGGACGGGGTCCGCCTGGAACGTCGTCATCCGGTCCTTTCGTTTCGGCCGGGCCGCGCGGATCCGCGCAATCCGGGGGCGGCCGCCTGTACGGCCCGTGTACAGGCCGCCCCCGTAGACTCAGGGGTGTGAGCACTTCGGCTGTCCGTATGCCCGTCCCCCGCGTTCCGCGGCGGCGCGAGCGCCTCCAGGATATCCCCGTCTCCGGACAGAAGAAGGTGCTGCTGGCGGCTCCGCGCGGGTATTGCGCCGGTGTCGATCGCGCGGTGATCGCCGTCGAGAAGGCGCTCGAGCGCTTCGGCGCGCCGGTATACGTGCGCAAGCAGATCGTGCACAACATCCATGTCGTGACCGAACTCGAAGCGGCGGGCGCCGTCTTCGTCGACGAGGTCGACGAGGTCCCCGAAGGCGCTCACGTCGTCTTCAGCGCGCACGGCGTCTCGCCGGCCGTCGTGTCGGCCGCATCCGATCGCGGTCTTCAGGCGATCGACGCGACCTGCCCGCTCGTGACGAAAGTGCACCGCGAGGCGGTCCGATTCGCGCGCGACGACTTCGAGATCCTGCTGATCGGCCACGAGGGCCACGAAGAGGTCGAGGGCACGGCCGGCGAGGCGCCGGAGCACGTCACCGTCGTCAACTCGCCCGAGCACGCCGACACCGTCGAGGTGCGCGACCCGTCCAAGGTCGTGTGGCTGTCGCAGACGACGCTGTCGGTCGACGAGACCATGGAGACCGTGCGCCGCCTGCGCGAACGGTTCCCGCAGCTGCAGGACCCGCCGTCCGACGACATCTGCTATGCCACTCAGAACCGCCAGGTCGCGATCAAGAAGGTCGCGAAGGATGCCGACCTGGTGATCGTGGTCGGATCGGCGAACTCGTCGAACAGCGTGCGGCTCGTCGAGGTCGCGCTGGAATACGGCGCGAAAGCGGCATACCGCGTCGACTACTCCCACGAGGTCCAGCAGGAGTGGTTCGACGGCGTCGAGACGGTCGGGGTGACCAGCGGTGCGTCGGTTCCCGAGGTGCTGGTGCAGGAGGTGCTCGCCGACCTCGCCGACGCGGGCTACCGGGATGTCGAGGAAGTGAAGACCGCGCAAGAGGACCTGATGTTCTCCCTTCCGAAGGAACTGAGACAGGACGCCGCGGGAAGACGTGACGAGCGGGCTCTCGGCGGACGGACCGGCGAATGAGCGATCCCGCGGACCGACCCAGGCCGCACGGTGCCGATGAATTGCGACCCAGGCCGCAATACGGCGAGTATGCGACCCCTGAGGAGCAGCGCGCGCGCATCAAGCAACCCGATCTGACGCGGCTGCTCGAGACCGGACAGGATCCGGACGCACTGCACGGAGCCGTGCCCGCCGACTCCCCGTCGCTTGCCACCAAGCCGCCTGCAGCCAAGCCGGTGGGCGGGACCATGACGCGCGGACGCTTCGCCGACCGCGTGGTGACGATCGCGCTGCTGGTCTATGGGCTCGTGAACGTCGTGACCGGCATCCCCAGCATGATCGACTACGGCGCCTACGTGAGCACTGTGCTGAGCCTGATGGGCGTCGACGGAGAACTCGCGGATCCGGCGGCCGGTCGACCGTGGGGGATCGCCGCCGCGCTCGTTCTTGCGATCGGCTGGATGCTGACGGCGTATCTCTCTTGGCGCAGCCTCGCCCGAGGCCGCATCACGTGGTGGATTCCCCTGGTCGCGGGCATCGTCTTCACCTTCGTCTCCGGCGTCGTGCTGATGGTCCCGATCGTGTCGGACCCTGCACTGTGGAACGCGATCCTCGACAGCGTGCGCTGACTCCACGCGGCGTCTGAGATCTGAAGAACGGCGACTCCGCCGGAGAACAGCGGGGTGAGCTTGTCGAGTGACTGCTCCAGGCCCTGCCGCGACACACCGTTCTCGTCCGTGAATCGGAACACGAACTCCAGCAGTCCGGCGCGCTCATCGACACGAGTGACGTGCCACCCATCCGCACATCCAGGATGTTCTCCGCAGGATGCCGGGACCGGCTCCGCGCATCGAGTGGCGTGGTTCACGCGAGTTCTCCCCATACCGCGCGGGCGCCGGACTCGCCGATCAGAACGACCATCACCACGGCGCCGACCGCCGCGATGACGGCAACGACCCCGATCACGACCGAGATCGCGGTGGTCCGTCCCGCGTGCTCGACGGTGGCACGCGGCACGCCCCAGCGGTACCACGCCCACTGCGCGGCGCTCGCGACGAACATCGCGATCACCCACGGAAGCAGCATCCCGCCGAGCGAGGCGTGGTGCAGCACGCCGGGTCGTTCGCCGACCACCTTCTCGAGAGACTGCCCCGCGGCGACCGTGATGGGTACGAGGATCACGAGCACGAGCGCCGCAAGCGGAGTGACGACGCCCAGCCGCCGTCTGGCCGCCGGCCAGAGCGTGCCGAGAACGATCGCCAGCGCGGTCAGCGGCACCAGGACCACGGTCACATGCACGATCAGGGGATGAAGCGGCAGCCCGCCGACCTGCAGGGTGCCCGCCGATTGCAGTGCGTTCATACTGTGAGAACGAAGGAGCGCCGCGCGAGGTTCATCCTGGGTGAACTCGGCCGGCATCGTTCTCGTGTCCTCAGTGAGGAGGTGCGGGATGCCCGGGGACGATGGTGCGCGCCTGGGCGCCCTCTACGACGCCCACGCCGGGCCGGTGTGGCGCTACGTCGTCCGCCTGACGGGCGACCGCGCCGGCGCCGACGACGTCGTGCAGGAGACTCTGCTGCGGGCATGGCGCAATCCGCGGATCCTGGCTCAGGACCCGGCGACGATGCGCTCCTGGATGATGACCGTCGCCCGCAACCTCGTGATCGACGAGGCCCGCAGCGCCCGGCGGCGCCATGAGAGCGTGGTCGCCGACGTTCCCGAGCGGGTCGGCGCTGACGACACCGACGCGCTGTTCGAGGCCCTGCTCATCGAGGAGGCGCTCGCGACGCTGAGCGCGGACCACCGCGCCGTCATCGTCCGCGCGTACTACGAGGGTCGCAGCGTCGCGCAGAGCGCGGCCGAGCTCGCTGTCCCGGAGGGGACCGTGAAATCGCGATTGCACTACGGACTGCGCGCGATGCGCCTGGCACTCCAGGAGAGAGGGGTGACGCGATGAATCCCGATCACGCGGACTTGGCCGAGTGGGACGCCGCCTACGTCGTCGGGGCGCTGTCCTCGGCCGAACGACGTCGGTTCGAGGGTCACCTCGCCGACTGCCCCGAATGCCGGCGCGCCGTGGCGGAACTCAGCCCGACCATAGGACTGCTCTCGCGAGTGAGTCCCGAGCGGGCGGCGAGCATCGATGCCGCCCTGACGGACGGACAGGTCGACATGGATGGTCCGGACTCGGCCGTGCGTGCGGAGGTGATCTCCCTCGGCGAACGCCGGGCACTGCGCCGTCGCCGCACCTGGTGGCTCGCCTCAGCCGCGGCGGCCGTCGTGGTGGTCGCGGCCATCGCGATCCCCGTCACGCTGGGGCGCAGCGCGCCGACCGCGTCGTTCGCGCTGGAAGCGGTCGCCGACGTGTCGCTGGAAGCCGACGTGCGGCTCTCGTCCGTGGGCTGGGGAACGCGCATCGACCTGGATTGCCGGTACGCGCCTGCATCCGACGCGGATGCGCCCGCCGAGGGGTGGCCGTACGCGCTCGCAGTGGTGGATACCGACGGCGAGTCGACGAACGTCTCGACGTGGCAGGCTCTTCCCGGCGCGACCGCGCGTCTCAGTGCGGGCACGGCTCTGAGCATCTCCGAGATCTCCGCGGTCGAGATCCGGTCGGTCGATTCCGGTCGGCTGCTCATGAGGTACGAACTCGACGGCTGAGACGGGCGGGCGGGTCGTCATAGGATGACCGGATGCCTCGCCTCGTCGCCGTCTGCGCCGTCTCGGAACTTCACCCCGACGGCGGCCGCGATCGCGTGACCGCGATCGACAAGCGGGCCCTCGACGGGCGGGTGCGGATCGGCCGGTATGGCGTCGGCGCGGACGTTCAGGCCGATCGCAAGCACCACGGTGGCCTGGACAAGGCGCTCTACGCGTATGCCGACGAGGATGCCGCGTTCTGGGAGGGCGAGCTCGGCCGCGCTCTGCCGCCCGGGTTCTTCGGTGAGAACCTGCGAACGACGGGCATGGACGTGAACGCCGCTCGGGTCGGCGAGGTCTGGCGCATCGGAGAGGTCTGCACCGTCGAGGTGACGATGCCGCGCACGCCGTGCCAGACATTCGCGAGGTGGGTGGGCGGTGCCGACCAGCGAGGCTGGGTCAAACGCTTCTCGGGCGAACGCCGCCTGGGGCCGTACCTGCGCGTCGTGCGCAACGGATTCGTGCAGGCGGGGGATCCGATCGTGGTGCTCTCGCGCCCGGAAGGCGCACCCGGACTGCTCGACGCCTATATCGACCCTGAATAGTGCCGGAAACGCGAATGCCCCGGCCACCAGTGCCGAGGCATCCGTTCGTTCGCCTGTCGTGTCAGGAGGTGGACTTGCCGGCCGAGCCGAGCTGCTGGGTCGCCTGCACGACGCGAGCGGCCATCGCGGACTCGGCGACCTTGCCCCAGGCGCGCGGGTCGTAGGCCTTCTTGTTGCCCACCTCGCCGTCGACCTTGAGGACGCCGTCGTAGTTGCTGAACATGAATCCCGCGACGGCACGCGTGAAGGCGTACTGCGTGTCGGTGTCGATGTTCATCTTGATGACGCCGTTCGCGACCGCCAGCGCGATCTCCTCGTCGGTCGAGCCGCTGCCGCCGTGGAAGACGAGGTCCAGCGGCTTCGGTCCGGTGCCGAACTTGGCGGCGATGCCCTCCTGGATCTCGCCGAGCAGCTCAGGGCGCAGCTTGACGTTGCCCGGCTTGTAGACGCCGTGGACGTTGCCGAACGTCAGAGCCGCGATCCATCGACCGCTATCGCCGAGCCCGAGCCCCTCGACGGCCTTCGTGACGTCGGCGACGGTCGTGTACAGCGCTTCGTTCGATCCTTCGTGCTTCACGCCGTCCTCTTCGCCGCCGACGACGCCGATCTCGACCTCGAGGATCGCGTTGATCGCCTTGAGGCGGGGGAGGAGCTCCTGCGCGATCTCGATGTTCTCATCGAGTGGCACGGCCGAGCCGTCCCACATGTGCGACTGGAAGATCGGGCTGTCCGCCGTCGGCGACGACCTTCTCGGACTCGGCGATGAGCGGCAGCACGAAGTCCTCGAGCGCCGGCTTCGGGCAGTGGTCGGTGTGCAGCGCCACCGTGATCGGGTAGCTCTTGGCGACCTCGTGGACGAACTTCGCGAAGGCGAGGGCGCCGGTCGCGCGGGCCTTGACGGTGTGGCCGGCGAAGTAGTCCGCACCGCCCGTCGTGACCTGGATGATGCCGTCGGATCCGGCCTCGGTCAGGCCCTGGAGGATCGCGTTGACGCTCTGCGAGCTGGAGGCGTTGAACGCGGGGTAGGCGAAACCTCCGGCCTTCGCGCGGTCCAGCATCTCGGCGTACTGCTCGGGGGTGGCGACGGGCATGACGGCTCCTTGGTCGTGTGCAGGGTTCCCCGTCACTCTAGCGAAGGGCGCCTCGCGTGCGGGATGCCGGCACCGCGGCAACGCGGAGGGACGACATACCGCAGCCGCAAGAATCACGATTCCTTCCGGTCACGAGACGAGCGAATCCGCGAACCCGCGCGAACCCGGTGGCTAGGCTGACCTCATGGTGAGTCTTACCGCCGACATGAGTCCGCTGCATCCCGACCGAAACCTCGCGCTGGAGCTGGTGCGCGCCACCGAGGCCGCGGCGATCCGCGCGGTGCCCTTCATCGGACGAGGTGACAAACTCGCGGCCGATGCCGCCGCCGTCGATGCGATGCGCGCGTTCTTCACGACCGTGAACTTCGACGGCACGATCGTGATCGGCGAGGGCGAGAAGGACGAAGCGCCCATGCTGTTCAACGGCGAGAAGGTCGGCAACGGCCGCGGACCACAGTGCGACGTCGCGGTCGACCCGATCGACGGAACGTCGCTGACGGCCGCCGGACGCCAGAACGCGCTCTCGGTGATCGCGGTGTCCGATCGCGGCAGCATGCTCGACGCGTCGACGGTCTTCTACATGGACAAGCTCGTCACCGGTCCCGCCGGCGTCGGCGTCGTCGACATCCGCCTGCCGATCGGCGAGAACATCCGCCTGCTGTCCAAGGCGCTCGACAAGCCGATCGACGAGATGGTGGTCTCGGTGCTCAACCGTCCGCGCCACGAGCAGCTCATCGCCGACATCCGCGCGGCCGGCGCCGGCACCCGGCTCATGTCGGACGGCGATGTCGCGGGCGGCATCAACGCCGCTCGCCACAACGCGCGCACCGACATGTGCGTCGGCGTCGGCGGCAGCCCGGAGGGCATCGTCACCGCGTGCGCGATCAAGGCGCTCGGCGGTCACATCCAGGGCATCCTCTGGCCGCGCCACGACGACGAGAAGCAGAAGGGCGCTGATCACGGCCTGCGCACCGACGGCTACGTCTACGAAGCCGACGAGCTCGTCACCGGTCAGAACACGATCTTCGTCGCGACGGGTGTCACCGACGGGCAGCTCGTCGCGGGAGTGCGCCGCGAAGGCGACTTCATCTACAGCGAGAGCGTCGTGCTGCGCGGGCGGTCCGGAACGCTGCGGCGCATCGTCTCGGAGCACCTCACCTCGAAGTGGCTCTAGACCGCCTCGAATCGGCGGGCGCCGTGGCGCACCCCGGGGTGACTGACGATGCCGCTGTGACTGGAGTTGCAGTTGTGACTGTGTCGTGATGCGCCGATCGGGCGAGGTCTGGCACAATCGAACCGGTGTCGACGCGGATGCTGGAGTGTTCTCAGACCCGAGGGGGTTGACGATGTCAGCACAGGGAGGCGGCGCCAAGCCGCAGACCGGCGCGATCGCCGTCGTCGCCGACGCGACCGACCCGGCCCGTCGGCCCGATGTGCTCTTTCGCGTGCGCCGCGACGAAGATCACCAGATCTCCGCGTGGTGGATGATCGGCGCTTTCGTCGCCGTGTCGGTCGCCGTGATCGCGCTGCTCAGCTTCGTCCCGGGCGGCGCGTGACCTGATCGCTGTCAGCTCGGTGGTGAGATGCGCTCGCGCACGTCGCCGAGGTCTGCGGTGAGCGGCCCATCGACGGATGCCGCGCCGTCGGCATCCGCGAGATCCCTCGGCGGCGGATCCGGCAGGTCGAGCGTGCCGTCGAGCAGCTCCGGCGCCGTGAGTCGTCGCGGAGTCTTCTCCACGATGCGCGGGTGCGGTCGAGCGCGTCGAGCTTGGTCTGATCGATCCCGGGGAAGCGACGCGCCGTCACCAGCACGCGTGACTCGAGCGAACCGGCGAACCGGTTGTAGCTGTCGACCGTGCGCTCGATCGCCCGGCGCAGGTCATCGGCGTGGCCGGCGAGCGTTGCCGAGTCGCTCGTACAGCTCGTTGCCGAGTTCGAACAGCGCGCGCGCCTCCTGCGAGACGTCCTGCTGCGTCCAGGTGTAGGCGACCGTCTTCAGCACCGCCCAGAGGTTGACCGGCGACGCGAGGGCGACGCGCTTGCCGAACGCGTAGTCCAGGAGTGAGGGGTCCTCCTCGAGCGCGGCGGCCAGCAGCGACTCGCTCGGCACGAAGCACACGACGAACTCCGGACTCGAGGCGCAGTCCGGCCCAGTACGTCTTTCGGGCCAGGGCGTCGATGTGCGCGCGAACCGCCTTGACGTGCTTGTCGAGCAGCGCTTTGCGCCGTGCGCCCTCCGCCCCCACGCGCCGTCAGCGGGATCGCGCTCGCCTCGAGATAGGCGTCCAGCGGCACCTTCGCGTCGACGGCGATCGCCTTGTCGCCCGGCAGACGGATGACCATGTCGGGTCGGCCGGCTCCGGCATCCGAGGTGATCGAGGTCTGCGTATCGAAGTCGATGTAGCGGGTGAGACCGGCCGCCTCGACGACACGCCGCAGCTGGGTCTCGCCCCACACGCCGCGCGTGCTGCCCGAGCGCAACGCGCTCGGCGAGGGACTCGGTCGTCGCGCGCAGCGCCTCGCCGGACAGCTGCGCCTGCCTGCAGCTGCTCGGCGAGCGTGCCGAACTGCGCGTGCCGATCGCGTTCGAGGTCGTCGACCTTGGACTGCATGGACTGGAGCGTCTCGTGCACCGGCGCGAGCGCGCGCAGCACCGCCTGCTCGCGGCGTTCGCGCTCTTCGCGTGCGGCCTGGTCGTTGCGCGCCTGCGCGGCCAGCTCGCGGTAGAGCAGCTGCTGGTGGTCGAGCTGCGCCTGCACGCCGTGCCGGGTGGCGTCGCTCGCGGCGAGCCGCGAGCGCAGATCGGCGTCGACCTGACAGGCTCGCGCCGGGTGGTCGCGCGGGCGGCCCCGGCGAACCAGCCGGCGAGAACGCCCGGCGGCGAGGCATCGCGATCACGATCAGCGGAGACGGTGAGTGCATCCATGCGCTCAGGATGGCCCAGGCGGCCGACATCGGCCCGGTGCTACCGTCGTTTCATGACCCCGCAGGAACTCGAGAACCTCGACGCACCTGCGTCGCGCGCGTGATCTGATCGACCGCGAGTACGCCCGGCCGCTCGACGTGCCGACCATGGCGCGAAGGCGCTCATGTCGCCCGCGCACTTCTCGCGTCAGTTCCGCGCCGCGTACGGTGAGACGCCCTACAACTACCTCATGACGCGTCGGATCGAGCGGGCGATGGCGCTGCTGCGGGCGGGTGCGACCGTCACCGACGCCTGCATGGCGGTCGGCTGTACATCGCTCGGATCGTTCAGCTCGCGATTCGCCGAGATCGTGGGCGAGACGGCCTCGGCGTATCGCCGGCGGCGAGCACGACGCCGTCGAGGCGATGCCCGCGTGCGTCGCGAAGGCGCAGACTCGGCCGAGCCGACGCCGGCCGGGAGGCGGCATCGAGCAGGAACGAAGAAGTGCGCGAAACCGCCGCGGCGTAGCGTCGCACGCATGACAATCGCACTTCAGTACACCAACGTCACCGTCACCGACGTCGACGAGTCGATCGCGTTCTACCGCGACGCGCTCGGCCTCGAGGTGCAGAACGACGTGGCCTCGGGCAACTTCCGCTGGGTGACGCTCGGCACGCCGGCGCAGCCGGGTCTGGGCATCGTGCTTTCGGATCCGCACGCCGGCCGCTCGCAGGCCGACGGCGACGCGATGCAGGAACTGCTCACCAAGGGCGTCCTGCCGATGCTCGTCTTCAACACCGACGACCTCGACGCCACGTTCGAGACCGTGCGCGCGTCCGGCGCCGAAGTGCTGCAGGAGCCCATCGACATGGGCTGGGGTCAGCGCGACTGCGCGTTCCGCGACCCGTCCGGCAACATGGTGCGCATCGCTCAGGCGCCTGCCGCCTGAGCGGCGAGCTCAGGCGATCGCGCCGACCAGTGGGAGCATCGGCTGGCGCCGGCTCGGGCACGAGCGACGCACGACGTCTCGGACGCCGGCCGCCTCGGCGAGACCGGCGATATCCTTCGCCCCGACGCAGTTCGGCGGCGTCGATCATGATGTGCGCGCACGCGAGGGCGTCCGCGGTGGCGTCGTGGTGCGGCGAAGTCGATGAACCCCGCGGCCGCCGCGACCGACGGGAGGCGGTACGACTCCAGGTCGTAGAGCTTGCGCGACGACCTGCAGGCTGCAGACGTACCCGTACGGGGGGTAGGTGTCACCGGTCGCCTCGCACGCGCGACGGAGCACCATCATGTCGAAGCCGGCGTTGTGGGCCACCAGCACGTCCGCGCCCGCGAACGCGACAGATCGCCGAGCTGCTCGCTCCAGGTCTTCGCGTCTCGACGTCTTCGGCGCGAAGGCCGTGGATACGGGTGTTCAGTTCGAAGAACCGGTCATGACCCGGCGGCGGCTGGATGAGCCATCCTGCGGTGGCGACGACGCGTCCGTCACGCACCCGCGCCAGGCCGACCGCGCAGGCCGACGCATTGCTGGAGTTCGCCGTCTCGAAGTCGATCGCGGTGAAATCCAGGGGCACGACTCCAGAGTCGCCGCGCGCCCACGATCAGCGTCGGAGGCGCGCCGCGCACGCGCCATGGGGTGTGCGGCGGGCGCCCGACATCGGGCTCGCGGCCCCGTTAGATTCGAATCATGGCCAGCAACGAAGAGATGTCGATGTCCTTCGGGTCCGAAGCGCGGGCGTACGAGTCCGGGCGCCCCGCCTACCCGATCCAGGCAGTCGACTGGATGCTCCAGCCCGTCGCGGGCGGTGAGCGCAGCATCCGCGTCGCAGATGTCGGGCGCCGGAACGGGCAAGCTCACCCGCGCGGTGCGTGAGCTCGGCGCCGAGGTCGTCGCCGTCGACCCCGACCCCCAGATGCTCGAGGCGCTGCGCGAGAACGTCCTCGGCGTGCCGACCTTCGTCGGATCGGCCGAGAAGCTGCCGCTGCCCGACGCGAGCGTCGACGCCGTGGTGCTCGGACAGGCCTGGCACTGGGTCGAGCCGACCGCGGCGTCGGCTGAGGTCGCACGCGTGCTGCGCGCCGGGGGAGTTCTCGGTCTGGTGTGGAACATCCGCGACGAGAGCGTGCCGTGGGTGGCGCGGCTCACCGAGATCATGCACGCAAGCCTCGCCGAGCAGAGACTCGCTCAGGGCGACCCGATGATCACGGCGCCGTTCGGTGCGATCGAGAGCGCCGAATGGAGGTGGTCGCGGCCGATGAACCGGGCCACTCTGCTGGCGATGGCGCGCTCGCGCAGCTACCTCATCACCGCGGCACCCGAGGATCGCGCTCGCATCGAGGCGGGGCTGGTCGAGCTGTTCGACGACATCGGCGCGATCGGAGACAAGGTCGTCGAGCTGCCCTACCGCACGCGTGCGTATCGCACGCTCAAGCCCTAGCAGCGCGCCGGAGTCGCGGCATCCGCCCCACGTAGACTGGACTCCCGTGGCTCTCACTATCGGCATCGTCGGCCTGCCCAACGTCGGCAAGTCCACCCTCTTCAACGCGCTGACCAAGAACGACGTGCTCGCGGCGAACTATCCGTTCGCGACGATCGAGCCGAACGTCGGCGTCGTGAGCCTGCCCGACCCGCGCCTCGGCGAAGCTCGCCGAGGTGTTCCACTCCGAGCGGATCCTGCCGGCGACCGTGTCGTTCGTCGACATCGCCGGCATCGTCCGCGGTGCGAGCGAGGGCGAGGGCCTGGGCAACCAGTTCCTCGCGAACATCCGCGAGGCCGACGCGATCGCGCAGGTCGTCCGCGGCTTCACCGACGACGACGTCGTGCACGTCGAGGGTGGCGTGAACCCGAAGAACGACCTCGAGACGATCAACGCCGAGCTGCAGCTCGCCGACCTGCAGACGCTCGAGAAGGCGATCCCGCGCATCGAGAAGGAGGTCAAGGGCAAGAAGGCCGACGCCTCCGTGCTCGAGGCCGCCGTCGCCGCGAAGGATGCACTCGAGCGCGGCGTCCTGCTCTCGCATTCCGGCCTCGACCTCGCCCCGATCAAGGAGCTGGGTCTGCTCACCGCGAAGCCGTACATCTACGTCTTCAACGTCGACGAGGCGATTCTGACGGATGCCGCGGCCAAGGACGCCCTGGAGGCGCTGGTCGCCCCCGCCCACGCCGTCTTCCTCGACGCGAAGATCGAGTCCGAGCTCATCGACCTCGACCCGGAGGACGCCGCCGAACTGCTCGCGTCGACCGGTCAGGACGAGTCGGGTCTGAACCAGCTCGCCCGTATCGGCTTCGACACGCTGGGCCTGCAGACCTATCTGACGGCGGGGCCGAAGGAAGCGCGCGCCTGGACGATCGGCAAGGGCTGGAAGGCACCGCAGGCGGCGGGCGTCATCCACACCGACTTCGAGAAGGGCTTCATCAAGGCCGAGGTCATCTCGTTCGACGACCTGATCGACGCCGGCTCGGTGCTCGAGGCCCGGCACCGCGGCAAGGCGCGCCTCGAGGGCAAGGACTACGTCATGCACGACGGCGACGTCGTCGAGTTCCGCTTCAACGTCTGACCCGCGTTCCGGCCGCTGAGCCTGCGAACCGCGCTTCCCACTCGGAAAGGACTCTTCGATGACCGTCACCACGATCTTCGAGCCGGACGGCCGTGCCATACCCTTCGCGGTGGAGGGCGAAGGCCCCGTCTCGCTCGTGCTGTTCTCCGAGGGCGAGCTCGACTCGGACGGTCTTGCCGTCATCTCGCATTACCTCGTCGAGGAAGCCGGGTTCCACGTCGTGCGCATCGGGTCTCCTGCGCAATCCGCGAGCGTGGACGAACGCGTCGAAGGTGCGGTCGCCGTGCTGGGTCGGATCGGCCTGGAGCACACCTGGATCGGCGGGCACGGGGCAGGGGGAACGGCTGCGCACGCCTTCGCGGCCTCTCACACCGACCGAACGAACGGTCTGCTTCTGCTCGGGGTCCAAGACGACGAGCTGACCCTTCCCCCGTTGATGCCGGTGCTGATCATCCAGGGGACCGATGACGAGATCGCCCCGCCGTCGCGCGGCGATCGGCTGCGAGCCACCGCTCCCGAACGCGCGAGTGTGAAGAACATCGACGGCGCCGGCCACCTGTTCCCGCGGACGCACCCGATTCAGACGGCCTTCATCATCGAGGAGTACCTCGACTGGGATTGAGCGAGTCGGATGACGTAGCCTCGCGTCTGTGTCGACGCGCCTGCTCCTCATCTCCGATACCCACATCCCGGGCCGGGCGCGCACGCTGCCCGCGGCCGTCATCGCCGCAGCCGATGTCGCTGACCTGATCATCCACGCGGGCGACTGGGTGGCGGCATCCGTTCTCGACGAACTCGAGCAGCACGCGGAGGTAATCGGCGTGTACGGCAACAACGACGGCGCTGATGTGCGGGACCGGCTGCCCGAGGTCGCTCACCGAGACGTCGACGGCGTCCGCTTCGCGGTCATCCACGAGACGGGCGACAAGCAGCGACGGCACGCGCGGGCGGACGCCGCATTCCCTGATGCGCACGTCCTGGTCTTCGGCCACAGCCATATCCCTTGGGACACGGTCTCGCCCGGGGGTCTTCGGCTGCTCAATCCCGGGTCGCCGACCGACCGTCGCAGGCAGCCGCGGTGCACGATGATGACCGCAGTCGTCGACGACGGGACGGTCATCGATGTCGAACTCGTCGCGATCTGACCGAGTGTCGCCGTCCGAGGGGTCAGCGCACATCCTGCGGTATCGCCCGGCCGTTCGCCGCCCTCTTCTGAGGTGAGGGCGCATCTGCCCCTCATGGGCTGAGACAGGAGGGATTCGCGTGGATGCTCTCGTGGAGTCCCTGGGATTCACCGCCTCGGCCGTGTCTTTCATCCTGTGGTGGCCGCAGGCCATTCGGGTGTGGCGATGCCACCGAGCCGGAGAGAGCCTCAGCGGCGTCTCCCTCTCATCGCAGACGCTGCTCTTGTTCAACGCGGCGCTCTGGGGCGCGTACGCCGCCGTGACGAACTCGCTCTGGGTAGGCGCGCCGGGACTCGTCAACGCCCCGCTCGCGGTCATCACGATCGTTCTCGTCGTCCGCGGTCGCCGAACTCCTGCAGGTCAGCCGAAACCAGCCGCCGGCCCCGCTGATGTCGCCCGGCCCTCGCGGCGCTGAGTGGTGTGCTGAGCGCCCGGAGGGGTTACCGTTTAGATGAGGCGGTGAGCAGGAATGAGCGAGTCTTTCGATATCGCGATGGACACTCTCGAGCGCGACGCGGATCAGCCGGAGCGCTACTGTGAGGCGTTTCTGTCGGTCTTCCCCATCGGCGGCGCGGCCGTGTCGACCATCGGACAGGTGCTCGGCAGCGAAACGCTCGCGGCCAGCGATCCGATCGCGGCCCGCCTGGATGAGCTGCAGTTCGATCTCGGCGAAGGGCCCTGCTGGGATGCGATGCGCTCGGCCAACCCGGTGCTCGTACCCACTATCAGAACGACGGGCTCGGCGCGGTGGCCGGCCTTCACCGAGTCGGTCGTGAACGACGGCGTCAGCTCGGTGTTCGCGTTCCCCCTCCTGGTCGGGCCGCTGCGTTTCGGCGCCGTGGACCTGTATTCGGCGGATCCGGTCAGTCTGAGCGACGCGCAGACCCAGCAGGCCGGTGCGATGGCCGACCTCGTCAGCCGGCACGTCCTGCGTCGCGCGCTGACCTCGCTCGGGGAAGAGAGCGAAGCGGTCAGCGCGTACTCGAGGAGGCTCATCCATCAGGCGTCCGGCGTCTTGCTCGCGCAGATCGACGTCTCGGCCGACGACGCGCGCCTGGTCATCCAAGGACATGCATTCGCGTCGAGCAGGCCGATGATGGACGTCGCACAGGACATCATCGACGGCCGGATGCGATTCACGCGCGACGGAAGCCGGATCGAGGTGGCGCAATGAACGACGTGACTCAGCAGCGGCTGCTCGAGACATTCGTCAAGCTCGCCGACACGCTGATCGATGACTACGACGTCGTCGACCTCCTTCAGGATCTGGTGGAGACCTGTCGCGACGTGCTCGATACGACCGCCGCCGGCATTCTCCTCGCCGACTCCCGGGGGGAGCTCGAGCTGGTCGCCTCGACGAGCGAGGCGAGCCGGCTGGTGGAAATGATGCAGCTGAGTGCAGAGATGGGGCCCTGCATCGAGAGCTACCGCTCAGGGCGACGCGTGTCGGTGCCCGACATCGCGGCTTCGAAAGATGAGTGGTGGCAGTTCCGCGGGAGCGCGCTCGCTCAGGGATTTCAGTCGATCGATGCGCTCCCGCTTCGTCTGCGCGACGCGACGATCGGCACACTGAACCTGCTGCACTCCGATCCCGGTGCGGCTCCTGAAGACACCATCCTCGCGGCGCAGGCCATCGCCGATGTCGCCACCATCGGCATCCTCCACGAGCGCACGCTGCGGGAGAGCGCGATCCTGAGCGAGCAGCTGCAGGCGGCACTCAACAGCCGCATCGTGATCGAGCAGGCGAAAGGCGTCATATCGCACACGCGAGGTGTCTCGATCGATGACGCGTTCGGGCTGATGCGGCAGTACGCACGGTCGCACAGCACGGGGCTCAGTATCGTCGCCGCCCGGATCGTGGACCGCAGCCTGCGGCTCTGACCCTGGCGAAGACGCTCTTCAGCTCTTAGACTGGAGTCGTCATCCCAGACCCCGGTGACGTCATCGGTCGACTGACGCAGGAGGTCTGGATGAAGACCGTCGTCACCGCGCTCGGGTCGTTCCCCACCGGTACCGAGATCGCCGATGCCGTCACCGGCTACGCACTCGCGCTTTCGCGATCCCGGACCGTTGATGTCGTGGACATCCCCTTCGTCGCCGCCGACGGCTCGGGTGGCCGCGTCGAGCTTCAGATCGGGTGGCAGAGCGAGACCGTCGTCATCTCGGGCGCGGAGACCGCCGAACAGGGCTTCACCGAGGAGCCGTTCGAGGTCGACACGATCCTCTCCCTCCAGGCGAAGACTCGTGCGCTCACCGCAGGGCGTGCGGTGGCCGCGCCCTTCTCCGTGCATACGAACCAGGCTCGGAGCGCCGAGCCCGACTGGGACGCCCTCATCTAGCCGGTCCCCGGCGCCTCGGCGCCGACACCGCCCGTGGGCCTTCCAAGGCCCCAGCGACCACCCTGATCTGGCCGAGTGGCTCGTGGGGCAGGGCATCGGCTCGATGTCACTCGATCCCGCACCGTCGTGGAGACCTGGCTGCGCTCGCCCGCCTCGCCCGCCTCGACCGAGAACCCGCGCACGCCTGATCGCCGCACGTCCGCGGCCCGTGGAATCATGGGCCCATGCCCGAGTCTCCCGAGGTGCAGGAACTCGTCTCGTTCCTGTCCGCCCACACGACCGGTCGCGAGGTGCGCGCCGTCGACGTGCTTCTGCCGAAGGCGCTGAAGACGCAGCATCCGGCTCCCGCCGACCTGGTCGGCAGGCGAATCGTCGGCGTGTCGCGCCTGGGCAAGATGATCGACATCGCGACGACGACCGATTCCGATGACATGCTGCACGTGATCGTGCATTTCGGCCACGACGGGTGGGCTCTGTGGCACGATGTCGTCCCCGAAGGGCTCAAGCGCGCGGGAGAGGCCACCCTGATGGCGCGCGTTCGGCTGAGCGACAATTCGGGTTTCGACCTGACGGATGCCGGACAGTGGAAGGCCCTGACCATCCACATCGTCCCGCAGCCCACCGACGTGCCGGCGGTGGCCAAGCTCGGGCTGGACCCGTTGGGCGATGACTTCGACCTTGCGGCGTTCGCCGCAATCCTCGCGGATCGCAAGAAGCAGATCAAGGCACTGCTCCAGGATCAGACCGCGTTCGCCGGGATCGGCAACGCCTATTCCGACGAGATCCTGCACGTCGCCAAGATCTCGCCCGTCACCCACGCCGCGGGCCTTTCCGGCGAGGCGGTCGACCGGCTGGCCGCCGCGACCCGTGTGGTCCTGTCCGAGGCCGACCGCGGCCAGACGCGGCGTGCCGCCGTTCGAGCTGCGCGCCGCCAAGCACGCCGCGCTGCGCGTGCACCGCAAGACCGGCGCAGCGTGCCCGGTCTGCGGTGATGAGATCAGGGAATACACCTTCTCCGGCGCCGCCGCGCAGTACTGCCCGACCTGCCAGACCGGCGGGGCGCTGCTCGCATGAACCGCGCCGCCCCGATCATCGAGGCTACGATGGGTCGTATGACGACTTCTCAGGTCCCCGCCCCCGTGACCCTTCTTCCCGTCGGCGACGACAAGAATCTGCTCACTGTCGTCGAGTCGGGCGCATCGTGCTGCGGCGGTTCCGCCTGCGGCACCGGTGACTGACGCTCCGCTTCAGTAGCGACAGTCGGCTGAGACCGCGTCACCGTTCCGCCACTCTCCAGGAGGACGTCACTCGATGAGCGACGAACAGATGCTGGGCACAACCCCGAAGGTCACCCGCATCCTCATGTCCGAGGAGGCGATCTACGGGCTGATCCTGGTGTCGGGAATGATCGTGGTCAGCTACGACCTCGTGGGCACCTCTCTGAACGCACTGATCACCGTCGTGGTCACGGTGCTGGTGTTCTTCGCGGCCCACGTCTACGCGGGCACGCTCGCTCGTCTGGCCGCGACGGACGGCAAGGCGGGGCTGCCCGAGAGCGTCCGCGGAGCTGTCCGCCATTCACTCGGGATGCTGGTCATCTCGCTCGTCCCGGTCGCGGTGCTGCTGTTCGGCGTGACCAGAATCGTCGATGACGACTTCGCGATCTGGCTCGCCCTGACGATCGACGCACTCGCCCTCGGAGTGCTGGGCTGGCTCGCCGTTGCGAAATGGACGCGCCACTTCTGGCTGCGCATGGCGAGCGCCCTGCTCACCGCCGCGTTCGGCGGAATTCTCATCCTCCTGAAGTCGCTCCTCCACCACTGAGGCGGGGTCTGCTCACTGCCCGATGGGGGAGAGCAGCGCCTTGGTGAGCCGGGGGCTCAGACCCGGGACATCCTCGACCGGTACGGCCAGGGCCTGCAGGGTGCGGCTCAAGAAGTTGCGCGCACCCGCGGCGAGCGCGATGTCCACGATCTGACGGTCACTGAAACCCTGTGCGCGCAGTGCCTCGGAGTCGGCATCCGTCATCGCCCCGGCATCCGTCGACAGCCTGTCCGCGAAGCGCATGACCGCGACATCAGCATCGCTCAGGCCGGCCGTCTCGTAGTCGAGCGCGACCTTCTCGAGCTGGTCTTCGTCGAGCGCTCCCGCCCGCAGGGTCTTGCGACCGTGGGCCAGCAGGCAATGCGGTGACGGGATGCCGCGCGCGGCGCCGAGGGTGGCGAGCTCGTAGGTGCGGATTCCGATGGACGGCACGATCGCGCGCATCAGCGCCTCGAAGGCCTGGTGAGCCTCGGGGTTGACGGCCATCGCCTGTGTGTGGCTGTAGACGAAGCCGTCGTCGTCCAGGTCGCCGTGATACATCTCAGCGACATGCCCGGTGGCGCCTTCGATGGCGGGCGTTCTCACGATCACGGCTGCACTCCTCACGAACCCCGCCCGAACGACGGACGCGCCCAGCATGTCACGAGGGCTCGTCCGAGACGAGGGGGGTGGCGGACGTGGTGATACCGCGGCGAGGCGAGTCAGTGGCCGATCGGGGCCGGGCCCTGCTGATCGGCGGGCTTGCGGATCAGGAAAGCACCGACGATGAGCGGCAGCGAGACGATCGCGGCGATCAGGAAGGCCGCTTGCGCGCCCTGGGCTCCGGCAGCCGCTTCGGACGCACCGCTCTCGCACCGCATCGGCGGTGACCGAGGCCATGATCGTGATCATGAGCGCGATTCCCGCGGCGCCGGCCACCTGCTGAACCGTGCCCAGAACGGCGGAGCCGTAGGAGTAGAAGCGCGGCTGCAATGAACCGAGCGACGCGGTGAACAGCGGCGTGAACGACAGCGCCAGACCGATCGACAGAACCGTCTGCGCGATCGCGATGACCCAGATCGAGGTGAACTGGTCGAAGGTCGTGTAGAACCACAGCACAGCGCTCGCGATGAACGAGCCGGGAATCAGGAGCACCCGGGTGCCCCAGCGGTCGTAGATGCGGCCGATGAGCGGACCGGCCAGACCCATCGCCAGAGCGCCGGGCAGCACGACCAGCCCGGTCGTCAGCGCGGAGACCTGCAGCACGCTCTGCATGTAGAGCGGCACCACCGTGATGGCGCCGAAGAACGCCAGCGACAGCAGTCCCATCTGTGCGATCGAGAGCGAGAAGTTCAGCGAGCGGAAGACTCGGAGGTCGAGCAGGGCGCGGTCGGTCTTCTGCAGGATCAGCTGACGCCAGATGAACAGTCCGAGCGCGATCACGCCGACTCCGAACGAGACCGTGAGCGTCACCGTGGAGAGCGCGTCGGCTGCCGCGGCATCCGCGGCGCTGTCACCGTGGGCGGCGCCGCCGCCCAGCTGGCTGAGGCCGAACACGATTCCGCCGAAGCCGAGGGCCGACAGGATGATCGACGGCACATCGATCGGGGCGCGGGTCGGCTCGCCGAGGTTGTGGATCCAGCGGATGCCGACGCCGAGCGCGACGAGCGCGATCGGCAGGACGATTCCGAAGATCCAGCGCCAGCCGACCGAGTCCAGCAGCAGGCCCGACATGGTGGGCCCGATCGCGGGCGCGAGCGACATGACGATGCTCACGCGGCCCATGATCCGACCGCGTGAATGCGCCGGCACGAGGGTCATGAGCGTCGTCATGAGCAGGGGCATCATGATCGCGGTGCCGGACGCCTGGACGACGCGGGCCACGAGGAGCATCGGGAAGCCGGGGGAGAGGAACGCGATCAGCGTGCCGAGCGAGAACAGGCCCATCGCCGCGATGAAGACCTGGCGAGTGGTGAATCGCTGCAGCAGGAATCCCGAGATCGGGATCACGACGGCCATCGTCAGCATGAACGCGGTCGTGAGCCACTGCGCGGCCACCGCGGTGATGCCGAGATCGGTGATGAGGTGCGGGATCGCCACGCCCATCGTGGTCTCGTTGAGGATCGCCACGAAGGCCGCACCGAGCAGCAGCCAGATGATCCGGCTGTCGGCACGGCTCAGGACAGCGCTCGACGAAGCCGGAATGCGGATGCTGTCGGTGCCGGGGGTGGTGTCGGTGGTGGCCATAGGCGTCTCCTCGGGGGTCGGCGTGCACGAGAGCCATCCCGTAGGCGGGTCACACGGTGAAGAACAAGCTCTCAACATAACGGGCCCGTCGGACACGGCATTCCCGGTTCACGTGAAAACATGCGGGTATGGCCCTCAGTCCTGTGCGCCTCGCCGTCGTCACGCGCTCGCTCGTCGCCGCCCTCATCGGACTCGTGGCGGGAGTCGTGGTGGCGCCCTTCCTGGGAATCGCCGCCGGACTGCTGGCGGGCTGGTCGGGCTTCGCCGTGACGAGCGTCGCCTGGGTCGCGATCCTGATCTGGCCGATGGATGCCGCGCAGACCCGTGCGCACGCGACCGGCGAGGATCCCGGGCCGCTCGGTCGCCCGCCTCGTCGCCCTGATCGGCAGCGTCGCGAGCCTGGGCGCGGTCACGGTCGTGCTCATCCAGACGCAGAGCACATCGGAACTCGAGTCCTATCTGCTCGCCGCGATCGCGGTAATGAGCGTCGCGGCATCTTGGGCGCTCATCCAGGCCGACTACATGCTCCGCGTCGCGCACATCTACTACGGAGATCCCGTCGGGGGGATCGACTTCAATCAGGAGGAGGACCCGTCCTACACCGACTTCGCCTACTTCTCCCTCGGCATCGGAATGGGCTATCAGGTCGGGGACAGCGCCGTGCGCACCAACGAGATCCGGCGGCTCGTGATCGCGCAGTCGCTGCTGGCGTACCTGTTCGGTGCGGTCATCATCGGCACGGTCGTGAACCTGGTGATCGACCTCGGCTGACGTGAAGCCGTGGCGGCCGATGCGCGATTACGCGGACAGCTTCTGCGGCCCGCCCGTCCGGACCCGAAAGTAGGCTTGCGGACGTGAGCATGGGCGGCAGGGGCGGTGGCGGCGGAGGATTCCGCCCCGTCGACATCGACGCCCAGAAGAAGCTCAATGCCGAGGCGCCGCGCATCCCGCACCTCGGCCGGCGGGTGGTCGCGCTGTTCCGCCCCTACCGCTTCCAGATCCTCATCACCGGCGTGCTCGTGATCGCCGGCGCCGCCATCGCCGTGGTGCCGGCGCTGATCGTCCAGCAGATCTTCGATCAGGCGCTCTTCCCGATCGACGGCGGCCCGCCCGACCTCGCTCTCCTGCTGCGCCTGGTCCTGATCATGATCGGGCTGTTCGTCCTGTCGGCCGGCCTCGGCGTCGTGCAGACGTGGTTCACCTCGACGGTCGGCAACAGAGTGACCGGCGACCTGCGGGTCAAGCTGTTCGAACACCTGCAGGCGATGGAGCTCGGCTTCTTCACGCGCACCAAGACCGGTGTCATCCAGTCGCGTCTGCAGAACGATGTGGGCGGAGTCTCCGGCGTCCTCACGAACACCGTGACGAGCATCCTGGGCAATGTCGTGACGGTGATCGCGTCGCTCGTCGCGATGATCATCATCGACTGGCGACTCACGCTGATCGCCGTGGTGATGATGCCGATCCTCGTGATCGTGCAGCGCCGGGTCGGCCAGGTGCGCGCGCGGATCGCGGGCGAGACGCAGGAGTCGCTCTCGGAGCTGACCTCCATCACCCAGGAGACGCTGAGCGTCTCGGGCATCCTGCTGTCGAAGTCGTTCAATCGGCAGCGCACCGAGTCGGCCCGCTACAGCGCCGAGAACGTCAATCAGGTGCGTCTGCAGGTGCGGCGGGCCATGAGCGGCCAGGGCTTCTTCGCGGTCGTCCAGGTGCTCATGGCGAGCGTTCCCGCGGTCATCTACCTGGTCTCGGGCTATCTGATCACCGGCGGCACCGACATGATCACCGCCGGAACGATCGTCGCGTTCACGACGGTGCAGGCCCGGCTGCTGATGCCGCTGATGGGCCTCATGCGCGTCGCACTCGACGTGCAGACCTCCGGCGGCACTCTTCGCCCGCATCTTCGAATACCTCGACCTGGTGCCCGCGATCAGCGATGCGCCCGACGCCATCCGCGTGGCCGACGCTCCCGGTCCGATCGGGCGCATCGAGTTCCGCGACGTGATCTTCCGCTACCCGGATGCCGCGGCCGACGCCCAGCCCACACTGCGGGGGATCTCGTTCACCGCCGAGCCGGGCCAGCACGTCGCCTTCGTCGGGCCCTCCGGCGCAGGCAAGACGACGGTGCTCTATCTGACGCCGCGCATGTACGAGGCCTCGGGCGGTGTCGGTCTGTTCGCCGGAGAGGACGTGCGCCGGCTGACCCAGGAGTCGATCATCGACGAGGTCGGGATCGTGTCGCAGGAGACCTACCTGTTCCATGCGACGATCCGCGAGAACCTGCTGTACGCCAAGCCCGACGCCACCCAGGAGGAGCTCGAGGAGGCGTGCCGCGCAGCGAACATCCATCACATCATCGTCGGATTCGAGGAGGGCTACGACACGATCGTCGGAGAGCGCGGCTACCGGCTCTCGGGCGGCGAGAAGCAGCGCATCGCGATCGCGCGAGTGCTGCTGAAGGATCCGCCGGTTCTGCTGCTGGACGAGGCGACGTCCGCGCTGGACACGGTCTCGGAGCGCGTCGTGCAAGAGGCTCTGGATGCTGCGGCCCGCGGCCGCACGACCCTCTCGATCGCACACCGGCTCTCCACGGTGATCGGTGCCGATGTCATCCACGTGGTCGACGGCGGCCGCATCGTCGAATCGGGCACCCACGCCACCCTGATCGCCGAGGACGGACTGTACGCCGAGCTGGCCGCCCAGCAGCTCGCGGCATCGCGCATTCTCGAGGTCGAGGCCACCCGGCCGCTCGGCGCACGCCCCGCCCGCCGTGCCGATCGCGCACCGGATGACCCACCGCCCGTGCCGCTCGATGACCCCGTCGTGATCATGACCGGCTCGCTGGAGAACCCGCTGATCTGAGCGAGGGCTACCAGAGGCGGGCGGCGGCGACGGCCGTCGTGGAGGCCTCGTCCAACGCGTTGCGTGCGGCGCCGGCGCGGTCCCAGATCTCACGCGCGAAGGCGCCGAGCGCGCGGCGGTAGGCGGAATCGGGATGCAGTCGCGCGATGTCCGCGAGGCGCGGGATGTCCATCCGCAGCATCTGGCCGATGCGTGCCTGCGCCGCGTGCGGATGCCCGCTGGATTCGAGCACGTGCAGCCCGGCATCCATCGCCTCGAGGCAGTCGCGCAGCACGTCGAGCTGCGCCTCGCGCTGCGTGATCGACGATCCGTCGGCGCGGATGCGCCAGAGCGCCACGACGTCGGGGACGGTGTCGAACCGGCGCGCCCGCGCGTACATCTGCTGTGCGACCAGCTGGTCCTCGTAGAGCTTGCCCTCGGGGAAGCGCAGGTGCGATCGATGCCAGAACTCCGTGCGACTGACCTTGGACCACGCCACGATGTTGCCGGTCGCCTCCGGGTGCTCGTCGATCGTCGTGCCGCGCCTCTCGGGCGCCGTGGCGGCGGTGACCCAGGGCTGCACCGTGCCGAGCGTGTATCCGCCCGCGTCGTCTGGGCGGAGCCGCACGTATGCGCCGACGGCGAAGTCGCTGCCGGTCTGATCCAGGATGCCGACGAGTCGCTCGAGGGCCGTCGGGGTCAGCGCGTCGTCCGCGTCGAGGAACCCGAGCAAGGGCGTCTCGACGAGGTCCAGACCTGTGTTGCGGGCCGCACCGAGCCCGACCTGCCGCGCGTGGCGGACGACGCGGAAGCGGGCGTCGGCCGCTGGCTGCGCGCTCGAAGATGTCGGCGGTCCCGTCGGTCGATTCGTCGTCGACGAGGATCGCGGTCCACTCCCGCAGCGTCTGCTTCTGCAGAGACTCCAGTGCCTCGGCGGCGTACGGCGCGACATCGAACCCCGGCACGATGACGGTGACCACGGGCGGGCGGCGGCGGTGGTCACCCGCCCGATTGTACGGCCGTGCCGCCGGTCATCAGCCCGTCTGGACGGCAGCGACGGATGCCGCGACCGCCTCAGCGACCGCGTCCAGGGGAGCACTGAGGGAGTGTGGGAACGTGAATCGCACCGCGGTCTGGGCGATCTGGGCAGGGACGCCCATGGCCAGCAGCACGTGCGACGGCTCGTCGCTTCCGGCGGCGCACGCCGAACCGCTGGAGGAGACGACGCCGCGGCGCTCCAGCTCGAGGAGCACGGCCTCGCCGCTCGTGCCGGCGAACGTGAAGCTCGCTGTGCGCGGGCAGTCGGTGCACCGGGTCGCCCGTCAGTCGTGCACTCGGCACCGTCGCGAGCACCTGTGCGATGAACCGGTCACGCAGCGCGGTGACACGCGTCGCGGACTCGGCGCGCTCGGCTTCGGCGAGTTCGAGCGCGGTCGCGAAACCGACCGCGCCGGCGACGTCCTCGGTGCCGCTGCGCCGGCCGCGCTCCTGCCCGCCGCCGTGCAGCAGCGGCTCGAGCGGCACGCGGCCGCGCACGGCGAGCACGCCGGTGCCCTTCGGAGCGCCGAGCTTGTGCCCGGCGAGCGAGATCGCGTCCACGCCGAGGTCGGCGACGTTCAGCGGCAGCCATCCGGCCGCCTGCACGGCGTCGATGTGCACCGGCACCCCGCGCTCCCGCGCGACGGCGGCGATCGTGGCGACGTCCTGGACGGTGCCGACCTCGTTGTTGGCGTAGCCGAAGGTGACCAGCGCCGTCTCTGTGCGCAGCACCCCGGCGACGGCATCCGCATCCAGTCGTCCGACGTGGTCTACGTCGACGCGGGTGACCGCGAAGCCGTGCACGCGTTCGAGGTAATCGGCGGACTCCAGCACCGATTCGTGCTCGATCGGCGTCGTGACGACATGCCGACGCCCGCTCGCCTGCCAGGAGCCGATGCCGATGCCTTTGACCGCGAGGTTGTTCGCCTCGGTGCCGCCCGACGTGAAGATCACGTCGCCCGCGCGCATCCCGAGCACGCGCGCGACGCGTGCTCGGGCATCATCCAGAGCGCCCGCGGCGGCCTCCCCGACCGTGTGATGGCTCGACGGGTTGCCGAACCAGCGAGTGAGGTACGGCATCATCGCCTCGAGCACTTCGGGGCGCACCGGAGTCGTCGCGGCGTTGTCGAGGTAGAGCATGCTCACGGCGCAGCCTCAGGAGATCCGGACGTCCAGGCCCAGGTCGAGTGCGGGGGCCGAGTGGGTGAGCGCACCCACCGAGATGACGTCGACGCCCGTCTCGGCGATCGCCCGCACGGTATCGAGCGACACGCCACCGGATGCCTCGACGGTGGCGCGCCCGCCGACCTGCTCGACCCCGCGGCGCAGGTCATCCAGCGAGAAGTTGTCGAGCATGATCGTGCCGATCCCGGCGGCGAGCACCGCTTCGATCTGGTCGAGACGGTCGACCTCCACCTCGACGTGGGTGGTGTGCGAGAGCCGGGCGATCGCGCCCTGCAGCGCGGCCGTCACCGAAACCCCCTTCGCGGCGAGGACCGCGAGGTGGTTGTCCTTGGCCATCACGGCGTCCGAGAGCGAGTAGCGGTGATTGTGCCCGCCGCCGTTGACCACCGCGTGTCGTTCGAACGCCCGCAGGCCCGGCGTGGTCTTGCGGGTGTCGGCGATGCGCGCGCCGGTGTGGGCGACCTCGGCGACATAGCGCGCCGTCAGAGTGGCGATGCCCGACATCCGCTGCACGAAGTTCAGTCCGATCCGCTCGGCCGTCAGCACCCCGCGTGCGGGGCCGGACACCACCGCGAGCACGGCCCCCTTCTCGAACGCGTCGCCGTCCTGCACCGCGAGCTGCACGTCGATGGCGGGGTCGGTCAGGCGGAAGGCCGCCGTGAAGACATCACCGCCGCTGAACACGCCTGGTTCGCGCGCGATCAGATCGGCACGGGCGGTCGCGGACTGCGGGATCAGCATCTCGCTCGTGATGTCGCCCCAGGGGGCATCCTCTTCGAGTGCGGCCGCGACCGCGCGGTCGATCACGCTCGTGGTGAGCATCACGCGACCCCGATCGCGACGGATACCGCGGCTGCGGCATCGGCGGCGTTCTCGGCGGGGTCGTCGCGGCGGTAGTGCGCGCCGACGGACTCGCGCCGGCGCAGAGCCGCGGCGACGAGCTGCTCGGCGACCAGCGAGCAGATTCTCGTCCTCGAAGTCCGCCTCGGTGTCGGGCGTGCGTCGGTGCGGCGCGCCAGCCGGCGATGACGGATGCCGCGTGCTCGAGTCCCCGGGCATCGCGGACGAGCCCCGCGTCTTCCCACATGAGCTCCTGCAGCGCCGCCCGGGTGAACGGTGCGGCGGACTCGTCGGCCGAGGGCGAGGCGACCGGCGGTGACGGCGTGTGCTCGCGGGCGGGCCAGACGCCGGATGCCGCATCCTCGGCGATCGCGTCGCCCGCACGGGCGCCGAACACGGCACCCTCCAGGAGCGAGTTGGACGCGAGGCGGTTCGCGCCGTGCACGCCCGTGCGCGCGACCTCGCCGACCGCGTACAGGCCGGGCAGCGTCGTGCGCCCATCGAGGTCGGTCGTCGACGCCGCCCATCAGGTAGTGCGCCGCCGGGCGTCACCGGGATCGGCTCCCGCGCCCAGTCCAGCCCGCGGTCGCGCACCGCGCGATCGATCGTGGGGAAGCGGCGGGCGAGGAAGGCCGCCGTCTCGTCGGGCGTCGCGCGCAGGTGTGTGGCATCGAGGGAGACCGGGCGGCCGCCCTGCGCTTCCATCTGCCGGGCGATCGCGCGCGCGACGACGTCTCGCGGGGCGAGCTCGCCGTCGGGATGCGCGTCGAACGCGAAGCGCCGGCCCGCTCTCGTCGATCAGGGTCGCGCCCTCGCCGCGCACCGCCTCCGAGACCAGGAACGATTCCCCGATTCCGAGACCCGCGGCGTCGGCCCTGCCCTGCAGAACGGTCGGGTGGAACTGGAAGAACTCCAGATCGGTCACCTCGGCGCCGGCGCGCAGGGCGGCGGCGATCCCGTCGCCGGTCGCGACGGAGGGGTTGGTCGTGTGCGCGTACAGCTCGCCCGCGCCACCGGTGGCCAGCACCACCGCGTCGGCGTCGACCCGCTCGCGTCGCCCGGCGACGTGCGGGGTCGCGGCGCCGGAGCCGCGACGTCGCCGATCAGCAGGTCGACACCCGTGACGCGGCCCGCCTCGAGCACGAGGTCGATCAGGAAGGCGTGCTCGATCACCCGGACGTCGCTCGCGCGCAGTCGCGCGACGAGTGCCTTCTCGATCGCCGTGCCGGTCGCGTCGCCCCCGGAGTGGAGGATGCGCGGGTAGGAGTGCGCGGCTTCGAGACCCTTGACGAACGCGCCGTCCGCGCCGCGGTCGAAGGCGACGCCGAGGTCGATCAGCTCGCGGATGCGGGCAGGGCCCTCGTCGACGAGCACCCGCACGGCCTCGGGATCGCTCAGCCCGGCGCCGGCGGTCAGCGTGTCGCGGACGTGGTCTTCGGCACGGTCGTCGGCGAACATGACGCCGGCGATCCCGCCCTGCGCGTAGCGCGTGTTGGCGTGCTCGAGCACGTCCTTGGTCACCAGAGTGACGCGGCAGCCGTGCTCGACCGCGTGCAGGGCCACCGTGAGGCCGGCGATCCCGCTGCCGACCACACGGCGTGCACGGTGCGGGAGGCGGTCATGAGGCGTTCTCCCACCCGGATGCCGGCGCTGCCGGAGGCTTGGCGGCCAGCATCCGCTCGAGGGCGAGGCGCGCCGGGTCGGCGACATCCTGCGGCACCGTGATGCGGTTGAGCACCTCGCCGTTCACGAGTCCCTCGAGCACCCACGCGAGGTAGCCGGGGTGGATGCGGTACATCGTCGAGCACGGGCACACCACCGGGTCGAGGCAGAAGATCGTGTGCTGGGGGTTGTCGGCGGCGAGGCGCTGCACGAGGTTGACCTCGGTGCCGATCGCGAAGGTCGTCGGCTCGAGTCGCGCCCTCGATCGCGCGGCGGATGTAGTCGGTCGAGCCCGACTCGTCGGCGGCATCGACGACGGCCATCGGGCACTCGGGGTGCACGATCACGCGCACGCCGGGGTGCTCCGCACGCGCCTTCTCGATCTGGTCGACCGTGAAGCGGCGGTGCACCGAGCAGAAGCCGTGCCAGAGGATCACCCGTGCGCCCTCGAGGTCGCCGGCGGATGCGCCGCCCAGAGGCTTGCGCGGGTTCCACATCGGCATCTGCTCCAGCGTCACGCCCATCGCCTTGGCGGTGTTGCGGCCCAAGTGCTGGTCGGGGAAGAACAGCACCCGGTGGCCGCGCTCGAACGCCCACTCGAGCACGGTCTGCGCGTTGGAGGACGTGCAGACGATGCCGCCGTGGCGACCCGACGAACCCCTTGATGGCCGCAGAGGAGTTCATGTACGTCACCGGGATGACGGGGACCAGGCCGTCGGCATCCGGCGCGTCCATGTCGCCGTAGACCTCGGCCAGCTGCTCCCAGCAGTCCTCGACCTGATCGATGTCTGCCATGTCGGCCATCGAGCAGCCTGCGGCGAGGTTGGGCAGGATGACCGCCTGCTCGGGCGTCGAGAGCAGATCGGCGGTCTCGGCCATGAAGTGCACGCCGCAGAAGACGATCGCTTCGGCCTCGGGGTGCGCCTTGGCGGCGTTGGCGAGCTGGAACGAGTCGCCGACGTAGTCCGCGTGGCGGACGACCTCTTCCCGCTGATAGAAGTGACCGAGGATCATGACCCGAGTCGCCGAGCTTCGCCTTGGCCGCGCGCACGCGGGCGTCGAGCTCTTCAGGAGAGGCCTCGCGGTACTCGGCGGGCAGTTCGCCCTGACGGGGGGAGCCGACGGGGATCACGTCGCCCATCGACGACCCGGGACCGTAGCCGGGTCGGTCGTCGAAGTTCCACGGGCCGGCGGCGAGGTCGGTGTTGCAGGTCTCGGCGGTGGAGGCACCGGAGACGATCGACTGGATCTCGTGGTCGACCGACGGATCCACCGGAAGCGGGGGGAGGGTGAGGGATGTCGCGGACATGGCGTTCTCGATTCGATCTCGAAAGGTTCAGTGACGGACGACGAGGGGGCCGCGGTCGGCGAGCTCGACGTCCTGGTTGTAGCGGTAGAGGCGGGCGGGCCGATGGCTGCCGGTGCGGAAGCGGTCTGTCGGAATGAGGTTTCCCGAACCCTCCACCTGTCGGCGGAAGTTCGCAGGGTCGAGGCGTCGCCCGAGGATCGACTCGTAGACCTCCCGCAACTCGGCGAGTGTGAACTCGTCGGCCAGCAGCCCGTGCGCGATCCTGCTGTAGCCGACCTTGTTGCGCAGCCGCCACAGGGCGTAGTCGACGATCTCGTTGTGGTCGAAGGCGAGGCGCGGCAGCTCGGCGGCATCGAACCATGTGACGTTCTCGACGTCGTGGTCGGGGATCTCGTCGGGTCGCACGAGCGCCCAGTAGACGATCGAGACGACGCGACCGGGGGAGCGGTCGACCGCTCCGAACGCGTACAGCTGCTCGAGGTAGCTCGGGGCGATGCCGGTGGTCTCGGCGAGGGTGCGGGATGCCGCGGCATCGAGACTCTCGGACGAGTCGAGCCAGCCGCCGGGAAGGGCCCACAGACCCTCGTGCGGATCGCGGGTGCGGCGCACGAGGGGGAGCACGATCTGCGCGCAATCGGTGACAGGATCGCGCCGGAGTGTGAAGATCACGGTCGACACGGCTACGCGCGTGACGTCGTCGTGGGCGGATTCCGCGACCGCGTATGTCGGGACTGAGTATTGTTCGTGTCATGGTGACCATTACCTCGCTGCACGATCTTAGTGTCATTCTGACCCGAAGTGCAAACCGCTCGTTGTCCTGGCGCTTCTCCGAGCGTGAACACAGGAATCGATGCGTACGCTGAACGCCCCGGCAATTCACGACAGGACGGAGGGGATGTGCTCGTCGTCGACGTCGTCCTCATCGCCATCCTGCTCGTTGCGCTGCTGGTCGGGGTGCAGCGCGGTCTGCTGGCGAGCCTCGGCGCGCTGATCGGCCTGGTGCTCGGCGGCTTCGCCGCGTTCTGGCTCGTGCCGATCGTGAACGACGTGTGGCCGTGGCAGAGTTCCCGCGTCATCGTGGTGATCGCCCTCGCCGTCGCCCTGATGCTCGGCGGTGCGGCCGCGGGTGGGGCGATCGGCGCACTGTTGCGCCGCGGCGTCGACCGCAGCACGCCGCTGCGGGTGGTGGACCGCGTGCTCGGCGGTGGGCTCGCGGTGCTGGCCGGTGCGCTCTCTCTGAGTCTGATCGCCTCGAGCGTGGCCGCGACCGGAACGCCCGGCATCTCCACGGCGCTCGCGTCGTCGCAGGTGCTGCGCGCGATCGACACGATCACGCCCAGGCCCGTCGCCGAAACCCTCGCTCGCGTCAGGTCCGCAGTCCTGGACGACGGCCTCCCGCAGCTGGGGGTGCTCCTCGACCTCGATGTTCAGCCGACGGCGCCGCCGGTCTCGCTGGACGATCCCGAGCTGGCCGTCGCGGCGGCATCCGTCGCTCGCGTCTCGGGGGTCGCATTCGCGTGCGGAACGAGCGCCACCGGATCGGGATTCGTCCTCGCGCCCGACCGTGTCGTCACGAACGCCCACGTCGTCGCCGGCGTGACGGCGCCGATCGTCGAACTGCCGGGGCAGCCTGCGCGCGAGGGACGCATCGTGTACTTCGACCCCATCGACGATGTCGCACTCATCGCCGTCGACGACCTCGGCGCTGCCGCGATCCCCGTCATCGCTCCGATCGCGCCGGGAACGGCGGCGGTCGTTCAGGGCTACCCGTACGGCGGTCCGTTCACGACGACGGGCGCCGAGGTGATCTCGTCGGGCTCGGTGCTCGTGCCCGACATCTACGGCACCTCGAACGCGCTGCGCGACATCTACGCGCTGGCTGCGGCCGTGCAGCCAGGCAACTCGGGAGGCCCCCTCCTGACGGCCGACGGCGCCGTCGCCGGACTCGTCTTCGCCCGGGCTGAGACCGACGCCGACCGCGGCTACGCGATGACGACTGCCGAGCTGGAGCCGGTGCTCGCGGGCGCGACAGGATGGACCGAGGCGGTCTCGACGGGCTCCTGCACGGGTTGACCGTTCGACGGAGCGCGAACGCTATGCTGTCAGGGCAAGTCAATACAGGCCAATAACCCGGACGGGAGAGCCTCGGCGCACGTAGCCGAGCACCGAAGGAGCAAGCCTCCCCGCCAATCTCTCAGGTCACGCGTACCGCCCGGGCTCGGCCGCTCTGGAAAGAGATCCTTCGAGGATCCGCCGACGGTGAAAGTCCCGGCATCCGCTCTTCGTGGTCGGATGCCGAGGTGAAACTCTCAGGCCCATGACAGAGGGGGAGTTCACAGGCGCTGAGCGGCGTCTGCCCGCACGAGACCGGGAGAACTCATGACAGACCCCCGCTACACACCTTTGCGCGAGCGCCACGAGGCGCTCGGTGCCTCGTTCACCGATTTCGGCGGCTGGGCGATGCCCGTCCGGTACAGCTCGGACCTTGCTGAGCATCACGCCGTCCGCACAGCAGCCGGCCTGTTCGACATCTCGCACATGGCCGAGTTCTTCGTCGAGGGCGACGACGCCGGCGACTATCTGGACTACGCACTCGCCGGCCGCCTGTCGACGATGGCGGTGGGCAAGGCGAAGTACTCCCTCGTGCTCGACGAGAACGGCGGGATCGTCGACGACGTCATCGTCTACCGGCTCGGTGACGAGCGCTTCCTGGTGATCGCGAACGCCGGCAATCGCGAGCCCGTCGCCGAGGCGCTCGCCGAACGTGCGGAAGGGCGCAAGGTCGCGGTTGTCGATGCCACCGACGACTTCTCGCTGATCGCGGTCCAGGGTCCTCGCGCACGCGCCGTGCTCGATGCGACCGCGGGGCTCGCTGTCTTCGCGTACCCGCTGGATGATCTGAAGTACTACGCGTCCGTCGCCGCGTCCTTCGACGGGCATCCCGTACTGATCGCACGCACCGGATACACCGGCGAGGACGGCTACGAGCTGCTCGTGCCGAATGCGCACGCCGGTGCGCTCTGGGACGCCCTGCTCGCCGCAGGCGAGCCGATCGGACTGGTCCCGGCGGGTCTGGCGGCCCGCGACACGCTGCGACTCGAGGCGGGCATGCCGCTGTACGGCCATGAGCTGTCGCTCGACATCGTGCCCGCGCAAGCGGGACTGGGGCGAGCGGTCGCGGCGGACAAGGACGACTTCGTCGGCCGCGCCGGCCTCTCCGCCGTGGTCGCCGCCGATGCACCGGTCCTCGTTGGGCTCGTCTCGGAGGGCAAGCGCGCCGGGCGGGCCGGGTACGCGGTGGTGGATGCCGACGGCCCGGTCGGCGAGATCACCAGTGGCGCTCTCAGCCCGACGCTCGGGCATCCGATCGCCATGGCGTTCGTGGCCCCCGCGCTGAGCGCTCCCGGAACCGAGCTCTTCATCGACGTGCGCGGAACCCGCATTCCCGCGACCGTGACCGCACTGCCGTTCTACCGTCGCACCACATGACCATCACCACCCAGCCCACCACCGGAGGATGACGTGACCGACCTCAACAGCCTCAAGTACACCGCCGAGCACGAGTGGATCGCCATGGACGGCGATGTCGCCACCGTCGGCATCACCGACTACGCCGCCGACAAGCTGGGCGATGTCGTCTTCGTCGAGCTCCCCGCCGTCGATTCGGGAGTCTCGGCGGGACAGGTCGTCGGTGAGATCGAGTCGACGAAGTCCGTCGGCGAGCTCTACGCACCTCTCACCGGCGACGTCGTCGCGGTCAATGAGGCCGTCGTGGACGACCCGTCGCTCGTGAACAGCGACCCGTTCGGCGACGGCTGGCTCGTGAAGCTGCGCGTGGACGGCTCGGCGCCGGCCGAGCTGATCGACCGCGAGGCGTACCTGGCGCTCACGGGCGGCGAGGAGTGAGCGGGGGCACGACCGCGTTCGGCGCATCCCGCGGGTCGGCGGCAAGCCCCCGCGGGTTCGCGGATCGCCACATCGGGACGGATGCCGCGTCGCAGGCGCTCATGCTGGGGGCGCTGGGGTACGACTCAGTGGACGCCCTCGTGCAGGCCGCGGTTCCGGCATCCATTCATGTGAAGCCGCGTGAGACGTCCGACATCCCGCCCGCCGCGACCGAGGCCGAGGCGCTCGCCGAACTGCGCGAGCTCGCTTCGCAGAACCGCGTCGCGCGGCCCATGATCGGTCTGGGCTACTACGACACGTTCACGCCGTCTGTCATCTCGCGGAACGTGCTGGAGAACCCGTCCTGGTACACCGCGTACACGCCGTATCAGCCCGAGATCTCGCAGGGGCGGCTCGAGGCCCTCATCAACTTCCAGACGATGGTGACCGACCTCACCGGGTTGGCGACAGCCAACGCGTCGATGCTCGACGAACCGACCGCGGTCGTGGAGGGCATGCTCGTCGCCCGACGCGCCTCGAAGTCAGCCTCGAACGTGTTCGCCGTCGACGCCGACGCCCTGCCGCAGACGAAGGCGGTGCTGCGCGCCCGTGCGGCCGTCGTAGGTGTCGAGCTCGTGGAGCTCGACTTCGCGCACGGCGCGACACTGCCCGACGAGCTGTTCGGCGTCTTCGTGCAGTACCCGGGCGCGTCGGGACGGGTCTGGGACCCCGCCGGTGTGATCGATGCCGCACACGTCGCGGGCGGGCTCGCGGTCGTCGCGGCTGACCTGCTCGCGCTCGCGCTCCTGCGCTCGCCGGGCTCGCTCGGCGCCGACGTCGCGGTCGGCACGACGCAGCGCTTCGGGGTTCCGCTCGGCTTCGGCGGCCCGCACGCGGGCTACATGGCCGTGCGATCCGGCCTCGAACGTCAGCTGCCGGGGCGGCTGGTCGGCGTGTCGCAGGATGCCGCCGGCCACCCCGCCTACCGCCTTTCGCTGCAGACGCGCGAGCAGCACATCCGCCGCGAGAAGGCGACCTCCAACATCTGCACCGCCCAGGTGCTGCTGGCCGTCATGGCCGCGATGTATGCGGTCTACCACGGGCCTGACGGGCTGCGCGGGATCGCGACCGAGGTGGCGCGCAAGGCCGAGGCGCTTGCCGAACGACTGCGGTCGTACGGTCTGTCGCTCACGACGGATTCCTTCTTCGATACGATCCGCGTGACGACCCCCGGTCCTTCGCAGCGTGTGATCGAGCGGGCGCGGTCGCGGGGCTACCAGCTCTTCTGGGCCGACGACGCGACGGTGGGCATCTCAGTCGACGAGACCACGACCGCCGACGACCTGGCTGCCGTGGCGTGGGCCTTCGGCCTTCCCGCGACGGACGAGCACGGCGACCGCGCTGTTTTCTTCGCGGATGCCGTGCCCCTGGCCGGCGTCGCGGATGCGCTCCTGCGCGATGACGAGTACCTCACTCATCCGGTGTTCAACACGCACCGCAGCGAGACGGCGATGATGCGCTATCTCAAGCAGCTCGCCGACCGCGACTATGCGCTGGACCGCGGCATGATCCCGCTCGGCTCGTGCACGATGAAGCTCAACGCCGCGACCGAGATGGCCGCCGTCTCGTGGCCGGAGTTCTCGCGCGTGCACCCGTTCGCGCCCGAAGCCGACGTGCGCGGCTACCTCGCGATGATCGAGCAGCTCGAGACCTGGCTCGCTGAGGTCACCGGGTACGACGCCGTCTCGCTTCAGCCCAATGCCGGCTCGCAGGGCGAGCTGGCAGGACTCCTCGCGATCCGCGGCTGGCACCGCGCGAACGGCGATCACGACCGCACGGTCTGTCTCATCCCCTCATCCGCGCACGGCACGAATGCGGCATCCGCTGTTCTGGCCGGCATGAAGGTCGTCGTCGTCGCGTGCGACGAGGCCGGCAATGTCGACCTCGACGACCTGCGGGCCAAGATCGAGTTGCACGCGGCTTCGCTCGCAGCGCTGATGATCACGTACCCGTCGACGCACGGCGTGTACGAGCACGATGTGCTCGAGATCACCCAGGCCGTGCACGATGCGGGCGGGCAGGTCTACGTCGACGGCGCGAACCTCAATGCGCTCCTCGGCTACGCGCGCTTCGGCGACCTCGGCGGTGACGTGTCGCACCTGAATCTGCACAAGACGTTCGCGATCCCGCACGGCGGCGGCGGGCCCGGGGTCGGCCCGGTCGCGGCCAAGGCGCACCTCGCGCCGTACCTGCCCGGGCATCCGTTCTCGCAGCGCGCCGACCACGCGGGCGGATTCACCTTCGACGGCGGTGCGGTCTCGGGTGCCCCGCACGGATCGGCCGGCATCCTGCCCATCTCGTGGGCGTACGTGCGCATGATGGGCGCGGAAGGTCTGCGCGATGCGACCGCCGCCGCCGTTCTGTCGGCGAACTACATCGCGACGCGCCTGAAGGACCACTACCCGGTGCTGTACACGGGCGAGGGCGGGCTTGTCGCGCACGAGTGCATCCTCGACCTGCGTCCGCTGCGCGAGGAGACGGGCGTGACCGTCGACGATGTCGCCAAGCGCCTGATCGACTACGGCTTCCACTCGCCCACGATGTCGTTCCCGGTTGCGGGCACGCTCATGGTCGAGCCGACCGAATCCGAGGACCTCCCCGAGATCGAGCGCTTCATCGAGGCGATGATCGCGATCCGCGCCGAGGCGCTCGCCGTGGCGGCGGGGGAGTGGCCGGCCGGCGACAACCCGCTCGTGAACGCCCCGCACACCGCCGAGTCCGTGGTTTCGGGTGCGTGGGACCACCCGTACTCGCGCGAGCTCGCGGTGTATCCGGTGCACTCGCTCGTGCGGACGAAGTACTGGCCGCCGGTGCGCCGGATCGACCAGGCTTACGGCGACCGCAACCTGGTCTGCGCCTGCCCGCCGGTCGAGGCTTTCGCCTGACGGCTCAGTCGTTTCCGCGAGACTGGATAGACGCCGCGAGACAGAGACGAACGCACTCAGTCTCGCGGTGTCTCTCCGGTCTCGCGGTCAGAGCGGTGGCCGTTGAGGGCGGGCGCGATCGTCGCGAGCGGCTCGGGATCACCGGCATTGACGGGACGGAGTCCCGCAGCGAGAAGGATCCGGCGCAATCGCGAGGGGTCACGGACATCGGCCCAGCTCCATCGCGCGAAGCCGTTCACGACGCGACGGATGCTGTCCTCCCGCCGCTTCTCGTCGTAGACAGCGCGGCCGGGGTCGCCGTACGCCCCGTCATACTTCCCGCGGCCGTCTGCCTCGCCGACGATCCGCGCGTCGGGCCAGTAGCAGTCGACGAAGTAGCGCCGACCTTCGAGCGCGAAGGGAACCTGCAGTTCGGGCTCGGCGAAACCCAGGAACTCCACGACGGCGCGGCTGACCGACTCGAGGGCCTGTGCCGCCGCGGGGTTGCCGCGATGAAGCGACCACCGCGCATGACGTCGCCCACGGCTGCTCGCGCGAGCCTCGTTGACGGCGACCAGCTGCTCGACACTCAGCGCAGAGTCGCTGCGCAGAGCGGCGTCGACGACCGCCAGCCCGATTGCGCGGTGTCGGGAACGCGCGAGGTCGACGCTCGTCTCCGCGAGCGAGGTGAGCTGGATCCCGCCTCGAGTGATCGTCTCGCGTGGCACGGCGGCCGTATGGGTTCGCAGCCCTGACCAACTGCCTGACGTCGCGGCGGGATCGCGCAGGACGTGCACGTCCGAGGGCTCGCCGAAGATCGGCAGACCCAGGAGGGCCGCGGCGGACTCGTGGCTGAAGACCAGACCCGGCATCGTCAGAGCCGCCGCGTGGACGCGTGCGAGGTAGCGATCCCACGGTGCGAGGTCCCGCCAGAGTGTGGCCGGTGCGTACACCCCGTACTTCACCACGACCAGTTCGCCACGCGTGACGAGGATCCCCGGGCGCGAGACCGTCCGAGCTCTCAGCAGCGGTATCGGGCACGCGAGGACGTCGGCGTCGGGATCGAGCAGTGTCTGACTCACGAGGCCAGCGTGACCAGCTGACGTCCCGCGGCTTCGCTCGGAACTCGAATCGGTGGATCGTCTCCCGCGCACGTGGCCTGTGGAGGGGTCGGCACACTCGCTGACCGCGAGACTGGATAGACGCCACGAGACTGACTGCGTTGCACTCAGTCTCGTCGCGCCTATCCTGTCTCGCGGGAAGAGGAGGACGACCGGAGGCGGATGCCGCGGCTACGGCGTCGGGGTCGGGGTCGGGGTCGGGGTGCCGCTGGGGCTGGGCGCCGGGGCGAAGACGCCGGGCCAGAGCGCGGCGGCCAGGGGGTAGCCCACGAATGCGACGATGTCCAGGAGCGTGTGCGCGATGACGAGCGGCATCACGCGGCCCCAGCGCCGGTAGCACCAGCCGAAGACGACGCCCATCACGAAGTTGCCGACGATCGCACCGACCCCCTGGTAGGCGTGGTACGCGCCGCGCAACGCCGCCGTCGACAGGATGATCGCCCACCACGACCAGCCGAGCCGGCGCAGCCGGTCGAACAGGTAGGCGATGAAGATGACCTCCTCGGTGAGCCCGGCCCGGACCGCGGCCAGCAGCAGGAGCGGCACGGTCCACCACGCCGCATCCAGCGGCGAGGCGACCACCGCGACGTTGAGCCCCAGCAGCCTGGAGACCGCGTACAGGCCCAGCCCGGGTATGCCGATGACGGCGGCGAGCAGGATGCCGCGCCCCAGGTCGCCGCCGAAGCGGGTGAAATCGAGCCCGATGCGTCGCAGGGCGTTCTGGCCGGGCTCCCACATCAGGTACACGACCAGGGCGACCAGAGCCAGGGCGAACACGATGCCGAGGAACTGGTACAGCACGTTCCAGAGGATCTCGGCATCCCGGTTCGGGTTCAGCTGAGTCTGCTGCTGGCCGATCGGCGTCGTCCGCAGCGATGCGCGCACGAGAGAGAGCACGGAATACAGAGCAGATTGCCCCACCGTGACGGCCAGGACGATGCCGATCTCCCACCACAGGCGGGCGCGGGTCGCCCGGGTCAGTGGCAAACCTCACATCCGAGGGGCCCGTGGGGGAGGTCATCTTGTCAGATTGCCACATTCACGCCCAATTGAGTTAAGGCTCTGTAACGTTTTCTGAAGTTGGTTTGAACATCCCACACCGCATGCTTATCGTTTCCCTATCCGCGCCCCCGTTCAGGCCCCGTCCTGACGTGTGCGCACAACCCTGCACAGGAGGAACAGTGAGAATTAAGCGCATCTCGGCAGCGGTGGCACTCACCGCAGCCGGCGCACTCGTGATTTCGGGCTGCGCCGCCGGTGGCGGCGACAGTGGCGACGACTCCGGTCTCGTCGAAGGCTCGTCGATCACCGCTGCGTGGAACCAGGCGTTCTACTCGTACAACGGCAACACGTCGTTCGGTAACGCCACCGCGAACAACAACATCAACTACATGGCGCTGGACGGCTTCGCGTACTACAACGACACGCCGGAGCTCGTGCAGAACACGTCGTTCGGCTCGTACGAGAAGGTCTCCGACGACCCGCTGACGATCAAGTACACGATCGCCGATGGCGTCAACTGGTCCGACGGCACCCCCGTCGACGCCGCCGACCTGATGCTGCACTGGGCTGGCTCTTTCGCGCGCGCTCGACACGCCCGACTTCGATCCGGCCGACTTCACCGACCCCGACACCGGTGAGTTCACCGATGCCTTCCCCACCGATGTCGTCTACTTCGACAGCGGTGCGACGCCCGACTCGCGGTTCGGCCTCGTGCAGGACACCCCCGAGATCAGCGATGACGGCAAGTCGATCACCATGGAGTACACGACGCCGTTCGTCGACTGGGAGCTGGCATTCGGCCTGCAGGGCGAGATCCTGCCCGCGCACGTCGTCGGCAAGAACGCCCTCGGCATCGAGGACAACGAAGAGGCCAAGCAGGCCGTCATCGACGCCCTTCAGAACGAGGATGACGCCGCACTCGCGCCGATCTCGTCCTTCTGGAACTCGGGCTTCAACTTCACCGAGCTGCCTGATGACCCCGAGCTCTACCTCTCCAGCGGCCCGTACGTGATCAGCGACTTCGTCGCCGACCAGTACGTCACGCTCACGGCGAACCCGGAGTACAAGGGCGACAACGCGGCGAACATCGAAGAGATCACCGTCCGCTTCATCCCCGACCCGCTCGCGGCCGCCCAGGCGCTCGAGAACGGTGAGGTCGACATCATCTCGCCGCAGGCCACGGCCGACCTCAAGACCGCGGTCGACGCGATCGACGGCGTCACCGTGATCACCGGTTCCGAGGGCACGTACGAGCACATCGACCTCCAGTTCGAGAACGCCAAGAACCCGGAGAACATCTTCAAGGACCCGAAGGTCCGCGAGGCGTTCCTCAAGACGGTTCCGCGTCAGGAGATCCTCGACAAGCTGATCGTCCCGATCGCGGGCGAAGACGCACAGCTGCGCAGCTCGCAGATCTTCGTTCCCGGCTGCGGAGGGCTCTGACGAGTCCGTCGCGAACAACGGTTCGGACGCGTTCGCCGAGGTCGACATCGCGGGTGCCACGGCGCTCCTCGCCGAGTCGGGCGTCACCAACCCCGAGGTCTGCATCCTGTACGCGTCGAACAACCCCCGTCGTGTCAACGAATTCGCGCTGATCCAGGCGTCCGCCGCCCAGGCCGGATTCAACGTCACCGACTGTGGTTCCGAGCAGTGGGGCGGCCTCCTGGGCACCCCGGCGCCTACGACGCGGTCTTCTTCGGATGGCAGTCGGAGAGCCTCGGCGTGACCGACTGGACGCCGAACTTCGAGACCGGTGGAATCAACAACCTCAGCTTCTACTCGAACGCTGAGATCGATGACCTCGCGAAGCAGATCTCGGCGGAGTTCGATGCCGACAAGCAGATCGAGCTCATGCAGCAGGCCGACAAGGTCCTGTGGGATGACTTCTTCGGAGTCACCATCTTCCAGTTCCCCGGTGTCACGGCGTACAGCGACCGCGTCACCAACATCTCGCCGGCCATCCTTGCGCCGACGATCTTCTGGAACGCATGGGACTGGGAAGTCACGGATGCCGGTGCCCCTGAAGAGGGTTAGTCGTCGTCACGGTCTCCGCTGAGCTTCGGCTCGGTTGAACCACGGTGGGGTGCAGGATTCCTGAGAATCCTGCACCCCACCCGTTAGACTCCTTCCAGTGGCAGAGCGGCCGGCCGGGATGTGATCCCGGTGGAGCCTCCTCGAGCTGGATCACCGATTGGCAGGCGGCCACACCATGGCTTCATTCATCATCCGGCGATTGATCGCGTCGATCTTCGTCCTCTTCGCCGCAACGTTCCTGATGTACATCCTCACCTCGTTCGCGGGCGATCCTCTCGACGAGCTGAGGCAGAGCAGTGCCCCCAACAAGGCGCAGCTCATCGAAGCTCGCTCCAAGCTCCTCAACCTCGACGTCCCGCCCCCGCTGCGCTACTTCCTCTGGCTCGGCGCGCTGTTCCGCGGCGACTTCGGGGTCAGCGTCCAGAACCAGCCCGTCAACATCCTCCTGTCGAATGCGATCACGTCAACGCTGACGCTGGTCACCACGGCAACGGTCGTGGCCATCGTCCTGGGCCTCACCGTCGGCATCATCTCGGCGCTGCGCCAGTACAGCGGCTTCGACTACAGCGTCACGCTGGTCTCGTTCCTCTTCTTCTCGCTGCCGATCTTCTGGGTCGCGGTGCTGCTCAAGCAGTACGGTGCGATCCGAATGAACGACTGGCTCGCCGAACCGACGATCGCGATACCCACGATCATCCTGATATCCCTCATCGCGGGCTTCTTGTGGATGTCCCTGCTCGGAGGCAAGGCGAAACGCCGGCTGATCGTATTCGGATCCGCCGCCGCCGCCACCGCGGCCGTCCTCATCTACCTGTCGGCGACGCAGTGGTTCGCCGATCCCAGCATCGGAATCGTGGTCTACAGCGCTTCCGTCCTCGGCATCGCGTTCGGCGTCACGGCCATCTCGACCGGGCTCCGCAACCGCCGGGCGCTCTACGCGTCACTCGTGGTCGCGCTGATCGGCATCGGCCTGTACTACCCGATGGTCAACTACATCCTCAACGGCATGACGATGTGGTTCTTCCTGCTTTTGGCTCTGCTCTCCATCGCGGTGAGCGGCATGATCGGCTTCTTCATGGGCGGCGCCGACCGCGCACCCGTCGTGCGCACGGCCGCGATCGTCGGCTTCCTGTCGGCCGGGCTCATCGCGCTGGACAAGTACATGTCGTACTGGGAGGTCTACGCGAATTCGAGTCGGGTCCGCGGACGTCCGATCGCCACCGTGGGAGCGTCCACCCCGGGCCTCGGCGGAAACTTCTGGGTCCAGGGAATCGACCTGTACACCCACCTGCTGCTGCCGACGATCGCGATCATCCTGATCTCGTTCGCCAGCTACACGCGCTACTCCCGCGCGAGCCTGCTCGAGGTGATGAACCAGGACTACATCCGCACCGCGCGCGCGAAGGGCCTCACTCAGCGCACGGTCATCGTGCGCCATGCGTTCCGCAACGCACTGATTCCGATCACGACGATCATCGCGTTCGATGTCGGCGCGATCATCGGCGGGGCGGTGGTCACCGAGACGGTCTTCGGCTGGAGCGGTATGGGTCGCCTGTTCGTCGACGGAATCAACAACGTCGACCCGAATCCCGTGATGGCGTTCTTCGTCGTCACCGGAACCCTCGCCGTGGTCTTCAACCTCATCGCAGACCTCGTCTACGCAGGCCTCGACCCGAGAATCAAGGTGGGCTGAATGAACACCACAGTCACGCAAGGCCCCGACGTCAACGACGAAACCGCGGTCGCCGAGATCTCCATCGAGCAGAAGGAGACCGAGGGCCTCAGCCAGGGCCAGATCGTCCGTCGCCGGTTCTTCCGGCACCGCGGTGCGCTCATCGCCATGATCGTGCTCGGCTTCATCGTCGTGCTGGCCTTCACCTCGGTGGGCGTGGACCTGTGGGGTCTGCGAATACCCGGATGGTGGCCGTACCGCTGGGACCAGATCGCTGAGAAGGTCAACAACGGCGTCCCCACGCTGAGCCTGTTCCCTCCGCAGATCGGCCAGCACCCGTTCGGTCAGGATGAGGTCGGCCGCGACATCTTCGCCGTCGTCATGCGCGGTGCGCAGCAGTCGCTGATGGTCATGGTCATCGCCGGTGTGGTCGCGACCGTCATCGGCGTCGTGATCGGCGCGATCGCCGGCTACTACGGCAAGGCCACGGACTCCGTGCTCATGCGTTTCACCGATGTCATCATCACGATCCCGCTGATCGTGATCGGCGCGGTGCTCGGCAAGACGTTCGGAAGCCTCGGCGCCGCGGTGCTCGGCGTCGTGATCGGCATCTTCGCCTGGACCACGATGGCGCGACTCGTGCGGGGCGAGTTCCTCACGCTGCGCGAGCGCGAATTCGTGGATGCCGCACGCGTGTCGGGTGCGCGGGACCGGAGGATCATCTTCCGTCACATCCTGCCCAACGCCGTGGGCGTGATCGTGGTGAATGCAACGCTGCTCATGGCCGGAGCGATCCTGCTGGAGTCCGCTCTGAGCTACCTCGGCTTCGGCGTGCAGCCGCCCGACACCTCGCTCGGCAAGATCGTCTCCGACAACCAGGCGGCGTTCTCCACGCGCCCGTGGCTGTTCTGGTGGCCCGGTATCTTCATCATCGCGATCGCGCTGTGCGTGAACTTCATCGGCGACGGACTGCGCGATGCGTTCGATCCCCGCCAGAAGAAGATGCCCAGCGAACGCGCGATGCGCCGAGCGGGACACCGGGGTGGACCCGTCGTGCCGATCCTGGACAGGACCGAGCCGAAGGAAGGTCACACGGTGACCGTTGCGATGGAGGCCGTGTACACGGGCGACGTCGTCAACTATCACGATCAGCGACCTGAGGAGCCGGGAGACGCGCAGAACGAGCCCCTCAACCCGGAGCGTTGATCGTGACGCTGCTACACCAGCAGACCGATCACCGTGGCCGCGGCGAGCGCCGCGATCAGGCTGACGGTCGCATAGTGCCACGACACCGTGAACGCGTCGGGGTCTTCTCCGCTCGCGAAGGCGCCGGAGTCGCGCAGGCGCTCCCAATGCCCTCGGATCACCTGCGCCAGGTTCCCGGACGGCGTGCTCAGCGCATCGCTCGGGCGGAGACTGCCGTGTTCGCCTCGAGCGCTCGGACCGATTCCGTCGAAGTCCTTGCGGGCCAGTCCGAACGCGCGATGACGGCCGGGCGCCGGCGTCGCCCAGACCGGCACCTTTCCGCGGGACGTGTGGATCGTCAGGGAGTAGCGGGTATCGATTCCCCGGATCGACGGCCACGGGATGAAGTAGGTGCGGAAGACGTTCTCGACGGTCACACCGTGCTCCTGCATCCGCAGACTGGGTCGCCAGAACAGCGCCCAGGCCACGGCCGCGATCAACAGGATCGGCCAGACGTAGCGGATCGCCGACGCCACATCACCCCAGAACAGCGCGACGACGCCGAACGCGCACACCACCACGGTCACGACAGCGAGCGTGCGGCCGAACGCGGGCCGGTAAAGAACCTCCTGGAACGCCATGACCTCAAGCTTCGCAGATGGGACACACCGAATGACTGACACGACGGGCATCGACGCCGAGATCGCGGCGTCGCACAAAGCGCTCCCCGAGACGATCCTCGAGGTGCAGAACGTCGGCGTCGAGTTCTGGGTCGAGGGCGAGTTCTACCCGGCCGCGATCGACATGAACTACGTGGTGCGCCGCGGCGAGGTGCTCGCGATCGTCGGCGAGTCCGGCTCGGGCAAGAGCACCAGCGCGATGGCGCTGCTGGGCCTGCTGCCCGAGAACGCGCGCGTGACCGGCTCGATCAAGCTCCTCGGGCGCGAACTGCGCGGCGTCGACGATGCGACGCTGCGTGCACTGCGTGGCAACGAGATCGCACCGATCTTCCAGGAGCCGATGACCGCGCTCAACCCGGTCTACACGATCGGCTTCCAGATCATGGAGGCGCTGCGCTCGCACGACCGCGGCATGGCTCCGTCGGTCGCGAAGGAGAGGGCGATCGAGCTCCTCCGCCTGGTGGAGATGCCCAAGCCCGAGCAGTCGTTCAACAAGTACGCCCACCAGCTGTCGGGTGGCCAGCGGCAGCGCGCGATGATCGCGCAGTCCATCTCGTGCGATCCGCTGCTGCTGATCGCGGACGAGCCGACGACCGCGCTGGACGTGACGGTCCAGGCCGAGATCCTCGATCTGATGCGCAACCTCCACAAGCGCCTCGACTCGGCGATCATCCTCATCACGCACGACATGGGCGTGGTGGCCGACCTGGCCGACCGCATCATGGTGATGAAGAGCGGCGTGGTCGTCGAATCCGGAACCGTCGCGCAGATCTTCCACGATCCGCAGCACCCCTACACGCAGCAGCTGCTCGCCTCGGTCCCGCACCTCGGACTCGGCGTGCTCGAAGAGGTCGACGCAGAGGAAGCCGTCGTCGAGGAGGATGGCCATGCCGTCCCGGTGATCGCTGCGATCCGCGAACGGGCGACCGAGGCCGCGGCCGAGGAGGTCGTCGAGACCCGCGCCCCGGTGCTGTCGTTCGAAGACGTCGCGATCGATTATCCGAAGCGTGGGCGCGTGCCCGCCTTCCGCGCCGCAGAGCACATCGACCTGCAGGTCTACCCCGGCGAGATCGTCGGTCTCGTGGGCGAATCCGGCTCGGGCAAGACGACGCTGGGCCGCGCCGCGATCGGCCTGATCCCGATCGCCGAGGGCACGCTCTCCGCGGTCGGGCACGACATCTCGAAGGCGTCCCAGAAAGACCTCTTCGCGATTCGCCGCCGCACCGGCATCGTTTTCCAGGATCCGGCGTCCTCGCTCAACCCGCGCATGCCCATCGGCCAGTCGATCGGCGAGCCGATACTGCTCGCCGGCGAGGCCAAGGGCAAGGACCTCGACCGTCGGGTCGAGACCCTCCTGACGCAGGTCGAGCTGCCCCGTTCCTACCGCAACCGATTCCCGCACGAGCTCTCGGGCGGTCAGCGTCAGCGCGTCGGCATCGCGCGCGCCCTCGCGCTCGCGCCCGAGCTGCTGGTCGCCGACGAGCCCACCTCGGCGCTGGACGTCTCTGTGCAGGCCAGGTTCCTGGATCTGCTTCAGGAACTGCAGAAGCAGTTGCAGTTCGCCTGCCTGTTCATCAGCCACGACCTCGCCGTCGTCGATATCCTCGCCCACCGCATCGCCGTGATGCACCACGGCAAGCTCGTCGAGATCGGCACACGCGATGACATCCTCCGCGGCGCGACCGACGCGTACACGCAGCGACTCATCGCCGCGGTTCCGGTTCCCGATCCCGAGCAGCAGAGGGTGCGGCGTGAGGCGCGCGCACTTCTGCTGTCGGCGGAGCGCTCGACGGACTGAACGGATCGCGGCTCGAATCGGGTCGAAGAGGGACGCTCAGGAAGCGCCCGGTAGACTGGGATTGCCCGGCTCCGGGCGCTTCCCCGCTTCGCAAGGATTTTTCATGGTGCGCGCTTTCCGTTCAGACCTCCGCAACGTCGCGATCGTTGCCCACGTCGACCACGGCAAGACGACGCTCGTCGACGCCATGCTGCGTCAGACGGGCTCGTTCGGCTCGCATGAGCACATGGAAGAGCGCGCCATGGACTCGAACGACCTCGAGCGGGAGAAGGGCATCACGATCCTCGCCAAGAACACGGCGATCACGTATTCCGGGGAGCACGCGACGGACGGTCCTGTCACGATCAACGTCATCGACACCCCCGGTCACGCCGACTTCGGCGGCGAGGTGGAGCGCGGTCTGTCGATGGTCGACGGCGTCGTCCTCCTGGTCGACGCGAGCGAGGGTCCGCTCCCGCAGACGCGCTTCGTACTGCGCAAGGCACTCGAGGCGAAGCTCCCTGTCATCCTGCTCGTGAACAAGACCGACCGCCCCGACGCCCGCATCGCCGAGGTCGAGGAAGAAGCGCACGACCTGCTGCTGGGTCTTGCCAGCGACCTCGTCGACGACGTGCCCGACCTCGATGTCGACGCCCTGCTGGACGTGCCGGTCGTCTACGCCAGCGGCCGGGCGGGCGCGGCATCCCGCAACCGTCCCGAGAACGGCAGCCTGCCCGACAACGACGACCTCGAGCCGCTTTTCGAGGCGATCCTCCAGCACGTCCCCGCACCGGCCTACGACGACGAAGCGCCGCTGCAGGCATGGGTGACCAACCTGGACTCCAGTCCGTTCCTCGGACGCCTCGCGCTCCTGCGCGTCTTCAACGGCACGCTGAAGAAGGGCCAGACGGTCGCCTGGGTGCGCGCAGACGGAACCGTCAGCAGCGCGCGGATCACCGAGCTCCTCAAGACCCGCGCGCTCGAGCGCTATCCTGCCGAGAGCGCCGCCCCCGGAGACATCGTCGCGATCGCGGGCTTCCCCGACATCACGATCGGCGAGACGATCGCCGACCCCGACGACGTGCGCCCGCTGCCGCAGATCCACGTCGACGACCCGGCGATCTCGATGACGATCGGCACGAACACCAGTCCTCTCGTCGGCAAGGTCAAGGGTCACAAGCTGACAGCGCGAATGGTCAAGGACCGCCTCGACCGCGAGTTGGTCGGCAACGTGTCGCTCAAGGTCGTCGACATCGGCCGGCCGGATGCCTGGGAGGTCCAGGGCCGTGGCGAGCTCGCCCTGGCGATCCTCGTCGAGAACATGCGTCGCGAGGGCTTCGAGCTGACCGTGGGCAAGCCCCAGGTCGTGACGAAGAAGGTCGACGGCAAGACGTATGAGCCGTTCGAGCACCTCACGATCGACGCTCCGGAGGAGTACCTCGGCGCGATCACGCAGCTGCTCGCCGCCCGCAAGGGCCGGATGGACAACATGACCAACCACGGCACCGGCTGGGTGCGCATGGAGTTCATCGTGCCGTCGCGCGGCCTCATCGGCTTCCGCACCGAGTTCCTCACCACCACGCGCGGCACCGGCATCGCGAACGCGATCTCGCACGGCTACGAGCCGTGGGCGGGGCACATCGTCTCTCGCCAGAACGGCTCGATCGTCGCCGATCGCTCCGGCGTCGTCACGCCGTTCGCGATCATCGCGCTCCAGGAGCGCATGTCGTTCTTCGTGCAGCCCACGCAGGAGGTCTACGAAGGCATGGTCGTCGGCGAGAACTCCCGCAACGACGACATGGACGTGAACATCACCAAGGAGAAGAAGCTGACCAACATGCGTCAGTCCACCTCCGACACGTTCGAGTCGATGACGCCCCCGCGCCAGCTCTCGCTCGAGGAGAGCCTCGAGTTCGCGCGCGACGACGAATGCGTCGAAGTGACGCCCGAGATCGTGCGCATCCGCAAGGTCAACCTCGACCAGACCGAGCGCGCCCGCGCGACATCGCGTCTGAAGCGCCAGGACGCCGGCGTCTGAGGCCGCACGGCTCGCACGACGGGCCACGGATGCCGCGGCGGCACGTTCCGAGGGGGAGACCCCATCGGTAGGCTCGAGCGGGTGACTGCCGAGCACGCGACACCGGATGCCGAGAGCCGGCGTGCCTGGAGGCAGGGGCTGAGCGTCGCCCTCGCGACGAGCGCCTACGGCGTGTCGTTCGGCGCACTGGCCGTCGCGGCGGGACTGGACATCTGGCAGACCTGCGTGATGAGCCTCGTGATGTTCACCGGCGGGTCCCAATTCGCGTTCGTCGGCGTGATCGCCGCGGGCGGGCTGCCGGCTGCTCCCGCGGCGATCGCCTCGGCATCCCTCCTCGGAGTCCGCAACATCGCCTACGGAATGCGGATGTCGCCGGTGATCGGCACCGGATTCTGGCGCCGCGCGGCCGCAGCCATGTTCACGATCGACGAGTCGACGGCTGTCTCCCTCGCCCAGACGACGCGACGAGCGAGAACTCTCGGGTTCTGGGTGACCGGGATCGCGATCTACATCGGGTGGAACCTCTCCACCCTCGCCGGCGCGCTGCTGGGCGATGTGCTGGGCGATCCGAAGGCGTACGGACTGGACGCCGCCGCTGCGGCCGCTTTCCTCGCCCTGCTGTGGCCCCGGCTGCGGCACCGCCAGCCCATCGCGGTGGGCATCGCGGCTGCCGTCGTCGCGACCATGCTCACACCCGCGCTCATGCCCGGCATCCCGGTACTGGTCGCCGCGGTGGTGGCGATCGCCGTCGGGTGGTTCAACTGGCTCGGCATCAGCGAGGAGCCTCCCGAGGAGCCGGAGGACGTGGCCGAGAGGGTGGGTCTGCCATGAAGCGGTGCCGGATATGACGCTGTGGACCGCGGTTCTCGTGGCCGCCATCATCTGCGTCGCCCTGAAGACGTTGGGCTACCTCATCCCGCAGCGGTTCCTCGAGGCGCCGCGCCCGGCGCGGATCGCCGACCTGCTCACCGTCGCGCTGCTGTCGGCTCTGGTCGCCGTGCAGACCCTCGGTGACGGACAGGCGATCGTGGTCGATGCGCGCATCCCCGCCGTGCTGGTCGCCGCGGGCCTTCTGCTGCTGCGCGCCCCGTTCCTCGTCGTGGTCGTCGCGGCCGCCCTCGTGGCGGCACTCCTGCGACTCTGGGGCTGGGCCGCCTGACCCGACCGCGCCGTCACGGCGCCTAAGCTTGCCGCGTGAACACGCGTGCTTCCTCTGGGGCTCCCTCCCAGACTCCCGGCTTCCTGACGCGCGCTCCCCGCATCGCGACCTGGCTCGTCGCGTTCCTCCTCGGAGCCGTGTACGGTCTGGCCGGCACGATCGCTCACGCCTACCGCGTCGGCTGGTTCCCGCTCGGACTCGTGCTCGCCATCATCGGCAGCGCAGCGTTGCTGGTGGCGGTGCGACTTCTGACGGCCGATCGCTGGGCGGCGTTGGCGACCGGCCTGGGGATGATCCTCGCCACGCTGGTGTTCTCGGGCAGAGGACCCGGCGGCTCGGTGATCGTGCCGCAGACCGATCTGGCGGTGGTCTGGACGGCGTCGGTGCCGGTGCTGGTCGTGCTCGCCGTCGCGTGGCCGACCCGGTTGCGGCCCGTCGTCGCCGACGCGGCGCCCGCGGGCGAATTAGACTGATGCCGTGACCTACGTGATCGCTCTTCCGTGTGTGGATGTGAAAGACCGCGCCTGCATCGACGAATGCCCGGTCGATTGCATCTACGAGGGTGATCGAATGCTGTACATCCACCCCGACGAGTGCGTCGACTGCGGTGCCTGCGAGCCGGTGTGCCCCGTCGAGGCCATCTACTACGAAGACGACCTTCCCGACGAGTGGCAGGACTACTACAAGGCGAACGTCGAGTGGTTCGAAGATGTCGGGTCGCCGGGTGGCGCCGCCAAGGTCGGCGTGATCCACAAAGACCACCCGGTCATCGACGCCCTTCCTCCTCAGGCCCCGTAAAGCGCGCCATGGGCGTCGCTGACCTCGCCGACTACCCCTGGGATGCCGTCGCTCCGTACGCGGAACGCGCGCGTTCGCACCCCGATGGGATCGTCGATCTGTCCATCGGCTCGCCGGTGGACCCCACTCCGCCCATCGTGGCCGACGCGCTCACCCGGGCGACCGACGCGCACGCGTATCCGCAGACCGTCGGGACGCCCGCGCTCAGAGAGGCGATCGTCGACTGGTACGCCCGCCGCCGCGGGGTGCCCGGACTCACGCCGCACAACGTGCTTCCCACGATCGGGTCGAAAGAGCTCGTCGCCCTCCTGCCGCTCCTCCTCGATCTGCGAGAAGGCGACATCGTGGTGCATCCGCGCGCGGCGTACCCCACGTACGAGGTCGGCGCCCGGCTGGCGGGTGCGACCCCGACGCCGGCGGACGACCCCGCCGCGTGGCCCGATGGCACGCGACTGATCTGGCTCAACTCCCCGGGCAATCCCGACGGCCGCGTGCGGGATGCCGGCTTCCTGCGTGGCGCCGTGTCGCGTGCCCGCGAATTGGGCGCGGTGCTCGCGTCGGACGAGTGCTACGCCGAACTGGGCTGGGACGCGCCGTGGGATGCGCAGCCGATCCCGTCTGTGCTGGACCCGTCGGTGACCGGGGGGGACGTGCGCGGCATCCTGTCGGTGTACTCGCTGAGCAAGCAGTCGAACCTGGCGGGCTACCGCGCGGCGTTCCTGGCGGGGGACCCTGTGATCGTGGCCCGGCTGGTGACGGCCCGCAAGCACCTCGGACTCATGCTGCCCGCGCCGGTCCAGGCGGCGATGATCGCCGCCCTCGGCGACGACCCGCACGTCGCCGCGCAGAAGGAGCGCTACCGTGCGCGGCGCACGACGCTCAAACCGGCGCTCGAGTCGGCGGGATTCCGCGTCGACCACAGCGAGGCGGGGCTGTACCTCTGGGCCACCGAGGGCCGCGACGCCTGGGAGAGCCTCGGCCGTCTCGCCGACCTCGGCATCCTGGCCGGGCCGGGACACTTCTACGGCGAGCATTTCCCGCAGCACATCAGGCTGTCGCTCACCGCGACCGATGAGCGGATCGACGCGGCAGCGGAGCGCTTGCGCGCCGGGTGACCCGGTTGGAGGTTTCCTCCAGCGGATGCCGGTGCCCTTTAGTTGTGTCCGCAGTATGCCGATGTGCCCATTAGGCTGTAAAAGCGCGGTGGCGCGGCATCCCACGTCATCACCACGGCCCTCGGAAATCGCCCCTCGGTGCGATCTGCAGGGCGATGAAACCCCCGGAACGACCAGGAATCGCGAGGAGGCGCCGTGACCGACGCGGGCATTCAGCAGGATAAAGCCACCCTCACGATCGGCGGCAAGACGGCCGAGTTTCCGCTGCTGCGCGGCACCGACGGCCTTCCCAGTGTGGACATCTCGTCGTTCACGAGGCAGACCGGGCACACGACGCTCGATTACGGTTTCGTCAACACCTCGGCGACCAAGTCCGCGGTCACCTTCATCGATGGCGACCAGGGCATCCTCCGCTACCGCGGCTACCCCATCGAGCAGCTGGCGCAGAACAGCACCTACCTCGAAGTCGCCTGGCTGCTCATCTACGGCGAACTGCCTTCCGCCGACGAACTGGCCGCGTTCGACGAGCGCATCCGCCACCACACGCTCCTGCACGAGGACCTCAAGCGGTTCTTCTCATCGTTGCCGACCACCGCGCACCCGATGTCGGTGCTGTCGTCGGCGACTGCGGCGCTCTCGACGTACTACGAGAGCGAATCCGACCCGAACAATCCCGAGCACGTCGAGCTGAACACGATCAGGATGCTCGCGAAGCTGCCGGTCATTGCGGCGTATGCGCACAAGAAGAGCATCGGGCAGGCGTTCCTCTACCCTGACAACTCGCTGAGCTTCGTCGACAACTTCCTCAAGCTCAACTTCGGCGTTCTGTCGGAGCTGTACGAGATCAACCCGGTGATGACCCGCGCGCTCGAGCGTCTGCTGATCCTGCACGAAGACCACGAGCAGAACGCGTCGACCTCGACGGTGCGGCTGGTCGGCTCCACCGGCGCGAACCAGTTCTCTTCGATTTCGGCCGGCATCAACGCGCTGTACGGCCCACTGCACGGCGGTGCGAATGAAGCGGTGCTCGAGATGCTCGCGCGCATCCGCGATTCGGGCGAGAGCGTGCAGCGATTCGTCGAGCGGGTCAAGAACAAGGAAGACGGCGTGAAGCTCATGGGCTTCGGGCATCGCGTCTACAAGAACTACGACCCGCGCGCGAAGCTCGTCAAGGAGTCCGCCGACGAGGTGCTCACCGCCCTCGGCGTCAGCGACCCTCTGCTCGATCTCGCCAAAGAGCTCGAACAGCTCGCGCTCGAAGACGACTACTTCAAGGAACGCCGGCTCTACCCGAACGTCGACTTCTACACCGGTGTCATCTACAAGGCGATGGGTTTCCCCACGCGCATGTTCACCGTGCTGTTCGCGATCGGCCGACTGCCGGGCTGGCTCGCGCACTGGCGCGAGATGCAGTCCGATCCGCAGACCAAGATCGGGCGGCCACAGCAGCTGTACGTCGGGGCCGAGAAGCGCGACTACCCGGGCGCCGTCTGACCTCGCTCGACAATTGACGAAGTGCGTGCGCGCTCAGTGGCGCAATTCCTCGACGATCGTCGGATGAGTGTCGCGCCATGCGTTCGCGCCGAAGATCACGTCCAGGTGGCCGTAGCCGGGGAACTCGTGATGCGTGTGGCGTCCGGGGGAGTGGGCGGCGAAGTGCTCGAACGAGCGACGTTGACCTTCGGCGAGGAAGCACCGGTTGTCGGCTCCTGCCAGGAACGAGAACCGCGCGTCGGTCTTCGGCGCCGCCATCAGGTCGGGGGCGACGGCAGGCACTTCGCCCGTCGGAACCAGATGGCCGTTGCGCACGCACTCGCGCATCTGCGCGAAGAACGTCATCGGAGCGCCGGCGAACTCGCCGGAGATCCAATCGTGGGTCGCCTCGTCGATGTTGCGGTGGGCCCAGAGGCCGGGGTGGCCGGCCCCGTAGGTGAAGCTGACCATCGCGCAGACCGGGCTGTCGCACTCGGGGTGGGTAGCGACCACCACGGTGCGCAGCATCCGCGAGAAGCCGCCCTCGGTCTTGTATCCCCATTTGGGTGAGAGCGTCGGCGAGTACCGGCGCACCATCGGCGAGAGCACCTGGATCTTCATCGCCGACCACACGGGCAGGATCGTGTGCAGCGACACCGCGTTGGTCACCACGGTGGTCACCTCGGGGACCAGCCCTGAGATCGCCGAGATCATGAAGGACGTGGACCCCTGGCAGTGGACGAACGCCTTGAGGCTCTGCGCGCCGGTGCGACTGAGGATGAGACGGACCCCGGCCGGGTAGTCGTACGCGGCAGCATCGTCGAGCGTCCAGGCGACCGGTCGGAGGTCGATCGACGCGCGCCAGTTGATCATCCAGACGTCGAACCCGTCGTCGAGCAGCGCATCGACGAGGGTGTGCTCCAGCGGCGGCCGGAAGATCTCTGCCCGTACGCCGGCGCCGTGCACGAGCAGCACGGGTCCGCGCGGAGTAGAGCCTCCCGGTCGCGTGACGTGGAGCATCGTCAGGGGCACCCCGTCGTCCGCTTCGAACGGGATGATCTCGGTCTGCTGACCGCGGGTACCCGGCCGCTGGTATTCCGTGCGAACGGGCGCTGTCGGCGTGCTCATGCCGTCATTCCTCCCGAGGGGCCAGCGCCGCGTAGGTGTCCCACAACTGCCCCAGGAACAGACGCCCGAATGCGGAAACCGCCGCCGCGCCGCCCGGCCCGGTCGTGCGGAACGTCGTCATCTGCTTCGCGAAGTCGAGCGGCTTGATCCTCAGCACACCTGCACCGGCGACGCCGGGATCGCCGACGGGGTGCAGCTCGCCCAGCTCGCCGGTCTCGGGCGGCGGGACGTGGCCGGTCAGCAGCTGCACGTACAGGGTGGTCGTGTCGTCCCACAGATCGAAGCCCGGGTCGTCGTGCACGTCCTTGAAGCCGAGTACGGTGAACGGCGCGCCAGAGTCGAGCGTCAGCCACAGCCGGTAGATCATGCGGCGCTCGGCGCTGTTCCCCGGCTGCACGAACAGGTTGAACCAGCCGCGCTGCACGGGGACCGGGCCGCCGAAGATGTCGGCGTCGACGAATCCGGATGCCGAGCCCGCGTGCGCGGGATCGGAGACGAAGCCGTCGATGTCGCTCGTTTCGATCGTGAGCTCGAACATGAACTTCTCGTCCAGGATCCGCGCGTCCTCGTACGCATCCCGGGGGTCGCTCGCGTCGAGTTTCACGTACCCCTTCATCTGCTCGGTGAAGCGGACCGTGGTCGCATACGGGTCGGCGGGGGCTTCGGCATCCATCGGAAGTGTCCTCTCAGGACGGGTTGTGCGCTTCGGCGCGCGCACGCGGCGAGGGGTGGGTGTCTCCAGCTGGTGCTCGATCGCGCGGTCGGCGAACGCCGCGATGGTCAGGGAGGGGTTGGGACCGGTGGGCCCCGGCATGACGGACCCGTCGAGCACCCAGAGGTCGTCGCTGCCGAAGACCTTGCCCCACTGGTCGACGACACCTTCATGCGGATAGCGGCCCATCGGCGCACCTCCGAGCGGATGCACCGTGATGACGCGCTTGGCCCACCACAGCGGGTTGTCGGCGTACTCCGCACCGAGCTCGACGGCGATGCGCGCCATCGTCGCGCGCATGTGGTCGAAGTAGTCGATCGAGGTCGCCGTGGTCCAGTCGATCTGCAGGCGGCCCTCCTCGAGGTACATCATGCCGTCGGGAAGGTCCCGGCCCATCCCCAGCACGGGCATCGACGAAGACGACAGGGATACCTTGCCGATCGCCGAGGCGAGGTCTCGAGAGACGTTCGAGCGCGCCTCACCGAACAGCCGAGATGCGAGCATGCGCACGGCGACCCGCGAACTGCGGGAGATCACCGAACGCAGCTGGCTCAGCTCCATCAGCCAGTTCAAGAAGCCGGGATAGCCGGCATCCTGCACGTAGTAGCCGCGCCCCTTCGCGTCGGAATCATCGCCGTCCAGGCGGTCGCCGATCCGCACGGCACTCGTGATGACCGGACCACGGCTGCTCACGAGCGATCGAGCCTTCGCGGTGCGCTCGATGCTCTCGCGCGCATTGAACAGAAAGCCGAGGAGGTCGCCGTTGCCGCAGAAGCGTGTGCCGATCGCCGTGCTCAGGCCGGGGATCGACGCCCTGTTCTTGAGCAGCAGGTAGGTGGAGCCGAAGGTGCCCGCGGCCAGGATCAGCTTCGTGGCCAGGATCACCCGGTCTTCGCTCGTGCCCGCATCCGGGTCGTACACGCGGTAGCGCACCTGCCACGCGCCGTCGACGCGGTGGAATCCCTTCACCTCGTGCAGCGTGCGGATGTCGGCGCCGGCGTGCGCGGCGGCCGAGAGATACGTGTGGTCGAGGGTGTTCTTGGAGCCGTAGTTGCAGCCGATGTCGCATTCGCCGCAGAGCATGCAGGTGAACCGCTCCGAGCCGTGGATGTTGCCGTAGGCGGGCGTGGGCACCAGCCCGATCGTCGGGCGCCCCTCCCGCTCCGGAGCGAACGAGACCGCGAGCGGGGGCCGCACGGTGCGCAGGCCGGCGCGATGCGCGGCCTCCTCGAACGCGACGGTCTTGGACGTATCGGTGTACGGGTAGGGGACGGCACCCATCATCGCCTCGACGTTGTCGTAGTACGGGTCGAGGTCCTCACGACTGATCGGCCAGTTCTCGTACCCGCCGCCGGGCAGGGGCGAGTCGTGCACGAACCACGTCGGATCCTTCCGCAGCAGCACGTTCGCGTAGATCAGCGATCCGCCCCCCAGGCCGCTCGCGACCACGCCCTCCAGCCCGCGGAAGCTCCACGTCTCGAAGAGGCCGTAGAGCGCGTCCGAGGGAGACCAGAAGTTCTCACTGAACTCGCTGGGGGTGCGGGCGAAGCCGCCGGGCGGGTACCGACCGCCGCGCTCCATGAGCACGACCGATTGCCCCGCTTTCGCGAGCCGGTACGCGGAGACGGACCCGCCGAAGCCGCTGCCGACCACCAGGACGTCGACGCTCTCCTCGCGCGGCGCATCCACCACGTCGTCCCCCTTCGGCCCCTGACGGTGTCGCGCACATTATGACATCGGGAGTGACCCAGGGGAACGGTCGGGGAGAGACGGATCAGCCGGCGCCGGGACCTTCGTCGGACTTCTCTTCCTTCTCGGCGATGGCCGCGGCGTCCGCTTCTCGATCCTTCTTGCTCTTCTTCGAGGTGACCCGGCCCTGCTTCTGCTCGTCCTCCAGCTCCCGGGCGTAGTCGGGCACCTTCGCGGTGCCGTCGCGCGGAGGGCGCTCGTAGCCGCCCGCGGGCGGTCGCTCGGGCACGACGACCTCTTCGCGCTCGACGATCTCGTAGGGGATCTGCGAGAGCAGGTGCGCGATCGTGTTGATGCGTCCGCGCCGCTTGTCCTCGTTGTCGACCTCCCACCACCGGGCCTCGGGGATGTCGGTGTGCACGAACATCGTGTCCTTCGCGCGGGAGTAGTCCTCCCATTTGGTGATCGCGAGTACGTCGTTCGGGCTCAGCTTCCAGCGGCGCATCGGGTCGGCGGCGCGGTCCTTGAAACGCTTCTCCTGCTCGACATCCGACACGCTGAACCAGTATTTGAGCAGGATGATGCCGTCCTCGACGAGCATCCGCTCGAAGATCGGTGCCTGATGAAGGAAGCGGTGATACTCGGCCGGGGTGCAGTACCCCATCACGTGTTCGACGCCGCCGCGGTTGTACCAGGAACGGTCCATGAGCACGATCTCGCCCGCGGCCGGAAGATGCGGCACGTAGCGCTGGAAGTACCACCGGGTCTTGTCGCGCTCGCTCGGCGTGCCGAGCGCGACGATGTGCGTGACGCGCGGGTTGAGGTATTCGTTCACGCGCTTGATGGTCGAGCCCTTGCCCGCGGCGTCGCGCCCTTCGAAGATCACGACGATGCGGGCGCCGGTGTCCTGCACCCACGCCTGCATGTCGACGAGCTTCGCCTGCAGCACCATCAGCTCTGATTCGTACAGCTTCTTGTCCATGCGACCGCCCATGCGACTCCCTTGCCCCGCGACCCACCGCGACAGATTCGCGGGATGCATCGACCTTACGCGTGCAGTGCGTCGTTGAGGGTGACTCCCACGCCCGCCCGTCGTACGGCTTCTACGGCGCCCGTGAGGGAGTTCCGGCGGAACAGGATGCCGTTCTCGCCCGAGAGCTCGGCGCCCTTGACCGTGGGACGGCTGCCGTCGTGGCGGGGCGGCTGGTCGGCCAGCACGATCTTCGAGCCCGCGGTGACGTAGAGGCCGGCCTCGACGATGCAGTCGTCGCCCAGCGAGATGCCGACCCCGGCGTTGGCGCCCAGCAGCGTTCGGGCGCCGATCGAGACGCGATGCGCGCCTCCGCCGGAGAGGGTGCCCATGATGGACGCGCCTCCGCCGATGTCGCTGCCGTCGCCGACGACGACGCCCTGCGAGATGCGCCCTTCGACCATCGAGGCCCCCAGGGTACCCGCGTTGAAGTTCACGAACCCCTCGTGCATCACTGTCGTGCCGGGGGAGAGGTACGCGCCCAGTCGTACCCGCGATGCGTCTGCGATCCGCACTCCGGGCGGGGTCACGTAGTCCAGGAGACGGGGGAATTTGTCGAGTCCCTGAATCTGAATGCCCTCGCGCGTGAGGAAGGGACGCAGGCGCGCGGCGTCGTCGGGGTGCATCGGCCCTGCAGTGGTCCACGCGACGTTGGGCAGGAATCCGAAGATGCCGTCGAGGTTGATCGAATTGGGAGCGACGACCCTGTGCGAGAGCGCGTGCAGCCGGAGGTACGCATCCGGGGTGGACGACGGCGGCGCATTCAGGTCGGCCTCCACCACGACGACGTCGAGAGTGACGGCGCGGCGCGGATCGGGCACGGCATGCCTGTCCAGTTCATCCGGTGGCATGTCGGGGTCGAAGCCGAGCGGAATGCGCCCCTTCTGCGGGGACGGGAACCAGGTGTCGAGCACCGTTCCGTCCTCCGACGTCGTCGCCAGGCCGAACCCCCACACCCACCGCTCGTCGCTCATCCCCCCACGCTACCGAACCGGCTGCGAGGCGTCGCCTCGTCACTAGACTCGGAGGATGCCGCCGCTCGATCTGACCGCGACCTCCATCGACCTCACGCGGACGATCTGCGACATCCCGAGCGTCTCGGGTGACGAGAAAGTGCTCGCCGACCTGATCGAGGAGGCCATCCGGCCTCTGGCGCACCTGGACTTCTTCCGCGACGGCGACACGATCGTCGCACGCACGTCGCTCGGCCGTGCGCAGCGGGTTGTGATCGCCGGTCACATCGACACGGTGCCGATCAACGCCAACGTGCCGACGCGCGACGTCGAGATCGACGGCGAGCCGTTCGTGTGGGGGCGGGGTACCGTCGACATGAAGGCCGGCGTCGCGGTTCAGCTCAAACTCGCCGCGGAACTGAGCGACCCCCGGATCGACATCACCTGGATGTGGTACGACCACGAGGAGGTCGACGCCGACCGCAACGGCCTCACGCGGCTGGCGCGCACGCGGCCGGACCTGTTCGCCGGGGACTTCGCGATCCTCGGCGAACCCTCGAACGGAGCGGTGGAGGGCGGCTGCAACGGCAACATGCGCGTGATCGTCCGCACGCACGGTGTGCGCTCGCACAGTGCCCGCGCCTGGGTCGGCGAGAACGCGATCCACAAGGCCGCACCGGTGCTGTCCCGCCTGGCCGAATACCGTCCGCGTGAGGTTCCCGTCGACGGCCTGGTGTACCGCGAGGGGCTGAACGCCGTGCGCGTCGTCGGCGGCGTCGCAGGCAACGTGATCCCCGACGTGTGCGAGGTCGAAGTCAACTACCGGTTCGCTCCGAGTCGGTCCGCGGTGGATGCCGAACGCCACGTGCGGGAGGTCTTCGCGGGGTTCGACGTCGACGTGGTGGACGTCGCAGCGGGGGCCCGGCCGGGACTGGATGCGCCGCTCGCCCAGGAGTTCGTCACGGCCGTGGGCGGCCAGGCGCGGCCGAAGTACGGCTGGACGGATGTGGCCCGGTTCTCGGCGATGGGCGTCCCGGCGGTCAACTACGGACCAGGCGACCCGAGTCTGGCCCATCACGACGAGGAGCGTGTTCCGCACGCACAGATCGACGAAGTGGAACGCGGACTGCGGGCGTGGTTGAGCGCGCCCTGACCGACACCGCTCCGCGCGGGTGGTTCGCGCTGCCGGCAGCGCTGCGGATCGGCATCCTCTTCCTGGCAGCGCGAGCGGTGACGACGGCGTTCCTGTTCGCGGCGGCAGAGCTGTCAGGGGTCGGATCGCGGTTCGGAGAAGGCGCGAACCTCGCCACGCTCGCTCTCGGATGGGATGCGCAGTGGTATTGGTACCTCGCCGACTACGGCTACCCCGCAGACCTGCCGCTCACCGATTCCGGGCTCGTTGCTGAGAATCAGTGGGCATTCATGCCCGTCTACGCATACCTCGCGAAGGGGCTGGGGCTGCTGGCCGGATCTTGGGGGGCGGCAGCGGTGATGATCTCCCTGGGCGCCGGATATCTGGCATGCCTCGTGCTGTACCGCATCGTGCGGATGCGGGCGACGGACGAGGTCGCCATGTGGGCAGTGATCTTCTTCGCCTGTGCGCCGCTGGCTGCGCTTTTCCAGGTGGGCTATGCCGAGTCGCTGTTCCTGCTGTGGCTGTTCCTCTCGCTCTGGCTCGTGATGAAGCGCCGGTTCGGCTGGCTGTACCTGCTGATTCCCCTGATGGCGTTCACCCGGCCCGGGGTCCTCGCCTTCGGCCTGTTCCTGGGGCTGTTCGGAATCTGGCGGTGGGCCTCGCGCCGCCGCGAGCCCCTCGCGGCCGCCGAGATCATCCACATCATCGCGCTGGGACTGCTGGCCGTCGCGACCGGGTTCTCGTGGCAGCTCATCGCCGGCGTCGTCACCGGCGACTCGGGTGCCTACCTCGCGACCGAACTCGCCTGGCGCCGGAACTGGATGGGCGACACCGCTGCGGGCTTCTTCCCGTTCGACGGCTTCGTGCAGGGGGCGGGCTTCTGGTTCGAGTCCTGGGGGTTCGGGTCGGTGACCGGCTACATCGTGCTCGCTGCATCCATTGCGGGAGTGACCGCTCTGCTCATGCTCGAGCCGCACGTCCGGCGCATGGGAGTCGAGTCGCGCCTGTGGTCGGCGAGCTATCTGATCTATCTTCTTGCCGTCTTCTTCCCCCAGTCGAGCATCTTCCGCCTGCTGCTGCCGCTCTCGCCGATGTGGGGGGCCGTCGCGATGCCGCGCTCCAAGATCTGGCGGATCGGTGTGCTGGCAGCGTGTCTGCTGGGCCAGTGGTGGTGGATCTACAACATGTATGCCCTCGGCAACACCTACTGGCAGATCCCGTGAGCGCGCCCCAGGAGGCGGCGGATTATCCCCTGTCGTAGCAGCGGGATAAACTTGACACGCAGACCACGACGAAAGGGAGCCACGATGGCAGCCATGAAGCCGAGAACCGGAGACGGGCCGATGGAGGCCGTGAAGGAAGGTCGTCTCATCATCGTGCGGGTGCCGCTCGAGGGTGGGGGACGCCTCGTCGTCTCGGTGAACGATGCTGAGGCCAAGGAGCTCTATGACGTGCTCGGCGGAGTCGTCAACCCCGCCTGAGTACACCTCACACGCCGACGGCCGGTCTTCGGACCGGCCGTTTCGCGTACCCGGCGCGCTGGTGCCGCGCGGGGTGAAGTCAGTCCAGGGGCCGCGTGGTGAGCTGCAGCAGCCCTTCCCCGACGATCGAGAGCGCGCCGATGACCGCCGCGGAGGCCTGGGTCTCTTGGATGAGGGAGCGGTAGGCGGCGGTGACGGAGTCGCGTCGCACCGGGTCGGCGACCGCGCCGTGGCCCAGCACGCGGGGCACCAGGACCGTTCCGCCCGCTCGCACGAGTCGCAGGCCGTGCTCGACGTACTCGATGACCCCGTCGGCATCGGCGTCCACGAGCACGATGTCGTACGACGCCTCGTTCATGCGGGGGAGCACCTCGGCCGCGCGACCGGTGATGAAACGCGCGCGCGCGGGCGGGATCTTGGCCTCGGCGAAGGCCTGGCGTGCCGCTCCGAGGTGCTCGGGCTCGCTGTCGATCGTCGTGAGGGTCGCGCGCGGCGAGCCGTAAAGCAGCCACAGGCCCGAGACTCCCGCGCCCGTGCCGATCTCGACGATGTTGAGCGCCTGCGAAGCCGCCGCGATCACTGCGCACTGCGCGCCCACGGGCGCGCTGACCGGTGCCGCGCCGAGCTCCAACGCATGCGCGCGGGCTCGCTGGATGTGATCCGGTTCGATCGTCGCCTCAGCGGCGAAGCGGTAGTTCGCGTCGTGCTCGCCCATCGATGCTCCTTCGCGGTCAGCCTACGCGGGCACGCGGCGCCGAACCCTCAGGCGCGGCGGTAACCTGAGTGCATGTTCTTCGGGCTCACGATCGAGAAGCTTCTGCTGATCGGACTGGTCGCCGGGCTGCTCATCGGGCCCGAGCGGCTGCCTCGCTATGTCGAGAGCCTGACCAAGTTCGCCAAGCGCGCCCGCGAGTACGTCAGTACGGCGAAGACGAAGATGAAGGACGAGATGGGCTCGGACTTCGACGACGTCGACTGGCGCACCCTCGACCCGCGTCAGTACGACCCGCGGCGCATCATCCGTGAGGCGCTGCTCGACGACGCGCCGGTGCCGACCGTGCGCGCCGCGAGCGCGGCCGCTGCGGTCGCGACGGCGAGCGCGTTCACGAAGCCGCAGAGCGCGACGATGCCGTTCACGGCCGAGGATCCGCCGCCCTTCGACAACGAGGCGACCTAGCCCGAGGGCTCTCAGCTCGGACGAAACGGCAGCGAGCGGCCCGCGAGGCCGCGTGGGGCCGCGGCCAGCCGATCGGCCAGCTGCCTGATCGCGATCGCGGCGGGGTCATCCGGGTGGGCGACGACGATCGGCGTACCGGCATCCCCATCCGCGCGCAGGTGACGGCTGAGCGGGATCGACGCGAGCACCGCCACGGTGTCGTCGCCCGTCGACAGAGCATCGGCGACCTCGGCTCCGCCGCCCGCGCCGAACAGGTCGAGCGTCGTGCCGTCCGGAAGGGTCATCGCAGCCATGTTCTCCACGACGCCGACCACGCTCTGCCCGGTCTGGCGTGCGACGAGTCCGCTGCGCACGGCCACATCCGAGGCAGCCGACTGCGGCGTCGTCACGACGACGACATCCGCATGCGGGAGCAGCTGACCGACCGAGATCGCGATGTCGCCCGTTCCCGGCGGCATGTCCAGGAGCAGGACGTCCAGGTCGCCGAAGAAGACATCGGTGAGGAACTGCTGGACGGTCCGGTGCAGCATCGGGCCCCGCCAGGCCACGGCGCCGACCGGGGCGTCGCCCGCGGATCGACGCAGGAACATGCCGATCGAGATCACCTTCACGCCGTACGCGACCGGCGGCAGCATGAGCTCGTCGATGCGGGTGGGCTGCGGGACGTTGCCGTCCGCGTCGACGAGACCGAGCAGCCCGGGAATCGAGAAGCCGTGCACATCGGCGTCAACCAGGCCGACCGACAGTCCGCGACCCGCGAGCGCCACCGCGAGGTTTGCCGTGACCGTGGACTTGCCCACCCCGCCCTTGCCGCTCGTCACGGCGATCACTCGGGTGAGCGAATCAGGCCCGAACGGCATCTCACGTGCCGCGCGGCCACCGCGCAGACGCTCGGTCAGCTCTCGCCGTTCGGCAGGCGACATGACCCCCACCTCGAGCGCGACACCGGTCACGCCCGGAACGGATGCCGCCGCCGCGCGCACATCCGACGAGATGCGATCAGCGGCCGGGCACCCGACGATCGTGAGCACGATGCCGACCGATGCGCGGCCGTCGGCCACCGAGATGTCGCGCACCATGCCGAGCTCGGCGATCGGGCGGCGCAGCTCCGGGTCGACGACCGCGCCGACCGCACGCCGGACCGCGTCCTCCGTGGCGATGGTCACCGTTCTGCCGCGTCCGTGGGCAGCGAGTTCCGTCGGGCGACGGCGGAGCGCTCGTCGAGCTGCTCCAGGAGCGCCTTGATCTCCGCGCGCAGCACGTCCTTGGTCACGACGTCCTCCGAGACGTCGGTGACGACCATTCGCAGGGCCACGATCTCGCGGGCGAGGTACTCGGTGTCGGCGAGGTTGCGCTCGGCCCGCTGCCGGTCCTGCTCGATCTGCACGCGGTCGCGGTCGTCCTGCCGGTTCTGCGCGAGCAGGATGAGGGGCGCGGCGTAGGAGGCCTGCAGCGAGAGGATCAGCGTCAGCAGAGTGAAGTTCGTCGAACGGGGATCGAACTGCAGCGGCACCGGGGCGAACGTGTTCCACAGCAGCCAGACGGCCACGAACACCGTCATGCCGATCAGGAACCCGGAGGTTCCCATCCCGCGTGCGAACGCCTCGGAGAACCGTCCGAAGCGGTCGCGCGAGGGCTGCGGGTTGCGGCTGAGCATGCCTGTGCGGCCGCGGGGCGCATCGAGCGAAGGCTGGCGGGACGTGCGGGCCATCAGCGCCTCCTCGGGATACTCGCGGTCGTCACCGGGACCGCCGCCGCGGGCTGCTCGTCGTCACCGCCGTACGATCTCCAGTCGTCGGGCAGGAGGTAGTCCAGGACGTCGTCGACGCTCACCGCACCGACCAGGCGACGCGCTTTGTCTACGACCGGAAGCGAGACGAGGTTGTAGCTGGCCAGCATGCGGGCCACCTCGGCCGCGGAGGCCGTGGCCGGCACCGGGTCGAGGGTGTCGTCGATGATGGCGCCGAGCCGCTCGTGCGGCGGATAGCGCAGCATCCGCTGGAAATGCACGGTGCCGAGCAGCCGGCCGGTGGGTGTCTCGTAGGGCGGCAGCGTGATGAACACCGATGCGGCCAGGGCCGGGTGCAGCTCGTGGCGACGGATCAGAGCGAGGGCCTCGGCGACGGTCGCATCGGCCGACAGCACGATGGGCTCGCTCGTCATGAGTCCGCCGGCGGTATCGGGTCCGTACTGCAGCAGCGCGCGCACGTCTTCGGCCTCTTCGGGTTCCATGAGATCCAGAAGCTGCTCCGACCGCGCATCCGGCAGCTGCCCGAGCAGATCGGCCGCGTCGTCGGGCTCCATGGCGTCGAGGATGTCTGCGGCCCGCTCGTCGCCGAGCTGCTCGAGGATGTGCACCTGCTCGTCCTCGGGCATCTCCTCGAGCGCATCGGCGAGGCGCTCGTCGGAGAGCTCTTCGGCGACCTCGATCATGCGCTCGTCCGACAGATCCAGCAGGCTGTTGGCGAGGTCGGCGGGCTTCAGATCGGCGAAGGTCGCCACGAGCTGCTCGGCCGACTGCGCTTCGCCGGGAACCTGCTGCTCCTGCACCTCGGACCAGTTCGCGAAGGTCGTCGGGCCCTTCGCGAACGGCGACGCGCTCGTGCGGGGCCGACGCAGGAAGAGCTGACCGACATCCCACTCGCCGAGCCGGTTGCGCTCGATCGCGACGTCTTCGATGACCGCGGTCCCGGATCCGTCACTGAGGAACACGCGTCGTCCGACGAGTTCGGTCAGTACGCGCACCTCTCCGCCGCGCTGCTGGAAGCGGCGCACGTTGATCAGACCGGTCGTGATGACCTGGCCGGTGGCGATCGAGGTCACGCGCCCGATCGAGACGAAGACGTGACGCCGGCCCGGGATCTCCACGACCAGTCCGACGACGCGCGGCGGGTCATCTTTGCGGTAGATGACGACGACGTCGCGGACCTTGCCGAGCCGGTCGCCGGCGGGGTCGAAGACAGAGCACCCCGACAGGCGTGCGACGAAGACCCTCTGCGTGCTCACGCGTTCCAGCGTAGCCGGGTGGGCACCGCAGAGCCCGAAGCCGAGCGCATGGCAGGGCAGGAGCCGTCGCGGTGGGAGGATGGAGGCATGAGCATGAACGGCGGAAGGTTTCCGCAGAACGTCGGCGACGTCGGGCAGAAGGTGGCCAGCTTCCCCGACTACGAGGCGGCCCAGAAGGCCGTCTCGGCGCTCATCGCGGCAGAGATCCCCGCGCGCGACATCGCGATCGTCGGACAGGGACTCCGCTCGATCGAGCGCGTGACGGGTCGGCTGGGCTACGCGACCGCCGCGCGCTCCGGCGCGATCAACGGCGTGCTGCTCGGTCTGCTGTTCAGCGCGATCCTGGTGATCGGCACTCCGTCGGTTCCGATCCAGGCGTTCGTCGGCGTGGTCTTCGTCGGCATCGCGATCGGCATGCTTCTCAGCATCATCACCTACTCGTTCGTCCGCCGTCGCAAGGACTTCGCCTCTGTCATGCAGGTCGTCGCGGACCACTACGAGGTGACGATCGCGACCGACAGCGTGCAGCGTGCGCGCCAGGTGCTGGGCAGACAGGGGACGGGCGAGGATCGGCCCGCGATGCCCTCCGCCGCGTCTGCGCCCCCGCCGGCTCCCTCCTCGAGTCCGGATGCCGGAGCCGGCCCGCCCCGCTACGGTGAGCGCGTTCCGCCGGTGGCCGAGCCCGCCGAGCCCGCTGCGCACGAGCCACCGCCGAGCGCGCCGGACGAAGGCGACGCTTCCGAGCAGCCGAAGCCGTGACCGCGGTGACCCAGGCAGACGAGCGATTCTCCGTCGACCTGCCGACCGGTCCGACCGAAGTATCGGCGGCCTATGAGCGCCCGATCGGCGCCTGGGCGACGATCATGATCGCCCACGGCGCCGGCGCGGGGTACCGGCATCCGTTCCTGCTCGGCTTCGCGCGCGGCATGCGCGATCTGGGTGTCGCGACTGTGCGCTTCAACTTTCCCTACGTCGAGGCGGGGCGACGGATGCCGGGCCCGGCGGCGCATGCCGTCGCGACGTGGGCAGCGGCGCGGGAGTTCGCGGGCGAGCGCTCGGGCTCAGAGCCGCTCTGGGCGGCCGGCAAGTCCTACGGGGGCCGGATGGCATCGATGGCGGCCGCAGAGGCGGCGATCGCCCCCGCCGGGCTGGTCTACCTCGGCTACCCGCTGCATCCCCCGGGCGACCCGTCGAAGGCGCGCATGGCGCACCTGCCGGCAGTGCCGCAGCCGCAGCTGTTCGTCGAGGGGACGAACGACCCGTTCATCGACCCGCACGCGCAGCTCGAGCAAGCAGTCGCCTCGTGTCAGGACGCCACGATCGCCTGGATCGAGGGCGGCGGTCACTCGTTCGAAGTGAAGGGTCGAAAGCGGCCCGCGGGCCAGGTCGGGGCCGACCTCGCCCCGCTCGTGGCGGAGTTCCTGCGCGCCCGGGCCTGATCCATCCGTTCATCCGTCATTCCTGCACGCTGCTGAACGCGCGAAACGTACGCGGGCGAGGATGAGCACCGCGATTCAGCGGCCGGCGGCGTAGCCCTGCATGCCGCGCGGGTTGGCGGCGGCCCAGACGCCGCCGGTCGCGGCATCCCGACCCACGGCCGAGACCCGCCCGAGCGACCAGTCGCCTGAGCGGACCACATCGTGGCCGCGACCCTCGAGCCCGGCGATCACCCGGTCGCCCAGCCGGTCCTCGACGACCACGCCGGCTGCGGTCCACCCACGGGGCCAGAACGAGTCCACCAGCGCCGTGGTGTGCAGTGACGGTGCATCGATCGCCTGCTGCGCGGTGAAGCCCCCCGCGATCATGCGCAGCAGCACGGGCACCTGCCACTGCTCCTGCTGGTCGCCGCCGGGCGTGCCGAGTGCCATCTCGGCGCGGCCGCCGCGCAGCACGAGCGTGGGCGTCAGTGTCGTGCGCGGTCGCGCCCCGGCGCGCAGGGCCGCGGGGGAGGCGGCATCCAGCCACATCATCTGCAGCCGGGTGCCGAGGCAGAACCCGAGTTGCGGAATCGTGGGCGAGGACTGCAACCAGCCCCCGGACGCGGTGACAGCGATCATGTTGCCCCAGCGATCCACGACGTCGATGTGGCACGTGTCGCCGCGGGTGGGCTCGCCCAGGCCATCGCTCGCGTCGGCTTCGGCGGTGCGCAGCACGGGGCGGAACGGCGTGTGCCCGGGCAGGGAGCCGGGTCGCCATTCGCGTGACGCCGAGTCGCCGATCTCGGCACGCCGTGTGACCGCATACTCCTCCGAGAGCAGCAGCTCGAGCGGTACATCGCCGTCGCCGTAGTACGCATCGCGATCGGCGAGGGCGAGCTTGAGCGCTTCGAGCACCGTGTGGGCGCCCGCTTCGGTGGACGGGTCGGTGTGCGGGCACCCATCGAGGATGCGCAGCGTCTGCAGCAGCGCAGGGCCCTGGGTCCATGCCCCGGCCTTCGCGATGGTGTGGCCGCGGAATTCGATCGAGACGGCGGGTTCGTAGCCGGCCTCGAACGCGGCGAAATCCTCCGCGGTGATCACGCCCGCGTGGTCGGCGCCGTCCGAGTGGCGGTGCGCGACGGCGAGGAAGGATGCGGCGGCCTGGGCGACCGCGCCGGTCTTCCACTCGCGCCGGGCAGCCGCGATGCGCTCCTCGCGGCCCACGGGTCCGTCGTCGCGGATCGCGTGCCCCGCGGCGATGAGGGATTCCAGCACGGCCGCGTAAGCGGGGTTTCGCACGATCGTTCCCGCCTCGGGAACCTCGCCGTCCGGCATCCACAGATCCGCCGAGGTCGGCCAGTGCTCGGTGAAGAGCGCCGCGACGCGCCCGATGGTGGCGCTCGCCTGAGCGAGCAGCGGATGCCCGTCGCGGGCGTAGCCGATCGCGTATGAGAGCACGTCCGCGACCTCCCACGTGCCGTGGTCGTGCAGCAGCATGAGCCACGCGTCGACCGAGCCCGGGACAGCGGCGGCCAGAGCGCCCGCACCCGGCACGAGGTCGAGGCCCTCCGCGCGGTAGTGCTCGATCGACGCGCCCGCGGGCGCCGGTCCCTGTCCCATCAGCACGACCGGGGTGCCCGGGTCGTCGGCGGTCGCGAAGATGCCGACCAGGTCGCCGCCCGGTCCGTTCAGATGGGGCTCCACGACGTGCAGCACGAAGCCGCCGGCGACGGCGGCATCGAACGCGTTGCCTCCACGTTCGAGCACCGCCTGGGCGCTTGCGGTCGCGAGCCAGTGGGTGGATGCCGACATGCCGAACGTGCCCGTCAAGGTGGGGCGCGTCGTGAACGCCGGCGGAGGCGTGAAGTTCACGGCTTCAGGCGTGCGACCCAGGCCTCGACCTCGTCGGCGGTCCGCGGGATCGCCGACGACAGGTTCACCGGGCCGTCGGCGGTCATCAGGATGTCGTCCTCGATGCGCACGCCGATGCCGCGGTACTCCTCGGGAACGGTGAGGTCATCGACCTGGAAGTACAGACCGGGCTCGATCGTGAAGACCATGCCGGGCTCGAGGGTGCCACCGGCGTAGAGCTCACGCCGTGCCTGGGCGCAGTCGTGCACGTCCAGGCCGAGATGGTGGCTCGTGCCGTGCACCATGTAGCGGCGGTGGTGGTGACCGGTGGCCGGATCCAGTGATGCCTCGGCCGAGACGGGCAGGAAGCCCCACTCCTCGATGCGGTGAGCGATCACGTTCCAGGCCGCGGCATTCAGCTCACTGAACTTCGCGCCGGGCTTCGCGGCCGCGAACGCCGCGTCAGCGGCCTCGCGGACGGCCTCGTACACGCGCCGCTGCACCTCGGTGAAGGTCCCGCTCGACCGGGATCGTGCGCGTGATGTCGGCGGTATAGAGGCTGTCGACCTCGACTCCGGCGTCGATCAGGATCAGATCGCCCGGCGCGACGGCACCGTCGTTGCGCGTCCAGTGCAGGTAGCAGGCGTGCGGCCCGGAAGCGGCGATCGTGTCGTAGCCCTCCCAGTTGCCGTCGCTGCGGGCGCGCTGGTGGAACACGCCCTCGACGATGCGTTCGCCGCGCGGATGCTCGATGATGCGGGGCAGGTTCGCGACGATGTCGTCGAATCCGGCCGCGGTGACATCGACCGCGAGCTGCAGCTGGGCGACCTCGTAGTCGTCTTTGCGCAGGCGCAACTCCGACACGAAGCGGGTGAGGTCGGCATCCTCGTCGACGACGACGTCGTCATCGGATGACTGCGAACTGGTCGATGTGACCGGTGGCGAGGCCGAGATCGGCGGCGACGCCGTCCCGCGCCGGACGCGGTCCGATCCAGAACTCGCCGATCGAGGGGTTCGCGTAGAACTCCGCGGTGGTGCGGTCCGCCCGCTCACGGAAGTAGAGCATCACGTCATGCCCGCTCTGTTCGCGCGGCTCGAAAACCAGCACCGAGTCCGGCACCGCGTCGGCGGCCCAGCCGGTCAGGTGCGCGAACGCCGAGTGCGCGCGGAACGGGTAGTCGGTGTCATTGCTGCGCACCTGGTACGGCCCGGCGGGGACGATGAGGCGCTTGCCCGGGAACTCCGCCGAGACCGCGGCGCGGCGGCCCGCCGCGAACGCCGCCTGCTCGCGCGCCGGCGGGAGGATCTCGGGACGCTCGGCCCATCCGGTCGAGATCGTGCTCAAGAAGCCGTCGCCGAACCCCTGGCGGCGATTCGCCGTGCTGTTCGCGGGGACTTCGGTCGCCTCAGGTGCGAGTTCGGTCGTGCCGGTCGTTTCGCGGTCGCCTGTGGTGCTCATCCCTCAAGTCTCGCATCGGGAGCAGAGTCAGTCGACCGGTTCGAACTGAACGATCAGCGGACGGTGGTCGCTGCCCGAGGAGTCCATCGACTGCAGCACGAGCGATCCCGTCGGTTTCCAATGTCCGGAGGCCATGACGTGATCGATCGGAGCTCCGACCAGCGCCGGGATCTCGGTCGTCCAGGTGCCGACGCCGCCGTTGCCGGTCTCGATCGCGCCGTCGCGGCAGCGTCCGAGAGTGCCGCCGTCTACCCCGAGATTGGCCATGTGGTCGATCGTTGCGTTGAAGTCGCCGGCCATGATCACGTTGTCGTCGACGCACTGATCCGCGAGCCACTGCAGGTCGTCCCGCCAGTACTGCATGTAGCTCTGACGTGGCGCGACGGCATGCGCGGCCACCACGATCGGCCCGTCGCCGCTGGTCGGCATGGCGACCGCGCTCGGCACGGTGGAGGTGTTGCTCGAGCCGTCGAGCGACGACTCGATCACGGCGTAGTCGCCCAGGTCCGGCGAGATCAGCAGGGTCGTCGAGCCGGCATCCCACTGCGTCGACGGATAGTCGGTGTAGTGCGCCCACATCGGGTGACCGAGGTCGCGCATCGCGAGGGCGACCCTCTCGCCGGTCTCGATCGTCGTCTCGGGCAGCGTGACGATGTCGGCATCCATCGCCACGGCGATCTGCGCGACCGTGTCGGGCGCGGTCGCAGCGCCCGCGGTGTTCCACGTCATGACCCGGATGCTGTCCTCGGTCTTGGCCGGGAGCGTGTCGGTTCCGACCCCGCGGGTCGCGACGACGGCGACGTTCGCGACCACGGCCACGACCCCGATCAGGGCCACCGACAGGGCGAACGCGCGCAGCGGGCGCGCGATCGCGAACAGGAGCGCGACGACCGCGAGGGCCGCGAAGGCGACCACGAGCAGCCCGCGGAACGAGACGATCTGAGCAATCGGGAATGTCCGCTCGAGCCGGAAGAACGACGGCCACGTGAGGACGGCGACCGCGATCGCGAACATCACGGTCCCCAGGATTCCCAGCAGGCGAAGCACCCGGCGACTCTATGTCAGCAGTCTGAGAGATCGGTCGGCGCGCACCCGGATGCGACCGGTACGCACACCGTTCCTCGGTCGAACGCGCGCGCTACGCTCGATGGATGCCGGACACGCGACGCTTCGAGGGGCCGAGCGATCTGCATCTGCACTCGATCCACTCCGACGGCACGGAGTCGGCCGCGCAGGTCATGGCGGCCGCACACCGCCACGGACTGCGCACCGCGGCGCTCACCGATCACGACACGACATCGGGATGGGCGGATGCGGCCGAGGCGGCGGCATCGCTGGGGATGACGTTCATTCCCGGAATGGAACTCTCCGCGAAATACGAATGGCGCAGCGTGCATGTGCTGGCCTACCTGATCGATCCCGACGATGGCGGTCTGCGCGCGATGACCGATCGCATCCGCTCGTCGCGGCTGGAGCGGGCCCGCACCATGGCCGACCGCATCGGCCGCGACTTCGATCTGCACTGGGACGACATCGTCGCCCAGACCTCGGACGGCGCCACCGTCGGGCGCCCCCACATCGCCGATGCCCTCGTCGCCAAGGGCCACGTGCGCGACCGGGCCGAGGCGTTCTCAGACATCCTGAGCCCGCGCGGCGACTACTACATCGCGCTCTACGCACCCGACCCGGTCCTCGCCGTCGAACTCGTCGTCGGCGCCGGGGGAGTGCCGATCATCGCCCACCCGGCCGGGCGGGCGGGCCTGCTGCCGATGGCGCTCATGGAGCGGATGCTGGATGCCGGGCTCGCCGGGTTCGAACTCGGTCATCGCGAGAACCTCGAGGCCGGCATCCGCGCCCTGCGACGGATCTCGAAAAAGCGCGACCTGATCATGACCGGGTCGAGCGACTACCACGGTCTGGGCAAGCCGAACCAGCCCGGCGAGCACACCACGACCGACGACATGGTCGCTCGGATCATCGACCGCGCGACCGGCACCGAGCCCGTCTACCCGTGACGCAGAAGGTCCCGGCGTGCAAGCGCCGGGACCTTCTTTCGTGGCTTTATGTGCTTTCCTGCGGCTGGGCTCAGCTGAGCGCCTTGGCCTTGATGCTGTCGAACTCGGCCGGAGTGATCGCGCCGGAGTCCAGAAGCGACTTCGCCTTCGCGATCTCCTCGGACGGGCTGGCACCGGCGACCGACTTGATGTAGCTGTCCTGGGCGGCCTTGTACTCCTTGGCCTGGGCCGCACCGCGCTCGGCCATTCCCTTGCCGCGGGCGATCAGGTAGACCAGAAGCGTCAGGAACGGCACGAAGATCAGGAAGATGATCCAGACGGCCTTCCACCATCCGTTGAGCTTGTGGTCGCGGAAGAGGTCACCGATGACGACGAACAGCGCCATCAGATACGTGAAGAAGACGAATGCCCACAGGAACCACCAGATCAAGTCCCCAAAGGAGCCCCAGAAGCCCTGGTACTCCACTGCGTCGATGATTCTCATTGCTGCCTTTCATGCGAGGAATGCGGCACGTTCGCCGCGCCGCTCACACTAGCGCTTTCCCCGTTTCCTCACGGTGAGCGTATGTCGGTGATGACCCGCGGGCTCGATTAGCGTCGGGGGATGCGCCAGGCCACCCCCCTCGAGCGGCGGATCGATCACTTCGCGCACCGGATGCTCGCCGGCGCGCCGGCCGTCGGAGTGCGGGCGGTGCTGCTCGAGGTCGGTGTGTTCGTGCTCAAGCAGGCCTGGGCGTGCATCTTCGGCGCCGCCCTTCTCGTGGTGATCGTCGGAGCGCGCCTCTGGTACCCGGACGATGCGACGCTCGCGCGCAACGACTTCCTCACGATCGCGGCTGTCGTGATCCAGATCGTCATGGTGGCGACGCGGCTCGAGTCGGGACGCGAGCTGTGGGTGATCGTGCTGTTCCACGTCACCGGGACGGTCATGGAGCTGTTCAAGACCGACGTCGGCTCGTGGATGTATGAAGCGGAGGGCGTGCTGCGCATCGGCGCGGTCCCGCTGTTCAGCGGGTTCATGTACGCCGCGGTCGGCTCCTACCTGGTGCGCGTCTACCGTCTGTTCGATCTCGGATTCACGCGGTATCCCCGGCGATGGGTCACCGCGATCGTCGCGGCTGCGATCTACGCGAACTTCTTCACCCACCATTGGATCTGGGACCTGCGGTGGGTGCTGCTCGTGGCCGTCGTGCTGCTGTGGGCGCGCACGGTCATGTATGCCCGGGTCTGGAGAGCGGTGATCCGCATGCCGCTGCTCGCGGCCTTCGGCGGGGTGGCGGTGTTCATCTACCTCGCTGAGAACATCGGCACCTGGGCGGGCGCATGGATGTACCCCGATCAGCTCGACGGGTGGCAGCCCGTCTCGATCACGAAGCTCGTGTCGTGGTTCCTGCTGATGATCATCTCGGTCGTGCTCGTGGCATGGGTGTACCCACCGCGGCCGCCGACCGCTGAGGAGTCGGTGCGGCGACCGGTGCCGACGCAGGAGATCGGCCGGAGGTAGGACGATTCTGCGGGAAAGGTCCTCCGTCGGGCCGATCTCCGACGCTCGTGAAGGCGTTGCTCGGTCGAGCGGATGCCGCGGCTCAGGCGCCGGCGGGGGCGCCGCTGGGGCGCGAACCTCCGCGGCGGCGACGGCGGCGACGCGGGGCGGCGTTGCCGTCGTGGTGCTCGCTGCCGCCTCCGTCGTGGGTGCCGGCGCCCTCGGCCGCGTCATGCGCGCCGTGCTCGGCGGGAACCTCGGGGGCCGCGGTGCGCGTGGACGGACCCGTCGACGCGTTCGCGCCGCCGGACTCGCCGGTGCGACGGCGACGACGGCCCGAATCGCCGTCGCGGCCGGCGGACGCAGGGCGACCGGCATCCGGCGTCTTGATCGTCTGCGTGCGCGGCGCGGTCGTGAGGCGTCCCTTGGTGCCGGTGGGGATGTCGAGGTCGTCGAACAGGTGCGGGCTCGACGAGTAGGTCTCGGTGGGCTCCGGCTGACCGAACTCGAGTGCGCGGTTGATGAGCGCCCACTTGTGCAGGTCGTCCCAGTCCACGAACGTGACCGCGATGCCCGTCTTGCCGGCGCGGCCGGTGCGGCCCGCGCGATGCAGGTAGGTCTTCTCGTCGTCGGGAATCGTGTGGTTGATCACGTGGGTGACGTCGTCGACGTCGATGCCGCGGGCGGCCACGTCGGTCGCGATCAGCACGTCCTTCTTGCCGGCCTTGAACGCGGCCATCGAGCGCTCGCGCGATTCCTGGCTCATGTCGCCGTGCACGGACGCCGTGTTGAAGCCCCGGTCGCCGAGCTCGTCGGACAGACGCTGCGCCGCGCGCTTGGTGCGCGTGAAGATCACGGTCTTGCCGCGACCTTCGGCCTGGAGGATGCGGGCGATGACCTCGTCCTTGTCGAGCGAGTGCGCGCGGTACACCAGGTGGCGGATGTTGGCCTGCGTGAGACCCTCGTCGGGGTCGGTCGCGCGGATGTGGATCGGGTTCGTCATGAAGCGGCGCGCCAGAGCCACGATCGGGCCGGGCATCGTCGCACTGAACAGCTGCGTGTGACGGATGGCGGGGACCTTCGAGAAGATCTTCTCGATGTCGGGGAGGAAGCCCAGGTCGAGCATCTTGTCGGCCTCGTCGAGCACGACCTCGGTCGCGTTGGACAGGTCGAGCAGCCGCTGGTTGTTCAGGTCGATCAGGCGACCGGGCGTGCCGACCACGATCTGCGCGCCGGCCTTGAGCTGGTCGATCTGGCCCTCGTACGCCTTGCCGCCGTAGATGGCCACGACGCTGGTCGAGCGGCCCTTCGTGAGCATGTCGATGTCTTCGTAGACCTGCACGCACAGCTCGCGCGTCGGCACCACGATGAGGGCCTTGACCCCGTGCGCGGGGTCGGGTCCGAGCCGCTGGACGACGGGGATGCCGAAGCCGAAGGTCTTGCCCGTGCCGGTCTTGGCCTGGCCGATGATGTCCTGGCCGGGAAGGCCGAGGGGGATGGTCTGCTCCTGAATGGGGAACGCGTCGATGATGCCCTTCTGGGCAAGTGTTTCGACGATGTCCTGGTCGACGCCGAGTTCGGCGAAGGTCGTCACGATGTGAGCCTGTCCGGCAGTGAGATGCTGCCTTGTGGTGTGCCCTGGCGCGGAGCGAACTCGCCGCGCGGGCGGGGGTGGGATCCACGCCCTATCTCTGCCACAGGCGCGGGAGCCCCGATCCGACGCCGGGGACTGGGTCCAGGATACCGGCTCGCACCGGGCGGGGCCGTATCCACCCGGTCGGGGTCGAGGGTTGCGGATGCCCGCACCTATGCTGAGTGCGTGGTGAAGTGGTTCTGGCAGCAGCGGCCGCAGGGACGCAAGCTGCAGCTGCGATCCCGCGATGAGGCGAGCGACGCGCACCGCGTCGACTTCGAGGAGCTCGCGCCCGAGATCGACACCTTCCTCGGCCAGGCCGCCTACCTGCAGCTCGGGTACTTCGAGACGCTGTCCGAGCTGATCGCCTCGACCCCCGAACTGGCCGAGAAGGAATCGCTCTCGCGAGCCGCCGGTGCCGCCCTGCAGAAGCATGAGGAACTCGTCGCACTCATCCGCGAACGCGGCGACGATCCGACGAGCGTGATGCTGCCGTTCCGCGAGCCGCTCGACGCGTTCCGGCGCGCCACGCACGGGGTGCGGCCGCAGGAGACGATGCTCTCGGTGCACATCACCGCGGGCATGCTCGATGACTTCTACCTGGCGCTGTCCTCCAGCTACGGCGACACGGGGCGGCGGGTCGCCCGCATCCTGCGGGCGGACGACGACCGCCAGGCGATCGTCGACATCATCGGCGAGACGATCGCGAGCGATCCCGAGTGGAAGTCACTCCTGGCGATGTGGGGGCGGCGGCTGGTAGGCGACACGCTGCTCATCGCGCGGGCGGCGCTGCGGCCCTCCACCCTGCAGGTCGCGGACGAGCAGAAGGTCGAGCCCGTGTTCACCGACCTGATGAGCGCGCACTCCAAGCGCATGGACGCGATGGGACTGGCGGCCTGACCGCGCCGGGCGCGGCTTCTCCCGCTCAGCCGATCTTGAGCTGGGCGCGCTCGCGCGCATCGTGGGCCGTGCGCGTGCGGTTCAGCACCAGCAGCACCGGGCAGGTCACCACGATCGGTGCGACGAACGCCGACAGCCACAGCCACGGGCTGTCCAGACCCAGCCCCGCCCAGGTGAGGATCATCCACACCAGGCCGGCGGCCGCGGCTCCGAGGATCGGAGCGAGGGCAACGCCGCGCGTGCCGCGGCCCGGCACGAGGAAGTGCGCGGCCGCTCCGATCACGGCGCCGACGATGAACGCGAGGAGGATCTGCACGGTCGTGCGGTCCTCAGGCGACGAAGCCGACGCGGCGGGACTCTTCGGTGCCGAGCTCGATGTAGGCCAGGCTCGCGGTCGGGACGATGTAGCTCGTGCCCTTCGCGTCGGTGAAACTCACGTGGGTCGCGCCCGTGTCCAGGGCGCTGGCCACCGACTTCTTCACGTCGGCGGCGGGCTCACTCGTCTCGAAGTTGAGCTCACGGCCGGTGTTCGCGATGCCGATGCGGATCTCCACGTGAAATACCTCCTGCGGCGGGACTGAGCCCCGGGACCTCGTACGCCCGGGTCCCCGTGCGCATGGCAACTCTACGACACCGCTCAGGGGGCCTCGCCCGCTCGCGCCACGCTCTCGGCGAACGCTCTCTGTCGGTTCTTCGCGCTACCGTCGGAGCCATGGACTCCGGCGACGCACCCGACGTGGCGCGTGTTCTGGACCCGCAGCAACGCACCGTCGTGGCGCTGCCGCCCGCGGCGTCCGGCGTCGTGGTCGGTGCGCCCGGCAGCGGCAAGACGACCACGCTGGTGGCGCGGGTCGCGGCCCTGGTCGCAAGCCGGTGTCGATCCGGACGCGCTGCTCGTGCTGACCCCGTCGCGCCAGACGGCGACGGCGCTCCGCGACCGGCTCGCGCTTGCGGTGGGGCGCGCGACCTCCGGTCCGCTGGCCCGGTCGGTCGCCTCGTTCGCGTACCAGCTCGTCCGCGCGACAGAGGTGGCCGCGGGCAACGAGCCGCCCCAGCTGCTCACCGGCGGCGATGAGGATCAGCTGATCCAGGACCTTCTCGACGGTGACGCCGAAGACGAAGCCGACGGCCTGGGACGGTGGCCGGAGTGGCTGCCGACGCGCCGTGCGGTCGACGAAAGGGTTCCGCACCGAGGTGCGCACATTCGTCGCGGAGTGCACCACTCTCGGCGTCGAGTCCGCTCGGCTCCGTGCTCTCGCCGACGCCCTCGCGATCCCGGTCTGGCGGACGATGGGGTCGTTCCTCGACGAGTACCTGCAGGTTCGTGCCGACATGCGTGGTGCGCATCGGGATGCCGCCGGCTTGGTGCGCGAAGCGGTCGGCGTGCTGCGCACGGCACCGCCGGGCACCGAGGTCGCCGACCGCATCGCCGTGATCCTCGTGGACGACGCGCAGGAGCTCACTCTGGGCGGGGTGGAGATGCTCGAGGCCTGCCGGGGCCGCGGCATCGCGGTGATGGCCTTCGGCGACCCGGACGTCGGCTCCGGCGCGTTCCGCGGCGCCACCCCCGAGAACTTCGGCCGGCTCGCGGCCGGCCTCGGCGGGGTGTCCGTGCTCGCGGCGTCGCATCGCGGAACGTCCTGGCAGAACGAGCTCGTCCGCCAGGTGACGCAGCGCATCGGGGCGGTGGGCGTGGTCGCGCATCGAGGCGGCGCGACCGCCGCGCAGCCGGATGCATCGGTGCGAGCGCTCACGCTCCGATCGCCCGCCGAGGAGTACGACGCGATCGCGCGCCTGCTGCGGGAGCGCCACGTCCATGACGGCGTCGCGTGGTCGCAGTGCGCGGTGATCGCTCACGACTCGCGTCAGGTCACGGCCCTCGAGGCGGAGTTGGCAGCTCGTGAGGTGCCGACGAGGTCGAGCGGACCCGGCCGTCCGCTCGGGACCCTGGCCCCGGTGCGCGATCTGCTGCGCGTCATCGACCTGGCCGCCCGCGAGGATTGGACCTTCGATGATGTCGCCGAGGCGCTCGTCGGAACCGGCGGGCGCCTCGACCCGGTCGAGCTTCGGCGGCTGCGCTCCGCGCTGCGCCACATCGAGCTCGCCGCGGGCGGAGAGCGCTCCGGTCGCGAGCTGCTCGTGTCGGCCATGCGCCGGCCCCTCGAGTTCGACCTCATCGACACGCGCGAAGCGCGGCGTGCCGCCGTGCTTGCCCGGACGCTGGCCGTACTCGGCGACGAGCTCGGCCGGGGCGCGACCGCGCACGAACTGCTCTGGACGGCATGGGACCGCAGCGGACGGGAACGGCCCTGGTCCGAACTCGCCCGCGGTCACGGTCCGCTGGCCGATCAGGCGCATCGCGACCTCGATGCGGTGGTCGCGCTGTTCCAGGCTGCCAAGCGCTTCGTCGAGCGCTCTCTCGATGCCGATCCGCGCGTCTTCGTACGCAGCATCCTTGACAGCGCAGTGGCCGAAGACCGCCTCGACGCGCCCTCGGGGGGTGAGTCGGTTCGCATCCTCACTCCCGCCGGCGCGCTCGGCACCGAGTTCGACACCGTCGTGATCGCCGGCGTGCAGGACGGGGTCTGGCCGAACACGCGGCTGCGCGGCTCGCTTCTGGACACGTGGCGACTCGCGGATGCCGCCACCCGCGTCGACGTGGGTGGCGGCTCCACCCTCGACCGACGCAGGGCCGCGATGCACGACGAGCTCCGGCTCCTGGCCCGCGCCCTGTCTCGGGCGACCGCCCGCGTGGTTTTGACGGCGGTCGACGACGACGACACCGGTCCGAGCGTCTTCTTCGAGTTCCTGCCCGACCCCGAGCGGTACACCGTCGATCACCCGCTGTCGCTGCGCGGACTCGTGGCGCAGCATCGCCGCGCGCTGACCGAGCCGTCGACGCGAGCTCGAGCGGAGCGAGCCGCGCAGCAGCTCGCGGTCCTGGCCGATGCCGGCGTGGCCGGTGCCGCGCCGCGCGAATGGTTCGGCGTCCCCCCGCCGACCTCGAACGGACCGCTGCGCGATCTCGCGGTCGAGGACGTCCGCGTCTCGCCGTCGCGGCTGCACACGCTGGAGGAGTGCCAGCTCAACTGGGTGATCGGCGATCTCGGCGGCGATCCCGGCGGCGCCACGGCGGGGCTCGGGACGATCATCCACGCCGCGCTCGAGCATTCCGAAGGATCGGACGAGGCGAGCCTGTGGGCGGAGGTCGAGTCGCGGTGGGGCGAGCTCACGTTCGAGGCCGAGTGGCGCGATCGAGCCGAACTCGCTCGCGCTCGGGATCTCGTGCGGCGGCTGCACCTGTACCTGCGCCGGTTCGAGGCCGACGGCGGAAGGCTCATCGGCGCTGAACCGCACTTCGAGGTCGCGATCCCGCTCGACGACGCGGAAGCGTTCGATCACGGTGCGATCCTCTCCGGCTATATCGACCGCGTCGAGCTCACCCCCGACGGCACCGTCGTGATCGTGGACCTGAAGACCGGCAAACGCGAGCCGCAGACCGATGCGAAGGTGTCGGAGAACCCTCAGCTGGGTGCGTACCAGCTGGCGTTCGAGTCGGGAGCGATCCCCGCGGCGGCGGGCCTTCCCGCCGGCGGGGCGAAGCTGCTGGTGCTGCGCCCGACGGCGACGCGCTCGGACTACGCGACGCCCTGGCAGCCGCCGTTCGACGATGAGCGACGCGAGCTGTTCCACGCGCGCATCCGCTCCGCCGTGGATGTCATGCGCGGCACGTCGTTCACGGCGCCGTATGAGGATCACTGCCGAGATGAGCACTCGTACGGGCTGTGCCGCATCCACACGATCGGCGCGGTGAGCGCGTCGTGACGACAGCAGTGACCACCCAGACCCTGTCGGCTGCGGCGATCGCAGCCGCGCTGGGTCAGTTCCCGCCCACCGACGAGCAGACCGCGGTGATCGAGGCGCCGCTCGAGCCCGCGCTCGTGGTGGCCGGCGCCGGCAGCGGGAAGACCGAGACCATGGCCGCGCGTGTCGTCTGGCTCGTCGCGAATCGGCTCGTGCGGCGCGACGAGATTCTCGGTCTCACCTTCACCCGCAAGGCCGCCGGCGAGCTCGCCGAGCGCATTCAGCGCCGCCTGCAGCGCCTCGCGGAGTTCGAACGCCGTGGACTGCTCGTGGCACTGCCGGCTCTGCATGCGGCAGGCCGGTTGGCGGTCTTCGTCGAGCTGGAGCGTGCGGGCGGGGAGGGGGCGAAGGCGGCCGCCGCGCGTGCGGCCGTGATGGACGCCCTCGCCGGAGAGGTCGCAGCGACCGCGGAGGCGGCCGACGACGACGCACTCCTTCATCGGCCCACGGTTGCGACGTACAACAGTTTCGCCGACCAGATCGTGCGCGAGCACGCCGTGCGGATCGGGCGCGATGCCGAGGCGGTGATCCTGTCGGAGTCGGCGGCGTGGCTGCTCATGCGCCGCGTCGTGTTCGCCTCGGACGACCCGCGGCTCGAGACCCGCGGCGAGGCGGTTCGCAGCATCGTCGATGCGGCGCTGCGCATCGCTCGCGACGGTGTCGACAATCTCGTCTCGTTCGACGAGCTGGCGGCGTTTCCCGGGCGATTCAGCGACGTCCTCGAGCGGCCCTCCACGCGCAAGGGCACCGTCGTCTACAGCGACGTGGCCGAGGCCGAAGAGAAGGTCGGAGCGCTCGCCCTGCTCGCCGACCTCGCCCGTGAGTACGCGGCGGAGAAGCACCGCATCGGCGTCCTCGACTTCTCCGACCAGGTGGCCGGTGCGCTGGAGGTCGTGCGCACGCACCCCGTCGTGGCCGACGAGGTGCGCGACCGGTTCCGCGTCGTCCTCCTCGACGAGTACCAGGACACCTCGGTCGTGCAGACCGATCTTCTCGCCGCACTCTTCGCCGGAACGGCCGTGATGGCCGTGGGCGATCCGCATCAGGCGATCTACGGCTGGCGCGGCGCCAGCGCGGGCAACCTCGCCGGGTTCGCTGGATCTTTCTCGCCCGGCGCGCCGTGCGCCGAGTTCTCCCTCGCCACCAGCTGGCGCAACAGCGCGCGCGTGCTCGCCGCAGCCAACGCCGTGCTGGCACCCTTGGCCGCCTCCGTCGCCGTCCACGAGTTGCGCGCCCGCCCGGGGGCACCGGCGGGTGAGGTCGAGCTCGCGTTCGATGTCGACCTCGACACCGAGGCCGATCGGGTGGCGGAGTGGTTCGGTCGCGTGCGCGACGAGCGCGGTGCCCGCTCCCTCCCGACGACGGGCGCGATTCTGTTCCGCAGCAAGAAGCACATGGTGCGCTTCGGCGATGCCCTCGGGCGCCGCGGCATCCCGCATCGCATCCTGGGCCTGGGTGGGCTGCTCTCCACCCCCGAGGTGGTCGACGTCGTCTGCGCCCTGCGGGTGCTCAGCGACCCGAGCGCGGGATCGGCGCTGATCCGGCTGCTCGCGGGACCGCGCTGGGCGATCGGTCTGCCCGACCTGCGTGAGCTTGCGGCGCTGTCTCGGCGCATCGCCCGCCACGACGCCGCACTGCAGCCGCTCGCGCCCGAGGTGGTCGAGCGCATCCGGGGGAGCGCGGGCGACGATGACGGGTCGCTCATCGACGCCCTCGACTTCGTGCTCCGCCACAAGGCCGACCACGGCTGGCTCGAAGGACTCACTGTCGAGGCCCGCGAGCGACTGCGGGAGGCGGCATCCGTCTTCGCTGGTCTGCGCCGGGCAGTCGGCATGCCGATCCCCGACCTCGTGCGGCTCATCGAACTCGAGCTGCGGCTCGACGTCGAGCTCGCCGCGAACGAATCCCGCGGCCCCGCGCGGATCGCATCCGCCCAGCTGCGCGCGTTCGTCGACGAGCTGCACGCGTTCCTCGCCGCCGACGAGTCCGGATCGATCGCGAATCTGCTGGCCTGGCTCGATCACGCCGAGCAGCTCGACGAGTTCGCGCCGCGCACCGAGCCCCCCGAAGACGACGTCGTGCAGCTGCTCACGATCCACGGCTCCAAGGGACTCGAGTGGGACGCCGTCGCCGTCGTGCGACTCGTCAAAGACGAGCTGCCCAGCATGCCGCGCGACACGAAAGGATGGCTGGGCTTCGGCATCCTGCCGTACTCGTTCCGCGGCGATGCCCGCTGGCTGCCGGCGCTGCAGTGGGAACGCGACATCGCCCCCACCCAGCAGGACCTGAAAGCTCGCGATCGACGCGTTCATCGGCGCCAACCGCACCCGTCAGCTCGACGAGGACCGGCGGTTGGCCTACGTCGCCGTGACCCGCGCGCGTGACCATCTGCTGCTCACCGGTGCGAGCTGGTCGGGCACGAAGCGGCCGCGCGCCCGCAGCGTCTTCCTGAATGAGATCGCCGACGTGCTCGGCGTCGAGCTGGCCGACGACGATGCCGGTGACGACCCGTACCTCGGCGAGCGGCGCGTGCTGCAATGGCCGATCGACCCGCTCGGTGCCCGACGGCAGGCGGTGCAGCGGGCCGCCGCCGCCGTCACAGCCGCGCTCGAGGCGCCGCGCGCGGAGCCGGAGCGGGATGCCGCGCTGCTGCTCGCCGAGCGCGACGAGCGGCAGCGACCCACAACGGCCCCAGCCCCGACACGCATTGCCGCGTCGCGCTACAAGGAGTTCGTGTCGGACTACGCGGGCACCGTGCAGCGCATCGCGCGGCCGCTGCCCGAGCGGCCCTTCCGGCAGACGCGACTCGGCACGCTCTTCCACGCATGGGTGGAGCAGCGCTCCGGGCGAGTCGGCACCGCGCGGTCGCTTGACGACGCCCTGTGGGAGCTCGAGGACGACGGTCCGTCGACCACCGCGTCCGCCGAGGACGCCGCGGTCCTCGCGACGCTGCAGGCGAATTTCGCCGCCTCCGAATGGGGGGACCTCAGTCCGATCGAGGTCGAGACCGAGATCGACTTCGCCGATGCCGGCCTCGACGGCCGGGCGCACGTGATCATCTGCAAGCTGGACGCGGTCTACCGGCGGGAGGATCGAGGCGGTCGCATCGAGATCGTCGACTGGAAGACCGGTGCCCCCCCGCGCACCGAGTCGGAACGCGAGGAGCGGATGCTGCAGCTCGAGCTGTATCGCCGCGCGTACCACGCCAAGCACGGGGTGCCGCTGGAGGAGATCGATGTGGCGCTGTACTACGTCGCCGACGACCTGGTGCTGCGCGGTTGAGCGCGGGCTTCCTCGTGGTTCGAGAGCAGGCGACGCGCTGAGTCGGGGCCTACTCCGAGAGCCAGCGTCGGAGCGCGGCGTCCGATGACCGCTCGGCGTCGGCCTGGGCGTCGGAGTCGTCGGCGTCCGTCGATCGTGCCGCACCGCTCGCGTTCTTCGTGCGATCGGCGACGGTCGAGATGTCGATCGGTGCCGTCGAGACATCGTCGTGCGTCGCGGGAGCCGGAGCCTCACCGGTTTCGTCGGCCGGTGCATCGTCGGCGTCGTCGGCGGTCACCCAGAGCGCGAGCTCTTCGGGATCGTACGCGTCGGTGTGCATCGACGTGTCCAGCGGCGCCGCCTGCGCATCGGGCACGCGGTCCAGAAGCGCGATCGCGTCGTCGACCCCGAGGGCGGAGTCGGGCACGATGTCGTCATCGCGCACCCCAGCCGCGAGGGAGTCGAGCAGCCCCACTGCGTCGTCCACGATGTCGCTGCGGCCCGCCTCGTGACCGTGCACGAGCCATTTCGCGAACTCGAGCTCGGCGTACAGGCGCGCGCGGGCGCGCACGAGCTGGTCGGGAGCGCGGTCCGCATGAGTGACATATGCGCTGTACACGTCCTCCGCGGCAGCAGGAGCCGAAGCAAGCCACTGCAGATCGGTCGCAGGGTCTCCCACCGACAGGCCGTGCCACTCGAGCACACCGGTCACGTGGGGTACGGCATCCACGTCCTCGAAGAGGAAGGACGCAGCTCCGGCACCGCCGAGGACGACGGCGGACTCGAACCGCCACAGCTCATCGGCATCGACCGCACGCCGCCACCGGTCCACGAGCGCGCCCGGCGCCGCACGGGTCGCCTCGACGCGATCGATCAGTCGCGAGACATCGTCGCGCACCTGTTGCGGCGTGCGCACCGGGAGTCCCTCGGTGCGCACGATCGACAGGGGAAGTGAGTGCAGCGCGGCAAGGGCCTCGCCGATCGACGTGGCAGCGCCGCGTCCGGACGGAAGGTGTGCGGCATCCACCCGATAGCCGGGAAGGAAGTCCACGACGACGGCCCGGGCATCGCCCAAGCCCGTCTCGCCGAGCAGTTCGGGAGCACGGAAGGGCAGCAGACCGCGGACGCCGGGGGTCAGTGCGCGCAGCGCGCGCGCCTCCGCGGCGAGTTCCGTGCCGGCGTCCGGGTCGGCCGGGGCGCGCACGACGACGCGGCGTCCGTCGTCGAGTTCGGCCAGCGCGGCGTCGTATCGTCCGGCGGCGCCTTCGGTCAGAACGCCGACTCCGACGACGCCGACCCGGGGCAGAGCCGAGGTCACCGACGCGGCTAGAGTGAGGGGTGAGCGTGCCATGAGCCCAGGGTAGGTCGGGTGCGCCCGTGCGCCCCCGCGCCACGCCCGGCTTGTCGACCAGCGGCAGAGAGGTCCTCGATGACGGCGCCCGACAGCACACAGTCTCCACCGCTGGCCCGCTCCGGCCTGGAACGCTCCGCCGAAGAGCGCACGACGCCCGGTCTGCTCGAGCACGCACGCGCGGATGCCGCCACCCGCGTGCTGGTGCTGAACGGCGATGCCGCGCCGCTCGCGGCGGCCGACGCCCTGCACTGGGTCGCCCCGGCCGCCGTGCCGGACGGCGCGGAATGGGCATTCCTCGGACGGGCGGAGAGCGGGGCGGCTCTCCTGGCCGCCGTGTTCCCCCGAAGCGAGGACGAACTGTTCGCCGCGCCGGCCGGCTGGGCAGCACTGCGCGCGGTCGGGGGTTCGCTGTCGCCGACGGAGGCCGGAGCGTTCGTCGAGGCCCTCAGTCTCGGTCGATGGCTTGTCGAGGCGCCGTTCTGCCCGGCATGCGGGGCGCGCACCGAGGTGCGCAGCAGCGGATGGTCGCGGCACTGCCCGTCGTGCGGGCGCGAGCACTTTCCGCGTACGGACCCGGCGGTGATCGTCGCCATCACCAGTGCGACCCATCCGGATCGACTGCTGCTCGGCGCGAACGCGATGTGGGCGGGCAACCGCTTCTCGTGCTTCGCGGGTTTCGTGGAGGCCGGCGAATCGCTCGAAGCCGCGGTCGCCCGCGAGGTGCGCGAAGAGGCGGGTGTACAGGTCGTCGACGTCACGCTACCGCGGGTCGCAGGCCTGGCCCTATCCGCGCTCGCTCATGCTGGGCTTCCTGGCGGCCGCCGCCGACGACACCGCCGCGGAGGCGGACGGCGAAGAGATCCTGGCGGTGCGCTGGTTCGAGCGGACCGAGATCGGCGCGGGGCTGGCCGGGGACAGCGATCTGCTCCTGCCCGGTCCGGCATCGATCGCTCACAGCCTGATCAGCGACTGGTACGCGAGCTCGGAATGAGCGACCGCGCACTGCAGGGCCTCGACGAACGTCAGCTCGAGGCGGTCACGACACTGCGCGGTCCGGTGGTCGTGCTCGCCGGAGCCGGCACCGGCAAGACACGCGTGATCACGCACCGGATCGCGCACGGCGTCGACACCGGGGCGTACTCACCCGGTCGGGTGATGGCAGTGACCTTCACGGCGAAGGCGGCCGGCGAGATGCGCGGGCGCCTGCGCGCTCTCGGTGTCGAGGGCGTCGCGGCGCGCACCTTCCACGCGGCAGCCCTCGCGCAGCTCAACTACTTCTGGCCGACGGTGGCCGGCGACAGCGCTCCCGGCATCGTCGACAACAAGGTGCGTCTGCTGGCTCACGCCGCCGACCGCATGGGCATCGAGCCCGACACGGCGACGCTGCGCGACGTCGCGAGCGAGATCGAGTGGCGCAAGGTCACGATGCGCAGCATCGAGCAGTACGCCGCGATGCGGCCGAACGGCGTCGGCCGGCTCGAGGTCTCACGCGTCGCCGACCTGCAGCGCGCGTACGAGAAGCTCAAGGATCAGCGGCGACAGCTCGATTTCGAGGATGTCCTGCTGGCGTGCGCGGGGATGCTCGAGGCGGAGCCGCACGTCGCCGCATCCGTCCATGAGCAGTACCGGCACTTCACGGTCGACGAGTTCCAGGACGTGTCGCCGCTGCAGCACCGCCTGCTCGAGCTGTGGCGCGGCGATCGCCGCGACATCTGCGTCGTCGGCGATGCCAGCCAGACCATCTACTCGTTCGCGGGCGCCGACGCGCGGTTCCTGCTCGACTTCGCCGGTGCTCACGAGGACGCCCGCGTCGTTCGGCTCGAGACGAACTACCGATCGGATGCCGCGATCCTCGCCGTCGCGAACGAGCTGATGCGCGGCCGCCCGGGTGCGCTCGAGCTGACCGCCGCTGCGCCGGGAAAGACCGCCGTGGACGGGACCGACGCGTCGCAGGCCGATCCGCCGACGGTGACCGCATACGACGACGACGTCGCCGAAGCGCGCGGGGTCGCGGCACAGGTCGCCGCACGGATCGGAGCGGGCATCGATCCGCGTCGCATGGCGATCCTGTACCGCGCACACTCGCAGTCGGCCGAGCTGGTGCGTGCGCTGGCCGATCACGCGATAGCAGCGACCGTCCTCGGTGGCCGGCGATTCTTCGAGGTGCCGGAGGTGCGTCAGGCCGTGATGGCGTTGCGAGGGGCCTCCGTCGCGCCCCTCGAGAGCGGCTTCACCGACGCCGTGCGCGACGTGCTGCGCTCGCTCGGCCTGACCGACGAGCCGCCGCAGGCGGGCGGTGCGCTGCGCGACGCCTGGGAGGCGCGGTCGGCGATCCTGCGACTGGCGGAGGAGTCCCCGGAGGGGACGACGCTCCGCGGCTTCACCGACGAACTGCAGGCGAGGGCGAAGGCTCAGCACGAGCCCGCCATGCGGACGGTCACCCTCGCCACCCTCCACGCGGCGAAAGGACTCGAGTGGGACCACGTGCACCTTCTCGGCGTCGCCGAGGGGCTGTTGCCGATCAGCTACGCGACGACGTTCGAGCAGGTCGACGAGGAGCGGCGCCTGGCCTACGTGGGCATCACGCGGGCCGGGAGAACGCTGACGATGTCGTGGTCGCGAGGAACGCGGGAGCGGCAGCCGTCGCGATTCCTGCGAGAGATCGGCACCGGCACTCTGCGTGCGGCCGGTGGGCGCGCATCGAGCGGTGCAGGGAATCCGCGCGCAGGGTCAGTGAGTGGCAGCGGGGGTGCTGCCGCTCGGCCTCGCTGATCAGCCGCGCGGTCACGAACGAGGCCTCCATCACGATCGCCCTGCTCGCCACGGGCGCGGGCCGCCCCAGCAGCTGCGCGGCCAGGTGCGGCCAGGCCGGATCGGAATCGCGTCGGTGCGCCGCGAGGCACGCGAGGCAGGGCGTGCGTCCGGGCAGGACCAGCGGTCCGACTTCGGCTCCCGAACCGGTGAGCACGAGTGGGACGTGAGGGATGTCACCGCCCATCATCGCGGCGACGCGCCGCGGCTCGACGACATGGTGCGCCAGCACGACGACGGGACTGCTCGCCTCGACTCGTTCTCCCGGCGCTCCGAACCAGGTGATCGGCGAGACATCCACTCCCGCCGCCTCGAGTGAGTCGGCCACCAGGTCGATTCGCTCCTGTGGAAATCCCTGGGGGCTCTGCAGCGCGATCCGCTGACGAGGCGAGTCGGGCGGGCACAGTGCGCGCGCGATGCGGCGCACGAAGGCGTCCGCCGCGTTCTCGGGTGCGCCCAGCGCGATCGCGGTCGGATCCAGGGCGGCATCGGGAATGCCTCCCTCGAGCTCGCGGATCGAGCCGCTGCTGCCAGGGTTCGGGGTCGTCGATCACCACAACCGGCATCGGCGCCGAACTGCAGCGTGGTCGGCGAGCGCCACAGCGGGGGGAAAGCCGGATCCAGTCGGAGCATGAGCCCGATTGTGCAGCGCCGGCGCTGCCCGTCGCCGGTTGTCCACAGCTTCCGGCGCATCGCGTGCCCGTTGTGGTGCCTGTGGAGGAGGCGACGACCGGTTCTGCTCAGACCGGGCGAGGATCCTCCGGCGACTCCGGAGCATCGTCCCCCGACGCCGGCTCGGACGGCGCTGCACCCGGGTCCTCTCCCGCGAGCAGGCGCGCCAGCGCGTCGTCCATCTCGTCGGTCGCCGGCTCCTCGCCGCGCGCGCGGGCTTCGAGTCGAGCCACGAGTGCCGCGGGGTCGTCGATGTCTTCGGCGGTCGGCATCAGGTCGGGGTAGTCCCACAGCGCGTCGCGTCCGGCGACGCCGACCGCATCCGTCACGGCACGCCACATCGCCGCAGCCTCGCGCATGCGCCGCGGGCGCAGCTCGAGCCCGACCAGTGAGCTGAGCGCCTGCTCGGCGGGCCCGCCGACGGCGCGACGGCGGCGCACGGCCTCGGCCACGCGGTCAGCCGACGGCAAGCGCGCGGTGGCGCGCTCGGTCACGACGTCGACCCAGCCCTCGATCGTCGCCAGCAGGTTCTCCAGGCGGGTCAGCGCGGCGGTCTGGGCCTCCGACCGGGTCGGCAGCAGCACGCCGCTCTCGAGGGCGCGGCGCAGCTCCTCCGGCTCGGACGGGTCGAAGCGCGACGCGAGCTCTTCGAGCGCATCGGTGTCGACGTGGATGCCGCGCGCGAAGTCGGTCACCTGCGAGATCACGTGCAGCCGCAGCCAGCGGGCGTGCCGGAACAGGCGTGCGTGCGCAAGCTCTCGGGTCGCGATGTACAGCGCCAGCTGGTCGTCGGGAATCTCGAGGTCGCGGCCGAAGTCCGCGAAGTTCTGGGGGAGGATCACGGCATCGCCGTCAGGCAGGAGCGGGATGCCGACGTCCCCGCCGCTGACGACCTCCTTCGACAGGTTGCCGACGACCTGGCCGAGCTGCGAGGCGAACAGCGAACCGCCGACCGTTCGCATGAGTCGGCCCGCGCCCTGTACGAGACTCTGCATCTCTTCGGGCGCCTGGTCGCGCAGCGCCTCGGTGAGGGCGTCCGCGATGCTGGTGGCCACGGGCTCGGCGAGTTCCTGCCACACCGGCAGCGTCGCCTCGACCCACCCGCCGCGGGTCAGTGTGCGCGGTGGTGCCGCGAGTTCCGAAATCGTGGTCGCCTCGCTGAGCCACAGCGAAGCCAGGGCGAACGCCTGGTCGAGATCAGTGCGCTGGCCGTCGGTCACGCCCAGCCCGTCCTGGTTCGCGATGTGCAGCGCCTGGCGCTTGGCGAGATCCCACGAGATGCCGTCGTCACCGCTGCCGGCGAACGCTCCCTGCAGATGCTGCATCACGGTCTGCATCATCGCCGGATCGATGCCCATGCCCGACAGGCGCGCAAGCTGCTCCGGGTCGATAGCCGCTCCGGAGCCGCCGAAGAGCTGCCTGATCAGCTCCTGGAACTGCTCTTCGGGGCTCTGGTCGTCCTCACGGTCGGACTCTGCCACTTCAGCCGCCTTTCAGCCGGGTCATGACCTCGCGCTCTACGCTAGTCGCACGGATCATCGCACCTCCCGGCACGGACCCTTCCACCCTTACGCCGGTCGCGAACGACCAGGCAGAGAAAGGTCCCTCGTGGCGCTGTTCGACGAGAACGTCACCATCACGCCCGCGCCCCGGCGGCGGCTCTCGCGCGGCATGGTGGCCGGAATCTGGGCGCTGACGATCGCGCTGGCGGTGCTGCTGGTCATCACCTTCCTGCCGACCTCGTACGTGATCCAGCGGCCGGGACCGGTCTACAACACGCTCGGCACGGCAGAAGCCGCGGACGGCACCCAGGTGCCCCTGATCTCGGTCGAGGGCGCGGAGACGTTCCCGACCGATGGAGCGCTGGACCTGCTCACCGTCCAGGTCGTGGGCAACCGCGAGCGCACGCCGTCCTGGTTCGAGCTGGCGACGGCGTGGTTCGACCCGAGCAGGGCCGTGCTGCCGATCGACTCCGTCTTCCCCGAGGGCCAGAGCACCGAGCAGCGCAACGAGGAGAGCGCCGCGATGATGGTCGATTCGCAGAAGGAGGCGACCGCCGCCGCCCTCACCGAACTCGGCTACGACGTCGACGCGAAACTCACCGTCTACGCGTTCACGAAGGATTCGGCATCCGAGGGCGTCCTCGAAGAAGGCGACGTGATCCTCACTGCGAACGGAATGCCCGTTGCGGATGCCGGAGCCCTCCGCGAGATCGTCAACGAAGGCGGCGGCGAGCCGGTCGAGCTCACGATCCAGCGCGACGGCGAGGAGGAGACCGTCTCGATCACCCCGAAGGAGACCGAGCTCGACGGCGAGACGCTCTGGCTCATCGGAATCACGCTGACGAACGACTTCGACTTCCCGATCGATGTGACGATCCAGCTCAACAATGTCGGCGGACCGAGCGCGGGAATGATGTTCGCACTCGGGATCATCGACACCCTCACGCCGCAGCAGCTGAACGGCGGCGAAACGGTCGCCGGAACGGGCACGATCGACGCCGAGGGCGTGGTCGGCCCGATCGGCGGCATCCGCCAGAAGATGTGGGGTGCGGTCGGCGCCGGGGCGGAGTGGTTCCTCGCCCCGTCCGAGAACTGCGACGAGGTGGTGGGCTACGTCCCCGACGGGCTCCAGGTGTTCTCGGTCAAGACGCTCGAGGACTCACTCGACGTGCTCGAGGCGGTGCGCGACGACGGCGACCTCGCCGCCCTGCCCACCTGCGAAGCGAGCTGAGGGGACCCACTTCGCGCACAGCGGAACTCACGGCGGGAGTTCGCTCACTCCACGGCAATCGCCCAGAACCGCGCGCCTAGGATTGAAGGGTGACCACGACCTCTGCGCCGGCCCCGGCCACGCCCTCCCGTTCCCGCCGCGATCATCGCGATCTCGCTTGCGATCATCGCCGCGCTCGTGGTGGCGTTCTTCATCTTCGCGAACCTCTACGCCGATTGGCGGTGGTACGAGCAGCTGGGGTTCCAGTCCGTCCTGCTGACGCAGTGGGGCGCCCGCGTCGTGATGTTCCTCGTCGGCTTCATCGGCATGGCACTCCCGGTCTGGTTGGCGATCCAGCTCGCCTATCGACTGCGGCCCGTCTACGCGCGGCTGAGCTCGCAGCTCGATCGCTACCAGGAGGTCGTCGAGCCGCTGCGCCGACTGGCGATGTGGGGAATCCCGATCTTCTTCGGCTTCTTCTCCGGGTTCGCGGCGTCAGCCCAGTGGGAGACCACGTGGCTCTGGTTCAACGGCGTCGCCACGAAGACGACCGACCCGCAGTTCCATCTCGACACCGGTTTCTATCTGTTCGCGATGCCGTTCTACAGTGCGCTGCTCGGCTTCATCTCGGCCGTACTGCTGGTCTGCCTGCTGGTGACGGCGCTCGTGGCATACCTGTACGGATCGGTGCGGATCGGTCAGCGTGAGCTGCGCATCTCGAAGGCCGCTCGTATCCAGCTCGCCGTGATCGCCGGGCTGTACCTGCTCGTGCAGGGCGCGAGCCTCTGGCTCGACCGCTACAAGACGCTCGTCGAGCCGGGCGACCGCATCACCGGCCCGGGATACACCGGAGTCAATGCGATCATTCCGGGAATGACGATCCTCGCGGTCGTCGCCGTGATCGTCGCGATCCTCTTCTTCGTCACGGCGATCATCGGTCGCTGGCGATACCCGCTGATCGCCACCGCGCTGCTGGTCGTCTCGGCGATCGTCGTCGGGATCGGCTACCCGTGGGTCGTGAACACGTTCCAGGTGCGACCGAACCAGTACGCGCTCGAGAGCGAGTACTACCAGCGCGGCATCGACATGACCCAGGATGCCTACGGCATCGAGGGTCTCGAGAAGAGCGATTTCCAGGCGACGACCGATGCCGACTGCCGGCGCCCTCCGCGAAGACGCGGCCACGACCGCTCAGATCCGAATCATGGACCCTGCGGTGATCAGCCCGACGGTGCGGCAGCTCGAACAGTTCCGCGGCTACTACCAGTTCGCCGACCCGCTCGATGTCGACCGATACGAGATCGACGGTGTGTCACAGGACACGGTCGTCTCGGTCCGTGAGCTCAACATGGATCAGCTGGGCGCAGCCGCCTCGTGGCAGAACACGACACTGGTGTACACCCACGGCTACGGCGTCGTGGCGGCCAAGGGCAACGACCGCACGACAGACGGCGACCCGGTCTTCCTCGAGCGCGGCATCCCGGCGACGGGCTTCCTCTCCGATCAGAAGGACTTCCAGCCCCGCGTCTACTTCGGCGAGTTCTCGCCGACGTACTCGATCGTGGGCGCCCCAGAGGGCACGGCTCCGGTGGAGCTGGACTACCCGCGTGGCGCGGACGACGGTTCGAGCGAGACGAAGACGACCTTCACCGGCGACGGCGGCCCGAGCATCGGCAGCGTCTTCGACCGGCTGATCTACGCGCTGAAGTTCCAGTCCGAGCAGATCCTGTTCTCCGACAACGTCAACGAGGACTCTCAGATCCTCTACGACCGCAACCCGGTCGACCGCGTACAGAAGGCCGCGCCGTACCTGACCCTCGACAGCGACCCGTACCCGAGCGTGGTCGACGGACGCGTCGTGTGGATCGTCGACGGCTACACCCTCAGCGCGAACCACCCGTACTCGACCACGGTGAGCCTGCAGCAGGCGATCTCGGACTCGAACACGACCGCACAGCGCTTCGCTCTGGACAACATCAACTACATCCGCAACTCGGTCAAGGCGACCGTCGACGCCTACGACGGCTCGGTCACCCTCTACGCGTGGGACGACCAGGACCCCATGCTGCAGGCTTGGCAGAACGTCTACCCGTCGACGGTCAAGCCGATCAGCGAGATGTCGGGCGACCTGATGAGCCACGTGCGCTACCCGACCGACCTGTTCAAGGTGCAGCGCTACGCGCTGGGCGTCTACCACGTCGACGACGCGCAGTCGTTCTACCAGCGCGACAACGCGTGGCAGACCCCGAACGACCCGCAGCTCGACACGGTCCTGCAGCCGCCGTACTACCTCACGATGCAGATGCCGGGCCAGGATGCGCCGACGTACTCCATGTTCACCAGCTTCATCCCGGCCTCGGAGGGCACGGCATCCCGCAACGTGCTGATGGGGTATCTGGCGGTGGACTCCAACGCCGGAAACGAGAAGGGCGTCAAGAGCGAGGATTACGGCAAGCTCCGCATGCTCGTGGTCGACGCCGACACCACGATTCCCGGCCCGGGTCAGGTGCAGAACACGTTCAACTCCGATCCGTTGATCTCATCGCAGATCAACCTGCTGAAGCAGGGGCAGTCGGAGGTCATCAACGGCAACCTGCTGACGCTGCCCGTCGGCGGAGGTCTGCTGTACGTGCAGCCGGTCTTCGTGCAGGCCTCCAGCGGCACCCAACTGCCGCAGCTGCAGAAGGTGCTCGTGGCCTTCGGCAACGAGGTCGCCTTCGAAGACACGCTGAACGAGGCGCTCGACGTCCTGTTCGGCGGCGACTCCGGAGCCGACAGCGGCGACGCCGACGTGGAGCCGACACCCGGTGCGACACCGTCGCCCACGCCCACGCCGGGTGAGACGACCGATCCGCAGCCGACCGAGCCGCCCACGGACGAGTACCAGGCCGCACTGCAGGACGCGCAGCAGGCGATGCTCGACCGCCAGGCGGCCCTGCAGGCGGGCGACCTCACGGCGTTCGCGGAGGCCGACGAGCGCCTGACGGCCGCGGTCGAGACGCTGATCGCACTCGGCGGTCAGTAGCCGCTCTTCGCGCGTGAGATCACCCTCTGTGCGCGAGAACACCCCGTAGCTGCCTCTGCAGCGGGTGGACTCGTGCGGAGAGGGTGATCGCGCGCGGAGCGCGGAGCGAGCCTGGTCAGCTCGTGAGAAGCCAGTACCAGATCAGCAACAGCGTCACGATGAAGCCGGCGATCTGGTTCACCCAGAGGAACCGTCGCCATCCGGCGGTCGCGCGCTCAGCTGTCGCGTCCGTGATCGACCGGAACGGCCACACCGTCGCCAGATACAGCAGAGCGACGAGCGCCGCGAGAGGCCCTGGCCAGGTCGTGGTGAGCATGACCGCACCCGCAGCGGCATAGCAGACGAGCGAGAACCACACCGTCCAGCGCGCGCCGCGAGCGGTCGCGATCGATGAGATCCCCGCTTCGCGGTCTGCGACGACGTCCTGCACGGCGCCGAACGCGTGCGATGCGACGCCCCAGAGCGCGAAGGCGAGGATCACGGCGCCCAGCTGCCACGTCCAGGCCGCACCGGCCAGGACGAGGCCGTACACGGCGGGTGAGAAGAAGTGGATGCTGGAGGTCACCGAGTCCGCGAAGGGCACCTCCTTCAGTCGCAGCGGGGGAGCGCTGTAGAACACCACGAAGAAGAGGCTCGCCGCCAGCACGAGCCAGGAAGCGGGGGATCCGACCACCACGAGGTAGACCACGAACGGCACACAGGTCAGCGCCGCCGCCCACAGCGTGATCCGATGCATGCGCCGGTCGAGAACGGCGCCGTGCGTGCCGCCCTTGCGCGGGTTTCGCAGATCGGACTCGTAGTCGAAGACGTCGTTGATGCCGTACATCGCGAGGTTGTACGGGATCAGGAAGAACAGCGTGCCGAGGATGAGGGTGAGGTCGATCTGCCGCGTCGTCAGCAGGTAGGCGGCAGCGAACGGGTATGCCGTATTGATCCAGCTGACCGGGCGAGACGCGATGAAAAGCTGCTTCGCGACGGTGCCGGGGCGCAGCGCCTGCGCGTCGCTCATGCCTCGGCCGCCTGGTCGGCTCTGCGGGCGAGAAGCGTGTAGACGGCGGGGACGAGGAACGCCGCGCACAGCGGATACGAGAAGTCCTCCAGCGGCGCGAGGCCGATGCGCAGACCGCTCAGGTGCTCTTCCGGGTAAACGATGAGCCCGACAGCGATCATGACGTTGTCGAAGATCGCCGTGAGGAGCAGCAGCACGGCGGCCGAGATGGCCGATGCCGTCATCCGTGGGCCGAATGCCGGTCGACGCAGTGTCGCGAGCGTCACGAGGACGGTCACGACGACGAACGGCACCACGATGAGCGGGTAGGTCATGACGTGTGCTCCCCTCCGCCGGCTGCGGCACCGTTCGCGGGGGGAGCCGCCGGTGTTCTTCGAATGACGGCGCGCAGAGCAGCCGCCCAGACGACAAGGCCCAGATAGCAGAGGAACGCGAGGAAGAACAGTTCCTCGAGCGGCAGCTCGGGGGCGAGGTCGATCCCGGTGAAGAGCGAACTGTCTCCCTTCAGGAAGACGCCCGTGGCGATGCCGACCGCATCCCAGAGCAGGAAGAAGGTGGTGCCGATCGCGACGGCCGCGAGGGTGCGCAGCGGCGTCTTCCACGCGGCCAGCCGGAAGCGCGCGTCGAGCGCGGCGATTCCGCCGGCCGAGACGAGGATCGCAACCAGGTAGAGTCCGGGCACGTCACACCCTGGCCGGTTCGGGAAGGGGACCGGGGGTGCGGTCGCCGCGCAGACGCTTGAGCACGAGCTCGGCGGAGATCAGGCACATGGGCAGCCCGATCCCGGGGAGCGCGGACCCGCCGGCGTACGAGAGTCCGCGCACCTTGCGCGATGCGTTTCGAGGCCGGAACACGGCGCTCTGACCGAGCGTGTGCGCCAGTCCGAGCGCGTTGCCCCGCCACGAGTGCAGGTCGGCCGCGAAGTCGCCGGGCGAGATCGTGCGCCGCACGACGATGCGCTCGGCGAGGTCGGGGATGCCGCACCATTCGGAGATCTGCTGGATCACTCGGTCGGCGGCGGTCTCCACGGCAGCGTCGCCGTCGCCCGTCGACACCGCCGTGTCCGATCTGCGGATCGGCCGGGATCGGCACGAGAACGAACAGATTCTCGTGCCCGGGCGGGGCCACGTCCGCGTCGGTCGCACTCGGCTTGCAGATGTAGAGCGACGCGGGGTCGGGAATGCGGCTGGGCTCGTCGAAGATGTCCTCGAAGTTCGCACGCCAGTCTTCGGCGAACAGCAGGGTGTGGTGGGACAGCTGGGGAAGTTCGCCCTCGACGCCGAGCAGAAGCAGCAGAGCGCCCGGGCTGGGGGTGCGCTTGGCCCACCACTTCTCCGGGTAGGTCTGCAGCGCCGGGGGCAGCAGCGCGGTCTCGGTGTGGTGCAGGTCGGCCGTGGAGACGACGAGACCCGCGGGTATGCGCCGGCCGTCGCTGAGGCGCACACCGGTGGCCACGGCATCCGTCGTCGTGATCTCGACGACCTCGCACGCCGTGCGGATGACGGCGCCCTGTGCGATGGCGAGTCGCTGGACCGCCGCGATGATCTCGGTGAAACCGCCGCGCGGGTACAGCACGCCGTCGTCGAGGTCGAGATGGCTCATGAGGTGATACAGGCTCGGCACGCCGTACGGAGAGCCGCCGAGGAACACGGCCGGGTAGCCGAGGATCTGTCGCAGTCGAGGATCGGTGAACCGTCGATCGACGTGGCTCGCGAGCGACCGTGTCAGCAGTGGGGCGAGCTGGCCGGCCCGCCGCAGGAGCGCAGGATCGCGCAGCCCGGCGGTGCTCTCGTACGTGTCGTACAGGAAGCGCGTCACCGAGAGCTCATAGGCGTCCGCCGCCGAGTCGAGGTAGACGTCGAGCTTCGCGCCGGCGCCCGGCTCTATCCCCTCGAACAGCGCCGTGGCCTCGGCTCGACCGGACTGCACATCGGTGGGTGGGAGTGGTCGGTCGATGTTCGGCTGGCTGTAGACGCGATACGCAGGGTCGAGCGGCACGAGGTCCAGTTCGCGCTCGGCGGTGGTGCCCAGCAGGCGGAAGAAGTGCTCGAACACCTCGGGCATCAGGTACCAGCTCGGACCGGTGTCGAACCGGAAGCCGTCCTGCTCCCATGAGCCCACGCGGCCGCCGAGCTCGTCTCGCGCCTCGAGGACCGTGACGTCCCAGCCTTCGGCTCCGAGCAGCGCCGCGGTGGCGAGTCCCGCGATGCCGGCACCGATCACGACCGCCGCGCCCTTCTCCTCATCGGCCATGTGCGACTCCTCGGTTCTTCGTTCACTCCGGTTCATGCGCGTGCGCGCACTGTTCTGTGGTGCCGTGGCGCGAAGCCCAGCCATGCGCGGGCGGCAAGCGTCGCCTTGACCGTGTCGGGCACGCGCACGCGCTCGTCGGGCGATGCATCGCGCCGCAGTCGCATCGACAGCGACGCGAAGAGGTCGTGTGCCGCCGTGACCGCTCGCCGGCAGTCCGTGGGCAGTCGCGGAATGACGGCGGCCGCGGCGGCGAGGTCGGCATCGATCCGGTCGAGCACGTCGACCCTGTTCGATGCCCCCGTGCCGAGCCCGAGATAGTCCCGGCCGAGCGATGACTCGTCATGGTGCTGGTCGCGCAGGAAGTTCACTTCCTGGAATGCGGCTCCGAGTCTGCGGGCGCCGTCGACAAGATCGGCGGCCGGCTCGGTCGGATGCTCCGCGCCCGCGTTCACGAAGACCTGCAGGCACATCAGTCCGACCACCTCCGCCGATCCGTACACGTAGTCGTCGTGGGATGCCGCGTCGTGTCGGGCGGTGAGCAGATCGGTGCGCATCGATGCGAAGAACGGCCCGATGAGCGCCTGTCCGATCCCGCACTCCCGCGCGGTGCGCGCGAATGCGTGCACGACGAGGTTGGAGCTGAATCCGCGCGCGATCGCGCAGAGCGTCTCGGTCTCGAGCTCGTCCAGGATCGCGCGCTCCGCGACCGGGTCGAGCCCTGCAGCGGATGCGGGCCCGTCGACGATCTCGTCGGCGATGCGCACGAGCGCGTAGATGTTGCGGACGTGCGGCCGAGGCCGCGGACCGAGCAGGCGTGTGGCCAGGCCGAACGAGGTGGAGTACGCCGCGATCACTGCGGCGGCGGCATCCTGAGCGGTTCGGTCGTACAGGGCGAGCCCGGTCGGCTCATGACTCACGGAATGCGCTCCTCGACACGGTCGGCCAGCTCGCAGATGAGCGGGCGCGCCTCGCGCGGAAAAGCCGGGTCTTCCGCGGCGGTGCGCACAGCTTCGAGCGTATCGCCGATCAGGGCACGCAGGCGCAGTCGGGCACCGCTCTCCTCGAGGGCGAGCTGGGCTTCGCGCACCGCGATCGGACCGGTATGGGCCACCGCGAGCGCGTCGTTGACACGCGCCCAGGTCGGCGTCTGCTGAGCGAGGACGATCAGGGGCGTGCGCTTGGACTCGCGCAGGTCGCCGCCTTCGTCGCGTCCGGCCTGCTCGGCTGAGCCGAATGCGCCGATCAGGTCGTCGACGAGCTGGAAGGCCAGTCCGAGCCGGCCGCCCTCGGCGTCGAGCGCCGCGATCGCTTCGGCCGATGCGCCTGCGAGCAGGGCGCCCGCGCAGAGCGGGGCACTGAAGGAGTACACGGCGGTCTTGTTGAAGGTCGCGTCGAAGATGGCCTCGGCCTCGGCGTAGTCCGGCATGACCGCGTTCTCGACGTCGGCCAGTTCGCCGGCCGCCGAGACGTAGATCGCGTCGTCGAGCAGCCCGAATAGTCCCGCACGCGCGCGGAGCGAAACATCGGCCAGAGCGATGAGCCGGGAGGCCTCGTGCAGCAGCAGGTCGCCCGCCAGGATCGCGGCGGCATCTCCGAGAACGGCGGCGCCCTCGGCGTCCGCCCCGCGCTCACGTGCGCGCACCCGGAACTCGCCGCCGACATTCGGGATGCCGCGCCGGACGGTGTCGTGGTCGATCACGTCATCGTGGACGACGAACGCGGTGTGGAGCAGTTCGAACGCCGCCGCGACCGCGTACAGCGACGGGCACTCGTCGGGGTCACCCCCGAACGCGAAGAAGGATGCGGCGACGAGGGTGGGTCGCAGGCGCTTGCCGCCGGTGGTCGCCCGGCCCACGGCATCCGCGAGCGCTTCGAATGACCCACCCAGTTCGACCGCGCGATGACGTATCCGCCGCAAGGACCCATCGATCGAGTCGTCGATGGCCGCTCGTGTGGCGAGAGGGATCATGACGCCCGTCGTCGCTGCAACGCGGGTTCGGTGTCGAACAGGTGCAGCTGCTCCGCCTGCAGCACCAGCCAGGGGCTGAACGCCCACGGCGTGGCGGTGAGCGACCTTCCCAGGTCGAGCGGATCGACCCACCTCGCGTCGACGACCTCGAGCGGGTTGAGCACCGGTTCGTCGGACGTGCGAGCGGTGTAGACCGGGCAGACCTCGTGTTCGACGATGCCGCTCGTGTCGACGGCGCGATAGCGGAACAGCGGGAGGGCGAGTTCGATGTCGGTCAGAGTGAGACCGAGCTCGAATTCTGCGCGCCGGTGAACCGCGGCGAGCACCGGCTCGGCGGGTCGCGGATGGCCGCAGAAGGAGTTGCTCCACACGCCCGGCCACGTCGACTTTCCCAATGCCCGGCGGGTGACGAGCACCTGACCCTCATCGTTCATCACGTGACAGGAGAATGCGAGGTGCAGGGCCGTGTCGGTGCCGTGGACGCTGCTCTTGGGAGCGGTTCCGATCGCTCGGCCCTCGTCATCGAGAAGGACCACGTGGTCGGTGTCGCTCATGAGTCCTCCTTGAATTAGCTAGTTTAGCTAGCGATATCCTTCCGCCGATGCTACAAGGGGAGGGAAGGAGTGTCCACATGTTTCAGCCGTGGCCGGCAGCGACACCTCATGATCAGGCGGTCATGGAGGTTCTTCAGGCCGTTCGCGCCCTCAATGACGCCATGGATCGCATGAACGGCGGCATGAAGGGTGACATGGAGATGAACGCCTCCGATCTCGCCACGCTTCGCATGCTGATCGTACGGGAAGGGCGCGGCGAGACGGTCAGCCCGCACCAGGTCGCCCATCACCTGCGCATCTCGAGTGCGTCGACCACGAAGCTCCTGGACCGTCTGACGGCGGCAGGACACGTCGAACGCCGCCCGCACCCCAGCGATCGGCGGGCGCGGATCGTCATCTTGACGGAGGAGTCGCGTTCGACGTTCTTCCGCCATTTCCGTGAGCGGCTGCAGAGCATGCGGGGCGTCGCCGAGCGATATACCGATGAAGAACTCGTTGTGATCACACGATTCCTCTCCGAGCTCAGCGAGACGATCGACCCGCCGTGACGGCGGGCCCGTCGGGCTCGATCGGGCGATGTGACCCGCGTTTCAAACCGTGCTAGGCTAAATTCTTGTGCCGCGGGGTGGAGCAGCTCGGTAGCTCGCTGGGCTCATAACCCAGAGGTCGCAGGTTCAAATCCTGTCCCCGCAACGAAAAGAAGATGGCCCCGGACTTGTCCGGGGCCATCTTCTTTGCATTTCGGGACCGGCGCAGTGAACCCGCTTCAGGCGGTCCGGCCCGTCCGCTTGCTGTCGGCACACGCCACGGGTGAGGATGAATGCATGCCCTCCCCGCGAGACACCGACCCCCCGGACGACCTGTCGGACGGCCGCGACGAGTCGGCTTCCGAGCGGGCGGACCGGAATTGGAACGAGGTCCTTCAGGAGCTGCGCGTCATGCAGACGGGCACCCAGATTCTGACCGGCTTCCTGCTCGCCCTCGCTTTCCAGCCGGCGTTCAGCGATCTGGACGATGGTCAGCGGGCCATCTACCTCGTTCTCGTGGTCTTGTCGGCACTCTCGTCGATCGTTGCGCTGGCTCCGGTCGCGCTGCATCGCATGCTCTTCCAGAAGCGGGCGAAGACGGAGGTGGTCGCGTACGGGCACGCTGCGCTGATCACCGCGCTCATCACCGTGTCGGTGCTGCTGGTCGGCGTCGTGGGGTTCGTGTTCGACGTCGTCGTCGACCGCCCCGCCGCGATCGTCGCGGTCGTCGCGCTCGCGCTCGTGATCGTGACGCTGTGGGTGGCCGCGCCGCTCGCGATCCGCGCACGTGCGACGAATGGAGTCCACCGATGAGCGCGCCCGGCTCGCGCGCCACGGCGGTCGCCGTCGCGCAGTTCGCACCGGCGGCCGACAGGCAGGCGAACCTCGCCGTCATCAGCCAGCTCGCGGGGACGGCGGCCGACCGGGGCGCCGCCGTCGTCGTCTTCCCCGAGTACTCGAGCTACTTCGTCGACCCGTTCGATGACACCCTCGCCGATCATGCGGAGCCCCTCGACGGCCCGTTCGTCACGGCGCTCACCCGGCTCGCGGCGACGAACGGCGATCGTGGTCGTCGCGGGTCTCGTCGAACAGGCCGCCGATGGACGGCGCGTGCGCAACACGGTCGTCGCGGTCGATGCGAGCGGGGTGGTCGCGGTGTACCGCAAGCTGCACCTGTACGACGCCTTCGGTCAGCGCGAGTCCGACTGGGTCGAGCCCGGCGAGCTCGCCGCCGCCTGAGACGTTCGACCTCGACGATCTGCGGTTCGGTCTGATGACCTGCTACGACCTGCGATTCCCGGAGGTCGGCCGAACACTCGCCGATGCCGGGGCAGACGTCTTCCTCGTTCCCGCCGAGTGGGTGCGCGGCCCGCTCAAGGAGCACCACTGGCGCACGCTGGTGCACGCGCGTGCGATCGAGAACACGGTGTTCGTCGCCGCCGCCGACCATCCGCCGCCGCTCGGGGTCGGCAACTCGATGATCGTCGACCCGCAGGGCGTCGAGATCGCCGCGATCGGAACGGCGACCGATGTCGTGGTCGCCCATCTCGACCGCGACGACGGTCGAGCGCGTGCGTCGCGTCAATCCGGCGCTGCAGCTGCGGCGGATGCGGGTCGTGCCGCGCGTCTGAAGCGCTCGCGAACGTCAGGCGGCGAGCGCAGCGAGCCGGGATGCCGCCTCTTCGAGCACCGGCACACGCTTGCAGGCCGCGAAGCGCACGAGCGTCGCGTACTCCGCCGCGGTGAGTCGGTGCTGACGAAGGCGGTCAGCGGGATGGCGACGACCCCCGCGCGTTCGGGCAGCGCGCGGCAGAACTCGGCCGCATCCGTCGCGCCGAGGGGAGCGGCATCCACGACCGTGAAGTACGAGCCCGCGGGGACCGAGACATCGAAACCGGCTGCGCGCAGTCCTGCGCCGAGCAGGTCGCGCTTATCGCGCAGGGTCTGCGCGATGCCCGTGAAGAACGCGTCGGGCAGCCGCAGCCCGGTCGCGATCGCCGGCTGGAACGGCGCCCCGTTCACGTAGGTGAGGAACTGCTTGACGGCCAGCACCGCGTCGACGAGGTCGGCCGGGCCGGTGATCCAGCCGATCTTCCACCCGGTCGTCGAGAAGGTCTTGCCGCCGGACGAGATGGTCAGGGTGCGCTCCCACGCGCCGGGCAGCGTCGCGATCGGCACGATGCGGCGCCGTCGAAGACGAGGTGCTCGTAGACCTCGTCGGTCACGATCACCGCGTCGTGTCGTTCGGCGAGGCGGATGACCTCGTCCTGCAGCTCGCGGGTGAACACCGCGCCGGTCGGATTGTGCGGGTCGTTCACGAGGATGACCCGGGTGCGGTCGGTGACGGCCGCGCGCAGCTCGTCGAGGTCGGGCTGGAAATCCGGCCAGCGCAGCGGCACCGTGACCAGGCGTGCGCCGGCGAGCGCGACGACCGCGGCGTACGAGTCGTAGTACGGCTCGAACACGACCACCTCGTCGTCCGGCCCGTCGATGAGCGCCAGCAGGGCGGCAGCGAGCGCCTCGGTCGCACCGGCGGTGACGAGCACGTCGCGGCCGGGATCGAGGTGCTGACCGTAGAAGCGGTGCTGGTGCTCGGCGATCGCCGAGCAGGAGGTCGGGGATGCCGCGACCCGGCGGGTACTGATTGACGCCGTGGGCGATCGCGTCGCGCGCGGCCTCGAGCACCTCGACGGGGCCGTCCTCGTCGGGGAAGCCCTGCCCGAGATTGATCGCGCCGGTTCGCGCCGCGAGGGCCGACATCTCGGCGAAGATGGTAGGGCGGGTGGATCCGTCAGGACCGATGAGGCCTGCGCCGATCGCCGTACGGCGCCAGGCTCCGGGTGTTTCTCGCATCGGGTTCACGCTACTCGCATAGTCGACCCCCATCCCCGGCATAAGAAACGCACAGAATCCGGCACCAGAGTGGTCAGTGGTCGGCAGAAGGAGCAATCATGAGCGACACCGAGGGCGAACGCCCCGCAGAATCCACCCCCGAGACACCCGTCGACGCATCGGCAGCCCGGCACGCGGAGACTCCGGCGCGCCCGGCAGCGCAGCCCGCGGCTCCCCGGCGCACCGCCGCAGCTCCTGCGGCGCAGCCGCATCCATGCCGGCGCAGCCCGTCGCACCGCAGCTGGCAGCCGCCGCAGGGCGTCGCGCCCCGCCGGTGCCCCGGCCGGCTACCCGCCCTACCCGCCGCAGGCGCCCGGCGTACGGTCCGCCGCGCCCCAGGGGTACGCCGGTCAGCCCGCTGCGCCGTCGCAGTACGCGTCGGCATTCGGGCCCGGCGCCCGGCGCGAACCAGACGCAGCCGACGGTGCCGTTCGAGCGCGCCGCGACCGGTACGGTCGCGACCGCCCGCGCCGAAGAAGAAGTCCGGCGCCGGCAAGGTCGTCGGCCTCATCGTCGCAGCGGCCATCGTCGGCGGTGCCGCCGGACTCGGCGGTGCGTACGCCGGTGTCAACCTCTTCACGCCCGACGGCACGAGCCCGGCCGCCGGCCCGTCGACCGTCACCGTCAACAACACCGACGCGGTCAACCAGACCACCGCGATCGCGGCGAAGGTGCTCCCGAGCGTCGTCACGATCCAGGCGACCGGCACCAACGGCGCGCGGCACCGGCTCGGGCGTCGTGCTCACCGAGCGACGGCTACGTCGTGACCAACACGCACGTCGTCACCCTCGACGGCGCAGACCGCCGACGCCGTCGATCCGCGTGACCACCTCGGACGGCGCGCGTCTACGACGCAGAGGTCGTCGGCACCGATCCGACGTACGACCTCGCCGTGATCAAGCTCGTCGACGCCGAGGGCCTCACCCCGGTCGAGTTCGCCGACTCGTCGGCGCTCAACGTCGGCGACCAGACCATCGCGATCGGCGCACCGCTCGGCCTGTCCAACACGGTCACCACCGGCATCGTCAGCGCGCTGAACCGCTCGATCCAGATCGCGTCGTCGGCCGCGCCCGACTCGGGCGACACGCAGACGCCGACGAGCAGACCCGGACGACCAGGCGCCCGACAGCGAGCAGCAGCCCGTTCCAGTTCGACTTCGGTGAGGGCGACAGACCGGACGGCCACCCCGACCGAGTCGATCTCGATCGCGGTCATCCAGACCGACGCGGCCATCAACCCGGGCAACTCCGGCGGTGCGCTGGTCGACGACGAGGGCAAGCTGATCGGCATCAACGTCGCGATCGCGACGGCGGGCGGCGCCGGCGGCGAGTCCGGCTCGATCGGCGTCGGCTTCTCGATCCCGTCGAACATCGTCGAGCGCGTGACCGACGAGATCATCGAGAGCGGTGCGGCCACCCACGGTCTGCTCGGCGCGAGCGTGCGCGACGCGGCATCCGTCGAGGCCTCGACGATCACCGGCGCCTACATCGCCGAGGTCGTCGCCGACGGCGCCGCTGTGTCGGCCGGTCTGCAGGAAGGCGACATCGTCACCGCCTTCAACGGCGTGCCCGTCACCGACGCCACCGATCTGACCGCGCAGGTGCGCGCGGCAGCCGCCGGCAGCGACGCGACCGTCACCTTCGTCCGCGACGGCGAGACGCAGACGATCGACGTGACCCTGGGCGAGCTGCAGTAGCACGAGAGGCAGATTCCCACTGGGGCTCCGCCCCAGACCCCGGCTTGCTGACGCGCGCCAGGATCCGGACGCCACCCCGCGATAGGCTCGCGGGGTGGCGTCTTTCTCGTTCGGCGCGGGAAACGCGCGGAAGCTCGCGAGTCATCCCGCTGTACGCCCTCGGTCGCATCGCCACCCTTGTGATCCCACGCCGGCCGGCAGGCTGGGTCTTCGGCTGCGGCGTCGGCATCGCCGACGGCGCCCTGGCGCTGTGGAACGTGGTCGCCGCCGACGGGTCACCCCGCGGTCTGGCTGGTCGGCTCGTCGCGCGAGGCTCGGGATGCCGCCGCCCGCGGCATCCCACACGCGCGCAAGCACTCGCTGCGGGGATTCTGGCTCACCGCCCGCGCGGGCGTGGTCGTCATCACCCACGGGTTCGGCGACGTCAACCGCTACGCGGTGTCGGGTGCGTTCGTCGTGCAGCTGTGGCACGGCATCCCGCTCAAGCGCATCGGCCTGGACTCGGCCGAGACCGTGCGCAGCGGCATCCTCCCGCGTTCGCGCGCGGTGCGCGCCGCTGCTCGCGCGCATGTACCGCGGCGCGGCGCACCGGATCCGCGTGCTGCCGGCGGCGTCGCATCTCGTGCGCGGGCGGCTCGAGTCGGCGTTCGGGCTGCCCGACGAGCGCGTCCCCGTCACAGGTGAGCCGCGCGTGGACGTGCTGTCGCAGGGAACGCGCCGAGACCCGGCGCTCGCGGCGCGCGCCGCGATCGCGGCCGCGGCCGGCGCAGATCGGACGCGACCGACACGGCTCGTGCTGTACGCGCCGACCTGGCGCGATGGCGCTCCCGATCCCGGCGGTGCCCGTCGACCGAGGAGTGGCGGCGGATCGTCGACGTGCTGAGCCGTCATCGACGCGGTGCTGCTGGTGCGTTCGCACCCGCTCGGAGCGGGCGAGTACGCGCCTCCGTTCGCCACCGAGCGAGTGCTCGGCCTGGGCAGCGACGTCGTCGCCGACGTGACTCCGCTCCTGCCCGGACTCGATGCGCTCGTGACCGATTACTCCTCGCTGGCCTTCGACTCCGCTCTCGTGCCGCTGCCGGTCGTCTTCCTCGCGCCGGACGTCGACGCGTACGCGCGCGACGCGAGGCTTCTACGGCGTCGTACGCGGACGTCGCGGGCGAGGGCTGGGCCACGCGACTGGACGGAGGCCGCCGCGCCAGTTGGACGCGCTGCTGGGGGACGAGGCGAACGGGCGAGGCGGATCGAGGCGGCCGAGCGCCTGAGCGCGCGCGTGCACGCACTTCCGCGACGGCGAGAACACCCGCAGGGTGTACCGTGCGATTCTGGCGGGAGCTCGCGCGAGCGGCATCCCGGCCGCCTCGACGAAAGGAACTTCGATGACCGACGCCCGCTTCTCCACCGACGGGGGCGCCACGCTGATCGTGTCGGGTGCAGGACCACGACCCGCTGTCGGTCGAGCTCATCGGGCCGCGCGCGCGGGTGGTCGGATCGACCACGGGGCGCGGCAAGACGTGGAGGGCGGTTCTGCCGCTTCGCGCGTCGCGCTGGGGCGGCGCGGAGCTGCCGCTGCCCGACGGCGGAGTACGAGCTTCGCATTCGGTCGGCAGAGGGCGATTCGCCTCACGGAAACGGCACGAGCCGCCGGCATCCATCGCCGCTGACCCAGCTCGGCACCCTGCGCGCGGCGCTCGACGGCGGCACCCTGACGATCGGACCGCCCGATCGACCCCGCGTACGACTCCGGCGAAGGCCAGGCCGCGCTCGACCGCCGCTACGCGACGCGGCCGGCGGCGCTCGAGAACGCGGTGTTCTTCGAGAGCTTCTACGGCCGCAACGCGAGCTGCAATCCGCTCGCGATCGATCGTGAGCTCGCCCGGCGCGCGCCCGGTGTGACGCGCTACTGGAGCGTCGTGGACCTGTCGGTCGCAGATTCCCGAGGGCGCCATACCCGTCGTGGACGGCAGTCCGGAGTGGTGGCGCGCCCGAGGCTCGGCTCGCCTGCTCGTGGTCAACGACTGGCTGCGGCGCACGTTCGCCCGCCGCCCCGGGCAGGTGGTCGTGCAGACCTGGCACGGCACGCCGCTGAAGCGACTCGCGCTGCATCGTCCGGGATTCGACCCCCGCCGCATGGCCGCGGTGATCAAGGAATCGCGCCGATGGAACGTGCTGCTCGCGCAGAACCCGTACGCGGCGCGCATCCTCGGCAAGGCGTACGCGTTCCTCTCCCGGCCGATCTGGGTCGAGGGGTACCCGCGCAACGACGTCCTCGCGAACGGCGACGACGGCGCCACCCGCGCCGCGCTGGGCATCGGTGCCGACGAGCGGGTGCTGCTCTACGCGCCGACCTGGCGTGACGACCGCACCGAGATGGTCGACTTCGTCGATCCGGCCGCACTGGCCGACGCAACCGACTCGGTCGTGCTCGTGCGCGGTCACTCCCGCACCCTGCTTCCGGGTCGGGATGCCGAGGGTCCGCGCGTCGTGGACGTCACCGGCTTCCCCGACACATCGCAGCTGCTGCTGGTCGCCGACGCCCTGATCACCGACTACTCGTCGGTCATGTTCGACTTCAGCGTCACCGGCAAGCCGATGTACTTCCTCGTGCCCGACATCGAGCACTACCGCGGTGAGCTGCGCGGCTTCTACTTCGATCTGACCGCGCACGCCCCCGGGCCGGTGGTGCGCACCGAGGCCGAGCTCGTCGCGGCGCTGCGGGACGGCGACCCGGCCGCGTTCGCCGCGAAGTACGCCCAGTGGCGGGAGAAGTTCAACGCGCGCGACGACGGGCGTGCCGCCGAGCGGGTCGTCGGACGGATCCTCGATCAGCGACTGGTCGACGCGCGACTCAGGGCAGCGGCGTGTTCCGGCTGCCCAGTCGGGACGTGTCGACCGTGTCGTGCGCGCCGCGCAGCACACCGATGAGAAAGCCCGTGCCCCACGAGAGATGCATCGTCGGCAGCACCGCGAGTGTCCACAGCTTGTCGCGCCAGCCGGTGCCGCCGCCGCGCCCGAGCGCGACCACGATCACGAGCAGGGCGTACGCGATCACGGGCAGATAGACCAGCGATGCCGCGACGCGCCCACCACCCGGTGAGCACACCCGTGAGCTGCAGCACACCGACGACGACGCTGAGCGCGAGCATCGAGAACGAGGGCCGGCGGCGCGAAGAAGCGCACCGAGTTGCCCCGACCGTATCGGCGGACCAGTTCGCCGCGCCACCTGCCCGTCGCCGAGAACTGCCGCCCCAGGCGGGTCCAGCTCTCGCGCGGCCAGTAGGTCACCGCGAGCGTCGGATCGAACCAGACGCGGTAGCCCGGCGCGACGGATGCGCAGGTTGAGCTCCCAGTCCTCGCCGCGGCGGATGCTCTCGTCGAACAAGCCGACTTCCTCGAGGACGTCGCGGCGCATGACCCCGAGATAGGCGCTCTCCGCCTCGCCCTCCTGCGTGCCCCCGTGATAGGCGCCGCCGCCCAGGCCGATCGGAGAGTTGTAGGCACGTGCGACGGCGCGCTGGAACGGCGTGCGCCCGTCCGCCTTCATCACACCGCCGACGTTGGCCGCGCGCACGCGGTCCAGTGTTGCGAGCGCCCGCGTGGTGTAGCCGGACTCCAGCTCGGAGTGCGCGTCGACGCGCACGATCGTCGGGTAGCGCGCGGCGCGGATCGCGCGGTTCAGTCCGATCGGGATGTCGGCTTCAGGATTGTCGACCAGCACGATGCGCTCATCGGAGGCGAGCTCTGTGGCCAGTTCCGTGGTCCCGTCCGTCGAAGGTGCCAGCGCGAGGATCAACTCGGTCGGGCCGGCGACATCCTGCGCGAGCACGGTCTCGACGGCCCGCCGCAGATACGCCCGCTCGTTCAGGACCGGCATCACGAAGCTCACCCCGGCGCCTGCGGCGACGACCGGCGCATCCTTGCGTCCGGGTTGGTCGACATGCATCCGTCGATCATGTCATGGGGCCCCGTCGGTATCCTGAAGGCGTGGGTATCGTCTCGGATGCGAAGAAGGCCGCGGCGCTGCTGCGCAAGGCGGTCGGCAACCGAGCGGCCGTCGGCGAAGTGCGTCGCACCATCGCGTCGCAGCCCGCCGCACCCCCCGCATCACTACCGCGTAGCCGTGTACTTCGCCGACGGCGCCGTCAACATGTATCAGATCCGCCAGTGGTACAAACCGCTCGCCGAGCTGGCAGAGACCTGGCCCGTCGTGATCCTGAGCCGTGTCGCCACGAGCGCGCGCGCTCTGCTCGCGGAAGACGCTCCACCGGTCGCGTTCGTTCCGACCGTGCGCGATCTCGAGAGCTTCATCGCCGAGCAGGACATCCGCGTCGTGCTGTACGTGAACCAGAACACGCGCAACTTCCAGATGTTCCGATACGGGCGCCGATGGCACGTCTTCATCAACCACGGCGAGTCCGACAAGATGTACATGACCACGAACCAGTACAAGGCGTACGACTACGCGTTCATCGCGGGGCGTGCCGCTCGCGAACGGCTGGGCCGGGTGCTGTGGGACTACGACCTCGACCGCCGCACGATCGAGATCGGCCGGCCGCAGGCCGACCACTATTCCGGAGCGCTGCCGTACACCCCCGATGACCGGACCGTCGTGCTCTATGCCCCGACGTGGGAGGGCGACCGCCCCTCGGCGCACTATGGATCGATCCTCTCGCACGGGGAGACACTCGTGAACGCGCTGCTGGCGACCGGACGCCATCGGGTCATCTACCGGCCGCACCCGCGCTCGGGTGTCGTGAACGCGCAGTACGGTGCCGCCAACCGTCGGATCATCTCCGCACTGGCCGCCGCCAACACCGCAGGATCCGGCATCCCACCACGTCTTCGACGACGGGCCGGAACTCGGCTGGCAGCTCGCCGCCGCCGATGTCGCGATCGTCGACATCTCAGCGATGGTGTACGACCGGCTTGCCGCAGACCGCCCGCTCATGGTCACCCGACCCGCCGACCCCGAAGCGCTGATCGACACGCACGGGTACCTTGCGGCGTGCGAGTGGCTCGACGCGGCGGATGCGGGCGCGATCGTCGCCGAGACCGATCGCGTGCTCGGAGACGATGACGCCGTCGCCCGGCTCGAGCAGTGGGTGGCGCACTACTTCGGTGACACCGCTCCCGGTGCCGCGACGGCGCGGTTCCACGCCGCGGTGGGCGGGCTGATGACGTCGTGGGACGAATGGCACACACGCGCCCTCGCACACGATGAAGACGACGAGGAGACCGAGGAGGCCGAGTTCGACGACTGACGCCTCAGCCGACGGCCGCAGGCTTCTCGACGAGTCGGGCGATCGCACGGAGGGGGATCGTCACCCAGGTCGGCCGGTTGCGCGATTCGTAGATGGCTTCATAAACAGCCTTGTCCAACTCCAGAGCTGCCAGGAGCGCGCTCTCGACGTCGAGCTCCACGCCCGACGTGCCGGCGTATCCCTCCACGAACGATCGGCGCGCGCTGAGCGCCCACTCGCGCACGGCCTCGGGAGAGCGATCGGGGTGGTCGAGGCGGATCGAGCCGGCCACGTAGTCGAACGACCGCAGCATCCCGGCGACGTCCCGCAGCGGAAGGTCGGATTGCACGCGTTCGGACATCGGGCGCAGCGGCTCGCCCTCGAAGTCCAGGAGCACCCAGCCGCGCCCGGGCACCTGCAGCACCTGCCCGAGGTGGTAATCGCCGTGGATGCGCTGGAGCGGCGGCCAGGCGACCTCGAGAGCGCGCGAGTACACCGCCTCGATCGCGTCACGCCGATCGGCGATCGCGGGAACCTCGGCGATCGCGATGGCGAGACGCCGTCGCCACGTCGCCGCGGTGGCCGCGCGGTCCGCGGGCTCGGTCTCGCGCGTGGGGAACAGCCCGGCGAGCGACAGGTGCACGTCAGCGGTGGCCGCGCCCAAGGCGTGCGCGCGGTCGCGGAAATCCTCGCCGCGGGCGGCGGCGTGCAAAGCCACGCGCCAGGCGTCCTCGACGCCGGGGAGGAACTCCTGCGCGAAGGCCAAGGAGCCCGTCACGGTCTCATCATGTCTCGTCAGGTCGGGCCACACGCCCTCGACCGATCCGATGGCATGCGGGACGTGCGAGGACCCCGCATCGGCGAGCGCGGTCTGCAGCTCGATATCGGGGTTGAGGCCCGGATGCAGCTGCCGGAACACCTTGCAGATGATCGGCATCGAGTCGTCGTCGGACCGGTAGATCACCGATGTGTTCGATTGCTCGCCCGCAAGCACCGTGGCGGTGCGAACTCCCGCGGCCCCGACGCTCGGGGTCGGATGTCCGGTGGCGGTCGAGCGTGGCCCCCGGCCCTCGCCCACCCGTCGTGACGAGGGACAGCAGCGCGGCCGTGTAGGCGGAGTCGAACGGACCGTCGATGAAGGTCGTGCCGGGTTCGGGGCTGCCGATGATGTGGTCGGGTGAGGCGTCGACGCTCGCGGTCGCCCGCGACACGACGGGGATCTGGTACAGCACGACGGGCAACGCGCCCTCGTCGGCGATGAGGAAGGTGCGCACCCGTGCATCGGTCGACCCGTGTGATCCGGCATCGGCCTCGCGCGGCACACCCGACGCCGTCGGCGAATCCCACCACGCGACGAGCCGCAGGCTCGGGGGCCGACCCTTGGCCGCGTACCACCGCTGCCGGGGCATCCATGCCGCCAGGCACGCCAGCGTACTGTCCATACGTCCGAGATTATGCCCCGGCGCGGAGACGTGTCGAGCGGCAAGCAAACGCTTGCATCGCCGGGGGCCGGCCGCTACTCGAGCGGGTCGCCCTCGGCGGACTCGACCGGGGTCTGCGCGACCTCGGCGATCGGAACCACCGGAATGACCACGGACTCGATCGTCGTGCCGAGGAAGGCCAGCGAGTCAGAGGACTCGACTCGAGCCGCGAGGCTTTCCGCCTCGGAACGATCCGGCACCGGCTCGGAGGGGAGCCCGGCCCACTCCGTCGGCTCCTCTGGACGCGCGCTGAACAGACCCATTCCTCCATTGTGCGCCCGCCGGGGCCGTCACACGACGAATCGCCAGACATACTCCACGCCCGTCTCGGGCCGGAACCAGCCGACGGTGACCACGACGTCGGCGACATCGTGGTCGCACAGACAGAGTTCGACGGTCTCACCCGGGAGCATCTGCCCCCAGAACGCCGTCTCGGGCCTCGAAAGCGCGCTGTCGAGGAAGACACGCACGAAATCGACCGCTGAGCCGCTGTCATTGGTGATGAGCGGATGAGTGTCGTACACACGATCGACGCGCCACGGTACGGGGTAGGCGGATGAATGATCTTCGGGGTCGAGGACGCGCTGCATGTGCCGCACGGTAGGCGCGGCATCCGACCTTTCGCCGGCCGAACAGGGCCGAACATCGGGCCGGTGTGAGCGAAGCGCCATCCGTCCCCGCTGGGGAGGAGGGCCGGCTGTCGGTCAGTCGTCGGCGAGGCCGACCTCGAGCGGATCTTCGGCGGGCGCTGTGGGATCCGCGCCCTCGATCGCCTTGCGGCTGCGCGGGGTGACCGCACCACCCACCCGGCGTCCGGCCGACCCGACGGCGGACACTCCGCGCGTGAGGCCCCCGGCGATCGCGCCGCCGGCGCGGCGGATGCCGCGCGTGGCGGCGTGCTCGAGGCGGAGCGTGTCGGCCCGCGGCTCCAGATCGGCCGGCAGGTCGAGAGGCGGCAGCCCGAACGCCCGGCGGGAGCCGACGAGCACCCGGCGACCGAGGATGTTGTTGCCCGCCCCGCCGACCGCGGCGCCGATGCCGAACGGCAGCGCCTTGCCGATGAACGATGCGCCTCCGCGCGCGGCGAACGAGCGGATGAACGTGGTCTTCAGGCGGTCGACCAGCGGGCCCATGGCCGCGCGGGGAATCGTCTTGGTGACCAGCTCTCCCCAGTACCGATCGCGCGTCACACCCTTGCCTGCGGCCTGGCCGGCGAGCTGCGATACGAGGTCGATGCCCTCCTTGCCGAGCATCATCGTGAGCACCAGCGCGCGGGCGCGCTCGGGATCGGCGACGGGGATGCCGTGCACTTCGGCGACCGACTGGGCGAAGAGCGTGGTCGCCTCGAGGAAGCCGATCGTCTCGACGCCGCTGAGCGCCAGCGTGACACCTGTTCCGATCCCCGGTACCACCGCCGTGGCGCCGACGGCGGCACCGCCGGTCGTCACCGCGGCGAGGTAGCGCCGCTCGAGGATGCGGACGATCTCGACCGTCGTCGCGTTCGGGTGACGCAGACGGATGCTGCGCAGGTGCGCCACGACGACGGGACGCTGGATGGCGAGGACGCGATCGAGCATGCGCACGAACATCGGATGCTCTTCGGAACCGGCAGGCGGAAGCCCTCCCGTCCACGGCAGAGTCGTCGGGGAGGGAGTGGATGCGGTGCACCTTATCGGCCATAACGGCCCGATCCTATGCGTGCGCCCTGAGCAGACGCTGGGCTTGACAGACACGCGCCGGGCAGATCCGCCTGCCGGTCTCCGACCCCGCGAGAGGGGGGATCAGACGAACAGGTTGGCGCGCTCGAGGTCCTCGGCGAAGTCGACCTCGACGGCGTAGAGATCCGAGATGTCGAGTGGCAGCAGACGCACGCCGTCCTCCTCGATCGCCATCTCGAGACCTCGCTCGAAGTAGTCCTGGTCGTCCACCCGCGACAGCTGGCGGATGAACGCCTTCTTGTCGACGCTGGAGATGTAGTTGATGCCGACGGCCTCGCCGATGCCGCCGGTGACGGTCTTGGAGAGCTGGCTGATGTGGCCCTCGGCGGTGACGGTGTACTTGACCTCTTCGTCGCTCACCTTCGAGGTGTTGACCGTGACGAAGGACTCGTCGCGCTCGATGAGCTCGATCGCGCGGCCGAGCACGAGCGGGTCGAACACGACGTCGCCGTTCATCCAGAGGACGCCGCCCTTGCCGCTCTTGGTGAGGGCGCGCAGCAGGCTCTTGGACGTGTTGGTCTGGTCGTACCGGTCGTTGTAGACGTAGTCGACCTGCGGGAAGGCCTCGACGATCGTCTCGGCCTTGTACCCGACGACCGTCATGATGCGCGCATCGGTGCCGAACGCGGCACGGATGTTGTCGTGCTGCTGCTGCATGATGCTGCGTCCGTCGCTGAGTTCGGTGAGCGGCTTCGGCAGGCTGCGGCCTAGCCGCGAGCCCATTCCGGCTGCGAGAATCACGGTCTGAAGGGTCAAAGTCTGCTCCTGGGATGGGTGTCTTCACTGTCGGTTCACCGACGCGACACTCCCTTGTGCCGATTTCATGGTAGCGAAGGCACCTGTGAAGGCGCATAATGCGGGGCTCCCGTTGCCGATTCGTGACATAACGGGATTGCTGTCAAGTGTTCCGTGTACATTGCCGGGCTCGCCGACGCGCTTGGTAGGTTGTGTCAGTGACAGCCTCGCTGCCCATGCCTCAGGACGCGCATCCGGTCGAGCCGGATGGCGGTTCCGGCGGTGCGCTCGGATCGGGATCCCCGGTGCGGTCGCTGCCGCCGAAGCCCGAGACGCCGGCCGATGTCGCCGCGGCGCAGAAGGCGGGCGAGGACTTGGCAGCAGGCGCGACGTCGACAGAAGAGCCCCGCAAGACCCCGCGCAAGTCTCCCCGCACGAAGGTCGCCGACGACCCCGGCCCGCCGCCGCCGTTGCCGCCCGACCTCGTCATACCGCCGATGCCGCCGCTTCCGCCTGTCATCGACGACGTCGTGCCGGACACTGCCGAGCCCGGGACGGTGCAATCGGAGGCCGCGCCGGCAGAGCCGGTCGTGGCCGAGTCCGCGCTCGTGGAACCTGAAGTCGACGTGTCAGAGCCTGAGATCGTCACGTCGGAGACAGAGCCGTCTCAGGCGCCGGTCGTTGCCGCCCAGCCCCAGCCGCTCGCCGTGTCCGACGCGGTTCATGTCGAGCCTGAGATCCTCGAGCCCGCGCCGGCGGTCGAAGAACCCGCCCCCGCCCTCCTTCGGCATTCCGCCGCCCCGATCGCTGTCGCTGCGCCGGAGGCGCGGGTCGCGGCATCGGCCGGCACCGGCGCGTCCGCACTCGTCGTCAAGGGCGTGACGAAGGCGTTCGGCGACACCCGGGCGGTCGACGGCATCGACCTGACCGTGCCCACCGGCATCTTCTACGGCCTCGTCGGCCCGAACGGCGCAGGAAAGACGACCACACTCTCGATGATCGCCGGACTCCTCCGCCCCGATCGCGGCTCGATCCGCGTGAATGGCGTAGACGCGGCATCCGATCCACTCGGCGCGAAGCGGCAGATGGGCGTCCTGCCCGACCGCCTCCGCACGTTCGACCGTCTCACCGGCCGGCAGCTGCTGCACTACTACGGGGTTCTCCGGGGTCTGCCCTCCGCGGTCGTCGAGAGTCGCACGGCCGACCTGGCGCGGGCGTTCGATCTGTCGGACTCCCTCGGCCGGGCCGTGTCGGACTACTCCGCCGGAATGGTCAAGAAGGTCATGCTCGCCGGCGCGATGATCCACTCGCCCGGCTCCTGGTGCTCGATGAGCCGTTCGAGTCGGTCGATCCGGTCTCGAGCGCGATCATCCTCGACATCCTCTCGACCTACGTCGCGCACGGCGGCACCGTGATCCTCTCCAGTCACGGCATGGACCTCGTCGAGCGCGTGTGCTCGCGGGTCGCGGTGCATCGTCGCCGGGCAGGTGCTGGCTGAGGGCACCGTCGACGAGGTGCGCGGTGAGCTGACTCTCGAGCAGCGCTTCATCGAACTCGCGGGCGGCCTCAGCGACGTGGAGGGCCTCGAGTGGCTGCACACGTTCTCCGACTGAGGATCGCGCTGCTGCTGGGCGCCCTGCGCGGAGACTCTGCGCATGTGCGACGCACCGTGCTCGGCCTCCTGCTGCTCATCGGCGCAACGGTGGTGTCGTGCTGGGCGCTGCTGACGCTGCGGGATGCCGCCACCGCGGTCGTGCTCGCCGTCATCGTGCTCGGCGGTTCGGCGGTGACCCTCGGGTTCGCGCTGGCACCGCTGATCGTCGGGGCCACCGACCCGCTGGACCCTCGCAGATTCAGCGTGCTGGGTCTGCCCAGCGGGCGGCTCGCGGCGCTGTTGGCGGTCGCGGGCTTTCTGAGCGTTCCCACGTTCGCGCTGATCGCGGTCTCGGTGTGCGCAGCGATCGTCTGGGCCGAGCAGGGCGTGCCGTGGCCCGCGGCCGCGATCGGTGTCGTGCTCGGCGTCGCCACCTGCGTGCTGCTGGCACGTGTCTGCATGGCGCTGACCGCGCTGTTTCTGCGGGAGCGGCGATCGCGCGAGCTGTCCGGTCTGTTCGCACTTGCGCTCCTGGTCGTCGTCGTGCCTGTCGGGGTCTTCTTCGCCTCCCTGGAGTGGGGCGGCCGCGTTCCGACGCAGCTGGCCGAAGCGGTCTCGCTGCTCGCGCTCACTCCCCTCGGGGCCGCGTGGGCCTTTCCCGGCCGGGTCGCCCAGGGCGGCATGGAGCTCGCGACCCCGGCCTTGCTGGTCGCCCTGGCCACCCTCGTCGTGCTGGCGCTTCTCTGGGTGCTGCTGGTGCGCGCGGATGCTCTCGTCGACCGAGCGCCCCGTCTCCGTGCGCGAACGCGGCGGTCTGGGATGGTTCGGCGTCGCCCCCGGTACGCCGGGCGGTGCCGTCGCGGCGCGAAGCCTCATGTACTGGTTCCGCGACCGTCGCTACATCGTGAACCTCCTGGTGATCCCGATCGCCGGAGTCCTGACAGCCGTCCCGCTGCTGATCGCGGGGGTGCCGCTCGAGATCGTCGCGCTGGTGCCGGTTCCGTTCGTGGCGCTGTTCCTCGGTTGGCTGCCGCACAACGATCTCGCGTACGACTCGACGGCGGTCTGGATGCACATCGCCAGCGGGGTGCGGGGAGTCTCCGACCGGGTCGGCCGGCTCGTGCCCGTGCTGCTGATCGGCATCCCGCTCCTGGCGGTGCTGATTCCGATCGCGATCTCGCTGCACGGACGATGGTCTCTGCTGCCGGCGATGATCGGGATATGCGCGGGCCTGTTCCTGTGCGGCCTGGGCCTGTCGAGCATCTCGTCGGTCGTGGCGCCGTACGCGGCGTCGCGCCCCGGCGAGAGCCCGTTCCAGCAGCCTCCGCGGACGGGATCGGGCAGCGCGATCACGCAGGGCATCGTGATGCTCGGTGCGATCGCGCTGACCGCCCCCGCGCTCTGGTGGGGCTGGCTGGCGCTGAACGGCGACCTCGAAGCGGCCACGATGGCGCTGTGGGGCGGCGTCGGCATCGGTGTGGTCGTCCTCGCGGGCGGGATCGCGATCGGGTCAGCCGTGTTCGAGCGCCGCGGCGGCCGGCTCATGGAGTTCGCGGAGTCGATCTGAATCGGGGCGCGGGAGGTGCGGCATCCCGACCGCACCTGCCCTCGAGGCATGAGCGCGCGATACACTGACTGACCATGAGCACCCCCCTCGACCGCCCGGATCAAGGTGGCACGACCACTCTCGATCGAGAGCTCGAAGAGCTCATCCGGGAAGAGAACCTCGAACCCGGCGATCACGAGCGCTTCTCGCATTATGTGAAGAAGGAGAAGATCCTCGAGTCGGCGATCACGGGCAAGCCGGTCCGCGCGCTGTGCGGCAAGAAGTGGACGCCGGGGCGCGATCCCGAGAAGTTCCCCGTGTGCCCGACCTGCAAAGAGATCTACGAGTCCCTCGTCGGCTGACGGCCCTCGTCGTGGTCAGGCCTCGGCGTCGACGTAGACCGTCGGGATCGCCGGATCCGATCGGCTGAGCGCGAGCCCGCGCACGGGAAGCTCTTCGCGCACCACCGCATGATGGGCTCGTGCGGCTTCGACGCCGGCCGAGCCCAGGTAGGCGGCATCCGCCTCGCCGTTCGAGACCAGCAGCACCTGCAGCGGCCGACCGTCGGCGTGCTCGTCGGGGGTGTCGACCGGTTCGAAGCCGTCCGAGACGGCGATGAGCTCGCTGGTCGCCCGACCGCGCTCCAGCGTGCGAAACGCGGCCTTGCGGCCGCCTTTGGATCCCTTGTCGGTCGAGGCTTTGGCCACGGCGACCCAGGAGCCGTCGTCGGCCTGGCGGGCGACGAGCTTGTAGACCATGCCGGCCGTGGGCGTTCCGGAGCCGGTGACCACGGACGTTCCGACGCCGTACGCATCGACAGGGGATGCCGCGAGCGCGGCGATCGCGTACTCGTCGAGGTCGCTGGTCACGGTGATCTTCGTGGCGGTCGCGCCGAGTTCGTCCAGCTGCGCCCGGACCTCGGCGGCCACCGTGGGCAGGTCGCCGGAGTCGATGCGGACGCCGCCCAGCTCGGTTCCGGCGACCTGGATCGCGAGCTCGACGCCGCGGCGCGTGTCGTAGGTGTCGACGAGGAGCGTCGTGCCCGTGCCCAGCGCCTCGATCTGCGAGCGGAAGGCCTCCTCTTCGGTGTCGTGCAGCAGCGTCCATGCATGGGCGGCTGTTCCCATCGTGGGGATGCCCCAGCGCCGGCCCGCCTCGAGATTGCTGGTGGCGCCGAATCCGGTGATGTAGGCCGCACGTGCGGCAGCGACGGCCGACTCCTCGCCCGCGCGGCGCGAGCCCATCTCAGCCAACGGCCGGTCGCCCGCGGCGATGCTCATCCGCGCGGCGGCGGTGGCGACGGCCGAGTCGTGGTTCAGCACGCTCAGGGCGAGCGTCTCGAGCACGACCGCTTCGGCGAAGCTGCCCTCGATCGTCAGGATGGGCGAGCCCGGAAAGTAGAGCTCGCCCTCGCGGTAGCCGGTGATCGAGCCATGGAAGCGATAGCCCGCCAGATAGTCCAGAGTGGCGGCATCCACGACCTGGTTCTCCTGCAGGAAGCGCAGCTCGTGCTCGCCGAAGCGGAAGTCGTCGATCAGCGACAGCAGTCGTCCGGTGCCGGCCACGACGCCGAAGCGGCGGCCACCCGAGAGGCGACGACCGAACAGCTCGAAGACGCAGCGCCGGTGCGCCGTGCCGTCGCGCAGGGCGGCCTCGAGCATCGTCAGCTCATAGCGGTCGGTGTACAGAGCGGTGCTGCCGGTCATTTCGCCAGCCTAGTGACGGGATCAGCGCCGGTCGGCGGATCGGTGGTGATGGTGTGACCCGGTGTTACCGGTGGGGAGCCTCGCGCGCGGTCGGTCCGACGACCGGGAGCACACCGATGCCGCGGGTAGGCTGGACTCTCGTGAATGACGCGCCGATCGGCATCTTCGACTCCGGGGTCGGCGGGCTCACCGTCGCCCGGGCGATCTCTGCGCAGCTGCCGCGCGAGTCCCTGCTCTACATCGGCGACACCGCCCGCTCGCCGTACGGTCCGAAGCCGATCGCCGACGTCCGCCGGTACGCGCTCGAGATCCTCGACACACTCGTCGAGCAGGGCGTGAAGATGCTCGTGATCGCCTGCAACACCGCGTCGGCGGCGATGCTCCGCGATGCCCGCGAGCGCTACGACGTCCCGGTCGTCGAGGTGATCGGCCCCGCCGTGCGCACCGCGATGTCGACGACGCGCAACGGCCGGATCGGTGTGATCGGCACCGCGGGCACGATCGGCTCGGGCGCCTACCAGGACATGCTCGAGGTCAACGCGAAGCTCACGGTCTTCGCCGAGGCCTGCCCCCGGTTCGTCGAGTTCGTCGAGGCCGGCGTCACCAACTCGCCCGAAGTGCTTGCCGTCGCCGAGGACTACCTGGCGCCGCTGCGCCACGCGGGAGTCGACACGCTCGTGCTCGGCTGCACGCACTATCCGTTCCTCGAAGGCGCGATCAGCTATGTGATGGGCTCCGAGGTGTCGCTCGTCTCGAGCGACACCGAGACCGCCAAGGACGTCTACCGGCAGCTCGTCAGCCGCGACCTCCTCGCGGGACCGGATGCCGCACCCCGGCATGTCTACGAGGCCACCGGCGCCTCGGCCGACGAGTTCCTCCGCCTCGCGCACCGGCTGATGGGCCGCGAGGTCACCGAAGTGCAGCTCGTGCAGACCGGCGCCATCGACCTTCCCAGGCCTCGCTGAGGCACCCGCCCCCACCCGAGGAGCTCCATGACCGACATCATCCCCGCCACTGTCCGCGCCGATGGCCGCGCCGTCGACCAGCTGCGCCCGATCACCATCGAGCGCGGGTGGAGCAGCCAGGCCGAGGGTTCGGCGCTGATCTCGTTCGGCGACACCAAGGTGCTGTGCACCGCGTCGTTCACGAACGGCGTGCCGCGCTGGCTGGCAGGCAAGGGCAAGGGCTGGGTGACCGCCGAGTACGCGATGCTGCCCCGCGCCACGAACAGTCGCAACGATCGCGAGAGCGTCAAGGGCAGGATCGGCGGGCGCACGCACGAGATCTCGCGCCTCATCGGTCGGGCCCTGCGCGTCGTGGTCGACACCAAGGCTCTGGGCGAGAACACGATCGTGATCGACTGCGACGTGCTCCAGGCCGACGGAGGCACGCGCACCGCCGCGATCACCGGCGCGTACGTCGCGCTGGCGGATGCGATCGAGTGGGGCCGCGCGAAGAAGTTCATCGCGCAGCGCTCCGCGCCGCTCATCGACTCGGTCTCTGCGGTCTCGGTCGGAATCATCGACGGCGAGCCGATGCTCGATCTCGCCTACGTCGAGGACGTGCGCGCAGAGACCGACATGAACATCGTCGTGACAGGCCGCGGCCTGTTCGTCGAGGTGCAGGGCACGGCGGAGGGGGCGCCCTTCGACAAGCGTGAGCTCGATGCGCTGCTCGACCTCGGTGTGGCCGGGTGCGCCGACCTGCGCGATCTGCAGGTCGCCGCTCTCACACCTTCGGAGTGATCGGCGTGCCGAACTCCTCAGAACACGCCTCCGATCGCCGCACGATCGTCCTCGCGACGCACAATGCCGCACAAGGTCGAGGAGTTCCGCGCGATCGTCGCCGGCACCCGTCCCGACCTCGACGTGATCGGCTACGACGGGCCCGAACCCGTCGAAGACGGCGTGAGCTTCGCCGAGAACGCCCTCATCAAGGCTCGTGCCGCCGCCGCCCACACCGGTCTTCCGGCGCTCGCCGACGACTCCGGCATCTGCGTCGACGTGCTGGGCGGATCCCCGGGGGTGTTCTCGGCGTATTGGGCCGGTCACGCGAAGGATGCCGCGGCGAATCTGAACCTGCTCCTCGATCAGCTCGCCGATGTCGCCGACCCCCATCGCACGGCATCCTTCGTCTCGACGATCGCGCTGGTCGTGCCCGACGAGGCGTCCGAGCACGTCGTCGAGGGTCGCTGGCCCGGACGCCTGGCGGCAGCTGCGTCGGGCGGCGGCGGCTTCGGCTACGACCCGATCTTCGTGCCCGACGGTCAACCCGTGGGCGCGGAGCGCACGGTCGGAGAGTGGTCGGCCGCGGAGAAGAACGCCTCCTCGCACCGCGCCCGGGCCTTCACAGCACTCCAGCCGCTGCTCGCAGCGCTGTAAGCGGCACCTGAGAACGGCACTCATTACCGACTAGCCGCAATCGCGCACACGGGCGCGCGACGGTCGTAGCCTGACATCATGCACGACCACGCGCCCGGCATCCGCGGCACCGGCAATCGCCGGCTGCTGGCGGTCTCGCTGGCGATCACCGCGGTCGTCATGGTCGTGCAGATCGTCGGTGCGGCCGTGTCGGGATCGCTCGCGCTGCTCGCCGACGCGGCTCACATGTTCACGGATGCCGCCGCCCTCGTGATCGCGCTGATCGCGAGCGTCGTGGCGGCACGCCCGGCCAATGACCGTCGCACCTTCGGGTTCCAGCGCGCCGAGGTCTTCGGCGCCGCCGTGAACGGCGTGATCCTGATCGCACTGTCGGTCTGGGTCGCGATCGAGGGCATCCAGCGGCTGCTCAACCCCAGCACGGTCGAGGTGTCGGGCGGGCTCATGCTGATCGTGGCGATCGTCGGCCTCATCGCGAACGCGGTGGCGATGTGGCTGCTGAGCGCTGCTCAGCGCACGAGCATCAACGTGCGCGGCGCGTATCTCGAGGTCATGGGCGATCTGATCGGCTCGGCCGCGGTCATCGTCGCGGCGATCATCATCGTCACGACCGGCTGGGTGCAGGCCGACGCGATCGCATCGCTGTTCATCGCCGCCATGATCATCCCGCGGGCGATCACGCTGCTGCGCGAAGTGGTCTCGGTGCTGAGCGAGTCGACGCCGAAGGGCATGCACGTCACCGAGATCCGCGACCACATCCTCGACACCCCCGGCGTCGTGGACTGCCACGACGTGCACGTCTGGCAGCTCACCCGCGGCGCACCGGTGTTCACCGCGCACGTGGTCGTCGAGACCCGGCGACACTCGCCGACGGCAAGGCCGGTGCGATCCTGCAGCGTCTGCAGTCCTGCCTCAGCGAGCACTTCGACGTCGAGCACTCGACCTTCCAGCTCGAGCCCGCCGGGCACGTCGAGCACGACGCGCACGCCTGAGCCGGCATCCCGCTCCGGGACGAACGCCGGTCAGGACTCGCGCACCACGTCCTCCGGCGACTTGTCGGGCCGCAGGCCCCGCCAGCGCGAGTGGCGCAGGATGCCGCCGGGCGTGAACTCGCCGAACTCGACCTCGCCGACGAGCTCGGGCCGCAGCCACTGCACGCCCCGGGCGTCGAGCGCGGGCACCGACAGCAGCGGATTCTCGGTCGGTGTGCAGCGGCTCGAGCGTGCGCATCAGCGTGCGCAGGGTCGCGTCGCTGAACCCGGTGCCGACCCGGCCCGCGTACACGCAGACCGTCGGGACCGGGGATGCCGAGCAGCAGCGACTCCGAACGTCTGAGCGCGCCCGCCCTGGCCGGGGCGGATGCCGGCGATCACGACCTCCTGGGTGCGGGTGAGCTTGACCTTGAGCCAGGACTCGCTGCGCGCGCCGCGGCGATAGGTCGATGCGGGATCCTTGACGACGATCCCCTCGAGGTCGAACTTCTGGCTGGTCGCGAGTGCGCCGTCCACATCGTCGAACACCGGAGGCACCACCAGGGGAGCGGAGACCGCGGCGGCGAGCTCCTCGAGGATGGCCCGTCGCTCGCGGAGCGGAAGCGGCGGTGACGTCCCTGCCGTGTGCACCGAGCACGTCGAACAGGTAGTACTGCACCGGCGTCCGCTTCATCTCGCGGGCGATCTCGCCCGGTCGCTGCAGGTTCATGCGCGTCTGCAGCAGCGGAAAGCTGGGCCGCCCGCGCTCGTCGATCGCGACGATCTCTCCGTCGACGATCGCCGGCTCATCGCCGAGGCCGACATCGACGTCGGTGACCTCCGGGTACTTGAACGTGATGTCGTTGCCGCTGCGGGCGACGCAGGCGCAGTCGCTCGCCGTCCCAGACGCCGACCGCACGGATGCCGTCCCATTTCGCTTCCGCCCACACCGGATCGCCCCACTGCCGCGCCGCCAGCTTCGCCCGCTCGGGCGTCGCAGCCGGTCGAGAGCATCGGCCGCAGCGCGTCGGCGGTGGGCGGCCACGCCAGCGGCTCGCCGGCTTCCGGGGCGGTCGAGGCAGGGGCTTTCGGGCGAGCCGGGGGTCGTCGTCCCGCGTCTCGGCCGGAACGCACCGCGTCGACACGCGCCGCGACCGTGGGCTCGTCCGCCTGCGCGGAGGCCTCCACCGGCATGCCGTCGGGTTGCACCCGCCCGTCGATGTCGGTCTTCATGCGGTGCAGCAGCCAGGTCGACTTCTCGCCCTCGCCCTCCGTGCGGATCAGCGCGAGCCGCACGCGGCCCGAGCGGCCCGCCGGGGCGGCCCTCGAGCGGTGGCGATGACCTCGTCGTCGCGCCACTTCTCCAGCTCGTACCGGCCGTCGTCCCAGATCGTGACGCTGCCGCCGCCGTATTCGCCGGCCGGGATGCTGCCCTCGAAGGTCGCGTAATCCATCGGGTGGTCCTCGGTCATGATCGCGAGGTTGTTGCGCTTGTACGACGGCGGCACACCCCGCGGCACCGCCCAGCTGACCAGCACGCCGTCGCGTTCGAGGCGGAAGTCCCAGTGCAGCGCCGTCGCGTGGTGCTCCTGGATCACGAAGATGCGGCAGCTCACCGGCCGGCGTCGCGGCGGCGGACGGGTCGGACGGCACCGGCTCGGGTGTCTTTCCTGCGGTCCGCTTGGCGATGTAGGTGCTCAGCGGGCCGTCGTCCGGCGCCGCGCCCGCCCGCGTGGATGCCGAGCGCCGCGAGCGGATCCCCGATGCGTCTCGAGCACGCTCGAGCACCTCCTCGAACGAGAGCTGCGCGAGATCGGGGTCGTCGAGCTCCTCCCACGTGCGCGGAGCGGCGACGTTCGGATGCGTGCGGCCGCGCAGCGAGTACGGCGCGATCGTCGTCTTCGCGCCGTTGTTCTGACTCCAGTCGATCAGCACCCGCCCACCGCGGATCGCCTTCTTCATGCTGCTGACGACCAGGTCGGGGTGATCCGCCTCGATCGCCTTGGCCAGCTCGTGAGCGATCGCCGAAGCGGACTCGCTGCTCTGGCCGGGCGGCAGTGCCGAGTAGAGCTGGATGCCCTTGCTGCCGCTGGTGACCGGCAGCGGATCCAAGCCCATGTGACCGAGGATGTCGCGGGCCCATCGGGCGACCTCGGCGCATTCGGCGAGCCCGACCCCGGGACCCGGATCGAGGTCGAGGACGAGTCGGTCGGCATCCCCCCGCGCTCCCTCCGGCGTGAAGCGCCACTGCGGCACGTGCAGCTCGAGGCTCGCCACCTGCGCGAGATACACCAGAGTGGGCACGTCGCCGATGAGCGGGTAGTCCTTCGGGCCGCCCGAGTGCGGGATCGGCAGCCGGTGCACCCAGTCGGGCGCACCTCGCTCGAGGTCCTTCGCGAAGAACGACTGCTCGGGGTGCTCCTCGGTGCCGACGCCGTCGGGCCAGCGCTTGCGGGTCACCGGCCGGCCGGTGACGTGCGGGATCATCGTCGGACCGATGCGCGTGTAGTAGTCGATCACCTCGCCCTTGGTCGTGCCCGTCTCGGGATAGAGGACCTTGTCGAGGTTCGTGATGCGCAGTCGTCGGCCGCCGATGCTGACGAGCTGCTCCTTCGAGCACCCGTGTTCGCTCGACCCTGCGCCGCGGCATCCGCCATGCCTTCATCCTGCCGTCATCATGACGGTGAGCGCGCGATTCGACGGCGCACGACGCGGTACGTCACCCCGATCAGCACCACGCCTGTGCCGACGAGCACGGCCAGGACGGGCAGCGTGACGACGAGCACTGTGCAGCCGAGGAGCCCCAGCACCTGCAGGGCGCGCGGATAGCGCCGCGCGTCGGGCGACTGGCGCCAGGCTGCCGCATTCGCGATGAAGTAGTAGATCAGCACCCCGAACGACGAGAACCCGATCGCGCCGCGCAGGTCGACGAACGCGACGGTGATCACGATGATCGCGCCGATGGCGAGCTCTGCGCGGTGCGGCACGTGCCACCGCGGGTGCACGGCCGAAAGGAAGCGCGGCAGGTCGTCCTCGCGGGCCATCGCGAGGGTGGTGCGGCCGATTCCGGCGATGAGGGCGAGAAGAGCGCCGAGGGATGCCGCGGCCGCACCGACCCGCACGACCGGCTGCGTCCATCCCCAGCCCGACGCCGCGGCCGCGTCCGCGAGCGGAGCGGCCGAGGCCGCGGTCGCCTCGGGTCCCAGCACGGCGAGCACGGTGATCGCGACGATCGCGTACACGGCGATCGCCATCGACAGCGCGAGCACGATGGCGCGGGGGATCGTGCGGCGCGGATCCTTGACCTCTTCGCCCATCGTGGCGATGCGCGCGTATCCCGCGAACGCGAAGAACAGCAGGCCGCCCGACTGCAGGATGCCGTACGCCCCGCCCTCGGTGAGGCTCGCGGTGCTCCACCCGTCCGGCAGCGGACCGGCAGCCGCCCCGGCTGCGACCACCACGGCCAGGGTGAGCAGCACGACCACCACGATCACCCTGGTCAGCTGCGCCGTGCGCGTCACCCCGAAGTAGTTGACCGTGACGAGCGCGGCGACCGCGAGGATCGCGACGGGTCGCTCCCACCCCGGAGGGGCGGCGTAAGCCGCGAAGGTGAGCGCCATCGCCGCGCAGCTGGCGAGCTTTGCCGATCACGAAGCACCAGCCGGCGATGAACCCCCACCACGGTCCCAGCTCCGCGCGGCCGTATGCGTACGTGCCGCCCGAGGTCGGGTGGGCGGCGGCGAGCTGTGCCGACGATGTCGCGTTGCAGAACGCCACGACGGCCGCGATCACGAGCCCGATCAGCAGCCCGGTGCCCGCGACGGCGGCCGCCGGCGCGAAGGCCGAGAACACCCCCGCGCCGATCATCGATCCGAGGCCGATGAAGACGGCGTCGGCGAGTCCGAGGCGCCGGACGAGCGCGGGCGGAGTCGACACACGCTGACTCTACGGCGACCTCGTGGCCGTCGCGGGAGCGGTCGATGAACGCCGCGGCGGGAGATGGGACTGGCACGCTGGGGTGTGACAGGTGTGTACTGGTGTGATGAGAGCGATCTGGAAGGGCGCCTGACGTTCGGGCTCGTCAACGTGCCGGTCAAGGTGTACTCCGCGACCGAAGACCACGACGTCCCGCTGCATCAGGTGCACAACAAGGACGGCGGCCGCATTCGGTACCAGCGGATCTGCGAGATCGACGGCGAGGTCGTGCCGTTCGCCGACATCGACAAGGCGTACGACGACGGCGAGCGCACGGTGGTCCTCACCAAAGAGGACATCGACTCGCTCCCCGCCGAGAAGAGCCGCGAGATCGACGTCGTCGAGTTCGTGCCGAGCGAGCAGGTCGACCTGCTGACGCTCGATCGCGCGTACTACCTCGAGCCCGACTCGGCATCGCCCAAGGCGTACGTGCTGCTGCGCAAGACGCTGGAGCAGACTGATCGCACCGCGATCGTGCGGTTCTCGCTGCGCCAGAAGACCCGGCTGGCGGCCCTGCGCGTCCGCGACGACGTGCTCGTGCTGCAGACGCTGCTGTGGGCCGACGAGGTGCGCGAGGCCGCGTTCCCTGCGCTCGACGAGCCGGTGCGCATCTCTGCGAAGGAGCTCGAGATGTCGGCATCCCTCGTCGAGAGCTTCGCGGCCGACTTCGACCCGTCCGAGTTCTCTGACGAGTATCAGGACGAACTGCGCACGCTCATCGAGGCGAAGCTCGAGAAGGGCGACGCCCTCGACACGTCCGAGACCTTCGGCGAGCAGGAGGAGGAGGCCAAGGGCGGCGAGGTCATCGACCTCATGGAGGCGCTGCGCGCAAGCGTCGAGCGCAGTCGCGCGGCACGGTCGGGCGACGCGAAGGATGCCGCTCCCAAGACCGGGGCGAGCAAGCCGACGGCCGCCAAGACGGCGGCGAAGAAGCCTGCCGCGAAGAAGCCTGCCGCGAAGAAGGCGCCCGCGAAGAAGGCCGCGAAGGCGTCGTGACGCCCTGGGCGGGGGCTCAGACCTTCGGCGTGCCCGCGTCGGGGTGACCCGGACCGTGGTCGAAGACCTCGGGGTCGAGCACGAGGTGCTTGGCCTCTTCGGCGTCGACCTCGACATCTTCGCCCGCGGCGGCGGCCTTCTTCGCCTTGCGACGCTCGCTGAAGTAGTGCCACACCGTCACCAGGGCGGTGCCGCCGACGGCGATCAGCAGAATGATGTCGATGTACTCGGTCACGAGATCGGCGACCCACGGGATGAATCCGATCAGGTAGCCCAGCATCGTGAGGCCGAAGCCCCACAGCATCGCGCCGATGAAGTTGTACAGCGTGTAACGGCGCCACGGCATGTGACCGACACCGGCGGCGACGGGTGCGAACGTTCGCACGATCGGCACGAAGCGGGCGAGGATGATCGTGAGGCCCCCGAAGCGCTCGAAGAACGCGTTCGTGCGCTCGACGTTCTTCACGCTGAAGACGCCGGACTCCTTGCGCTCGAACACCGCGGGTCCGCCCTTGTGGCCGATGAAGTAGCCGACCTCGCCGCCGATGAACGCCGACAGCGCGATCAGCAGCGAGACCACCCAGATGTTGACGCCGAAGATGTTGCTCGTGTTCGTCAGCAGCCCCGAGATCACCAGGAGCGTGTCGCCGGGCAGCAGGAAGCCGACCAGAAGCCCGGTTTCGGCGAAGACGATGAAGCACACCACGAGAAGTGCCCAGGGGCCGGCCGCGGCGATGATCGTCTCGGGGTCGAGCCAGGGGATGAGGGCGATGTTGTGCAAAGGAGTTCCCGTCGGTCGTCACGGTCGGCGGTCGTGTTGTGGGTGCTGCAGAGTGTGAGAACGGCAGTGGACTCGCGTGCGGAAGGTGGGACTTGAACCCACACGCCCGGAGGCACAGGAACCTAAATCCTGCGTGTCTGCCAGTTTCACCACTCCCGCGGGTGGTGACAGTCTATCGAGGCGCCTGTGGGGTCGCTGTGGGGCTGACCCCCGGACCGATGTCGCGTCTCAGCGGTTGCGGTGCACGTAGAAGTACGCGAGCGGCCCGATCCAGTTGATGAGGATCACCGGGATCCACGCCGGTTTCGGCCCGCGCACCTGCGTGGCCGGCCGATGGGTGAGATCCCAGAACGCCAGGAAGGCGAGAGCGAGCTGAACCACTCCGAAGAGGCCCGACACGACCCGCCGGCCCGGCGCGATGTCTTTGCTCGTGTGCGTCATGGGAGTTTCCTTTCACCCGTGCTCCCATCCTGCCCCCGTGCGGGCATTCCGCGCACCTGTGGATAACTTCGTCGCCGCGCCGGCGCCGGCTTGCGAGGATGCTCGGATGACTCTCGCGTTCGCTCCTGCCCCGACCGCGGCCGCGGTGGTGGCCGAGCGCGTGCGGGAGCGACTGCGTGCCGAGCGCACCGATCCGAGCCGCGATCCCGAGCTGGCCACCCGCATCGTCCACGCGGAGGTGCGGCGTCACAACGACTTCGCCCTCGCGCGCGGGCTCGCGCCGGTCGACGACGAAGCGTCGTGCGTGCGCGAGGTGCTCGCCGCGGTCGCCGGCTACGGTCCGCTGCAGCCGTACCTCGACGACCCGACGGTCGAGGAGCTGTGGATCAACGCGCCCGACCGCATCTTCATCGCGCGCGCCGGCGTCGCGGAGCGCGTTCCGCTCGCACTGACCGACTCGGCGGTGCGCGATCTCGTCGAGCGGATGCTGCACGCCACGGGTCGGCGCGTCGATCTGAGTCAGCCGTTCGTGGATGCGTCGATGCCGGACGGCAGCCGTCTGCACGTCGTGATCCCCGACATCACCCGGCGACACTGGTCGGTCAACATCCGCAAGTTCCTTCCGGCATACCGCGACCTCGACAGGCTCGTGGCGACCGGCTCCGTCGCGGCCGCTGCCGCCGATCTGCTTGCGCGAGCGATGACGACGGGACGCAGCATCCTGGTGTCGGGTGCGACCCACGCCGGCAAGACGACGCTCCTCGGTGCACTCATCGCGGCGTGCCCGCCCGATCACCGCATCGTCACGGTCGAGGAGACGTTCGAGCTCGCCGTCGACGCACCCGACCTGGTCGCGCTGCAGGGGAGGCAGCCGAGCCTCGAGGGCACCGGCGAGGTCACCCTGCGACGGCTCGTGAAGGAGGCCCTGCGGATGCGGCCCGATCGGCTGATCGTCGGCGAGGTGCGCGATGCGGAGGCGCTCGACCTGCTGCTCGCGCTCAACACCGGCGTGCCCGGTGCGGCGACGATCCACGCGAACTCCGCCCGCGAGGCGCTCGCGAAACTCGCCGCGCTGCCGCTGCTGGCCGGACGCAACATCGACGCGGGCTTCGTGCTGCCGGCGGTCGCGGCATCCGTCGACCTCGTCGCGCACTGCGAGCGGGACGCCATCCGGCCGCCGCCGAGTGGTCGAGATCGTCGAGCCGACCGGCGTCGCGGGCTCGATCGTGGAGGCACGGACGGTGTACCGGGCGGATGCCGCATGACCTTCGTGTGGGGTGCGGTGCTGGCTGCCGGTCTGCTGCTCGTCGTCTCGCCATGGGTGTGGCCGGCCGTGCGTCCGCAGCCGACAGCGGTCCGTGCCGGCCGCGTGTCACGCCTCCTGGAGTCGGCGGGGCTCACGCGGGTGCCTGCCGGCAGGGCCGGTGGCGGCATCCGTCCTGTGTGCGATCTTCCTCTCGGCGACCGCGTGGCTGCTGACCCAGGTCGCGGCGCTCGCCGTCGTCGCGGCGATCGTCGGTGCGGTGGCGCCGTTCGCGTGGCTGCGCGCCCGGCGGTCGCGCCTCGTGCGCTCGCGGCGCGCGCTGTGGCCCGACGTCTGCGACCTGCTGATCGCGTCGGTGCGCGCAGGCATGTCGCTGCCCGACGCGGTCGCGAGTCTCGCGGAGTCGGCGCCGGCCCCGCTGCGTCCGCCCTTCGCGGCTTTCGCACGCGATGTCGCGGCGTCCGGGCACTTCGATTCCAGCGCCCAGCGCCTCAAGATCGCGCTGTCCGATCCGGTCGGCGACCGGATCGTCGAGACCCTGCGCATGGCCCGCCAGGTCGGCGGGACGGAACTGACCCCGGTGCTGCGTGCGCTGGCGGCGTCGGTGCGCGCCGACGCCGCTCTGCGCGCCGAAGTGGAGTCGCGCCAGTCGTGGATCCGCGGGGCGGCGGTGCTCGGCGTCGCGGCACCGTGGGTGATCCTCGCCCTGCTCGCGATGCGACCCGAAGGATCTCGCGCATACGGCAGCCCGGAGGGCGTCGCGCTGATCCTCGCCGGTGCGGCGGTGTCGTTCGTGGCGTACCGGATCATGCTTCGGATCGGGCGTCTTCCCGAGCCGCGGCGGTGGTTCGGATGAGCCCGCTCGGCGTCACCGACATTGCGCTCGCGGTCGTACTGGGCAGCGCGTTCGGACTCGGCGTGTGCCTCCTCGTCTCGCTCACGCCGCGGTGGGGTGCGCCGTCGCTGGCGCGCCGGATCGCGCCCTACATCCGCGACGTGACCGATCCACGCGGGGTCACGCTCCGGCTCGATACGCAGGGGGCGACCCTCGCGGAGTGGTGGGCCGCGGCGCAGGTGCGCCTCACGAGCCTCGCGGGCGGGTCAGCGTCGGTCGATCGCCGCCTGCACCAGGCGGGCTGGGCCATGGATGCCGCGGCGTTCCGCGGTCGGCAGCTCGCTTGGGCGGTCGGCGGGGTCGCGATCGGGGGAGCCGGCGTCGTCGTGCTGGTGCTGCTCGGCCGCGCATCGGGGGCAGCCGTCCTGCTGCCGCCCTTGGCCGGTGTCATCGCGGCGTTCGCCTACGACGCCCGGCTCACTCAGACGGCGCGCGCCCGCGTCGGCCGCATCCAGGAGGAGCTGCCGACCGTGCTGGAGTTCCTGGCGCTCTGCCTGTCGGCGGGCGAGGGCATCCTCGACTCCCTGCGACGGGTCAGCGCCGTCGGCGCGGGAGAGCTCACCGGCGAGCTGCGCGGGGTGGTGCTCGCCGTCGGCACCGGTTCATCCCTGTCCGAGGCGCTCGGCAGGCCTGTCGAGCCGGCTGGAGATCGCCGCCGTCTCACGCAGCATCGATCAGCTCGTCGCCGCGATCGACAGGGGTGCGCCGCTCGCGCAGGTGCTGCACTCGCAGGCGCTCGACGCACGCGAAGACGCCAAGCGCGGACTCATCGAACGTGCGGGACGCAAGGAGATCTACATGCTCATCCCGCTCGTCTTCCTCATCTTGCCCCTGAGCGTGCTGTTCGCGGTCTTCCCGGGAATCTTCATGCTTCGACTTGGAATCGGCTGATCGCCGGAAGGAGAACACCATGATCCGCACTGCCTTCGACAGAACGGTCCGACGCGTTCGCGACCTGCTGCAGGACGCGTACGAGGACGAACGCGGCGACGTGCCCGGGTGGGTTCTGATCACGCTCATGACCGCCGGGCTCGTCGTCGTGATCTGGGCGCTCGCCGGTCCGGCGCTGGCCGGCCTGTTCGAGCAGGCGATCGAACGGGTCTCGGGCCTCTAGTCCGTGCGCGGCATCCGATCCCGACTCGCCGCGGTCGTCGCGGACGATCACGGATCGAGCCCCGTCGAGTTCGTGCTCGTCGGCACCCTCCTCACGCTGCTCACCCTTGCTGTACTGCAGTTCGGACTGACGGTCTATGTGCGCAACGTCGTCCACGACGCAGCCGTCGAGGGAGCGCACCATGCGGCGCTCGCAGACATGTCGCTGAGCGAGGGCGCCGCGCGCACGCGAGAGATCGTGGCCCGCACGGTGGGCGGGGACTACGCGGCCGACGTCCAGGTGCGCGAGACGAGCGCGCTCGGCCACCCCGCGGTCGAGATCCGTGTGCAGGCGACGCTGCCACTGGCGGGTCTGCTGGGCCTGCCGCGGGTGATGGAGGTGACCGCGCATGCTCCCGTCGAGTCCTTCGAGTGATCCCGCCGACGATCGAGGTTCTGCGGCGCTCGAATTCATCCTCGTCGGGATGCTGCTCCTGGTGCCGCTGGTGTACCTCATCGTCTCGCTCGGCTTGATCCAGGGGCAGTCGCTCGGCGCGGAGGCCGGCGCGCGACACATCGCCCGAGCCCTGTCCACCGCGGCGAGTCCGGATGTCGCGCGCCAGAGAGCCGATCTGATTCTGCACTCGGTCATCGACGAGTATGCCCTCGATCCGGGCGTGGTCAACGTCGCGTTCGAGTGCCGGCCCGCCGGAAGCCAGTGCCCCGAGGCGGGCTCGACACTCGTCGTGACGATCCAGACGCGCGTGGCGCTGCCGCTCGTGCCGCCGGTGCTGGGACTCGATCGGCTGGCGAGCATTCCGATCGAAGCCTCCGCCGCGCAGAAGGTGTCGCGCTTCTGGGAGTCGGAATGATGCGCGCCGCGATGGCCCGTCTGCGCGAGCGAGCGGCGGGGAACGACGAGGGCAGCATCCTGATCCTCACCCTCGGCTATGCCGTGCTCGCGATCGCTGTGATCCTCGTGTGTGTCGACGCGACGAGCCTGTATCTCGCACAGAAGCGACTCGACGCGCTGGCCGATGCAGCGGCTCTCGCCGGCGCGGACGGCTTCGTCCTGGTCGTCGACAGTGGCGAGCCACGCGCTGAACTCACCGACGAAGGCGTGCGCGACCAGGCAGATGCGCTGGTCGGCGATGTCGGCGGGGGCGCCGTCGTGGTCGATGCGGGGACGCCGGACGGCGTCTCCGCGCGGGTCACGGTCGCACAGACGTGGCGGCCACCGATCGTCGCACTCTTCGTGCCCGACGGTGTTGCACTCGAGGCGACGGCGACCAGTCGCACGGCGCTGCGCTGACGCGCAGCATCCACCTTCACCGGCGTTGCGCTGAGCGCCCGCGTCGGGCAGCGTCAGGCCGAGTGCGCGTAACCGCCCGCTGCGACCGGCGCCATGCCGTCGCCGGCGCGCACCGCGAGGGCGACCGCCTCGACGCGGGTGTGCAGGCCGAGCTTGGCGAGCAGGTTCTGAACATGCGTGCCGACGGTCTTGACGCTGATGCCGAGCTCGGTCGCGACCTGCTTGTGCGATCGGCCGTCGGTCAGCAGGGCAAGCACCTGGTGCTCACGGTCCGTCAGTGTCGAAAGCCGCCGCAGGTCGGCCGTGGCGTTCGGACTGCGTCGCGTGCGCTCGACCAGTCGTCGCACGCGAGCGAGGAACTCGTCGGCATCCATGGTCTCGGCCGCGTAGTCGTCTGCTCCGACCAGGAGCCCGGCGACGACGTCCGCCGGGGTCGTTCGATCGGCCGAGACGAGCACGACGGGAACATCCGGACCGTACTGGTCACGCAACTCCCGCAGCAGGGCGCAACCGCCGTGCTCGACTTCGAGGATGGCGATCGCCGGAGGATGATGACGCAGCTCGCCGGCTGCTCTTGCCGAGTCCGAGTATGCGTCCGAGACCAGGCCGAGTCTCGCCAGCAGATGAACGTAGTCCTTGCGCACCGCGTCGCCCGTGACCACGAGCCCGTACGCGCCGTCGTCTGTGTTGCCCACGACTTCCTCCGCCAATGCTTGTGCACGGGCGACGCACACTTAAGGCCTTCCCCTAGTGGGTGATGCGGCCATCACCCGATGTGCGCTCCCCAGCGGCAAGTACAGATTAGTTCCAGATCAGGTTTCACGAAAGGGGCTGTCCGCCCGGCGTCTCGGGCTCGGGACCTGCCCATCCGTGCGTGTTGAACCAAGCTGCGCGCTCGACTGCGTCGTGATCGGATGCCGCGCCCCCCGTGTCGTGCGCGACCAGACGGCGGTCCGGGTCGAGCGCGACGAACTCCAGGCACTCCGCACAGAGAGCCCGGCCGCCCGGAAACCCGTTCGCCAGCGCGGGCGCGGCGCTGCCGGGAGAGCCGGAGCCCGGGCAGCGCGGGTCGTCGGCTCCGGCATCCGTCCACATGATCGTGCGATGCCGATGCAGGCCGCGGTGGCCGAGTTCGCGGGTGCAGCGGCGTCCGCCGTTGCGGCTTCGGCAGAACTGCATCATGGACGCGCTCGCGGCACGAACATCGGTACCCATCGCACGAACGCGAGCCCGCCGAGCAGGGCCGACACGCCCGCAAAGCCGGTCGCGATCGAGAGCGACGACACCGCCGTGATGGCCGACACGAGCAGCGGTGAGATCGCCCCGCCGGCATCGGTGAGCGTGCGCCATGAGCCGAGGAACGGCGCGGGGTCGGCACGCGGCGCGACATCGGCGCCGAGAGTGAGCAGAATGCCGCTCGAGAGCCCGTTGCCGACGCCGAGCACGGCGGCGAACATGGCGAACCACATCGCCGCGCTGTCGAGGTCGTGCGTGAAGGCGAGGGCGATGAAGCCGGCGCCCATCAGCACCATCGCCGGAAGAGCGGCCCAGAGCCGGCCGAACCGGTCCATGACCTGCCCGCTCGCGTAGAAGAGGGCGAAGTCGATCGCCCCCGAGATGCCGACGACCAGCGCGATCGTCTGTGCGTCGAGGCCGATCGAGAAGCCCCACAGCGGCAGCACGACCTGGCGGGCAGACCGGACGGCGGACAGGGAGGCCGCGGCCAGACCCAGCCGCGACAGCACCCGGCGGAACCGCCACATCGTGCGGAGCACGCCGATGCGCTCGGCGGTCGGGATCGCACCGGTGACCGGCTCGCCGGTGTCTTCGGCGACGCGCATGCGCTCCTCCGGGTCGTCGGCGAGCTGCTTCTCGGGATCGGGTCCGAGCAGCACCAGCAGCACGGTCGCGATCAGGCACGCGCCGAAGAACCAGATCGCCGCGTGCTCGTCGCCGAAGATCGCGAGCAGTCCGGCCGCGACGAACGGGCCGATGAACATGCCGAGCCGGAACGTGCCGCCCAGCAGCGACAGCGCCCGCGCGCGGAAGGCGAGCGGCACGCGGGTGGTCATGAACGAGTGGCGTGCGAGGCCGAAACCGGCGGCGCAGAATCCGATCAGGAAGACGGATGCCGCGAACACGCCGAGCCCGGGCGCGGAGACCATGCCCACGACGCCGACGAGCGACAAGGTGCCGGCGATCGCCATCGTGAACCGCTCGCCGATGCGCGCGACGGCCCACCCGGCCGGGATGTTGCCGCAGAGCTGTCCTACGACCAGCGCGGAGGCGACCAGCGCAGCCGTGGCGACGTCGGCGCCGAGCTGCGCGGCGATGATCGGGATCAGCGGGATGACGGCGCCCTCGCCCAGTGCGAACAGGATCGTGGGGCCGTAGATCATCGGACCGAAGCGCCACAGCACGGTCGAGGCGCGGTCGGTCACCGCATCCACGTTAGTCTGGACTGTCATGCTTGATTTCGATCTGTCCGCCGATATTCAGGCGCTGCGCTCCACTTTCGCCGACATCAGGGCCGTGGTCGAACGTCGACGCGCTCACCGCCGAGATCGCACGCCTCAGCGATGAGGCGGGCGCGCCCGACCTCTGGGACGACACCGAGAAGGCGCAGAAGGTCACCAGCGCGCTGAGTCACCGGCAGTCCGAGCTCGCGCGCATCACCTCGATCGACCGCCGCCTCGACGACCTCGAGGTCATGGTCGAGCTGGCCAACGAGATGGACGACGAGGACGCCGCCGAAGAGGCGCGTCACGAGCTCGCCGAGCTCGAAGACATCGTCGGACAGCTCGAAGTGCAGACTCTGCTCGACGGCGAGTACGACGAGCGCCCCGCGGTCGTCACGATCCGCGCCGGCGCCGGGGGAGTGGACGCATCCGACTTCGCCGAGATGCTCCTGCGCATGTACCTGCGGTGGGCCGAGCAGCACAAGTATCCCGTCACGATCATGGACTCCTCCTACGCCGAAGAGGCCGGCATCAAATCGGCCACCTTCGAGGTCGACGCACCCTACGCGTTCGGCACGCTCAGCGTCGAGGCCGGCACGCACCGCCTCGTGCGCATGAGCCCGTTCAACTCCGCGGGCAAGCGTCAGACCTCGTTCGCCGCAGTGGAGGTCATCCCGCTCCTGGACGAGGCCGTAGAGGTCGAGATCCCCGAGAACGACCTGCGCGTGGACGTGTTCCGCTCGTCGGGCCCGGGCGGCCAGTCGGTCAACACGACCGACTCCGCGGTGCGTCTCACCCACCTTCCGACCGGCACGGTCGTGTCGATGCAGAACGAGAAGTCGCAGATCCAGAACCGCGCGGCCGCGATGCGTGTGCTGCAGTCGCGCCTGCTGATCCTCCAGAAGGAGCAGGAGGCGGCGATCAAGAAGGACCTCGCCGGCGTCATCACCGCCAGCTGGGGCGACCAGATGCGCTCGTACGTCCTGGCGCCGTACCAGATGGTCAAGGACCTGCGCACCGACTACGAGGTCAACAACCCCTCGGCCGTGTTCGACGGTGACTTGGACGGCTTCATCGCCGCCGGCATCAAGTGGCGCAAGCGTCCGGTTGAGGACTGACCCGCCGGCATCCTCGCTTCCCCGACCGCGAGACCGGATAGGCGCGTCGAGACTGGGTGCGACGCACTCTGTCTCGCGCCACCCATCCTGTTTCGCGGCATCGAGCGACCCTAGGGCTGTTACCCGACCCTGATCGGCCCATCACCCGATGGTCGGCGGCTTTCGCGTTTTCTAGCGTGGGCCTCGTACCGCGTCGAGCCCTCGGCGCGAGAAAGAGGATTGCCATGAACACTCCACGCTCCACCGCACGTCGGCAGACTCGATCCGGGCGGCGCAGAGCAGGGTGGGTGGCTGCGTGTTGCGCTGCGCTGTTGACCGCATCGGTGATCACGGCGCCGGCGGCGATGGCCGCGGATGGGCCGTACACGATCGATGGGGTTGTGCCCGATGGGGGAACGACTGAGCTGGCCGATCAGGCCGGTAACGTGAAGGAGCTCGGGCCGCTGAACTCGAACACCACGAAGATCGGCGTCATCCACGCTGACGCCGTGCCCACGTTGGGAATGACGAATCCGAACGGGCAGGTCGATCTGCGCCGTGCGTGGCTGGACACCGAGCGCGATACGTCGACGCAGCATGACTGGCTGTATTTCGCGTGGGAGCGTGACAACAACAGCGGCAGCGGTTTCATCGCGTACGAGTTCATGCAGAACCCGGTGCCGGCCGGTTGCGCGTATGACACGGCCACGGACGCGGATCTGATCGCCAACTGCAACCCGTGGGACAACCGCCGGGCTGGTGACTTCATGATCCTCTGGGATCAGCAGGGCGGCAGTCTGGATCTGTTCCTGCGGACCTGGAGCGGCACCGGCGACAACCTGACGCTGTCGGCGCCGACGCAGTTGAACGCTGCGGTGTCGCAGGCCGCGTACAGCGCGGACGGGTTCCGGGGTGAGGCCGCGGTCGATCTGACCGCGACGATCTTCGGCGGCTCGACGGCGTGCCGCTCGTTCGCGAACACGATCCCGAGCACGGTGACCGGCAACTCCGACAGCGCGGACTACAAGGACACGATCCTGAAGACCGCACCGCCGATCACGCAACTGCGTCTCGACGACCGTGACCACGCCGAAGAAGGGTGACGGATCGAGTATCCCGGCCGGTGGCCTGGACGCTCGGACCGACTGGAGTGAGCGTCAAGGACTCCGCGGTGGTCAGCCTCACCGGTGGCACCGCGACGCCCGCAGGCTCGGTGTCGTTCTGGCTGTGCAAGGTCGACGCGCCGGCGCGCTGCGGCACCGGGGGCACGCAAGTCGGTGGTGCGGTGAACCTCACGGGTGCCGCGTATCCGGCGACCGTCGTGTCCGGACGCGACGACCGTCACAGAGCCGGGTCGCTACTGCTGGCGCGCTGGTCTACACCGGCGACGCCGCGAACGGCATCCCGGCGGTCGAGCGACTCGTCCGTTGAACGAGTGCTTCGCCGTAAACGCGGTGGCCTCCTCGCTGACCAGCGCGCAGAACGTGGGTGCCGAACGACTCGGTCACCGTCTCGGCGCCCGCAGGCGGCGACGCTGGCCGGCTCGGTGTCGTTCGCGCTCTACCCGAGCGCCACCTGCGCGGGCGCCACGACCGTCTACAGCACGACGGTGGCGGTCGCGGGAGCCTCTCCGCAGACGAGTGTCGACCTCGAACACCACCGCGGTCACGGCTTCAGCGGCTCGTACAGCGTGGAAGGTCAGCTACGACAGCACCAACCCGGCGCAGCTGGACATCGGAGACAAGTGCCACGAGACATCGGCACTGACAATCACCAACGGAGGTACACAGACCAGCCCGTGAGGGCCGGATGCTGATCCGCTCTCCGGAGCGGACGCGAGGAAGAACGGCCGTGTCCACCGCGGCCGTTCTTCTGTGCGCGGCTCGGATCCACCCCCGGAAATGCACGACGAGCGGATGCCGATGCCCGGGTGTCGTTCGATGTGCACGGCGCCTGCCCGCTTAGGCTCGGATGGCCATGATCCGGTTCGAGAACGTCACGAAGCGCTTCCGCGGCACAGCGAGGCCTGCCCTGAGCAACGTGGACTTCGAGGTGCTCCGCGGCGAGTTCGTGTTCCTCGTCGGCGCTTCGGGCTCCGGCAAGTCCTCGTGCCTGCGACTCATCCTGCGCGAGGAGACCCCGAGCGACGGGCGCGTCGTCGTGCTCGGCCGCGACCTGCGCTCGCTGTCGAACCGCAAGGTGCCGTACTTCCGCCGGCACGTCGGCGCAGTCTTCCAGGACTTCCGGCTGCTGCCGAACAAGACGGTCTTCCAGAACGTCGCCTTCACTCTGCAGGTCATCGGATCCTCGCGTGGATTCATCCAGCAGGCCGTGCCCGAAGTCCTCGCGCTCGTCGGCCTGGCCGGCAAGGACAAGCGGTTCCCGCACGAGCTGTCCGGCGGAGAGCAGCAGCGCGTCGCGATCGCGCGTGCACTGGTCAACCGACCGCAGGTGCTGCTGGCCGACGAGCCCACCGGCAACCTCGACCCGGCCACATCGGTCGACATCATGCAGCTGCTCGCCCGCATCAACGCCGGCGGTACCACGGTCGTCATGGCCACCCACGAAGCCGGTTTCGTCGACCAGATGCAGCGGCGCGTGATCGAGCTCGTCGACGGCGAGATGGTGCGCGACGAACGCCATGGCGGTTACGGAGACACCTCGGGCATTCCGAGCCTCGCCCCCGAGCCCGAGCGCGGCGCCGCCGCGGTCGCGGCGCTCACCGCGGTGCTCGAAGTCCAGCGCGAAACCGCGCTGAGTCCCTCCGCCGCCGTCTCCAGCGCCTACGGCCACGGAGGCACGGCCGACATCGCCGCACGGGCGGCGGCCACCGCCGCCGCGGCGGCCGTGCATGCGGTGACCCAGGCTGCGGAAAGTCCGACAGACGAAGGGACTGCGGATGCCGCATCCGCCGGCGAACCCGTCGAGCAGTCCGCCGCTGTCGTTGAAGCCGAAGCCGATGAGCTTCCCGCCGCGAAGGCACCGAAGCCCGCCACCACCCCGCCGCGCACGCAACCCGTGCCGTTGGTCGACATCGCCGAGGTCGATGTCGCCGAGCTCGGATTGGCCGATCGACTGGGTTTGGGCGAGACCGATCCCGACGACGAAGTGGGGCCTACCTCGTGAGGGTAGGGCTGGTTCTCTCGGAGGCGCTGTCGGGCCTGCGGCGCAACGCGTCGATGGTCATCTCGGTCGTGCTCGTCACGTTCGTCTCGCTGACGTTCGTCGGCGCGGCGATCCTGATGCAGATGCAGATCGGCCAGATGAAGGACTACTGGGCCGACCGCGCCCAGGTCGCGATCTACATGTGCACCGCGATCTCGCAGGCCCCGACATGCACCGACGGAGTCGCGACCGAGGAGCAGCTGGCAGAGGTGCAGACGAAGCTCGACGGGCCGGCGATCTCGCCGCTGATCCGCGACATGCGGTTCGAAGACCGCGAGCAGGCGTACGCGAACGTGATCGACCTGCTCGGCGAGGACTACGCGAGCGTCATCACCCCCGAGCAGCTCAACGAGACGTACTGGATCAACCTGGTCGATCAGAGCCAGTCCAACGTGATCGTCGAGGCGTTCACCGGGCAGCAGGGCGTCGAAGAGGTCAAGGACCAGCTCCAGTATCTCGAGCCGCTGTTCTCGGCGCTCACGGTCGCGACGTACATCGCGGTCGGCATCGCTGCGCTCATGCTCATCGCCGCGGTGCTGCTGATCGCCACCACGATCCGCCTGTCGGCCTATGCCCGACGGCGGGAGCTGGGCATCATGCGATTGGTCGGTGCATCCAACCGATTCATCCAGACCCCGTTCATCCTCGAGGGCGTGTTCGCCGCGCTGCTCGGCTCGCTGCTCGCGGGCGCGGCGATCATCGCCGGAGTGCACTTCGGGGTCGACCAGTACCTCCGCCAGCGCGTGGACTTCGTGACGACATGGGTGAGTGTGGCCGATGCGTGGGTAGTGGTGCCGATCCTCCTCCTGATCGGCATCCTGCTGGCCGCGCTGTCGGCCGGCTTCGCGATCCGACGCTGGCTGCGAGCCTGATCCCGCCCCGGCACGGTCGGGCGCGCTCTGCGGTTGCTAGACTGACAGGCTGCCGCGCGCCCGGCGCAGCATCCACCAAGGAGTCGTCATGCCCAAGGAACGCGGTGAGAAGGTCGTCGCGACCAATCGTCGCGCCCGCCACGAGTACACGATCGAGAAGACGTACGAGGCCGGACTGGTGCTGACCGGCACCGAGGTGAAGTCGCTGCGGCAGGGTCGCGCGAACCTCTCCGACGGCTACGCGTACATCGACGGCGGCGAGGCATGGCTCGACGCCGTGCACATCCCGGAGTACTCACAGGGCCACTGGACCAATCACGCCACCAAGCGCGTGCGCAAGCTGCTCCTGCACAAGGACGAGATCATCAAGCTCTCGCACGCCGTCTCGGCGGGCGGATACACGCTCGTGCCGCTCAAGCTCTACTTCTCGGACGGCCGCGCCAAGGTCGAGATCGCGATCGCCAAGGGCAAGCACGAGTGGGACAAGCGCCAGACCCTGCGCGAGCGCCAGGACAAGCGCGAAGCCGAGCGCGCGATGCGCTCCAAGAACCGTCTCGGCGACTAAGCCCCGGTCGCGCGGGCCAGAAGCGACCGACGACTGCGCACGCCGGTCTTCTCGAACACCGACTTGAGGTGGTCCTGCACCGTGTACGGCGAGACGAACAGGCGTGAGGCGATCTCGGCCGTCGCGGCGCCGCGCGACAGCTCGAGCACGACGTCGCGCTCGCGCGCAGAAAGGGCATAGGCGCGCGCGAACAGGTCGAGGCGCTCATCCATCGTCGTCGGCTCGATCGTCACGACGATGCCGTGGGCCGGCTCGACCCGTGCCGCGCTCACCCGCACCCACGAGCCGTCGGATGCCGGCATCCGGGCCAACGGTTCGCTGTCGTCCACGCCCGCCTCACGGGCGAGCAGCTGCGCCGCGACGTTGTAGACAGCCGCGGGGATCGGTGTCAGCTGGTCCGGAGTCGGCAGCAGCAGCCGCAGCCAGGGAGCGGCATCCGCCGTCTGTCCCACGACAGACAGCGAGTCGTCGACCAGCACCACGGAAGGGCCGGATGCCGGTGGCGGGGCGGCGGGACGCTGAAAGCTCTGCCCGCGAGAGATCCGCACGGCCTGAGCGAGACCGGGAGCCATCGCACGAAGCGTGGCCACCTCGTCGCTGCGGAACGCTCGGCGAGACCACAGGTCGAGGAACCCCCAGCAGTTCGCATGCTCACGGAGGACGACGGAGGCCACATCGACGACGCCGGCCGGCTGCTGGATCTCCCGCCACAGCGCGCTCTGGGCCGCTCGATCGCCCAGCGACGCCGCCACGTCGAGAGTGGTCCACCGATTCGTCGCGGTGAGGTACTTGAGCCTGATCGCGCGTGCCGCATCCTTCACGTCCGGGATTCTCGCCAACGGATCGATGCCGACGCCGGTGACCGGGTCGGTGAGGGCGAACACGTGCCATTCGAAGTCCATGACCGTCCGCAGGCGCCGTAGCACCTCGGTGCGGAAGTGCCGCGAGTCGGGCGCGCCGCGCGCCGCCTCCTCGAGTGCGTCCGGCGCCAGCAGCCACGGCAGATCCGACGACATACGCCCACCATACGAGCCTCGGCGGGCGGATCCCAGGTGCGTGTGCGACGCGAAAATCCCACGAGTCTGGGATGGGATCCGTCCGCCCGCGCGCGCACCATGAACGCCATGTACACACTTCACATCGAGCACCCGATCACCGACTTCGACGTGTGGCGGGCGGCATTCACGCGCTTCGCCCCGCTGCGGGTCGCCGCCGGCGTCCGCTCGCACACGGTCCGACGCCCGATCGACGATCCGCGCTACGTGTCGGTCGACCTCGATTTCGACACCACGGCCGGTGCTGAGGCTTTCCTGCAGACGCTTCGCACGCGGGTCTGGTCGAGCCCGGGGGACAGCCCCGCGCTGGCCGGCGAACCGATCACGCGCATCCTCGTCACCGAAACCGCCGCTCAGTCGACGTAGAAGGCGGCACCCGAGCGCTCAGCGCACCACCGGCTCGGTGCCGGCTTCGGACACCGCACGATCGGTGAACGCGGTCTTCGGCACGAAGGCCAGGGCCACGGCCGCGACCAGCGCGGTCACGCCGCAGACGATCCAGACGGTGAAGTAGCCGCTCAGCGAACCGGCCGTCCCCTCCGACGCCGAGGCGGCACCGGTCGCACCGTTCAGCAGTGCGATGCCGAACACGCACGACGCGATCGCCCCGCCGACCGTCTTGACCGAGTTGGTCAGCCCGGTCGCGACGCCCGTCTGGGTCGGCGGGAGCAGCGGATGCCGCCGCCGCGGGCAGCGCGGCCACCAGTGCACCGGAGCCCAGGCCGACGATCACCATGTTCACGATGACCTGCGCATACGTGTCGTGGAACGGCAGGAACAGCAGGAACCCGATGCCGACGAGCGTCGAGGCTCCCATGAGGGTCAGCGCGGGGCGCCGTCAGCCGGGCGATCGACGGGAACAGCAGCGCACCGACGATCATGGCGATCAGGTAGATCCCGATGATGAGCGAGGTCGCGAACCCCGTCGTGCCCAGCCCGTACCCGTACACGTCGGGGTCGGTGCGGGCGAAGGTCGACAGTGGCGCCTGCGCGCCGAGCACGCTCACGCCGAACAGGCCCGCGGTGAGGAACACCGGCCCGAGAGCGGGCGAGCGGAACATGCGCACGTCGATGAGCGGGTCGTCGTGGCGCAGCTCCCACAGGACGAACGGCACCACCAGCAGGATGCCGAGCACGACGACCGTCCACGACCACGGGTTGACGAGCCCGCCTTCGAGGCGCAGCAGGCTGAGGCCCCCGGTGAAGCAGATGAGGGCGAGCGAGATCAGGATCAGACCGACCGTGTCGAAGACGCCGCCCGTCGGCTCCGGAGACTCCTTCACCCCGAAGAGGATCACGAAGAAGCAGACCACGATGAGCACCGCGGGCACGAGCAGCACGATCGTCAACGGCAGCGTGTCGATGAGCGCGCCACCGACCAGGGCGCCGACGATCGCGCCAGCTCGAGCGCCGCCACGAGGAAGCCCGCGGCCCGCGCCGTGATGACAGAGCGACCCTCCATGCGACGCGACCGCGACCAGATCAGCGCGATCTCCAGCGGCAGCCACACGACGTAGAAGCCCATGAGCGCCCATGCGATCAGGAACACCGCGAACGAGTCGGTGAACGGCAGTACGAGGGCCGCCGCCGCGGTCAGGGCCGTCGAGATCAGCAGCATCCGCTTGTGGCCGACCATGTCGCCGAGCTTCGCGAACGCCGGAACGACGAGCGCCGACAGCATGAGCTGTGCGCCCTCGAGCCAGTTGACGTCGGCGTCGTGGATGCCCAGGTGCCGGGCGATGTCGGTGAGCATGGGCGTGTAGTAGCCCTGCAGCACCCCGCTGGTGAACTCGACGAACGCGAGGAAGCCGACGACGGTGGCGAGGGTGCCCAGTGCGGCGCGCTTCATCGCAGCTCCTTCAGATTCGCCGGTCCGGGTGCGATCACTGTAGCCGCTGGAGCAGCGCGCGATGGAACAGCTCGCCCGCGCTCGAGCGACGCGATCTCGACACGCTCGTCGACCCCGTGGATCGAGGCGCGCTGCGCGTTCGACATCTCCAGCGGAGCGAACCGGTACACCGCGGGCGAGAACCGGTGGAAGTGCCGGCTGTCGGTCGCCGCCATCAGACGTAGGGCACGGTCGCGGCATCCGGATACGACGCCGTCACGGCGGCGGAGATCAGCGCGAACTGGGCGTTGTCGGTCGGTGACTCGGGCGAGGGTTCGCTCGCCTCGACCACCGTGACCTCGACGAGGGGATCGCGGATGCGGCGCCTCACGCGCCGGACCGTGCCGGCGCACCGTCTCGCCGAGCGCGATGCGCAGGTTGAGCGTCGCCGACGCCTGCGAGGGCAGCACGTTGGCGGCGGTGCCGCCCTGCTGCATGGTCGCGGCGACGGTCGTGCGCACCAGCGCCGACGGCTCGCCGCCCATCGCCGCGAAGATCCGCGCGGTCAGCGGCGGGGAATGTGGCGAGCGTGCGCAGTACTGTCTGGTCGCGCCCGCGTGCCTTGTTCGCGAAGAGACTCAGCATGCGGGTGATGGCGGCGGGCGTGCGCGCGGGGAACGTACCCGCGTCGAGCCGGTCGATCGCTCGCGCGATGCGGCCGACCGCGGTGATGCGCGGCGGCGTGGACGCGTGGCCGCCGTCGCCGCGCGCGCTCAGCCGCAGAGTGACGACGCCCTTCTCGCCGACGCCGACCATGGCCGCACTCCCGAGGGCGAAGGGCAGCGGCGCGTCGACGACCGCGCCGCCTTCGTCGAGTACGAGCCACGGCACGATGCCGCGCTCGTTCAGAGCGGTGGCGATCGAGGCGGCCGCATCGCCGTAGGTCTCCTCATTCCCGCCGAACGACAGGTACACGTCGCGTGCGGGGGTGAATCCCACGGAGAGCAGGTTCTCGACCGCTTCGAGCACGACCAGGAGTGGCCCTTTGTCGTCGAGCGCGCCGCGTCCGTAGACCCAGCCGTCCTCGATCGCGGCCCTCGAACGGCGGGTGAGTCCATGCGTCGGACTCGTCCACCGGAACGACGTCGTAATGCGCCATCAGCACGAGCGGCTGAGCGGATGCCGATGCGCCGGCCCAGCGGAAGAGCAGACCGAACTCGGTGACCCGCTCGAGCTCGAGACGCTCGTGCACCAGCGGGGTACAGCTCGGCCAGCAGGGCGGCGAAGTCCTCGAACGGCTGCACTCCGCGCTGAATCGAGTTCGGCGCTGACCGTCGGCAGCTGGATCATGCGCGAAAGGCGCTCGGCCGCGCCGGGGCGCGGCGTCAGGTTCTCCGCCGGGGGAGTGGGCTCAGCAGGCACGGATCAGCGTGCGGAGAAGCGCGCTTCGACGGCTGCGGTGACGACGATGTCCTCGGGCTGCAGCTCCACGGCGGGCGCTCCACCCGAGTCCATCGCTCCCATCGCCATCGCCCGCATCATCTTGGGTGCGGCAGCCGGCCCACCAGAGGCGTCGGTGAGCAGGCCGAGGTCGGCGATCTCGAGGGGTGTCAGCGATGCGAGGCCGATCGCCGAGGCGTACGCCGTCGCGCGGTCCACAGCGACTTTCACGGCTTCCGCAGCGACATCCGCTTCGATGGACTTCGCCGTGGCGGGCGTGAGCCGCCAGGTCACGTTGTCGACCTGCACGCCGTCGCGCTCGGCGACGTCGCTGAGCCACCACGAGAGGGCGGCGAAGTCGGTGAAGGTCGCGGTGATCTCGACCGAGGCGTAGTGCACGAGGGCCAGCTGCTTGCCTTCGTTGTTCCACGGGCGGTTGGCCCAGACCGAGACGCGCTGGCTCGACCATTCGGTCAGGCCATCGGCATCCTTCCGCGTCGTGAGGTCGTCGCGCAGCGGAGCGGCCAGCGCGGCGATGCGCTCGACGACGGCACCTCGTTCGGGGCCCTCGGCGCGGACGGAGAGGTGCGCGACCGCTTCTTCGGGCAGGACGCGGGTTTCGTGCTCACCGCGGACGGTGATGGTGACTTCGCTCATGGCTGAGACTCTACGCGCGAGTGCCCGAGGAGTAGGGTCAGCCGGGACGGCAGTGGGCTGGTCGGGGGATCGGCAAGGGAGCCGCATGGGGAACACATCGTCTCAGAGCCGGGGCGTCCTGCGATGGGCGGGGCTCCCGCTCGCGATGGTCTCCGTGCTCGTGATCGCCGGGTGCACGTTCGGCACCCCGTTGCCGGCCTCGACGGACGCCGCGACTCCGGCTCATGAGGCGGTCGCCGGCTCCGCGGCGTCGTGCGTGCCCGACCCTCAGGCGGTCGCCGGGTCGGACGACGGTCAGTCGACTGAGCAGGTGGATCCCGAGCTCGCCGCGCAGTACGACGAAGCGGCCGCTTCGGTGTACGAGAGGGTGCAGGAGGTCGTGCCGGGAGTGATTGTCGGAGTACGAAGTCCCGCCGGCACGTGGACCTCTGGCTATGGGGTCGCCGACCTTGTCAGTGGCACGCCCGTCGACCCCGAGTCATACAGTCGCATCGCCTCGGTGACCAAGTCGTTCGTCGGCACGGTGATCCTCCAGCTCGCCGAAGAGGGCGGCCTGTCGCTCGACGACCCGATCGATGACTACGTGCTCGACGTGCCCAACGGCTCCCGCATCACTCTTCGTGAGCTGATCACGATGACCAGCGGGCTGGGCAACTACTCCAACGACGAAGCGTGGGGTCTCGAGGTACTGGGTGCGCTCGAGGCGGAGTGGACACCTCAGCAACTGCTGGACTACTCCTACTCGATGCCGACCTCGTTCGCCCCGGGATCGAACATGGAGTACTCGAACGCCAACTACATCCTGCTGGGGCTGGTCGCCGAGCAGGTCACCGGCAAAGGGATCGCCGACATCATCGACGAGCGAATCGTGTCACCGCTCGGGTTGACCGAGACGAGCTACCCGATCGACAATGCTCTGCCCGAACCGCGAATGACCGGGTACACGCTGCCGGCCGTTGTCCACCCCGTCGGCGGTTCGTCGAACACGTGGATGGATGCCACGGAATGGAGCCCCAGTTCGGCGGGGGCGGCGGGCGCCATGATCAGCGATGTCGACGACATGCTCGTCTGGGGCAGGGCGCTGGCCACTGGGCAAGGACTGCTGACCCAGGACGCACAAGTGCTGCGGCTGCAGTCGTTCGGATCGTCCGACCTGGCGCCGGGTGAGTTCTACGGTGAGGCGATCGTGTGTCAGGGAGGCTGGATCGGTCACAGTGGCAACATTCCCGGGTACAACACGTTGATCCGCTACGAACCGCTGTCGGAAACGACGATCGTCGTGATGGCGACCGGGCTCTCGGGTTCGTCGACCCCGCCCCGCGAGTTCGTCACCGAGGCCTTCGCCGCCGCTATCGCGGAGGCCGCCGGCACGGTCTTCGTGCCGCCCGTCGTTCCCGATGAAGCCCAATTCCAGGCGCTCGTGCCCGAACTCTGAGCAGCACCGACTTCGCCCACCTGCACCAACCGTTGTAGACTGTAATGCTCGGCACCCCAGGGTTCCGAGGTTGAAAACTACACAGCGCGTGACAGCGGCCCTCTGCAAGACAGGGGAGTGCATGGGGATGATCGGTTTCGACATCGCCTGAGCTCCTGCGAGAAGCGGGCCGAGGATGCAGGGTTATCTCGTAAACGATCTCTGCAAAAACATAGTTGCCGATTCCAATCGCAACGACTTCGCCCTCGCTGCATAAGCGACGCCGATAGTCCGTCAGACCGTGGTTGATCCCGACACGGATCCTGGCGTCATCTAGGGGTCTTGCTGAGAAACGGCGTCTGGACGTTTCTCGGGACTCTTCCCAGACTGGGCCTGTCGACCTAGATGCCTGTGGCAAAGGTCGGGGCCGAGCAGAACGTCAGCACAGGCTACGCCCGTAGAAGGCGCAGAGACACAGCGATGGACGGGGGTTCGATTCCCCCCATCTCCACCAATCCGCTGTCACGTGACTTGGGCCCAGGTCCCGCGTTGATTCGTGGGACCTGGGCCCTTCGTCGCGGGGCGAAGCGAAGTTTCTGTGGAATCGTGGGCCCGTGAAACTGTATTCCGACTATGGGCCGCGCAGAACGCGACAGATTCTCGTTGACGTCATCTCCCTCGCATTCATCATCGGGTGGGTGTGGTTGGGAGCGACGATCTACGGACTCATCACCGAGCTCTCCGAGTTCGGAGAGGACATGGAGAGCGCGGGAGCAGGTTTTCGCGAGACAATGACCGAGGTGGGCAAGAACCTCGGTGGGGTGCCGCTCATCGGGTCGGGCATCCGCATCCCGTTCGACGGTGCGAGCGATGCGGGCGGGGCGCTCGAGGCGGCCGGGCAGGGTCAGCAAGAGCTCGTTCATCAACTCGCGCTGACGCTCGGCCTGGGCGTTGCTGTGCTGCCGATTCTCATGATCATGTTCGTCTGGGCGTTGACGCGCGGCCGGTTTGTCCGACGAGCGGGTCGAGCCAAGGCGCTCGTCCGCGCCGGGGTCGGAATCGACCTTCTGGCCCTGCGTGCACTCACGAATCAGCCGATCGCGACGATCGCGAAGCTCGACGTCGATGCGATGGGCGCTTGGCGTCGAGGCGACGAGATCGTCATGCGGCGGCTGGCTGGACTGGAGCTGGAATCCTCCGGCATCCGCTGGCGATCCTGACGCGAGTCGGAGGCGCCGGAATGTATGTTGCGACGGAAGCCTTGCATTGACCATGCGCGCCATCGTCTACTCCCAGCACGGTTCTTCCTCCGTCCTCGAACTCGTCGATCGTGAGTCGGCAGAACCCGGGCCGGACGAGGTGCGCGTCCGCGTCGCGGTGTCGGGTGTCAATCCGACGGATTGGAAGGCGCGCGCGGGTGGCAAACCGCTCGAGTACGACGAGATCGTTCCGAACCAGGATGGCGCCGGTGTGGTCGATGCTGTCGGTGCGGATGTCAGCGACCTGAAGGTCGGCGATCGCGTGTGGGTTTTCCTGGCCGCCCACCAGCGGCCGACGGGCACGGCGCAGGAGTTCACGGTCGTTCCCGCGAGCCGCGCGGTGCGGCTGCCCGACGGCATCCCCTTCGACATCGCTGCCAGCCTCGGCGTGCCCGCGATGACTGCCCACCGCGCGCTCACCGTGCACGAGTTCGGACCGGCGCGGCTTGCGCCCGGCGCACTCGACGGTCGCGTGGTGCTCGTGCACGGTGGGGCGGGTGCCGTGGGGCACGCAGCCATCCAGCTCGCGGTGTGGGCGGGCGCGATCGTCGTGGCGACGGTGAGCAGCGACGAGAAGGCGGCACTCGCCCGCTCAGCGGGTGCGCATCACGTCGTGAAGTATCCGGATGCAGACCTCTCGGCCAAGATCATCGCTATCGCTCCGGACGGGGTGGAGCACGTCGTCGAGGTGGCGCCCGCCCAGAACGCGTCGCTCGACGTGCAGGTGCTCGCCAACCACGGCAGCATCGCGTACTACGCGAACAACAACGGTGACGACTTCACCGTCCCCATCGTGGCGAGTTTCGCGAAGAACGCCCGCTGGCAGGGCCTCCTGCTCTACACGGTCGGCCCGGACGCGCTCGCCGCGGCCGCCGAAGACATCACCGCGGCGCTGGAAGCAGGAGCTCTCCCGGTCGGGGATGCGGCCGGGCTGCCCGTGACGTGGTTCCCGCTCGAGCAGACGGCATCCGCTCACGACGCCGTCGAAAACGGCGTCACGGGCAAAGTGCTCATCCGGGTGGCAGACGACCTGACCTGAAACCGCCCGTAGCCGCAATCGCGTTCATTCTGGTGAGGCGTGCCGGCGATCCGGTCGGTACCCGCGAGGAGCGCGCACTCGACCGCATCACCGGACTCAGAGGTGTGTCTACTCCCAGGTTCGATCGCCGACGAACTCCCGCGGGGGGACGCTCACGAAAGCGGAGCCGCTGTCATCCAACGAGGAAGCCAGCGCGTTGAGTTGAGGCACGGAGCTGCTCGCCCCACCCCAGTGACCCGAGATCACACGATCCTCAAGCACGCTGATTCCCGCCGCGATCTCGGCAGGAGTGAACGAGCAGTGGCCCTCGCGGTCGACGAAGGTCTGACGGAGCAGTGCATTGTCACCCTGCGACCGCACGTCCTCCGCGTATTCCTGTTCGACCTGCACCGGGGCCAAGATGTCGATTGTCGTATGCATCGTCAGCACGGGTACCTGCAGGTCGCCCGTCAACCCTGAACTCGCGTTGAGCGCCTCCACCGAGCCTGCATCCGGAGCGATGTCGGCGGTGGCGGTCAGCTGCGCCAGATCGGCCTTCAGGTCGAGCCCGGCGGCGCGATACAGCTCGGCGACCCTCTGGCGATCTGCAGACTGCTGGAAGAGCTTGCCGTAGTCGACGCCGACGTTCCACGTGGCGTTGCCGCCGGTCGCGGTCTCGATGTCGAAACGACCCGGTGTGACGAATCCCAGCGTCTGCTTCAGCAGGGTGTACATCGACTGCTGCCACTGGTCTGCGTCGCGGGTGTCCGTACCGGGAAGGTGGAACAGCGCCGCCGCGAGCGCGACGCGGGCACGACCCTCCGCGGTGGACTGCCCGGAATCCACTGCTCCGCTGAGTGCAGCCGCTGTTCCGAAGGCGGCGCCGAGGCTCGCATATCCCTCGATCTGAATGTCCTGGTCGGGGGCGAGGAGTTCGTCGATCGCATGCGAGCCGTCGAGCTGATAGTTGTTCAGGTCGACGCCGCCCTCCATCAGGCCGCATGTCGGCATCGCACCCGCGATCACGTCGCCTGCCGATTCGGCGAGGCGTCCCGTGACGAGGCCGCCCATCGACGTGCCGTAGGCCAGGACGTGATCCGGCTGTTCGCCGATCTGAACCAGCGCCGCGCCGAGGGACTCGAGTTGGTCTCCGGGTGCGGTGGGCACGGCCCATCCGGTCGCCTCGTAGGTCGATCCCACCAGCGCATAGCCCTGCTCGAGAAGCAGTTGCTCGGTAGCGGGGTTCGGAGCCACCGTCGCCGGCGCTCTGGGACCGGCGAAAGAAGGCTGATAGCCGTGGCTGTAGAGCAGCAGCGTCCCATTCCATTCGTCGGGCACCACCGCCCTCCAGGCCGTCCCGTCAGCCAGCGTTCCGCTGTACTCGCCGCTCGCCGCCGCCGCCGACGAAGCGGTGAGCCCGACGGCCAGAACTGCGCCCGCCGCGGCGGTCACGCCGATGAACGTCAGCCGAGAGCGGTGGGGAGTGGACGTGGTGGATGCATGCATGCGAACTCCTTCGTTCGAACGGGATCACTCACATGCAAGTATCAACTTCCTTGGTAAATAGTCAAGGAAGTTGATTATTCTGACGACGCGTCGCGGAAATCCACGGCCAGCGCCCGCCGGCTCTCACTCAACCACTCACTCAGTCGGGACCGTTGCTCCGTCGTCAGTGCGGCGAACGCCGCCGCCTCGATTCGGTCGACGTCTTGGCGGCAATCCTCGAGAAGAGCACGCCCTTGTTCTGTCAGTGAGATCACGAGACGGCGCCGGTTCTCGGGATCGCGATGACGCACGATGAGACCCGCGCTCTGCAGCGCACCGACCACGCCCTCCATCGCCTGAGCTGTGACGAACGTATGCCTGGCCAGTTGCGCGGCGCTCATGTCATCGTGCTGCTCGAGCACCGTCAGTGCGGTGTACTGAGGAACGGTGATGCGACGGGGGCGCAGCGCCACATCCATCCGCGCGCGAATCGCCGATTCGAGTTGCTTGACGAGGTAGAGCAGTCGCGGCGCGGGAACGTCGTGAGTGCGATCCGGCATGAGGACACACTATTGCGCTGCGTCATCGAGCATCGTCCGGCACCACGAAGGTCAGCGGCCCGACCACGCCGTTTCGATGGGAATCTCCCGCCCGAGGATGTTCTCGGCCGCGCGATGCCCTGAGTACATCGCCGCGGTGACGGTCGCAGGGTCATCCGTCCAGGTCGCCTCGCCGGCCAGGTGCAGGACGCCGTCGATCGGCGTCGCGAGAGTGTCGTGGTCGGCCGTGGTGGAGCCGACCTTCATATAGGCGTAGGAGCCATGGGAGAACGGATCGTCCTGCCAGTCGGTGATGTGCACGTGTGTGGGCTTGTCGACCCGGTCTCCGTACAGGCGGCGCAACTGTGCGAGCACGGAGTCGGTGATCTCCTCTTCGCTCCAGTCCCGCGTCTGTACGGCCGCAGGACCCGCGGCGAAGGTGAGGAGCGTGGGCGTACCGTGCAGGGCGGTGAGGTCGTACCAGGAGTGCCACCACCGGCCCTCGGGACCCTGTTGACGGATCACATAGACGTCGTCGTCCCAGAATTTCGTCGGAAACCGAAGAATGACCTTCTCGAACGCGTTCATCGTCAGTCGGCTGAGCGCGCCCGCCATGGGCTCGGGCAGGGGCGGCTCGATCACGAACTCGTCGGATTGAAGCACGCCGACCGGCACGGTGATCACGGCGGTGTCGGCGGTGACGGTGCCGTAGTCGGTCGTCACGTGCACGCCCTCGGCTGTCCACTGCACGCGGTCGACGACGTGCGTGAGCCGGATGTTGAGCCCCTCCGCGAGATGGGAGGCGAGACGGTCGTATCCGTCCGGGAAGACCACCTCGTCGCCGTCGATGGAGTCGTCATCGAGTCCGTGCGCGGCGAGGTCTTCGATCCAGGCGCCGTACTGCTCCTCCGAGCGGTGCTCCAGGTACTCGCGCACGCGCTGCGCGCGTTCCACCTCCCAGCCCTGGCGGGCGATCGCCTCATCCGTGACGTCGCGGTACGAGGCGTCGGGGGCTGACGCCGCGACGACTTCGCGCAGAGTTTCGTCGGCAGCGTGGATGTCGTCGATGAAGGCTTGGGCGGCAGCATCCGACAGGCGTTCTCCGTCGGGGTCGTAGTACGCGATCGGGCGGCTGTCGGGCTGGTAGCCGCCGACGGTGAACTCGACCATGGGCATGCCGAACGCCTCGGCCGCAGCGGCGACGGGGGAGTCGGTGATGCCGTGGATCCAGGACGCACCGAGATCGGTGGCGAGCCCGTAGCGACGGTCGGTGACGACTCGGCCGCCCACACGGTCGCGTGCCTCGAGCACCAAGACGGCTTGGCCGGCTTGCGTCAGCAGGCGGGCCGCGGTCAGGCCCGCGATTCCCGCGCCGACGACGATCGTGTCGTACTGGTCCATTGCTGACCTTCCCCTTGATCGGTCTGCGGCGCCCGCGATTCGACGCTACCGAAACATCGGGGGTCGAGGACTCGATCCGGGGATGCGGGCACCCATGCCTGTGCAGAACTTCCCGCGATGTCGTACATACGTTCTACACTGGACTCATGTACGACGACCCGCTCACGCTCGACTGGCCAGTGCCGGACGAGCTGGAAGTCGTGATGGACATGAGCCGCATGATGGCCTCTCACGATGCTGAGCAACTCACGCGCATCGACCGGATCCGCGCGGCACATCTGGCTGAAGCCGAGGTCGCGGGGCGAGCGTTGACCGATGTGGTGATGCGTGGGCTGCGGCTCGAGCTGGCCGCCGGACTCCGCATCACCGAGCATGAGGCGGGCGATCTGATCGCACTGGCCGAGGGCTTGGTGCACCACTACCCCGACGCGATGAGCGCACTGCGCGACGGTCGTATCGTGAAGCGGCACGCCAAGCTGCTGGTCGACGGACTCGATGAGGTCGAGCCCGACCTGCGCGGCGAGCTTGTCGGCAAGGCGCTGGCGCTCGCCGAGACCCAGCCGGTCGGAGAGTTCCGTCGCTCGCTCCGCAAGCTGATCGAGACCGCGCGAGTCGTCACGCTCGCCGAACGGCACGAAGCAGCGCTCGCGCAGCGCCGGGTCTACGTCGAGCTTCTCGAAGATGGAATGGCGTGGACGCATAAGTTCGGCCCCGCGGTCGAGGCTCGAGCGGAATTTGACCGGGCGACCGCCATAGCGAAGGTCATCCTGGCGCAGGAGGGTGAGACCCGCACGCTCGATCAGATCCGCGCCGACGTCATGGGCGACCTGCTCATCGAGGGCACGACGACCGCGCATCCGGCCGAGGCACGCGGCATCCGAGCGTCCGTGGTCGTGACCGTTCCGGTTCTCGCGCTTCTGGCGGGCGATGATCAAGACGTGGCTGCGTCCGGCAGCGACCCGGCCACCGTGGAGGGTGTCGGGCCGATCCCGATCGCGAAGGCGCGTGAGCTCTGCGGCGCAGACGCGACGTGGATGCGGGTGCTCACGCACCCCGAGACGGGCATGGTCCTGTCTGTCGGGCGCACGAATTACTCGCCGCCCGCATCGCTCAAGCGCCTCGTGAAATGGCGGGCTGATCGGTGCATGGGACCGGGATGCGGAATGCCGGCATCCCGATGCGACGTCGACCACACGGTCGCGTGGGAGCACGGAGGCGATACGGCTCTCGAGAATCTTGCGCCACTCTGCCGAGGGCATCACATGGTGAAGCATCACGGCGGGTGGCGATTGCGACAAGTGCCCGGCACGGGTGGGGCGGTCGAATGGACTTCCCCGACGGGTCGACGATACGTGGTCCCTCCGGAACGCCGGGTGCCCGTATTCACGGTGTCGGACGACGTCGCGAGTGCGAGCTCGAGCGACCCGCCTCCGTTCTGACCCGTCGAAGTCAGATCGTGTCAGCGCCGGGCGCCATCGCCTGCGTGCCGATCACCGACAGCAGCTGCAGAGCAACTGGTGACTCTCGGTGCCGGGCGTGGCCGTCACCACCAGAAGCGTCTCAGCGCGAGCGGTCAGGACTGAGTGGGGTTGATCGATACCACCGTCATGGCTTCGTCGAGTTCGACGTCGATGGTGCGGCCGTTGGACTGGACGACGGAGATGTCGAACGGCGACGCGGTGTCGTCGTCGATCTCGATGTCGGTGATCTTGCCTGATACTTCGTCCATGGCCGCAGCGACGAGCGCGTCCACCGTGTCGGCGTCCAGCACGGCCTGTGGAGCGGTGTCGTCGGCCTCGGCGGCATCCGTCGACAGCACCTCGGTCGTCCCGTCCGCGGTCACGCGCACCTCGGTCTCGGCGCCGTCGCTGGTCTCGAACTGTACGTCCCAGCTGCCGTCGGCGTTGGCCTCGATGCCGACGGCATCGCCCTCGGCCGAATCAGCGGCCGCGGCGATGATCTCGTTCAGCTCGGTGGCGGACTCGGTGCCGATGTCGGCCTGAGAGACTGCCGTGCCGCCGTCGTCATCCTGCTCGGCGCTGGTGCTCGCGCGGTCGTCGTCATCGTCGTCCATCTCGTCGGCGATCGCTGCGCCGACGGCGATTCCGCTGCCCGCGAGCACTGCTGCGGCGAGCACGGAACCACCGGCGATGAGCCAAATGCGGCTGCGCGAACGGCGAGGCGCGGAGGGCTGGTCGGCGGGGGCGATCACCGGTGTTTCGGCGCCGGGGGCGGCGATGGGAGTGTGGTCGGGGTGGCTGCTGTTCTCAGTCATGATGCGATCGTGTCAAGCGGGTGCTGAAGCCAGCCTGAAGGAGGTCTAACCTTTTCGAGGTCGCCGAGCGCCCGCTGCCCTTCCCCGTCGAGGCCGTCTCCCCGTTCGAACGGGCGAGCGAGGCCGCGGCCGCGAGCGCCGTGCCTGGTCGCGCCGGCAAGATCCTGCTGCGCTTCAACTGACCTCGGGGTCCGGGCCCGATCGTCACACGACTCGCGTCAGGCTCTGCCCTTGAGGATCATGTGCCAGTACACCCACGGCAGGATGTGGCGGTCGAATATCCAGGTGAGCCGCCGCTCATTCGCCAGTCCCTTCCAGAACGGGATGGTCGGCTTCAGTCGGTACTCGTCGTCGAACTCGGCGAACACGACGGTGGACCGCGAGACGGTGAACGGGCACACCGAGTAACCGTCGTACTGCTCGGTCGGCGGCTTGCCGCCCAGAACCGACACGAGATTGCGAGCGAGTGCGAGCGTCTGCTTTCGCAGGGCACCACCCGACTTCGAGTTCGTCGTCGCCGCGGCGTCTCCGAGAGCCCAGACGTTCGGGTGTCGTCTGTGTCTCAAGGTGCGCGGATCGACCTCGACGAACCCGCCGGTGTCGGCCCCGGCCAGGTTCGCCAGCCAGTCCGGCGCGGACTGCGGCGGTTCGACATTGAGCACGTCGTACGACAGCTTCTCGGGGAGGTCACGCCCCCGCTGGCGGACGGTGATCAGGCGATTGGCGGCATCCACCTCGGTCATCTCGATGCCGGTCCGCAGGTCGATGCCGTACTCGGCGATCTTGCGTTCGAGCTCGCGATCTATCTCGGGGATGCCGAAGACAGTGTCGTCGGGGACGAGCATGATGACGTGGATGTCGCCCAGCACCCCGATCTTCTGCCAGTAGTCGCACGCGAGATACATCGGCTTCTGGGCTGCTCCCGCACAGGATGCCGGCCCCGCGGGCTGAACGAAGATCACGGTGCCGCTGCGCACCGCGCGCAAGAGCGCCGACGACTTCAGGGCGAGGTCGTACTCGTAGTGCGACGACGCGCTCGGCGTCTTCATCGCGTCCGCGAGGCCGGGCACCGCGTCCCAGTCGTGCTGGATTCCCGCGCTCACGATGAGGTGCTCGTATGTCAGGCGTCCGCCGGACTCCAGCAGCACGGAGTCCTCTTCCGGCTCGATCGCGGTGACGGCATCCTGCACCCACCCCACGTGCTTCGGCATGACTGCTCCCTGCTCGCGGACCGCCATGCTGCCGGGTGCCGTGCCGCCGGCGATGTGCGAGAAGAGCGGTTTGTAAAGGTGCTCGGAACGGGGTTCGACCACTACGACGTCTTCGACACCCATCCGCTCGAGCCGGCCGGCCACCGAGAGTCCACCGTTGCCGCCGCCGATCACGACGACGCGGTGGTGCTGCTGATTTCCCGGATTCAGCCGGACGGGCTCAGTGCTTGTCACCGTCACCGCCTGCGGGGACGGACCCCTTCACTGCGGATTCGTCGGGTGTGTGCGTCGGTGCCTCGTGCATTCGCTTTCTCCGCTCTCTGCGATCGATTCGGTCGGGTGACAACCAGTCTGCGGTCACCCGCGAGTATCAAGGCCCGGGTTGACCAGGTGCTCGCGACGTGCTTCTCGCGCTCCCGGCCCCCTGCGCCTGCGGGGCGCGTAGCGTGGCTCGCATGAGCGATCAGCGACGAGACGAACAGCCTGCCGAGAACGGCGACTCACCCATCGGCGGCGACGAGACGACCGAGGACCAGCTGGATGCCGACAACGAAGTCGAAGAGGACATGCTGAAGACGCTCGACCCCGACGCGCCCCCTGCCTGAGTCGCTACCCTCGAGGTCGTGACCCACCAGCTCACGAGGGACGAGGCGCGCCGTATCGTGGTGCGCGCGCAACTGCTCGATGCAGCCCGCCCCGGCGACGTGGTCGAGGTCGCGGAGCAGCTGGGCTACGTCAAGATCGACCCGACCGCGACGATCGCCCCGTGCGAGCACACCGTGCTGTGGTCGCGCATCGGCTGGTCGTACGAGGCGGGCCAGCTGAGAAAGGCGGTCGAGATCGACCGGCTGCTGTTCGAGTTCGACGGTGCCTTCCGCCCCGTGAGCCTGCTGCCGCTGATGCTGCCCGCGATGCGCCGCTGGCCGCAACGAGAGAGCACACGCGCAGTGGCTCCAAGCCAATTCGCGCTTTCGTGAGGACGTGCTCGCCCGGCTGAAGGCAGAGGGCCCTCTGCTCGCCGCCGACATTCCCGACACCGCCCAGGTGAGGCGGCCCCCGGATGGGTGGACCGGGTCCAACCAGGTGCCGACCATGCTCGACTTCCTGATGCGACAGGGTCAGGTCGCGATCGTCGGACGAGAGGGCCGGCGCAAGCGTTGGGACCTCGCCGAGCGCGTCTACCCGACGGACCTGCCCGAGTACGACGACGGCGAAGCGCCCCGGATGCTCGAACAGCGGCGGCTGCAGGCAGCCGGTCTCGCGAAGCAGAAGTCTCCGTGGACGCCGGTGGGGACCGCAGGGGAACCCGCGACCGTGGAGGGCAGCACCTGGAAGTTCCGCGTCGACCCCGAAGCACTTGCCGCACTGGAGGAAGACGACGGCGGCCGGGTCGCATTCCTCAACCCCTACGACGGGATGCTGTTCGACCGGCCCCGCCTGGAGGAGGTCTTCGGGTTCACCTACGTGCTCGAGCAGTTCAAGCCCAAACCGCAGCGCGTGTACGGCTTCTTCGCGCACCCGATCCTGATCGGCGACCGATTCGTCGGGATGCTCGACGCCGAAGTGGACCGTGAGCGCGAAATCCTCAAGATCAATGCGGTGCACGAGTTGCTCCCGTTCGAGCCGGAAGAGGCCGAAATGGTGCGCGCCGAGATCGACGAGCTCGCCGAATGGCTCGGCGTGGCCGTGTCGGAAACGGGCTGACCTGAGAAATTCTTCATGCGCGTGCATCCAAACCCGCGCTTCGCGCGGAAGTACTCGTTGCAGGGCGGAAAGAGCCGCCCCCCAAGGAGGACAACGTGCGTAAGACAATCGCAGCCGGCGTCGTAGCCGGCTTCGCTCTCGCGGCCGGCTTCGTGGTGCCTGCTCAAGCCATCTCGGCGACCAGCGCCGACCTTTACGTGCTCCACGCGATCCCCGACACACCGGTGGACGTCTATGTCAACGGAGCATTGACGCTGGACGACTTCCAGCCCGGCGACCTCGCCGGCCCGCTCGACCTGCCGGCGGGTGACTATGAAGTCGCTCTGACGGCGCCTGATGCCGCGGACGACAGCGCCCCCATCCTGGGACCGGCCACGATCACGCTCGCGGCGGGCACGAGCTACACGGCGACCGCCAACCTCGACGAGGGCGGCGCCCCGGCGCTCAACCTCTTCACGAACGACATCGCGACGACCAACGCCGGTGAAGGCCGGCTGACCGTGCGCCACGTCGCCGCTGCTCCGGCCGTCGACGTCCTCGCGGGCGGCACCGTTGTCGTCTCGAGCCTGGTCAACCCCGACCAGGCGACGCTCAACCTGCCGGTCGGCACGGTGTCGGCATCCGTCGCCCTCGCTGGAACGACCGACCCGGTGATCGGCCCGGCAGACGTGGCGGTCCAGGACGGTGTCCTGACCATCGTCTACGCATGGGGCAGTGCTGAGGCAGGAAATCTCGACCTCGCCGTTCAGACCATCACGGTCGGCCACACCGCACCCGGGGGAGTCCCCTCCGGAACAGCCGGATACGCCGCGGATCGCGACGCGATGACCCAGGCGTTCTGGATGGTCGGGTTCGCGTTCACACTGGCAGCGGCATCCGTCGTCGTCATCGGGGCACGTCGCACCCAGGCAGCGAAGATCGAGCGCTGATCTGCGCAACCCGAGAGAGCCAGACGTGAACCGACGACTGATCGCACCGCTGGTGCTGGTCCTCGCTCTCTCGGCATGTGCGCCCGTCCCGGCCCCCAGCGGGGCGGGCGCACCCTCCACCCCATCGCCCACACCCACCGCAGCTCCCACGGCTGTCACCGACGTCCCCATCGTCGGCAGCGCGCCGGTGCCCGCGCGGGCGTCTCTGCCCCCTGTGCGGGTTCAGGTCGACGCCGCGGGAGTCGACATGGAGGTGGTCCCGGTCGGGGTCGAATCGGGCGGTTTCATGGAGTTGCCGCCCAATCCCGCAATCGCGGGGTGGTACCGATTCGGCCCCGATCCGTGGAGCCTCGACGGCAACACCGTGATCGCAGCTCACATCGACGCACCCGACTACCCGATCGGACCCTTCGCCAACCTCCGTGATCTGCCTGCGGATGCCGAGATCACCGTCACCGGAGCCGATGGGTCGACGGCCGCCTACGGGGTGGTCAGCGTGACGTACTATCCGAAGCAGGAGCTGCCGACGGACGCGCTGTTCGCCCGGGAAGACACGAGATCACTGGTGCTCATCACGTGCGGCGGCGAGTTCGATGAGACGACCGGACACTACGACGACAATGTGGTCGTCGTGGCCCAACCCAGGGCATGAGCCGAGGGACGAGGAGACATCGTGGCTGGAGGGGAGGAGAATACCGACGCGTCGGAGCAGCGTGACGCCGAGTCGGCGTGGGACGCCCGCTTCATCGCCGGCGACGAGCGCGCACTCGAGCACGCATATCGCCGCTGGTCGCCGGTTGTGTTCACCCTCGCTCTGCGCTCGCTGGGCGACCGAACCGATGCCGAGGACGTGACGCAGAAGACCTTCGTATCGGCCTGGACATCGCGTGCGTCGTTCAATCCGTCGCGAGCACGCCTCTCCACCTGGCTCGTCGCGATCGCCAAGCGGCGCATCGCCGACACGCACGAAGCCCGCACCCGCATCCGCGCGCTGCACGAGCAGCTGCAGCGGGTCACCCGCCCCGAAGACCTCGTGACCGAGGACGTCGACCTGGGCGAGACCCTGCTGGTCGCGCAGGAGATCGAGCGACTCGAGCCCGACGCCCGAAAGGTCATGAAGCTGGCCTTCTTCGACGACCTGACCCACCAAGAGATCTCGCGGAGGCTCGACATGCCGCTCGGCACGGTCAAGAGCCACATTCGACGAAGTCTGGAACGAATGCGCACCCGATTGGAGGTGACACATGCCGCATATTGACCCCGAGCGACTCGCTCTGTTCGCGATGGGGGAGCCCGTCGCGAGCCCCGCGGAATCCGCTCACCTGGGCGATTGCACCGTCTGCGTCGACGACCTGGCGGCGCTGCGTCACGCTGCGGTCGCGGGTCGCGCGAGCTTCGACGTCGGCGAACTGGAGTCACCGCCCGAGGCAGTCTGGTCGCGCATCGTCGAGGAGTTGGCGCTGGGCACGAGTGCTCCAGAGCCAGAGGTCGCCCGCGGGCGCCCGCGAACGCAGGACCGGTGGTGGTGGACGCGCCGCACCGCCGCGTCATGACCCGCATCTGGGCACTGGCCGCCTCGTTGGTGCTTGTCGCCGGAGTCGGCCTGGGCGTCTGGGCCCTGACACAGCGCGCCGCGCAGACCGAGGTCGCCGAGGCCACGCTCGCCCCGTTCCCCGACCACCCGAGCGCGGAAGGCAGCGCAGTCGTCGAAGAACAGCGCGACGGAACGCTCGCGGTGCGCGTCGAACTGAGCGCCGATGCCGCCCCCGACACATTCCGCGAGGTCTGGCTGATCACCGCTGACGCTTCGGCACTGGTGAGCCTCGGCGTGCTCGACGGCACGGAGCAGACCTTTCCGATCCCGGCGGACGTCGACCTGCAAGGACTTCGTGCTCGTCGACGTCTCGCAGGAGCCGGTCGACGGAGATCCGACCCACTCCGGGGACTCGATCGTCCGTGGTGAGCTGACGTTCCTCTAGCTGTGGCAGCTAGCCCCAGGTCACCAGAAGAAGGCCCTGCTTCGTGTCGGCGTACTTGACCCATCCGTCGCCGAAGAGGTAGGTCAGTCCGTAGCCCTGATCGTCTGTCGCCACGGTGGTGTCGGCGCTCTCGGTGACGACGAGTCCCTCGGGAGTCTCTTCGACCTTCCAGCCCTGGGTCACGAGCGTGCTCTGCGCCTCATCGGCGTCGTCCGCCGAGATCGGGGCCCAGCCGTAGATCTGCACGTGGTCGGTCGCGGTGGTGAAATCGCCCCAGATGCACTGGACGCCTCCGTCGATCTCCAGCTCGCCGATGCGGAACGTCTCGGCGCGGGCGGTCCAGCCGACGCTCTCGAAGTCCTCGACGGTCCCGGCCGGAATGATCGTCTCGCACGTCGGATCGGCCGTCGGGTGCGGTCGAACCCGTCGGAGAAGGCTCCGGCGCGGGCGAGGTCGCGACGGGCTCGAGGTGTCACTGCGGAGTCTGGTTCGGTGCCGGTGCCGGCACAGGCAGACGTGGCGAGCAATGTCGCGGTGAGCACGAGAGATGCCCCGAGTAGGGAGAGCGTGCGGGTCATCGTGCAGACTCCGATGATTCGGCGGTGTGCAGCAGGTCGAGGAACGCGGAGTGCAGCACGCCGTTGGTGGCGAGCGAGGAGCGCTCCGACGAGCGAGTCCTTGCCGTCGAAAGAGGTGAACCGCCCGCCGGCCTCGGTGATGATCGGCACCAGGGCGGCGATGTCGTACTCCTTGACGCCGAACTCGGCGACGAACTCGAGGCGGCCTTCGGCCAGCAGCATGTACGGCCAGGTATCGCCGTAGCCGCGGTCGCGCCAGACCGCGCGCGACAGGCGGACGACGGCATCCAGCTGTCCGACCTCATCCCACTGGCGGATGCTCTGGAAGCTCACGCTGGAGTCGCCGATCGAATCGACGGATGACACGCCGAGGCGTGCGGGGAAGCCGTCGGGCGTGTTCGTCCACGCACCGAGACCGGTCGCCGCCCACCAGCGGCGACCGAGCGCGGGCTGGCTCGCCACGCCGACGCGCGGGACGCCGTCGATCGAGAGGGCGATCAGGCGTCGTCCACATCGGGATGCCCTTGAGGTAGTTCGCGGTCCCGTCGATCGGGTCGATGATCCACTGGCGTTCGGTCGATCCGGTGACCCCGAACTCCTCGCCGAACACGCCGTCCGCGGGACGCTCGGCCTCCAGGATCTCGCGGATCGCTCGCTCGGTGGCGAGGTCGGCCTCGGTCACATGGGTCGCGTCGGCCTTGAGCTGCACGTCGAGGTCGGCGGCGTCGAAGCGGGCCATGGATGCCGCGTCCGCAGCATCCGCCAGTCGCAGCGCGAGCGTCAGATCACGCCTGCAGGTCGCCCTCGAAGGGCGCGCGGAATGACACCGGCGTGGAGGGGGAGGTCACGTCGTCCAGCCTAACCGCGAGGTGCCGTGCTCGATTTCCGAGTGACGCGATCGTGATGGTAACGTTTACCCTCGGTTCGCCATGCGGCGGGCCTCGCAGCAAGACGCACCTCTAGCTCAATCGGCAGAGCAACTGACTCTTAATCAGTGGGTTCTGGGTTCAAGTCCCAGGGGGTGCACCATGAGCACCTACACCGTCGCGACCGACGGCGCGTGCATGCGCAATCCCGGCCCGGCCGGATGGGCCTGGGTCGGCGAAGACGGCCGCTGGGCGGCGGGCTCGCTCGAGGCGGGGACGAACAACATCGGCGAGCTGCTGGCCGTGCTCTATGCGATCCGCGACAACGCGGACGTCGAGAATCTGCACATTCAGGCCGACTCGATGTACGCCATCAACACGTACCAGTCGTGGATGGACGCGCACGCCCGCCGTGGCTGGAAGACCAGCGCGAAGGAGCCGACGAAGAACGTCGACATCCTGCAGGCGCTGATCGACGCCCGAGACGCGCGACGCGCCGCGGGGCTGCCCGACGTCACGTTCGAGCACGTCAAGGGACACGCCGGCCACCGCCTGAACGGCTGGGCTGACGAGCGCGCGGTGCGCGCGTCTCAGCACGGCAACCGCGGGCTCGCGGCGATCTGGTCGACCGACCGCGGCCAGGCACCGATCGACGTCTCCGTGGACGCGCCGAAAGCGGGCGAAGACAAGCCGGCACGCACGCGCTAGGTCATGGCGCAGTTGCGCCACGTCCTTGATCCCGAAACGGTAACGAGTCCGCGCGGTCGCACGTCTCGACTTGACACGCGCTCGTGCGCTTCCTAGGTTTGCAATTACCTGAATCAGGTTTCAGGTGATCCCTTCCAACGGTGAAAGGCACGCACATGCGGGTTACGAAGAAGTTGCTCCTGGGCTCCGTGGTCGCCACGGCCGCGCTCGTCCTGGCGGCCTGCGCGCCGCAGGCAGCCGCGCCGGGCGGCGACGCGTCCGAGACGCCATCCGGCCCGGCAGAGGTCACGGTCGGCATCGTCACGAGCGAGACCGGGCCGCTGGCCAGCTACGGCAAGCAGTACCTCGACGGCTTCAAAGCGGGTCTCGACTACGCGACCGACGGCACGGGCGAGATCGACGGCACAACGATCACCGTCGAGTACAAGGACGACGCGGGCGACCCCGACAAGGCGGTCACGGCGGTCAAGGAGCTCATCGGCGCCGGTGTCAACATCATCGGCGGCAGTGCGTCGTCGGGCGTCGCGCTCGCTGTGGCCGAGCAGGCTGCGCAGAACAAGGTGCTGTTCGTCTCCGGGCCGGCCGCGGCCGACGCGATCACCGGCATCAACGAGTACACCTTCCGCTCGGGTCGGCAGTCCGCGCAGGACGTCGCGACCGCCGGAACCTTCCTCGATGACCTCGAGGGCAAGACGATCACCGTCTTCGCGCAGAACAGCGCGTTCGGCCAGGGCAACGAGGCGGCAGTGAAGGCGATCCTCGGAGCCAAGGGCGCGACGGTCAACTCGGTGCTCGTCGCCGAAGATGTGACGGAGTTCACGCCGTTCGCGCAGCAGGTGCTCGCGAGTGACCCCGACCTCGTCTTCGTGGCGTGGGCAGGAGCGACCTCGGGCGCGATGTGGCAGGCGATGAGCCAGCAGGGTGTGCTCGACGAGATTCCGGTCGTGACCGGTCTCGGCGACTCGGCGACGTTCGCGGCCTACGGCGAGGCGTCCGAGAAGATCAGCTTCCTGAACCACTACTTCCCGGGAGCGAACGACAACGATGTGAACGCCGACGATGATCGACCTGATCGACGCCGAAGGCGGCACGCCCGACCTGTTCAGCCCGGACGGCTTCAACGCGGCGATCATGATCGTCCACGCCATCCAGGAGGGCAAGGGCGATGTCGACGCGATGATCGCGGCCCTCGAGGGCTTCGAGTTCGACGGCCCCAAGGGCGCGATGACCGTGCGCGAGAGCGACCACGCCCTGATCCAGGAGATGTACCAGGCCAAGCTCGTCGCCGACGGTGACACGTTCGTGCCCGAGCTCGTCGACACCGCGGATGCCGACGACGTGGCTCCGCCCGAGGCAGCGGCGAAGTAGCCCGGTATCACCGCATGAGCACCCCCGTCCCGTCCGCGCTCCAGATCCAGGCCCTCGGCCTGCAGATCGGCGGCGCGACCATCCTCAAGGATGTCGAACTCGATGTCGCCGCCGGCTCGCTCGTCGGCGTCATCGGGCCCAACGGGGCCGGCAAGACCACGCTGTTCAACGTGATCTCCGGCCTCATGAAGCCCACATCAGGACGCGTCCTGATGAACGGCGACGACATCACGAAGGCGTCCGTGCCCGCGCGGGCGCGGGCGGGACTGGGGCGCACCTTCCAGACCTCGAGCCTGTTCCCGAGGCTGAGCGTGCTCGAGAACGTCCGGCTCGCCGCGCAGGTCTCGCTCGGCGGCGACTACTCGCTGCTCCGCTTCCCGCGGCGAACGGATGCCGCCACCGAACTCGCCCTCGCGAAGCTCGAGGCCGTGGGACTCAGCCACAAACTCGACACCGCAGCCGGTGACATCTCGCACGGCGACAAGCGCAAGCTCGAGATCGCCGTGCTGCTGGTGACCGACGCGAACATCGTGCTGCTCGACGAGCCGATGGCCGGCGTCGGTTCCGGCGATGTCGGCGGGCCTCGTCGACAACATCCGCGACATGCAGCGTGAGAACGGCTGCACCGTGCTCATGGTCGAACACCACATCGACGTTCTGATGGGGCTGGTCGACAAGGTCGCCGTCATGTACTTCGGCAGCATCATCGCCTACGACACCCCGCAGAAGATCATGGACGACCCGCTCGTACAGAGCGCCTACCTCGGAACCGCCGTATGAGCACTGAGCATGAGCACGGCGATCCTCGAGGTGCGAGGTCTGCGCTGCTCGATCGCCGGCCAGCAGGTGGTCGAAGACGTCACGTTCTCGGTTCCGGCGACCGGCATCACCGCGGTGCTCGGTCGCAACGGCGTCGGCAAGACCTCGACGCTGCGCGGCATCCTGGGCCTGATCCATCGCCGCGGCGAGGTCACGCTCGCCGGGGAGCGCATCGACGGCCTGGCGACGCACCGCATCGTCCAGCGCGGAGTGGGCTACGTGCCCGAAGACCGCGAGGTCTTCGCGAAGCTCACCGTCGCCGAGAACCTCGCACTCGCGGAGCGCCAGACGCAACCCGCGTCGCGAATTCGTCGACGCGCTGTTCCCCGATCTCGTGCAGCGCCGGGCACAGATGGCCGGCACGCTTTCGGGCGGTCAGCAGCAGATGGTGTCGGTAGCCCGTGCGCTGCTGAACGACAACAGACTGCTGCTCGTCGACGAGCCGACGAAGGGGCTCGCGCCGAAGATCGTCACCGAGGTCACCGACGCGCTGCTCGAGGCTTCCAAGATCGTTCCGATCCTGCTCGTCGAGCAGAACCTCGAGGTCGTGCGCCGTCTGGCCGACGGAGCGATCGTCATCGGCGGCGGACGCGTCGTGCACACCGGAATCGCCCGCGAGATCCTCGACGACGACGACCTCACCCGTCGGCTTCTCGGCGTGCACGCCGAGAGTGCGCCTGCACGCGATGGCGAGGAGAGTTCCGCATGAGCATGCTCGTCCTCACCCTCATCACCGGCGTCGGACTCGGCGCCCTCTACTTCCTCGTCGCGTCCGGCCTGAGCCTCATCTACGGACTCATGCACGTGCTGAACTTCGCGCACGGTGCGTTCCTCACGCTCAGCGCGTTCGTCGGCTGGGCCGTCGCCCAGGCGCTGGGCACCGCGTCCTGGGGCTCATTCCTGCTGTCGATCCTCGTCGGCGCGCTCGTCGGAGCGGCGTTCGCGACCCTGACCGAACTCGTCCTGATCCGCCCGCTGTACGAGCGGCACATCGAGCAGGTGCTCGTCACGGTCGGGCTGTCGTTCGCGGCCGTCGCCCTGTTCGAGGGCATCTGGGGCACCGACCCCATCAACATCGCCGGACCCCCGTGGCTCAAGCAGACCACCGAGGTGCTCGGCGCGCGCATCCCGAACACCTACTGGGTGCTGATGATCGCCGCCGCTCTCGTGCTCGCCGCCCTCGTGCTGTTCCTGCAGAAGACGCGGTACGGCATGGTCATCAGAGCGGGCGTGGAGAACCGTTCCATGGTGACGGCCCTCGGCATCGATGTCCGCAAGTCGTTCACGCTCGTCTTCGCGATCGGCGGCGCGGCCGCGGGCATCGGCGGGGTGCTCGCGATGCACTACACGACCTTCGTCTCGGCGCACCTCGGCTCGACGCTGCTGATCTTCGCGTTCATCGTCACCGTGATCGGCGGGCTCGGCTCGCTGACCGGCGCGGCGATCGCGTCGGTGCTCGTGGCGGTCCTGCAGCAGTTCGCGAACTCGTACCTGAACGGCACGGGCGACTTCATCGTGGTGATCCTGCTCGCGGTGGTGCTGCTCGTGCGGCCCTCCGGCATCCTGGGGAGGAAGGCATGACCCGCTCGGCGATGTTCAGCCGCCTCGTGCCCGCGCTGGTCGGCGCCGCTCTGATCGTGCTTCATGGCGGTGCTCCCGCTGCTGAACATCTCGATCCCCGGCGTCCTCCCGACGCCGACCTACATGCCGGGCACGCTCGCGCTGCTGTCGCTGTGCATGGTGTTCGCCGCGCTCGCGCTCTCGTACAACCTGCTGCTCGGATCGGCGGGGATGCTGTCGTTCGGGCACGCGCTCTACTTCGGCGCCGGTGCGTACGGCCTCGGCATCGCTCTCGACCGACTTCGGCGTCCCGCTGTGGCCGGGCATCTTCATCGCCCTGATCGGCGGCATGGTGATCGCGTTCGCGACCGGCGCGGTGGCGATGCGCGTCTCGGGCATCCCTTTCGCGATGGTGACGCTCGCTTTCGCGCAGGCCGGGTCGGTGCTCGTGCGGCGCAACTCCGAGATCACCGGCGGCGAGGAGGGGCTGAGCCTGAACACCGAGCAGGTGCCGGACTTCCTCGTCGGAGTCATCAACACCCGCAACCTGTACTGGTTCGCCCTCGCGGTGCTCGTGATCGTCTACCTGGTCGTGCTGTGGGTCGACACGTCGCGGCTGGGTCATCTCGCCCGCGCGACGCGCGAGAACGAGCAGCGCGTGCGCGTGCTCGGCCTGCGACCCTACCGTGCGAAGCTCATCGTCTTCGTCATCGCCGCGGTGCTGGCGAGCCTGGCCGGCGTCGCGTACATGCTGCTGCAGTCGGGCACCGTGCCGCGGGCGGTCTCGGCCGATCTGACCATCACGATCCTCGTGATGGTGGTTCTCGGTGGCGTCGGCTTCCGTTGGGGTGCCATCGTGGGGGGCGTGCTGTACACCCTGCTCGACCAGCGCCTCACCGTCGTGGCCGGATCCGACGTCGTCGCGGGCCTTCCCGACGTGCTGCGCATTCCGCTGTCGGAGCCGCTGTTCCTGCTGGGCGTGCTGTTCATTCTGGTCGTGATGTTCCTGCCGGGCGGCATCGCCGGCACGATCGACGCGTGGTGGCGCCGGCGCAAGGGCGACAAGGTGCGGCTGTCGCTGCGCAGCATCGACGATGCGGATGCCGAAGCCGAAGCACCGGCCGAGGTGCGGGTATGAGCCGGCTGGCGGGACTGGAGGACGGTTCGCACACGGTCGGCCGCTGGCTCACCGATCGCGCCGCGCGGTCTCCCCGTCGCGTCGCGATCGACGACCGCGGCGTCACGATCGACTACGCCACCCTCGCCCGCCGCGCCAGCGAACTGGCTGAGGGGCTGCGGACGGGCGGCTATGGCCCCGGTCACCGTCTCGCGACCATCTCGGGCAACTCCACCGAGCACGTCGTCGCATTCTTCGCCTGTGCGCTGGTCGGCATCGCCTTCGTCCCGCTTTCGTGGCGCAGCACTCCGCGGGAGCTCGGCGGACGTGCTGCGGCGCTCCGACCCCGCGCTCGTGCTGATCGACGACGAGTACGGTTCGCTCGCCCAGGAGGCGCTGCGCGGGCTCGACGCCGTGCCGCCGATCGCGGCACTCGGCTCGACCGGGGTGGAGGCATCCGTTCCGCAGGCGCGGGAGCCGCGAGGCGTGCGTCACGTGCTCGACGACGACCCGCTGCTCGTGATCTTCACGTCGGGCAGCGAGGCGGCGCCGAAGGGGGTCGTGCTCACGCACGCCAACTGCTTCTGGAACAACCTCGCTCTCGCGCAGGCACTTCCGCTCACCCACGACGATGTCGTGCTGGCGATGCTCCCGCAGTTCCACGTGGCGGGATGGAATTGTCAGCCGCTGCTGGCGTGGTGGGTCGGCGCCACGGTCGTGCTCGAACGCTCGTTCCAGCCCGCGCGTGCTCTGCAGCTGATCTCCGAGCGTCGGGTGACCGCGATGATGGGCGTGCCCACGCAGTACGCCATGCTCGCCGCCGACCGCGAATGGCACGGTACGGATGTCTCGTCGCTGCGGCTCGCGCTCGTGGGCGGGGCGACGATGCCCGCCGCGCTGCAGACGCAGTGGTCGGGGCGCGGCGTGACGCTCACCCAGGGGTACGGACTGACAGAGGCGGCGCCGAACGTGCTGCACCTGACGGCCGAAGACGCCGAGTCGCATATCGGCGCCGTCGGTCGGCCCTACCCGCACGTCAGCGTGCGCGTAGCCGACCCTGACACGCTGCTGCCGCTCGAGGGGGAGGCGACCGGCGAGCTGTGGGTGCGCGGACCGAGCGTGTTCGCCGGCTACCTCGGCGACGACGCAGCGACCGCGCGGGCGATGGTGGGGGACTGGCTGCGCACGGGTGATCTCGTGCACCGCGACGCGGACGGGGTGTTCCGCGTGGTCGATCGCGTCAAGGACATCTACATCTCGGGTGGCGAGAACGTCGCCCCGGCCGAAGTCGAGTACGCCCTCGGGCTGCACCCGCTCGTCGAGGCGTCGGCTGTCGTGGGTGTGCCCGACCCGGTGTGGGGCGAGCGGGGTGTCGCTTTCGTGGTGCCCGTCGCGGGGGGCCTGCTGTCCTCCGACGAGGTGCTCGCGCATGCGCGCCGCAATCTCGCGGCTTTCAAGGTCCCGGTGCACGTGGAGTTCGTCGAGTCGCTGCCGCGCTCGACGATCGAGAAGCTCGCGCGGTCCCGCCTCCGGGATCGTGCGCGGCGGATAGTGGAAGGTGTGCAGCATGACCATTCCCGATGAGCTGATCGAGGGCGAGGCCGGGCTCGTCTCGTCCGCCACCGGTCGCCCCCTCACCAAGCGCGGCGAAGCGACCCGCCGGCGCCTTCTGGAAGCGGCCGAGATCGTGTTCGCCGAGCAGGGCTATCACGAGGCGTCGATCGTCAAGATCACCGAGCGCGCCGGCATCGGCCTCGGCACGTTCTACCTGTACTTCGACAGCAAGCAGTCGATCTTCGAGGCACTCGTCATCGACCTGAACCGCCGCGTTCGCCACTCGATGTCGGAGGCCATGGCCGGGGCTTCCTCCCGCCTTGACGCCGAGCGAGCCGGCTTCGAAGGCTTCTTCCGCTTCACCGCCGAGCACCCGGCGCTGTACCGCGTGGTCCGCGAGGCGGAATTCGTCTCGCCTGAGACGCTGCGTCTGCACTACAGCCGGATCGTCGAGGGCTATGAGGCCGGACTCCGCGCCGCGCAGGAGGTCGGCGATGTCGACCGAGCCCTCGACCCCGAGGTGACAGCCTGGGCGCTGATGGGCATGGGCGAGCTGATCGGCATGCGCTTCCTCCTCTGGGAGCGCGACGGCGCCGGCAAGCCGCCCTCGCTGCTCGAGCCGAAGGTGTTCGACGACATGATGCGCTTCATCGACAACGCGCTGGCGCCTCGCCAGACCACATCCGACGCGGCGTCCGACGCGGGAACCGACGCGGAGTCCGACGCAGGGGAGAGATCCGAATGACCGAGCAGAACCTCGCGGGCAAGCGCGCGCTCATCACCGGCGGCGCGAGCGGCATCGGGCTCGCGTGCGTACGCGAGTTCGCCGCGCGCGGTGCGCACGTGATCGTCGCCGACCATCACGTGTATCTCACCGAGTCCATCGCCGACGAGGTGGGCGGCGACCCCTGGCTCATCGACCTCGCCGACACGGCGAAGCTCGAGGACGTCTCGCTCGATGTCGACATCCTGGTCAACAACGCCGGCATCCAGCGAGTGAGCCCGATCGCCGAGTTCGTGCCCGAGGACTTCCGTCTCATGCAGCGCCTCATGGTCGAGTCGCCGTTCCTGCTCATCCGCGCGGTGCTGCCCGGCATGTACCGGCGCGGATGGGGGCGGGTCATCAACATCTCGAGCGCGCACGGGCTGCGGGCGAGCCCGTTCAAAGTCGGCCTACGTCACCGCCAAGCACGCTCTCGAGGGCTTGTCGAAGGTGACCGCGCTGGAGGGCGGCACCACACGGAGTCACGAGCAACTGCATCAACCCTGCGTACGTGCGCACACCCCTCGTCGAGAAGCAGATCGTCGACCAGGCCAAGGTGCACGGCATCGCCGAGGACGAAGTGGTCGAGAAGATCATGCTCACCGAGACCGCGATCAAGCGGCTCATCGAGCCCGAGGAGGTCGCCTCGCTCGCCGGCTGGCTCGTCTCGGATCATGCCGGAATGGTCACGGGTGCGTCGTACACGATGGACGGCGGATGGACAGCGCGATGAGCACGGACCGCGAGGCCCGGTATCGCACCGTCGACGTCGCCGTCGACGGGGGAGACCTGCGGGTCGCGGTGTGGGACGCGCCGTCGGATGCCGCACCCGCGGTGCTGCTGATCCATGGGGTGACGGCATCCCACCTGTCCTGGCCGTTCGTCGCGGAACGCCTCGACGGCGTGCGGGTGATCGCGCCTGATCTGCGTGGGCGCGGGCGCAGCAACGGACTGGTCGGCCCGGCCGGACTGGCCGCGCACGCGCGCGACCTGGTCGCTGTCCTCGACGCGCTGGGCGTCGATCGGGCCGTCGTGGTCGGCCATTCCATGGGGGCGTTCGTCGCGCTCGTGCTCGGCGACCTGTACCCGGAGCGGGTCTCGCGGGTCGTGCTCGTGGACGGCGGGCTTCCGCTCGACCTGCCGGAGGGCCTCTCGTCCGACGAGATCATCACGCTCGTGCTCGGACCCACCGCGGATCGGCTGGCCATGCGCTTCGCGACCGTGGACACCTACCGGGACTTCTGGCGTGCGCACCCGGCATTCCGACGGGACTGGTCGCCCGAGCTGGAGGCGTACCTCGCCTACGACCTGGTCGGCGAGAAGCCCGAGCTGCGGCCCGCGACGAGCTACGCGACCCTCGAAGAGGACTCGATCGATCAGAACACCGGCACGGCGATCATCGACGCGCTCGCGCGCCTGCGGCACCCGACTGTGCTGCTCACCGCCGAGCGCGGACTGCTCGACCAGGTGCCCGCGCTGTACGCCGCGGAGCGGCTGCCCGGGCTGCTGGCCGCCTACCCCGACCTGCAGCACATCGCGGTGCCCGACGTGAACCACTACACGATCGCGATGTCCGAGCGCGGTGCGGATGCCGTCGCCGAGGTCGTGCGCGAACAGTTGGCCGGCGTCTCGTCCTGAGCCTTACCGGTTCGTGGCCGCGACCCGCGTGGTGAGCTGGTGCGCGTGCGCCAGGAGAGTGCGGCCGAGCTCGGCGAGCCGGTCGGGCCCGAAGCGGAACTCGACACCCGTGAGGCTCAGCGCCCACTGCGGGTGCCCCTCGCGCGTGAACACGGCGGCGCCGAGGCCGAAGCTGCCCTCGACGATCAGCCCCGGATTCAGCGCGTAGCCGCGGGCCTGGGTCTCGCGCAGCCGCGCGCGCAGCCGCTGCTCGCCGTGAGCGGCGCCGAACTCGAGTCGCCAGCTCAGGATGCCGCTCGAAGTAGGCGTCCACATCGTGGGGAGGCAGGAACGCGAGGATCGCGAGTCCCGCCGACGCGACGCCGAGCGGAAACCGCACGCCCTCCGAGAGCACGAACGAGCGGATCGGAAAGCTGCCCTCCTCGCGCAGCAGGCACACCGTCTCGTCGCCGCGGCGCACGGAGAGGAACGCGCTCTCCTCGGTGCGCACCGCGAGCGAACGCACGATGTCGCGGGCGATTCCGGTGATGTCATAGCGGGATGCCGCGACCGTGCCCATCAGGTACAGCTCGGGTCCCGGCATCCATCGCCCGCTCCGCTCGTCCTGGTCGACGAGCCCCTCGTGCCGCAGCGCGGCGAGCAGGCGGTGCGCGGTCGGGCGCGTGAGATCGGCCCGGCGCAGCCAGGTCGGCGACGGTGAGCCCGTCGTCGCCTGCGGTGGTCACGAGGCGCAGCAGTCGGGCCGCGCGCGCCACCGACTGCGCGCCCGGAACCGATCGTTCCTTCGAAGCGTCCACGATATGGACACTAAGCCGCCCGGCATCCACATGGCAACCGCATCCGTGACCATGCCGGGCGAAGAGGCGCAGGATGAGTGTGCACTGATCCCCGAGACACAGGAGTCGCCCGTGATCGACAAGACGTATGCGTCCGCCGCCGAGGCCGTGGCCGACATCCCCGACGGCGCCACGCTCGCCGTCGGTGGATTCGGGCTGTCGGGCAACCCGATCGCGCTGATCGAGGCGCTGCTCGCGCAGGGTACGAGCGACCTCAGCATCGTGAGCAACAACTGCGGCGTCGACGACTGGGGGCTGGGCGTCCTGCTGAACGCGAAGCGCATCCGCAAGATGACCTCGTCGTACGTGGGTGAGAACAAGGAGTTCGAGCGACAGTTCCTCTCCGGAGAGCTCGAGCTCGAGCTCACACCGCAGGGCACGCTCGCCGAGAAGCTCCGCGCCGGCGGCTCGGGCATCGCCGCCTTCTACACGCAGACCGGTGTCGGCACGCAGGTGGCCGAAGGCGGGCTGCCCCGCCGCTACGACGGCGCGGGCGGCATCGCGGTCGCGTCGCCCGTGAAGGACGTGCGCGCGTTCGAAGTGGGCGGCAGGACCGGCGAGTACGTCCTGGAAGAGGCGATCGTCACCGACTTCGCCCTCGTGCACGCGCTGAAGGGCGACCGGCACGGCAACCTGATCTTCAACAAGGCCGCCCGCAACTTCAACCCGCTCGCGGCGATGGCCGGCCGGGTCTGCATCGCCCAGGTCGAGCAGCTCGTCGAGCCCGGCGAGCTCGACCCCGACTCCATCCATCTGCCCGGCATCTACGTGCACCGCATCGTCGAGGTCGGCACCGACATCGAGAAGCGCATCGAACGCCGCACCGTGTCGGTCGCGACGCACGTCGCGCGACATCCCCGAAGGAGCATGACATGGCCCTCGACCCGCAACGAGATGGCCGCCCGCGCGGCCGCCGAGCTCTCCGACGGCTCCTACGTCAACCTCGGCATCGGTCTGCCGACGCTGGTGCCGAACTACGTGCCCGACGGCATGACCGTGGTGCTGCAGTCCGAGAACGGCATCCTCGGCGTCGGCCCGTACCCGACCGAGGAGAACGTCGATCCCGACCTCATCAACGCCGGCAAAGAGACCGTCACCACGCTGCCCGGCACGGCGTTCTTCGACTCCGCGACGAGCTTCGGCATGATCCGCGGCGGCAAGATCGACGCGGCGATCCTCGGCGCGATGCAGGTCTCGGCAACGGGCGACCTGGCGAACTGGATGATCCCCGGGAAGATGGTCAAGGGCCCCGGCGGTGCGATGGACCTCGTGCACGGCGCGGCGAAGGTCATCGTGCTGATGGAGCACGTCGCCCGCGACGGCTCGGCCAAGATCGTGAACGAGTGCTCGCTGCCGCTGACCGGCAGAGGCGTCGTCGACCGGATCATCACCGACCTCGCGGTGATCGATGTGACCGATGCCGGCCTGGTGCTCGTCGAGACCGCTCCGGGTGTGAGCGTCGACGAGGTCATCGCCGCGACCGAGCCCTCGCTGACGGTTTCCGAGACGCTTAAGGTGAGTTCATGAACACCGACGACGTCGTCATCGTTGCCGCAGCCCGCACGCCGCAGGGCCGCCTCAAGGGCCAGCTCGCCTCGCTCACCGCGGTGCAGCTCGGCAGTGCCGCGATCCGCGGAGCCCTCGCTCAGGGAGGCATCGCCCCCGACGCGGTCGACGCGGTGCTCGTCGGTCAGGTGCTGCCGGCCGGTTCGGGCCAGAACCCGGCGCGCCAGGCGGCCGTGGGCGCCGGCATCCCGTGGGACGTGCATTCCTCCTCGGTCAACAAGGTGTGCCTGTCGGGACTCACCGCCATCATCGACGGTGCGCGCATGATCGCCGTCGGCGACGCCACCGTCGTCGTCGCTGCCGGCATGGAGTCGATGACCCGCTCACCGCACCTGCTCATGGGCTCGCGCGAGGGCTGGGCGTACGGCATCGATCGAGGTGCTCGACCACATGGCGTTCGACGGCCTGACCGATGCGTACGACCGCGAGAGCATGGGCGCATCGACCGAGCGGCACAACGAGCGGCTCGAGGTGACGCGCGAAGCGCAGGACGCCGTCGCCGCCCGGTCGCACCAGCGCGCCGCCGCGGCGACCGATGCCGGGGTCTTCGACGCCGAGATCGTCGCCGTGGAGATCCCGCAGCGCAAGGGCGAGCCGATCGTCGTGACGACAGACGAGGGCATCCGTCCCGAGACCACGGTCGAGACGCTCGGCAAGCTCCGTGCGGCGTTCGCCGAGGGCGGGTCGATCACGGCCGGCAACTCATCGCAGATCTCCGACGGTGCCTCCGCGGTCGTGCTCACGACCCGCTCGCACGCCGACGAGAACGGCTGGCCCGTGCTCGCCGTCGTCGGCGCGTCGGGTCAGGTCGCCGGCCCCGACAACTCGCTGCACGCGCAGCCCGCGCGCGCGATCGAGAAGGCGTGTCGGAAGCAGGGCATCGCTCCCGCCGACCTCGACATCGTCGAGATCAACGAGGCGTTCGGCGCGGTCGTGGCTCGTTCGCAGGCCGAACTCGGTCTCTCCGACGACGTGGTGAACATCCACGGCGGCGGGATCGCGATCGGTCACCCGATCGGTGCCTCGGGCAACCGACTCGTCGTCCACGCCGTGCACGAGCTGATCCGGCGCGGCAGCGGCACGGCCGCGGTCGCCCTGTGCGGCGGCGGCGGTCAGGGCGACGCGCTCATCCTGACCCGCTGAGCGGCCCTGGCGCCGGCGTGCAGCATCCCGAAATCGGAGAAGCGCACCAGAATCGGATGCTGCGCGCTCCGCGCTCCGATTCTCGTGTGCATCTCCGATTCCGGTGACGCCACTCTTCTGCCGACGAGCTGCGTCGGGGCTACAGTCGTCGTCATGACGACGCTGCGCCCGCTCACCGCCGACGACCACGATGACTGGCTGGCGCTGTGGTGGGGTTACCTGGAGTTCTACGAGACCGAGCTGTCGACCGCGCAGACCGAGCTCACCTTCGCCCGACTGATCAACCCGGCGGATGCCGTCCACGGCGTGATCGCGCGAGACGGCGACGGTCGGGGAGTCGGGCTCGTGCATTGGCTGACGCATCCCTCGACATGGTCGGCGGGGCCGTACTGCTACCTCGAGGACCTGTTCGTCCATCCGGACGCGCGGGGGAGCGGCACCGGTGCGGCGCTCATCGAGCACGTGCGCGTGTGGGCTGCGGGATCAGGCTGCGACAAGGTCTATTGGCTCACCCAGCGCGGCAACGACAAGGCTCGGGAGCTCTACGATCGGATCGCGACCGACACCGACTTCATGCACTACGAGATCGACCTGGCTACGAACGCTCCAGGCGCCGCTTGAACAGCTTCTGAGCCTTCGGCGCGATCGGCGAGTCGGTATCGATCAGCTTGCCCATCGACGCGCGACGGGTGTCGACGATCGTGCCGATCGCGAGGGCGAGCGAGATGCCCCAGCTGAGCCACGCGAGACCGATGCGCCACGTGAACCGATCCTCGCTGCGAAGCCCGCGCAGCAGCGTGATGCCACCCATGACCGCCGTGATGATTCCTGTGCCGAAGAGATATCTGCGCATGCGACCACGCTACCCCGACCCATGGGCGTCGGCGTGGCGCTGTTAGCCTGGAAGTTCCCCCCGCGTCAGGAGTACGAGTGGACAAGGCCGAGTTCGTCGTGGTCGCCAACCGGCTTCCGGTGGATCACACGACCGACGCGGACGGCGCGGATGCCTGGCGGCGTTCGCCGGGCGGCCTGGTCACCGCGCTCGAACCAGTCATGAAGAAGGCCGACGGCGCGTGGGTCGGCTGGGCCGGACAGCCGGATGTCGAGCTGGAGCCCTTTGAATTCGACGGCACGCTGCTGGTTCCCGTCACGCTGAGCGCCGAAGAGATCGAGCTGTACTACGAGGGCTTCTCGAACGACACGATCTGGCCGCTCTACCACGACGTGATCGCCGAGCCGCGCTACAGCCGCGTCTGGTGGGACGCCTACGTGCGGGTCAACCGCCGGTTCGCCGAAGCGGCCGCGCAGGCTGCGGAAGACGGCGCCACCGTGTGGGTGCAGGACTACCAGCTGCAGCTCGTGCCGCGGATGCTGCGCGACCTGCGGCCGGATCTCGTGATCGGCTACTTCCACCACATTCCCTTCCCGGCATACGGCCTGTACTCACAGCTTCCGTGGCGCAGGCAGGTGCTCGAGGGCCTCCTCGGCGCGGACGTGATCGGCTTCCAGCGTGTGGCCGACGCCGGCAATTTCGCCCGGGCGGTGCGGCGCCAGCTGCGCTACGAGACGAAAGCGTCCGGCATCATCGTGCCCGAGGCCGACGGCACGATGCGCAGATCGCTGGCGAAGGCCTTCCCGATCTCGATCGATGCGTCGTCCTACATCGAGCTCGCGCAGCGCGACGACGTCAAAGAGCGCGCCCGGCAGATCCGCGAGAGCCTCGGCAACCCGAAGCGCATCTTCCTCGGAGTCGATCGCCTCGACTACACCAAGGGCATCCGGCATCGCCTCAAGGCGTACGGCGAGCTGCTCACCGAAGAGAAGCTCAGCGTCCAGGACGTCACGCTCGTGCAGGTCGCGAGCCCCAGTCGTGAGCGCGTCGCCGCCTACATCCAGCTGCGCGACGAGATCGAACTGACCGTCGGTCGCATCAACGGCGACTTCGACACCATGGGGCACACGGCGATCCGGTACCTGCACCAGGCATACCCCCGTGAAGAGATGGTCGCGCTGTTCCTGGCCGCCGACGTCATGCTCGTCACCGCTCTGCGCGACGGCATGAACCTCGTCGCGAAGGAGTACGTCGCCTCGCGCGTCGACAACCGCGGCGTGCTCATCCTGAGCGAGTTCGCCGGCGCGGCCGACGAGCTCGGCACGGCGGTGCGCGTGAACCCCCACGACATCGAGGGGCTGAAGGAGGCCATGATGCGCGCGGTCGAGATGACTCCGGGCGAGCAGGGAAGGCGCATGCGCGCCGCGCGTCGTCGCGTGCTCGAGCACAGCGTCGAGGACTGGTCGCGCGAGTTCCTCGATGCGCTGGCGAGGTTCCACCCGAGGAGAGCAATGATCGCCCAGCAGAACAGCAACACCGACGACAAAAACCTGCACGCTGCGCTCGCGCGGGTGGCGGCATCCGATCGCCTGCTGGTCGCGCTCGACTTCGACGGGACTCTGGCGCCGCTCGAGGATGAGCCGATGAAGGCTCGTGCCCTCCCCGTCGCCGCCGCAGCGGTCGCCGCTTTGGCGGCGCTGCCCGACACCCCGGTCGCCTTCGTCTCGGGGCGCAGCCTCCACGACCTTCGTGAGATCGCCGAGCACGCCGACGACGCCCAGATCTTCCTCGCAGGGTCGCACGGCGCGGAGTTCTGGGTGCCCGGCGACGGCGTGCTCGACACCGACGACGACGATGCCGCCCACGCATTGCGCGATGAACTGCGCAACGAGATGACCGACGAACTCGGCGACCTCGAGGGCGTCTGGGTCGAGCCGAAGACCTTCGGGTTCGGGATCCACACCCGCGTCGCCTCGCCGGAAGACGCCCAGCATGCCCGCGCGGCGGCCGATCGACTCGTCGCCGAGCGCGCACCGCACTGGCGTCGCCGGACCGGCCACAACATCGTCGAGTATTCGTTCCGCCACGAGGGCAAGGACTCGGCTCTTGCGACCCTGCGCGAACGGCTGGGCGCGACTGCCGTCCTGTTCGCCGGAGACGACGTCACCGACGAGGACGCACTGGCCAGCCTCGGTGCCGGTGATCTCGGCATCCGCGTCGGCGAGGGCGAAACCGCCGCATCGGTGCGTGTGGGAAGCATCCAAGAATTGGCGGCCGCGTTAGGTCTGCTGGCGCGGATGCGTGGTCTGCGCCGGGAATAGACTTCGAGGATGCCTGGTCTCGAAGACTCCATCGACATCAAACCCCGAAGCCGCGTCGTCACCGACGGGATCGAAGCCACCACGTCGCGCGGCATGCTCCGCGCAGTGGGAATGGGGGATGCCGACTGGGACAAGCCCCAGATCGGCATCGCGTCGAGCTCGTGGAACGAGATCACCCCCTGCAACCTGAGCCTCGACCGGCTCGCACAGGGGGCGAAGGAGGGCGTGCATTCCGGCGGCGGATACCCGCTGCAGTTCGGAACGATCTCGGTCTCGGACGGCATCTCGATGGGCCATGAGGGCATGCACTTCTCGCTGGTCTCGCGGGAGGTCATCGCCGACTCGGTCGAGACCGTCGTGATGGCCGAGCGCCTCGACGGCACCGTTCTGCTGGCCGGCTGCGACAAGTCGATCCCCGGGATGCTGATGGCCAGCGCCCGCCTCGACCTTTCGAGCGTCTTCCTCTACGCCGGATCGATCGCACCGGGCTGGGTCAAGCTCAGCGACGGCACCGAGAAGGACATCACGATCATCGACTCGTTCGAGGGCGTGGGCGCCTGCATGGCGGGTCGCATGACCGAAGCCGACCTCAAGCGCATCGAGTGCGCCTTCGCGCCGGGCGAGGGGGCGTGCGGCGGCATGTACACGGCGAACACGATGGCCTCGGTGGCCGAGGCCCTGGGCCTGAGCCTCCCGGGCTCGGCCGCGCCGGCCGCTGCCGACCGCCGGCGCGACTATTACGCGCACCGCTCCGGAGAGGCCGTCGTCAACCTGCTGCGACTGGGCATCACGACCGGCGACATCCTCACCAAGGAGGCGTTCGAGAACGCGATCGCCCTTGCGATGGCGCTCGGCGGTTCGACGAACGTCGTGCTGCACCTGCTCGCGATCGCCCGCGAGGCGCAGGTCGATCTGACGCTGCACGATTTCAACCGCATCGGCGACAAGACGCCGCACATCGCCGACATGAAGCCGTTCGGCAAGTACGTCATGAACGACGTCGATCGTCACGGCGGCATCCCGGTGATCATGAAGGCGATGCTCGACGAGGGGCTGCTGCACGGCGACGCGCTCACCGTCACCGGCAAGACGCTCGCCGAGAACCTGCGCGAGCTCGACCCCGACCCGGTCGACGGCGACGTGATCCATCGGCTCGACGACCCGATCCACGCGACCGGCGGCATCACGATCCTGCACGGCTCGATCGCCCCCGAGGGCGCGGTCGTGAAGTCCGCCGGATTCGACGCCAACGTCTTCGAAGGCCCGGCTCGGGTGTTCGAGCGCGAGCGCGCCGCGATGGACGCCCTCGAGGCCGGTGAGATCTCGGCGGGAGATGTCGTCGTGATCCGCTACGAGGGCCCGAAGGGCGGTCCGGGCATGCGTGAAATGCTCGCGATCACCGCCGCGATCAAGGGCGCAGGCCTCGGAAAAGATGTACTACTCTTGACGGACGGCAGATTCTCGGGCGGCACAACCGGCCTGTGCATCGGCCACATAGCACCCGAAGCGGTGGACGCTGGTCCCATCGCCTTCGTGCGCGATGGTGATCTGATACGGGTCGATATCGCGGCTCGCACTCTCGACCTACTCGTCGACGAGGCTGAGCTGGGTTCCCGCCGCTCTGGCTGGGAGCCGCTTCCTCCGCGCTATACCCGTGGCGTCCTGGCCAAATACTCCAAGCTCGTGCGCTCCGCTGCGGAGGGCGCGGTCACGGGTTAGCGCCTGCCTCCAGACATCAATCTCTCGACAGAGGATCATCATCATGCCCGCCGAATCCGCCACGGCCATCCCACGGCCACCCGCTCGCACCGCCACAGCGCCCGTGCTCACGGGCGCGCAGGCGGTCGTCCGCTCCCTCGAGCTGCTCGGAGTGACCGACGTGTTCGGGCTGCCGGGCGGCGCGATCCTGCCCGTCTACGACCCGCTCATGGACAGCTCCGAGCTGCGCCACATCCTGGTGCGCCACGAACAGGGCGCAGGTCACGCTGCCGAGGGCTATGCCGCGGCATCCAACAAGATCGGCGTCGCGATCGCGACCTCCGGCCCCGGAGCGACCAACCTCGTGACCGCGATCGCCGACGCCTACATGGACTCGGTGCCGATCGTGTGCATCACCGGCCAGGTCTTCTCGACCCTGATGGGGACCGACGCGTTCCAGGAGGCCGACATCGTCGGCATCACCATGCCGATCACGAAGCACTCGTTCCTCGTGAAGCGCGCAGAGGACATCCCGGGTGCGATCGCCGCGGCGTTCGAGATCGCCGGCACCGGTCGCCCAGGCCCGGTGCTCGTCGACATCACGAAGGACGCCCAGCAGGCTGAGGCGCCGTTCGTGTGGCCGCCCAAGATCGACCTGCCCGGTTACCGTCCGGTGACCAAGGCCCACGGCAAGCAGATCCAGGCGGCCGCGCAGATGCTCGCCGAAGCGAAGAAGCCCGTGCTGTACGTCGGTGGCGGCGTGATCCGCGCGCAGGCGTCGGCCGAACTGCTGACCCTCGCCGAGACGACCGGCGCGCCCGTCGTGACCACGCTCATGGCGCGCGGTGCGTTCCCCGATTCGCACACGCAGCACCTCGGCATGCCCGGCATGCACGGCACGGTGCCCGCGGTGCTCGCCCTGCAGGAGGCCGATCTGCTCGTCTCGCTCGGCGCGCGGTTCGATGACCGGGTGACCGGCAAGGCGGCGCTGTTCGCGCCCAACGCGAAAGTGGTCCACGTCGACATCGACCCGGCCGAGATCGGGAAGATCCGCACGGCGGACGTGCCGATCGTGGGCGACCTGAAGGACGTGCTCGTCGACCTCGAGGCCGCGTTCCGCAGCAACATCGCCAGCGAGGGCCCCGACACCGACGAATGGTGGTCGTACCTCGACGGCCTCCGCAAGGAGTTCCCGCTCGGCTACTCGCAGCCGACCGATGGTCACATGTCGCCGCAGTACGTGATCTCGCGGATCGGCGAGCTGACCGGACCGGAGGGCATTTTCGCCGCCGGCGTCGGACAGCACCAGATGTGGGCCGCGCAGTTCATCAAGTACGAGCGCCCCAATGCCTGGCTCAACTCCGGCGGCGCCGGAACCATGGGCTACTCGGTGCCCGCGGCGATGGGCGCGAAGGTCGCGGAGCCGGATCGCCACGTGTGGGCGATCGACGGTGACGGATGCTTCCAGATGACCAATCAGGAGCTCGCCACCTGCTCGATCAACAACATCCCGATCAAGGTCGCGATCATCAACAACTCATCGCTGGGCATGGTGCGCCAGTGGCAGAGCCTGTTCTACGACGGTCGCTACTCGCACACCGACCTCAACACCGGCCACGGCACCGTGCGCATCCCCGACTTCGTCAAGCTCGCCGAGGCGTACGGCTGCCTCGCGATCCGCGTCGAGCGCGAAGAAGACGTGGATGCCGCGATCAAGACGGCCCTCGAGACCAACGACCGGCCCGTCGTCATCGATTTCGTCGTGAGCGCCGACGCGATGGTGTGGCCGATGGTTCCGCAGGGAGTCAGCAACAGCTACGTCCAATACGCGCGAGACCACTCGCCGTCGTTCGATGAGGAGGCCTGAGCCATGTCGACTCACGTGCTGAGCCTCCTGGTGGAGGACAAACCGGGTCTGCTGACCCGCGTCGCGGGACTGTTCGCCCGTCGCGGCTTCAACATCGAATCGCTCGCCGTGGGCGTGACCGAGGTGCCGGGTCTCTCGCGCATCACGGTCGTGGTCGACGTCGACGAACTGCCGCTCGAGCAGGTGACGAAGCAGCTGAACAAGCTGATCAACGTCATAAAGATCGTCGAGCTCGACATGACGTCGTCGGTGCAGCGCGAGCACATGCTCGTCAAGGTGCGCGCCGACAATGCGAACCGCTCGAGCGTGCTCGAGGTCGTGAGCCTCTTCCGCGCGTCGGTCGTCGACTACGCACCCGACGCCCTGGTGATCGAGGTGACGGGCGACCACGGCAAGGTCGACGCCTTGCTGCGCGCCCTCGAGCCCTTCGGCATCAAGGAGCTCGCACAGTCGGGCCTGCTCGCCATCGGCCGGGGCGGCAAGAGCATCACAGAGCGCGTGCTGCGCGGCTGACCCAGAACTACAGACCGAATACACAAGGAGAAACACACCACCATGGCCGAGATCTTCTACGACGCCGACGCCGACCTGTCGCTCATCCAGAGCAAGAAGGTCGCGATCGTCGGCTACGGCTCGCAGGGCCACGCCCACGCCCAGAACCTCCGCGACTCCGGCGTCGAGGTCGCCATCGCCCTCAAGGACGGCTCCAACTCGGCCGCCAAGGCTCAGGAGGACGGTTTCGAGGTCAAGAGCGTGGCCGACGCCACCGACTGGGCCGACGTCATCATGATCCTCGCGCCCGACCAGCACCAGCGCGGCATCTACAACGACAGCATCAAAGACAAGCTGACCGAGGGCAAGACGCTGGCTTTCGCCCACGGCTTCAACATCCGCTTCGGCTACATCGACGCACCCGAGGGCGTCGATGTGATCCTGGTCGCCCCGAAGGCTCCGGGCCACACCGTGCGCCGCGAGTTCGTCGCGGGTCGCGGCATCCCCGACATCATCGCGGTCGAGCGCGACGCGTCCGGTCAGGCATGGGACCTCGCGCTCTCGTACGCGAAGGCGATCGGCGGCACGCGCGCCGGCGTCATCAAGACGACCTTCACCGAAGAGACCGAAACCGACCTGTTCGGCGAGCAGGCGGTGCTCTGCGGCGGAACCTCGCAGCTCGTCCAGTACGGCTTCGAGACGCTCGTCGAGGCGGGCTACCAGCCCGAGATCGCGTACTTCGAGGTGCTGCACGAGCTCAAGCTCATCGTCGATCTCATGTGGGAGGGCGGCATCGCCAAGCAGCGCTGGTCGATCTCCGACACGGCCGAGTACGGCGACTACGTCTCGGGCCCGCGCGTGATCGACCCGCGCGTCAAGGAGAACATGCAGGCGGTGCTCGGCGACATCCAGTCGGGCGCTTTCGCCAAGCGCTTCATCGCCGACCAGGATGCCGGCGCCCCCGAATTCCTCGAGCTGCGCGACAAGGGTGCTCACCACCCGATCGAGGCGACCGGCAAGGAGCTGCGCGCCCTGTTCGCGTGGAAGCAGACCGACTCCGACTACACCGAGGGCTCAGCCGCGCGCTGACCTTCGGCATCCCATGCTCTCGGCGATCCGCCGAGTCCGGCTTGAAACGAGCCAGAACGGAGCCCGGCCCCTTACAAGGGGGCCGGGCTTTCGGCATCCGTCACCCCGCCAGAATCTCGCACGCGGCGAGTGCCTGATGTTCGGGAACGAGATCCCAGAGCAGGATGCCGTCGGGCAGCGCCGTGATCAGCGTCTCGCCGTCGGCGGTGAGGTACCCGCCGCGTACACCCGCGCCACGGGTCGAGGAGCACCAGGCCATCGGCCTTTTGTGCCGGCCGGGACGTCACCCGACCACCCGTTGCGGCGACCGGCAGGGATCTGGGGCCGCCCCCACAAGGGGGCCCTTTGTATCTTTCAGCCTGGTTTCCACTCCTCCCAGTAACCCGAATCAACGCTGAGTCGGGCACAAAAGCCCTGATCAACGATGATCCGGGCACACTCAGGAGGAATCACCATGAACGACATCTCGATGGGCCGGTCGCCGAGCACCGCGTCCCGCATCTCACGCGGTGTGGGGGCCGCCGCACTCAGCGCTGTCCTGGTCGTCGGCCTGGCAGGCTGCATGACCGGCAAGCTCGCCAGCAGCGAGCCTGTGCAGAAGAACGCGGTCGCACCGGCTGGAGTGGACCTGGCGGTACCGGCTGACCGCATCGAGCAGCAGCTCGCACGGCAGGCCGCCGCGAACCGCGCGAACACCGAACGATTCGCCGGACGCACCGCAGACCGCGTCGCAGAAGAACTGGCGCGTCAGACGGGTTCGACGACCACCGTTGTCGCGGCCCGCGAGGTGCACCAGGGCAGCTGGACCGACCGCGTCACGGCGCAGGCCGAGTTCGAGGCTCGCAAGGGCACGTCGACCAACCCCCACCCGGGGATGACGGCCGACCACCTCGACCGCCTCGTGCGGCACGCGCAGTGAGCGGGGGCTCACGTCTCGCAGCAACTGTGCCCGGCTGATCGGCGAAGTCGTCGACAGCCGGGCACTGTCGCGTCAGGGGACTGGTCGTACCGATGTTCCGCAGAGTAGTGTTCGCGACGGACGAGGGGGAGCAATGGCAGAAGGCACGGGCACGAAAGAAGATCCCTGGCGCCTGACCACGGCACCGGGGACGTCGTCGTACACGATGTACCGCGACGACGAGGCGGACCCACCCGCGCTGGTCTGCCAGGTCGGATCGACGACGCTGAAGTACCGTCTCAGCGCGATCGACGACCTCTCCGCATGGCTGCGCGAACAAGGCGACTGGGTGCCTCTCGGCGCCGCCGATGAGTTGAAGACTGCGGCCGATGGCACCGTCGAAGCGTGGGGTCGCAGCGCCGCGAACCCCGTCGGCGGCTGGTATGGACTGCGCAAGGGCTACCGCGGGCGCTTCGGCATGTACCTGCCGCCGCTCCTTGAAGCGCTCGGACTGGTCGAACTGACCCACGACGCCCGCAACAACCAGGTCCGCGCGGTCTGACCTTTACGCTGCGTCGCGCTGCAGGCGTGCGATGCGATCGAGCGCGGCCTCCTCCGATGTGGACCGTTCGCCGAGCAGCGACTTGGCCGACCTCAGGACGGCCCCGGTCGCGGGGACCGCGAGCGGGGCTGGCTTCGTCAGGCCCAGCATCTGACGGTGGACGGGATCGAGCGACCCCACGGCTCCGGCGAACATGATGCGATACGCGGGCTTCATCGCACGCGCGAGCGGGGGGTTTCGGATGAAGCGCACGACGTCGAGGACGCGCTCGTCGGACTTCAGGATGCCGGCCTCGGCCACTGCCGTCAGGCGTCCGCGCAGCTCCGCGGCAGTACGGGGTGGGTCGGACAGGCCGATGAGGGCTCCCGCGGTCGCCCATTCCCGCACGTACGCGTCGGCACCGCCGGGGATTTCCGGCTCCCAGATCTCGTGGCATGTAAGAAATGAGTCGGTGAACGCCAGATGCACCCATTCGATGAGGTCGGGGTCACTCGCTCGGTAGCTGCGCCGCGTGCCGAACGCATCGACGTACTCGCCCTGCACCCGCTCGTGCAGACCGCGCACCATCGCCGATGACCGCTCAGCTGTGGCGCGGTCGCCGAAGGTCACCGTGATCAGCCAGCGGATGGTGCCGGTGAGCCGCCCCAGCGGGTCGTCGCGATAGCGAGACCAGTCGTGCACCCCCGCCATCGCGCCGGGATGCAGGGCCTGAACGAGCAGGGCGCGGATGCCTGCCACCATGGTCGCCATGCCGCCGTGCACCGCCCACGACGCCGAGCCGGGACCGAAGAAGCCGGCATCCGTCCCGCGTGCGAGATCCTGCACCCACTGCGGCGACCCGTCGTCCGTTCCGGAGAGGGTCTGCAGCAGATGCGACCTCCACCGATCGCGGACCATCGTCATACCTCGAGTAGATCATGCGGTCGTGGGCCGAGGGCCGTCCACGACAGCAGTGAGGCACTTGTGGCGACGGCGACGGTCTGGGACGGTGTCGGTGGGGGAGCTCCACCACAGAGGAGTCTCGATGAACGTCGAACCGTGGGGCACGACGGGGCCAGGAGCCTCGACACTGGTCGTCCCCGGCATCCAGTACCTGCTTCGCGCGCACGGGCACGCCGTCGTGGTCGACGGGGCATACGGTCCCGCGACCACCGCGGCCGTGAGCGCCGTCCAATCGGCCGCCGGTGTGCCGGCCGACGGCATCGTGGGGCCGCAGACGTGGCCTCATCTCGTGATCAGCACGCAGAACGGCTCAACCGGCGACGCCGTACGCGCGGTGCAGCAGTTCGGACTCGTGCCCTCGCCGGGCATTCCGCCACTGGTCGTCGACGGCGATTTCGGCCCCATCACCGAGGACCGCGTGCGGTTCTTCCAGGAGTCATGGGGGCTCACGCAAGACGGCATCGCAGGACGAGAGACCTGGTCGTTCTTCAGCACCTTCCAACCGGGGGACCGACCGTGGCCCCTGGTGAAGGTGGGCGCAACGCAGAGTTCGAACTGGCGCGTGCTCGCGGGGCAGCACCTGCTGCGGTTCCGGGGGGCCACGATCGCGGCCGACGGGGTGTTCGGTCCGCTCAGCGGCGAGGCGGCGCGCACCTTCCAGATGACCCTGCGCGCCACATTCATCTCCACCACGCTGGGCCAGCTCGACTGGCCGGCGCTGATCGAGACGGTGCAGCAAGGCGACAACGGCGAGGCCGTGCGCGCCGCCCAGACGCTGCTGCCGGGATCACTGGTCATCGACGGAGACTTCGGGCCGCTGACCGATGCCGCCGCCCGTCAGTTCCAGACCATGTTCGCGCCGCCGGCCGATGGCATCGTCGGCCCGGAGACGTGGCACGCGCTGACGCTGCGAAAGTTCGAGTGAGGCCCGGCTCGGCGGACGGTTCGCCCGCCCGCTCGCGGCTACGCTGGGCCCATGTCCCGCGGCACAGATGACGACCCGCTCGCGTGGGGTGGGGACGACGATCCGACGCTCGAGGTCGGCTCGAAGCCCGCCGCCGATGAGCACGTCGCCACTGAGCCCGGGGCCGAACCCGACGTGGCTGAACCTGCCGCCGTCGAGGCGACGGATGCCGAGACCAAGGCGCTTCCCGACGGCTTCACCGCCGTCGGCAAAGGCAGCGATGAGGTGGGCCGGATCCGGGCCGACGGGTCGGTCAGCAAGTCGAATGAGCGCGAGCCGATGGGCAATGCGACCCTGATCACGCTGGGCATCCTCGGCGGTGTCTATCTCCTCTCCGCGATCGGCTGGATCATCGGCGGCCTGCGCTTGCAGGGTCGCGCGCAGTATCTCGTCACCGACGTGATGTACCAGGGCAGCTTCTGGCTCGCAGTGCTCGCCCCCCTGCTGTGGTTCGGCACCGTCTTCCTGCTCACCGTGCGTTCCCAGCCGTGGGTGCGGTTCTCGTGGCTCATCGCGGGCGTGGCGCTGCTGCTCCCGTGGCCGTTCATCATGATCGGGGCGGTGGGACAATGAGCGACACGACGGACGCTGCCGTCTCGAATGGCCCGACGTGGCCGGTCGTCACGATCGCCGGGCTGTTCGGGCTCTTCTACGCCTACGCCGTGTGGAACGCGCTGGGCAACATGATCCAGGCGGCACAGCTGCTGACCGGGCTGAACGCACTCGGCTGGTTCATCTGGATCTTCGCCACGGTGTTCCCGATCCTCGCCTTCGCCGCCGCCTTCGCGATCGGCTTCCGTCGACCGGCGCACCACTTCATCCTGGTCATGCTCACCGGGCTCGCGCTGACGGCGGTGTTCTGGCTCAACGTGGTCGCATACACCACGCTCAACACGGCGTCGCTGCTGAACTGAGCGGCGCTTGCGCGCCGTCATACGAATCGGCTGTCGCGAGGCGAGCCGATAGAGTGTGACCTGAATGCGCCCCGATGGCGTGCGGCGCAGCATCCACTCGTCTTTCCGGCCGCGTCCCGCGCGCCCACGCTCCAAAGGATCCGCAGTCGTGCCGAAGCCTGTCGTGCTCATCGCCGAAGAACTCTCTCCCGCCACGATCGACGCGCTGGGACCGGACTTCGACGTCCGCCAGATCGACGGCACCGATCGGACCGCCCTGCTTGCGGCGACTTTCCGAGGCGAACGCCGTGCTCGTGCGATCGGCCACGCAGATCGACGCCGAGGCGATCGCCGCGGCGCCGGTGCTGAAGGTCGTCGCGCGCGCCGGCGTCGGGCTCGACAACGTCGACATCAAGGCCGCGACGACCGCCGGCGTCATGGTCGTCAACGCGCCGACCTCGAACATCATCTCGGCCGCCGAGCTCACGATCGGGCACATCCTCAGCCTGGCCCGGCACATCCCGAACGCACACGCGTCGCTCGCAGACGGGCAGTGGAAGCGCAGCGTCGTACACCGGCACCGAGCTGTTCGAGAAGACCGTCGGCATCATCGGACTCGGCCGCATCGGCGCGCTGATCGCCGAGCGCCTGCGCGCGTTCGGCGTGCGCGTGGTCGGATACGACCCGTACGTCACGCCCACCCGCGCACAGCAGCTGCAGGTCGAACTGCTCTCGTTCGACGAGGTGCTGCGCCAGAGCGACTTCGTCACCGTGCACATGCCCAAGACGCCCGAGACCACCGGCATGATCGGCGCCGAGCAGCTCGCGCTCATGAAGCCCACGGCGTTCGTCATCAACGTCGCGCGTGGTGGGCTGATCGACGAGGATGCGCTGCACGCCGCACTCACCTCCGGTGTGATCGCCGGCGCCGGTCTCGACGTGTTCACCTCGGAGCCGCCGACGACGGACTCGAGCGCGTCACGCCTGCTCGACCTGCCCAACGTCGTCGTGACGCCGCACCTCGGTGCGAGCACCGACGAGGCGCAGGAGAAGGCCGGCGTCTCGGTCGCGCGATCGGTCAAGCTCGCTCTCGAGGGCGATCTCGTTCCGGATGCCGTGAACGTCGCGGGCGGCGTCATCGATCCGTTCGTGCGTCCGGGCATCGCCCTCGTCGAGAAGCTGGGGCAGTTCTTCACGGGCCTCGCGCACGCCGCGCTCACGAGCCTCGACATCGAGGTACGCGGTGAGCTCGCCGCCTACGACGTCAGCGTGCTACCGTCTCGCGGCGCTCAAGGGCATTCTCACGAACGTCGTGAGCGAGAACGTGTCGTACGTGAACGCGCCGCTGTTCGCCGAGCAGCGCGGCATCGAGACCCGACTCATCGTCGAGGCCGAGAGCCCGCTGTACCGCAATCTCACGATCCTTGCGCGGGACGCTCTCGGACGGCACCGTGCTCACGATCGCCGGAACGCTCGCCGGAACCCGGATGGTCCCGAAGGTCGTCGGCATCAACGGCTACGACGATCGAGGTGCCGCTCGAGCAGCACCACATCGTGATGCGCTACGCCGATCGCCCGGGAATCGTCGCGATCTACGGGCAGAGAGCTCGGCGATGCGGGCATCAACATCGAGGGGCTGCAGGTCGCCCATCCCGATGCGAGCGGTCGTGCCCTCTCGGTGCTGACCGTCGACTCGCCGGTACCCGACGAGATGCTCTCCGAGCTGCACGAGGCGGTCCAGGCCGACCTGTTCCGGCAGATCGAGATCACCGAGCCGTGATCCCGGAGCGGCGTTCGCTACGGTGAGCGCATGGCACTCACGAACGGTCCCGCCGCCCGCGTGCTGGGATCGGCCGTGTCGTGGTTGCTGTTCAGCACCAGTTTCACGCTGCTGTACCAGGTGTCTGCGATCGTCATGGGCCTGGGTGGCTTCTGCGCTTCGGGCGGCCCCTACGTCATCGAGACGCAGTGCCCTGATGCCGTGGTGATCTTCGCGCTGACAGCGATCGCCGGGTAGTCAGCGTCGTGCGGCCCGCTCCACCAGGGCGATGAGGGCGTCCATCTCGGCGCCGCGTGGGACCGGACCGGGGATGTTTCCGCCGGCCAGCGCGTTGTTGAAGTACAGTCCGTCGCTGACGAGCATCACCAGATCGAGGGATGCCGCATCCTTCGTGTGCGGCCGCAGGGCGTCTCCCCATCGTTCGCGGACGTCGCGCAGTGCCGTGCTCGCCGAGACGTTGCCGCCCTGCGCGAGTCGTGAGGTGGCCAGGATCGCGCGGTCCAGCGGATCGTTCTGCATCACCGACGACCGAAGGAAGTAGGCGATCGGCCCTTCCTCGGCGGTGCGACATCGCTGTGATGTCGTCGGTGACGAGCGCGTCGAGCCGCTCGATCACGCCCGACTCCAGCGCGTCCTTCGAGCCGAAGTGGTAGAGCAGTCCGCCCTTGGAGACGCCGGCGGCGCGGGCGGTGGCATCCATCGTCGCCGCCCGCTCGCCCTCGTCGATCAGGATCGCCTCGAACGCGTCGAGCACGCTCTCTCGGGCGTGCGGGGGACGACTCATGGGCTCGATCGTATCGAGTGCCGGTCCACCAGTCGCTCGGTCACATCTGTTACTATACCGGCTGGACGGTTTATATATCATGACTACTACTTCACGCAAGACATCGCCATCGCCGACGCCAGGGCTCCTCGCGTCGGATGGCGCGGCTGGGCTGCGCTCGTCGTGCTCATGCTTCCGGTGCTGCTCGTCTCCGTCGACAACACCGTGCTGAGCTTCGCACTGCCGCAGATCGCGCTCGACCTCGAGCCGACAGCCACCCAGCAGCTCTGGATCATCGACGCGTACCCGCTCGTGCTGGCGAGCCTGCTCGTGACGATGGGCGTGCTCGGCGACCGGTTCGGCCGGCGACGGATGCTGCTCATCGGCGCGACCGGGTTCGGCGTGGTCTCCGCGCTGGCGGCCTTCGCCCCGAGCGCCGAGTGGCTGATCGCCGCTCGCGCGGCGATGGGCGTGTTCGGCGCGATGCTCATGCCCTCCACGCTCTCGCTCCTGCGCAGCATCTTCACCAACCGCGACCAGCGCCGCCTGGCGATCGCGGTATGGGCCGCCGGCTTCTCGGCCGGTGCCGCCCTCGGACCCGTGGTGGGCGGCATCCTGCTCGAGCACTTCGCCTGGGGCGCGGTGTTCCTGATGGCCGTCCCGGTGCTCGTGCCGCTGCTGATCCTCGTGCCGATCCTGGTGCCCGAGAGCCGCGACCCGAACCCCGGCCGGTTCGATCCGCTCAGCGTCGCGCTGTCGCTGCTGACGATGGTGCCGATCGTCTACGCGATCAAGGAGTTCGCGGTGCACGGCGCCGAGAGCCCTCTGCCCGCTGGTCCTGGTCGGTGCGGGCGTCGTGTTCGGCGTGCTGTTCGTGCGCCGCCAGAACCGCCTCGAGACGCCGATGCTCGACATGGCGCTGTTCCGCCGTCCGACGTTCTCGGGCTCGGTGCTGGTGAACCTGCTGAGCGTGATCGGGCTCGTGGGCTTCCTGTACTTCGTCGCGCAGCACCTGCAGCTGATCGTCGGCCTTTCGCCGCTGGAGGCGGGACTCGCCCTCGTACCCGGACTGCTCGCGATGATCGTCGCCGGCATCGGCGTCGTTCCGATCGCCAGGCGGGTTGCGCCGCGCGTCGTCGTGCCGATCGCCCTGAGCTTCTCGATCCTCGGCTACCTGCTGGTCGCCGTCAGCGCGAGCACCGGCGAGCTCTGCCCCTGCTGATCGCGGCGTTCGTCGCGCTCGGCGTCGGAATCGGCGCGGCCGAGACGGTCTCGAACGAGCTGATCCTCGCGAGCGCTCCGCCCGCGAAGGCCGGCGCGGCCAGCGCCGTCTCCGAGACGGCCTACGAGCTCGGCGCTGTGCTCGGCACGACGATCATCGGCGGGCTGCTCGCCGCGTTCTACCGAGCGAACCTCGCACTGCCGGCGGGGCTGCCCGCCGAGGTCGCCGACGCTGCACGCGAGACCCTCGCCGGTGCCGTGGCGGGGTCGGACGCGCTCGACGAGGTGCTCGGACAGGCCCTTCGGGATGCCGCCGCCCACGCGTTCGACGCAGGTGTCGGTGTCACGGCGCTGATCGGCGCCGGACTCATCGTCGTCGCGGCGGTGATCGCCGCTCTCACCCTCGGCGGCCGCCAGAAGCGGGTGCCCGTCGACCACTGACGGTGAGACGAAGTGCGTCCAGTGCCGCCGCTATCGTTGACGTGGAACTCTGCCTGAATTCCGCAAGAGGAGAGCAATGTCGCGTGCGCAGGAAACCAGTGTGCAGGAAACCAGTGTGCAGGAAACCAGTGTCGTGAAGCTGGCCGTCATCCCCGGTGACGGCATCGGTCCGGAGGTCATCGCCGAAGCGGAGAAGGTGTTGGATGCCGCGACGGCGGGTTCCGGCATCCGGTTCGAGAAGACGCGATTCTCGCTCGGAGCCGCGCGATTCCTCGAAACCGGCGACACGCTGACGGATGCCGACCTCGACGGCGATCGCCGGTCACGACGCGATCCTGCTCGGCGCGGTCGGGGGAGTGCCGGGAGACCCGCGACTGAAGGACGCGAACATCGAGCGCGGGCTGCTGCTCAAGCTTCGCTTCGAGCTCGACCACTACGTCAACCTGCGCCCCTCGAAGCTGTATCCGGGGGCGCCGGGACCACTGGCCGACCCGGGCGAGATCGACTTCGTCGTCGTCCGCGAGGGCACCGAGGGACCCGTACGTCGGCAACGGCGGTTCGATCCGGCGCGGCACCGCGCACGAAGTCGCGAACGAGACGTCCGTCAACACCGCGTACGGCATCGAGCGTGTGGTCCGCTACGCCTTCGCTCTGGCCGAGCGGCGCCGCAACAAGCTCACGCTCGTGCACAAGACCAACGTGCTGGTGCACGCCGGCGGCATGTGGCAGCGGATCGTGAACGAGGTGGCGAAGCAGCACCCCGAAGTCGCGGTAGATTATCTGCACGTCGACGCGGCAACGATCTTCCTGGTCACAAACCCGTCCCGCTTCGACGTCATCGTCACCGACAACCTCTTCGGCGACATCCTGACAGACCTGGCCGGCGCCGTCACCGGTGGCATCGGTCTCGCAGCGTCCGGGAACATCAACCCGGATGGCGCGTTCCCGTCGATGTTCGAGCCCGTTCACGGTTCGGCGCCCGACATCGCGGGGCAGCAGAAGGCCGATCCCACGGCTGCGATCCTCTCGATCTCGCTCCTGCTCGATCATCTCGGGCTGCACGACGAGGCACAGCGTGTCACCCGCGCTGTCGAGGACGACATCGCGGCACGCGGCGCGGATCACCGCACCACGGCCGAGATCGGCGACGCGCATCGTCGCGCGACTGCAGGCGTAATCTGGAATCTCGCCCGCTTCGTGGGCGCACTACTCGTTTTGGACGTGACATGACACTCATCGGAACAGACCCCGACACCGGACTCGAGCCACTCGAGTTCGCCGTGACCAAGAACCTCGCCGCGAAGAATCCCGCCCAGCGCGACGAGATCCTCGCCAGCCCCGGGTTCGGCGTCAACTTCACCGATCACATGGTCGACATCTGCTGGTCGATCGGCGGCGGCTGGCACCGTCCGCGCGTGCAGCCGTACGGACCGATCACGCTCGACCCGGCCGCGGCGGTGCTGCACTACGGCCAGGAGATCTTCGAGGGGATCAAGGCCTACCGTCACGCCGACGGGTCGATCCACACGTTCCGGCCCGACCAGAACGGCCGCCGTCTGCAGCGCTCGGCGCGGCGCCTCGCGCTGCCCGAACTGCCGGTGTCGTACTTCATCCAGTCGCTGCGCGAGCTGGTCGCGGTCGACGGCGCGTGGGTGCCCTCCGGTGAAGACCAGAGCCTGTACCTGCGGCCGTTCATGTTCGCGAAGGAGGCGTTCCTCGGCGTGCGCCCGGCGCACAAGGTCAACTACTACGTGATCGCCTCGCCCGCGGGCGCCTACTTCCACGGCGGCGTCAGCCCGGTGTCGATCTGGCTCAGCGAGGACTACGCACGCGCCGGCAAGGGCGGCACGGGTGCGGCCAAGACCGGCGGCAACTACGCAGCGTCGCTGCTGCCGCAGTCTGAGGCGTACGAGCACGAGTGCGACCAGGTCGTCTTCCTCGACCAGGACCGCAACGTCGAAGAGCTCGGCGGCATGAACATCGTGTTCGTCTACAAGGACGGCACGCTCGTCACTCCGGAGTCCCCGTCGATCCTCGAGGGCATCACGCGCGACTCGATCCTGCAGCTCGCGATGGACCGCGGGCACAAGGTCGAGGGCCGCGCTGTCGCGTTCGACGAGTGGCGTCAGGGCGTGGCATCCGGTGACATCGTCGAGGTGTTCGCGTGCGGCACCGCCGCCGTCGTCACGCCGATCGGCGTGCTCAAGGGCAAGGACTTCATCGACGAGCAGCCCATCGGCTCGCTCGCCCTGGAGCTGCGCCAGGAGCTCACCGACATCCAGTACGGCCGTGCCGAAGACAAGCATGGCTGGCTGCTGCGCCTCGACGCCTGACGCGGTTCGATCGCCGCTGGGTAGGCTGATCCGGTGAGGATCGCACGCTTCAGCCACCAGGACGCCATTCGCTACGGCATCGTCGACGACACCGACCTGGTCGTGCTCGACGGTGACCCGATGTTCGCCGGATTCGACACGACGGGCGAGCGCGTGCCGCTCGGCGATGTCGCGCTGCTCGCGCCGGTGATTCCGCGCTCGAAGATCATCGCGGTCGGACGCAACTACCGCGCGCACGCCGAGGAACTCGGCAACGAGGTGCCCGGCCGAGCCGATGCTCTTCTTCAAGCCGAACACGTCGGTGATCGGCCCGGGCGACACGATCGTGCGCCCACCGCAGTCGCAGTTCACGTCGTTCGAGGGCGAGCTCGCCGTCGTCATCGGCTCGATCGCGAAGAACGTCGCGGCCGAGCGCGCCTCAGAAGTGATCTTCGGCTACACGATCGCAAACGACATCACCGCCCGCGACCTGCAGAAGACCGACGGCCAGTGGGCGCGCGCGAAGGGTTTCGACACGTTCTGCCCGCTCGGCCCGGCGATCGAGACCGATTTCGACGTCGCCTCCGCGACGCTCGAGACCCGCCTGAACGGCGAGGTCGCTCAGCGCGCGCCGCTGACCGACATGATCCACTCGGTCGCCGACATCATCGCGTACGCATCGGCCGCCTTCACACTGCTGCCCGGCGACGTGATCCTCACGGGCACTCCGTCCGGAGTCGGACCCTTCGTCGCCGGCGACACGATCGAGGTCGAGATCTCGGGCCTCGGCACGCTGCGCAACACCGCCAGAGACGCGTGACCTGGGCCGATGACTGACGCTGCGGCGTCGCCACCCCCGCTCAGCGCCGCCGATCTCGAGCGCGTCCAGCGCCGCACGGTCGGCGTGCTCTCGATCGCGCAGGTGCTCGGGGGTGTCGCCTTCGGCGCGACGCTGTCACTGGGGGCCGTTCTCGCGGCCGACATCTCGGGCGACGAGACCTTCTCGGGGCTCGCGGCCGCAGCGGTCACGTTCGGTACGGCAATCATCGCGATCCCCCTCGCCCGCCTCGCACGCCGACGCGGACGCCGTCTCTCCCTCGCGACGGGCATGGCGATCGCTCTGGTGGGAGTCATCCTCGTCGTGCTCGCCGTGTCGGTTCAGTCGTTCCCGCTGCTGCTCGTCGCCTTCCTGCTCATCGGCGGCGGACAGGCCGCCAACCTGCAGTCGCGCTTCGCCGCGTCGGACCTCGCGACCGACGCGTCGCGCGGTCGCGACCTGTCGATCGTCGTGTGGGCCACGACGATCGGCGCCGTGCTCGGTCCGAACCTCACCGGGCCCGGTGAGCTCGTCGGCGAAGCAATCGGGATGCCGCCCCTGACGGGACCGTATGTGTTCACGATCGTCGGGCAGGTGCTGGCCATCGTGCTCTATTTCACGGCACTGCGGCCCGACCCGCTGCTGCTCGCGCAGCGGGTCGTCGCAGAGGAGAGCACCCGCCCCGAAGCGCGTCCCATCGCGAGGGCCGACCAGCCGCGCGTCGCCCGCTATGCGATCTTCGCGATCGCCGCCGCCCACGGCGTGATGGTCGCAGTCATGGCGATGACGCCGGTGCATCTGCTGCACCAGGGTGCGACGCTCACGATCATCGGTGTCACGCTCAGCCTGCACATCGCGGGCATGTACGCGCTCTCGCCGGTGTTCGGCATCCTCGCCGACCGCTTCGGGCGCGTCCAGACGATCCTGTTCGGCCAGGTGATCCTCGCCGCTGCCCTCGTGACCGCATCGTTCGGTCAGGACTCTCCGGTCGCGGTCACGATCGGTCTGGTGCTGCTCGGGCTCGGCTGGAGCGCGACGACCGTCGCCGGGTCGGCCCTGCTGACCGAGGCCTCTGCCGAGACGCAGCGCACGCGTCGACAAGGCCTGAGCGACTTCACGATGAGCATCGTGGCCGCGACCGGTGCGATCCTCGCGGGCGTGATCCTGGGCTGGATCGGCTACGGGGGACTGGCGCTGCTGGTCGGCGTCGCCGTGATCGCGGTGATCGCGCTCGCACCGCTGGGCCGGCGGCCGGTGAGCGTCACCGCGTCCGGATAGCGCGGAGGTCTATCGCCCGAGCGCCTGCAGTGAGTCGGCGATGTCCTGCTCGTCGTTGAAGACGTGGAAGGCGACGCGCGCACGGCCGGCTCGGCCGGACGCCGCGATCCCCGCCTCTGTGAGCCGCGCGAGGTCGCGACCGTCCGGGTCGCTCCAGGTGACGATCGCGCTTCGGCGCGCGGCCTCCTCGAGTCCGAGGCGTTCGCGGAACGCGCCCGCCAGTCCGGTCGCGTGGTCGTAGAGCGCCGCGCGGTCGATCGACGCGAACAGTGCGAGTGCGGGCTCAGCGCCGACGAACGCCTGCCAGGCAGGCGAGACGTCGAAGCGACGTCGCATCGGGGGCCAGTTCCACCGCGTGACCGTAGCAGGATGTCCACGGGTCAGCTCCCGAGTACCAGCCGGCGAAGACCGCCGGGACGCACCGCGCGAACTCCTCTCTGATCGCCAGGAAGGCGACGCCACGCGGGGCGCACAGCCACTTGTACGCGTGGCAGATCACGGCGTCGTAGTCGGCGGCATTCACCGGCAGCCACCCGACCGCCTGCGTCGCGTCGCACAGCGTGCGCGCACCGTGGAGTGCGGCGGCGGCCCGTATCGCTTCGGCATCCGCCACCGCGCCGGTCGCCGACTGCACGAGCGAGAACGCGACGAGCCAGGTGTCGGCCGTGATCGCGTCGGCGAGTTCGTCGAGCGGGGCGGTGCGCAGACGGATGCCGCGCCCCGCGTGCGCGAACGGCAGGACCATCGAGGCGAAGTCGCCCTCGACGCACAGCACCTCGGCGCCGTCCGGGACGGCCGCGGCGATGAGCCCGGCGAACACCGACGCCTGAGAGCCGATCGCCACACGAGACGGCTCGACCCGGACGAGCCGGGCGAAGTGACCGCGGGTGCGCTCGACGACGGCCGTGTACTCCACCGCTGTCGCGCGGCCGAGGGCAGCGGCATCGAGATCGGCGATCACGGCGGCGCGTGTCGCGTTCGTCGGCAGTCCGACCGTGCACGCCGCGAGGTAGGACCGACCGCCCGCGAACTCGGCCCGGGCGGCGCGCAGATCAGGAGGAGTGAACGTGACCATGGATCCAGAGTCCTCGCGTCCGGGGCATTCGTCTACGGCAGGTGTTCTATTCGAGTCATGCGCTGTGCTTATGATTTATCCATGTCCGACCGCGTCTTCGAAGACCCGGAGTTCGACGTGCAGGCGCTGCGGGTGATCAGGGCGATTGCCGACGAGGGCTCGATCACCGCAGCCGCGGCGTCGCTCGGATACAGCCAGCCCGCACTCAGCCAGCAGATGAAGAGGCTCGAACAGCGGCTGGGCGTGCCGGTGATCGAGCGGGTGGGCCGCAGCGTGCGCCTCACTGAAGCGGGTCGCGTGCTGGCTCGCCACGCACCCACGGTGACGACGGCGCTGGATGCCGCGGCCGGCGAGCTCGCCGAGTTGCGCGGTCTGCGCGCCGGGCGCGTGCGGCTCATCGCGTTTCCGTCGGCGTCGCCCACCGTGGTGCCGCGTCTGCTCAGCGACCTCGCCGAGCATCACCCCGGCATCACGATCACGTATGTCGAAGCCGAACCGCCGGAGGCGGTGGACGCCGTGCGCGAGGATCGCGCCGACATCGCGCTGACATTCAGCTACCCGGGCGACCGCGACGATCCGCACGGCTCGAGCGCCCGCGGACTCGCCGTGCGCGCCGTCGGCTCGGATGATCTGCTCGCCGTGCTGCCCGAGGGCCACCCCGCAGCGGCGGGAGAGCGTATCGAGATCTCCGACCTCGCGGACGAGAACTGGATCGCCGGGTGCCCGCGATGCCGCGGCCATCTGCTCGAACTCTGCGGTCGCGCCGGCTTCGAGCCGCGTATCGGATTCGAGACCGACAACTTCGTCGCGGTCGAGGGGCTCGTCGCGCAGGGCATCGGCGTGGCGACCCTGCCGCGAATGGCCGTGGAGTCGTTCCCGCTCATGCCCGGCGTGATCACGCGACCCCTTCCGCACGCGGAGGCGCGCACGCTCCACGTCGTCACGGCCCACGGTGCCGAGCGGGTTCCCGCCGTGCGCATCGCCCTGGCGGCGCTGACCCGGATGCTCGACTAGCGCCGCAGCTGGGGCGCCGCCCACACGGGGTGGGCGGCATCCGCGAACTAAGCTGGATCCCGATGTCTACACCCGATCCCCGCACCACGACCGCCTCCGGCGCCGACGTGCGCGTGCGCTTCTGCCCCTCGCCCACCGGTCTCCCGCACGTCGGGCTGATCCGCACCGTGCTGTTCAACTGGGCCTACGCCCGCCACAACGGCGGGCACGCTCGTCTTCCGGATCGAAGACACCGATGCCGCGCGCGACAGCGAGGAGAGCTACCAGCAGCTGCTCGATGCGCTGCGCTGGCTCGAGATCGACTGGGACGAGGGCGTCGAGGTCGGCGGTCCGCACGCGCCCTACCGTCAGTCGCAGCGTCACGACATCTACTTCGGCGTGCTCGACAAGCTCAAGGACGCCGGGGCGGTGTACGAGAGCTACTCGACCCCCGAAGAGATCGACGCCCGCAACGAGGCGAACGGCCGAGCGAAGCAGCTCGGCTACGACAACTTCGATCGCGACCTCACCGACGAGCAGAAGGCGCCTTCCGTGCCGAGGGCCGCGAGCCGGCCTGGCGACTGCGCGTGCCGGATGAGGACCTCACGTACGTCGACCTCATCCGCGGCGAGGTGACCTTCCCGGCGGGGTCCTTCCCCGACTTCGTGGTCGTGCGCGCCGGGGGAGTGCCGCTGTACCCGTTCGTCAATCCCGTCGACGACGCACTCATGGGCATCACGCACGTGATCCGCGGCGAAGACCTGATGCCGTCGACAGCTCGTCAGCTCGCTCTGTATCGAGCACTCGTCGACGCCGGGGTCACCACGTTCATCCCGCGCTTCGCGCACATGCCGCTCGTCCTCGGCGACGAGGGCAACAAGAAGCTCTCCAAGCGCGATCCCAAGGCAGACCTCTTCCTGCAGCGCGAACGCGGATTCATCCGCGAGGGCCTGCTGAACTACCTCTCCCTGCTCGGCTGGTCGCTCTCGCACGACCGCGACGTGTTCTCGCTCGACGAGCTGATCGCCGCGTTCGACATCGTGGACGTCAACCCGAACCCGGCTCGGTTCGACCAGAAGAAGGCGGAGTCGATCAACGGCGACCACATCCGGATGCTGGAGCCCGCGGATTTCGCTGCGCGCATCGTGCCGTACCTCGCTTCTGCCGGCGTCCTGACGGTGCCGCTCAGCGGAGCCGACGAGTCTTTGCTCAGCAAGGCCGCGCCGCTGATCCAGGAGCGACTGCAGCTGCTCGGCGATGCGCCGAATCTGCTGCGGTTCCTCTTCACCGACGAGATCTTCTACGCGGAGGATGCCCTCGCCGGGCTTCCCGAGAACACGGGAGTCGTTCTGGCCGCGTCCGTCGGCGCGCTGGAGTTGATCCCCGCAGACGAGTTCACGGCCGCCGCGGTGCAGGAAGCCCTCGCCGCCGCGCTGATCGATGGGCTCGCGCTCAAGCCGCGTGTCGCGTACGGACCCCTCCGAGTCGCGGTCAGCGGCCGACGCATCTCGCCGCCGCTCTTCGAGTCGATGGAGCTGCTGGGCAAGGCCGAGTCGATCCGGCGCCTGGCGGCGCTGGAGGCGTTCCGCGCCGCGTAGCGCTCCCGCTCGGTTTTGCCGAGGCGCTCCCGTCACGTAGACTTGACCCTTGGCACGGGCTTCTGCTCAGCGCCTTGGGGTATGGTGTAATTGGCAACACGGAGGTTTCTGGTACCTTTGTTCTTGGTTCGAGTCCAGGTACCCCAGCAGTGAATTCCGCAGGATTCCGCCACAGAATCCCTAGCTCGTTTGAGCGCTCTCCGCTCGGCCTGAATGGTCCGGAGACCAGAAACGAGACCAAATACTCGCGCGAGTGTCTTCGCGCGAGTAGGTGCGTCCCGATTCCCACGCGGCCGCACGGGCGAGTACGGGTTGCCCCGGAAGGCTCAGCGCGTGGGGACTCACCCCCAGATTGATCGGGATCCTTCGCAAACTTCGCCCGTACCACTAAGGGCTTGCACCAACGCAGCGCTCGGGCATGTGGGCGCGACTTCTCAGTGCGCTGAGATCATGGGTCACTCTCACGCGTCCACGCGATTCTCGAAGTCCACGCTCCATCGCCGAACCCTGAAGAACCCCACGATCGTGATCGTCACAACGACAACCGTCACCGCGATCGAGATCGGCCCACCGACGAGCGCCCCGACCGTGTTCCACGTCAGGTGAAGCACAATCGCGAATGCGAACGCGGCCAGCACAAGTCCCCACCGCCGCCCGCCCGTGACAATCACGTACGCCAGCGCGGCGCCGATGATCGCGGTCCAGAGGGCGTGGCCGCCCAGTTGGGTGATCGCACGGGTGACGACGAGCAACCAGGCCGCCTGCGCGTTGGAGGCGCCGGCCGTGTACAGCACGTCCTCGATCAGGGCGAACCCGAAGCCCACGAAGAACCCGATGATCAGTCCGTCGACAGGGCCCCGCAGAGTCGGGCGCAGCATGAGCAGCACGATGACGACCGCGGCCGCCTTGACGGGCTCCTCGACGAACGCAGCGGCGATCAGTCGGTTCGCGCCGAACATCTCGCAGACGTTCAGGAGGAGGATAGACGCCGCGGGCGCGAACGACAGTCCGATGAGCACCGAAACAAGAACCGTTGACAGGCGCGCGCGTCGCCGAGGCAAAATCAGCCATCCCCACAACAACAGCGCTCCCGCCTGGATCACGGCTCCGATCCATACGGCGATCGAGACCGGCGGGTCCGCGGAGATCAGCGCGAAGCGCGAGATGATGAACGCCAGACTGGCGATCACGACGATCAGGTAGATCCAGAAGGCCGGCCGTCGCACGAGCGACGACACGGGCTGAGTGGATGCCCCGCCCGGGGTCGCCATCAAATTCTCAGTCATGGGCCCAGTGTGGCGGAGCAGTCCTTTGTCGCGATAGCCCGGAGTCGTGGAGCTTACCTCCCAGCCCTTCGGGCCGAGCGACCGTTCAGGACATTGCGTTGCTCATCGACCTCCCCGTGGGAACGGTGCGCAGTCGCCTGCACGCCGCGCGCCAAGGACTCGGTCAGACATTGCAAGCCTGCGCTGACGGCATCCACGACGACGCCGACGCTCTGACTCAGTCTCGGCGCACCGAAGCCGAGGACATGCTCTCCGCCGCCCAACGCGGTGAGGCCTCAACGGTGCCGGCCGCCGCGGCCGTGTTCGATCTCGTACTGACTGGACCGCAGGGCCAACGCACGCGAGGTCGAGCCGCACTCGCCGAGATCATGATGGCGGATGTCGAAGCCGGTGACAGGCTCCCGGCGATCTTGATGCGAGGAACACGATCACACGGGACCGGTGCCGGGGGCGGGATCCCGCCAGGGCCGGCTGCAGCTCGGGTGAGGTCACCCGTTCAGAGTAAAGCGGCCCGTTCGGACGCGGCGTGCTGCTGGCGGGTGCGGGTGAGGCGGTAGTCCCCCGCTGAGCGGTGGCTTTTCGTTTGCCCGGCGGTGAGGGTGCGCCGGTGAGCGTCTCCCGCCCCGATCACCCCTCCGCGGGCGATAATTGAGCATGGATGCGCCGACATTGCCGTCAGATCGCATGCGTGAGCTCGCCGAGCTCCGCTCGCGCGCGTACGGGCCCGATGCCGACATCGATCGCGATGCCGACGCCCTCGCCCGCCTGGTCGAGCTCGAAGAGCTGGCCCGCGCAGACGTTCTCGAACCCGCGTCCGTCGACGAACCAGCCGCGACCTCGCGACTCGCGGGCGCTTCTGAAACGACGGCATCCTCTGCCCCGGCAGATAAGGCCCCCACCGGGGTGATCGACGAGACGGTCGATGCAGAACCGAGCAGAATCCGGGACGAGACGCGCCGTTCCTGGTGGCGGCGAGTGCCTTGGGCGTACATCGTCGGCGCGCTGGCCGTCGGCCTCATCGCCGGACTCGCGCTGACGACGCTGCTGCCGCCGCATCCGGTCACGACGCTGCAGCGGGCTCCGATCGAAGGAGCTGTCCTGGACTTTCAGATGTACGGCATCCAGGCCGACTCCCCGGTGCGGTATCAGCCGTTCCACGATCTGGAGGTCTGGTCGGCGCGCACCGAGCAGGGATCGACCTGCATCGTCGTCACGACCGCCGCGGGGGAGTGGATGGCCGCGGGCTGTGCCCCGGAACCACTCGATCCGGTGGCCGATATTCAGTTCTACTCAGGGATGAGGCCCGTCGACGGACTGGAACTGCCGAACGGCAGCGTGGTGCGGTTCATGCTCCGAGGCGACGTGATCGAAGTGTCGGTCGCCGAGACCCTCGAAGGCGCCTGAGCACGTCTCACAACGTCAATTCGCCGAGCGCTTCCGCGCCGAGGGCCGCGTACTCCGGGTTGTCATCGCTCTGATCGAGCAGCATCAGCGTGACCGCCGCTGCCCAGCCGTGCGCGCGGGTCCAGGTCGCCTCGTCGTAGCGATCACCCACACCGGCGACGAAGATCTCTCGACCCGCGGCGTCGAAGGCCAGCCACGCCACGGCGAGGTCGTAGGCCGGATCTCCGGCAGTGACATCGCCGAAGTCGATGATCGCGATCAGGTCCGATCCGCGGGCGACGAGATTGCCGGGGTGCAGGTCGCCGTGGATCCACGCCGGTGGGTCGGCCCAGGGCGGCACCTCGAGCGCGGCATCCCAGAGCTCGTGAAGCATCGCCAGCGCGTCGTCGTTCACTCGGTCGCGGAGCGATGCGAAGCGTCCGGCCACCGCGCCCGCGCGCCGGGCGAGGGGCACCCCCCGCACCGGATTGACCGGAAACGTCGGGGGCGCGACGACGTGCAGCGCAAGAAGGGCCTGTGCGAGGGTCGCCGCCCACCCGACGCGGTCTGCGCGAGGGGTGGCGAGGCCGCTCCGTCCGTCGAACCACGGCACGACGGACCACGACCACGGATAGCCGAAGCCCGGGCGACCCGCGACGATCGGCGCGGGAACCCCGAGACCCGTCGACGCGAGCCGGGCGGCGATGCCCGACAGCACCTGCTGCTCGTGCAGCACGAGCGGCGCCGCGAGCGCGCGCCGGGGGAGTCTCACGGCGAACCGGTCGCCCAGACGCCACACCGAACAGTCCCAGCCGTCGGCGGCATGAGCCAGCGGGAGGGCTGCGGCATCCGCGATGCTCGTGGCTTGGCTCGACACCAGAGCGCGCACCAACCGCTCGTCTATCTCGAATTCTGCGGAGGGCTTGTCGGGCACCCCTCGACGCTAGCGCCCGCAGAGCGGTGGCGATGAAGTCGATTGAACTGCGATTGGGGGTTGCGAACATGTTGCTTTGTGTTGTAATCTGTGGGAAATTCACGGAGGAATTCGCATGTACGCAATGGAGCGCCAAGAACTCATCGAGCGGCAGCTGCTCGACGAGGGTCGCGTCAGCGTCATCGAGCTCGCCCGTCGCTTCGACGTCACCACAGAGACCGTCCGCCGCGACCTGGATCAGCTCGAGCGCACCGGCGCCCTGCGCCGTGTGCACGGCGGCGCCGTCACACGTGAGCGCGACAGCATCGCCGAGCCGACCCTCGCCGAACGCTCGCAGCGGCGCAGCGCGGCCAAATCCGCGATCGCACATCGCGCACTCGAGATCATCGGCGTCCGTTTCCGAGGGTCGGTCTACCTCGACGCCGGCACCACGACGCAGGCCGTCGCGACGCAGTTGGCGGAGCGCCTCAGCAGCGCCGGCGGAAAGGTCGAGATCGTGACCCACGCGATGACGCTGGCACACACTCTCGCGGGGGCGTCGGATGCCGACCTCACCGTCATCGGCGGCCGCGTGCGAACCGCCACGGCGGCGGCTGTCGGCTCCGACACGGTGCGCGCGATCGAGCGCCTGCGCCCCGACATCGCATTCATCGGCGCGAACGGCATCTCGGCATCCTTCGGCCTCAGCACACCCGATCCCGACGAAGCCGCGGTCAAGTCGGCGATCGTCCGCGCGGCGCGCCGCGTCGTGGTGGTGGCCGACGCCGACAAGCTGGGCAGCGAGCTACTCGTCAGTTTCGCGCCGCTCGATGCGATCGATGTCCTCGTGACGGATGCCGCGCCCGACGCCGAGCTGGCGGCCGCGTTGTCCGACGCCGAAGTGGAGGTGTGGCTCGCATGAGCACCAACCGAGTCGTCACAGTCACTGCGAACCCGTCTCTGGATCGCACGATCACCCTCGACGCGACACTTCGGCCCGGCGAGGTGCAGGCGGCGGCCACGTCGCGCGAGGATGCCGGGGGCAAAGGGATCAACGTCGCCCGGGTGGTCGCGGCCGCGGGCATCGAGACGCTCGCTGTCCTGCCCTTGGCCGAGGATGACCCGTTCGGCGCCGCGCTGCACGCGTCGCACGTGCCGTCTCGGCGCGTCCAGGTCGTCGGGCACGTTCGGGCGAACGTCACGATCACCGACCCCGACGGTGTCACCACGAAGTTGAACCTGCCAGGCGCAACGCTCTCACCCGCTGATGTGGCCGAGCTGATCGCGGTCCGTCGTCGACGCGAGTGAGGGGGCCGACTGGCTCGTCCTCGCCGGATCGCTGCCGCCCGGCGCGGACGACCGCCTCTACGTCGACATCACGCGTGCCGTGCGCGCCCGCTGGGGTGCCGCATCCCCACGCATCGCCGTCGACACGTCCGGCGCGGCGCTGCGCGCCGTCGTCGACGAAGCCTCGCCCGACCTGATCAAGCCGAACGACGAGGAGCTCGCCGAGCTGGCCGGTGTCGCCCTCGAGGCCGGCGCCGATCTCGCCGCCGCGGTACTCCCCGTCGCTCGCGCGCTCGTTCCCGCCAGGGTGGCGGCTGCGCTCGTCACACTCGGCGCCGACGGTGCCGTGCTCGTGAACGCCGACGGTGCGTGGCAGGCCACCCCGCCGCGCATCCGCGTCGTGAGCACAGTGGGTGCGGGCGACAGCTCGCTCGCCGGCTACCTGCTGGCCGACGTCGCCGGCGACGATCCCGCCGGTCGACTGCGCCGATCCGTGATGTACGGCGCCGCGGCGGCCTCCCTCCCCGGCACACAGGCGCCCACTCCTGACGACCTCCCCGCGGGCGAGGTCGTCATCCGCGAACTGAATACCTGATCCACCACCCAACCCCGAAAGACAGCACCACCGACCATTGGAGGTCATCGTGTCCCAGACCATCACGCCAGAGTTGGTGTCACTCGACACCCCGCTCGGCGCCGACAAGGCGGCGGTGATCCGTGCTCTCGCGGCTCGCGTCGCCGAGCAGGGCCGCGCCACCGATCCCGAGGCGCTCTTCGCCGACGCGTGGGCCCGTGAGCAGAAGGACGAGACCGGCCTGCCCGGCGGCATCGCGATTCCGCACGCGAAGAGCTCGGCCGTCGTCACGCCGTCGCTCGCATTCGCCCGGCTGAAGCCCGGTGTCGATTTCGGCGCGCCCGACGGCCCTGCCGACCTGGTCTTCCTCATCGCAGCGCCCGAGGGGGCTGCCGAGGCGCACCTCGCCGTGCTGTCGAAGCTGGCCCGAAGCCTCATGCAGGACGACTTCACCGCCGGTCTCCGCGCCGCCGCGAGCGCCGACGATGTCGTCGCGATCGTGCGAAACGCGATCGGCGAGGGCGATGCAACCCCCGCGGCCGCACCCGCCGCCGCTCCCACGACGGCCGCCGTCGCCGAAGGGCTCAGCGTCGAGGGACGCCCCGCCCGCATCGTTGCGGTGACCGCATGTGCGACCGGCATCGCCCACACGTTCATGGCTGCCGACGCGCTCACGGCCGCCGGCAAGAAGGCCGGCATCGACCTCGTGGTCGAGCCGCAGGGCTCGAGCGGCTACAAGGCGCTGCCGAACAGCACGATCGACAACGCCGATGCGGTGATCTTCGCGACCGATGTCGATGTTCGAGAGCCTGGTCGCTTCGCCGGCAAGCCGGTGATCCGCTCCGGTGTCAAGCGCGGCATCGAGCAGCCAGACCAGATGATCCGCGAGGCGGTCGCGGCAGCGAATGATCCGAGTTCGTCTCGTGTCAGCGGCACGGCCACCGCCGCCACCGCCACGGCGGCCACGCAGCTCTCGTGGGGTGCGCGGATCCAGCGGATCCTGCTCACCGGTGTGAGCTACATGATCCCGTTCGTCGCCGGCGGCGGTCTGCTGATCGCGATCGGCTTCGCCCTCGGCGGGTACGAGGTCGGAAACGACGCAGCGGCCGTGATCAAGGAGAACGCGCTCTGGGACCTGCCCGCGGGAGGGCTCGGACAGTACCTCGGTTCGGTGGCATTCATCATCGGCGTGACATCGATGGCCTTCCTCGTATCGGCGCTGGCCGGCTACATCGCCTTCGCGATCGCCGACCGACCCGGCCTCGCCCCGGGCTTCGTCGCGGGTGCCATCGCCGCGCTCATGGACGCGGGATTCATCGGCGGTATCGTCGGCGGTCTGATCGCCGGAGCAGCTGCTCTCTGGCTGGGACGCCTGCCCGCACCGCGCTGGCTGCGTGGCCTGATGCCCGTCGTCATCATCCCGCTCGTCGGTTCCATCATCGCGTCGGGTCTGCTCGTGCTCTTCCTCGCACGCCCGATCGCGACGCTGATGGATTGGCTCAACACCTGGCTGACGGACCTCGCGGGGACTTCCGGAATCATCATCGTCGGAATCATCCTGGGTCTCATGATGTGCTTCGACCTCGGAGGACCCGTGAACAAGGTGGCCTACGCGTTCGCCGTGGCAGGGCTCTCTGCGGGTTCCGCGGAGAACCCCACGCCCTATCTGATCATGGCTGCAGTGATGAGCGCCGGCATGGTGCCGCCGCTGGCTATGGCGCTGGCGTCGACGGTGCTGGCCAGAAACCTGTTCACCCCCGTCGAGCGCGAGAACGGCGTCGCGGCGTGGCTTCTCGGCGCATCGTTCATCTCGGAAGGCGCCATCCCGTTCGCGGCGGCCGACCCGCTTCGGGTCATCCCGGCCTCGATGGTCGGAGGGGCCGTGACGGGCGCTCTGAGCATGGTGTTCGCCGTCCAGTCGCTCGCCCCGCACGGTGGCATCTTCGTGTTCTTCGCGATCAACCCGATCTGGGGCTTCCTCCTCGCGCTTGTCGTGGGGGTCCTCGTCACGGCGTTCCTGGTCGTTGCCTTCAAGCGTTTCATTGCGCCGAAGGAGCTCGCCGAGGCCGAGTCGAACCTCGAAGTCGCCGCCGTTCCGGCCTGAACCCTCGCCCCCGCATGCCGAATGCGGAATGCTGGAGTCAGCCGTCTTCTACGAAAGGCAAGTAACCATGGCAGAACGTCAGGCAACCATCGCGAGCAGCTCCGGCTTGCACGCGCGGCCCGCGAAACTCTTCGTGCAGGCCGTCCAAGAGAAGAAGATCCCCGTGACCATCGCGGTCGAGGGGGGTCCCGATCTCAACGCGGGCAGCATCCTCTCGCTCATGGGTCTGGGTGCGTCGCACGGCACCGTCGTGACTCTCAAGGCCGAGGGGGAGGGTTCGGAGCAGGCGCTCGATGAACTCGTGGCGCTTCTCGAGACGGATCTCGACGCAGAATAGCCGGCAGAGAACGGATGCCGCGGACCCTCCGGTCCGCGGCATCCGTCGTCTCTACAGGTCCGTCGAGTCTCCCGGCTCGAGCTCGAGGAACTCTCCGCCGTTCTTCTCGGTCGCCCAGCGCAGGCGCGCGCGGTGCTGCGTGCGGCCGATCACAGAAAGGCCCATGTCGTGCGTTCCGAACGCCTGGCGCGGAGCCACGGCGAGCACGAAGTCCATCGCTTCGCCGACTTTGAGCCATGGTGCCCCGAGTGGTGCCGCGAGCAGCCGGACGTCGACGCCCTTCGGCACCGCGAAGGAGTCGCCGGGATAGTAGAACTCGTCGTTGACGAGCACTCCGACGTTGTTTATCGCGGGGATGGTCTCATGGATGAGCGCGTGAGTTCCGCCGTAGAACCGCAGCGCGAACGGTTCGATCGTGACGGTGTCGCCGGGGCCCACGACGGTGATGTCATATCCGGCCGCGGACTTCGCGACACCCTCCGGCCCGAAGATGGGCGCCTCGGGTGAGTTCTTGAGCAGGCGGTCGAGGTGGTCGGGGGTCCAGTGGTCGGGGTGCTCGTGGGTCAGGACGATCGCGACGACATCGCCGAGGTCGACCAGCGGGTCCGTGAACGATCCGGGGTCGATCACGAGGGTCTTTCCGGACTCGCGGACGGTGAGGGCGGCATGGTGGTGCTTGGTGACTCGCATGCGTCGAGTCAACAGTTCGCGTTGCCCGTCGGCAAGCCGCTTGACGGCCCCGCCCATGATTTGTTCGGATGCCGCGCTCATGGCATAATCGAACGGTTGCGTAAGCGGCCCCATCGTATAGCGGCCTAGTACGCCGCCCTCTCACGGCGGTAACGCGGGTTCGAATCCCGCTGGGGTCACATAGGAAAACCCCCGGTCATCCGGGGGTTTTCTGCATTTGTGATCAAATCTCAGAACGTGATTTCTCGATGGGCCCACAATTCGCCCGCGGGTACGAGAGGCGTTGCTTGCAGATGCTCGGCGCGAATCGCGGATTCGGGCGCTTCATTGCAGGCTGGTCTGCGCAAACATCGAGGGGAACGCTGGCTTCGGCATGGCCCAGCACTCGCTGCACCGCTTTGACGTTTGCCCCGCGGGCGAAAGACAGCGCTGCGCAACGACGTACCCGTTCCCTGACCGTAGAAGACCGGTGAGCTGGGGGACCGGCCGGCATTCTGACGGGCGAGGTGCGGGCGGAGCAAAAGCGCGAATGGGAACCGACCGGTGCTCGTAGTGCTTCGTGGGTGCGGCTGCTCTATGCTTCCCAGGTCTTCAGTTCTTTCGCGGCGGTTCCGTTGTTGCCCAGATGGTAGATGCTGATGGAGCCGGCGGAGAAGGTGAGCGGCTCGAATGTCTCGGCTTCCACGGCGGCGAGGTAGTCGAGCTTGCCGAGTCCGACGGTGACGTGGGCGAGATAGTTCTTCCCGCTGTGCTGCGGCACGTAGTTCTCGATGTAGCCGATCGTGGTGTCGTTGATGTCGGGCTCCGTGTCGGTTCGCACGAAGGCGTCCGCCGTTCCTCCGCTCTCGGTGAACGGCCCCACCGCCTCCATCAATCGCGCCTGGAAGTCCAGCACCGCGGGGCCGGGCGTGACGACGATCGCGCCCAGGCCGACGGTCGGCTGCATCTCCATGTGGGCGAGTGCGTGCGCCGTGAGGGTCAGGGTCGATAGATCGACGGATGACACGACCCCCTGCACCGCCTCGTAGACATGATCGAGCTCGGCGGTGCGAACGTACCGCTGCAGCGTGGTGATGTGAGGCCGGTGGTTCGCGTCGAGGGCGAAGCCGGGCGGCGACGGGATGCTGGTGAGCATACGCCCGTTGTACGTTTCCGCCAGCGCCAGCATCGACGCGTCGGGGTTGAGGAGAATGTCGACGGCGGTCAGGGCGCTCACTTCGACACCACCAGTTCGGAACGCAGCGCGTCGATCGTGGACGGCGTCAGCTTCAGGCCGTCCGTGAAGTACTTCTCGATAGTCCCGTACCGATCGTGCATCTCAGCGAGCGCCGCGTCGAGGTACTCGCGCTGGACGCCGACGACGGGAGTGAGCAGGTCGGGATCGCCACCGATCGATGCGAACTCGTCGACCATCGGCTGGAGGGCCGGGACCAGCGAGGCGTTCGTGAGGAGGTAGTCGGTGAGCACATCCTCTTCGCTCACCCCCAGAATCAGCAGAAGGGATGCTGCGGCCCACCCGGTGCGGTCCTTCCCGGTCGTGCAGTGGAACACTCCCGGCCGGTGCTCCTTTTCGGACAGGAGCGTGAAGAACTGGCGATAGCCGCTCATCGCACTCGGGAGGGACAGGAAATCCCGGTAGCTCTGCTCGAACATCGCGACAGCCTTGCCGCCGCCGAGGAGTTGCTCGGCCGCTTTGGGGTCGGTCAGCACCTGCATCATCTGCGCCGGGCCGGCTCCCGGCTGGTCGGCGAGGATATCCAGAATGATGTATTCCGTGCCAGGCGGAAGCACGTTCACGTTGGCCTTCCGCTCATCGGCGGTGCGCAGGTCGTACACGGTGCGGATTCCGAGGGCCTCGAACGCCGGTTCCGCATCGCTTCGCAGGGCGCCGAACTCGGCGGAACGGTAAACCTGCCCGGTCGCGACTTTCCCGTCGGGCGTTGCCCAGCCGCCCAGGTCCCGGAGATTGGGCACTCCTTCGATCACGATTGCCCTCCCGGGAGCAGAGTCCACGGATGCGGTGCGGGCCGTCGGGTCTGCAGTATCTCCGGTTGCCATATCAGTTCCTCCAAGTCGTTTGACAATCGGCAACCTATCGGTGAACCGGTCAGCATGCATCACTTCATCGACGAGCTGCACGAAGCTGACTCGGTGGATTGCCAAGACGCCCTCGAGGTCGTCCGATGATCCACAGCCCTCGATTCCGCCCCGTCCCAGCTCAGCTGACGGAGTGACGGCGAGGGCGTGTCACCCATATTGGATGAAGCGTGCGCCAGCGACCCGTTTGATACTCGAGTACGTCATGTAATCCCGGACCCCATGAGGGAAAAATGAGCACAACAGAGTCGGAGAAGTCCCGGCACAAAGCCGTCGAGATAGTCGCGGTCCTGCTGCTGTCGGTGACAGCAGTCTTGACCGCATGGTGCGGATTTCAAGCGTCGAAATGGGGCGGGGAGATGTCCATCGCCTTCAGCCAAGCCTCGAGTGCACGAATTCAAGCGGCGGACGCCGCCGGTGAAGCGAGGGACGCGCGGCAGCTCGACCTGACGATCTATGCTCAGTGGGTCACCGCCACCGCCGACGGAGAAGGCGAGTTGGCAGACTTCATTCAGGCACGGTTCACCCCCGCGTTTCGCGTGGCATTCGACGCCTGGAACGCCGACAACAGGGTTCAGGCCGGACCTTTCGCGATGCCCGAGTACGTACCGGACGGTACGACGCGCGCCGCGGAACTGTCGGCGCGCGCGGACGCCAAGTTCGAAGAAGCGCTGACCAACAATCAGCGCGGCGACAACTATGCCCTTCTCACGGTTCTGTTCGCTCTGGTCTTGTTCCTGGCGGCGATGTCACAGCGGCATCTCTCGCGCTGGGCGACGCGGGCGATGCTCGGAATGGCGATCGGAGTCGCCCTTGTCGGGATCGTCATCATGTTCACGTTCCCGATACGTCTCTGACCGAGCTCGACACAGGCCGATCACCGAACGAGGTTGTCGGCCGGTGAGCGTCGCGAAGTCAGCATGCGTGCACCGGGAAGAAGGCAGTCCGTGTGCGCGGTGCGACTACCGTGGACGCGAGCACTGATCGGTGTCCCGGTTTCGTTGCAGAGACTTACTGGCGCGCCATGACGGCCCTCACTTGAGCTTCGCTGTCTTCGATGAGTTCCCCGCTGACATCGACGGTCACATGGCGGATGGTGCCGGTGAACGGGAACGGCTCCTTGTACTCAGAGGTGACCGGCGATCCCGGATTGGCTCCGCAAGTGAGAGCGCCCGGGTTGAGTATCGCCGGGGTGGTGTAGGGAGCGTCCGCGTCGCCGACGAGGGTCCCGTCGAGATAGAGCTGCATCCGACCCGGCGTTCCTTTGCCGTGGGCGAAGTCCAGATCGCCGGTGGGTTCGAATTCGAACCGCAGTGTGTGGCGACCCGCGGGGATTCTGTCGTTCGACTCCACGCGGAAGTGCTCTCGGGCGACGTAGTTGTGTGTGTATTTCAGCTTGCCGTCCTGCAAGAAAAGCGTGTAACCGCCGGCGGCGGATCCTTGACACAGGAGCACCCCGTCGGCCCCTTCTTCGGGGATCTCGACTTCGGCGGTGATGCTGTGGGGTCGGTTCAGTACCTTCGGAGCGGCGAAGTAGGGCAGCGACTGGGTGCCCGGGTAGTAGACATATGAGTCGCGGGGTGCGGCCAGCAGCGGCTTCTCGGCGACCATCCGTGACAGCGCGCTGCCATCTATGGGCATCACGTCGTACTTGCCCGCTTCGACATACCATCGACCGATCATCGCGATCAGCAGGTCGCGGTGATCGGCAGCGACGTCGTGAGTCTCCGCGAAGTCCTCCGCGACGTGGTAGAGCTCCCAGCCGGTCGCGTCGAGTTCGCTGAGGGTCTCCGCGGTGATCGGCGCGCCGAACGGAACGCTCGCCTCCGAGAACGAGGCGCCGGGCCACGGGCAGACCGCCCGCCAGCCATCGTGATAGATCGAACGGTGACCGAACATCTCGAAGTACTGCGTGTGATGGTTGCTGTCGGTCATGGCATCATCGAGCGTGTGGGCGAAGCTCACGCCCTGGATAGGTGACTGGGGCACCCCGCGGATCGTTGCTGGTGCCTCGAGGTCGAGCAGGTCGAGAACCGTCGGAACCATGTCGATGATGTGCGCGTACTGCGAGCGGATCTCTCCCTTCGCCGCGATCCGGTCCGGCCAGTGCACGATGAATGGATCGGATGAGCCGCCACGGTAGGTCTCGCGCTTCCATCGCCGGAACGGCGTGTTTCCTGCCCACGTCCATCCCCACGGATAGTGGTTGAAGTGCTTCGGTCCACCGATCTCGTCGATGACGGCGAGACTCTCCTCGACCGGCTCCTGTGCATTGTTGAAGAACTGCGCCTCATTGGTCGTGCCGGTCACGCCACCTTCGGCGCTGGCCCCGTTGTCCGACACCACCATGATCAGCGTGTTGTCGAGCTCGTCGATTTCGCGGAGGAAGTCGAGCAGCTTGCCGATGTAGTGATCGGTGTGACTGAGGAAGCCGGCGAACACCTCCATCTCGCGCGCGTACAGCCGGCGCTCGTCGTCGCTGAGGGTGCCCCACTCGGGCACGTCGGGATCATGACGCGACAACTCCGAGTCGGCCGGCACGATGCCGAGCTCCTGCTGTCGGGCGTGGGTCTTGATCGCGGTACGCGTCCCATCCGTCATCGAAGCTGCCCGCGTACTTGTCCGCCCACTCCTTCGGTACGTGATGCGGCGCGTGCGTGGCACCCGGCGCGAGGTACAGGAAGAAAGGCTTGTCGGGATCGATCTGCTTCGCGTCGGCCACGAATCGACCCGCCTTGTCGATGAGGTCGGGCGTGAGATGGTATCCCTCCTCCGGCGTCGATCGGCGGCTCGACCTGGTGGTTGTCGTAGACCAGGTCCGGGTTCCACTGGCTTGTGTCACCGCCGAGGAAGCCGTAGAACCGTTCGAAACCGCGGCCGAGCGGCCAGCGGTTGTACGGCCCTGCGGCGGTCTCCTGACTGCTCGGGATGAGGTGCCATTTTCCGACCGCGTACGTGTTGTAACCGTGCTCGAGCAGGATCTCCGAGAGGAAGCCGTTCTCGAACGGCACGTTCCCGTTGTAACCCGGGTAGCCAGTGGCGAGTTCGGTGATGCACGCCATCGCGTTGCTGTGATGATTGCGGCCGTTGATCGACGCACGATCGACTCGGCGAGCACAACGCCGTCGTGTGCATGTTGTTGTACCGCAGACCGTTTGCGGCGAGCCCGTCGAGGTGCGGTGTGGCGATGGGGCTGCCGAAGCACCCCAGCTGTCCGAACCCCGTGTCATCCAGAACGATGAACAGCACGTTCGGAGATCCTTTGGGAGCGCGTGCAGGTGAAGGCCACGCCGGACTCGACTCCTCTGCAGTGCGTCCGACCACCCCAGTGAACGCTGAACCTTCCGGATATTCGACTACCGACATGACTCGTACCCCTTTCGCACAGCAACCGTGCCTCAGAGAATGCCCGCGAGCTTGGGGTTCTTCATCATGCGCATCACATGAATGTCGCGCGCCCCACCGAACGCCGCATTCGTGCCCATCGCGATCGGGGCCGGGCGGCCGTGTGACGTGCGCGGGTCGGAAGTCGATTCATCCGATCCGCACGATGTGCTCAAGCACCGTGACGAGTGGACTGCCCCTAGGCCGAGGCCCGCGGAGAAAGGAGCCTTGTGTGGACCACACGGACAGACTGCGTCGACTCGCATTCAACGTCGACGATCTCACCGAGGACGAGAACACTGACCTCGGAGGGTGGAGCAGCGCTGTAGATCCGCGGACACTCGCACTTGCCCAGATGGCCGCGTTGGTGGCCGTCGGCGGTGCCGAGCCCTCGTTCGGTGCACAGACGGATGCCGCCGTCAGCGCGGGTGCAACGCCGGCGGAGATCGTCGACGTATTGGTCGGCATCATCCCCATCATCGGCCTTCCCCGTGTTGTGGCTGCTGCGCCGAAGATCGCGATCGCGCTCGGCTACGAGATCGAGGAGGCTTTCTCGCAGGAGGATTCCCGTCGGTCGTGAGCTGAAGCCGTCCTGCCGCGCTTCAGAAGTTCGTGATCAACTGCTACGCGCCGAGCAGCCCCATCGCTGTTGCTCGATCGACCGCCTCGCTGCGAGCGGAAACGCCGAGCTTGCGATAGATGGAGATGACTTCCGAACTCACCGTGTTGCGCGAGATGAAGAGTCGCTCGCCGATCTCGCGCATCGTCAGGTGGGTCTGCAAGTACGGCAGGAGCCGCAGTTCGGCGGGCGAGAGTGGCGGCACGCCGCCGGTACCCTCATGGCCCGGGGATGCCATGAGAGTTCGAAATTCGGAAACCTGAGCAACGAGCACGCCGAGCTCGGGACGGTGGCTCAGAACATCGTCGATTTCGCGTAGGAGATGACGTGCCGTCGTCGTGTCTCTCAGCGACCAGAACACGCGCGCCAGATGCAGTCGAACTCGCACTGCAAGGTAGGGGATCGCGTACGTGCACACGGGCCGGGCCCGCATGGCCCGAGTGAGCTGCAGACGCGCAAGAGCCAGATCACCGCTGTGAACTGCGAGTCGGGCGGATTCGGTGAATGCCAGCACGCCGGCCACATAGTTGTGCATGTGGCGCCTCTCGACGGCCGCGAGGGCGGTCTCGATGTGGCCATTCGCCTCTGACCAGCGGCCGCTGTCCATTGCCATGGACGCCAGTTCCGCCTCGCTTCCGATCAACACATCGGTGTTGTCGCTGATGAGTGCATCCGCGGAGCACGCGCTGAAAGCGGCTGCCGCCTCAGTGGTTCGGCCGATCAGCAGGAGCGCCTCGCCAAGGAGGAAAAGCGATTGCTCATGCCAGGGGCTCCACAGCGGCTCCGAGGCGACGGCCAACTCGGCATCCGCCAGTGCCTGTGAAGGTCCTCGCGGACACATTATCGAGCGGAGCATCGCGCGGGAAGACTCGAACGAAGCCGAACCGTCGACCGGCTTCTCCGTGTAGGAGGCTGTTTCGAGAAGCGCCGACAAACGGGCGGTCTCATGTGTCTGACCGGTCAGCGCAGCCGCCCACCCGACCAGCACGATCAAGGGAGGGTGAGCCTCCAAGGCCGCGCCCCCCAGCTTTTCGAACCACCGCTGCAGGGTGGACAACTGTCCCGCTTCGTACGTCGAGAGGGTCGCCGATGCGACCAGCTTTGTCACGCGCGGTCGTTCGGCCGCGATGTCAATCAAATGTTCGATGGCCATCGCCGTCGAGCCATTCTGCTCGAACCACTCGGCTGCGGCGATGTGCAGTTCCACGCCGCCATCTGATTCGGTGCGACGCATCTCGCCGAGGAGGAACTCGCGAAAGAGCGCATGAAATCTGAACCACTCGCGTCGCCGGTCCAGCGCGACGAGGAAAACGTCCGACTCTTCAAGCTCGCGCAACACCTTTCGAGCATCGGTGGTGCCGAGAATCGCGTCGCAGAGAGGAGCGCACAGTGCATCGAGTACCGCCGTGCGGCGAAGGAAGCGTTGCAGGGACTCGGGAAGCTTGGCCAGGGACTCGCGATAGAGGTAGTCGGCCACGAAGCGGTCGTCCCCAGAAATGCCCGGCGCGTGATGGCCGCTGTCACGCGCGATTGCGGCGGCCAGGTGAAGCCCGACTGGCCATCCCTCCGTCCGGTTGACCATTTCTGCGGCGTCGATCTCGCTCAGCTGCACACCGGCGCCGGCGAAGACCGCCGCGGCGCCCTGGGTGTCCAGAGCGAGGTCATGCGCATCGATCTCGAATGCGTCGTCGGAAGCCCGAAACAGCGACACTTCGGGTTGCACGCCGCGACTTGCGATCACGACCTGCGAACCGGATGGGATGCCGCTGAGGACAACACCTAGCACGTCATGGCATGCCTGCGAGCGCACCTCGTGAAGATCGTCGATCATCATCACGAAGGACTCCGGTGCGGCGCGCATGGCAGAGGCAAGGACCGGAGCCGATCGACCGAGGGGGGACACGCCCGGGCTTGCCACTTCGTCCGCCAAACCATCCATGCTGGGTATCGCCGCGGCGAGAGACGAGGCCAACAGCGTCAGCAATGCAACGGGATCGTCGTCGAACCGGTCGATGGACACCCACGCGACCGGCCGCTTCTCGCCGTGCGCCCATTCAGCCAGCAGTCGCGACTTGCCGTAGCCCGCGGGGGCCGAGGCGGTGACCAGTCGACACCTGCTGGATCGCGCGCTGCTGATCACGCTGGCGCGACTGACCGAGCCGGAGGGTGGTGGTTCGGGCAGGGAGCGCTTTGCGCTGAGGAGGGCTTCATCGAGTCCGCCCGCGAGACGAGTCGCGGTCGGATCTACGCTCGTCACGGTCGAAGCCTAGCCAGCCCCACAGCCGGCGGCAAGAAAGTGGAAGCCCAAGCGCGTCCTGCGCCTCACCCGTTGATACAGCGCGGCCTCATACGACCTCTTGACGAGGATGATGAGTGCCGCGGTGCACTTCGAAGACTCGCGCGTGTCCGGGCGAGTCGGGGTCGTCGACGATCGGCTTGTCCGCCATGAAGAGGCGGATGACGTTCGCCAATTCACCGGGGTGACTGAAGTTGATCGCGTGCGCGGCGCCTTCGATGAAGACCACGAGAACATGGCTGTCTGTCTGGCCGGCCACTTCTTGCACCCGCTCGCGACCCGGCAGCATGGGATCTTTCTCGCCTATGACCACAAGAGTGGGGATCTTGAGTTCGAGCAGCCGCTCCAAGGAGGGATACTGCGTCAGCGCCTTGAACATCTTCACGGTGCTCGGAACGCCGAATCGCAGATAGTCCGGTGTGGCGACGGTGATCATCTTCCGAGGCTCCAAGCCACCGTCCTTCGCCAGTTGTCCGACCGCCCGTCGAAGGGGCTGATTGAATGCGCCGCCGGCGGGAGAGACGAGGACAGCACGGTGGACTCTCTCGGGATAGTGATGCGCGAACTCGAGGATGACGGGGCAGCCCATCGAGTTGCCGACGAGGCTGGTCTTCTGCACACTGCGGTCGTCGAGGAATCTGGCGGCGGCGTGAGCGAGATCGGGGACGTCGAGAGCGTCCTTCGGTTTTCCGCTGCGACCGAAGCCGGGCAGGTCGGGAACGTAGGTGTGGAATTCGTCGGCGAGCAGTTCGGCGGTCGGCAGGAGGTAGCGGCCTGACAGACCGAAACCATGGAGATGGGTCATGACCGGTGCGTCTGGTGGATTGGGCGACTCGCGGTAGAAGACATCGACGCCGTCGATCAGCGTCCATTTGTCCGCCAGGCGCGAGGCGGGGCGGCTGGGAGTCCAGCGCCCGCGATGCCGGTAGCTGGCCTTTTCCGCGTTCTTCTGCACGATGAGATCCATTCCTATGGGCTGAGACTGGCTGTAGACAACGCTGCGAATGAAGGCTACGCCTGAGGAACCGGCAATTCCGGGCGCCTCACCTCCGTTGCCGGGTGGGAGTCGCGGGAGACGTCCGATGGCGATCGGGAGCAACGTATCGATGGCCGTATCGGAAGCGCATCGTGCGGATCGCATGGAATGGATGGGTGGAAGCATGAAGAACCGAGCGGCTTTCCGGGTCAGGCAGCTTGGTGTGGCATTGACAAGCGGGTGACTCGCCGGCAATGGACTGTCCCGCTCAGAGCCGCGCGTAGCCCGCTCCGGCGACGACGACGCCGATGAACAGCAGGATCACGTTCGTCACTGCCTGTCCATGCGCATCGAGCCATTCACGAGCGCGCACCAGTCGCGGCTCCATCCGGGTGGGCGCCGCGAGCGTGGCGATTGTCGGCACGGCCACGGTCGACGCTCCGATGATGGTGTAGACGACGATGGCGAGAATCGCGTCGCGCATCTCCTCGGCATCCGCGCGGATCGTCAAGCCGGCGGCGACGGCCAGGAGGAGACCTTTCGGCCTCATATTGAGGACCATGCCGACTGCGAACGACTGCCATGGTCCCAGTGACCCGATGGTGCTCAACCACGTCGGAAGCTCTCTTTGACGTGTGACGGCACGCTTCCACGACGTGACCGCCAGCACGATCATGCAGGCGCCGACGATGATCGCGATGATCCCCAGGGTGGTGTCGGCCTGTCGTCGGGTCTGGCCGAGCGGAATTGCCTGCGCCGCGAGCGTGGCCAGCGCGACTGCGACGAAGAGACCAAGCGCCCAGCCGATCAGGAACGGCGCGGCCGAGCGAGAGCGAGTCGGAGAAAGCAGAATGATGATCGTTGCGGTGATCGGCACCGAGCTGATCGCTACGGCGAGCGCAATCGGAAGGATGTGGCCGACAGCCGGCATCGCGTGCTCTCCTCCCCGGCGTGCCGCGCCACATGTCTCGTGTTCAGGTGGCAAAGGGGATGGATCGGTGCACGCAACGACGATGCGCTGCGGAGACTAGATGCGGCGTCGTCGACCAGGCGTGACGGCGGCGCCGACGACCGCTGCCTTTGCCACCGGCGACGGCCCCGGTGTGACCGCCGAAGCGACGACCGCGGCTTTGGCGACAGGGGCGCCGATGACGCCGACCCGTCCGACTCGTGCTGCTCTGAGTGGCATTTCAGGCTCCTGCCTTTTCGGATGCATCATCAGCCTCAAGGGAGGCGATGATCGCTTGGGTGGGAATGCGTCCGTTCGCGATCAGCTGGCCCCCCGCGCGCCGTGCGGCGGACGCGAACGGCGCCGCCCAGACGTTCTCGTAGACGAGTACGCCGGCCACGCTGCCCGGATCCATGGCATGCGCAAGGTGGACGACGTCATCCGCGGCCAGCAACTCCGCGAGCTGGGCCTCGAACTCGACGAGTTCGCCGAGCTCGCCGGCATCTGCCAGCTCCATCGCGTCGACGTTCCCTTCACCATCCTTGGTGAGGATGATCGCGTCGATCACTCGAATCGTGCCGGCCTCGACGAGCGCGAGCAGTTGTTCCGCGATCTCGCCGCTGAAGTTCTGGTGATCCGGTGGGAACTCGACGACCAGGAAGTCGATGGGCCCCAGCTCGGACAGGTCCTGCTCGCTCATTTCGTCCGCTCCTTCGTGTTCGTTGCGAGGATGGGTTCGGTGAGCCTAGATTCCCTCACGCGCCAAGGCGACACATCATGCTGTTTGGATGATCGGGGTGATCGCGGGATGATCACCCTGCGACGATCGTCTTCTCATCGCGACCGGCGACGCGGGGATCGCTTTGTAGGGGGAGCGAAGATGGCCGACACCGATCGTCGGGTGACAACTCGGGGTTCAGCACGCTCGCCGGTCTTCTGAAATTCGACCGCTGATACGACGCGCGTGTCTTCGACGCACCGCTGCCGCGCATTCGCATCATTCCGATCGACGAGCTCGACCCGAGCACGTTCCTCGGCTGGACCCGGACGATGGTGCACGGGGCGGCATCGTCGCATAATGCCCCTATGACCCCGCACACGCCAGACGACCCGGTGACGCTGGTCGCCCAGATCGCAGAGTCGCTGCCGACGCTCGACGCGGATCAGCTCGAGCGGCTGGCCCAGGCGCTCGACGAACTCACCGAGGCCGTCGGGCTGGCACTCGAAGTCGGCGGCCCATGACGCATCACGACGGAACCGAGGAACCCGGTGGCGCAGACGAGGTTGCGGCGACGCGCGACGCCCTCGCCGGCCGACACGACCCGCTGAGCGGTCACACGTACCCCTCCGGCGCGAGTCACGCGCACCTGCGGGACCGCGCGGTCCCGAACCTTCCGTCACGAGACTTCGACAGCACGATCGCCTTTTACGAGGCGTTCGGATTCGCAACGTCCTACCGCGACGGCGGCTGGCTGATCATCCGTCGCGGTGGCCTCGTTCTGGAGTTCTTCCTCGCGCCCGAGCACGACCCATACGCGAGCTGGTTCATGGCCAGCATCCGCATCAGCGATCTCGACGAACTCTACGACGCAGTGCGCGCGAGCGGGGTGCCCGAAGTGCGCGTCGGCATCCCGCGTCTTGTGCCTGTCGCGCTGCGCGAATGGGGTCAGCGCGCGGGCTACCTCATCGACGTCGACGGAACCCAGCTGCACCTGATCGAAGAGGTCGGATGAGCAAAGTCGGTGCTCGGCTCACATGGAAGGGTCGCGATCAGCACACGGTGGCCCCACGCATCCTCGAGGCGATCGAGGCGGCCGTGCTCGCAGAGCCGTTCTTCCGGTTCATCGTGCGGCGGATGCCGGGAGCGATCGCGCTGACGCTCAGTTCACGGGGTTCCGCTGTTCAGCGGTAGCGGTAGTGCTGCGCCGAGGTGTTGATCCACGACACGAACTGGCGTGCCGCGGCATCCTGCCCCGCCGGCACGCTCGCGAGCCACAGCTGACCGGCAACTTCGACCAGCACGTAGCTCGTGGTGCCGACCACTGCTCGCGAGAGGAGTCGTGGCGTGATCAGACCTGCCGGTCCGTAGAGGGCGCGGGCCGTCGCCGGCTTTCCGAGGCGGCCGCGGCGAAGGAGTTCCGCGCCGCTGGCGACGGACGCCGCGGTCACTCCCGAAACAGGCTGGCTCAGAGCGCCGAAGTGAATCCAGCGGCCGTCGACGACCAGGCCGGCGAACGCGTCCTCGGTGCCGCTGAATCGCGCGGCATCCGTCCACCGCGTGCCGTCCCACCAACGCTGACGGCCGCGGCCATCGTCGTACCAGCCCGCTGCCGCGCCGCCCGGGGTGGCGCCCGCATGCAGCTCGGTCTCGCGGTCGCCCAGGTCGATGAAGTGCTCGGTCCAGCCCGCGCCGTCCCACCACCGCTGCTTTCCGTGACCGTCGTCGTACCAGCCCGGCTCAGGACCGATCGTCATTGTCAATCCTCCAGAACCCGGGCGACGCCTCGGGGCGCGGGAGCAACCCCGAGGAGTGTTGAGGTCAGCGTAGCGACCACCGGGCGTCGAACGCCGAATCACCCGCGCCGACCTGGGTAGCCTCGACGTGTGACTTCTCGAACCCTGCCCGACGGGGCGATCCTCCGTGCGGCCCGGCCCGGCGACGAACCGGGCATCCTGGCCGGCATCCATGCGCTTGCGGTGTACGAACGCGAACCGGATGCCGTGGAGAACACGACGTCCGCACTCGCCGAGACCCTCTTCGGAGCAGAGCCGCGCGCGTTCGCGCACGTCGTCGAGCGAAACGGCGAGATTTCGGGCATCGCGATCTGGTTCCTCACCTATTCCACCTGGACCGGACGACACGGCATCTGGTTGGAGGATCTGCACGTCGACGAGTCGCAGCGGGGCCGCGGTTACGGCAAGGCGCTCATCGCCTCGCTCGCCGAATTGTGCATCGAACGCGCCTACACGCGACTCGAATGGACGGTGCTCGACTGGAACTCGCCGGCGGTCGCGTTCTACCGCTCGATCGGTGCTGAGCCCATGACCGAGTGGACGACCCAGCGGCTGACGGGCGCGCCGCTGACGGCTCTTGCGAAGGGGGTCGAGCGACTGCCGCCCGGCTGAGCCGGCGCGTGATCAGCGCGAGATGGCTTCGACCGTCTCCGCGGTCTCGGTCGCCGAGAGCGCCAGAGCGATATCGCCCTGGCTGATGATGCCCACCAGGATCCTGACCGTCGACCACCGGCAGCCGGCGTACCTGGTAGCGCTGCATGAGGTTGAGCGCATCTCGGATGTCGTCGTCGGCGCCGACCGTGACGGCTCGGACCGTGGAAAGTGACCCCGCGATGGTCTGTGCGGGGTCGCCACCGCGGGCGATGCACTTCACGACGATGTCACGATCGGTGACCATGCCCTTCACGCGGCCGTCTTCGCCGCAGATGGGGAGGGCTCCGACGTCGAGATCCGCCATCAGTCGTGCCGCCTCCGCCACGCTGTCGATCTCGCCGATGGTTTGGATGTCTGTCGACATGATGTCGCGAGCCGTGGTCACGATCAGTCCCTTCTGTTCGAGTGTCAGAACAAGCCTGATCATGTCGGCGCCGTTCGTTCAGGGGCTTGACACATCGACACGACCTTGCTGCATCTGCGTTGTCCAAGCCGCAGCGGCGCCGGATGCGCCATGATTTAGGCGTGTACCCCATGCCCGCGGACAGTTCGCAGATGGGAGGTCCGGACGGACACTCCTACGGTGCCGTCATCCTTCCCATGCGCGAGGCGACGCGGGCCGATCTTCTGCAGGCGCTCGCCGGCATCCGCTTCACGGGGTGGATCGCTCCTCCCGAACAGGATTGGCTCGTCGTGCTGGGCGACCCCGGAGACGGCGTCGTCGCCGACGAGCGGCGGGGGATCATCGAGGTCGGCGCCCTGCTCGCCGAGCAGCTGCGCGGACCCGTGCTCGCCGCCAGGGTGCGTCACGACCGCCAGCTCGCACTCGTGGCGTGGCGCTCCGCGGAGGAGGTCGCGAGGTATTGCAGCGATCCGTCGCGCGAGCCCGACGCCGACAAGGAAGTGCTATCGGAACCCGTGGGCGCGGAGTACGCGGGTGCGTTCGCTCAGCTCTGGGATCGCCCGGACGCCGCCGAGCCGCTGTCCGAGCTGCTCGAGGAGGAGCTCGATCCAGACAGCGTCTACGAGTCGGAGCGGCTGGGCAGGACTCTGCGGCTGCTCGATCTGCCGGCGTGGATCGTGGCCGCCGGTTCGCTGCCTCGTGCGATGCCGCGCGGCCCCGCGGCGTCGGAGCTGACGCGGCTGCGCGCCGGGCTCACGGGGGTCGCGGGACGATCGCGCGATGCACTTCTGCGTCCGCTCCGCAGACGGCAGACTCCACCGCCGGTCATCGAAGATCCACCCACCGGGGGCGGCGATATGGGGCTCGAGCCGTGGATGTTCTACAGCCCGGGCCTGCTTCGGATCAGACCCGGGTGCCGACCCAGCCGAGCGCCGGCGCCACGAACTTCGCGAACGACTCGACGACGCGCAGGTTGAAGTCGACGCCGAGCTGGCTCGGGATCGTGAGCATGAGGGTGTCGGCGCTGCGAATGGCGGCATCCTGCAGCAACTGGTCGACGAGAACGTCCGGCTCGGCCGCGTACGTCTTGCCGAAGGTCGATCGCATGCCGTCGATCACACCGATCTGATCGCCGTCCTGCCGACCGCCGAAGTACATCTGCTCCTCAGCCGTCGTGATCGGGAAGATCGACCGGCTCACCGACGTGCGCGGCTCGCCGATGTGCCCTGCCTCACGCCACGCCTCCCGGAACGTCTCGAGCTGCTGCGCCTGCAGCTCGTCGAACGGCTGCCCGCTGGCTTCGGTGAGAAGCGTCGACGACATGAGATTGACACCGACGGTGCCTGCCCAGGCGGCCGACTCGCTGTTGCCTGCGCCCCACCAGATGCGCGAGCGCAGGCCGGGGGAATGCGGTTCGATCCGCTGCAGGCCGGTGCCCCCGCCGAACGGGCTGTGCTCGTCGCGCTCAGCGAGCCCCTGACCCTCGACCGCGCGGAGGAAGCGTCGCGAAGTGATCTCGCGCGATGTCGGCGCCGCGCGGATCCTCGGACCCGGTGTAGCCGAAGGTCTCGTACCCGCGTACGACGGACTCGGGTGAACCTCGGCTGACGCCGAGCGCGAGCCGGCCGTCGCTGATGAGGTCGACGGCGGCGGCCTCCTCGGCGAGGTACAGCGGGTTCTCGTAGCGCATGTCGATCACCCCGGTGCCGACCTCGATGCGCTCGGTCGTCGCGGCGATCGCCGCGAGCAGGGGCATCGGCGAGGCCTGCTGGCGCGCGAAATGGTGCACCCGGAAGTAGGTGCCGTCGACGCCCAGGTCGTCCATACCCTGCGCGAGGTCGATCGCCTGCTTGAGCGAGTCGCCCGCGGTCAGCATCCGTCCACCGCCCAGCGGTCCGTAGTGTCCGAACGAGAGTGTCCCGAAGCGTTGCATGTCCGTTGCAACGATACTCAGGCGCACGTATTCCGCTGAATGGACCGCGGTCAACCGAGCTTGCGCAGCGCTGAACCCTTGTGCGCGGCGCGATCGCCGCTCTTCTCGGACTCGACGATGTACGCGGGCTCGTCGGCGGATGCCGTGAAGTGCTGACTCGCGAACTGGAAGTCGCTGGTCTTGCGTTCGATCACCGCGCCCTGCGTGCGCCCTTGCGAGGTGTTCCAGCTCACGCGGTCACCCTTCTTCAATTCGTCGGGCATGAGATCCTCTCGCTCGGGTCGTCCTTGAATCGTGCGTGAAGGCGCACCCGTGGCGACACGGGTTGACCCCGGGGTGCGATGTGCGGATACTCGCGCTGTTGACGGGTGTGCGCGGTCGGCCATGCGCTAGTTTCACCGCATGACCGACAACTCTGTTCCGGTGGTGTCCGCGGGTCGGCGCCGCGACATCCCGCTCGCCGTGATCTCGGTCGGCATGGCGATCGTGGTGTGGTGGCCCGCGTTCACGCTCGGTGCCTGGGGGCTGCTGTTCTTCGACACCCTGCTGACGCTCTGGGTCGCCTCCACCGCGGCATTCGCGTTCGTGCTCTTCGAACGGCGTCCGGTCGGCAGGCGCTTGTGGCGCGCGTTCCTCCTGCTGCTGCCCTCGGTGTGGCTCGTGTTCAGCTTCATCGACTTCGAGACGACAGACTTCGTCACGTTCGTGGCGACTGCCTTCGCCCTCATCGTCGTGCTGGTCGCGAGTCCGCTCACGGTATGGGTGCTGGCTCGCGTCATGTGGCCCGACTTCGGCGAGAACTCGACACGCGGTCAGCGCTGGCTGATCGTGGGCGTGGTGCTGGGCATCGCGGTGGCCGCGTTCCTGCTGGGCCTGAACCAGGAGCACTTCCTGACCTGCGACGATTTCACGGTCAGCGGCAACTCCGAGCCGCCGGGTTGTGTGAAGGCCGATTGACCGGGAGCCCGATCAGCGGGCCATCGACCCCAGAAGCTCGTCGACGCCGACGGAGTACACCCGGATGCGCGAGTCACCGATGCCGACCGGCACCCAGAACGTGCCGTCGTGCACGATGCCGCCGCACGAATAGACGACCCGAGGAACGTACCCGTCGCGCACGTCCCCCTCGGGCTTCAGCAGCGGCTCTTTCGTACGGGCGATGACATGGGTCGGGTCGTCGAGGTCGAGAAGCAGGGCACCGAGCGAGTAGGTGCGCAGCGGACCGACCCCATGCGTCAGCACGAGCCAGCCCTCGGCGGTCTCGATCGGCGAACCGCAGTTGCCGAGCTGGATGACCTCCCACATCTCGGTGGGTCGATGCACGGTGCCGCTCTCGTCCCAGGTCAAGCCGTCGTGGGACGCAGCGAGCGAGATCGTCTCACCGTCCGTCCGGCTGAGCGCAAGGTGCCTGCCGCCGACCAGCCGGGGGAAGAGCGCCATTCCCTTGTTGAGCGCGCCAGAGCCGGCGAGGCGGTGGATGCCGAAGCTCACGAGATCGTCCGAGGTGATCAGCCGAGGGGCGATGCGGTGCCCGTCATAGGCCGTGTAGGTCGCGCGGTACTCGGTGCGGCCGTCGGGGTGGGTGAACAGCACGAAGCGGGCGTCTTCGACGCCGTTGCTCTCCTCGGCCACCACGGGCATCATCACACGGCCGCTGAGGGGCGACTCGGCCGCGAATTCGGCACGGTAGGCGGATGCGGCGACCTCGCGCATCGCCTGCATCGGCTGGTGGCTGTCGGGGCGCGCCGACAGCTGAACCGGAAGCTCCAGCAGGGTCGTCTCGAGCTCCGACATCGTGAACGTGTCGGGAAGTTCGTTGAGCACCGCACTGGAGACGTCGGTGAGACTGCCGGCGTGCTCGAGGGCACGCTGGAAATGGGGGAGCGACCACTCGCCGGGGCTGATCGCGGGCAGCGACGTGTCGTGCGAGCGTTCGCCGAACGTCCACGTTCCGCCGGCGCTGATCACGGCGTCCGCGAACTCGATGGATGAGATGTGGCCCTCGCCGATTCCCCGCAGCGACACCGCGACCCGCAGCTCGCCCGGGGCGAGTCCCTCCTGGGACGGATGCAGCATCGTGCTGGGATTGCACAGTGCTGCGCCCTCGATCGCGTACTCCGCGGTGAACACGGCGCCGAGCACGACTGCCTGTGCGTCCGTCACGCGCATGATCGTGCAGCAGGCGGCTGCCGACGGCCCGGGCGTTCGCGGTCATGACGGCTGCCGCGTCGCCCTGCTTGGGCGCGGAGGTCCGACTGCACCGCAGCCGCTGTGGCCTCCACCGTTTCGGTCGGAGTCGAGAGCACGCGCGCAACGATCTGCGCGATCCGCGAGTTCGACAGCGCGAGGCCGCCGCCGGGGAGTGAGAACCTCGCGACGACGCGGGAGGTGTCGTTCTCGAGAAGGGCCTCGTGGGGCGTCAGCATCACGCGGGCACTCGGATCGGCGTCGGATTCAGGATCGGGGTCAGGACAGTCACCCGCTCAAGGATATGCAGTCGTCGTGCCTGCTGATAGGTGCTGAGCGCGGCGATCGTCGACTCCGCGCCGCGATTCTCATTGCGGCCGTCGGACTCGAGTCCGTCGAAGCCCGCGCCGGTCAGTGCATCGAACATGATGTTGCCCGAGTCGTTGTCACCTCCGAACCAGGCCCACGCCGATCCCACGACCTCGCGCCATTCGCTCTCGCCCGTGATGTCGAACGCCCGAGCGCACGCATCCGCCAGAGCGGCGACCTCGATCGGCTGCTGGTCGAACTGGGCGGAGTGCTGAGCGCGACCCCTCCCACTCGTGCCGGTGACGGAGAGGTGACCGTCACGCGTCTCGAGCGAAAGGAGGAAGCGCAGCATCGAGAGACCGTGGCTGAGCATCCGCGGATCGTCCATCACCACGCCGGCCGCGAGGAGGGCTTCCGGAAGGGCGGCGTTCGCGTACCGCAGCCGCGATTCGGGCCATTCCCAGGCGCCGCGCTCGGGCAGGGCGATGCTCGAGACGCCGTCGAGCATGAGGGCTCGCGCCGACAAGTCGGTCGGGAAAGCCGTGAGGACGTCGGCAGCGCCGAGAGCGGCGAAGACCATTGACCGACCGAATGGAGATCGCTCGTTCGCCGCCCGGTGGAACGCTGTCAGTGCCCGGCCTCGGATGTCGACCGACCTCGAGTGCGCGGCGGTGACACCGAGCGCCCAGAGCGCTCGCCCCCACCAGTCGCCGAGCGCGGGCTCGTCGCTCCACTGCCCATCGGAGGCCATGCGATTGTGCGCGCGACCATCCGCCGCGACGGCATGGTCGACGAATCCCAGGCACAGAAGGGTCAATGCCGCGAGTTCGGGCGTCTGATCCGGCTCGCGCACCAGCACGATGAGGGCGCGGGCGACATCGTCGACGCAGTAGCCGTGCTCACGGCGGGGGATGTCCAGCAACGCGTGCTCGAACACCCCGTGTGCATCCGAGAGGGCCGTGAGGTGTGCGTAGGACGGCGACTCGTCCACGACGCTCACGCGGCCCTCGCCGCGGCGATGCTGCGCGCCAGGAATCGGTACTGCTCCGCGACGACAGGCCAGGAGGACGCCTGCGTGTCGCGCAGCGCCGCGTCGCGCATGTGGCGCCGGGTCTGTTCGGTCGCCACGATCGCTCGGATGCCGTCGGCCATCGACGCCGGATCCTGATGGCGCGCGATCAGTCCGGCACCACCCGCGAGCAGCTCGACGGCGTGCGGGAATCCCGTCGAGACGACCGGAACACCGGCGGCGATCGCCTCGACGAGCACGCCCGACGTCGCCTGATCGCGCGAGTCGTAGGGGAGCAGCACGACATCGGCAGTCCTCACGAGCTCCGCGAGCTGACGCGCGTCGAGGTAGCGGTCATCGAGCGTGACGGACTCCGCGAGACCCAGTTCGTCGATGAGCTGCACGAGCGATTCACGGTACTTCTCGCCCTCGTGGGCGAGCACCTTGGGGTGCGTCTGGCCGGCGATGACGTACTCGACGGAAGGTGCCACGTCGCTGAGTTCGGCGATCGCACGGATGCCCCACTCCAGGCCCTTGCCGGGAGAGATCAGTCCCCACGTCACCACTCTCTTCGGGGCGGAAGACGCCTGATTCCGGTCGAGGGCTGCCGGCGGGACGGTGCGCGGGACGGGAACGCCGTGCGGGATCACGCGCACCGCGGATGCATTCACGCGATACGACTGCAGCAGAATATCGCGCGCGTTTTCGGTCATCACCACGACGACCGCCGCGAGCCGGCAGACCGCCTCGAGGACGGAGCGCTGGTGGGCGGTGGGGGAGACGAGCACGGTGTGCAGCACCACGATCGCGGGCGTCTCGAGTGCCTGCAGCAGGTCGACGACCTCGTCACCGTCGCGTCCGCCGAAGATGCCGTACTCGTGCTGCACGATCGTCACGTCGGCCGCCGAGAGGGCGCGGACGGCGCCGCGCATGCTCGCGCCGTCTCCTGCGATCAGTTCGCTGCCGGCGGGGACGCGGCCCACGACGACCGGATCAGGCCGCTCTCCGGGCTCGTCCAGGACGCGGACGACGACCGAGTCGCGTGCGCCATCGGCGGCGAGTGCGCCGGCGAGGGATTCCGTGAAGGTGGCGAGGCCGCATCTGGTGGGCGGATATGTGGACAGGAAACCGAAGTGGGTCATGGCGACCCTCTCATCCGACCCGGGTCTGGTGACGCCGAGTGTGCTCGAGACGTCTGCCGACGGCATCCCTCGTGGGACGACGCCCTCGCTGCCGCTGTCCGGTTCACGCGACGCCTCCGAGAGGAAGGTCCCGCTGTGATCCGGAACCTACACCATCGCTATGCGAGACCGCCCGCGGGGCGCAGAACCCTGTCGTAGACGTCCAGATAGCCGTCGACCATGCGATCGACATCGAATCGCACGACCGCGCGCCCCTGCACGAGTGCGCGGTCCAGCGCTGCCGCGCGCGGCACGGCCGCGACGGCCTCGTCGATACCGTCGACGGTGAATCCGGTGATGCCCTCGTCGATGATCTCGGGCATCGAGCCACGCCGGTAGGCGACGACGGGTGTTCCGCTGGCCATGGCCTCGACCACCGACAGGCCGAACGGTTCGTCGAAGTGGATCGGATGCAGCAGCACGGCTGCCGTGGCGAGCACGTCGGCCCGCTCTTCGGGTCCGACCGAACCCCGGTACACCACGCGATCACCGTCGATGTGGGGTTCGACGCGCTCGGCGAAATACTCGGCATCCTGCACGATCCCGCAGATCACGAGGCGCCGATCCGCGCGTCGGGCGATCTCGACGGCATCCGCGATGCCCTTGTCGGGGTGGATGCGGCCGAACACCACGAGGTCTTCCCCTGACGCAGCGGTGCTCGCGAACTCGGTCATGTCGATTCCGTGATGCACCGTCGCCACATAGTCCAGCAGGGGGGAGCGGTCGGCATCGGAGATCGAGACGAATGCCGAACCGCCGCGCTGATACGCGGGCAGGATGCCGGCCCCCGAGAATCCGTGGACCGTCGTGACCATCGGCGCCCGCCACTGCCGGGCGAAGGCGAGGGGCAGCCAGTCGAGCTGATTGTGCACGAGATCGAAATCTGAGGAGAGGTCGATCGCGTGCCCGACGTGCAGTGCCTCCCACACGCGGCCGTCCATGCTCGGATCCTCGGCATAGCCGTGCGGTACGACGGATTCGAGCTGGGCGTCGGTGACCGAGTCGGCCGTGGCGAAGAGGGTCACCTCGATGCCTCGTCGCACGAGTCCCTCGGTCAAGAGGCTGGTCACCCGCTCCCACGGACCGTAGTGCCGCGGAGGAGTGCGCCACGCGATCGGGCCGAGCATCGCGACCTTCATGGCCCCACCCTACGCGCCGCCGTTAGCCTGGAACGGTACGCGTGGAGGTGAGCGTGACGAACGAGAGTCGGGATGCCGCGATGCGGTATCGCCTGCGCAGGGAAGCGATCGAGCGGGGCGAGGAGCCTCCCGATGACGACGACCCGACCGTATCCCGAATCTGGAGCGAGGCGGAGCGCGCGGCGATCGTCGAGGTCTCGATCGAGCAGGCCATTCGCCGTGGGGACTTCGACAACCTTCCGGGCGCCGGCAAGCCGATCCCAGGCCTGGGCACCTCGACAGACCCGGACTGGTGGATCCGCCGCAAGATCGAGCGAGAGCGCCTGACCGGTCTCGGGCCGCCCGCGCTCACTCTGCGCACCGAGTACGCCTCGCTCGCCGCGCGGCTGGACGAGCTGCGCACCGAGGGCGAGGTGCGCGAATACCTCTCGGACTTCAACCACCGCGTGATCGAGGCCCGACGGCAACTGCTCGGCGGCCCGCCCGTGGTCACGCCGACCGTCGAGATCGACGAGTGGGTGCACGATTGGAGGGCGCGAGCGGATGCCGCAGCCCGGCGCACCGCGGAGCGGGCGCAGGTGCCGACCAGACGGCCGCCGAGCTGGCGCTTCTGGCGGATCGACCGCTAGCTCGAACCGCTGGTCTCGAGCTGGGCATTCAGCTGCCGCTCCAACCTCGTGACATCCTCCCCTCGGCACAGGTCGGTGGCGGGCAGCATCGCGCTGGCGCTGGCGGCGGCATGTGAGGTCCCTGCACCGCTCAGCGGGCGCGACGGCGTTCGATGAGGATCGTGTCGCGCCATTGCCCCGCGAACGGACCGACGGTCGACTGTGCGATCGCCTCGCGCCGCCCGATCACGCGGAACCCGCACCGCTCGTGCAGCACGAGACTTGCGGTGTTCTCCGGGAAGACGCTGGACTGGATCGTCCAGAAGCCGGCGTCGTCCGCGGCGGCCACGAACGCGACCAGCAGCGCACGGCCGACCCCTCGCCCCTGCGCGGAGCTCGAGACATAGACCGAGTGCTCGATCACACCGCGGTACGCCGCACGTGTCGAGACGGGCGATGCCGCCGCCCAGCCCACGACCTCGTCTCCGTCGACGGCCACCAGTCGAGGCTCCTCCACCCTGCCGGCGTCGAAGACCGCCCAGGTGGGGGTCGCCGACTCGAAGGTCGCGTTGCCTGCGTCGATGCCCTCCGCGAAGATGCGCTCCACCGCCGGCCAGTGGGCCGCGGTCAGCCGGCGGATCGAGATCGGGAGGCTCGTCACGAGCAGCAGCCGCCGCCCGTCGCCGCGGGATCCGTGGAGCACACCCCGGTCGCGGGGAGCGTGAGCTGCACCTGCGCGGCGGACGCGGCATCCCCGTCGAGCCACGCGACGATCGAGCGCACCTGCTCGTACCCGGTCGCGAGGAGGAACGTCGGTGCGCGACCGTAGCTCTTCATGCCGGCGAGGAAGAACCCGTCCTCGGGCTGCTTCAGCTCGGCGAAGCCGTGCGGTTCGACGGTGCCGCAGCTGTGCACGTTGGGATCGATCAGAGGAGCGAGGCGCTGGGGCGCCTCGACGATGTCATCGAGGTCGAGGCGCACTTCGCGGAGCATGTCGAGGTTAGGTCGGAAGCCGGTCGCGTTCACGATGAGGTCGGTGTCGAGGTCGACGAGCTCGCCGCCCCGCGACGCGGTGATGCGCACGCCATCGCCTCGTCGCGACAGCCGGACGATCTCGAAGCGGTCCACGACGTCGATGGCCCCCGCCGCCACGAGAGCCTCCACCCGGCCGCCCAGTCTGGCGCGCGCCGCAAGCTCGTCGTCGGGCGAGCTCGACACGCGCACCGCGCTGCGGTTGCGGATCGCCCAGGTGACGCGGGTGCCCGGATCGGTCTCCACCAGCGCCGCGAGGTTCAGGAGGGTGTTCACCGCCGAATGCCCCGCCCCCACGACCGTGGTGTGCTTCCCGGCGAACCGGGCGCGGTCGCTGCCGAGCACATCGGGAAGCGCGTGGGTGATGCAGTCGGCCACGTCGCCCAGCCCGAGGGGATCCAGCCCGCTCGAAGCCAGGCTGTTCGGAGTGCGATACGTCCCTGACGCGTCGATCACCGCGCGGAAGGCGGCATCGCTCACGGCTCCGTCGCCGTCGCGCAGTCGCAGCAGAAACGGCGTTGCCGCCCGTCCGGCGGTCCGCGTGCGATCCATCCCCTCGCGGCTGACGGCGAGCACCTCGACGCCGGTGTGGGTGTGTTCAGCGATCGCGGGCAGCGCGGCCAGCGGAGCGAGGTACTCGTCGACGAGCTCGCGCCCGGTCGGCAGCGAGTCGTCCGCCGGCCTCGTCCAGTTCGTCGCGGAGAGCAGTCGCTCCGACGCCGGGTCCACGAGATGCCGCCACGGCGAGAACAGCCGGATGTGGCCCCAGGAGCGGATGCCGGCCGCGACGCGGTCGCCGGACTCGTAGATCTCGAAGGGGATGCCGCGCTCGATCAGGTTGGCTGCGGCCGCCAAGCCGATGGGTCCCGCGCCGATGATCGCGACGGGGAGGGCGTCGATGCGTCGGCCGGCGCGGGCCGGACGGATGAGATCGATGAGGGTCATCAGTTCTCCAGTGATATATCGAAGTTTGTCGATATCTATCCTGATCCCTTATATCGATGATTGTCAATATTCGTTATGATCGATGCATGACCACCCTCGAGCTCACCGATGTGACCGCCCGCCAAAACGCCGCGACATGCTGCGCGCCGCTGGTGCGCGAGCCACTCGCCGCCGCCGCTGCCGACGATCTCGCCCGCAAGCTCAAGGCGCTGGCCGATCCGGCTCGGTTGCGACTGATCTCGATCGTCGGCGCCTCCGAGGGTGCGGAAGCGTGCGTCTGCGACCTCACCGACCCGATCGGGTTGAGTCAGCCGACGGTCTCCCACCACCTCAAAGTGCTGATGGACGCCGGCTTCCTCACCCGCTCGAAGCGCGGTACCTGGGCGTACTACAAGCTCGTGCCCGAGTCGCTCGCCGAGCTGTCGACGCTGCTGACCGACCCCTGACGGGTCTTGCGACGCCGCACCAGGGTGACGATGCCCCACACGATGAGTCCGACGACCGCGAGCACCAGGAGCCACGGGAGCAGGAACCCGATCGCGATCACGATGCCGTTGAGCGTCGCGACCAGACCGTTCCAGCCGGCCGCGAGCCCATCGCCGAAACCGGTGGGGTCGGCCTCGACCGTCTCGACGGGCTCGGTCAGCGTGACGGTCAGCGTCGACATTGCGACCTGCTCGTCGTAGTACTTCAGCTGCTGCTGGTACGACTCGAGAGTCGCCTGGCGCTCGGCCAGGGCGGATTCGGCCGCGATGAGATCCGTGAGGTTGCCGGCCTGGGCCATGAGCTCGGTCAGGCGGTCCACGGATGCCTGCGCCGCCTCGACGCGCGCCTCGAGGTCGAGCGTGACCGCCGTGACGTCCTGACGGTTGACCGACGACGCGGTGACCTCGCCCAGACCCGACAGCTGATCGACCAGCGACTGCAGCCCGTCCGCGGGAACGCGCACGGTGATCCAGGCGCCGTCGGGCGTGTAGGGGTACGGCATCGTGCTGTCATAGACCATGCCCGTCTCCGGATCGACCGGCACGACCTGGCCGGACTGGCCGATGCTCATCGACTCGACGTAGCCGTCGCGCGAGACTGCGGCATCCGTGATCGTCGCGGCGGCGGCCGAGATGTCGCCGACCACGATCGTGACTGAGGCGGTCGTGATGATGTCGCGGCTGGCTTCGCCGCTGTCCGCACCTCGGGCGGAGCCCTCAGCGCCCGCGTCGCCGGAGGTGATGAGCCCCTCCTTGACGGCGTTCGGATCCGGCGCGACGCCGCCGCTGGAATCCGTTTCGCCGCCCGCGCCGGAGTCGACGAGCGGGGCAGCGGGTCCGACTGCGGCGTCGTTCGACGCGGTGCCGGTGAGCAGGCCGCCGACGCTCGGCGCGATCACCGCAGCGACGACGATCACCGCAGCGGCCGCAGAGCTGGCGACCCAGACCCCGGTCCGACGCTTGCGGTGGACCGTGCGGTCGCGCGCGATCTCGGTGAACAGCGAAGTCTCGATGCGGTTGATGCGCTCGTCGCTCAGCTCGGGCAGCGGCTCGCGCGATGCCCCGGCGTCGGGCTGCTGGACGGTGTTCATGTGCTCTCCTTGGCAACGGTCCGCAGTCGCGTGCGGATGCGGGAGAGACGATTGCGGACGACCCCGTGTTCGACGCCGAGCTCTTCCGCGGCAGCCTGGTAGGCGTACCCCTCCGTCGCGCAGAGCCGGAAGATGTCGCGGTCGAGGGCGCTCAGGCCCGCGACCTCCCGCAGGATCCGATCGCTCAGATCGGCGTCGATGACCTGCTGCTCGACGTTCACCGTCGACGGGATGCTGTCATCTGCGGCGTCCGCCGTGTGCTCGCGATCGCGCCGCTGCGCCCGGATCCGGTTGGCCGCCTGGAAGCGGCACACCGTCACGAGCCACGGGAGGAGCGAGTCGCCTGCGAGTTCGAGGCCGCGCAGCTTGCGCCACGCCACCAGGAACGTCTCCTGCGTCACGTCCTCTGCGTCCGAGGCGTTGCCCACGAGCCCGTGGGCGAGCCAGTACACCGGCCGCACATAGGAGCGGTAGAGCGTGCGGAACGCGTGCTCGCTGCCGCTCGCGGCCTGCGCCACGAGCGAGGCGTCATTCGTTTCCGACTCGACCATGCCCGATCCCTTCCCCGCCCGCCTGGTCATGCCAGGGCCGACGGAGCCTCATTGTCTCTCACCCGTTAAGTGTCGGGACAGACCCGATCGTCTCAGCCTGTATTCTGATCAGGCGAGAGGGAGTATCCCGTCATCGCGTGTCCGTCATCACGGGAGCCATCGCTGCATCCCCGGGCACGCACCTCGGCACACCGGTTCACGGATGCCGCGGGGGAGAGACTTTCGGGATTCGACCGACCCCACCCCCTCTTGAAAGGCCCACCTTTGGACCTGCAACTTCCCCTCTGGTTCGAGATCGGCTCGCTGATCGTGCTGACGCTGATCCTGGCGGCCGATCTGCTGTTGATCCTGAAGCGTCCGCACATCCCGTCGACCCGGGAGTCGACTCTGTGGGTCGTCTTCTACGTCACACTCGCGCTGATCTTCGCGGGACTCATGTGGATCTTCGCCGGACCCGAGTACTCCGGGCAGTTCGTCGCCGGCTGGCTCACCGAGTACAGCCTGTCGATCGACAACCTCTTCGTCTTCGTGCTGATCATGAGTCAGTTCGCGGTGCCGCGCCGGTACCAGCAGGAAGTGCTCATGGTGGGCATCATCATCGCGCTGATCCTCCGCGGTGTGTTCATCCTGATCGGCGCCGCGGCGATCGAGCAGTTCAGCTGGGTCTTCTACATCTTCGGCGCGTTCCTCGTGTGGACGGCATATCGTCAGGCATTCCCCGGCGGCGACCACGACGAGGAGGTCAAGCGCGAGAACTTCATCGTGCGGCTGCTGCGTCGCACGATCGACATCAGCGATCACTACGACGGGGCGAAGCTGCGCACGGTCGTGGACGGCAAGAAGATCTTCACGCCGATGATCATCGTCTTCGCCGCGATCGGCGTGACCGATCTGCTGTTCGCGATCGACTCGATTCCGGCGATCTTCGGCATCACGACGAGCCCCTTCATCGTGTTCACCGCGAACATCTTCGCGCTGATGGGTCTGCGCCAGCTCTACTTCCTGCTGGGCGACCTGCTCGACCGCCTGCGGTACCTGCACTACGGCATCGCGTTCATCCTCGCCTTCATCGGGCTGAAGCTCGTCTTCCACGCCATGCACGTCAACGAGCTGCCGTTCATCAACGGCGGCGAGCACATCGAATGGGCACCCGAGATCTCGACGTGGATGTCGCTGGCCGTGATCATCCTGTCGATGGCAGTCGCGACCATTGCGAGCCTGATCGCTTCCGCGCGCGACAAGGGCACGGCGGGCACGCCGGATGCCGCCGCCGCCGTCGTCGCCGAGGAGAAGGGCACGCCGCCCACCGTGGAGCAGCCCGAGAAGCTGTGAGTCGCACAGTTTGGCGGAGTACGGTGTGAGGTGAGCGGGCGAGTCTGTGTCCGCCGGAAAACGACCTCAGGAGGTCGTTATGTCTTCAGGCATCATTTCCACAAAAAAGCCCCAGACCCCGGCTCACACAGGCAGTGATTTCACCGAGCTCGCCGCGATCGTCCGCGGCTCCGGCCTGATGAGACGCCGCTACGGGTACTACTGGACGAAGCTCATCGCCGTCCCAGTCGTGCTGGCCGCCGCTGTGCTCGCGTTCATCTGGGTCGGCGACACCTGGTGGCAGCTGTTCACGGCCGTCGGCTTCGCGATCCTGTTCACGCAGATCGCGATGCTCGGCCATGACGCCGCACACCGGCAGATCTTCGTGTCCGGCCGCTGGAACGACTGGATCTCGCTGATCCTCGGCGACCTGTTCGTCGGCATGAGCTACGGATGGTGGCGGCACAAGCACACACGCCATCATGCGAACCCGAACAAGATCGACGTCGACCCCGACATCGACCTCCCGGTGATCTCTTTCACGCCCGAGCAGGCACGCGCCCCGCGTACGCCGTTGGCGCAGTGGCTCGTCGCCCACCAGGGCATCTTCTTCTTCCCGATCCTCCTGCTCGAGGGTCTCTCCCTGCACGCTTCCGGCGTTCGACGCGTCACGTCGCGCGAGAAGCTCGAGCGGCGCTGGGTCGAGATCGGCTTCCTGACGCTGCGCCTGGTCGGCTTCGTCACGCTCGTGTTCCTCGTGCTCTCGCCCGGCATCGCGTTCGTCTTCCTCGCGGTGCAGCTCGGCATCTTCGGTGTGTACATGGGGATGGTGTTCGCACCGAACCACAAGGGCATGCCCCTCGTGCCCAAGGATGCGAAGCTCGACTTCCTCACCCGCCAGGTGCTGATGAGCCGCAACGTGCGCGGAACCCGCGCCCTGGATGTCGTGATGGGCGGCCTGAACTACCAGATCGAGCACCACCTCTTCCCGTCCATGCCGCGTCCGCACCTGCGGCACGTGGCCCCGATGGTGCAGACGTACTGCGCGAGCCATGGCGTGCCCTATACGGTCACGGGGCTTCTCGAGTCGTACGGCATCGTGATCCGCTACATCAACCGCGTGGGACTGGGCGAACGCGACCCGTTCGCGTGCCCGCTCGTGGAGCAGCGCCGGGCCATCTAGCCCTCCTTCGCCGACGCCGAATCCCGCAGCATCCGACCCCGGTGGTATTCTGACTGCGTGCGGAACGCTCTCCTTCTCCTTAGCGGCCGCGGCGAGTCCTCGTAATCTCAGGCCTTCCTCGTCGCGGAGTTCGTCACGGGCTTGATTCCCTTTTCTGGAGAACGAGACACATGACCATCGACATCCCTGACCAGCCGCGCACCCTCGCCGAGAAGCTGTGGGCCGACCATCTGGTCGTCAAAGGCGAGAACGGCGAGCCCGATCTCATCTACATCGACCTGCACCTGGTGCACGAGGTCACGAGCCCGCAGGCGTTCGACGGTCTGCGTGCCGAAGGTCGCCCGCTGCGGCGACTGGACCTCACGATCGCGACAGAGGATCACAACACTCCGACGCTCGACATCGACAAGCCGATCGCCGACCTGACCAGCCGCACCCAGATCGAGACGCTGCGCCGCAACGCCGAGGAGTTCGGGGTGCGCCTGCACTCGCTCGGCGACAAGGAACAGGGCATCGTGCACGTCGTCGGCCCGCAGCTGGGTCTGACCATGCCGGGAATCACGGTGGTCTGCGGCGACTCGCACACCTCGACGCACGGCGCATTCGGCGCGATGGCCTTCGGCATCGGCACGAGCGAGGTCGAGCACGTCATGGCGACCCAGACGCTCCCGCTCACCCCCTTCAAGACGATGGCCATCACCGTCGAGGGGACGCTCAAGCCCGGCGTCACCGCGAAAGACATCATCCTCGCCGTGATTGCGAAGATCGGCACCGGCGGCGGCCAGGGCTACGTGCTCGAATTCCGCGGGAGCGCGATCCGCGCCCTCTCGATGGAGGGGCGCATGACGATCTGCAACATGTCGATCGAGGCCGGCGCCCGCGCCGGCATGGTCGCCCCCGACGAGACGACCTTCGCGTACGTGAAGGACAAGCCGCATGCCCCGCAGGGCCAGGACTGGGAGGATGCCGTCGCCTACTGGCGCACCCTTCCCACCGACGAAGGCGCCGTCTTCGACGCCGAGGTCTACCTGGACGCCGATCGAGCTCGAGCCCTTCGTCACGTGGGGCACGAATCCGGGCCAGGGCGTATCGCTGAGCGATGTCGTGCCCTCGCCGGAGGACTACGCGGATCCCAACGACCGGGCCGCGGCCGAGCGCGCGCTGGAGTACATGGCGCTGACGCCGGGGACGCCGCTGAAAGACGTCCCGGTGGATGCCGTTTTCATGGGCTCCTGCACCAACAGCCGGATCGAAGACCTGCGAGCCTTCGCGTCGATCGTGAAGGGCCGCAAGAAGGCCGAGGGCGTTCGCGTCATGGTCGTGCCGGGCTCGGCTCGCGTTCGCCTCGAAGCCGAGGCGGAGGGCCTGGACAAGGTGTTCGTCGAGTTCGGAGCCGAGTGGCGGTTCGCCGGCTGCTCGATGTGCCTGGGCATGAACCCCGACCAGCTCGCCCCCGGTGAGCGTTGTGCCTCGACGAGCAACCGCAACTTCGAGGGCCGCCAGGGCAAGGGCGGGCGCACCCACCTCGTCTCGCCGCTCGTGGCCGCTGCGACCGCCGTGCGTGGAACCCTCTCCAGCCCGAGTGACCTCGATCTGCCCGCGGATCTCGAAGACACGCCGATCTATGCGCGCGTACAGGCGGGGGAGGCGTAGCCATGGAGAAGTTCATCACCCAGACCGGCATTGCGGTGCCGTTCAAGCGCTCGAACGTCGACACCGACCAGATCATCCCGGCCGTCTACCTCAAGCGGGTCACCAAGACCGGCTTCGAAGACGCCCTGTTCGCCGCCTGGCGCCAGGACCCCGAGTTCGTCCTCAACCAGCCCGTGTACCAGGGTGCCAGCATCCTGGTCGCCGGACCCGACTTCGGCACCGGATCCAGCCGTGAGCACGCGGTCTGGGCTTTGCGCGACTTCGGCTTCAACGTCGTTCTGAGCCCCAAGTTCGCCGACATCTTCCGCGGCAACGCGGGAAAACAGGGACTGCTCACCGGAGTGATCTCGGACGAAGACCTCGAACGCATCTGGGGGGCGATCGACGCCGAGCCCGGCATCAGCATGACCGTCGACCTCGAGCGCCGCATCGCTTCCATCGGCGACATCGAGGTGCCTTTCGAGATCGATGATTACACTAGGTGGCGGCTTCTCGAAGGGCTCGACGACATCGGGCTCACTCTGCGCAGCGAAGACAAGATCGCGCAGTTCGAGGCTCGCCGCGAGGCGTGGCGGCCGCGCACGCTGCCTGTTCCTTAGACTCAGGCGGTTCCGTAGGCTCGGGTATCCACCAGGTGTTTCATCACGCGCCCGGTGGACCGCTGACAGCCGCTGTCTCGAAACACACAAGTGAGGTTCCACCGGATGAAGACACTCCTAGACGACGGTGCTCGATCGAAAGACGAGACGCAGACGAAGGCAGGGGAGAAGTTGTCCGGCGAAACGCTCGCGATCCGCGGCGGACGACCCCTCACCGGCCGGGTCGAGGTCAAGGGTGCCAAGAACCTTGCGACCAAGGCGATGGTCGCCGCCCTGCTGGGCGAGACCAACAGCGTTCTGCGAGACGTGCCCGACATCAGCGATGTGCAGGTCGTCCGGTCGCTGCTCGAAGTACACGGCGTCACCGTGGTGGAGGGCGACGAAGAAGGGTCGCTCGTCTTCGATCCGAGCGGGGCGGTTTCCGCCCACTTCGAAGAGATCGATGCGCACGCCGGCGCTTCCCGCATTCCGATCCTGTTCTGCGGTCCGCTCCTGCACCTTCTCGGTGAGGCGCTCATTCCCGACCTCGGGGGCTGCCGCATCGGCGACCGACCGATCAACTTCCACATGGATGCGCTGCGCGCGTTCGGCGCGATCGTCGACAAGACCTACGAGGGCATCCGCATCACCGCCCCGAACGGCTTGACCGGCGCAAAGATCGAGCTTCCCTACCCGAGCGTCGGGGCGACCGAGCAGGTGCTGCTGACCGCCGTGAAGGCGAAGGGTGTCACCGAGCTGCGCGGCGCGGCGATCGAGCCCGAGATCATGGACCTGATCGCGGTGCTGCAGAAGATGGGCGCGATCATCTCGTACGAGCCCAACCGCGTCATCCTGATCGAGGGCGTCGAGACGCTCCGCGGCTACGACCATCGCTGCATCTTCGACCGCAACGAGGCCGCTTCCTGGGCGTGCGCCGCCCTGGCGACCGACGGTGACATCTTCGTCGGCGGAGCGAAGCAGCAGGAGATGCTCACGTTCCTCAACGTCTACCGCAAGGCCGGCGGCGAGTTCGACATCCACGAGGACGGCATCCGCTTCCGTCGGGGCGGCCCGCTCAAGCCGGTGGTCGTCGAGACCGACGTGCACCCCGGCTTCATGACCGACTGGCAGCAGCCGCTCATCGTCGCGCTCACACAGGCCGAAGGCCGCTCGATCGTCCACGAGACCGTCTACGAGAATCGTCTCGGCTTCACCGAGGCGCTCGTGCAGATGGGCGCCGACATCGTCGTGCACCCCGAGGGCATCGACAGTCCCGACCGACGGGTGCCGCGTCGCGCGCTCGAGCAGGCGGCGGTCATCAACGGGCCGACCCCGCTGCACGGCGCGGACGTCGTCGTGCCCGACCTGCGCGGCGGCTACAGCTATCTGATCGCCGCCCTGGCGGCCGAAGGCGAATCGGTCGTGCGCAACGTCGGGATCATCCGCCGTGGCTACGAGAAGCTGTTCACGAAGCTCGACGCCCTCGGCGCGGACTTCGACGTCATCGGATAGTCCTGGTGACGACGACTTCGCCCCGGCGCCGGGCGTCAGCGGAGAAGACCCGACCGAGCGTCTTCTGGCCGCTGGCGGCAATCGTCATCCCACTGACTGCAGTGTTCGCGAAGATCGAGATCATCGACGGGCACAAGCTGCCTCGCGAGGGCGCCTACGTTCTGGCGCCGAGTCACTCGACCGAGTTCGACCCGCTCATCGTCGCGGTCGCTGTCTGGCGGATGGGGCGCGCGCCGCGCTTCATGGCGAAGGAGAGCCTGTTCAGGGTGCCCGTGCTCGGCTGGGCGCTCCGTGCCACCGGTATGGTTCCGGTCGCACGGTCTTCGTCGGCGTCCGCCGCGCGGCACACGATCGAGGCCTCCGAGGTCCTCGTCGAGCACGGGCGTGGCGTGATCGTGTATCCCGAGGGCACGCTCACCCGCGACCCCGATCTGTGGCCCATGCGCGGCAAGACCGGTGCCGTCCGGCTCGCCCTCGCCGACGGCATCCCGCTCATTCCGATGGCCCACTGGGGAGGGCAGGACATCCTGCCCCGATACGGGAAGCTCAGCTTCTGGCCGCTGCGGCGGAAGGTCGCCGTGATCGTCGGCGACCCGGTCGACCTCTCCGACTTCGGCGGCAAGAGCGCGCAACCCGCCGCTCTGGCCGCCGGCACCGACAGGCTCATGAACGCGATCGCTCAGTTGCTGTCGCAGTTGCGCGGCGAACCGGCCCCCGAGAAGCGGTGGAACCCCACAGAGCACGGGCAGAGAGAGACAGGTCGCCTTGAGCCGTAGAGGGGATGCCGGGCTGCCCCGCGTAGCCGTGATCGGCGCAGGCAGCTGGGGAACGACGTTCGGCAAGATCCTCGCCGACGGAGGCGCGCACGTCACGATGTGGGCGCGCCGCCCCGAGCTGGCGAACGAGATCAACGAGGCCAAGCGCAACAGCGAGTACCTGCCGGGAATCAACCTCCCGCGTGAGATGTACGCCACTCATCATCTCTCCGAGGCTCTCGAGGGTGCAGAGCAGGTGTACCTCTCGATTCCCAGCCAGGCGGTGCGGCAGAACCTCAAGGGCGTGCGGCCGCTCGTCATCGGCTCCGACGCGCCGATCGTCTCGCTGATGAAAGGCGTCGAGAGGCGCACAGGGCTGCGGATGAGCCAGGTCATCGAACAGGAGCTGCACTGCGATCCGGCCCGGATCGCCGTGGCCTCGGGCCCGAACCTCGCTCTCGAGATCGCCCGTGAGCAGCCCACCGCCGCGGTGATCTCATCGATCAGCCAGGAGACCGCCGATGCGGTCGCCCGGCGGGCGCGCAACAAATACTTCCGCACATTCGTGAACACCGATGTGATCGGCACCGAGTTCGGTGGCGTGCTCAAGAACCTGATCGCTGTCGCGATCGGCATCGTCGACGGAGTCGGCTACGGCGAGAACACCAAAGCGTCGATCATCACGCGCGGTCTGGTCGAGATGACCGACTTCGCCGTCGCGCAGGGTGCGCACGCCGAGACGCTCCAGGGCCTGGCGGGCCTCGGCGACCTGATCGCGACGTGCCAGTCGCCCCTCAGTCGCAACAACACGGCAGGTCGACTGCTCGGGCAGGGATACAGCTTTCAGGATGTCGTCAAGCAGATGAACCAGACTGCTGAAGGGCTGGCGTCGGTGGCGCCTGTTCTGCAGCTCGCTCGCGAGGCCGGCATTCAGATGCCGATCGTCGAGCAGGTGAAGATGGTTCTGGATGGAACGATGAACCCTCGTGAGATCGCACCACACCTCACGACCGACGACGACGAGCCTCAGGGCGAAAGGACGCAGAATGGACAGGCCGGCGGTGGTGGTGCTCTTTGGAGGTCGCTCCAGCGAACACTCGATCAGTTCCGCAACGGCGGGCGGCGTCCTCCGCGCGATCAGCCGTGACCGCTACCGGGTGATCCCGGTCGGAATCACCCGCGACGGCGTCTTCGTCCTCGAAGACGACGATCCCGACAAGTTCGCGCTCGATGGCGACCGGCTGCCCGAGGTGATCGACAACGGCACGCGCATCCTGTGGCCCGAGGGCGGCGGGGATCGTGCTCTGCGTGTGCGACGCGCCGACGGGACGATCGGCGACCTCGGGGGTGTCGATGTCGTGCTGCCGATCCTGCACGGCGTCCACGGCGAGGACGGCACCGTCCAGGGCTTCCTCGACACGCTCGAGATCCCGTACGCCGGGGGCGGGGTGCTCGATTCGGCCCTGTGCATGGACAAGCACTTCATGAAGATCGTTCTGCAGGCGGCCGGGGTGCCGGTCTCTCCATGGGTGACTGTCACCCGCGCCGGCTGGGCCCGCGACGCCGAGTCGGTGCGGACGGATGCCGCAGCCCTCGGACTCCCGCTGTTCGTGAAGCCCGCGCGCGCCGGGTCGAGCGTCGGAGTCTCGAAGGTCGCGGCGATGGACGAACTCGAAGCGGCGCTGGAGATCGCATTCGCCGAGGACGACAAGGTGCTCATCGAGACCGCGATCGTCGGCCGCGAGGTCGAGGTCGCCATCCTCGAGGGACGAGGAGGAGCGGCGTCGCGCGCGTCACTGCCCGGCGAGATCGTGCTCACGACGCGAGAGTTCTACGATTTCGAGGGCAAGTACCTGGGCGGCGACGGTGCGGATGTGGTGTGCCCCGCTGATCTGACGCAGGCGGAGATCGCCCGGATCCAGGAGCTCGGCATCCGCTCGTTCGACGCGGTCGACGGCCGCGGGCTTGCCCGGGTGGACTTCTTCCTGGCGGAAGACACCCTCTACGTCAATGAGCTGAACACGATGCCCGGATTCACGCCGATCTCGATGTTCCCGAAATGCTGGATCGCTTCGGGCATGACCTACCCCGAACTCATCTCAGAGCTCATCGACACCGCGCTGGAGCGCGCTGCGAACGAGCGCGCCACCGCGCTGGAGCGCGCTGCGAACGAGCGCGCCACCGCGCTGGAGCGGAACTAGTCGGCTGCGCCCGACTCGGTGCATTCGGCGCCGTTCTGGGGCAGCACGCTCACGATCTGAGACAGCCGGTCGAGCACCTCGGCACTCGAGACGACGTCGTTGTCGAGGTACACCTCCACCGCCGGTGTGCGGTCGAACGTCGTGACCCGGTAGCGCGGCGCCTCGGATTCGTCGATCACCCAGTCCACGCCGTTCACGCTCTGGCACGGGAGCGTGGTCGGACCCAGTTCGGGGACGCCGCACGTGATGATGACGGATGCCGGATCGCCCCACGCCCCGGTCGCCTGCGCGTCGGTCCAGCGCCGCGCCTGGTTGTCCACCGCGTCGGGCAGTCGCACGGTGACGTCGGCGCACGCGGGATCGTCGGCGTCGTCGGCCGGCTCGAGGGCGACCGTGGAGGTGCAGCCGGTGAGCAGCGCGCAGGCCAGCAGAATCGGCGCCGCGACGGCGTGGGCGGCGGTTCGGCGGGGCACCCATCCAGGCTACCCGCGGCGCGGCGACCGGGACGCTAGCGTGGACGAGTGACCACGCCCGCCGACGACCCGACCGTGGGGGAGCTGTCGGAGGGGCAGGTCCTGCGCCGGATCCTCTCCCGGCTCGCACGCTCGGTCGCGCTGGTCGGGCCGGGGGACGATGCAGCCGTGCTCACCGCCCCGGATGGGCGCGTGGTCGCGACGACCGACACGCTGGTGCACGGCCCGGACTTCCGCCTCGCCTGGTCGAGCGGGTTCGACCTGGGGTGGAAGGCGGCGGCGGTGAATCTCGCCGACATCGCGGCGATGGGCGCCCGGCCGACTGCTCTGCTGGTCGCCCTGGCGATGCCGAACCACACGCGCGCGTCTTTCGTCGAGCAGGTCGCCGACGGTCTGCGTGCCGCATGCGAGGCGCTCGCCCCGGGATGCGCCGTCGAAGGCGGCGACCTCACCGTCTCGGACACGCTCACGATCGCGGTCACCGCGCTCGGCTCACTCGACGGTCGCGCACCCGTTCTGCGCAGCGGTGCCCGCGTCGGAGACACAGTAGCGGTGGCGGGGCAGCTCGGTCTCGCCGGACGGGGCCTCGGCATTCTGTTCGGTCGGTTCCGGGACGCCGAGGGCGACCCGGTTGCGGTCGACCTCGGTGCGCTCGACGACGATGAGGCGGCGGCCCTGCGAGCGCAGCTGCGCCCCCAGCCGCCCGTCCTCCTCGGGGCCGTCGCGGCCGATGCGGGCGCGACCGCGATGATGGACGTGTCGGACGGGCTCGTGCTCGACGCGTCGCGCCTGGCCGCGGCATCCGGCGTCACGGTCGACATCGACGAATCGGCGCTCGGCGCAGATCTGACCGACGCGCTCACCGGCGGCGAAGACCACGCGCTACTGGCGACCTTCCCCACGGCATCGCCCCTGCCCGACGGGTTCCGAGCCATCGGGCACGTCGCTGAGCGGACGGCACACCCGGTGCTCGTCGGGGGGCGACCGCACGATGGCCGGTCAGGCTGGGACCCCTATCGCGACTGGGATGCGCACGGCGGCTGATCAGTCCGAGGGCCTTACCCACCAGAGCACGGTGTCGCCGTACTTCCTGTCACGGGTGTGCACGAGCCCCGCGGGCAGTTCGGGCTTCGGTGAGCGCGCTGCCCGCTCGAGGACGAGGGTCGCGCTGGGCGTGAGCGAGGGGATGAGCAGCGCGAGCGCGTGCGTGAGCTCGCGCTCTTCGAGGTCGTAGGGGGGATCCAGGAACACGAGGTCATAGGGCCCGCGCCGGCCGCCGAGGAACGCCGACACCGGAATGCGATGGACGCGGATGACCGCGCCGCGCCCGACGGACTTCGCCACCTTCCCGGCGTTTCTCTGCACGATCACGGCGGCACGGGGGGACTTCTCGACGAGATCTGCGGATGCCGCGCCCCGGCTGATCGCCTCGAGTCCCAGCGCGCCCGAACCGGCGTAGAGATCCAGCACCGCGGCACCCTGCAGTGCTTCGGCGGACTCGAGCGCGCCGAACAAGGACTCGCGCACGCGGTCGCTCGTCGGGCGGGTCCCTGCGTCGGGAACCTCGAGTGTGATCGACCCGGCGCGTCCTGAGATGATCCGTGTCACACGATCACCCTATGCTCGGGGCAGGGGACGTTCGAGAGATTCGGAATCTGCATGATCCGCACGCGCGTGCGCACGATGTCCACGATCGTCTTCGCCGCGGTCCTTGCTGCCGCGCTCACCGGCTGCGGCGGCGGATCCGCCGGTCCGAGCGCGTCGCCGTCGACGCCGTCGCCGAGTGCGACGCCGTCCCCGACGTCCGCGTCGACGCCCACCGCGAGTCCCGTCGACACGGTCGCGCCGGCGAACCTGCCCACGGATTGCAATACGCTCGCCACGCCCGAGGTGAGACTGGCGGCCATCGGCGATCTGACGCTGCAGAGCGACGGCGTCGGCTTCGTCCGGCCCGCGCCCTCGAACGCGACACTCGTGCTCGGGTGCGACTGGATCGTCGGGGACTCGACCGGGATGCTGCTGCTGATCAGCACCGCCGCCCCGGCCGACGTCGCCGCCGCCGTGACGACGCTGCCTGGTCTCGGCTACCAGTGCTCCGTGTCGGATGACTTCGGCGCGGACTTCTGCCAGCTGGAGGGCAGCGCACCCGACACCGAGGAGATGATCGTCGCGCGCGACGGGGTGTGGATCTACCTCTCGACGTCGAACCGCAACGGGCGCGCGTTCCTGTCCGACATCGCGGCCGGCATCTGGGGATAGCGTCGGCGCGCCGTCGTCGTCTGCGCTCCTGCCTAGACTCGGAGCATGCCTGCGTTCGCTCTCGAGTCGCGCCTCGACGGCGCCGTCGGAGGCAAGACCGCGACCGCGCTCGAGAAGGCGTTCGGCATGCACACTGTCGGCGATCTGCTCGCGCACTACCCCCGCAGGTACGCCAAGCGGGGTGAGCTCACGCCGATCTCGTCGCTCCCGCTCGGCGAACCGGTCACGATCGTGGCCGAAGTGCGTCGTGCCGGCGAGCGGCGGATGCAGAATCGCAAAGGTTCGCTGCTCGAGGTCGTCATCAGCGACGGCCAGGGCGAGCTCTCGCTCACGTTCTTCAATCAGTCCTGGCGGCTGAAGGACCTGCAGCCCGGTCGCCGAGGAGTGTTCGCCGGCAAGGTGGGGGAGTACCGCGGCGCGAAGCAGCTCGCCCACCCCGACTACGAGCTGTTCGACGACGAAGAGACCGCGCGGCTGACCGCGGAGGCGAACGCCAACCTCCCGATCCCGATCTACCCTGCCACGAGCACGATCGCCAGCTGGCAGATGCGCAAGATCGTCGAACTCGTCCTCGACGGGCTGGGACCGGTCGCAGATCCGCTGCCCGACGAGCTGCGCCGGGCGGACGGACTGCTCGATGCGCGCACGGCGATCGAGCGCATCCACCGGCCCCAGGTCGAGAACCAGATCGACCAGGCGCGCAGCACGCTGCGCATGCACGAAGCTTTCGTCCTGCAGGTCGCCCTCCTGCAGCAGCGGCAGTTCGTCCGGGCGCTGTCTGCGACCCGGCGCGAAGCCGGCGCCCTGCTCGCGGGCTTCGACGAGTCGCTGCCCTTCCCGCGCACGCCCGACCAGGTGTCGGTGGGCGACCAGATCGCGCACGATCTGCAGGGCGACTGGCCGATGAACCGCCTCGTGCAGGGCGAGGTCGGCTCGGGTAAGACCCTCGTGGCGCTGCGCGCGATGCTGCAGGTCGCCGAGAGCGGGGGCCAGTCCGCCCTCATCGCGCCGACCGAGGTGCTGGCCGGCCAGCACCTGCGCTCCATCGCGCGGATGCTCGGACCGCGCCTCGCTCCCGAGCTGATGCCCACTCTGCTCACCGGGCAGATGCCTGCCGCGGACCGTCGCAAGGCGGCGCTGCGCACGGCGTCGGGCCAAGCGCGCATCGTCGTGGGCACGCACGCGCTGCTGAGCGACACGACGACCTTCGCCGACCTCGGGCTCGTCGTCGTCGACGAGCAGCATCGCTTCGGCGTCGAGCAGCGTGAGTCGCTGCGCGCCAAGGGCGCCGCACCGCACGCGCTCGTGCTGACGGCGACGCCGATCCCGCGCACGGTCGCGATGACGGTGTTCGGCGACCTCGACGTGTCGACGATCCGCACGATGCCCGAGGGCCGCGCCGGGATCGAGACGTTCGTCGCGCCGCTCGCGGAGAAGCCCGCGTGGTTCGCGCGCGTGTGGGACCGCATCGCCGAAGAGGTCGGCAAGGCCCATCAGGTGTTCGTCGTGTGCGCCGCGATCGACGCGGAGGCCTCGCTCAAAGACGACACCGCCGATGAGCCGGTCGCCGTGGTCGAGGGTGAAGCACCCCGAACCCGCTGGGGCGTCGCGCAGGTCATCGACCTGCTGTCGCGGCATCCCGCGTTCGCCGAGCTGCGCGTCTCGCCGCTCCACGGCAAGATGCCGTCGGACGAGAAGGACGCGATCATGCAGTCCTTCGCCCGCGGAGAGCATCGACGTGCTGGTCGCCACGACCGTCGTCGAGGTCGGCGTCGACGTGCCCAACGCCTCGACGATGGTGATCCTCGAAGCCGACCGCTTCGGCGTCTCGCAGCTGCACCAGCTGCGCGGCCGGGTCGGGCGAGGCGGCAGTACCGGGGCTGTGCCTGCTGGTCACCGAAGCGCCGGTCGGCACGCCGGCGCGCGAGCGTGTCGACGCGGTCGCGGGCACTCTCGACGGCTTCCTGCTCGCCGAGATCGACCTCGAGCTGCGCGGCGAGGGCGATGTGCTCGGCGATGCGCAGTCCGGCGCGCGGTCGTCGCTGCGGCTGCTGCGCGTGGTGGCGGATGCCGACCTGATCGCGCAGGCGCGGATCGCCGCCGAGCAGGTGCTCGAGGACGATCCTGCGCTGACCCGGCACCCGGGGCTCGCTGCCGCGCTGGAGCGACGGCTGGGCATGGAGGAGCGCGCGGCCCTGGCGAAGAATTAGCTCCGCCTCGTCGCCGATAGGCTCATGTCATGAGCAGCCGGATCGCCGTCGTTCCTGGATCCTTCGACCCGCCGACGCTGGGTCACCTGGATGTCATCCGCCGGGCCGCGAGCCTGTACGACGAACTGCACGTGCTCGTCGTGCACAACCCCGGCAAGGAGGCGATGCTGCCGATCGCGCAGCGCCTGACGCTCCTGGAGCAGTCGATCGCCGAGGGCGACGTCGACGGCAACGTGATCGTCGCGTCGTGGAGCATGGGTCTTCTGGTCGACTACGCGACGGACGTCGGCGCCGGCGTTCTCGTCAAGGGCATCCGCTCGCAGATCGACGTCGCGTACGAGACGCCCATGGCGATCGTCAACCGCCACCTCGCGCACGTCGAGACCGTGTTCCTGCTGCCCGATCCCGCGCACGCCCTGGTCTCGAGTTCGCTCGTGCGTCAGGTCGCGGCGCTGGGTGGCGACGTGTCGCCGTTCGTGCCCCCCGCGGTCGCACGCTTCCTCGACACCGGCGCGCGCGACATCTGAGGCACGACGTGCGCGCACAGCCGCTGCCCAACCGTGCGCGGGTAGCATGGACGACCGTGAGAAAACACCGTTCCGGCCCGTTCGCCCTGCATGTGCGCGACATCGTCCATCACCCCGGCGAGATGCGCGAGTTCACGCTCGACGTGCCCGCCCCCGAGAAGTGGGGCGAGGGCCTGGTCAGTGTCGCCGAAGGCGACTCGGTGCTCGTCGAGGTGCGCCTGGAGTCGGTGCACGAGGGAATCCTCGCGACCGGGCGCATCGAGACCGAGTACGTCGGTGTCTGCGGTCGGTGCCTGATCGACATCGCCGAGCCTGTCGAAGTCGAGTTTCAGGAGCTTTTCGCGTATCCTGGAGAAGAAGCAACTGACTTCGAGGTTCAAGACGACCACGTGGATCTTGAAACTCTGGTCAGGGACGCGACCGTATTGGCGCTTCCGTTTCAGCCGGTGTGTCAGCCGGATTGCCCCGGCCTCGATCCGGCCACGGGTGAGCGGCTGGCCGTGAGCACCGAATCAGAGCAGCGTGAGCCCCTCGATATCCGCTGGGCCGCGCTCGAGCAATTCACCCCAGACCACGACGACGAAGCCCCGCGCGCGTAGCGCGGACCGCGTCGCCGAGAACACAGAAGAGAGCAAGCCATGGCAGGTAACCCCCCGAAGCGGAAGGTCTCCCGCTCCAACACCCGTTCGCGTCGCGCGCAGTGGAAGGCGGCGCCCATCACGCTGACCTCCACCGTCGAGAACGGCAAGGTCGTCTACAGCCGGCCGCACCAGGCGAAGGTCGTCACCGACTCGCAGGGCACCGAGCTGTTCCTCGAGTACAAGGGCCGCAAGGTCGCCGACGTCTGATCCCGCTTCCGCGGATCGTGACTGACGTCGCACGTGCGCGCGCTGCGCTCACCGACAAGCTCGGAGTCGTCATCGACCCCGAGCTTTTGTCGCTGGCCCTGACGCATCGCTCCTGGGCGTACGAGCACGGTCAAGGACCCCACAACGAACGCCTGGAGTTCCTCGGCGACTCGGTGCTGGGTCAGGCCGTCACCGTACGGCTGTTCACCGCGAACCCCACGCTCGACGAGGGCGCGCTGGCCAAGCGCCGCGCGAGCGTCGTGTCGACCGTCGCACTCGCGCAGGTCGCGCGGGGCATCGGTCTGGGCGAGTACGTCATGCTCGGCCGCGGCGAGGAGCAGACCGGCGGACGCGACAAGGACTCGATCCTCGCCGACACCATGGAAGCCGTCATCGGCGCGACCTACCTCTCGCTCGGCGCGGATGCCGCGACCGGACTCGTGCTGCGGCTGATCGACCCGCTCCTGGCCGACCCCGAGCGCTACGGCGCAGCGGTCGACCCGAAGACCACGCTGCAGGAGCTCGCGTCGCAGACCGGCGCGACTCCGCCCGTCTACGACGTCACCTCGACGGGTCCCGACCACAGCAGGGTCTTCACCGCGACCGTGACGGTCGTCCGACTTCTCCGCGGAGGGCACGGGGTCCAGCAAGAAGCAGGCCGAGATGGCCGCCGCCCTCCTCGCGTGGCGCGAGCTCAGCGCACGTGCCTGAGCTGCGTCGTGCCTGAACTGCCCGAGGTCGAGGTCGTCCGCGCGGGGCTCGATCCGGCAGTGACCGGTGCGACGGTGGTCGGTGTGAGCGTGCTCGATGAGCGCGCACTGACGCGCCATTCCGGCTCGGGAGCCGAGTTCGAGGCCGCCCTCACCGGGCGAGTGCTGCAGAGTGCGGCGCGACGCGGCAAGTTCCTCTGGATTCCGCTCGATCCTCGGACCCGCATGCGGCAAGCGCCACCGAGGCGCTCGTCGCCCATCTCGGCATGAGCGGGCAGCTGCTGCTGCGCTCGCCCGGCGCCGAGCCCGAGCGTCACGAGCGCGTGCGCGCTCGACCTCCAGCATCCCGAACACGGCGAGCTCGCGATCGTGTTCGCCGACCAGCGCACGTTCGGATCACTCGCTCTGGACGACCTGGTTCCGACTCCGGATGCCGCGCCCGGGCGGATGGGGGACGCACGACCCCTCGGTGCCGAGCCAGGTCGCCCACATCGCGCGCGATCCGCTCGACCCGGCCTTCCGCGACCGTGCCTTCCGCGACGCGCTCGGCAGGAAGGACTCGGCGATCAAGCGGGTGCTGCTCGATCAGACGACGATCAGCGGCGTCGGCAACATCTACGCCGACGAGGCGCTGTGGCTCGCCCGCATCCATCCCGAGACACCCGCCCGCCGTCTGCCGACGCGAGCAGTGAACCGACTGCTCGCCGACGTGCGCGCCGTTCTCGAACAGGCGCTGGCCGAGGGCGGCACGAGCTTCGACGCGCAGTACGTCAACGTGAACGGTCAAGCGGGCTACTTCGCGCACTCGCTGAATGCCTACGGACGCACCGGCGAGCCCTGCCCGCGGTGCGGGCATCCGATCGTGCGGGTCTCGTTCATGAACCGGTCGAGTCACTACTGTCCGCACTGCCAGAAGCTGCGCGGCTGATTCCTCACGTCAGCACCTTCTTCCACGCACCCGCGTACGAGGCGGGCACGAATCCGATCGCCTCGTTGATGTCGAGCATGTGCCGGTTCTCCTCCGCGTTGAAGGTCGAGACGCGCGGAGACGCGGGCATGAGCTCACGCCATCGCAGCAGGTTCGCGCACTTCACGATCGTGCCGAGCCGGTGGCCGCGGTGATCCTTGAGAACGAGGGTGCCGTACTGCTGGGTTGCGCCGTCCGGCTCGGCGATCACCAGCTCGTTGTAGGCGGCGATCGTGCCGGTCGGGCACATGCTGCACGCACGCGACCGAGACCGTGAGTCCCTGCGCCTTCTGACGGGCATCGCGACGCTCGACGCGCGCGGCATCCCAGTGCTGCTCATCGATCACGAGCCCGGCGGCGGGTGCGTCCGTCGACATTCGGGCGAGCACCTCGGCGAAGCCGTCGAGGTGCTCCGGCGGGGTCGGCGCCGTCCACATCAGCAGGCGGTAGTCGCTCACCAGCGGTTCGGACGGCGTCGGCGAGCTTCTGCTCGACGATCTCGAACGATCCGCGCAGGTCGAACACGCTGTTGCGCTCGACCTGTTCGAGCGTGAAGCGCGTTCTCGCGCATGAACACGGTCTGACGATCGTCCGCCGGGATCGAACCGTACCCGGTCGGGGGAGTCAGACGCGGTCCGCCGGTGTCGGGCCGGTGCAGCGTCCACGACTGGATCGTCTGGATGCCTCGGTTTCGCGCTTCCTCTTCCACAGCCGCCAGCAGTGCCTCCTCGGCACCGTCGCCCCAGTGCTCGGGGTCGATCATCAGGTCGAACTCGACGGCGCTGACGTCGTCTTCGTTCGCGATCATCAGCTTCACGGCTCCGAGGATCACGCCCTCGCGCTCCGCGACGAAGCCGACCTGCGTCCAGTCGGTCTGGTCCTGCCAGAACCCGAAGACCTCCTCGGCGGTCTCATTCAGGTAGTCGTGGCCGGCATCGGCGACGCACACGGCGTTGGCGATCCGCACCATCTCCAGGAACGGCGCAGCGTCGGGTGAGTCGAGGTTCGCGGGCACGACGATCCGCGATACGGTCACGGCGGTCTGCTGGTCGATGTCAGTCATCGAGCACCTTCTTCCACGCGCCCTCGTATGCGATGGGCGCGAATCCGATCGCCTCGTTGATGTCGAGCATCGGGCGATTCTCTTCGGCGTTGTACGTGATCACCCGCGGAGATTCCGGCGCGAAGTCGCGCCACGTCAGCAGTCCGGCGCACTTCACGAGCGTTCCGAGCTTGTGACCGCGGTGTTCCTTGCAGCACGAGCGTGTCCTCCTGGTGCGAGGCCTCGGTGCGGTCCTTGCCGATGACGAGCTCGTTGAAGGCGCAGAGTTCGCCGGTGGCGATGTGCTGCGCCGCGGTGACCAGCAGCGGTCGCCCTGAGTCGGTGTAGATCGAATCGTGCCGAGCGACGCGCGCGGCATCCCACGTCTCTTCGTCGAACTCGAGACCCGCGGCGGGCGCATCCGTCACCATGCGCGACTTCATCCACGCGTAGCCGTCGACGAATTCGGTCCGGGGTGGGCGCGAACCACTGCACCACCCGGTACCCCTCGGATGCCGCGGTCGCTTCGGCCAGAAGCCGGTTGACCTCGTCGAACGGACCGCGCAGGTCGAACGCGCTGTTCCGCTCGATCTGCTCCAAGGTGTATCCGTGGCGCACGTAGAACCGGGCGGCATGGTCCTCGGGAATCGTGCCGAAGCCGGTGGGCGCGACCAGACGCGGACCCGGAGCATCGGGGTGCTCGGCCCAGGACTGCAGAACCGTGCGGCCGTTCTCGCGGGCGGTCCGCTCCACGAGGTCGTATGCGGCGGATCCGACCCCGCGACCCCAGACGTCGCGTACGAGTTCGATGAGCCAGAATGCGAGCTGGGAGTCGCCTTCGAGCGGAAGGTCCACACCCGCGCGGCCGACCATCTCGCCGTCGACGGTGACGGCCCAGACGAGCCGGCGCTGGTGCTCGTCGGGCTGGTACACCGGCAGCAGTTCGTCCGCGGCGATGCGGTGGTCGTCGTGGCCCGAGATCTCGCGGTAGACGCGGTTGCGCACGCTCACCATCTCGATGAAATCGGCGGCATCGGGCGAATCGATGGATGCCGGAATGGTCAGTGGTCGGAGTTCGACGCCGACAGGGGCGGTGATCATGAGAAGTCCGTTCAAAGGAGGTGGTGGGGATCCGGGCCCGCCTCGCGGCAGGCCCGGAGGCGATCAGGTGCGGACGCTGCTCAGAGCGTGCGCACGGAGGGCGTCGTGATGCCGGTCGGTGAGCGATCGGTGGTTCACGAGGCGGCGAGCGTGATCGGTGTGATCACGCGCGCTGTTCTGGCGGCGGGCGCTTCGCAGCAGCAACCAGAGGCCGACCCGCAGCTCGAGCCGGTCGGCGAGCGTCAGGTGCGCACCGTCCGTCACCGAGGCGGGGAGGACGAGCCTGTCCGAGCCGGGAGACCGGACGGGCGCCAGTGTGTCGTTCATGGTGGTCTCTTTCGAGTGAAGGGTGAAGGGGTGAACGGGAGGGTGCCCGAGCGGCAGGGTCGCGAAGGCGCGACACGCGGGGCCTGGGCGGAGGAGGACCGCGGTCGAACGCTGAAACGCGATCGGCGGGCGTCCGCACGGACGCACAGCGTCCGCTGGACAGAGTCCTCCTGGGCGGCGGTCAGCCGGCAGTGGGAGCAGTGGCGCCGAACGACGAGGTCACCGGAGCGATTCCGCAGAACGGGGAACGGCGAACGGGCGTGAAGCCTGGGTTCATCATGTGCATCATCGGTGACCTCCTTTCGTGTATGTCGACGCGAAGAGCGACGATAGCGCGACCTCGGCTCGGGCGTCAAGCGAATTCGCAGATTCGGCCCATGACGGGCGTGTCGCGGCATCGTCGACCTGGTGTCCCGAGAGCGCGGAACCCGGCCCGCCTGCGGGGTTGGAGGCAAGTCCTCGGGTAGCGTGAAGCGGTGAATCGACCGGCGCGGAAGGCATCTGCATGCACCTGAAGAGCGTGACGCTCAAAGGGTTCAAGTCGTTCGCGCAACCCACCACATTCGCGTTCGAAACCGGCGTGACGTGCATCGTCGGACCCAACGGCTCGGGCAAGTCGAACGTCGTCGACGCGCTCGCCTGGGTGATGGGCGAACAGGGTGCCAAGACGCTCCGTGGCGGCAAGATGGAGGACGTCATCTTCGCCGGCACCGCGACGCGCGGGCCGCTCGGCCGCGCAGAGGTGCAGCTCACGATCGACAACGCCGACGGAGCTCTGCCCATCGAGTACTCCGAAGTGACGATCAGCCGCACGCTCTTCCGCAACGGTGCGAGCGAGTACGCGATCAACGGCGGCGTCTGCCGGCTGCTGGACGTGCAGGAGCTGCTGAGCGACTCGGGCCTCGGTCGCGAGATGCACGTGATCGTCGGTCAGGGCCGACTCGACAGCGTCCTGCAGGCATCTCCGGAAGAGCGCCGCGGTTTCATCGAAGAAGCAGCCGGCATTCTCAAGCACCGCCGTCGCAAGGAGAAGACCCTCCGCAAGCTCGAGGCGATGGAGGCGAACCTGACGCGACTGAGCGATCTCGCGGGCGAGCTGCGCCGGCAGCTCAAGCCGCTGGGTCGGCAGGCCGAGATCGCGCGCGAGGCGGCGACGATCGCCGCGGTCGTGCGAGACGCCCGGGCGCGTCTGCTCGCCGACGAACTCGCCGGCCTCAGAGCGGAACTGGCCGGTCACGCCCGCAGCGAGCAGGAGCGTCACACCGAAAGACTGGTGCTGCAGGATCAGTCTGACAACCTCCGCACCCGCATCGCGCAGCTCGAAGAGCAGCAGCGATCCGAAGGCGTCGACGAGGCGCGGGCGGTCGCCTATGGACTCGAGCGGGTGCAGGAGCGGCTGCGCAGCCTGTTCACCCTGACGGGGCAGCGGCTGGCGCTGCTCGGCGAGAACGCCGACGACGAAGGCATCGAGATCACGACGGTCTCGCAGGGGATGATCGACGACGCGCGCGCCGAGATCGACGAGATCGCGGCAGGGCTGGGCGATGCGCAGGATGCCGCGGCCGAAGCCTCGCGAGACGTCATCCGCGCCCGCGCCGAGCTCGATGCACTGGATGCCGACATCGCCGCGCAGAGCGCGCTCGTCTCCGAGCACGACATGCGGATCACCGCGCTGCGCGGATCTGCTGAAGCCGCCGCATCCGCCCTCGCCGCTGTGCGCGCCGGCGTCGAGCGTCAGCGAATCGCGCTGGAGGCCGCTCTCGCCCGCCGAGCAGACGCGGAGGCGGAGCTCGCGGGCGTCGATCCCGAACTCGTCCCCGAAGGGTCGGCCGCCGAGTACGCCGCCGCGTACGACCGCGCCCAGCGCGAGGCGACCGACGCCGAAGCGGCCGCAGGCCGGCTGCGCGAACGGCTGCATGCCGCCGAGCGCGAGCGTGAGTCGTTCACCGCCCAGACGACCGCACTCGGACGGGCGCTCGATGTGCGCAACGCGGCTGCTGAGCTCGTCGGACTCGGCGGCTCCGGCATCCGAGGTCTTCTCGGCGACGCCGTGAAGGTCACGCCCGGCTACGAGGCTGCGATCGCGGCGGCACTGGGTCCGCTCGCCGAAGGCGTGCTGGTCGAGACGCGCGACGACGCCTTCGCCGTCGCGCGCACCGTCCGCGACAGCGATCTCGGGGTGGTCGACATCGCGATCGCGGCCGCCGATGCAGTGAGTCCGGCGTTGCCCGAGCTCGAAGGGATCACCCCCGCGCGTGAGGTCGTCGTCGCGCCGGCAGGCGTGCTCGGCATCCTGTCGCACGTCGTGGTGGCCGACGACCTCGATGCCGCGCGAACCGCCGGTGTCGCCCTTGCGGATGCCGAACTCGGCGGCCGAATCACGATCGTGACCCGCGCCGGTGAGGTCTACACCGAACACACCCTGCGGTCCGGTTCGGGGCAGGGTCGGTCGCGCCTCGAGCTGGCCGCCGAGCGGGATGCCGCCGCAGAACGCCGCGACGAGATCGTCGTCGTCGCCGATTCGCTCCGCGAGGCTCTCACGGATGCCGTCCAGACCCTCGAAACATCTCGCCAGCGCACGAAGACGGCGCTGTCGACGCTGCGCGCCCACGACGCCGCTCTCGCCGCGCACACCGAGAAGGTGAACCGCGCGACCGTGCGCCACGAAGCGGCGATCGCGGACTGCGACCGTCTCACGGCGGCGCTCGCGCAGGTCTCGGCTGCGGTCGAGGAGGCCGAGAGCGCGGCGCGTGTCGCCGACGACAGGCTCACCGCGGCGCGCGAGGCGCCGCGGCCCATCCTCGACGCGTCGGCTCGCGAGGGCATGCTCGCCGAGCTCGAGGCGGCGCGAGACGGCGAGATGCGCGCGCGACTGGACGTCGAGACGCTCAAGGAGCGTGTGCGCGCGGGCGAGGTCCGGGTCGTTCAGCTCGAGCGTCAGCGCGAGCGCGAGCGGGATGCCGCCGCTGAGTCGGCTCGTCGCGCCGTGATCCGTCGAGCCCAGCGTGAGGTCGCTGCCGCCGTCGCCGCGCAGCTGCCGCCTGTCATGGACTCCGTCGACCGGTCGGTCAGCAGGGCCCGGGTCGAACTCGCCGCGGCCGAATCGTCGCGGACGGCCGTGACCGCCGAACTGGTCGATGTGAGGCGACAGGAGGCCGCGCTCCGCGACCGGCTCGCGGGCCTGACCGAGAGCGTTCACGGTCTCGAGCTGCAGATCCACGAGAAGCGGCTGCACGTGTCGAGCCTGCTGGAGCGCGTCGCGTCCGAGCTCGGACTCGATGAAGACATTCTCATTTCGGAATATGGTCCGGATCAGGAAATACCCGCTGAGGACGAGGCGCCGGCGACACCCTTCGACCGAGGAGCGCAGCGGCGTCGACTGCAGGATGCCGAGCGCAAGCTCGCACAGCTCGGTCGCGTCAATCCGCTCGCGCTCGAAGAGTTCGCCGCACTCGAGCAGCGCCATAAGTTCCTCGTGGAGCAGCTGGCCGACCTGACCCAGACCCGCAAAGACCTCCTCACCATCATCGAGGAGCTCGACGAGCGGATGCAGACGATCTTCCTCGCCGCGTTCGATGACACCCAGGCGGCGTTCGGTGAGGTGTTCCCCGTGCTGTTCCCCGGCGGGACGGGGAGCATCTCGCTGACCAACCCCGAGAACCCGCTCACGACGGGCATCGAAGTATCGGTGCGTCCGGTCGGCAAGAAGATCGAGCGGCTCTCGCTGCTCTCGGGCGGTGAGCGTTCGCTCGCGGCCGTGGCGCTCCTGGTCGCGATCTTCATGGCCCGCCCGAGTCCGTTCTACATCCTCGACGAGGTCGAGGCAGCGCTCGACGATGCCAACCTCGGCCGACTGCTCGGGGTGTTCGAACGGCTGCGGGAGAGCAGCCAGCTGATCGTGATCACGCACCAGAAGCGCACGATGGAGATCGCAGACGCGCTGTACGGCGTCTCGATGCGCCAAGACGGCGTCTCCGCGGTCGTCGGTCAGCGCGTGGGCGAGCGCGCGTCGGCCTGATTGGTCGGCGCAGGATCCAGTGCCCTGCGGACGAGTGCCAGAGCCTCAACGACACGCAGGTCGTATCCGGCGGCGTACGCCACATCCCACTGGGCCGTGGGGACGACGTCGGCGACCCGAGCGCGCAACTCCGCCTCTGCGCGGCGCGAGTTCGGCCAAGGCAGCGTTCCGGCACGAGCCCGCAGTCCATCCATTGCGCCGATCGCGGTCACCGCCATCACCGCGTCGCCAGCAGCCGCGAGGTGACCGAACGCGCTCAAGACGAGACACGCGGTCAGTGTGGCGGTACGGGTGTCGTCGAGACCGTCGAGCGCGCGGCGGAGCTGGGCTCGCGCAGCGTCGGGATCCCCCGCGTGCACCTCGATGATCGCGAGGTGCGTTCGCGCGTTCGATTTGAGCCACGGCATCTCGAAGCGAGAGCCGACCACGTCCGCTTCGAGAACGTAGGGGCGTGCCGCTTCGTAGTCGCCCAGCGACATCGTCACCATCCCGAGGGTCAGCGCGGCCGATGCCACGAACGAATCACGGTCCTCGGCGAAGCCCTCGTACGCCCTGGTGGCCGCCTCGAGCGCACCGTCGACATCGTCGATGATCGGGAGGGTCCACGCGACCGCGAGCCACAGGATGTTGCGCAGCCTCGGGTCGGTCACCTGTGTGATCCGAGGCTGGATCGCTTCGAGCGCGGCAAGGCCTCCGGCGTCGTCGCCGACCTCTACGGCCGTGTCCGCCGCCATGAAGAGCAGCTCGGCGGCAGACCGCTCATCGAGGTCACTCAGGTCGACTCGGCGAAGCAGTTCGCTGACCCACCCCCGTCCTTCGGAGATCCGGTCATGGAACTGCCAATAGATCCACAGGGTGCGCAGCAGGTGTGGGAGCCGTGTGAGATCTTGCTCGAAGAACCATCGGAGAGCGACTCGCAGGTTCTCCTCGTCGGCGTGCAGGCGATCCGTCCACTCGATGAGCCGCTCGGCCGAGGGCTTCTCCTGCACGAGATGCCCCGCTCGCGAATCTCGTCGATCATCGCGGTCAGCTGCGGCTGCCGCTCTGGCGCCGGTGCCTTGATGTACAGCAGTCTCGGGCGTGACTCCGAGAGGCGGAATTCATCCTCGAGGCCCGAGATGTCCATGTTCGGCCCGATCCAGCCGTAGCTCTGCCAGTACACCCCGACGAAGATGTCGGACTGGGCGAGGTACGCGCGATACAGCTCCTGCGGTGGGTGTGGGCGCGCGCCGAGTTCGAACATCACGGGAGACAGACCGACGGCCGTGATCGCCCTCGCCACCGCCCTGCGCTCTTCCGCCAGTTCGGCCAGCGTCGAGCTGACGAACACCCGCAGACGCTGATCCGGGGTTCGAATGACCGACTGGGCGTCATTCGCGGCTGACATCCCCTCATCTTGCTCCGATGTGGATGTGTGAGCGAGTGTGGATGCGGAATGGGCCGCGGATCCTCACAGACGCCAGAGCCTAGGCTGGTCGCATGGCAGAGAAGTGGTCCCTCGGTGGCGCGCTGCGCGGCATGTTCGTCAAGCCCACGATCGACGAGACCACGTGGGAAGACCTCGAGACGGCGCTCATCACGGCCGACTTCGGCCCCGACATCAGTGAGCGCATCATCGAAGAATTGCGCGAGAAGGTCGAGCGGTACCGCACGACCGATCCGCGCGACCTTCAGCGCATGCTGAAGGAGACGCTCGAGGAGCACTTCGCCCACTTCGACACGACGCTGCGGCTGACCGAGCGCCCGGCCGTGGTGCTCGTGGTCGGGGTCAATGGCGTGGGCAAGACCACGACGATCGGCAAGTTCGCCAAGTTCCTGCAACGCTACGGACGAAGTGTCGTCGTCGGTGCCGCCGACACTTTCCGTGCGGCGGCCGTCGACCAGCTCGCCACCTGGGCCGAGCGCGGGGGAGCGGCGATCGTGCGTCCCCAGCACGAGGGTCAGGACCCGGCATCCGTCGCCTTCCAGACGATCGAGTACGCGAAGCGGACCGGCACCGAGATCGTGCTGGTCGACACGGCGGGCCGACTGCACACCAAGGGCGGGCTCATGGACGAGCTCGGCAAGATCCGCCGCGTCATCGAGAAGCAGGCGCCGATCAGCGAGGTGCTGCTCGTGCTCGACGCGACGACCGGCCAGAACGGCGTCATGCAGGCTCAGGCCTTTCTCGAGCACGCCGGAGTGACCGGCCTCGTCCTCACGAAGCTCGACGGATCGGCCAAGGGAGGGTTCGTGCTCGCGGTGCAGGAGCGCACCGGCATCCCGGTGAAGCTCCTCGGGCAGGGTGAGGGCATCGGCGATCTGACCGGCTTCACGCCGCACGTCTTCGCGGCGTCGCTCGTGGACTGAGCCCGACTTCAACTCTTAACATGACGGCGCGCCGTCACGGGATAGCGCCGACGCGCCGGTGCTGGTTTCATGGGGATATGGCGATCGAGCACGATTTCTTCGGACTTCTGGAGTCCGGCCCGGACGGGTCGATCTTCTGGTCTGAGAACGTCGACCTCGGCGATCAGACCGTCACGGTCGATCTCACCGCGCCGGATCAGGACGATGTGTCGGAGGCCGCGCTGGATGTCGCCGCCAGCCTGATCTCCTCGATCGAGTCGATCGATCGCACGGCCCGCAACGCCATGGTGTCGGAACTCGACGACCGCACCAGCGAGGTGATCGAATACATCCTCCAGCAGCAGCAATCGCTCGGCGACGAGCTCGAAGAGATGCTCGTGGACATCTCCGGTGACGTACAGGTCGACGTCATCCGCTCGCTGCAGCTGATGAGCATGACGATCCTGGCAGACGAGCACGGCGGCGCCGATCCGTTCGCGGTGCTCGAGTACGCGCTCGACCCCGACGCGACCGACGACGTCATCCTCGTCAACCTGGACTCCGACGGCGAAGTGCTGTCGGTGACCAGCGCCGACTGAGCGGGTCCCACCACGACGATGCAGACCTTTCTGCCGTACCCGTCGTTCGCGGACTCCGCCGCCGTTCTGGATCCGGTCCGACTCGGTAAGCAGCGAGTGGAGACCTTCCAGCTGCTGCGCGCGAACACGATTCCCGACTACGGCTGGCGACACCATCCTGCCGCCAAGATGTGGTCCGGACACCTGCCGGCGCTCGTCGCGTACGGGCTGGCGATGACGGATGCCTGGACGGCAACCGGTCGCGCCGATACCGTCCGCGCGAAGCTCCTCGTGTTCGCTCCCGAAGTGGACGGCGTAAGCCAGGAAGAGCTCGACCTGCCCGCGTGGATCGGCGATGCCGCATTCCACCTGTCGCATCAGTCGAACCTGATCCGCAAGGATCCTGAGTTCTACCGGCCGCGCTTCGGCGACGTGCCCGACGACCTGCCCTACATCTGGCCGCTCGTCCTGAGGGCGGTTCACACCGCCTGAGCGAACCCCTTCGCCTCCTGCGCGATGTCCTGCGCCAGGTGGGCGAGATCCTCGGGGATGTCGCGGCCCTTCGAGATCATCGACTGCGCCCACAGCCGGCCGGCGCGATACGAGGAGCGCACGAGCGGTCCCGCGAGAACACCGAGGAACCCGATGCGCTCGGCCTCCTCCTTGAACTGCACGAACTCCTCGGGCTTGACCCAGCGGTCCACCGGCAGGTGACGCGGCGAAGGGCGCAGGTACTGGGTGATCGTGATGATGTCGGTGCCCGCATCGTGCAGGTCCTGCAGAGCCTGCACGACCTCCGCGGGCTCTTCGCCCATCCCGAGGATCAGGTTCGACTTCGTGATGAGACCGAAGTCGCGGGCCTGCGTGATCACATCGAGCGAGCGCTCGTAGCGGAAGGCCGGGCGGATGCGCTTGAAGATGCGCGGCACGGTCTCGACGTTGTGCGCGAAGACCTCCGGCCGAGACTCGAAGACCTCGCGCAGCAGCGCCGGGTTGCCCGAGAAGTCGGTCGCGAGGATCTCCACGCCGGTGCCGGGGTTCTCGGCGTGGATGCGCCGGACGGTCTCGGCATGCAGCCACGCACCCTCGTCGGGCAGATCGTCGCGAGCGACGCCGGTGACCGTCGCGTAGCGCAGGCGCATCTTCACGACGCTCTCGGCGACCCGGCGCGGCTCGTCGGTGTCGTAGTCGGCGGGCTTGCCCGTGTCGATCTGGCAGAAGTCGCAGCGGCGGGTGCACTGCGAGCCGCCGATCAGGAAGGTCGCCTCACGGTCTTCCCAGCACTCGTAGATGTTGGGGCAGCCCGGCCTCCTGGCAGACCGTGTGCAGACCCTCGTCCTTCACCAGCGAATGCAGCGCGGTGTACTCGGGCCCCATCTTCGCGCGCGTCTTGATCCACTCGGGCTTGCGCTCGATCGGTGTCTGCGCATTGCGGACCTCGAGGCGCAGGAGCTTGCGTCCGGCGGGAGCGGATGCCGGAGACGAAGCCTCGGCCGACCCCGTGGCGCAGCCGCTCACGCGAGGACCCCCGCGTACTCGGCCTGGAAGGCCGACACGATCGAATCGACGATGTCGGCGGGTCCGACATCGCGACCCGACCACCTCGCTGACCGTGGTGACACCGGCATCCGTGATCCCGCAGGGGATGATCCCGCGGAAACCGGCGAGCGTGTTGTCGCAGTTGACCGCGAAGCCGTGCATCGTCACGCCCTTCTCGCACCCGCACGCCGATCGCGGCGATCTTGTCTTCGGACAGCGGGCGGCGCACCCACACGCCGCTGCGGCCCTCGACGCGGTAGCCGTCGACGCCGTGCTCGCCCAGCGCGTCGATGAGCAGCCGCTCGAGGCGGCGCACGTGGGCGACGACGTCGACCGGCTCGTGCAGGCGGACGATCGGGTAGCCGACGAGCTGGCCCGGTCCGTGCCAGGTGATCTTGCCGCCCCGGTCGACGTCGACGACGGGCGTGCCGTCGGTCGGCCGCTCCTGCGGCTCGGTGCGCTTGCCCGCCGTGTACACCGCGTCGTGCTCGAGCAGCGATCAGCGTGTCGGGGCGCGCTCGCCGAGACGACCTCGGCGTGCACCTGGCGCTGCAGGGCCCATCCGTCGTGGTACGGCACGAAGTCGGGTGCGAGCCCGGCGTTGACGATATCGAGCATCGTGTTCCTCCGCTTGTGGCGATTTATGGATCGCGTCCAACATTACCTCCGAACGACGGTTCGAGTACTCGACGCGCACCACCTTCTACGCTGATGTCATGACAGAGCAGCGAGCAGGCAGACCGCGGGCATCGTCGCGCGAGACGCTGGCCGAGGCGGCGTGCGAGCTGTTCCTCGAGCAGGGGTTCGAGACGACCACGATCGCCGACATCACCCGACGCGCGGGTGTCAGCCGCTCGAGCTTCTTCAACTACTTCGCCTCGAAGTCCGACATCCTCTGGTCGGGCCTGGACGAGCGCATCGGAGAGTTCGAAGCCCGCCTCGACCGCCCAGGAGGGGCCGGATGCCGCCGCCGCCGTCCGCGCCGCCGCGATGTCGGTGTCCGAGGATTTCGCGCCCGACAGCCTCGCACTTGCACTCGTCAACGCCGCCGCCATGGGACTGGCGGAGGAGCTCGAGCGCGAGGCGTCGTTTCGCCGGTCTCGCATCGCGCGCGCCGTCGCCGACCGCCTGCTGCAGGGCCGGCGCGGACCGGCTGCAGGCGGACGTCGCGGGGGCCGCATGGGGCGGTGCCGTTCTCGGGGCCCTGGACGCGTGGGCGCACGACGGAGCGGGGCGCACCTCGCTGGCGCGCTTCGTCTCGCGCGCCGCCGATGCCGCCGCGCCGACCACCACGGCCACGGGAGCCGGGGCGGTGCGCCAGCTGCGAGTCGTCGTCCAGGCGCCCGACTTCGACGCCACGCTCGCGTTCTACCGCGACGTCGTCGGGATGCCGCAGGCCGAGGCGTACGAGGCCGACGGCGGTGCGCGGGTGGCCATTCTCGATGCCGGAAGAGCGACGCTCGAGCTCGCGAACCCCGCCCAGGTCGCCTTCATCGACGGCGTGGAGACAGACGGAGGCTCGAGCGACCGCATCCGCATCGCGCTCGAAGTCGACGACACGGTCACGGCGGCCGCTCGCCTCGCCGATGCGGGTGCCGAGGTGGAGGCATCCGCTCGCGAAACGCCATGGCGCTCGGTGAACGCACGTCTGAGGGCACCGGCCGATCTGCAGGTGACGCTCTTCCAGGAGCTGGGACCCGCCTGACGAGGCGCCCGACCGCCTCACGTAAACTTGGGGGACTATGGCAACCTTCGGCACGCTCTCCGATCGTCTCACCGAGACCTTCCGCAACCTCCGCACCAAGGGCAAGCTCACGCCGGCGGACGTCGACGGAACAGTCCGCGAGATCCGTCGCGCACTCCTCGACGCCGACGTCGCGCTGCCCGTCGTCAAGGAGTTCACCGCGAAGGTGCGCGAGCGAGCGCTCGGCGACGAGGTCAACAAGGCGCTGAACCCCGCTCAGCAGGTCGTCCAGATCGTCAACGAGGAGCTCGTCGCGATCCTGGGTGGGCAGCAGCGCCGCCTGCAGTTCGCGAAGAACCCGCCCACGATCATCATGCTCGCGGGCCTGCAGGGTTCGGGCAAGACGACGTTCGCCGGCAAGCTCGCGAAGCTGCTCGAGAAGGAGGGCCACACGCCGCTCCTGATCGCCGCCGACCTCCAGCGTCCCAACGCCGTGAACCAGCTCCAGGTCGTCGCGGGACAGGCCGGGGCAGCCGATCTACGCTCCTCAGCCCGGCAACGGCGTCGGCGACCCCGTGCAGGTCGCCCGCGACGGCGTCGAGGTCGCACGCCGTCACCAGCACGACGTCGTGATCATCGACACCGCGGGACGCCTGGGTGTCGACGCCGAGATGATGAAGCAGGCCGCCGACATCCGCGCGGCGACCGACCCGGACGAGGTGCTGTTCGTCATCGACGCGATGATCGGTCAGGACGCCGTCAACACGGCCAAGGCCTTCCAGGAGGGCGTCGACTTCACCGGTGTCGTGCTCTCCAAGCTCGACGGCGACGCGCGCGGTGGCGCCGCGCTCTCGGTGGCCTCGGTCACCGGCCGCCCGATCATCTACGCGTCCACGGGTGAGGGCCTCGACGACCTCGAGCCGTTCCACCCCGACCGCATGGCGTCGCGGATCCTCGACCTCGGCGACATCCTGACCCTCATCGAGCAGGCGCAGTCGGCCTTCGATGAGGAAGAGGCCATGAAGATGGCCGAGAAGCTCGCGACCGACAGCTTCACCCTCGAGGACTTCCTCGATCAGATGCAGCAGCTCAAGAAGATGGGCTCGATGAAGAAGATGCTCGGCATGCTGCCGGGCATGGGCTCAGATGAAGCAGCAGCTCGAGGACTTCGACGAGAAGGAACTCGACCGCACCGAGGCGATCATCCGGTCGATGACGCCGATCGAGCGTCGCAACCCGAAGGTCCTCAACGGCTCGCGTCGCCTGCGCATCGCCCGCGGCTCGGGCATGACCGTCACCGATGTCAACGGGCTCGTGAACCGCTTCGAGCAGGCCGCGAAGATGATGAAGACCGTCGCCCGCGGCGGCACCCCCAACATCCCCGGCATGGGCCCGATCCCGGGCTCCCGGCCGGGTGCGTCCGCCAAGCGCGGCAAGCAGCAGCAGAAGGCCAAGGGCTCGCGTTCGGGCAACCCCGCGAAGCGCGCCGCCGAGAACGCCGGGATCGCGGCATCCGCCCCCGCCGCGCCCACCGGTTCGGGCTTCGGCCTCGGCGCGGGCGCCGGCGGCGGGGCTCAGGGCGCGCCGAGCGAAGCCGACCTGGCTCAGCTGCAGAAGCTGCTCGGCAAGGGCTGACACTCACCGCGGCACTGCTGAGCCTGCGGTCTGAGCGTAGGAGTTCGGACGAGCGTAGGAGATACTGACGGAGGATCTCCGTCGTCGGGCCGGTCTCCTACCTCGACGCACAGATCACCCTCTCCTCCCCATCGCGCAGAGGGTGCCGCCGGTCCACAGGCGAGCGCCCGCTCACGCTGTCGGAGCGACGAACGCCACACGATCGTGGAGTGGCGGGATCGACGTTTCTGATCGAATGGATGGCGCGGCGTGGCGACATCGCTCACTCGGCGGAAGCGCGCGCGGCGGGGTTCTCCCGGCAGACGATGGCGGATGCCGTCGAACAAGGTCTCCTGAGGCGCATCCGACGGTCCTGGCTGATCGGTCCCGCGGCCGATGACGCGCTCGTGCGGGCGGTTGCCGCCGGTGGGCGCCTCAGCTGCGTGAGCGCGGCATCCCGACACGGTTTGTGGGTGCCGCCGCACTCGGCGCTGCACATCGCTGTCAAGCCGACGGCGTCGCGGGTGCCGCGCGACGGAGTGGTCGCGCACTGGTCGATAGGGCCCGCACCCGTCAGTCAGCACGCAGCCGAGGACCACCTGCTCAACACGCTCCTCCTCGTCGCGGAGTGCATGCCCCGCGACCTCGCGCTGACGGTGTGGGAGTCTGCCGTGCGTCGCGGACTGGTCCAGACCGGTGTGCTCGCCGGGGTGGACTGGCGAAGTCTGCGTGCTCGCCGAATAGCAGAGGCCTGTTCTGCGCTGAGCGATTCGGGCTGGAATCGATCTTCCTCGCGCGAATCGGACACCTGACCGTCGGCATACGTCAGCAGGTATGGATCGACGGGCACCCGGTCGACTTCCTGATCGGCGAACGCCTCGTCGTCCAGGTAGACGGCTTCGAGCATCACAGCTCGAAGACCGCTCGCCGCCGAGATATGGATGCCGATGCCCGGCTCGTGCTGCTTGGCTACACGGTGTTGCGATTCGACTATCAGCAGGTGATGTTCGAGTGGGAGCGAGTCGAAGCGTTGCTCATCACTGCGATGGCCCAGCGACTCCATCTCGCAGACCCGACCCGAGCGTAGGAGTCGGGACGACGGTCGGACGACGCAAAGAACTTTCTCCTGCACCCGTCCCATCTCCTACGCTCGGCCAAACGAGGCCGAAAACGACGTCAGTGGCCGAGCGAAGCGAGGTGCTCGCGCAGCGTGGGTCCGGCGCGGAACTCGCGGATCAGGTGCTGCACCACCTCGCGCAGGTCGCCGTCGGCGGCATCCGCCACCGTCGTCTGACGCGCATAGCTGGCGCCCTGCGTCATGATCGTCTCGAGTCCGGCGAACTCCCGCGCGCAGTGCAAGTCGACCGCGATCTCGGCCAGCTGCCCCATGGTCGTGCGCAGATGCTCGCGCACCGGAAGCTGTGCGCCGTCGCTGTCGACGATGATGCGCGCGTCCAATCCGTAGCGGGCGGCGCGCCACTTGTTCTCGCGCACGAACCACGGCTGGATGGCCGGCAGCTCTCGTCCCTCGTCCAGCTCGCGTGAGAAGTGCTCGACGAGCACCTGCACGAGCGACGCGACGGCCGCCAGTTCGGGAAGGGTCGACATGCCGTCGCACGCGCGGACCTCGATCGTGCCCCAGCGCGGTGCCGGCCGGATGTCCCAGCGCACCTCGCTCGCGTCGGCCATGACGCCGGTGCGGACCATGTCGTCGAGGTAGCCCTCGAACTCCGACCAGTCCTGCAGCGGCCAGGGCAGGCCCGCGGTGGGCAGCTGCTGGAACACGAGCGAGCGGTTGGACGCGTAGCCCGTCCGCTCACCGGCCCAGAACGGACTGGAGGCCGAAAGTGCCTGCAGGTGGGGGAGGTACACGGCCAGCGCGTTGATGATCGGGAACACCTTGTTCACGTCATCGACGCCGACGTGCACATGGATACCCCAGATCATCATGTTGCGGCCCCACCACTGGGTGCGCTCGATGAGCTTGTGGTACCGGGTCTTGTCGGTCACGGACTGCTCGTACCACTGCGCGAACGGGTGGCTCCCCGCGCACAGCAGCTCGACGTTCATCGGGTTCGTGACGGTGCGCACCGAGGCGATGGCGTCGGCGATGTCGTCCACGGCCGCAGCGACGGTGTCGCCGATACCGCTCGTGACCTCGACGGTGTTGGTCAGCAGCTCACCGGTGACCGTGTAACGCTCGAGCGCGGTGCGCTCCTCGAGCACGTCGATGACGTCGGGGCCGCGCGGCACGAGGTCGCCGGTCGCGCCGTCGGCGAGCATCAGCTCCCATTCGAGACCGACCGAAGACCGCGCGGATGTCGCGAAGGGCACCGTCATGCGCACAGTTTGACATGGGGATGCCGCGATGCCGCGGATTCGCGCTGGCGCGAGCAACCGCACGTCACGAATGGCCCGGGTGTTCGCGGGACCGCCTGCGATGTGGGAGAATTGTGGGTCGGACGTGATGCTCGACCCTCTATCCAGCATCCTCGTCCTCCTTTTGAGCTTCCGCCGGGTGTGCACCCCACTCTCCAGGCGATCAGTTCGTCTCACTTCACACAATTCAGGAGAATCGTGGCTGTCAAGATCCGTCTCAAGCGCATGGGCAAGATCCGTGCGCCGTACTACCGCATCGTCGTCGCCGACTCACGCACCAAGCGCGACGGCCGTGTCATCGAAGAGATCGGCAAGTACCACCCGACCGAGGAGCCCTCGTTCATCGAGGTCGACTCCGAGCGCGCGCAGTACTGGCTCAGCGTCGGCGCGCAGCCGACCGAGCAGGTCGCCGCGCTTTTGAAGCTCACCGGTGACTGGGGCAAGTTCAAGGGCGACGCGAACGCCGTCTCGACCGTCAAGGTCAAGGAGCCCAAGGCTGCGTTCGAGATCGACTCGAGCAAGAAGGTCGTCATCAAGCCCAAGGCTGAGAAGAAGGCCGACGAGCCTGCAGCCGAGGCCCCGGCGGAGGCTGACGCCGACGCCGCGACCGACGCAGAGTAATCGTGGTGCTGGCCGCTGCGCTCGAGCACGTCGTCAAGGGGATCGTCGATCACCCGGACGACGTGTCCATCCGCTCGTCGACGTCACCGCGCGGTGACGTCCTCGAGGTTCACGTGCACCCGGATGACCGGGGTCGCGTGATCGGGCGCGGCGGACGCACGGCCAAGGCCCTGCGCACGCTGATCACCGCACTCGCGGACGGGCGACGCGTTCGCGTCGACGTCGCGGATGACTGACGTGGCTGTCCCCGAAAAGGCCGGACCCGAAAAGGCCGTACCTGAAAAGGCGGCGCCCGCTTCGTCGGCGGCGCGCCCACCTCGCTCGGCCAAGACCCAGCTGCGCGTCGGCCGTCTGGTCAAGGCGCACGGACTCAAGGGCGCCCTGAAGCTCGAGCTGTACACCGACGACCCGGAGGGGCGATTCACGCCCGGCGCGTCGTTCACCCTGCAGGTTCCGGAGTCCTCTCCCTGGCACGGCAAGTCGCTGACCGTCCGTGAGTTCCGCTGGATGAACAGCCACCCGGTCGCCTTCTTCGAGGGAGTCGACGACCGTTCGGGCGCCGAGGAGCTGGTCCGCGCGATCCTGTGGATCGACCAGGACGACGACGACATCGTCCCCGAAGACGACGCGTGGTACGACCACCAGCTCGTCGGACTCGACGTCGTCCGCGACGATCAGGTCGTCGGGCGCGTCATCCGCGTCGAGCACTTTCCCGCCCAGGACCTGCTGATCGTGCGCCTGCCGGGCGACCGCGAGGTTCTCGTGCCGTTCGTCAAGGCGATCGTGCCCGAGGTCGACATCGCGGCCGGACGCATCCTCGTCACGCCCCCGGCCGGTCTGTTCGAAGACCTGCCCGCCGACGACGGTGATGACGCGGATGCCGATGTCGCGGCATCTGCTGACGAGGGCGATCCCGAAGAGGCCTGACGTGCGCATCGACGTCGTCTCGATCTTCCCGTCGTTCTTCGACGTCCTCGAAGTCTCGCTCCTGGGCAAAGCCCGCGGGAGCGGACTGATCGACGTGCGGGTGCACGACCTGCGCGACTGGACGCACGACCGCCATCGCACGGTCGATGACACGCCATACGGCGGCGGCGCCGGCATGGTCATGAAGCCGGAACCGTGGGGCGAGTCGCTCGATGCGATCGCCGCGGATGCCGCCGCCGGTCGACCCGTCTTCATCTTCCCATCGCCCGCCGGAGAGGTCTTCACGCAGGCGACCGCTCGCGAGTTCGCGGAGCGCGAGCACCTGGTGTTCGGCTGCGGACGCTACGAGGGAATCGACGAGCGGGTCTTCGCGCACGCGGCGACGCTCGGCGAGGTGCGACTCGTGAGTCTCGGCGACTACGTGCTCAACGGGGGAGAGGTCGCCGCCATGGCGATGATCGAGGCGGTCGGACGTCTCATTCCCGGTGTGGTCGGCAACCCCGAGAGTCTGGTCGAAGAGTCGCACGAGGACGGGCTGCTCGAGTATCCGTCGTACACCAAGCCCGCTGCGTGGCGCGGGCTCGAGGTGCCCCCGATCCTGCTGAGCGGACACCACGGCGCGATCGCCGCATGGCGACGCGAGCAGCAAGTCGCACCGCACGCGGGAGCGGCGTCCGGATCTGCTCGCGGCCGAAGACGAAGCATCATAGCGGCACGCTCGCGCCCCGGTGCGCCCAGTCGGCGCGCACTAATCTGGGAGTCCCGGTCGATCCAGTCCAGAGGGTCGGCCTCGTGATGGAGGCGATGTGCAGACCTGGCCCGGCTCGAGCTATCCGCTCGGCGCGACCTTCGACGGCAATGGAACGAACTTCGCACTCTTCAGCGAGGGTGCGGAGCGCGTGGAGCTGTGCCTGTTCGGCGACCGCGGCAAAGAGACGCGGGTCGACATGATCGACGTGGACGCGTACGTATGGCACGCCTACCTGCCCCAGGTGCGCCCCGGCCAGCGGTACGGCTACCGGGTGCACGGTCCGAACGACCCGGCCACCGGCGCGCGCTTCAATCCCGAGCAAGCTGCTGCTCGATCCGTATGCGAAGGCCGTCGACGGACAGGTCGAGTGGGGCCAGCCGGTCTTCGGATACGACTTCGGCGACCCCGACTCGCGTAACGACGACGACTCCGCGGCGTCCATGATGAAGGGCGTCGTGGTCAACCCGTTCTTCGACTGGGCCGGCGACCGACTCCCGAAGACGCCGTACTCCGAGTCGTTCATCTACGAGGCCCACGTGAAGGGTCTGACGCAGCTGCATCCCGGAATCCCCGAGGAGATCCGCGGCACGTACAGCGCGATCGCGCACCCGGTGATCATCGAGCACCTGAAGAAGCTCGGCGTCACGGCGATCGAGCTGATGCCGGTGCACCAGTTCGTCGACGACTCCACGCTGCAGGAGAAGGGCCTGTCGAACTACTGGGGCTACAACACGATCTCGTTCTTCGCTCCGCAGAACACCTACTCCTCGACCGGCGACCGGGGCCAGCAGGTCGAGGAGTTCAAGGGCATGGTCCGCACGCTCCACGCGGCCGGCATCGAGGTGATCCTCGACGTGGTGTACAACCACACCGCCGAGGGCAACCACATGGGACCGACGCTCTCGATGCGCGGCATCGACAACGCCGCGTACTACCGGCTCGAAGACGACGACAAGCGCTACTACACCGACTACACCGGCACGGGCAACAGCCTGAACGCCGGCAACCCGCACGCGCTGCAGCTCATCATGGACTCGCTGCGCTACTGGGTGCTCGAGATGCACGTCGACGGCTTCCGATTCGATCTCGCCGTCGGCCCTGGCCCGCGAGTTCTACGACGTCGATCGCCTCTCCACCTTCTTCGAGCTCGTGCAGCAGGATCCGGTGGTCTCGCAGGTCAAGCTGATCGCCGAGCCCTGGGACGTCGGTCCCGGCGGTTACCAGGTCGGCAACTTCCCCCCGCAGTGGACCGAGTGGAACGGCAAGTACCGCGACACCGTCCGCGACTTCTGGCGCGGTGAGCCGCAGGCGCTCGGTGAGTTCGCGTCCCGGCTCACCGGCTCGGCCGACCTGTACGAGCACTCCGGGCAGGCGCCCGGTCGCGTCGGTCAACTTCGTCACCGCGCACGACGGCTTCACCCTGCGAGACCTCGTCAGCTACAACGAGAAGCACAACGACGCGAACGGCGAGGACGGCAACGACGGCGCCGACGACAACCGCTCGATGAACTTCGGTGTCGAGGGACCGACCGACGATCCCGCGATCAACACGATGCGCGCGCGTCAGCAGCGCAACTTCATCGCGACGCTCCTGCTCTCGCAGGGCGTGCCGATGCTGCTGCACGGCGACGAGCTCGGACGCACGCAGCAGGGCAACAACAACGGCTACGCGCAGGACAACGAGCTCACCTGGATCGACTGGGAGAACGTCGACCATCCGCTGGTCGAGTTCACCGCCGCTCTGGCGCGACTGCGTCGCGATCACCCGACCTTCCGCCGGCGCCGATTCTTCAACGGGCGCCCGGTGCGCATGGAGGTCGGCCAGCAGCGCCGGACATCGCGTGGCTGCGCCCTGACGGAACACTCATGCAGCCCGAGGACTGGGAATCGGGGTTCGGGCGCGCGGTCGGCGTATTCCTCAACGGTCGCGGAATCCGTGAGCGCGACCACCGGGGTGAGCCGATCGTCGACAAGCACTTCATCGTGCTGTTCAACGCCGGCGACGACATCGTCGACTTCCACACCCGGTGATCGACGTACAGCCCGAAGTGGAATGTGCTGATCGACACCGCCGGCGAGAAGGCCGACAGCGAACCCCTCGAACCGGGCGGTACCGTCCGACTCCAGGCGAAGGCGCTCATGGTGCTTTCGCGAGCACAGCGTCGTCCGAGCCCGAGATCGACCACTCTGTCGCCGCATCGCTGGCGGCCCTGACCGACACGACGATGCCCGGCCACTCGCCCAAGGCGGAGCTGGAGCACTGATCGTGGCCGCGACGCCGAGATCGACCTACCGTCTGCAGATCCGGCGTGACTTCGATCTGGATGCCGCGGCCGACGTCACCGGCTACCTTCGAGATCTCGGCGTCTCATGGGCGTACCTGTCGCCGCTGCTGAAGGCGACGGAGGGGTCCGATCACGGGTACGACGTGGTCGATCCCTCGCAGATCGACCCGGCGCGCGGCGGCGCGGACGGGCTCGACCGGTTCGCCGTCGCGGCGCGGGCAGCGGGGCTCGGCATCCTGATCGACACCGTCCCGAACCACATGGGCATCTCGCAGCCGATGCAGAACCCCTGGTGGTGGGACGTCCTGACCCACGGCCGCGATTCGCGCTACGCCGAGGCGTTCGACATCGACTGGGACTTCGGCGGCGGCAAGGTGCGCGTGCCGATCCTCGGGGCCGGCATCGACGAGGTGATCGCCCAAGGACAGGTCACGATCGATCCGGCGGCGACGCAGCTCGCGCCGCACGGCCTGGTGCGCTTCTACGACGAGCACGTCCTGCCGCTCGCCACCGACTCGATCCCCGTTCCGGTGGCGGGTCTCGGCGGCGCCGACCTGGAAGATCCGCGGGTGATCGAGCAGGTCCTCGCGCAGCAGCATTGGGAGGCGATCTTCTGGCGTCGCGAGGCCGGGGAGCTGAACTACCGGCGCTTCTTCGCCGTCACCACGCTGGCCGGCGTCCGGGTCGAGATCCCGTGGGTGTTCGACGAGAGCCACGCCGAGGTGCTCCGCTGGGTGCGCGAAGGGCTCGCCGACGGGCTGCGGGTCGACCACCCGGACGGTCTCGTCGATCCGGGCGGCTACCTCGAGCGGCTCGCCGCTGAGACCGGAAGCGCCTACGTTCTGGTCGAGAAGATCCTCGAGCACGGTGAGGAGCTGCCCGCGTGGTGGGAGACCGACGGCACGACCGGCTACGACGCGCTCGGTGAGATCGACCGGGTGCTGATCGACCCTGCGGGTGAAGCGGGCCTCGCCGCCCTCGACGCACGACTGCGGGCCGACACGCGCGGTGGCGACCAGCTCGACTACCCCGACCTCATCCACGAGACGAAGCGCATGATCGCCGACACGATCCAGCGAGCGGAGATCGCGCGCCTTGTGCGCGAACTGCCCGACCTCGACAGCAGCGGGACGGCGCAGGCGCACGATGCCCTCGCCGAGCTGCTGGCATGCTTTCCGGTCTACCGCTCCTACCTGCCGGCGGGCCGCGAACAGCTCGACGCGCGCCGCCGCCGAGGCCTCGGCACGGCGACCCGATCTCGCGGACACCATCGCCCGGCTTGTGCCGGTGCTCGCGGACCCTGCGCTCGATGTCGCGCGCCGATTCCAGCAGACCACCGGTCCGGTCATGGCCAAGGGCGTCGAAGACACCGCGTTCTACCGCTACACCCGGCTCGGCTCCCTGACCGAGGTGGGCGGCGACCCGTCGGTGTTCGCCCTCCCGGTCGACGGCTTCCACCGCGCGCAGGCGCTGCGTCAGGCATCCTGGCCCGACTCGATGACCACGCTGTCCACGCACGACACGAAGCGCGGCGAGGACGTCCGCGCCCGCCTCGACGTGCTGGCCGAGATGCCGGAACGGTGGGCGGCCGTGCTGGGCGAACTCCGCGAGCACGCATCGACGGGCGACGGTCCCTTCGACAATCTCCTCTACCAGGCCGTCGTCGGCTCGTGGCCCGCCTCCCGGGATCGCCTGCACGCCTACGCCGAGAAGGCCTCGAGAGAGGCCGCCGAGGCGACCGGCTGGTGGGATCCGGACGCCGCGTTCGAAGAGCGCATGCACGCCACGGTCGATGCCGTCTTCGACGACTCCGAGGTTGCGGCCCTCGTCGCCGACTTCGTCGCCGAGATCGCACCCGCCGGGTGGTCGAACGGCCTGGCCGCCAAGCTGCTGCAGCTCACCGGCCCCGGCATCCCGGACGTGTACCAGGGCTCCGAGCTGTGGGAGACATCCCTCGTCGATCCCGACAACCGGCGTCCCGTCGACTTCGACGAGCGACGACGGATGCTGGCCGACCTGGATTCACGATTCCCCCGGGGCGAGTTGCCCGACGTGGATTCGACCGCCGCCGCGAAGCTGCTGGTCACCTCCCGTGCGCTGCGATTGCGGCGCTCCCGCCCCGACCTGTTCACGCAGTACCGGCCGATGACGGTCGTGGGGGCGGCATCCGATCACGCGATCGCGTTCGACCGAGGCGGTGTCCTCACCGTCGCGACCCGGTTGCCGATCGGCCTGGCAGCGCGCGGCGGGTGGGGCGACACCGTGCTGCTGCGCCACTCCGGGGCCACGACCGACGCACTCACAGGGCGCACGTTCGCCGGCTCCACGATCCGGCTCGACGCGCTGCTGGCGACCTACCCCGTAGCCCTGCTCGTGCCCGCCGCGGCGGGGGAGGAATCCGCGTGATCGAGGTCTGGGCGCCCCGACGCCAGAAGGTGCAGCTGCACCGCCCTGGTCTCGGGCTGACCGCCATGGCGCCACGTGACGGCGGCTGGTTCACGGCCGACATCGATGTGGTTGACGGCGACGAGTACGGGTTCGTGCTCGATGATGCCCCTGCGGTGCGTCCGGATCCCCGCTCGCGCCGCCAGCCACGCGGCGTGCACGAGCTGAGCGCCTGGTTCGACCCGGCCGCGCACGTGTGGCGTGATACGGACTGGACAGGTCGTCAGCTGGCGGGATCGGTCGTCTACGAGCTGCACATCGGCACATTCACTCCCGACGGCACACTCGATTCCGCGATCGACCGCCTCGATCACCTCGTCGACCTCGGCGTCGGGTTCGTGGAGCTGCTGCCGGTGAACGCCTTCAACGGCAGTCACAACTGGGGCTACGACGGCGTGCTGTGGTACGCGGTGCACGAAGGCTACGGCGGTCCGGCGGCGTACCAGCGGTTCGTCGATGCCTGCCACGGGCGCGGGCTCGGGGTCATCCAGGACGTCGTGCACAACCACCTCGGTCCGAGCGGCAACTACCTGCCGGAGTTCGGTCCGTACCTTCGCGCGGCGGAGCGGAACACCTGGGGATCGTCGATCGACCTTGACGAGCCAGAGGTGCGCCGCTACATCGTCGAGAACGCCCTGATGTGGATGCGCGATCACCATGTCGACGGACTGCGCCTGGACGCGGTGCATGCGCTGAAGGACACGTCGGCTCGGCACATCCTGCAAGAGCTCGCCGAAGCCACCGATGCCTTGAGCGCGCATGTCGGCCGCCCGCTGACACTCATCGCCGAGTCCGACCTGAACGACGCCACGCTCATCGCGGCGCGTGAAGCCGGCGGGTACGGTCTCGCGGCCCAGTGGAGCGACGACTACCACCACGCGGTGCACGTTGCCGTCTCGGGCGAGACGGCCGGCTACTACGCGGACTTCGAGCCGCTGTCGGCGCTCGTCAAGGTCGCGACCACGGGCTTCTTCCACGACGGCAGCTGGTCGTCCTTTCGCGGGCGGGATCACGGTCACCCGATCGACCCGCGCATTCCGACCTCCCGCCTGGTGACCTTCAGTCAGGACCACGACCAGATCGGCAACCGCGCTTCCGGCGACCGCCTGTCTCAGTCACTGGATGAGGGTGGACTCGCGATCGCAGCCGTGCTCACCGTGCTCTCCCCGTTCACGCCCATGCTGTTCATGGGTGAGGAGTGGGCGGCCTCGACCCCGTGGCAGTTCTTCACGTCGCATCCGGAGCCGGAACTCGGCCGCGCGACGGCGGAGGGTCGGATCGCCGAGTTCGCGGCGATGGGATGGGACCGCTCAGCAGTGCCCGATCCGCAGGATCCCGAGACGTTCACCCGGTCCAAGCTCGACTGGGACGAGCCCGCTGCCGGCGTGCATGCCCGCATCCTCGGCGCTCTACCGTGAACTGATCGCGCTGCGGCGGGACGTCCCCGATCTCACCGATCCCGCATTCAGCTCACTCGAGGCCGACGCCGACGAGGCCACCCGGCTGTTCCGGCTGCGTCGCGGCGGAACGCTGATCGTGGTGAACTTCTCGGGCGAGACGGGTCGGATGCCGGTGCCACCGTCCTCGGCGGTGCTGCTCGCCACGCACGATGGGTTCACCCTGGTCAGCGATGGCGCCGCCGGACAGCACGCCGTTCTGCCCGCGCGCTCGGCGGTCGTGCTCGACCTGCGCTGAGGAACACCCGCGCTCAGTGGTCGTCGTCGACGACGTTCAGCCGGTAGCCGCGCTTGACCACCGTCTTGATCAGATCGGGCACGCCGACCGCCTCACGGACGCGGGCGACCGCGACCTCGACGGCGTGCGTGTTCGCAACGGAACGGGGGAGGGCGCTGTGCAGCTCCTCCCGCGAGACGGTGCCGCCGCCTGCATCCGCCAGCGTGGCGAGGATGTCGAGTCCGACCCGCGACAGCGGGATGTGGCGACCGTCGAGCACGATCCCCGCACTGCGCAGCTCCAGCCGTCCGGAGGTCGTCTCGATGCCGGGAGCGTGACCGCCGCCGAAGTAGGTCACCACCGCGCGCACCAGCGATCCGAGTCGACCCCGGTCGGGGATGAGCGGTTCGAAACCGGCTGCGCGCAGCGGTCCGGCGGTGATCGGACCGACTGCGGCCATCAGCAGTCGCCCGGCATCGGCCTGAGCGCGCATCGCGGGCAGCACCTGAAGGATCTCGGCAGAGCCCAGCCATTCCTGCGCCCCCGGCGCCGAGGTGAACAGGATCGCGTCGTACTCGCCGGCGGACGCCGCGATGACGGACCGTCGCACGACGGCGATGTCCGGCGGCGGACCCCACCGGTAGATCGTGAGGCTGACGACGTCGGCACCCGCGGCCTCGAACGCCTCGTCCAGTCCGTCCGCACCAGAGCCGTGATGCTGCACCGCGATCCGCCGGCCTTCGACCCCTTCTGCGAGAAGGAACTCCTCCAGTTCCGCCGCGGTCTCGGACTCCGCGACCCAGTCCGCGGAGAGGCCGGCCTGCTGAATCGCTCCGCGGGCCTTCAGGCCCCCGGGCGACGATCTGCGCGGGTCGGATGGCGCCGAGGAACTCCTCGAGCAGTCCCGCTTCGTCGACGGCTTCGATCCAGCCGCGGAACCCGACGCCCGTGGTGACCACGACCACGTCCGGCGGGGCGGCGATCAGCATCCGGGAGCGGGCGATGAGCTCTTCATCGTCGATGTGCGGGACGATCGTGAGCGCGGGGGCGAGCCGTACCGCTGCGCCGTGCCGTTCGAGCGCCGCGGTCAGCTCGCCGGAGCGGCGGTCGACGGGCAGCAGGATCGTGCACCCCGCCAGGGCGGCCGAGATCACGGGTGCGGACGGTTCTGCACCCGTGACGGGACCGGTGGAACTGGCGATGCTCACAGAGTAGTGTCACCTGCCGCGTTGTGGATCAGCGCCGGCAGCAGCAGGTCGGCGGCGGCGACACGGCCGAAGACCATCACCGCCGGATTGCGCACTCCAGCCGTGGCTGCGTCGGCTGCGACGGTCGCAAGGGTCGCGTGGGTCGTGCGCTGGTCGTCGGTGTGACCACTCTCGACGATCGCTGCCGGCAGCTCGGGGTCCGCACCGGCTTCCAACGCAGCGGCGGCGAAGCGCGCGAGCGCGCTGACGCCCATGAGGACGACCGTGGTCGTCTGCGGGTCGCGCAGTGCCGCGAGGGTCGCGGAGGTGGGCGCGTCCTGCCCGTTGACGACGTGCAGGGCCGCGGCGGTGCCGCGGTGCGTGACCGGGATGCCGGCGGCCTGCGGAACCGACACGATGCTGGTGAGACCGGGAACGACGTCGACAGGAACTCCGGCAGCCAGGCACGCCGCGACCTCTTCGCCGCCGCGGCCGTAGACGAACGGATCGCCGCCCTTCAACCGCACGACGCGGAGTCCGCGGCGTGCGCGATCGATCAGGATCTCGTTGATCTCCTCCTGTGGAACGGGGTGGTTCTGGGGGCTCTTGCCGACGTCGATGATCTCGACCTCGGGGGCCAGTTCGCTGATCACACCGGTCGGTCCGAGCCGATCGGCGACGACGACGTCCGCCTCGGCGAGCAGGCGGCGCCCGCGCACCGTGATCAGGTCGACGGGGCCGGGACCACCGCCCACGAGGTGCACCTGCCCGACCGTGGTGCGCCGCCTGCGGCGCAGGGGCAGGCTGCCCTCGCGGAGCTTCTCGGCGATCGCATCGCGCAGCAGGAGCGTGCGGCCGGGATCCACTCCGGCATCCGACACGACGCCGACGATGCTGTCGCCCGACCGTGTCTCGGCAGCGAGCCGCGCCGTGCCGTGGCTGCCGTCGCCGGCGTTGATGCAGAGGATGCGGCGTTCCTCGCATTGAGCGGCGACCTGGGCATCCACCTGCGCATCGCCGGTCGCAGTGTGGACGAGCCAGGCACCGCCGAGGTCGTCGCCGACCACTGCGCGCGCCTGCCATTCGAGCGCGTTGTCGGCGACCAGGCGTTCGGTCGCCGCGCTGAGCGCAGGCGCGACCACGCGGATGACAGCGCCGTCGAGCAGGAACCGGCGGATGCGGCGCGCCGCGACATCTCCGCCGCCCACCATGACCACCTGTCTGCCGCTGAGGGAGATCCCCATCATGGTCGTCATGACGCCGCCTTCCACTTGATGAACACGTCACCGTTCGCGTCGACCGCGACCGGCCAGACCTGCAGCGCGAACTCGTCCTTGCCCTGGGTCTCGAGACAAGAACCGGTGCGCAGATCGAAGATCTGCTTGTACATCGGCGAAGCGACGGTGGGCGCATCGCCCTTCGTGCCGACGATGCCGCGCGAGATGACATACGCGCCGCTATACGGGTCGAGCTGCTGTACGGCGTGGACGCGATCTTCGTGCGTGCGGAACAGCGCGACCTGCTGACCGTCGATGAGCGCCGCGAGACCGCGCTCGCGCTCGAGGTCGTCGAACGTGCACACCCTCACCCACATCGTCAGCGGTCGGCGCGGCGGGTCCGCAGGCGATTCCTGGGGCCGGGCGGCGGTCGCTGCCAGGTTCTGGAGGGCGGTCATCGCCGCACCGCCAGCGTCGTGCCGGCGATCAGCACTCGGGGGTTCTCGCGCTCCTCAGATGTGGCGGGCCGCGGCTGGCCGCGCTCCGCGGTGTAGGCGAGGGAAGGATCGGGCGTGGTCGGAGCGTTCACGAACGATGCGAACCGGCGGAGCTTCTCGGGATCTTCGAGCGTCGCCTTCCACTCGTCTTCGTACGCATCCACGTGGGCCGCCATCGCGGCGTCGAGGTCTTCGGCGATGCCCAGGCTGTCTTCGAAGACCACGGCGCGCAGGGCGTCGACACCGCCCTCCATCTCCTCGAACCACGGCGCCGTGCGCTGCAGGCGGTCGGCGGTGCGGATGTAGTACATCAGGAACCGGTCGATCGCCTGCAGCAGTGCCGCATCGTCGAGCCCCTCGGCGAACAGCACCGCGTGGCGCGGGGTGAAGCCGCCGTTGCCGCCGACGTACATGTTCCAGCCGGCCTCGGTGGCGATCACGCCGACGTCCTTGCCGCGGGCCTCGGCGCACTCGCGAGCGCATCCCGAGACGCCGAGCTTGATCTTGTGCGGCGACCGCAGTCCTCGGTACCGCAGCTCGAGCTGTACGGCCATGCCGACCGAGTCCTGCACGCCGTAGCGGCACCAGGTCGAGCCGACGCACGACTTCACGGTGCGCAGCGACTTGCCGTACGCGTGGCCGGACTCGAAACCGGCGTCGACCAAGCGCTTCCAGATCTCGGGCAGCTGCTCCAGGCGTGCGCCGAACATGTCGATCCGCTGTCCGCCGGTGATCTTCGTGTACAGGCCGAAGTCCTTCGCCACCTGCCCGATGACCAGCAGTCCCTCGGGGGTGATCTCGCCGCCGGCGATGCGGGGGACGACCGAGTAGCTGCCGTCCTTCTGGATGTTCGCCATCACGTGGTCGTTCGTGTCCTGCAGGGTCGCGTTCTCGCCGTCGAGGACGTGTCCGTGACCCAGAGAGGAGAGGATGCTGGCGAGCACCGGCTTGCAGATGTCGCACCCGCGCCCGGTGCCGAAGCGCGCGATGATCGCGCTGAACGTGCGCAGACCCGAGACGCGGACGGCGTCGAACAGCTGGGCTCGCGAGTGGGAGAAGTGCTCGCACAGCGCGGTGCTCAGGCTCGCGCCACTGCGAGCGAGTTCGGTGCCGACGAGCTTCTTGACCAGGGGCAGACAAGATCCGCACGCGGCACCGGCGCGGGTGCACGCCTTGACGCCGGCGACATCCGTGCACCCCTCGTCGGTCACGGCGCAGCGGATCGACCCCGCGGTCACGCTGTTGCACGAGCACACCAGCGCCTCATCGGGCAGCTCGGCGTTCGCGAGCGCATCGCCGGCGCCCTCCGGCATGAGGTAGGCGGCGGGGTCTGCGCCGAGAGGGCCGCCGACCAGGGGACGCAGCATCCCGTACGCGCTCGCATCGCCGACGAGGATGCCGCCCAGCAGGGTCTGCGCGTCGTCCGAGAGGACGAGCTTCTTGTACACACCCGCCACGGGGTCGGCGTAGACGACATCGAGCGCGCCGGGCGTCTGGGCGAAGGCGTCGCCGAAGCTCGCGACGTCCACGCCGTTGAGCTTGAGCTTCGTGGAGTCGTCGTAGCCGGGGAAGGTCGCCTCGGAGCCGAGCAGGCGTGTCGCCGCCACCTCGGCCATGGCGTACCCGGGGGCGACGAGGCCGACGGCTCGGCCGTCGAAGTTGGCGACCTCGCCGATTGCGAGGATGCGGGGATCGGAGGTCGTGCAACCGGCGTCGATGATCACGCCGCCCCGCGGGTCGACCTTCAGCTCGGCGGCGCGCGCGAGCTGATCGCGTGGCCGCACTCCGACCGTGAACACGACGACGTCGGTGTCGGCGTAGTCGCCCTCGCGGAACTCGAGGCCCCGAACGTTGCCGCGGACATCCGGATCCAGCCGTGTGGTGACGCTTCCGGTGCGAACCGCGATGCCCCGCGATTCGATGAGTCTGCGCAGCGAGTCCGCGCCGCGGGTGTCGAGCTGCGCCGACATCAGCTTGTCGGAGGACTGCACGACGGTGCACTCGACGTCGAGCCCCTGGAGAGCTCCTGCCGCCTCCAGGCCGAGCAGCCCACCGCCGATCACCGTGCCGCGGAGGGGGCGCCCGAGCTCCGCGGCGCGCCGGTCGACGAAGGCACGCAGGGCCTCGACATCATCGAGCGTGCGGTAGACGAAGCATCCGTTCAGGTCGAAACCGTCGACGGTCAGGCGTGCCGCGTACGATCCGGTCGCGAGGACGAGCGTGTCCCACTCGATGCTGAGGCCGCTCTCGGTGGTGACGCGGCGTTCCTCCCGGTCGATGCGGGTGACCGCGTCACCGCGCAGGAAGCGCACGCGCTCATCATCGTCGAGGGTCGAGCGCTGCAGGGTCAGGTCGTCCGGGCTGGCGCCGGCGAAGAAGGAGGTCAGGCCGACGCGATCGTAGGGATGGCGATCTTCCTCGCCGATCACGGTGACGCGCCAGGTGCCCTCGGCGTCGCGGCTGCGCAGGCTCTCGACGAACCTGTGGGCGACCATGCCCGCACCGACGACGACGACGTGCGGATCTGATGCGGATGCCGCGGCATCCGTTCTCTTCGAGGTGCGAGGCACGGAATCTCCTGTCGTCGCGGATGGAGGGAGCAGGTGATGCGAGTGGTGGGTAGTGGGTCAGACGCTACGCAGGCGACGTTTCGGCGTCCGTGCTGGGGTCGTTTCCTCCGCGCAACGTTTCTCTCACGGTTCGGTCACGGTCATTGTGAGATCTCATACCGGACCCAGGGCATGACCCGCGAGCATGTCGGAGATGCGGGTGCGACAGCCGCCGCACCCCGTGCCGGCTCGCGTGTCGCGTCCGACGCACTCCACGGTGGCGCTGCCGGCGGTGATCGACTCATCGATCTGCGCGACACTCACTCCGTTGCACCAGCACACGGTGGCATCCGGCGACAGTGCGGCGGCGCTCGGATCGAAGTCGGGGCCGTCGAATCGGAGCAGCAGCGATCGGTCGGCGGGAAGCTCGTCGCCCCGCTCGTAGAGCAGGGTCAGCTCGGCGGCGGTGCGCGGCATCCCGACGCAGACGAACCCGGTCAGGATGCCGTCGGAGGAGATCATCTTGGCGTAGCGGCCGTGCTCCGGATCGGCCCACTGCGCCACCTGACGGCCGTCGGGGTCATCGTCCCACGGGTCGGCGCTGACATCACCCGCGGCGACGACATCGACATGCTCGGCCTTGAGCATCACCAGCGGCTCCCGCTCCGGGGGCAACGCGTCGGAACCGGTGGTCTCGGTCCCCTCGAGGAAACGTGCCGCAAGCCAATCGGCCTGGCGCCAGCCCGGCCCGATCAGTCCGCTCGGAGCGCCCGTCAAGCGTCCACCGGCTTCGACCACGGCGGGATCGGCGATGTGCGCGCAGTCCCCGATCGCGAAGACCGACGGATCCGCCCAGGTGCGCAGGCCCGCGTCCACGACGACGCCGAACGACGCCTGCAGTCCTGACGACTCGGCGAGCTCCGCGCGCGGTGAGACCCCGCACGAGAGCACCAGGAGATCACCCGCGATCTCTTTTCCGTCTGCCGTGAGCAGACGGTCGAAGGTGCTGGTGACCGTCTTCGCCGGTGTGGAAGAGCGCCGTCTCGGCGCGGCTGTGGGCGAAGATCGAGACCCCCGTGCTGCGCACCGCCCGGCGCAGCACCGAACCCGCCCCGCGATCGAGGTTTCGCGGCATGGGATGCGGTCCGTGGTGCACGACCGCGACCCGCGCACCCGCGTGGGCGGCCGCCAGCGCGAACTCCAGGCCGAGCACGCCCGCACCGAGCACGACGATGCGCTGCCCGTCGGCCACGGCATCGCGGATACGCGTGGCGTCGTCGAGATCGCGCAGTGCCGTGACACCGCGGGGGAGCGTGTCGTCGACGCCGGCGACACGGTGGGCCGTGCGCGGGACGCCGTTCAGAGTCGGGACGTTCGCGCGCGATCCGGTGGCGAGCACGACGCGGTCGTAGAGGATTCGACGGCCATCGCTGAGAATGGCGACCCGCCCGGTGCGATCGAGCTCGCTGACCGCACGCCCGTCTCGATGCGGCCGCCCACGGCTTCGACGGCCGCGCGATCGGCGATGGTCAGCGACTCGCGCGCCATCGACCCGACGGCGTACTCGGCGACCAGCACACGGTTGTAGGCGTCGCTCTGCTCCGCGCCGACCACGGTCAGCTGCGATGTGCCCCCCGCGCACGGCGGGGATGAGGTTCTCGGCGAATCGTGCCCCGACGGGTCCATACCCGATCACGAGCACGCGGAGCGGGGATCCGGTCATGCGACGTTCGCCTCCTCGACCCGGCGCACCCGCACGGCGCCGGTCTTGAACTCGGGCATCGCCGACACCGGATCGACCGCGTCGGAGGTGAGCACGTTGGCGATGCCGTCGCCGCCGAAGTGGAAGGGCACGAAGACGTCACCCGGCCGGACATCTCCCGAGAGCAGCGCCTTCGCGTGGATCAGGCCGCGATCGTTGGACAGTTCGACGATGTCGCCCTCCGAGATTCCGTAGCGCTCGGCGGCGGCCGGGTGCAGGGTCACGCGCACCTCGGGCTGGGCGGCGGCGAGCTCGGGAACCCGACGAGTCTGAGCGCCGCTCTGGTAGTGCTCGAGGAGTCGTCCGGTGATCAGAGTCAGCTCGCCGGCGCCGGGCAGGCGGGCGTCGTGGATCGCGGGGGAGACCGTGACGATCCGCGCGCGTCCGTCGGGATGGCCGAAGCGGTCCGCGAACAGGCGCGGGGTGCCGAGTGAGCCGACCGGGCACGGCCAGTGCACGGGGGCTCCGGCATCCAGCATCGCGTCGTCGATGCCCGAGTAGTCGGCCATACCGCCTGCCGAGGCCCGGCGCAGTTCGTCGAAAACCTCTCGGGCGTCGATCGAGTAGGTGCCGTGCGCATCGAGTCTGCGAGCGAGCTCCGCGAGGATCCAGAGCTCGTCGCGCACGCCGTCCGGGGGAGTCAGGGCGCGGCGGCGACGGATGACACGGCCCTCGAGGTTCGTCATCGTGCCCTCCTCCTCGGCCCATTGGGGCACCGGAAGGATCACGTCCGCGAGGGCGGCCGTCTCGGAGAGGAAGAAGTCCGACACGACCAGCAGGTCGAGTCGCCCGAGCCCTTCGCGCACCGCCGACGCGTTCGGCGCCGAGACGACGACGTTGGATCCGTGCACGAGCAGAGCTTTCGGCCCGGCGGCGGTGCCGAGCGCCTGCAGGAGCTCCACGGCAGGGATGCCGGCACCGGGGATCACGGCGGCATCCACGCCCCACACCGCCGCGACATGCGCACGTGCGTCGGGATCGGTGATCTTGCGGTACCCCGGCAGCTGGTCGCACTTCTGGCCGTGCTCGCGACCACCCTGGCCGTTGCCCTGCCCGGTGAGCGTGCCGTACCCGGAATCCGCGCGTCCGGGCAGACCGAGGGCGAGCGCGAGATTGATCGCCGCCGTCGCGGTGTCGGTGCCGTCCACGTGCTGCTCGACGCCTCTGCCGGTGAGGATGTACACGCCGTCGCCGCCGGCCAGTCGGCGCGCGACGGCGCGGATCGTGCTCGCGGGCACACCCGTCACGGACTGGACGCGCTCGGGCCACCATCCGGCGACGCTGCGTCGCAGACCGTCGACGCCGTCGGTGCGCTCCGCGAGGTAGGTCTCGTCGGCCAGGCCCTCGGCGATCACGACGTGCGTGAGGCCGAGGAGCAGCGCGAGATCGGTGCCGGGAGTCGGCTGCAGGTGGGTGCCGCGTCCCTCGTCGGTGAGCCGGACTGTTGCCGTGCGCCGCGGGTCGACCACGATCAGGCCCCCGGCGTCCTGCGCGCCGGTGAGGTGACCGATGAACGGCGGCATCGTCGCGGCGACGTTCGTCCCCAGCAGCAGGACGGTTGAGGCTGCATCCAGGTCGCCCAGGGGGAACGGCATCCCACGATCGATCCCGAACGCGCGATTGCCCGCCGCAGCGGCGGAGGACATGCAGAAGCGGCCGTTGTAGTCGATGCGGCTCGTGCCGAGCGCGAGGCGGGCGAACTTGCCCAGCTGGTACGCCTTCTCGTTCGTGAGGCCCCCGCCACCGAAGACGGCGACCGCGTCCGCGCCGTGCACGGCACGGATCGAGCGCAGGCGGTCCGCGATGAGGTCGAGCGCGGCATCCCACTCGGTCTCGTGCAGCAGTCCGTCTGCTCCTCGAACGAGCGGGGAGGTGAGTCGATCGGGGGAGCGGAGGAGTTCGGCCGAGGTCCAGCCCTTCTTGCACAGACCCCCGCGATTCGTCGGGAAGTCCCGACCGGAGACGACGACCGGGGCCGCGCCCTCCCCCGCCCCATCCGCCCGCGTCAGCGTCATCGCGCACTGGAGAGCGCAATACGGGCAGTGGGTGTCGGTGGATGCCGCGACCCCGGTGGTCGTGTGGGTCATCGGCGTCAGATCCGGAATCCGTCGCTGCGCTTGCGGCCGTAGAGCAGTGCCGTGAGGACCATGAGCGCGGCGTACGCGAGGACGAAGACGAAGAACGCGCCGGTGTAGCTGCCGGTACCGAGCTTCGAAAGGTTGAGTGCCTGCGGGATCAGGAACCCGCCGTAGGCGCCGATCGCCGAGATGAGTCCGAGCGCGGCGGCGGCCTTGCGCTTGGACGACACGTCGCCGCCCGTGGCCGCGTCACCGGAGCCGCGCAGAGCGAACACGACCGGAACCATCCGGTACGTCGAGCCGTTGCCGGCGCCCGCGGCGGCGAACAGCAGCAGGAAGCACCCGAGGAAGAGCCAGAACTGGCCGGTCGGGATCACGACCATCACGGCGAGGGTCATGATCGCCATCGCGGCGAAGACTCCGATCGTCACCCGTGCGCCTCCGAAGCGGTCGGCCAGACGACCGCCGATCGGACGTGCGAGCGAGCCGACGAGCGCCCCGAGGAAGGCCAGCGAGACCGCCGCGGTTCCCACCGCGATGCTCGAGAAGGACGGGAACTGGTCGGCGATGAGCTTGGGGAAGACGCTCGCGAAGCCGATGAACGAACCGAATGTGCCGATGTACAGAAGCGAGAGCAGCCACAGGTGCGGTTCGCGCAGTGCCGCGGCCGAGCCGGAGAAGTCCGCCTTCGCCGACGAGATGTTGTTCATGCGCAGCGCGGCACCGATCATGGCCGCGACGATGAGCGGCACCCAGATCCATCCGGCGAGCGGCAGGTTGACTGCGGCGCCTGCGCCGATCGTGACGACGATCGGGACGACGAACTGTGCGACGGAGGCACCGAGGTTGCCGCCGGCCGCGTTCAGGCCGAGCGCCCAGCCCTTCTCACGCTGTGGGTAGAAGTAGGTGATGTTCGACATCGAGCTGGCGAAGTTGCCACCGCCGAATCCCGCGAGGGCCGCCACGAGTAGCAGGACAGGGAAGGGCGTTTCCGGATTGCCGAGGCAGATCGCCATCGCGATCGCCGGGATCAGGAGGAGGCCTGCGGAGATGATCGTCCAGTTGCGTCCGCCGAAGATCGGAACGAGGAACGTGTAGGGGATGCGCAGTGTCGCGCCGACGAGGCTGGGGATCGAGATGAGCCAGAAGATCTGGCTGCTGTCGAGCGTGAAGCCCCCGTTCGGCATCAGTACGACGACGATGCTCCAGAGCTGCCAGATCACGAAGCCGAGGAACTCGGCGAAGATCGACCAGACGAGGTTGCGCTTGGCGATCGCGCGTCCCGGCCCCTCCCACTGCGGAAGATTCTCGGGATCCCATCCGTCGATCCAGCGTCCGCGGCGGTGGACCAGGCCAGTCTCCGCGGGTGCCGAGGTGGTGCCGACGGCCGCGTCGGGGGTGGTGCCGGCGGGCCGTGCCGTGAGTGTCGCTTCGGTCATCGTGATCTCCTGGGGAGTCGCAAGTGGCGTGGAGCTTGTGACTCAGAAGCTACGGAAAGCGCGTTTCGCGGCGTCGTGTGCCGTGTGAACACTGCGTCTCCTGGAATTCACGCCCGCGTGAAAGCTGTTGTGAGAAGCCGCGCCGGTACGCTTCGTGCGTGCCCTTCGCCCTCGCGCTCACCGTCATCCTCGCCGTCCTCGCGATCTTCCAGCTGGCGCTGGCCCTCGGCGCCCCGCTCGGTCGCTTCGCATGGGGCGGTCAGCATCGCGTGCTCCCGGCTCGACTGAGGGTGGGCAGTGCCGTGGCGATCGTCATCTACGCCCTGATCGCGGTGATCGCGCTCGACCGGGTCGGTGCGATCGACGTGTTGCCCGGCCTCTTCGCCACGATCGCGATGTGGGTCGTCTTCGCCTACTTCGTGCTCGGGATCGTGCTCAACGCCGCCTCACGCAGCAAGGCTGAACGCGCCGTCATGGTGCCGGTCACGATCGTGCTCGCCGTGCTCAGCTTCTTGATCGCGACGGGGTACGGCGCCCTCGCCGCGCCGGCCTGACGGCCTCAGCGGTCCTTCGGGTTCCACCGGAGCGTGACCGCACAGACGATCAGCCCGGCGACGAGCCAGATCAGGCACACGATCGCCACGAGCGGGAGCGCCCAGGTCCCGCCGGGCTCACCCGCCTCGCACGATTCGGGCAGGAAGACCGCCCGCATTTCTTCACCGCTGTCTGGCTTCCCTAGCTCTTGACGAGCTCTTCGACATCGACGGCGGCGGAGTCCATGTCAGCTCACGCCGAGCCAGGAGCGATCCGTGAGCACGATCGGCCCGTCATCGGTGACCGCGACCGTATGCTCCGCGTGAGCGCCCCGGGAACCGTCGGCGCTGCGCAGCGTCCACCCGTCCGGATCGGTGATCAGCTCGTCGGTGGTCTGCGAGGAACCACGGCTCGAGGGCGATGACCAGGCCTGCCCGCAGGGGGTAGCCGCGGCCGGGCTTGCCGTCGTTGGGCACGTGCGGATCGCCGTGCATGATGCGGCCGACGCCGTGTCCGCCGAAGTCGGTGTTGATCTCGTAGCCGTCCGCGCGCGCGACGTGCGCGATCGCGTGCGAGATGTCGCCGATCCGCCGTCCGACCACGGCCGCCGAGATCGCGGCATCCAGCGCCCGCTCCGCGGTGTCGATGATCGCGAGATCCTCGTCGCGCGGCGTGCCGACCACGAACGAGACCGCCGAATCGGCGACCCAGCCGTCGATCGACACCGCGAAGTCGAGCGATACGAGGTCGCCGTCCCTGATCGTGTAGTCGAAGGGGAGTCCGTGCAGCACGGCGTCGTTGATCGACGTGCAGATGACCTTGCCGAACGGTCGGGCGCCGAACGACGGGTGATAGTCGATGTAGCACGACTCGGCACCGGCGCGGCGGATCAGGTCGTGCGCTCGGCGGTCGATCGCCAGCAGGTTCGTGCCGACCTTCGTCTCGTCGCGCAGTGTGGCCAGCGCTTCCGCCACGAACCGCCCCGCGGGGCGCATGGCCTCGATCTCGGCGGGAGTGCGCAACTCGATCATCCGGTTCCTTTCGTCTCCACCATTCTGGCCGAAGCAGCGGGCACATGGTCTCGCCGGTGCCAGTCTGAGAGCTTGCTCGGTCCTGCCGCGCAGCACCTCCCAACCGCGGGACACGGGCGTACCATCGAGGCTATGTGGGTGCGTCGTGCGTTCTTCGTCTGGCTGATCCCGGCCGCGTTCCTGCTTCCGCTGTGGCTGCTCATCGGCTGGGGCGTCTTCAACGCCGGCGGGTGGGCGTTCCTGTGGGTGCTGTTCCTCGCGATCCCGTCGGTCTTCATCGGCCAGCTGGTGCTGACGCTCCTCGTGCGCGCCCGCGGGACCGTGCGTGCGGAGCGAGCGGTGTCGTGGTGGGACGTGCTGGGTTTCAGCGTGTGGCATCTGCTGACGATCTCGCTGGGCTTCTACAACCAGGCCTGGTGGGCCCCGGCGATGGTGCTGACCGTCGTCGTCGGCCTGGCGCTGTTCTGGCTCGAGCTCGTGCAGCTGTGGCGCGAGGCCAAGCCGTCGGCGCTTCTGCATGCGCACGACCGAGGGCATCGGCTACATCCCCGCCCAGGCTCGCCCGGCAGACGACCGAGCGAGCCGCGAGGTCATCGTCATCACCGAGCGGCCGCCGACAGTCTGAGCCCGTTTTGGCGGGCCGCGGCATCCGTGGCAGAATGGATCTTTGTGTCCTGACCAGGTTCTGCCTCAGGGGAGCCGGCTGCTCAGACGTATCGTCGATGGCCTCGGACGCACACCATCCTTTCCCACCAGTACCGCGGTCGACCTGTGGCGGCCGCAGAGAGCAATGATCATGCAGATCCTCGACTCCGTCGACGCAGCCTCGCTGCGTTCCGACATCCCCGCCTTCGGCGCCGGCGACACCGTCAAGGTGCACGTCAACATCACCGAGGGCAACCGCTCCCGTATCCAGGTCTTCCAGGGCGTCGTCATCGGCCGCTCGGGCGACGGCGTGCGCGAGACCTTCACGGTCCGCAAGATCAGCTTCCAGGTCGGCGTGGAGCGCACGTTCCCCGTGCACAGCCCGGTGATCGACCACATCGAGGTCGTCACCCGCGGTGACGTGCGCCGCGCGAAGCTCTACTACCTGCGCAACCTCCGCGGCAAGAAGGCCAAGATCAAGGAGAAGCGCGACAACTGACGCGTCTTCGACGAAGCCCCGGTGCCATTCGGCCCGGGGTTTCGTCGTTTTCACAGGTCCGGATGTGCGACCCTTGAGCGAGAGGTTCGCACACGTGCGGCGTGCCCGCAGAAGGATCTGAATGTCGACCGAGCAGAAGGCACCCGCAGCGCCGGCGCCCTCCTCCCGTTCCGCGGCTGAATTCCGGTCGTGATCGTCGCCGGGGGTGGCTGTCCTTCCTCCGCGACGTCATCATCATCGTCCTCGTCGCGATCCTCGTGTCGTTCCTGGTCAAGACCTTCCTGGTGCGCTCGTTCTACATTCCCTCCGGGTCGATGGAGAACACCCTGCATGGTCAACGACCGGATCCTCGTCGACGAGATCACCCCACGCTTCGGCGGCTACGAGCGCGGCGACATCGTCGTCTTCCGCGATCCGGGCGGGTGGCTTCCCGTCCGCACGGACACGCCCCGCTCGCCGATCGTGGAAGCCGTGGACTGGACGCTCTCGCTCGTCGGGCTGTCCGCCCCCGACAGTGACGATCACCTGGTCAAGCGCATCATCGGAACGCCCGGAGACCACGTCGTGTGCTGCAACACGATCGGTCAGATCACCGTCAACGACGTGCCGATCGACGAGAGCGACTACCTCAAGCTCCCGAGCGCCGGCAGCCCGGCATCCGCCGAGGACTTCGACGTCGTCGTTCCGGAGGATCGCCTCTGGGTGCTCGGCGACAACCGGTATTCGTCGAAGGACTCCCGGTACAACCAGGAGCAGCCGGGCAAGGGATTCGTTCCCGTCGAGAACGTCGTCGGCCGCGCGTTCCTGATCACGTGGCCCTTCAACCGATTCGGGATGCTGGACTTCCACCACGAGTTGTTCTCCGGCGTGCCCGAACCCACTCCCGAAGACGCCGCCGACCCCGCAGAGAAATGAAGGTCTCGGAGCCTCGCCTCACGCTCGAGCGGCGACTGCTGCGCGAGCACGCGATCCTGATCGCGTGCGACGAGGTGGGCCGCGGTGCTCTCGCCGGGCCGGTCGCCGTCGGCGCCGTCATGATCGACGCGTCCGCGCTCGCGCAAGCGCGTGCCGCAGGGACTGCGCGACTCCAAGCTCGTCCCCGAGCATCGGCGTGCCGAAGTTGCTGCACGGGCGGCGTCGTGGGTGTCGGCAAGCGCCGTCGGCTGGGCCAGTTCGGCGGAGATCGACGAGATCGGAATCATGCGCGCGCTCGGACTGGCCACGATGCGCGCCCTCGCCGACCTCCGTGCGCACGGGGTGGTGCCCGAGGAGGCGATCGTCGTGCTCGACGGCAACTACGACTACATCACGCCGGCAGGAGGCACGGGGCTGACGATCCGACCCGTCATCAAGGCCGACCGCGACTGCGCGAGCGCCGCCGCGGCATCGGTCATCGCGAAGGTCGCCCGCGACTCGCTCATGACGGAACTCCACGACGAGCTGCCCGCCTACAACTGGGCGCGCAACAAGGGCTACGCGAGCCCCGACCACCGAGATGCGATCCTCGAGCACGGCATCAGCCGCCACCACCGTGCGTCCTGGTCGTTCATCGGATCCCCGACCCTGTTCTGAGAGCCCGACGCCGATTCAGGAGTCGAGCGAGAGCTCCTCCGGCAGGTGGAAGTCGCGGCGCGAGAGCTCTTCGACGTTCACGTCCTTGAAGGTCAGAACCCGCACCGACTTGACGAAGCGGTCGGCGCGGTAGATGTCCCACACCCAGACGTCGGTCATCGTGATCTCGAAGTAGAAGTCGTGCTCGGTGTCGCGCCGCACGACGTTGACCTCGTTCGCGAGGTAGAACCTGCGCTCGGTCTCGATCACGTACTGGAACTGCGAAACGACGTCGCGGTACTCGCGGTAGAGGGCGAGCTCCAGTTCGCGGTCGTAGTCTTCGAAGACTTCGTCATCCATGGTGAGTCCATCCTAGAGTCGCGACGGCGTTCACGCTCGTCGCCCCGTCCTCCCCAGCTCGCCGGAGCGAGCACTTGTTAGAGGGTTTCGCCTGAGGGCCTGATCCGCGCGCTCCGGGTTGCCACGATGCCTGCATGGCTGACAAGGATGTGCTCGGCCGCGCCGGCGAGGATCGCGCCGCGCGGTACCTGGAATCGTGCGGCTACGTCGTGCTCGATCGCAACTGGCGCACTCACGAGGGTGAGATCGACCTCGTCGTCGCCCGCCGCGGCGAACTGGTCGTCGTCGAGGTGAAGACGCGACGAGGCGAGGGCTTCGGCCACCCGTTCGAGGCGATCGACCGGCGCAAGCAGGCGCGGGTGTGGCGCCTGGCGATGGCGTGGATCGCGGCTCATCCCGACGAGGCGCAGGGCCGTCGGCTGCGGCTGGACGCGATCGCGATCATCGGCGCCGACCCGGCGACCGGCGCGCTCGAACACCTCGAGGATCTGCGGTGACGACCGCGCGCACGTGGGCGATCGCGCTCACCGGCCTGCGACGGCGAGCTGGTCGAAGTCGAGGCCGATCTGTCCAATCAGCAGCCCGAGTTCCGCATCATCGGCCTGCCCGACAAGGCGCTCGGCGAAGCGGTGCAGCGGGTCCACAACGCAAGCGCCAACTGCGGGCTCCCGCTTCCGCGCCGCCGACTCACTGTCAACCTGTCGCCCGCCAGTTTGCCCAAACACGGGTCGTCCTTCGACGTGGCGATCGCGATCGCCGCACTCGCCACGGAGGGTGCGATGGATGCCGCATCCCTCGCGCAGACGGTGCACATCGGCGAGCTGGGACTGGACGGACGCCTGCGTCCCGTCCCGGGCGTGCTGCCCGCGGTGATGGCAGCCGCCCGTGAGGGCAAGCGGCGCGTGATCGTGCCGCACGCGAACGAGGCGGAGGCCTCGCTGGTCGAGGGCATCGAGGTGATCGGAGCCGTCTCGCTCGGAGATGTGGCCCGGCGTCACGGCGCAGAGGTCGACGATCGTCACCTCGACCCGGTCCCCGCTCCGGCCGTCCCGGCGGAAGAACACCGCCCCGCTGAGCTGGCAGAAGTGATCGGTCAACGCGACGCTGTCGACGCGCTCATCGCCGCGGCGGCAGGTGGCCACCACATGATCATGAGCGGCCCCCCGGGCGCGGGCAAGACGATGCTCGCGACCAGGCTTCCGGGCATTCTGCCCGCGCTGGGCGACGCTGAGGCTCTCGAGGTCGCGGCGATCCGGTCATTGTCCGGTCAGGGTGTCGGCGCACTGGTGCGCCGACCGCCGCTGGAGGCCCCGCACCACAGCGCGAGCATCGCGGCTTTGGTGGGCGGCGGATCCCGCGTCCTGCGTCCGGGAGCGATCGCGCGGGCCACGCACGGTGTGCTGTTCCTCGACGAGGTGGGCGAGTTCGCGCCGAGCGTGCTCGACGCGCTTCGACAGCCTCTCGAGAAAGGTGAGATCACGATCCACCGCGCCGGGGTGACGGCATCCTTCCCCGCGTCATTCCAGCTGATCCTCGCCACCAACCCCTGCCCCTGCGGCAACTACGGCGTGCGCGGCGGCAGCTGCGTCTGCGCACCCATGGCGATCAGGCGCTACCTCGGCCGGCTGTCGGGTCCGCTGCTGGACCGCGTCGACATCGAGCTCGGCCTGGCGCGCGTCTCGGTGGCACATGCGTCGGATCTCGCGGTCGGCGCCGTGACCACCGCCGTTGCTGCAGAGCGCGTGGCGGAGGCGCGCGACCGAGCGGCGCATCGTCTGCGGGACACACCGTGGCGCCTGAACGCCCGCGTCTCCGGTCCCTGGCTGAGGGAAGGACCCCTCGCGCTGCCTCCCATCGTGCGCCGGCCGATCGACGCGGCGCTGCACCGCGGCTCGCTGACTCTTCGCGGCTATGACCGCGTACTCCGCGTGGCCTGGACCCTCAGCGACCTGGCCGCGCGTACGAGCCCGACGGTCTCCGACATCGGTCGCGCCCTGTTCATGAAGAAAGGCATCACGCCATGACCGACTTCCTCCCTGCCCCGGCGCAGGCCCGCGCTGCTCTGGCCCCGCTCGTCCGCGGTGAGCTCGACGACGAGCGTGCCCGACGCCTTTTCGCGACCTACGTATGGAGCTGGATCATCGAGCCGGGTGACGGCATCGCGGGCCGCCTCGTGGCCGCGCTCGGAGCCGAGCCGGCGCTGCGCGAGGTCATCAGCGGCGGGCGTGACGGCGTCGCCCGCGATGCGGCCTCGATCAGCGCCACGCAGTGGGGCGAAGCGCTCGAGAGGTGGCGGCCCCGGCTCGGGCGCACCGATCTTCATGACGCCCTCGCGATCGCGCGGCGCTCCGGGCTGTCACTCCTGACCCCGGAGGATCCCGGCTGGCCGGCGCCGGTAGCGGATCTGGGGGATCACGCTCCGCTGCTCCTGTGGGTGCGTGGTGACATCGGCGCCCTCACCCGGTCAACCCGTTCGATCGCCGTGGTCGGCGCTCGGGCAGCGACGAGCTATGGCGAGCACATCGCGATGGAACTCTCCGCGGACCTGGCCGGCCACGGCGTCTCCGTCGTGTCGGGGGCCGCCTACGGCATAGACGGCGCGGCTCATCGGGCCGCGTTGACGGCGGGCGGCACGACGATCGCCCTGTTGGCCGGGGGCGCCGATCGCCCGTATCCGGCCGGTCACGGCGAGCTGATCGAACGGATCGCGGCATCCGGAGCCGTCGTCAGCGAGGCCCCCTGCGGGACCGCGCCGACCAAGTGGCGGTTTCTGCAGCGCAACAGGCTGATCGCGGCGCTCTCGGATGCGACCGTCGTCGTCGAGGCGGGGTGGCGGAGCGGGTCACTGAACACGGCTGCGCACGCAGCCGCCCTCTCGCGACCCCTGGGCGCCGTCCCGGGTCCGGTGACCAGTGCGGCCTCGGCAGGCTGCCACCGTCTTCTGAGGGATTTCGACGCGCGCTGCGTGACGAACGCGGCCGAGGCCCTCGAGCTGCTCGGCGCCGCCCCGCAAACCTTGTTCGACATGCCTGCCCCCCCACAGAGCGGAGAGCGCACCGACGACACGACCCGCGTCCGCGATGCCATGAGCTTCCGGTCCTGGCGACCGGCCACCGAGATCGCGAGGCGCTCGGGATTGTCGGCGAGCGAGGTCGCCGGCATCCTGGGTCTCCTTTCTCTCGAGGGCGACGTCATCCGCGGTGAAGAGGGGTGGCGACGCGCGCGCAGCGGCGTGCCGGTGGCGTGAACGTCCGTGCGCCGCCGAGGTGAGCATGCACGTCAAGGGCATGCTGGGGAGATGGACCTCGACCGGGCGGCCACCGCGTACACGGAGCAGCTGGCGCGCGTGCGACGGCTCTCGCCCGCAACGGTCCGCGCGTACCGGGCAGATCTGAACGACCTTTCTGCGACCGTGCCGGGGGCGCAGCTGGCCGACGTCGACCTGGAGGCGCTGCGCGAGTGGCTGTGGCGGGCGACCCAGCGCGGAGACGCCCGGTCGACACTCGCCCGACGCACCGCGGCCGCCCGGGGATTCTTCGGATGGGCCACCGAGGAGGGCCTGGTGGCACACGATCCGAGCCTGCGGCTCGTCGCACCCAAGCGCGGACGCACGCTCCCGCGCGTGGCGACCGCGGAGGGTGTGCGGGGAATGCTCGACGGGCTCGCTGAGCGCGCGGCGTCGGGCGACCCCGTGCAGCTGCGCGACCATGCGATGCTCGAGGCGCTCTATGGCTCCGCGATCCGGGTGTCGGAGCTGACAGGTCTGGACCGCGATGACGTCGACCTCGAGCGGGCGACCTTGCGGGTGCTCGGCAAGGGGTCCAAGGAGCGGGTCGTGCCGTTCGGAGCGCCCGCCCGACGAGCCATCGAGGCGTACGTCGTCCGCGGCCGACCGGGTCTGGCGGCGCGGGCGGTCGGGCCTCAGCCCGGTGCCGCACTGTTCCTCGGCACCCGGGGCGCGCGGATCTCTTCGCGCTCGGTGTACGACGTGGTCGCGCGCGAGCTGGGCGAGGTGCTCGGCACGTCGGCGGTCGGACCGCACGCTCTACGCCATTCAGCGGCCACGCACCTGCTGGACGGCGGCGCCGACCTGCGGGCGGTTCAGGAGATGCTGGGCCACGCGAGCCTCGGCACCACGCAGATCTACACGCACGTCTCGTCCGAGCGCTTGACCGCGACCTACAGGCTCGCGCATCCACGCGCCTGAGCGCGACGCGAGGCCACTCAGTCGCAACAGGGGAGCAGCACCGCCCGCGGCACGCCGCCCAGCAGCAGCATCGGGTTGATGTAGTCACCGTTGAGCCGAACACCGAAGTGCACAGCGCCCGCCACAGCATGGCCGCCGAGTGCGAGTGTCGCGACACTCTCCCCACGGGCGACACGGGCACCGGGCAGCAGATCGCTGTCCACCGGCTCGAGTGTCGTCACCAGCCCGCCGCCGTGATCGATCGTCAGGATGCCGCGGCCCGCCACGCCGCCGGCGAAGGCGATCATCCCGTCGGCGGGCGCGCGCAGCTCAGAACCGCCCAGAAGATCCAGGTCGATGCCGCGATGGCCCGGACCGTACTCGTGGGCAGGAGCGACGTACGTGCGCGTGACCCGGAACCCCGTCGCCGGCCACACCCACCCCAGCTCCGCGAGGTCCACGTCCCGCGAACGGAGCATGGCGCCGGGCGGGTCGAACCCCGCGGCGGGCGCACCGGATGCTGACAGCGTCAGCGCGAGGGCGACCGCTGCGGTCGCGGCGGCGCGGTGGAGCCGATGAACGGCACGGTCGCGGGTCAGCGGCATCCGTTCAGCCTGTCGGTGTTCCTGGAGCAGCCATCTCCGCATGCCGAGCACGGGGGACTGCGGCGCCGCATCGATCGCTGGGGAGGAGACGCGGCTGGTACACTGGTCGCACACCCCGCTCGTCGGGGTGAATACGCGTGCCCAGAGCGCGACCGGGAACCACAGGTTCACGGAAGCGCGGCATCCACTCCCATCGGTCTCGCAGAGTGATTCGCTCTGGAGCGGGAGTGTGCCGGGCACCAGGCCCGCCGGCCGATCGGTCAGGCGAAACACAACCGCAAGCGACGCTGACTCGAGCGTCGAGAACAGGAGAACGGCCATGGCCGTCGTCACCATTCGCCAGCTGCTCGACAGCGGCGTCCACTTCGGACACCAGACCCGCCGGTGGAACCCGAAAGTCAAGCGCTTCATCCTCACCGAGCGCAGCGGCATCCACATCATCGACCTGCAGCAGTCGCTGACGTACATCGACAAGGCGTACGAATTCGTCAAGGAGACGGTCGCCCACGGTGGCACCGTCCTGTTCGTCGGCACGAAGAAGCAGGCCCAGGAGATCATCGCCGAGCAGGCGACCCGCGTCGGCCAGCCCTACGTCAACCAGCGCTGGCTCGGTGGCCTCCTCACCAACTTCCAGACGGTCTCCAAGCGCCTCGCCCGCATGAAGGAGCTCGAGGAGCTCGACTACGAGAACCCGGCTGACAGCGGCTTCACCAAGAAGGAGCTGCTGCTGAAGAAGCGCGAGCTCGACAAGCTGCACAAGTCGCTCGGCGGCATCCGCAACATGTCGAAGACCCCCTCGGCGATCTGGGTCGTCGACGCCAAGCGCGAGCACCTCGCGGTCAACGAGGCCACGAAGCTCGGCATCCCGATCATCGGCATCCTCGACACGAACGCCGACCCGGACGAGTTCCAGTACCCGATCCCCGGCAACGACGACGCGATCCGCTCGGTGGGCCTGCTCACCCGCATCATCGCGGACGCCGCCGCCGAAGGCCTGATCCAGCGCCACAACCCGACCGACGAGTCGGCCGAGGCCGCGGAGCCGCTCGCCGACTGGGAGCGCGAACTGCTCGAGCAGCGCGCCGGCGAGGAGGCCGTTGAGGCCGTCGCCGTCGAAGAGGTCGCCGAAGAGCTGGCAGCCGAGGCTGTCGTCGCCGAGGCCGTCGCCGAGGAGCTCGCGCTCGAGGCCGTCGAGGCCGAGGCCGCCGGCGATGACGAGTCCGCGCAGGAGCTCGCCGCCGAGGCCGTCGTCATCGAAGCCGTCGCCGAAGAGCTGGCAGCCGAGGCTGTCGTCGCCGAGGCCGTCGCCGAGGAACTGGCCGCTGAGGCCGTCGCCGACGTCGAGGCCGCAGAGAAGTAGGCACATCTTCGCAGTGCACGTCGGCGGGGTCGTTTGCGCGACCCCGCCGACGCATCCGTCAGAACTCATCACAATCAAGGAGCCACCACCCATGGCAAACTTCACCATCGCCGACATCAAGGCGCTGCGCGACCAGCTCGGCACCGGCATGGTCGACACGAAGAAGGCGCTCGAAGAGGCCGACGGCGACGTCGAGAAGGCCGTCGAGATCCTTCGCCTCAAGGGCGCGAAGGGCAACGCCAAGCGCGCCGACCGTTCCACCAGCGAGGGTCTCGTCACCGCACGTGAGCAGGACGGCAAGGTCACGCTGATCGAGCTCGCCTGCGAGACCGACTTCGTCGCGAAGAACGACCGCTTCATCGCCCTGGCCGACAAGGTCGCCGATGCCGCGGCCGCCGTCTCCGCCGACTCGGTCGAGGCCGCCCTTGCCGCTCCCGCCGGTGCCGGCACCGTCGATGACGCTCATCTCCGACGAGGCCGCCATCATCGGCGAGAAGGTCGAACTGCGTCGCGTCCGCACGCTGTCCGGCGACAACTTCGAGATCTACCTGCACAAGACCAGCAAGGACCTGCCTCCGCAGGTCGGCGTCGTCCTGGCCTACACCGGCGACGACGCCGAGACCGCTCGCAGCATCGCGCAGCACATCTCGTTCGCGAACCCGACCTACCTGTCCCGCGACGAAGTTCCCGAGGCCGAGGTCGACAAGGAGCGCGAGATCGTCACCGAGATCTCCCGTCAGGAGGGCAAGCCCGAGGCCGCCCTTCCGAAGATCGTCGAGGGTCGCGTGAACGCGTTCTTCAAGCAGGTCTCGCTGCTCGACCAGGACTACGCGAAGGACAACAAGCAGTCCGTCGCGCAGGTCGCCAAGGCCGCCGGACTCACCCTGACGGGCTTCGCCCGCTTCAAGGTCGGCGCTTAGCACCGTGACAGGGCCCGCATCGCTTTCGATGCGGGCCTTTCCCATGCCCGGGGCGATGCCGACCGGTTCGCTCGGATAGTTTGTACTCGACGAGAGGATGACACGTGATCGATGAGGCGACCGGAACCCGGCGAGTCCTTCTGAAGCTCTCGGGAGAGGCGTTCGGCGGCGGACAGCTGGGAGTCAATCCCGATGTCGTCAGCCAGATCGCCCGTGAGATCGCCGAAGCGGTGGACCGCGTCGAGATCGCCGTCGTCGTCGGCGGCGGCAACTTCTTCCGCGGTGCCGAGCTCAGCCAGCGCGGCATGGACCGCGGACGGGCCGACTACATGGGCATGCTCGGAACCGTCATGAACGCACTCGCGCTCCAGGACTTCCTCGAGCAGGCGGGCGCCGCCACCCGCGTGCAGTCCGCGATCTCGATGACGCAGGTCGCCGAGCCCTACATCCCGCGGCGCGCCGAGCGGCACATGGAGAAGGGCAGGGTCGTGATCTTCGGCGCCGGCGCCGGACTGCCCTACTTCTCGACCGACACCGTCGCGGCCCAGCGGGCACTGGAGATCGGCGCGTCGGAGGTGCTCGTCGCCAAGAACGGTGTCGACGGCGTCTACACCGCCGACCCGCACAAGGACCCGACCGCGACGAAGATCGACCGCATCACCTACATCGACGCGCTGCAGCGCGGCCTGAAGGTCGTCGATTCGACCGCGTTCAGCCTCTGCATGGACAACCGCATGGACATGCGCGTGTTCGGCATGGAGCCGGCGGGCAACGTGACCCGCGCGCTGCTGGGCGAGCCGATCGGCACGCTCGTCACCGCCTGAGATCCGGACTCGGCCCATTAGACTGAGGGCTCTGGATCTACCGATGGGAGTCACTGTGATCGCGGACGTCTTGGCTGAGGCCGGATCGCGCATGGACCGCGCGGTGGAGGGCGCGAAGGATGACTTCGCCACCGTCCGCACCGGGCGCGCGAACCCGCAGCTCTTCCAGAAGATCCTGGTGGACTACTACGGCACACCGACGCCGCTGGCTCAGCTGGCATCGCTGAACAACCCCGAGGCGCGCACGCTGGTCGTCACGCCCTACGACAAGTCGGCGCTCAAGGCGATCGAGCAGGCGATCCGCGACACGCCGAACCTCGGCGCCAACCCGACGAACGACGGCAACCTCGTGCGCGTGACGCTGCCCGAGCTGACCGAGGAGCGTCGCCGCGAGTTCGTCAAGATCGTCCGGTCGAAGGGCGAGGACGCGAAGGTCCACGTGCGCGGCATCCGCCGCAAGTCCAAGGACGACCTCGACAGCCTCAAGAGCGACATCGGCGAAGACGAGCTCGCCCGCGCGGAGAAGGAACTCGATGCGCTGACGCGCGCCCACGTCGACGCGATCGACGACGCGCTCAAGCGCAAAGAGGCCGAGCTGCTCGAGGTCTGAGCTCACTCATGACCGACGCATCCGGTGACGTTCCGGGCAGCGAGACGCCGCCGGATCCGCCGTTGACGCAGGCGGGATGCCGCCGCCGGCACGCGCAGGAGCGGCCGTCGCGCCCGAGCACAGCGCCGACTTCCAGTCGCACGTCCGGGCCGCGCGCAGCGAATTCGAGAGCCAGGTCGCGCAGGCCCGCGCCGAGTTCGAAGAGGCCAACGAGCGCATCAAGCAGCGCACCGGGCGAGACCTGATCGTCGCGATCACTCATCGGTCTCGCGATCGGCGCAGTGCTGATCGCCTCGCTGATCTTCCTCAAGTGGGTCTTCGTCGCTGTTCGCCCTGGGCGCCGTGCATCCTGGGCATCTTCGAGTTCAGTCGCGCCCTGATCGGGGTCCGGCCGCAAGGTCGATCTGATCCCGCAGCTGGTGATCGGCGCCGTGCTCGTGCTGTCGGGCTTCTTCGTCGGACTCTGGCTGCACTGGGTCGCCGTCTTCGTGGCGGTCGCGCTCGTGATCGTGTGGCGTCTGCTCGCGCAGATGTTCGCGAGGGACGGCCGCACCTACGGTGCCGTGCTCGGCGACGTGCTGATCGCCGGCTTCATCCAGCTCTACGTGCCGTTCCTGACGAGCCTGTGCCTGATCCTGCTGCGTCAGGACGGCGGCGAGTGGTGGGTGCTCGCGTTCATCATCATCGCGGTCGCGTCGGACACCGGCGCGTACGCGGCCGGACTGTCTTTCGGCAAGCACCCGATGGCGCCGAAGATCAGCCCGAAGAAGACCTGGGAGGGCTTCGCCGGGGCGGCGCCTCGCCGCCCTGATCGCCGGCGTGCTGCTCGCGCTGTTCATGCTGGGACTGCCGTGGTGGACCGGACTCGATCATCGGCGCCGTCATCCTCGGCACCGCCACCGCCGGAGACCTCGGCGAGTCGATGATCAAGCGCGACCTCGGCATCAAGGACATGAGTTCGTGGCTGCCCGGACACGGGGGAGTGCTCGACCGGCTGGACTCGATCCTGCCCTCTGTGGTCGGCGGCGCTCGCCCTGTTCTACCTGTTCTCTCCGCTGGCGGCATGATGACGACGTCCGAATCCTCCACGATCACCTTCGCCGAGACCCGCGGGTCGGTGAAGGGCTACGACAAGCGCGCCGTGGACGCCTTCCTGCTGCGAGCCCGCGAGGCCTTCGAAGCGGGCGCCGAGCCGATGACGGCCGCCGAAGTGCGTCAGGCGGCGTTCCCGCTCGTGCGTCGCGGCTACGTGATCGCCGCCGTGGATGCCGCCCTCGGCCGCATCGAGGACGCCTTCGCCGCGCGCGAGCGTGAGGCGGCGGTCGGCAGCGAAGGCGCCCACGCGTGGGTCGGCCAGACACGCGAGACCGCGCAGGTCGTGCTCGATCGCCTGTCGCGGCCGAAGGGGCGCCGCTTCGATCGCGTCGGCGCGCTGCGCTACGGCTATCGGATCGACGAAGTGGACCTCGTCGCCGACAAGCTCGCCAAGTACCTCGAGACCGGCGATTCGGTCACGGTCGAGCAGGTGCGCGCGGTCGCGTTCCGCATGCAGCGCGGCGGCTACCGCGAAGTGCAGGTGGACGCCGTGCTCGACGCGGTCATCGAGGTCATGCTCGCCGTCGCGTGACGCGCGGGCCGCCCGCAGATGACACGCGCGCAGGCGCCCGGCTAGACTCGGGACACTGTGACCTCCGGCAACGAGATGATTCCCGCGCGACGGACTCCCCGTCAGGATGTGGCGATCCCCGACCGCGAGTCGGGCCTCGGCACCCGCTCGGCCGGCCGCACAGACGCAGCGATGGTCGCGTCGGCGCGGCGTCCTCGGCGTGTTCGCCGCCTTCGCCGCGATCGGTTTCGTCGCCGCCTACATCGGTCCGACCGGGGTCGCCCTTTCGCAGGCAAGTGCCGAGGAACGCCAGCCGATCACGCTGTACTCGAGCACCCTGGGCGATGCGCAGAGCCTGCAGGTGGAACGCGCCGCGGAGGGTGCGGCCACAGCCGCGGTCGATCTCGATCGCGGCGGCTACACCGTGTACGTGACCCCCACGCCGACACCGACGCCCGAGCCGGTGGTCGACGGAGTCGTCGGACTCCTCTTCGTCCACCCCGAGCTGGGCGCCGCCGTTCGTCTCGCCCGATCCCGGGACCGCGCAGGCCATCGCTTACGAGATGGTCATCGCGCGCGGGTGGGGCGACGACCAGTTCGCCTGCCTCGTCGCTCTGTGGAACAGGGAGTCCGGCTGGCGCGTGAACGCCTACAACGCGGGCAGCGGGGCGTACGGCATCCCGCAGTCCCTGCCCGGCAGCAAGATGGCCAGCGTCGCGCCCGACTGGGAGACGAACCCGGCGACGCAGATCACCTGGGGCCTCAACTACATCGGCGGCCGGTACGGCAACCCGTGCGGCGCGTGGGAGCACTCCGAGTCGGTCGGCTGGTACTGAGCCGATGCCGCGGTCGAACCGTCGACGCTCCGAGGAGCCCGACGACGAGGCATTCGATCGGCTCGTGACGGGCTGGAAGCGCACCGAGACGCGTCGTGGTGTGGCACTGGACCGTGCAGCCCGTCTCGGCTGCGCAGGCCGCCAAGGCCTACGTCTGCCCGGGGTGCGGTCGCGCCGTTCGAGCCCGGTGTCGCCCACCTCGTCGTGTGGCGCGCGGACGGCGTGCTCGGCGACCAGGCCGATCTCGTCCGCTCGGCGTCATTGGCATTCGCACTGCTGGAGGATCGCCTGACATGGACATCCGAGGACCCGTCCTGCTGCCCGCCCGCCGGGAGGAGATCGAGCTGCGCACGCTCGACGAGCTCACGCTGGTGGGCGAGCTCGCTCGTGCCGCTGGAAGCGGAGCCGGTCGCGACGCTCGTGACGCTGCATCCGCTGCCGACCGCCGGCGGATTCATGGACTCGCACATCCTGCGCAAAGTCGGCCGCGCGCCTGCCCGCGCTCGCCGACCTCGCGGTCGCTGCGCTTCAACACGCGAGGCACCACCTCGCCCCGCGGAACCAGCGAGGGCGAATTCGACGGGGGCGGGGCCGAGTCGTTCGACCTGGCCGCCGCGATGGACTTCGTCCGCGCGCGACGGACTGCCGCGTCCGTGGCTGGTGGGCTGGTCGTTCGGCACCGAGGTGGCGCTGAAGTACGGTCTCGACCACGACGTCGAAGGCGTCATCCTGCTGTCGCCGCCGCTGCATCGCACGACTCCGGAAGAGGTCGCCGCGTGGGCGGACGGCACGCGCAGAGTCGTCGTCATCGTGCCCGAACTCGACGACTACCTGCGTCCGGATGCCGCCGCCGAGCGTTTCGCCAGTGTGCCGGATGCCGTGCTGATCGCCGTCGAGGGCGGCAAGCACCTGTGGGTCGGCGAGAACCAGACCCGTCGCGTGCTGACCGAGATCGTCGCGGCGGTCAATCCCGACGCGCTGCCGCTGCCGACCGAGTGGGACGGCCCGCCCGGCGAAGAGGTCTGAGCCCGACTCAACGTTCGTTCTGCCGCGGAATGATCACCTGGCGGTAGATGATCAGGATGCTGGCCGCCACCGGGATCGCGATCAGCGCGCCCAGCAGTCCCAGCAGCGATCCGCCGGCCAGTGCGGCGATCACCACGACCGCGCCCGGCACCGACACCGCGCGGTTCATGACGCGCGGGGAGATGACGTACGCCTCGATCTGCATGTAGATGAGGTAGTAGATCGCGGCGATCAGCGCGGTCGTGGGCGAGCCGAGGCCCAGGCAGGTCAGCACGATGATCGCCGAGCCGGTGAGCGTGCCGACGAGGGGGATCAGCGAGAAGAAGAACGCGACGACGGCGAGGACCGCGGGGAACGGCGCGCTGATGATCGAGAGGAAGATCGCGCTCAGCACGCCGTTGATCACGCCCATCGTCACCTGACCCATGACGAAGTAGCCGACCGACTTCGTGATCTGCTCGGCGATGTCGATGAAGCGGGCCCGCTTGGACGCGGGCACGAGCTGGTAGACGGCGGCCTTCAGGTTCGGCGTGGAGGCGGTGAAGTAGATCGTGAGGATCAGCACGATGAACGCGCCGGCGAGCCCCGCGAGCACCGATCGCTCCGACGGCCAGGACGCCCTGACCGATCGAGGCGTAGTCGAGCTTGGAGATCCAGTCCTCGACGAACGCGAACACCTCGTCGACGTTCAGGTTCGGGAAGATGCCGCCCAGCCACGACTTGAAGTCCTCGAGCGTCGTCCCGCTCTCGACGAGCTTCGTGATCGCCGCGATCAGCTGGCTGATCTGGCCGGCGATGATCGGGGACGAGCATGAGGATGATGCCGGCGAAGAGCGCGAGCACGCCCAGGATCGTGATCAGCACCGCAGTCCAGCGGGGGAGCTTGCGCCGTTCGAGGAACGCGATCGCCGGTTCGAGACCGAGGCTGAGGAACAGGGCGGTGCCGACGTACAGCAGGATCGTCGAGAGGGTCTGGACGCTGCTGATCAGCAGCAACCCCACGCCGACGCCGAGCGTCGCGACGAGCGCGACGCGGAATGGGTTGTGCACCTTCACGGTGTCTCCTGACTGTTCCCGGCGAGGATGCTGATTGCTGTCACGTCAGGATATGCACAGCTCGCACCCAGCGCCGGGATTGGCACCTCCCGGGCGACATTCAGGTGTCTTTCGCTAGTCTGAAATGTCGAGTCGACGGCCCGCCGCATTCCCCCGCGGGTCCAGGAGAGGTGTTTTCGTGCGTTTCGTGTGGGCTGTGGCGGCATTCGTGCTGGCCGCTGTGATGATCGGCGCGGGCATCGCCCAGCGCACTGTCTTCCAGGGCCCGAAGTCCGACACCGTCGAGCATCTCGGTGTCGGAGGACGCACCGTATCTGCTGATCGACGGCGCGGTCCTCAACAGACTCCCCGGGCGCTCAGACCCTGCGCGCCCAGGGCGAAGGCGAGATCTTCGCCGCCTACGGCCGGACGGCGGATCTCGAGGCCTGGCTCGCCGACACGACATACAACGAGGTCACCGCTCACCGCTGCCGGGAAGGTCGTCTCGGAAGCCGTCGACTCCGACCGTCGACGACGAGCCGGCGGCCGATGCCGACGAGACGGCCGAAGCGACCCCGGCGCCGGACGGCGGAACCGCGACACCGCGACCCGCAGCCCGATCGGCTCGGACCTGTGGCTGGACGAGTTCCAGCAGGAGGACCTCCTGATCGCTCCGCTGCAGCTTCCCGAGGACATGAGCGTCCTCGTGGCGACCGACGGCACCGATGCCGCCGCCCCGTCCGAGGTCAGCGTGTCGTGGCCGATCGCCAGCGCGACCCCATGGGCCGGCCCGCTCATCGTCGCCGGCGGCATCCTGATGGCCATCGGCGTGTTCCTGTACATCCTCGGCATCCGCCACGCCCGTCGCTCGCGCGGCCCTCGTCGCAAGGGTCTGCCGCTCGCCGGTCACCGAGCCGATCGACCTCGCGGTGGAGGGCGCCGACAAGGGCGTCATCAGTGCGACGCCACCGACGCGGCGGTCGGTCACGACCGGCAAGCGCGCGTTCGTCGTCATTCCCGCCGTCGCCGTCTCGGCACTGCTGTTCGCCGGCTGCTCGGCGGACTCCTGGCCGCAGCTGGCCGGCAGCCCGACCCCCAGCCCGACTGAGACGGTCATCGTGCCGGAGGGCCAGCAGGCGCCCGCCGTCACCAAGGCGCAGGCGGAGCGCATCATCGCCCGGATCGCGTCCACCGCGGCCGACGCCGACACCGCGCATGGACGCGACGCTCGCCGCGACTCGCCTGGACGGCGCGGTGCTCGACGAGCGTGCGACGAACTACGGCTGCGCGGCGCGCTTCCCGACGAGGCGGCGCCGGCGGCGATCCCGACCAAGCCGCTCGAGATCGTGCTGCCGCAGGCGTACGACGGATGGCCGCGCTCGGTGATGGCCGTCGTCAACGACGAGGCCGACAAGACCGCCAGCATCATGCTGATGACCCAGGAAGACGCCTGGTCGCCGTACAAGCTGACGTACCTGTCGAGTCTCGAAGCGGCCACGCAGATGCCCGACCTCGCCCCGGTCTACGTGGGCGCGCAGCAGGTGCCGCCGGACTCCTCCTTCCTGGTCATGGCGCCGGATCAGCTCGCCGCCGCGTACGCCGACGTGATCAACAACGGTGAGAACAGCGAGTTCTACGACCAGTTCGAGGCCGAGGGCGATCAGTTCCGCACGAGCGTGGCCGCCGACCGCGAGAAGCGCCTGGCGGACTTCAACACGACGGCGGCCTCCACGGGAAGCCTCTCGTTCGACACCGTCGCCGGCGCGCACCCGCCGCTGGCCCTCGCGACGCTCGAGAGCGGCGCGATCGTCGCCGTGAACGTCAACGAGGTCGACACGGTCAAGCCGACGAACGCCGACGCGGTGATCAAGCTCGACACGAACCCGACGGTCAAGACGCTCGCCGGCGCCGAGCAGTCCGCGACGGGCTTCACCACGACCTTCAGCGACCAGCTCTTCTTCTACGTGCCCGGGCTCGGGTCGACCGAGAAGATCCGCCTGCTGGGCTACGCTTCCGAGATCCTCGACGCAAAGGTGATCAATTGACGGACATCACTCCGGGGGCCGCGCTGCGCGGCGCCGTCGACCTGTCTGCGCTGCGCAATCGTCCCGCTCCCGCCGCGCCCGGTACCGCGGCGCCGGCATCTGCCCCGGCGCTGGTGATGGATGTCACGGACGAGACTTTCCCGCAGCTGCTCGAGCTCTCGCGGTCGGTTCCCGTCGTCATCGATCTGTGGGCGGAATGGTGCGGCCCGTGCAAGCAGCTGAGCCCCATCCTCGAGCGCGTCGTCGCTCGAGCTTGGCGGGCGGCTGGTCCTGGCGAAGGTCGACGTCGACGCCAATCCGCAGCTGTCGCAGGCTTTCCGCGCGCAGTCGATCCCGATGGTGGTCGCACTCGTGGGCGGGCAGCCGGTGCCGCTGTTCACCGGCGCCGTGCCCGAGCAGCAGGTGCGCGAGGTCTTCGCTCAGCTTCTGCAGCTCGCCGCGCAGAACGGCGTGACCGGCTCGATCGACGTGTCGGGCGAACAGGATGCGACCGACGGATGCCGAACCCGCGGAACCGGAACTGCCGCCGCTGCACGCCGAGGCCTTCGACGCGATCGAGGCGGGCGACTACGCGCGCGCGATCGCGGCCTACGAGAAGGCACTCGCAGAGAACCCGCGCGACGAAGAGGCCCGGGCCGGCCTCGGTCAGGTGAAGCTGCTGGATCGCGTGCAGGGCCTCGATCTCCAGGAGGCCCGCGCTGCCGCGGCGGCCGGGCCGCACGACATCGACGCGCAGTTCGCCGTAGCCGATCTCGATCTGGCCGGGCGGTCACGTCGACGACGCGTTCGCGCGCCTGCTCGATCTGTTCGCGGCTCTGCCGACCGACGAACGCGCCCCCGTGCGCGAGCGTCTGCTCGAGCTGTTCGCGCTCATCGGCGACGCCGACCCGCGCGTCCTCCGCGCGCGGGGGCGCCTCGCGTCGCTGCTGTTCTGAGGCCGCCGGGCGTCAGGGCAGCAGCAGTCGACCCGTGCTGGCCTGCGAAGGCAGGTGCGCCTGCGGGTCGTGCTGAAGCCACAGCACACCCAGCGGAGGCAGCACCATCGTGGCGCGGCCGGACTCGCCGGCGTGGACGACGCCGAGGTTGCCCACGCCCGAGCCGCCGTACTCCTGCGCGTCCGAGTTGAGGATCTCGTGCCAGACGCCTGACTCCGGCAGGTCGAGCGTGTAGCCGTGGACGGGAACGCCGGAGAAGTTGCACATCACGACGACCGTGTTGCCGTGCCAGTCGCGTCGAGAGAACGCGACCACGTTCGGGTTCCAGGTGGGCGCGCCGAGCCGGGAGAAGGCCGCGCCGTCGCTGTCGCGCGCCCACAGCGGCGACTGCGCCTTGTACACGGAGTTGAGCGTCGCGACGAAGCTGTGCAGCTGCGCGTGCGATGGCTGGTCGAGGATCCACCAGTCCAGGCCGCGACCCTCCGCCCACTCCGACAGCTGACCGAACTCCTGTCCCATGAACAGCAGCTGCTTGCCCGGGTGGCCCCACATGTATGCCAGGAAGGCGCGCATGTTCGCGAGCTTCTGCCAGTGATCACCCGGCATCCGGGCGAACAGGCTCCCCTTGCCGTGAACGACCTCGTCGTGGCTGATCGGCAGGACGAAGTTCTCGCTGAACGCGTACACGAACGAGAAGGACAGTTCGCCCTCGTGGTGCGAGCGGTACATCGGATCGCGCGAGATGTACTGCAGCGAGTCGTTCATCCAGCCCATGTTCCACTTGAAGCCGAAACCGAGGCCGGCTCGATCGGTGGGAGCCGTGACACCGGGGAAGCTCGTGGACTCCTCGGCGATCATCGAGATGCCGGGGTAGCGCTTGTACGAGGTGGCGGTGACCTCCTGCAGGAAGTGGATGGCCTCGAGGTTCTCGCGGCCGCCATGGACGTTCGGCGCCCACTCGCCGTCTTCGCGCGAGTAGTCCAGATACAGCATCGAGGCCACGGCATCGACGCGGAGTCCGTCGACATGGAACTCCTCGAACCAGTACAGTGCGTTCGCGACGAGGAAGTTGCGGACCTCGTTGCGGCCGAAGTCGAAGATGTAGGTGCCCCAGTCGCGGTGCTCGCCACGCCGCGGGTCCGGGTGCTCGTAGAGGGCTTCGCCGTCGAATCGGGCGAGCGCGAAGGCGTCCTTGGGGAAGTGGCCGGGAACCCAGTCCATGATCACGCCGATGCCCGCCTGGTGCAGGCGATCGATCAGATAGCGCAGGTCGTCCGGGCGCGCCGAACCGGCTGGTGGGGGAGAAGTACCCCGTGACCTGGTATCCCCACGAGCCGCCGAACGGGTGCTCGGCGAGCGGGAGGAACTCGATGTGCGTGAAGCCCTGCGCCGTCACGTACTCGATGAGCTGGTCGGCGCCGTCGCGGTACGAGAGGCCGGGCCGCCACGAGGCGAAATGCACTTCATAGATCGACATCGGCTGCGACACGGGCTGGCTCGTGGCTCGTGCCTTCATCCACGCGCCATCGGCCCAGGTGTACGAGGAGTCTGTGACGACGGACGCCGTCGCCGGCGGGACCTCCGCGTACCGCGCCATCGGGTCGGCCTTCAGCACCCACTCGCCGTTGCGGGCGAGGAACTGGAACTTGTAGGTCGTGCCCACCCCGATTCCGGGGACGAACAGCTCCCAGACGCCGCTGCCGCCCATCGAGCGCATCGCGTGCGCGGAGCCGTCCCAGCTGTTGAAGTCGCCCGCCACGCGCGCGGCCCGGGCATTCGGCGCCCAGACCGTGAAGGACGTGCCCTTCGTTCCGTCGATCTCGCGGACGTGGGCGCCGAGGACGCGCCACAACTCCTCGTGGCGGCCTTCGCGGATCAGATGCAGATCGAGTTCGCCGATCGCGGGACCGAAGCGGTACGGGTCCACCGAGGTGAAGTCGGGGGCGTCGTCGTAGGTCGTGACCAGCTCGTACAGGCCGCCCTCGCCCGACCGAAGCCCTTCCCAGATCCCGCCGCGCACGTGCTCCAGGGGCACCCGGGTCCCGTCGCCGAACACCGCCGTGACGCTGTGCGCAAGCGGGCGCCGAGCACGGATCGTCCACTCGGGAGCGCCCTCGGCATCCGTGCCCAGATGCATCCCGAGAACGGAATGAGGGTCGTGGTGGGAGCCGGCGGCGACGGCGTCGAGCAGGTCATCGGTGGGACTCGTCATCGAGACTCCTTCACGTGCAGGATGTGGACTGGTTCGGTGAAAGCGTCGAGCTTGACGAAGTTGTGGTCCGACCACGTCCAATGCGCGCCGCTGAGCAGCTCTTCGACCTCGAACGGTTCACCGGGTTCGACGCCCCAGACGCGGGTGTCGAGGTGGACCATCGTCTGACGGACCGAGTGGGGATCGACGTTGGCGACGACGAGGATCGTGTCGGCGTGTCCCGTGGGGGACAGTTCGGCGCTGATGCGCTTGGAGAACACGAGGATCGCGTCGTCGTCGCTCCAGTGGACGCGGAAGTTGCGAAGCTGACGCAGGGCGGGGTGAGCGCGACGGATCTCGTTGAGCCGCGTGAGGTAGGGCGCGAGTGAGTCACCGTGTGCCTGGGCACCGGCCCAGTCGCGCAGCTTGTACTCGTACTTCTCGTTGTCGATGTTCTCTTCCGACCCGGGTCGCGCGACGTTCTCGTAGAGCTCGTATCCTGCGTACACTCCGTAGGTCGGCGCTCCGGTCGCGGCGATCGCCGCACGGATCTTGTATGCGGGCCGCCCGCCGTACTGCAGGTACTCGGTGAGGATGTCGGGCGTGTTGACGAACAGGTTCGGGCGCAGGAAATGCGCGGTGTCGATCGCGAGCCCGGTGAGGAACCCCTCGAGTTCGAGCTTGGTGTTGCGCCAGGTGAAGTACGTGTAGCTCTGCTGGAACCCCGCGAGCGCGAGGCCCTGCAGCGGCGCGGGCCGAGTGAACGCCTCCGCGAGGAACACGACGTCCGGGTTGTCGGCCGAGACCGTGGCGATGATCCACTCCCAGAACTGCAGCGGCTTCGTGTGGGGGTTGTCGACGCGGAAGATCTTGACGCCCTGCGCGATCCAGTGGCGCAGAACACGCAGCGCCTCGGTGCGGATGCCCTCGGGATCGTTGTCGAAGTTGATCGGGTAGATGTCCTGATACTTCTTCGGCGGGTTCTCCGCATAGGCGATCGATGCCGTCGGGAAGGGTCGTGAACCACTCGGGATGAGCGGTCACCCACGGGTGATCCGGCGCGGCCTGAAGGGCGAAGTCGAGGGCGACCTCGATGCCCTGCGCTCGGGCTGCGCGGACGAAGGCGCGGAAGTCGGCGAGCGTGCCGAGATCGGGGTGCACGGCGTCATGCCCGCCCTCGTCGGATCCGATGGCCCAGGGCGAACCCGGGTCACCCGGCTGCGGGTCGAGCGTGTTGTTGCGTCCCTTGCGGTTGAGGCGTCCGATCGGGTGGATCGGGGGCAGGTACAGCACGTCGAAACCCATCGCGGCGACCGCCGGCAGTCGTTTCGTCGCCGTGCGGAAGGTGCCGCTCTTGATCGTTCCGTCCTTGAGCCGGCGGGCTCCCTCCGACCGTGGGAAGAACTCGTACCAGGCTCCGACGCCGGCGCGCTCCCGCTCGACGAGGAGTTCCTTCTGCGGCCCGATGCTCATGAGCGAGGTGAGCGGGCGGGTGGCGAAGAAGTCGGCGATCGACGGGTCGCGGACGATCTCCAGAGCTGGCCGCGTCGCTCACATCGGGGTCGCGCAGCGAGGCGGCCGCGCTCTCGAGTCGGCGGCGCTCGGTGATCGGACGCGACTTCTCGGCCACGGCGCGGTCGAACAGGCGGGCACCCGAGCTCGCGCATGACGGCGGTGTCGACCCCGGCAGCGATCTTCAGGTCGGCCGCATGCTCCCAGGTGGCGAAGTCGTCGGCGAACGCTTCGAACCGAAAGCTCCAGACGCCCTCCTCGAGCGGCGTCACGGCGGTCTCCCACCGGTCGAAGCCGTCGTGCAGCGGCAGCAGGCGGTGCAGCGATTCGTCGCCGGACGGAGAGAACAGCCGCACATGGACGCCGATGAGATCATGGCCCTCGCGGAATGCCGTTGTGCGGAACGGCACGATCTCTCCCGCGTACGCGCTGGGGCGGAACATCCCGTCCGGCACGGACGGGAGACGACAGGGCGATGGGGATGCGGGGGGTCGCCGTCGTGCGATCGGGCTGGGCGTCGGATGCCTCTCGAACCGGGATCGGAGAGGCGCTACGCCAGGGGCTGGTGCGCACGGAGCGCGTCGTCGTGACCACGTCTCGAACCTACCGCGCGCCCTGAGGAGCGGACAGCCTGCGGCGCGCCGGATCGTGCGTGCGCTACTGTGCGCGGAACAGCCTCATCGACGTGCCGGCGAGCGGGACGACATCCCCCGGAAGGAATTCGACGGGTGCCTCGCTCGGCGCCTCGTCTTCGCTGGACCACAGCGACACGTACGACGTCACGCCCTCGATCACGGGAAGCGTGACATCGACCGGCTTCTCGTTGCCGTGGACCATCAGCAGGATCCGGTTGAAGTCCTCGTGCTCGGGCGTGGAGGCAGCGACGTACTGCAGCGTCCGGTTCGAGGGATCCGTCCACTGCTCGATCGACATCGTGCTGCCGGTCTGGTCGTACCACTCCATGACCGACGCGGACGGCGTGCGCTCGTCGAGTTTGGCGAATCTGCTCGGACGCAGCGCGGGATTCTCGCTGCGAAGGCGGACGAGGCGCTGGACGTGCGCGAACAGGTCGTCCTGCCACGGAGCGTGATCCCAGGACATCCAGGTGAGCGGGGAGTCGTGGCAGTACGCGTTGTTGTTCCCGCGCTGCGTGCGGGCGAACTCGTCGCCGGCCGTGATCATCGGGACACCCGCCGAGAGCAGCAGCGTACCGAAGAGGTTGCGCATCGCCTTGCGGCGCGTCGCGAGGATGCCTTCGTCGGAAGTGGGGCCCTCGGCGCCGTGGTTGAAAGACCGATTCGTGTCTGCGCCGTCGCGGTTCTGCTCGCCGTTGCCGACGTTGTGCTTCACGTCGTACGAGACCAGATCGCGCAGCGTGAAGCCATCGTGCGCCGTGACGAAGTTCACGCTGGCCAGCGGCCCGCGTTCGACGCTGAACGTGTTCGACGAACCCGAGAGGCGCGTGGCGAAGCCGCCGATGCCCACCGGCGCCGTCGACGCGCGACGGGCGTAATCGACATCGCTCAGCCAGAAGTTGCGGACGCGATCGCGATACCGGTCGTTCCACTCGTGCCAGCCCTCGCCGAAGTTGCCGGTCTGCCACCCGCCCATTCCGACGTCCCACGGCTCGGCGATCTTCTTGACTCCTTCGAGGGCGGGGTCATCGACGATCGCGCGCAGCAGTGGGTGGTCGGGCGTGAAGTGATGGGCGGCATCCCGCCCCAGCGTCGCCGCGAGGTCGAACCGGAACCCGTCGACCTGGACGTCGTTCGCCCAGTAGCGCAGCGAATCCAGGATCAGTCGGGCAGCGGCATCCATGGACGTGTCGACCGAGTTGCCGCACCCCGTCACGTCGACGTACACGCCGTCGTCCTGCTGGCGGTAGTACGACCGGTTGTCGATGCCCCGCAGGCTCGTGCGGGGACCGCCGATGCCCTCCTCGGCGGTGTGGTTGTAGACGACGTCGAGGATGACTTCGAGGCCCGCCTGGTGCAGCAGCTTGACCATGCCCTTGAACTCGCGCAGGATCGCCTCGGGCCCCTGGCGCCGGTTCTCTTCGGTCGCGTACGCGCCGTGGGGGGTGAAGAAGTTCAGGGAGTTGTAGCCCCAGTAATTCGTGAGACCGTGCTGCAGCAGGCGCGGCTCGGTAGCGAAGGCGTGCACGGGCAGCAGTTGGATGCTCGTGACGCCGAGCGTGAGGAAATGCTCGATCATCGCGGGGTGCGCGAGACCGGCATACGTTCCGTGCAGTGCCGGCGGGACGAGCGGATGCCGCTTCGACATGCCCTTGAGATGGCCCTCGTAGATGACCGTGCGGTCCATCGGCACTGCGGGCTTGGTGATGCCGCCCCAGTCGAAGGATCCGTCGATCACGACCGCGCGCCAATCCTCGTAGCCGCCGCTCACGAGACCCTTCGCGTAGGGCTCGACAAGAAGGGTTCCGGGATTGAAGGTGTTGCCCGGTGCGTGCGGGCCGTCCACCCGGATGGAGTACCGCGTTCCGGGGCGCAGCCGCGCAGTGGTGACGCTCCACACGTCGCCGCCGGCGGGCAGCAGGGGGATCGTGTCGGTGATCCAGTCCAGATCCGTGTCGTCGAAGACGACGAGTTCGATCTCCCTCGCGTGCGCCGACCAGACGCGCAGCGTGCCCCCGTCTGGCCCGAGCGTGACGCCGAGGTCGTCGAGCTCGGAACTCAACAGCCCTGGTGGCGGGGCGAGCGCGGTCAGGGGTTCGGGCGAAACCATGCGCTCTACAGTAGTAAGGCCAGGAGGCAGTCAGGTCACGTGAGCGGGGGAGTTCCATGGTCGTGTACCTCGACCACGCCGCAACCACACCGCTGCGACCCGAGGCGCGGGAGGCGTGGCTCGCCGGCGCGGCGGAGGTCGGCAACGCCTCGTCGATCCACGGGGCGGGCCAGTCCGCGCGCCGACTGCTCGAAGACTCGCGCGAGAGACTGGCCGTCGCCCTCGACTGCGACCCGGTAGAGGTCGTCTTCACCTCGGGTGGTACCGAGTCGGTGAATCTCGCAATCGCGGGAATCTATCGAGCCCGCCGAGAGACGACCGGGCAGACGGCGATCGTCGCCCCCGTCGCCGAGCACCATGCGACGATCGACACGCTGAACTGGCTGAGCGCGCATGAAGTCGCGGATCTGGAATGGGTGAGCGTCGACCGCGACGCGGCGGTGGACCTTACCGCGTGGGAGAACGCCGTCGGCAGCGGGGATGCCGCCGTGGCGACCCTCCTGGCAGCCAACAACGAGGTGGGCACCGTGCAGCCGGTCGTGGCGGCATCCGCTCTCTGCGTCGAAGCCGGCGTGCCGCTGCACGTGGATGCCGTCGGTGCTTTCGGGCATGTGCCGCTGTCGTTCCGGGCGCTGCGCAATGCGTCGGGCTCGAGCAGCGCGGGCCTGGTGGCTCTCAGCGTCGCCGCGCACAAGCTGGGCGGGCCGGTCGGCGTGGGCGCGCTCGTCGTGGCGCGGGAGGCGCGCGTGGAGCCCCTCCTGCACGGCGGCGGCCAGCAGCGCGGTCTGCGCGCGGGCACGCAGGACGCCCCTGGCGCGGCCGCGTTCGCCGTCGCCGCAGAACTCGCCGTGGCCGAGGTGAGCGAGGAGGCGGCGCGCATCGGCGTGCTGCGCGACCGCCTGGAGCGGGGTCTGCGCGAGCGGATTCCCGAGATGCGCGTCTCCGCACAGGCCGCCGAACGCCTTCCCGGTCACTTCCACGCGATCTTCCCGGGCGCGCAGGGCGACTCACTGCTGCTTCTGTTGGATGCCTCAGGCATCGCCGTCTCGACGGGCTCCGCGTGCCAGGCGGGCGTGCCGGAGCCCTCCCACGTCGTGCGGGCGATGGGGCTCGGCGAGGATGCCGCCCGCAGCGCGCTTCGCCTCACCCTCGGCCGCACGACGACCCAGGCCGACGTCGACGCGGTCATCTCGGCTCTGCCTGCCGCCTACCAGCGGGCGCGCACCGCCGGGCTCTCCTCGCGTCAGGTCGGCGCTCCCAGGTTCGGTGGAGTCACCGACTCGTAGACTCGTCCCATGCGTGTTCTTGCGGCGATGAGCGGGGGAGTCGACTCCGCCGTCGCCGCGGCGCGCGCCGTGGACGCCGGGCACGACGTCGTCGGCGTTCACCTGGCGCTGTCGCGCGCCGGCGGAACGCTTCGCGCGGGCAGCCGCGGCTGCTGCACGATCGAGGACGCGATGGACGCCCGTCGGGCCGCCGATCGCCTCGGCATCCCGTTCTACGTGTGGGACTTCTCCGAGCGCTTCCGCGACGACGTGATCGAGGACTTCGTCGCGGAGTACAGCGCGGGCCGCACACCGAACCCCTGCATGCGGTGCAACGAGAAGATCAAGTTCGCCGCCGTGCTCGAAAAGGCGCTCGACCTCGGATTCGACGCGGTCTGCACCGGTCACTACGCGATCCTCCGCGAAGCAGCATCCGGCGAGTGGGAGCTGCATCGCGCGAGCGACGCGGCCAAGGACCAGTCCTACGTCCTCGGTGTGCTCACCGCCGACCAGCTCGCGCACACGCTCTTCCCGCTGGGCGCGACGCCCTCGAAGGCGCTCGTGCGGGCCGAGGCCGAGGCGCGCGGCCTGACCGTGGCGCACAAGCCCGACAGTCACGACATCTGCTTCATCCCCGACGGCGACACGCGGGGGTGGCTCGCCGAGCGGGTGGGTGCCGAACGCGGCGACATCCTCGATCGGTCCGGCGCGGTCGTGGGCTCGCACGAAGGCGCCCACGCCTTCACGGTGGGTCAGCGCCGCGGGCTCGCGCTCGGCGTGCCCGCCGCTGACGGCAAGCCGCGTTTCGTGCTCGAGGTGCGACCCGTCTCGAACACGGTCGTGGTCGGTCCGAAGGAGGCCCTGGCCACCGCAGAGATCGGGGGCGCGAGGTTCACCTGGGCGGGAGCGGCGCCGACCTCCGGCGACTTCGCATGCCACGTGCAGATCCGCGCCCACTCCGACCCGGTTGCGGCGCGAGCGGTGCTCGCGGACGGCATCGTGACGGTCACGCCGGTCACCCCCCTGGACGGGGTCGCCCCGGGCCAGACGGCGGTGCTCTATGACGGCACGCGCGTGCTCGGGCAGTTCACGATCGACCGCACCGTGTCTGCCGTCCCCGTCGACGCCTGAGGCCGCCACCACCGGCCACCGTGTCGTACGAGGCTTCTAGACTTGCGGCGTGACGGATGCCTCCACCTCTGCAGACCTCGCAGACCTCTCGCTCGACGACGCCCGTGCGGAGTCCGTGCGACTGACGGAGCTGATCCTCGAGGCTCGAGACGCGTACTACGGGCGCGACACCGTCGTCGTGGACGACGCCACATACGACCATTGGATGCAGCGGCTCGAGGCGATCGAGCGGCTTCATCCTGAGCTGCAGGGCCAGGATTCGCCCACGCTGTCGGTGGGGGCGGCATCCGGATCCCTGTTCGCGCCCGTCGAGCACGCCGAGCGGATGCTGAGCCTGGACAACGTGTTCAGCGACGAAGAATTCCTCGCGTGGGCCGCGAAGGTCGAGCGCGATGCCGGCCGGTCGGTGCACTACCTCTGCGAGCTCAAGATCGACGGCCTCGCGCTCTCACTGCGATACGAGCACGGCCGACTCGTCTCGGCTGCCACGCGCGGCGACGGTCGGGTGGGCGAAGACGTCACCGAGAATGTGCTGCGGGTCGGCGGCATCCCGCATCGGCTTGCCGGCACAGGTCACCCCGCCCTGGTCGAAGTGCGGGGCGAGGTGTTCTTCAACGTCGCCGATTTCGAGTCGCTCAACGCATACCAGGAGCAGATGGGCGACCGCCTGTTCGCGAACCCGCGCAACGCCGCGAGCGGCTCGCTCCGGCAGAAGACCGAGGGCAAGAACGAACGGCAGCTCGACGCTGTTCACCAGCGGCTGTCGCGCCTGCGAATGACGGTGCACGGCATCGGAGCGTGGCCCGATCCGCCGGTTGCGACGCAGAGCGGGGTCTACGCCCTCCTGGCCTCGTGGGGACTGCCGACGAGCCAGTACTTCCAGGTCGCCGACTCCGCGGCGGCGGCGGATGAGTTCATCCAGCACTACGGGAGCCACCGCCACGACGTCGAGCACGAGATCGACGGGATCGTGGTCAAGGTCGACGAACTCGCGCTGCACGACGAGCTCGGAGCGACCAGCCGCGCACCGCGCTGGGCGATCGCCTACAAGTACCCGCCCGAGCAGGTCAACACCAAGTTGCTCGACATCGTCGTCTCGGTCGGCCGCACCGGCCGTGCGACTCCGTTCGCCGTCATGGAGCCGGCGCGCGTCGCGGGCAGCGTCGTGCGTCAGGCGACGCTCCACAATCAGGACGTCGTCAAGCTGAAGGGCGTGCTGATCGGCGACACGGTCGTACTGCGCAAGGCCGGCGATGTCATTCCCGAGGTGCTCGGTCCGGTGGTCGAACTGCGCGACGGCACCGAGCGTGCCTTCGTCATGCCCCAGAGCTGTCCCGAATGCGGCTTTCCGCTCGCCCCCGCGAAAGAAGGCGACATCGACCTGCGGTGTCCGAACGCCCGGTCGTGCCCGGCGCAGGTGCGTGGTCGCGTCGACCACATCGGCTCGCGCGGCGCGCTCGACATCGAGGGACTCGGCGAGGTGTCCGCAGCCGCGCTTGACCCAGCCGGTGCGCCCCGAGACACCGCCGCTGGTCACCGAGGCCGGGCTCTTCGATCTGAGCGCAGAGGATCTGTTCCCGATCGATGTCGTCGTGCGCGATGCCGAGACCGGACTCCCGCGTCTGCTCGAAGACGGCACGCCCGACACGCGATCGCCCTTCCGACGGCAGCGCAAGAAGACCGATCCCGCCTTCGACGCGGCCGGATCGTTCGACGGCGACCCCGGCTACGTGCTGTCGGCGTCCGCGACGCAGCTCCTCGCCAACCTCGAGGTCTCGAAGACCAAGGAGCTCTGGCGGTTCCTCGTCGCGCTCAACATCCGTCATGTCGGGCCGGTGGCCGCGCGGGCTCTCGCGCAGTGGTTCGGGTCGGTCGATGCCATCCGAGCGGCATCGCGCGACGAGCTCGCGGCCGTCGAAGGAGTCGGAGGCATCATCGCCGATTCGCTCCTGGACTGGTTCGACGTGGACTGGCATCGAGAGATCGTCGATCGCTGGACCGCCGCCGGCGCGCAGCTGAGCACTCCGGGCCATCCCGGGCCCGGTTCTGCCACCACAGAAGGCGGAGTGCTGGAGGGCCTCACGATCGTCGCGACCGGCTCACTCGAGGGCTACAGCCGGGAGGGCGCTCAAGAGGCGATCATCGGCGCCGGCGGCAAAGCTGCTTCGAGCGTGTCGAAGAAGACCGACTTCGTCGCGGCCGGCCCGGGGGCCGGGTCCAAGCTCGCGAAGGCGGAGGAGCTCGGCGTGCGGATCATCGACGCCGCGCAGTTCCGCATTCTCGTGACCGAGGGTCCGGCAGCCCTCGCCGCGCTCGCTCCCGATGCGGGATGAGTCACCCATGGCGCAGTGGATCTACCGCATCGTTCCGACCCGACCCGAGATGGTGGCTGCGGCGACGGATGAGGAGTCGGCGGTCGTCGAGGAGCACTTCGGATATCTGCAGGCGCTGAAGGCCGCCGGCATCCTGATCCTCGCCGGGCGCACGCAGGTCGATGAGGGCACCTTCGGCATCACGATCTTCGAAGCCCCCGACGAGGTCACGGCGCGCGCCGTGATGCAGACGGACCCTGCGGTCTCGGCGGGGGTCATGAACGCGACGCTGTACCCGTACGCCGTTGCGGTCGCACGCGACGGTCTCGCCGACTGACACGGCGACGGAAGAGACGACCGGTCAAGCCCCGGTCGTCAGCTGGAGCAGCGAGTCGCGCACCTGACGGCGCAGCACCTTGCCGATCAGTGATTTCGGCAGGTCGTCGACGACGAAGATCCGCCGGGGAACCTTGTACGGGGTCAGGATGCCGCGTGCGAACTCGCGGATCCCCTCGATGTCGGGCTGGTCCACGCCCGGTGCGAGCACGATCGCCGCCACGACCTCCTCGCCCGACTGGGGATTCGGCAGCCCGACGACGGCCGCGTCGTCGACCTGAGGATGCTGTCGCAGTGCGATCTCGACCTCGGTCGGTGCGACGTTGAAGCCGCCCGTGATGATGAGCTCCTTGATGCGGTCGACGATGCGCACGAAGCCACCCTCGTCGACCGTGACGATGTCGCCCGTGCGGAACCAGCCGTCGACGAAGACCTTCTCGGTCTCTTCGGGCTTGCCGTAGTACCCGCCGAACACCTGCGGTCCGCGCACGATGAGCTCACCGCGTGCCCCCGGCGCGACATCCTTCGTCGGGTCGTCGGGGTCGACGACCCGAAGCTCCGTCCCCGGCAGCGGCAGCCCGACCGTGCCCGGCACGCGATTGTCGGCGACCGGATTGGCCATGAGCACGGGCGAGCACTCGCTGAGCCCGTAGCCCTCGACGAGGTAGCCGCCCGAAGCGGCCTCGAACGGCACGACGAGTTCGTGGGGGAGCGCCATCGCACCCGAGATCGCGACCTGGTTACCCGCGAGCGAGACACCCTTCTCTCGCGCGGCCTTCAGAAGGCGATCCGCGATCGGAGGGACGAGGGGCAGGAACGTCGCGGGATGCTTCTTCGTGACCTCGAGAACCATGTCGGGATCGAAGCGGGGGAACAGCACCAGCCGGGCACCCATCGACATCGCGAACGTCAGGCAGAGCGTCAGTCCGTAGGCGTGGAACATCGGCAGCACGGCGTACACGACGCAGCCGTGCCCGCGCACGATCGAGGGCACCCAGGCGCGTGCCTGAGCCGCATTCGAGAGCAGGTTGCGATGCGTCAGCGAGGCTCCCTTGGGCGTGCCGGTCGTGCCGCTCGTGTACTGGATGAGCGCGAGGTCATCCGTCGCCGGCTTCGGGTGGGATGCCGGCAGGGGCGCCGTCCCGACGATCGATTCCCACGTCACCGTGCCGCTCACCCGCTCGTGCAGAGCCGTGCGTGCCTCGCGTGCTTTCGCGATCGGCAGCGTGAGAGCGAGCCGGGTGCCGAACGGCATGGCCGTGGTGATGTCGACGGAGATCAGCGAGGTGACGGCCAGGTCGGCGGGGAAGTCCTGGATCAGCCCGACGACCTTCGTCCAGACGATCGCGTGCGTCGCGCCGTGGTCTTCGAACTGCTTGCGCAGCTCGCGAGGGGTGTAGAGCGGGTTGTGCTCGACGACGACCGCGCCCAGTCGGAGGATCGCGTAGAACGCCACGATGTGCTGCGGGCAGTTCGGCAGCACGATCGCCACCGGATCGCCGGCCACGACCCCCTGGGCGCGCAGGCCCGCGGCGGCGCGCTCGATCGCGTCGTTCAGGTCGCGATACGACGTCGTCCGGCCGAAGAACTGGAGCGCGGGCGCGTCGGGGTAGTCGCGAGCCGAGGCCTCGACGATGTCCACGAGCGAACCGGTGACGGGGTCGAGGTCGTCCGGCACCCCCTCGGCGTAGCTGGCGATCCAGGGGCGAGGAGGCTCGTACGTCGTCACGCGCCCAGCCTAATGAGGGCGCGCTCGTCGGCAAGCGGGCGTCCGTGGCGCACGGCCGGTCGGCGCTCACAGGTGGGCGCTCGTAGGATGGAGTGGTGTCTGAAATCACCCCTGATCTCGTGCGCCATCTCGGTGTGCTCGCCCGGATCCAGCTGAGCGACGAGGAGGTCGAGCGCCTCACCGGCCAGCTCGACGTGATCGTCGACAACATCGCGAAGGTGTCCCAGGTGGCGACTCCCGATGTTCCGGCGACGAGCCACCCGATCCCGCTCGAGAACGTCTACCGGCCCGACGAGGTCGGCGAGACGCTGACGCTCGCGCAGGCGCTGCAGAACGCTCCGGACGCCGCCGACGGCCGCTTCCGCGTGACCGCGATCCTCGGTGAAGAGCAGTGAGCGCCGAACTGATCCGCCTCACCGCGGCCGACCTCGCAGCGAAGCTCGCATCGGGCGAGGTCTCGAGCGTCGAAGCGACGCGGGCGCACCTCGACCGCATCGCGGCGGTGGATGGCGACATCCACGCCTTCCTCCACGTGAGCGACCACGCGCTCGAGGTGGCCGCCGACATCGACCGGCGGCGCGCGGCCGGCGAGGACCTCGGACCCGTCGCGGGGGTTCCGCTCGCCATCAAGGACGTCCTCGTCACGACGGACATGCCGTCCACGAGCGGCTCGCGCATCCTCGAGGGGTACATGTCGCCCTTCGACGCGACGGTCGTCGCACGCTCGCGTGCCGCGGGCCTGGTGCCGCTGGGCAAGACCAACATGGACGAGTTCGCGATGGGCTCCTCGACCGAGCACTCCGCCTACGGTCCGACGCACAACCCCTGGGACCTCGATCGGATCCCCGGCGGCTCGGGGGGCGGCTCCGCGGCCGCCGTCGCCGCGTTCGAAGCCCCGCTCGCGCTCGGCTCCGACACCGGCGGGTCGATCCGCCAGCCCGCACACGTCACGGGCACGGTCGGCCTCAAGCCCACCTACGGCGGGGTCAGCCGCTACGGCGCGATCGCTCTCGCCTCGAGTCTCGACCAGGTCGGTCCGGTGACCCGTACCGTGCTGGACGCCGGTCTGCTGCACGACGTCATCGGCGGTCACGATCCGCGCGATTCGACCTCACTGACCGACGCCTGGCCCTCCTTCGCCGACGCAGCCCGCGAGGGTGCCCGCGGCGATGTGCTGCGCGGGCTGCGGGTCGGCGTCATCAGCGAGCTGCCCGACTCCGGATTCCAGGCCGGGGTGTCGGCGTCCTTCCGCGCGGCTCTGGCCGTGATGGAGGCCCAGGGCGCGGAGATCGTCGAGATCAGCGCCCCGCACTTCGAGTTCGGAGTCGCCGCGTACTACCTGATCCTTCCGGCAGAGGCATCCAGCAACCTGGCGAAGTTCGACTCGGTGCGCTTCGGCCTGCGTGTGACGCCCGCCGGCACGCCCACGGTCGAGAATGTGATGGCCGCGACGCGCGATGCCGGGTTCGGCGATGAAGTGAAACGCCGCATCATCCTCGGCACCTACGCGCTGTCCGCCGGCTACTACGACGCGTACTACGGGTCGGCGCAGAAGGTGCGCACCCTGATCCAGCGCGACTTCGACGCCGCGTTCGCGCAGGTGGACGTCATCGCGACGCCTTCCGCGCCGACGACGGCGTTCCGTCTGGGCGAGAAGATCGACGACCCGATGCAGATGTACCTGAACGACGTGACGACGATCCCGGCGAACCTGGCGGGCGTCCCCGGGATCTCCATCCCGTCTGGGCTGGCCGAGGAGGACGGACTGCCGGTCGGCATCCAGTTCCTCGCCCCCGCGCGGCAGGACGCCCGGCTGTACCGTGTCGGCGCGGCCCTCGAAGCCCTGCTCGTCGATTCGTGGGGCGGACCGCTGCTGGACCGCGCTCCGGTCCGAGGAGAGGTGGTCTGACATGGCGAAGGAAAAGATCCTGGATTTCGACAAGGCGCTCGAGCTGTTCGAGCCCGTCCTCGGATTCGAGGTGCACGTCGAGCTCAACACGAAGACCAAGATGTTCTCGGCAGCGCCGAACTCGTTCGGTCGCGAGCCGAACTCGGATCTCGCGCCAGTCGATCTGGGCCTGCCGGGCTCGCTTCCGGTGGTGAACGAGCAGGCGGTCAGATTCTCGATCTCGCTCGGGCTCGCCCTCGGCTGTCAGATCGCGCCGTCGAGCCGCTTCGCACGTAAGAACTACTTCTACCCCGACCTCGGCAAGAACTACCAGATCTCGCAATACGACGAGCCGATCGCCTTCGAGGGGTCCGTCGAGGTCGAGCTCGCCGACGGAACGCGGGTCGTCGTCCCGATCGAGCGCGCGCACATGGAAGAGGATGCCGGCAAGCTCACGCACGTCGGCGGCTCGACCGGCCGCATCCAGGGTGCGGAGTACTCGCTCGTCGACTACAACCGCGCCGGGGTCCCGCTGGTCGAGATCGTCACGAAGCCGATCTACGGCACCGAGCACCGCGCCCCCGAGATCGCCAAAGCGTACGTGCAGACGATCCGCGACATCGTGCTGTCCCTCGGCATCTCGGACGCGAAGATGGAGCGCGGCAACCTGCGCTGCGATGCGAACGTCTCGCTGCGCCCTCGAGGCCAGGAGAAGCTCGGCACCCGCACGGAGACGAAGAACGTGAACTCGATGCGCTCCGTGGAGCGCGCCGTCCGCTATGAGATCCAGCGTCAAGCGGCGATCCTCGCCGCTGGTGGCTCGATCACGCAGGAGACCCGGCACTGGCACGAAGACACCGGCACGACATCACCGGGCCGTCCCAAGTCCGACGCAGACGACTACCGGTACTTCCCCGAGCCCGATCTGCTGCCGGTGGTCCCCTCCGCCGAGTTGATCGAGCAGCTGCGGGCGGCGCTGCCGGAGCCCCCCGCCGAACGGCGTCGCCGGCTCAAGACCGAGTGGGGTTTCAGCGACCTGGAGTTCCAGGATGTCGCGAACGGCGGCCTCCTCGCCGAGGTCGCAGCGACGATCGAAGCCGGCGCGACGCCCGCGGCCGCACGCAAGTGGTGGACCGGGGAGATATCGCGCACCGCGAACGCACAGGGGCGCGAGGCTTCCGACCTCGTCTCGCCCGCTGACGTCGCCGCTCTGCAGGGCCTCATCGACGCCGGCACGCTCACCGACAAGCTCGCCCGTCAGGTGCTCGAGGGGGTCATCGGCGGTGAAGGCACCCCGCAGGAGGTCATCGACGCACGCGGCCTGGCGGTCGTCTCAGACGACGGCGCCCTCATCGCGGCGATCGATGAGGCACTCGCCGCCCAGCCCGATGTGCTCGCGAAGATCCGCGACGGAAAGGTGCAGGCGGCCGGCGCCGTCATCGGTGCCGTCATGAAGGCGATGAAGGGCCAGGCGGATGCCGCGCGAGTGCGCGAACTGGTGCTGGAGCGCGCCGCTCAGTAGGGGAGGAGATGTCGGTACGTGCTGACATCATCGACGCATGGGACGCGGTGACGGAACGGGTCGCCTCGTCTCGCCCGACGGCGCGGACGACACCGGCACCGGCATCCTGCATGTCGACATGGACGCGTTCTATGCGTCCGTGGAAGTGCTCGACAATCCCTCTCTGCGCGGCAAGCCGATCATCGTGGGCGGCTTCGAAGGTCGTGGCGTCGTCTCGAGCGCGTCGTACGAAGCCCGTCGATTCGGTGTCCGCTCGGCGATGAACGTCGCTCAGGCGCTGCGTCTGTGTCCGACGGCGATCACCGTCCGTCCGAACTTCGAGCGCTATGTGGCGCTCTCGGCCGAGGTCATGCGCATCTTCCACGACGTGACCCCGCTCGTCGAACCGCTCTCGATCGATGAGGCGTTCCTCGATGTCCGCGGCGCGCGCCGGCTGTGGGGGAGTCCGGGTGAGATCGCACGGACCCTGCGCCAACGGGTGCTCGACGAGACCGGGCTGACCTGCAGCATCGGCGTCGCCGCGACGAAGCACGTCGCGAAGATGGCCTCGACGATCAGCAAGCCGGACGGGCTGCTGATCGTGGCCGAAGCCGACACCGCGGCGTTCCTGCGGCCCCGTCCGGTCCGGGCACTGTGGGGCATCGGCCCCAAGTCCGCCGAGGCCCTGGAGGCACGGGGCATCCACACCATCGCCGACATCCTCGACACACCTCGATCCGTCCTGGACCGTGCGCTCGGCGCCGCGATGGGCGATCGCATCTGGCATCTCGCCCGCGGGCTCGACGCTCGCCGGGTCGACACGGCGCGCGTCGAGAAGAGCGTCGGCCATGAAGAGACTTTCCTCACCGACATCGGCGACTCCGCGGTGCTGCGATCGGAGTTCCGCCGGCTCGCCGATCGCGTCGGGGCGCGCCTGCGCGCGCACGGATGGGAGGCGCGCACGGTCGCGATCAAGGTGCGCTTCGCCGACTTCACGACGATCAGCCGTTCGCAGACGATGCCCGAGCCGACGGCGGTCGGCCAGCGGATCGGTGAAGCAGCCCTGGAGCTGTTCGACGCGCTCGATCGACCGCTCCCGGTCAGATTGGTGGGCGTGCGCGCGGAGAAGCTTCGTGCCACTGCAGCGGGGCTCACCCTGTGGGACGACGACGAGGAGTGGCGACGCGTCGAAGGCGCACTCGATGACGCGACCGCCCGGTTCGGTCGCGGGGCCGTCACCCGTGCGACGTTGCTGGGCGGGGCGCGGAGCGGAGGCGCGCTGCCCTCGCATCCGCGGCCCCAGAGCCTGGATTGAGGACGAACCGCCCTGTTGCGCTGGGCAGGGCGCCCCGTGCCGAGTACCGTGGACGCATGCCCAACATCGCACTCGAGCTCGGCAAGCAGTCCGCGACCTTCGGTGTCCAGAGCGCCTACGGCGAGCAGATGGACGTCGACGGGGTCCGGATCATCCCCGTCGCACTGGCCTGGACCGGCTTCGGCGGGGGATCGGACGAATCCGGGAACGGCGGCGGCGGCGGAGGCGGCTACTCCGTTCCTCTCGGCGCGTACATCCGCAAGGGCGACGAGCTGCGGTTCGAGCCCAACATCGTCTCGTTCCTCGCGGTGGCGATTCCGTTCGTGTGGGTCGCAGGTCGTGCGCTGAGTCGTGTCATCCGCGCCCTCAAGCGCTGACGCCGACCCCGTCTCGACCGCGCTCGACGTCGCCGCCTCACACGTCCTGAAGGCGATCGTCGGCGTGGCCGCGTCGAACCCCGTCGTTCTCATCGACGGTCGGAGCGGTTCGGGCAAGACGTCGCTTGCTCGTGCCCTGGTCGCCCGCTGGCCTCTGCGGGGGCGCGTGCAGCTCGTCGCGCTGGACTCGCTGTATCCGGGGTGGGACGGACTCGCCGACGGCGTGGTGGCCGCCCGTGACCTGATCCTCCGTCCGCACGCGCGCGGGCTGATCGGAGTGTGGGAACGGTGGGATTGGGAGGCCTCCGCGCCGGCGGAAGCGCATGCCGTCGATCCGTCGCTTCCGCTGATCGTCGAGGGCTCGGGTCTGCTCACCGCGGCGACCGCGCGGCTCGGGGACGTCCGTGTGTGGCTGGAGTCTCCACCCCAGTCGCGCATGCGGCGGGCGCTCCAGCGTGATGGCGAGACGTATCGGCCGCACTGGACGCGCTGGGCCGAGCAGGAGGAGCGTCATCTGGCTCTCGACGAGCCGACGCGGCGCGCCACGCACGTCTTCGCGATTCCCTGAACTGCTCAGCCCTCGTCGTCGGCCGCCTGGACGAGCCCGTCCAGTCGATAGCCGAGCCACTCGTAGATCCCGAATCGCGGGTCGTCAACGTCGTGGTCTTCTTCGCTGCGGATTCCGAGCCGTGTGGCGAGCACCAGCCGAATTGCAGCGAGGCAGCGGAGCCATGCTTGGAGTGCCTCGGTGTCGAGTCTCAGCTCGACCAGCTCCATGAGGATCTCGTCGTCGGGCGCGGCATCTTCGGGCAGCGCGGCCGCTCCACTCAGCGAACCGAGCACCGCTCCGGCATCCTGACGGCGGCGCTCCAGTAGGTCTCGTTCGGTCATGTCCCGGAAGTCCTGCGCGGCCTCGGCGTCATCGGAGTAGGCATCGGGTACGAGGCGGGCGATCGCGGGGTCGCCGGCGGTGCTTTCGGCGTCTTCGAGCAACTCGGCGAATTGCGTCACCAGACCGGCCAGATGGGCCGCTTCCATTCGGGTCAGCTCGAGCACCACGGTGCGCGGCGCGCTCATTGCGGCGCCTGTCGGATCGTCGCCCACAGCCCGTAGTCGTGCATGGCCTGCGCATGCAGTTCCATCTGCTCGCGTGCGCCTTCGGCAACGACGGCACGTCCCTCGTGGTGGACGGCGAGCATGAGACGCTCGGCGTGCGCGCGATCGAACCCGAAGTACTCCCGGAACACGTGCGTGACGTAGCTCATGAGATTTACCGGATCATTCCAGACCACGGTCTGCCACGGGCGTAGGGTCTGCTCCTGCTGGCGGATGTCGACGTGCTCGGCCGTCTCAGGTGTGGCCAGCATCGCCGTCATGCCCATCCGAGTTCGTGCAGGCGATCGTCGTCGATGCCGTAGAAGTGTGCGATCTCGTGCACCAGCGTCGTGTGCACCTCGTCGTGCAGCTCGCGTTCGCTCTCGCAGACGGCGAGGTGCGGCTCGCGGTACACGATGATGCGGTCGGGTAGTTCGCCGACGCCGTACCGGTCGCGTTCGGTGAGCGCCCAGCCGTCGTAGAGTCCGAGGAGGTCGAGGCTCCCGTCTTCAGGGCGGTCCTCCACGACGAAGATCACGTTGTCGAGACCGTCGACCATGTCGTCCGGAAGCCGGTCGAGTTCGTCGGTGACGAGCGCTTCGAACGCCGCGGCATCCATGTCAATCATTGGGGTGAGTAACGGGGCTCGAACCCGCGACATCGGCCACCACAAGGCCGCGCTCTACCAACTGAGCTATACCCACCATGTCTCCCGCACGCGGCGGGCAACCCGAAAATTCTCTCATACTTCGGGCGCGAACGCCGAAACGGCCGCTGCCGCCGCAGCGCGTGCTCCATCGCTGGTCGGACCGGGTTCGGGAACGAAGACCGCGGAGCGATAGTAGGAAAGTTCCAGGATGGATTCGCGGATGTCGGCCAGTGCTCGGTGGCCACCGCCCTTGGCCGGCGCGTGGATGTAGGCGCGCGGATACCAGCGTCTGCTGAGCTCCTTGATGCTCGACACATCGACGTTGCGATAGTGCAGCCAGCGGTCGACGCGAGGCATGTACTTGGCGAGGAACATCCGATCGGTGCCGATCGTGTTTCCGGCCAGAGGGGCCTTGCCCTGCAGCGGCACGAAGCGCTGGATGTACTCGAGTGCCTCGAATTCGGCCTCGGCCACGCTGACGCCATGAGGGATCTCCGTCAGCAGGCCCGACTTCTCGTGCATCGCGGTGACGAAGTCGTTCATGTGATCGATCGCAGACGCGTCGGGCTTGATGACGATCGAGAACCCCGGGTCGAGAGGTCGGAGCTCGAAGTCGGTGACGACGACGGCGATCTCGACCAGCTCGTCGATCGCCAGGTCGAGCCCTGTCATCTCGCAGTCGATCCATACCAGACGGTCGTTGTCGGAAGCCCCCACCATGAGTTCCATCCTAGTCAGGGCCCTCGGACACGGACTCCGGCGGTGACGAGCGTTCGGCCCCCCCGGAGAGATTCGAACTCCCGACCAGCCGGGTAGAAACCGGACGCTCTTCCACTGAGCTACGGGGGGTGACGCGTATACGCTACCCGGCGACATGATGTGATCGGAACCTGTCCGCGACGCGCCACACAACCTCTGGTGTGGGACGCGCTCGCGGCGTAGCGTCGAGATCACGGAAGGAGTTCGAAGATGAGCACAACCGAAACGCATCATGCGCTGTGGGTCGCCTACGGCGCGTCAGGAGTGGTCGGCAGCATCCGCAAGGACGATGACGGCTACACCGTCACCATGGCAGGCGCCGACGCCTCCGCGGGAACGTACCCCTCGATGGAGATCGCGAAGAACGCGTTGCACTCCCGCATGATCCCCGGCAGCGACTGGCCGGAGTTCCGCGAGCACTGATCGCAGTGATCAGCCGGCGACCGGCGCGACGCGCGAGCGACGGCTGACCGGCCGTGCCGTGTCGAGCAAGGGCAGCGCGACGTGAACGAGCGGGCCGATGAGGACCGCGAACAGAACGGTGCCGATCCCCACGGTTCCGCCCAGCAGCCAGCCGATCGCGAGCACGCTGACCTCGACGAGCGCGCGGCACACCCAGATGGGCCAGCCGAGGCGCGCGTGCAGCCCGGTCATCAGCCCGTCTCGGGGGCCGGGGCCGAAGTGGGCGCCGATGTAGAGCCCTGACGCGAGCGCCACGAGGAGGATGCCCGCCAGCAGCACCCCGATCTGAAAGGCGAGTCCGCTGACGGGAGGCATGACCCACAGGACCACCTGCATGCTGGTCCCCACCAGCAGGATGTTGGCGATCGTGCCCGCGCCGGGTCGTTGACGCAGGGGGATCCACAGCAGCAGCACGAGGAAGCCGACGATGTTCGTCACCCAGCCGATACCGATCCCGGTGTGGATCGACAGGCCCTGCGCGAACACCGTCCACGGGTCCACGCCCAGACCTGCCTCGACGGTCAAGGCGCAACCGGCGCCATAGAGGACGAGACCGATGAGGAGTTGGAGCACGCGACGAGCCATGGTGCTATCCAATCGCATAATTGGCTCGTAGCATCCAGTCCAATTGCTCTATTCTGGCTACATGGACTCTCGGATCTCGGCTCGTGCCCTCTCGGCAGCGCTCGGCGGCTGGCGTACACGTGAACCGGCCTACGAAGCGCTGGCGGACGGCATCCGCCTGCTGTGTCTCGACAATCGCGTCGCACCGCGCACGGCGCTGCCTGCCGAACGCGAGCTGTCGGCGGCGCTCCACGTGAGTCGCAGCACCGTCGCCGCCGCCTACCGGAGTCTTCGTGACTCCGGGCACATCGTCGAGCACCCGCGGTTCGGGGAGCGTCACGCTGCCGTTGCGGCGTCGGGATCCTGGACGGCGCGATCCACGAACGAAGAGGGCGATCGACCTGCAGCAGGCCAGTCCTCCGGCATGGCCAGGACTGGCCGGGCCTGATCTCCGACGTCGCGCGCTCGGCGTCGACGATCGTCGCGCGGACCGGCTACGACGTCCTCGGGCGGATCGAGCTGCGTGAGGCGATCGCCGAGCGGTACTCGCAACGCGGCATCCCGACGTCACCCCACGAGATCGTCGTCACGACCGGCGCCCAGAGCGCGATCCACCTGCTCGCCGCTGTGCTGCTCGGTCGCGGCGATCGCGTGCTGATCGAGACTCCGACCTATCCTCACGCCGCCGACGCGCTGCGGCGAGCGGACGCACGCCTGGTCGGCGTGCCGGTGACGACGGAAGACGGCTGGGATCTCGACCGCGCCGAGCAGGCCTTCGCGCGCACTCTGCCGGTGCTGGCCTACCTGATGCCGGACTTCCAGAATCCGACCGGACGGTCGATGACCTCGCTCGAGCGCGCCACGGTGCTCGAGGCCGCCGAGCGATCGGGAACGATCCTCGTTCTCGACGAGACGACCGCCGACCTCGACATCGATCGCGGGCGCGGTTCCGTCGGGCTTCATGGACGGCGATCCGTCCTCGGTGGTTCGAGTCGGTTCCCTGGGCAAGACGGTGTGGGGCGGGCTGCGCGTCGGGTGGATCCGCGCGGAGGCCGACCTCGTGCGACGTCTCGTGGCCTCGCGACCCGCCCAGGATCTCGGCACGCCGGAGTTCGAGCAGGCCGTCGCCGCCGCGGTGCTTCCCGCAATACCCGGCCGTCGTCGCGCAGCGCTCGCATGTGCTGCGCGAGGGGCGGGATGCGGTCGTCGAGGCGATCGCGCGCCTGCTGCCGGAGTGGCGCGTGCCCGAGGTGCACGGCGGCGTCTCGCTCTGGATCGGACTGGATGCGCCGCTCAGCTCGACGCTCGTGATGGACGTCCGCTCACGTGGGCTGCTGCTGTCGGCAGGTCCGCGATTCTCGGTCGAAGGCGGTCACGACCGGCATCTGCGGATTCCCTTCACGGCGGCGCCCGACGAACTCGTCCGCGCTGTCGGAATCCTGGCCGATGCCTGGCCGCCGGGTGCGCAACGGTGCGCCGGTGGCGATGACCGAGCAGTTGGACTCGGTGGTCTGAGCGGGACGAGCGCTCAGCGCGCGAAGATCACGCACTCGACGGCGTCGTCGACCGACCAGAATTCGCCCAGATCACGGAACGCCCGACTCGGCGCGTGGAACCGCCGCGCCCGGTAGCGCACGTCTGCGCCTTGGCGTGCGGCCTGCAGGTGACCGATCGCGCGACCGTGATCCACGATCCGCCACAGCATCGGGCCCGCCGGAACGAGACGGACGTCGACCGCACGGGTGAGGTGCGGGGTGGCCGAGGACGACGACGGGAGAGTGAGAGTCATGTGCTGTTCCCTTCTGATTCGAAGATACGTTCTGCCTCCGACATCAGCGCCACGCGCATCCCCTCCTCCCCAGGACGTTGCGGGACCGGCCTTTCCTCAGACCCGCGTCGATGACGTGCACGGGCATCGATCGTCGCCGCATTCTGGGATCGCGCCGGTGTCCGACGGGCACTCGGGCACCGGCGCAACCCGGGGACCGTCCTCGGGCAGAGAGGATGCGACATGAACGACACGATCACGATCGTCGGCACGATCGGTACCGACCCCGAGAAGAAGACTCCGCAACGGCGTTCCGATCACCACGTTCCGGGTGGCCAGCAAGGAGCGTCGCTTCGACCGTGCGACGGGCGGCTGGGTCGACGGCGAGACCAACTGGTACACCGTGTCGGCCTACCGCCGCCTCGCCGAGCATGCGTTCGACTCGCTCCACCGACGTGAGCGCGTCGTGCTGACCGGACGCCTCCGCGTGCGCAACTGGGACACCGGTGAGAAGCGGGGCACGTCCGTCGACATCGACATCGACGCGATCGGGCACGACCTTCTCTTCGGCACGTCGACCTTCCGATCGGACGAGCCCGGTTCGGCGGGCTCGTCATCGACGACCGAGAGCTGGACGGCGGCAGAAGCCGGGGATGCCGGGTGGGACGCGCCCGGCGTCGCGCGCGAAGAATCGAGCGGATCCGATCAGACGACGGAGCCGGCCGCGGCGCCGACCGACGAAGGCACCGAGCCCCGCACACTCGCCTTGGCGGGGGTCGAGGCCCCGTTCTGAGCCGCCGCGACGAGAGCTCGAGGTGGCGCGCTTTAGACTCGAACAGTGTCCCGCCACCCCGAGCGTCGTCGCAGGCGCCCGGTCGCGTCAGGCCTCTTCTGCATGGGGATCGGGCTCGCGCTCGCGCTGACCGCATGTTCGGCCCCCGACGCCGCAGACTCGGCCGCGCCGACATCGTCGTCGTCCACGGCGGCCGCCGCCGAATCCCCCTCGGCCTCGCCGACATCGACCGCGACCGCCGAGCCGGCGCTCGTCCCGAACGGCACGGCCGAAGAGAATCTGCCCCTGTTCGCGGCGGTGATCGCGGGGGTCTGGGCGACACCGGAGCAGGTCACCGGGCAGGCCTACGTCGATGCGCTGGTCGCCGCCGGCTTCGACAAGGGCGCCATGCAGCTCACCCCCGACCAGAGCACCGTGGGCAACCCGGCCGAGAGCATCCAGTTCTCCGTGCGCTGGGGGGAGCAGTGCCTGATCGGCCAGGTCGGGCCGGCGACGGGCGCGCCCGTGACCGTCGTCGTCCCGGCCCTCGCCGAGGGGACGTGCCTGATCGGGGACACCCGCCCGATCGACTGGTGAAGCGCTCGTCGCGGGCTCACAGGCGGCGAAGGGGCCGGCCTGTCGGCCCGTAGACTGGACAGGTTATGGCTGAATACATCTACTCGATGGTCCGTGCCCGCAAAGCTGTCGGCGACAAGGTGATCCTCGACGACGTCACGATGGCGTTCCTGCCCGGAGCGAAGATCGGCGTCGTCGGTCCGAACGGCGCCGGAAAGTCCACGATCCTGAAGATCATGGCCGGGCATCGATACGCCGAGCAACGGTGAGGCGAAGCTCAGCCCGGGCTACAGCGTCGGCATCCTGATGCAGGAGCCCGAGCTCGACGAGCACCAGACCGTGCTCGAGAACGTGCAGCAGGGTGTCGGCCCGATCAAGCAGAAGCTCGACCGCTTCAACGAGATCTCGGCTCTCATGGCCGATCCGGACGCCGACTTCGACACGCTCCTGGCCGAGATGGGCACCCTGCAGGAGGCCATCGACGCCGCCGACGCGTGGGACCTCGACTCTCAGCTCGAACAGGCGATGGACGCGCTGCGCACGCCCCCGTCCGAGGCGATCGTCAGCAATCTCTCCGGCGGTGAGAAGCGCCGCGTCGCACTCTGCAAGCTGCTGCTCCAGAAGCCCGACCTGCTGCTGCTCGACGAGCCCACGAACCACCTCGACGCCGAGAGCGTCCAGTGGCTCGAGCAGCACCTGGCCAAGTACCCCGGCGCCGTGCTCGCCGTCACGCACGACCGGTACTTCCTCGATCACGTCGCGGAGTGGATCTGCGAGGTCGACCGCGGCCGTCTGTACCCGTACGAGGGCAACTACTCGACGTACCTGGAGAAGAAGCAGGAGCGCCTGCAGGTGCAGGGCAAGAAGGACGCCAAGCTCGCCAAGCGCCTCGCGAGCGAGCTCGAGTGGGTCCGCAGCAACGCGAAGGGCCGCCAGACCAAGTCGAAGTCGCGCCTTGCGCGATACGAGGAGATGGCGGCCGAGGCCGACCGCACCCGCAAGTTGGACTTCGACGAGATCGTGATCCCGCCCGGCCCGCGCCTGGGCCAGGTCGTGCTCGAGGCGAAGAAGCTCCAGAAGGGCTTCGACGGACGCAGCCTGATCGACGGTCTGACCTTCACGCTCCCGCGCAACGGCATCGTCGGCATCATCGGTCCCAACGGCGTCGGCAAGACCACGCTGTTCAAGACGATCGTCGGTCTCGAGCCGCTCGACGGCGGCGAGCTGAAGGTCGGCGAGACCGTCGACATCTCGTACGTCGACCAGAGCCGCGGCGGCATCGACCCGAACAAGTCGCTCTGGGAGGTCGTCAGCGACGGCCTGGACTGGATCCAGGTCGGCAAGGTCGAGATCCCCTCGCGCGCGTACGTCTCGCAGTTCGGGTTCAAGGGTCCTGATCAGCAGAAGAAGGCCGGCGTGCTGTCGGGCGGTGAGCGCAACCGCCTCAACCTCGCGCTCACGCTCAAGCAGGGCGGCAACCTCCTTCTGCTCGACGAGCCGACCAACGACCTCGACGTCGAGACCCTCGGCAGCCTCGAGAACGCTCTGCTCGAGTTCCCCGGCTGCGCGGTGGTCATCACGCACGACCGGTGGTTCCTCGACCGCATCGCGACGCACATCCTCGCGTACGAGGGCACCGAAGAGGATCCCGACAAGTGGTACTGGTTCGAGGGCAACTTCGAGGCGTACGAAGAGAACAAGATCGAGCGACTCGGCCCGGATGCGGCCAAGCCGCACCGCTCGACGTATCGCAAGCTCACGCGTGACTGACGCTCCCTCCGCCGTTCCCGCGGCCGCCGGCGCCCCGCGGCTGCACATCCCCATGCTGCTGCGATGGGGCGACCTCGACGCGTTCAACCACGTCAACAACGCCTCGATGCTCAAGCTGCTCGAAGAGGTGCGCGTGCGCGCGTTCTGGCGCCCCGGCATCGACGAGGAGGCGCCGCCCACCGCGGTGCTCGACTCCGGAATCGACGCCGGAACCCTCACGCTCATCGCCCGACAGGAGATCGAGTACCTGCGACCGGTGCCGTACCAGCGCAACCCGCTCGATGTGCAGCTGTGGTTCGGCAAGATCGGCGGATCCAGCATCGAGGTCTGCTACGAGGTCTTCAGCCCGGTCTCCGCCGCGGGGCAGGAGCTGTACGCGCGCGCGTCCGCGGTCGTCGTGATGGTGGATGCCGCCACCGGGCGACCCGTGCGTCTCACCGACGAGCAGCGCTCGGCGTGGGAGCCGTACCTCGGCGATCCGGTCGTCTACGCGCACCGACGCTGAGCAGGATCAGGCGAGGTCGGCCGGCGGCGTCGGCACCCGCACCATGATCTCCTGAGCCACGCTGGCCAGCAGCATCCCGTCTCGCGAGTAGATGCGTCCGGTCGCGAGCCCGCGCCCGCCCCGCGCGCTCGGCGACTCCTGCACGTACAGCATCCAGTCGTCCACCCGGCCGGGGCGATGCCACCACATCGCATGATCGAGGCTCGCGACCTTGAGACCCGGCGTCGCCCAGGCCACGCCGTGGGCGCGCAGGATCGACTCCTGGATCGTCATGTCGCTCAGATACGCCAGCGCGGCACGGTGGGTGGCGGGATCGTCGGGGATCGCGCGCCGCGTGCGCATCCACACGGCCTGTCGCGGCACGCGGTCGCCCTGGACCGTCAAGTAGATCGGCGAGGGGATGTGACGCAGATCGAGCGGCCGGTCGATGAACAGCCGCTTGGACACGGGATGCAGGCCCGCGAGGTGATCCTCGAGATCGGGAACGTCGTCGGGACCGGGCACATCATCGGGCATCTCGGCCTGATGCTCGATCCCGGGATCCTCGTCCTGGAACGACGCGATCATCGAGAAGATCGGGCACGCCCTCCTGGAACGCCTGCGTGCGACGCGTCGAGAACGAACGCCCGTCATGGATGCGGTCCACCGAGAACGTGATGCCTTTGGACGCATCGCCGGGCCGCAGGAAGTAACCGTGCATCGAGTGCACGGAGCGGCCGTCCGGGATCGTGCGCTCCGCCGCGACGATCGACTGGGCGAGCACCTGACCGCCGTAGACGCGTCCGAGCGGCATGGGCTGCGACACACCGGTGAAGATGTCCTCGGTGGTGCGCGCGCCGGATCGCGACAGATCGAGCACGGCGAGCATCGAGGCGACCGGATCGGGATCCGGAACGAAGTCGTCAGGGGCGGTGTGATGAGCGTCGGTCACAGTGTTGTAGCTTAGGGCGGATGTCTCAGCGCCTGATCTTCGCGGATGCCCCCGCCGCAGCGGACGCCCTCACCTTCGCCAGCCGTTCGGCGCGCGTCGGGGACGGCGCGGTGCGCCTGGCCGCGGCCGGCGGCACACTCACGATGACCTCGGCGCCGTTCGCGCCGCGAGGTCTGTTCGACGCGACGCCGACCGTGCTCGCGATGCGGGCGCTCCCGGTCGACCCTGAGCTGGTCTGCGACCTCGTCGTCGAGGCATCCGAGCTCGCCGGCGCGGACGACAGCGCCGAGCAGCTGCAACTGCCGGAGACCGCGCTCTCGCCGTCGTGGGCGGGTGTGTCCCCGCCGCGCGGCGGATGGGCCCAGACGGGGAGCGTCTCGGCATCCGTCCTCGCCGCCCGGGCGCAGTGGGGGATCGCCGCCGTCGCGGAGTCGCTGCCGCAGAATCCCGGTGAAGACGCGGTGCGCGCTGTTCGGGCGGCGGTCTGGGGAGCGCCCGATGAAGCCCTGGGCGGACTCCCGCTGGGGGTGGCCTTCGCCGCTTTCACGCTGGGCTTCATCGTCGGCGAAGAAGACGCCCTCGTGCGCACATCGGGCTCTTGGACGCGAGTTTCGCTGCGACGGGGTCACGTCATCGTGCGCGGCCCCGCTCGAATCGGCATGACGGCCGTGCGCGAGACCGGTGCAACACCCGAGGCCTAGACGCACGGCAGCAGCAGCCCGACCGGCCGTGCGCCCGGAGAACAGGCACCCGCCGAGGAACGTCCCTTCCAGCGCACGGTAGCCGTGCACGCCGCCACCTCCGAAGCCGCTCGCCTCGCCCGCGGCGTACAGCCCCGGAATCGGTTCGCCACCCGCACCGAGGGCGCGGCCGTCCAGGTCGGTCTCGATGCCGCCGAGCGACTTGCGAGTGAGGATGTGCAGCTTGACCGCGACGAGCGGGCCGGCCTTGGGATCGAGGATGCGGTGCGGATGGGCGGTGCGCACCAGTCGATCACCGCGGTAGGAGCGCGCGGAGCGGAGCATCGCGATCTGCGCGTCCTTCGTGAAGTCGTTGTCGATCTCACGGTCGCGCGCTTCGACCTCGAGGCGCACCCGCTCACCGTCGAGTGCTTCGCCGCCGGGCAGCGCCTTCATCCCCGCGATCAGCTCGTCCAGTCCGTCGCGGACGACGAAGTCCACTCCGTGATCCATGAAGGCCTGGACCGGACCCGCGGCGCCCTTGCCGAGGCGCGACTTCACCAGCAGCGGCACGTCGCGGCCGGTGAGGTCGGGATTCTGCTCGCTGCCCGAAAGCGTGAACTCCTTCTCGATGATCTGCCGCGACAGCACGAACCACGAGTGGTCGTAGCCGGTCGTGCGCAGGTGCGCGAGCGTGCCGAGCGTGTCGAATCCCGGGAACAGGGGCACGGGGAGTCGCTGTCCGGTCGCATCGAGCCACACGGAGGAGGGACCCGGGAGGATGCGGATGCCGTGGAGCGGCCACACCGGATCCCAGTTCTGGATGCCCTCGACGTAGTGCCACATCCGGTCGCCGTTGATGAGCCGTGCACCCGCCTGCTCGGTGATCTCGAGCATCGCGCCGTCCACGTAAGCGGGCACGCCCGAGATCATCGACGCCGGCGGCGCACCGAGACGTGCGGGCCACTGCCGGCGGACGAGGTCCTGGTTGCCGCCGATGCCGCCCGAAGACACGATCGTCGCCGCGGCGCTGATCTCGAAGGCGCCCACGATCTCGCGCGAGGTGGCGGTGCCGCGAGCGGCGCCCGACGGGGCGAGGATGTCGCCGGCGGCGCCCGTGACCGCACCGTCGGAGGAGAGGAGAGTGGAGACCCGGTGGCGGGCGAGGATCGTCACGAGACCCTGCGCCTCGCCCTCTTCGACCGCCGCCTGGAACGGCGCGACGATGCCGGGGCCGGTGCCCCACGTGATGTGGAAGCGCGGAACCGAGTTGCCGGGACCGGTTGCGGTGTAGCCGCCGCGCTCGGCCCAGCCGACCACGGGGAAGAAGCCGACTCCTTTCTGGCGCAGCCACGATCGCTTCTCCTCGTGGGCGAACTGCAGGTAGGCCTCCGCCCACCGACGCGGCCAGGCGTCTTCGTCCCGATCGAAACCGGCGGTGCCGACCCAGTCCTGGTGCGCGAGCTCGAACGAGTCCTTGATGCCCATGCGCCGCTGCTCGGGGGAGTCGATGAAGAACAGTCCGCCGAACGACCACCACGCCTGCCCGCCGAGGTTCGTCCGCGGCTCCTGATCGACGATCGTGACGCGTCTGCCGGCGGCGACCGCCTCGGCGGCCGCGACGAGTCCGGCCAGGCCCCAGCCGATGACGAGCACGTCGGTGGAATGCGTGGCGGGGGTTGCGGGCATATGCGACTCCTTCGTCGACGGTAAGGCGGCTCAGTGGGGAGCGCTGGACGGCGGGTTCGTCAGGGGCAGGGATGCCGCGCCCCGGCCTTCCGCGGACGGCCCGATTCCGGTCGGCTCGAACGTGTTGACCATGGCGAACGCGGCACGCTGCAGATAGTCCCACAGTGTGGCCTCGTGCAGCGGAGAAAGGTCGATCTCGTCGACCGCGGCACGCATATGCGTCAACCACCGATCGCGGGCGTCGGGATTCACGTGGAACGGCGAGTGCCGCATCCGCAGGCGCGGGTGACCACGCTCCTGGCTGTACGTCGTCGGACCACCCCAGTACTGCTCGAGAAACAGCGTGAGACGCTCCTTCGCGGGCGCGAGGTCCTCTTCCGGGTACATCGGCCGCAGGACTTCATCGTCCGCGACGCCGCGGTAGAACGCGTCGACGAGCCGCACGAACGTCTCGTGGCCGCCGACCTCGTCGTAGAAGCTGATGCTCATGCCGACCCCCCGTCAGCGTCCGGCGGACTCTTCGGCTGGTCCTTGGGAGTCTTCTTGGGTCGCCACACCGGCCGCTCGGGAGGCGGGGGAGGTGTCGTGATCGCGGTGGTCGGCTTGGTCTTGGGCGGATTCGCCCCCCGCACGCGCTGGGCGCCCTCGAGCCCGCTGAGGGTGATCGAGTTCAACTGGGGCAGCGTGAGCCCCATCTCCTCGACGGCGTTGAGCACCCGCATCCGCAGTTCGCGGGCGACATCGTCCTTCGCGTTCGCCCGCGTCTTCATCACGAGCCGGATGACGAGGGCATCGCCCGATACCGATTCGAGTCCCCAGACCTCGGGCTTGTCGATGATGCGCGTGCGCCACTTGGCGTCTTTCGCGAGGTCCTTCATCGTCTCGAGCATCGTGTTCTCGACGAGGCCGATATCGGTGCCGACCGGCACAGCAAGGTCGACGATCACGCGCGACCACCCCATCGACATGTTCCCGATCCGGGTGATCTCGCCGTTGCGGACGTACCAGAGGGTGCCGTTCACGTCGCGGACCGTGGTGACGCGGACGCTCACGTACTCGACGATGCCGGTGGCGAGCCCCAGGTCGACGACATCGCCGATCCCGACCTGGTCCTCGGCGACGATGAAGATTCCGTTCAGCACGTCCTTGACGATGTTCTGTGCGCCGAAGCCGAGTCCGGCGCCGATCGCGGCGGTGAGGAGGGTCAGCGAAGCCAGGGCATTCGGTGCGAGCACGTTCACGATGAGCAGCAGCGAGACGATCACGATCGAGACGTTGACGATGTTCTGCAGGATCGATCCCGAGCGTGCGCGTGCGCTGGACGAGTCGGATCGACGCGAGAGGCGAGCGCTCCAGCGCCTGCGTGTCGTCGACGTTCGCCTTCGATCTTGGCGCCGTTGACGATCCGCGACACGATCCGGCGAATGACCAGCTTGAGGATCCAGCCGATGATCAAGGCGCCGAGGATGATGCCCAGCGACGCGGATCGTGTTCCACCCCGATCTCGGCGAAGAAGCTGCCGACCTGCGTCCAGAACTCGGGATCGGTGATCGTCGGGTCGGCGGAGGTCCAGGGCGTGATCATCGTGACGATCCTAACGACGGACGCCTCGGCACTCGCTGAGTGCGAGGCATCCGTCGGCGATCAGCTACGGCGGCGTCGCGATCCTGCACCGCGAGCGCCCGTTCGACACCCGCGAGGTTCTCGTCCACGAGCCGGCGCAGCGCCGGGGCGGCATCCGGGTTGCCTGCGAGCCACGCCCGCGTGGCGTCGCGCAGTTCGAGGTTCGCCAGCGGTGCCGGGTAGAGGCCCACGATGATGTACTGCGCGATCTGGTACGAACGCGAGTTCCAGATCGGCAGCAGCATGTCGAAGTAGGGCTCGACGAACTCGCCCAGCTGGGCGACGGTGGCGGGATGCTGGAAGCCCAGCGCCGTGGAACGGACGATCGTGTTCGGCTGATCGGTCGTTGTCGATGATCGACGACCATGCCGCCTGCTTCGCACCCGCGTGTGGGATCGACGCCTTCGCCTGAGCGGCGAACTCGCCGCCCTTCGCGGTGTTGTCCGCGGCAAGGGCTTCATCGATCTGCTTCACGTGCGCGATCCCGCCCGCGGCGAGCGAGATCAACAGCTGCCAGGCGAGATCGGTGTCGATCTCGAGGCCCTCGAGGGTCGTCTCGCCGTCGCGCAGTGCCTGCACGGTCGCCCAGTGCTCGGGCGTCGAGGCCGCCGTGGCGAACGCCGTCACGAACTGCAGCTGGCTGTCGCTGCCGGCCGCGGCTGACTGTGCGAGAGCCCACAGCCCGTCAGCGACCTTGACCCGGGTCGCATCGCGCTTCTCGGGCGCGACGTACGAGTTCGCCGCGAGCTGGAGCTGGGCGAGGGTGGTGCGGACGGTGGTGGATTCGGTCTCACTGCCGATGTTGCGCAGCACGAGGTCGACGTAGTCGCTGGGCGAGGATTCGGCATCCCGCGTCTGATCCCACGCCGCGCCCCATACGAGCGAGCGGGCCAGCGGGTCGGCGATGCCGCCGAGGTGCTCGATGGCGGTCTTGAGGGAGCGGTCCTCGAGGCGGATCTTCGCGTACGCGAGGTCCTCGTCGTTCAGGAGCACCAGGTCGGGGCGTTTGTGTCCCTTGAGCTCGGGGACCTCGGTGAGGTCCCCGTCGACATCGAGCTCGACGTGGTGCACGCGCTCGAGGGCACCGTCGGTCACGTTGTAGAACCCGACGCCCAGGCGGTGCGGACGGATCGTCGGATAATCGGCGGGGGCGGTCTGCGTGATCGCGAACCGCGTGATCGTGCCCGTGCCGTCTTCGCTGATCACGGGCGCGAGCGTGTTGACTCCGGCCGTCTCGAGCCACTTCTTCGCCCACGTGCCGAGTTCGCGGCCGCTGGTCTTCTCGAGCTCCGAGAGCAGGTCGGACAGTTCGGTGTTGCCCCACTCGTTCTTCTTGAAGTACTCGGCGACGCCCGCGAAGAACGCCTCGATGCCCACCCAGGCGGCGAGCTGCTTGAGCACCGATCCGCCCTTGGCATACGTGATGCCGTCGAAGTTGACCTGGACGTCCTCGAGGTCGTTGATCTCGGCGACGACCGGGTGCGTGGAAGGCAGCTGATCCTGACGGTAGGCCCAGGTCTTCTCCATCGCGTTGAACGTCGTCCACGCCTCGGTCCACTCGGTGGCCTCGGCCGTGGCGATCGTCGACGCCCACTCGGCGAACGACTCGTTCAGCCAGAGTCCGTTCCACCACTTCATGGTGACGAGGTCGCCGAACCACATGTGCGCGAGCTCGTGCAGGATCGTGACGACTCGGCGCTCCTTGATCGCGTCGGTCACCTTGCTGCGGAACACGTACGACTCCGTGAAGGTCACGGCACCCGCGTTCTCCATCGCTCCCGCGTTGAACTCCGGGACGAAGAGCTGGTCGTACTTCGCGAACGGATACGGGTAGTCGAACTTGGCCTCGTAGTACGCGAAGCCCTCGCGCGTCTTGTCGAAGATGTAATCCGCGTCCAGGTGCTGCCACAGGCTCTTGCGGCCATAGACGCCGAGAGGAATGACCCGGCCCGAAGCGCTCGTCAGCTCGGAGAAGACCTCTTCGTACGGGCCCGCGACAATCGCGGTGATGTACGACGAGATCGGCGGAGTCGGCTCGAAGCGCCAAGTGGCGCGCCCGTCGCCGTGCTTCTTCGGCTCGGGGGTCGGAGAGTTGGAGACCACCTTCCACGGTTCCGGCGCCGTGACGGTGAACTGGAATGTCGCCTTCAGGTCGGGCTGCTCGAACACGGCGAACACGCGCCGGGAATCGGGCACCTCGAACTGCGAATAGAGGTAGACCTCGCCGTCGACAGGGTCGACGAAGCGGTGCAGACCCTCGCCCGTGTTCGTGTACAGGCAGTCAGCCTCGACGATGAGCTCGTTCTCGCGCTCGAGGCCGGTCAGCGCGATGCGCGAGTCGGCGAACTCCGTCAGCGGGAACCTCGCGGCCGTTCAGCGTGATCGACTGCACGTCGCGGGCGATCAGGTCGATGAACGTGTCTGCACCCTCCGTGGCGGAGAAGTGCACGACGGTGCGCGATCCGAAGACCTCGTCGCCCTTCGTGAGGTCGAGTGCCACCTCGTACGAATGGGTGTCGACGATCGCGCGACGCTCCTGCGCCTCGATGCGGGTGAGGTTCTCTCCAGGCACTGCTGCTCCCGATGTGTAGGGGTTTCGGATGTCGCAAGACCGGCGGATGGCCGACGCTGGCAACCTCCCCAGCCTACGTCAGCCGCGCGCCGCACCATCAGCGTCCTCCCTAGGATTGACGCATGCGCATCCACATCGCGACCGACCATGCCGGCCTCGAATTCTCCACCCAGCTGCAGCATCACCTGGCAGGTCAGGGCCACGACGTCGTCGATCATGGGCCACTCGACTACGAGCCGCTCGATGACTACCCGGCATTCTGCATCCGTGCCGCGCAGGCGGTCGTTGCCGATCAGGATGCCGGCATCGAGACGCTCGGCGTGGTGTTCGGCGGTTCGGGCAACGGCGAACAGATCGCCGCCAACAAGGTGCAGGGCATCCGCGCGGCACTGGTCTGGAGCGTGGCCACCGCTGAGCTCGCACGCGAGCACAACAATGCCAACGTCATCGCGATCGGCGCGCGCCAGCACACGTTCGAAGAGGCCGCCTCGTTCATCGACCTGTTCATCGCGACGCCGTTCTCCGGCGAAGAGCGGCACGCACGCCGGATCGCGCAGATCGCCGCCTTCGAGGACGACGGCTCCCTCGAGCCCGATCCGCGCTCGAGCGCCGTGCATCCCGACGTCCTCGCCGCCGACGACAGCTCCTTCGATCCCGAAGCCGGCTGATGCCGGAGGGGCATTCCGTCCATCGGATCGCCCGCCAGTTCGACCGCAACTTCGTCGGTCGTGCGGTGACGGCATCCAGCCCGCAGGGAAGATTCGCCGAAGGCGCTCACATCATCAGCGGCCGCACCGCGACTGCCGTGCGCGCCGTGGGCAAGCAGATGTTCCTCGAGTTCGACGACGATCTGTGGTTGCGGGTGCATCTGGGGATGTACGGGGCGTGGGACTTCGCCGGCGAAGTCGTCGTCGATCCGACGATCGCATCCGCGAACGGACGGATGGGTCAGACGAACCAGCGCGGCACCCAGCTCGAGGTTCCGATCCTCGACGCTGCAGGCGAGAACTCCCTGACCTCGATCGGCGCGCCGCGGCGCGCGCGAGTGCGCGTGCGGATGTCGGAGCAGACGACGGGACTGGCCGACGAAGGCGCGGTCTGGCCGCCGCCCGTCGTCGGGTCAGGTCCGACTGCGCCTGCTGACGGACATCACCGCGCCGACCTGCGCGGCCCGACCGCGTGCGAGCTGCAGACACCCGACGAGGTCGGCCGCGACCATCGCCAAGCTCGGACCTGACCCGCTGGTCGACGACGTCGCCGAGGGCGAAGAGACCTTCGCCGCGGTCGTGCGACGCAAGCCGACGTCGATCGGCCAGCTGCTGATGGACCAGAGCGTCGTGAGCGGTATCGGCAACGTCTATCGCGCGGAGCTGCTGTTCCGCGCACGGCAGAACCCGCACACGCCGGGTCGCGAGGTCCGCGAGGACGTCGTGCGCGACCTCTGGCGCGACTGGGTGCGACTGCTCGCCGATCGGCGTCGAGACCGGCCAGATGATGACGATGGACGACCTCGACCCGGAGGCGTACCGTGCGGCGATGGCCCGCCGCGACGACCGTCATTGGGTGTATCACCGCGCGGGTCTGCCGTGCCGGGTGTGTGGCACGGCGATCGTGGTCGAGGAGATGGCGACGCGCAAGCTCTACTGGTGCCCGAAGTGCCAGGCGTGAATTCCGTAGGCTGAGAGCATGCGTCAGAATCCGAGCTTCGCGATGACGGATGTCGCAGAACTGCGTCGCCTCATCGAGCGGAATCCGTGGACGACCCTTGTCAGCAGCACACCCGATGGACTGGTCGCGTCGCACTACGCCGTGCTGCTCGACGAGGAGCGCGACGACCTGACGATCGTGGGCCACGTCGGCAAGCCCGACGACATGATCCACGGGCTTGGGGGAGCGCGAGCTCATGGTCGTGGTGCAGGGCCCGCACGGGTACATCTCACCCGGCTGGTACGGCGACGTCGCGAGCGTGCCCACCTGGAACTTCGTCTCGGCGCACCTGACGGGCGTGCCCGAGCTCCTCTCGCCCGAAGAGAACCTGGAGGTGCTCGACCGGCTCGTCGCGCACTTCGAGGGACGGATGCCGGAACCCCGGATGATGTGGGAGCGACCGAACGATCCGACCTATGTCGAGCGACTCGCGCGCGGCACCGTCGGCTTCCGGCTCACGCCGACCCGCGTCGTCGCGAAGCGCAAGCTGAGCCAGAACAAGTCGGCGGAGGTCGTTGAGACCGTGATCGCGCAGCTGAGCGGAGAGGGCCCGTACGCGAATCCGGAACTCGCCGCCGAGATGCGCCGTGCGCGCGACGCGATGGTCCGTCCGTGACCGGTGTCGGGGCGGGCGTCGGCACGATCACGGGCGCGCACGTCGGCGGCGCCGGCCGCGCGCTGCTGCCCACCGACGGACCGGTCGATGTCTTCCTGACCGACGGGGTGGTCGCCGACATCGCACCGGCAGGAGCGCTGCGGCCGCGCGGTGAGGTGCTCGACGCGGAAGGCGCGTGGCTCATCCCCGGGCTCTGGGATCACCACGTGCACGTCGTGCAATGGGCGCTCGTCGCACAGCGGCAGCAGCTCGGCCATGCCGAGTCGGCTGCGCACGCCGCGCGGATCATGGGGCAGGCGCCCGTGCTGCCCGACGGGCGCCGTATCGGCACCGGATTCCGACGACGCGCTCTGGGCCGATCAGCCGAGCCTCGAGCTGCTCGACGCCGCCACCGGCGACGTGCCGACCTACCTGATCAACGCCGATGTCCACAGCGTCTGGCTCAACAGCGCCGCACTGCGTCGGGAAGGCCACGTACCCGACGGCATCGGCATCCTGCGCGAGGCTCCCGCATTCGAGATCTCCCGTCGCCTGAACGACGTCGACCCCACTCTCGGCGACGGTCTGGTCGCCGAGATGGCACGGGATGCGGCATCCCGCGGAGTCGTCGGACTCGTCGACCTCGACATGGCGTGGAACGAGAGCGCATGGGAGCGACGCCTCAACGGCGGCTTCGACACGCTGCGGGTCGAGTTCGGCATCTACCCGGAGTTCCTGGAACGGGCGATCGCCGAAGGACTGCGCACCGGCGACGCGGTGCGGGGGGCGGCTTCCGACCTCGCGCGAGTCGGGTCGCTCAAGGTGATCACCGACGGGTCGCTGGGAACGCGCACCGCCGCGTGCTCGCACGCGTACCCCGGCGACCCGCACAACCACGGCGTGCTCGCCGTCGCGCCCGAGACGCTGCTCGAGCTGATGACCACGGCGACCGGCGCCGGGCTGGCCTGTGCGATCCACGCGATCGGCGACATCGCCAACTCCCACGCGCTCGACGCGTACGCGCTCACCGGCGCCGTCGGCACGATCGAGCATGCGCAGCTGGTCGCCCACGCCGACATCCCGCGCTTCGCGCGACTCGGTGTCGGTGCGAGCGTGCAGCCCGAGCACGCGATCGACGACCGCGATCTCACCGACTCGATCTGGGCCGACCAGACTGCTCTGCCATATCCGCTGCGGGGGCTCGCCGACACCGGCGCCAACCTCCTGTTCGGCTCGGACGCCCCGGTCTCTCCGCTGGACCCCTGGGCGGCGATGGCCGCGGCGGTGTTCCGCACGCGCGACGGTCGACCGGCATGGCAGCCGGAGCAGGGCGTGGATGCCGCAACCGCACTTGCCGGATCGACACACGGCGGCTCGACCGACGGGGCGAGGATCGAGCCCGGCGCGCGGGGCGACATCGCTCTGATCGACCGTGACCCACTGGTCGCGTCGGAGACGGAGCTGAGGGCGATGCGCGTGCACGCGACGCTGCTCGCGGGCCGGCTCACACACCTCGACTGACCCGAGGCGAGGGATAACCCCCGGTCTGACGACCGGGGCTTCGCAGGTGTGGGTCAGCCGGCGAGGTGGGCGAACAGGAACCAGCGGTCCTTATCGAGCGACTCGCGGATCTGGATCGCGACGTCCTGGCTCGCGAGGTCGACCTCGTCGAGCCCGTCGATCGCCGCCTTCACATCGACGAGAACGGCGTCCATGTCGGCGATCACACCGCGGATCATGTCCTCCCACTGGGTGAAGCCCGCGGGAACCTGGGTCGGAGCGGCCTTGGCCGCCACGGTCGACAGGCGCGCGTCGATCGGCAGGCCGAGCGCGACGATCCGCTCGGCGGCGAGATCGGCGCCATCCTGCGCGTGTGTGACGAGCGTGTCGAGCAGTTCGTGGATCGCGATGAAGTTCGCGCCGCGTACGTTCCAGTGCGCCTGCTTTCCATTCACCGCGAGGGCCTGGAGTCCGATCGCGACCGGGGTGAGGAACTGGGCTGTCCCGGCGGCGACCGTCGGATCGGCGGCTGTTGCGGGGGTGGTCTGCATGTTGGTCATCTCTTCGCCTCCATCTGGCCGGTTCGTGCGCTTTCGTGCACCATCCGTCTGCGTGCTTCAACGCTACTCACGCCCGCACATTCCGCAAGGAAGCACAGGCTGGGCTTACCCGGTGGGTCGCTGTCTGTGATCTCGCCGACGGGTCGACTTCGGATGCCGTGACCCAACGACTAGCGTCGAGGGGTGCCATCCGCCGACCACGACCTCGGGCCCCAGCACCTGAACGTGCCCTCGCGACGGGTCCGGCAGGAGCCCCTCGACCGATCGCCCGAGCATGCGGAACCGTCGCGGTTCATCCCGCACGTCCAGGGCCTGCGTGCGATCGCCGTCCTGGCGGTGGTGCTGTACCACTTCTGGCCGGCGCGGTTCTCGGGCGGATACGTCGGCGTCGACATCTTCTTCGTGATCTCGGGCTTCCTGATCACGGCGCATCTGATGCGGGAGCTGACCGCGACGGGAACCGTGCGACTCGGCCAGTTCTGGGCTCGACGTGCACGGCGTCTGCTGCCGGCATCACTGCTCGTTCTGCTCTTCTGCGCGCTGGTCGCGATGTCTCCGTACCTGACGCCGATCTCATCGCTCCCGAACGAGGTGCGCGAGATCCTCGCCTCGACCTTCTACGTCGAGAACTGGTACCTCGCTCTCAACTCCGCCGACTACCTGAACCATTCGGGCGACCCCACGACCGTGCAGCACTACTGGTCACTGTCGCTGGAAGAGCAGTTCTACGTGATGTGGCCGCTCATCATGCTGCTCGCGGCATGGGTTGCGGTGAAGTGGTTCCGCGGCGCACGGCGCCGCGCGGTCATCACCGCGCTCGGAGTGGTGACGGCGGTGTCCTTCGTCTTCTGCGTGATCTTCACGATCACGGACCCCGCGCCCGCGTATTTCGTCACGTTCGGGCGCATGTGGCAGTTCGGGGTCGGCGCGATGGTCGCCCTCATTCCCGCGCTGCGCATCCGAAACGCCGTGGGCAGCTTCGTGCTCGGGTGGGCCGGCATCGCGGTGCTCGTGCTCGTGATCTTCCGCTTCGACGGGCAGACGCCGTTCCCCGGCTACATGGCCGCGATCCCCACTCTCGCCGCCGCCGCCGTGATCGCCGCATCGAACACCGAGCGGTGGTGGTACCCGACGCGCCTCCTCGCGCTGCGCCCCGCGCAATTCGTCGGCGACATCTCGTACTCGCTGTACCTCTGGCACTGGCCGCTCATCATCATCGCGCCCTCCGTGCCGTTCTGGGGTCTGACGATCTACCACCGCGTGGCACTTCTGCTGATCTGCTTCGTGCTCGCATGGCTCACGAAGCGGTTCGTCGAAGACCCGGCCCGCGGCTGGAAGGTGCTGACCTCCCGGCCCGCACGCGTGACGCTGTGGTCGTCGCTCGCGGCGATGATCGTGGTCGGCGCGACCGCCGGTGTCGCGTGGGCCGTGAACTCTCCGGCCTACACCGAGGGAGTGCGCGCCATCCAGGAGCTGCGTGAGAACCCGCCGGACTGCTTCGGAGCCGCGATCGTGCTCGACGAGGCGTGCGCGGGCACGGATTTCGGTGACACGATCCTTCCTGCACCCGGGTTCGCGGGCGTGGATCGGCCGACGGACGAGCAGTGCTTCGTGCAGTTGAACGACGCGCGCCCCGTCTCGTGCGAGTTCGGCTCCGCTGCAGCTGGCGCGCCACAGGTGGCCCTGATCGGCGACAGTCACGCCTACCAGCTGCTCTCGACCTTCCAGCAGATGGCCGACGAGAACGGGTGGCATCTCACGACCTACTTCAAGGGCGCCTGCCCCTGGAATACGACACCGCTCTCGACCGCCGGCGCATTCGGCGCGGCGTGCACCGAGTGGCGCGACGGCGTGACGGCCGCGCTCGCCGACGCCGACCTCGACGCCGTCTTCACGGCAGCCATCGCGACGACTCCGTATTCGTCGGTCGGCTTCGATTCCTCGCACGATGCCGCCGTCGCCGGCTACCGCGACGCGTGGAGCGAAATGCTCGATCGCGGAGTCCCTGTCATCACGGTCGTCGACAACCCGGTGTGGGAGACCGATCCGAACAAGTGCCTGCGCACCCGCGCGATGACCGAATGCGACGGCCCGCGTGCGGATCTGCTGGTCGCCGACGACCCGCTTCGGGATGCCGCATCCGGTCTCGCCGGCGTGACTCTGCTCGATTTCACCGACGTCTTCTGCGACGAAGTGATCTGCACGCCGGTCGTGGGCGGAGCGAACATCTACCGCGACCAGGACCACCTGACGGTGACCTTCGCCGACACCCTCGCGCCCTGGTACACCGCGGCGATCAGCGACGCGCTCAGCGAGAGGATCGGATCATGACCATCGCCCCAGGAGCCTCGGTGCTGTCGGCCGCCGGCCGAACACCGACGATCGACCCCGGTGCGTTCGTCGCGCCGGGAGCACGGGTGGTCGGGGGAGTCACCCTGAGCGAGGGCGCGAGCGTCTGGTACAACGCCGTGCTCCGTGCCGACGGCGACACGATCATGATCGGCGTCGGCAGCAACCTGCAGGACAACGTGTCGGTCCACGTCGACGCCGGCCACCCCGTGGTGATCGGCCAGAATGTCTCGGTCGGACACAACGCCGTCGTGCACGGGTGCACGATCGGCGACGGATCGCTCATCGGAATGGGCGCCGTCGTGCTCAGCGGCGCCGTGATCGGCGAAGGCTGCCTCATCGCGGGCGGTGCGGTCGTGCTCGAAGGCGCGGTGATCCCGCCCGGGTCGCTCGTGGCCGGCGTGCCGGCGAAGGTCAGACGGGAACTCACCGACGACGAACGAGCCGGCATCCTCCGCAACGCACAGGCGTATCGAGAGCACGTCGTCGAGCACGAGCACGCCCGACCGATCTAGCGACCTCGGCCCTCAGTCGTCGGATGCGACCGGGTGGTACGCGCCCCGGAAGATCTGCTGTGCGACCTCCCTGATGCGGTCCGGTCCCGGCAGGAGCGGTTCGCGGGTGCCCAGCACCACGAGCGTGGGGATCTTGAGCTCGAGCAGCCGCTGCACGGAGGGGTACTGCGTCAGTGCTTTGAACATCCTGAAGGTGCTGGGTACGCCGAAACGCAGGTAGTCCGGCGTCGCGACCGTGCACATGCGTCACCTCGCGCCGGTGGATCGGCGGACTCGCGATAGAGACGTCGACGCCGTCGATCATCGTCCACCGCTCGGAGGGGCTGACGAGAATCGTCCCTCCGCCCACTCCACTCGCCGGCTCCGCCGCGGCGGACCTCGGGGCGGTGGGGCCGCCAGGCGCGCCGTTTCGGGCGGCACCCACGCGAATGCCCAGCCACACCGACTTCGTCGGCGCTGCCGGGCATTGGAGGGGCTGACGAGAATCGAACTCGCATCATCTGTTTGGAAGACAGAGGCTTTACCACTAAGCTACAGCCCCACATCCGACGGGAATCCGCCGGAATGCGTATCCTCCGATTCTATGGCATGACGCAGCGATGCCTGTGCCCACCGGGCCGTCGGCTAGACTTCTTGGGGCCGATCAGCACGTATCCGCGTGCGCACCCGCCCGGGGCGTAGCTCAGCTTGGTAGAGCGCCCGCTTTGGGAGCGGGAGGCCGCAGGTTCAAATCCTGTCGCCCCGACATCACGGCCCCCAAGAACCCACATCTTCAGCCGCCGCGCCGCCGCGCGCGGTCGATCACAAGGAGAACGAACAGGCATGGTCAACAGCACCGTCGAGAAGCTCACCCCGACTCGGGTGAAGCTGCACATCACGGTCTCGCCCGATGAGCTCAAGCCGAGCATCGCTCACGCGTACGAGCACATCGCGCAGGACGTGCAGATCCCCGGATTCCGCAAGGGCAAGGTTCCCGCGCCGATCATCGACCAGCGCGTCGGTCGCACGGCCGTGATCGAGCACGCCGTCAGCGAGGGCCTCGACACGTTCTACCGCCAGGCCGTCGAAGCGAACGAGCTGCGCGTGCTCGGCCGCCCGAGCGCCGACGTCAAGGAATGGCCGAACGAGAAGGACTTCTCCGGCGACCTGCTCGTCGAGATCGAGGTCGACGTGCGGCCCGAGTTCGACCTTCCCGCCTTCGAAGGCAGCACGGTCGAGGTCGACGCGATCGAGGTCGACGAGGCTGCGATCGACGAAGAGCTCGACCGGCTGCGCGCCCGCTTCGGCACGCTCGTGACGGTCGACCGCCCCGCGTCGACCGGCGACTTCGTCGAGCTCGACCTGGTCGCCACGATCGACGGCGCCGAGATCGACCGCGCCGAGGGCGTGTCGTACGAAGTCGGCTCCGGCGAGCTGCTCGAGGGCATCGACGAGGCGATCGACTCGCTGACCGCGGGCGAGGAGACCACGTTCCGCTCGACCCTCATCGGCGGCGACCACGCCGGCGAAGAGGCCGAGGTCGCCGTGGTCGTCACAGCCGTCAAGGAGCGCGAGCTGCCCGAGGCCGACGACGACTTCGCCCAGATCGCGAGCGAGTTCGACACCCTCGCCGAGCTGCGCGAGAGCCTCAGCGAGCGCGTCGTTCAGCAGTCGCAGCTTCACGCAGGGCAACGCCGCGCGCGACAAGCTCATCGAGCAGCTGCTCGCGCAGGTCGAGATTCCCGTGCCGCCGGCGCTCATCGAGGACGAGGTGCACACGCACCTCGAGGGCGAAGGCCGCCTCGAGGACGACGTGCACCGCGCCGAGGTCACCGAGGCGAGCGAGAAGCAGTTCCGCACCCAGATGCTGCTGGACGCGGTCGCCGAGAAGCTCGACGTGCAGGTCTCGCAGGACGAGCTGACCCAGTACCTCGTGCAGTCCGCGGCGCAGTACGGCATGGCGCCGCAGGACTTCGTCGAGGCGCTGCAGCAGAACAACCAGCTGCCGTCGCTGGTCGGCGAGGTCGCCCGCAGCAAGGCTCTCGCCGTGGCCCTCGGCCAGGTCGTCGTCGTCGACACGAACGGCAAGGTCGTCGACCTGACCGGATTCGTCGCCACCGACGACGATGAGACCGCCGAGGACGAGGTCGTCGAAGAGGCCGAGGAGATCGCGGATGCCGCGGCCGAGGCCGACGCGATCATCGAGGCCGAAGAGGCCGAGGCGCCGGCCGCGAAGAAGCCGGCCGCCAAGCGCAAGAGCACCAAGAAGGCCGACGCCGCCGAATAGGCGCGGGCTGTTCAGCGAAGGGGCGGATGCTGCGGCATCCGCCCCTTCGCCGTCATCGGCGACGCGCTTCTCTGCCCAGGGCGAACACGGGCGGGCGGACGCGGGACGCGCCGGTAGATTCGAAGCCACGACCACCGAAACAGGAGTGAACATGGCCGAACCACTTGTCGCGACGAGCGTCTTCGACAGGCTGCTGAAAGACCGCATCATCTGGCTGGGCTCGGAGGTGCGTGATGACAACGCGAACGAGATCTGCGCGAAGATCCTCCTGCTCGCCGCCGAGGACCCGGAGAAGGACATCTTCCTCTACGTGAACTCGCCGGGTGGCTCGATCACCGCCGGCATGGCCATCTACGACACGATGCAGTTCGTGCCGAACGACATCGTCACGGTCGGCATCGGCATGGCCGCCTCGATGGGCCAGCTGCTGCTCACGAGCGGCACGAAGGGCAAGCGCTACATCACCCCGAACGCCCGCGTGCTGCTGCACCAGCCGCACGGCGGCTTCGGCGGCACCTCGAGCGACATCCAGACGCAGGCGCAGCTCATCGTCTCGATGAAGAACCGCCTCGCCGAGATCACCGCGGCCCAGACCGGCAAGTCGGTCGAGCAGATCAACGAGGACGGTGACCGTGACCGCTGGTTCACGGCGCAGGAAGCACTCGAATACGGATTCGTCGACCACATCCGCGCCCACCTGGGCGATGTCGTCGGCGGCGGCGGAACCGACCAGGACTGACCGAAGGCGAATGAGAAGGAACAACAGCGACATGAGCATCCCCACCTTCGGCGGCACGGCAGGCAACGGCCTGGCGATGCCCTCGAGCCGGTACATCCTCCCCAGTTCGAGGAGCGCACCGCCTACGGCTACAAGCGCCAGGACCCCTACAACAAGCTGTTCGAAGACCGCGTGATCTTCCTCGGCGTGCAGGTCGACGACGCATCGGCCGACGACGTCATGGCCCAGCTCCTCGTTCTGGAGAGCCAGGACCCCGACCGCGACATCATCATGTACATCAACTCGCCCGGCGGATCGTTCACCGCGATGACGGCGATCTACGACACGATGCAGTACATCTCGCCGCAGATCCAGACAGTCGTCCTCGGCCAGGCGGCATCGGCCGCGGCCGTGCTGCTCGCCGCGGGTGCACCGGGCAAGCGCCTGGCGCTGCCGAACGCACGCGTGCTGATCCACCAGCCCGCGATGGGCGAGGCAGGACACGGCCAGGCGTCCGACATCGAGATCCAGGCGGCGGAGATCCTCCGCATGCGCACCTGGCTCGAAGAGACCCTGGCCAAGCACACGAACCGCACGGTCGAGCAGGTCAACCGCGACATCGACCGCGACAAGATCCTCGATGGCAAGCAGGCCGTCGAGTACGGTCTGGTCGACCAGGTGCTCACGACCCGCAAGCGCGTTCCGGCCGCTCTCACCAAGTAGCGCCGCGTGTCCTCGACGCCCCGTCGCCCTCCTCGCGAGGGAGGCGGGGCGTCGTGCGTTCCGCCGTCAGCAGAACGCCCACCGCGGCATCCACAACGCGCGTCGCAATCCCGGCGCATGTCGCCCTCAGCGGTTAGGCTCGGAGAGCAGTCGGGGCCACGTCCCGTCGCAACGGGGTGCGGACCCCGTCCGCAACAAGGAGGGCCTGATGGCACGCATCGGTGAGAGCGCCGACCTGTTCAAGTGCTCCTTCTGCGGGAAGAGCCAGAAGCAGGTGCAGCAGCTGATCGCCGGTCCCGGCGTCTACATCTGCGACGAGTGCGTCGAGCTGTGCAACGAGATCATCGAAGAGCGCATGGCCGAGTCCTCGACCGGCGTCGTCTCCGACTTCGATCTGCCCAAGCCCCGCGAGATCTTCGCGTTCCTCGAGGAGTACGTCGTCGGCCAGGAGGCCGCCAAGCGCGCGCTCTCGGTCGCGGTGTACAACCACTACAAGCGCATCCGCGCCCACGGCACCATCCAGAGCGCCGAGCAGCGCGCCGACGAGGTCGAGATCGCGAAGAGCAACATCCTGCTGATCGGACCGACCGGCTGCGGCAAGACCTATCTCGCCCAGACCCTCGCAAAGCGCCTGAACGTGCCCTTCGCCGTCGCGGACGCGACCGCGCTCACCGAGGCGGGGTACGTCGGCGAAGACGTCGAGAACATCCTCCTCAAGCTGATCCAGGCCGCTGACTTCGACACGAAGCGCGCCGAGACCGGCATCATCTACATCGACGAGGTCGACAAGATCGCCCGCAAGGCCGAGAACCCGTCGATCACCCGCGACGTGTCGGGTGAAGGCGTGCAGCAGGCGCTGCTGAAGATCCTCGAGGGCACGGTCGCGTCGGTGCCGCCTCAGGGCGGACGCAAGCATCCGCACCAGGAGTTCATCCAGATCGACACGACGAACGTGCTGTTCATCGTGGCGGGGGCCTTCGCGGGGCTCGAAGACATCATCTCCAGCCGTGTCGGCAAGCACGGCATCGGCTTCGGCGCTCCGCTGCACACGAAGGGCGACGACCTCAGCCTGTTCAGCGAGGTCCGCCCCGAAGACCTGCACAAGTTCGGCCTGATCCCCGAGTTCATCGGACGACTCCCCGTCGTCGCGTCGGTGACGCCGCTCGACCAGGTGGCGCTCATGGAGATCCTCACCGAGCCGAAGAACGCGCTGGTCAAGCAGTACCAGCGCATGTTCGAGCTCGACGGCGTCGCGCTCGAGTTCGACGCCGAGGCACTCGAAGCGATCGCCGACCTCGCCGTGGAGCGCAAGACCGGCGCCCGCGGTCTTCGGGCGATCCTCGAGGACGTGCTCGGGCCGATCATGTTCGACATCCCGTCCAACGACGACGTCGAAAAGGTCATCGTCACCCGTGACGCCGTCGAAACCGGCGCGGCACCCACGTTCATCAAGCGTCAGGCCCGCAAGAGCGCCTGACGCAGCGCTGCCCTCGTGACGCACGGGCATTTCCCGACCCGCGGCGATGGGGTCGCGCGCCATTGCGTTCGCAGAGCAGCTCGGCCTGCTCTGAGCGAGCCGGCCGTCAGGCCGCGAGACCTCGGCGCTCCAGGAGCGGCTGGATCTCGGCATCCCGCCCCCGGAAGTCGCGGTATGCCTCGAGTGGGTCCTTCGAACCTCCGACCCCGAGCAGCCGGTCACGGAAGCGGTCGCCGTTCGCGCGCGTGAGCCCGCCGTTCTCGCGGAACCACTCGACGGTGTCGGCATCGAGCACCTCGCTCCAGATGTACGAGTAGTAGCCGGCGCTGTAGCCGCCCGAGAACACGTGGGCGAAGTACGTCGACGAATACCGCGTCGGCACCGCGGGGTTGTCGAGGCCGATGTCGGCGAGAGCGGCGGCCTCGAACGCCGCGACGTCGATCTCGGATGCCGCCTCCGCCGCATCCAGCGAGTGCCACGCCTGATCGAGCCACGACGCCGCGAGGTACTCGCTCGTCGCGAATCCCTGGTTGAAGGCCTCGGACGCGCGCAGCTTCTCGACGACGTCGCGGGGGAGGGGCTGCCCGGTGTCGGCGTGGCGGGCGTACGTGTCGAGGATCTCGGGCCAGTAGATCCACATCTCGTTGACCTGGCTGGGGAATTCGACGAAGTCGCGGAAGACGTTCGTCCCGGCGAAGTGAGGGTATGTCACGGTCGCGAACAGCCCGTGAAGCGCGTGACCGAACTCGTGGAACAGCGTGGTCACCTCATCCAGAGTGAGAAGCGTCGGCTTGCCCGCGGCGGGCTTGGGAACGTTCAGGTTGTTGACCACGATCGGGCGCGTGCCACGGAGCCGGGACTGCGAGACGATCGAGTTCATCCACGCGCCGCCGCGCTTGGTGTCGCGGGTGTACAGGTCGAGCACGAAGAGCCCGACCGGCGATCCGTCGGCGTTGCTCACCTCGAAGACGCGGGCGTCCGGATGATAGGCGCCGAGGTCCTCCCGCTCGGCGAATGTGACGCCGTACAGTTCGGTCGCCGCGTGGAACACGCCGTCCTGGAGCACGCGCTCGGCTTCGAACCAGGGGCGCAGCGCGCCGCGATCCAGGTCGTACTCGGCGGCCCTCACCTTCTCGGTGTAGAAGGCCCAGTCGTGCGCCTCGAGCGCGAACGGCTCCGGCTCGGCATCGATGATGGCCTGCAGCGCTGCCTGCTCCCGGCTCGCGTTGCGTGCGGCGGGAACGGCCAGGCGCCGCAGCAGATCGTGCACAGCCTCGGGGGAGCCCGCGGTCTCGTCCGAGGTCACGTACGCGGCGTGGGAGTCGTAGCCGAGCAGGCCCGCTCGCTCGGCCCGTAGCTTCACGATCTCGCGGAGGACCTGACGGTTGTCGTTCTCGCCCTCGCGCGATCCGCGGGCACGCGACGCGTCGAGGATCCGCTTGCGGCTCGCGCGGTTCGTGAGCGACGAGAGGTAGGGGTGGCCGGTGAACAGGGTGAGCGTGACGACCCACTTGCCCTCCAGCCCGCGGTCAGCCGCGGCTTGGGCGGCGGCGGAGAGCTCACCCTCGGCGAGCCCGTCGAGCTCGGCAGCCTCGTCGAACACGACCGCGAGCTCGTTCGTATCGCGGAGGAGGTTCTTCTCGAAAGTGGTGGTCAGAGTCGACAGACGCTGGTTGAGCGCGGTCAGCTGCTGCTTCGCCCCATCGTCGAGGCCGGCGCCCGCGTGCGACATCTCTCGGAAGCGTCGCTCGACCAGGTAGCGCTGCTCGGGGCTGAGCTCGAGGTCGTCGAGCTGTTCGTGGATCGTCCTGATCCGCCAGTACAGGGCGGAGTCGAGCTCGATCGAGTCATTGTGCGCCGACATCAGGGGAGCCAGTTCTTCCTCGATCTCCTGGATCTCGGGCGTGGCGTCCGCAGAAGACACGGTGTAGAACGCGCGTGAGACATCGCCGAGGAGCTTGCCGCTGGTCTCGAGCGCCACCATCGTATTCTCGAACGTCGGCATCGAACGGACCATCGTGATGGCGCCGATCTCACGCTTCTGCTCTGCGAATGCCTGCTCGAAAGCCGGCAGGTAGTGCTCCGACCTGATCGCCGAGTAGTCGGGCAGACCGTAGGCAAGCGGGCTGGGGGACAGGAGCGGATTCTCGTTCACCATGACGGCCAGCCTAGCCCGCCCGCCTCGTCGTGCCGCCGAACCTTTGCAAATATTGACTTGCAAGCAATTGCTTGCAAAGACTTCTTTGCAAGAGTATCATTCAGGCATGGAACACGAAGTGCCCGCCACGGAGGATGTGGTCGATCGCGTAGAGGAGCGCCACTCCGAAGACCGCGTCCTCGATACCGGCGCGCTGCGGGCGCTCGCACACCCGCTCCGGGTGCGGATCTACGACATCCTGAGTCAGTACGGACCGCAGACCGCGAGCTCGCTCGCCGAGAAGCTCGGGGAGTCGTCGGGCTCGACGAGCTACCACCTGCGTGCGCTGGCGAAGCACGATCTCATTCAGGAATGCACCGACCGGGGGACGGGGCGCGAACGATGGTGGGAGCGCCCGGTCGGCGGGGTTTCGTTCGCGAACGCCGAAGCGATGAAGACGCCTGCCGGCCGCGCCGCGACCCAGATCGTCACGAGCGAGTTCTTCCGCAACCGGCAGGAACAGCTCATGCGGTTCATGAACGAGGGAATCTCGAGCATCGACGAGAGATGGCAGAGCGGCACCCTGATCTCCACGGCTTCCGCCCGTCTCACGCCCGAGCAGACCAGAGAGCTTTCACTCAAGATCATGGCGCTGATCGATGACGCCGTGGACAGGTACCGCAATCAGACCGGCGAGGATGTGCGACCCGTGACCATCCGGGCCGACCTGTTCCCGCTGCCCGACCTGGGAGGTCAGTCATGACCGCCATCACCTCACCCCGCGTCAGCGCCGGCGCGACGCTGTTCGAGCGCGCCCTGCTCGGCGCGGCATCCGCTCTGGACCGCTTCGTCGCCGAACGGCTCGAACGACGCGGCGAACCCGACTATCGACGTGCGCATGACGCACAGTTCGCGTTCGTCGCGGGGCGCGACGCCGCTCAGGCGCGCGGCGTGATCGGCCTGCTGCCGAGATGAGTCGCGCTGCCGGCGGCGATGACGAGTCGGGCTAGCCGAAGCCGTCCTCGTCGTGGCGCACCACGGCCTCGCCATCCTCGTCGAGGCTGACGATCACGCCGGTGTCGAGCTCGGCGATCGGCTTGCCTTCCAGCCAGGTCAGCGTCCACCGCGGCGCGGGCTGCCCCAACTGGTCGACAGGCATGACCGCTTCGACAGCGGCGATCTGGCGGCGAAGCGCCTCGGGAAGCGACGCGGGCGGTTCGCCCCCCGCGGTCCATCGGGTGCCGAGTTGCATGTCAGGCCTCCTGCGACGCGAGCTCGATACCCGAGACCACGATGGTCTCGGCATCCGCGTAGGTGATCTCGTCGATGCGACCGACGGCCTTCAGGTCACCCTCGGCGAGCTGCAGGAGAGCGACGGCCGCCGCGGGCGCGGCGATCGTCAGGCGCGTGACCGGAGTCTTCTGCGAGGCCTTGGCCTCGGTCTTGGCCCGACGGATGCTGACGAGCGCCTCACCCACCGCGGTGAGCACACCCGGGTCGCCGTCGACGCCCATCGGCTCGGGCCATTCGGCGGTGTGCACCGACCCGTCGTTGAACCACGACCACGCCTCTTCCGACGCGAACGACAGGACCGGTGCGAACAGGCGCAGAAGCGTCGAGACGGCGATTCGCAGCGCGAGGGCCGCCGAAGCCTGCCCGAGATCCGAGCGGTCGTACGCGCGTTCCTTGACGAGCTCGAGGTAGTCGTCGCAGAAGGTCCAGAAGAACGACTCGGTGATCTCCAGCGCACGCGCGTGGTCGTACGCCTCCAGCGCCTTCGTCGCCTCGCGCACAACCCCGTCGAGTGTCGTGAGCATCGCCGCGTCGAGCGCGTGCGTCACCTCGGCGCTCTCGGCCACGGGGAAGGAGAGCACGAACTTGGTCGCGTTCAGGATCTTGATCGCGAGACGTCGCCCGATCTTGATCTGGGTCGGGTTCTGCGGGTCGAAGGCGGCGTCCGTGCCCAAGCGCGATGAGGCCGCCCAGTAGCGGACGGCGTCGGAGCCGTGCTGCTCGAGGATGTCGGCGGGTGTGACGACATTGCCCTTCGACTTGGACATCTTCTTGCGGTCGGGGTCGACGATGAAGCCCGAGATGGCGGCATCCGTCCAGGGCGCGCGGTCGTCCTCCAGCGCGCTGCGCAGCAGCGTCGAGAAGAGCCACGTGCGGATGATGTCCTGCCCCTGCGGGCGAAGGTCGAACGGCGCGACGAGGTTCCACAGCTCCGCATCGCGCTCCCAGCCGCCGGCGAGCTGCGGGGTGAGCGACGAAGTCGCCCAGGTGTCGAAGATGTCCTTCTCGCCCTCGTATCCACCGGGAGCGCCGCGCTGAGCCTCGGTGTAGCCGTCGGGCACATCGCTCGTGGGATCCACGGGCAGCTGCGCAGCATCCGGTGTCAACACGCGGGAGTAGTCCCGCTCGCCGTTCTCATCGAGCCCGTACCAGACCGGGATCGGCACGCCGAAGAAGCGCTGCCGCGAGACGAGCCAGTCGCCGGTGAGCCCGTTGGTCCAATTCTCATAGCGCACGCGCATGAAGTCCGGATGCCACGACACCTCGCGCCCGAGGGCGATGAGCTTGTCGCGCAGCTGCTCGTCGCGCGCGCCGTTGCGGATATACCACTGCCGGGTCGAGATGACCTCGAGGGGGCGATCGCCCTTCTCGTAGAACTTCACGACGTGCGTGAAGGGCTTGGGGTCGCCGATGAGCTCGCCGGATTCGGCGAGCAGCTCGACCATGCGCTTCTTGGCGCTGAAGACCGTCTTGCCGGCCAGTTCGGCGTAGGCCGCCTTCGCGGGATCGGTGACGATCACGTCGGGGGCATCGGCCAGCACACGGCCGTCGGCGCCGAGGATCGTGCGGTTCGGCAGGTCGAGTTCGCGCCACCAGATGATGTCGGTGACGTCACCGAAGGTGCAGATCATGGCGACGCCCGAACCCTTGTCGGGCTGGGCGAGCGGGTGTGCGACCACCGGCACCTCGACGTCGAACACAGGAGTGCGCACGGTCGTGCCGAACAGCGGCTGATAGCGCTCGTCGTCGGGGTGCGCCACGAGCGCGACGCACGCTGCGAGCAGCTCGGGGCGCGTCGTCTCGATGTGCACGTCTCCGGTGCCGTCCGATTTGTGGAAGGCCACGCGGTGATAGGCGGCCGGCTGCTCGCGGTCTTCGAGCTCGGCCTGCGCGATCGCCGAGCGGAAGTCGATGTCCCACAGTGTCGGCGCCATCGCCTGATACGCCTCGCCGCGTTCGAGGTTGCGCAGGAATGCCCGCTGGCTCGTGCGCATCGTGTCGTCGGAGATCGTGCGGTAGGTCTGCGTCCAGTCGACGCTCAGGCCGAGCTGGCGGAAGAGCTCCTCGAACGTGACCTCGTCCTGCACCGTGAGCTTCTCGCACAGTTCGATGAAGTTGCGGCGGCTGATCGGCACCTGGTCTGCGGCGCGGGAGCTCTTGTTGTCGCCGCCCTCATACGGGGCCGTGAAGTCCGGGACGTAGGGCAGTGAGGTGTCGCACCGGACGCCGTAGTAGTTCTGCACGCGCCGCTCTGTGGGAAGGCCGTTGTCGTCCCAGCCCATCGGATAGAAGACGGACTTGCCGCGCATCCGCTCGTACCGCACCTTGATGTCGGTGTGCGTGAACGAGAAGACGTGCCCGATGTGCAGGCTTCCGCTCGCGGTCGGCGGGGGAGTGTCGACGGAGTAGATGCCCGCGCGGCCCGAAGCGGCGGCGCGCAGACGATCGAAGAGGTATGTACCCTCGGCATCCCACCGCTGCGACCACTTCGCTTCGAGACCTTCGAGGGCGGGCTTGTCGGGAATGAGCGCGTCGGCCATGGGGATCTCCTGTGCGATATGTGCGGCACTGTGTGAGCGTGCCTGAGTGTGGGATGTGCTGTGATTCTACCTCGTGAATTCGCCGGTTCCGGGGCCTGGCATTGCCGGCATGAGGAGATCTGCCGGGATCCGATCCCTACCTCATCGCCGCCGCGAAGGCTGGCGTGGTCCTCAGCTGCGTCACTCAGGCTCGACGCCTGGGCTTGTGGACTCGGTCGCGCGGCTGCCGCTCACGGCGCTGGCGCGAGAGCTGCTCACCAGCGCCAGCCCGTTCGCGGACTCAGGTGATCATGCGGGCGGTCGCCCAAGGGCTCCCTCGCGCCGCGTGACGCCGATGCAGAGACGAGGACGGATGCCGAGACGAGGACGGATCGGCGCTCGAACGCCCTCTCGCCGGCAGATCCCCTCCTTCCGGCGACGCCAGGCGTCGGCGGTCTGGCTCAGTCCAGCACGCGGATGCCGAGAGCCTCGGCCAGCGCGGGCGCGAGGTACTCGACCTGCCGCGGAGAGAGCGTCGCGCCGCGCAGCGATGCGGCGTCGAGGTACGACACCGCTTCGAGGCCACGTAGGTCGAGATCCTTCGCCCGCAGGCCGCGGGTGTCGACGTCATCCGCGCGAGAGCTCTCGAAGCCACCCGCGTCGCGCTCGCCTGCGGCAGGTCGAGCGTGCCGATCGTGCAGTCGGCGACCAGCAGATCGGTGATGCGCGCCGCAGCCAGCGACAGGTAGTCGATGCGTACTGCGCGCAGCTCGACTTCGTCGAGGTCCGTGTCGGCGAGATCGAGGGTGCCGATGCGGCCGCCCGCTGATCCGCACGCGCCGCAGGCGCGCGCCACGGCCGCGACAGCGTCGTCGCTCGCACGTCTGCGCACGTCGACATCGACGAGTGTCTCGCCGGTCACATCCAGGCGCTCCACGGACGCGTCGGTGAGCGAGCACTCCGTGATCGACGCGTGTGCGGCATCCGTCAGCGGATCCAGCTGCCGTCACCGGAGCTGGAAGAACTCGCCGCCCCGGCTGGGCGACGGGCCGTGTTCGAGTCGCGGCGGAAGATCGGGTGCCGACAGACGCGGGGGTGCGGGGTGGGAGCTTTGGGCCATCCTTCCACGGTACGCGGGCGGTACGCTCCGAGCAGCCGCAGAGAATGAGGAGGGCGATGGAGCAGGCACACCGCACCCGAACCGTGTTCGCGACACCGGCGCTGTGGTGGCGGTTCGCCATCGTGCTCGCGTGCATCTTCGGCATCATGAGCCAGGAGTGGCGGCTGGCGTTCTTCACGACGCTCAGTGTGATCGTGGTGCTGGGCTACTTCTCGATCGTGCTGTACGATATGGCGCGGCGCGCAACGACGGAGCCCGTCGCGCCGAGACTGCGCGGCGGCATCACCCTGTGGATCGTGACGACGGCACTCATCTCGCATCTCATCGTGGAAGGGGGCGCGAGTCCCTTTCCGGGCATGATGGATGCCGACCCCGCCGTGGCCGTCGAGTACCGGTCGCGGTTCTTCATGCACTACGTGATCCCGGCGATGGTGCTGATCGACTGGATCGTCTTCGGTCCGCACGGGATCGTTCGCTGGCGGGATGCGCTCTGGTGGCTGCTGTTCCCGCTCGCGTACGGCATCATCTCCATCCTCCGCGGACAGTGGTTCCCCGATGTCTCCGACCGCTTCCCCTACCCGTTCTTCGACCCCACGATCTCGGGGTGGGGAGGGGTCGCCGTGGGCCTGCTCGAGGTGGTGCTGGCGAACGCGGTAATCGCGGTGGGGGTCATCGCAGTCGACCGACTGTCCGCCAAGATCGCTCGAGGTCGCCGTCAGCACGTAGAATCGACGCACGAGCATCGATCCGGCATCACCGGGGAGCTTCCGGAAGAACAGGGCGCGAGCCCCCAGTAGAACCGGACGGGGCAGGCCCGTCACAGCCGCTGTGAAAGAGGCATCGGCTTCGACAGAGCCGGCGCAACGCGGGGTGGTACCGCGGTTCTCCCGACCGGGAGGGTCGTCCTCGCAGGAAGCATTGCGACCTGCTGGAGTGACATGACCTACCCCAAGACCGGACCCGACGTCCCGCCGAGCCCCCGCTTTCCCGCGATCGAGCGGGAAGTCATCGACTTCTGGAAAGCCGATGACACCTTCCGGGCGTCGATCGAGAACCGCGACGGCGCGCCGGAGTGGGTCTTCTACGACGGGCCTCCGTTCGCGAACGGTCTGCCGCACTACGGGCACCTGCTCACGGGTTACGCGAAGGACCTGTTCCCGCGATTCCAGACGATGCGCGGCAATCGCGTCGACCGGGTGTTCGGCTGGGATACGCATGGGCTGCCGGCAGAGCTCGAGGCGATGAAGCAGCTCGGGATCACCGAGAAGGAGGAGATCGAGCGCATGGGCGTCGCGACCTTCAACTCGAAGGCGCGCGAGTCGGTGCTGGCCTACACGCGCGAGTGGGAGGACTACGTCACCCGCCAGGCGCGCTGGGTCGACTTCGAGCGCGGCTACAAGACGCTCGACACCGACTACATGGAGAGCGTTCTGTGGGCGTTCAAGTCCCTGTACGACAAGGGGCTGGCGTACGAGGGCTATCGTGTGCTGCCGTACTGCTGGCGCGATCAGACTCCGCTGTCCACGCACGAGCTGCGCATGGACGACGACGTCTACAAGATGCGTCAGGACCCGTCCGTGACGGTCACCTTCCCGCTGGTCGGGGTGAAGGCCGAGGCTCTCGGGCTGACCGCCGTACGCGCCCTGGCGTGGACGACGACCCCGTGGACTCTTCCGACGAACCTCGCACTGGCCGTCGGCCCCGGCATCCGCTACGTCGTCGTCCCGGGCGGTCCGCTCGGCGCCGCCGACGTGCACCACGGCCCCGACGGCCGCAGCGACGAGTACGCCGAGGCCGAATCGCACCGCTATCTGCTCGCCGAGGACCTGCTGCCGAATTATGCGAAGGACCTCGGCTACGACGACCGCCGCGGATGCCGTGGCCGCGGTGCAGGCCGTGCACCTGGGCGCCGATCTCGCGGACGTGCACTACGACCGCCTCTTCGACTACTACGCCGACGCCGAGACGTGGGGCACGCAGAACGCCTGGCGCATCCTCGTCGACGACTACGTCACGACCGGCGACGGCACCGGCATCGTCCACCAGGCGCCGGCCTACGGCGAGGACGACCAGCGGGTCGCCGAAGCCGCCGGCATCCCCACGATCCTCAGCCTGGACGACGGCGGACGATTCCTTCCCGCGGTGACCGACGTCGTCGGCGAGCTGTGGATGGACGCGAACACCCCGCTCGTGCGCATCCTGCGCCAGGACGGGCGACTGCTGCGCCTCGCGAGCTACGAGCACTCGTACCCGCACTGCTGGCGCTGCCGCAACCCGCTGATCTACAAGGCCGTCTCGAGCTGGTTCGTGCGCGTCACCGAGATCAAGGATCGTCTGGTCGAGAACAACGAGCAGATCACCTGGGTTCCCGAGAACGTCAAGCACGGGCAGTTCGGCAAGTGGCTCGAGGGCGCGCGCGACTGGTCGATCAGCCGCAACCGGTACTGGGGCTCACCGATCCCGGTCTGGCGCAGCGACGACCCCGAGTACCCGCGCGTCGACGCGTACGGGTCGCTCGCCGACATCGAGCGCGACTTCGGTCGGCTGCCCCGCAACTCCGCAGGCGAGGTCGACCTGCACCGGCCGTACATCGACGAGCTCACCCGCCCGAACCCCGATGACCCGACCGGGCAGAGCACGATGCGCCGCATCGAGGACGTCCTGGACGTGTGGTTCGACTCCGCCTCGATGCCCTACGCGCAGGTGCACTACCCGTTCGAGAACCACGAGTGGTTCGACGAGCACTCGCCCGCCGACTTCATCGTGGAGTACATCGGGCAGACGCGCGGCTGGTTCTACGTCATGCACGTGCTGTCGACGGCGCTGTTCGACCGCCCGGCCTTCACCGGCGTCAGCTGCCACGGCATCGTGCTGGGCAGCGACGGTCAGAAGATGTCGAAGATCGCTGCGCAACTACCCCGATGTCTCGGAGGTCTTCGACCGCGACGGCTCCGATGCGATGCGCTGGTTCCTGATGGCCAGCCCGGTGCTGCGCGGCGGCAACCTCGTCGTGACCGAGGAGGGCATCCGGCAGGGCGTGCGCGAATTCCTGCTGCCCGCTGTGGAACGCCTGGTACTTCTTCTCCACGTACGCGAACGCCGCTCGCGCTGGAGGTGCGGATGCCGCCGGCGGACCGAACGGCGCCGGATACGAGGCGACGTGGCGCACGGATTCCACGGACGTGCTGGACCGCTACATCCTGGCGCTCACCGGTGACCTCGTGCGCGGCGTCGCCGTCGACCTGGAGGGCTTGGACTCGACGACGGCCGCGGCGAAGCTCCGCGACTTCGGCGAGGCGCTCACCAACTGGTACATCCGCCGCTCGCGCGACCGGTTCTGGGTCGGCGTGACCGACGATCCGACGAGCCGGGAGGCGTTCGACACGCTCTACACCGTGCTCGAGACCCTCACCCGCGTCGCGGCGCCGCTGATCCCGCTCGTCAGCGAACGCGTCTGGCAGGGGCTCACCGGCGGGCGCAGCGTGCACCTGCAGGACTGGCCGGACGCCGACGCGTTCCCCGCCGCCGACGACATCCGCTCGGCGATGGATGCCGTGCGCGAGGTGTCCTCTGTCGCCAACGCACTGCGCAAGCGCGAGGGCAAGCGCGTGCGCCTGCCGCTCGCCCGCCTCACGGTCGTGGTGCCGGATGCCGCAGCGCTCTGGCGCAGTTCGAGGACATCGTCCGCGATGAACTCAACGTCAAGTCCGTCGAGCTCGTCCGATCTGAAGGACGACACCGCCGCAGGCGTACGGCATCTCGCACCGACTGTCGGTCAATGCCCGCGCGGCGGGTCCGCGGCTCGGCAAGCAGGTGCAGCAGGCGATCCAGGCGCGCGCGAGCAGGGGACTGGTCCGAGACCGATGGTGTCGTCACCGCCGGAACGATCGCGCTCGAGCCCGGGGAGTACGAGCTCGTGCTCGAAACCACCGGTCGACCGGAAGGCGAGGCGCTCGCCGTGCTGCCGAGCGGCGGGTTCCTGCTGCTGGACACCACGGCGCACGCCCGAGCTGGAGGCCGAGGGCCTCGCCCGCGACGTCATCCGCGCCGTGCAGGACACCCGCAAGGCGGCCGGCTTCGACGTGAGCGACCGCATCCGGCTGAACCTGACGTTCCACTCGGGCGACGACGGCGGCCGCGGTCGCCTCCGCGTTCGCGATCGCCGATGTGGCCGGCGAGACCCTCGCCACCGAGTACGTCGTGACGGATGCCGAGGGCGAGACCCTGGCCGCGAGCAGCCGCGCCGCCTCGAAGTCCGGACGCCGCATCCGATCATTCGGCTCAGTTCGCGAAGGGCACCTTCGCGAACGCCGGCGACTTCACGGTCGCCGTGACGCGCGCGGTCGCGAAGGTGGAGGCACCCGCATGAGCGATCGCAGTCGCGCCGACGCCGTGTACGCGGCCCTGCTCGAGCGCCAGGGCGAGCGCTGGGTGCAGCCGCGCGTCGAGCGCACCGCGCCGCGTGCTGGAGCTGCTCGACGATCCGCAGCGCACGTACCGCGTGGTGCACGTCACCGGCACGAACGGCAAGACCTCGACCAGCCGGATCATCGAGAGCCTGATCCGTGCGCACGGTCTTCGCACCGGCCTGTTCACGAGCCCGCATCTCGAGCGATTCACCGAGCGCATCATGATCGACGGCGAGCCCGTCGCGGACGCCGCCGTCGCCGACGCGTGGGACGAGATCACCCCGTTCGTCGACTTCGTCGACGCCGAACTCGCCGAAGCGGGCGACGCGCCGCTGACGTTCTTCGAACTGCTCACGGTGCTGGCCTTCGTCGCGTTCGCCGATGCGCCGATCGACGTGCTGGTGCTCGAGGTCGGCATGGGCGGGTCGTGGGATTCGACGAACACCGCCGACGGCGACGTCGCGGTGTTCACGCCGATCGACATCGATCACGCCGACCGGCTCGGTGAGACCATCCGCGAGATCGCCACGGTGAAGTCCGGCATCATCAAGACCGGCGCCGCCGTCGTCTCGGCGCAGCAGGACCGCTGCGGCCGTGGCCGTGCTGCGCGCCGCGGCCGCCGAACGCGACGCCACGATCGCCTTCGAAGGCGAGCGAATTCGCCCTCGCCGACGCGCGGCTCGCCGTCGGCGGTCAGCTCATCTCGGTGCGCGGGCATCGCCGGCGTCTACGACGACGAGTACCTGCCGCTCTTCGGCGCGCACCAGGCTCAGAACGCCGCGCTGGCGATCGCTGCGGTCGAGTCGCTGATCGGCGGCGGCAGCCAGCCCATCACCGGCGACATCATGGCCGAAGGTCTCGCGCAGGCGAGCTCGCCCGGCCGACTGCAGCTGGTCGGGGTGAACCCGACCGTGATCGTGGATGCCGCGCACAACCCGCACGGCGCCCAGCGCGCTCGCCGCGGCGCTGAGCACGTCGTTCGACTTCGATGAGTGGGGCGTCGTCCTGGGCGTGCTCGCCGACAAGGACGCCGCCGGCATCGTCGCGCGAGCTCGCACCGCTGGCCGCGCACGTCTTCGCGACGGTGCCGGACTCCGAGCGGGCCGAGGACGCCGACCGGATCGCCGATCTGGCCGAAGCGCACGGGCTGCCCGTGACAGTGCACGTCGACGTCGCCGACGCGGCCGAGTCCGCGCGGGCGTGGGCCGCGGCATCCGATCGTCGTGCGGTGGTGATCGCGGGCTCGGTCGTCCTCGCCGGAGAAGCGGTCAGTCTGGCCGCCGCCGAGGACTGGAAACGGGGGTGGGGCGAGTGACCGCTCAGGCGGCCCAGGCGCCGCGGCCGCGCCGCGGCCGGGGCGCCGCCGAATCGCTCGGGTCCATCGTGCTCGCGTTCGAGTCGATCATCGTCTTCCTCGGCGGACTCGCGGTCTACGGGCTCAACGCGCTGCCCGAGTCCATTCCGCAGTGGTGGGGGATCGTGGCCGGCTCCGTGCTCGCCCTCGTCATGGTGCTGACCGCGCGCGTGCTGCGCTATCGCTGGGGGATCATCCTCGGCTGGGTGCTGCAGGTCATCGTCGCCCTCGGCGGTTTCCTGGTGCCGGCGCTCTTCGTCGTGGCGATCATTTTCGGTGGCATGTGGGCATATGCGACGATCAAGGGGGCTTCGCTGGACGCGCGGAACGCGCGCCTCGCCGCCGAAGCCGACACCCCGAACGGAGACTGACACATGGCCACCGAAGAGACTCTCGTGCTCGTCAAGCCCGACGGCGTCGCGCGCGGGCTCACCGGCGCGATCCTCGCGCGCATCGAGGCGAAGGGCTACTCGCTCGTCGACATCCGCCTCGTCGAACCCGACCGCGAGACGCTCGAGCGGCACTACGCCGAGCACGAGGGCAAGCCGTTCTACGAGCCGCTGCTCGAGTTCATGCTCTCCGGCCCGTCCGTCGCGATCCGCCTCGCGGGCAACCGCGTGATCGAAGGATTCCGCTCGCTGGCAGGTACGACAGATCCGACCACCGCCGCTCCCGGCACAATCCGCGGCGACTTCGGTCGCGACTGGGGCCTGAAGGTGCAGCAGAACCTCGTGCACGGGTCGGACAGCACCGAATCGGCCGCGCGCGAACTCGACATCTGGTTCCCGTAGTCGCGCGACGGCTCAGAAGATCGAGCCGAGCACGTCCAGTCGAACCTGGGCGATGATGGCGATGATCGCGTAGCTGACCACCGCCAGCAGGGGCACCCAGCTCATCAGCTTGTCGGCGGCGTCGCGGATGCCGCGGGGTGCCGGGACGATGCCGCTGCGCAGCACGTGCAGGGTCACCGCGTAGAACGTCGGAATCGTGACGACCCATGTGACCATGCACCACGGGCACAGGGTGCCGAGCACGAAGATGCTCTGCCCGATCAGCCAGATGACGAACACGAACGCGAGGGTCACGCCCGCCTCGAACAGCCACCAGAACCACCGGGCGAAGCGGGCACCGGCGAGGATCGCGACGCCGACCACGATCGGCGCGACCCATCCCGTCAGCCCCAGGATCGGGTTGGGGAAGCCGAACACACTGCCCTGCCAAGACTCGAGATTCTTGCCGCACTGGACGAGCGGGCTGATGTCGCAGCCGAGGATCGCGTCGGGATTCTCGAGCAGGTGAAGCCGCTCCATCGTGAGCGAGAACGCCGCCCACCATCCGATCGCGCCGGCGATGATGAGCCATACCGCCAGGGCCGTCGGGCGGCTGCGGGTCACAGGCTGCGTCATGCCTCGGATTATGGCATCGAGGGCTGAGCGGATGCCGCGTGCGAGAGCGGTCGAAAGCGACCGCGGGGCGTCGTCCGCACATTCCGGCGATGAAAGTGCGATAATGGTCAACGATGCTTCGCGGCCGCGCCGCCCTAGCGTCACCCAGAAGACTTCGGGCGATGAGCGCCCATCGCAGCCCGAGCCACGGGCCGGCTGCAGACCGAGTGAGTTAGCGGCACCGCAGGTGCGGCACCGCACGAGATTTCGCCGGACGACGCGCGGTGTCGTCCGCAGGGAGTACGCCAGTGATGGCCGATGAAACCGACGCACACCTCGAACCCCACGACGAATCGGACGCCCCGGTAGCACCGGGTGCGGAGGCTTCGACGGGGAACGATTCGCCCTTCGACGAGTCCGGGGCCGCCGACGCGCCTGCCGGCGGACCCGCGACCGAAGATGCATCCGTCGAGGACGCGCCGGTGCAGGATGGGCCCGCCGAGGTGACCGAGCAGCCGAAGGAACAGGCCGATGCGGCCGAGAGCCCCACGGCCGAGGCTCTCGAAGCTCCCGCCGACGACGAGACGGGCCCCAAGTCGGCCGTCGATCTCGGACTGCTGCCCGAGGTCTTCGTCTCCGCGGTCTCGACTCAGCTGCTGTTCTACGCGCCGCCCGAGGTCGAGGCGCTGCCGCCGCTGCCCGAGCAGGAGGCGCCCGCCGAGCAGTCATCGTCGACCAGCGCCCGCCGACGCAACCGTCGCCGCACCGGTGAGCCTCGCGACGAGGCATCCGGTCCGGCCGAACCGCAGCAGCCGCGTCAGCGCGCCGTCGAGCTCATCACCGAGCCGCAGCGGATCAAGGGCTCCACCCGCCTCGAAGCCAAGAAGCAGCGTCGCCGCGACGGTCGCGAGGCGGGCCGCCGCCGTGCCGTCGTCACCGAGGCGGAGTTCCTCGCACGCCGCGAGGCCGTCGACCGCGAGATGATCGTCCGCTCCAAGAACGGACGCATCCAGATCGCCGTGCTCGAAGACAACGTGCTCGTCGAGCACTACGTCGCCCGCAACCAGGATGCGTCGCTCATCGGCAACGTGTACCTCGGCCGCGTGCAGAACGTGCTGCCCAGCATGGAGGCGGCGTTCGTCGACATCGGTCGCGGCCGCAACGCGGTGCTGTACTCCGGCGAAGTGGATTGGGATGCCGTCGAGACCGGCAACCAGCCACGCCGAATCGAGCTCGCTCTCAAGAGCGGCGACCGTGTGCTCGTGCAGGTCACCAAGGACCCCGTGGGCCACAAGGGCGCGCGCCTGACGAGCCAGATCTCCCTGCCTGGCCGCTACCTCGTGTACGTGCCCGGCGGTGCCATGAACGGCATCTCCCGGAAGCTCCCCGACACCGAGCGCGCGCGACTGAAGAAGATCCTCAAAGAGGTTCTGCCCGAGTCCTCGGGCGTCATCGTGCGCACCGCGGCCGAGGGCGCGACCGAGGACCAGCTCACGCTCGATGTGCAGCGCCTCACGACCCAGTGGGAGCACATCAGTCGCCAGGTGGAGTCCATCCAGGCACCGGCGCTTCTGCACTCCGAGCCCGACCTCCTCGTCAAGATCGTCCGCGACGTGTTCAACGAGGACTTCACGAAGATGCTGATCCAGGGCGAGGACGCGCACCAGACGATCACCGCCTACCTCGAGAGCGTGGCGCCCGATCTCCTCGATCGCGTCGTCGTGTACGAAGGCGAGGCGGATCCGTTCGACGCGTTCCGCGTGACCGAGCAGATCGAGAAGGCGCTCGACCGCAAGGTCTGGCTGCCCTCGGGCGGCTCGCTCGTGATCGACCGCACCGAGGCGATGACCGTCGTCGACGTCAACACCGGCAAGTTCGTCGGCACGGGCGGAAACCTCGAGGAGACCGTCACGAAGAACAACCTCGAGGCCGCCGAGGAGATCGTCCGTCAGCTGCGCCTGCGCGACATCGGCGGCATCATCGTCGTCGACTTCATCGACATGGTGCTCGAGTCCAACCGCGATCTCGTGCTGCGGCGCCTGGTCGAGTGCCTCAGCCGCGACCGCACGAAGCACCAGGTCGCCGAGGTCACCTCGCTCGGCCTCGTGCAGATGACGCGCAAGAAACTCGGCCTCGGGCTGCTCGAGACCTTCAGCGAGGCGTGCGAGGTCTGCGCCGGCCGCGGAGTGATCGTGCACCACGACCCCGTCGTGAAGCATCGGGCGCCGATCGGCAACGGTCAGCCCCCGGGACGCCGCCCCCGCACGGCGGCTCCGAACACGAACGGCAGCGCCGGCGGTACCCACGTCATCACGGAGGGCGTGAAGTCCGCTCTTGCGCAGATCGCCGCCTCGACGATCCACTCGCACCACGAGGAGGAGGCCGCCCCGGTGGCGGCACCGGTCGAAGAAGTCGTGGTGGAGCGCCCGAAGAAGCAGCGGAAGAAGCGTCAGGACCCGGCATCCAAGTCACCTCGCACTGAGAAGGACCTTCTTCTCGACTCGGTCCTGAGCGCTCTTCCCGAGCCCAAGGCTCCGGGTCAGGGACGCGCGCGGCGCCGTGTGACGACGGCAGCCCTGACCGGCACGCCCGTCTCGCACGCGCCGTCCGAGGACTGAACCAGGTCAGCGGCCGCGGCGCTCGCGCGTGGTGACCCGCAGACCCGAGGCGATGAGCGCGCGCACCAGCGTGCGCCCGTCCACGTGGCGAGCACCGGCGGCGACGAGCCGCGCGTGCGCCTCATCGGGCACGTCGTAGTGGTCGCGGTCGAACCCACGACGGGGGATGCCGTTCGCCTCGGCGAACGCGTGCAGCTCCTCGAGGTCGGAGTCGCTGACCAGGTGCGCCCACAGCCGGCCGTGCGCCGGCCAGCGCGGATCGTCGATCAGGATCGCCACGAGCCGATCCTACGCACGCGGGAGGGGCACTTTGCTCGCGCTTTTGCTTGTGACCCTGCGATCCGGTAAAGTATTCCTTTGGTGCGTTGACGACATTTCTGCTCCGCACCGAGTCTTTGCTCAGGCATCCGGAGCCGCGCGCTCCCCGAAGAAACAGGTATGAAGTGGTCTACGCAGTTGTGCGCGCCGGTGGCCGGCAGGAGAAGGTGGAGGTCGGCACGATCGTCGTCCTCGACCGTCAGTCCGCGAAGATCGGCGACAAGATCCAGCTCCCCGCGGTGCTGCTCGTCGACGGTGACGCCGTCACGACGGACGCCGACAAGCTCGCGAAGGTGACCGTCACCGCCGAGGTCCTCGGCGAAGAGCGCGGCCCCAAGATCGTCATCCAGAAGTTCAAGAACAAGACCGGCTACAAGAAGCGCCAGGGGCACCGTCAGGACCTCACGCGCGTCAAGGTCACCGGCATCAAGTAAGCACGGAAGAGACGCAGACATGGCACACAAAAAGGGCGCAAGCTCCACCCGTAACGGTCGTGACTCCAACGCACAGCGCCTCGGCGTGAAGCGGTTCGGCGGCCAGAAGGTCCTCGCCGGCGAGATCATCGTCCGTCAGCGCGGCACCCACTTCCACCCCGGCGCCAACGTCGGCCGTGGCGGTGACGACACGCTGTTCGCCCTCGAGGCCGGCGCCGTCGAGTTCGGTGCGAAGGGCGGCCGCAAGGTCGTCAACATCGTGGTGCCGGCGGAGTAACCCGCCGCACGCAGATTTCTCGTGGAGGGGGCGGGCTTCGGCTCGCCCCCTCTGTTCGGTTCCGGCAAGATTCCATCAGGCACGACAAACCGTAAGGGGGAGCGCATGGTCACATTCGTCGACCGAGTGACGCTGCACCTGTCCGCCGGCAAGGGCGGCAACGGTTGCGTGTCGGTCAAGCGCGAGAAGTTCAAGCCGCTGGCCGGTCCCGACGGGGCCAACGGCGGGCACGGTGGCGACATCATCCTCGTCGCCGATCCTCAGGTCACGACGCTGCTGTCGTACCACCACTCACCCCATCGCTCGGCGGGCAACGGCGGCTTCGGCATGGGCGATCATCGCTCCGGCGCCGCGGGGGAGAACCTCGAGCTTCCCGTGCCCGTCGGCACGGTCGTGAAGGACGTCTCGGGCGAGACGCTGGTCGACATGATCGAGCCCGGGCATGCGCTTCATCGTCGCTCCCGGCGGTATCGGGGGCCTCGGCAACGCCACGCTCGCCAACCCGAAGCGCAAGGCGCCGGGTTTCGCACTGCTGGGAACCCCCGGGTGGGAAGGCGATGTCCTCCTCGAGCTGAAGACCGTCGCCGACATCGCACTGGTCGGCTTCCCGTCGGCCGGCAAGTCCAGCCTGATCGCAGCCATCTCGGCCGCGCGGCCCAAGATCGCGGATTACCCGTTCACGACGCTGCACCCCAACCTCGGCGTCGTTCAGGCCGGCGACGTCCGCTACACCGTCGCCGACGTTCCCGGACTGATCGAAGGGGCGAGCGAGGGCAAGGGGCTCGGGCTCGAGTTCCTGCGTCACGTGGAGCGCTGCACGGCACTCGTGCACGTCCTGGACTGCGCGACCCTGGAGCCCGGCCGCGACCCCCTCAGCGACCTCGACGTCATCCTCGCCGAGCTCGCCGCGTACCCCGTCCCCGACGGACAGCTTCCGCTCCTGGAGCGTCCGCAGATCGTCGCGCTCAACAAGATCGATGTTCCCGAGGCCAAGGACCTGGCCGAGCTCGTCCGCCCCGATCTCGAGGCGCGCGGCTTCCGGGTGTTCGAGATCTCCACGGTGAGCCATGCGGGCCTGCGCCAGCTGACCTTCGCCCTCGGCGATGTCGTCGCGGCGCACCGGGTCGCCGAGGCCGCGAAGCCCGTCGTGGAGCGGATCGTGATCCGTCCGCACGGCTCCGAACGCGAGTTCACGATCCGTGTCGAAGGCGGCACGTACGGCGACATCTATCGCGTGCTCGGCGAGAAGCCGCTCCGGTGGGTGCAGCAGACCGACTTCCAGAACGAGGAGGCCGTCGGCTACCTCGCCGACCGGCTCGAGAAGCTGGGCGTGGAGGACGGTCTCTTCAAGGCGGGCGCGCAGCCCGGCTCCACCGTGGTGATCGGCGAAGGCGACGGAGTCGTCTTCGACTGGCAGCCTTCCCTCGGCTCGGTCGCCGAGTTGATGACCGCACCGCGCGGCACCGATCCGCGTCTGGACATGAACCCGCGTCGGACGACGTCTCAGCGGCGGGAGAAGCTACTACGCGAGCATGGACGCCAAGGCCGAGGCCCGCGCCGAGCTCGAGGCCGAGCGCATCGCCGCCAAGGCCGCCCAGAAAATGCCTCAGCCCGCACAGATCGGTCAGGACGACGAGGAGACGGCGTGACCAGCTTCACGCGCGAGGACATCCCCACCGCCCGTCGCATCGTCGTGAAGGTCGGCTCGTCGTCGATCAGCGGCGAGAACTCCGGCAAGATCCAGCCGATCGTCGAGGCCTTGGTCGAGGCGCACGCGAGCGGCACCGAAGTCGTGCTGGTCTCTTCCGGCGCGATCGCGACGGGTATGCCCTATCTGCGGCTCGGGTGAGCGCCCCACCGACCTCGCCACCCAGCAGGCCGCGGCCGCGGTCGGTCAGAACGTGCTCATCTACCGCTACCAGGAGGCCCTGCGGCCCTTCCGCATCGTCGCCGGGCAGGTGCTGCTGACCGCGGGGGACCTCGAGCAATCCCACACCGCGCTCGAACGCCCGGCGGGCGATGGAGCGACTGCTCGGTCTGCGTATCCTGCCGATCGTCAACGAGAACGACACCGTCGCCACGCACGAGATCCGCTTCGGCGACAACGACCGTCTTGCGGCCCTGGTCGCACAGCTGATCGGCGCCGACGCCCTGGTCCTGCTCAGCGACATCGAGTGCCTCTACACCCGGCCGCCCGACGAACCGGGTGCGCGCCCGATCGACCGCGTGGCGTACGGCGACGACCTGAGCGGCTACGAATTCGGCTCGGTCGTGGTCAACAGCGTCGGCACCGGTGGGGCGGCCACGAAGGTGTCCGCGGCACGCGTGGCCACGGCATCCGGGGTGGGCGTCCTCGTCACGAGCGCCGACCTCGTCGATCGCGCCCTCCGCGGCGAAGACATCGGCACATGGTTCGACCCGCATCCCGAACCCGTCTCGGTGCCGGTCACGGGTCCCATCCGCCGGGGGTCGGTCGCACACGCCGCCGATACACTGGACGGATGACCACGACCGCGACGACCGCACGCGAACGGATGCTGCTGGCTCAGTCCGCGGCACGATCGATCGGTCTGCTCACCGACGCCGACAAGCGTGCGGCGCTGCTCGCGATCGCCGACGCGATCGAAGAGTCCACCGCCGATGTCGTCGCCGCAAATGCCGCGGACCTCGAGCGTGCGCGCTCAGACGGCCTCTCCGTGGCGTTGCAGGACCGGCTGCGACTGGACGCCCCGCGAGTGGCCGCCCTCGCCGGCGCGGTCCGCGACATCGCGGCACTGCCCGACCCGGTCGGGCGCATCCTCGACGAGCGCACGCTTGCCAACGGCGTGGAGCTGACGAAGGTCAGCGTCCCGTTCGGCGTGGTGGGCTCGATCTACGAAGCGCGCCCCAATGTGACGGTCGACATCGCCGCGCTCGCCCTGCGTTCCGGCAACGCCGTCGTGCTGCGCGGTGGCTCGGCGGCAGAGCTCACGAACGCCGCCCTGGTGGCCGGCGATGCGCGGAGCGCTCGCCTCGCGGGGCATCGATCCCGAAGCGATCCAGACCGTGGACGAGTTCGGGCGGGAGGGCGCACGCGAACTCATGCAGGCGCGCGGAGTCGTCGACGTGCTCGTACCCCGCGGCAGCGCCGAGCTGATCGAAACCGTCGTCACGGAATCCTCGGTGCCCGTGATCGAGACCGGTGCGGGCGTCGTCCACATCGTCCTCGACGAATCCGCCCCCCTCGAGTGGGCCCGCGACATCGTCGTCAACGCGAAGGTCCAGCGCCCGAGCGTGTGCAACTCGGTCGAGACGGTGCTGGTGCACCGGGCGGCGGCCGAGCGTCTCGTGCCGCCGGTCGTCGCCGCGCTCCGCGCGCAGGGTGTCACGGTCCACGGTGATCCCGACGTCGTGCGTCTCGATCACGCCGTCGTCGCGGCGACCGACGATGACTGGAGCACCGAGTACCTCAGCCTCGACATCGCCATGCGCGTCGTGGACGACCTCGACGATGCGCTCGATCACATCCGCCGCTACTCGACCCACCACACCGAGTCGATCATCACGCAGGACGACGTCAACGCCGAACGCTTCCTGGCCGAGGTCGACTCGGCGGTGGTGATGGTCAACACGTCCACGCGCTTCACCGACGGCGGCGAGTTCGGCTTCGGCGCCGAGGTGGGCATCTCCACTCAGAAACTGCATGCACGGGGCCCGATGGGCTTGGCCGAGCTGACGAGTACCAAATGGCTCGCGCGGGGTTTCGGACAAGTCCGGTCGTGACCGATAAACTGACACCGCGTTTCACCGCGCGAACCCGAACGGAGCACGTATGACCCTGGCCACGCTTGTCGCCCTCGCCGCCGAAGAGTCCGGGCACGGCAACGTCGCACTCGAGACGGTGGTGTTCGGAATCGTCGCGCTCGTGGTCTTCGGCTCACTCGCGCTCGTCACCCTGTCGTACCGCAACGTCGCCAACAGGCACTCGCACAAGGCCGAGGCATACGCCACCAAACACGCGAACGATGTTCAGCAGGCGGGGCACGGCCATTAGGCCGACTGCATGTCGGTGACGAGAGCCCCGAGAATCGGGGTGATGGGTGGGACGTTCGATCCCATCCACAACGGTCACCTGGTGGCGGCGAGCGAAGTGGGGCAGTCGTTCGATCTCGACGAAGTCATCTTCGTACCGACCGGTCAGCCGTGGCAGAAAGACGACGTCTCGCCGAGCGAGCACCGCTACCTGATGACCGTCATCGCCACCGCATCCAACCCTCGTTTCACCGTCAGCAGGGTCGACATCGACCGCGCCGGCCCCACCTACACGATCGACACGCTGCGCGAGCTGAAGAAGCAGAGGCCCACCGCAGAGCTGTTCTTCATCACCGGAGCCGACGCAATAGCGCAAATTCTCAGTTGGAGGGACCATGATGAGTTGTGGGAAATCGCCCACTTCGTCGCCGTCTCCCGACCCGGACACGTTCTCAGTACGGCGGGCCTGCCGACAGACGACGTGAGCCAGCTCGAGATTCCCGCTCTCGCCATCTCGTCGACGGACTGTCGCGATCGCGTGGAACACGGGAATCCCGTGTGGTACCTCGTTCCCTGACGGGGTTGTCCAATACATTGCCAAGCACCACCTCTACCGGAGCAAGGAATGAGCACACCCGAGCAGCCGGCAACACCAGCCCTCACCCGCAAACAGCTGCGGGACATCCGAAACACCGGCGCGACGCCGATCATCTCCAGTGACGTCCCTCGCGTGGAGGACGCGCCCGTGGAAGACGCGCCTCCCCCCGTGCCGACGCCCGTCGAGGAGCCCACCGAGGCCTCCGAGGTCACCCAGGCAGTCGACGCGCCCCCCCAGCACGTCGCCGCACCGTTGCCGCGGGCCGCCGTCCCCGCCGTCGTCCATGACCTTCCGGGCGCCGACGCGAGCGTAGACCTCGGCGTCTCGCCCCTCACACGTCGTCAGGCGCGTCAGCAGGAGCGCATCCGCACGGCGTCGGTTCCGGTCATCACCCCCGAGGTCGCGGCCGCGCATGCCGCCTCCGTCGCGGCAGCCGCGGCCATACCGCAGACGGCCGACAGGACCCCGTCGGGCGCGGTGAGTCTCGCGCAGCTCTTCGGCACGGATGCGGTGGCAACGGGCACACAGGACGATGCTCCGGCCGACGAACAGGATGCGGTCATCGAAGCGACGGTCGTCGAGGAGGACTCGACGGACAGCGCTGCCGATGCCGCATCGTCGGCCGAGTCCGACGCGGCAGAGACCGACGCCGAACACGCCTCCTCCGACCAGGTGACGGACACGGCCCACGAGGAGACGTCGCAGGCCGAACCCGAGGGTGAGGATGCCGCTCAAGAGGAGCGCGCCATCGTCAACCCGCAGTTCGGTGCGGAGCTGCTGGCCGGTGACGTCGATCAGGTCGAACTCCCGGCATCCTTCGACCAGTTGATCTCACGCTCGGTCACCGGCGCGATCGGCACCGGCAACGCGCTCATCCTGTCGCAGACGCCGTCGGCGCCGCCCTTGGTGTCTCCTGTTGCAGCGACCGGCGAGGTGCTGATCACCGGCTCGTTCAACCTTCCCGAGGGGCTCGGCTCCAACGGCCACGCTGCCGGGACCACCGACGGCAAGGAGGTCGACGCCGCCCTGGTGGACGGCGAACTCCCGGCGCACTCGTCGCCGACACCGATCGCCGCCAGTGCGGCCATCAGCACGGTCAAGAACGGCGGCGACATCATCAAGCCGCCCACACCCGAAAAGGGCGGACGGCTCATGCTCACGCTCGCGATCACCGCGGGAGTGCTTGCGCTCGCTCTCGTCGGCGTGCTCATCCTGGCGTTCGTGACAGGAGTCTTCTGATGACCGCGACCGACCAATCACGCGACATGCTGGCGGTCGCCGCACTCGCCGCGGACGCCAAGGGCGGCGAGGACCTCGTCGCACTCGACGTGTCGGGTCCGCTTCCGCTGGTGGACATCTTCCTGCTCGTCACCGGTCGCAGCGAGCGGAACGTCGCCGCCATCGCGGACGAGATCGAGGACAGGCTTCTGGAGGCGGGACACAAGCGCCTGCGCCGTGAGGGACGGCAGGAATCGAGATGGATCCTGCTGGACTTCGGCGATCTCGTCGTGCACGTCTTCCACGAGCAGGAGCGCATGTACTACGGGCTCGAGCGCCTGTGGAAGGACTGCCCCGTCGTTCCCATCGAGCTGCCCGCGGCCTCGAGCGTCGACTGAGCCGTCACTGCAGGCAGAACTCGTTCCCCTCCGGGTCCTCCAGCTGGTAGTACAGCTCCGGCCACTCGCCCCAGTTCTGGTCGACGAGCCGGACGACTCGGGCGCCGAGCGCCACGAGCCTGTCTTTCTCGGCATCCAGCTGCTCCCGCGTGGGCGGCCCGCCGGCGACCGCCTGGATGTCGAGATGCAGGCGGTTGCGCCCGTCCTTGGGCTGATCCGCGTGATGGAAGAACAGCCGCGGACCGCGGCCCTGCGGGTCTTCCGCCAGTGCGCGCAGGCTCAGGTCCTGCTCGCTCAGACCCGCCTCGAGAAGCCGGGTCCTCAGCGGTTCGTCCCACTCGAGCAGCGGATAGCCGAACACTCCCGACCAGAAGTGAGCGAGCGTGCGCGGATCGTCCGCATAGAACGTGATGTTGCCCAGCGTGGCCATCTCGACACCTTTCCTCTCGACGACCGTACGGCGCACCCGCGACACCGTCACCGGTTCGAGGCGGGCGAAACGATGTAGTAATCTAGTCGGGTTGCCTCCGCTTCGGAGGCCGCGTCCGGGCCTGTGGCGCAGCTGGTAGCGCACCTGCATGGCATGCAGGGGGTCAGGGGTTCGAGTCCCCTCAGGTCCACCAAAATCCCTCCTGGGCGTCTACGTCGAGTCACCGGCGCGGCACGATCCGAGTCTGCGGCAAAAGCGAGGTTGCGCGAACGGCTCGCGTCCGGCGATGCGCAGAATCTCGACGCGTGGCCGGATGATTCCGCCTTGCACGCGGTTCCTAGCGATGTTTATGCAGGAACGCATCCGATGCCCGGGATAGCCGCTCGCTCGTAGATCGGTCAGCGATGACCGGCAAAGCCGTCGTAGGTGGTCATCCGCGTTGTTCAATGACCAACAACGCACGTGCTGCGAGACCGTGCGCGATTGCGCACGGTCTCGCAGCATCCGCGCTCAGCCGATCGTGAAGTCCGCGACGCGGAAGTCGCCGTCGAACACGAGATAGATGTCGTGGCGGCCCCGCGACGCCGACAACGACGCGGCTATTGTCTCGTACTGGTAGACGTCGCCTGTGCTCGTCACCTCGGCCGTACCGACCAGCTCTCCTGTCGGCGAGCCGACCCGAACTTGGATCGAGCCGTTCTCGTCCGATGCGTTCGAAACTCGCGCTGTGAACGTCACGTCCTTCGCGCGCAGCTGGGTGTCGCTGAACTTGATCCAGCTATCACCTTCGGCTGAGACGGCCGTGCCACGTTCCTTGCTTTCGTCGACCAGTCGGATGCCGGCGTAGTCGTCGAAATTCTCCGCACGGGTCGGCTTCGACAGGTTGCGGGCCGGAATCGTCTCGCCCTTTACTCGCACGGTCGCATGCTGCCGGATGTCCGCGGACGACGAACCGACGAGCATCTCGTACTGCGACGATTCGACCACCCAGCGATCGCGCGTGACATCCCAGCGGGCAAGATCAGACGCGTCCAGCTCAAGGCGCACAGTCTTCGTCTCGCCGGGTTCGAGCGAGAGCCGCTCAAATGCCCGCAACTGCTTGTCGGCAGTCGCGTCGCGTGAGCTCAACTGCCGGCTGTACAGCTGGACGACCTCGTCGCCTGCGACGTCGCCGGCGTTGGTGACGTCCACGCTGACGCGAATGCTACCGTTCTCGCCCACGGACTTGCCGGATGTCTTCAGGTTGGAGTAGTCGAATGTGCTGTAGGACAGCCCGTGGCCGAACGGGTAGAGCGGAGCGCCGTCGTAATACATGTACGTCCAGCCGCTCTTGACGATGTCGAAGTCGTCGATGCTCGGCAGGCCGTCAACGCCGGCATACCAGGTCTGCGTCAGTCGCCCGGCCGGGTTCTCGTCGCCGAAGACCACGTCAGCCACGCCGTGCCCAGTCTCGGACCCGGCGTGCGTCGTCCACAACAGCGTTTCCGGCTGGTTGTCGAACGTCGTTGGATAGCTGGTTTCCAGCACCACAACCGTGTTGGGATTCGCGGCAGACACCGCATCGACGAGTTCTTGCTGGCTGCGACCCAAGGCGAGATCGGTGCGGTCGTGGTTTTCCCTGCCGTAGACGAACGGTTGGCTGCCGACCACGACGACCGCGGCATCGGCTTGGCCCGCGGCGTCGACGGCGGTGTCCACGCCATCCGACACAACCTCAGGCACGAAGCGAGCCGCATTCGCTTTGGAACCGGTGCCCACACTCCCGTCGGGCGCGACGGTCACATAGTGCTCGGGAAACCCCCACCAGCTCTCGTTCGTTTCGTACCCGACGTATTGGATCAGAACCGTCCCATCCGGTTGGTCCTCGAACCGGAACTGCTGCTGCACGTACCAACCCGTGGGCTCGTCCGACGACGTCGTGTACGGCCCGAACGCGCCAGTGAGGTACTTGCCGTTCTCGGCGTTGCGCAGCGTCGAGTAGTCAGCCATCCAGTCGTTGACATCCCACTGCGACGCGACAGATGGCGAGGCGTCGGATGCCACGACGAAATCTGCTCCGGGATCTGTACCGGTTGCGGTGAGGTACCGGCCCGTGGCGGAGTCCTTGAGCGTCAGGCGGTCGAGTCCTTCGACTCCGGTCACGTCAGCGTCCGCACCAAGCCGCTCGGCGATGCCGTCCAGGGGCGTGACCTCATACGGCATGCTGCCGCCGTAGAAGTCGCTGAACACCGTGTCGTGCAGTGGCCCGATGACTGCGACGCTCGAGGTCTGATCCGGGTCGAGCGGCAGTGTGTCGGCGCCATTGTCCAGCAGCACCATGGCGTCTGCTGCGGTCTGCCGGTTCAGGGCTTGGTGCTCCGCGCTGTTCAGGACATCGGGGCCGATGTCGGCGTACGGTCCGCCGTCGGGGTCGAAGTGGCCGAGACGGAACCGAATGGACAGCACGTGGCCCACCGCGGTGTCCACGTCGTCCTCGGTGATGTAGCCCTTGTCCAACGCAGAGTGCAGCGTCGCCTTCATCGCCGACGGGTCGCTCTCATCGACGGTGAAACCGTCGAGACCCGCCTTCAGGACCGCGGCGTACGCCTCGTCCTCTTCGTCGAAGTAGAACTGAGCCTGCGTCACCGCGTGCGGCGCCCATGCGTCACTCACGTTGTAGAGGTCTTTGTCGGTCCACGAACGGATGTCTTCGTTGATCGACGGATCGACGTGGGTCGGCCGTCCGTTGACCAGGTTGTACGACGCCATCACACCGGTCGCCGCATCCGCCGAAATCACGCTGCGGAACGGCGCCTGCGAGTATTCCTTGCGGATGCGCGGCGGGAGGTTGGACGATGACACGCTGCGATCGTCCTCCTTGTTGTAGCCGAAGTAGTGCTTGATGACCGGCGCCACCTTGAGGTAGAACGGATCGTCACCCGACAAGCCGGACCCATAGGCGGTGGCGATCTCGCCGGTCAGAAGCGGGTCCTCGGAGTATCCCTCTTCATTCCGCCCCCAACGCGGATCGCGCAGCGGGTCGACCACGGGCGCCCATGCCTGCAGACCCCAGAGCTGCGGGTCGAGCGTGTTGTAGGCGCGGAGTTCATCGCCGACGGCAGATCCCACGGCGTTGATGAGGTCGGTGTCCCATGTGCTGGCCAGGCCAACCGCCTGCGGAAAGACGGTCGCGTCCGTCGCAAGTACGGAGCCCCAGTTGTTGTCGAGGTCGTTGGACCACGCGACGCCGTGCAATGCCTCGGTGCCGGCCTTGAAGTAGGGGACGTCGAGCCGAGGGATCGGCATCTGCGACTGATGCAGGAATCCGAGCTTTTCATCCAGAGTCAGGAGACCCAACAGATCGTCAATGCGCTCGTTGAGCGCGACGTCTGGGTCGCGGAATGGATGGTCGTCGTTGGCGCTGGCAGCTGGAGCGACCAACCCACTCGCGAGCAGTGGCGCGGCCAGCAGGGCGACCATCGCGGCCGGCTTGAGGCGGGTTGACGAACGGCGGCGGGGAGTGTTCTTCATGGGTGCGTCCTACTTCCTCGTAGTGGCGGTTACGCCCGATTTGCTGCGGTGAGGTGTTTCGAGACCGGGGGCCGATGGGGGCTGCCCTGTCCGTCGTGCGCTCTCGCGTGTGCCCGCTTATTTTGTGCCCTCATGAAACAAAATGTCAAGAGGCGCAACAAATCCCTCCACGAAGGGAGCTGCGCGACGCCAGCTGTCAGACGACCCGGCGAATCGCGCTGACGGCCGCCGCCCATGCGTAGTCGGCAAAGGAGAACTCGTGGACGTCGATCTCCGAGCGCTCGGGAGCCGGGTCCAGCCGTTCGGCAATTGCGATGTCCATCGCCGCCTTGCCGGCACGAGCTACGGCAAGACCTTCGCCCGTCACGATCACCTTCGCAGGATCGATGACGTTCATCAGCTGAGCGATGACGACACCGAGTGCGTATCCGGCATCGTCGAGCGCACTCTGCGCCGCTCGGTCGCCAGCGGCAGCACGCTCGAGGACACGCTCAAAGCTGGTGTCGGCCGCGTTGTGAAGGATTGCAGGGATCGTGACGTAAGCGGAAGCGCACCCGACATGGCCACGATCGCAAGTTGGACCGCTGTGTCGCACAGGGATGTGACCGACTCTTCCGGGATGCCCGTGGGAGCCGCGTACGAGTTCGTCGTTGACGACGATGCCGGCTCCAATGCCTGCACCCATACCGATCAGGACGAGGGAACTGCGCCCAACCCCCGCTCCGAACCAATGATGGGCGGCCGTGAGCGCCTGCACGTCGTTGCTCATCGCGACGGGCAGACCGGTCTCCGCCCCGACCAGAGATTCGAGGGGCACGTTGTCCCACCCGAGGAAGTGCGATCCCACGATGACGGAGCGCCCGCGCACCTGTTGAACGTCGCCGGCCAGACACACACCTACGGACGCCAGTCGATGGTGGGAGGCGCTGAAGCCTCTGACGATCTCCGCTATCTGGGTGACCGCGTCGGGAGCGTAGCGAGAGACAAGCGACTGTTCTTCGATCTCGATGACGTTGGCCTGCAGGTCGGTGACCACCGCGTACAAGGCTTCACCAGTGAGCTTCACGCCGGCGAACTGGGCCGCACTCGGCTCGAGATTCAAGATCTCCGACGGGCGACCACGCCCGTTCGGAGCATTCGTCTCGCCCTCCGTCAGAAATCCGAGCTCGACGAGATCTCTCGCGAGGCGGGTGAGACTCGTGCGGGACAAGCCTGTGCGGCGAGCAAGCTCAGCGCGCGACGCCGAACCGTCGATGAGCACCTCGAGGAGCACCGCCCGTTGGGCATCGTGGAGATCCGGCCAGGCCCATGCGGGCTCACTGCGGGTGTCGCCCATACGGGGGAGCCTACTGGCGTGAGCCGCCCTGTGGCTCCGCGCAAGGCGCTGACCGACCGGATCGGGTCGGTGTTCGACCCTTGCGGCGACACCCCACCGAAGGGCTCGACAGCAACTTCGACGTCCGCCGGCCAATATGACCACCGCAGCGATGAGTTCGCGCACCGCCGCCGCTCCGCCGGCCCGGTCGTCGGGCACGACGCTGCGGTATCCGCCCGCCGCCGGACGGCAGTCCAGGAACACGGTCGTGGCCGGGAGCCCGTCCGGGGCGTCGACGACGCGGTGCCACATGCACGCGTAGATCATCGCGTCGGCCTGCTGCGACGCCGGCAGCGTCGCTGATGTCCAGGATGGAGGTGTCGGCGCGTCTCGAACAGGTCGTTGGCCTCCCGGACGATCCGCCCTCGCGTTGCCGCCCCTCGCATCTGCTGGGTCAGGGGACAACACAGTGCGATGAGTGCACTATGTCACTGGGGCCACACACGCAGAGAGGTGCCACGTGATATGAACGCTCGCTCGATTCGACTGACACTCGTGGGCACTATTGTCGCGGGGGCAGGAGTGCTCGCCGGCTGCACGGCTGAGCCCACTCAGCCGCCAGCTACGCTGGCACCTTCGGCATCCGTTTCGCCTCGTGAGGCAGATCCCGCGGCGGTGGACGAGTTCTCGCCCTTGCTCGTCTCCAGCGTGGCGGGCGATCCGGTTCCGGTTCGCGGCACCGACGGTCTGTATCACCTCGTGTACGAGTTGGAGGTGATGAATGCTTCTCCGCGTCCGGCGACGATCAATGGGATCGTGTCGTCCGCCGGTGATGTGACGATCGCCGAGATGAGCGGTCCTGAGATCGTCGGGCGGACGCTTCCGATCGGCGACTATCCTTTCCCGCCGGAGTCGATGTCACAGATCCCGGCAGGAACGACCGCAGTGATACTCATGGACACGACCTTCGAATCCCGTGACGACGTTCCTCAGCAGATGCATCACGCCATCAGCGCCAGCTTCGGTGAGATCCGACCCGGGCAGGCGAACTACGCGAACCTGTTCCCGACCGAAGCGGTCGCCCACGCAACGACACCGGTCGGAGCGGGTGAGCCCATTGTCGTCGCACCGCCGCTGACCGGGACCGATTGGGTGGCCGTCAACGCCTGCTGCACGCTTTCACCGCACCGCGGCACGATGATCCCCATCGGCGGTCGGATCAACGCGGCAGAGCGGTATGCCATTGATTGGTCGCGCTTCGATCTGACCGGGCCACTGGTCGAAGACGGTGCGCAGGCCACATTCGCGGGCGATCCATCCGTGAACGCGAACTACTTCACCTACGATCAGCCGGTGCTGGCTGTGGGTGACGGCGAGGTGATGGTCGTCGTTGAGGACCTCCCCGATGCCGAGCCGCTCGTCCTGCAGGATGACCTCCCGCTCAGCGACTACGGCGGAAACCACGTCGTGGTGAAGCTGTCGGACGGCGTCTACGCGTTCTATGCTCACCTCAAACCGGACTCGGTGATCGTGGACGTCGGTGACCGCGTCTCGATGGGCGACGAGATCGCGCGCACAGGCAACAGCGGCAACACGACCGAATCGCACCTCCACTTCCACCTGATGGACGGCGTCGCGCCGCTGAGTGCTACGAACCTCCCCTTCGAGATCAGCTCCTTCACCATGCTCGGATCCGGCAGCGAAGACGGCAGCGAATTCATCGTCGAAGAGGGCAAACGTGAGAACGAGCTGCCGCTGATCCTCTCAGGCATCAGCTTTCCGGGCTAGTGGAGCAGCCGTTGACGTTCACCCTGCTCAGGCCGCGGCCGGCGAGGACCTCGGATTCCTCGCGGGGGAGTGCCGGGGCCGGCCACGCCCGGAATGCGGCGTGGAGGGAAACGAGCGATAGTCATTCACTGGACGCTTCAGATACCTCGAGAGTCCTCGAAGGCCGTCCAAAACCCTCGAAGCCAGTCGCGTATGCTGGCAGTCACCACCACTGGAGTGAAGTCGAAGGGCACGATTCCGGGGGATTCGGGAACATGTGAGACCATCCGGGCCTGTGGCGCAGCTGGTAGCGCACCTGCATGGCATGCAGGGGGTCAGGGGTTCGAGTCCCCTCAGGTCCACCGAACGAAGAAGCCTCTGCATCGCGGGGGCTTTCTTCGTTCCCGGTCCCTTGACCGCACCGTCCGGGCGGGAGAGTCTGGAGCGATGCGAGGAGACACCCGATGACCGACGTGACCCCGTTCCTGTGGTTCGATGACGACGGCGAAGCAGCGATCCTGTTCTACACCGCGCTGATTCCCGGCTCCGAGGTGGTTTCGATCGCACGCTACCCCGATGAGGTTCCGGGAATGGGCGGCAAGGTCATGCACGCGCACCTCCGCCTGGCTGGTCGCGACTATTACGCGATGGATGCCGGGCCGCAGTTTCCGTTCACCGAAGCCGTCTCGCTGTTCGTCTCGTGCGCCGACCAGGCGGAGGTCGACCGCTACTGGGATGCGCTGACTTCCGACGGCGGTCAGGAGCAGCCCTGCGCCTGGCTCAAGGATCGCTGGGGGCTGTCATGGCAGATCGTCCCCGACCGTCTGATCGAGCTGATCCGCGACCCCGATCCCGATCGCTCGCACCGCGCAGTGCAGGCGATGTTCACCATGACGAAGATCGACATCGCCGCGATCGAAGCCGCCGCAGACGCATCGTGAGACGGCGCGGAGGAGTGATCGTCGTGTCGCTCGTCGGGATCATGCTCGCCGCGACCGCATGTGCTCCGCCCGCGGCGAACGACTCCATCCCTCCACGAACGACGAGCAGCCCGCCCACATCACCCTCGCCGACGTCCTCCGACGGCTGGTGGCATCCGGCAGGGGATCCGACGACCGTCGCATCCGGTCTTGCGGCCCCGTGGTCGGTCGTACCCCTTCCCGCGGGTGGCGCGCTGGTCTCTGAGCGCGACAGCGGCTCAGTGCGCGAGATCACCCCCGACGGCACCGTGCGCACGGCCGGGGTCGTTCCGGGCGTCGTCTCGGGTGGCGAATCAGGCCTGCACGGACTCGCGCTCTGGTCGGATCAGGATGCCGGCGCCGTCTGGCTGTACGCGTACCACGGGGCGGCCGACGACAACCGGGTGGTGCGGATGCCGCTCTCCGGCGATCCTGGGGCGCTCACCCTCGGCGATGTGGAGACGGTGTTCGCCGGCATCCCTCGCAACCGCACCCACAACGGAGGCCGTATCGCCTTCGGCCCGGACGGAAGGCTGTACGTGACGACGGGCGACGCGCAGATCCGGGACGCCGCTCAGGACCCGGACGCGCTCGGCGGGAAGATCCTGAGACTCACACCGCAGGGCGATCCGGCGCCGGACAACCCGTTCGGCAACGCCGTCTGGACGCTCGGGCATCGCAACGTGCAGGGGATCGCCTGGACCCAGGACGGTGAGATGTGGGCGAGCGAGTTCGGCCAGGACACCTGGGACGAGCTCAATCACATCGTCGGCGGAGCGAACTACGGCTGGCCGGTGGTCGAGGGCGAGGCGGGCGATGGGCGATTCTCGGATCCGGTCGCGGCGTGGCGCACGAGCGAGGCGAGCCCGAGCGGCATCGCCGCGGTCGGCGGCACTGTCTTCGTGACGGGTCTGCGCGGCGAGAGGCTGTGGGTCGTCGATGTCAGCGCCTCATCAGGGCTCGAGCATCCACCGACGGTCGGGCTCGCCGGCCAGGGACGACTGCGCGATGTCGTGGCCGCCCCTGACGGCGCACTGTGGGTGCTCACGAACAACACCGACGGGCGCGGCACGCCTCGCTCGGGAGATGACGTCCTCATCCGGCTGCCGATCGCGCCGGCCGTCTAGCGTTCGCAGACGATCTCCCACGGCGGGACCGGCGGCTCATCCCGCGCGCTACGGTGAGAACCGTGAGCTTCCAGCCGCGGTGTCCGCATTGTCGCCACTTCCTCTACCTCGACACGCTGGTGTGCCCGAACTGCGAGGCCGAACTCGGCTTCCACATGCTGTCCCGCCAGTTCTACGGTCTGCGCAACAACCGGGTCGTGATCGACGAGCGCACCTGGTACACCTGCTCGAACCGCTCGTGGGAGTGCAACTGGCTCGTGCGCGATGACGCGCCCGCCGGTCGGTGCTTCTCGTGCCGCCTCACCCGCACGCGCCCCGCCGCGGACGACACGGTGGCACTCCAGAAGCTGGCCAGCACCGAGGAGGCCAAGCGCCGCCTCCTCCTGCAGCTCGCGAGCCTGGGCCTTCCCGTCGTCGGCTGGGACGTCAACCCGGGCGGGCTCGGATTCGACCTGCTCTCCAGCCTCACCGACGGCCGCCCGGTGATGATCGGGCACGCGAACGGCATCATCACGATCGATCTCGCCGAGAGCCTCGACGACCGCCGCGAGGCACTGCGGGTCCGGCTCGGTGAGCCGTACCGCACGATTCTCGGACATCTGCGTCACGAGGTCGGCCATTACTACCAGAATGTCCTGCTCACGGACGACGACGCCTGGAACCGCTGCCGTGCGCTGTTCGGCGACGAGCGCGCCAGCTATCGGGACGCGCTCAAGCGCCACTACGCGATGGGGGCCCCGGCGAACTGGCACGAGACCTTCATCTCGGAGTACGCGACCATGCACCCGTGGGAGGACTTCGCCGAGACCTTCGCCCACTACCTGCACATCACCGGAACGCTGCAGACGGCGGCAGCGATCGGCATCCGCCTCGACGCCGCCGTCACCAGCCTCCGCGACGTCGACGTCATCCCGCGCGAGTCCTACGAGGATGAGCCCATCCAGCGTCTGCTGACCGATTGGGAGTGGATGTCGCAGGCGTTCAACCGCATCAACCGGTCGATGGGCTTCCGCGACCTGTATCCGTTCCAGCTTGTCGAGCCCGTCCGCCGCAAACTCGCCTTCATGCACGACATCGTGACGAAGGCGCCCCTGAGCTATGAAGAGCAGGTCGCCCTCTCCGCGCCCTGGGACATGGAGCGCACATGACGTCGGTCGCCCGGGGGCAGCGCGTGATCGGCGCCGCGACCCACTACGTCGAGAACCAGCCTCCGGTGCGCACCGACATCGACGAATACGAGCTCAACGCGCCATTCGTGCGCGCGGTCGGCGCCTTCGGGGCCGGATGGGCCCACGATGAACTGCACGAGGCCGGGCAGCTCGTCGGCACCCCCACGTTTCAACGCGATGCCACCCTCGCGAATGTGCACACGCCCATCGCCTATCCGCACGATCGCTGGGGCTTCCGGCTCGACGAGGTGGAGTACGACCCGTCCTATCACCGCATCCTGGCGGCAGCCGTCGCGCGCGGCGCTCACACGTCGGCGTGGGCCGACCCCAAGCCCGGGGCGGATGTCGCCCGCGCGGCGATGTTCATGCTCTTCGCCCAGGTCGAACCCGGCCACGCATGCCCGGTCTCGATGACCCACGCGGCGGTCGCATCGATCAAGGAATCGCCTTGGGTCGCCGATGACTGGCTTCCCCGGCTCTACTCGCGGGACTACGAACCGCGCCTGCTGCCCGATGAGGAGAAGACGAGCGCACTCATCGGCATGGCGATGACCGAGAAGCAGGGCGGCTCGGACGTCCGCGCGGGTACGACGGTCGGCACCTACATGGGCGGTCATGCGTACCAGATCACCGGTCACAAGTGGTTCTGCTCGGCACCGATGTCGGACGGCTTCCTCGTTCTCGCCCAGACACGCCGCGGCAACGTCGATGAGGGGCTGTCGTGTCTGTTCGTGCCTCGCGTGCTGCCCCGCGGCGTGCGCAACGTGTTCCGCATCCAGCATCTGAAGGACAAGCTCGGCAATCGCTCGAACGCGTCGGCGTCGGTGGAATTCGACGGCACGATCGGCCTCATCGTCGGCGAGCCCGGACGCGGCGTGCGCGCGATCATCGAGATGGTGCAGCGGACCCGGCTCGACAGCATCCTCGGTACCGCCGCGGGCATGCGCCAATCCGTCGCCGAGGCGGTCTGGCACGCGCGCGGCCGCGCGGCCTTCGGCAAGCTGCTCGTCGACCAGCCCGCGATGACTGCGGTCTTGGCCGATCTCGCCCTCGAGTCCGAGGCGGCGATGCTCACCGGGCTTCGGCTCGCGCAGGCGTTCGAGTCCGCGGCATCCGACCGCGACGTCGCGCTACGGCGGCTCGCCACGCCCGTCTCGAAGTACTGGGTGACCAAGCGCGGCCCCCACCACGCGTACGAGGCCCTGGAGTGCCTCGGCGGCAACGGCTACACCGAATCCTTCCCGCTCGCCCGGCGCTACCGGGAGCAGCCGGTGATGGCGATCTGGGAGGGTTCGGGCAACGTGATCGCGCTCGATGTGCTGCGTGCGCTCACGCGCGACCCGGACTCCGCGGCGGCCTTCGCCGACGAGCTCGACACGACCGCGGGGGAATCGGCGCTGCTCGACGCCCATGTCGCCCGGACCCTCGCACTCCTGAGAGAGGTGGCGGACTCAGAGCCGGACGATGCGCAGGCCCAGGCTCGCAGGCTGAGCGAGAGCCTCGCGCTGGCCCTCCAGGCCTCGCTCATGCTGCGGCACGCGCCGTCGTCGTCGTCGGGAACGTTCATCGCCGCCCGGCTGGGCCATGACCGCGGGTCGCAGTACGGAGTGCTCCCACGCGGGACGGATGCCGCGACCATCGTCGCCCGTCACTGATCGACGACCCCCGCGTTGCGACGCTATTGGTCGAGCGAGGGCTCGATGAGCTCAGGGGAGTTGTTGCGCACGTTGCCGACGGCCTTCGAGACGACATGATCGTCGAGGGTGTCCGCCACGGCGGGCGCAGCGTCGATGGCGGCGTCGAGCACATCACGCACGTTGTCGGTCGTCGGATCCAGCCACGCATCGGCGTGATCGGGATCGAGGAACAGCGGCATGCGGTCGTGGATCGAACCGAGGTGCCCGATCGAGTCCCGCGTGAGGATCGTGAAGCTCAGCATCCAGCGATCGGGGTCGTCGTCGGCGAGGGCGGGGTTCTTCCACCATTCGTACAGACCCGCCATGAAGAGCGGCGATCCGTCGGCCGGGTGGATGTAGTGCGGGATCTTCGCCCCGTCGACCTGCTTCCACTCGTAATAGCCGGATGCCGGGACGATCGCGCGCCGCTTCTCGAGTGCTTTGCGGAACATCGGCTTGTCTTCGAGCTCTTCGGAGCGGGCATTGAAGGCTCGTGAGCCGATCGACAGATCTTTCGCCCACGCCGGCACGAGACCCCACCGAGCCGTCTCGAGCCGCCGCGTCGGCGGCTCGGTCTTCGCGGAATCGAGCACGATCGCCACCGGGGCAGTGGGGGCGACGTTGTACGACGGGGCCGGGAGATCGTCGCTCTCGAGATCGACCCGAGCACCCCCACGAGCTCGGAACCGACGCTGGCCACGACGAACCGTCCACACATGCCTGAGAGCCTACGCGGAGCCTCCGACACCTCAGCGGTCGAGTACGCCGATCTCGTCGAGGCGCTCGGCCAGGCCCGCGCCGTCCGACTCCGTGACCCACGGCACCGTGGCCGCCTTGTGGTCGTCCACGGCGGTGCGGCCACCGGCCAGCACCGCTTCGGCGGGTGAGAGTCGGCGGATCGCCACGGCCGCGACACTGCCGGGTGACTCGCTCGCGAACGTCGTGTAGATCTCATCGTCGTGCTGACCGTCGTCGCCGATCAGAAGCCACTTCACGTGCGGGAACTCGACCGCGAGCCTCCGGAGGTTGGAGAGCTTGTGGGCTTTGCCGCTGCGGAACCAGCGATCGTGCGTCGGCCCCCAGTCGGTCAGCAGCACGGACGCCGGGCGGGAAAAGGTGCCGGCGCAGGAAGCGGATGAGCGTCGGTGCGACATTCCATGCTCCGGTCGAGAGGTAGATGACCGGCGTACCGGGGCGATCGCGCACGAGTCGTTCCATCAGCACCGCCATCCCCGGCACGGGCTGGCGGGCGTGCTCGTTCACGACGAAGGAGTTCCATGCCGCCAGCAGCGGCCGGGGCAGAGCAGTCACCATCACCGTGTCATCCACGTCCGAGACGACTCCGAATCGCACGTCGGACCCGACGATGAACACCCGTGTCTCGACCGGCTCGCTTCCTTCGACCGACATCGACAGCGTCTGCCATCCCGCGGCCAGCCGAGCAGGGATGTCGGTGTCGATCACTCCGCCGCGGTCCGCGACGACCTCGTGGGTCACACCGCCGATCGTGATCCGCACCTGCGCGAAGCCCACCGGCACCGAAGCGAAGCTGCGCCAGCCTCGTACCCGCTCGTACTCGCCCGAGCCCGTCGACGGGAACCGGGGGGACGATGAGGACCCGACCGAGGACGCGCACCCACTCGGGACCCCCGTAGCCGGGGAAGGGCGTCACCGTGGGGGTCAGGCCGCGTGCTCGCGCGCGACGCTCCCGCCACGCATGGAACCGGTACTCGAGTCGCGCGAACCACAGTATCTTGCGGGCGCGCGGGTCGTCGGCTCGGTGGGGGGCATCCCTTCAGTCTTCCATGTCCTCCACGGGTCGAACCGATCCGGGCGTGACTCCAGGGAGCTCTTCGTCGCTGTGGAGGTGCGTGCGCTCGGCGCGCTCGATGACCTTCTTGCCGACGAAGACCAGCAGCAGGAAGGCGACGATGATGCCGACGAAGATGTACCCGGCGAAGTGCAGACGGTCTGCGAGCTCGCGGTAGGTGCCGGCGGCCAGCGCCGCCACCGAGACGTAGAGGCTCGCCCAGATGATGCAGGCCGGCACGGTCCAGGCGAGGAAGCGGCGATACGAGTAGCCGCTCATGCCCACGGTGAGCGGCACCAGGGAATGAAGCACCGGCAGGAAGCGTGACACGAAGATCGCCGGGCCGCCGCGACGTCGCAGGTAGCGCTCGGAGCGCTCCCAGTTCGTATCGCCGATTCGTCGGCCCAGACGTGAATGCCGGATTTTCGGCCCCAGATAGCGTCCCAGCCAGAAGCCGATGCTCTCGCCGACGAGCGCGCCGATGACGACCGACGATGATCAGCATGACGCCTTCGAGCGGCGAAGCGACGGCGGTGCCGGCGATGATGACGATGGTGTCACCCGGCACGAACAGCCCGACGAGCACGCTCGTCTCGAGCATGATCGCCACGCCCGCCAGGATCGTCCGCAGCACGGGGTCGACGCTCTGCACCGCGTCGAGCAGCCACGTGAGGAACTCGTTCACACCCCGAGCTCTAGATCGCCTACCAGCCGCTCTACCCTGGGAGGATGCCCGAGACTCCGATCGCCGTGCCGCTCGACGGCTGGCGCGATCCGGCATCCGTGTTCGCCGCGATCGCGGCTCCGTCGCCGGACTGCTTCTGGCTGGATGCCGGACCCGACGCGACGACGGGCTGGAGCTGGGTCGGCACGGGCGTGGTCGAAGACGCAGCCCGAGCGGGTCCGGGCGGTCTCTGCTCACGCCCACTTCGCCGGACGATCAGTGGGAGGCAGGACGCTTCCGCGGGGGGTGGATCGGCTGGCTCGGCTACGAGGATGCCGCCGCCCGGGCCGGGGCGCCGGTCAGCTTCTCGAGATTCCGAGGTTCCGGCCGGAGCGATGGCTGCGGGTGCGAGCGCTTCGTCGCGTTCGATCACGCGAGGCGGCGGGTCTGGGCGGTCGCGTCCGCAGCCGATGCGCACGCGTTCGCTGCGCTGGTTGCATGATGCGGACGGCCGGCTGCCCACGCTCGAACCCGCTCCGGTCGAGGCGATCGCGCGCCACACGCCGGCCGTATACGCCGCGCTGATCGAGCGCTGCCGCGAGGCGATCCGCGAAGGAGACGCGTATCAGCTCTGCCTGACGACGCGGTTCGCCATCACCTCGGCGATCGATCCGGTGGCCGCCTTCGCCCGGCTGAGGTCGCGGACGCCCGCTCATCACGGCGGCCTCGCTGCGGTCGGGCGAGGTGTCGCTCGCGAGCGCGAGCCCGGAGCGCTTCCTCGAGGTGGAGCACGGCGTCGTCCGGACGCGCCCGATCAAGGGCACGCGCCCACGGGGTGCTGATCGCGCAGACCGATGCCGCGTTGGCCGCCGACCTGCGCGCGAGCGAGAAGGAGCGCGCCGAGAACGTCATGATCGTCGACCTCATGCGCAACGACCTGTCGCGCGTCTGCGAACCCGGATCGGTCGGTGTGGACGGCCTGCTCGAGGTCGAGTCGTACCCCGCAGTGCACCAGCTGGTCAGCACCGTCTCCGGCACGCTGAGCGCGGGCACGACCGTCGGGGATCTGCTCGATGCGACCTTTCCGGCCGGGAGCATGACCGGTGCCCCGAAACTGTCGGCGATGACGATCCTGCACGACCTCGAGCGCGGACCGCGCGGAGTGTTCGCCGGCTGCTTCGGGTGGGTCGGCGAGGACGGCGCGCTCGATCTGGCCATGGTGATCCGATCGATCGTCGTGCACCCGGGCGGTGCCTACGTCGGGGCGGGCGGGGGCATCACATGGCGATCGGATGCCGGCGGCCGAAGTGGCCGAGGTGGGCATCAAGGCGCGCGGGCCGCTCGCCGCGATCGGGGCGAACCTCCCGCTCGGATGGTGACGGTGGCGGTCCGGTAGCCTGGAGGGTGCGCTCCGCGCCGCAACTTCCACTCCACGATTGGTTCCGTCACGTGTCCCAGACCCTCCCGCCCGACACCGCCGCGCCCGCAGACGGCGGTGGCTATGACGCGTACGCCATTCAGCAGAAGTGGCAGTCGCGGTGGGCGGCGGCGGATCCGTTCCGCGCCGGCGGAGTCGATGACCGGCGTCCGCGCAAGTACGTGCTCGGGATGTTCCCCTATCCGTCCGGCGACCTGCACATGGGTCACGCGGAGAACTACGCCTACGTCGATGTGGTCGCGCGCTTCTGGCGTCACCGCGGCTACAACGTCCTGAACCCGATCGGCTGGGACTCTTTCGGTCTGCCCGCCGAGAACGCGGCGATCCAGCGCGGAGCCGATCCGCGAGAGTGGACGTACGCGAACATCGAGACGCACAAGCGGAGCTTCCGCGAGTACGGGTCCTCGTACGACTGGTCGCGGATCCTGCACACGAGCGATCCGGAGTACTTCCGGTGGAACCAGTGGCTGTTCCAGCGCCTGTACGAGCGCGACCTCGCGTACCGCAAGGACAGCCCGGTCAACTGGTGCCCGAACGACCAGACCGTGCTCGCGAACGAGCAGGTCGTCGACGGCCGGTGCGAGCGGTGCGGCGCCGAGGTCGTGAAGAAGAAGCTCACGCAGTGGTACTTCAAGATCACCGACTACGCCGACCGCCTGCTCGATGACCTGAATCAGCTCGAAGGCTTCTGGCCGAGCAAGGTCATCCGCATGCAGCGCAACTGGATCGGTCGCTCGGTCGGTGCCGACATCGATTTCGAGATCGAAGGGCACCCGGAGAAGGTGACCGTGTTCTCGACGCGCCCCGACACGCTGCACGGCGCGACGTTCTTCGTCGTGGCGCCCGACAGCGATCTCGCCGCGGAGCTCGCCGCGGGCTCGTCGGCCGACGTGCGCATCCGGTTCCAGGACTACCTCGCGAGAGTGCGGCCGATCGAGCGAGATCGAGCGGCAGAGCACCGATCGACCGAAGACCGGCGTCTTCCTCGAGCGCTACGCGATCAACCCGATCAACGGGGAGCGCCTGCCCATCTGGGCCGCCGACTACGTGCTGGCCGACTACGGCCACGGCGCCGTGATGGCCGTTCCCGCGCACGACCAGCGCGATCTCGACTTCGCGCGCGCGTTCGATCTGCCGGTCAGGGTCGTCGTCGACACCACCGCACCCATCACCGGCGCGATCCCGGTCATCGAGCTCGACGAGAACGGCGATCCGATCGATCCCGGAGCAGATGGCGAGTCGCTCGCGGACCTCGACCCCGCCCTGACCGGGATCGCGCTGACCGGCGAAGGTCGGCATGATCAACTCCGGCAGCCTGGACGGACTCTCCAAGCGCGACCGCGATCGCACGGATCACCGACCAGCTGACGGCCGCGGGGACCGGGCGGGCGTCGAAGTCCTACCGTCTGCGGGACTGGCTGATCTCCCGTCAGCGCTTCTGGGGCACCCCGATCCCGATGATCCACACCGAGGACGGCCGCATCGTGCCGGTGCCGGAGGATCAGCTGCCGTTGTCGCTGCCCGACGTGGAGGGACTCGACCTCACTCCGAAGGGCGCTTCGCCGCTGGGCGCCGCCACCGAATGGATGACGACGGTCGATCCGGAAACCGGCGCGCCCGCCCTGCGCGACCCCGACACGATGGACACGTTCGTCGACAGTTCGTGGTACTTCCTGCGCTTCCTCGCGCCGAACGATGCGACGGAGGCCTTCCCGAGTCGCGAGGCGAACAAGTGGGCTCCGGTCGACTCGTACATCGGCGGCGTCGAGCACGCGATCCTGCACCTGCTGTACGCGCGCTTCATCACCAAGGTCCTGTTCGACATGGGCCTCATCGAGTTCACCGAGCCCTTCTCGAGCCTCATCAACCAGGGCATGGTGCTGCTCGGCGGCTCGAAGATGTCCAAGAGCAAGGGCAACCTGGTCGAATTCGCGTCGAGCATGATCGACCCGGGCGCCGACGCCGTGCGGGTGGCGATCGCATTCGCGGGTCCGGTCGAAGACGACATCAACTGGGAGGACGTGTCGACGACGGGCGCGCAGAAGTTCCTCGCACGCGCCTGGCGCGTCGCGCAGGACGTCACCAGCAGCCCGGACGTCGTCTGGGCGGAAGGAGATCCGTCGCTGCGCCGCGTCACGCATCGTCTGCTCGCGGACGCGCCCGGACTGGTCGAGCAGACGAAGTTCAACGTGGTCGTCGCGCGCCTGATGGAGCTCGTCAACGCGACGCGCAAGGCGATCGACACGGGAGCCGGTCGCGCTGACCCGGCGGTGCGCGAGGCCGCCGAGGTCGACCGCGATGATCCTCGACATGTTCGCTCCGCACACGGCGGAGGAGATGTGGGAGATGCTCGGCTACGAGCCCTTCGTCGGGCTCGTCACCTGGCGACAGGCCGACCCGACGCTCCTGGTCGAAGACACCGTGACCACGGTCGTCCAGATCGACGGCAAGGTGCGGGCGACGCTCGACGTGTCGGCGCGGATCGATCCGAAGGAGCTCGAATCGCTGGCGCGCGCCGACGCTCGTGTCCAGCGGGCCCTCGCGGGGCGCGAGATCACCCGCGCCATCGTGCGTCCGCCCAAGGTCGTGAGCTTCAGCACGAGCTGAGACTCCTCCCCAGGTGGCACCGCGGGCGGGGACTCCACCGGAGTCGCCGGCGGGATCGGCGAGCACGCAGGGCTGATCTACGTTCGGCCGTGTGTCGTCGGCCGAAGAATCTCTCAGCGGCGCCGCGAGTCCGCGAGCCCGTCTGGGTCTCGGCGCGGCGATCGTCGTGGTGCTGCTCGCGCTGACGGTCACCGTCGCCATCGGCATCGTTCGCGGTGCCTCGGCACCGGTGGAGGCGGTCACGATCACGGACGCCGGGGAGACGGATGCCGCGCGCTCGGCATCCGTCTTCGTCCACGTCTCGGGCTCTGTGGTCGCGCCGGGTCTGTATGTGCTCGGCGAGGGTTCGCGGGTGGTAGATGCCGTCGCGGCAGCCGGCGGCTTCGCCCCGGGCGCCGATGAGGCGGCGGTGAATCTCGCGCGACCGCTCAGCGACGGCGAGCAGCTGCTCGTGCCGGCGGTCGGCGCCGCCTCCGAGGTCGGTGCAGGTGCTGCGCCGGGTGATGGGCGGGTCAATCTGAACACCGCGGACGCCGCACAGCTCGACACCCTGCCCCGCATCGGGCCGGCGATGGCAGAACGCATCATCCAGTGGCGTGACACGAACGGCAGGTTCACGAGCGTCGAGGACCTCCTGGCCGTACCCGGAATCGGCGACAAGATGCTCGAGACACTCCGCGAGCTCGTCACGGTGTGAGCATGGCGCCGGCGCAGATCGAACCACCTTCGGCTCGTGCCCGTCGCCGGCGGCGCGTGGGCGGCGTCTCTGGTCGCGACGAGCGTTCCCGCGTCCGCGGCGCTCGTGGCGCTGCCGCTGTGGGCGCTCACGCTGTGCGTCCTGGTCGCAGTCGCGCTCGTGCGGGGATCGCGCCGCCGTGCCGTCGTCCTGCTGCTGACGCTCGCCGCCGCCGCGGCGGCGGCATCCCACGTCGCCGTGGCGCAGCCCGCCCGCACCGAGGCAGAGCGTTTCGCCCTGAGCGGCGGCAGATCAGTCGTGGTCGAGGCAACCGTGGTGGGCAAGGTCGAGCTGCGGACGACCGGCGAATGGGCGTTCGACGCCGTCGCGACCCGCCTGGTCACGGGCACGGTGAGTGATTCCGTGCGGCTCGACGTCGCCGTGCGCGTCCAGCCGTCGGATGTCGATCGTGCCGACCGGCTCGACGTCGGCGCGGAGGTGGAGCTGTCGGGCACGGCGCGGGCGGCCCCCGTGGGCGACCGCGCGGTGCTCGACGTCAGCGCTTCGCGAGGGCTGCGCGTGCTGCACGGGCCACAGGGTGCCTTGGCCGTCGCCGCCGATCTGCGCCGCGGACTGGTCGGCTCGGCCTCCGGCCTTCCCACACCCGGTGCCGGTCTCATCCCCGGTCTCGCCGTGGGGGACACCTCGGCCGTGACGGCAGAGCTCGACGCGGCGATGAAGGAATCCTCGCTCTCGCACCTCACCGCGGTGTCGGGAGCCAACTGCGCGGTCGTGGTGGGCCTCGCCTTCGGTGCGGTGGCGGCGGCCGGGGGCTCGCGACGGGCGCGGGTCACCGGTGGCGTCGCGGCGCTCGTCGGGTTCGTGCTGCTGGTGACACCCGAGCCGAGCGTCGTGCGCGCGGCGGCGATGGCGCTCATCGCCATGCTGGGCGTGCTGCTCGGCCGAACCGGCGCGGGGATCGCGGTGCTGTCGCCTCGCCGTGACTGTGCTGCTGGTGGCGCGATCCCTGGCTCTCGGGATCTCTGGGGTTCGCGCTCTCCGCGGTCGCGACCGGCTCGCTGCTGCTGTGGGCCCGGCCGCTCGCGACCGGACTCGCGCGGCGCATGCCGCGCGCGCTGGCCCTCGCCCTGTCGGTGCCGCTCGCCGCGCAGCTCGCGTGCGGACCGCTGCTGGTGATCATCACACCGACGGTGCCGCTGTACGGGGTCATCGCGAACCTGCTGGCGGCGCCGGCGGCGCCGGTCGCGACGATCGTCGGGCTCGCCGCCTGCCTGAGCGCGCCGCTGCCGTGGCTACAGTCCGGGCTCACGGCGATCGCGTGGCTGCCCGCGGCGTGGATCGCCGGCACCGCGCACACCGTCAGTTCGCTGCCGGGCGATCAGGTGCCGTGGCTCGAGGGGTGGACGGGCGTGGCCGCTCTGGCCGCCGTGAGCCTGGCGATCGGGGCGGTGATCGCCGTGCCACGCCTCGCCGCGACCGGCCGGGTCTCGAAACCGCAGCGGGTACGAGCGGCGGCGGTGCTCCTGCTGGCGGTCGTCGCGGGCATCGTCGCCGGAAGTGCCGCGCTCAGCTCGGTCGCGGGCCGGTTGACGCTGCCCGCGGACTGGAGCATCCTCGCGTGCGACGTCGGTCAGGGGGATGCCGTGCTGGTGCGCTCCGCGAGGGCGATCGCGCTCATCGACACCGGACCCGATCCTGAGCAGCTCGAGAGCTGCCTGTCGCGCGTAGGCGTTGACCATATCGACCTGCTCGTGCTGACCCACTTCGACCTCGATCACGTGGGCGGAGTGGACGCGGTGGTCGGGCGGGTCGGCACCGCCCTGCACGGTCCGCCGGGCACGCCTGCGGCGAGCTCGCGTGCTGACACGTCTCGAAGACGGTGGCGCCCGCACGCTGCAGGCGCACACCGGTACGACCGGGACGCTCGGTCTGTCGACGTGGCGGGTGCTGTGGCCGCGGGCAGACACGCGCGCGTATCCGCCCGGCAACGATCTGAGCATCGTGCTCGATGTCCGCGGCGGTGGGATGCCGACATCGCTGTTCCTCGGAGATCTCTCCGCCTCACCGCAGGCCGCCCTGGCGGCATCCGGCATGCCAGAGCCGCCGTACGACCTCGTGAAGGTCGCCCATCACGGGAGCGCCGACCAGGACGTCGGGCTGTACGAACTGGCCCGACCCGGCGATCGCCCTCGTGACGGTCGGCGCCGAGAACACCTACGGGCACCCGCGCGCCGAGATCCTGTCGGCGATCGAGTCGCTCGGGGCTTCGATCGCGCGCACCGACCGGCAGGGGGTGATCGCCGTGTGGCGCGCGGGGGACGGGGTGGCGGTGTGGCGCGAGCGCGAGGGCGAGGTCGTACCCGCTGAGTAGGCTGGGGCAATGGCCACGAGCGCGCGACGCACCCCCGCGAGCAGGGCCCGCACCACGATTCCGCAGATCTCGTGGCGGGCTCCGCAGCCCGCTCCCGATCGTCCTCGTGTCGGGGCCCGAAGAGGTCTGCGCCGAGCGGGCGATCGCCGGCATCCGCGACTATCTGCGCGCGGAGGATCCGAGCCTCGAGGTCACCGACGTGCGCGCCGACGACTACGCGCCGGGCACGCTGCTGGGCGTGACGTTCGCCGTCGCTGTTCGGCGAGCCGCGCCTGGTGCGCGTCACCGGCGTCGAGAAGTGCTCCGACGCCTTCCTCTCGGAAGCGGTGTCGTACCTGGCGATGCCGCAGGAGGGCGCGACGGTCATCCTCCGCCACACCGGTGCCACCGTGCGCGGCAAGAAGCTCCTCGACGCCGTCCGTGCGGGTGAGGGCTCAGGCATCGAGATCGCCTGCCCGGCGGTCAAGCGCGACTCCGACCGCTTCGACTTCGCCGCGGGCGAGTTCTCGACGGCCCGCAAACGGATCGCCCCCGTCGCGCTGCGCACGCTCGTCTCGGCGTTCGCCGACGATCTGACCGAGCTCGCAGCCGCGTGCCAGCAGCTCATCTCCGACGTGCCCGGCGACGTGACCGAACAGATCGTCGAGCGCTACTACGGCGGGCGCGTCGAGACCTCGGCGTTCGCCGTGGCCGACACGGCCATCGCCGGCCGATACGGCGATGCGCTCGTCTCGCTCCGACACGCCCTGGCCTCGGGCGCCGACCCCGTTCCGCTCGTCGCGGCGATCGCGTCGAAGCTGCGCACGATGGCGCGCGTCGCCGGCAACCGCGAATCGTCCGCCGCGCTGGCCGGCGCGTCTCGGCCTGAAGGACTGGCAGGTCGATCGCGCGCGGCGGGATCTGTCGGGCTGGTCAGACGCGACGCTCGGCATGGCGATCCAGGCGGCGGCTCGAGCCGATGCCGAGGTCAAGGGCGGTTCCCGCGACAGCGTGTTCGCCCTCGAGCGGCTCATCACCGTGATCGCGACCAAAGCCCCGTTCGGTACGAATGACGAAAGCCCGCCCCACCAGGGACGGGCTTTCGTGAAGATCGGTGCTCAGAGCGCCGCGACCTGCTTGGCGATCGCCGACTTGCGGTTCGCGGCCTGGTTCGCGTGGATGACGCCCTTGCTCGCGGCCTTGTCGAGCTTCTTGGTGGCCCGGGCGAGCGACTTCTCGGCGGCGGCCTTGTCGCCGGCGGCGACGGCCTCGCGCGTGCGACGCACCTCGGTGCGAAGCTCGCTCTTCACGGCCTTGTTGCGCTCGTTGGCCTTGTCGTTGGTCTTGTTGCGCTTGATCTGCGACTTGATGTTTGCCACGTTTGTAGACGGTCTTTCGTTCGGAGTGTTCGATGTGAAGTGCCGAGTGGCAGGAGAGGGATGCCGCACGACGGTCGTGAGGGAATGAAACCCACACGCAAGCCAATCACCGAGTCTATCAGGTCTGCTCGATCGTCGTGATCGCCAGGTTCAGGATCGCGTTGAAGACCCCCGGCCGCATCACGGTCACATGATGGGTCGTGCGGGGGACGACGATCAGCTCAGCGTGCTGCGCCACCCGCAGGAAGAGTCGCTCATTGACGCGCAGCTGATCGAACTGCCCGTTGACGAACCAGAGCGGCGCGTCGATGCGGTGCAGGGCGGCCAGCAGGTCGAGCACCGAGAGGCTCCGCAGCGCGGTGTCCTGCGCGTCCAGCGCGTAGCCGCCCGCGCCGAAGTCGGCGCGGGTCTCGTCGGGGAGGATGCGATCGAGCATGCGGTCCGTGAGCCACATCCCGCGATCGGGCAGGGAATCGAACCCGCGGGCGAGCACGCGATACGTGTGGCAGCGCGAGACCGCGCGGGATCGCGGTGCACGAGGCGGCGATGAATCCCGCGACCGGCGGAGGGTCCTCGCGCACCGACGTACTCGATGCACAGCAGGCCGCCCATCGAATGTCCGGCGAGCAGGACAGGACCCCGGGTCGCGGCATCCCGAACCGCTTCGTCGATCGTCGCGAGTGCCGATTCGATCGTGAACTCCTCCGCCATCCGCGACCCGTGACCCGGGCAGATCCACCGCGTTCACCGGGTTGCCGCGCTCGCGCGATCGCGGTCACCTGCGCCCGCCACATCGTCGCGGACGTGCGGATGCCGTGCACGAGCACCACCTGGACGACCATGCGCTTCAGGATATTGCTCCGCAGCGGGCAAGATACGGGACGCGTGCCGCGGCCCGTAGAATTACCCGGATATGTCTCCGCGCGCCCTGAAGCCCCTCCAGCCGTCGGCGACCCCGCCTGAGCTGATCCGCAACTTCTGCATCATCGCCCACATCGACCACGGCAAGTCGACCCTGGCCGATCGGATGCTGCAGATCACGGGCGTCGTCTCCGACCGCGACATGCGCGCTCAGTACCTCGACCGCATGGACATCGAGCGTGAGCGTGGCATCACGATCAAGAGCCAGGCCGTGCGGATGCCGTGGGAGGTCGACGGCGCCACGTATGCGCTCAACATGATCGACACGCCCGGGCACGTCGACTTCACCTACGAGGTCAGCAGGTCGCTCGCCGCGTGCGAAGGCGCGATCCTGCTGGTGGATGCCGCTCAGGGCATCGAGGCGCAGACCCTCGCGAACCTGTACCTGGCCCTGGAGAACGATCTGCACATCATCCCGGTGCTGAACAAGATCGATCTTCCGGCGGCCGACCCTGAGAAGTACGCGAAGGAGCTCGCGAGCCTGATCGGCGGCAAGCCGGAGGATGTGCTCCGGGTCAGCGGCAAGACCGGCTTCGGCGTCGAGGAACTGCTCGAGCACGTGGTGCGGCAGATTCCCGCGCCGAAGGGCGACCCGAACGCCCCGTCCCGGGCGATGATCTTCGACTCCGTGTACGACTCCTATCGCGGTGTGATCACGTACGTGCGCATGATCGACGGCTCGCTCAGCCCGCGCGAGCGCATCCAGATGATGTCCACCCGCGCGATCCACGAGCTGCTCGAGATCGGAGTCTCCTCGCCCGAGCCCATCCCGACCAAGGGACTCGGCGTCGGCGAGGTCGGCTACCTGATCACCGGCGTGAAGGACGTTCGCCAGTCGAAGGTCGGCGACACCGTCACCAACGCCGCCAAGCCCTCGAAGCAGGCACTGCCCGGCTACACCGACCCGAAGCCCATGGTCTTCTCCGGCCTGTATCCGATCGACGGCAGCGACTACCCGCTGCTGCGCGAGGCCCTCGACAAGCTCAAGCTCTCGGACGCCTCGCTCAACTACGAGCCCGAGACCTCGGTCGCGCTCGGTTTCGGTTTCCGCTGCGGGTTTCTCGGCCTGCTGCACCTGGAGATCATCAGCGAGCGCCTGGAGCGGGAGTTCGGGCTCGACCTCATCTCGACCGCGCCGTCGGTCACGTACGAGGTCACCACCGATGACGGCAAGTCGTACACGGTCACCAACCCGAGCGAGTTCCCGTCCGGGACGAAGATCTCCAGTGTCACCGAGCCCATGGTCAAGGCCGCCATCCTCGCGCCGAAGGACTACGTCGGCACGATCATGGAGCTGTGCCAGTCCCGCCGCGGCACGCTGCTGGGCATGGAGTACCTCGGCGAGGACCGCGTCGAGATCCGCTACACGATGCCCCTCGGCGAGATCGTCTTCGACTTCTTCGACAACCTGAAGTCCAAGACCGCCGGTTACGCGTCGCTCGACTACGAGCCCAGCGGCGATCAGGAGGCCGACCTCGTCAAGGTCGACATCCTCCTGCAGGGTGAGCCGGTCGACGCCTTCAGTGCGATCGTGCACCGCGACAAGGCCTACGCCTACGGCGTGCTCATGACCGAGCGCCTGAAGAAGCTCATCCCTCGTCAGCAGTTCGAGGTGCCCATCCAGGCCGCGATCGGGGCTCGCATCATCGCCCGCGAGTCCATCCGCGCGATGCGCAAAGACGTTCTGGCAAAGTGCTACGGCGGTGACATCACGCGCAAGCGCAAGCTCCTCGAGAAGCAGAAGGAGGGCAAGAAGCGCATGAAGATGGTCGGTCGCGTCGAGGTCCCGCAGGAGGCGTTCATCGCCGCGCTCTCGGGCGACACCGAGGGCAAAGAGAAGAAGTAGTCGGCTGCGGGCGCCGGGTGGCGCGCCCGGCGACGCGAAGTAGGCTGGAATCTATGCGGCGCGGGACTTTCAGGGACGAGACGGTCGATTACGCCGCCGTCGGAGCGACGCAGGCACCCGATCTGATGCACTTTCCGCCGGAGCGCAGCATCCCCGCCGAGGAATCCTGGCGCATCGGCAGCGGCGAGGCCCGCTTCGAGAGCGCGGGAGATGCTCTGCTGTCGTGGGCGGCCCAGCGCGGAGCCGGCCTGACGCTGAGCGATGTGCGTCCCGCGGCAGGACCGATGTACTCGGGCGTGAGCTTCGACGCGGAGGGCAACGCGCTTGCGCCGAGCAAACTCGAAGCCGATCAGCGCTTCGACACGCGACGGCACCCCGTACGTCGGGGCGGGCACGACGATCCGCGTCGACGGTCGCGTGCGGGGGATGCGCGCTGACGGCGAGCTGCGCGTGATCTTCGCGATCGAAGAGCCGCGTCGGGTCGGATTCGCCCTCGGCACCGTCGGCGGATCCGTCGTGAGCGGCGAGGAGTCCTTCATCCTCCAGTGGTACGACAACGACGAGGTGTGGTTCACCGTGCGCGCGTTCGATGCGCCGTCGGCATTCCTCTACCGCGTGTTCCCGGCGCTCGTGCGCCGGCGCCGCCGCGAGCTGTTCACTCGCTATCTGCGGGCGATCTCGCCGCTGTACGCGACTCCCGCCTGATGGGCTCCGCGCTCCCGATCGGTGAGCCCGCTCCCCGCGACGGCTCCCTGCCGGTTGCGATCGACGGCACGGCGCAATTCGGGGTCTACCTGCACGTCCCCTTCTGCCGTGTGCGCTGCGGGTACTGCGACTTCAACACGTACACGGCGGGCGAGCTGCGCGGTGCGCGCCAGGACCAGTACGCCGACACTCTGCTGCGCGAGGTGGATCTGGCGCGTACCGTCCTCTTGCACGCCGGCGGCATCCGGCCGGCGACCACGGTGTTCTTCGGCGGCGGCACGCCGACGCTGCTGCCGCCGGGCGATCTCGCCCGCATGCTCGGGGGAGTCCGGCAGGCATTCGGCATCGCCCCCGGGCGCGGAGGTCACCGTCGAGGCGAACCCCGACACGGTGACGGATGCCGTCGTCGACGAGCTGGCTGCCGCCGGCGTGACCCGCATGTCGATCGGCATGCAGTCCGCCGTGCCGCACGTGCTCGCGGCGCTCGACCGCACCCACGAACCGGCGAACGTCGGCACCGCCGTCGCCGCCGCGCGCCGAGCCGGCCTCGACGTCAGCGTCGACCTCATCTACGGTGCTCCGGGGGAGTCGCTGGAGGACTGGCGGGCATCGCTCGAGGCCGCCGCCGCCCTCGCTCCCGACCATATCTCGGCGTACGCGCTCATCGTCGAGGACGGCACCAAGCTCGCCCGTCAGATCCGGCGCGGCGAGGTGCCCGCGCCCGACGACGATCTGCAGGCGGACATGTACGAGCTCGCCGACGAACTCCTCGCCGGCGCCGACTACGACTGGTACGAGGTCTCCAACTGGTCGCGCGGGCCGGCGCAACGATCACGTCACAACCTCGCCTACTGGCAGGGAGCGGACTGGTGGGGCTTCGGGCCGGGGGCGCACAGCCACATCGGGGGCGTGCGCTTCTGGAACGTGAAGCACCCGGCGGCGTACGCGCAGCGGCTCGCGGCCGGCGACTCGCCCGCCGCCGGACGCGAGAGGCCGGATGCCGACGCCCGGGCGCTGGAGAGCGTGCTGCTGCGCACCCGCATCCGCGAGGGGCTGCCGATCTCGGAGCTGCTCGGCGAGGGGCGGCACGCGGTCGCGGCCCTCATCGCGGACGGTCTCATCGAGGGCGCTGCCGCCGTGCACGGACGGGTCGTGCTGACGCGCCGCGGACGCCTGCTCGCCGACGCCGTCGTCAGGGCCCTCACGGACTGACGAGCCTCCCGCTCCGGTCCGCGCCCGATCCGTTAGAATTGGCACTCAGAACGATGTGAGTGCCAACGGCGCGAGGGTGAGGAGGCGAGATGGTCACCGATCGAGGTCTGCAGGTTCTGCGGGCGATCGTGCAGGACTTCGTCGACACGCGTGAGCCCGTCGGCAGCAAGGCCATCGTCGAGCGGCACGCCTTCGGGGTGTCGGCCGCGACGATCCGCAACGACATGGCGCTGCTCGAGGACGAGGAGCTCATCGCGGCGCCGCACACGTCCTCGGGGCGCGTCCCGACCGATAAGGGCTATCGCGTCTTCGTCGATCACCTCGCCGAGGTGCGGCCGCTCTCGCCGGCGCAGCGCACGGCGATCTCGACCTTCCTCGACGGACCCGGCCGATCTGGACGACGTGCTCGTGCGCACCGTGCGCGCACTCACGCAGCTGACCGGCCAGGTCGCGATCGTGCAGTATCCGTCCTTCGCGCGCGCGACCGTCTCGCATGTCGAGCTCGTGCAGCTGGGCGCGGGACGGATGCTGGTGATCCTCGTCACCGACACGGGACGGGTGTCGCAGCGGCTCGCGTTCGTGCGCGACGAGTTCGACGACGACGAACTGGCGCGGGTGCGCGCGGACGTCGCATCTCTCCTGGTCGGCAAGCCGGTCCGCGAGGGCGCCCAGCGCGTCGAGGAGCGCCTCGCCGGAGAGCCCACATCCCCGACACCGCTGAGTGCCGCGACGACGGCGATCGTGCACGTCGTCGCCGAAGAGCTCGAGGAGTTCCGCCACGACCGTCTCGTGATGGCCGGGGCGGCGAACCTGGCGCGCAGCGAATCCGACTTCCGCGGCAGCATCTACCCGCTGCTGGAGGCGATCGAGGAGCAGGTGACGCTCATGAAGCTCATGAGCGAGATGGTGGCCGACGACCACGGTCTCGCGGCGAGCATCGGCCGCGAGAACGAGCCGTTCGGGCTCGGCCGAGGCATCCGTCGTCGCCAGCGAGTACGACACGACCGGCGCTCGTGCCCGCGTCGGCGTGCTCGGCCCGACGCGCATGGACTACCCGACGAACTTCGCGGCGGTCCGTGCCGTCGCGCGCTACCTCACACGGATGCTCGACGAAGACGAGAGTGCCCGCTGACGCGGCATCCGTGACCAGACGATCCCGCGCTGTGCGCGGACGGGAAGGCGATTGTGGCTGACCATTACGAGGTGCTCGGCGTCGCGCGCGACGCGACGCCGGACGAGATCAAGAAGGCGTACCGGCGCCTCGCACGCGAACTGCACCCCGACGTGAACCCGGGCGCGGACGCGTCCGAGCGCTTCAAGCTCGTGACGCACGCCTACGACGTGCTCAGCGACGCCGATCAGCGCGCGCGCTACGACCTCGGCGGCAGCGACTCTCCGTTCGGTGGCGGACAGGGCGGCTTCGGCGGATTCGGCGACATCTTCGAGACCTTCTTCGGATCGGCCGGGGGCCAGCGCGCGGGGCGCCCGCGCTCGCGGCGCGAGCGCGGGCAGGACGCCCTCGTCCGGGTCACGCTCGACCTCAAGGACGTCGTGTTCGGCGTCCACCGCGACATCGACGTCGACACCGCGGTGCTCTGCGACACCTGCCAGGGCTCGTGCTGCCAGCCGGGCACATCGCCGGTCACCTGCGACATCTGCCACGGATCGGGTCACGTGCAGCGCACCGTGCGGAGCCTCCTCGGCAACGTCGTCACGAGTCAGCCCTGCGGATCGTGCCAGGGCTACGGCACGACGATCCCGTACCCGTGCGCGACCTGCCAGGGTCAGGGACGCGTGCGCGCCCGCCGCACCGTGTCGATCGACATCCCTGCGGGTGTCGAGACCGGCCTGCGCCTGCAGCTGCCCGGATCGGGCGAGGTCGGCCCTGCCGGCGGACCGAACGGCGACCTGTACCTCGAGGTCACCGTCTCACCGCACGAGGAGTTCAGCCGCGACGGCGACGACCTGCTCGCGACCCTCGAGGTGTCGATGCCCGACGCGATCCTCGGCACGACCACCACGATCGAGTCCCTCGACGGACCCGTCGATCTCGAGCTGCGCCCGGGCGTGCAGGGCGGCGACGTGCTCACGATCAAGGGACGCGGCATCACGCCCGCTGCGCGGCACACAGCGCGGCGACCTCCGCGTCGGCGTGCACGTGGTGACCCCGACGCGCCTCGACGCGAAGGAGCGCGCGCTGATCGAGGAGTTCGCCAAGCGCACGAAGGCACCCGCGCCCCATCTCGCGGAGTTCCACCAGGGGCTGTTCGCGAAGCTGCGCGACCGCTTCCGCAACGGCTGACGCATGGCGCTGCACTTCCTGCTGGACGAGTCCCGACGGACGCGCGCGTCGGGCGACGCCGTCACCCTGACCGGCAACGAGGCGCACCATGCCGCCGCGGTGCGGCGTGTGCGAGTCGGCGAACAGGTGACCGTCGGCGACGGGCGAGGAGCCTGGCTCACCGGCGAGTGCGAAGTCCGTCACGCCGCGCGAAGTCGTCGTCCGGATCACCGATCGCATCGACACGCCGGCGCCAGCTCCACGCATCGTGCTCGTCCAGGCGCTCGCGAAGGGCGATCGCGACGAGCTGGCCGTGCAGGCCGCGACCGAGCTCGGCGTCGATGAGATCGTGCCGTGGCAGGCGGCGCGCAGCGTGTCGCGCTGGGACTGCCGCCAAAGCCGCCGAAGGGACGCGCCCGGTGGGCGTCGATCGTGCGCGAGGCGGCGAAGCAGGCGCACCGCGCGTGGGTCCCCGATGTCGCGGCCGCTCGAGATCCACGGCCATGCTGGCCGCCCGTGCGTGCGGCATCCGTCGTCCTCGTCCTCGAGCCCTCGGCGCCGCGCCGCCTGACCGAGCTCGGACTTCGATGCGGACGATCCGACGGGATGTCGTCCTCGTCGTCGGCCCCGAAGGCGGGATCGCGCCCGGAGGAGCTCGGCGGCGTTCGAGCGGGGCGGAGCGACCTGGCGCGACTCGGTGACACCGTCCTGCGCACCTCGACCGCCGGGCCGGCCGCGCTCGCCGTCGTCAGCGCCGCCCTGCGGCGCTGGTGAGCGCCCGCCGCTCGTGAGACGCCGCCGATAGACTGGAGATCATGAGCGAACCGTCGGTCTTCACCCGCATCCTGAAGGGCGAGATCCCTTCCGAGATCATCGCCGAGACCGAGAACGCGTTCGCCATCCGCGACATCGCACCCAAAGCTCCGGTGCACCTGCTGGTGATCCCGAAGTCGGAGGAGTACCGCAACGTCGTCGAACTCGCCGCGGGTGACCCCGGACCTGCTCGCAGAACTCGTCGGGCTGGCGAACTCCGTGGCCGCCGAGCACTCCGACGGCGACTTCCGCCTCGTCTTCAACACCGGCGCCGGCGCCGGGCAGACCGTCTTCCACGTGCACGCCCACGTCCTCGCCGGCGACCTCGACGAATCGAGCCTCGGTGGCTGACGCGCCCGCGGAATCCTGAGTCGGACGACACCGTCGAGCGCGTCTATGCCGACGGCGTCGCGATGGTGCAGCTGCTCGGCCCGCAGGACCGGCTGCTGCGCGTCGTCGAGCGCGAGCACCCCGATGTCGACGTGCACGTGCGCGGCAACGAGATCACCCTCACGGGCGATGCCGCTGCCGTCGCCGCCGCGCGCGGCCTCGTCGACGAACTGCTCGCGATGACGAAGGCCGGCCACAGCCTCGGTCCGTCGGACGTGTCGTCCTCGAGCCGCATCCTGCAGTCCGAGGGCGGCCCGCGTCCGTCGGAGGTGCTCGGCGAGGCGATCCTCTCGTCGCGCGGTCGGGTCATCCGTCCCAAGACGCTGGGGCAGAAGGCGTACGTCGACGCGATCGAAGCAGAACACGATCGTCTTCGGCATCGGTCCCGCCGGCACCGGCAAGACCTACCTGGCGATGGCCAAGGCCGTGCAGGCGCTGCAGCGCAAAGAGGTCAGCCGCATCATCCTGACCCGCCCCGCCGTCGAGGCGGGGGAGCGGCTCGGGTTCCTGCCCGGCACGCTGAACGACAAGATCGACCCGTACCTGCGCCCGCTCTACGACGCGCTCAACGAGATGATGGATCCCGAACTCGTTCCCAAGCTCATGGCGAGCGGCACGATCGAGGTCGCGCCGCTCGCGTACATGCGCGGGCGCACGCTCAACGACTCGTTCGTCGTGCTCGACGAGGCGCAGAACACCACGCCCGAGCAGATGAAGATGTTCCTCACGCGGCTCGGCTTCGGCACGCGGATGGTCGTCACCGGCGACATCACGCAGGTCGACCTGCCGCATGGGCGCCTCCGGGCTGCGTCTGGTGACCCGCGTGCTGGGCGAGCATCGAAGACATCCACTTCGCCTACCTGACCAGCGAAGACGTCGTCCGCCACTCGCTGGTCGGCCGGATCGTCGACGCCTACACCGAGTACGACGAGCACCGCCTGGCCGGCCGCCGCGAGCGCGACGAAGCGGCCGAGTTCGCCAACCGCGCCGAGCGGCGCACCGGCGCGCCCCGCTCATCGGGTCCACGCGACCACCTTCCCAAGCGAGGCCGCTCATGACGATCGAGATCAGCAACGAGTCCGGCTTCGCGGTCGACGAGACCGTGCTCCTGCGCCTCATGGAGCACAACCTCGCCGAGCTGCACGTCAGCGCCGATGCCGACGTCGCGATCCTGCTGGTCGACGAGGGCGCGATGGAGGCGCTGCACGTGCAGTGGATGGACGAGCCCGGACCGACCGACGTCCTGAGCTTCCCGATGGACGAGCTGCGTCCCGGCACCGAAGACATGCCGACGCCCGCCGGGACTGCTCGGCGACATCGTGCTGTGCCCGCAGGTGGCCGAGACCCAGGCCGCGGCGGCGAAGCACTCGACGATGGACGAGCTGATCCTGCTGACCACCCACGGGCTGCTGCACCTGCTCGGCTTCGACCACGCCGAGCCCGAGGAGAAGCGCGAGATGTTCGGTCTGCAGAACGACCTCATCCTGAGCTTCCACGTCGCCGAACGACGACGACCCCGCGCATGACCGCTGCGCTGCTGCTGGTCGCCGCGGTCCTGCTGATCGCGTTCGGCGGGCTCATGGCGGCGATCGACGCCGCGCTGACGGTCACCTCCCGCGCCGACCTCGCCGACCTCGGCGCGGGCGGTCGCAACGCGGCGTCGCTGCGCAAGATCTCGATCGATCCCGAGGCGCACGCGAACGCCGTGGTGTTCATCCGCATCCTGGCCGAGACCGCCGCGGCCGTGCTGGTCACCGTCGCGTTCACGATCCTGTTCGACAGCATCTGGTGGGCGATGCTCGCCGCCGCCGTGCTGATGACGGGAATCTCTTTCGTGGTGGTCGGCGCGAGCCCCCGCACCGTGGGGCGCCAGCACGCGAAGGGCCTGCTGCGCGGCGCCGCGCCGGTCATCCGCGGCGTGCGCATCTTCCTCGGCCCGCTCGCGCACGGGCTCGTCGCCCTCGGCAACCGGGTGACCCCCGGGCGCCGCGCGCGGGTCGTCGTTCGCCTCGGAGGAGCAGCTGCTCAGCATCATCGACGAGGCCGCCGAGAACGAGCTGATCGAAGAGGACGACCGCGAGCTCATCCACTCGGTGTTCGACTTCACCGACACGTTCGTGCGCGCCGTCATGGTGCCGCGCACCGACATGGTGACGGTCGACGCGTCCTCCTCCACGCGCGACGCGATGGCGATCTTCCTCGAGAAGGGCGTCTCCCGCATCCCGATCGTGGACGACGACGCCGACGACGTCGTCGGCGTGCTGTACCTGAAGGACCTCGTGCAGTTCGGCTTCCGCGACGAGGCGGGCTGGCGCGACGCGCCGATCGCCCGCATCGCGCGCCCGGCGGTGTTCGTGCCCGAGTCGATGAAGGCCGAGACCCTCCTGCAGCAGATGAAGCGCGATGCCGTGCACGTCTGCCTCGTCGTCGACGAGTACGGCGGCGTCTCGGGACTCGTGACCCTCGAAGACCTGATCGAAGAGCTCGTCGGCGAGATCGCGGACGAGTACGACCCCCGCTCCGACGAGGTCGTCGAGCTCGAACCCGGCCGGTATCGCGTCAGCGCGCGGCTCGGGCTCGACGAGGTCGGCGACCTGTTCGGCATCGAGCTCGAGGACGAGGACGTCGACTCGGTCGGCGGCCTTCTCGGCAAGGCACTCGGACGCGTGCCGCAGCCCGGCGCGACCGCGGACTACGAGGGTCTCGTCATGACCGGCGGCGCGTCCCGAGGTCGCGGCCGCGGGCTGGCGACCGTCTTCGTCGAGCGCAGTGCGGTGACAGCGACGGCCGACGAGGCCACCGGGGGCCGCGCCCCGCGCACCGGTGAGATCGGTGTCGCCAGAAGCGGCTCCAAGAGAGGCGAATGATGCCCGGTACCCCCGCAGACTCGCAGGCGGAGCCGGTCTTCCGGTCCGGTTTCGTCACGTTCGTCGGCCGACCCAACGTCGGGAAGTCCACGCTGACGAACGCGCTGGTCGGTGAGAAGGTGGCCATCACCAGCGACAAGCCCCAGACCACGCGGCGCGCGATCCGCGGCATCCTGAACCGCACCGACGGTCAGCTCGTGATCGTCGACACCCCGGGCATCCACCGCCCGCGCACGCTGCTCGGGGAGCGGCTCAACCATCTCGTCGAGCAGGTCCTGGGCGATGTCGACGTGATCGGCTTCTGCGTGCCCGCGACCGAGAAGGTCGGTCCCGGCGACCGACGGATCGCCGAGTCCCTCGACGGCTACCGTCGCGCGAAGAAGGTCGCGATCGTCACGAAGACGGATGCCGCCTCCCGCGAGCAGGTCACCGAGCGACTGCTCGAGGTCGACGCGCTGCGCGACGACTGGGCGGCGGTGATCCCGCTGTCGGCACTCACGAACGAGCAGCTCGACGTGCTGACCGGCGAGGTGCTCGCACTCATGCCCGAGGGTCCGGCCCTCTACCCCGAAGGCGTCGTCACCGACGAGTCTGTCGACGACCGGATCGCCGAGATCATCCGCGAGGCCGCGCTGGAGGGCGTGCGCGACGAGCTCCCGCACTCGATCGCCGTGGTGGTCCAGGACATCGCGAAACGCGAGGACTCGGATCTGACCGACATCTTCGCGGACGTCGTCGTCGAACGCGACAGCCAGAAGTCGATCATCATCGGCCACAAGGGCTCGAGGCTGGCCGACGTCGGCCGCCGTGCCCGCGCGCAGATCGAACCGCTCATCGGCTCGCGCGTGTATCTCTCGCTGCACGTACGGGTCGCGAAGGAATGGCAGCGCGACCCCAAGCAGCTCGGCAGGCTGGGGTTCTGAGCGGCCGATACGTCGCGGCGCAGCCTGCTGGTATCATCTATCCCATGCGCTTCGGCCGACTCCTTCTTAGTCGCCGCGACGAGTCCTCGTTCTAGGGCCCTCCTCGTCGCGGAGCTTGCTGTTGGCCCGCCTCATCTGACGAGAGAGCAAGCGACACCATGGACAATTCACAGAAGCCTTCGGGCATGCCGATCCACAAGTACCGGCCCTACCACGAGCAGATCGCCGTGCATCTGCCCGACCGCACGTGGCCGGACGCCCGCATCGCGACGGCACCGCGCTGGTGCGCCGTCGATCTGCGCGACGGCAACCAGGCGCTCATCGATCCGATGAGCCCCGAGCGCAAGCGCATCATGTTCGACCTGCTGGTGAGCATGGGCTACAAGGAGATCGAGGTCGGGCTTCCCCTCGGCGAGCCAGACCGACTTCGACTTCGTCCGCCACCTCATCGAGGACGACGTCATCCCCGACGACGTCACGATCCAGGTGCTGACGCAGGCGCGCGAGCACCTGATCGAGCGGACGTACGAGTCGATCGCCGGCGCCAAGCAGGCGATCGTGCACCTGTACAACTCGACGAGCGTGCTGCAGCGCGAGGTCGTCTTCCGCACCGACAAGCAGGGCATCATCGACATCGCCCTCGAGGGCGCGCGGCTGTGCCGCGAGTTCGAGAAGCGCATTCCCGAGACGAAGGTCTTCTACGAGTACTCGCCCGAGAGCTACACCGGCACCGAGCTCGAGTTCGCCGTGGACGTGTGCAACCAGGTCATCGAGATCTTCGAGCCGACGCCCGACCGCAAGGTGATCATCAACCTGCCGGCGACCGTCGAGATGGCCACGCCCAACGTCTACGCCGACTCGATCGAGTGGATGAGCCGCCACCTCGCCCACCGCGAGAACGTGATCCTGTCGCTGCACCCGCACAACGACCGCGGCACGGCGATCGCCGCGGCCGAGCTCGGGTACATGGCCGGCGCCGACCGCATCGAAGGCTGCCTGTTCGGCAACGGCGAGCGCACGGGCAACGTCGACCTCGTCGCGCTCGGCATCAACCTGCTCACGCAGGGCATCGATCCGCATGATCGACTTCAGCGACGTCGACCACGTCAAGCGCACCGCGGAGTACTGCAACCAGCTGCCGGTGCACGAGCGCAGCCCGTGGGCGGGCGACCTCGTGTTCACAGCCTTCAGCGGGTCGCACCAGGACGCCATCAAGAAGGGCTTCGAGGCGATGGATGCCCGGGCCGCAGTCGAAGGCGTCTCGGTCGACGAGCTGGAGTGGGCCGTTCCGTACCTTCCGATCGACCCGAAGGATCTCGGCCGCTCCTACGAGGCGGTCATCCGCGTGAATTCGCAGTCCGGCAAGGGGGGCGTCGCGTATCTGCTCAAGAGCGACCACGCCCTCGATCTGCCGCGCCGACTGCAGATCGAGTTCTCGGGCGTCGTGCAGGCCAAGACCGATGCCGAGGGCGGCGAGGTGACGAGCGATCAGATCTGGCGCATCTTCACCGACGAGTACCTGCCGTCGGAGGTCGCCGAAGACCGCTGGGGTCGCTTCGAGCTGCTTCGCCACCCGCACGCAGAGCGATCTGGCCGGCGACGTCTCGCTCGAGATCTCGCTGCGCGACGGCGACGAACGCGTCGAAGCCTCCGGGCACGGCAACGGGCCGATCGCCGCGTTCCTCTCGATCATGCGCGACCGCGGCTTCGAGGTGTCGCTCTACGACTATGTCGAGCACACGCTCAGCGCAGGCGGCGATGCCCAGGCTGCCGCGTACGTCGAGCTGCAGGTCGAGGGCGAGCGCCTGTGGGGCGTCGGAATCGACGGCGACATCTCCACCGCGTCGCTGAAGGCCATCGTCTCGTGCGTGAACCGCGCGATCCGCACGCGAGAGTCCGCAGCCGAGCTCGCGAGCGTCTAGACCGCCGCAGCCGGCGTGGCATCCACCGGAATGTCACGCCGGCTCAGCAGCGCCGCCGCGAGGAAGCACAGCGCGCCCAGGAAGGTTCCCGCATTGGCCCAGAACTGGCTCACCAGATCCGCGGTGACCGGGATCACGTAGGCGCCGATTGCCGACAGCCCGAAGAACACGGACCCCGCCATGTTCAGCCACGTGCACCGCCAGCTACGCGCCTTCGGGTCCCACAGGCCCTCACGGTCGGTGGTGGCGACCACCGCGAACACGCTCGCGACCAGGAAGCAGATCGATCCCCACGCGTCCGGCCGCCATCCCGATCCGACTCGGGCGTTCTCGTTCACCGCGGTGATGAGCGCAGCGCTGGTGCTCAGGTTGAAGAAGAGGGTGCCGACGAACTGCACGGCCGCCGCCCACCAGTCCGCGCGATCGGCGCGGCTCGTGCCGGATCGTGGCGGTCGCCTCCCGCTGAGCAGAAGCTGGATCAGCGCGGCCAGCGTGAAGAAGATCGCGCCGATGAAGAACGTCAGATTCGCGATCACCTCGCCGACGGCATCCGCATAGAACGGCACCGCGCCGACGGCGAAGAACACGGAACCGATCGCGAAGCCCCATGCTTCACGTCGGAGACGAACGCGACGGTCTGGCGTCATGATCCGAGCGTAGAGCGCCCGGGGCACTGCGAACGTCACTCGCGGAGCATGACGCACGGCGTCGATCCCGAGCAATAGCATGGGCGGCATGACGACCACTCCGGGCTCCGAACGACACGACGCCACGACCCACGGGTTCACCGGGATCAGCGATCAGAACCAGCTCAACCCGCTCTTCGCGCGGGCGGGCGAGGCGACCGACTTTCCGCTCAACATGCTTCCTGCGGGCGAGTCCCTGCCCGAGACCGCCTACCAGGTCGTCCACGACGAAGCGATGCTGGACGGAAACTCGCGGCTGAACCTCGCGACCTTCGTCGGCACATGGATGGACCCGCTCGCCAACAAGCTCTACTCCGAGACCGCCGACAAGAACATGGTCGACAAGGACGAGTACCCGCAGACGGCGGCGATCGAGACGCGCTGCTGGAAGATGATCGCGACGCTGTGGAACGCGCCGGATGCCGAGGGCGCGATCGGCACGTCCACGATCGGCTCGTCGGAGGCGTGCATGCTCGGCGGGCTGGCACTCAAGCGGCGCTGGCAGCAGGCACGCCGAGCGGCCGGGCTGTCGACCGAGAAGCCCAACCTCGTCCTGTCCAGCGCCGTGCAGGTGTGCTGGGAGAAGTTCTGCAACTACTGGGACGTCGAGCCGCGCTACGTTCCGATCACCGACGAGCACAAGTGCCTCGACGGATTCGAACTCGACAAGTACGTCGACGAGAACACGATCGGCGTCGTCGCGATCATGGGTGTGACCTACACCGGGGTCTACGAGCCGGTCGCTCAGATCGCCGAAGCCCTCGACCGCATCCAGGCCGAGACCGGCCTGGACATTCCGATCCACGTGGACGGCGCCTCCGGAGGCATGATCGCCCCATTCCTGCAGCCGGACCTCGTGTGGGACTTCCGAGTCGAGCGGGTCGCGTCGATCAGCACGTCGGCGCACAAGTACGGCCTCGTCTACCCAGGCCTCGGCTGGGTCGTGTGGCGCACGGTCGGCGACCTCCCCGCGGACCTCGTCTTCGACGTGACCTACCTCGGCGGCCACATGCCGAGCTTCGCCCTCAACTTCTCGCGGCCGGGCGCGCAGGTCCTGCTTGCAGTACTACCTGTTCCTCCGCCTGGGCTGGGACGGCTACTACAAGGTGCAGAAGGCGTCGCAGGATGTCGCGGTGTACCTCGCCGGCGAGATCGCCAAGATGCCCGCGTTCGATCTCTGGAACGACGGCACCGACATTCCCGTGTTCGCCTGGCAGCTGACCAAGGGGTACACCGACAAGTGGAATCTCTACCACCTGTCCGAGAGACTTCGGCTGAAGGGCTGGCTCATCCCGGCCTACCCGATGCCCGACAACCTCACCGACGTGGTGGTGCAGCGCATCGTGGTGCGCAACGGTCTGAGCCGCAACCTCGCCGAGAGTCTCGTGAAAGACATCACCGACGCGGTCGCCTACCTGGACGCGCTCGAATCCCCGATGCCCACCGAGGGGCTCGTGACGAGCTTCACGCACTGATTCTCATGGCTTGACGATCGGCAGGGCACCGGTCTCGGCCGCGACCCTGCGGCGGTAGAGCATCCGCTGCTCCGGCAGCGAGAGGTCGAAGACGACCGCGAGCACGCGGATGACGGCCGTCACGATCACCCCGGCGATCGCCGCGACGGTGAGCGGCACGCCGAACCCGTTCGCGACGGCGAGCACCGTGCACCCTGCTGCCGCGGCGACCGCGTACAGCGAGCCGACGTGCATGATCGCGACCGGCAGGCCCATGAAGACATCCCGCAGGATGCCGCCGCCCACCGCAGAGCAGACGCCGACGAACACCGCGGGCACCGGGGGCAGTCCCAGCGCCAGCGCCTTACTCGTGCCGAACGCCCCGAACAGGCCGATCACGATCGCGTCGAGCCCGACGATGATCCCGTTGACCTTGCGCAACGGCGCCGCGAGCAGCATCCCGACCAGCGCCGCCCCGGTGGCGGTGAGCAGATACCAGTTGCTCTGCAGCGTGCTCAGCGGCTGATCGAGCAGCATGTCGCGGATGATGCCACCGCCCATCCCCATCACGATGCCGATGATCGCGACACCCAGCAGGTCGAGTCGGCGCTGACCGCGGAAACCCGACGCGAACAGAGCGCCCTGGATGCCGCCGAGTCCCACCGCGGTGAGGTCCGCCCAGAGCGGGATCATGAAGAGCGAAGCGTCCACGGCCCCATTCTCTCGCACGGCCCGGCGCGGGCCGGGCGGGGGACTCGACGACCATAATTGGAGTGTGCCCACCTACCGCGACGAGGTCGTGATCCTGCGCACCCACAAGCTGGGTGAAGCGGACCGCATCGTCACGATGCTCAGCCGCACGCACGGCAAGCTGCGCGCGGTCGCGAAGGGTGTGCGTCGCACCTCCTCTCGCTTCGGCGCCCGGCTGGAACCGTTCATGGTCGCGGACGTCCTGCTGTACCAAGGGCGCAACCTCGACATCGTCCAGCAGGCCGAGTCGCTGGGCTCGTACGGCGCCGACATCGCCGTGCACTACGACCGGTACACCTCGGCGAACGCGATGGTCGAAGCGGCCGACCGGCTGAACGAGGCCGAGGCGACCCCGCAGCAGTACCTCCTGCTCGTCGGCGGTCTGCGCGCACTCGCACGCGGCGAGCACGTGCCGCGCAGCATCCTGGATTCGTATCTTCTGCGTGCGATGGCACTGTCGGGCTGGGCGCCCGGCCTGGCGGACTGCGCGCGATGCGGCGCTCCGGGTCCGCACGACACGTTCGTCGCACAGCTGGGCGGCATGATCTGCCGAGATTGCGCTCCGGTGGGAGCCGCTCGAGTCGATGCCCCGACGGCGGGCCTCCTGTCCGCGCTCATGGAGGGCGACTGGAACGTGGCCGACGCCGCCTCCGCACCCACGCGGGGTTCGGCCTCGGGCCTGATCGCGGCCTACGCGCAATGGCACCTCGAGCGCGGCATCCGCTCGCTGGAGCACGTCGAGGCGGCGACGTGAGCCCCAAGCCCTTCACCCACCGCGATGCGGTGCCGTACAAGCCCCTCGACTGGACCGGTCTGTACCCGCCGACCTTCCCGAAGGGCAGAGTGCCGGCGCACGTCGCGATCGTCATGGACGGCAACGGACGTTGGGCGAACAAGCGCGGGCAGACCCGCATCGAGGGTCACCGTGCCGGCGAGGCCGCGCTGCTGGATGTGGTCGCGGGTGCGATCCAGGCGGGCGTGAAGCACTTGAGCGTCTACGCGTTCTCGACCGAGAACTGGACCCGCTCGCCGGAGGAGGTGCGCTTCCTCATGGGCTTCAACAGAGACGTGCTGCACCGCCGGCGCGACCAGCTCAATGAGTGGGGCGTGCGGGTGCGATGGTCGGGCCGCAAGCCCCGCCTGTGGGGATCGGTGATCAAGGAGCTGCAGTACGCCGAGCGGCTCACCGCCGGCAACGAGGTGCTCACGCTCACGATGTGCGTGAACTACGGCGGGCGCGTCGAGCTGGTCGACGCGATGCGGACGATCGGCGACGACATCGCGGCCGGGCGCCTGAAGCCCTCGGCCGTCACCGAGAAGCTCATCCAGAAGCGGCTCTACCAGCCCGATATGCCCGACGTCGACCTCTTCGTCCGCTCCAGCGGGGAGCAGCGCACGTCCAACTTCCTGCTGTGGGAGTCGGCATACGCCGAGTTCGTCTTCCTCGACACGCTCTGGCCGGACTTCTCGCGGGTCGATCTGTGGCGGGCGATCGGCCTGTACCTCGACCGCGATCGGCGCTTCGGCGGCGCAGTGGACACGCCGGAGATCCCCGCGCTCTGAGACCCGGGAATTCCGATCCGCCGGGGAGGGGTTGCACCCGGCATGACGGATGCCATCAAGATCGACGTGTGGAGTGACATCGCCTGCCCCTGGTGCTACATCGGCAAGCGGAATCTGGAGAACGGACTCGCCGCGGCATCCGCCGACGAGGACGCCCCCGAGGTCGAGGTGACATTCCACTCGTTCGAGCTCTCGCCCGACACTCCTGTGGATTTCGATGGCGGCGAGTCGGACTACCTGGCGACGCACAAGGGAATCTCGGCCGACCAGGCTCAGCAGATGCTGGAGCGCGTCACGGGCGTGGCGGCCGGTGCGGGCCTCGAGTACCGCTTCGACCTTCTCAAGCACACCAACACGGTGAAAGCACACGAGCTGCTGCATTTCGCAAAGGAGCAGGGTCGGCAGGCCGAGACCGCCGAACGGCTCATGTCCGCCTACTTCACCGAGGGCCGGCATCTGGGCCGCGAAGACGAGCTCGTCTCGCTTGCGGCCGAGGCGGGTCTCGACGCGGATGCCGCGCGCGAAGCTCTGCAGAGCGGGCGCTTCCTTTCCGCGGTGCGCGCCGACCAGGCGCAGGCGACGGCGTACGGCATCACGGGGGTGCCGTTCTTCGTGATCGACGGGAAGTACGGCGTGTCAGGTGCCCAGCCGGCCGAAGCCTTCTCGCAGATCGTGCGGCAGGTGTGGGGCGAGCACCGCGAAGCGGTCGCCGCGAACGCCTGACCCGACTAGCGCGGGCAGGTTCGCCTCGATGACCGAGACGATCGCCGGGTCATCGGGCTTCATCCGCGGCCGGAATCGCTTGACCTGGCCGTCGGGCAGCACGAGGAACTTCTCGAAGTTCCACTCGACCCGCCCGGCCTTGCCGTCGACGTCCTCGGCCTGAGTCAGCTCCTTGTAGAGCGGAGCCGCCTTCTTGCCGTTCACGCGCACCTTGTCGAACACCGGGAAGGTGACGCCCCACGTCATCGAGCAGTACTCCAGGATGTCGTCCATCTTCGACAGCTCCTGCAGGAACTGGTTGCTCGGGAATGCGAGCACGTCGAAGCCGCGCGCACCGTACTTCTTCTTCAACTCCTCGAGCTGTTCGTACTGGGGCGCCAGTCCGCAGCGGGACGCGACGTTGACGATGAGCAGAACCTGCCCGTCGTAGTCGGACAGTGTGGCTTCCTTGCCGTCGGCGGTCGTGAACGGAATGCGGCGGATGTCAATGGCGGTGGCCTCGGTCATTCCCACAGGTTAAGCCCGATTCCGAGCGCGGGCTCACCGGTCTGGGACAATGGACAGGTGACACCCACCCTCGCCCCCGCACATGCTCTGCGCATCGGGCCGATCGCGCTCGATGCGCCGGTCGTGCTCGCGCCGATGGCGGGGATCACGAACACCGCCTTCCGTCGCCTCTGCCGCGAATACGGTGCCGGTCTGTACGTCAGCGAGATGATCACCTCTCGCGCACTCGTCGAACGCAATGCCACGACGATGCGCCTGATCACCCACCACGAGTCCGAGACGCCCCGCTCGATCCAGCTCTACGGCGTGGACCCCGCGACCGTCGAGGGCGCGGTGCGGGTGCTCGTGGACGAGGACCGCGCCGATCACATCGACCTGAACTTCGGCTGCCCCGTCCCGAAGGTCACGCGCAAGGGCGGCGGAGCCGCTCTGCCGTGGAAGCTCGGAGCTGTTCCGCGAGATCGTCACGCGTGCGGCCCGCGCAGCGGGCGATATTCCGCTTGACGATCAAGATGCGCAAGGGCATCGACTCCGATCACCTCACCTACCTCGACGCGGGCCGCATCGCCGAGGACGCCGGCGTCGCGGCCGTGGCGCTGCATGCGCGCACCGCTGCCGAGTTCTATTCGGGTCAGGCGGACTGGTCGGCGATCGCCGCCCTGAAGCAGGCGGTCACGAGCGTTCCGGTGCTCGGCAACGGCGACATCTGGTCGGCCGAGGACGCCGTGCGGATGATGGACGAGACCGGCTGCGACGGCGTCGTGGTCGGGCGCGGATGCCTCGGGCGTCCGTGGCTGTTCGGCGATCTCGCGCGGGCTCTCGGGGCGCCCGGCTCGGCGCCGGCCGCACCGGTCGATGCGAACCTCGGCTTCGTCGCCGATGCCTTCCGGCGCCATGCCGAGCTGCTCGTCGAGTTCCTCGAAGACGAGGAGCGCGGATGCCGCGACATCCGCAAGCACGTCGCCTGGTACTTCAAGGGTTACCCCGTCGGCGGAGACACGCGCGCAGCGCTCGCGACCGCGTCCAGCCTCGACGAGATCGATCGACCTGCTCGCCACTCTCGATCACGAGGCTCCGTACCCCGGGGCGGCAGCCGAAGGCCAGCGCGGTCGCGCGGGCACCCCCAAGCGTCCCGCGCTGCCGGACGGCTGGCTGGAGTCCCGCGACCTCGGCGAAGCGGCATCCTGCGCCCTGGCCGAGGCGGAACTGGACCACAGTGGCGGCTGACGGCGCGGTGCGCGTCGCATCCGAGCGCCCCGAAGGCTACGACGATGCAGACGCGGCGCGCTTCTACGCCGAGCGTCACCGGTCGCAGCGCGACGACTTCGCCCGCGACCGCGCGCGCGTGCTGCACTCGGCGGCCCTTCGCCGGCTCGCCGCCAAGACACAGGTGCTCAGCTCCGGCCAGCCCCGCCGACTTCGCCCGCAATCGTCTGACGCACTCGCTCGAAGTCGCGCAGGTCGGTCGCGAACTGGCGACCGCGCTGCGCCTGTCACCCGACGTCGTCGACACCGCGTGCCTCAGCCATGACCTCGGTCATCCGCCGTTCGGTCACAACGGCGAGCGAGCGCTCAACGACTGGGCCGAGGACGTCGGCGGGTTCGAGGGCAACGCGCAGACCCTGCGCATCCTCACCCGGCTGGAGCCGAAGGCGCATCGACGAGACCGGGCGCAGTCTCGGCCTCAATCTGACCCGCGCGAGCCTGGACGCGACCTGCAAGTACCCGTGGACCGCCGCGCATCCGCTTCCCGATCCCGGTGGACGGCTCAAGTTCGGCGTCTATCCCGACGACGAGGACGTGTTCCGCTGGCTGCGCGCGGAAGCGCCCGGGCGCGTACGCTGCATCGAGGCCGAGGTGATGGACCTCTCCGACGACATCGCCTACTCGGTGCACGACTTCGAGGACGCGATCGTGAACGGCTACCTCGACCCGGCACGCCTCGCCGCCGGGTCCGAGCACGCCGCCCTTCTGGACGCGATCCAGTCCTGGGTCGGGTTCGACTTCGCGCGTGACGAGCTCGAGGATGCCCTCTACCGGCTCATGCGGCTGCCGGAATGGATCGGATCGTTCGACGGAACACGCGCGTCGCACGCGCGACTGAAGAACCTCACGTCCGATCTGATCGGCCGCTTCGCGCGCGCGGCGACGACGGCCACGCGCGAGGCGTATTCCACGGCGGTGCTCACCCGCTATCGCGCGCACGTGGTCGTTCCGCGGGTCATCGAAGCCGAGATGGCGGTCCTCAAGGGCATCATCGGGGCGGTGGTGGTCTCGATCGAGGGACGCAAGAGCGGTCTACAAGGAGCAGCGCCGCGTCCTCAAGCGGCTCGCGACGGCGCTGTGGGAGCAGCCCGACGCGCTCGATGCGATGTACACCGCCGATTTCGCGGCCGCCGAGTCGGATGCCGCCCGTCGCCGCGTCATCGTCGACCAGGTCGCGAGCCTCACCGATCAGCACGCGATCGCGTGGCACGGCCGCCTCGTCGGCGAAGTGGATGCCGCATCGCTCGGTGTCTGGGCGCCCGGCTCCTCGCATCCGACCCGCCCCGCCGAGACCGCGCACTGATGGCCGGACGCATCCTGCAGGCCGACGTCGACGAGGTGAAGGCGCGCACGAACATCGCCGACATCATCGGCGAACGCGTCGCGCTCAAGGCGGCGGGCATCGGCGCGATGAAGGGTCTCTGCCCGTTCCACGACGAGCGCAGCCCGAGCTTCAACGTTCGTCCGCAGGCCGGTTTCTACCACTGCTTCGGCTGCAACGAGTCCGGCGATGTGTACTCGTTCCTGCGGGCGATGGACCATGTCTCGTTCACCGAGGCGGTCGAACGCCTCGCGGGCCGGATCGGCTACACGCTGCACTACGAGGACGGCGGAGCGGCCCCCGAGACGACCGGGCGCGCCCGGATGTACGCGGCGAACGGCGCCGCCGCCGAATTCTTCCGCGCCCAGCTCGCCTCGCCGGAGGCCGAGACGGCGCGGCGCTTCCTCGGCGAACGCGGATTCGATGCCGGAGCGGCCGCGCACTTCGGAGTCGGCTACGCCCCGAAGGGGTGGTCGAATCTGCGCGACGCCCTGCACAAGCACGGGCTTCAGCGACGAGGAGCTGAGCGCGGCCGGACTGGTCTCGCAGGGCCAGCGCGGCGTGTACGACCGCTTCCGCGGGCGGGCCGTCTGGCCGATCCGAGACGTCACGAGCCAGGTCATCGGCTTCGGCGCCCGCAAGCTCTACGACGACGATCAGGGTCCGAAGTACCTCAACACCCCCGAGACCCCGGTGTACCGCAAGTCGCAGGTGCTGTACGGGCTCGACCTCGCCAAGCGCGACATCTCCCGCGACCACCGGGTCGTCGTCGTCGAGGGCTACACCGACGTCATGGCGTGCCATCTCGCCGGCATCACGACGGCGATCGCGAGCTGCGGAACCGCGTTCGGCTCTGACCACATCTCGGTGCTGCGGCGCGTGATGGGCGATGACTCCGCATCAGGAGAGGTCGTCTTCACCTTCGATCCCGATGCGGCCGGCCAGAAGGCCGCGCTGCGCGCCTTCGGAGACGAGAAGCGCTTCGCCGCGCAGACGTACGTCGCGGTGGCGCCGGAGGGTCTCGACCCGTGCGACCTGCGCCTGCAGCGCGGAGACGGCGCCGTCCGCGCCCTGATGGACACCAAGGTGCCGATGTTCGAGTTCGTCATCGACCAGCGCCTCGCGGGCTTCGCCCTGTCGACGGTCGAAGGCCGAGCCGGCGCGCTGCGGGCCGCTGCCCCGATCGTCGCCGAGATCCGCGATCCGTCGCTGCGCCCGGGGTACGTCCGGGTACTCGCGCGCCGGCTGGGTCTGGAACTCGGCGAGGTTCGGGCAGCAGTCGATCGGGCCGCGCGCAGCGGCTCGGGGGGCTCGCACGACGAGCCCCGGGCGGCGACCGCGCCGGCGCCACAGGAGCCGGGCGCGAGCGAGCCTCTCGTGCGCGTCACGATCGCCTCGCTGCCCCGGAGTGCGGAGGTCGCACTCGAGCGTGACACGCTCATGGGCCTCCTGCAGTTCGGGCATCGGCTGGATCCCGCCCTCCTCGAACGATCCGTCGCCGTGCCGTTCCGTCATCCTGCGCTCGAGGCCGTCCGCCAGGCGATCGCGGCCGCGCCGGATGTGAGCCGGCCGGGCTGGGCGGCCGACGCCGTCTCAACCGTGCGCGAACCGTATCGCTCGCTCGCCGCCGAACTCCTCACCGCCGATTTCCCTGCTCTCACCGATGACGCCGCCACGGTGTCGGCGACCTCGCTCGCGCGACGGCTCGTGGTGCGCGCGGTGGATCAGCAGAAGACCGAACTGCTGGGTGCGATCCAGCGCGTGGCGCCGGATTCGCAAGAGGGTCGGTCGATCCGCATGCGGCTTCGGGAGCTGGATGCCGAGCGCCAGCGTCTCGCGGCCGATCAGTAGCATCCCCTGTCACAGGGGTCAACCGTCGCGCGTCGCTGGCGCGGACGCCCGGTGCAGGGCAGGATGAGCACATGCCCCGCCGTCGAGACGCAGATGTCGCGATCCGCTCCACTGATCTGTCCATCGCGCGCGCGTCGCGCGGCGGCCCCGACATCCGCGTCATCGACGGGGTCTCCTTCGTCCTGGAGCACTCCGCCGCCCTCGCCGTGATGGGACCCACAGGGTCGGGGAAGTCGAGCCTGCTCGCGGTGCTCGCCGGCGCCGACGAGCCGGGGCTCGGCGTCGTCGGGGGCAGCGCGCACGTCGAGGGCATCCCCGTGCGCAATCCCGGTCGCGCGCACCGCACGTTGACGTACCTGACCGGGTACGTGTCGCAATCGGCCGGGGCGCGGCTCCCGGCACGTATGACGGTGGCCGATGTGATCGGAGAACCCATCACCAGCCGCGACCGACGAGTGAATCAGCGAGCCCTCGCCGTACGGGTGGCGACACTCCTGGACGAGCTCATGCTGCCGCTGGGTGCTGCGGCGAAGTATCCGTACGAGCTCAGCGCGGGAATGCGCCAGCGGGTCGTGTTCGCGCGTGCCCTGGTGCTGCAGCCCCGCGTGCTCATCGCAGACGAGCCGTTCGCGAACATGGACCTCGAAGTGCGCCGCGCCGCCCGCGACGCGATCGTTCGTCGCCGCGAGGAGTACGGGATGTCGGCCGTCATCGGCACGAACGAGCCCGAGGTGGTCCGCGAGCTTTCCGCGGATGTCCTCGTTCTGCGCAGCGGACACGCGATCGCCTACGGGCACGGAACGAACGACCTGCTGTGGACGCCGAGCGGTGAAGCAGACCATCGGCTGATCGCTTCCTGACGTCACGAGCACTGCGCGCGATTTGCTAAGCTATTCGGGTTGCCTGCTCCGGCGGGCATTTTCCTCGGTAGCTCAATTGGCAGAGCAATCGGCTGTTAACCGATAGGTTCTTGGTTCGAGTCCAAGCCGGGGAGCGAACGGCCCCGGACTCCACTCTGGGGCCGTTCTTCGTTCCCAGGTTCAGGCGTCGGTGCCGGCTTCAGGCGTCGATGTCGTCGACGCCCGGGGTCCATGCCGCGCCGGGACGACCCCAGCCGCGCTTGCGGGCGATCTTCTGGACGGTCTTCCAGTCGCCGTCGCCCAGTCGATCGACGTAGAGCACGCCATCGAGGTGGTCGAACTCGTGCTGCATGATGCGGGCACGCCAGCCGTCGACCTCGATCCGCACCGGTGCGCCGTCGAGGTCCGTGGCGGTCACGAGAACGCGATCGGAGCGTCTCAGGGCGAACCGTTCGCCGGGGAAGGACAGGCAGCCCTCGGACTCCTCGTCGGGATCGGGGTCGCCGGGTTCGAGGGGGACCATCCACAGCTCGGGATTGATCAGCGCTCCACGCCAGGGCGCTCCGTCGTCGTCCTGATAGCTGTAGGTGTAGACGCGCAGCGAGACGCCGACCTGCGGTGCGGCGAGCCCGACGCCGGGTGCGGCATCCATCGTCTCGAACATGTCGGCGACGAGTTGCCTCACGTCGTCCGTGACTTCGTCGACGGCGGCAGCAGGTGCGTGCAGCACCGGGTCACCCATGATGCGAATCGGCAGAACGGCCACGCCTTGAGCCTATCGAGAGGCCCGTGCGATTAGGGTCGAGAGGTGATGTGGCTGGAGGTTTCCCTCGAAGATGTGACCCAGAACGTGGTCGGCGTCTTCCGTGATCCCGCAATCCTCTTCGGCATTCCCCTGGCCCTTCTCGGCGCGGTCTTCATGTCCTTCGGCGCGCAGTATCAGCACCGTGGCGTCGCGAAGGTGGAGCGACTGAGCGGTTCCTCCGGCAGCACCGGGCTCACCGGTGGGCAGTTGCTGAGCCTCCTGAAGCGTCCCTCCTGGCTCCTGGGCACCGCCATGCTGGGCCTGGCCATCCTGTGCCAGCTCGGTGCCCTGGCCTTCGCACCGCTGATCCTCGTGCAGCCTCTCGGCGCACTCGCGCTGGTGATCACGACGCTCCTGAACTCGCGCGTGAGCGGACTCAAACCCACGAGGAAGTCGATCAGGGCGATCATCGCGTGCGTCGGCGGAATCTTCATCTTCGTCACCATCGCGGCATTCGTCGCCACCGAGCAGAAGGTCACCGACCAGCAGTTGATCACGATCCTGCTGCTCCTGGTGGTGGTGGTCGTGGTCTTCGCGATCCTGTGGATCTGGCTGCGCAAGCGCGCCCAAGCCCTGTTCTACATCGTCGCGTCCGGCGTGATCTACGGCTTCGTCGCGACCCTCGCGAAAGTGGTCATCAAGCGCGTGCAGGCCGGCAACTTCGAGTGGCTCACGCTGCTCTGCCTCATCGCCCTGCTGGCCGCCGTCGCCGTGGGCGCGTACTTCGTGCAGACGGCGTACTCGGTCGGCCCGCCCGACCTCGTGATCGCGGGCCTCACCGTGATCGACCCGATGGTCGCGGTGCTCATCGGGCTGATCGTGCTGCAGGAGGCGGCCACTGCTCCCTGGCCTGCTCTGGTGGGGTTCGCCATCGCGGGAGCGATCGCCGTGTACGGTGTGATCTCCCTCGCGCGCAATCACCCTCAGGTCATCAGCGACAGCCAGGAGATCCCCATCGAACGCGGACGCACGGGTCGGGACGCGCACCCGAGCACCGGATCGATCCGACTGACAGAAGCTGTCTCGAGGGTCTGGCCGGAGCCGCCGGTGCACGACGACGATGATGCTCCGGGTTCTCGCTGAGCGATCGCCCGGTCGGTCCGCGATCTCGATCATGCCCTGGGCCGGATGAGCGTTCCCGGTTCGGTAGGCTCGATCCTCGAGGGGCGGTGGCCAAGCTGGTCAAGGCAGCGGGCTCATAACCCGACGATCGTGGGTTCAAGTCCCACCCGCCCCACCAGATCTCGTTACTTCATCGCGTTGCCGATGTAGGAGTACTTCACGAACACCTCGGGCGCCAGGCCCGCCTCCTCGAGGACGCCCTGAACCGCGGTGAGCATGTACTTGGAGTCCCAGCCCATGTAGAGGAAGTGGGACTCGTCGAGCGCATCCCATTGCCCGTTCCAGGACTGCGCGGCGTAGATCGGCCCGCCGCGGCGGGCGCTGAAGGCCACGACATCCGCACGCGAGTCGGCCCAGAGTCGCTTGAAGACGCGGTTGAAGAGATACCTGACGTCGTAGACCTCCCAGTGCTCGCCCCGGTACTCGACGTACTCGAACTCGCGCTGCCATCCGGGCGGCCAACCGCGCCGGCGGCGCGCATCCAGAATCGGGGTGAGACCGTCGTCGTCGATGTCCACCCGTCCCGGACGAGGCCACAGCCGCACGAATTCGGCGGTGAGGGCTGCGGTGCGGCCGGCGATCGCCGCGGTTCCCCACGACGGAACGTCCGCCAGCTGCGCGGTCAGTGCGATCTCGCTCTGGCGATAAACCGCTCGCTTCTCGGGGAAGGTGCGATCCCATGCACGCTCTGCGAGCGGCTCCTCCAGAAGGGTGAGGTTTCCGAGTGTCTGCGCGAGGGCGCGATGGCTGTTCTGCTCGTCCTCGCCGTACCCACTCCACTCGCGTTCTCCGTCGCCGCTCCAGGTGTCACCCGGAGCGACGGGGAAGAGGTGCTCGACGTCGACCTCGGCGCTGGGGTCGAGGCCCGCGAGACGTCCGAGCACGTAGCGCGGGTGGCGGAGCTCGCCGTACTTCAGCGCAACGCGCACGCGTTCATCCGACGGCGTGATGCGTCCGACCGCGCGCCGGAATTCTTCTCGACCACGTTCGCGCGCGCGGCACAGCCGCGCCACGAGGCTGTCGGTCGACGTGCCGACCACGGTTCTGCGAAGCAGCAGCGACTGCAGCTCGTCTGCTGTCTCCCGGAATTCGGAAGCGTCGATCGCGCCCCGCAAGCGGTCGCGGTAGACGCGCATCATGAGCGGGTACACGGCACCGCCGAACGTGTTCAGCAGCGAGAGCTGCTGCGCTGCTGTCGCATCGCCGGCGTGGGCCGGAGCCAGGAGGACGCGGTAGATCTCCGAGTACTCCTTCCATTCCGTGGCCAGAGACCGCAGGTCTTCGCGCTCCAGCAGCGGGAACTCGGAGCGGAAGGCCTCGTACACGCCCCGGCCACCTGTGACCGCCACTTCGCGCCCCGTGCGCATCACGAGGTAGTGCCGCCAGAACCTCTCGATCGCCTCCCCGGTGTTCTGCTCGATCGGAACCCAGAACGACTGCTCGATCTCGCTCTGCTCCGTGTGCGTGAGCCCCATCAGGACGTAGTTGTGGATCAGCTCGTGGTCGCGCAGCGGCTCACCGGTCGAGTTGAGACTCTCGAAGATCTGCTGGGCGTTCGCCCCGAGCCCGAGCGTGATGGCGACGTGCTCCAGCTTCTGCAGTCCTGCCCACACCTTCGGGGCCTCGGTCGCGCTGATCTGACTGCGGAAGAAGGCGTAGTTGTCGTCGAACCGCGACTCCCGTCCCGCGCCGGGTGCCCACTCCCGGTCGAGGACCACACTCTCGAAGACGCCCGCCCAGGCCTGGTGCGGGCGAAGCTTCGTGCGCCTCGGGTCCGCACGCGCGCACCAGCACGCGCTCCAGCTGGGAGGCGATTTCAGGATCGTCAGCCTTCACCGTGTGATGGAGTGCGGCCACGAGCAGCATGAGGGTGGTCAGCCGCTGCTGGCCGTCGATCAGCACGAGCTCCCTGCCCTCACCGACACCGCTCACCGACGAGAGGATCGAGCCGATGAAGTGCATGTGGTGCTCATCGGAGTCCGCGACGGCCCGCACATCGGCGAGCAGCTGCTCGCAGGCCCCGATGTCCCACCGGTACTGACGCTGGTACACCGGGACGACGACGGTCAGGTCGGTCGACAGCCACGAAATGGTGTTCACCGCAGTCGCGTCGACGTTCGTGGAATCGCTTCCGTCAGTGGCCATTCCTCCAGCATAGGCACGTGTCGCGGCGTTCCTTTTCGCCGGCTCCCGCGCCCGTGAGCGTCGATCACGCCGATGTAGGCTTGCCTAAGTTGAGCCTGTTAAAACGTGCTGGCTCCCTACGAAAGGCTGATCCACCTCATGGGTTACATCAAGTCCGCCGCGCTCGAAGAGACCGGCTACGTCGTCCTCGACCGCTACAACCAGGAGCTCGATCCGCAGGAGTGGCTCGACATCGAGTACAACGACTGGAAGTCCTCAGGCGACACTCGGTTCGCGCCGCTGGCGAGCGCATTCGGCGAGATCGAATGCAACGGCTTCTGGAACCACAAGCCGCCGCGCACCGACAAGGACGGCGTGTGGATCGACTCCCAGGTCGCCAAGGCTCCGAACCTGACGCGTCGCGCCCAGGAGCCGGGTGCGAACGTCGGCCGATGCCGCGTGATCGAGCTGCAGCCGACCCCGTACGGCGACTGCCTCTACAACCTCCACCAGGACGACAACAACCGCCTGAACCCCGACGGAACCGGCTGGGTCGTCCGCGGCTTCTTCAACCTGACCGATGACACGGACAGCTTCTTCGTGCTGCGTGAGAACCGCACCGACCCGGCAGGAGAGGTGCGCATCGCACTCCCGGCCGGAGCGCAGCTGATCATCGACACCCAGCGTCTCTGGCACGCGGCGACCCACGTCGGCACCGAACCGCGCTACAACCTCATCACGTCGTGGACGTCGGGTCCCGAGCTGGACGCGTACATCGAGAAGTACCACGGTGTGAGCCGGGTCGACAGCGTCGAGGTGCCGCAGGACGTTCTCGACGCCGGCTACGCCGAGCAGGCGCGAAAGGATGCCGCGCGCGCCGCGTACTACGCCGCGAAGGGCCAGGTCGACATCCAGGCCATGAGCGAGGCGTGATCCGCACTCACTCGTGACACGGTGGCCCCGGTCTTCTCGATCGGGGCCACAGCTCTGTCGGGCACGTGCTGCGCGGCATCCGCGAATCACCGAATCACACGCTTGTCATTCCGGCCGCGGGTGAGCGATAATGAGCAGCACAACCGCATAGCCGCCATGGCACTCCAGATCAGGTCGTAGGGGAAGACGCACCTGACGAAACGGAGAGATCATGGCTTCACCACAGGCGCGTGGAGTGATCTTCATTCACTCTGCGCCACGAGCGTTGTGCCCCCACCTGGAGTGGGCCGTCGGGCGAGCGCTCGGTCACGCTGTCAATTTCGACTGGGCCGAGCAGCCCGTGCTGTCGGGCAGCCGCCGCGCGGAGTTCTACTGGGAGGGTCCCGCCGGAACCGGCGCCGCGCTCGCGACGGCCATCCGCGGCTGGGAGCACCTGAGATTCGAAGTCAGCGAGGATCCCTCGCCGCGCAGCGACGGCGGACGGTGGCTGCACACGCCCGGACTGGGCATCCATTACGCGCAGACCGACACGGCCGGCAACGTCGTCGTCGGCGAGGACCGCATCCGGTACGCCATGGAACTGGCTGCGGGCGACCCGGTCGAACTGCACCAGGAGCTTCAGGTCGCCCTCGGTGCCGCGTGGGACGAGGAACTCGAGCCCTTCCGTCACGCGAGCGACGACGCATCCGTCGTCTGGCTGCACAAAGTGGGTTGATGCCAGGCGGCTGATGCATGTGGGCTAGCACAACTCAACAGCTGCAGGTGGTCTGAGGCGCAACTAACGGCAGTCGGAGACAGGAGTCCCGGATGACGAGAACGCGTATCGGCCGCCTGAGCCGGCAGACGCCCCCGACCAGGCTTCGGTCGGGGGCGTCTTCGTGGTCGTGACCGCGCTCAGGCCGTCGCGAATGCGACGACCGCGTTGTGACCGCCGAAGCCGAAGGAGTTGCTGATCGCGAGCTGCGGGCCGCTGCCGAGCGGGATCGGCGAGCCCGACACGCGCAGGGGGATCTCGGGGTCCTGCGTGGTGAGGTTGATCGTGGGCGGCGCCTGACCGTCGCGCAGCGCGAGGATCGTGAAGATCGCCTCGAGCGCTCCGGTGCCACCGAGCAGGTGGCCGGTCGATGCCTTCGTGGCGGAGACGGGGATCTCGTGGACACGGTCGCCGAAGACGCTCAGGAGCGCCTTGTACTCGGCGATGTCGCCCGTCGGCGTCGAGGTCGCGTGCGCGTTGATGTGTGTGACGTCGTCAACCGTCGCCCCGGCCGCTTCGATCGCCATCCGCACCGCGCGCGACGCCCCCAGCCCCTCGGGCTCGGGGGCGGTGATGTGATACGAATCGGCGGTCACGCCGCCGCCGACGACGGCTGCGTAGATCTTCGCCCCGCGGGCACGCGCGTGCTCCTCGGTTTCGAGGACGAGGGCGGCTGCGCCCTCGCCCATCACGAAGCCGTCGCGGTCGACACTGTACGGCCGGGAGGCATGCGACGGGTCGTCGTTGCGCTTGGAGAGCGCCTGCATCGACGCGAACGATGCCACCGTGATCGGGTGGATCGCCGATTCGGTGCCGCCGGCGATCACGACGTCGGCCAGACCGAGTCGAAGGTGCTCGAGTGCGTTGACGATGGATTCGGTGCTCGAGGCGCACGCGGAAGCCACGGTGCGAGCGTAGGCGCGCGCGCCGAGATGCATCGAGACGGCTGCGGCAGCGGCATTCGGCATCAGCATGGGCACGGTCATCGGCATGACGCGTCGCGGGCCCTTCTCACGGAGCGTGTCCCACGCGTCCAGCAGAGTCCACACGCCGCCGATTCCTGTCGCGAAGTCGACTCCGAACCGCTCGGGTGCGACATCGGGGGTACCGGCATCCGCCCATGCCTCCCGCGCTGCCACCAAGGCGAACTGCGAGGCCGGGTCGAGGCGCTTGGCCTCGGGGCGTTCCAGGACGGTGTCCGGGCGAACGAGCGCCTCTGCCGCGAAGGTCACCGGCAGGTCGTACTGCTCGACCCATTCGTGCTCGAGGGTGCGGGCGCCTGAGGTGCCCGCGAGCAGGGCGGTCCAACTGTCGGGCGCGGTCCCGCCGATGGGGGATGACGCTCCGATGCCGGTGACGACGATGCGGGAGTTGCTCATGTGATGGAAGATCCTCGTGAGTGTGCCGGTGGGGGCGCGAAGGCCCCCACCGGAGGGCGCTTACGCCTGGTTCGACGTGATGAAGGTGACGGCGTCGCCGACGGTCTTGAGGTTCTTGACCTCATCGTCGGGGATGGTGACGCCGAACTTCTCCTCGGCATTGACGACGATCGTCATCATCGAAATCGAGTCGATGTCGAGGTCGTCGGTGAACGACTTCTCCGGGGCGACCTCGTCGGCCGAGATCCCCGTTTCGTCGGTGATGAGCTCGGCGAGTCCCGCGAGGACCTCGTCGTTGCTGAATGCCATGGTTTCTCCTGTTCTTCGGGGTGGCCCCGTCGGGGCCTTGTTCACTCTAGTGTCGGGGTCGGCGGCGTCAGGGAAGGACGACCACCTGCGCGCCGAAGACGAGGCCGGCGCCGAACCCGATCTGCAGGGCGAGGCCGCCGCTGAGTTCGGGGTGCTCTTCGAGCAGGCGGTGCGTCGCCAGGGGGATGGATGCCGCTGAGGTGTTGCCGGTCGTCTCGATGTCACGCCCGATCACGACGGTATCGGGAAGCTTGAGCTGCTTGGCGAACTCGTCGATGATGCGCATGTTCGCCTGGTGAGGCACGAAGGCAGCCAGATCGGATGCCTCGACCCCGGCGGCTTCGAGGGCCTGGCGGGCGACCTTCACCATCTCCCACACCGCCCAGCGGAAGACCGTCGGGCCCTCCTGGCGGAGGGTCGGCCACGGGGCCTTTCCGTCGCGGAACTCGTTCAGCGTGTGGTCCATGCCGACCGCGTCGGCCTTCGAACCGTCGGAGCCCCAGATGGTGGGCCCGATGCCCGGTGTGTCGCTCGGCCCGATCACGACGGCTCCGGCCCCGTCGCCGAGCAGGAACGAGATGCTGCGGTCCGTCGGGTCGACGATGTCACTGAGCTTCTCGGCACCCACGACGACCACGTAGTGCGCGGCACCGGCGCGGATCAGGGCATCGGCCTGCGCGACGCCGTACGCGAAGCCCGCGCACGCGGCATTGAGGTCGAAGGCCGCCGCGGGATTCGCGCCCACGCGGTCCGCGACGATCGCCGATACCGACGGCGTCTGCTTGGGATTGCTGACCGTCGCCACGATCACGGCGTCGATCTGCTGGGGATCGATGCCCGAGCGCGCGATGGCTTCGGCCGCGGCATCCGTGGCCAGCTCGATGGCCGTCGTCTCGGGAAGCGCCCGCGTGCGCGTGATGATGCCGGTGCGCTGGCGGATCCATTCGTCGCTGGAGTCGATCGGACCGATGAGGTCGGCGTTCGGGACCGACACCTCGCCGCGCGCCGCGCCGTAGGCGTAGATGCGCGTGTGTGCGGGGCCGGTCGGCTGGATCAGCATGCGAGTCATTCGGAGTCTCCGGTCATGCGTGTGCGCCGCTCAGGAGTGTCTGTGCGGCGGGAAGGTCGTCGGGAGTCTTCACCGCCACGCTCGGCACGCCACGCAGCGCGCGCTTGGCGAGCCCGGTGAGCGTGCCGGCGGGGGAGAGCTCGACGATGCCGGTGACACCTTCCGCGGCGAACGAAGCCATGCAGAGATCCCAGCGAACGGGTGAGGCGACCTGCTCGACCAGCAGATCGACGAAGTCCGCGCCGGAGGTCACGCTCACTCCGTCGCGGTTGGACCAGAGTGTCACCGCCGGATCAGCCGGCTCGACCGTCGCCGCCGCCTGGCGGAGCGCATCGACGGCTGATCCCATGTACCGGGTGTGGAAGGCGCCGGCGACCTGCAGGGGGATCACGCGCGTGCCGGCCGGCGGCTCGGCCGTCAGTGCCTGCAGGGCGGGGAGAGACCCCGCCGCGACCAGCTGCCCGCCGCCGTTGTAGTTGGCCGGGGTGAGGTCGAGCTCTTCGAGTCGGGCGACGATGGATGCCTCGTCCCCGCCGATCACGGCACTCATGCCGGTCTGCTCCGCAGCGGCGGCCTCGGCCATCGCGCGGCCGCGGATTCCGACGAGGCGGAGCGCGTCCTCCTCGCTGAGCACTCCGGCGGCCGACGCGGCCGCGAACTCTCCGACCGAGTGGCCCGCCACGCCGGCGACAGCGCCGCGGTGCTCGAGAGCGCCCCACGAGAGCAGGCTCGCGGCGACGATGAGCGGCTGCGCCACCTGCGTGTCGCGGATGCGATCCGCGTCCCACTCCGTGCCGGCCGCGATCAGATCGACGCCCGCCCATTCGGAGTACTTCTCGAGCCGCTCGGCGGCGCCGTCGAGGCTCAGCCACGGTGCGAGGAATCCGGGAGTCTGCGAACCCTGCCCGGGGAAGACGGCGATGATCACCATCCCATCCTGCCAAGGATCAGGCGGTGGCTTCTGGCGATCTCGTCACAAGAATCGTGCGGGGCTTTGTGAGCGGCATACAGGATCACGCGCCGCCTCGCCGAAGTGTCGGCAGCCGTCGGCGGGTCGAATCGGTTCCGATCGACCCGAGGATCAGGGCGGTCTGAAGGATGAGCGCCTCCCGCGGACCTGTGGCGTCCCACCCGATGACGTCCGAGACGCGCTTGAGGCGGTAGCGGACGGTGTTGGGGTGCACGAAGAGCTCACGGGCTGTCGCCTCGAGCGACCGGCCGTTGTCGAGATAGCTCCAGAGCGTGGTGACCAGATCGGCGCTGTGCGACTGCAGCGGTCGGTAGATGCGCTCGACCAGCGTCTGCTTGGCGAGCGGATCGCCCGCCAGTGCCCGCTCCGGCAGGAGGTCGTCCGCCTCGACGGGTCGCGGGGCATTGCGCCACGCGCGCGCCACGGCGAACCCCGCGAGGGAGGCGCGCGCGCTCTGACTCGCGTCGACGAGCGCGGGAACCGCGGGTCCGAGCACGAGGAACCCCGGCCCGAAGCCCGGCTCGAGTCGCTTCGCGATCTCGGGGAAGGGAAGCTCGGGTTCGTCATCCGGGCGCCCGGGCAGCTCGGCGCGCCCGAGGACGAGCACGAGCCTCGACCCCTGTACGCCGATGAGGACGTCCACTCCGAGCTTGCGGGCGCTGCGGCGGAGCTGATCCACGTCGAACTGCGGGGGGGTCGTACCCACGAGCACCGCGACCTCGCCGTGGCCGTGCCAGCCGAGCGCCGCGATCCGGCTGGGCAGCTCTTCGTCTGCCTCGCCCGTGAGGATCGAGTCCACGACGAGTGCTTCCAACCGCGCATCCCACAGACCTCGAGCCTCGGCGGCGCGGGCGTAGACGTCCGCGGCGGCGAAGGCCACATCGCGTGAGTAGAGCAGGATGCCCTCGCGCAGGTCGTCGCCCTTGCCGACGAGCCGTTCCTCGGTCACCTCGACCGTCACCCGGATGAGCTGGAGCGTCTGGGTCAGGCTCACACTGCGCAGCAGCTCACGCGGGGCGGCGGCGAAGATGTCTGCCGCGATCCAGGGGGTCGAGGTGGGATCGTCGTACCACTGGATGAACGACGAGATCCCGGCCTGCGCGACCAGCCCGACGGCGGAACGGCGAGCCGGCGGCATCTCGGCGTACCAGGGGAGCGTGTCCTCGAGCCGTTTGATCGTCGCGCTCGCCAGATCACCCGAGATCCGCCGCAGCCATGCGAGCGTCTCGGTCTTGTCCATCTGTGCCGGGCGAGATGCCATCCGTGCGGTCAGCTCTCGCCGCCCGCATTGCCGCTCGTGCCGGCGGTGACGTCGTACAGGCGGTACTTCTCGATCGCCTGCGCTGCGAGCGACCGGTCGACCGCACCCTCCTCGGCCAGGGCCTGGAGCGTGCGGACGACCATCGACGGCCCGTCGATCTTGAAGAACCGGCGTGCGGCCGCCCGTGTGTCCGAGAAGCCGAATCCGTCCGCGCCGAGCGATCGCGAAACGCTGCGGAACCCACTGCACGGATCTGGTCCTGCACGGCGTGCATGTAATCGCTCACCGCGATGACCGGACCCTGCGCCTCTTTCAGCTTCTGGGTGAGGTAGGCCGTGTGCGGCTCCTCATCCGGGTACAGGAAGTTGTGCTCGTCGGCCGCGAGTCCGTCGCGGCGCAGCTCGGTCCACGACGTGACCGACCACACGTCGGCGCTCACGCCCCAGTCGTCGCGCAGGAGCTTCTGCGCCTCGAGCGCCCACGGCACACCGACGCCCGAAGCGAGCAGCTGGGCTCGCGGGCCCTCGCCCGAATCGGCGGAGATGTGATGGATGCCGCGCACGATGCCGTCGACATCGACATCCGCCGGCTCGGCGGGCTGGACGAGCGGCTCGTTGTACACCGTGAGGTAGTACATGACGTTCGGATCCGCGTGGGCGCCGCCGTACATGCGGTCCAGGCCGGACCGGACGATGTGCGCGATCTCGTAGCCGTACGCGGGGTCGTACGAGACCGTCGCAGGGTTCGTCGAGGCGAGCAGGTGCGAGTGACCGTCCGCGTGCTGCAGGCCCTCGCCCGTGAGCGTCGTGCGGCCCGCGGTCGCGCCGATGATGAAGCCGCGCGCCATCTGGTCGCCGGCGGCCCACTGGGCGTCGCCGGTGCGCTGGAAGCCGAACATCGAGTAGAAGATGTAGACCGGGATGAGCGGCTCGCCGTGCGTGGCGTACGAGGTGCCGACCCCGGTGAACGCCGCAAGGGCGCCCGCCTCGTTGATGCCGACGTGGATGATCTGACCCTGCGGGCTCTCCTTGTAGGCCAGGAGCAGCTCGCGGTCGACGGACGTGTAGTGCTGGCCGTTCGGGTTGTAGATCTTCGCGGTCGGGAAGAACGCGTCCATACCGAACGTGCGCGCCTCGTCGGGAATGATCGGCACGATGCGGTGCCCGAAGCCCTTCGAGCGCAGCAGATCCTTGAGCAGACGGACGAATGCCATCGTCGTCGCGATCTCCTGCGTGCCCGAGCCCTTCTTCGGCTGCGAGTATGCGGAGTCATCGGGCAGCGCGAGACCGACATGCGTCGATCGGCGCTCCGGGAGGAAACCGCCCAGGGCGCGTCGACGCTCCATCAGGTACTGGATCGTCTCGTCCTGCTGGCCGGGGTTGTAGTACGGCGGGAGGTACGGGTTCTCCTCGAGCTGGGCGTCCGCGATCGGGATGTGCATCTCGTCGCGGAAGTGCTTGAGGTCCTCGAGCGTCATCTTCTTCATCTGGTGGGTCGCGTTGCGTCCCTCGAAGTGCTTGCCGAGGCCGTAGCCCTTGATCGTCTTGGCGATGATGACGGTCGGCTGCCCCTTGTGCTCGACAGCCGCCTTGTAGGCCGCGAACACCTTGCGGTAGTCGTGGCCGCCGCGCTTGAGGCTCCAGATCTGGTCGTCGGTGTAGTCCTTGACGAGCGCGACGGGTGCGCTCGTCGCGGCCGAAGAAGTTCTCGCGGACGTACGCGCCGTCCTCGGTCTTGTACGTCTGGTAGTCGCCGTCGGGGGTGACGTTCATGAGGTTCAGCAGGGCGCCGTCGGTGTCGCGCGAGAGCAGCTCGTCCCACTCGCGCCCCCAGACGACCTTGATGACGTTCCAGCCCGCGCCGCGGAAGAAGCTCTCCAGCTCCTGGATGATCTTGCCGTTGCCGCGCACCGGCCCGTCGAGCCGCTGCAGGTTGGCGTTGACGACGAACGTCAGGTTGTCCAGACCCTCGTTCGCGGCGACCTGCAGCTGGCCGCGGCTCTCGACCTCGTCCATCTCGCCGTCGCCCAGGAACGCCCAGACGTGGCCGTCCGAGACGTCCTTGATGCCGCGGTTCGTCAGGTACTTGTTCGTCATCGCCTGGTAGATGGCGTTGATCGGCCCGAGCCCCATCGAGACGGTGGGGAACTGCCAGAACTCCGGCATGAGGCGCGGGTGCGGGTAGGAGGGGATGCCGTTGGGCGCAGCGGACTTCTCCTGGCGGAAGCCGTCGAGCTGCGCCTCGCTCAGCCGGCCCTCGAGGAAAGCCCGGGCGTAGGTGCCGGGCGAGGCGTGCCCCTGGATGAAGATCTGGTCGCCGCCGGAATGGTGGTCGGCGCCGCGGAAGAAGTGGTTGAAGCCGACCTCGTAGAGCGAAGCGGACGACGCGTAGGTCGAGATGTGGCCGCCGACACCGATCCCGGGGCGCTGCGCGCGGTGCACGGTGACCGCGGCATTCCAGCGGATCCACGCGCGGTAGCGGCGCTCGATCTCCTCATCGCCCGGGAAGTCCGGCTCGTTCTCCGGGGCGATCGTGTTGATGTAGTCGGTCGTCGGGACCATCGGCACGCCGAGGTGCAGGTCCTTCGAGCGCTTCAGAAGGCTGAGCATGATCTCGCGGCCGCGGCCGTGACCCTTCGCGGCGACGAGCTGCTCGAGCGATTCCTGCCACTCGGCCGTCTCGTCGGGATCGCTGTCGAGGGGGCCCTGGGAGTACGGATCCTGGTCGTGGACAGTCACGGAAGACCTTTCGTCGTCTGGCAGATCGTGCCAGGTAATCGCCTGCGATGCGGCACCGCCTTTGTTCGGCGTGCACAACGCACCATCGTCCAGCCTAGCGAGTCCCCTGACCACGCGACGCCGGTGCGGGGGTTCTAGAATCGATACTCCAGGGCCTTTAGCTCAGCTGGTAGAGCGCCACGTTTACACCGTGGATGTCGTCGGTTCGATCCCGGCAGGGCCCACCGCACTCCGAGCCGCAAATCTCGCGGGGTAGGTTGGACGCGTGAACGCCAGCCCCGCGGATCAGCGCCGCCTTCTCGAAGTCGCCGACCTCGACACCCGCATCCGTCAAGCCGATGCCGCACGCCGCAACCCGCCGCAGGCAGCACGCGTGCACGCTCTGCTCGCGCAGCGACAGGAGTTCGCACAGGAGCTGACGACCCGCCTGGGCGTCCGCGACGATCTGCGCGCCGATCTGGCCCGCATCGAGTCGGACGTCGCCATGGTCGATGCTCGGCGTTCGCGCGACGCGGAGCGTCTCGCGTCCACCAGCAACATGAAGGAAGCACAGGGACTCGAGAGCGAGCTGGGGTCGCTGGCGCGCCGCAAGAGCGATCTCGAGGATGCCGAGCTCGAGGTCATGGAACGGCTCGAAGAGGCCGATGCGGCAGTCGCCGCGCAGGAAGCCGTGATCGACGACACCAATACCGAGGGTTCTCTGCTCAGCGCAGAAGCCAAGCGCGTCGTCGCCGAGGCGACCGCCGCCTTCGATGCGGCCACGCGCGACCGCGCCGCGGTGGCGGGCAGCATCGCGCCTGAGCTGCTGACGTACTACGAGCGCGTCGCCGCGCGCAGCTCCGGCGCCGCGCTGTTGCGACGCGGCACCTGCGAGGGCTGTCGAATGGTCCTCGCCGGCACCGATATGCAGGCCGTCCGCCTCGCCGCGGAAGACGCCGTGATCACCTGCCCCGAGTGCGGATGCATCCTGGTGCGCACGGAGGAGTCCGGGCTGTGACCCGCCGGCTGGTCGTCGAAGCCGACGGGGGCTCGCGCGGCAACCCCGGCATCGCCGCCGGGGGAGCGGTCGTCCTGGACGACACGTCGGGGGACGTGCTGAGTGAGGTCGGCGTATACGTCGGCGTCGCGAGCAACAATGTCGCCGAGTACAACGGGTTGATCGCGGGACTGGAGACCGCGCTGGAGCGTGACCCCTCGGCATCCGTCCACGTCCGGCTGGACTCGAAGCTGGTCGTCGAGCAGATGACCGGCCGCTGGAAGATCAAGCACCCCGACATGCAGGTGCTCGCAGGCCGGGCCAAAGCGCTCATCGAGGGTCGCGACGTGTCGTTCGAGTGGGTGCCCCGCCTCTCCAACAAGCGCGCAGATGCCGCGGCGAACGAATCCATGGACCGCCGTGAGAGCTTCCGGCGGGACCTCGACGGTGGACAGGACTGACGGCCCGAGCTGGATCGTCCTCGGCCGGGCGGGTGACGGCGTGGCCGCCGTCCACCTGGGCGCGGACGGCGAAGAGCTCGACCGGGTTTCGCTTCGTGCGAGCGACCTGAGCGACTGGATCGCCGCGACCGAGCGGTCGGCTTCGGTGCGCTGGGTGTGGAGCGACAGCCCGCGGTGGTACACGGAGCTGCTCGCCGCGGGAGTTCGCATCGCACGCTGCCATGACCTGCGGCTGTGCCACGCGATCCTGCGCGACTCCGAGTTGGTCTCCGCGGACGCTCCGGTCCGTGCGGCGGCGCAGTGGGACGCCGCACCGTACGCGGAGGACTCCGAGACCGCGCCGGCGCTCTTCGATCTCGGGGGCGACGACGATGCCCCGGCCGGACCGCCCGGCGGCATCGACGAGTGCGTGCAGGAGTTCGGCCGGCAGCGCGTGGCGATAGAGGGTTCGGTCGACCCCGGGCGCTTGCGACTGCTCACGGCTGCCGAGTCGGCCGGTGCACTGATCGCGGTCGAACTGCGCGCGGCGGGATTGCCGTGGGATGCCGCGACCCACGACGCGCTCCTGACGGCCGTGCTCGGCGAGCGGCCCGCGGGCGGCGGTGCACCGGCGAAGCTGGAGAGCGCGGCGAGTCGGGTCCGCGAAGCGCTGGGCGATCCCACCGCGAACCTCGACTCGCAGCCCAAGCTCCTGCGGTCGCTGCACCGCGCGGGCGTGCTCGCGGAGTCCACGAGCCGGTGGGAGCTCGCCGAGTACCGGCATCCGGTCGTCGAGCCGCTCCTCGAGTACAAGAAGCTCTCACGGCTCCTGTCGGCCAACGGATGGTCGTGGCTGGCCGAATGGGTGCACGACGGCCGGTTCCGCCCCGTCTACGTCCCCGGGGGAGTCGTGACGGGACGATGGGCATCCTCCGGGGGTGGTGCGCTGCAGATTCCGCGCCAGCTTCGCGCCGCCGTCCGCGCCGATCCCGGCTGGCGCCTGGTGATCGCCGACGTCGCACAGCTCGAACCGCGCGTGCTCGCCGCGATGGCGCGCGACACCGCCCTGGCGGACGCTGCGCGGGGAAAGGATCTGTACGCCGGCATCGTCGACACGGGGGCGGTCGCGCTGCGCTCCGAGGCGAAGGTCGCCATGCTGGGGGCGATGTACGGAGCCACCACGGGCGACAGCGGGCGACTCGTGCCCCGACTGCGACGCACGTTCCCCCGCGCGATGGCGCTCGTCGACGACGCCGCCCGCACCGGGCGAGAACGGCGGCGTGGTCACGACCTGGCTGGGGCGCAGCTCACCGCCGCCCTCGTCGATGTGGCATGACGCGCAGTCGCGGGCGAGTGAGGTCGAGTCATCCGGCATCGACGAAACCCGCGCGCGCCGGTGGGCGCGTGACCGCGGCAGGTTCACGCGGAACTTCGTCGTGCAGGGCACGGCCGCCGAGTGGGCGCTCGCCTGGATGGCCGACCTGCGAGGACGCCTCGCGGCGATGCCCCCTGTCGCGCCGCCCCGAGCCGCGCCCCGGTCGGGGCCGGTCTTCGCCACGCGCCCCCATCTCGCGTTCTTCCTCCACGACGAGGTCATGATCCATGCGCCCGCCGAGCAGCGTGGACGCGGTCGCGGCAGCGGTGCGCGATTCCGCCGCCGCAGCAGGGCGGCTCCTGTTCGGCGACTTCCCGATCGACTTCCCCCTCGAGCTGCGCATCGCCGAGAGCGCCGACAAGGACTGAACGGTCGTCGCCGCGCGCCCAGGTCGCCGGGCTAGACTCGGCGGCGCGAATGGGTCGGCTGGACGGTCGCGTCGCTGTGGGTGACCGCAGCGCCGAGGAACGTCCGGGCTCCACAGGGCAGGGCGGTGGGTAACACCCACCCGGAGTGATCCGCGAGACAGTGCCACAGAGAACAGACCGCCGCGGCCTCGGCCGCGGTAAGGGTGAAACGGCGGTGTAAGAGACCACCGGGGTCGTGGTGACACGACCCGCAAGGTAAACCTCGCCCGGAGCAAGGCCAGACAGAGGATGTTGACGCGGCTCGCCGAGTCCTCGGGTAGGCCGCTGGAGCGGCACGGCAACGTGTCGCCGAGAGAGATGACCGTCCACGGGGCTTCGGCCCCCGGACAGAACCCGGCGTACAGGCCGGCCCATTCGCCCTCTCGGTGCTCGCGTCAGTCGAGCGCGAGTGCGGCCGCCCCGATGATGCCCGCGTTGTTGCGATGGATCGCGGGGAGGATCGGCGTGTTCAGCTTCAGCAGAGGCAGGAACGCGTCCGCGTGCTTGGAGACGCCGCCGCCGACGATGAAGAGGTCGGGGGTGAAGAGGAACTCCACGTGGCCGTAGTACACCTGCAGCCGCGCCGCCCACTGCTCCCAGCTGAGGGCCTCGCGCTCCATCGCGGAGTATGCCGCCCACGCCTCGAAGTCCTTCTTGTGCTCGGCGCGCTGCAGGTGGCCGAGCTCTGAGTTCGGAACCAGAACGCCGTTGTAGATCATGGCGGACCCGATTCCGGTGCCCAGCGTCGTGAGGATCACGAGCCCTCCGATGCCGCGAGCCGCGCCGTAGCGCATCTCGGCCACACCGGCGACATCCGCATCGTTGGCGAAGTGGATATCGCGTCCGAGGCCGTCCTCGAAGAACTTCTCCGCTTCGAAGCCGATCCACTTCTTCGACACGTTCGCGGCCGAGAGGGTGCGCCCCGATTTGACGATCGCGGGGAACGCGACGCCGAGCGGGATCGCGTCCTCGCGCACTCCGAGCTTGTCGAGCACCTGCAGCACTGCCGCGAGCACGTCTTTGGGCTCGGCTCCCTGGGGGGTCGCGACCTTGACGCGGTCACTCAGCAGCGTTCCCGCCTCCAGATCGACGATCGCCGCTTTGATGCCTGTGCCGCCGATGTCCACACCGACAGCGCGCGTCTTGTCCGTAGCCATGGGCCCAGCCTATCCAGGACGACGCGGGCGATCAGTAGGATCGAGCGAGTGGCCCCTTCGACATATCGGGGAATCGCGAGAGGAGCGGGAAGTGACCGGCGACAGCAAGAAGTACTGGTACAACCTGACGACCGGTGAGGTGGAACACGGCTACGTGTCTCCGCACGTCGACCGCGCCGGACCGTTCGACACCGCCGAAGAGGCGGCCCGCGCCCCCGAGATCATTCGCGAGCGATCGCGTGCGTGGGCCGACGAGGAGCGACGCGAAGACGCGCCGCATTCCGCATCGGCAGCGGACACGCTCGAAAACGACGAGAACTAGCCCGGCCGCGACGGCCCGGGACCAGAGGGGAATTCGATGGACAAGCAGCGTGACTTCGTTCTGCGCACGATCGAGGAGCGGGGCGTGAAGTTCGTCCGACTCTGGTTCACGGACGTCATCGGCACCCTCAAGTCGGTGGCGATCGCCCCGGCCGAGGTCGAAGGGGCCTTCGCGGAGGGCCTCGGGTTCGACGGTTCGGCGATCGAGGGCCTGACGCGGTCGTACGAGTCGGATCTGCTCGCCCACCCCGACCCCACGACATTCCAGATCCTGCCGTGGCGCGGCGAGATCGACCCGACCGCGCGCATGTTCTGCGATATCACGACCCCCGACGGACAGCCGGCCGTGGCCGATCCGCGCCATGTGCTCAAGCGCTCGCTCGCCAAGGCGGCCGACGCCGGATTCACCTTCTACACGCACCCCGAGATCGAGTTCTACCTGCTGAAGTCCTCGTCGTTCGGCCCCGAAGGTCCGGAGCCGGTCGATTCCGCCGGCTATTTCGACAACGTCCCCGGCGGCACCGCGCACGACTTCCGCCGGCGGTCGGTCCGCATGCTCGAGGACCTGGGCATCTCCGTCGAGTTCAGCCACCACGAGGGCGGTCCCGGCCAGAACGAGATCGATCTGCGGTACGCCGACGCTCTGGCGACGGCCGACAACATCATGACGTTCCGCACCGTGATCAAAGAGGTCGCGATCGAGCAGGGCGTCTACGCGACGTTCATGCCCAAGCCCCTGAGCGGCAAGCCCGGCAGCGGCATGCACACGCACATGTCGCTGTTCGAGGGCGACGTCAACGCGTTCTACGAAGAGGGCGCCACCTATCAGCTGTCGCAGACCGGCCGGCACTTCATCGCCGGACTGCTGCGTCACGCGGGCGAGATCTCCGCCGTGACGAACCAGTTCGTCAACTCGTACAAGCGCCTGTGGGGCGGTGACGAGGCGCCGAGCTTCATCACATGGGGCCACAACAACCGATCCGCGCTCGTGCGCGTGCCGATGTACAAGCCGAACAAGGGCCAGTCCTCGCGCGTGGAGTACCGGGCACTCGACTCCGCCGCGAACCCCTACCTGGCCTACGCGCTCATGCTCGCTGCCGGTCTGAAGGGCATCGAGGAGGGCTACGAGCTTCCTCCCGAGGCCGAAGACAACGTGTGGTCGCTGACCGATGCCGAGCGCCGCGCGCTCGGCTACGCGCCGCTGCCGGCCAGCCTCGATCACGCGCTCGAGTACATGGAGGAGTCGGAGCTGGTGGCCGAGACGCTCGGTGAGCAGGTCTTCAACTACGTGCTGCTCAACAAGCGCAGGGAGTGGCAGGAGTACCGCTCCCAGGTGACGCACTTCGAGCTGAAGAGCAACCTCGAGATGCTCTGAGCTCGCACCGCGAGACGATGTCCACGAGCGAGCGTTCGCAGTCACTCACCCATCTTGCGAGGATCGGGTTCAGTCGCCTCGGCGAGGCCGAAGCCGAACTGATCGAGCTCCAGGCGCTGCTGGAGGTCGACCGCGAGGCGTTGACGGGACCGGCGTCTCGCTCGGCCGATCCCGACGCCGCCGTGTCGGCTCTCACGCGGATCGCGCGCCGGGATGCGGCATCCGTCCGCGTCCTCCACGGCGACGACGCGGGCTGGCGGGCCCTCTGGGCGCTGCTGGGCACATCGACGGGTTTCGCCGACTTCTACCTGCGCCACCCCGAAGAACTCGCCCATCTCGTCGGGGCGGGGAGGACTCTCCCGACCGCGGAGGAGCTGCGCGAGGCACTGCTGGCGTCAGTGGGCGCCGAAGACGGATTCGCCGCCGACGCCGGCGACTCGGCTTGGGTGGCCCTGCGTGTCCGCTACCGGCAGATGCTCGCCGCGATCGCGGCATACGACCTCATGAGCGCCTCTCCGGTGGACGAGATCGCGATCGTCGCGGCGCGACTCGCGGATGCCGCCGGCGCCGCCCTCGAGGCATCGCTGTGCGTCGCACGCAGCCGGGTGTCGGGCGGGGCAGCCGCGGGCGGGCTGTTCCCCCGGGAACAGGTCGCCGGCACCCGCCTCGCCGTCATCGGCATGGGCAAGACCGGCGCGCGCGAACTGAACTACGTGAGCGACGTCGATGTGATCTTCGTCGGCAGGCGCCGACGACGGTCTGATCGAATCCGTCGGCGAGAGCAGGATCGTCGACATCGCGACCCGCCTCGCCGTGCAGACCATGCGCGGCATCGACGGCGCCGAGATCGAGCCGCCCCTGTGGGAGGTCGATGCCAATCTGCGGCCGGAGGGCAAGCAGGGGGCGCTGGTGCGCACTCTCGATTCCCATCTGTCGTACTACGACCGGTGGGCGAAGAGCTGGGAGTTCCAGGCGCTCCTGAAGGCGCGACCGATCGCCGGTGATGCCGAGCTCGGCGAGGCGTACGTGCGGGCGGTGCAGCCCAAGATCTGGACGAGCGCCGCGCGCGAGAACTTCGTCGACAGCGTGCAGCGCATGCGCGAGCGCGTCACGGAGCACATCCCGGCGGCAGAGGTGCCGTACCAGATCAAGCTCGGGCCCGGCGGCATCCGCGACATCGAGTTCACCGTGCAGCTGCTCCAGCTCGTGCACGGGCTGTCCGATGACCGCATTCGGCAGCGCGGCACGCTGCGCCGCGCTCGATGCCCTGGTCGAGCAGGGCTACATCGGCCGCGCCGAAGCGGCGACCTTCTCGCACGACTACCGTGTGCTGCGTCTGCTCGAGCATCGCATGCAGCTGAAGACACCTGCGCCGCACGCACCTGATGCCCTCGCGACCCGAAGACCTGCGCGTGCTCGCGCGCGCGTCCGGCATCGCGGATTCGGGCGAGAAGGTCTGGCAGAGGTGGGAGACGGTCAAGCGCGAAGTGCGCGACATCCACGTGCGGCTGTTCTATCGTCCGCTGCTGTCGGCGGTCGCCTCCCTGCCCGAGGAGGAGCGCTCGCTCTCTCCCGCGCAGGCCCACGACCGGCTCGCGGCGATCGGCTTCACCGACCCGGTGGGTGCGCTGCGTCACATCGCGGCCCTCACCAGCGGCCTGAGTCGCGGCGCGACGATACAGCGCCATCTGATGCCCGTCATGATCCGATGGTTCGCCGATGGCGTCGATCCCGACTACGGACTGCTGGCTTTCCGTCGCATCAGCGAGCGGCTCGGCAGCACGCCGTGGTTCCTGCGCATGCTCCGCGACTCGTCGGGAGCAGCAGAGAGCCTCACGCGGGTGCTCTCCAGCTCGCGGTACGTCGGGCGAGCTGATGGAATGGATCCCCGAGTCCGCGGCGTGGCTCGATGATCCCGAACTGCTGCGGCCGCGGACGGGTCTCGCGCTGCAGGAGGAGGCGCGCGCGATCCAGTCGCGTCACGTCACGATCGACGACGCGATGCGATCGGTGCGGGGCCTGCGACGTCGAGAGCTGTTGCGCATCGCGATGTCCGCGATCCTCGGCACCTCCACGATCGAGGAGATCGCGAACGCGCTCACCACGGTCACCGAGGTCACGATCCAGGCGACGCTGCGTGCGGTGCGCCGCGAGATCGTGCCTCCGGAGGATGCGGCGCCTGGATTTCTCGGTCATCGCGATGGGCCGCTTCGGCGGGGAGTGAACTCGGATTCGGGTCGGATGCCGACGTGATGTACGTCTACCGTGCGAACGGCGTCGACGCCCAGCGCGCGCACGAGCTGTCGCTCCAGCTCGTCGCCGGCCTGCGCAAGCACTCCGAGGATCATCGCGTGCCGCTGGACCTGGACGCCGGTCTGCGTCCGGAAGGGCGCAACGGGCCGGTCGCGCGGTCTCTCGCCGCCTACGGGGAGTACTACCGTCGCTGGTCGCTGTCGTGGGAGGCGCAGGCGCTGCTGCGCGCACGAGGCGTCGCGGGGAGCGTGAAGCTCATCCGGGCCTTCACCGCGCTCGCCGACGAGGTGCGATACCCGGCGACCGTCGATCCGCAGGGACTGCGCGAGATCAAACGGATCAAGGCCCGCGTCGAGAACGAGCGGCTTCCGCAGGGCGCCGATCCGGCTCGCCACCTCAAGCTGGGTCCCGGCTCGCTGAGCGACGTCGAATGGCTCGTGCAGCTCCTGCAGCTCGAGCACGCCCACGACGTCGCAGGTATGCGCACGACGTCGACGCTGACGGCCCTGCGGGCGGCTCGGGATGCCGGGATCGTCGCGGAGTCCGCGGCGGGCCGGCTCGCCGAGGCGTGGCGTCTGGCGAGCCGCCTGCGCTCGGCGAACACGCTGCTGTCGGGCCAGACGAGCGATGTGCTTCCGACGGACCGCAAGAAGCTCGACGGCATCGGCCGTCTTCTCGGATACCCGCCTCGCTCGGCGACGGCCGTCGAGGAGGACTATCTCGGCACGACCCGTCGGGCCCGTCGCGTGTTCGAGCGGCTCTTCTACGGCTGACGACGGGAAAGGGCCCCGGGTGACCGGGGCCCCTTCCTGGTACGTGAGCGTCAGACCCCGTAGTACAGCTCGTACTCGAACGGGTGAGGGCGAGCCGCGATCGGCTTGATCTCGTTCTCGATCTTGTACTCGATCCAGGTCTCGATGAGCTCGGGCGTGAACACGCCGCCCGCGAGCAGGAACTCGTGGTCGGCCGCGAGGGCGTCCAGCGAGTCCAGCAGCGAGTTCGGCACCTGCGGGATGTTCTTGGCCTCCTCGGGCGGAAGCTCGTACAGGTCCTTGTCGACCGGCTCGTGCGGCTCGATGCGGTTCTTGATGCCGTCCAGGCCCGCCATCATCTGGGCGGCGAAGGCCAGGTACGGGTTGCCGGAGGCGTCGGGCGCGCGGAACTCGATGCGCTTGGCCTTCGGGTTCGAACCCGTGATCGGGATGCGGATGGCCGCCGAGCGGTTGCCGGCCGAGTAGACCAGGTTGACCGGAGCCTCGTAGCCCTTGACCAGACGCTTGTAGCTGTTCATCGTCGGGTTGGTGAACGCGAGCACCGCGGGGGCGTGCGCCAGCAGGCCGCCGATGTACCAGCGGGCGAGGTCCGACAGACCGCCGTAGCCGGCCTCGTCGTAGAAGAGCGGCTTGCCGTCGAGCCACAGCGACTGGTGGGTGTGCATGCCCGAGCCGTTGTCGCCGAACAGCGGCTTCGGCATGAACGTCGCCGTCTTGCCCCACTGCTCCGCGGTGTTCTTGACGATGTACTTGAACTTCAGGATGTCGTCGGCCGCGTGCACCATCGTGTCGAAGCGGTAGTTGATCTCGGCCTGGCCGCCCGTGCCCACCTCGTGGTGGGCCCGCTCGAGGATGAGTCCGGCCTCGATCAGCTTCAGGCTGATGTCGTCGCGCAGGTCGGCCTGCTTGTCGACCGGGCTGACCGGGAAGTAGCCGCCCTTGTAGGGGGTCTTGTTGGCGAGGTTGCCGCCCTCTTCGACGCGGCCTGAGTTCCAGGCGCCTTCCTCGGAGTCGACGAAGTAGAAGCTCGAGTTCTGCTTCACCTCGAAGCGGACGTCGTCGAAGATGTAGAACTCGGCCTCGGGGGCGAAGAACGCGGTGTCGGCGATGCCGGTGGACGCGAGGTACTTCTCGGCCTTCTTGGCGACCTGGCGCGGGTCCTTCGAGTAGATCTCGCCGGTGCGGGGGTTGTAGATGTCGAAGACCATGATGAGAGTCTTCGCTTCGCGGAACTGGTCGAGGTACGCGGTCGACACGTCGGGGATGAGCTGCATGTCCGACTCGTGGATGTTCGCGAAGCCTCGGATCGAGGAGCCGTCGAACAGCTGGCCGACGGTGAAGAACTCCTCGTCGACGGTCGAGGCCGGAATGTTGAAGTGCTGCTGCACACCAGGAAGGTCCGTGAATCGGATGTCGAGGAACTTGACGTCCTCGTCCTTGATGTACTTGAGCACCTCGGATGAATCTTTGAACATGAAGGCTCCAGAGTTAGGGCATCGGGAACTGCCGCCCGCGAGCGGGCTTCCTCGAACCGTACCGGGGGGGCATTGCTCCGCAGTGACACCTTTGTTTCCGGCATGTTACGCGACGCTGGCTAGGCTGGCCAGGTGCCCGATCAGCTGCCCCCCGGTTCCTACCCCGGTGAACGGCTCGGACTGCCTCAGAAGGGAAGCGGAAGCCTCGCGACGCTGGGTCGGCGGGTCTGGGCGATCCTGATCGACTGGACCTGCGCCGTGCTCATCTCGATCTCGTTCTTCGACTACGACCCGCTCGCGACCATCCTCATCTTCGTCATCGTGCAGGCGGTCTTCATCCCGACGATCGGCGGGAGCCCGGGCCACCGCCTCCTCGGCATGCGCATCCACCGCGTCCCGAACGGATGGCCGGGGCTGTGGCGCCCGCTGGTGCGCTCGGTGCTGCTCGCGCTCGTGATCCCCGCCGTGATCTGGGACACCGACAACCGCGGGCTCCACGACAAAGCAGCCGGGACCGTCCTGGTCCGGTCCTGACCGCGGAGTTACCTGAGCGCCAGGCTCAGCGGGGTCGCGGAGCCCGTGCCTTCGTCGGGTCGATGCCCTTCGGGATCGGCAGCGACGCCAGGGACTGCGAGACGGACCCGAGTCGCTTGATGACGGCGGCCATCGTGGCGCGATCGATCTTCTTGGGCAGTCCCTTGATCGAGGACGCGAGCTTCGCGATCGGCACCTCGTCGGCGCCGTGGCCGACGTAGAACACGGTGACCGGCACACCGGTCGCCACGCGCTGCGCCTTCGAGCGCTCGTCGTTGATGAGACGGGTCAGGCGTCCGCGGGCGCCCTCGCCCACGATCACGACGCCGCCGCGGCCGACGGCACGGTAGACCGCTTCCTGTGTCTTCGGGTTCACGCCGACGGGCATGTCGCTGGACTGCCAGTTGCGACCGAGTGACGTGGACATCACGTGGCCGGCGGCGCCAGGCATCCCGTCGATCTGTTTGTACATCGCGCTCGTCGACAGACGCGTCATCGTCATCAGCGAGGCGAGGATGCCGAGCATGAGGCCGGTGACGGCCCACAGGATGATGCTCCAGAGTGCGACCGGAGGCAGCAGGAACCCGATGCCGACGCCCGCTGCGATCGACACGAGGAAGATCGCGACGAGCAGCCACGGAAGCCAGGGGTATGCCTTGCGCGTGAACGTGAACAGAGTGCGGATCTGAGAGAAGAATCCGGGCCGCTTCTCGGGCGCGGTACTGCGTGCTGCCATGGGACCAGCCTACCTTTCCGGGCCGCCGCGCTCGGCTCCTCCCCAGCGACGGGTGCCGCGTGACCCTCCACAGGTCGCGCGCCGACCCCGGGTGCGGGTGACCGGAGCGGCGAGGGTCGAGGGGTGACGAAGGGTGCGGAGGGGTCGCTGCAGGAGGGGTACCGGGTGATCCGCCTGGTCGCCGGCGCGGAAGAGTCTCCGTGGCCCGGAGCGCTGGTGTGCACGCCCGACGGTGTGACGGCGGTCGCGGTGGACGCCGCGGTTCTCGGCGGCGGCTGGGCGGGGTGGGATGCCGATCCCTCGGGCCACGTGCTCGCTCCCATCGACATCCTCCGCCGCCAGGATGGACACGACGTCCTGCTGCCGGTGTGCACCGAACAACTGGTGGACTTCCTGCGCCGGCGTGCCGGAGGTGCCGAGCTGACGGTCGGAGAGGCCGTCACCGTGGCTGTCAGCCTTCTCCGCGGGGTAGGGGAGGTTTCGTCCACAGCCGGCGTGCGCGGCGTATGGTGGCTGACCGAATCCGGGCGACCGGTAGCCGTGACCGACACCGGAACAGCCGCGCTGGACGAGCAGACGGCTGCGCACCTTCGAGCAGTGGCTGCCGAGGTGCCGAGCCTCGCGCAGATCCTGGAGGACGCGGCAGGGTCGCTGACGGATTCCCGCCGTCGCCCACGCGCCCTCGAGCGCGCCGAGGCCGCGATCTTCGCCATCGCTGATCCGCTCGCGCTGGCCACGACCACCTTCGGCCCCAAGCGCGCTCGTCACCGCTCGTCCGCAGACGCGCGCGTGGAGACGCCCGAAGCGGAGCCGGTCCCTCGCTCATGGGTGCACGCGCTGTCGCGCCATCTCGATGCGGAATGGGCGGACCTTCTCTCGCGGACGACGACCGGCCTCTGGCGCGCCCTGCGCGCGCCTCGCACCGCGCCCAGGAGACCCTGGCTCGTCGCGGGCGGGCTCGCCGTCGTGGTCCTCACCGTCGGGCTGCTGTGGCCCACCGACGGCGGCGGACCTGCGACGGCCGAGGTGCCGGCGGTGCCCCCGGCCGCCTCGACGCCGAGCCCGGCATCTGCTTCTCCCGAGCCCGTCGCGGATCCACCTGTCGTGGGTGGTACGGAAGCCGACCCGGCCGTCATCACCGCCGAGCTCCTCAGCGCCCGGAGCACGTGCGCCGCAGATCAGGTGTGCCTCGAGCAGGTCCTCGAGACGGCCGATGCTCAGTTTCCGTCCGGCGTCGTCGATCTCGCTGCCGCGGACCGCACCGTGACACTGCTCGACGAATTCGGCGGAGCCGCAGTCCTGCGGGTGGAGGCGTCCGCCTCCACGTCGCCGCCGCAACTGGTCGTCATCGTGCGTACCGGCGACCGATGGCTGCTCCGGGACGTCTACGACGTCCCGGAGCAGTGACGGTCGATCAGATCCCGAGCTGGCCCTCGAACGACGCGTCCTCGAGGCGCTTCTTCACCGTGGTGAGGAACCGGGCGGCGTCCGCGCCGTCGACGATGCGGTGATCGTACGACAGGGCGAGATAGACGTACGAGCGGATCGCGATCGCGTCCTTGCCGTCGACCGACACGAGACCCGGGCGCTTCACGACGATTCCGGTCCCCAGGATCGCGGACTGCGGCAGGAAGACGACCGGCGTGTCGAACAGAGCGCCGCGCGATCCCGTGTTGGTGAGCGTGAACGTCCCGCCGGCCAGCTCGTCGGGCTTGAGCTTGTTGTTGCGGGTGCGCGCGGCGAGATCGGCGATCTCGTGCGCGATCTGGGCCAGGTTCTTGGATGCCGCGTCGCGCAGCACCGGCGTGAGCAGGCCTCGCTCTGTGTCGACCGCGATCGAGAGGTTCTCCGACGCGGGGTAGACGATCTGGTCGCCGTCGACGGTGGCGTTGATCACCGGGTTGGACTGCAGCGCCTCGGCGGCCGCGAGGGCGAAGAAGGGCAGGAACGACAGCTTGTCGCCCGTCTTGGCCTGGAAATCGCCCTTGACGGCGTCGCGGTAGTTCGCGAGCTTGGTGACGTCGACCTCGACCACGGTGGTCAGCTGCGCCGTCGCCTGCATCGACGCGACGGCGCGCTCGGCGAGCACCTTCCGCAGGCGCGACATGGGCTGGGTCGTCCCTCGCAGCGGTGAGATCTCCACTGCGGCCGGCGCTGCCGGCGCGGGCGCCGACGTCTGTGCCGGCACGGCCGCGGCCTCCGCGGCCTGGAGCACGTCTTCCTTGCGGATGCGGCCACCGACGCCGGTGCCCGTGACCTTCGCCAGATCGACGCCCTGCTGCTGTGCGAGACGACGAACCAGCGGCGTGACGTAGGCCGTCACATCGGAGTCGTCTGCAGCGGCGGCCGCCGGCGCGGGAGCCGGAGCGGCTGCGGCCGGAGCCGGAGCGGCCGGCGCGGGAGCAGGGGTGGGGTCGGGAGCAGGAGCGGGCTCGGGCGCGGCCTCCGCTGCAGGAGCCGGCGCCTCTTCCTTCGCAGGAGCCGGTGCCTCTTCCTTCGCAGGAGCCGGTGCCTCTTCCTTCGCAGGAGCCGGTGCCTCAGCGGCGGGTGCGGCGGCACTGTCGCCGATGCGCGCGAGCGGGGATCCGACGGCGACCGTCTCGTCCTCCTGGACGAAGATCTGCTGAATGACGCCGGCGAACGGCGAGGGGATCTCGGTGTCGACCTTGTCGGTCGAGATCTCCAGAAGCGCCTCGTCGACCTCGACGCTGTCGCCGACGTTCTTGAGCCAGCGCGTGACGGTGCCTTCGGTGACGCTCTCGCCGAGTTCCGGCAGGACGACATCCTTACCCTCTGCGGCGCCGCTCTGAGCGGATTCTTCGGCTGCCGGGGCCGCGGACTCGGCAGGCGCTGGCGCCTCGGTGGACGGAGCCTCGGGCTCTGCCGGGGGCTGCTCGGCCCCGGGCTGCTCGGCCTCGGGCTGCTCTGCCGCCGGCTGCTCGGCCTCGGAAGGCGCGTCATCGGAAGCGGGCGCGGATCCGCCCTCGCCGATCTTCGCCAGGACGGCGCCGACCTCGACGGTCTCGTCCTCCTGGACGAGGATCTCCTCGATCACTCCGCTCACGGGGGAGGGGATCTCGGTGTCGACCTTGTCGGTCGAGATCTCCAGCAGTCCTTCGTCCGCCTCTACGGTGTCGCCGACCTTCTTGAGCCAGCGGGTGACCGTTCCCTCGGTGACGCTCTCGCCGAGCGCGGGGAGGACCACGGAAGTGCTCATGTGCATGACTCCTTCAGAATGCCGATGTCGTTTCTAGCTTAGTGATGCCGTCGTGATCGCGCGTCGGCGCGCGGGGTCAGAGCGTGTGGAGTGGCTTGCCGGCCAGTGCGAGGAACGCCTCGCCGAGCGCTTCGCTCTGGGTGGGGTGCGCGTGGATGAACGGAGCGATGTCTTCGGGGTGTGCTTCCCATCCGACGGCGAGCTGGCCCTCGGTGATCAGTTCGCCCACGCGATCACCGACGAGGTGCACGCCGAGCACGGGACCGTCCTTCGCCCGCACGACCTTGACGAGTCCGGCGGTGCCGATGATCTCGCTCTTGCCGTTGCCCGCGAGGTTGTACTCGTACGAGACCACCGCGTCTGCGCCGTGCGCTTCGACGGCTTGTGCCTCGGTGAGTCCGACCGAAGCCACCTCCGGGTGGCTGTAGGTCACTTTGGGGATCTGCGCGTCCGGGACCAGAACCGGACGCAGACCCGCGATCTCCTCCGCCACGAAGATGCCCTGCTGAAAGCCGCGATGGGCCAATTGCAGTCCGGGAACGATGTCGCCGACCGCCCAGACGTGCTCGGCGCTGGTGCGGAGGCGCTCGTCGGTGGTGACGAAACCGCGATCAAGGGTCACCCCGTTCTCCTCGAACCCGAGTCCGGCCGTCGCGGGTCCGCGGCCGACTGCGACCAGGAGGTAGTCCGCGTCGAATGTCGAGCCGTTCTCGAGAGCGACGGTGACGGCATCCGACGTCTGCGTGACCCCGGCGAACCGCACGCCGAGCGAAGACGAGATGCCGCGTCGGCGGAACGCTCGCTCGAGCGCCTTGCTCATCGCGACGTCCTCGTTCGGGACGAGGTGGTCGAGGGCCTCGACGATCGTCACCTCCACGCCGAAGGAGCGCCACACACTGGCGAACTCGACGCCGATCACGCCCCCGCCGAGGATCACGACACGCTGCGGGATCTCGTTCAGTTCGAGGGCGTGCTCGCTCGTGAGGACGCGCCCGCCGATCTCGAGTCCGGGCAGGCTGCGGCTGTACGAGCCGGTCGCGAGGATCACATCCGTGCCGCGGTACACGTCATCGCCGACGCGGACGGACGGACCCGCCTCGAGCGCGCCCTCGCCCGCGACGACGGTGATGCCGCGTGCTTTGACGAGGCCCTCCAGGCCCTTGAACTTCTTCGCGACGATGCCCTCCCGATACGCGCGCACGCCCTCGGGGTCGATGCCGTCGAGTGTGGCGCGGATGCCGATGGCCGCGGCATCCCGCGTGACATCCGCGACCTCGGCCGCATGAAGGAGCGCCTTGGTGGGGATGCAGCCGCGATGCAGGCAGGTGCCGCCGACCTTGTCCTTCTCGACGAGGGCGACGGACTTTCCGAGCTCTGCCGCGCGCAGTGCCGCGGCGTACCCGCCACTGCCACCGCCGAGTACGACGATGTCGAACTGGTGATCTGTCATCGGGTCTCCTCACCGGCGACGAAGCGGATGAGCGACCGGACGGTCGCTCCCGTGGGGCCCTTGTCGGTGAACCCGTAACCGGCGCCCTTGTTCATGCCGACGCCGGCGATGTCCAAGTGCAGCCAGGGGATGCGCGGCGCGTCGGGTTCGTCCGAGACCCGGCCGACGAAGTGACGCAGGAAGAGTCCGGCGAACAGCGATCCTCCGGACGGATCGCCGATCTTCGCGTTCTGCAGGTCGGCGATGGGGGAGTCCAGCTCGTCCACCATGTGCGCCGGGAGCGGAAGCTGCCAGGCGAGTTCGCCGGTCTCGGCAGAAACGGCCAGGTACTCGGCGACAGCGGTGTCGTCGCCCATCACCCCGGCGTGCCGGGTGCCCAGGGCGATCGTGATCGCACCGGTCAGAGTCGCGACGTCCACGATCACGTCAGGATGCTCTCTGCTCGCGGCGACGAGGCCGTCCGCCAGCACCAGCCGACCCTCGGCATCGGTGTTGAGCACCTCGACCGTCGTGCCGTCGAGCATGCGCAGGACGTCTCCGGGGCGCGTCGCGCGACCGGACGGCATGTTGTCGGAGATGCACAGCCATGCAGTGACGCGGACCGGCAGGCCCCGCGCGGCGACGGCTCGCAGCACCGCGAGAGCGGTCGCGGCGCCGCACATGTCGTATTTCATGCCGACCATCGATCCGGCCGGCTTCAGCGACAGGCCACCCGTGTCGAACGTGATGCCCTTGCCGACGAGCGCGACGTGCCGCACGGAGTCTGCGGGTGCGTAGTCGAGCCGAACGAGACGCGGCGGCCGATCGGATCCCTGCCCTACGCCGAGGATGCCGCCGTAACCCGCGTCACGGAGCGCGGACTCGTCCAGCACTTCGACGGTCACCGGAAGGTCGGCGACCGACCCGGCGGCGCGGTCGGCGAAGTCCGCCGGACCCAGCCACTCGGCCGGGATCGAGACCAGGTCCTTCACCAGAGCGACCGCGTCCGCCGCCGCTTCGACCGCGGCGAGCTCCTCGGATGCCGGCTCCGCTGAGCCGTGCACGATGACGCGAGACGCGCGCGGCTTGGGTGGCTCGGTCTTGTACCCCTCGAAGCGGTACCCGCCGAGGGTCGCTCCCTCCGCCGCCGCGCGCCACAGGGTCGCATCGTCGGAGATCACGGCGATGCTCACGGTCGCGAAGCCGGTCAGCATGCGGATCCCGGTGCCCACGGCGTCACGGACGGCGGTGGCATCGGGATTCGCACCCGTGCCGACGACCGCCAGCGGCAGCTCGGTGCTGTCCGGAGCGAAGACGCGCTGGAACGACGACGCTCCGCCCGTGAATCCCGTCGCCGCGAGCGCCTCGCGCAGACCGGGCCAGTCCTCCAGGGTCGGTGCGTCGTCGCGATCGAGCGGCGGCAGTGCCAGCAGAATGGCGTCGGCTTCGGATTCTCGAACGGGGGCGGCACTGAAGACGAGGTCGGGAAACGACATGGTCTCCATCCTAGGTACGCGGCCTCAGGTGTGTTCGCTCTGAGCGGGACGCCCGCGACCTGCGCCGACGAGCATGCCTCGTACCATGGGGACATGGCTCATTCGGCTCCGCTCTACGAGCGTGTGGCATCCGCGCCGCCGATCCCGCGGGGACTTCCGCTCGTGATCGCGCTCACGGGTTTCACGGATGCAGGCAGCGCGGTCGAGCCGTCTGGTGGACTACTTCCGCGACGAGCTCGAGCCGTCGCCGGTCGCGGTGTTCTCGAACGACGTGCTGCTGGATTACCGGGCCCGCCGTCCGCTCATCTCGTTCGAGCAGGATCATCTGACCGACTACCGGCCGCCGCGGCTGGAGCTGTCCTTCGCCCACGACTCCCTGGGCCAGCCCTTCCTGCTGCTCGCCGGCTACGAGCCGGACTTCGCCTGGGACGCGTTCACCGACGCGGTGCTGGACTTCGCCGCGGCGTACGACGTGCACTCCGTCACCTGGGTGCACGCGATCCCGATGCCCGTCCCGCACACCCGCCCGATCGGCACCACCGTGAGCGGTACGCGCAGCGACCTGACCGAGGCGCACTCCGTGTGGCAGCCGCACACCGCAGGTTCCGGCGACCGCGGGGCACCTGCTGGAGTACCGGTTCGCCGAGGCCGGCGCGCTCGTCGCCGGGTTCGTGCTGCTGATCCCGCACTACCTGGGCGACACCGAATACCCTGCGGCCGCGCTGGCCGGACTGGACAGCCTCACCGTCGCGACGGGCCTCGTCTTCGCGGGTGACGAACTGCGCGAAGAGAATCGCGAGTACCTCGCGAAGGTCGAGGAGCAGGTCGCCGGCAGCGACGAACTGTCGCGGATGGTGAAGGGCCTCGAAGAGCGCTACGACTCCTATATGGCCGGCTCGACGCTCGCCACTCCGATGATCCACACCGGTGATCTGCCGAGCGCCGACGAGCTCGCCGCGGAGCTGGAGCGGTTCCTCGCCAATCGTCCGACCGGCGACGACGAGAAGCGCGGCGCCTGACCGAGGCGGAATTCCGTTCGCTCCTCGCGCGTTGTACCAGGTGTGAAGGTCGCGCACGTCGGATGTGCGCGATGAATGTGCGACAATAGATGACCTGACCCGTTGTCAACCGGTTCTGCGAGGCTTTCTCGGCAGAGCGGGGACTTGACAAGGGTCTTACTAGTGTCCGAAATCGACCGGGGGGCGTGCGAGACGCGTCCGACGGTGAAAGGCGAACCGTGACCTCAGGCACGAAGACCACAACCCGCGCGACCAGCGCGAAGGACACCGCGGCAGACTCTCCCGCTGCCGAGTCCGTGACTACCGCGAAGACCGCGACGAAGCCCGCCGCGAAGACGACAGCAGCCAAGAGCACGGCCGCGAAGACGACTGCAGCCAAGAAGCCTGCCGCCAAGGCCCCCGCGAAGGCGGCGACGAAGCCGACCAAGGCGCGCGCGACGAAGGCGAACGAAGACGACACCGCAGACCTCGCGGATGACGTGGAGCTCGACGACGCCGTAGAGCTCGAGGACGTCGCCGTCGAGATCGACGACAGCGACGAAGACGCGAAGCCCAAGGCGACGCGCGGCAAGGCGAAGGCCGCCGTGGCCGCCGAGCCCGAGGCGGAGTCGACCGAGGCCGAAGAGGACGACGAGGACGAAGAGGACACCAAGCCCGCGTTCACCGAACCGCTTCCGACCGGAGCCATCGTCATCTCGTCCACCGACGAAGACGACGTCCCGGTCTACTCGACGATGATCACCGGCGCGACCGCCGACCCGGTCAAGGACTACCTGAAGCAGATCGGCAAGGTTCCGCTGCTGAACGCGGCCGAAGAGGTCGAACTCGCGATGCGCATCGAGGCGGGTCTGTTCGCCGAAGAGAAGCTCTCGCACATGACGCCCGCCGAGAAGTCCCACCAGACGGGACTCGACCTGCAGTGGGTCGCCCGCGACGGCCAGCGCGCCAAGAGCCACCTCCTCGGGGCCAACCTCCGACTCGTCGTCTCGCTCGCCAAGCGCTACACCGGCCGCGGGATGCAGTTCCTCGACCTCATCCAGGAGGGCAACCTGGGCCTGATCCGTGCGGTCGAGAAGTTCGACTACACGAAGGGCTTCAAGTTCTCGACGTACGCGACGTGGTGGATCCGTCAGGCCATCACGCGCGCCATGGCCGACCAGGCGCGCACGATCCGCATCCCGGTCCACATGGTCGAGGTCATCAACAAGCTCGCCCGCGTGCAGCGCCAGATGCTCCAGGACCTCGGCCGTGAGCCCACGCCCGAAGAGCTCAGCCGCGAGCTCGACATGACCCCCGAGAAGGTCATCGAGGTGCAGAAGTACGGCCGCGAGCCGATCTCGCTGCACACGCCCCTCGGTGAGGACGGCGACAGCGAGTTCGGTGACCTCATCGAGGACACCGAGGCCGTGGTCCCCGCAGACGCCGTGGGCTTCACCATGCTGCAGCGTCAGCTCGAGTCGCTCCTGGACTCGCTCTCGGAGCGCGAAGCGGGCGTCATCCGCATGCGCTTCGGTCTCGGCGACGGCCAGCCCAAGACGCTCGACCAGATCGGCGACACGTTCGGCGTCACCCGCGAGCGCATCCGCCAGATCGAGTCCAAGACGATGGCGAAGCTGCGCCACCCGTCACGCTCGCAGTCGCTGCGGGACTACCTCGAGTGATGGCCGAGGCCAATGCCGGTAAGGCGCTGACGGTCGAGATCGAGGGCGCGACGTACTCCCGCATCCCGATCCGCACGCGCGTCGTCATGCCCGGCGATGACCTCGACGCCTTCATCCGCGAGTACGCGCACGGATGTCGTCGAGCCCGGCGACATCTTCTTCGTCACGGAGAAGATCGTCGCGATCACGCAGGGTCGCTCATACCTCGTCGACGAAATCACGCCCCGCAGGCTCGCGCTCTTCCTCTCGAAGTACGTGATGCGCACGCCGTACGGCATCGGCCTCGGCATGCCCGAGACGATGGAGATGGCGCTGCGCGAGTGCGGCACGATCCGCATCCTGTTCGCTGCGGCCGTGTCGGCCGTGACGAAGCTCTTCGGACGCAAGGGCGACTTCTACCGGATCGCCGGAGACAAGGCCCGCGCCATCGACGGCCCGACGAGCGGCACCATCCCGCCGTACAACAAGGCCGTCGTGCTCGGTCCCGAGCGCCCGCGTGAGGTCGCTCGCCACCTGAAGGAGCTGCTCGGGGGGTCGGCAGAAGTCGCCGTCGTCGACATCAACGACCTCGGCGGCAACATCCTCGGTTCGACGCTCGACAAGGCCGGCGAGAAGCGGCTCGTCGCGATCCTGAAGGACAACCCGCTCGGCCAGGGTCACCAGTCGACGCCGCTCGGCGTCGTGCGGGCCGCTTAGAACCCGATCGCGTCGCGGTACCGGGCTTTGTGCCCGGTGCGGATGCCGGTGACGCTGGGCTTGTTCTCGTAGACGCCCGCACCCCAGTTGCCCTCGACGAGCACAGGGCCGTCCGGCGTGACGACGACGTCCCAGCCCACGTACTGCACCTGGGGAACCACGCGGGCGACCCGGTCGATGAACGCGCGCACGTCGTCCATCATCGGCAGCTGGAACTCGCCGATCACGAACCCCGAATCGGGGTGCTTCTCGTGCACGTGCCCGTGCGAGTCGTAGCCCGGACCGACGGCGTGGCCGTTGTCGTCGAGCATCGTGTAGAAGCCGCCGAAGGTCATCTGGTCGCTCACGGCTCCGCGGCCGAACTTCTGCGCCATCGCGAGGATGTGCGTCCGCTCGCCGTCGAAGAACGCGGTGATGCGCGTCGTGTTCACCGTGCCGGGGCAGACCGCGGCGAGATCGGGATGCTGGACGATCACCTCCTCGATGAGCAGCTCGCCGCGCTCCAGAAGCCCGCGGTGGAAGTCGCTCCCAGTCCTCGACGTCCGCGGCGTGGTAGCGATGCACGCCGGTACCCGCCTGTCCGACCGGCTCCTTCGTGACGATCGTGCCGTGTCGCTTCGGTGAACGCGCGCACCTCGTCCGCATTCCCCGTCTCGACGACCATCCAGTCACGGTGCAGGTGCTCGCTGAAGACCCGGTCGAACTCGACCTTGTCCTGGAAGATGTAGCGGAAGTCCGGGTGGTCGAATCTTCTGCGAGAGCTGGTTCGAGACGGGGTGCGTCATGTACGTCGCGCGCTCGTCGCGGCTCAGGATCGCGAAGTCGTAGTCGATGTAGTCCTGGAAGCCGACGTTGCGGAATCCCGCCTGCCAGAGCATGTCGACGACGATCGCGGGCGTCCACTTGTCGTGCTGGGCGGAGGACTCCTTCGCACGCTCGAGGACGGATCCGACGTCGATGCGTCGTGCGCGGTCGACGAGGTAGCGAAGGCGGGGCGAGAGGCCGAGGCCTTTCTGAGGCATACGTGCTCCGGAGTGGGACGGGGTGGACGAGGCGTCGGGCGAAGGGCCCCGGTTAGTCTAGATGGCGTGACCCTCGGCATCCCTGGGCGCGCGGCGCCCGGCTCGGGCACGCCGGGGCGCACCGCCCCCGTCGCGCGGATCTCGCGCTCCGCGCTCGACCTCAATCTGCGTGCGGTCCTGTCCAGCACCCGCGGCGCGATCGTCGACGTCCGCGCGGACGCGTGGGGGCACGGTCTCGCGTTCGTGGCGATCGCGGCGCTGCGGGCCGGTGCGGCAGGACTCCTCGTCGATGACGGCGGTTCGGCCCAGGCTCGCCGGCACCATCGACCCGGCTTTGCTGGTTCTGTCCGGTGAGGCGACCGCCCCCGAGGCCGTGTACGGCCTCACGGCGGGATTCACACCCGTGCTCTGCCCTCCACGGCTCGCGTCCTGAGCCTGAAGCGCCTGCGCCGGGGCGAGGGAGTCTCCTACGGCTACACGCATCGCGCTCCCCGCGACACGACGGTGGCCCTGGTCACGGGCGGCTACGCGCAGGGCGTCGTGCGCTGCACTCGGCAACGCGGCGTCGGTCGCGATCGCGGGGGAGCGGCATCCGATCATCGGGCGTGTCGCGATGGACGTCTGCGTCGTCGACGTCGGAGAGGACAGCGGCGTTCGCCGCGGCGACGAGGTCGTCTTCTTCGGTGGATCCGCGCCAGGCTTCGCCGGCGCTGGCGGAATGGACCGACGCGAGCGGGCTGACCGCCGGCGAGCTCGTGACGGCGGTCGGCTTGCGCAACGATCGGGAGTACGTGCGAATGAACGGTCCCGTCCTGCTCGTCGACCTCGACGATTTCGCGGCGAACCTCGCGATCGTCCGCGCCCGAGTCGCGCCGGCGCAGCTGATGCTCGTCGTCAAGGACGACGCGTACGGCCATGGCATCGAGCGCATCGTCCGCCGGGCCGTCGGCCGAGGGCGTGCGCTGGTTCGGCGCGTTCGACGTCCGCGAGGCGCTGCGCACGCGCAGCGCGGCCGGGCCGGAGGCACGCATCTTCTCCTGGCTCACGGTCGGCCGACCCGAGATCGCGGACGCGCTCTCGGCCGACATCGACCTCGGGCGTCGGCGATGCCGGCTTCCTCGAAGACATCGCCGCCGTCGCGGTCGGGGTCGGTGCAGTCGCCCGGGTGCACCTCAAGATCGACACCGGACTGCACCGCAACGGCATCCGTCCCGAGGAGTGGCCGGCGAGTGCTCGAACGCGCCCGGGCGCTCGAGCAGGCGGGCGTCGTGCGCATCGTGGGCGTATGGAGTCACGTCGCCGAAGCGAGCGACCACGAGGACGACGTCGCACGGACGCTGTTCGACGAGGCGGTGGCCGCGGCCGAAGCGGCGGGATTCACCCTCGAGGTGCGTCACCTGTCCGCGAGCGCCGCGTCGTTCGCGCGGCCGGAGTTCCGCTACGACCTCGTCCGCGTGGGAGCGTTCTGCTACGGCGTGCGGTCGGCCGGCGGGCCCGGCCGAGGCAGACCTCGGCATCCGTCCGATCGCTGCGCTCGCGCGCGCCGGTCACGCACGTCGGCGATCATGCGGTGACGCTCGGTGTCGGGTCGCTGCACGGTCTTCCGTCCACGCTCGCCAAGCGTGCCCGACTCACGTCTGTTCCGGGCCGCCCGAGCGTGGAGCACGTAGGCCTCGGTCACACGGTCGTCGCGGAATGGCCGCACGCCGCGATCGGTGACGAGGTCACCGTCTTCGGAGCCGAAGCCGCTTCCGCGACCGATCTCGCGGAAGCGATCGGAACCGTGGGCGAGGAGATCCTCGTCCGGGTCTCGCCACTCGTACCGCGGGTCTACCGCGGCGAGTGATCAGACGGACTCGAGCAGCCGGGCCGTCTCGTCGTGCCAGCTGGTGGCGATCGAGCGCAGCTTCTCTTCGTACTTGCGACCGTGGTGAGCGCAGAAGAGCAGCTCGCTGCCGTTGACCTCGGCCGCGATGTAGGCCTGAGCGCCGCACGAGTCGCAGCGGTCCAGTGCCGTGAGGCGGTATTCGAGAACGGCGGGCTCGGTGGGGGTGGATAGCGTGGTCATCTCGGGTCCTCCTCGTAAGCGTCGCTCGTGTCTCGTTCGCCCGTTTCGGGTCATCACATACAACCACGCGTTTGTTACGAGAATGCCGCGATGGCATGACATTTCGCTCAGCGCGTACGCGGATCCCGCGACCCGTGTCTGTGCATAGGTCTGCCCGTGTGCGCGGATAATCTTGAGGATTGTGACCTCCGAGTATTCCGCCCATCACCTGCAGGTGCTCGAGGGGCTCGAGGCGGTCCGCAAGCGCCCGGGCATGTACATCGGATCCACCGACTCACGCGGCCTGATGCACTGCGTCTGGGAGATCATCGACAACGCCGTCGACGAGGCCCTCGGCCGGCAACGGCAAGCGCATCGACATCGTCCTGCACGCCGACGCCAGCGTCGAGGTGCACGACACGCGGTCGGGGCATCCCGGTCGACATCGAGCCTCGCACCGGGCTGTCCGGCGTCGAGGTCGTCTTCACGAAGCTCCACGCGGGCGGCAAGTTCGGCGGCGGCTCGTACGCGGCATCGGGCGGTCTGCACGGCGTCGGCGCCTCCGTCGTGAACGCCCTGTCCGAGCGGCTCGACGTCGAGGTCGATCGCGGCGGCAAGACCTGGGCGATGTCGTTTCACCGTGGTGAGCCCGGAGTGTTCGCCGACAAGGGCGCACCCTCGCCGGACTCGCCCGTTCACGCCCTTCGAGCTGCGCAGCGAGCTGCGCGTCACGGGCAAGGCCCCACGCGGGGTCACCGGCACCCGCATCCGCTACTGGGCCGACCGTCAGATCTTCACGAAGGACGCGACCTTCCAGCTCGAGGAGCTCGCGACCCGCGCGCGCCAGACCGCCTTCCTCGTGCCGGGGCTCGAGATCGTCGTCCGCGATGAGCGACACGAACAGCACAACGAGACCTCGTTCCGCTTCGACGGCGGCATTTCGGAGTTCGCCGAATACCTCGCGACGGATGCCGCCATCACCGACACCTGGCGCCTGAGCGGCAGCGGAACGTTCACCGAGACCGTGCCCGTGCTGCAGCCGACCGGGGCGATGGTGCCCACCGAGGTCGAGCGCGAATGCCACGTCGACATCGCCGTGCGGTGGGGCACCGGCTACGACACCGTCACGCGCTCGTTCGTGAACATCATCGCGACGCCCAAGGGCGGCACGCACCAGCAGGGCTTCGATCAGGAGCTGCTGCGCGTGCTGCGCGCCCAGGTCGAGCAGAACGCACGCCGACTCAAGCTCGGACCTGCTTCCAGTGGAGCGCCGAAGCTCGAGAAGGACGATGTCATGGCGGGCCTCACCACGGTGCTCACCGTGCGCCTGCCCGAGCCGCAGTTCGAGGGGCAGACCAAAGAGATGCTCGGCACCCCGGCGGTGCGCCAGATCGTGACTCAGGTCGTCCGCAAGGAGCTCGCGGCGCGGTTCTCGTCGCCCAAGCGCGACGACAAGACTCAGACGGCGCTCCTGCTGGACAAGATCGTCGCCGAGATGAAGGCGCGCATCTCGGCGCGCGCACACAAAGAGACCCAGCGCCGCAAGAACGCTCTGGAATCCTCGTCGCTGCCGGCCAAGCTCGTCGACTGCCGGTCGTCGGACGTCGCTCAATCCGAGCTGTTCATCGTGGAGGGCGACTCCGCCCTCGGCACGGCCAAGCTCGCGCGCAACAGCGAGTTCCAGGCGCTGCTGCCGATCCGGGGCAAGATCCTGAACGTGCAGAAGGCCTCCGTCAGCGACATGTTCAGCAACGCCGAGTGCGCATCGATCATCCAGGTGATCGGGGCGGGCTCGGGTCGCACGTTCGATCTGAGCGCCGCCCGCTACGGCAAGGTCATCCTGATGAGCGACGCCGACGTCGACGGTGCGCACATCCGCACGCTGCTGCTCACGCTGTTCTTCCGCTACATGCGTCCGCTGATCGACGACGGCCGAGTGTACGCCGCCGTTCCGCCGCTGCACCGCGTGATCGTCATGAATCCGGGCACGAAGCCGAACGAGACGATCTACACGTACAGCGAGAACGAACTCCACGCGCTTCTGACGAAGGTCACGAAGTCGGGTCGCCGCTGGCATGAGCCCGTCCAGCGGTACAAGGGCCTCGGTGAGATGGATGCCGATCAGCTCGCGACCACGACGATGGATCGGTCCGGACGGATGCTGCGCCGCGTGCGCCTGCAGGACGCCGAGACGGCCGGAAGCGTGTTCGAACTCCTGATGGGCAACGAAGTCGCCCCGCGCCGCGAGTTCATCGTCGAATCGTCGGACAGGCTCTCCCGCGAGGCGATCGACGCCTGACGCCCTCTCCGGGGGTCTCGCTAGACGAGGGTGCCGCCGATCGAGCCGATCACGGAGTCGAGCGGCTGGCCCGACGCGTCGCGCTTCGCGTTCGCCTCGGGCAGCTGCCGCGCAGCGCCGTCCGGTCCGACGGCTCGGGCGTTCGCCGAACCGACCCACGCCAGGGTGAGTCGGTCTTCGCCCTTCAGGAACGAATGCGCACGCACACCGCCGGTGGCGCGACCCTTGCCCGGGAACTCCTCGAATCGCGAGACCTTGATACGCCCGGGATCGGTGCCGGGAAGCACACCCTCGGCGCCCGAGATCGTGATCGCGACGACGTCGCCGCCGTGCACCGCCCCGAAGAAGACCACGCTCGCCTTCGCCGACAGGTTGACGCCGGCCATGCCGCCCGCGGGCGGACCTTGGGGGCGGACCGCCGCGGCGGCGAAGTGCAGCAGCTGCGCATCGCTCGTGACGAACACGACCTCGGCCGTGTCCGGTGCCGGCGCGGCGCCGACGACGGCGTCGCCGGGCTTGAGGCCGATGATCTCCGTCTCCGGCTTGGGCGGCAGCGTCGACGGCACGATGCGCTTGACGACGCCCTGCCGGGTGCCCAGCGCGAGTGGTGTGTCGTCGTCGAACCGGATGAGCGCGAGAACCCGCTCGCTCTTGTCAGTGATCCCCAAGTAGTCGCGCAGGATCACCCCGGCGGCCAGTTGAACCGATGCCGGCGGCACCGAGGGCAGGTCGACGGGCGAGAAGCGCAGAACGCGTCCTGCGGTCGTGACGGCTCCGAGCTCGCCACGCGTCGTCGAGGTCGCCGTCGCCTGGATCGCGTCGTGCTTGCTCCGTCGGGCAGGTGCGGCGAGCTCCTGCCCGTCGACGAGATCGACGCGCACCGCACGACCGGTCGTGGACAGCACGACGACCGTCGGAGCGTCCGCGATCTGCAGGTCGGGAGCCGGGGCTCCCCGCGTGGGCCGGGGAGCGGCGGGCTTCGCGTTCATCAGCAGCGTGCGCCGCGGCGTCCCATACGCGTCCGAGGCGGCCTCGAGCTCGCGTGCGACCTGGGCGCGGATCAGCGCCTCGCTGCTCAGCAGCAGCTGAAGCTCGGCGATCTCCGCCTTCAGCGCGTCGCGCTCGCCCTCGAGCTCGATGCGCGAGAACTTGGTCAGTCGTCGCAGACGCAGCTCGAGGATGTACTCCGCCTGCACCTCGCTCAGGTCGAACACCTCGCGCAGACGGGCGCGCGCCTGCTCACTGTCGTCCGAGGTGCGGATGACCTGGATGACCTCGTCGATGTCGAGGATCGCGATCAGGAGCCCCTCGACCAGGTGCAGGCGCTCTTCGCGGCGGGCCAGCCGGAAGCGACTCCGCCGGGTGACGACCTCGATGCGGTGGCCGATGTAGACCTGCAGCAGCTCCTTGAGCCCCAGCGTCTGCGGCTGTCCCTCGACGAGGGCGACGTTGTTGATGCTGAACGAGTCCTCGAGAGGCGTGAGCCGGTACAGCTGATCCAGCACCGCCTGCGGGTCGAACCCGGTCTTGATGCCGATGACGAGGCGCAGTCCGTGGTTGCGGTCGGTGAGATCGGTGACGTCGGCGATGCCCGTGAGCTTCTTGGACTGCACCGCGTCCTTGATCTTCTCGATCACGCGCTCAGGGCCGACCTGGTACGGCAGCTCGGTGACGACCAGTCCGGTCCGACGCGGTCCGAGCGATTCGACCGAGACCTTGCCGCGCACCTTGAACGCGCCACGGCCCTTCGTGTATGCGTCCTTGACGCCCTCCAGGCCCATCACGATCCCACCGGACGGAAAGTCCGGCCCGGGTACGAAATCCATCAGCTCTTCGACCGTCGCCTCGGGGTGGTCGAGCAGGTGGATCGCAGCGGCGACGACCTCGATGAGGTTGTGCGGTGCCATGTTGGTCGCCATGCCCACCGCGATGCCGGTCGCTCCGTTGACCAGCAGGTTGGGGTATGCGGCCGGGAGCACGGCAGGCTGCTGGAACTGCCCGTCGTAGTTCGGGATGAAGTCGACGACGTCCTCGTCGAGGTTCTCGGTCAGTGCGAGCGCTGCGGGCGCGAGGCGCGCCTCGGTGTAGCGGGGTGCGGCCGGGCCGTCGTCGAGCGATCCGAAGTTGCCGTGGCCGTCGACGAGCGGTACGCGCAGCGAGAACGACTGGGCGAGGCGGACGAGCGCGTCGTAGATCGGGGCATCGCCGTGGGGGTGCAGCTTGCCCATGACCTCGCCCACGACGCGGGCGCTCTTCACGTGGCCGCGATCGGGGCGCAGCCCCATGTCGGCCATCTGGTACAGGATGCGCCGCTGGACGGGCTTGAGCCCGTCGCGCGCATCGGGCAGCGCGCGCGAATAGATGACCGAGTACGCGTACTCGAGGAAGGACCCCTGCATCTCGGTCGAGACGTCGACGTCTTCGATGCGCTCCTCGGCTGCGGGGGAGGAGTCGGTGGGCGCTGCGGGCATGGCGATCTGGCCTCGGGTGACGGCGGCGGTGGGCGGTCGGGAAGGGGCTCCCGCCGGTGTGCGAGACTGGCCCCGATGTCCCTCAGCCTACCCGCGGACCCGCCGCGAGCCCGGAGCCTCACCGGTGTCGTGCCGCAGATGGTCGCCGCCCTGGGAGGGACGTCGGACTGGTTCGCACCCGCCCGCAGCGCGATCGTCTTCGTGATCGACGGGCTGGGCGCTCACAACCTCTCGGCGCGCTCGGGGCATGCGCGGTTCCTGTCGTCTGCGGGATCGAAGAAGGACGTGGCGCGTACCGTGTTCCCCTCGACGACGGCGTCGGCGCTCACCAGCCTGCTGACCGGCACCGCGCCGGGCGAGCACGGCATCGTCGGGTACCGCGCGCTGGTGCCGGACGCCGACGAGGTGATCAACCAGCTGCGCGGATGGGACACCGACGGGCTCGACCCGTCATGGCAGCGCGCGGTGCCCTTCACCGAGCGCTTCGGCACCGAGGGGCGTCCGGCCTTCATCGTCTCCAAAGCGGAGTACGCCGGCACGGGCTTCACCCACGCGACGATGCGCGGCGCAGAGTTCGTGGCGGCGCCCGACGTGGCGGAGCGCACCCGCATCGCCGCAGACCTCGCGGCGCGGCACCCGGGCGCCTTCGTCTACGTCTACGCGCCCGACCTCGACGCGATCGGGCACAAGCGCGGCTGGCAGTCCGACGAATGGGTGGCTGCCCTCGAGCGAGTGGATGCCGCAGCCCGCACCCTCGGCGACGCCCTCACGCCCGGAACCGGTGCGCTGGTCACGGCGGACCACGGAATGGTGGACGTCCCGCGCCACCGCCATGTGCTCCTTGCCGATGGGAGCCCCCTCCTCGACGGCGTCCGGCACATCGGCGGCGAGCCGCGGATGCTGCACCTCTACGCCGAGGACGGCGCCACGGCGGATCTGCTGGTCCGGTGGCGGGAGGCCGAAGCCCCGCGGTCCTGGGTCCTGTCGCGCGACGAGGCCATCGCGGCCGGTCTGTTCGGACCCGTCGATGCGCCTGTGCTGCCGCGCATCGGCGACATCATCGTCGCGGCGCGCTCCGGGATCGCGTACTACGACGACCGGCTCGAGGACAAGGGCGCCCAGCGCATGGTGGGCCAGCACGGCTCGCTCACGAACGAGGAGCGCAGCATCCCGCTCATCCGACTGGGCGCGTTCGCCTGAGCCGGCTCAGTCTTCGGTGCGCGCGCCGAAGACGATCTCGTCCCACGACGGCATCGACGTACGGCCCTTGCGCCGCCCTGCGGCCTCGGCGACCGCCTCGCGCTCGATCTCGGACTGCGATTGGTCGTCGCGACTGCGCGGGGTTTCGTCGTATCCGGGTTCGAGGGCATCGAACAGGGCGACAGGCGCATGCGTGCGCGACGCGGCGATCTCTTCCGATCCGGGAAGCGGCTCGCGCTGACCGCGTCGACGTCGCAGAGCCTCGAGCAGATCCGCCGTCTCGGACGAGGTCACGGCGGGAGCGTTCGCCCGCTTCATCGCCGCCTCCTGCACCGCAGGAGCGACAGGCTCCCGAAGGTCCGGCGACTCGAGGTCGGCATCCGGCATGCGTCGCGGGCCGAATGCTCCACTGTCGAACCGGGTGTCGTCCTTCGGGGGAGCGGACTCCAGCGCGCGCAGGCGGGGGATGAGCCCCTCGGGAAGGGAGCCCTGCCGGGAGAGCTGAATCGCGTCCGCATTCAACGGTGAAAGCGTGCTGCGGCGCGGGTCGAAACCCCATCGGGCGTCGTGGTCGACCTGACTCGCGGTGAACTCGAGCTTGACGACCCAGCCGGTCGTCTCCTTCCAGCTCGTCCAGCGTTCGCCCGAAGCGCCGGCCTCGACCAGCTTGGCGCGCACAGCACCGCCGAATGTGGGGTGGACGTCGGGATCGAGCTCGGCGCCGAGGAGCACCGGCACGGCGAGAGCCTGGCTGACGACATGCTCGCGCTCAGCGAGGACGGGACCCTCGAAGCGTGCGATGTCTTCGACGCGCGCGCCGAGCAGCGCGGCGACCTCGTCTGCGGACATTCCGGCACGAATGTGCATCTGAATGTCGCGCGGACTCGGGCGCACGGCCTGAGCGTCGCCGTCGCGTTCCTTGCGCGCCTTGCGAAGCTCGACGCGCAGAACGTCGTCGACGGCGAGCGAGAACCGATCACCCGACTCGGTGACCAGGACGAGGACATCGTCTTCGGTTCCGATGACTTTGAGCTGTTCCATGCGAAACGCCCCTCCGATCCAGCGGTGTGCGCCCATGGTGTCACAGGGGTTGTCCCACGCCGGGAATATCCCGCGCGCGCCGCGAGTTTCACGGCAACGCAGGCCCGGATCGGTTCGCGCATTTGCGAAATGGGTTCAGGTCGTGCAAACTATCGCCGCCCGACAGGGTCAGTGCACCACTGTTATTCCCCGGAAGTTGAGACTTTTACGCATGGCCACGGATTACGACGCCCCCCGCAAGACCGAAGACGACAGCGAGTCGATCGAGGCTCTGAAGGAGCGCGTGCCCGACAAACTGTCGGGCTCGGTCGATGTGGAGGACGCCGACAACCCCTCGGGGTTCGAGCTTCCCGGGGCGGACCTGTCCGACCTCGAGCTCGACGTCGTCGTGCTGCCCGCTCAGGAGGACGAGTTCACGTGCGTGAACTGCTTCCTCGTGAAGCACCGGTCGCAACTCGATCACGAGGACGCGGGCGGACCTATCTGCACGGAGTGCGCGGCGTAGCCTGCGCTCGACGCAGGGCCGCCGCCAGACGGTCGGGAGTTCTGCTCGATATCACCCAGGACGGCGCTGGATCGTCAGGATCGGTGATCGAGACGATCACGACACCGTCGATGCCGCCCCGGATCAGATGCCATGAGCGCGGCTGAAGGCCGGGACCGCGGGCGTGCCTGGCTTCCTCGCCGGTCAGCACGATGACCTCGCCCGTATGGCCGGCGTCGATGTGCGCGCGACCCGCCGTGAGCACGCCATCACGCACCTGAACGACGGGCGACCCGGCGATCAGGAACGCCACGATCGCCACCCCGACGAACGCGCCGGCGACCAGGGCGAGTGTCGTGTCGATCGGCGCGATCACCAGCGCCGCCATCGGTGCGGCGACGGCCGCGCTGACGATGACCCACAGCGACGGGCTGAGCCTCTCGCGGTAGGGGACGACGGCGCTGCCGCGGACACCGCTCACTGTCTTCTGCATTACCCTCGTTGCGTGGCTGAAACTGTGGACGTCCTCATTATCGCCCCCGACGTTCCGGCTTACGCGCATCCCGGCGACGCGGGGGCGGATCTCGTCTCCACGGAGGCGCTGCGCCTCGAGCCCGGGCAGCGCGCGCTCGTCGGCACCGGCGTGCGCATCGCCCTTCCCGACGGATACGTCGCCTTCGTGGTTCCGCGCAGCGGGCTGGCCACCAAGCACGGCATCACGATCGTGAACAGCCCCGGCACCGTCGACGCCGGGTACCGCGGCGAGCTGAAGGTGACCCTGCTCAACACCGACGCCGACGAGGCGTACGACATCGGTGTCGGCGACCGGATCGCGCAGCTGATCGTCATGCCCGTGTCGCGCGCGAACTTCATCCCGGTCCCACAGCTTCCCGACAGCATCCGCGGCGACGGCGGATTCGGCTCGACCGGCTACCAGACGAACGGAGCGCAGGCATGACCGACGCGACCCCCGACGACACACCCCGCCCCGATCCGCTCGAAGACCGGGCGACGGCGGGACCTTTCGATGAGTCCGAGGCGAACCCCGTCCGCCCCTACATCGACCTCGGCGGCATCAAGATCCTGCCGCGCGAAGGACTGAACCTGCGGCTGGAGGTCGAGGAGCAGACCAAGCGGATCGTCGCGGTCGGCCTCGACTACGCAGGATCCACGCTCCAGGTGCAGCCGTTCGCTGCGCCCCGCACGACGGGGCTGTGGGAGGAGACGCGCGAGCAGATCCGGGCCCAGATCCGTCAGCAGGGCGGACGCGTCGAGGAGCGCGAAGGTCCTCTGGGGCCTGAGCTGCTCGCAGAGGTGCCCGTCGCTGCGGGCGCGGACGGTGCTGCGGGCAAACGCCTCGCGCGCTTCGTGGGCGTCGACGGCCCGCGCTGGTTCCTGCGCGGAGTGATCGGCGGCGCGGCGACCGCGGACGTGGATGCCGCCGCCCAGGTCGAGGAGCTCTTCCGGTCCATCGTCGTCGTACGCGGCGGCACTCCGATGCCCCCGCGGGATCTCATCCCGCTGCGGATGCCGGCGACTCCGGGCGCGGCGTGACGGACACGCAGCCACCGGCACCGGACGCCGACCGCGAGGCGGATTCCGCGCCGTCGCTGACCCCGCCGCCGGCCTCGGCCTCCGAGCTCGTCGGAGCGGCCCTCGGGCAGGCGGCCCAGCGCGCAGGTCTCGACCCCGCCGCGGGGGCACCGACCGGCCACGTCGTCTGGCGTGCCATGGGCGGCTGGCGCGGCATCCTCGAGTCCGTCCTTCCGAGCCTGGTATTCGTCGTGCTGTTCACGGTCACCTATGACCGCGAGACCCAGACCGGCAACCTCTGGCTCTCACTCGGACTGTCGGTCGGACTCGCGGCGGTCTTCACGATCATCCGGCTCATCACCAAGTCGCCGCCCGTCCGCGGCCATCGGCGGACTCGTCGCCACGGCCGGCGCTGCGGCGCTCGCCCTGTTCACCGGGCGCGGGCAGGACAACTTCGTCTTCGGCTTCATCACGAACGCGGTGTACGGCTCGGCGTTCCTCGTCTCCGCACTGATCGGGTGGTCCCTGATCGGGCTGGCGGTCGGTTTCCTGATGAACGAGGGAACGCGATGGCGCGCCGACAAGCGCAAGAAGCGGGTGTTCTTCTGGCTGGCGATCGCGTGGGCGGGACTGTTCGCATTCCGGCTCGCCGTGCAGCTGCCGCTGTACTTCGCCGGCGACGTGACGGCGCTCGGCACGCTGAAGCTCATCATGGGGCTGCCGCTGTTCGCACCACTCGTCGCGGTCACCTGGCTCGCGGTGCGGGCACTCTATCCCGCACCCGCCAAGTGATACATTTATCTTGACATCAAGATAAATTGTTCCCTTCCGCGGTAAGGCCAGCCTCACTAGCCACTGCGCCCGGGGACAGGGAAGATGGGGAGTGCCGGGCCTGAGGCCCGCTCCGCCGCCGACGAAGGAGACACGCGTGTCCACGGTTGACAGCTTCGGTGCCAAGAGCACCCTGACGGTCGGCAGCACCGACTACGAGATCTTCCGCATCGACGCCGTCGCCGGCTACGAGAAGCTGCCCTTCAGCCTGAAGGTGCTCCTGGAGAACCTGCTCCGCACCGAAGACGGCGCGAACGTCACGAAGGCGCAGATCGAAGCGCTCGGATCGTGGGATGCCGCAGCCGAGCCCGACACCGAGATCCAGTTCACGCCGGCTCGCGTCGTGATGCAGGACTTCACCGGCGTCCCCTGCATCGTCGACCTCGCCACGATGCGCGAGGCGGTCGAAGCGCTCGGCGGCGACCCGAAGCGCATCAACCCGCTCTCGCCGGCCGAAATGGTCATCGACCACTCCGTCATCGCCGATCTGTTCGGCACCGAGAACGCGCTCGAGCGCAACGTCGAGATCGAGTACGAGCGCAACGGCGAGCGCTACCAGTTCCTCCGCTGGGGCCAGACGGCGTTCGACGACTTCAAGGTCGTCCCGCCCGGCACCGGCATCGTCCACCAGGTCAACATCGAGCACCTCGCAAAGGTCATCTACGACCGCAGCGTCGGCGGCGTTCTGCGGGCGTACCCCGACACGTGCGTCGGCACCGACTCGCACACCACGATGGTGAACGGGCTCGGCGTACTCGGCTGGGGCGTCGGCGGCATCGAGGCCGAGGCCGCGATGCTCGGCCAGCCGGTCTCGATGCTCATCCCGAAGGTCGTCGGCTTCAAGCTCTCCGGCGCGATCCCGACCGGCGTCACCGCGACCGACGTCGTTCTCACGATCACCGAGATGCTGCGCAAGCACGGCGTCGTCGGCAAGTTCGTGGAGTTCTACGGATCAGGCGTCGCGTCGGTCCCGCTCGCGAACCGCGCGACCATCGGCAACATGAGTCCCGAGTTCGGTTCCACCGCGGCGATGTTCCCGATCGATGAGGTCACGCTCGACTACCTGCGCCTCACGGGTCGCAGCGACGAGCAGGTCGCCCTCGTCGAGGAGTACTCGAAGCTCCAGAAGCTGTGGCACGACCCCGACACCGAGCCGGTGTACAGCGAGTACCTCGAACTCGACCTGTCGACCGTGGTGCCCTCGATCGCCGGCCCGAAGCGCCCGCAGGACCGCATCGTCCTGGCGAACGCGAAGACCCAGTTCGCGAGCGACCTCACCAACTACGCCGACGTCGAGCACGACCTCGTCGACCTCGAGGGCTCCGAGTCCTTCCCGGCCTCGGACCCGCCGGGAAACTCGCCCGACGACGAATACAGCGCGCACCACCACCACCACCACAGCCACGCGCCGGCCAAGGGCTCCAAGCCGACTCCGGTGGTCATGGCCGACGGTGAGAAGTTCACGCTCGACCACGGTGCCGTCACGATCGCCGCGATCACGTCGTGCACGAACACGTCGAACCCTTCGGTCATGCTCGCGGCGGGTCTGCTTGCCCGCAACGCGGTCAAGAAGGGTCTCAAGGCCAAGCCGTGGGTCAAGACCACGCTGGCTCCGGGCTCGAAGGTCGTCACCGACTACTACGAGAAGGCCGGCCTGACCCAAGATCTCGAAGACCTCGGGTTCTACACGGTCGGCTACGGCTGCACGACGTGCATCGGCAACTCCGGCCCCCTCATCGAGGAGGTGTCGGCCGCGATCCAGGAGAACGATCTTGCCGTGACGGCCGTCCTGTCGGGCAACCGCAACTTCGAAGGTCGCATCAACCCCGACGTGAAGATGAATTACCTCGCGAGCCCGCCGCTGGTGATCGCGTACTCCCTCGCCGGATCGATGAACTTCGACTTCGAAACGGATCCGCTCGGACAGGACCAGGCCGGCAACGACGTGTTCCTCAAGGACATCTGGCCGGATGCGGCCGAGGTGCAGTCCACGATCGATTCGTCGATCAACAAGGACATGTTCACGCACCAGTACGCGAGCGTGTTCGAAGGCGACGAGCGCTGGAAGACGCTGCCGACGCCGACCGGCGACGTCTTCGAGTGGGATGCCGAATCGACGTACGTGCGCAAGCCCCCGTACTTCGACGGCATGACGATGGAGCTGACACCGGTCACCGACATCGTCGGCGCCCGGGTTCTCGCGACGCTGGGCGATTCGGTCACGACCGACCACATCAGCCCGGCCGGCAACATCAAGGCCGACAGCCCGGCAGGCCAGTACCTCGATGCGCACGGTGTCACGCGGAAGGACTACAACTCCTACGGTTCGCGTCGCGGCAACCACGAGGTCATGATCCGCGGGACGTTCGCGAACATCCGGCTGCGCAACCAGCTCCTGGACGGTGTCGAGGGCGGCTACACGCGCGACTTCACCCAGGACGGCGGACCGCAGTCGTTCATCTACGACGCCAGCCAGAACTACCAGGGGCAGGGCACCCCGCTCGTCATCTTCGGCGGCAAGGAGTACGGCTCCGGATCGTCGCGCGACTGGGCGGCCAAGGGCACGAGCCTGCTGGGCGTCAAGGCCGTCATCACCGAGAGCTTCGAGCGCATCCACCGGTCGAACCTGATCGGCATGGGAGTCGTCCCGCTGCAGTTCCCGGGCGGCACGACCTGGGCATCCCTCGGCCTGGACGGCACCGAGATCGTCTCGATCTCGGGTCTCGAGCAGCTGAACGAGGGCGTGACGCCCAGGACCGTGCACGTCACCGCGGCGCCGAGCGAGTTCTCGGAGCCCGGCAAGGCGACGATCGAGTTCGACGCGGTGGTGCGGATCGACACTCCGGGCGAGGCGGACTACTACCGCAACGGCGGCATCCTGCAGTACGTACTGCGGTCGCTCGTCTAGACGCGGCGCGATCAGGCCCCGGACGCGCAGAGCGTACGGGGCCTTTCGCGTTCGCCGAGTTCATCGACGTGGCTGAGCACGTGAGTACCACAGTCCACGAGCACAAGGACCCCGCACGGCTCCCGCGATAGACTTGGGGTCGGTCTCCGAGCACCCGGACGACCTGCCCGCGCAGGGCTTCGATGAGCGCAGAGGGAGACGGATGTCGTTCCTTCCGAACATCTCAGGACCCCGCGATCTCGACGCTCTCAGCCTCGAACAGCTCGAACAGCTCGCCGGCGAGATCCGTGCGTTCCTCATCGAGAACGTCTCACGCACGGGCGGACACCTCGGCCCGAATCTCGGGGTCGTCGAACTGACTCTCGCGATGCACAAGGTGTTCGATTCGCCGAACGACCCGATGATCTTCGACACCGGTCATCAGGCTTACGTGCACAAGCTCCTGACCGGTCGCCAGGACTTCAGCGCGCTGCGCTCGCGCGGCGGACTCGCCGGCTACCCGCAGCGCTCCGAGAGCCCGCACGACGTCGTGGAGTCCTCGCACGCGTCCAGTTCGCTCAGCTGGGCCGACGGCGTGTCCCGCGCGCTCACCCGCACCGGCCGCAAAGACCGCCACGTCATCGCGGTCGTCGGCGACGGCTCGCTCACGGGCGGGATGACGTGGGAGGCGCTCAACAACATCTCCGACGACAACGACCGCAACCTGGTCATCATCGTCAACGACAACGGTCGGTCGTACGCGCCGACGATCGGGGGGATGGCCCGCTATCTCAACCGGGTGCGCACCGCCGACACGTATCAGACCCTTCACCGCAGCTCCGATTCGCTCTTCGGCAAGCTGGGGCCGGCGGCGCGGGCTTTCTACCGCGGGGTGCGCGGCGGAACCCACGGCTTCCTCTCGCGGTTCACGAACAACGCCGCGCTGTATTCCAATCTCGACATCAAATACCTCGGTCCGGTCGACGGGCACGATCTGCCGATGCTGCTGGAGACCCTGGAACTGGCGAAGGACTTCGGGGCTCCCGTCATCGTGCACGCGATCACCGAGAAGGGCCGTGGCTATCAGCCGGCCCGGGACGACGAGGCCGACCAGTTCCACGCGGTGGGGCGAATCGATCCGCTCTCAGGTGAACCCGTCGGAAGCTCGACGGCGACCGCCTGGACGGATGTGTTCGCCGATGAGCTCGTCTCCGTCGGCGAAGACCGCCCCGACGTCATCGGGGTCACGGCAGCGATGCTCCGGCCCACGGGCCTGCTGCCCTTCGCCCAGCGGTTCCCTGATCGGGTCTACGACGTCGGGATCGCCGAGCAGCATGCGGTGGCCGCCGCCGCCGGTCTGGCGTTCGGTGGCCTGCACCCCGTCGTGGCGATCTACGCGACATTCATGAACCGCGCGTTCGATCAGGTGATGATGGATGTCGCGCTGCACCGCGCCGGCGTCACGTTCGTCCTCGACCGCGCCGGTGTGACGGGCCCGGACGGTCCCAGTCACCACGGCATCTGGGACCTCGCGATGCTGCAGATCGTCCCGCACATCCGCATCGCAGTGCCGCGCGACGCGGAGCGCCTGCAGGAGGCGCTGCGCGAGGCGGTCGCGGTCGAAGACGCCCCCACGGTGATCCGCTTCCCGAAGGGCGCCGTCAGCCCGACGCTGCCCGCCCTGGAGCGTCTGAGCGACGGGGTGGATGTGCTCGTCCGCTCCGATGCGCAGGACGTCCTGCTCGTGGGCATCGGCCCGATGGCCCACATCGCGGTGGATGTTGCGCATCGACTGCGGGCGCAGGGGATCGGAGCGACCGTCGTCGACCCGCGCTGGGTCGTTCCCGTGCAGCCGTCGATCGTCGAGCTCGCCGCGTCCCATCGCCTCGTCATCACTATCGAGGACGGCATCCGCGTCGGCGGGATCGGCACCCGCGTACGCCAGGTCCTCCGCGAAGCGGGCGTCGACACCGCCGTGGACGAACTCGGGCTTCCGGACGAGTTCATCGATCACGCGAGCCGCGAGCAGATCCTCGAGGATGCCGGGCTCACGCCGGCCAAGATCGCCCAGGACGTCGTCTCGCAGGTGCTCGGTACGCGGATTCCGGTGGCCCGGCCCACCGAGCAGCACCCCGACTGGCTGTCCGGCGTCGGCACCGCGCAGCACGACGAGGTCCGCGACGCGTAGCCCCACCGGTGAACGACGAAGCGCCCGCCCTCTCGCGGAGGACGGGCGCTTCGTGGTTCATCTGGCGTCAGCCGGCGATTCCCTTGATCATCGGGTGGTGGAACGTGTCACCGAACACGCGATCCGACGCCCCCTCGCGGTCGAGATACGGGGAGGCTCCGCCATCGATGAAGGGCCAGCCCGCTCCGAGGATGAGGCAGAGGTCGATGTCCTCGACTTCTGGCACCACACCCTCGTCGAGCATGAGCTTGATCTCCTGCGCCAGGCCGTCCTGTACGCGACGCAGGATCTCCGCCTCGCCGACAGGGGTCGAGCCTGTCTTGAGCACCTTCTGGGCGGCCTTGGTCCACCCGGTGACCCTGCCGGACTTGTCCTTCTCGACGACCTCGGGCAGCTCGGCGAGCTGGTGGAAGTTCTCCGAGGCGAAGAACCGCTCGGGGAAGGCGTGGGCCATCGTGTCCTGCACGTGCGCAGCGACCTTCCAGCCCACCAGATCGATGAGCTGGAACGGCGTCATCGGCAGGCCGATCGGCGCGAACGCCCTCTCGACCGTCAGCAGCGGCGTGCCCTCGTAGACGGCGCGGGCGGCTTCTCCCATCACCTTTGCCAGCAGGCGGTTCACCACGAAGCCCGGGGCGTCCGCCGTGAGGACGGCGTTCTTGCCCAGACCTCGGGCCACCACGAAGGCCGTCGAGAGCGCGGCATCCGTCGTCTGCGGCGTCCTCACGATCTCGATCAGGGGCATGACCGCGACCGGGTTGAAGAAGTGGAAGCCGACGAGCCGTTCGGGGTGCGCGAGCTTGGCGCCGATCTCCTCGACCGAAAGCGACGAGGTGTTGGTGGCGAGGATCGCGTCGTCGGCGATGATCTTCTCGATCTCGCCGAACACCTGCTGCTTGACGCCGACCTCTTCGAAGACGGCCTCGATGACGAAGTCGCAGTCCGCGTACTCCGACTTGTCCGTGGTGCCGTGCACGAGCGCGCGCAGTCGGTTGGCGGCATCGCCGTCCAGACGACCCTTGGCCTCGAGCTTGCCGATCTCGTCGTTGATGTACGCGAGACCCTTGTCGACGCGCGCCTGATCGAGGTCGGTGATCAGGACGGGCACCTGCAGCCTGCGCAGGAACAGCAGCGCGAACTGGCTCGCCATCAGGCCGGCGCCGACGATGCCGACCTTGGTGACCTTTTTCGCCAGCGCCTTGTCGGGGGCGCCCACGGGCCGTTTGGCGCGCTTCTGCACCAGGTCGAAGGCGTACATGGATGCCGCGAACTGGTCGCCGGTGACGAGGTCGGCCAGCGCGTCGTCTTCTCGGGCGAAGCCCTCGGACTTCGTACCGCTCTTCGCCTTCTCGAGCAGTTCGAGCGCAACGTAGGGCGAGCGGGGCACCGTGCCGATGCGACTCTCGAGCATGCCGCGCGCCATCTTTATCGCGATCGGCCACTTCGTCAGCCGCTCGATCCTGCCGGGCTCATGCTTGCGGTCCACCTTGACGGCACCGGTCAGCACGCGGTCGGCCCATTTCAGCGAGTCCTCGAGATAGGTCGACGCCGGGAAGATCGCGTCCACCACCCCGTAGTCGAACGCCTGCTGGGGCTTCAGCATCCGATTCTGCTTGAGCGGGTTGGAGATCACCACTTCGAGCGCATTCTCGATGCCGATCAGGTTCGGCAGCAGGTAGGCGCCACCCCACCCCGGGATGATGCCGAGAAAGACCTCCGGCAGGGCGATCGCGGCAGCCGAGGCATCCACGGTGCGGTACGTCGAGTTCAACGCGATCTCGAGCCCACCACCCAGCGCGAGGCCGTTCACGAAAGCGAACGACGGCACACCGAGGTCGGACAGCTTGCCGAGCACCATGTGCCCGAACTGCGCGACCAGCTTCGCGTTCTGCGCGGAGCCGACCCGGGAGATATCGGACAGGTCCGCGCCCGCCGCGAGGATGTACTGCTTTCCGGTGACGCCGACCGCTTGGATCTCACCGACCGCCGCACGAGCCTTCAGCGCCTCGAGAGTCGTGTCGAGCTCGGCGAGGGTGGCCGGCCCGAGCGTGTTCGGCCGCGTGTGATCGCGCCCGTTGTCGAGCGTGATGAGGGCGAGCACCTTGCCCGAGGCGAGGCGGATGTCGCGCGCGGGGGAGTGCGTGACGACCTCGCCCTCGGTCATCGCGAGAATGGGGGAGAAGTCGATGTCTGCGTAATTCGTCATTCGCCGATTCCGCCGCTCAGTTCTTTCGCTTCTTGCCGTCGAAGTGCGGGTTCTCCCAGATGACCGAGCCGCCCTGCCCGAGGCCGACGCACATCGCGGTCAGGCCGTAGCGGACGTCCGGCCGCTCGGCGAACTGTGCGGCGAGCTGGATCATGAGCCGGACGCCGGACGCGGCGAGCGGGTGCCCGAGGGCGATCGCGCCGCCCCACTGGTTCACGCGCGGGTCGTCATCGGCGATGCCGAAGTGATCCAGCAGCGAGATGACCTGGATCGCGAAAGCCTCATTCAGTTCGAACAGACCGACGTCGCCGATCGTCAGTCCGGCCTTCTTGAGCGCCTTCTCCGTCGACGGGATCGGCCCGACTCCCATGACTTCGGGCTGCACCCCGGCGAACGCGAACGAGACGAGCTTCATCTTCGGCTTCAGTCCCAGCTCCTTCACCGCATCGCCGCCGGCGAGCAGACTCATCGTCGCGCCGTCGGTCAGCGGGGAGGACGTCCCTGCCGTCACCCGCCCGTGCGGGCGGAACGGCGTCTTGAGCGTCGCGAGCCCCTCCATCGATGTCTCGGGTCGACGACCCTCGTCCTCGCTCGCCAGGCCCCACGCGCCGTCGGCGCCCTTGACTGCGACGGGCACCAGATCGGGCTGGATCTTGCCGTTGTCGTAGGCCGCCTGCACCTTGTGCTGGCTCAGCATCCCGAATCGATCGGCGCGTTCCTTCGTCAGCCCCGGAAAGCGGTCGTGCAGGCGCTCAGCGGTCAAGCCCATGTTCAGCGCGTCGGCGCTCACGAGCTTCTCTGCGACGAACCGCGGGTTCGGGTCGACGTTGCTGCCGTCGAGGGGGTGCCGCCCCATGTGCTCCACGCCGCCCGCAAGGGCGAGGTCGTACATGCCGAAGCCGATCGAGCCGGCCATCGTCGTGACGCTCGTCATCGCGCCCGCGCACATGCGGTCGATCGCGAAACCCGGCACCGTCTGCGGCAACCCGGCCAACAGGGCGACCGAACGCCCCAGAGTCAGGCCCTGGTCTCCGGTCTGGGACGTCGCCGCCAGGGCCACATCGTCGACGCGCTCGGCGGGCACGCCGGGGTTGCGCTCCATGAGCCCGATGGTCGCCTTGACCGCGAGGTCATCAGCACGGGTGTTCCAGTACATGCCCTTCTCGCCGGCGCGCCCGAAGGGCGTACGCATTCCATCGACGAAAAAGACGTCCGAGATCTCGGCCACTCTGCCTCCGTAAGTAGGGATGCGATCAGCCTAGGAGCGCGGTCGATGCGCCCGGAATCGGTTGGGTCGAACCTACGAAGCGGTCTCCGGGGCGGGGAACGGGTTTTGCACGGATTGCACAAAGGCATCTGCAATCAGCTGTGCAGTCTGCGCAATCTGCCAGGGTCGAGCGCCCAGTTCCGCCAGCGCCTCACCGATGGATGCCGCGCTGACCGGCTCCGGCGGACTCCACGCCACCCGACGGAGGAGGTCGGGCGTGAGGAGGTTCTCGGTCGGCATGTTCAGCTCCTCGGCCAGCCCTTCAACCACGGGCCGTGCCGCTTTGAGGCGTAGATCGGCGGCGGGGTTGCGGTCGGACCACGCACGGGCTGGGGGGATCGACTCACCGCCGGGCGCGCGCTCGAGCGGCAGATCGGCGGCCGCGCGTCCGGCTTCGAACGCTGCCCACCAGCGATCCAGCTGGCTCCGGCTGGCGCGCCCGGTGAACTCCTTGACCTGGGCGAGCTCCTGCTTGGTCTTCGGGTCGGCGATGAGAGCGGCGACGAGGGCGCGGTCGGGCACGAGTCGCCCCGGTGCGGTGTCCTGCTCGCGGGCGTATTCCTCGCGGGCGGTCCACAGCTCGCGGGCGACCGCCAGCGCCCGGCGACCGCGGACCGTGTGCAGCCCGCTCAATCGACGCCAGGGATCCTCCCGCGGCGGCTTCGGCGTGCGATCGAGCACCGCCCGGAACTCCTCTGCCGCGTACTCGGTCTTGCTCTGCTCGACGAGCTCCGCGACGAGCGCGTCGCGCACGTCGACGAGATGCTCCACATCCAGTGCGGCGTACTCGAGCCAGGACTGGGGAAGCGGGCGGGTCGACCAGTCCGAGGCCGAGTGGGCTTTGGCCAGGACGATGCCGAGCGTGTCCTCGACGACCGCTCCGAGCCCGACCCGCGCATGACCGAGCAGCCGTGCCGCCAGCTCGGTGTCGAACATGATCGCCGGCTCGAGCCCGAGTTCACGCAGCGAGGGCAGGTCCTGACTCGCGGCGTGCAGCACCCACTCCTCGCCGCCGATCGCCGCCTGGAGCGTCGCGAAATCGCCGACGGCCGGCGGGTCGAACAGGAACACGCCGCTGCCGCGCCGGAACACCTGCACGAGGTAGGCGCGCTGCGAATAGCGGAACCCGGATGCGCGCTCGACGTCGACTGCGACGGGTCCGGACCCGGCCGCGAGCCTCGACACGGCGTCGGCGAGTCCCGCGGCATCCGTGATGACGGTGTAATCAGTCACGCGCGACCCTGCGTGATCCGAGCACGGCGATGTCTTCCGAGCCTGGCGGAAGTCCGGCGAGCATGCAGACCAGCTCCGACCACGCCTCGACGTGCGGCGTCATGCTGCCCAGCGGCGACCACGACGCGCGCAGTTCGATCTGAGCGCCGTCGCCCTCCGCCGCAAGCGAGCCGAAGCCCTTCGAAAGGGTCTTGGTGGCGGTTCCGGACGCGGAGTGGAACTGCGCGTGCCGCGAGCCCGAGCGCATCCATCAGCCACGACCACGCGACATCGGCGAGCATCGGGTCGATGCCGATATCGGGCTCGAGCGGTGCCTGCGCGAAACAGACGATCCGCCACGCGCCGTTCCAGGGGGCGGGCTCGTCGGGGTCGTGGAGCAGGATGAAGCGCCCTGTGCCGTACGGGGAGTCGACGCCTGCCGCCTCCGGCCGCACGTCCCCGGCCAGGGCAAGGCACTCCGGCGCCAGACCCGAGGGCGCCGGAATCTCGCGCACCGACAGATCGTCCCGGAAAACGGTCGAACGGACGTCCGCCGCCGCACGCTCGAACGACGGCGGCGCCGTCGGGGGACGAAGGTCTGCCACGCCGAAAGACTAGAGTGGGGCCTCGATGGTCGACTCCAGGCGCGCCGCGATGGGCGGCCCCTCTCCCGCACTCCTGGCCGGAGTGAGGGCTGCACTCGCCGTGCTGAGCGCAGCCCTCGGTCTCGCGCTGTCCGGCGCTCGCGTTCGCGTCTGCTGCGCATGGCGCGGCGCGTCGTGACGCCGGCGGTGCGCGTTCCGGACACGCGGATCCTCTCTCTGGACACGGCCGCGCAGACGATCACGCTGGAGCGGACGGCCGACACTCAGCTCCCGGGACGATACGGCCTGTTCACGAGCGGCACAGAGACCTACATCAAGCTCGGATCGGTGCTGGCGGAGGACGCGACCAGCGTCAAGCGCAAGCTCCTCACCGCAGATCGGCGCGCAGACGCGGATCTCTGCGGAGGCGGCATTCAGCGGCTGGTACTACGACCATGCCGAACAGCTCCACCTGCCCTTCACCTCCGAGCTGATCGGATCGGCCGTCGGCCCGTGCCCGGCCTGGCTGTTCCCTGCGGGGGAGGGCGAGGTGTGGGTGATCCAGGTGCACGGACGCGGGACCACGAGGGCCGAGTGCCTGCGCGCGGTGCCGGTGTTCCACGTCGCTCGGCATCACCTCACTCGTGGTCTCGTACCGCAACGACGGCGAGGCGCCGCGCAGTCGCGCCGGCACCTACGCGCTCGGGGCGACGGAGTGGCGTGACGTGGATGCGGCCGTCGGGTTCGCCCGACGGCGCGGCGCGCGGCGCATCGTGCTGATGGGCTGGTCGATGGGCGGCGCGATCGCGCTTGCAGCTCGAGCTCAACTCGGCGCACCGCGACGTGCTCGCCGGTCTCATCCTGGAGTCGCCGGTCGTGGACTGGCGCGTCGTGCTCGGGCTACCAGGCGAAGCTCATGCGGCTGCCGGCGGCGGTGACCGGGCTGGCGATCGGCGCGCTGCAGGCCGAGTGGGCGACCCCGATGACCGGCGCGGGCGGGGCCATCCCCTTCGACCGGCTCGACGCCGTCGCGCGGGCCGCCGAGCTGCGGCATCCGATCCTGATCCTGCACAGCGACGACGACGGATTCGTGCCGTCCGACGCGTCCCACGACCTGGTCGTGGCGCGGCCCGACCTCGTCGAGATGCAGGTGTTCGAGGTCGCCCGCCACACGAAGCTGTGGAACTACGACCAGGAACGCTGGAGCGACAGCATCCGTCGCTGGCTCGAACAGCAGGGCCTGACCAACGCCTGAGGCCTCAGGTGTGGCGCTTCGCCTCGACCTGGCGCTTGGCACGCCGCAGCATCCCGGTCATGCCGGCGATCCGCAGCGGTGAGACCGCTCGCGTCAAGCCGATGCTCTGCGGAAAGTCGTCCGGGATCGCGAGGACGGCATCGGCGAGTCAGGCCGGTGATGCCCTGAGCCAGGATGCTCGCGAACCCGCGCGTCGTCGGCGCCTCCTTGGGCGCGGTGGCGTGCATCGCGACCAGACCGTCGTCATCGATCGTCGACGATGATGTAGACCGGCGACTGACACTCGACGACTCGCTCCCGCAGCTCGGGGTGCCCGTCGTACTTCTCCGGGACGGGGGGAGCTCGTTCGAGAACTCGAGCAGCAGCTGAAGGCGATCCGCCTCGGGCAGCTCGAGGAACTCGTCGCGGATCTCGGCGAGGGAGTCGGGAAGGACGTGTGCGGTCATCGACACAATCCTCCCACGCGGGCTCAGCCGGGGATCGCGGCCCGGCTCGTCGCCCGTTGCGATGGGCACGCGCACTGCGCTGCCCCACTCGGTCCACGACCCGTCGTAGTTGCGGACGTTCTCGAAGCCGAGCAGGTGCTGCAGCACGAACCAGGTGTGGCTCGACCGCTCGCCGATGCGGCAGTACGCGACGATGTCGTCGCCGTCGGCGAGGCCGACCTCGTCGCGGTAGATCGCCTCGAGCTCGGCGCGGGGCTTGAAGCCGCCGTCCTCGGCGACCGCGCGCGCCCACGGCACGCTCTTCGCGGTCGGGATGTGGCCGGCGCGGAGAGCGCCCTCTTCGGGGTAGGCCGGCGCCGACGTGCGGGACGCCGTTGTACTCCTCCGGCGAGCGCACGTCGATCAGCGGATTGCCCAGATGGGCGAGCACGTCATCCTTGTACGCGCGCAGGGTGCTGTCGTCGCGCTCGACGACCGGATACTCGGTGGCTGTGCGGGCGGCGGGCGTCGGTCGTGATCGGGCGACCCTCTGCGATCCACTTGTCGCGGCCGCCGTCGAGCAGGCGCACGTCGTCGTGGCCGAACAGCGAGAACACCCACAGCGCGTAGGCGGCCCACCAGTTGTTCTTGTCGCCGTAGATGACGACCGTGTCGTCGCGCGAGATGCCCTTGCGGCTCGAGCAGCTCGGCGAAGCCCGCTCCGTCGACGTAGTCGCGCACGACTGGGTCGTTCAGCTCGGTGTGCCAGTCGACCTTGACGGCGCCTGGGATATGCCCGGTCTCGTAGAGCAGCACATCCTCGTCGGATTCGACGACGACGAGTCCGGGCTGACCGAGGCGGGCTTCGAGCCACTCGCCCGGTGACGAGCCGGCCGGGCTCCGAGTACTCGGCGAACTTGGGGGATGACGTGTCGAACTCGACGGACACCGGCTGCTCCTCGGGTCAGGATGGCGAAAGCGACGGCGTAGGGTTGAACCGTCTCTTCGACCCTAGATTCCCGGGCCGGGGAGTGCACTCACTCCGTAAGAAGGCGACACAGGATCAGCAGGATGACACCCTCCGCGACCCGCACGGGAATCGTTCACCTCACCGAGCGCACCCCGCAGATCTCCGGTGCCGAGATGGTCGCCTCCCTCGTCCCTCCGCCGCAGTTCGCCGACGCGACGTTCGAGTCCTACCGCGCGGACCCGGCGTTCCCCTCGCAGCAGGAGGCCAAGACCACCCTCATGGCGTTCGCCGGATTGGCAGCGCCGGAGGCCCGGGGCGGATTCTTCCGCCGGGCGAAGAAAGGACCCGAGCTCAAGCCGGGCGTCTATCTCGACGGCGGCTTCGGCGTCGGCAAGACCCACCTGCTGGCGGCGATCTATCACGCGATGCCGGTGCGCCGGAAGTACTTCGGCTCGTTCATCGAGTACACAGCGCTCGTGGGCGCGCTCGGCTACAAGAACACCGTCGAGCTGTTCCGCGGATCGGACCTGCTCTGCATCGACGAGTTCGAACTCGACGATCCGGGCGACACGATGGTGATGACACGCCTGCTCGGCGAGCTGGTCGTCGTCCGGCACGCGTCTGGCCGCGACATCCAACACGCCGCCGAACGCCCTCGGTGAGGGACGCTTCGCCGCGCAGGACTTCCTGCGCGAGATCCACGCGATGGCGGCGAGCTTCGAGACGATCCGCATCGACGGCACCGACTACCGCCACCGTGCGCTCGACGGTCATGCGGCGGTGCTGACCGATGCGGAGTACGAGAAGACGATCACGGATGCCGCCGAGACCGGCAGCCTCGTCTCGGACGACGCCTTCGCCGCGCTCGTCGCCCACCTGGCGACCGTGCACCCATCGCGGTACATCCGCCTGATCGACGGACTCGCGCTGGTCGGACTGCGCGATGTCGCCCCGCTGACCGATCAGTCCGCCGCGCTGCGCTTCGTGGCGTTCATCGACCGGGTCTACGACGCGCAGCTGCCGATCCGTGCGACCGGGACGACGCTCGACCTCGTCTTCCCCGAGGAGATGCTCGCCGGCGGCTACCGCAAGAAGTACCTGCGCGCGATCTCGCGCCTGGTGGCATCTACCCTCGATTAGCGGAACGCACGGCCGCTCGAGCGAGATTCGGCTCCGGCTCACGGCTTCCGGAAACGTGATGTTTACCTCGCTCGGGGTCGTGTAACACACGCGAAACACACCGTGGCGACCGGAGGAAACCCGCACCCTCGACACTGGGACGACCCGACGCTTTTACCCTGCGTCCCTGCAGAGAGGTTCATTTCGAGATGGATCAAGGCAATACAGCATTCATCCTGATAGCGGCAGCACTCGTCCTGTTGATGACGCCAGGACTCGCGTTCTTCTACGGCGGCCTCGTCAAGGCCAAGAGCGTCATCAGCATGATGATGCTCAGCTTCGGCGCGATGGGCCTGATCGGCGTCCTGTGGGTCCTCTACGGCTACGCCATCGCCTTCCCGACCACGGCCGCCGGCACCGTCCTTCCCCTGGTCGATCGACCCTTCCGACGTTCGGTCTGGCCAGCCTGCTCGAGACGCCGGAGGGCGCCGCGTACCCGCCGCTCGCGTTCGTGGCCTTCCAGGCGACGTTCGCCATCATCACCGTCGCCCTGGTCTCCGGTGCGATCGCCGACCGCGCCAAGTTCGGCGCGTGGATGATCTTCGCCGCGATCTGGGCGACGGTCGTCTACTTCCCGGTCGCGAGCTGGGTGTTCAACTTCGGTCTCGCCGAGGACGGCAGCTTCGCCTACGGCGGCTGGATCACCTACGGCATGCAGACGTGCTTCGGCGTCGGTGCGATCGACTTCGCCGGTGGCACCGCGGTCCACATCAACGCCGGTGCCGCGGCCCTGGCGCTGGCTCTGGTCCTCGGCAAGCGCGTCGGCTTCCAGAAGGGCGTGCACGTCCCGCACAACCCGCCCTTCGTCCTCCTCGGCGCCGGCCTCCTGTGGTTCGGCTGGTTCGGCTTCAACGCCGGCTCGGAGCTCGCCGCCGACAACACCGCGTCGCTCGCGTTCGTCAACACGATCGCCGCACCGGCCGCCGCGCTGCTGGCATGGCTCGTCGTCGAGAAGATCAAGGACGGCAAGCCGACCTCCGTCGGTGCCGCGTCCGGTGCCGTCGCCGGCCTCGTCGCGATCACCCCGGCCTGTGCGTCGCTGACGCCGATCTGGGCGATCGTGCTCGGTCTGGTCGCCGGTGCGGTCTGCGCCCTGGCGATCGAGCTGAAGTTCAAGCTCGGCTTCGACGACTCGCTCGACGTCGTGGGCATCCACCTCGTCGGTGGTCTGATCGGAACCCTGTACCTCGGCTTCTTCGCCAACGGCACCGGCCTCATCTTCAGCGGCAGCTTCACGCAGCTGCTCGTCCAGGCGATCGCCGCCTTCGCGGTGCTGATCTACTCGTTCGTCCTCGCGTGGATCATCGGCTTCGCGATCCAGAAGACGATCGGCTTCCGCGTCAAGAACGAGGACGAGATCGCCGGCATCGACACCATCGTGCACGGCGAAGAGGGCTACGTCCTCGCCGACTCCAGGGCCTGACACCCGCACGATCCGGAAGGCCCCGCGACATCGGTCGCGGGGCCTTCCCGCGTGCCGGGGTTAGGGTCTGAGGGTGACTGAGCGCAAGGGATTTCTCGGGGCGATCTCGCGCCTGTTCCGAGCACCGCCCACGGCTCAGACCTCGCCCCGCACATCGTCGGCTCCTGCGCCGATCCGCCGCCGATGCGATCGGCCAGCGCCGGCGATGCCGCAACCGTCGAGATCACTCCGCCCCGCGCGCGATGGGCTGCGGATCAGCTACTCGCCCGACATCGACGGTGATCCCGACGCGGGCGAGATCGTCTGGACGTGGGTTCCCTACGCCGAGAACGACGGGCGCGGCAAGGACCGCCCCGTTCTGGTCGTATCGGGCGCCAGCGATGCCGACCGGGTCTTCGCGGTGCGTCTCACGAGCAAGTCCCACGACGGCGATCGCGACTTCCTCAGCATCGGCACGCGGGCCGTGGGATTCGCAGGGCGAGACCGTCGTGGGTCGACGTCGATCAGCTCTACAGCGTTCACGCCGACGGCATGCGGCGCGAGGCATCCGCGCTGGATCCCGAGCGATTCGCGCGGGTCGCAGACGCGCTGCGTCGTCGGTACGGCTGGTCTGTCGAGGACTGAGGGAGAGTTCGTGGTGGGCGATACCAGACTCGAACTGATGACCTCTTCCGTGTGAAGGAAGCGCGCTACCAACTGCGCCAATCGCCCGTGGCCCTGCGGGGCCGAGTCCCGATCCTACCGGATGCCTCGAGCGCGAGCGAACCCTCGCACGGTGCGACACGCGTCGGCCCGCGCTGGTTTGGCGAGTCCGAATTCATCGGCTAAAGTCGTTCAAGTGCCCGGAGCAATCCGGGAAACGCGGATGTAGCGCAGTTGGTAGCGCACAACCTTGCCAAGGTTGGGGTCGCGAGTTCGAGTCTCGTCATCCGCTCGAGTGCAGGGATTCCTCTTCGGAGGGATCACGGCACGTGGGGTCAATCCACACGGTGGCGTGGCCGAGCGGCTAGGCACCGGCCTGCAAAGCCGTTTACACGGGTTCGAATCCCGTCGCCACCTCGCAGCACTGCCATCTCAACTCAATAGCCCGCACGGGCGCGATTGGCGCAGCGGTAGCGCGCTTCCCTGACACGGAAGAGGTCACTGGTTCGATCCCAGTATCGCGCACAGACAAAACCCCCGGATTTCCGGGGGTTTTCTGTTGGCCGTCCCAGGCGGTGGCCGCGCCTCAAGCTACTCTCGACGAATGGCCGTTCCCGAGGGACGCAAGAGTCTCTACATCATCCGCTCCGAGCGCACTTCGTGGCTCCTGCTCGTGATCGGAATCGTCTGCACGGCCGTGTCTCTCGGACTCTCATTCGCCGACGACGCGGTGGGCGTCTACGAAGTGCTCAGAACCGTCATCCTGGCCGCGGTTGCGATCTACGCGGGGGCGTGCGTCGTGTGGCATCGCCGCCACCGCGCGAAGACGCCTGAATAGCGCCCGTGGCCGTATATGCCGTGGCCGCCGGAGGCAGCGAGACCGAGATCGTCGATGACATCCGCCGGGCGTTGCGCGCTCACGCGGACCCAGTGCGGGCCCCTCAGCAGCAGGCCTACATGAAGTCCGCGATGCCGTTCCTCGGCGTCGCCCTCCCCGATGTGCGGCGGATCGCACGCGCGCAGGTGAAGGCCGCTCAGATCGTCGACGGCGAGACGCTGCGGGATGCCGCGCTGACGCTGTGGGATGACGCCGCATACCGGGAGGAGCGCTACGCGGCGATGTCGCTGCTGGCCGCGCCACCGGCATCCGTCGATCTCGCCGTCGTGCCCCTCGTCGAGCACATGGTGCGCACGGGCCGGTGGTGGGACTTCACCGACGAACTCGCGCACCGTCTCGCCCCCCTGCACGACGATGCACCCGACGCGACTGCCGCTCTGGTGCGGCGCTGGAGCACGGACCAGGACATGTGGATCCGACGCATCGCGATCATCTCCCAGCTGGGACGCCGTGGCCGCGTCGACCGCGATCTGCTCGCGGAGGTCATCGCGCCCAACCTCGGCGACCGTGAGTTCTTCATCCGCAAGGCGATCGGGTGGGCGCTGCGAGAGTATGCCCGCGTCGAGCCCGGCTGGGTGCGCCAGTACGCGGACTCGCACGATCTGAGTCCGCTCAGCAGGCGCGAGGCGCTCAAGCACCTCTGAGGCGGAGCATGCTCAGCGCAGCGCGAGCAACCAGCTCCTCGGCATCGACCATCGCCCCCGCCGAGCCCGAACTAGACTGTCGGCATGGGATTGCGCCGGCTGCCGAACGCGACTGAGGTCGCCGTCGTCGGCACGCGAACGCTCGGCGCCTGAGCGGGCGGGGCGCTGTGCGCGTCCGAAGCTGAGCAGCCCTTGATCCGAGCCACCCTCTGGAGAGTTCCTTGACTGACGTCACACCTCCGTCGGACGTGACCTATCCCGCCGACGGATTCGCCCTCTTCCCCGATCGCTCCGTCGTCGCCCTGCGCGTGAACGGCGAACTGAAAGACCTCGCGACGCACCGTCACCGAGGCCGATGCCGTCGAGCCGATCACGATCGACAGCCCGGACGGGCTCGCGATCCTGCGCCACTCCGCCGCGCACGTGCTCGCCCAGGCGGTGCAGCGCATCAACCCGCAGGCGAACCTCGGAATCGGCCCGCCGATCACCGACGGCTTCTACTACGACTTCGGCGTGCAGCAGCCCTTCACCCCGGAGGACATCAAGGCCATCGACAAGGAGATGCAGCGCATCATCCGCGAGGGTCAGCGGTTCGTGCGCCGCGTCGTCAGCGACGAGGAGGCGCGTCGCGGAGCTGGCCGCCGAGCCCTTCAAGCTCGAGCTGATCGGGCTCAAGGGCGGCACGGCGTCGGGAAAGGACGCCGCCGAGGGCGCATCCGTCGAGGTCGGCGCCGGCGAGCTGACGATCTACGACAACGTGAGCCGCGACGGCGAGGTCGTCTGGAAGGACCTCTGCCGCGGCCCGCACCTGCCGAACACGCGCATGATCGGCAACGGGTGGGACCTGACGCGCATCGCCGCCGCGTACTGGCGGGGCAGCGAGAAGAACCCGCAGCTGCAGCGCATCTACGGCACCGCGTGGCCGTCGAAGGACGAGCTGCGCGCCTACCAGCAGCGTCTGGAGGAGGCCGCCAAGCGCGATCACCGCCGACTCGGCAAGGAGCTGGACCTGTTCTCCTTCCCCGAGGAGATCGGCTCCGGCCTGTCGGTCTGGCACCCGCGGGGCGGCATCGTCCGCCAGGAGATGGAGCAGCACGCGCTGCACCGCCACCGCGCCGCCGGGTACACCTACGTGTACACGCCGCACATCACGAAGAAGGACCTCTTCATCGAGTCCAACCACCTCGTGACCTATGCGGAGGGCATGTTCCCGCCCATCCACATGGACGAGGAGCGCGACGAGAACGGCGAGATCACCAAGTCAGGGCGTGGACTACTACCTCAAGCCCATGAACTGCCCGATGCACATCCTGATCTACCGCGAGCGTGCGCGCAGCTACCGCGACCTGCCGATGCGTCTGGCCGAGAACGGCACGGTGTACCGCAACGAGCTGTCGGGCGCGCTGCACGGCCTCACGCGCGTGCGCGGATTCACGCAGGACGACGCGCACCTGTTCGTCACCCCGGAGCAGCTCGAAGGCGAGGTGGCGGCAGTCCTCGAGTTCGTCCTCTCGCTGCTGCGGGACTTCGGGCTCAGCGACTTCGAGCTCGAACTCTCGATGCGCGACGACGAGAAGGCCAAGTGGATCGGCGACGAGGCGCATTGGGCGGAAGCCACCGATGCGCTGCGGCGCGTCGCGCTGGCGAGCGGTCTCAAGCTCACCGAGGTGGCAGGCGAGGCCGCGTTCTACGGTCCGAAGATCGACCTCAAGGTCAAGGACGCGATCGGGCGCACGTGGCAGCTGTCCACCGTGCAGCTCGACTTCAACCTGCCCGAGCGCTTCGACCTCGAGTTCACCGATCGTGACGGCGTCAAGAAGCGTCCCGTCATGATCCACCGCGCGCTGATGGGCTCGATCGAGCGCTTCTTCGCGATCCTGCTCGAGCACTACGCCGGGGCGTTCCCGGTGTGGCTCTCGCCCGTGCAGGTGGTCGGCATCCCCGTCGCCGAGGAGTACTACGACTATCTCGATGAGATCATCGCGGTCCTCCGCCGCGAAGGCGTGCGAGCCGAGGTCGATCACAGCGACGATCGCATGCAGAAGAAGATCCGCACGCACACGACCCAGAAGGTGCCGCTCCAGCTCATCGCGGGAGAGCAGGATCGCGCCGGCGGCACCGTCTCGTTCCGCTTCCGCGACGGCACGCAGGAGAACGGCGTGCCGATCGATGAGGCCGTGCGCCGCATCCGCGAGGCGATCGCGACGCGGGCGCTGGTGAACTCGGCAGAGGACCTGGCGTGATCGACGACGGAGTCGATGAGCCCGTGACCGGGCTCATCGACGCGGCCGCGCTGGCGGGCGTCCCCGACGAGTTCCAGCGTCTGTGGACGCCCCACCGGATGGCCTACATCGCCGCCGGTCCACAGCCGCTGCGCGACGCATGCCCGTTCTGCGCGGCACCGCACATGTCGGACGAGGACGCACTGATCGTGGCGCGCGGCACGCACGGCGTTCGTCCTGCTCAACCTGTTCCCGTACAACTCCGGTCACCTGCTCGTCTGCCCGTACCGCCACATCTCGCAGTACGACGAGGCGACGGCGGAGGAGGTCGCCGAGATCGCTGCTCTGACCCAGCGCGGCATGACGCGTGCTGCGCAAGGTCTCGCGCTGCGACGGCTTCAACATCGGCATGAACCAGGGCCACGTCGCCGGAGCAGGCATCGACGGACACCTGCACCAGCACATCGTGCCGCGCTGGACGGCCGACGCGAACTTCTTCCCGATCATCGCGAAGACCAAGGCGCTTCCGCAGCTTCTGGGCGAAGTGCGCCGCACGGTCGCCGACGCCTGGCACTCCTGAACGCTCGCCGACCCGGTCCAGCAGGTCGCCGGTGGCTCGCGCTCGCGGCGGGAGCCGCCCCCGAGCCCCAGTAGAATCGATGATTATGACTGACAGCACCACCCCCTCGTCCCCCTCCGCTCAGCACGGATCCAGTCGCGTCAAGCGCGGACTCGCCGAGATGCTCAAGGGCGGCGTCATCATGGACGTCGTCACCGCCGAGCAGGCCAAGATCGCGGAGGATGCCGGAGCCGTCGCCGTGATGGCACTCGAGCGCGTGCCCGCCGACATCCGCGCGCAGGGCGGGGTGTCGCGCATGAGCGACCCCGACATGATCGACGAGCATCATCGCCGCGGTCTCGATCCCGGTCATGGCCAAGGCCCGCATCGGGCACTTCGTCGAGGCGCAGGTGCTGCAGGAGCTCGGCGTCGACTACATCGACGAGTCCGAAGTGCTCTCACCGGCCGACTACGTCAACCACATCGACAAGTGGAAGTTCACGGTTCCGTTCGTGTGCGGCGCGACCAACCTCGGCGAGGCCCTTCGCCGCATCAACGAGGGCGCGGCGATGATCCGCTCGAAGGGCGAGGCCGGCACCGGCGACGTCTCCGAGGCGACCAAGCACATCCGCAAGATCTCGGGCGAGATCAACGTCCTGCGCTCACTGACCAAGGATGAGCTGTACGTCGCAGCCAAGGAGCTGCAGGCGCCGTACGAGCTGGTCGCCGAGATCGCCGAGACCGGCAAGCTGCCGGTCGTGCTGTTCGTCGCGGGGGGCGTGGCCACTCCGGCCGATGCGGCGATGATGATGCAGCTCGGCGCCGACGGCGTCTTCGTGGGCTCGGGCATCTTCAAGTCCGGCAACCCCGCGCGAGCGCGCTGCCGCGATCGTCAAGGCGACCACGTTCTTCGACGACCCGAAGGTCGTCGCGGACGTGTCGCGCGGTCTCGGCGAGGCGATGGTCGGCATCAACGTGTCTGACCTTCCCGCGCCGCACCGCCTCGCCGAGCGTGGCTGGTAACCGCCCGCACGTCGGAGTCCTCGCCCTGCAGGGCGATGTGCGCGAGCACGCTCGCGTACTGACCGATCTCGGCGCCGACGTCGAGCTCGTCCGCCGCCCGAGCGAACTGGCCGCCGTCGGAGGGCTGGTGATTCCGGGCGGCGAATCGAGCGTGATCGACAAGCTCTCGCGGTCGTTCGGCATGCAGCAGCCGATCCGTGAAGCGATCGCAGCGGGGATGCCGATGTACGGCACGTGCGCCGGTCTCATCCTCCTCGCCGATCGCATCACCGACGGCATCGAAGGTCAGCAGACCTTCGGCGGGCTCGACGTCGTCGTCCGCCGCAACGCCTTCGGCAGCCAGCTGGACTCTTTCGAGACCGACCTGGACGTCCCGGCGCTGGGCGACCCGCCCGTGCACGCGGTGTTCATCCGCGCACCGCTCGTCGAAGAGGTGGGCGCCGGCGTCGAAACGCTCGCGCAGCTTTCGAGACGGGCGGGTCGTCGCCGTCCGCCGGGCGCAGCTGCTCGGGACCTCCTTCCACCCGGAAGTGACCGGCGAGCTCCGCTTCCACGAGCTGTTCCTCGACACCGTGCGCGCCGCCTGACGCTCGCGGGCGCAGCGGCTAGGTTTCTGACATGACCATCAACGACTGGTGGCGTGATCGCCCAGAAGAGCGTTACTGGATGATCGCCCCTTCGCGCGGCAACGTCGGCGACGCGCTGAGCGCCCCGAAAGCGTCCGATGACCGCCGGTTCGAGTGGTCGCACGAGCTGGTCGGCTTCACCGAACCCGGAGACACCCTGTTCGTGTGGGATCGTGCGCTGCCGGTGCCGGGCATCGGCGCGTGGGGCCGTGTGCTGGGGCCGCTCGGAGACGAGACCAGGGCGCGGCGCGGCGAGCAGATGCCGCATTGGCGCATGCCGGTCAGCGACACCCTGCGCTTGGCCTCGCCCATCACCCTGACCGGATTGCGCCGCATCGGCGGCGACATCGTCGCGATCCGCGACTCGGTCGAAGCGAGCACCGAAGGGCCGGTGTACTTCCCGTTCATCGGCTCCGCCGAAACGCTCGCCCCGGCTCCGGCGTATCTCAGCAAGGTGCCGCGCGACCTCGTAGCCCTGCTGTCGTCCCGCTTCGGCTTCGAGTTCGCGCTGTAGGAACCGCTGTGACCGCGTGGGTGGCGCTCCTGCGAGGAGTCAACGTCGGCGGCGTCACCATCCGCAACGCCGACCTCGCCGCACTGATGACCGACGACCTCGGATTCGCAGACGTTCGCACGGTCCTGGCCAGCGGCAACGTGGCCTTCGAGACGGATGCCGCGCCGTCGGTCCGCGGGCGGCTCAAGAAGTCCATCGAGGCCGCGTTGCGGGAGCGCTTCGGCTACGACGCCTGGATCGTCCTGGTCACCCGGGCAGAGGTCGAGCAGGCGATCACCGGATTCCCGTTCGACGCCACGAGCGCTGGCCGCCAGCCGTGGGTGATCTTCGGATCGGACGAGGCCGTGCTGGACGAGCTCGAGGACGCCGCGGCATCCCTCGACGAGAGGACCGACCCGGTCTCGCGCGGCCGTGGGGTCATCTACTGGAACCCGGTGAAGGGCACGACCGTCGACACCCCGTTCGGCAAGCTGCTGTCGCGGAAGGCGTACCGCTCGTCGACCACGAACCGCAATCTGCGCACCCTGGCGAAGATCGTCGGAGCGTGATCCGGTGCCCGGCCGCGTAAACTGAACCCCATGTCCGGCCACTCCAAATGGGCGACCACGAAGCACAAGAAGGCGATCATCGATTCGCGCCGTGCCAAGTCGTTCGCCAAGCTCATCAAGAACATCGAAGTCGCAGCCAAGATCGGCGGCGCCGATCTCGCAGGCAATCCGACTCTTCAGGACGCGGTCCAGAAGGCGAAGAAGACCTCGGTCCCGATCGACAACATCAACCGCGCCGTCAAGCGCGGCGCGGGGCTCACGGGCGAGTCAGTCGACTATCAGACGATCCTCTACGAAGGCTACGGACCGAACGGCGTCGCACTGCTGATCGAGTGCCTCACCGACAACCGCAACCGTGCCGCGGCCGAAGTGCGCACCGCGATGACCCGCAACGGCGGGACGATGGCCGACCCCGGCAGCGTCGCATACAACTTCCACCGCAAGGGCGTGATCGTGGTCTCGTCCGAGAGCACGTCCGAAGACGACCTGATGCTGGCCGTCCTCGACGCGGGAGCCGAGGAGATCGAACCGCACGGCGACGGCTTCGGCGTGATCACGGACGCGTCCGAGCTCGTCGTCGTCCGATCGGCGCTGCAGGAGGCCGGGATCGACTACGAGTCCGCCGACGTCGAGTTCGTCCCCTCGCTCAAAGTCGAGGTCGACGCAGACACGGCCCGCAAGGTGTTCCGCCTGATCGATGCCCTCGAAGACAGCGACGACGTGCAGAACGTCTACAGCAACTTCGACCTGTCGCCCGAGGTGCAGGCCGAGCTCGAGACCGAGGACTAGGGCGCGCCGACCGCACCTCGTCGCACGGCCCGCTTAGCGTGGGGGAGTGGCAGCTCTGCGCGTTCTCGGCATCGACCCCGGCCTGACCCGCTGCGGGGTCGGCGTGGTCGATGTCGCACGTGACCGCTCCGCGACACTCGTTCACGTCGGCGTGATCCGCTCCGACCCGCACGAGCCCATCGAACGCCGGCTCGCGACCATCGCCGCCGGCATCCGTGCGGTGATCGACGAGCACGGCCCCACCGTCGTCGCCGTGGAGCGCGTCTTCTCGCAGCACAACCGCCAGTCAGTCATGGGCACCGCCCAGGCGAGCGGCATCGCTCTGCTGATCGCGGGGGAGCGCGGGCTCCCGGCGACCACCCACACCCCGACCGAGGTCAAGGCCGCCGTCACCGGCTACGGCGCCGCCGACAAGAAGCAGGTGCAGGCCATGATCGCCCGCATCCTGCGTCTGGACGAGGTGCCGCAGCCCGCCGATGCCGCCGACGCGCTGGCCCTCGCGCTGTGCCACGCGTGGCGCGGCGGCGCCGTTTCGGCTCCTTCCAGCGGCGCGCTGACCCCCGCGCAGCGGGCATGGGCGGATGCCGAACGTCTCGCCCGTCGGTGAGTGTGTCGGTCGAACAAAACTGCGAACCCGGCCGTAGGCTCGCCCTATGATCTCTTCGCTGCGCGGTCGGGCCGCCCACGTCGATACAGACTCGATCGTCGTCGAGGTGGGGGGAGTGGGGCTGACCGTCGCGGTCACGCCGCACGTCGCCGCTGCGACCGATGTCGGCGACGAGGTGCACCTGCACACGAACCTGATCGTCCGCGAGGACGCCCTGTCGCTGTTCGGCTTCGAGAGCAGAGACGAACTGATCGTCTTCACGCAGCTGCTGGGCGTCACGGGAGTCGGACCGAAGTCTGCGCTCGGGGTGCTCGCCGCGCTCAGCGTCTCTCAGATCGCCGAGGCGGTCTCCGCCGACGACGACGCTCCGTTCCGCCGCGTCTCGGGCATCGGGCCGAAGACCGCGAAGCTCATCGTGGTGCAGCTCGCCGGCAAAGTCGTCGCGCCGCGATCGGGGAGCGCGCCGAGAGCGGATGCCGCGCCCGGCGTCGCCGCGCAGGTCACGCAGGCTCTCATCGGCCTCGGCTGGAGCGAGCGCGCCGCGAGCGAGGCCGTGGCATCCGCCGTCGAGGAAGCGAGCCCGGCAGAGCGCGCCGCCGTTCCGGCCCTCCTGCGCCTGACTCTCGCGACGCTCGGCCCCGCGCGGAAGGAGCCCGCCGGTGGATGACGTCCACGAGGCCGACGAGCCCGTCGACGAGGGGGAGCTCGCCATCGAAGGCGCGCTGCGGCCGGCATCCCTCGCCGAATTCGTCGGACAGCAGAAGGTGCGCGGCCAGCTTCAGCTGCTGCTGGACGCGGCCCGCATCCAGCAGCGACCGGCCGACCACATCCTGCTCTCAGGCCCCCCCGGTCTCGGCAAGACCACGCTCGCGATGATCGTCGCGCACGAGAGCGCGCGGCCGCTGCGGCTCTCGAGCGGCCCGGCGATCCAGCACGCGGGCGATCTCGCCGCGCTCCTGTCGAGCCTCACTCCCGGCGAAGTGCTGTTCATCGACGAGGTGCACCGCATGGCCCGCTCCGCCGAGGAGATGCTCTACCTCGCCATGGAGGACTTCCGCATCGACATCATGGTCGGCAAGGGCGCCGGGGCCACCAGCATCCCCCTCGATCTCTCGCCGTTCACCCTCGTGGGCGCGACGACGCGGTCGGGCCTGCTGCCCAACCCGCTTCGCGACCGCTTCGGGTTCACCGCCCACCTGGAGTACTACGAACCCGAGGAGCTCGAGCGGGTCATCGAGCGCTCGGCGGCGATGCTCTCCGTCGATCTGCCGCCCGCCTCGCGCGCCGAGATCGCCCGCCGCTCGCGCGGCACTCCGCGCATCGCGAACCGGCTTCTGCGACGGGTTCGCGACTTCATGATCGTTCGCGGCGGCGGCGGCGACACCAGGACCGTCGATGCGGCGCTCGACCTGTACGACGTCGACTCGATCGGCCTGGACCGCCTCGACCGCGCGGTGCTCGATGCGCTCGTGCGCCGGTTCCGCGGGGGACCGGTGGGGCTCAGCACGCTCGCGGTCGCCGTCGGCGAGGAGGCCGAGACGATCGAGTCCGTGGTCGAGCCGTACCTGGTCCGCATCGGCTTCATGGGCCGCACGCCGCGCGGCCGGATCGCCATGCCGTCGGCTTTCGAGCACATGGGGGTCGCGCACATCGACTCGGCGCTCAGACTCGATGATCTATAATCGCTGAAGGCTCTCGCCTAACCCCCTCCTCAAGGCAGTGGCGCCACGGCGCGCGCCTGATTCGAAAGGCTCTCGCCTCCATGGAATTCCTCTCCAACTACGGCCTCATCATCCTGCTGGTCGTCCTGCTGGGCTTCATGTTCTGGAGCTCGCGTCGGCGCATGCAGAAGCAGAAGCTCGAGCAGGAGCAGAAAGCACGACAGACCGTTCCCGGCGCCGAGGTGCTGATGCAGGGCGGCCTGTACGGCACGATCATCTCCTTCGACCCCGAGAACCTCGACCAGCCCGCGATCGTCGAGATCGCACCGGGCGTCGAGATCAAGGTGCACAGCCAGGCGATCCTGCGCGTGGTCGACCCCGCTGAGGGCACCGTCACCGAAGACGACTTCATCGAGGCCGAAGCGAACGAGGCGGGCTACGTCGCCGGCGTCGCGAGCGGCTCGATCAGCTCCATCAGCGACGACCACGCACGGTCGGTCGAGGCTGAGTCGACCGTCGACCCCGACACCGACCCGGACACCAAGCCCAAGGCCTGACCGCTCGCCCTCTCGGGCTCCCAGAAAGCTGACCCTTCGTGGCGACATCCACCCCCGTCCGGCATGCCTGGCGTGCGCTGACCGGCCTCCTGATCATCACCGCTCTGCTGTTCGGCATCAACGCGCTCGGCGTGTACGTGTTCAAAGAGAGCTCGTGGAGTCCGGAGCTCGCGCTCGACCTCCAGGGCGGCACCCAGATCATCCTGGAGGCGCAGACCGCCGAAGGCACCGCACCCACCGAGGAGCAGCTGAATCAGGCCGTCACGATCATCCGGCAGCGCGTCGACGCCTCCGGTGTCGGCGAGGCCGATGTGACGACCGAGGGCGGCAGGAACATCGTCGTCCAGATCCCCGGCACGGCCGACGAGCAGACCCGCCAGCGCATCGAGGCATCCGCGCAGCTCCAGCTGCGCGCCGTGCTCGTGGCCGGGCAGCCCGCGACGACCTTCGTCGGCGAGGACGGCAAGGAGACGCCGTACCCGACTCCTGACCCGACGCTGGCGGCCACCCCGACGGCGTCGCCGACCGACGGCAGCGATGTGGCATGGATCACTCCTGCCCTGCAGGCGGAGTACCTGGCCTACGACTGCAACAACCCCGACAACGATCCCGCGAACGCGCCGCAGGATCAGCCCCTGATCACGTGCGATCCGGACGGCACGGTCAAGTACATCCTCGGACCGGTCGAGCTGGACGGGTCATCGATCAGCGACGCGACGTTCGGCCTGCAGCAGACCAACGGCCAGTGGGCTGTCAACCTCAAATTCGACGACGCCGGCACCAAGACGTTCGGCGAGATCAGCCAGCGGCTGTACGGCGCCGACCCGCCGCTGAACCAGTTCGCGTTCGTGCTGGACGGCTACGTCCTCTCCGCTCCGTCGATGAACGCGATCATCCTCGGCGGCGACCCCAGCATCACGGGCAGCTTCACGCAGGACAGCTCCAAGGTGCTCGCCGATCAGCTGAAATACGGCGCGCTGCCGCTGAGCTTCGAGGTCGTCAGCTCCGACACCATCTCGGCCACGCTCGGATCCCAGCAGCTGCAGATCGGCCTGATCGCCGGCCTCATCGGTCTGGCGCTGGTCGCGATCTACGTGCTGATCGTCTACCGCGCGCTGGGCCTGGTGATCATCGCGTCGCTCATCGTGATGGGTGTGCTCACCTACATCACGATCTGCATCCTGGCATGGCGCATGGGGTTCCGTCTGTCGCTCGCCGGTGTCGCCGGACTGATCGTGTCGATCGGATTCACAGCCGACTCGTTCATCGTGTACTTCGAGCGCATTCGAGACGAGCTGCGCGACGGCAAGTCGATCACCGGCGCCGTCGAAGACGGCTGGGACCGCGCGAAGCGGACGATCTACATCTCCAAGTCGATCAACATCCTCGCGGCCGTGGTGCTGTACATCCTGGCCGACGCCACGGTGAAGGGCTTCGCGTTCACGCTCGGGCTCACGACCGTGATCGACGTCATGATCTTCATCCTGTTCACCCACCCGGTCATGCAACTGCTGGCGCGCACGAAGTTCTTCGGGTCGGGGCATCCGCTCTCCGGCATGGACCCCACCGCGCTCGGTGCGGTCTACCGCGGCCGCGCCCAGTTCCGCGCGCCCGTCGCCCCGACCGCCAAAACGCAGGCGGAACGCCGCGCGTCGCGCTCGCGCGGCGAGGCCGAACGTCGTCAGACGATCGCGGAGCGCAAGCAGGCGGACCTGCAGAAGGTGCCCGACACCGGCAAACCGTCTAAGACCGACAAGGGGGGAGAGCTCTGATGCGCTCCATGAGCCAGCTCGGAAACGACCTCTACACCGGCAAGACCTCGTTCCCCTTCGTGGGCCGTCGCCGCCTGTGGTTCATCATCGCAGCGATCCTGGTGATCGGCTCCGCGCTGGTGCCGTTGGTGCGTCCCATCCAGTTCTCGATCGAGTTCACCGGCGGGTCGCAGTTCACCGTGTCGGGAGTCTCCACTCCCGACCAGCAGGTCGCCACCGATGCGGTCCACACCGTCGTGCCGGACGCGACGACCAAGGTCACGACCGTCGGCAACAGCACCGTCCGCGTGCAGACCGATCAGCTCACCCCGGCCGAGACGCAGCAGGTCACCGGCGCGCTCGCGGAGGCGTACGAGGTTCCGGTCAGCGAAGTGACCTCGTCGTTCATCGGCCCCAGCTGGGGCGCCGACGTGACACGTCAGTCGCTCTGGGGTCTGGCGATCTTCCTCGCCCTGACCTTCCTGATCCTCGCGCTGTACTTCCGCACCTGGAAGATGTCGGTGACCTCGATCATCGGTCTGCTCGACGTGCTCATCATCACGATCGGCGTCTACGCACTGTGCGGCTTCGAGATCTCGCCCGCGGCGGTGATCGGCTTCCTCACGATCCTGTCGTACGCCCTGTACGACACGACCGTCGTGTTCGACAAGATCCGCGAGAACACGACGGAGGACGGCGAGATATCGGGTCGCACCTTCGGTGAATCGGTGAACCTCGCCGTGAACCAGACGCTCATCCGCTCGATCAACACCACAGTCGTCGCGATCCTGCCCACCGGCGCGATCCTGTTCATCGGCGCCCTGTGGCTCGGTGCGCAGACGCTGACCGACATCTCCCTGGCGATCTTCGTCGGCACGATCGTCGCGGCCTACTCGACGGTGTTCGTCGCGGCGCCGCTGTACTCGCTGTTCCGCGAGAACGAGCCGGACGTGAAGGCGCGGGACGCACGGGCTCTCGCGGCACGCGAACGCGCCGGCGTCCCGGTCTGATCGCCGGTTCCGTAGCGACGGAGGCTGCACTCCGCGGGCATAGGATTGAGGTCCAGCGGCGGAGGGGAGTCGGATGACCGAGACCGTTCCTCCCGCCCAGTCCTCGTCCCTGCGGCGGCTCGTCCCGCGCATCTTCTCGAGATCCGCCCGCCGCGACGACGTCGAGCAGCTGCTGCGGACGGTGCGGACGCACCATCCCAAGGGCGACCTGTCGATCATCGAGCGCGCCTACCGCGTCGCCGACGAGGCGCACACCGGGCAGACCCGGCAAAGTGGTGAGCCATACATCACGCACCCTCTCGCGGTCGCGCAGATCCTCGCCGACCTCGGTCTCGGCCCGAAGGCGATCGCCGCCGCGCTCCTGCACGACACGGTCGAAGACACCGACTACGCTCTCGAGACGCTCAACGCCGAGTTCGGCGACGAAGTCGCGATGCTCGTGGACGGCGTCACGAAGCTCGACAAGGTCAAGTACGGCGAGAGCGCGCAGGCCGAGACGGTCCGCAAGATGATCGTGGCGATGTCGCGCGACATCCGGGTGCTGCTCATCAAGCTGGCCGACCGCCTGCACAACGCCCGCACGTGGGGCTTCGTCCCGCCGGAGAAGGCGCAGAAGAAGGCCACCGAGACCCTCGAGATCTACGCACCGCTCGCGCACCGGCTCGGCATCCAGACGATCAAGTCCGAACTGGAAGACCTGTCGTTCGCGGTGCTGCATCCCAAGCTCTACGCCGAGATCGAAAGCCTCGTCAAGCAGCGCACCCCCCAGCGCGAGCAGTACGTCCACAACGTGATCGAATCGGTCGACGCCGACCTGCGCGAACTCCGCATCCGCGGTCGCGTGATGGGGCGTCCGAAGCAGTTGTACTCCGTGTACCAGAAGATGGTGGTGCGCGGCCGCGAGTTCGACGACATCTACGACCTCATCGGCATCCGAATCATGGTCGGCAGCGTGCGCGACTGCTACGCGGTGCTGGGCGCCATCCATGCGCGGTGGACGCCGCTGCCTGGTCGCTTCAAGGACTACATCGCCACACCGAAGTTCAACCTCTACCAATCGCTGCACACCACGGTGATCGGCCCGGGCGGGCGCACCGTCGAGATCCAGATCCGCACGAACGAAATGCATCAGCAGGCGGAGTACGGCGTCGCGGCGCACTGGAAGTACAAAGAGCGTCTGACGGGTGGCAAGCCCGACGCGAGGTCCGTCGACGCCGACATGGCGTGGCTCGCCCACATCTCCGACTGGCAGGCCGAGACGGCAGATCCGGGTGAGTTCCTGGATTCGCTGCGCTTCGAGATCGGCGCGAAAGAGGTCTACGTCTTCACGCCGAAGGGCCGCGTGATCGGGTTGCCCACGGGGGCGAGCCCGGTCGATTTCGCGTACGCGGTGCACACCGAGGTCGGGCACCGGACGATGGGCGCCAAGGTCAACGGGCGTCTCGTGCCGCTCGAGTCCGAGCTGCAGAGCGGCGACGTCGTCGAGGTGTTCACGTCGAAGAATCCGGATGCCGGCCCCAGCCAGGACTGGCTCACCTTCGTCAAGAGCACCCGCGCGCGCAGCAAGATCCGCGGCTGGTTCACGAAAGAGCGTCGCGAGGAGGCCATCGAGCAGGGTAAGGAGGCGATCGCGCGCGGGATGCGCCGTCAGAACCTGCCGCTGCAGCGTCTGATGAGCCAGGACTCGTTCACCGAGGTGGCTCGTTCGCTCAACTACGAAGACGTCACCGCCCTGTACGCCGCGGTGGGCGAGGGGCATGTCTCGACGCAGTCGGTCATCGAGAAGGTCACCGCCGCCGTCAGCGCCAGCGACACCTCGACCGGGCCGATCGACATCCCGCACGTCGGCCGCTCGCGCCAGCCCCGCGGCGGTGACTCCGGAGTGCTCGTTCGCGGTGCGCCCGACATCCTCGTTAAGCTCGCCAAGTGCTGCACCCCGGTGCCGGGCGATGAGGTCGTCGGCTTCGTCACGCGCGGCAGCGGAGTGTCGGTGCACCGCACCGACTGCACGAACGTCAAGTCGCTCATGGACGATGCCGAGCGGATCATCGAAGTCGAATGGGCTCCGACCACCAAGAGCGTGTTCCTGGTTCAGATCCAGATCGAGGCCCTGGACCGATCGGGGCTGCTGAGCGATGTCACCCGGGTGCTCAGCGAGCACCACGTGAACATCCTGTCGGCCACCGTCTCGACGACCAATGACAGGCTCGCGCTCAGTCGCTTCGTCTTCGAGATGGGCGACATCGTGCACCTCGAGCGCGTGCTGAACGCCGTGCGGCGCATCGACGCCGTCTACGACGTCTACCGCGTGACGTCATCCTGACACGCGCGCTCCCGCGCTGCGAGCGCGCGTAAGGCGACGAGGGCTGACCGCTTGTGCGGGAGAGCGCCGTGCGATTCGAGCCACGCGACGGTGCGCGCCGCGAGCTCCGGATCGGAATCGGCCATCATCCGTGCCGCCGCGGCGTAGTCCACGTCCGATATCCGAGAAAGGTCGGCGAGCGTGCGCTCCGCGGACGTCACCAGCACGCCGCCGATCCGCAGCAGGTCGGCCGGATCGACGCAGAGGTCTCGGTAGAGAAGCCGGCGTCCGATCACGTGGTGCAGTCGTCGTGGCACCGCGCGCTGCACGGTGTGGCGAGCAGGCGGATCATGAAGTGCGCCGTGGATCCATGCTGCGCTCACGTGTGTCGCGGCGAGGGTGTCACCCAGCAGGCCGCGCAGAGAGCCGGCGCGCAGGCCGCGCGTCTCGACCGCGTCCGCCGGGATGTAGGCCTCGCCGAGCTCGACGAGGTGTCCGTCGAGCCGTGCGGCGGACAGCTCGGCGTGCGAGAGCCGCTCGTCCGCGAAGTACAGGAAGGGGGAGGACATGCCTGCCACTGTGCCGCACGCGGGAGCGACGAGTCGCGCCTCCCGTGCGGCTCTGTGGAGAATCCGCCGGCGTGAGCCGACAGGCGCCTGGGATCAGCCCCCGAGAGCGGTGAGCCAGGCGCGTCGAGCGTCGAGGGCCTCGGTCGCCTTCGCGATCGCGGCCTTGTCACCCGACTTCTGGGCCTTCGTCAGTTCATCCTCGAGCTTCTGGATCGCCTCGGTCAGCTGACGCGTCATCTCGTTCGCGCGCGCCTTCGTCTCGGGGTTGTTGCGCTTCCAGTCGATCTCTTCGCGACCGCGCAGCGCCGTCTCGATCCGACGCAGGTCGTCGTCGAGCACACGCTCCTTGTCGCGCGGGAAGATCCGGCCGATGTCATCCCACTGGCGCTGGATGGCCGTCAGCGCGCTGCGAGCCTTGACCAGGTCGGGCTCGTCGGCGATGACGCGAGCTTCCTCCAGGAGCGCGCGCTTCGCGTCGATCTTCTCGCGGGATGCTTCGGCATCCGCCGCTTCGCGCTCGCCGCGCGCACCGTACAGCGCGTCACCGGCGGCCTTGAAACGGGCCCACAGCGCATCGTCGGCCTTCTTGCCCGCCCGGCCTGCGGTCTTCCACTGGTCCAGCAGCTCGCGGTAGGTCGCGATGCCGTCTTCGCCCTTCGGAGCCAGCGCCTCGGCCTTCTCGACGAGGCGAGCCTTCTGGTCTCGCACCGACTTGTGCGCCTCATCGAGTTCCGCGTAGAACTCGCGACGATGCTTGTCGACCGTCGCGCGCGCATCGCGGAAGCGCTTCCAGAGCTGCTGGCCGGTCGACTTCGGCAGTCGAGGGCCGTTCTGCTGCTGGGACTGCCACTGATCGAACAGCGACGTGAGGTCAGCAGACGCCTGCTTCCACTGAACGCTGCGAGGATCGCGGGCCGCGAGGGCCTCGGCCTTCTCCACAAGTTCGGTGCGTGCGCGCACTGCGTCGTCCACTGCTTGGCGGGATGCCGCGGCCTCGGTCGCGGACGCCTCGGTCAGCTCACCGGTCAGGGCGAGCACGCGGGCGTCCAGCGCGGCGAGGTTTCCCACGGCGGCCGCGTCCTGAAGCTTCGCGTGCAGCGCCTTCGCGGTCGCGCGCAGATCGGCCGCCGGCGCCCCGCCACGCCGATGACGCACCTCGAGCAGCGCCACTTCGCTCGCGAGATCCGAGAACTTGCGGCGGTAGTACGCGAGTGCCTCATCGGCGGAGCCGTCGGGGTACTGGCCGACCACGCGCCATCCATCGGCCTCGCGGACCGACACGGTGCCGTCGTCGTCGACGCGCCCCCACGGCTCGGTGTCTGCGGGCGTCGCGGAGCTGTCGGAGGGTTCGGCATCCGCCTTGCGCGGCCCGGGAACGGCGCTGGGGTGCGGTACGGCCGGCGCGGCTGCCGGGGAGATCACGGGTTCCGTCGCGGCTTCAGGCTCCGATTCTGCCGCAGGTTGGCTCAGCGCGTCGGGTTCGACCGCGGGATCGGGCTCCGGCTGGGGCTCGGCTTCGAGCTGGGGCTCGGCTTCGAACTCCGGCTCGGCTTCGAGCTCCGGCTCGGCTTCAGGCTCCGGCTCGGCATCGGCGCCGGCCTGCGACGGATCCTCGTCGGGCACCCCGTCGGCCCTGGGCTCGATCGGGGCGACGCTCTCTGCGCCCGAGTCGGTCTCGGGTGTGGTCTCGGTGGCGGATTCGGGGGTGGACTCTGCTGCAGCAGTCACGGGATGCACCTCATCGCGGCTCTCGCCGCCTGTGGGGGATGGACGACTCCCCAGCCTAGTACGGGCCGAGGCTGTGGCCGAGGGCGGCGAGAACTCCGCCCGGGTCAGGGTGTGGGTGTCGCCGAAGGCGTCGCGCGGGGATCGGCGGATTCCGTGGGAGACGCACTCGGACCGGGAGTCGCGGTGCCGGTCGGCGTCGCCGAGGGCGTCGGGACGGGGGCACCGGGGCCGGCCATGAAGTACGCCGCCTGACCACCGATGATCGCGAGGACGAGCGCGCCGCCGCCGATGCCGGCGATGAGGTTGTCGCGTGTGCGACGCCGCGCCTGTCCGGCATGGAACGCCTGGCGGGCCTGATAGACCCGCACGCGCTCCCGCTCGGCACGCCCGTCACGCTGCTTTCCACCCGTCGCCACGGGACCTCCCTCGCTCCCCGGGGATCCCGGGCGGGTTGATCCTACGGGCCGCCGACACGGCCGCCAAACCGGCGCCCGCACCGAGGGTCGGATGCGGCCGTTAGCCTTGATCGGTGACTTCCGCCGCGCTGTTCCAGGGGCAGACCCCGCTCGCCGTGCGGATGCGGCCGACCTCTCTGGACGAGGTCGCCGGCCAGTCGCACCTGCTGCGGCCCGGATCACCCCTCGTGCTGCTGGCCCGACCTGACGTGTCGACGGGAGCGGCGGCATCCGTCATCCTGTGGGGCCCTCCCGGAACGGGCAAGACGACCCTCGCCCAGGCGATCGCCCGCTCGTCCGGGCGCCGGTTCGTCGAGCTGTCGGCGGTGACGGCGGGCGTGAAGGACGTCAGAGAGGTCCTGCAGGAGGCCCTGACTCAGCGTGATCTCTACGGCCAGTCGACGATCCTGTTCCTCGACGAGATCCATCGCTTCACGAAGGCGCAGCAGGACACACTCCTCCCCGGTGTCGAGAACGGCTGGGTCGTCCTGATCGCCGCCACGACCGAGAATCCGTCCTTCTCGGTCATCTCACCGCTGCTGTCGCGATCGCTCCTGCTCACACTGCAACCGCTCACCGACGACGACCTCGGCATGCTGATCGATCGAGCCGTCGCCGACGCCCGAGGACTCGCGGACAGCGTCACGCTGCTGCCCGAGGCCCGCGACGCACTCGTGCGACTCGCCTCGGGCGATGCCCGGCGCGCCCTGACCGCGCTCGAGGCGGCCGCGTCGCTGGCCGAGCCGGTCGCCGGAGAGTCCGATGACTCAGACGACGCAAACGAAAACGCACCCGAGATCGCCGCCGAACACGTCGCGAGCGCCGTGGACCGCGCACTGCTGCGCTACGACCGCCAGGGCGACGAGCACTACGACGTCATCAGCGCGTTCATCAAGTCGATCCGCGGGTCCGACGTCGACGCGTCGCTGCACTATCTCGCCCGCATGGTCGAAGCGGGGGAGGACCCCCGCTTCATCGCCCGACGTCTGGTGATCTCCGCCTCCGAAGACATCGGGCTCGCCGATCCTCAGGCACTCGTGATCGCGGTGGCCGCGGCCGACGCCGTCGCCTTCATCGGGATGCCGGAGGGCCGCATCCCGCTCGCCGAGGCGACCGCCTATCTCGCAACGACCGCGAAGTCGAACGCGGCGTATCTCGCGATCGACAAGGCGATCGCCGACGTCCGCGCGGGCGGTTTCGGGCGCGTTCCCCCGCACCTGCGCGACGCCCACTATCCGGGCGCGAAGCGTCTCGGCCACGGCAAGGGCTACCGGTACCCGCACGACTCCGAGATCGGCGTGGTGGCGCAGCAGTACCTGCCGGACGATCTGGTCGATCGCCGCTACTACGAGCCGACCAACCACGGGCAGGAGCGGGACGTGCAGGCCCGGCTGGAGAAGATCCGCCGCATCCTCGGCGGCTGAGTCGGGTCTGTTAGACTTGACCGGCTCGAAACGCAGTTTTCGGGTATCTCCTTCCCCCACACACCTTCGGTGCGCCCCGACGTGCGCGCCGACAGGGAAGGGCAGGAGATACGTCCATGAGTCCGCGAAAGACGCGGCCATGTTGTTTTGGAAGGACACATCCGTGCCCACGAAGTCCCAGGACCGCCGCAAGGTCCGCCTGTCCCGCGCACTCGGCATCCCGCTGACGCCGAAGGCCGCCAAGTACCTCGAGAAGCGTCCCTACGCTCCGGGTGAGCACGGCCGCACCAAGCGCAAGCAGGACAGCGACTACGCCGTCCGCCTCCGCGAGAAGCAGCGCCTGCGCGAGCAGTACGGCATCCGCGAGAAGCAGATGCGCAACACGTTCAACGAAGCCCGCCGCACGCAGGGCCTGACCGGTGAGAACCTGGTCGAGCTGCTCGAGATGCGCCTGGACGCGCTCGTGCTGCGTGCCGGCTTCGCCCGCACGACCGCGCAGGCCCGCCAGCTGGTCGTGCACCGCCACATCCTCGTCGACGGCCAGACCGTCGACCGCCCGTCCTTCCGCGTGAAGCCGGGTCAGCTCATCCACGTCAAGGCCAAGAGCGAGGGCACCGAGCCCTTCCAGGTCGCAGCGGCCGGCGGTCACGCCGAGGTGCTGCCCCCGGTTCCCGGCTACCTCGAGGTCGAGCTCGACAAGCTGCACGCGCGTCTGCTGCGTCGCCCGAAGCGCGCTGAAGTCCCCGTCACCGGTGACGTCCAGCTCGTCGTCGAGTACTACGCGGCGCGCTAGCGTTTCGTCTCGCTCCGCTCGCTCAACGAACGGAGAGGAAGGGCGCCGGGTCATCCCGGCGCCCTTTCGCGTTCTCGCCTACGATGGAGGGATGCCGCGCCCGGCGGCTGAGGAAGTGGTGACATGAGAAACCTCCTGTGGTTCCTGCTCGGTCTGATCGGCGGTTTCGTCGCCGCGCATGTCATGAACAAGGACCCCCGCGGCCACGAGGTGCTCGCCGACGTCGACGCCCGCATCACGGAGTTCACCGACCGGATCGGCGACGCATACCGCGAACAGGAAGCACGGATGTCGGGGCTGGTCGATTCGGCCAAGGGCACCGTCAGCGACGCCGTCGATGCGGTCAAGGAGTCGGCGTCCGATGCGATCGACTCCGCCGCCGACGCATCCACCGCGGCCATCGACTCGGCGCAGACCGGCGCCAAGAAGCTCACCGACTGACCCACCCGTCAGGCGGTGTCCGTTGCCGGACGCCGCCCTTTTGCGAGGACTCTCATGCAGACCGCCGAGCTTGCCGACCGATTCCTGCGCTATTTCGAGAAGCGCGACCACACCATCGTCCCTTCGGCATCCCTGGTCACCGACGACCCTGCGCTGCTGTTCACCGTCGCCGGAATGGTCCCGTTCATCCCGTACCTGAGCGGCGACGTTCCCGCGCCGTACAAGCGGGCTGCCGATGTGCAGAAGTGCATCCGCACGAACGACATCGAAGAAGTGGGTAAGACGCCCCGCCACGGCACGTTCTTCCAGATGCTCGGCAACTGGTCGTTCGGTGACTACTTCAAAGAGGGTGCGATCACCTACGCGTGGGATCTGCTCACGACCTCGGAATCCGACGGGGGGCTCGGGTTCGACCCCGACGACCTCTGGGTGACCGTGTACAAGGATGACGACGAGGCCTTCGACCTGTGGCGGCGGATCGCGGGTCTGCCGGAGGATCGCATCCAGCGGCTCGACAAGGACACGAACTACTGGAGCACGGGCCTGCCCGGCCCGGCGGGTCCGTGCTCGGAGATCTTCTTCGACCAGGGTCCCGCCTACGGGGCCGACGGCGGACCTGCCACCGACGACGACCGATACGTCGAGATCTGGAACCTCGTCTTCATGCAGTATGCGATCGACGACGTCACCTCGAAGTACGACTTCCGCATCGTCGGCGAACTGCCCCAGAAGAACATCGACACCGGTATGGGCCTGGAGCGCATCGCGTTCATCAAGCAGGGTGTGCAGAACATGTACGAGACCGACCAGGTGCGCCCGGTGCTCGATCTCGCCGCGCAGCTGAGCGGACGGCGGTACGGCGCCGACCACGGCGACGACGTGCGCATGCGCATCATCGCCGACCACGTCCGCTCTTCCCTCATGCTCCTCGCCGACGGAGTGACCCCCTCCAACGAGGGGCGCGGCTACATCCTGCGCCGCCTGATGCGCCGCGGCATCCGCTCGATGCGGCTGCTCGGCGTCGACGGACCGACGTTCCCCGAGCTGTTCGCCGCCTCACGCGATGCCATGAAGGCCGCCTATCCCGAGCTCGAGACCGAGTACCCCCGGCTGTCGGCCTATGCGGTCGCGGAGGAGGAGACGTTCCTGCGCACCCTCGCGGCGGGCACCACGACGCTCGATCTGTCGGTGGCGCAGACGAAGCAGGCGGGCGGCACCACGATCGCCGGCTCCGAGGCGTTCCTCCTGCACGACACGTATGGTTTCCCGATCGACCTCACGCTGGAGATCGCCGAAGAGGCGGGCCTCACCGTCGATCGCGCGGCGTTCGACTCGCTCATGCTCGAGCAGCGCACGCGCGCGAAGGCCGACGCCCGCTCGCGCAAGCGCCAGCTCGCCGACACCAGCGTCTACCGCGAGTTCCGCGCGCACGGCGAGACGGTCTTCACCGGATACACCGATCTCGAGACCGAGTCGACGATTCTCGGACTGCTCGTGGACGGCGTCTCCGTCGACCGCGCCACGACGGGCCAGATCGCGGAGGTGATCCTCGCCGACACCGCGCTGTACGCCGAATCCGGCGGCCAGGTCGCCGACAAGGGAATCATCGTGGGGCCCGGCTACGAACTCGACGTGATCGACGTCCAGAAGCCCGTCGTGGGCCTGGTCAGCCACACCGTGGAGGTCACCTCGGGCGAGGTGGGCGTCGGCCAGCCGGCGACGTCGGTGGTGGATGCCGTCAACCGGCGCGCGGCTCGGCAGGCTCACTCCGCCACCCACCTCGTGCACGCCGCACTGCGCGACACACTCGGCAAGAGCGCCACGCAGGCCGGATCGCTGAACCGAGCCGGCTACATGCGCCTCGACTTCACCTGGGGTCAGGCGCTCTCGGCCGAAACGCGCACCGAGATCGAGGAGATCGCCAATAACGCGGTGCGTGAGAACCTCGAGGTCACGACGCGGATCATGTCGCTCGACGAGGCCAAATCCCTCGGCGCGATGGCTCTGTTCGGCGAGAAGTACGGCGACACCGTCCGCATGGTCGACATCGGCGGGCCCTGGTCGCGCGAGCTCTGCGCCGGCACCCACGTGTCCTCGAGCGCCGAGATCGGACTCGTGAACCTGGTCGGCGAGTCGTCGGTCGGCGCGTCCAACCGTCGCGTCGAAGCCCTCGTCGGCCGTGATGCGTTCCGCGAGCTCGCCGCCGAGCGCGCGATCGTCTCGCAGCTGACATCGACCCTCAAAACGCCCCGCGACCAGCTGCCCACCCGCATCGCCGAGCTCGCGGCCGGCCTCAAGGCGGCCGAGAAGAAGATCGCAGCCTTCGAGGCGCGCGCGCTGACCGACCGAATCCCGGCACTCGCCGCGAACGCCGCCGTGGTGGGCGCGAGCCGCGTGGTCGCGGAGTCGATCGGCTCGGCCGCTACGGCGGACGATGTTCGCTCTCTCGCTCTCGGCGTGCGGGACCGCCTCGGCTCGGAGGCCGGCGTCGTCGCGATCGGCGCCGAGGTGGGTGGTCGTCCCGTCGTGATCGTGGCCACGAACGATGCCGCACGAGCGGCCGGCGCGCGCGCCGGAGCCCTGGCCAAGGTCGCCGCGACGACGCTCGGCGGGGGCGGCGGAGGTCGTGATGACGTCGCGCAGGGCGGCGGAACGGACGCCTCGGCACTTCCGGCCGCGCTCAGCGCCGTGAAGGATGCGCTCGGCGCCCTGTGAGCGCGTTCCGTCGAGGCACCCGCCTCGGGATCGACGTCGGGAAGGCCCGTGTCGGCGTCGCTCGCTGCGACCCGGACGGCATGCTCGCGACCCCGGTGGAGACCGTGCCCCGCACCGACGGGTCGATCGGGCGCATCGTCGAGCTCGCGCGGGAGTATGACGCTGTCGAGCTGATGGTCGGCCTGCCCCTGAACATGCGCGGCGAGGACACCGCGTCGACCACGGACGCGCGGGAGTTCGCGGCGGGGCTGGCGGCGGCATCCGCTGTGCCCGTCCGGCTGATCGACGAGCGGCTCAGCACGGTGTCCGCGCACGCGGCGCTGCGTGATTCGGGCAGATCCCAGCGTTCATCTCGTAGCATTGTTGACCAGGTCGCGGCCGTCGTTCTCCTCCAGCACGCACTCGATGTCGAGAAGAGCACCGGACGGCCCGCCGGTTCACCCGTTCCCCCGGCCCAGGAGCCCACCTGACATGCCCGATGCCCCGTCGCCGTTCGACGATCCGTTCGCGGATCTGTTCGGCAAGCTGCCGGACCCGCGCGAGCGACGCTCGAGCGTCGATGACGCATCCCGCGGTACAGCCGCGCCGGTGACGCCGCCGGGTGCCGAAACCCAGGGAGCCGCCCCTCTGTCACGCCGTGAGGCTCGCGATGCCGCTGCCCGCAAGGCGGCAGCACGGGCGACACCCGCCGCACCCGCAGAGAAGTCGCGCCCCGCTGACTCGCCTGCCACCGCCCGCGCCGCGGCAGCGCCGGTGTCGTCTGCCGTGGTCACCGACGCGGAGGAATGGCCGCTCGTCGGCGACGCGGCGGTGGAGAGCTCCCCGGCCTACCGGCGCGGTGCGGACTCCGACCCGGACGCGGGTGACTCAGGCACCGTCATCACCGCGCGACCGGTCGCGACGGCCACCCTCGAGGATCTGTTCAGCGGCGAGCACACGACCGACAGCGTCGGTCAGGTGCCGCCGCCGAAGAACAAGCGCCGGCGCCGGATCGGCGGCTGGATCGCGCTCGGCGTCGTCCTGCTGCTCCTGGGCGGCATCGCCGCGGGTGCGTTGTACGTCTGGAACACATACGAGGACCAGATCCGCGAGGTGATGGGCTGGGAAGAGCCCAAGGACTACGACCCGGGCATGGCCGACGGCGAAGCATTCGTCACGGTCGCGCCGGGCGACACCGGCGCGCCCATCTCGCAGAGCCTGTTCGACGCGGGCGTCACCAAGACACCCGAGGCGTTCTACGACCACCTGATCGACACGGGCCAGAATCCGCCGTTCGTGCCAGGCGTCTTCAAGATGCAGAAGCAGATGACCTCGGAGGCGGCCCTGGCCGCTCTGCTCGACCCGGCCAACAAGATGGAGCACAGCGCTCAACTGCGCGAGGGCCTCACTGTCGAGCAGTCCCTGACGCTGCTGGCGGAGGGTACCGGGCTTCCGATCGAGGATTTCCAGGCCGCGGTGGCCGATCCGACGGTCTACGGTGTGCCCGTCGACCCGGCGATCGTCGCCGCGGGAGGCCAGCCGCTCGAGGGGTGGCTTTTCCCGGCGACCTACACGTTCGACCCGGGCGTGACGGCGCAGGACGTGATCGCGACTCTCGTCGACCGCACCGTGAAATCGCTCGATGATGCCGGCGTGCCCGTGGAGGACCGTCAGCGCGTGCTGACCGTCGCCTCGATCATCCAGCGCGAGGCGCGCTATGAGAAGGACATGCAACAGGTCGCGACCGTGATCGAGAATCGCCTGAGCGGGAGCAACAAGGAGACGTTCGGCCTGCTGCAGATGGACTCGACCGCGCAGTACGGCTACGGCGAGATGCACGACGGAACGGTGAGCTCGTCCGGCGAAGCACTGGCCGACCCCAACCCGTGGAACACGTACGTCAACACGGGACTGCCGATCGGGCCGATCGCGAACCCGGGAGACGTCGCGATCGATGCGGCGATGCATCCCGCGGACGGCGACTGGCTCTACTTCGTCACGGTCGACCTCGACACCGGCGAGACGGTGTTCACGTCGAACCTCGCCGACCACAACCGCGCCGTGGCGCAGTGGCAGGCCTGGTGCAGTGACCACCCCGATTCGGGATGCTGACGCCTGACGGCACGCGCCTCGCGGTCTGGGGCGATCCCGTCGCGCACAGCCTCTCGCCGCAGCTTCACTCCGCGGCGTACCGGGTCCTGGGGCTGGACTGGACCTATGAGCGACGACAGGTCACCGAGTCCGCATTCGCCGCCGAACTCGCCGGACTGTCCACCCGGTGGCGCGGACTCTCGCTGACGATGCCGCTGAAGGGGGTCGCCCACACAGCGGCTGCCTGGCGCGACAGTCGCTCCGAGCTCACCGGCGCGGTGAACACGCTCCTGCTCGCCCCCGATGGTGCGCGGGGCTTCAACACCGACGTCGGCGGCATCGTCCGCGCCCTTCATGAGGAGGGAATCGTCGATCCGGCGCGGGCACGCATCATCGGCGCCGGTGCGACGGCGAAGTCGGCTCTGGTGGCCCTGGGCGAACTTGGCGTCCCGCAGGTCGACGTCGTGGCGCGTCGTCCGGCCGCGGTGATTCCTCTCGCCGAGCTCGGCGCGACCCTGGGCATCGAGGTCGTCGGCGTGGGGCTCGAGGCGCCCCGTTTCGAACCGGTGCCGGTCTCGATCGCGACCGTCCCCGGCGACGCCCCGATCACCGATGAGACTGCCGACGCGCTCGCGGAGCACGGCGGGGTACTGCTCGATGTCGTGTACGGCCACTGGCCCACCTCGCTCGCGCACGCGTGGAAGAGATCGGGTCAGCACGCCGCCTCCGGACGCGGGATGCTGCTGCATCAAGCGCTGCTCCAGGTGAGGATCTTCGCCGGCGGCGACCCCGACACGGCTCTGCCCGACGAGAGCGACGTGCTCGCGGCGATGCGCCTGGCGCTCGTGGGAGACTAGACGAATGCTCCGCGTGCTCACGGCCGGCGAATCGCACGGCCCCGAACTCGTCGCCATCATGGAGGGACTGCCTGCCGGCGTCCCCGTGTCGCGCGCCGCGATCCAAGCCGACCTCGCCCGCCGCAAGCTCGGCTACGGCCGGGGCTCGCGCATGAAGTTCGAAGAAGACGAACTGACGATCTCGGGCGGGGTGCGCCACGGGTTGAGTATGGGCAGCCCGATCGCGCTGCGCATCGGCAACACCGAGTGGCCGAAGTGGGTCGAGGTGATGAGCCCCGACCCCGTCGACCTGACCGACATGTCCCGCGGCCGCGGCGCCGCTCTCACGCGCCCTCGTCCCGGTCACGCAGACCTGGTGGGAATGCAGAAGTACGGCTTCGACGAGGCCCGCCCGATCCTCGAGCGGGCCAGCGCCCGGGAGACCGCCGCCCGCGTCGCGCTCGGGGCCGTCGCACGCGGCTTCCTCGCCGAGCTCGGCATCCGCTTGGTGAGCCACACGCTCTCGATCGGTCCCGTCCGCGTCCCCGACGGTGCCGCCCTGCCGACCCCGGATGACCTCGACACTCTCGACGCCGATCCCCTCCGGTGCTTCGATGCCGCGACGTCGGCTCTCATGGTCGACGAGGTGGACGCCGCGCGCCGCGACGGCGACACGCTCGGCGGGATCGTCGAAGTGCTCGCATACGGCCTTCCGCCGGGACTGGGTTCGCATGTCCACTGGGATCGCAGGCTCGACTCGAAGCTCGCCCAGGCGATCATGAGCATCCAGGCCATCAAGGGCGTCGAGGTCGGAGACGGCTTCCTCACGACGACCCGCCGCGGCTCCGCAGCGCACGACGAGCTGTTCGCGACCGATGACGGAATCGCGCGGTCGAGCGACCGTGCGGGCGGCACCGAGGGCGGCATGTCGACCGGAACGGTGCTGCGCGTCCGAGCGGGCATGAAGCCGATCGCGACGATTCCGCACTCGCTGCGCACGATCGATGTGGCCACGGGCGAGACCGCCTCGGCCCACCATCAGCGCTCCGACGTCTGCGCCGTGCCCGCCGCCGGCGTCGTCGCCGAGGCGATGGTCGCGGTCGTGCTCGCTGAGGTGGTTCTCGAGAAGTTCGGCGGCGACAGCGTCGCCGAGACGCGGCGCAACCTCGAGGGGTACCTCGCGGCCATTCCCGAGACGCTGCGCACCACGAACGCGAGCGACCCGGCCCTCATCGAGCATGACCACGCTCTCTAGCGACGCGCCCGGCAGCGCGATCGTCCTGGTCGGACCGATGGGTGCGGGCAAGACCAGCGTCGGCCGCCGTGTCGCGCGCGCCCTCGGGCTCACCTTCGCCGACACTGACAAGCTGATCGTCCGCGATCACGGCCCGATCCCCGAGATCTTCGAACGCCTCGGCGAGGCACGATTCCGCGAGCTCGAGCGCGCCGCGGTGACCGAAGCCCTCGCGAACGGGGGAGTGGTCGCCCTGGGCGGCGGGGCGATTCTGGATGCGAGCGACCCGCGCCGACCTCGAAGCGCATCGAGTCGTCTTCTTGACGGTGTCGCCGCACATCGTGACCGGCCGCATCCACGGGGCACAGCGACCGCTGCTGAACGGCGAGGACCCGGTCGACCGCTGGCAGACGATCTTCACCGAGCGCCGCGGTCGGTACGAAGAAGTCGCCGACATCACGCTCGACACCTCCTCCGGCCCGCTCGCCGCCATCGTCGCCGAGATCGTCGCCTGGGCGCAGCACACGCAGAACGCCGAGGAGCACGCATGAGCCAGACCACGACCATCTCCGTCACCGGCGACGCCGGCTACGACATCGTCGTCGGCCGCGACATCCTGGATCGCGTCGGCGACGCCCTCGCCCCGACGGTGCGCAAGGTGCTCGTCGTGCACCCGCCCACTCTCGGCGCGGCAGCCGCGCAGCTGCGCGAGCGGCTCATGTCGGACGGCGCGCGCGAAGTGCTGCTCGCCGAGATCCCCGACGCCGAGGCCGGCAAGCGCGTCGAGGTCGCCGCGTTCTGCTGGCAGGTGATGGGCCAGGCGGACTTCACCCGCTCCGACGCGGTCGTCGGCTTCGGCGGGGGAGCGGTGACCGACCTCGCCGGCTTCGTCGCCGCGACCTGGCTTCGCGGGGTGCAGGTCGTGCAGGTGCCCACCACGGTCCTCGGCATGGTCGATGCCGCCGTCGGCGGCAAGACCGGGATCAACACGGCCGAGGGCAAGAACCTGGTCGGCGCGTTCTGGGCACCGACAGCGGTCATCTGCGACCTCGATCTGCTCGCGACCCTCTCGCCGAACGAGTCCGTCGCCGGGTTCGCCGAGGTCGTGAAGGCCGGGTTCATCTGGTACCCGGAGATCCTGGACCTGATCGAGGCGGATCACGCGGCCGCGGTGGATCCCACGAGCGAAGCTTTCCGTCGATGCATCGAGCTGGCGATCTCGATGAAGGCCCACGTCGTCGGGGAGGACTTCCGCGAGGGCGGGCTGCGAGAGGTCCTCAACTACGGGCACACCCTCGGTCACGCGATCGAGCACGCGGAGCGGTATCGCTGGCGGCACGGCGCCGCCGTCTCGGTCGGCATGATGTACGCGGCCGAGCTCTCGCGCCTTGCGGGTCGACTGCCGGATGCCGCAGCTCAGCGCCACCGTGACGTCCTCGAACTGCTGGGGCTGCCGACCACGTACCGCGCCGGCGCGTGGCCGCAGCTGCTCGCGACGATGCAGCGCGACAAGAAGAGCCGAGCCGGAATGCTGCGCTTCATCGTCCTCGACGACCTCGCGCGACCGACCGTGCTGCGGGCGCCCGACGAGTCGCTGCTGTTCGCCGCGTACCAGGAGGTCGCCGGTTAGGGTGAGTGCGTGACCGCCCCCCGCCGCCTTCTGCTCGTCAACGGCCCGAACCTGAACCTGCTCGGCGCGCGCGAGCCGGGCGTCTACGGTAGCCAGACCCTCGTGGACGTCGAAGCCCTGGTGGCCGTGACCGCCGCCGCACGCGGCTTCGACGTCGACGCGATCCAGAGCAATCACGAGGGCGTCCTCCTCGACGCCATCCACGCCGCACGGGTGACGTGCTCGGGGATCGTGATCAACCCGGGCGGGCTCACTCACACGTCCATCGTGCTGCGCGACGCCCTCGCGGGTGTGAACCTTCCCGTCGCCGAAGTGCACATCAGCAACGTGTACGAACGCGAGGAGTTCCGTCACCACTCGTACATCGCAGACGTCGCGGTCGTGCACGTCGTCGGCGAGGGCGTCGCCGGGTACGCCACGGCCGTCGAGCGGCTCATCAGCGTGATCACGGGCCAGGCCGAGGGCTGAGATCCGAACCGGAGCCGGGGCATCCCGTAGAATCGAACGTCGGGTCGCAATCCGCCCGCAGCTTTCCTCACGAAACGGAACTTCACAGCCATGGCATCCACCGCAGACATCAGGAACGGCGTCGTCCTCAGCATCGACGGACAGCTGTGGAATGTCATCGAGTTCCAGCACGTCAAGCCGGGCAAGGGCGGCGCCTTCGTGCGGACGAAGCTCAAGAACGTCGTCTCGGGCAAGACCGTCGACCGCACGTACAACGCCGGCGCGAAGATCGAGATCGAGAACGTCGATCGCCGCGACTTCACGTACCTGTACAACGACGGCGAAGGCTTCGTCTTCATGGACGTCGCCGACTACGATCAGCTCACCGTGCCTGCCACCGTCGTCGGGGACGCCGCGAACTTCCTCCTCGAAAACCAGCAGGTGCAGATCGCGCTGAACAACGGCAACCCGCTCTACGTCGAGCTTCCGGCATCCGTCGTCCTCGAGATCACCTACACCGAGCCGGGCCTGCAGGGCGACCGCTCGTCGGCCGGCACGAAGCCCGCCACGGTCGAGACCGGCTACGAGATCCAGGTGCCGCTGTTCCTCGAGACCGGCACCAAGGTCAAGGTCGACACCCGCACGGGCGACTACCTCGGCCGCGTCAACTGACGTTGAGCGCCCGTACCAAGGCGCGCAAGCGCGCCCTCGACATCCTGTTCCAATCCGACATCCGCGGTGACGCGCTCGCGGTGACGCTCGCCTCCGAGGCCACGCGCGCGGCGAACGAACCGTCGCGCGAGGCGTCCTGGCTGTATGCGCGCGAGATCGTCGACGGCGTCATCGACAATCAGGACGAGATCGACGAGCAGATCACGACCTTCGCGAAGGACTGGTCGCTCGCCCGCATGCCCGCCGTCGATCGGGCTGCTGCTGCGCATGGCGGTGTGGGAGATCCTGTACAACGACGAAGTGCCCACGGCGGTCGCGATCGACGAAGCCGTCGAGCTCGCCAAGGAGTTCTCGACCGACGACTCGGGCGCGTTCGTCCACGGAGTCCTCGCGCGGATCGCCCGCTCGTCCTGAAGCCGGCGGTCGGCCGTAGGTCCGACGCTCCTGCGAGGATGGACCCGTGCCGGCGACGTGGAGAGACCTGCTCCCCGCACCACCGGCGGCCGCTGAGACCGTGCCGCTCGCCCTGGGCGTGGAGCTGCGCCGTGTGCTCAGCCGCACCTCCAGCGCGTGGCAGCCGCGCCGCGCAGAGACCGTCACCCCGCGTGCGCTGAGTCAGCGAACGGACTCGCTCATGGTGGGCCTTCGCCCGCTGATGCTCAGCACCGGCACCGGGCGGTGGATCAAGGGCGATGTGTCGTGGGACGCGCTGCGTCGTCCGGGTGGCCCATACGACACGCGGCAGGCCCGGTGGTTCGCCGAACTGCACAGCATCTCGCGCGAGATCCGGGCACTGGGTCCGTTCACGGACGTCTCGGAGTGGATCACACTCGACACCGTCGGGTCGGCGCTGCTGTGGACGCATCTCGAGCAGGCGGACGCCCTCGGCGTGCCCCTCGTCGGCACGACGAAGCACTTCATGGTCACCCTCGCCTCGACGGCCGAACTGACGATGCTCGTCGAGCCCTCGCGGCGGGGCGACGTGGAGTTGACGGCGCAGGTCACGATCGAGGGCCGGCCGATCGATGCCGCCCGCGTGCGACCGGTCGCCCGCTCGGGGATCTACGCGTTCACTGTCGAGCCTGGTCTGATCTCGCTCACCCTCGCGCCGCTCCTCCTCGGCGATGCGGGCAGGGCGCTCCTGGACACGACGGGGGCATCCGGGTTCCGGCATCCGATGTCTCCGAGTTCGTCCGCGACCACCTACCTCGGATCGCCCGGCAGATCGAGGTGATCCCGGGCGGGGGCCTCGAGCTGCCCACCACGGGCGCGCCGGTGCTGATCGTCGGCGTCGGATTCCGTCCCGAGCACACCATCGACCTGCGACTGGAGTGGGAGTACGCCGGTTTCGGCAGATACCGGTTCGGGTCCGACGCGGACCGGGAGCGCGATGAGGTGGCTGAGGCCGACCTGCGCGCCCGCGCGGAGGCCGCCTGGCGTGCGTCCGGAATCGCCGCGCCGCCCGCATCTCAGACGCTGCGCGGCATCGAGTCGGCCGAATTCGTGGCCCGCACCGTCCCCGCGCTCGAGGCTGTGGACGGTGTGCGGATCGAGCGCACCGGAGCCCCCCGGAGGTACACCGAGCTGACCGGCGAGCCCGAGATCACCATCACCGCGGTGGAGAGCTCCGATCCCGACTGGTTCGACCTCGGCGTCATCGTGACGATCGACGGACGCCGCATCCCGTTCGCGCCCCTGCTGACCGCGCTGACCCGGCGCCGCACCAAGCTGCTGCTGGCTGACGGGGACTACTTCTCGCTCGCTCACCCCGCGCTGGACCGACTGCGGGAGCTGCTGGAGGAGGCCGCGACGCTGGCCGAGTGGGAGACGTCGCCGCGAATCAACCGCCATCAGGTAGACCTCTGGGCCGATTTCGAGGATCTGGCCGACCAGGCCGAGCCTGCCGTGTCGTGGCGAGCCACCGCGCAGGGGCTGCGCGACGTGCAACGGGTCGAGCCCACACCCCTGCCCACGGGGCTCACTGCCGAGCTCCGGCCGTACCAGCGCGCCGGATTCGACTGGCTCTCATTCCTCTGGCGGCATCGCCTGGGCGGCATCCTCGCCGACGACATGGGCCTGGGCAAGACGCTGCAGATGCTCTCGCTGATCCTGCACGCACACGAAGCGGGGGAGCGCAGGCCGTTCCTCGTCGTCGCCCCGACGTCGGTCATGTCGGTCTGGCGCAGCGAAGCGGAACGGTTCGCGCCCGGTCTGCAGATCGAATCGATCGCGGCAACGCGCGCGAAGTCCGGTCGCGCCGTCAGCGAGGTCGCTGCATCCGCCGACGTGATCATCACGTCGTACGCGCTCCTCCGCCTCGACGCGGCCGAATTCGGCGGCGTGGACTGGGCGGCACTCGTGCTCGACGAGGCACAGTTCGTCAAGAACCCCCAGACGAAACTGCACCGCGCTGCTCGAGATCTGCAGGCGCCGATGACCTTCGCGATCACCGGCACTCCGCTCGAGAACAGCCTGACCGAGCTGTGGGCGCTGCTGTCTCTGACCGCCCCCGGCCTGTTCCCCTCCGCGCGGCGCTTCCGCGAGCAGTACGTGCAGCCGATCGAACGCGGGAAGGTGCCCGAGAACGAAGAGGGCGGCCCGTACCGCGCGGCGCGCCTGGCCAGGCTGCGGAGGCGCATCCGACCGCTCGTCCTGCGCAGGACGAAGGAGCTCGTCGCGCCGGAGCTGCCGCCCAAGCAGGAGCAGGAGCTGCACATCGAACTCGCGCCCGCCCACCGCGCGCTCTACGACACCGTGCTGCAGCGGGAACGACAGAAGGTGCTCGGCCTGCTGGAGGACCTGGATCGCAACCGCTTCATCGTGTTCCGATCACTCACACTGCTGCGCATGCTCAGCCTCGCGCCTGTGCTGGTCGACCCCGATGACGCGGGTGTGCCCTCGAGCAAGCTCGACGAACTGCTGCTGCAGCTGGGTGAGATCGTGGCCGAGGGTCACCGCACCGTGGTCTTCAGCCAGTTCACGTCCTTCCTCGCGCTCGTCGGCACGCGGCTTGATGCCGCCGGCATCGCGCACACGTATCTCGACGGCTCCACCCGACACCGCGAGCGCGTGATCGAGGCGTTCCGCACAGGCGAGGCGCCGGTGTTCCTGATCAGCCTCAAGGCGGGCGGCTTCGGGCTCACGCTGACCGAGGCCGACTACGTCTTCCTGCTCGATCCGTGGTGGAACCCGGCGGCCGAGGCGCAGGCGGTCGATCGTACGCACCGCATCGGGCAGACCCGCACGGTGATGGTCTACCGCATGGTCGCCGCCGGCACGATCGAGGAGAAGGTGATGGCGCTCCAGCGCCGCAAGGCTCGGCTCTTCCGGGACGTGCTCGACGACGACGGACTGTTCGGCCAGGCACTGGAAGCCGACGACATCCGCGCGCTGCTCGAGGACTGAGTATCGGTTTACCCGGCGCCTCGCCCGATCGGTTCGGAACTCGCCGCGTAGACTCGAGAGCTGTTCGACACGGGAGGAATCCATGCGCATCACGGGTCTCGGCCACGCCGGAATGTTCATCGAGACGGCGGGCGGCAGCATCCTGTGCGACCCCGTGATCGGTCCGACGTTCTTCGGCTCGTGGTTCCCGTTCCCCGACAACCGAGGTCTGGACTGGGAGCGCTTCGGCAATGCCGACTTCCTGTACGTCTCGCACCGCCACCGCGACCATTTCGACCCCGCGCTCATGAACCGCTACGTGCCGAAGAGCATCAGGGTGCTCCTGCCGGACTACCCGACCGATGAGCTCGAGACCGATCTGCGCGCCCTGGGATACGACAACATCCTCTACACCCAGGCGGGGGTGCCCCTCGATTTCGGCGACCTGCGACTCATGGTCACACCGCTTCGCGCGCCGAGTGACGGCCCGATCGGCGACTCGAGCCTGTCCGTCGACGACGGCACGGCGAGCATCCTCAATCAGAACGACTCGCACCCGCTCGATCTGGAGAAGCTGCTGGGCTTCAGCAAGCCCGATGCGTACTTCACGCAGGTGTCCGGCGCGATCTGGTGGCCCATGGTCTACGACCTCCCGCAGGACGCCAAGCAGAACTTCGCACGTCTGAAGCGGGACGCGCAGAACAAGCGCGCGATGTATTACGTCGAGAAGGTGGATGCCGAGCACGTCTTCCCGATGGCAGGCCCGCCGATGTTCTTGCGCGATGAGCTGTTCAAATACAACGGGTACGGTCGAGACGGCGACTCGATCTTCACGGATCAGCGTCAGTTCCTCGCGCACATGGCCGAGCAGCGCCCCGCGCAGAAGGGCTACGAGTTCCTCCCGGGCACCGTTGTGGAGGTGAACGGCAGCGAGCTCTCCGTCACTCAGACCCTGTACTCGGACGACGAGATCGAGCGGATCTTCGGCGACAAGTGGGCGTACCTGACGGAGCAGCGCGACATGCGTCAGGCCGAGATCGTCGCGGAGGAGGCGGGGCGTGCGCCGGTGCTGCCGCCCGAGGAGATGCTCGCCGCGCTCAAGGAGTGGTGGGAGCCCCTGCTGCGCCGCGGGCGCATCTTCCGGGAGGGCGTCGGCGGGAACGTGCGGTTCCGCATCGGCGACCTGGACATGGTCGTGGACTTCCCCAAGGCGAAGGTCCGCGAATACGCGGGCGAGGACTGCATCTACTGGTACACGATCCCCGCCGACCTCGTCTCGACCAACATCCGCGACCACGAGATCGACTGGTCCAACTCGATCTTCCTGTCGATGCAGTTCGAGGTCGGCCGCAGCGGCAAGTTCAACGAGTTCCTCACGACGTTCCTCAAGTGCCTCTCGCGCGACCGCATCGAGTACGTCGAGAACTGGTACGCCGAGCAGTCCGACGTCTCCGAAGACGTGCAGCTCGCGGAGTGGGTCGTGCAGCGACGCTGCCCGCACCTGCGCGCCGACCTGTCCAAGACCGGCAAGATCGAGGACGGCGTGCTCACGTGCAGCCTCCACGACTGGAAGTGGGATCTGACGAGCGGGCAGTGCCTCACCTCGAACGGCCATCCGATCCGTTCCCACAACGTCGAGGCAGCGAACTCAGACGTGGCCGACGCCACCGCGGTCGCGTAGGCACGAACGCTCCGGGTCGGCATCCGGATTCTTGTATCAGCAGGCGGCCGCGGGCGCTCTTGATCGTCAACCGCAACCAAGCGGTCTCGTCTTCGATCAAGGAGCCTCGCATGACCACCGTTCCCATCCGACACGGCGCTGCCGGCGTCGTCCCCTCATCGCTGCGCACCTCGCCGTTCCAGCGCGCCGTCGATGTGGAGGCGCGTGCTGAGGCGGCGCTGAAGGTCTTCCTTCAGCGCTGGAGCATCCCCGCACTCCGCGTGGCACTCGGCGGAATCTTCGTCATCTTCGGCGCGCTCAAGTTCGTTCCGGGGATGAGTCCGCTCGAGCTGCTCGTCCAGTCCACCTGGGAGCGGCTGACGTTCGGCATGATCACGGGTCAGACCGCGATGGTCCTCACCGCGATCATGGAGGTGAGCGCCGGTGCTCTGCTCATCGCGGGCGGAGTGTTCGCCCGTGCTGGACTCGTCGTCCTCGCGATCGCGTACGTGGGCATCCTCTCGCCTGTCGTGCTGCTGCCGAACGAGGTCTTCGGCGCCGCCGGTCCGACACTCACAGGTCAGTACATCTTCAAGAACGCCGTGCTGATCGCCGCGGCACTCGTCGTGGCATCGCGGGTCCTGAAGGGGCCTGACGCGACGCGTTGACATCTCGACCCCCCTGGCCGGCTCTGCGAAGAGCCGGCCAGGGGCATGTCAGCCGCCGTTGCGGCTTGCTCGCGCCGTCACCGCGCCCAGAACCACACTTCGCGCCCGAATGTCGAGGAGGAGCGGGCGGCGAACGCGGTCTCCGCGTGTGGAGGCGCCGCAGACCACCCTCGGTGGTCGAGCCCGGGGTCGGTCATGGTCACCGGCATTCCACCGCGACCGCATCGGCGCAGGTGCTTTCTCGCGTAGACTTGCCGCACCACAGCAACCTTTAACCCCGTCCCGTGAGGCGGAGAAGGGAGCGGCGGATGAGCACGCGAACCGTGCTGCATGAGGCCGACATCGCCCGGGCCCTGACTCGGATCTCTCACGAGATCCTGGAGTCCAACAAGGGATCCGACGGCTTGGTCATCCTCGGCATCCCCACTCGAGGCGTCGCCCTCGCCCACCGCATCGCCGCGCTGATCGCGGAGTTCAGTGGCACGTCGGTCCCGGTCGGCGCGCTCGACGTGACGATGTACCGCGACGACCTGCACCGCAACCCCACGCGTTCGCCGCAGCCCACCTCGATCCCGGCGGGTGGACTCGACGGCAAAGTCGTGGTGCTCGTCGACGACGTGCTGTTCTCGGGCCGCAGCATCCGCTCCGCTCTCGACGCGCTCCAGGACATCGGTCGCCCCGCGGCGGTGCGACTGGCGACCCTGGTCGACCGGGGTCACCGCGAGCTTCCGATCCGGCCCGACTTCGTCGGCAAGAACCTGCCGAGCGCCTCGGACGAGCGCGTGAACGTGCGGCTCGCCGAGGTGGACGGCGAGGAGTTCGTCACGATCGAGGGAGCGGACTCGTGAGGCACCTGCTCGACACGAAGACCCTCTCGCGCGCGGACGCCCTCGACATCCTCGATGTCGCGGAGGACATGGCCGACACGCAGCAGCGCGAGATCAAGAAGCTGCCCACGCTTCGCGGCAAGACCGTCGTCAACCTGTTCTTCGAGGACTCGACGCGCACGCGCATCTCGTTCGAGGCCGCAGCGAAGCGGCTGAGCGCCGACGTCATCAACTTCTCGGCGAAGGGCTCGAGCGTCTCGAAGGGCGAGTCGCTTCAGGACACGGCGCAGACGCTCCAGGCGATGGGGGCGGATGCCGTCGTCATCCGTCACGGAGCGTCGGGCGCCCCGCGCACGCTGGCCACGAGCGGCTGGATCACCGCCGGGGTGGTCAACGCCGGCGACGGCACGCACGAGCACCCGACCCAGGCGCTTCTGGACGCCTTCACGATCCGCAAGCGCCGATTCGGCGCCGACAGCCGGGCCCGCGACCTCAGCGGCATCGCCGTGACCGTCGTCGGCGACATCCTGCACTCCCGCGTCGCGCGGTCGAACGTCTGGCTGCTCGACACGCTCGGCGCCGACGTCACGCTCGTGGCGCCCCCGACCCTCGTCCCGCATGACGTGTCGGCGTGGCCGGTGCGCGTGATGTACGACCTCGACGACGCGATCGCCGCCGAACCGGACGCGCTCATGATGCTGAGGATTCAGCTCGAGCGGATGAATGCCGCATATTTCCCCACTGAACGGGAGTATTCCCGCCGCTGGGGTCTCGACGCGCGCAGGCTCTCCGAGCTCGGTCCCGATAGCATGGTGATGCATCCGGGCCCGATGAACCGCGGCCTCGAGATCTCCGCCGAAGCCGCCGATTCGCCCCGGTCGACCGTGCTCGACCAGGTGACGAACGGCGTCTCCGTGCGGATGGCGGTGCTCTACCTGCTGCTGGCGGGGGAGCGCTCCGCCGATCACGACGACGACCAGAAGGAGGACGCGAGATGACTGCCGAGACTCTTCTGATCCGCGGCGCGAAGCTCGACGGCGCGGGAGCGTCCGATCTGATCGTGGCGGGCGGCGTGATCGCCGAGGCAGGCCGGTCGCTCACCCGTGCCGGCGCGACCGTGATCGACGCCGACGGCCTGATCGCCCTGCCGGGCCTGGTCGATCTGCACACGCACCTGCGCGAGCCCGGCTTCGAGGCGTCCGAGACGGTGCTCAGCGGCTCACGAGCTGCTGCCGCCGGCGGCTACACCGCCGTCTTCGCGATGCCGAACACCTCGCCTGTGGCCGACACGGCCGGTGTGGTCGAGCAGGAGCTGGCGCTCGGCGAAGCGGCCGGGTTCGTCATGGTGCAGCCGATCGGCGCGGTGACGGTCGGGCAGAAGGGGGAGCGCCTGGCCGAACTGGGCGCCATGGCCGATTCGCGCGCCCGCGTCCGTGTCTTCAGCGACGACGGCTTCTGCGTCTGGGACCCGCTCATCATGCGGCGAGCGCTCGAGTATGTGAAGGCGTTCGACGGCGTGATCGCGCAGCACGCGCAGGATCCGCGACTCACCGAGGGCGCACAGATGAACGAGGGAGCGGTCTCGGCGGAGCTGGGGCTCGCCGGGTGGCCCGCGGTCGCCGAGGAGTCCATCATCGCGCGCGACGTGCTCCTGGCCGAGCACGTCGGCTCCCGGCTGCATGTCTGCCACCTCTCCACCGCCGGCTCCGTCGAGATCATCCGCTGGGCCAAGCGCCGCGGCGTGGACGTCACGGCCGAGGTCACACCGCATCACCTGCTGCTCACCGACGAACTGGCGCGCGGGTACGACGCCCACTTCAAGGTGAACCCGCCCCTGCGCCGCGAAGAAGATGTGCGCGCGGTGCGCGAAGGGCTGGCCGACGGCACGATCGACATCGTCGCCACCGATCACGCTCCGCACCCCGCCGAGGCGAAGGCGTGCGAGTGGCCGGCGGCGTCGAACGGGATGGTCGGACTCGAGAGCGCGCTGCGCGTCGTCCAGCTCGCCATGGTCGACACCGGGATGCTGACCTGGGCCGACGTCGCGCGCGTGATGTCGCGCACACCGGCCCGCATCGGCCGGCTCGCCGGGCACGGCACCGCGCTGGCGGCCGGGAAACCGGCATCCCTCACCCTGTACGACCCCGCACCCACCCGGACCTTCTCGAAAGCGGACCTGCACGGGCGCAGCGCGAACTCTCCGTACCTGGGTCGCGAGCTTCCGGGCGAAGTGCGCTGGACGCTGCACGGCGGCGTGGCGACGGTCGCGGACGGTCGTCTGCTGGATGCACCGGGGGTGCGCGCATGACCCGCGAAGGCGCGCTGGCCGTGATCGTCCTCATCACCCTGGCACTGGTCGCGCTGCTCGCGTGGGCGTGGTGGCGGCGCACCCGGCGTGACTCCGGGCTCGAGCCGCCGGTCGGCGAAGCCCCCGCGGGTGCGACCACCCTCAGCACGCACGAGGCGCTCTACGTCGCCACGACCCGCCATGGCGACCCGCTCGAGCGGCTCGCCATCCGCGGGCTCGGCTTCCGATCCCGCGCCGATCTCACGGTGACCAGTGCGGGAGTCGCCCTCGACCTGACCGGTCAGCCCCGGTTCTTCCTCCCCACCGAGCGGATCGTGGAGGTCACGCAGGCGACCGTCGCGATCGACCGCGTCGTCGAGCGCGACGGCCTGGTGCGGATCTCGTGGCGCGTCGATGCCGACACCGTCGTGGACTCCTACATCCGCCCCCAGGATGCCTCTGCCCGTGCCGTCTCCGACGAGATCGGCGCCCTTCTGACACTGACAGGAACGGACGAATGACGCTCCCCACCAACGACCCCGCAGTCCTCGTGCTCGAGGACGGCACCCGCCACGTCGGACGCGCGTACGGAGCACATGGCACGACCCTCGGCGAGGTGGTCTTCGCGACCGGCATGACCGGCTACCAGGAGACCCTGACAGATCCGTCCTATGCGGGACAGATCGTGCTCCAGACCGCCCCGCACATCGGCAACACCGGAATGAACGACGAAGACCCGGAATCGCGCCGCATCTGGGTGTCGGGGTACATCGTGCGCGACCCCTCGCGCGTGGTCTCGAACTGGCGCGCCGATGAATCACTCGACGATGCGCTCGTCGGAGACGGAGTGATCGGCATCAGCGGCATCGACACCCGCGCGGTCACCCGCCACATCCGCTCTGCGGGCAGCATGCGCGGCGGGATCTTCTCCGGAGACGCAGCCGGCCTGCGCGCGCAGGAGCAGCTCGAGATCGTCCAGGCGGCCCCCGAGATGTCGGGCCGGAACCTGTCTGCCGCGGTCTCGGTGGCCGCCGCCGAGGTCACCCCCGCCATCGGCGAGCGCATCGGCAACCTCGCGGTGCTCGACCTGGGCGTGAAACAGGCGACGATCCTCAACCTCGCCGCACGCGGGTTCGAGGTGCACGTGCTGCCGCAGGACGTGACGATCGAGCAGCTCCGGGCGATCGACCCGGTCGCGGTCTTCTACTCCAACGGGCCCGGAGACCCCGCGGCATCCGGCGATCATGTCGAGCTGCTGCGCGCCGTGCTCGACGACGGTCTGCCGTTCTTCGGCATCTGCTTCGGCAACCAGCTGCTCGGACGCGCGCTCGGCCTCGGCACGTACAAGCTTCCGTTCGGCCACCGCGGCATCAATCAGCCCGTGCTCGACAAGACCACCGGACGTGTGGAGATCACCGCGCACAACCACGGTTTCGCAGTCGACGCGCCCCTGGAGGGCTCCTTCGACAGCCCGAACGGCTACGGACGCGTCGAGGTCAGCCACGTCGGTCTCAACGACGAGGTCGTGGAGGGCCTGCGCGCCCTCGACATCCCGGCATTCTCGGTGCAGTACCACCCCGAAGCCGCGGCCGGCCCCCACGACGCCAACTACCTCTTCGACCGGTTCCGCGACCTCGTCGTCGCGACCCTGAAGGACAAGAATGCCTAAGCGCGACGACATCAAGAGCGTCCTGGTGATCGGCTCCGGCCCGATCGTGATCGGCCAGGCGTGCGAGTTCGACTACTCCGGAACGCAGGCATGCCGCGTGCTGCGCGAAGAGGGAGTGCGCGTGATCCTGGTCAACTCCAACCCGGCCACGATCATGACCGACCCCGACTTCGCCGACGCGACCTACATCGAGCCGATCACGTGGCAGGTGATCGAGACGATCATCGCGAAGGAGAAGCCGGATGCCATCCTGCCGACCCTGGGCGGCCAGACAGCGCTCAACGCGGCGATCGACCTGCACAACCACGGGATCCTCGAGAAGTACGGCGTCGAGCTCATCGGCGCGAGCTTCGAGGCGATCAACAAGGGCGAGGACCGCCAGATCTTCAAGCAGCTCGTGCTGGATGCCGGGGCCGATGTGGCGGCATCCCGCATCGCGCATTCGATCGAGGACTGCCTGGCCGCGGCGGCCGAGCTCGGCTACCCGCTCGTGGTGCGCCCCTCGTTCACGATGGGCGGACTCGGGTCGGGTTTCGCGTACGACGAGAACGATCTGCGGCGCATCGCCGGCGCAGGTCTGCGCGACTCGCCCACCACCGAGGTCCTGCTCGAGGAATCGATCCTCGGGTGGAAGGAGTACGAGCTCGAGCTGATGCGCGACACGGCCGACAACACGGTCGTGGTCTGCTCGATCGAGAACGTCGACCCGGTCGGCGTGCACACCGGCGACTCGATCACGGTCGCCCCGGCACTCACGCTCACCGACCGCGAGTATCAGAAGCTGCGCGACATCGGCATCGACATCATCCGGGCGGTGGGAGTCGACACCGGTGGCTGCAACATCCAGTTCGCCGTCGACCCCGCCGATGGCCGGATCATCGTGATCGAGATGAACCCGCGCGTCTCGCGCTCGTCGGCTCTCGCCTCGAAGGCGACCGGCTTCCCGATCGCGAAGATCGCCGCGAAGCTCGCGATCGGGTACCGCCTCGACGAGATCCCGAACGACATCACGAAGGTCACCCCGGCGAGCTTCGAGCCGACCCTGGACTACGTCGTCGTGAAGGTGCCGCGCTTCAACTTCGAGAAGTTCCCCGCGGCCGACACGACGCTCACGACGACCATGAAGTCGGTCGGCGAGGCGATGGCGATCGGCCGCAACTACACGACCGCCCTGCAGAAGGCGCTCCGCTCGTTGGAGAAGCGCGGATCGAGCTTCCACTGGGGCGACGAGCCGCGCTCGCTCGATGAGCTGATCGAGGTCGCGTCCACCCCGACCGATGGGCGCATCATCGTCGTCCAGCAGGCCCTGCGCAAGGGCGGCAGCGTGGCTCAGCTGTTCGAGGCGACCGGCATCGACCCGTGGTTCCTCGACCAGATCGTGCTCATCAACGAGGTCGCCGACTTCGTCCGCACCGCCGGCGAACTCGGTGTCGACACCCTGCGCATCGCGAAGGAGCACGGGTTCAGCGACGCCCAGATCGCGCAGCTGCGGCGCGACACCGAGCCGGCGGTCCGCGAGATCCGGCACGCTCTCGGGCTGCGGCCGGTCTACAAGACGGTCGACACGTGCGCGGGCGAGTTCCCGGCCCTCACTCCGTACCACTACTCCAGCTACGACTTCGAGACCGAGGTGGCGCCTTCGGACCGCACGAAAGTCGTCATCATCGGCTCGGGTCCCAACCGCATCGGGCAGGGCGTCGAGTTCGACTACTCGTGCGTGCACGCATCATTCGCGCTGTCTGCCGCCGGGTACGAGACCGTGATGGTCAACTGCAACCCCGAGACCGTCTCGACCGACTACGACACGAGCGACCGGCTCTACTTCGAGCCGCTCACGCTGGAGGACGTGCTCGAAGTGCTGCACGCAGAGGCGCAGTCGGGTGAGATCCTCGGCGTGATCTGCCAGCTCGGCGGGCAGACGCCGCTCGGTCTCGCGAAGGGCATCCAGGACGCGGGCTACCGCATCCTCGGGACCAGTCCCGAGGCGATCGATCTCGCCGAGGAGCGCCAGCTGTTCAGCGACATCCTCGACGCCGCAGGGCTGATCGCTCCGCGCCACGGCACCGCGGTCGACCCCGCCGGAGCCGTGGTCGTCGCAGAAGACATCGGCTATCCGGTGCTGGTCCGCCCGAGCTTCGTGCTCGGCGGCCGCGGCATGGAGATCATCTACGACACCGCGAGCCTGCGCGACTACTTCGTGCGTACGGCGGGCGAGGTGATCGTCGCTCCCGGAATGCCGCTGCTGGTCGACCGCTTCCTCGACGACGCCGTCGAGATCGACGTCGACGCCCTGTACGACGGCGCCGAGCTGTACATCGGCGGCGTCATGGAGCACATCGAGGAGGCCGGCATCCACTCCGGCGACTCCGCCTGCACCCTGCCCCCCGTCTCGCTCGGGCGGTCCGAGATCGACAGGGTGCGCGACGCGACGCTCGCCATCGCCCAGGGCGTCGGCGTGCGGGGACTCCTGAATGTGCAGTTCGCCATCAGCGCGGGCGTGCTCTACGTGATCGAGGCCAACCCGCGGGCGAGCCGCACGGTGCCGTTCGTGTCGAAAGCCCTCGGCATCCCGCTGGCGAAAGCCGCGGCGCGCATCATGGTCGGCGCCTCGATAGACGAGCTGAGGTCCGAGGGCCTGCTGCCGGTCATCGACGGCTCGCGGGTGCCGCTGGATTCGCCTGTCTCCGTCAAGGAGGCGGTGCTGCCCTTCAAGCGATTCCGCACGAAGGACGGGCAGACGGTCGACTCGGTGCTCGGGCCCGAGATGCGCTCGACCGGCGAGGTCATGGGCATCGACCGCGACTTCCCCCGCGCATTCGCGAAGAGCCAGGAGGCCGCATACGGCGGCATGCCGCTGTCGGGCACCGTGTTCATCTCGGTCGCCGACAGCGACAAACGCGCGGTGATCCTTCCCGCCCACCGCCTGCAGGAGCTCGGCTTCACCCTCGTCGCGACCGAGGGGACCGCAGAGATCCTGGCCCGCAACGGCATCGCGGTCGAGGTCGTGAACAAGTACAGCGAGACGCAGGAGTCGGGAGAACGCAACATCGTCGACCTGATCAATGCCGGCGAGATCGACATCGTCGTGAACACGCCGAGCGGTCGCTCCGCACGCGCCGACGGCTACGAGATCCGCGCGGCCGCGGTGACCGCCGACAAAGCTCTGTTCACCACGATCGCCGTGCTCGGCGCCGCCGTGAGCGCGATGGATGCGGTGCGCGCGGGCTACGACGTCAAGAGCCTGCAGGAGTACGCGGCTGACCGGGCGGCGCGCCTGTGAGCGCGATCCAGGGGTTCGGTGGCCGGGTCCGCGACACACTCGCGCGCTTCGGGCCGCTGTGCGTGGGCATCGATCCGCATCCGCAGCTGCTGGTCGACTGGGGTCTGGGCGCCTCGCCGGAGGGCGCGCGCGAGTTCGGATTGCGCGTGGTGGATGCCGCGGCCGGCCGCGTCGGCATCGTCAAGCCGCAGGTCTCGTTCTTCGAGCGCTACGGTGCGGCAGGCTTCATCGCTCTCGAGCAGGTCATGGCCGCGGCGCGCGCGGCCGACCTGATCGTGATCGCCGACGCCAAGCGCGGCGACATCGGCACGACGATGGACGCGTACGCCGAGGCATGGCTCACGCCCGGTTCGCAACTGGAGGCCGACGCGATGACCGTGAACCCCTTCCTCGGCATCGGCACTCTGGAAGGCACGTTCCGGCTCGCGGAGGGGTCGGGCAAGGGAGTCTTCGTGCTGGCCGCGACCAGCAATGCCGACGCCTTCACCGCGCAGCGCGCAACCCTCGAGGGCGGGCAGACCGTCTCGGGTCGCATCGTCGCGGAAGTCTCGGCGCACAACGCGCAGGCCACCGCCGACGGCTCGTGGGCGAGCATCGGGTTCGTGATCGGGTCGACAGTGGACTGGTCGGACGCCGGACTTGTCGCGGTGGATCCACCCGCACCGATCCTCGGCCCGGGGTTCGGACACCAGGGGGCAGGGCCTCGCGATCTGCGCACCCGGTTCGGCGCGTCGGCGCCGTTGGTCATCGCTTCCGAAAGCCGCAGCCTGCTGTCGGCGGGTCCGGCTGGACTCGCCGCCGCGATCGCGTCCCGCGTGCACGAGTACAGGAGCTTCGATGCCTGACCGCCAGACGCCCCCCGAAGTCGACAGGGTCGCCGCGTCCCGCCGCGCCGTCGCTGCTCGTCGCGCCCGGGCCTCGCTCAAGCGCGATGTCGCGATGCGGGTGATCACCCCGCAGGAGCTGGTGGAACGTGCATACGCCGATCCGGCATCACCGGCGGGCACGATGCGGGTGACGGAGTTCCTCACCAGTCTTCCGGCAATCGGCGAGGGCAAGCGCGACCGGATCCTCGCCGAGCTGGAGATCTCTCCGGTGAAGAGGGTCGGCGGTCTCGGTGCCCGGCAGCGCCGCGCTCTGAGCGCGTTCCTCGACGCGCGGTGGCCCGAGCAGACCGCGCGGGAGGGGCGGAGCAGGCTCGTCGTGCTCGCCGGACCCACCGCGGTCGGCAAGGGCACCGTCGCGACGCACATCAAGGAGCACCATCCCGAGATCCTGCTGTCCGTCTCGGCGACGACACGGCCGCCGCGGCCCACCGAAATCGACGGCGAGCACTACTTCTTCGTCGACGACGCCGAGTTCGACCGCCTGATCGCCGACGGCGAGCTGCTCGAGCACGCCACCGTGCACAACACCCATCGGTACGGCACCCCTCGCGGCCCGATCGAGGAGGCTCTCGCCTCCGGTCGGACGGTACTGCTCGAGATCGACCTCCAGGGCGCCCGGCAGGTGCGGGCCGCCGAGCCCTCCGCAACACTCGTGTTCCTGCTGCCGCCGAGCTGGGACGAACTCGTCCAGCGACTGGTCGGCCGGGGGACCGAGGGCGACGAAGAACGCGCCCGTCGCCTGCGCACAGCACGGGGCGAATTGGCCGCGCAGAACGAGTTCGATTTCCGCGTCGTGAACGACGACGTCGCCTCGGCGGCCCGAGAGGTCGTAGAATTGGTGCAGGCGCCCGCGCGTTCTTTCTAGCGCGCCGTTCGGCGCCGCCGCTTCCACCGACATCCGTCGCTCACACCCAGGAGGTTTCGCCATGGCCGGAACGAAGAACCAGGGGATCATCGATCCCCCCATCGACAGCCTTCTCGAGAAGGTCGACTCGAAGTACCAGCTGGTCATCTACGCGTCCAAGCGGGCGCGCCAGATCAACGACTACTACTCGGACCTGCACGAGGGCAACCTCTTCGACAACGTGGGCCCGCTCGTCGATTCGACCGTCGAGGACAAGCCCCTCACGATCGCACTCCACGAGATCCACGAAGACAAGCTTCGCCTCCGCGCCGCCGAGTGACCGACGGGGTCGTGCGACCCCGTGAGGCCTCCGCCTCGGCCGTGTCGGCCGAGGAGGGCATACTGGTGACGACCCGCACCCGAGGCACCCATGACCATGGGCCATCCACCTGGAGCATCGATGACCGAGCTGCGCCTGTTCACTTCCGAGTCCGTCACCGAGGGGCATCCCGACAAGATCTGCGATCAGATCTCGGACAGCATCCTCGACGCACTGCTCGCTGAGGATCCGAACAGTCGCGTCGCCGTGGAGACGCTCGTCACCACCGGCCTGGTCCACGTCGCCGGCGAGGTGCGCACCGCGGGCTACGTCGACATTCCTGGCATCGTCCGCCGCGTGGTCAACCGCATCGGCTACACCTCGAGCGACACCGGATTCGACGGCGACTCCTGTGGCGTCAGCATCTCGATCGGCGAGCAGTCTTCCGACATCGCCGACCGGCGTCGACACGGCGCAGGAGCACCGCGAGGGCGGATCGATCGACCCGCTCGACGCCCAGGGCGCCGGCGATCAGGGCATCATGTTCGGCTACGCCACCAACGAGACGCCACAGCTCATGCCGATCGCGATCTGGACGGCCCACCGCATCGCCGAGCGCCTCGCCGACGCGCGACGCAGCGGAGCGCTTCCGTTCCTCCGACCCGACGGAAAGACGCAGGTGACGATCGGCTACGACGGCACCACGCCCCGCACTGTCGAGACAGTCGTGCTGTCGACGCAGCACAACCCCGACATCTCGCTCACCGCGCTGCGCGCCGCCGTGGAGGCGGAAGTCATCGCGCCGGTGCTGGCAGAGACCGGCCTCGACGTGCGCGACGCCGCCTCGATCATCAATCCCGCCGGCCCGTTCGTGATCGGCGGTCCGAAGGGCGACGCCGGACTGACCGGCCGCAAGATCATCATCGACACCTACGGCGGCGCATCCCGTCACGGCGGCGGGGCGTTCAGCGGCAAAGACCCTTCGAAGGTCGATCGCTCCGCCGCGTACGCGATGCGCTGGGTGGCCAAGAACGCCGTCGCGGCCGGTCTGGCCGAGCGCCTCGAAGTGCAGATCGCCTATGCGATCGGTCGGGCCAAGCCCGTGGGGCTCTACGTCGAGACCTTCGGCACCGGCGCGGTTGCCGACGAGGTCATCACGCGCGCGATCCTCGACGTGTTCGACCTGCGCCCGAAGGCGATCATCGATCAGCTCGACCTGCTGCGACCGATCTACGCGCAGACCGCGGCGTACGGCCACTTCGGCCGCGAACTGCCGGAGTTCACCTGGGAGCGCACCGACCGCGTCGACGATCTGCGCGCAGCCGCTGGACTGTGAGGCGGCGCCGCCACCCGGCGGCCTCGCCCGCGGCGGAGCAGTGAGGTGACCCCGCGGCGCATCGCCCGCGTCCTGATCGACTCGCCCCTGCCTCAGCTCGACCGACTCTTCGACTACGCCGTCCCAGAGGAGCTCGCCGCGGACGTGCAGCCCGGCGTCCGCGTGAGGGTCCCGCTGCGCAGCGCCGGGCGCATCCTCGATGCGTACGTGGTCGAGCTGGGCGAGGCCGATCCGGTCGACCGCCCGCTGTCCGAGCTCGACGCCGTCGTCTCGACGACCCGCGTGCTCACCCCGCCGCTCTATGCGCTCGCGCGCCGTGCGGCCGACCGCGCCGCCGGATCGGCCACCGACATCCTTCGCCTGGTCATCCCGAAGCGCATGGTGCGCGCCGAGAAGGCGTGGCTCGCCGCCGAACCCCCTGCCGCGCCCGTTGTCGAGAGCACCGCGCGCACCTGGGCGGAGCGGGTGCTCACCGGCCATCCGGCACTGGTCGAGTGCCTGGACCAGCGCGGGCGGGGCGCCCTCGATGCGCCGCCCGAGCCCGTGCGCCTCGAGGACGGCGTCACCACCGGATCGTGGGCCGCGCTGCTGGCCGCCGCGGCGGTGCGCACGCTGGCGGCGGGACACAGCGCGATCCTCGTGGTCCCCGACCACCGCGATCAAGCCCAGCTCGAGGCGGCCCTGGCCGGTCGGGCGCCGGCCGATGCCATCATCCGCAACGACGCGCGGCAGACGTCCCCCGCGCGGTACTCCGCGTTCCTGCGCCTGCTCGCGCCCGCGCCGTGCATCGTGATCGGCAATCGTTCATCGGTGTACGCGCCGGTGCATGAAGCCGGGCTCATCGCGATCTGGGATGACGGTGACCCGCTGCTGGCCGAACCGCTCAGCCCCGGCGTGCACGCGCGCGACGCGGCTCTGATCCGCCAGGAGCTCGACGGGTGCGCGGTGGTCTTCGCGGGGCACACTCGCACGACCGACGTCGAGCGCCTCGTCGGGCTCGGGTGGGTGCGGGAGGTGTCCGCCGCACGTCGCGCATCGCCGCGCGTCGTGCTCAGCGCCACAAAAGAGGGCGAGTCGCGCGGTGCCAGGGTTCCCTCCGCCGCGTTCGCCGCGGCGCGGGAGGCGCTCACGTCGGGCCCCGTCCTCGTTCAGGTCGCGCGGCCGGGCTATGCCCCGGTGCTCGTGTGCGCCGCCTGCCGCACTCCGGCGCGATGCCCGCACTGCGGCGGTCCGCTGCACGCGGCTCGCCGTGGTGCGGTCCCCGAGTGCGGCTGGTGCGGACGACCCGCCACGGCGTGGGCCTGTCCCAAGTGCGCATCGGTGCGTGTGCGGATGGCGTCCTCGGGCAGCGAGCGGACCGCGGACGAACTCGGACGCGCGTTTCCCGGCATCCGCATCATCGTGGCCGATGGCGAGCATCCTGTCCTCACGGTCGATGATCGACCGGCGCTCGTGGTCGCGACCCGCGGCGCCGAGCCGGTAGCCCAGGGCGGATACCGTGCCGTCGTCCTGCTGGACGGGGATCGGATGCTGCAGGCCGAAGACCTGCGCATCGGAGAGTCCTGCCTGCGGTGGTGGTCGAACGCGGCGGCCCTCGCGCGGCCGGGATCGCCCGTGCACCTGGTGGGCGTGACCGGAGCCGTCGCCCGGGCCCTGGCGACCTGGACGCAGCCGGCATACGCCCGAGCCGAACTGGCCGACAGGGCGCCGCTGCGGATGCCGCCGACCGTGCGGGTCGCCGCGCTGGAAGGTCCCCGAGCGTCGGTCGACGCAGCCATCGGCGCACTGCGCGAAGCGGTGCCCGCGCTCGAGGACGACGCGATCCTCGGTCCGGTCACCGCCGATGCCGGCGCCCGGGCGCTGGTGCGATTCGACTACGCGTACGGACCGCGGGTCGCCGAGAGCCTGCGCGCATCGCTGGTCGCCGATGCCCTCCGCGCTCGCAAGAACGCCAAGTCTCGCGTCCCGGGCGCCCGCAATACACTCAGGGTGCGGGTAGACGTGCCCGACCTCGACCTGTGAGGAAGCCATGCGCCTCGTCTTCGCCGGCACGCCCGATGCCGCAGTTCCGTCGCTGGGCGCGCTCGCCGCATCCGATCACGACATCGTCGCGGTCATCACGCGGCGCGATGCGCCGATCGGCCGCAAACGCGTGCTGACCCCCTCGCCGGTCGCCCTGGCGGCCGCCGAGCGGGGACTCGAGACGATCAAGACCGACCGCCTGGATGAGGCGACCACCGAACAGGTCAGCGGGCTGAGGCCCGACCTGGGCGTGATCGTCGCATACGGCGGGCTGGTGCGTGAGCCGCTGCTGTCCACACCTGCGCACGGATGGATCAACCTGCACTTCTCCCTGCTTCCGCGCTGGCGCGGCGCAGCCCCGGTGCAGCATGCCCTGATCGCCGGCGATGCGGTGACCGGCGCCGCGGTCTTCCAGCTCGTGGCGGCCCTGGATGCCGGGGACGTGTTCGCCGAGCGGCGCTACCCGGTCGCGCAGGACGCGACCGCCGGCGACGTGCTGGCGGCCCTCGCCGTCGAGGGCGCCGACCTGCTCGAAGAGGTCGTCGATGCCATCGCCGCCGGAACTGCGGCCGCCGTGCCGCAGGCGGGCGAAGCCACCTTCGCGCCCAAGCTCGGCGATGACGACGGCCGCATCCGGTGGGACGAGACTCGCGGTGCGATTCTGTCGCGCATCCGAGGTGTGACCCCCGAGCCGGGAGCCCACACGACCATCGACGGCGCACGCGTGAAGATCCTCGCGGCCGGCACCGCCCCTGCCGACGCCCCGCTCCTGGACGCGGGCGAGCCGTGGCTGCACGAGCGCGCCGTGATCGTGGGCACCGCCACCGAGCCGGTCGTGCTCGAGCGCGTGCAGCCCGCGGGCAGGAGTCCGATGAGCGCCGCAGACTGGTGGCGGGGGCGCCGCAGTGCCGAGAAGTCCGCGAGGTTCGGCTCGTGAGCGCAGCGAACACCTCGCGCCGGGTGGCATTCGAGACGATCCGCGCGGTCAACGAGTCCGACGCGTACGCGAACCTGCTGCTGCCCAAGGCGATCGCCCGTGCCGCACTGGACACCGCCGACGCGGGCCTGGCCACCGAGCTGACCTACGGCACGCTGCGCCGTCAGGGAACCTATGACGCCGTGATCCAGATCGCCGCGGACCGTCCCGTGCAGGAGATCGATCCGGCCGTGCTCGATGCGCTGCGGCTGGGCACCCACCAGCTGCTGTCGACCCGCGTCGCCTCCCATGCGGCGGTCAACGAATCGGTCGAGCTCGCGCGCAGCGCCGGCAGCCGCGGCGCCGCGGGGTTCGCGAACGCGGTGCTTCGCCGCATCTCCCGTGACACACCGGGGGAGTGGATGGAGCGCGTGGCCGCGAGCGCCCGCTCGGACGATGAGCGGCTCGGGCTGGTGTTCTCGCACCCGGTCTGGATCGTGCGCGCATTCCGCCGCGCTCTGGGCGCTGAGGGACGTGCCCACGAGCTCGAGGCGCTCCTGACCGCCGACAACGCGTCACCCCGGGTCACGATGGCGGCGCTGCCCGGGCTGGCGGAAGTGCCGGAGGGGGCCCGCCACACGCCCTACTCACCCTTCGGATTCCGCCTCGGCGGCGGAGACCCCGAAGGGCTGGTGCGCGAGTCGGGTGGTCGCCTGCGCGTCCAGGACGAGGGCTCGCAGCTCGCCGCGTTGGCGCTCACCCGCGCGCTGCCCGTGCGATCGGGGGAGCGCTGGCTCGACCTCTGCGCCGGGCCGGGCGGCAAGACCGCGGTGCTCGCCGCCGAGGCGCTGCTGCACGGCGCCCGGCTCGAGGCCAACGAGGTCTCGTCCGCGCGTGCGGGACTGGTCCGGCAGGCGATCGCGGGAGTGCCCCTCGAGGTCCCCGTCTCGGAGGAGGACGGCCGCGCCAGAGCTGCCGGCGGCGGCTACGACCGCATTCTGGTCGACGCGCCCTGCACGGGCCTCGGTGCGCTGCGCAGGCGGCCGGAAGCACGGTGGCGCAAGTCTCCGGCCGACGTGCCGGAGCTGACCCAGCTGCAGGGCGAGCTGCTGACGGCCGCGATCGGGGGGCTCCGACCCGGCGGCGTGGTCGCCTACGTCACGTGCTCCCCGCATCTCGCCGAGACGGCCGGAGTGGTCGGCGAAGTGCGCCGGGAGTTCGGCGACGCGATCGAAGAGCTCGATGCTCGAGAAGTGCTGACGAAGCTCTCCGATACCGATCCGGGTCTTCCTCCGCCGAACGACGGCTCCGGCCGCGCGCAGCTGTGGCCGCACCGCCACAACACCGACGCGATGTCGATCACGCTGCTGCGGCGCGTCTGATCCGGGCTATTCCGGGGCGTCCCGCAGGCGCACTCGGGGACCCAGGCCGTCGATCTCGGTCTGCAGCACCAGCACGGCGGCCGGGTGGGTTCGTGCGAGTTCGGCGACATCGACCGTGATGACCGCGGCATCCGGCGAGCCGGCCGCGATCTCGCGGAGCATCGACAGGACCCGCTCCGCCCCGGCGAACCCCAATTCGCCGCCGAGACGCACCACCGGCCCATCGGCGCTCTGGGCCACCGAGATACCGGGCGCCGCGAGGCTCTCGTGCACGTCGAGCAGATGCATCCCGAATCGGTCCGACAGGATGTCGACGACGGAGCTGGCTCTCACGCTGTTGCCGTGCGCATCCAGCCGAGGGCTGAACGCCGCGACGCCGAACTGCGACGGAGCCACGGCCATGACCCCGCCGCTGACTCCGCTCTTGGCGGGGAGGCCCACGCGCAGCATCCATTCGCCGGAGAAGTCGTACATCCCGCAGCTGGCCATGATCGAGGTCACGTCGCGCGCGACCCGTTCGGTCACGACGCGCTGACCCGTGACCGGATTGAGCCCTCCGAACGCCAGGGTCGCCGCCATGACCGCGAGGTCGCGCACCGTGACCAGCACCGAGCATTGGCGAAAGTAGGTCTCGACGGCATCGTGTACTGAACCCTCGATGACGCCGTAGGACTTCAGCAGGTGGGCGAGCGCGCGGTTGCGCTCGCCGGTCGCCGACTCCGACGCGTACACGGACTCGTCGACCCAGAGGGATCGCCCCGCGAACGCCGACATCATCGCGATGATCTGAGCGGTGCGATCGTCGATGTCGGGGCCGGGGATCAGGGAGGTCGTCGCGATCGCGCCGGCATTGACCATGGGGTTGGCGGGGCGGCCGGTGCCGGCCTCCAGGCTGATCGCGTTGAAGGGCTCCCCGCTGGGCTCCGCTCCGACGCGCGCGAAGACGGCCTCGCGGCCCAGATTGTGCAGCGCGAGGGCGAGCACGAACGGCTTGGACATGGACTGGATCGTGAACGCGGCCGCGTCATCGCCGACCGTCATGACCCGACCGCGCGGGCCGACGACTCCGAATGCCAGCAGATGGGGATCGACCCCGGCCAGTTCGGGGATGTACGAAGCCGGGGCGCCGGTATCCTGCGGGCGCACCTCTTCGAGCACCTTCTGAAGCAGAGACGTGATGGGGTCCACGGCTCGACGATAACCGACGGCATGCGTCGTCCTGACCGGGATCGCGCGTGCGCGCTCAGTTCTCGGACGGGATGACGCTCGGAGAGATGGCAGGCTCGCCGAGCGACGCGGGTCGCGTCCATCGCATCGTGATCGCGAAGTTGGCCGTCGAGGTGGCGTTCGTCACGATCGCGCCGAACTCCGCGGAGAGCTGGATGCCGAACATGAGCTCGATCTCGTCGGGTGCGGCCGGCATCCGACCCAGTCGACCCACGAGCGCGCGCACCGCGGGCTCGACGCGCTCCACGGCATCCTCGAAGCGGCGGTGCGACTTCTCCACGAGGCCCCCGTCACCGCCTCCGCGCGTGACCACTCGACCGCCTCCGGGCCGGTCGTACTCGTCGCGGACTTCTACGTAGATGTCACCGTCATCGGACGGGAATGCCACGATCGGACACATCGGAAGCTCCTCACTGCTCGTGCTGGATGGTGGCGTCGAACTGGCCGATGTTGCCTTCGAATCCTTCGTCGTTGACCCCCAGATAGAGGGGGCCGTCTGCCGGACAGGTCGAATCGAGCGCAGGTCCGACCAGGAAGGGGACCCCGGCGTCGCCGACCCGTCCGATGAGGGCCGCATGGTTCGCGTCGTCGATCACGTTGGTCGAGAGGAACACGCCGACCATGCCGTCCGGCCCCGATGCGGTCTCCGGACCGCCGGGCTGTACGACGCCGGCCGCACGGATGGACAGCGTCGCGCCGGTTGCGCACATCACCGGCGTCAGGGTCCAGACCTGGCTGCCGAGCACTGCGGCCTCGGTCGTCACGATCGTGGGCGGCGGGGGAGTCGAGGGCGTCGGAGGGGTCGTCGTCGTGGCACTCGGTGAGCTGTCGGCGGTGCTCGCATCATCGAGCGCACCGGGGATCCACAGCAGGAACGCGGATCCCGCACCCGCGATGACGAGAACCGCCAGTCCTGCCCACAGCAATATCCACCCCGCCTTCCGCCTGTGCCGACCCGTTTCGGCCGCAGGGGGGACGGAATCCGCCGCAGCATCGCCCGGGGCGAGGTCGGCCTCCGCCGATCCGCGAGTCGGTGCGAGGGCAACCGGCTGGGGAACGGGCGCGGGAGTCGGCTGCCCGGGCTCGTCGAGTGCCGGTTCGACGGGCTCCGCCCGCGCTTCGAATGCCGGGGTGGTCGGCGCGGGGGCGTCGAACACCGCCGGAACGATTGCCGTTGCCGCGGCACCGGCGACGGGGGAGTCGACCACGAACAAGCGCGTGTCCTCGCCCCGCACGTAGAGCAGCGGGGTGATCCACTCCAGCGTGTCGCGGCCGAGCCCGAGGATCGCGATGCGGCCACTCCGAGCGGCCTCGTCGATCGTTCGCCCGTGGGCGAGAGCCGTGTAGAACCCGCGCGAGAAGGCGATCGCGGCCGGGTCGCTGATGGTGAACTGCATCGCGACGGCGGCGTCGATCCCGCTCTTGACCAGCGCCGCCGCCGTTCCGGAGAACAGCTCGGTGACGCCGGTGGCGCCCGATGCGCACGAGTTGAGCACGACGAGCCGCGGGATGGGCTCCGCCTCGTGCAGCAGATCCGCCAGTGCGGCCGCTCCCACGTAGTCCGCCCGACCGTCCGGACCGCAGAAGGCCAAGACGCCTTCGTCGCCTTCCGCCTCGTAGCGGCTGTGGCCGACGAAGTGCAGAACATGCCAGGGCTCCGACAGCAGCGCGATGTGCAGGCGCTCCCATGAGACGTTCTCGAGCCACACGAGTTGGACGCGTCCTGCGGCCATCTGCGACTCGAGCGACTTCTCGAGCCGCTCCCGTTCCGCCTCCACATCCAGCGGGGGAAGGTTGCGCGGGCCCGAGATCAGTCCGAGGATCCGCAGCGGCGGCTCGACCCGCAGCGGCACCACCGAATCCGGGGCGGCGATCTGGCGGATGAGCGAGTCCTTCCGGCACACATACGTGCCGCTCGCACGGTCGTACAGAGCCTCCCAGGGGAGTGCGGCGAGGTCGGGATCGGTCAGGCGAAGGCGCAGCTGCAGCGTCTCGCCTCGAGCGAGCGCGATCGCGCGGCTCGTCCGGTAGGCGTCCCCGATCTCCCCCTCGAACAGCCGGTCGAACAGCTCCGCTCCGACCTGCTGGAGCTCGGACTCGCCAGGACTCAGCACCCGTCGGGCGGAGACCGCCGAGGCGAGCACGGTCATCTCCAGCTCGGGACGCCGCGCCACGAGTCCGTCGACGTCCAGGCGCAGGGTCCCACGGCCTCCGCCGCTTCCCGTGGATCTCAGGACGCGCACGCTTCGCACGTCCGGGGCCTCCCCGGATCCGATCTCGATCTCGATGACGGCGCTCATAGCGACCTCCGGCGGCGCCCAGCGGCGTCGACTCTGGTCGAATACTACCGATCAACGCGGCGCCGCCATCAGCACCCCCCTGACAACGGCTGCGGACGGCAGCGGCCGCTCGGCCATAATGGACGCGTGCCCTCCCCCGACGCCACCGCTACGGCCGCGATCCGTATCAATCCGAGCATCCTCGCCGCGGACTTCGTGAACATGGAGGCCGATCTCGCCCGCATCGCCGGAGCGGATTTCGTCCACGTCGACGTCATGGACAACCACTTCGTGCCGAATCTGTCGTTCGGCCCGCAGATGGTCGGCCGCATCCAGGCGACCAGCCCGGTGCCGCTGGACGTGCACCTGATGATCGACGAACCGGAGCGCTGGGCGCCTGAGTACGCGGAGCTCGGCGCGGCGTCGGTCACCTTCCACCTGGAGGCCGCGACGGAGCCGGTCGCCCTCGCCCGACGGCTGCGCGCGATCGGTGCCCGCGCGGGACTGGCCGTGAAACCCGCGACGCAGATCGAGGGCCTGTTCGACGTGCTCGGCGAGTTCGACCAGATCCTGATCATGACCGTCGAGCCGGGCTTCGGCGGCCAGTCCTTCATGCCCGAGACCATGCCCAAGCTGCGCCTGCTCGCCGACGAAGCGCGCCTGCGCGGCTCGGCGGTGTGGCTGCAGGTCGACGGGGGGATCGGCGAGTCCACGATCGCCCAGGCCGCCGAAGCGGGTGCCGACACGTTCGTCGCAGGCTCCGCGGTCTTCGGTGCGGCGGATCCGGATGCCGCGATCTCGGCGCTGCGCGCCACCGCGGCCCGACACCATCACCACGGCCGATGACCAATCACGCACGGCGGGTTCTCGACGCGTACAGCGGCGAGCACGGCGTCTACGGGATCGTGCTGGTGACCGCGCTGATCGCGGTCGGCTGGGAGTATGACACCGACTTCGAAGTCCTCGTCTTCGTGGTCGGCACCGTCTTCGTCTTCTGGCTCGCGCACATCTATGCCGCCGTGGTGGCGAGCCGCGCCGCGCAGCCTCCGCTCGTCCTGCGCACCGCGCTCGCGCGCGGCATCCGCCACACGTACGGCATGCTCGTCGCGATGCTGATCCCCGCGTTCCTGCTCTGGCTGGGCGTGATCGAGGTGGTCGAGGAGTTCACCGCGTACTACCTCGCCCTCGGCAGCGGGGTCGTGATGCTCGCGCTCATCGGCTACGCGAACGCCGCGCGCAACCGCAGCCCCTGGTACTGGCGCGTCGGGGGAGTGGTGGCCACGACAGGGCTCGGGCTCTTGGTCATCGTCCTGAGCATCGTCGTGCACTGAGCATCGCGCGCTCGGGGGTGCCACAGGTTGGATACCCTGAAGGGGTGAAGACGTTCGACGCGCTGTTCGATGAGCTGACCGCCACCGCGGCCGAGCGCCCCGAAGGGTCGGGCACCGTCGCACAGCTGGACGCGGGCGTGCACGCGATCGGCAAGAAGATCGTGGAGGAGGCCGCCGAAGTGTGGATGGCGGCCGAGTACGAGTCGACCGATGCCGCGGCCGAGGAGATCTCGCAGCTGCTGTACCACCTGCAGGTGCTGATGCTCGCGAAGGGCCTCAGCCTCGAAGACGTCTATCGACATCTCTGAAGCAGCTGCCCGTCGACCTCCCGAATCCGCACCTCACTGATCTGAAAGAGCACGCTGCCATGCTGCGAATCGCCGTGCCGAACAAGGGGTCGCTCGCCGACACCGCCACCGAGATGCTCCAGGAAGCGGGTTACACCGGTCGTCGCGACCCGAAGGACCTGCACGTGATCGACCCGGCCAACGAGGTCGAGTTCTTCTACCTGCGCCCGAAGGACATCGCCACGTACGTCGGGTCAGGTGCGCTCGATGTGGGCATCACGGGCCGCGATCTGCTGCTGGATGCGCGGATGCCGGGCGCGAAGGAGATCGAGTCGCTCGGCTTCGGCGAGTCGACGTTCCGCTTCGCGGCGCCCCCCGGGAGCTTCACCTCGGTCGAGGACCTCGAGGGCATGCGGGTCGCCACCGCCTACCCGGGGCTCGTGGACGGATTCCTCGACGAACGTGGCGTGGCGGTCGACCTGGTGCCGCTGGACGGCGCGGTCGAATCCGCGGTGCGCTTGGGCGTCGCGGATGCCGTCGCAGATGTCGTCTCGACCGGAACCACCCTCAAGCAGGCCGGGCTCGAGATCTTCGGACCGGTGATCCTCCAGTCCGAGGCCGTGCTGATCGAAGCACCGACCGAAGCCGACGGAACGCAGACCCTGCTCCGGCGTCTGCGCGGCGTGATGGTCGCCCGACGCTACGTGCTGATCGACTACGACCTGCCCGCGAACCTGATCGATGCGGCCGTCGCGATCGCGCCCGGCATCGAGTCGCCGACGATCTCGCCGCTGCGCGACCCCGCGTGGGTCGCGGTGCGTGTCATGAGCCCGCGCAAGGACGTCAACCAGGTCATGGACGCGCTCTACGCGATCGGCGCCCGGGCGATCCTCGTCACGGCGATCCACAACGCAAGGCTGTAGCCATGGCTCTCGTGTGCCGTGTGATCCCGTGCCTCGACGTCGCCGGAGGGCGCGTCGTGAAGGGCGTCAACTTCGAAAACCTCCGCGACATGGGCGACCCCGTCGAACTCGCACGGGAGTACTTCGCTCAGGGCGCCGACGAGCTCACGTTCCTCGACGTCACCGCCACGGTCGACGAGCGCGCCACGACCTACGACGTCGTCCGGCGCACCGCCGAAGAGGTCTTCATCCCGCTGACCGTCGGGGGAGGAGTGCGCACGGCCGACGACGTGGCCCGACTTCTCGGCGTCGGCGCCGACAAAGTGGGCGTGAACTCGGCAGCGATCGCGCGGCCCGCGCTCATCGACGAGATCGCCGACCGCTTCGGCGCGCAGGTGCTGGTGCTGTCGCTCGACGTGAAGCGCGCGCCGGGCACCCACTCGGGTTTCGTCGTGACGACTCACGGCGGGCGCACGCTCACCTCGCTCGACGCGCTCGACTGGGCCCGCGAGGCCATCGAGCGCGGCGCGGGTGAGCTGCTGGTCAACTCGATCGACGCGGACGGCACGAGGGAGGGCTTCGACCTCGAGCTCGTCGCGCTCATGCGCGAAGTCTCGAGCGTGCCGGTGATCGCCTCGGGCGGCGCGGGCCGCGTCGAGGACTTCGCCCCCGCGATCGCCGCCGGCGCCGACGCCGTGCTCGCCGCAAGCGTCTTCCACTCCGGTCAGCTGACGATCGGACAGGTCAAAGCCGAGATGCAGACCGAAGGGATCGAGGTGCGCACATGACCGAGACCGTCGACGAACGCATCGCCCGCGTCGCTTTCACCGCGGACGGACTGGTGGCGGCCATCGTCCAGCAGTGGGACACGCGCGAGGTGCTCATGCTGGGCTGGATGGATGCCGAGGCACTCCGCCGCACGCTCACCAGCGGCCGGGTCACGTTCTGGTCGCGCTCGCGCCAGGAGTACTGGCGCAAGGGCGACACATCCGGCAACATCCAGCTCGTGCGCGGCGCTCGCCTCGACTGCGACGGCGACGCGATCCTGCTCGAGGTCGACCAGGTGGGACCCGCCTGCCACACGGGCACGCGGACGTGCTTCGACGCAGATGACCTCGAGCCCGTGTCAGGCCCCGCGCGACCCCGGCCGTGATCCGCCGCGCTCGCCTGCTCGCCGTCCTGGCGACGCTCTTCGTGGGTGCGCTCGAGCGTCATCTCCTCGACGCAGACCTGGCTCGTCGCCGTCCTCGACGACGGCGCCCCGCACGAACTGACGGTCACGGGAGCGGCGGCTGTGCCCGTGCTGGCACCCCTGAGCCTCGCGGTGCTGGCCCTCGGCGGTGCGCTCTCGATCGTCGGTCTGGTGCTGCGGTATGCCTTCGGTGCGCTCACCGTCGCGATCGCCGGCCTCATCGGGTTCCTCAGCGGGCAGGTCGCGTTCACGGCCCCGGTCTCGGCCGTCGCGTCGACCGTCACCGCCGCGACGGGCATCACCGGCGCCGAGGCCGTCGGCGCCCTCGTCGAAGAGGTCGCTGCGCACGCCGTGGCCGGCCCTGACGTTCGCGCTGTCGGTTCTGCTTTTCGCGACCGGAGTGTTCATCCTCGCCACCGGGCGCCGCTGGACGCGCACGGGGCGCCGATACGAGTCGGATGCCGCGACCCCGGCCGAAGCGGGAGCCGAGGCACCGGCATCCCGCCCGTTCGACGCGATCGACTCGTGGGACGACCTGTCGCGCGGCGCCGATCCGACAGCCGATCCCACCGCAGATCCCACCCCCGGACCCCGCTAGACTGGGCCGGACCCGCGCTATCCCGGAGGAAACAATGAGCAACCCCAACGGCGACCCCGGCCACGGACACTCGCCCGCCGCATGGACCGCCGTCATCATCATGCTCGGCGCGATCACGCTGGGCACGGTCGCGTACTGGTTCGACCTGGCCTGGCTGGTCTGGACCTCGGTTGCTCTGCTCGTGGTCGGCGCGCTCGTCGGATGGGGCATGGCCAAGGCCGGCTACGGCGTCGGCGGCGCGAAGTACACACCGAAAGAGCATTGAACACCCGTGCTGAGCGAACGCCAGTGAGCCGAAGTATGCTCGCCGACCTCACGGCCGGCGCGGTGCAGGATGCGCGAGGCTCGCGCTTCGGAGCGGCCCCTCGCCGCCGTCGAGCGATGCTGCGCTCGGCCAGCCCGCCGCGCGCGACGCCCTGGCTTTCCTCGCTCCCGCCGACCGGGTCAAGATCATCGCCGAGGTCAAGCGCGCCAGCCCGTCGCGCGGCGATCTCGCCGCGATCCCCGACCCGGCCCTGCAGGCCCGGCTCTACGAGCAGGGCGGCGCGTCGACGATCTCCGTACTCACCGAGGGCCGGCGCTTCAAGGGCAGCCTCGCCGACCTCGAAGCCGTCCGCGCCGCGGTCGAGCTGCCCGTGCTGCGCAAGGACTTCATCGCGACCGACTACCAGGTGCTCGAAGCACGCGCATCGGGCGCCGACCTGGTCCTGCTGATCGTCGCCGCGCTCGAGCAGGACGTGCTCAGCCGCCTGCACGCGCTCACGCTCGAGCTCGGCATGACGCCGCTGGTCGAGACCCACTCCGCCGACGAGGTCGCCCGCGCGTCCGACATCGGGGCGAAGCTCATCGGCGTGAACGCGCGCGATCTGTCGACGTTCGCGCTGGACCGCGACCTGTTCGGCCGCCTGAGCGACCGCATCCCGGCCGACGCGATCAAGATCGCCGAGTCGGCCGTGCTCACTCCCGCCGATGTCGCGCACTACCGAGCCGCCGGAGCCGATGTCGTGCTCATCGGCGAAGCCCTCGTGACGGGCGACCCCGTCGCCACCCTCACCGCCTTCCTGGAGGCCGGATCATGCCTGTACTGCGCGAGCGAAGCGAGTCGAAGTGAGTCTGCGCGAAGCACCCGGACCGTACTTCGGCGAATTCGGCGGCCGGTACATGCCGGAGTCCCTGATCGCGGCGATCGACGAGCTCACGGCCGTCTACGAAGAGGCGATGGCTGACCCGGCGTTCGAGCTCGAACTGCGCGGACTGCTGCACTCGTACGCGGGCCGCCCCTCGGCGCTCACCGAGGTTCCGCGGTTCGCCGCGCACGCGGGCGGCGGGCGGGTCTTCCTCAAGCGCGAGGACCTCAACCACACCGGTTCGCACAAGATCAACAACGTGCTCGGTCAGGCGCTGCTGACCAAGCGTCTCGGCAAGACCCGCGTGATCGCCGAGACCGGCGCCGGCCAGCACGGCGTGGCCACCGCCACCGCGGCGGCGCTGTTCGGCTTCGAGTGCACGATCTACATGGGCGAGGTCGACACGCAGCGCCAGGCGCTCAACGTCGCGCGCATGCGCCTGCTCGGCGCCGAGGTGATCCCGGTCACGACCGGCTCGCGCACGCTCAAGGACGCGATCAACGACGCGTACCGCGACTGGGTCGCGAGCGTCGAGACGACCAACTACATCTTCGGCACCGCCGCCGGCCCGCATCCGTTCCCCGCGATGGTGCGCGACTTCCAGAAGATCATCGGCGAAGAGGCGCGCGCGCAGCTGCTCGACGAGATCGGCCGGCTTCCCGACGCGGTCTTCGCGTGCGTGGGCGGCGGCTCCAACGCGATCGGCATGTTCGATGCGTTCCTGGACGACGAGAGCGTCAAGCTCTACGGTGTCGAGGCGGCCGGCGACGGCGTCGACACCGCACGGCACGCGGCATCCATCGAACGCGGCCGACCCGGCGTGCTGCACGGCGCCAAGACGTTCGTGCTGCAGGACGAGGACGGCCAGACGATCGAATCCCACTCGATCTCGGCCGGACTCGACTACCCGGGCGTGGGTCCCGAGCACTCGTGGCTGGCGGCCATCGGACGCGCCGAGTACATCCCGGCCACCGACACCGAGGCGATGGAGGCCCTCCGGCTGCTCTCGCGCACCGAGGGCATCATCCCGGCGATCGAGTCCGCTCACGCCCTGGCCGGTGCGATGCGCGTCGGACGCGAGCTCGGGCCCGGACGCCGTCATCGCGATCAACCTGTCCGGGCGCGGCGACAAGGACATGGACACCGCCGCCCGCTGGTTCGAGCTCTACGACGCCGACGCGGTGCTGGAAGGTCCTCCGGTCGCCGTCCCCGCGGCGACCGAAGAGGCCAAGGGCGACGGGATCGAGCTGTGACCTCGCGGGTCGCCGCGGCGATCGACGCGGCGCACGCCGACGGCAGAGGCGCGTTCGTCGGCTACCTGCCGCTCGGCTTTCCCGATCTGCAGACCAGCATCGACGCGGCCGTGGTTCTCGCCGAGAGCGGTGCCGACGTCCTCGAGCTCGGGCCGCCGTATTCGGACCCCGTGATGGACGGCACCGTCATCCAGGAGGCCACCCAGGCCGCGCTCGCGGGCGGATTCCGCCTGCGCGACACGTTCACCGCCGTGCGCGAGATCACCCGGCGCGTGCGATGTCCCGGTGCTCGTCATGACGTACTGGAACCCGGTGATGCAGTACGGGGTCGACCGCTACGCGGACGACCTGCTCGCCGCGGGCGGCGCCGGGCTGATCACTCCCGACATCACACCCGATTCGGCGTCCGACTGGATCGCCGCCAGCGAGCGCACGGGCCTGGACCGGGTCTTCCTGGCGGCCCCGACCTCCACCGACGAGCGCCTCGACCTGATCATCGAAGCCTCGACCGGCTTCGTGTACACCGTCTCGACGATGGGCATCACGGGTGAGCGGGCAGAGTTGGATGCCGCCGCCCGGCGCCTGGTCGACCGGATGCGCTCTCGCGCCGGGGCGCCGCTGCGCGCGTGCGTCGGAATCGGCATCTCCACGCCCGACCAGGTCACGGGCGTCCTGGAGTACGCCGACGGCGCGATCGTCGGCACGGCGCTCGTGCGCGCCCTGCGCGACGGCGGTCTCGAAGGGCTCGCCGACACCGCGCGGGCACTGTCTGCCGGTACGCGCCTGCCCGCTTAGACTCGTCGCATGACGTTCGCCCCCTCGAGCGCGCTGAACGGCGTGCTCGCCAGCATCCCCAGCCCGCCGGTCGAGCAGCTTCCACGCTCGGCCCGCTCACGATCCACTTCTACGCCCTGTGCATCATCGCCGGCATCATCGCCGCCGTGCTGCTGACCAACTGGCGCCTGACCAAGCGTGGCGCCGAGCCGTGGGTCGTCATCGACATCTCGCTGATCGCCGTTCCGCTGGCGATCATCGGCGCGCGGATCTACCACGTGCTCACCCATCCCGGGTTCTACTTCGGAGCGGGCACCGACATCTGGGCGGTCTTCCGCATCTGGGAGGGCGGCATCGCCATCTACGGCGCCCTCATCGGGGGCGCGATCGGAGCCTTCCTCGGCTGCAAGTGGACCGGCATCCGGTTCTGGACGTTCGCCGACGCACTGGCCCCCGGTCTGCTGCTGGCCCAGGCGATGGGGCGCTTCGGCAACTGGTTCAACCAGGAGCTGTTCGGACTGCCGACCGATCTGCCCTGGGGCCTCGAGATCGACTGCAGACAACCCGGCCTTCCCGCCGGGTCTCGCCCCGGGCACCCTGTTCCACCCGACGTTCCTGTACGAGGTGATCTGGAACCTTCTCGGCGTGCTGTTCCTGCTCTGGGTCGGCAACCGGTTCCGCCTGCAGTGGGGTCGCCTGTTCGGCCTGTACCTCGTCTGGTACAGCGCGGGGCGCATCGTGTGGGAGTCGATCCGGATCGATCCGAGCGAGATCATCCTGGGCCTGCGCAGCAACGTGTGGGCCGCGATCCTCGGCGTCGTCCTCGGCCTCGCGATCTTCTTCGTGCAGAAGCGACGCCACCCCGGGTTCGAGCCTTCGCCGTACGTGCCCGGCCGCGAGTGGACCCCCGCAGGCACGGTACAATCGCAGGACACCGGCGAGTTCGTCGACGTCAGCGAACCACCGACGGACGAACTCACCGAGGGCACCGCCACAAGCACAGCCGTATCGAAGTAGCGCTCCACGCAGCAGCGCCCACCCAGCGGTGGAACTTCAGCTTCCGCAGTTCAGGGCCGACGTCGTCCCATCTTGAGCATCAATGTGAGGACGGTAGGTATGTCTTCGAGCCTTGGTCTTGAAGGGCACGATCACGGCGCCTCAGGCCACGCCTTCGGCGCGCTTCCCCCGAAGCAGGGGATGTACAACCCTGCCTTCGAGAAGGACGCCTGTGGGCTCGCCATGGTCGCGACCCTGCGCGGCGAAGCGGGGCACGACATCATCGACCTCGCCCTGACGGCGCTGCGCAACCTCGAGCACCGCGGCGCGATCGGCTCGGATGCGGGCACCGGCGACGGTGCGGGCATCCTCACGCAGATGCCGGATGCCTTCCTGCGGGCCGTCGTCGACTTCGATCTTCCTCCGGTGGGGCAGTACGCCGCCGGCATGATCTTCCTGCCGCGCGACGACGAGCAGCGTGCGGCGCAGAAGGCCGGGATCGAGCAGATCGCCGAGAGCGAGAACCTCGTGCTGCTCGGGTGGCGCGAGGTGCCCACCGCCGATGAGAACCTCGGCAAGCTGGCCTACGACGCGCGCCCGGTCTTCGAGCAGCTGTTCGTCTCGCGGCCGGCCGTCGGTGACGCACCGGCACTGTCGGGCATCGAACTCGATCGCCGTGTCTTCCGGCTGCGCAAGCGCTCGCGCACCGAGCTCGGCACATACATCGTGTCGCTCTCATCGCGCACTCTCGGCTACAAGGGCATGGTCACGACCCTGCAGCTCGAGCCGTTCTACCCCGATCTGCAGGACGAGCGGTTCGCCTCCGAGCTCGCGGTCGTGCACTCTCGCTACTCCACGAACACGTTCCCGTCGTGGCCGCTCGCTCAGCCGCTGCGAATGCTCGCGCACAACGGCGAGATCAACACCGTCAACGGCAACCGCAACTGGATGCGGGCGCGCCAGTCCCAGCTCGAGTCCGAGCTGCTCGGCGACATCCGTCCGCTGCTGCCCATCTGCACCGAGGGCGCCAGCGACTCGGCCTCCTTCGACGAGGTGCTCGAGCTGCTGACCCTCACCGGGCGCAGCCTGCCGCACGCGATCATGATGATGGTGCCCGAGGCGTACGAGAAGCAGGCGGACATCGATCCGAAGCTGCGGGCGTTCTACGACTACCACTCCATGCAGATGGAGCCGTGGGACGGTCCGGCGGCACTGATCTTCACCGACGGCACGCTCGTGGGCGCGACGCTCGACCGCAACGGGCTGCGCCCCGGGCGCTGGACCGAGACGACCGACGGTCTCATCGTGATCGGCAGCGAGACCGGCGTGCTCGACTTCGCCCCCGAGCGCATCAAGCGCCGCGGACGCCTGCGCCCCGGCCGCATGTTCCTCGTCGACACCGCCCAGCGGCGTATCGTCGAAGAAGACGAGATCAAGGCCCAGCTCGCCGATCTCGAGCCCTGGCAGGAGTGGCTCGACGCGGGACGCGTGCGCCTGGCGGACCTCCCCGAGCGCGAGCACATCGTGCACCCGATCGCATCGATCACCCGCCGTCAGCGCACCTTCGGCTACACCGAGGAGGAAGTGCGCATCCTCCTCACGCCGATGGGCCAGAACGGCGCCGAGCCGCTCGGCGCGATGGGAAGCGACACTCCCGTCGCCGTGCTCAGCGAGCGCCCACGGCTGCTGTTCGACTACTTCACGCAGCAGTTCGCGCAGGTGACCAACCCGCCGCTGGACTCGATCCGCGAAGAGGTCGTCACCTCGCTGGCTCTCGGGCTCGGGCCCGAGCGCAACCTGCTGAGCTGGGGTGCCGATCACGCGCGCTCCGTCACGCTCGACTTCCCGGTGATCGACAACGACGAGCTGGCCAAGATCCAGCACATCGACACCGCGCTTCCCGGTCGCTCGTCGGTCACGATCCGCGGCCTGTACCGCGTCGAGGCCGGTCACAAGGGCATGCAGAAGCGCATCGCGCAGATGTGCGCCGAGGTCGACGAGGCGATCGAGGACGGCGCCGAGTTCATCGTCCTGAGCGACCGCGACTCCAACAAGGACCTCGCGCCGATCCCGTCGCTGCTCATGCTCGCGGCCGTGCACCACCACCTCATCCGCAACGAGACGCGCATGAAGTGCGGGCTCGTGGTCGAGGCCGGTGACGTCCGCGAAGTGCATCACGTCGCGACGCTGATCGGCTACGGCGCGTCGGCGGTCAACCCCTACCTGGCGATGGAGACCGTCGAATACCTCGTGCGCGCCGGCTACATCACCGGCATCACGCCGGAGAAGGCCGTCAAGAACCTGATCTACGCGCTCGGCAAGGGCGTGCTGAAGATCATGTCGAAGATGGGCATCTCGACCGTGTCGTCGTACGCGGGCGCGCAGGTGTTCGAGGCGATCGGCCTGTCGCAGGACTTCGTCGACGCGTACTTCACCGGCACCGAGACCAAGCTCGGCGGCGTGGCGCTCGATGTCATCGCGGCCGAGAACGCCGCGCGGCACGCGTACGCCTACCCCGAGGATGCCGCCGTGCGCGCGCACGAGCGACTGTGGACCGGCGGCGAGTACCAGTGGCGCCGTGACGGTTCGCCGCACCTGTTCAACCCCGAGACGGTCTTCCGGCTGCAGCACGCCACCCGCACGCGCCGCTACGACATCTTCCGCGAGTACACGAAGCTCGTCGACGACCAGGCATCGGAGCTGAAGACCCTCCGCGGTCTGTTCTCGCTGCGATCGGGCGCTGCGCAAGCCCGTCCCGATCGACGAGGTCGAATCGGTCTCGTCGATCGTCAAGCGCTTCTCCACCGGGGCGATGAGCTACGGCTCGATCTCGAAAGAGGCGCACGAGACGCTCGCGATCGCGATGAACCGCCTCGGCGGCAAGTCGAACACCGGCGAGGGCGGCGAGGACGTCGACCGGCTGCTGGACCCCGAGCGGCGCAGCGCGATCAAGCAGGTCGCGTCCGGTCGCTTCGGCGTCACGAGCCTGTACCTGACGCAAGGCCGACGACATCCAGATCAAGCTCGCGCAGGGCGCGAAGCCCGGCGAGGGCGGCCAGCTGCCGCCGACGAAGGTGTACCCGTGGGTGGCGCGCACGCGGCATGCGACGGCCGGCGTCGGACTGATCTCTCCGCCGCCGCACCACGACATCTACTCGATCGAAGACCTCAAGCAGCTCATCTTCGACCTGAAGCGCGCCAACCCGAACGCGCGGGTGCACGTCAAGCTCGTGAGCCAATCCGGCATCGGCGCGGTCGCCGCCGGCACGGCGAAGGCGCTGGCCGACGTCATCCTCGTCTCCGGACACGACGGCGGCACCGGCGCGAGCCCGCTGAACTCCCTCAAGCACGCCGGCACGCCGTGGGAGCTCGGCCTCGCCGAGACCCAGCAGACGCTCATGCTCAACGGCATGCGCGACCGCGTCGTCGTGCAGGTCGACGGCCAGCTCAAGACCGGCCGCGACGTCATCATCGGCGCGCTGCTGGGCGCGGAGGAGTTCGGCTTCGCAACCGCGCCGCTCGTGGTGTCGGGCTGCATCATGATGCGCGTCTGCCACCTCGACACCTGCCCGGTGGGCGTCGCGACCCAGAACCCGGTGCTGCGGCGAGCGCTTCAACGGCAAGCCCGAGTTCGTCGTCAACTTCATGGAGTTCATCGCCGAAGAGGTGCGCGAGTACCTGGCCGAACTCGGCTTCCGCTCGCTCGACGAGGCGATCGGCCGCCACGAGTTCCTCGACATCAACGGCGCCGTCGAGCACTGGAAGGCCAGCGGCCTGGACCTCGCGCCGATCCTGACCGGACCCGCGTTCGGCGAGGATCAGGCGCGGCGCAACACGCGCGAGCAGAAGCACGAGCTCGACGAGCACTTCGACGTGCCGCTCATCGAAGCGGCCCGCGACGTGATCGCCCACAGCGGCACGATCACCTTCGACCTGCCGATCCGCAACACCGAGCGCGCCGTCGGCACGATGCTCGGCCACCACGTCACGGTCGTGCACGGCGAGAACGGCATGCCGTCCGGGTCGATCGTGGTCAACCTGACCGGCTCCGCCGGTCAGTCCTTCGGCGCCTTCATGCCGGCCGGCATCACCCTGCGCCTCGAGGGCGACTCGAACGACTACGTCGGCAAGGGACTCTCGGGCGGTCAGATCGTCGTCCGTCCGCCGCGCGGCGCGACCTTCGACGCCTCGCAGAACGTGATCGCCGGCAACGTCATCGGCTACGGCGCGACCCAGGGCACGATGTTCCTGCGCGGCGTCGTGGGCGAGCGCTTCTTCGTGCGCAACTCCGGGGCGACGGCCGTCGTCGAGGGCGTGGGCGACCACGCGCTCGAGTACATGACCGGCGGGCTCGCTGTGATCCTCGGGCGCGACCGGGCGCAACCTCGGCGCGGGCATGTCGGGCGGCACCGCGTACATCTACAGGCTCGACAGCAAACTCGTCAACCGCGAGGCGCTGGCGTCGGGCGAACTCGAGCTCGGCGAGCTCGGCTCCGGCGACGCCGAGATCCTGCGCGATCTGCTCGAGCAGCACAAGACCGAGACCGACTCGACGCTCGCGGCATCCCTGCTCGAGAACTTCGACGACGAGCTCGACAACTTCGTCCGCGTCATGCCGCGCGACTACGCGGCCGTGCTGCTGACCCGCCAAGAGGCGGTGGCCGAGGGGCTCGACCCCGACGGCGACGTCGTCTGGACCCGCATCCTGGAGGTGACCGGTGGCTGACCCGAAGGGCTTCCTCAAGGTGACGGACCGCGAGCTGCCGGCTCGTCGCCCGGTGCCCGTGCGCATCATGGACTGGAAAGAGGTCTACGAGCCGGGCGATTCGGCGGTGCTGCGTCGCCAGGCCGGGCGGTGCATGGACTGCGGCATCCCGTTCTGCCATCAGGGCTGCCCCCTCGGCAACCTGATCCCGGAGTGGAACGACCTCACCTGGCGCGGCGAGGGCCGCTCCGCGATCGAGCGGCTGCACTCGACCAACAACTTCCCCGAGTTCACCGGGCGCCTGTGCCCGGCACCGTGCGAGAGCTCGTGCGTCCTCGGGATCAACCAGCCGGCGGTCACGATCAAGCAGATCGAAGTGTCGATCATCGATGAGGCGTTCGCCAACGGCTGGGTCGAGCCTGAGCCGCCGGGCCGGCTCACCGGCAAGACCGTCGCCGTCGTCGGCTCGGGCCCCGCCGGCCTGGCCGCCGCGCAGCAGCTGACCCGCGCCGGGCACACCGTGGCGGTCTTCGAGCGCGACGACCGCATCGGCGGACTGCTGCGTTACGGCATCCCCGACTTCAAGATGGAGAAGCGCCACCTCGAGTACCGCCTGCGCCAGATGCAGGACGAGGGCACGCGCTTCCGCGCGGGAGTCGAGATCGGCAAGGACATCTCGTGGAGCGACCTGCGCGCCCGCTACGACGCCGTCGTGGTCGCGACCGGCGCCACGCTGCCGCGCGAGCTGCCCATCCCGGGCCGTGACCTCGCGGGCGTCCACTTCGCGATGGAGTACCTCGTCGAGTCCAACAAGGCCCTCGCGGGCGACGCGGTGCCGAGCCAGATCACCGCCGAGGGCAAGCACGTCGTCGTCATCGGCGGCGGCGACACCGGTGCCGACTGCATCGGCACCGCCCACCGTCACGGTGCGCTCAGCGTCACCAACCTCGCGATCGGCAAGCAGCCCCCTGGGACGCGCCCCGAGAGCCAGCCGTGGCCGATGGCGCCGATCGTGTTCGAGATCTCCTCCGCGCACGAAGAGGGCGGCGAGCGCTCCTACCTCGCCTCGACGGTCGAGTTCCTCGGCAACGCGGCGGGCGAGGTGCGCGCACTGCGCGTCGCCGAGACCGAATTCGTCGACGGCCGCCGCGTGCCCAAGAGCGGCACCGAGCGCGAGATCCCTGCCGACCTCGTGCTGATCGCGATGGGCTTCACCGGTCCGGAGCGCACGCTCCTCGAAGAGCAGCTCGGCGCCCAGTTCACCTCGCGCGGCAACGTCGAGCGTGAAGACGACTACCAGACCACGGCCCCCGGCGTGTTCGTCGCCGGTGACGCCGGTCGCGGTCAGTCGCTCATCGTGTGGGCGATCGCCGAAGGGCGCGCCGCCGCCGCGCACGTCGACGAGTACCTCATGGGGGAGACGGCGCTGCCCGCGCCGGTGCGCCCGACCGATGTCGCGATCGGGCTGCAGCCCGCGTAGGCTGGCCCCGGCTCTTCTGCCACCCCCAACTCACCCCGCCGGAGTACATACACGATGAGACGTGCCAAGATCGTCGCCACCCTGGGACCCGCCACTTCCACCTACGAGCAGGTTCGCGCGATCATCGAGGCGGGCGTCGACGTCGCCCGCATGAACCTCAGCCACGGTGACTACACCGTCCACGAGGCGAACTTCGCCAACGTGCGCAAGGCCGCCGACGACGCCGGTCGCCCCGTCGCGGTGCTGGTGGACCTGCAGGGCCCGAAGATCCGCCTCGGCAAGTTCGCCGACGGACCGCACGATCTCGCCGTCGGCGACATCTTCAAGATCACCACCGACGACATCGCGGGCACGAAAGAGATCGTCTCCACGACCTTCAAGGGTCTTCCCGCCGACGTCAACCCCGGCGACTTCCTCCTGATCGACGACGGCAAGGTGCGCGTCGAGGTCGTCGAGGTCGAAGGCTCCGTCGTCACGACCAAGGTCATCGTCGCCGGCGCCGTCTCGAACAACAAGGGCATCAACCTGCCCGGCGTGGCCGTCAACGTCCCCGCGCTGTCGGAGAAGGACGAAGCCGACCTGCGCTGGGGCCTGCGGATCGGCGCCGACCTCATCGCCCTGTCGTTCGTGCGCAGCGCGAAGGACGTCCAGCGCGTCCACGTGATCATGGCCGAAGAGGGACGTCACGTGCCCGTGATCGCCAAGATCGAGAAGCCGCAGGCGGTCGAGAACCTCGAAGAGATCATCGATGCGTTCGACGGCATCATGGTCGCCCGCGGCGACCTGGGCGTCGAGCTGCCCCTCGAGGCCGTGCCGATCGTGCAGAAGCGCGCGGTCGAGCTGTGCCGTCGGATGGCCAAGCCGGTCATCGTCGCCACCCAGATGCTCGAGTCGATGATCGACAACCCGGTGCCCACGCGCGCCGAGACCAGCGACGTCGCCAACGCCGTGCTCGACGGCGCGGACGCGGTCATGCTCTCGGGAGAGACGAGCGTCGGCAAGTACCCGGTCGTCGTCGTCGAGACGATGGCGCGCATCATCGCCTCGACCGAGGACCACGGCCTCGAGCGCATCGCGCCGCTCACGACGAAGCCCCGGACGCAGGGCGGTGCCATCACGCTCGCCGCGATGGAGGTGGCCGACTTCGTCGAGGCGAAGTACCTCTGCGTCTTCACGGAGTCTGGCGACACCGCGCGGCGCATGTCGCGTCTGCGCCCGAAGATCCCCATGATCGGATTCGCGACCGAACCCGCGATCCGTCGCCGCATGGCGCTCACCTGGGGAGTGCAGTCGGCCCTGGTGGAGCACGTCGCGCACACCGACCGCATGTTCATCCAGGTCGATGACTTCTTCCTCGCCAACGACCTCGCGAAGGTCGGCGACAAGGTCGTCGTGATCTCGGGTTCCCCTCCCGGAATCGTCGGCTCCACCAACGACATCCGCATCCACAAGATCGGCGACGCCGTGCACGGGAAGGCACCGATCTACCAGTCCCGCGAATAAGGTCGTTTCACGCCTTCGGCGAATGGTCGCGCTCGCTATGCTGAGCGCGACCATTCCAATATTCGGAGGTGCCCATGCTGGGCTTCGGTGACTTCTTCTGGTACCTGCTGTGGATCTTCTACTTCACGGTCTACATCTTCATGGTCTTCCTGATCATCAGCGACCTGTTCCGTGACCACAAGCTCAACGGCTGGTGGAAGGCCGTATGGATCATCTTCCTGATCTTCGCGCCGTTCCTGACCGCACTGGTCTACGTGATCGCCCGCGGGCGCGGGATGGCCGAGCGCAACGCCGCCGCGCGCGGGGGCGGGGTGCCCGAGGCGGACGACTACCGTCCCTCCGCCTCGTCGACACCCGCTGCGGACATCGCACAGGCCAAAGCGCTGCTGGATGCCGGCACCATCACCCAGGGCGAATACGACGCGCTCAAGAGCAAGGCCCTGGGAAACCAGTACTTCGGGGCCTGATCGGATGATGTCGGCCGAGCAGGGCGAGTCCGCTCAGGCCGGCGTTGGGGGGCGGCCGAGCCTCGGTCGGGCCGTCGCGTGCACTGGCTGGAGGTACGAGGAAGAGGGGCCGACCCCTGGCGGGATCGGCCCCTCTTCCTCGTACCGGTGGTGGGACTCGAACCCACATGTCCTTTCGGACAAAGCATTTTGAGTGCTCCGCGTCTGCCATTCCGCCACACCGGCCCCGGCGCTTCCGCGAACGACCATACCGTAGGATTGCACCTGTGACTGAGCAAGAGCAGGCCACTGGGTCTCCGGCATCCACGCCCCGACGAGTCGTCGTTGCGGAGGATGAGTCGTTGATCCGTCTCGACATCGTCGAGATCCTGCGAGACAACGGCTTCGACGTCGTCGGCGAGGCGGGCGACGGCGAGACCGCCGTGCAGCTGGCCACCGAACTGCGTCCGGACCTGGTCATCATGGACGTGAAGATGCCCCAGCTCGACGGCATCTCGGCCGCCGAGAAGCTCAGCAAGAACCACATCGCACCGGTGGTGCTCCTGACCGCGTTCAGCCAGAAGGAGCTCGTCGAGCGGGCGAGCGAAGCGGGCGCATTGGCGTACGTCGTCAAGCCGTTCACTCCGAATGACCTGCTGCCGGCGATCGAGATCGCCCTGGCGCGCCACGAGCAGATCATCACGCTCGAGGCCGAGGTCGCCGACATGGTCGAGCGCTTCGAGACCCGCAAGCTCGTCGACCGGGCCAAGGGTCTGCTCAACGAGAAGATGGGTCTGAGCGAGCCCGAGGCGTTCCGCTGGATCCAGAAGGCTTCGATGGACCGCCGCCTCACGATGCAGGACGTCGCGAAGGCGATCATCGAGCAGCTCGCCCCGAAGAAGGCCTGACCGCCCTCAGGGGCGATCGGATGCCGCGGCTCACGCCTGCGGCAGATCCTTGATCATGTTCGTGATGCGGATCGTCGACAGTCGCCTGCCCTGATCGTCGGCGACGGCGATCTCGTGCACCGTCATGCTGCGTCCGAGATGGATGGGCGTGCACACGCCGGTCACGACTCCCGCCGTCGCCGAGCGTGTGTGCGTGGCGTTGATGTCGACTCCGACCGCCAGCCGCCCGGGTCCGGCGTGCAGATTCGCCGCCATGGAACCCAGGGACTCCGCCAGCACGACGTAGGCACCGCCGTGCATCAGACCGACCGGCTGGGTGTTCCCCTCGACGGGCATCGTGGCGACCGCACGCTCCACCGTGAACTCGACGAACTGCATCCCCATCTTCTCCGCAAGAGCGCCCATCCCGCGGCGTGCGGCCCAGACGAGCCCGTTCTCTTCGGCGGCGGGAGTGTCGGTCATGTACGGCCTTCGGTCGTCGGAAGCGGCGTCCGAAGCCCTTACTAAGCTTGCAGGGTGACGGACTCCGCAAAGCCTACCCTTCTCGTCGTGGACGGCCATTCGCTGGCGTACCGAGCGTTCTTCGCGCTTCCGGTCGACAACTTCACGACGAAGGACGGCCAGCACACCAACGGGATCTACGGCTTCCTTTCGATGCTCATCAACCTCATCAAGGCCGAGAAGCCGACCCACATGGCGGTCGCCTTCGACACCTCACGACAGTCCTTCCGCACCCGCGAGTACACCGAGTACAAGGCCAATCGCTCGGAGTCGCCCAGCGAGTTCAAGGGGCAGATCCCGCTCCTGCAGGACTGCCTCGCCGCGATGAGCATCACGGTCCTGCAGAAGGAGGACTTCGAGGCGGACGACATCCTCGCGACCCTCGCGACCCAGGGCGCCGAGCAGGGGTTCGACGTGCTGGTGTGCTCGGGCGACCGCGACACGATCCAGCTGGTGGACGACGACATCACCCTGCTGTACCCGAACGTGCAGGGCGTCTCGCAGCTCAAGCGCTACGACACCGATGCGGTGATCGAGCGATACGGGGTGCGCCCCGAGCAGTATCCCGACATCGCTGCCCTCGTCGGCGAGACCAGCGACAATCTCCCGGGCGTGCCGAAGGTCGGCGAGAAGACCGCGGTCAAGTGGCTCGGCCAGTTCGGCACGCTCGACGCGCTGCTCGAGAACGCCGACAAGATCGGGGGGGTGGTCGGCGGCAACCTCCGCGATCACCTGGACGACGTCCGCCGCAACCGCACGCTCAACCGGCTGCTGCGCGACGTCGAGCTGCCGGTCACGATCGCGGACCTCGAAGTGCAGCCGATGGACGCTCAGGCGGTGCGCGACATCTTCGCGCGCCTCGAATTCAAGACCCTGATCCCGCGCGTCGCAGAACTCGCCGGAATCGAGCAGCAGATGGCGTCGATCTCCGCCGCCGCCGCGGTCGCGGCCCCGGTGCCGACCGAACCCGCTCCGAACGAGCTCGCCACCTGGCTCACGAGCGCCCCGGACGAGGTCGGCGTCACCATCACGATCGAGGGCGGGCTGCCCCGCCGCGTCGGCTTCGCCCGGGGCAGCGTCGCGGTCGAAGCGACCTGGAGCCCCGAGATCGAAGCCGCGATCGCGCCCTGGCTCGCCTCCGACGCGCCGAAGGTCTTCAGCGACGCGAAGCTGCAGGTCAAGGCTCTCCGCCGCGCCGGCGTGCACCTGGGCGGACTGGCATTCGACACGATCGTGACGGGCTGGCTGCTGCGCCCCAGCTTCCCCGACAAGACCCTCGCCGACCTCGTCGACCGCTACCTCGATGAGAAGCTCCCCGAGGCCGACCCGACTCAGCTCGTGCCCGAGACCGAGGGCGCGACACCCGGGCAGCTGTCCTGGTTCACGCTGCGCGTGACCGCGGCGCTGCGGGGTGAGCTGGCCGAGAGCGTCGCCTCAGTGCTCACCGACATCGAGCTGCCGACGCTCCTCACCCTTGCCGACATGGAGCTCGCCGGGGTCTCGGTCTCACACGCGAAGCTGTCGGAGTTCTCTGCAGAGCTGGGTCAGCGGGCGGATGCGATCGCGCAGGAGGCTTACACGGCGATCGGCCGCGAGGTCAACCTCGGTTCGCCCAAGCAGCTGCAGGAGGTGCTCTTCGAAGAGCTGCAGCTGCCCAAGACCCGCAAGACGAAGACCGGGTATTCGACGGATGCCGCCGTGCTCGCCGATCTGCAGGATTCGAACCCGCATCCCTTCCTGAATCTGCTGCTGCAGCATCGCGAAGCCAGCAAGCTGCGGCAGATCATCGAATCGCTCGACACGTCGATCGCCGCAGACGGCCGCATCCGCACGACCTATGTGCAGACCGGAAGCCAGACCGGGCGCCTTTCGAGCACCGACCCCAACCTGCAGAACATCCCGGTGCGCACGGAGGAGAGCCGCCGCATCCGATCCGCTTTCGAGGTCGGATCCGGCTACGAGACGCTCCTGACCGCCGACTACTCGCAGATCGAGATGCGCATCATGGCGCATCTCTCCGAGGACCCCGGCCTGATCGAGGCCTTCAACTCGGGCGAGGACCTGCACCGATTCGTCGGGGCGCGCGTGTTCGGCGTGGACCCGCAGGACGTGAGCTCCGCGATGCGCACCAAGGTGAAGGCGATGTCGTACGGTCTCGTGTACGGTCTGTCGGCGTTCGGCCTGTCCAAGCAGCTGCGCATCGAGCAGACCGAGGCGAAGCAGCTGATGATGGAGTACTTCCACCGGTTCGGCGCGGTGCGGGACTACCTGCGCTCCTCCGTCGAGCAGGCCAAGATCGACGGCTACACGGCCACCATCTTCGGTCGACGGCGCCCGTTTCCCGACCTCGCCAGCCCGAACCGGGTGCTGCGCGAGAATGCCGAGCGCGCGGCGCTCAACGCCCCCATACAGGGAAGCGCTGCCGACATCATGAAGATCGCCCTTTTCCACATCCACGATGACTTCGCCGCGGAACAGCTGAGCTCCCGGGTGCTCATGCAGATCCATGACGAGCTCGTCATCGAGGTGGCGGCGGGGGAGTGGGATGCCGCAGAGCGGATCGTCCGAGAGCGGATGGGCGACGCGGCAGAGCTCGCAGTACCGCTCGACGTGCAGATCGGCCGCGGTCAGGACTGGAACGAAGCCGCCCACTGACGGTGTTGGCCGCGTCCGCGTCGTTACCTAGGCTCGATGTCATGACAGATGCAACACGCACCCCCACGCCGATCGACACGATCGCTGACGCGTGGGTTGACACGCTCGCCGAACAGTTCCCCACGCTTGCGACCTACATCGGGCGCTCCGAGTACAACGACCGGTACGGCGACTACTCGCCCGAAGGGATGGACCGCTTCATCGCCGCGGGCCGCGCGACGCTCGGCGAGCTCGACGCAGCCGTCCCGGTCGATGCCATCGACGCGGTCACCCAGCAAGACCTCAGCCGCGAGATCCGACTCGAGATCGACCTCCACGATGCGAAGTGGCATCTGCGCGATCTGAACGTGATCGCCTCGCCCGTCCAGGACATCCGATCGGCGCTCGATCTCATGCCCACCGAGACGGCCGACGATTGGTCGGTGGTCTCCACCCGCCTCGGCGCCATCCCGGCCGCGCTCGAGGGATACATCACGACACTGCGCGAGGGCATCGCCCAGGGCGTCGTACCGGCGCGACGTCAGGTCGTCGAGGTCGTCACCCAGATCGCTCGGTACACCGCGGACCAGGGCTTCTTCGCGACCTTCGCCGCAGAAGCAACGCCCGCGGACGGCCAGCTGCCGGCATCCCTCGCCCGCGAACTCGCCGACAACGCCAACGCGGCGCGCGTGTCGTACGACTCCCTGGCGCAGTTCCTCAGCGCCGAGCTCGCACCCGTCGCGCGCGAAAAGGACGCCGTGGGACGCGAACTGTACGCACTGCAGTCGCGCCGCTTCCTGGGTGCCACGATCGATCTCGACGAGACGTACGACTGGGGGGTGGAGGAGCTTGCCCGCATGGTCGCGGAGCAGGAGACGATCGCCGGCCAGATCAAATCCGGTGCCAGTGTCGAAGAGGCCATCGCGTTCCTCGAGGAGGACGAGTCCCACAAGCTGCACGGAACCGAGGCACTGCAGCGCTGGATGCAGCAGACCAGCGACCGTGCGATCGCCGAACTCGGCAAGACCCACTTCGAGATCCCCGAGCCGATCCGTCAGCTGCAGTGCATGATCGCGCCCACGAAGGAAGGCGGAATCTACTACACGGGACCGACCGATGACTTCTCGCGCCCGGGCCGCATGTGGTGGTCGGTTCCCGAGGGCGTCGAAGACTTCGACACGTGGCGCGAGCTGACCACGGTCTACCACGAGGGCGTGCCGGGCCACCACCTGCAGATCGCGCAGGCGGTCTACAACCGTGGGCAGCTCAACTCGTGGCGGCGTCTGCTCGCGGGAACCTCGGGTCACGCCGAGGGCTGGGCCCTGTACGCCGAGCGGCTCATGGAGCAGCTGGGCTACCTGGAAGACCCTGCGGACCGGCTCGGGATGCTGGACGGACAGCGCATGCGCGCCGCCCGGGTCGTCCTCGACATCGGCGTGCACCTCGAGAAGCCGCGCCCTGACGGGGAAGGGAACTGGGGCGCCGACTACGCTCTGGCTTTCATGCGGCGCAATGTCAACATGCCGGACGAGTTCGTGCAGTTCGAGGTCAACCGATACCTCGGCTGGCCGGGTCAGGCACCTTCGTACAAGGTCGGCCAGCGCATCTGGGAGCAGATCCGCGACGACGCCAAGGCCCGCGAGGGGGACGCGTTCGACATCAAGCGGTTCCACAAGCGCGCCCTCGACGTCGGCGGCGTCGGCCTGGACACGCTTCGTTCGGCATTGGCCGGCTGACCGCTCTCGCCCGCGTGCGCACGGCTCAGCGTTCGGGGTGCTCCTCCGGCGGTGAGCCGGTCGTTGACGAGTCGGTCAGCAGTCGTGTGACCTGATCATCGGTCGTCTGCGTGAAGTCGGTGTAGAACTGCCCGACCGCCCAGAAGTCGCGGATCGGATGCGGGCACACATACTCGTCGACCGTGTCCGGTGGCGGCTGCCACGCGGCGGGGGCCACGGGAACGGCGAGTACAACCCGCCCGGCGCCGTGGGCCTTGAGCGACCGGCAGGCCGCTGTCGCCGTCGCACCGGTGGCGATGCCGTCGTCGACCACGATGACCGTGCGCCCGGAGACCGGGAGAGGCGAATCCGCGAACAGCCGCGACCTGCGCACGAGTTCGGCGCGCTCGAGATCTTCGACACGGGCGAGGGCCTCCGGTGTCACACCGCTCTGGCGCACGGCATCTTCGTTCACCACCTTCACGCCCTCGGCGATCGCTCCGATCGCGTACTCCTCGTGCGTCGGCGCTCCGAGCTTGCGGACCACGGCCGCAGCCAGCGGCAGTGCGAGGGCACGAGCGACCTCCGCCGCGACGACGATGCCACCGCGCGGGATGCCGAGCACGACCGCGTCGGCACGGCGATGCGCTTCCAGCGCACCGGCGAGCTGTCGTCCTGCGTCCGCCCGATCGGCGAAGATGACCACGGCGACACGATACGCCCGCAGCATCGGCCCGCGAAGGGGGAATGCTCGGTGGAGAACGGCTGTTCCTATGCGTGTGAATAGAAAAGGGAGTCTGTGATGAGCGCTATCGATCCTGAAGGCCTCGACCTGGGCCTGGATACTTTCGGAGATGTCACCCGCGACGCGGCAGGGGAGCTCATCAGCGACGCGCAGACCATCCGCAATGTGGTCGATCAGGCGGTGCTGGCTGACGAGGTCGGGCTGGCCTTCTTCGGAGTGGGGGAGCACCATCGCGCCGAGTTCGCGATCTCGAGCCCCGAGATCGTCCTGGCGGCCGCGGCTGCGCGCACGAAGAGCATCCACCTCGGAACGGCTGTGACGGTGCTCTCGTCGGATGACCCCGTTCGCGTCTACGAGCGGTTCGCGACCCTCGACGCCGTCTCTGACGGTCGCGCCGAGGTCATCCTCGGTCGCGGATCGTTCATCGAGTCGTTTCCGCTGTTCGGATACGACCTGCGCGACTACGAGGCGCTCTTCGAGGAGAAGCTCGACCTGTTCTCACAGCTTCTGGCCGAGAAGCCGGTGACCTGGCAGGGCTCGCTGCGTGCGCCGCTGGTCGACGCGAACGTGTTCCCCAAGACCGCCCGCGGCCTCACCGCGTGGGTCGGCGTCGGCGGCACCCCTGAGTCCGTCGTCCGCGCAGCTCGCTACGGCTACGGACTCATGCTCGCGATCATCGGTGGCCCGGCCGCCCGCTTCCGGCCGTTCGTCGATCTCTACCACCGCTCACTCGACTCATTCGGCCGCGATCGGCTGCCCATCGGCATCCACTCGCCGGGGCACATCGCCGAGACCGACCAGCAGGCGTGGGAAGAGGCGTACGAGGGCTTCGAATCCATGAACAACACCATCGGGAAGGAACGCGGCTGGCCCCCGTACAGCCGCATGCGCTTCCAGCATGACGTCGGCCCGGAGGGCGCGCTGTATGTCGGGTCGCCCGAGACCGTGGCGCGCAAGATCGCCGACACCGTGCGGCTGCTCGGGAGCACCCGGTTCGACATGAAGTTCTCGACGGGCACGCTTTCGCACGAGAAGATGATGCGCTCGATCGAGCTGTACGGCACGCGCGTCCAACCCCTCGTGCGCGACATGCTCGGCTGAGGATGCCCCTGGCAGGGTCGGGGATACGTACCATGACGTCATGACGGATGCCCCTCCACGCGCCTCATCGCTTTCCGAGCGGCTCGACCGACTGCCCTTCACGCGGCGGCACCTGCGGGTGCTGACCGGGTCGGGGCTCGGCTGGGCTCTGGATGCGATGGACGTCGGACTGATCTCGTTCGTCATCGCTTCGCTCGCGGTGCAGTGGGACCTGGAGCCGAGCCAGACCGCGTGGATCGCCTCGATCGGGTTCGTCGGCATGGCCATCGGCGCGACTCTCGGCGGACTGCTCGCCGACCGGTTCGGTCGACGCCAGATCTTCGCCGTGACCCTGCTCGTGTACGGCATCGCGACCGGCGCCAGCGCCCTGGTGGGGGGACTGGTCGCATTGCTCGTGCTGCGCTTCCTGGTCGGTCTCGGCCTCGGCGCAGAGCTGCCGGTCGCGTCGACGTACGTGAGCGAATTCGCGCCGGCCCGCATGCGTGGCCGACTGATCGTGATCCTCGAGGCGTTCTGGGCGATCGGCTGGACGGCCGCCGCGCTGATCGGCTTCCTGGTCATCCCCGGATCGGAGGACGGCTGGCGCTGGGCCTTCGCCCTCGGCGCGATCCCGGCCGCGTACGCGCTGGTCATCCGCTGGGGACTGCCCGAGTCCGCGAGATGGCTCGCTCGCCGCGGCCGTTCAGCCGAGGCGGACTCCGTCGTCCGATCGTTCGAGGCGGCCGCCGGAGTCACCGTGTCTGCGGATGCCGAGGTGCGTGCCGACACCGCTCCCGCTGCCGCGGAGTCCGCGCGGGAGCGCCTCGCTGCGCTGTGGTCTGCGGAGTTCCGGGTGCGCACCGCCTGCCTGTGGCTCGTCTGGTTCTGCGTCAATTTCTCGTACTACGGTGCCTTCATCTGGATTCCGTCCATCCTCGTGTCGCAGGGCTACGACCTCGTGCGATCGTTCGGGTTCACGCTGATCATCACGCTCGCGCAACTGCCCGGCTACGCCGTCGCGGCCTGGCTCATCGAGGTCTGGGGACGCCGGCTCACACTGTCGGTCTTCCTGGCGGGCTCGGCGGTCTCGGCCATCCTGTTCGGCACAGCCGCCGCGGAACCGACGGTCATCGCCACCGGTATGGCTCTGTCCTTCTTCAACCTCGGTGCGTGGGGCGCCCTGTATGCCGTCACCCCGGAGATGTACCCCACCTCGCTGCGGGCGACCGGCTCGGGGTGGGCGGCGGGAGTCGGGCGCCTCGCCTCGATCGTGGCGCCTCTGATGGTTCCGCTTCTGCTCGCGGCCGGTGGGGCGCCGCTTCTGTTCGTCGTCTTCGCAGCGTTCTTCGCGGTCGCCGCCGGGGCGGCGTGGGGACTGCTGGACCGGCGCGGGCGCGCTCTCGACGACCGCTGAGAGGGTCATAAGCTGGGGGAGTGGCATCCGTCCGATACGTCGCGATCGGCGACTCCTTCACCGAAGGCGTCGGCGATGATCTTCCCGACGGTCGCGTGCGCGGGTGGGCGGATCTCGTCGCGCAGGGCTGGGCCGACTCCACGGCTGCGCCGGTCGAGTACGCGAACATCGCGATCCGCGGAAAGCTCGCCTGGCCCATCGTGGACGAACAGCTGGAGCCGGCGCTCGCGCTGAACCCGACGCATTTGTCGTTCAACGGCGGCGGCAACGACATGATCCGTCCGCGCACCTCGATCTCGCACGTCGTCGCGGCATTCAGCCGCGTGATCGAGCGCTGTGACGAACAGGGAGTCCAGCTCATCCTGCTCTCCGGCGCGAACCCGTCCGCCCAGCTGCCTCTGAGCCGCATGATCCAGCGGCGCGGCGACATCCTCTCGTATGCCGTCGGCGCGCGGATCGCCGACCGTCCCGACATCATCCGCGCGTTCAACTGGCCCGACCGCGAGCTCTCATCGACCTCCTACTGGTCGGAAGATCGCCTGCACATGAACTCGCGCGGACACCATCGCGTCGCCGCACGCGTCCTCACGGCCCTCGGTATGGAGCCGCCCGCGGGGTGGTGGTCGCTGCCGCAACTGCCTGACGCAGCGCGCATGACCGGATCGACCTACTATCGCGAGCACCTCGGTCCGTGGGTGCGGCGACGGCTCACCGGCACGTCGTCCGGTGACGGCCGCGAGCCGAAGCACCCGGACTGGGCACTCATTGCGCCCTCAGCGGTCTGAGTCGCTGCGCACCGAGTAGACCAATTCGGCGAACTGACCCGCCTGGTTCACGGACTCGAGCCTCAGGCGGTCCGACTCGATGCGCCGGGGGAGCAGGGGCTTGCCCGAGGCGAGAGTGACCGGCGCGACCGAGACGCGGATCTCGTCGAGATGTCCGGCGTCGGCGAACTGACCGACGAGATCGCCCCCGCCGACGATCCAGATGTCGCGATCGCCCGCCGCGTCGCGCACCTCGGGCCAGAGTTCGTCGACATCGCCCCTGCGGTATCGGATGTCGGCACCCGGCAGCTCCGGAAGCGGACGGGACGAGAGCACAAAGCTCACGATGTGGGGGTAGTACCACTTCTCGGGGTGCTCGATCAGCTTCTCGTGATCGAGGAGCCACTCGTAGGTCGTGGAGCCCATCACCAGCGCGCCGACCCCCGCGAGGAAACGGGAGAACTCTGATTCCGCCTGATCGGCGCCGGGAACCACGAACAGCCACGACAGCGAGTTCTCATCGTCGGCGAGAAAGCCGTTGAGGGTGGTGGCGGTGTTGTAGACGACACGGGACATGCGGCCACTGTAGCGAGACGGGCCGACACGGTTGACAGGTATTCAACCATTAGGTATTGTACATATCGGTTGAATACCGCTGTACGACCGCGGAGGGCAGATGAGCACCGACGAACTGAGTCGCACGTTCGCCGCCCTCGCCGACCCGACCCGTCGTGCGATCCTCGCCCGGCTGAGCGCGGGGGAGGCCACGGTGGGGGAGCTCGCTGCGCCGTTCGATATGACGTTCGCCGCCGTCTCGAAACACCTCCGTGTGCTCGAGAACGCGGGGCTCGTGAGCCGGGGGAGAGACGCCCAGTTCCGGCCCGCGATGCTCGACGCACGACCGCTGGCTGCGGCATCCGGCTGGATCGGGGATTACGCCCGGTTCTGGGAGGACAGCCTCGGCTCCCTCGATCAATACCTGAACGCCCTGCAGCAGCTGGGCGATGCACCGAACGAAAAGGAGAACCCCGATGACTGAGCACTTCACCGTCACCCGCACATTGGCAGCGCCGCGCGAGATCGTCTTCGACGCGCTCACCAAGCCCGAGCATTTCGCGGTCTGGTTCGGCACCGCCGAGGTGGAGGTGCCGCAGGACACGCTGTCGATGGACGTGCGTCCTGGGGGCGCCTTCCGCGCCGTGATGCACCTGCCCGACGGGAATCTGATCCATTGGGCCGGCACCTATATCGAAGTGAATCCGCCCGCCCGGGTCGCGATGACCCTGACCGACCAGCCCGGCGACGACGCGGGCCTGCCGGTCATCTTCGACCTGGAAACAGTCGACGGGGGCACCCAGCTGACGGTGCGGCAGGACCGCTCCGACTTCTCCGACGAGCAGGTCGCCGCGACGATCGCCGGGTACAACGCGTTCATCGACGACCTGGAGAAGATCGTTGCCGGAATCAAGCGCTGAAGCGATGCGGCGGCGCATGTCAACCCCTTGCCGCGTTCCCGCGCGCCGAGCACCCTGGAACGGTGAGGACGCGCCGCGTCCTCGCAGAAGGGAAGTGCCATGAGCATCGGAGCCGGAGTAGTCCTCTTCGTCATCGGAGCGATCCTCGCGTTCGCCGTGAACGTGCAGCTGGACTGGATCAACCTCGACCTGATCGGGTACATCCTGATGGGCGCGGGAGTCGTCGTGTTCATCATCGGCCTTGTCCTGATGATGCGTCGTCGCTCCAGCGACACCGTCACGCGCACCGCCGTCGACCCGGCGGCCGGCGAGCGCGTCACCCGCCAGACGACGCGGTCGACCGACGACGTCGTCTGATTCGCACCGATCGCAGAGCCCGGATCGGGGAGCGCCCGCTCCCGATCCGGGCTCTTCTCGAATTCTCGAGTTGACATAATGTGCATTATCGGCAAATACTCGTAACGCGGAGCTGTCGCCCTGCGGCGCGCCGGATTCTCGGATGCGAGCGGTGTCGCCGCGAACCGGGCGTCACTCGGCAGGGGTGATTCACACCGTAGGCTCGGAGCCATGCTCGAGAGCCTGACGGGATTCGCCGTCGTCGGCCTCGCGATCGCGATCGGCTATGTCATCGGGCGCATCGATCTGCTGGGCGAGCACGCCCGCCCGGTGCTGGCTCGTCTGACCTTCTTCGTGCTGTCACCCTTCCTGCTGTTCGTCGTGCTCGCCGAGGCCGATGTGCGCACTCTGTTCTCGGCACTGCTGCCGGTGTCGGCGATCGCCGCCGTCGCCGTGATCGCGATCTACGTGCTGATCGCGCGCTTCGTCTGGCACCGCTCCACCGGCGAGGTCATGATCGGCGCACTGTCGGCGGGTCAGGTCAACTCGAACAACATCGGCATTCCGCTGTCGCTTTATCTGCTCGGCAGCGCCGCCTATCCGGCACCCGTGATCCTGTTGCAGCTCCTGGTCTTCACGCCGATCTCGATGACCGTGCTCGAGGCGGCGACCGCCGGGCACGGATCGTTCTGGCGCGCGGTGGGCCGTGCCCTGACCAACCCGATCGTGATCGGTTCCGTGCTCGGCACCGCCGTGTCGGTCAGCGGCATCGAGCTTCCGCCGATCGTCTTCGAGCCCGCGCTCCTGATCGCGAACGCCTGCGTTCCGGTGCTGCTGATCAGCTACGGGATCTCGCTGTACGGCCAGCGCGTGCTCGGTCCGTCGGGTCGGCGCCGCGACATCTTCCTCGCCACCGGCCTCAAGCTGGTCGCCATGCCGCTGATCGCCTGGGTCGGTCGCGGAGTTCGTCTTCGGGCTGTCGGCGCACGAAGTGCTCATCGTCGTGGTGCTCGCCGCGCTGCCGACGGCGCAGAACGTCTTCAACTACTCGCAGCGCTACGACGTCGGCGAGACGATCTCTCGAGACACGGTCTTCCTCACCACCATCGGCTGCGTGCCTGTGCTGCTGCTTGCGACGATTCTGCTCGGCTGAGGGGTGGAAAGCGCTCCCCCGCGCTTCCGTCTTCCTGCGACACACGGGGCGATCGTCCCCCGAGCCGTTCGCCGCGCGGGGTCTATGCTGTGACCGCACCTCTCAGGTAACTCCCAGAAAGGGAAGACTCATGTCTACCGAATCCGAAGCGGAAAAGTCAGCCGTCAACGGCATCCGCACTGCCCTCGGCATCGGCGGCGTCCTGGCCGTCATCGTCGGTATCCTCATCCTCGTCTGGCCGGGCCAGACGGCCATGGTCGTCACCGCGATCATCGCGATCTACGCGATCGCCGCCGGCCTCGTCTACGCCGGCCTCGGCATCTTCTCCAAGACCAAGGGCGGCTGGTCGCGCGTCGGCCACATCGTCCTCGGAATCCTGTTCATCATCGTCGGAATCGTCGCGTTCGTGAACCTCGGTGCGGCCACAGCTGTGGCTCGCGGTCTTCATCGGCATCCTCGTCGGCATCCTGTGGATCATCGAAGGCGTGGTCTCGCTCTCGACGCTCGGCGAAGCCGCGTCGAAGGGCTGGACGATCTTCTTCGCGATCATCAGCATCATCGCGGGTATCGTCCTGCTCTTCAACGCGATCGTGGGCGCGGCGATCCTCTGGTGGATCCTCGGGATCTCGCTCATCGTCCTGGGCATCATCCAGATCGTGCGTGCCTTCACGTTCGGCAAGAAGGACCTCTGAGCCGACAGACGAACAGAAGCGCCCCGGATCGTTCCGGGGCGCTTCTTCGTTGTCCGGCTACGCGACCGGGAGGTGTCGCTCCCACCACTCGAGAACCGCCTCGAACCGCTCGATGCGATGTCGCGGCTGCCCGGACCTGGTCAGCTCGTGGTTCTCGCCCGGGAACACCAGCAGCTCAGCCTCAGTCCCCTGCCGCTTGAGAGCCGAGTAGTACCGGGTGGCCTGCTCGAGCGGGCAGCGGAAGTCCAGTTCGGAGTGGATGACGAGGGTCGGGGTGGTGACGTGGCCGACGACCGCCATCGGACTCTGCCGCGCGATCGCGTCGGGGTCTGTCCCGACGTACTCGTCGCCGAAGAACGAACCGATATCGCTGGTCCCCTGGAAGCTCGTCGGGTCCAGGAATCCGCGCTCCACGATCGCGCCCGCGAACCGGTGGTCGTGCGCGATCACCCACGCCGTGAGGTAGCCGCCGTACGACCCGCCCATGATGCCGACGCGCGTTCCGTCCAGACGTGCGTCCGCTGCGACGGCGCCCTCGAGGAAGTCGATGACGTCGTCGGCGTCGACGGTTCCCATCGCGCCGCGGATGCTGCGACCGTGGGCGCGGCCGTAGCCGGCTGACCCGCGGGGGTTGCAGTAGACCACGGCATAGCCGGCATCCACGAGCACTTGGGTCTCGTCGAACAGATGTATGCCATAGCTGGCATACGGCCCGCCGTGGATCTGCAGGATCACCGGAAACGGCCCCTCCCCCGCAGGCTTGGCCAGCCATCCGTGGATCGGGTAGCCGTCGCGACCTTCGACCGTCAGCTCGCGCGGGAGCACCGCATCGACTCCGAGTGCGGAGGACGTCAGCGCGCGCGATCCGCCGTCCTCCACGACCACGAGCTCGCCGGAGGAGGCGGGGGTCGCCACGGCGGCGACGATCCGCCCCCCTGCGGCGGCATGTCCACCGACTTCGACGTCGCCGCCGAGCAGCTCCGAGACGTCACCGGATCGCGTCACCCGCAGCAGGCGCACGCGCCCACGGGTGCGGTCCTGAACAAGGAAGTCGTCGCCGGTGGCCGTGATGTGGCTCCCGACCTCGCCGAGGTCGATCGTCTCGGCATCCGTCAGCCGACGCGGACCGGACTCGTCGAGCACCCACAGCGCAACACCGGGAGCGACGAAGTCGATACCGGACGGCCCCGCGTCGGCCGCGAGAACGGCGATGACCCCGTCCGCGGCGACCGCGGCGTCCGAGATCGAGAGGTTCGAGGCCACCCCGATCAGCTCACGCTCGCCCGATCCGTCGGCGCGCACGGCGATCAGTCGCGATCGGAGGTCCCGCCGATCGTGCTCGATCTCGTCGACGACGGTGAGCACCTCCTCGCCGCGGAACACCACGCCCGAGTGGGATGCCGCGCCCGAGGTCAGCGCTCGTGCCTCGTGAGCGACCAGCTTCTTCTTGGGAACGGTCTCACCCTTCGGGCGCACCGCTGCGGCGGGCTCGTAGAACGGCTCGTCGTCGACAGCCGGCACCGGTACGACGAACAGGTGGGAGGGTCGGTCGGCGATATAGCCGAGCCCATTGGAGTGCCAGCGGACCCCGGTGATACGGCGGGGCGCTTCGGCTACGGCATCCAGCCCCTCGACGCTCCCGTAGCGGCCCTCTTCGGGAACGCGCGCGGTGAAGGCCACAGACGCGCCGTCCTCGGACCAGTCGAAGCTCTCGACGCCGAGTGCGGCATCGGTGACCTGCACCGGCTCCCCTCCCCCGGCATCCACCACGTGGATCTGCCCCTTGCCCGCGCCGTCGCCGCGCACGAAGGCGATCCGCGACCCGTCGGGCGACAGTCGCGGAGCGGAGTCGGCGGTGCCGCGCGTGAGGCGCCGCGGGGTTCCGCTCGGGCAGGTCGACACGCCACACCTGTCCCACCGCGCGATTCGCGGCGAAGGTCGGGCCGGGATGTCGCGAAAACCGCGAACGAGCCGTCCGGGGCGATGTCCGGGCGGCCGACCGAGACGAGCTTCTCGATGTCGGCGGCGCGCACGCTCACTCCCCCGCGAACGAGCTCGTGTCGCCGATCAGCCGAGTGTTGTCGTCCGGGATCGGGTCGACCGCCGCCTGCGCCACCTCGGCCGCGAATTCGCTGACGTTGTAGAGCTTGCCCGCCGACTCGCGCCGGGACGCGATCGCGCCGGGGTTCGCCCGCTCCAGGAGGGTCGCGGTGATCGTCCCCTCGATCATGTCGCCCGAGACGACGACGAACCCGATGCCGCGGTCCTCGAGATCGGGGATGCGCTCGCGCAGCGCGTCCTCGCCGGCGCGCTTGGACAGCGCGACCGGCACGTACTCGGGCATCGTCGGCGTGGTGCGGATGAAGTGGGCCTGATGGCTCGTGACGAACACGACGCGGGCGCCGTCGCCCAGCAGCGGCAGCGCCGTGGCGAGGACGTTCACCTGGGCGTCGCGATTGAGCTGCAGCGCGTACTCCTCGCCCATGCCCGACTCCATGCCGCCGGACGCGTTCAGCACGAGCACATCGAGGGAGCCGAACGTGCGCTCGACCTCGGAGAACATCGCCTGGACCGACTCCGGGTCGGTGAGGTCCGCACCCACCACGAGCGCCTCGACACCCAGGCCGCGCAGCTCGGCGGCGAGCTTCTCGGCGCGCGGCGCCTTGTTGCGGAAGTTGATGACGACGTTCGCGCCGGCCTGCGCGAAGTACCGCACGGTATCGGCGCCGATGCCGCGAGAGGAACCCGTCACGAGGGCGGTCTTGCCGCTCAGGGAACCGGGTGCGAGGGGCAGATCATTGGAGGACTCAGTCACGCTTCGACCCTACCAACCGGCGCCCCGCTGGCATCGGGTCGGCCGGCCCGGCCGGAAAGCCGCGTGTTAGGTTGGAATGAAAGGGGAGGCACATCGTGGATCTCATCCAGACCATCGAACAGTTCGCGTGGATCGGGTGGCTGGTCCTGATCCTCGTCTTTCTCGTGATCGAGATGCTCACTCTCGATTTCACTTTCCTGATGCTCAGCATCGGCGGCGTCGCCGGCCTCGGGTCCGGACCTGATCGGCGCGCCGATCTGGCTGCAGGTGATCATCGCCGCCGTCGTGGCCGCCGTGCTCATCCTGGTGCTGCGCCCGCCGCTCCTGAAGCGACTGCGGCGCGGAGAAGACCCCACGCCGAGCAATGTCGCTGCGCTCGTCGGGCTGATCGGCCAGGTGCTGTCCACGGTGACACCCCACGGCGGTCAGGTGAAGCTGTCCAACGGCGACACCTGGACCGCCCGGCCGGAACAGCGCGGCGAACTCGAACCGGGCACCGTGATCCGCGTGAGCCGCATCGACGGCGCCACCGCCTTCGTCCGACCCGAGGAAGAGGAATCGACCCCATGACCCCCGAGAGTTTCATCCCGACGGCCATCGGCTGGCTGCTGGCCGCAGCCGTCTTCATCTTCGTGCTGGTCGTGATCGTCCGCTCGATCCGCATCATCCCGCAGGCCACCGCGGGCGTCGTCGAACGTCTGGGTCGGTACCACAAGACCCTCATGCCCGGACTGAACATCCTGGTGCCGTTCATCGACCGGGTGCGTCCGCTCATCGACATGCGCGAGCAGGTCGTCTCGTTCCCGCCGCAGCCGGTCATCACCGAGGACAACCTGGTCGTCTCGATCGACACGGTCATCTACTTCCAGGTCACCGATCCGCGGGCCGCGACGTACGAGATCCGCAACTACCTCGGCGCCGTCGAGCAGCTGACCACCACGACCCTGCGCAACGTGGTCGGCGGGCTCAACCTCGAAGAGGCGCTCACGAGCCGTGACGAGATCAACGGACAGCTGCGCATCGTGCTCGACGAGGCCACCGGCAAGTGGGGCATCCGCGTCGGGCGCGTCGAGCTGAAGGCCATCGACCCGCCCATCAGCATCCAGGACTCGATGGAGAAGCAGATGCGCGCCGAGCGCGACCGTCGTGCGCTCATCCTGACCGCCGAGGGAACGAAGCAGTCCGCGATCCTCACCGCCGAAGGTGCCCGCCAGGCCGAGATCCTGCGCGCCGAAGGCGACAAGCAGGCCGCGGTGCTGCGCGCACAGGGTGAGGCCGAGGCCATCCAGACCGTGTTCAGTGCGATCCACCTCGGCAACCCCGACGACAAGCTGCTCGCGTACCAGTACCTGCAGACGCTGCCGAAGATCGCCGACAGCGCCTCGAGCAAGCTGTGGATCATCCCGAGCGAGTTCACCGAGGCGCTCAAGGGCATGAGCACCGCATTCGCCGGTTCTGTCGTCGACATGTCGGACCGCGCGAACACGCGACCCGCCGCCCCGGTCGAGCCCGCCGAGGAATCCGCGCCGCCGGTGTCGTGACCCACCGCTGGTTCGAGGGCGCGACGCGGCCTCGGGTGCTCGCTCACCGCGGGCTGCTGACCGCGGAGGATGTGGCGCACGGCGTCGCCGAGAACTCGTTCGCCGCCGTCGCCGCTGCGCACGCCGCGGGGGCTCAGTACATCGAGTCGGACTGTCATCTCACCGCGGACGGCACGGTGGTGCTCTTCCACGACGACGACCTGTCGCGCGTGACCGGCGACCCCCGCCGGGTCGCCGACGTGACGGCGAAAGAACTCGAGGCCCTCATGGCGGCGCGCGGCGGCTTGATCACCCTGGCCCAGGCGCTCGAGTACCTTTCCGACGGTGCGCTTCAACCTCGACGTGAAGGCGAAGGATGCCGCGAGCGAGGTGGGACGGATCGTCGCGCCGCACGCGCAACGGGTGCTCCTCACGAGCTTCTCCGACGAGCGACGCCGTGCCGCGCTGGCGGCCGCGGAGAAAGCCGGACGCGGCATGCGGCCTGCGACATCAGCGGGCAGCACGACGATCGCCCGCGTGCTGGCCGGCCTCTCGATGCGCTCGTCGCGCCTGGTGGGCCGCGCCCTGACGGGCATCGACGCGCTGCAGGTCCCCGAACGTCACGGCAGGCTGCGCATCGTCACACCCCGCCTGATCGCCGCCGCGCACCGCCACGACGTCGAGGTGCACGTGTGGACCGTGAACGATGCGGCGGACATGCGCCGACTCGTCGCGATGGGCGTGGACGGCCTCGTCACAGATCGCGTCCGATCTGGCCCTGAGCATCGTCTGTGAATGACCCCGCCGGGGGCTCCGTTCGGATGATCCGCCCAGGTGGCCGCGTTATACCTGTACAGCGACGAGAGGACCACACAATGGCAGACCGCAGCCTGCGCGGCATTCGACTCGGCGCCCAGAGCCTACAGAGCGAAGAGGGCGTCGTGTTCCATGAACGCGCACAACACATCTACAAGTGCACGTCCTGTGGACGTGACACCACCGTGACATTCGCAGCAGACGCCGAGGTCCCCGAGGCCTGGGAGTGCCGCACCTGCGGTGCCGAGTCGCTTCTTCGCATCGGCGAGGGCACCGCGACCGTCGACCACAGTGAAGACAAGGTCGCTCGCACCCACTGGGACATGCTGCTCGAGCGTCGCACGATTCCCGAGCTCGAAGAGCTTCTGGAAGAGCGCCTGGCCTACGTGCGTGCCCGTCGTGGCGCGGGCGAAGACGTGACGGCGAGCAAGCTCAGCGCCTGAGCTTCATCCCGTGACGCCGGTCCCTTCGGGGGCCGGCGTTTTGGTGTGCCCGGCGACGTGGCGGTCCCGGCGCGCGCGCAGCAGGACGATGAGCCCCAGAGCGGCGACCGCGATCATGCTCCCCCAGCCGATCACGATCTTGATGCCCTCCCCCGCGACAACGGCAGGAGTCAGACCCGCGCGCAAGGGCACGTCCGTGAGCATGTGGCCGGCGACATCGGCCGGGAGGCCGTCGATCGTCGCCCCATCGGACGTGATCACCTGGCTGGTGCCGACGGTCGACAGGTTCACGACCGACCGTCCCGTCTCGATCGCCCGCATGCGAGCGAATGCGAGCTGCTGGAGATTCTCATCGGTCCCGCGGAAGTCGGCGTTGTTCGTCTGGAACATGTAGATCTGGGCGCCGTCGCGTGCGCCGTCCCAGATGACGTCGTCGTAGATCACGTCGAAGCAGATCGCGAGGCCGACTCCCACGCCGTCGAGGTCGAAGAAGGGCTGCGGTCGCGCCGGGCGTGTATTCGCGCTGGATCAGTCCGATCAGGTCGGGCGCGAACGGCTCGAAGAACGCCCGGTCGGGGACGTACTCGCCGAAGGGCACCGGATGCCGCTTGTCGTACGTCTGCACGGCGCCCTCGTCCGCCTTCCAGAGCAGGGATGAGTTGAAGTACTCATCGTCGCGCTGCGTCACGGCCGCGATGATGAGCGGCGCGTCGATCCGCGCCGAGAGATCGTCGAGCACTGCGGCGGTCGGAGTCGTTCGCCGTGGGATCGGAGTCGACTCCGCCCTCGGGCCAGAGCAGCACGTCCATGTCCTCCCCGAACAGGGGAGCCGTCGCCTCCAGCTGGGCTCGCAGCACGGCGTTCGTCGGTGCGCTCGTCGAAGTAGCCGGCCGGGCCGTTGCCCTGCACGGCTCCGACCCGCAGCGTGCCGGCAGCCGTCGTCGGGAACTGCGGAACCAGCAGCAGAAGCAGGACCGCCACGATCAGCGTCGGCAGCGCGGTGAGCGGCGCGGCGGAATCGCCCGACGCGCACGTATTCGATCGCGGCGGCGCACAGCAGCACGACCAGGAACGTCAGCCCCGAGACACCCACCCACGAGGCGAGGTCTGCCAGCGGACTGTTCACCTGCGTGATGCCGATGCGCCCCCAGGGGAAGCCGCCATACGGCCAGGATCCGACGACCTGCTCGCGCAGGGTCCACAGACCGGCCACGAGCACCGGCAGCAGCACGAGCCGCGCCGCCGACGGCCGGGCAGCACGCGCGGCAGCCAGCGGTACGCGAGCGTGATCGGCACGGCCCCGGCGGCGGTGAGCAGCGGCCTCGAGCATCGACAGCGCGATCCACGGCACGGGACCGAGGTAGCGCGCAGTGAAGATGAGGTTCACGAAGAAGAACGCCGCGCCGAACGCGAAGCCCGACCAGAAACGACGACCATACTCGCCTGCCCGACGAGCCCGATGAGCGCCAGCACGACGGCCGGAAATGCCATCGGCCACCAGCTCAGCGCCGGGAAGGCGAGCGTGAGGAGCACACCGCTCGCGACCGAGGTGAGCACCGCCGCCCACAGCGGCACGATCGGGCGCGGCGCGGCGGCGAGAGGCACCAGGCAATCCTATGCGGGCGGTGCATACCCTCGCCGTGCTGACGCACGCGCCCGAGCGGGTCAGACCGAGCTGTAGGCCACGATGCCGCGGCGTACCGCATCCAGCGCCCTGCGCGCGGTCGTGGCGAGCGGAGCGTCGGCGACGAGCGAGAGCTGATCGAGCAGGTCGATCGTCTGCTTCGCCCAGCGGACGAAGTCGCCTGCGGCCATGTCGGCCTCGATCAGCACGCGCTCCAGCGGCATTCCGCGCGCCCATGAGTACATCGCCTGCGCGAGCCCGGAGGACACGGCCTCGGTGCCGGGCAGATGATGCTCCTGCTCGAGGTCGTCCAGACGCTGCCAGAGGTTCTCGGTCGCAGACAGAGCGGTGCGGAACGGCCCGCGCGGCAGCCCCCGCTCGCCCGGCCCGGCGTCGTCGCGCCGGGGTTCGTAGACCAGGCAGCACGCGAGGGTCGCGAGGGACGCGGCATCCAGTTCGCGCCAGATTCCGCGTCCGCAGGGACTCGCCGACCAGCAGGTCGCGCTCGCCGTAGATGCGCCGCATCGTGCGGCCCGCCGGCGTCAGCACGGTCGCGCCCTCGCCGGTGACGGCGACGTAGTCGAGCTCGCCGAGCACGTCGACGACACGGTCGAAGATGCGCGCGACCGTGCCGGTGCGATTGTCGATCTCGCGGCGCACCTTGTCGACGCGTGCGCTTGAGCTTCCAGTAGCGCTCCGCCCAGCGCGCGTGATGCTTCGCGATCGGGGCACTGATGACAGGGATGCCGCAGCATCCGTCGTGCGGAGGCTCGCGATCTCGCTTCTGCCGGGCCTCGCGGGTCGCACGCGAGGCGGTCGCGTCTTTGCGGTCCAGCCGCTCGAGGTCGCTCAGCTCGCGGCGGATGCCCGAGTACTCCGTGAAGTCGCCGCGATCGCATGTCATCGCCTTCGCGTAGCCGGCGAGCGACTCCTCCTGCTCGCGAACCTGGCGGGCGAGCCCGACGACCGCACGGTCGGCCTGGAACTGCGCGAACGACGACTCGAGGATCTCGCGTGCGCGAGCCCGACCGAACTGGTCGATCAGGTTGACCGCCATGTTGTAGGTCGGACGGAAGCTGGAGTTGAGCGGGATACGTGCGCCGCGATGCGAGTGCCGCGACCTGCTGCGGGTCGACGCCCTCGGTCCACTGGATGACCGCGTGACCCTCCACGTCGATGCCGCGGCGACCGGCACGGCCGGTCAGCTGGGTGTACTCCCCCGAGGTGATCGCGACGCGGGCTTCGCCGTTGAACTTCTCGAGCTTCTCGAGCACCACCGTGCGCGCGGGCATGTTGATGCCGAGCGCGAGCGTCTCGGTCGCGAACACGATCTTCACCAGCTTGCGCTTGAAGAGGTCCTCGACGACCTCCTTGAACGCCGGCAGCAGCCCGGCGTGGTGCGAGGCGACACCGCGCTCGAGGTTGTCGAGCCATTCGTAGTAGCCGAGCACGGCGAGGTCCTCGTCGAGCAGAGCGCGCGTGCGCTCCTCGACGATCGCGCGGATCTCGGCGCGCTCCTCCGGCGTGGTCAGCCGCACCCCGGAGCGACGCACCTGCTGCACCGCGGCGTCGCAGCCCGACGCGACTGAAGATGAAGAAGATCGCCGGGAGCAGATTCGATCGCTGCAGCAGCTTGACGACCTCGGGCCGGTCGAGCCGCTCGATGCGCTGCGCGTTCGCGGAGCGCACCGGTCGCTGACCGCCCTTGGGGGCCGACGTCGGCCCTGAGCGCGCCGCTTTCGATAGCGTCCGCCGTTCTGGTCGGACGTCGCTGCGCATCGACTGCACGCGGCGGTTGTTCTCGAAGTTCGAGCCCTTGAAGGACCGGATGCGCATGAGCTCCTGATTGACCTGCGCTGTCGCGATGCCGGCACGGTCGTCGAACAGCGGCAGCAGATCGCCGCGCACGAGGACGTGCTGCTCGAGCGGCACGGGGCGGATCTCCGAGACGATCACCTCGGTGTCGCCGCGCACCGTGTCGAGCCAGTCGCCGAACTCCTCGGCGTTGGAGACCGTCGCGCTCAGCGAGATCAGCCGCACCGCCGGCGGCAGGTGGATGATGATCTCCTCCCACACCGCACCGCGGAACCGGTCGGCGAGGTAGTGCACCTCGTCCATCACGACGTAGCGCAGCCCGCGCAGCGCGGACGAATCCGCGTAGAGCATGTTGCGGAGCACCTCGGTGGTCATGACCACGATGCGGGCGTTGCCGTTGATGTTCGTGTCGCCGGTCAGCAGGCCGACCTGCTCGGCGCCGTAGACGTCCTGCAGCTCGCGGAACTTCTGGTTGGACAGCGCCTTGATCGGGCGTGGTGTAGAACGCCTTGTCACCGATGCCCGCCGACCGCGGGCTCGCGCATCGCCAGGTGGATCGCGAACTCGCCGACGATCGTCTTGCCCGCGCCGGTGGGTGCGGCGACGAGGACGCTCCGGCCGTCTTCGAGCGCGTGGCAGCCGGCGATCTGGAACGGATCGAGCTCGAAGCGCTGAGATGCGGCGAACGCGGTGGTGATCGGGTGGCTGCGATCCTGCGAAGCCCGGGCGTAACGCTCGGCCGGGCTCGGTCCGTCACTGACCCGGTCCGTCACGCGATGGCCTCGGGCGGGAGGATCGCCGCGTCGCGCTTCGCGCGACGCCTGTCGAACAGCATCGAGAGTCCGGCCGCGGCGAAGAACAGCACGACGAGCATGCCGGCCAGCATCAGCATGCTGACGACGTCGGCCGCCGGTGTGGCGAGGGCCGAGAACACGACCGCGACCAGCACCGCCATGCGCCAGCCCTTGAGGATCGCCTTGCCGCTCATGACTCCGGCGAGGTTGAGCGCGACCAGGAAGACCGGCAGCACGAACGAGATGCCGACGACGATCAGGAGCTTGAAGACGAAGTCGTAGTAGTAGCTGGCGTCGAAGAACGAGGCGCCGCCCTCCGGCACGAACGAGTTCATCAGCTCGACGATGTGCGGCATCACGAGCAGCCCGACGTAGCAGCCCGCGAAGAACAGCGGCACCGCCGCGGCGACGAAGCCGACGGTGTACTTGATCTCTTTGCGGGTGAGGCCCGGCATGATGAACGCCCAGATCTGCCAGAGCCAGATCGGTGCCGAGATCAGGATGCCGATCGCGAACGACATGCGCAGGCGCAGGTCGAAGGCGCCGGTGACGGTGCTCGAACATCAGCTCGACCTTGGCCGCGTCGCCCTCGGTCGCGGCGATCTCGCGGATCGGCTCGGTGATCAGATAGATGACCGCAGTCGGTGATGAAGAACGCGACGACCATGCCCACGACGAGCGCGAGCGCGGCGAACATCAGCCTCTTGCGAAGCTCGACCAGATGCTGGCCGAGCGACATGCGCTTGTCGCGCTTCGGCTCGCCGGGATCGGCGACGCGCGGCGATCCTGCTGTGGCCACGCGCGGGTCAGGACTTGGTATCAGCAGCCCTGCTCGCGTCGGCGGTGGTCTGGGTGACCGATGCTTCGCTTGCGGGGGTTGCGACCGATTCCGCCTTGCCCTCGGTCGTCGTCGTCGTCCTTCATGGCCTTCATCTCGCCCTTGAAGACGCGGGCCGACTGTCCCATGCTCTTGGCGAGCGCCGGGAGCTTCGCGGCGCCGAACAGCAGCAGGATGACGGCGAGGATGATCAGGAAATGCCATCCTGTGAGACCTTGCAACATGTCGAGTCCTTCCGGTTCGTCGTTCCAGTGTAGCCCGCGGACAGCGGTACGGCCGCCCGTTCCGGGATCGTCGAGGCACGCTCAGCGGTACTGCACCAGACCGGCCTCGGCCCACGCGGCGGCTGCTGCGGCGGGCGGACTCCGGGCTGGAGGATCTCGACGGCGCCCGCGCGGCGCGCGGCCAGGCGCCGGAGGCTGTTCTCGTCCGCGACGCGCATCGTCGCGATCGAGACGCCGTCCGACCGTCTCGACGGCGGCGCGGTCGAGGTAGTCGCCCAGCAGCGGCGCGACCGACTCCGGGAAGCGGATGCGGGCGACGATGTCGCCGCCGCCGGTCTCGAACCATCCGGGCACCGGGTCCTCGCCGTGCTCGATCGCGATGTCGGTCAGCTCGCAGGTCGCTGACCCGATCGAGGTGGAACGTGCGCATCGCCTGCCGCAGATGGCACCAGCCCTGCAGGTACCACTCGCCCGTCGCGATGAGCACCTTCACCGGGTCGACCGTGCGCGTCGTGGGTGCGGCATCCGGCGCCTTGTACGTGAACGAGACGGCGACGCCCCGCTGCAGCGCCTCGGCGACCGCGTCGCGCACGGCGTCGACCGGTCCGGGCGCGAGGATGACGTCGGCCGGGGTGCTGGAGGCGCCGCGGGCGAGCTTGGCGAGAAGTCCTGCGAACAGCTCGGTGTCGCCGACTCCGGGGATCGCCCGAGCCATCTGCAGACCCGTCAGCAGCGCGGCGGCCTCGCGCGCCGTCAGTTTCGGCGCGCGCTCCAGACCCACGGAGTTCGTGATGACGATGATGTCGCGCTCGTCCAGCAGGTCCCAGTCGATGTCGAACAGGTCGTTCGCCATCTGCCAGTAGCCGCCGTCGCCGGGAAGCCCGATCACCGTGAGGGTCTCGACCATGGCGCGCATCTGATCGGGGGTCACGTCGAACTCGTCGGCGGCTTCGGCGATCGAGACCTCGCCCTTGCCGATCAGGTAGGGCACGAGCTGCAGCATGAGCGCCGCGCGATCGGTGGCGATGAGCGGCTTGCGGGCGATCATGCGGCTCCTCCGTGGGCGGCTCGGGCGGCTTCCAGGCGCGCGATCACCTGCGTCGCGCAGCTCGCGCGGGCTCGACGACGCGCACCTCCGGACCGTACGAGGCCAGTTCGTCGGCGAACACGTGGATGTCGACGAACGGCACGTGGATCCCCTGATCGGCGGGCAGCGCGCGCCGGCTGAGGCGCAGTGCGGCCTCGGTGCCGGGGTTGACCTCCAGCAGCGCCCGGTTGCGCGCGGCGACGGCATCCAGTCCCGCCAGCGCCCGCTCCCCCGCACCGTCGCGCAGGGCGGCGTCGAAGCTCTCGCGCGTGATGGTCACGTCGATCGACGATGCGCGAGAGCAGGAAGGTGCGCTCTGCGTCGACGCCCAGGTCGACGCCGAAGACGTGCCAGCGCCCTTCGTACTCGACCAGCGCGAGCGGCTGCACCCGCCGGATGCGCGGCGCGGCCTCGCCGGGCTTGAGGTAAGGCGAAGGTCACCACGCGCGACAGCTCGATCGCCTGCTGCAGGGCCGCGAACGACGGCTCGCGCAGGCTGATGCGCGGTGAGTAGCCGATGATCGGCTCGTCCACGTCGATGCCGAGTGCGCGGATCTTGCGCAGTCCGCTGCGCGCCTCGGCCGACATCGAACTCTCGCTCCACACGCCGCCGGCGAGGTTCAGCAGAGCGAGCTCGGCCGGGGTGAAGACGATGTCCTCGGGCAGCTCGTACTCGGCCGTCGGGATGCGGTAGCGCGCCTCGCGCAGATCGTCGGGATCGGCCCAGTCGCCGATCGTCTCGATCGGCACGCCCAGCCGACGCAGGCTCTCCTTGTCGCGCTCGAACATCTTCTCGAGCGCGTCTTTGGACGCCCCCGCCTCGGACTGCTCGCGGTACCCCGAGACAGAGCTGAGGATCGTGTCCTTCGTCAGCCCCTGCTCGGTCGCGACCAGCGCGACGACGAGATTGACGAGGCGCTCCTCAGGCGGGTTCTTCGCAGAAGCGTTCGCAGGCACGACCCTTATCCTAGGCGTCCTTTCGAAACCGTCGAGGGATGCCGGACGGCCGGGGTGACCCGATCGGCAGAAGCGTCAGCCGGCGTCCGCGGCAGCGGCGGGCTGGTCGATGCCGAGGATGTCGACCACGAAGACGAGCGTGGAATCCGCCGGGATCTGACCCTGCGCCTGATCGCCGTACGCCTGGTCCGGCGGGATGACCACGAGCACCTGCGAGCCGACGGTCTGCCCGGTGAGAGCCTCGGCGAAGCCCGGGCAGCATCGTGTCGAGATCGATCGACTTCGGCTCGGCATCCCACGTCGTATCGAACACCGTGCGCTCCGCCCAGGTGAGCCCGGTGTAGTGCACGCGCACGGGAGCGTCGCCGGTCACCTCTTCGCCGTTGCCCTTGATCAGCGTCTGGACGACCAGATCGGTGGGCGGCTCGGCGTCGGGGACGATGATGCCCGGGCGGCCGTCGGGAGCGCGCACGACGGTGGGCATACCGCTGCCGACGTTGAACTGGAGCGCGCCCTCCGCCTTCGGCAGGATACACCTTGCGGATGTCGATCACGGCGACCGCCGAGTCGTCCTCACCGAGTTCCAGGCTGCTCGGCCGTCGACGGCCTCGATGCCGCCCGGCGGAAGGGCCACGACGATGCGCGAGCCCTCGGTGGCGCACGGCAGCGCGTCCTCGAGGCCCGGGAACGACCTCCATCCACCGCGAGACCGGTGAGACGCGGGAGAGGTCGCCGTCGTAGTTGGTCTCGACGAGGTTCTCGCCCGTCTCGCCGCTCGTGATGCTGATGTCCATCACGATCAGCTGACTGTCATCCGGTGATCGCGGTTCCCTCGCCGACCACGACGTCCTCGAACGCGGCCGAATCGGTGTGGAACGGCGTGTAGAGCTCCACCTCGGGCGCCTCATCGGTTTCACCCGAGACCGTCACCACCGACAGGACGGACGCGTCGGAGTCATCACGGTTCGATCGCACGCGTTCGAGCCGGGAAGGGAACAGCCGACGAGTCCGACGGCGACGAGTCCGAGGACCGCGAGGGAAGCGGGGATCTTGCGCACCGGAACAGTCTAGATGCCGGGCCTCGCCGCTCCCTGCGCTACTCGACGACCCCGAGATCGTCGGCGGCATCCGCGCCGCGCGCCGCAGTCCGGGCGCCGTCCGCCGCCCGTTCGGCCTCGCGAACGCGCTTGCGGAGGTTCTTGTCGGTGATCTGACGATCGCCGACGGCGCCGGGGGTCCACAGCTCGACGTCATCGTCGCCGTAGCTCGACTTCGACGCGCGCCGGCGCTGCTCGGGCGCGACCGCGCCGGGCGCGAGGCGCCGCGCCCACACCAGGAAGCCGGTGTGCGCCACCATGCGGTGGTCGGGACGGACCGCGAGTCCCTCGACGTGCCAGCCGCGCACCATCGTCTCGTTCGCGTCGGGTTCGGTGAACAGCCCGGTCGCGCGGATGTACTCCGCGACGCGGCTGAGCTGGGTGGCGGTGGCGACGTAGCAGAGCACGACTCCCCCGGGCTGTGAGCGCGTCGGCGACCACGTCGATGCACTCCCACGGAGCGAGCATGTCGAGCACGACGCGGTCGACGGATGCCGGGGCGAGCGGCATCCGGCAGCTCTGCGACGAGGTCGCCGACCACGACGCTCCAGTTCTCGGGCACGCGGCCGAGGAAGGTCTCGACGTTCGCCCGCGCGACGTCGGCGAACTCCGCGCGGCGCTCGAACGAGACCAGGCGACCGTCGTCGCCGATCGCGCGGATCAGCGAGAGCGCCAGAGCGCCCGACCCCACTCCGGCTTCGACGACGACACTGCCCGGAAACACATCGGCCTGGGCGATGATCTGCGCGGCATCCTTCGGGTAGACGATCGCGGCGCCCCGCGGCATCGACATGACGAAGTCGCGCAGCAGGGGACGCAGCGCCAGGTACTCGTGCCCGCCGCTGTTGGTGACGACCGAGCCGTCGGGCTGGCCGATCAGTGCGGTGTGCCGCAGCACGCCGTGGTGCGTGTGCAGTTCGCCGTCCTCGCGGAGCGTGATCGTGTGCATGCGGTTCTTCGGACCGGTGAGCTGAACGCGATCGCCGATCCGGAACGGGCCGCTGGGGCGCTCGACGGTCATGGATTCTCTCCTCGACCCCGGGGCTGACCGGAGTTCACGTGCTCGGAATGGAAGCGGACGACGTCCTCGGCGGTGCGCCCCGCGAGAGTCGGCCACACCGCGTGCGCACCGGCGCCGGCGATCGAGACCATGTGCGGCACGCCGATCGTGGCGGCACCCGAGGCGACCGCGGAGCGCAGGCCGTTCGGCGAATCCTCGATCGCGACGGTGTCGCGCGCCGCGACGCCCAGCGCCGCACACGCCTGCAGGTACGGATCGGGAAACGGCTTCGGGCGCGTGGAGTCGTCACCGGCGATGACGATGTCGAACGCCTCGAAGTCGATCAGGTCGACGACGGTGCGCGCCATCCGGCGCAGCGACATCGTCACGAGCCCCGTCTTGATGCCCGCTGAGCGCAGGCTCGCGAGCAGCTCACGCGCGCCGGGCCGGAAGGGGACGCCCTTGGTCGCCAGCTGGCGCATCACGTCGTCGGTCAGATGGTCGACGATGTCGTGGATGCCCATGCGCACGCCCGCATCCTGGAAGATGCGCGCCGAGTCCTCCAGTCCGAGGCCCACCAGACGCAGGGCCTGCTCGTGCGACCAGGTGCCGCCGAAGCTCTCCACGAGCGGGGTCTCGGCCGCCATCCAGTACGGCTCGGTGTCGACGAGCGTCCCATCCATGTCCCAGAGGACTGCTGCCAGGGTGCTCGCGCTCACTGGTCCATGCTAGTCAGCGCACACCGACCGCCGACGCGGAACCAGGCCGGACCGGGGCTCGCCGCGGGGTTCGCGACCCGTCATCGAGGTGCGGAGCCTATTCTGGATGGACCCTGTTCCGCATGGATGCCGGGATGCGGTCGGAGGAGGTCGTGTGGACGGACTGGGACGCAAGGTGCTCGTGGCCGCGTTCGACGGCTGGAACGACGCCGGCGAGGCGGCATCCGCCGCGGTGGCGCATCTGCGCGAGAGCGGCGAGTACGAACCTGTGTTCTCGATCGACCCCGAACTCTACTTCGACTACCAGTACACGCGGCCGCAGGTCGCGATCGACGGAGACGGCAAAAGGGTCCTCTCCTGGCCCGAGGCCACGCTTCTCAAGCCGGTGAAGCCGGCCCGGTCGACCCAGCTGTGGCTGCTCACCGGCGTGGAGCCGGCGCGCGCCTGGCAGGCGTTCGCGAGCGAGTTCGTCGATGTCGCCCTCCGCGAGGACATCACGGGGTTCGTCGCCCTCGGCTCGATGATGTCGGATGTGCCGCACACCCGCCCGATCTCGGTGTTCGCCGGCAGTGACAGCGACCAGATCCGCAACACGCTCGACCTGGAGCGCAGCACGTACGAGGGACCGGTCGGGATTCTGAGCGTGCTCTCGCATGCCGCGGATGCCGCCGGCATCCCCGCCGCGAGCCTCTGGGCGAGCGTGCCGCACTACGTCGCCGGTCACACCCCGTCGCCGAAGGCGACGCTCGCCCTGCTCGACCGGCTCGAAGACCTCACCGGCGCGCCCATTCCGCGCGGCGAGCTCTCGTCGGAGTCCGCCGCGTGGGAGGCCTCCATCGATGCCGCCGCCGCGGACGACGAAGAGATGACCGAGTACATCCGTCAGCTCGAGCGCACCCGCGACACCTGGGACTCCCCCGAGGCCTCCGGCGATGCGATCGCTCAGGAGTTCGAGAAGTACCTTCGGCGCGGTGGCAGCGGCGGCCCGGGCAGCGGTGACGGGCCGACCAAGCCCGGCCGCGACGACCCACGCCGATAGCGGGGCGTCAGTAGGCCTGCAGCACGCCGGTGCTCAGCAGGACCAGCAGCAGCGCGCCCAGGGCGACCCGGTAGATCACGAACGGCAGGAAGCTGTGCTTGGAGATCCAGCTCATGAAGAAGGCGATCACTCCGAGCGCCACGAAGAACGCGACGATCGTCGCGACCGCCGTCTCGCCGAGCGTGAACACGCCCGGCTCGTTCCAGCTCTTGGCGAGCTGGTAGAAGCCGCTGCCGAAGACCGCCGGAATCGCCAGCAGGAATGCGTAACGGGCAGCAGCCGCTCGCTCGTATCCCATGAAGAGCCCGGCCGTGATCGTGCCGCCTGACCGGGACACCCCCGGGATGAGGGCGAGAGCCTGCGCGAACCCGTAGATGATGCCGTGCGGGACGGTGAGGTCCTTCAGCTGACGCTTCTTCGCCCCGACGTGATCGGCGATGCCGAGCAGGACGCCGAAGAAGATGAGCATGCCGGCGATGAGCCACAGCGAGCGGAACGTCGTCTCGATCTGATCCTGGAACAGCAGCCCCAGCACGACGATCGGGATGCTGCCGATGATGATCAGCCAGCCGATCTTCGCGTCGGGGTCGTTGCGCGGGATCTTTCCGAACAGCGCCTGGAACCACCGTGTGATGATGCGCACGATGTCTCGCCAGAAGAACAGCACCACCGCCGCCTCGGTGCCGATCTGCGTGATCGCGGTGAACGCCGCGCCGGGGTCCTGCGCAGCCGGGCAGGACCTCGCCCACGATGCGCAGGTGAGCGCTGGAGGAGATGGGAAGGAACTCGGTGAGTCCCTGAACCAGGCCGAGGATGATCGCCTCAAGAAGCATGGGCGCCTTTCGTGCGGAGGGGTGGTTCGAGCGTCATCGGTCGCGGGGGTGGAGCGTGCCGGGTCAGTACGTGCGGAGCAGGTCGGTGAGCACCCGCTGGCCGAACTCGAGCGCGTCGAGCGGTACGCGCTCATCGACGCCGTGGAACATTCCCGTGAAGTCGAGGTCGGCCGGCAGCCGCAGGGGCGCGAAGCCGTAGCCCTCGATCCCGAGTGCTGCGAGCGCCTTGTTGTCGGTGCCGCCGCCCATCAGGTACGGGATGACCGGTACCCCGGGATCAGCGCGGCCGAGCGCGGCGACCATCGCATCGACCAGGTCGCCCTCGAAAGGAACCTCCAGCCCGATGTCGCGCACAACGATCTCGATGTCGATGTCGTCGCCGACGATGCGCTGGATGTCGGCCAGCGCCTCGTCCTCGGTGCCGGGCAGTGTGCGCACGTCGATGAGCGCCTCGGCCGCGTCGGGGATCACGTTGTGCTTGTAGCCGGCGGTGAGTCCCGTCGGGTTGGTCGTCGTGCGCAGCGTGGAGCGGATGAATCCCTCGGCCGGCCCGGTCGAGACCGCGAGCGCGTCGGGATCGGCGTCGTCCGCGTCGGCGAGGTCGGCGAGCCCCGCGAGCATGGTCTCGGTGGTGGCGGTGAGCCGCACGGGCCACTCGGTGCGCCCGAGCGCCGCAACGGCCTCCGCGAGCCGCGTGATCGCGTTGTCGGGGTGCACGCGGCTGCCGTGGCCGGCACGGCCGCGTGCACGGAGCCGGATCCAGATCAGAGCCTTCTCGCCCACCTGCAGCAGGTACGCCCGGCGATCGCCCACCGCGATCGAATACCCGCCGACCTCGCTGATCGCCTCGGTCGCACCGGCGAACCACTCCGGACGGTTCGCGACGACGAGGTGGGAGCCCTCGATCCCGCCGTTCTCCTCGTCGGCGAAGAACACCAGGATGAGGTCGCGCTCGGGGAGGTCGCCGGCACGCAGGATGTCGGCGACGGACGTCAGGATCATGGCGTCCATGTCCTTCATGTCCACGGCACCCCGGCCCCACAGCATCCCGTCGCGGACCTCGCCGGCGAACGGGTCGACCGACCAGTCCGCCGCCATCGCGGGGACGACATCGAGGTGGCCGTGCAGCACGAGCGCGGGCTTGCCGGGATTGCGGCCGCGGACACGCGCCATCACGTTCGTGCGGCGCGGGATCGGCTCGTAGTACTCGGGCTGCAGGCCGAGCGACTCGAGGTAAGCGCCGACGTACTCTGCGGCCTCGCGCTCCCCTTCGGACCTTCCGCCACCCCAGTTCGTGGTGTCGAAGCGGATCAGATCCTGCGCGATGCGGACGACTTCGGGCAGGTCGGAACCGGTCGTGGACATGCGGACCAACCTACCTGCGACAATCGGGCGCCTTGAAACGGGGCGGTTACAGCGATGAGTCGGAATGCCGGGAAACGACGAAAGCCCCCCTGACGGGGGGCCTTCGTCGTTCTGTGCGCGAGGGGGGACTTGAACCCCCACGCCCGTTAAAGGGCACTAGCACCTCAAGCTAGCGCGTCTACCTATTCCGCCACCCGCGCATGGGTGTGGTTGTCGCCAACCGAAGATCGACATTATCACGTTCGCGCCCTGCCCCGATAACCGGGGTCAGCCCACGGACACCCCGAAGATCCAGCCGAGGGCGTACGTCACGGCAGCGGCGCTGAAGCCGATCGCGAGCTGGCGGAGAGCTCGGCGCAGGGGCGGCCCGCCCGACAGGAGCCCCACCATCGCGCCCGTCGCCATCAGCGCCACGCCGACCAGAACGAGCGCCGTGGCGACCGCAGCGAAACCGGACAGCCCGAAGATCCAGGGCAGGACCGGGACGATGGCGCCGGACGCGAAGAACAGGAAGCTCGACAGCGCCGCGCTCCACGCTCCTCCGACGAGGTCAAGATCGTTCGGCGGGTCGAGCGGAGCTCCGTGCGGTGCAGTCCCCTCCTGTGCGGCGGTGACGACCAGGCGCGCGCGGGCAAGAGCCGCGTCCTGCGCCATGCCGCGGGTGCGATAGACGAGGGCGAGCTCGTTGGCATCGAGGTCGAGGTAGGGCAGGGAATCATCCGCGAAGTCGTTGGGCTCGGTCGCTGCCAGCAGCTCGCGCTGCGAGCGGACCGAGACGAACTCCCCCGCTCCCATCGACAATGCGCCCGCGAGCAGACCTGCGATCCCGCTGAAGAGCACGAACTGGGGCGCGACGCCGGTGGCGCCGATGCCCATCACCAGTGCGAGGTTCGACACGAGGCCGTCGTTCGCGCCGAACACGGCCGCCCGGAACGTTCCGGACAGTCGACGGCGACCCCGCGCTGCCAGACCGCGCACGACCTCGTGGTGGATCTTCTCATCGGCGGCCATCGTCGGCGTCGCGAAGGGCTCGCTCTCATAGGGCGAGCGGGCCTCGGCGTTCTGGGCGAGGGCGAGCACGAAGATCGAGCCGAATCGCCGGGCCATCCATCCGAGCAGGACGGTGCCCGCCGCGGGCCGGGGCAGTCGGGTGGGCTCGCCGCCGAGCAGGTTCAGCCAGTGCGCCTCGTGCCGGCCCTCGGCATCCGCGAGCGCGGTGAGGATCTCCCTCTCCTCGCCGTCGCGGCGGGCGGCGAGCTCGCGGTAGACGCGCGCCTCGGCGCGTTCATCGACCAGGTACTGCGCCCAGCGACGACGGTCTCGCTGCGTGGGTTGCGCGGGCGCGCTCATAGAAGCCTCCGAGGCGGCGGTGCGGGGACACTTCCACGCTAGCCAGCAGTGCGCCGGCGACCCCTCTCCGCACGGGGATTGCCAGCATTTCGGGTTTCCGAAGCACCGCCCTCGAGCGCGGGAGACCGCCCGGCTGCGAACACGGAAAGCAGCAGCCGGGCGGCCGTCATTGCCGAATCTCGAGTAATCAGCCCTCGAAGTCGGCGGTCCAGACCCGCTGTGCGTCAGCGGGGAATCGATACCAGGCGGTCGGCACCGCGACGACCTCGGCGGCGCCGTTCACGCGGACCTTGCCGTTGGGCGCGGTCACGCGTTCGCCGTTGACGTACCAGGCCACGCCGTCCGTCGCCTGCACCTGGACCTCGTCCTTGCCCGTTCCGGGGCGATCCCGGAGCCTGGGCGCGGGCGGGGTGGTCTCCACCGTGAGGACGGGTACGTCGGCGAAGTCCATGTCGCTCGCCAGGTACCAGCCGGTGTAGGACGGCTGGTTGTAGGTCGTCTGCTGACGTGCGACTTCGGCTCTGTACTGCGTGTCGTGCATCAGGGTGGCGAGCTTGTGATCGGTCACCTCGGTCGAGACGTAGACGCGCAGGGCGGACGAATCGGCGGTGCGCACGACCAGCTCTTCGCGCCAGTCGCCGAGGATGTCGGCCACGAGCGAGGGGGTGCCCTTGGTGCCGTTGTTCGTACGGGTGTCGGTCGCCGTCAGGAGCCGCCCGCGGGTGCGGTCGTCGATCGTGGTCGTGCCCTCGCCGCTCCCGTTCACGATCTGCGTCGTGAGATCGGCCGCCCACCTGATGGACTGGTTCGTCCCGAGACCCGACGCCGCACCGAGCTCGGCGCCGTCTGCTGCGCGCAGGCGCGTCGCCCAGGTCTCGTGCCCCGGCACGGTCGGTTCGACGTCGCCGATCATCCCGCGGCCCGTATCGCGACCGGTGTAGTCGCCGTACAGCACCTCGCCGGTCGCGGCATCCCGCAGGGCGTACCCGTAGGGGGCGAACGTTCCGCCCTCGTGGACGGTGAAGATCTCCAGGCCCGGACGATTCGGGTCGATGTCGGTGACGTGCATCGCGTCGCCGTGACCCAGGCGCACGGTCTGACCCGGCTGGGCGCTCTGCGGCGGCATCACATCGAACGAGCTGTACAGCAGCGATCCGTCGTCATCGACCGTGGCCGACCCGTAGACGATCTCGTGCTTGCCGTCCCCGTCGACATCTGAGGCGCTCAGCGAGTGGAAGCCCTGAGTGGTCAGGGTGGCGAATTCGGGGTCTGTGCCGTCGCGTCCGTGCGGCCCGTCGTTGAACGGGTTGGTCAGCGGGACGTGCCCGCTGTCGACGAACCACACTTCTTCGAGCTGCTCACCGGTCCAGTTGTACGCCGCGATCGTCGAGCGCGTGTAGTAGCCGCGCGCGAAGACGGCCGACGGCTGCGTGCCGTCGAGGTACGCGACCCCGGACAGGAAGCGGTCGACGCGGTTGCCCGGTTCGATGCGACCCATCGCGTAATCGCCCCACAGCAGGCCGTCATCGCCACGGCCCGGCTTGTAGTCGACCGTCTGCAGTTCGGCGCCGGTCAGACCGTCGAACACCGTGAGGTACTCGGGACCCTCGACGATGAACCCCTCGAAGTTCCACAGACGGTTGTTGCCGCTCCGGCTCGGTGCATACACGTCGATGAAGTACGACGTGAGCTCTTGCGCACTCTCCTGCGACAGCGGGTACTCGTGGGTCACCGGGGCGCCCCACGCTTCCTCGAGCGTGGCCGGCCACTGCCCCGAGACCACCTCGGGGCGCTCGTGCCAGCTCAGGAACAGCTGGGTGAGGTGCGCGCGGAAGTCCGCATTGCTCATGCGGTAGTCGTCCTGGTGCGTGACGCCGGCCGCGACATCCCGCTCCGGCATCGTCACGTGATTCTCGGCTGCGACCGAACCGTCCGCTGCGTAGCTCGTGGACTTCGTGCCCGGTGCCGACTTCAGCATGAGTTCGCTGCGCCCGTCGCCGTCGAAGTCGTAGGCGAGGAACTGGGTGTAGTGCGCTCCCGCCCGGATATTCACACCGAGCGAGATCCGGTTCAGAAGCGTGCCGTCGAACTCATAGGTGTCGAGGTGGACCTCGCCGGTGTAGCCCACCTGCGAGACGTCCTTCGAGTTGGACGGGTCCCACTTGACGATCAGCTCGTAGGCGCCGTCGCCGTCCACATCTGCCACGCTCGCGTCGTTGGCGGAGTAGGTGTATTTCTCGCCTTTGGGGGTGACGCCGTCGGCGGGTTTGCTGAGCGGCACGCTGAGGTAGCCGGTGGCGCTCGGCGTGACCTCAGCGCTGGCCTCGCCCTCGATGCCATCGAGGACCGGGGTCACCGTGTACGTCGAGCTCGCGTCGCCGTCGGGATCCGCCAGGTTCGTGCTGTCGGTGACCGTTGAGATGGGCACGCCGTCGCGCGAGACGACGAACGCCGGCCCGGTCTGGCCCGTCTCGCTGGCCCCGGAGACCTCGGATGCCAGCAGACGCCAGCTGACGAAGACTCCTTCGCTCGTGGAGACCGCGACCAGTCCCCGGTCGAGGCTCTCGAGTTGCGGAAGACCCTCGGGGACCGATTCCTGTCCGAAGGGGCCGGCCTGTTCAGGCGGTTGCGCGATCGCCGCCGGAGCGGCGCCGATGATCAGGCATCCGGCTGCGGCAGCCGCGATGAGCGCACGAAAAAGACGGGGTTCGAGATTCATCTTCGAATCCTTCTGTGGGGGGATGGTGCCGTCGAGAGGGACATCTCGCGATGCCGACTCGAGGGCGGGATAGCGCTTTCCGTGTCCCATCACTCTAGTGCGGCAACCGAGCTCGATCAACCCCTAGGAGCGAACCCGCGACCTCAGCACGTCGATCCTCGCCTGCAGCTGCGCGACCGTCGCGTGCGAGACAGCGGGTCCGCCGCACACGCGGCGCAGCTCGGCATGCACCATCCCGTGCGGGTCTCCGGTCTGGCGTGCGTACAGGCCGACAAGGCTGTTGAGCAGCTGGCGCTGCTCCTTGAGAGTGCGGTGCAGCGCCTGCGGCGGGGCCGGCTCTGCCGGGACACCCTCGCGGGCCTCCCGCGCCCGGCGGTGCCTCCCCTGGCGGGCCTGCCGCTGCTGGAGGAGCTCGTGCACATGCTCGGGCTCGAGCAGTCCCGGCAGCCCCAGGAACTCCTCCTCTTCCGGCGTTCCCGGTACGGCGAGCTCTCCGAACTCACGGCCGTCGTAGAGCACGCGATCGAAGTGGGCCAGCGACCCGAGCGCCTGATAGGTGAACTCGTATGTCAGGGCGTCGGATGCCGATTCCGCGGCCTCCGCGGCATCCCTCGCATCTTCTTCGGGCGCCCACTCGTCGTCTCCCGAGCTATCCCGGTCGAGGGCGTGATCGCGTTCGCGCTCGAGTTCGCCCGCGAGCGCCATCAGCTGCGGCACATGCGGCAGGAAGATGCTCGCCGTCTCGCCCCGCCGACGAGCGCGCACGAACCTGCCGACCGCCTGCGCGAAGAACAGCGGCGTCGAGGCGGACGTCGCGTAGACCCCCACCGACAGACGCGGCACATCCACACCCTCCGACACCATGCGCACCGCGACCATCCACCGACTCGTGCCCTTCGCGAACGCCTCGATCCGCGAAGAGGCCTCAGCCTCGTCGGAGAGCACGATCGCGGGCTCTTCGTCGGTGAGCCCGCGAAGGATGCTCGCATATGCGCGGGCCGCCGTCTGATCGGTTGCGATCACGAGGCCGCCGGCATCGGGAACCTGCTCGCGCACCTCGGTGAGCCGTCGATCCGCCGAGCGCAGCACAGCCGGGATCCACTCCCCCTCCGGGTCCAGCGCCGTGCGCCACGCCTGAGCCGTGATGTCCTTCGTGTTGTCCTGCCCGAGCTGGGCTTCCATCTCGTCGCCGGTGCGCGTGCGCCAGCGCATCTGGCCCGCGTACACCAGGAAGATCACGGGCCGCACGACCCCGTCGGCGAGCGCACGCCCGTATCCGTAGTTGTAGTCGGTGCGCGAGAGTCGTATGCCTTTCTCGTCGGGGTGGTACTCCACGAACGGGATCGGCGAAGTGTCGCTGCGGAACGGCGTCCCTGAGAGCAGAAGCCGCCGGCTCGCGCGGCCGTACGCGTCACGGAGCGCATCGCCCCAGCTGAGCGCGTCGCCCCCGTGGTGGACCTCGTCGAGGATCACGAGCGTGCGGGCGTCCTCGGTCACGCGTTGGTGCACGGAGGACTTGACGGCCACCTGCGCGTAGGTCACCGCGATGCCGTGGTACTGCCTCGCCGGCGCGAAGTGACGGTTGCTGAAACCAGGATCGAGGCGGATCGAGACGCGGGCTGCGGCATCGGCCCACTGCGTCTTCAGATGCTCGGTGGGTGCGACCACGACGATGCGGTCGATGATGCGGCGGCGCAGCAGCTCGCTCGCGAGGCGCAGGGCGAAAGTCGTCTTGCCGGCTCCGGGCGTCGCGGCGGCGAGGAAGTCCCGGGGTCCTGAGCCCACCCCGTCGGGCCCCTCGAGACTGAAATACCGATCGAGTGCCTCGGCTTGCCATGCGCGCAGACGGTCGGCCGTTCCCCAGGGGGCACGCTGCGGAAAGGCCGGCGAGAGGTGCTCGGCGGCGAAGCTGCCGAGATGGGGGCCGGGTGCTTCGAGAAGGGCCTCTTCGTCCACAGCACCCCCTCCCTCACGACCACTCCGCGGCAGACACGACGAGTGACCACGATAGACGAGCGACGCGACATCGCCGGACAGGTGGATGTCGGCAGTCGCGATAGCCTCGTAGAGATCACGAACCGAGGAAGAAGAATGCCGACGAGCGACGATCACACCCCTGAGATCACCAATCTCGGCCCGCATCCCTGGCGACGCTTCGTCGCGCTCGGCGACTCGTTCACCGAGGGCATCGGCGACCCCGAGCCCGCCTCCCCCGACGGCAACCGGGGCTGGGCCGACCGCGTCGCGGAAGTGCTGTCGCAGCAGGTGGACGACTTCGCCTACGCGAACCTCGCGGTGCGCGGCAAGCTCATCGCGCAGATCGTCGCCGGGCAGGTGGATGCCGCGCTCGAGCTCAAGCCCGACCTGATCACCTTCTCGGCAGGGGGCAACGACGTCATCCGGCCCGGCACCGATCCTGATGAGATCGCCGCGCAGTTCGAGGACGCGGTCGTCCGCCTCAGGCGTGACGGCGCGACGCTCGTCGTGTTCACGGGTATCGACACCTTCTTCACCCCCGTGTTCCGCGGGTTCCGCGGCAAGGTCGCGATCTACAACGAGAACATCCGGGCGATCGCGGAACGCTACGACTGCATCGTCGCCGACCAGTGGGGCCTCAAGGAAGTGCAGGATCCGCGCTTCTTCGACCCTGACCGGCTGCACTACAACTCGCTCGGACACCACGAGGTCGCACGCATGGTGCTGCGCGCCCTGAACGTCCCCAACGACCTTCAGCCGATGCAGCCCGATCCGCTGCCGGTTCGCACGTGGCGCGCGGCGCGCGCCGAGGACTTCGTGTGGGCGCGGACGCATTTCGTGCCGTGGGTGCTGCGGCGCGTGCGCCACGAGTCCTCGGGTGACGATGTCAGTGCGAAGCGACCCGCCGCGATGCCGGTCACGACGCTCGCGCCCGCGAGAGATACCGCAGCCTCACCCGGCGAACAGGTCTGAGCGCATTCTTTCAGCGCCTAGAGCGCGACGGGTGCTCTCGCAGCGCCCACAGCGCGACGGCAGCGGCGGCGGCGACGTTCAGAGAGTCGACGCCGCCCGCCATCGGAATCGTGACGACCGTGTCCGCCACCTGCATGGCACGCCGGCTCAGCCCGTCACCCTCGGCTCCCAGCAGGAGCGCGACCCGATCGGGACGCTCGGCAGCGAACTCCTCGAGCCCGACCGCACCGTCGGAAAGCGCGAGTGCCGCGACGTGGAAGCCGAGGTCGCTGAGGGCGAGGCGGGCTTCCGGCCACTCCGGCAGGCGGGTCCAGGGAACCTGGAACACGGTGCCCATGCTCACGCGCACACTGCGGCGGTACAGCGGGTCGGCGCAGCGCGGTGAGATCAGCACGGCATCCGCTCCGAGCGCAGCGGCACTGCGGAAGGCCGCGCCCACGTTCGTGTGATCGACGATGTCCTCGAGGATCACGACGGTTCGCGCATCCGCCACGGTGTCGGCGACCGACGCCAGGTCCGGTCGGTGCATCGCGGCGAGCGCACCCCGATGCACGGCGTAACCGGTGAGCGACTCCGCGACGTCGGCTGGTACGACGTACACGGGCGTCTCGGCATCGTCGCCACGCAGGCCGGTGACATCGGCGAGCCACTTCTGCTGGACGAGGATCGACCGCGGTCGGTGACCGGCGGCCAAGGCGCGTCCGATCACCTTCGCCGATTCCGCGATGTACAGCCCGCCGTCGGGTTCGAGCACCCGACGCAGAGCGACGTCCGTGAGATCCCGGTAGTCGGCCAGCCGAGGATCCGTCGGGTCGGTGATCTCGACAACCCGCATGGGCATTTCCTCGTCCCGCTCGCCTCGCGCGGGGCTTCCCGCTTGTTCCACTCTCCCAGGTCCGGAGGCCCCCGTAACATCCCGGTAAAGCGAGCCGCCTACACTCTGACCACAGGGTGAGCTCGAGGGGGTGACCGCACGGTGGGTGATGACACGCTGACGGTCGCCGAGCAGGACGCCCGCACCGCGGGAGCGATCACGGAAGCGCTCGATGCGCTCGCGGGACGCAGACTCGCGATCCTCACCGGCGCGGGAGTGTCGACGGACTCCGGCATCCCGGACTACCGCGGCAAGGGTGCTCCGGTGCGGACGCCGATGACCGTGGAGCAGTTCCTCGCCAGCGAAGACGCGCGACGGCGCTACTGGGTCGGAAGCCACCTCGGCTGGCAGGCGTTCGCCGCCGCGGCGCCCAATCCCGGTCACCTGGCACTGGCGACGCTCGAATCCCGCGGCATCGCATCCGGCGTCATCACGCAGAACGTCGACGGGCTGCACGTGCGGGCGGGCAGCCGGCGGGTGGTCGAACTTCACGGGACCATGCGCCGCGTCTTCTGCACGCATTGCGGCCAGGTGTTCGACCGGCGCGACCTCGCCCAGCGGGTGGAGGTCGACAACCCGTGGATCCGCGTTCCCGAGAACGTTCCGCTCGGCCCGGACGGCGACGTCCTGCCCGAGAGCACGACCGGTTTCCGGATTCCGTCGTGCACGGTGTGCGAGGGGATGCTGAAGCCGGACGTCGTGTTCTTCGGCGAATTCATCCCCGCCGAGAAGTTCCGTGAGGCGGAGCAGCTCGTCCGCGGCAGCGACGCGCTGGTCATCGCGGGCTCGTCGCTCGTCGTGAACTCCGGCATCCGCCTGCTCGAGCGCGCCCGACGCCGGCGGCTTCCGATCGTGATCGTCAACCGCGGCGCGACCCGCGCGGATCATCGCGCGACCGTCAAGGTCGATGCGGGCACCAGCGACGTGCTGCAGGTGCTCGCGGAGGCACTCCCTGCGACCGCGTGAGCGTCGCACGGCGGACGCCGTGACCCCGCGCTGCCGCCACGCGTTTAGGCTCGTCGAGTGACTCTGCTGACACTCGTCCGGCACGGCGAGACCGACTGGAACCGCGATCGGCGCATCCAGGGCTCGACCGACATCCCGTTGAACGACACCGGCCGCGGCCAGGCCCAGGATGCTGCGGCCCTGCTGCGCGACCGATTGGATCCGTCGTCGGTCGCCCCGATCGTCGTCGCGAGCGACCTGTCGCGCGCGCGCGAGACGGCCGAGATCATCGCCGCCGAACTCGACCTCCCCGCGCCGCGCACGTATCCCGCGCTGCGCGAGCGCTCCTACGGGGACGCCGAAGGCGTCGAGGCCTCCGAGTTCATCCGCCGCTGGGGTGACTGGCACAGCGCCGAGATCTCCGGCGCGGAGCCGTGGCCACACCTGCGCCGGCGTGCCCTGCGCGCTCTTGCCCAGGTGGTGCGCGACGCACGCCGCACGACAGCGCCGGCGGCGGCATCCGTCATCGTCGTCACCCACGGCGCGCTCATCCGGGAGCTCCTGCGCCACGCCACCGGCGGCGAGCTGCCGCCGACGGGCCACAGGCTCGCGAACGGCTCGGCCTACACGGTGCTCTACGAACGCGAGCGGCTCCAGCTGCTGTCCTACGCGGAAGCGACCCCCTGAGCTCGGCCGCATGGCAGCGCCCGCAACCGTCGACGAGTACATCGCGGGATTCCCGCCTGAGGTCGCCGAGCGGCTTCGGCGGATCCGCGAGATCATCGTCGCCGAGGTTCCCGCCCCCGAAGAGAAAGTCCGATACGGCATCGCCGCGGTCATGCTCGGCGGTCGCTACGCACTGCACTACGCCGGCTGGAAGAAGCACATCGGCCTCTATCCCGTGCCGACGCTCGACGAGCCCCTGGAGAGCCGGATCGCACCTTTCCGTGCCGAGAAGGATTCGGTCGTCTTCCCGCACGCCCAGCCCATCCCCTACGAGCTCATCGGCGAGGTCACCCGTGCGATCGTGGTCCGACGGGCCGCCGCTCAGTCCGAAGACGCCTGATCGCGCGCCAGCACCGCGCGTGCCTGGCGCAGCACCGGCTCGTCGACCATGCGGCCCTCATAGGTGAACACGCCGCCCTGTGACCGCGCGGCATCCAGTACGCCGTGCGCCCAGGCCCGCGTGGATTCGTCCGGGCGGTACGCGCGCCGGATGATCTCCACCTGACTCGGGTGGATGCACGCCGTCGCGGTGAATCCGGATGCCGCCGCATCGGCCGCCTCGATCGCCAGGCGCTTGGTCTCGGCGATGTCGAGGTGCACCGCGTCGATCGCCGCCTTCCCTCGCGCGCCCGCCGCGAGCAGGACGCGCGCGCGGGCGTAGCGGGCGACATCGCGGTAGCGCCCGTTGGGCTTGCGGCTTCCGGTGCCGCCGAGGCTCGCGACGAGGTCCTCCGCGCCCCACATCAGCCCCACCACCTGATCGTGGGCGGCGAACTTCTCGGCGTGCGCCACGCCGCGGGCCGTCTCGCACAGCGCGATGATCGCGAACCGCCGATCGATGTTCTTGAACTGCTTCACGCTCTCGGCCTTGGCGACCATGATGGTGCGGTAGTCGGTCTGCGAGAGCGTCGCGAGGTCGGCGATGAAGCCGTCGGTTCCGGGAGCGTTGACGCGGACGATCACTCTGTCGGGGTCGAGCTCCGACTCGATGAGCGCACCGCGGGCGGTGACCTTGGCCGATGGCGCGACGGCGTCTTCGAGATCGAGGATGACGGCATCCGCTCGCTCGAGCGCCTTGCCGAACCGCTCGGGTCGGTCGGCAGGACAGAACAGGATGGCGGGACCGCGGTGCAGAGCGCTCATGAGGATTCCTCTGTCGGGGCGAGGGGGCGCGCGAGCTCGGCGTCCCGGCGCCACATGAGGGCGACGCGGGTCGCGGTCGCGACCACGGCGCCGTCCTGGTTGCGACCTGTGTGGCGCATGGTCACGATGCCCTGACCGGGGCGTGAGCCCGATGGCCGTGCCTCCAGGATCTCGGTCTCGGTGTAGAGCGTGTCGCCGTGGAACAGGGGTGCGGGGAACGCGATGTCGGACAGGCCCAGCTGGGCGACGAGCGTTCCCTGTGTGAGCTGGGTCACCGAGGCGCCGACCATCGTCGCGAGCGTCCACATCGAATTCATCAGGCGCTGCCCGAAGGGCTGAGTCGCCGAATACGCGGCATCGAGGTGCAGGGCCTGCGTGTTCATGGTCAGCGACGAGAACAGCACGTTGTCGGCCTCGGTCGCGGTGCGCCCCGGGCGGTGCAGGTAGCGGGCGCCGACCTCGAACTCCTCGAAGTAGAGGCCGCGCTGCACGATTTCCCGTGGGTCGGTCACGCGCTCACGCTACCCGAGCCGCTCATCACAGTCCCAGTGCCCGCGAGATGACGAGCAGCTGCACTTCGCTCGTGCCCTCGCCGATCTCGAGGATCTTCGAGTCGCGGTAGTGACGGGCGACGGGGTATTCGTTCATGAAGCCGTTGCCGCCGAAGATCTGCGTCGCGTCGCGCGCGTTGTCCATCGCCGCGTCGCTCGCGGTGAGCTTCGCGATGGCCGCCTCGACCTTGAACGTCTTGCCCGCGTCGCGCAGACGTGCGGCGTGGTGCCACGCCAGACGCGCGTTGTGCACGCGCAGCTGCATGCGCGCGAGCATGAACTGGATGCTCTGCCGGGTGGAGAGCTGCTCGCCGAAGACAGTGCGCTTCTTGGCGTAATCGACCGCTGCCTCCAGGCAGCCCTCCGCTGCGCCGGTGGAAAGCGCCGCGATCGCGATCCGCCCCTCGTCGAGGATGTGCAGGAAGTTGGCGAACCCGCGGCCCCGCTCGCCGAGGAGGTTGCCCTCGGGCACGCGGGCGTCCTGGAACGTGAGCGGATGCGTGTCGGATGCGTGCCAGCCGACTTTGTCGTACGCGGGTTCGACGGTGAACCCGGGGGTGCCGCTCGGGACGATGATCGTCGAGATCTCCTTGCGACCGTCGCGCTCGCCGGTCACGGCTGTGACCGTGACGAACCGTGTGATGTCGGTTCCGGAGTTGGTGATGAACTGCTTCGAGCCGTTGATGACCCACTCGCCGCCGTCCAGGCGCGCAGTGGTCCGGCTCGCACCGGCATCCGATCCGGCCTCGGGTTCGGTGAGCCCGAAGCCCGCGAGGGCCGTGCCGGCGAGAAGGTCCGGCAGCAGCTCGTTCTTCTGCGCGTCGGTGCCGAAGCGGAAGACCGGCATCGCCCCGAGGCTCACGCCCGCCTCCAGGGTGATCGCGAGCGACTGATCCACTCTGCCGAGCGCTTCGATCGCAAGGCACAGCGCGAAGTAGTCGCCGCCCTGGCCGCCGAATTCCTCGGGGAACGGAAGACCGAACAGGCCGAGCTCCCCCATCTGCGCGACGACATCGAGCGGAAGGGTCTTGGTGCGATCGGCTTCGTATGAACGCGGTGCGACGACTTCGTCGGCGAATTCGCGGACGAGGTCGGCGAGCTGCTGCTCGTCGTCGGACAGGTCGTAGTTCATCGTGGTTCCTTCACTGGGGGTCTGAGTCCGCTGTGACGCGAGCGAGAATCTGGTCGCGGCGCACCTGGTCGCCGATCACGACGCCGATCGTGGCGATGCCGTCGTGGGGGGCGATGACGGGGTGCTCCATCTTCATGGCCTCGATCGTGACGACCCGCTCCCCTGCCCGCACGCGCGCGCCGTCGGCGACGTGCACCGCGACGACCGCTCCCGGCATCGGAGCGCGCAGCTCGGGGTGCGCGGCGGCGGCCGGACCGGCGGCGTCTTCGAGAGCCAGCTCGAGAGCAGCGCGACGGGTGAGCGGCCGCAGGCGATGGGTCCTGCCGTCACCGTGCACCCAGATCGCAGCGTCCCCGTCGATGCGGACCGTCACGGAGTCAGCACCCGTCGCCTCGACGCCGGTGGCACGGGCAGAACCGTCGCCGGGAATCATCGTGGGGTGGATGCCGCCCGCGTCGTCCTGCAGCTGCACGGTCGCCGGCAGCGGTGCTCCGCCGACACGCCAGCCCGAGCGTGACTGCCACAGCGCCGACGAGTGATCCGACCCGGATCGGGTCGGATCCATCGCGGACGCCGCAGCGTCAAGCACCGCGCTCGTCGGGGCCGGATCGGCAAAGGGCGGCATGCGATCGATCAGCCCGGTGTCGAGGTCACCGGCGCGCACCGCGTCGTCGGCGAGCAGTGCCCGCAGGAACGCGATGTTCGTATCGACCCCGAGCAGCACCGTACGCGCCAGGGCGTCATCGAGCGCCCCGAGCGCCGCGGTGCGGTCTGCGCCGCACGCGATGACCTTGGCGATCATGGGGTCGTAGTCCGAACCCACCCGGCTGCCGGTCTCCACTGCGGAGTCGGTGCGCACCCCGGGCGCCGGCGCCCAGGACAGCACGGAGCCCGTGGCGGGGAGGAAGCCCCGAGACGGCGTCTCGGCGTAGACGCGGGCCTCGATAGCGTGACCGGTCAGGTGCACGTCCTCCTGAGCGAGGCCCAGCGGCTCGCCGGCCGCGACGCGGAGCTGAAGCTCGACGAGGTCGAGTCCGGTGACCAGCTCGGTGACCGGATGCTCGACCTGCAGGCGCGTGTTCATCTCGATGAAGAAGAACTCGTCCGGGCGGTCGGCGGCGACGAGGAACTCGACTGTTCCCGCTCCGCGGTACTCCACGCTCGCAGCGGCCGCACAGGCTGCAGCACCCAGGCGGGCTCGCGTCGCGGCGTCGACCACCGGTGACGGGGCCTCTTCGATGACCTTCTGGTGGCGGCGCTGGAGGGTGCACTCGCGCTCGCCGAGATGGATGACAGCGCCGTGCGCATCAGCCATCACCTGCACCTCGATGTGCCGAGGGCGCTCGATGAGTCGCTCGAGCAGCAGTGTGTCGTCGCCGAACGCCGACGCGGCGACGCGGCGTGCGGCGGCGAGCGCCTCGGGCAGTTCGCCTGCCGCGCGCACGATCTGCATGCCCTTGCCCCCGCCGCCCGCGGACGGCTTCACCAGCAGCGGAAAGCCCGCCTGAGAGGCCGCCGCAGCGATCTGGCCGTCGGACATTCCGGCGGCGCTGAATCCGGGCACGACGGGCACTCCGTACGCGGCGACGTGCTCCTTCGAGCGGATCTTGTCGCCCATCACCTCCAGGGCGGCTCGATCCGGGCCGATGAACACGATCCCGGCGTCGGCGCAGGCGGCCGCGAACTCCGCGTTCTCGGAGAGGAATCCGTAGCCCGGGTGGATCGCCTGCGCGCCGGCATCCTTCGCCGCGGCGAGGATCGCCGCCCCGTCGAGATAGGACTGCGCGGCCGCGGCCGGGCCGATGCGGTAGGCCGCATCCGCTTCCCGCACGTGCGGAGCGTCGGCATCCGCGTCGCTGTACACGGCGATCGCGCGGATGCCGAGAGCACGCAGCGTGCGGATCACGCGGCGTGCGATCTCGCCGCGGTTGGCGACGAGCACGGTGTCGAAGAGCAGGGTGGTCACCTCCGTCACATCCGGAAGACGCCGAAGCGCGGTTCGGGGAGCGGGGCACGCGAGACGACGTCGAGCGCGAGGCCGAGCAGGTCGCGCGTGTCGGCCGGGTCGACGATGCCGTCGTCCCAGAGCCGCGCGGTGGCGTAGTACGGGTTTCCCTGCTCTTCGTACCGGGTGCGGATCGGGGCCTCGAAATCCGACTGCTCATCGGCCGACCACTCCTCGCCTCGGCCCTCGATCTGGTCGCGCTTGACCGTCGAGAGCACGGACGCCGCCTGTGGACCTCCCATGACCGAGATACGGCTGGCCGGCCACGTCCACAGGAAGCGCGGCGAATACGCGCGCCCGCACATCGAGTAGTTGCCGGCGCCGAACGACCCGCCGATCACGACCGTGAGCTTCGGCACGCGGGTCGTGGCGACCGCGGTGACCATCTTGGCGCCGTCTTTCGCGATTCCCCCGGCCTCGGCATCCCGCCCGACCATGAAGCCCGAGATGTTCTGCAGGAACAGCAGGGGGATGCCGCGCTGGTCGCACAGCTCGATGAAGTGCGCCCCCTTCTGCGCCGACTCCGAGAACAGCACGCCGTTGTTCGCGACGATGCCGACCGGATGCCCGTGGATCCGCGCAAAGCCCGTCACGAGCGTCTCGCCGTAGGCGCGCTTGAACTCGTGGAACGTGCTGCCGTCGACGAGGCGGGCGATGACCTCGCGCACGTCGTACGGCTGGTTGACGTCGACGGGCACGACCCCGTACAGATCCGCCGGGTCGACGGCGGGCTCGACCGTCTCGACGACCTCCCAGGCCGGGGCGAGCGGCGCAGGCAGCGTCGCGACGATGTCGCGGACGATCTCCAGCGCGTGCTCGTCGTTCTCGGCGAGGTGATCGACGACGCCCGAGCGTGTCGCATGCAGCTCTCCCCCGCCCAGCTCTTCGGCCGTCACGATCTCGCCGATCGCGGCCTTCACCAGCGGAGGTCCGCCGAGGAAGATCGTGCCCTGATTGCGCACGATCACGGTCTCATCGCTCATCGCGGGGACGTATGCGCCGCCGGCCGTGCACGACCCCAGCACGGCGGCGATCTGCGGGATGCCTTCAGCCGACATCCGCGCCTGGTTGAAGAAGATTCGTCCGAAGTGGTCGCGATCGGGAAAGACCTCGTCCTGCATGGGCAGGAATGCACCGCCCGAATCGACGAGATAGATGCAGGGCAGTCTGTTCTCGAGGGCGATCTCCTGCGCGCGCAGATGCTTCTTGACCGTCAGCGGGTAGTACGTGCCGCCCTTGACCGTCGCGTCGTTGCACACGACCATGACCTGACGTGCGTGGACGAGCCCGATGCCCGCGATGACGCCCGCGCCGGGCGCCTCCCCGCCGTACATCCCCTCGGCGGCCAGCGGCGCGATCTCGACGAACGGGCTGCCCTCGTCGAGCAGCCGGGCGATGCGGTCGCGCGGCAGAAGCTTGCCACGCGAGACGTGGCGCTCCCGCGACGCGGCGGGGCCGCCGAGCGGACGCCTCGGCCAGCCGCTCGCGCAGGCGTCCGGCGAGTGCCGACTGGGCTTCGCGCGTGCGGGCGAAGGACTCGTCGTGCGCGACGGCGGTCTGCAGCGCGGGGCCGGATGCGGTCATGTCATCTCCGTCGACGTCACGATCGGATCACGTCTGTTGTTCCGCCGCGATCCATGTGGTTAGGGTTCACTAACTGAATGTCTAGGTTAGCGAGGATTAACTGAAATGACAAGCGGTGTCACCGAGCGAGATCGCGCCAAGGCCGATCGCCAGGCCGCGATCCTGCACGAGGCGGCGCGCCTGTTCGCCGAGCGCGGCTTCAGCGGCGTGAGCCTGGAAGAGCTCGGGGCCGCGGTGGGTGTGAGCGGCCCCGCGGTGTACCGCCATTTCGCCAACAAGCAGGCCCTGCTCGGCGCGATCCTCGTGCGCGTCAGCGAACGACTCCTGAGTGGCGGCCAGCAGGTGATCGCCGAGCACCACTCCCCTTCCGACCGGCTCGAGGGTCTGATCCGGTTCCATGTCGACTTCGCCCTCACCGATGCAGACGTCATCCGGGTGCAGGACCGCGACCTGGCGAGCCTGAGCGATGATGACCGCCACCGGGTGCGGCGGCTCCAGCGCGAGTACGTCGAGCTGTGGATGGCGGTCCTGGCCGAGATCCACCCGACGCGCGCAGAGGCCGAACTCCGTGTGCGCGCGCACGCGTGCTTCGGGCTCATCAACTCGACGCCCCACAGCGTCCGGCGCGTGCGTGCGTCGCCCTCCGACAGCACGGTGCGCGGCATCCTGGAGTCGATGGCTTCGTCCGCTTTGACGGCCTGACCCCCCCTGTCGTCGTCCCCTATGCTGGTCGCACCATGCCGAAGGATGCCCCGGGGGGCGGCGCTCACGAGGCGGAGCGCGACGGCCCCGCACGAACTCCCGATGACACCGCCCGCACCGACGAGTCGGTGAGCTCCCGACGCGATTTCCTGAAGGTGGGCGGCATCGCCGCGGCCGGCCTTGTCGTCGGCGGCGGAGTCGGCGCCGCGGCAGGTGCGAGCGTCGGCCATGCGCTGGGCTATCGCGAAGGCGCCCAGGACTACGGCGCTCTGAGCGCCCGCTCGGTGCCGGGTTTCGACCACGTCGTCGTGCTGATGGGCGAGAACCGATCGTTCGACAATCTGCTCGGATGGCTCTACACGCCCGAGAACCTGCCGACAGGACAGACCTTCGACGGCCTCGCGTTCGGCGACTACGCCAACGTCGCGCCCAGCGGCGAGCGGATCGCCGCCCACGTGTACGAGGGCGCCACCGACGTCATCATGGGGCAGCCCAATCCCGACCCGGGCGAAGAGTATCCGCACGTCAACACCCAGCTGTTCGGCACCGTCCTGCCCGCCACGAACGCGTCCAGCCAGACCGGCGACATGCAGGATCCGTTCAACGCACCCCCATCCGGCACCACGCCGACGATGGACGGGTTCGTCCACGACTACGTCAACAACATCGTGCGCAACAGCGGGAAGCCGCCGAAGATCGACGTCGCGTCTCAGATCATGGGCGGGCTTCTCGCCCGAGCAGCTGCCCGTGCTATCCACCCTGGCGCGGGAGTTCGCGGTGTTCGACGCCTGGTTCGCCGGCGTGCCGTCGCAGACCTACTGCAACCGTTCGTTCTTCCACGCGTCGACCTCGCACGGCTATGTGACGAACAAGCACGGCGCCGGGTACGACAAGTGGCTCGATGCCGATGCCGTCCCCACGATCTTCAACCGACTCGACGACGCCGGCGTCTCGTGGAAGGTGTACTTCGACGAGATGCAGCTGGTCTCGCTGACCGGAGTGCAGCACGCGCCGTCGCTCGAGAAGTTCTGGCGCACCGAGCACTTCGGGCACATGTCGGAGTTCTACGAGGACGCCGAGGCCGGCACGCTGCCGGCCTACGCGTTCATCGAGCCGCGGATGGTCTACAACCACAACGACTTCCATCCGCCGTTCGGGGTGTTCCGCAGCTCGGATGTCGACGGCCAGAGGATCCTCGACTCCGCCGTCTCCGACGTTCGGGCGGGCGAGAAGCTCGTGGCGAGCGTGTACGACGCCATCAAGTCGAGCGCGACCGCGGGCGGCTCGAATGCGATGAACACGCTCCTGCTCATCACTTTCGACGAGCACGGCGGCACCTACGATCACGTCGCCCCGCCTGACGCGACGCCCCCGACCGTCGACGCCGCACCCGGGGAGATGGGGTTCACGTTCGACAGGCTCGGCTGCCGGGTTCCCGCGATCGCCGTGTCTGCGTACACGCGGGCGAACACGATCATCCACGACGAGATGCACCACGGATCCGTGATCGCCACACTGTCGCGGCTGCATGGGCTGCGACCCCTCACACGGCGAGACGCGGGTGCGAACGACCTGTTCTCCGCGGTCAACCTCCAGGTGCCCCGTGACCCGCGCACCTGGCCCGTCGTGCACCCGATGTACGTGCCGGTCAACCCTCAGTCCGACGACACGGTCGACCCGTCGGCCTCGCCGCACAAGGACGAAGCCGCTGAGCCCTCCGGGCCGCGGGCTGCTCGGGCTGCTGCTGGCGAAGTACGGCGGCGATGGCCACGCCGAGCCCGAGACGTTCGAGCAGGCCTACACGCTGCTGCGGCGGCACGGCCTCGGCCTGTTCTACCCGAAGATCAGGTAGCGGCCCCGCTCCCTCGCGCTCAGCGCAGCAGCATCGCGCGCCCGGGCTCACGCAGGATGTCGGCGACATCCCGCAGGAACTTCGCGCCCTGCTCGCCGTCGACCAGTCGATGATCGAACGACAGGCTCAGGGTCATGACATCGCGCAGGGCGATCTCACCGCGGTACTCCCACGGCTGGCGCCGCACCGCGCCGAGGGCCAGGATGCCGGCCTCCCCCGGATTCAGGATCGGTGTGCCGGCGTCCACGCCGAACACTCCGACGTTCGTGATCGAGAACGTGCCGCCGCTCATCTGGCTCGGCGCCGTCTTGCCCGCGCGTGCGACCTCGGCCAAGCGGCCGATCTCGTCGGCGAGTTCGACGAGGGTCATCGCCTCCGCGTCGCGGATGTTCGGCACCACGAGCCCGCGCTCGGTGGCCGCGGCGATGCCGAGGTTCACGTAGTGGTGCTGCACGATCTCGGCGGCATCCGCGTCCCAGCGCGAGTTGAGGCTGGGGTGGCGCATGAGCGCGAGGCAGACGGCCTTGGCGGCGACGGCCATCACACCGATGCGGTGGCCCTCGAGCGCGCGGTCGGCGCGCAGCGAGGCGATCAGCTCGCTCGTGGCGGTGACATCCACGGTGTGGAAGGTCGTCACGTGCGGGGCAGTGAAGGCGCTGCGCACCATCGCGTCGGCGGTGTGCTTGCGGACACCGCGAATCGGGATGCGGGTGGTGCGATCTGCACCCTCGGTCGGAACGCGTTCCTGCGGCGCCGCCGGCCGGTCGAGGACCTCGATGCGCGCCGCATAGGACTCGACGTCGGCGCGCGTGATCAGGCCGGTGGCGCCGCTCGCCTCTACCAGCGCGAGGTCTACGCCGAGCTCTTTCGCGAGTTTGCGCACCGGCGGTGTGGAGCGCGGCCGCTCACGAAGCGCGTCGATCGGCTCGTGCGTCGCGGATCACATCGTGGGGCGCGGCCTCGAGCACCGCAGCCTCGATCAACGACGTGTCGCCGCCGGCCGGCGGTCGGGCACCGCTGCGGGCCCGCCGCTGCGGGCGACCCGAGCTGCGCGGCGCGGCTCCGTAGCCGACGAGATTCGGCTGCGCCTTATCGTCCGGTGCGTTCTGCTCGACGGCGGGCCTGGCGGCCTGTTCCGCCTCGGGTTGCGGGGTCTCGCCCTCCTGGCCCGCGAGGTCGAACGAGATCAGCACTGCGCCGACCTCGACCACGTCGCCCGCGGCGGCGTGCAGAGCGCTCACGACACCCGCGTAGGGAGAGGGGAGTTCGACGACTGCTTTGGCCGTCTCGACCTCCGCGATGGTCTGGTTCAGGGTGACCGTGTCGCCTTCGGCGACGAGCCACTGCACGAGTTCGGCCTCGGGAAGTCCCTCACCGAGATCGGGCAGACGGAAATCGGTGCTCACGAGGGCACCTCCACGCCGGTCAGGCTGTTCGGCCGATCCAGGACGCGATCGACGGCATCCAGGATCCGGTCGAGGTCGGGCAGGTGGTACTTCTCGAGCTTCGCGGGCGGGTAGGGGATGTCGTGGCCCGTGACGCGCACCGGCGGGGCTTCGAGATAGTTGAAGCACTGCTCTGTCACGCTGGCGATCAGTTCGGCACCCACGCCGGCTTCGCGGGCGGCCTCGTGGGTCACCACGACGCGTCCGGTCTTACGGACCGACGCCGCCACCGTGCGGTAGTCCACCGGCGAGATCGAGCGGAGATCGATGACCTCGATCGAGATGCCGTCGTCTTCGGCGGCGATCGCGGCGTCCATAGCGGTCGAGACCTGCGCGCCGTACGTGAGGAGCGTCACGTCGCTTCCCTCCCGGGCGATGCGCGCGAGCCCCATCGGAGGCGCGTCGGCCAGATCGACATCGAGGTCGACCTCGCCCTTCTGGTGGTACAGCCGTTTGGGCTCGAAATAGACGACGGGGTCGTTCGATGCGATCGCCTGGCGCAGCATGACGTACGCGTCCTGCGGGTTCGAGACCGCGACGACGCGCAGCCCGGAAGTGTGCACGAAGTACGCCTCGGGCGACTCGGAGTGGTGCTCGGCCGCGCCCACACCTCCGGCCCACGGAATGCGGATCGTGATCGGCATCGTCACGTTCCCGCGAGTCCGGTAGTGCAGCTTCGCGACCTGGCAGACGATCTGGTCGAACGCCGGGTACACGAAACCGTCGAACTGGATCTCGACCACGGGACGGAAGCCGCGGAAGGCGAGGCCGACGGCGGTACCCATGATGCCCGACTCGGCCAGAGGCGTGTCGATCACGCGCTGAGCGCCGAACTGGTCGAGCAGGCCGTCGGTGACGCGGAACACACCGCCGAGCTTGCCGATGTCCTCGCCCATGACGAGCACTTTCGGGATCATCGGCCATCGCACGGCGGAGACCCTCGTTGATGGACTTCGCCATCGTCAGCTGAGTCATCGCGCGCCACCCGCGGCAGCGGCATCCGCGAATCCGTCGAGGTAGGCCGCGAAATGGGCGCGCTGCACCTCGAGGCCCACGTGCGGCTCGTCGTACACGTGGTCGAAGACCTCGATCGGCTGCTTCGTGCGCGCCGACAGGCATGCCGTGCGCACATCCGCGCCCCAGCGGTCTGCCTCGGCGGCGACGTCGCGCTCGAACTCGTCGGTGAACTCTCCCCGCGCGCGCAGCAGCGCTTCGACGCGGGCCAGCGGGTCGCGCCGGCGCCAGCGCTCCACCTCGTCCTTGTCGCGATAGCGCGTCGGGTCATCGGAGGTCGTGTGCGGACCCATCCGGTAGGTCACGGCCTCGATGAAGACGGGCCCGTTGCCGGTGCGGGCGTGGTCCACGGCCCAGCGCATCGCCGCGAGGCACGCGAGGACGTCGTTGCCGTCCACGCGCAGACTCGGGATGCCGAACCCGGGCGCCCGACCGGCGATCGGGAACTTCGCCTGAACGGTGACCGGCTCCGAGATCGCCCATTGGTTGTTCGTGCACACGAAGACGACGGGCGCGCGGAACGACGAGGCGAAGACCATCGCCTCGTTCACATCGCCCTGGCTGGTCGCGCCATCGCCGAAGTATGCGGCGGCGACCTGATCGGTGCCGTCGATCTGAATGCCCATCGCGTAGCCGACGGCGTGCAGAGACTGGGCGCCGATGATGATCTGCGGTGTAGCGGTGTTGATGTCGTAGGGGTTGAACGTCGAGTGGGCCTCGCCCCGCCAGGCGAGGACGAAGTCGGAGGCGACAGCGCCGCGCACGAAGTTCACGCCGATCTCGCGGTAGCTCGGGAAGACGAAATCGTCGGAGCGGAACGCGCGTGCGGTTCCGACCTGCGTGGCTTCCTGCCCCTGGCAGGGCGCCCACAGTCCGAGCTGGCCTTGACGCTGCAGCGCGACGCCCTCGCTGTCGATCCGCCGCACGAGCGTCATGTCGCGGTACAGACCGCGCAGCGCCTCGGCGTCGATGTCGGCGACGAAGGGGTCCAGCTCGCGGTCGGCGATGCGCTCGCCCTCCGGTGAGATCAGCCGGGCGACATCGTCGATGTCGGTCGCCGGGTCGGCGGTCGGGCTCAGGGTGTGCATCATCGTCATCCCTCCTCGTTGCGAACCACCCTCGTGAGGCGGTCCGTCGCGGATCGCCGGCTGCGTCGCCGACTAGCCTGATCGTACGTCGATATTGCACCTCGCTCAAGCATCTACCGCTGGGCTGAGCATGTTGCCAAAGGTATCGCGCGCTGACGTGCTAAAGTTTCACACTATGAGCACTCTCGACCATGTCGACCTCGAACTGCTGGCCGCCCTCGCAGGCGACCCGAGAGCGACCGTGGTCGCCCTCGCCGAACGCCTCGGACTGTCGCGCAACACCGTGCAGGCGCGCATGGCGCGACTCGAGCGAGTCCGGCGTGTTCCTCTCCTACGAGCGCGCCATCTCCTCGACGGCGCTGGGCTTTCCGATCGAGGCGTTCATCAGCGTCATGGTGCGCCAGGCCGATCTGCCGCGCATCACCGCTGAGCTGGCACACGTTCCCGAGATCGTGCAGGCGCACGGCCTGAGCGGACAGGTCGATCTGCTCGTGCGCGTCGCGTGCCGCGACACGCAGCATCTCTTCGACACGGATGCCCGCATCCTCGCGATCGAGGGCGTCGAACGCACCGAGACCTCGCTCGTGATGGGCGAGGTGATCGGCTACCGCGTCACGCCGCTCATGGAGCTGGCACGACAGGAGTGAGCGTGCGCGGCGATCTGCGCGCACTCACGAGGGCACGGCCGGTGCGCGCGTGCTGCCTGCGGACTGAGCATCCGCTCGCACCAGGATCACTCCGACGAGGATGAGCGCACCGCCGGCGAACTGGATGGGCGCGGGAACCTCGGCGAGGAAGATCCATGCGAAACCGAGCGCGAACAGAACCTCCGAGAGTCCCACGAACGACGCGACCCGCGAGCCGATGCGCGGCACGGCCATCACTCCGAACGCGTAGCCGACGGTGGTCGCGATGCCGCGCGACCCACAGCAGCGGAATGAACCACGGCACCTCTACGCCCGCGAGCACGACAGACACGGCCGGGGCGGTGAAGGGCATGATGCCGGTCAGGCACAGGACCGCCATGACGATGGCGCCGGTCAGCAGTCCCCCGGCCGCGAGCGCGAGCGGGGGCAGGTCTTCGCCGGCCCGCTCCGAGATCACGAAGTAGACGCACACGCAGACGGCCGCCGCGAGGGCGAACAGTGTGCCGAGCAGATCGAACGACGCGCCCGAGATGTCGACGACCAGAACGAGGCCGACGATCGCGACAGCCGAGCCCCAGAGCACGAGCGCGGACGGGGCCTTGCGCGTCCGCAGCCAGACGAACGCCGACGAGCATGACCGGCGCGAGGTACTGGATCAGCAGGGCGACGGCGACCGGCATCCGCTGCATGGCCGAGAAGAAGAACAGCTGGCAGCCGAGCACCGGGATGAGCCCGAAGCGCGAGGATGATCCTCCAGTGGCGGCGGAGGAACCCACGCTGCCGGTACATCGCACGCACGAGCGCGGGCGAGAGGATCAATCCGGCGACCCCCATACGCACGAGCAGCGCCGCGCCCAGCGACCAGCCCGCTTCCAGCAGCGGCTTGACGAACGGCCCGCTCGAAGAGAAGGCCAGCGCGGACGCGACGGCGAGCACCAGACCGGACGTGCTCACGCGGTGCGCGGGCAGCGTGGCGACCAGCGGGAGGGATGCGGTGGGAGCTGCCATGGTGTGTCCGGCCGTGTCGGGATGTCAGGGGTGAAATGCGCTTACACTGGTGACGATACAGGCCACCGCTGTCAGGAGTCAACATGGTTTTCATTCGTGACACCGAACAGTCGCTCAGGGCCGCCGTCTACCTGGTCAACACACTTCCCGGATTCGACGACGACGACACTCTGCAGACGATCGCCGACTTCGAGGCGTACCTCGCGGTCAACCCCTACACCGGCGCGATCCGCCGCGACGAGACCGAGCTCGCCGCGGTGCGCGCGCATCCGCCCGCGCCTGCGAGCCCTCTGGGACGTCGATCGCGAAGGCGCGGTCCCGCTCGTGAACGAGATGCTGCGCGACGGTCACGCGCTCCCCCGCCTGGTGATCCACGACGACTACGACTGGCACATCCACGCGACCTCCGACGACGCTCCGCTGGCCACCCGCATCCTCGTCGAAGCGGCGATGGCTTTCGTCGACGTCATCCGCTCCGACGAGTACGACCGGGTGCGAATCTGCTCGGCTGACGACTGCGACTCCGTCTACATCGACTATTCGCGCAACGGATCCAAGCGCTACTGCGACACCGGCAACTGCGGCAACCGCATGAACGTCAACGCGTACCGGGAGCGGAAGGCGCAAGAAACCGCCTGATCGCTGTCGCCGCGGGCGCCGGCGTCTCGTAATGGATCAGATGCCCGACATCGGGGATCTCGACGAGTTCGGCATCCGGCGAAGAGAGTGGCGAGGTGACGCTCCGCCTCGATCGGAGTGATGTCATCGCGGACAGCCGCCACCAGCAGGGTCGGCTGAGCGATGCGCGGAGCGAACTCCCGCACGTCATGCGACACCGATGCCAGGAACGCGTCGTGCAGCACGTCGCGGTCGGCGAAGCGCGAGAAGTACGTGTCGTGCTGGTCGTGGATGAAGCGGCGTAGATGCGGCGTCGCGCGTCTTCGCCATCGACACGCTCATGACGCGCACGATCGCCCCGTTGCGCAGCAGCGCCGTCGCCGACCGGCTTGGGCAGCCGGGCGCCCGGCCCAGTAGTACAGCACCGCCAGCCGGGTGAGGATGCCGCGCGGTCCTTCCAGCGCGGGCGCGCCGATCGGATTGACCAGAATGACGCCGGGGCGTCTGCAGCCCCCCGGCGACAGCCGCCGCGACGACGATCGAGCCGAACGAGTGGCCGAGGATCACCGCTCCCGGAGCGACGGCCGGGGCGAACGCGGTCAGCCAGTCGCGTGTACGGCCGAAAGGTCGTGGCGGCGTCCGGGCAGCGGCGCCGTCTCGCCGAATCCGGGCAGATCCGGTGAGATGATCCGGACGCCGTCGAGGTGCGCGACCACCGGCTCGAGACCGTGGTGCTCGCCGCGGAAGCCGTGCACGGCGATGATCGTCGTCTCGGCATCCGGCGGTCCGTACACCCAGTAGGCGGTCGTGCCGCCGAGCACCTCCACCTCGCGGCGCTGCACCGGAATGGTCTCGAGCAGCGTGGAGTAGGGGTTGGGTGCGGGCACACCCCGAGTCTACGAGCGGCGCGACGCCGCTCCCGCCCTGTGTACCCCGAGGCGATGTCGGACGCAGTGCATACCGTTGCAGGCATGGAGGCGGAACGTGATCACGAAGCGTCAGCGGCCGTGCCGGTCGGGGCGCGCCGACGTGGACGCGGGTGATCGGCGTCTTCGATCTCGAGACCACCGGCAGTCGACGTCGCATGCCGACCGCATCGTGACCGCGCACGTCGGCCTGCTGGATGCGAACGGGTGCGGTGATCCTCGCCCGCGACTGGATCGCCGACCCGGGAATCGAGATCCCCGAGTCGGCGGCCGCGATCCACGGCGTCACGACCGCGCACGCGCGAGCGGTCGGCGCGCCGGCGAGCGACGTGGTCGAGCAGATCGTCGATGTGCTGCGCTCACTCCTCGATGCCGGCATCCCGGTCGTCGCCTACAACGCCGCCTACGACTTCTCGCTGCTTGCCGCGGAGGCGATGCGGCACGGCATCACCCCGCTGCGCGACCCGTCACCGGTCATCGACCCGCTGATCATCGACAAGACCTACGACCGGTACCGCCGGGGCAAGCGCACCCTCGCGGCGGTCGCCGAGCACTACGCCGTGCGGCTGGACGACGCGCATCAGGCGTCCGCCGACGCGGTCGCGGCCGGCCGGCTCGCCCAGGCGCTGGCCGAGCGATTCGCGGGGCTGCTGCCGCCGCGGGTCGAGGAGCTGCACACCCGACAGATCGCCTGGGCGCGCGCGCAGGCGGCGAGCCTGACCGAGTACTTCATCCGGATCGGCCGTCTCGATCCGCGACGAGCGCCTCGACGGCGGCTGGCCGATCCGCTGAGCCCGTCGGTGTGCGACCGGTGATGCGAACGCGAAAGGCCCCGCCGAAGCGGGGCCTTTCGATGGGGCTGCGAGTCAGTTGCTCGAGCCGCCGAAGTTCTTGAAGCGCTGGTTGAACTTCTCGACGCGACCGGCCGAGTCCATGATGCGCTGCTTGCCCGTGTAGAACGGGTGCGACGCCGACGAGATCTCGACGTCGATGACGGGGTACTCGACACCGTCGAGCTCGATCGTCTTGTCGGAGGTGACCGTCGAACGGGTCAGGAACGTCTCGCCCGAGCCGAGGTCGCGGAACACGACCGCCTTGTAGTCGGGGTGGATGTCAGTCTTCATGGTGATCCTCTAAGGAGTGGTGCACTGGATTTTGCCAGGGCGTGAAAGTCTGCGGTGCGAGTGCACCAAGGGACGATTCTATCAGCCTCGGGCCGCAGACGCAGAATCGCGGTCTAGGACGCTGGCCCGCGCGGCGTACCGACCGTCGTCCGCGGTCAGCGTGATGGGCACGCCGAACGCCTCGGTGAGGTTCTCGGCGGTCAGTGCCTCGCGCCAGCGGACCGGCTGCCACCACGCGCCCCTCGCGCAGCAGCAGCACGTGCGTGAAGCCGACCGGGATCTCCTCGACGTGGTGGGTGACCATCACCATCGCCGGCGTGGTCGGCGCCTGCGCGTAGCCGCCGAGGAGGATCAGCAGCTCTTCGCGTGCACCGAGGTCCAGGCTCGCCGCCGGCTCGTCCAGCAGCAGCAGCTCGGGGTCGGTCATGATCGCCCGGGCGATCTGCACGCGCTTCTGCTCGCCGTCCGACAGCGTGCCGAACGTGCGGTCCGCGAGATGGTCGAGCCGCCACTCCGCGAGCACCCGCAGCGCCCGGCGCTCATCGATGTCCTCGTACGCCTCGTTCCAGCGGCCGAGCACCGAGTACGCGGCGGTGAGCACGACGTTGAGCACGGTCTCCTCCGGCGGCACGCGCTTGGCCATCGCCGAGGAGGCGAAGCCGATGCGCGGGCGCAGTTCGAACACGTCCGTGCGGCCCAGCTGCTCGCCGAGGATCGTCACGCGTCCGGAGGTCGGGTGCACCAGCGTGTCGGCGAGCTGCAGCAGCGTCGTCTTGCCCGCGCCGTTGGGCCCGAGGATCGACCCAGCGCTGGTCGTCGTCGACCGACCAATCGAGGTGGTCGACGATGTCCCGGGCGTTTCTGCGGACGACGACATCGGAGAACTCGAGCACCTGCGGCATGCCGTACAGCCTATCGGCGGATGCCCGCGACCTCCGCGTACAGCGCCGCCGTGGCGTCGGCGATCGAGCCCCAGCTGAAGTCGTTCGTGGCCCGCTCGCGGCCCGCTGCGCCGTACGCCGCCGCGCGCTGCGGATCGCTCACGACCTCGGTGAGCACCCGCGCGAGATCGGCCACGTACTGATCGGGATGCAGCGGCGTCCCGGTGCCGTCCTGCACCTGCTCGATCGGCACGAGGCGCCCGGTCACGCCGTCGACGACGACCTCGGGGATGCCGCCCGTCGCGGTCCCGACGACCGCGGCGCCGCAGGCCATCGCCTCGAGATTCACGATTCCGAGCGGCTCGTAGATCGACGGGCAGACGAACGTCGTGGCGGCGGTGAGGACCGTGCACAGGTCGTGGCGCGACAGCATCCGATCGATCCACACGACGCCCTCGCGCGTCTCCTGCAGCCGCCGCACGAGTCCTTCGACCTCCGCCATGATCTGCGGTGTGTCGGGGGCGCCCGCGCACAGGATCACCTGCACGTCCGGGGGCAGCAGCTCGGCGGCCCGGAGGAAGTACGGCAGACCCTTCTGCCGCGTGATCCGCCCGACGAACACGACGGACGGCTTGGCCGGATCGATGCCGAGCTCGGTCAGCAGCGCCGGATCCTGGACCGGGTGCCACGCGTCGACGTCGATGCCGTTGTAGATCACCCGCACCTTCGCGGGGTCGAGATCGGGATAGCTGCGCAGGATGTCGTTGCGCATGCCGTCGCTGACCGCGACGATCGCGGCCGCGCCCTCGTACGCGGTCTTCTCGATGTAGCTCGAGACGGCGTACCCCCCGCCGAGCTGCTCGGCCTTCCACGGGCCGCAGCGGCTCGAGGCTGTGCGCGGTCACGATGTGCGGGATGCCGTGCAGGAGCGATGCGAGATGACCGGCGAAGTTCGCGTACCAGGTGTGGCTGTGCACGACATCGGCGCCCGCCGACGTCCGGGACGATCTCGAGATCGGTGCCGAGCGTCTGGATCGCGCCGTTCGCGGTCGACAGTTCGGACGGCACACCGTAGGCGGTCGTGGCTTCCTCGTCGCGACGCCGCGCCGAACGCGCGCACCTGCACGTCCATCTGCTCACGAAGCGCCTTCACCAGCTCGGTCACGTGCACTCCGGCCCCGCCGTAGATCTCCGGCGGATACTCCTTGGTGATGATGTCGACTCGCATGTCAACACGCTAGTACCCGGGCCGAAGACGCGGCATAGGGTGGTGCCATGCCAGCAGCGCCGAAGGTCTTCGGAATCATCCTCGCCGGTGGCGAGGGCAAGCGTCTCATGCCCCTCACCGCAGACCGGGCCAAGCCCGCCGTCCCGTTCGGGGGTCAGTACCGCCTGATCGACTTCGCGATATCGAACCTGATCAACTCGGGTCTGCGACAACTCGTCGTGCTGACCCAGTACAAGTCGCACAGCCTCGACCGGCACATCTCGCAGACGTGGCGCATGTCGCCCCTGCTGGACTCGTACGTCGCGTCCGTGCCGGCGCAGCAGCGACTGGGCAAGCGCTGGTTCTCGGGCTCGGCCGATGCGATCCTGCAGAGCCTCAACCTGATCAACGACGAGAAGCCCGACATCGTCGTGGTGATCGGCGCCGACCACGTCTACCGCATGGACTTCCGCCAGATGCTGGACTCGCACATCTCGAATCCGGCGCGCGGGCCACCGTCGCCGGCATCCGTCAGCCGCTGTCGCTCGCGAACCAGTTCGGCGTGATCGACGTCGAAGACAAGGATCCCGCGAAGATCCGCGAGTTCCTCGAGAAGCCGCAGGACGCGAAGGGCCTCAGCGACGCGCCGCACGAGGTGCTCGCCTCGATGGGCAACTACATCTTCGACACCGACGCGCTCATCGAGGCCGTCGAATCCGACGGCGAGCTGCCGACGTCGAACCACGACATGGGCGGCGACATCATCCCCTACTTCGTCGGCCGCGGCGAAGCCGGCGTGTACGACATGAAGCGCAACGACGTGCCGGGATCGACCGATCGCGACCGCGACTACTGGCGCGACGTGGGCACGATCGACTCGTTCTTCGACGCCCACATGGACCTCATCTCGACGCTGCCGATCTTCAACCTCTACAACATGCAGTGGCCGATCCACTCGCAGACCGTCAACTCGCCGCCGGCGAAGTTCGTGCGCGACTCGGTCGGGCGCATCGGCAACGCGATCGACTCGATCGTCTCGCTCGGATCGGTCCTCTCGGGAACCCATCTCGAGCGAAGCGTCGTCGGCCCGTGGACACTCGCCGGCGGTGGGTCGACGATCACCGATTCGGTGCTGTTCGACCACGTCCGCGTCGGCCAGGGTGCCCGCATCCATCGTGCGATCCTCGACAAGAACGTCGTGCTGGCAGACGGCGCGACGGTCGGCGTCGATCGGGAGCGCGACCTCGAGCGCGGTTACACGGTCACCGAGACCGGCCTGACGGTCGTCGGCAAGGGCGTGCACGTCGACGCCTGATCGCCTCGGCGCGGAGAGGGTCGGACGCGGCGCTAGCGTGGAGGGATGCCCGCGACATCCGCCCGCTTCCTCGTCGTGCTCGATGCCGACTCGACGCTCATCCGCAACGAGGTGATCGAGCTGCTCGCCGACGAGGCGGGCCGCGGGCGCCGAGGTCGCTGCGGCGACCGAGGCGGCCATGCGCGGCGAGGTGGACTTCGCCACGAGCCTGCGCTCTCGGGTGAAGGCGCTCGCCGGCGTGCCGACGAGCGCGTTCGCACGCGTGCTCGCCCGCATCGAGCCGACGCCCGGCGTCCGCGAGCTGATCGCGGCGGTGCACGAGCGCGGCGGCCGTGTAGGCGTCGTCTCGGGCGGCTTCCACGAGATCCTCGACACGGTCGCCCCCGACCTCGGCGTGGACGTGTGGCGCGCGAACCGGCTGGCTGACGCAGGACGGCGCGCTGAGCGGCGCGGTCGACGGTGCGATCGTGGATGCCGAGGCCAAGGCGGCCGCGCTGCGCGAATGGGCCGCCGATGCCGGGCGTCGCACTCCCGCGCACGATCGCGATCGGCGACGGCGCGAACGACCTTCGGATGATGGCCGCTGCCGGGCTCGGGCTCGCCTTCAACGCGAAGCCGACCGTGCGCGCGCAGGCGGACCTCGTGGTCGAGCGCGTGGACCTGCGCGAAGTGATCCCGCTGCTGCCCTGACCGTGTCGGCGACGGTCGGTAGCGTCGCGGTATGGACATCATCCTCGTTCCCGGACTCTGGCTCGATGCGTCGTCGTGGGACGACGTGACACCCGCCCTCGAACGCGCAGGCCACACCGTCCGCGCGCTGACGATGCCGGGAGTCGGCGCGCCGGCCGCAGAGTCCGCCGCAGATCGGCATCGCGGACTGGGTCGACGCGGTCGTCGACGAGATCGACGCGATCCCGGGGCTCGTGGTGCTGGTCGGCCACAGCGGCGGCGGCAACGTCGTCTACGGCGCCGCCGATGCCCGCCCCGAGCGCGTCGCGCGCATCGTGTTCGTCGACACCTTCCCGCCCGGCGACGGCGGTTCGATCTGGGAGTTCCCGATCGTCGACGGCGTCATGCCCTTCCCCGGCTGGGACTTCTTCGAGGAGCAGGAGATCGCCGACCTCGACGAGTCGACCCGCGCCCGGGCGGCCGACCGCGCACGGTCGGTTCCGGCGCAGGTTCCGACCGATCCGCTGCAGCCTGCGCGACGAACGGCGCCGCCGTGTACCCGCGACGATGCTCACCGGCACCGTGCCGGCCGAAGAGATCCGTGGAATCATCGCGGCGGCACCCGACTGGGCCGCCGAACTCGCCGCTGTCGAGAACCTCGAGATCGTCGAGCTGCACTCCGGCCACTGGCCGCAGTTCTCCCAGCCCGCGAACCTGGCCGAGAAGATCGTGGCCGCGGTCGACCGCTGAGCGCTTCTAGTGGCCCATCCCCAGGCCGCCGTCGACGGGGATGACCGCCCCGGAGATGTAGGCCGCATCGTCCGAGGCGATCCATGTCACGACGCCGGCGACCTCGTCGGTCGTCGCGAAACGCCCGGCCGGGATGTTCTTCTTGTACTCGGCCTGGGTGTCCTCGGGCAGCGCCGCGGTCATGTCGGTCTCGATGAAGCCCGGCGCGACGACGTTCGCCGTGATGCCGCGCGCACCGAGTTCGCGCGTGAGCGAGCGCGCGAAGCCCACCAGAGCGCTCTTGGAAGCCGCGTAATTGATCTGGCCGGCTGAGCCGTACAGGCCGACGACGCTCGAGATCAGGATCACGCGCCCCCACCGGGCCCGCAGCATGCCCTTCGAGGCCCGCTTGACCACGCGGAACGTGCCACCGAGGTTCGTGGCGATCACGCTGTCGAAGTCGTCCTCGGTCATGCGCAGCAGCAGCGTGTCCTTGGTGATTCCCGCGTTGGCCACGACGATCTCCACCGGACCCAGCTGCGCCTCCACCTCGGTGAACGCGGCGTCGACGGCTGCGGCATCCGTCACGTCTGCCCGCACGGTCAGGGTGCCCTCCGGGTCCCTCCCCGGAGCGGGCGGTGACGGCCACCTTGTAGCCTTCGGCGACGAAGCGCTCGGCGATGGCACGGCCGATGCCGCGGTTGCCGCCTGTGACCAGGACGACGCGATCGGTGGACATGGAGCTCTCCCGGAGGGCTGGACGCGAGTGGACCGCATCAGCCTAGCGGTGCCGTGTTTGACACCCCCGGCACGCACTGCGACGCTGTAACGGCACTCGACGAAAGGCCCTGACGTGAGCGACACGAATCCCGACGGCACCACGCCCCCACCGCCCTCAGTACCGCCCGCACCGCCGGCGTACGGCGCACCCGGCTCGTATCCGGCATCCGCGCCGTCCTACGACGCCGCCCCACCCGCGTACAGCCCCGCGCCTCCCGCGTACGGCACCGCACCGGCGTACGGCACCGCCCCCGCGTACGGCTCTGCTCCCGCGTACGGCGCCTACGGTGCGGCCAAGACGAACACGCTCGCGATCGTCTCGCTGGTCGTCTCGCTCGTCGGCCTGTCTGATCATCCCGCTGCATCGGCTCGATCGCCGGAGTCGATCACCGGCCACATGTCGCTCGGACAGATCAAGCGCACCGGCGAGCAGGGCCGCGGACTGGCCCTCGCCGGCACTCATCATCGGGTACGTGGGCCTCGCGTTCGTCGCTGCTCGGGCATCATCCTCCTCCTCGCACTGCATCCCCGCTGCTGATCGCGAGTTCGAATACCTCGGTCTGACCGGCCGTCCGCCTCCCGTGCAGGCGTACTCTGGAATCACCGTGAAGAGCACGCCGAAGGCCCAGTCTGCGACGTCGTTGCCGGCCGCACCGCGCGACGACGAGCATCGGCGTTCCAGCAGATATCTGACCATGATGGGCATCCGCATCGCGTGCTTCATCCTGATGGTCGTGATCACCCCGTACGGCTGGTACACGTGGGTCTTCGGCGCCGCAGCGATCGTACTGCCGTACATCGCGGTCGTGCTGGCGAACGTCGAGTTCCGACGTGGAACGGACGGATGCCGTGAACCCTGAGCGCGCACTCCCGGCGACTCCTTCGGTCGCGTCCCGCCTCGGCCGCCGCGGGCGCTCCGGTGCTGCGCATCGAGGAGACCCGCGCGATCGACGAGCGTCGCGACGACCCGGACGGCCAGGCGTGAGCGTTGGGCACGACGCGACCTCCGGCGTGCACGCCGACGAGGAGCCCGCGAACTGCTCTCGTGCCGGATGCCGCGAGCCGGCGCTCTGGCGCATCGAGTGGCGCAACCCGAAGATCCACTCCCCCGACCGCCGCAAGATCTGGGTGGCGTGCGACGCGCACCGCGACTTCCTGCGCGACTACCTCGCCGCGCGCGACTTTCCGGTCGCGGTCGCTCCACTGACACCGCTGCCGGCGGCCACGTCGACAGGAGACGCGTCGTGAGCCGGCGTGCGTCCGCGCCCGCCGCGGTGCGCTGGACCTCCTACGTCGCGGTCGCCATCGTGTTCGCGATCGCGTGCGCGTTCCTGTCGAACTGGCAGTTCACGCGCAACGCCGACCGGGCCGAGCAGCTCGCGCTCGTGGCCCGGAACTACGATGCCGATCCGGTCCCCCTCGATGCGATCATCGCACCGGGAACCGCCCTCGGCGCGGCCGACGAGTGGCGCCCGGTCGCTCTCGAGGGCGAGTACCTCGCCGACCAGCAGCTGCTCGTGCGCAATCGACCGCACGGTGGCACGGCCGCCTTCGAGGTGCTCGTGCCCTTCCGCCTCGACGACGGCCGGATCCTGCTGATCGACCGAGGCTGGGTGCCTCCGGGCGAGGACCAGCCGCTTCCTGACGCGATCCCCGCACCCCCAGAGGGCGATGCGACCATCATCGCGCGCCTGCGCCCCGCGGAGCAGCTGCCGGCGTCGGGTCGTTCCGCGCCCGAGGGTCAGGTTCCCTCGATCAATCCCGAACTCGTCGCCGAGATGATCGACTCCGCTGCCGGGGCAGAGCTCGAGCTCAGCGCCTACGGGGTGATGGTCTCGGAGGACCCCGCTCCGGCGACCCGGCCCGCCGCCTTCGCCGCGCCGTCCGAAGATCCGGGCCCGTACCTGTCGTACGCGATCCAGTGGATCCTGTTCGCGATCATGGGCTTCGTCTTCATCGGCTACGTGATCCGCACCGAACGCCGGCACCGCCGTGAGGACGCCGAGGATCGTGCCCGGGGCGTCGAGCCCGCCCCGCGGGATCGCACGCCGGCGCGGCGAGCGGATCGCGACATGGAGGACGAGGACTCGATCCTCGACGCGGCAAACCGCTGATCAGGCCAGCGAGATCAAGTCCTGGTAGTCGCGGTTCCAGAGGTCTTCGACGCCGTCCGGCAGGATCAGCACGCGCTCGGGGTTGAGCGCCTCCACAGCGCCCTCGTCGTGCGAGACGAGCACCACGGCGCCCTCGTAGTGCGACAGCGCCCCGAGGATCTCCTCGCGCGAGGCGGGGTCGAGGTTGTTGGTCGGTTCGTCCAGCAGCAGCATGTTGGCGCTCGAAACCACGAGCGTCGCGAGCGAGAGCCGGGTCTTCTCGCCGCCCGAGAGCACACCGGCCGGTTTGAGCACGTCGTCGCCGGTGAACAGGAACGATCCGAGCACCTTGCGCGCCTCGGTCGCATTGATGTCCGGCGCGGCCGACATCATGTTCTCGAGCACCGATCGCGACACGTCCAGATTCTCGTGCTCCTGCGCGTAGTAGCCGATCTTCAGACCGTGCCCCGGCTCGAGCTGCCCGGTGTCGGGCTTGTCGACGCCGGCCAGGATGCGCAGCAGGGTCGTCTTTCCGGCGCCGTTGAGTCCGAGGACGACGACCTTCGATCCGCGGTCGATCGCGAGGTCGACGTCGGTGAAGATCTCGAGCGAGCCGTATGACTTCGACAGACCCGACGCCATGAGCGGTGTCTTGCCGCACGCCGCGGGCTTCGGGAAGCGCAGCTTGGCGACCCGTTCGACCTGGCGGACCTCGTCGAGTCCCGAGAGCATCTTCTCCGCGCGCGCGACCATCTGGTGCGCCGCGGCCGCCTTCGATGCCTTCGCGCCGAAGCGCGCCGCCTGCAGCTGCAGCTGGGTGGCCTTCTTCTCGACGTTGACGCGCTCCTTCTTTCGGCGCTCCTCGTCGGCCACCCGCTGACGCAGGTAGTTCTTCCAGTTCATGTTGTAGACGTCGATGACCTGACGGTTCGCGTCGAGGTAGAAGACGCGGTTGACCGTCTCGCCGACGAGCTCGACGTCGTGGCTGATCACGATCAGCCCGCCCTTGTAGTTCTTGAGGAACTCGCGCAGCCACACGACGCTGTCGGCGTCGAGGTGGTTGGTCGGCTCGTCGAGGATCATCGATTCGGCGTCCGAGAACAAGATCCGGGCCAGCTCGATGCGGCGCCGCTGACCACCGGACAGGGTGCGCAGCGGCTGATCGAGAATGCGGTCGGGCAGAGAGAGGTTGTGGGCGATGGATGCCGCCTCGGCTTCAGCCGTGTAACCGCCGAGCGACTCGAACCGCTCGGTGAGGCTGCTGTAGCGCTTCATCGCCTTGGCAGCGATGTCGGCGTTCTCGTCGCCCATCTGCAGCGATGCCTCGTGCATGCCGATCGCCAGGGAACCCAACCCTCGCGCATCGAGGATGCGGGTGCGCGCGAGCATCTCGGGATCACCGGTACGCGGGTCCTGTGGGAGATAGCCGAGCTCTCCCGATCGATCGACACGACCGGCCGCGGGGAGCAGATCCCCGGCGAGCACCCTCGTCAGCGTCGTCTTGCCGGCTCCGTTGCGGCCGACCAACCCGACCTTGTCGCCGTTGCTGACACGGAACGAGACGTCCGCCATCAGCACGCGGGCACCCACGCGGATCTCGAGGTCGTGCACGGCGAGCACAGCGAAGGTCCGTTTCGTAGAGGGAGGATTGTGGAGCGACCGAACGGCCGATCTCCCAGTCTACCGTCGCGGACGTTCGACGAAGTCGTCGCGGCGGCGAGGCGCGCCTGATGGCGTCAACAGCGGATGCCGCGATTCATTGGTGATCGACGCACAGTGCGGTCCGATACGCGCCTCTAGGATGAGTCGCGACGCCCTCGTTTCACCGCAGCCCAACCCGGGCCGCCCGCCGAAGGAGACACATGTCCTCGATCGCCGCCCATCCTGCAGCACCGTCCCGACGTCGCGTTCTGGCCGACGTCATCGCACGTCCGTCCTCTCGCGCCCGCGCGCTCGCGGTGGATGCCGCGCTCGTGCTCGCAGGGGTCGCGGTCGTCGCCCTGCTCGCACAGGTGGAGATTCCGCTGTGGCCGGTGCCGATCACCGGGCAGACGCTCGGCGTCATCATCGTCGGCGCGTCCCTCGGCGCCTGGCGGGGCGCCGCAGCGCTCACGACCTACATGGTGCTGGGCCTGGCAGGACTCCCGATCTTCGCGGGCCTCACCGGCTCGCTCGTCGCGATCGCCAAGCCGAGCTTCGGCTTCGTGATCGGCTTCATCTTCTCCGCGTTCGTCGCCGGCTGGTTCGCCGAGCGCGCGTGGGATCGGCGCCCTGCACTGGCTTTCGTGGGCTTCGCCGCCGCGAGCGTCGTGCCGTTCCTGTTCGGCATCCCCTACCTCGCCTTCGTGCTCAACGTGGGCCTGGGCCTGGAGCTGACGGTCTGGCAGATCCTCGAGGCAGGGTTGTTCCCGTTCATCATCGGCGGCCTGGTGAAGGCCGGCATCGCGGCATTGATCATTCCGGGCGCGTGGGCGCTCGTCCGCAGGGTCGACGCGAGCAAGAAGAACTGACACGGCACGCGACAGGGGGCCTCGACCGTTGTTCGGTCGAGGCCCCCTCTGCGTCATCCGGCGCAGTGTGTCGCCGCGGATTCGCGCCGCTCGTGGTCGCTAGGTAAGGTAAGGGTTACCTTACAAGCGATCACGGAGGAACTCGTGCACCGTACCCCCACCGCCGTCGCCGCTCTCGCTGCGGCCGCCGTCACTGCTCTCGTGCTGACCGGCTGCGCCGGCCAGAGCGCCCTCGACACCGGATCCGCCGAGGCGGCATCCTCGACCGACGGCGCCTTTCCCGTGACGATCGAGCACGCCTACGGCGAGACGACGATCGACACGCAGCCCGAACGAATCGCCACGGTCGCCTGGGCCAACCACGAGGTTCCCCTCGCGCTGGGCGTGGTCCCCGTGGGGATGAGCAAGGCGACATGGGGCGACGACGACGGCGACGGCGTGCTCCCCTGGGTCGAGGACCAGCTCGACGAACTGGGAGCGGAAACGCCGGTCCTGTTCGATGAGACCGACGGCATCGACTTCGAGGCGGTCGCCGACACCCAACCGGACGTCATCCTCGCCGCCTATTCCGGTCTCACGCAGGAGGACTACGACACCCTGTCGAAGATCGCTCCCGTCGTCGCGTACCCCGATGTCGCCTGGGGCACGTCCTACCAGGACATGATCCGGCTGAACTCGACCGCGATCGGACTCGCGTCTGAAGGCGATCAGCTGATCGAAGACCTGGACGCGAAGGTCCAGGCGTCGCTCGCGGATTACCCGGAGCTCGCGGCATCGAAGGTGCTCTTCTCCTACATCGACCCCGCCGACTTCAGCCAGATCGGCTTCTACACCTCACTCGACACCCGGCCCGGCTTCCTCACCGGCCTGGGGCTGCCCGAGCCCACGGTCGTCGCGGACGAGTCCGCCGGCACGGATCTCTTCTACATCTCGGTGAGCTCGGAAGAAGCCGATCGCTTCGAGGATGTCGACGTCTTCGTGACGTACGGCGACGCCGACGGTGCGATCGTCTCGCAGCTGCAGGCGGACCCGCTGCTGGCTCAGATCCCCGCCATCGCGAACGGCAACATCGCGGTTCTGCAGAACTCCACGCCGCTCGCCGCCTCGGCGAACCCCTCGCCCCTCTCCATCGGGTGGGGCATCGACGAGTACTTCGCCTTGCTCGCGGGCGCGCTCGACTGAACACGGCTCACGTGACGACCACGCAGACGCGTACCCCGCTGCCGGACACCGCTGCACTGCGGCGTCCGGCAGCGGTGCGCGTGGCATGGCTCGCCGGCTCGCTGCTCCTGCTGTCGGTGCTGTGTGTCCTGTCGGTCGCCTTCGGCGCTCGGGAGGTCACTCTCGGTGAGATCTTCGCGGGTCTGGGGGGTGATGTGCGCGGGGTGTCCGAGGCGGCTGTTCAGGCACGCATTCCGCGCACGGTCCTGGCTGTGCTGGTGGGCGCCGCACTCGGCCTCGCCGGAGCGGGAATGCAGGCGGTGACCCGTAATCCGCTCGCCGACCCGGGCATCCTCGGCGTATCGGGTGGCGCGGCTCTGGCGGTCGTGATCGGGATCGTGTTCTTCGGACTCGCCGACCCGACCGCCTACCTGGCGGTTGCCATCATCGGCGCCGCTGTCGCCGCCATGTTCGTCTACAGCGTCGGCTCGCTCGGGCGCGGCGGCGCGACCCCGCTCAAACTCACCCTCGCCGGCGCCGCCATCTCAGCGGCCTTCGCCTCGCTCACGAGCGCCCTTCTCCTCCCGCGCGTCGACGCGATGGAGACTTTCCGGTTCTGGCAGATCGGCGGGGTGGGCGGCGCGACCTGGGACCGCATCGCGATGGTGCTCCCGGTGCTCGCCGTCGGGCGCGGGCATCTGCCTCCTGTGCGCACGAGGCATGAATTCGCTCGCCCTCGGCGACGACTTGGCCTCGGGGCTCGGCGAGAACGTCTTCCGCACTCGCCTTGTCGCCGCCGCCGGAGCGGTGATCCTGTGCGGCGCTGCGACGGCGGTCGCCGGCCCGATCGCCTTCGTGGGACTGGTCATCCCGCACATCTGCCGCCTCCTGATCGGCACCGACCATCGGTGGCTGCTGCCCTTCTGCGCCGTGGCGGGAGCCGGTCTGCTCGTCGCTGCCGACATCATCGGGCGCGTCGTCGCGCGCCCCGAAGAGATCGAGGTCGCCATCATCACGGCGTTCATCGGGGCACCGGTCTTCATCTGGATCGTCCGTCGCCAGAAGGTGCGCGAGCTGTGAGCGTGCAGACCGTCGTCACCGGCACCCGCCTGCGCCGTCGCCATCGCGGCGCCGTCGTGGCCGTGCTCGGCATCCTGATCATCGTCGTGTTCTCGGTGACCCTGATGGTCGGCCAGTCCTTCTACGGACCCGCGGAGGTGGTCCGCGTGATCCTCGGCGAGACCGTGCCGGGCGCATCGTTCACGGTGGGCGAGCTGCGTCTGCCGCGCGCCACGATGGGTCTGCTCGCCGGGTTCGCGTTCGGCATCGCCGGCGTGACATTCCAGACCCTGCTGCGCAACCCCCTCGCCTCCCCCGACATCATCGGCATCAGCGCGGGCGCGAGCGTCGCGGCGGTGTTCGGCATCATCGTGCTCGCACTCGACGAGACGGCGGTTTCGTTCCTCGCGCTCGGCGGCGCCCTTCTCACCGCGGCCGCCATCTACCTGCTCTCCCACCGCGGCGGGTTCGCGGGCACCCGACTCATCCTGATCGGCATCGGTGTCGCCGCGATGCTCGACAGCACCGTGACCTACATCCTCTCGCGGGCCGCCGCCTGGGACCTGCAGACCGCGATGCAATGGCTCACCGGCAGTCTCAACGGCGCGACCTGGTCGGGCGTGCTGCCCTTGGCTCTCGCGAGCGCGGTGCTGGTGCCGCTGGTGCTCTCGCAGGGCCGCGGGCTCGGGATGCTGCGCCTCGGCGACGACTCAGCGGCGAGTCTCGGCGTCAACGTGCCGCGCACGCGGGTGCTCCTCATCGTCTCGGCCGTCGCCCTGCTCGCCTTCGCCACCGCGGCGTGCGGACCGATCGCGTTCGTGGCGTTCATGGCCGGTCCGATCGCATCGCGGGTCACCGGCCCCGGCGCGTCGCCCCTTCTGCCGGCCGGCCTCGTCGGCGCACTGCTGGTGCTGATCGCCGATCTGATCGGGCAGTTCGCCTTCGACAGCCGCTACCCCGTGGGCGTCATCACCGGTGCCCTCGGCGCGCCCTACCTCGTCTTCCTGCTGATCAGGATCAACCGTTCCGGAGGGTCGATATGACCGAACCCCACAGCCTGTCGGCCGAGTCGCTGACCCTCGCCTACGGCGACCGGACGATCGTCGAGCAACTGGATCTCCAGCTGCCGCCCGGGCGCATCACCGCGATCGTCGGGGCGAACGGATGCGGCAAGTCCACACTGCTGCGCGCCCTGGCCCGCCTGATCTCGCCACGCTCGGGGCAGGTGGTGCTGGACGGCACGGCCCTGCACGGCCGGCCGACCAAGGAGGTCGCGCGCACACTCGGCCTTCTGCCGCAGGCTCCGATCGCCCCCGAGGGGATCGTCGTGGCCGACCTCGTGGGGCGCGGGCGCCATCCGCACCAGAAGATGCTCGCGCGATTCACCGCGCACGACTACGAGGTCATCGCGCGGTCCCTCGAGGCGACCGGCATCACGGAGTTCGCCGATCGGTCGGTCGACGAGCTCTCGGGCGGCCAGCGACAGCGGGTCTGGATCGCCATGGCCCTCGCGCAGCAGACCGACATCCTTCTGCTCGACGAACCGACGACCTTCCTCGATCTCGCCCACCAGGTCGAGGTCCTCGATCTGCTCACCGACCTCAACCGCGACCGCGGCACCACGATCGCCATGGTCCTGCACGACATGAACCTCGCTGCCCGCTACGCCGATCACGTCCTCGCGATGCGCGACGGCCGGATCGTCGCGAGCGGACCGCCGTCGCAGGTCATGACGAGCGAGATGATCCGCGACGTGTTCGACCTCGACGCGCTCGTGGTCCCCGACCCGGTGTCGGGCGCCCCGATCGTCCTCCCCCGCGGCCGCCACCACATCCTGATCCCCGATTCCGAGGAGCCTCGTGTCATCCACCGCTAACCCCATCCGCTTCTTCCGAGCTCCGGTCACGGCGATCACGGACCTCACCCCGAGCTTCCGGCGCTTCACGTTCGGCGGCACCGACCTCGCCGAATACGGCGATCCCGGGTACGACCAGCGGGTGAAGGTCGTGTTCCCGACCGAGACGATCGGCCTCGACGCGATGCCCGCCGGCGACGACTGGTACACGCGGTGGCGCGAGATGCCCGAGGACGAGCGCCCGCCGTTCCGGACGTACACGACGCGCCAGGTTCGCAACGATGTGCACGAAGTGGACATCGACATGGTCGCGCACGACGTGCTGGGTCCGGCATCCGCGTGGATCTCCCGTGCGGCCGTCGGTGACGAGGTGCTGATCCTGGCTCCGACCACGGCTCATTCGGGTGTGAGCTACGGCATCGACTTCGTGCCGCCGGCCCGCACCGACAAGCTCCTGCTGGCGGGAGATGAGACGGCGGCCCCGGCGATCGCGGTGATCCTCGAGCAGCTGCCGCCCGAGGCGACGGGCGTCGTCGTGCTCGAACTCCCCCACCGCAGCGACGCCGCGTACCTCCCCCACCATCCGGGCTTCGAGTATCGCGTGAGCGCACGCGGCGACGGCGAACGCCACGCGCACCTCGTCTCAGCCGTGCAAGAGGCCGCCGCGCGCCTCGCGCCGGCCGGACGCGGGGCCGAGGTCGAAGAGGTCGACATCGATTTCGGCATCCTGTGGGAGGTGCCGCGCACCGCGAAGGGCGGGGCCGCCCTCAAGAGCGCGCCGCTGTACTCCTGGCTGGCCGGCGAGTCCAGCGCGATCAAGTCGCTGCGCCGGCACCTCGTCGCCGAGCAGGGCGTCGATCGCCGTGCGGTCGCGTTCATGGGCTACTGGCGACTGGGGCGTGCCGAGAACTGACACCTCAGCGCGCCTCGTGCGCGTGCCCGAGACGCAGGCCGGGAACGAGCGCGAGCAGCGACAGCGCCCCGGCGATCGCGAAGACGACGGGGAAACCCGCATCCGTTCCGGTCAGCGCGACGAACGTGAGACCCATCACGGCGATCGCGACCGAGGCTCCGATCGCGTCCGAGATCGATAAGGCGGACGAGTTGAATCCCTGGTTCTGGGGCGTCGAGTAGGCGAGTGTCAGCACCGTCAGCCGGGGATACATGAGCCCCATCCCCGCGCCGGCCAGAGCCCATCCCGCGACCAGAACCGCGGGAGGCAGATGACCCCAGGCGGTCGCGGCGGCCACCACGAGCGCGGTGAACAGCAGTGACGAGCCGATCAGGGTGATGCGGGTGTTGCCCAGCCGGTCTCCGAACCGGCCCTGCACGTACGCGGCCGCCGCCCACAGCAGCGCCGCCGCGGTCAGCCCCAGCCCGGCCCAGGTCGGCGAGAAGCCGTAGTCGGCGATCAGCAGGTACGGCACGTAGATCTCGGCGCCGAACAGCGCGCCCGCGATCAGCCCGCGCATCAGGATCACGCTCGGCAGACCCCGTGCCGCCCGCAGCGTGCGACGCGGCAGCAGGGGCCTGGCCGCGACCGCGATGATGACGACGGATGCCGCAACCACGAGCCCCGCCCACGCCCCCGCCTCTCCCGCGAGGCTGAGTGCCAGAGCACCGACGGCCAAGGCGAGAGCGCACGCGAGTCGACCCACCACCCCGCCCCCGGACGGATGATCGGTGTGCAGCGGCAGTCCGTGCAGGCGCACGGCGACCATGGTGAAGGCGATCACCGTGAGCAGGGCGACGCCGAGGAACACCCAGCGCCAGTGCAGGTACTCGGTGACGGCGCCGGCCAGGAATGGCCCCACGAGCGAGGGAACCACCCACGCCGCCGAGAAGGCCGCGAACACCCGCCCGTGCGTCTCGGGCGGGTACACCCGCGCGACGACGACATAGAGAGCAACGGTCTGCCCTCCCGTGCCGAGCCCCTGCACCAGCCGACCGACGACGAGCATGGGCATCGTCGCGGCAAGCCCCGCGATGACGAGCCCGAGCACGAACAGGGCGACTGCCGCGTACAGCGGACCGCGCGGGCCGGATCGATCGCTCCAGGCGCCCGCGGCCACCATTCCGATCACGCTCGTGGCGAGCGTCCCGGCGAACGCGACGGCGTACAGCGCATCGCCGTCCAGATCGGCGCTCACGATCGGCATCACCGTGGTGACGGCGAGTGCCTGGATCGCCGCGAGGAAGATGAGCGCGACCGCACCGACCGTCACCCACACGTACCGCGGCGCCCAGATGCTCGCCGCACGCGCACTCTCGTGCGGCGTGACCGGCCGGGACTCGGGAGAGCTGGTCACCGCGAGACGAGCGCGCCGACGCGACGGACGGCTTCGGTCAGCAGCTCCGGCGAGCATCCGAAGTTGATGCGGACGTGGCCGATGCCTTCTTCGCCGAAGAGCGGTCCGTGATGCAGGGCCACCTTCGCCTCGCGTCGGATCCGGGGCGCGGGGTTGTCGCCCCACCCGTACGCCGACACATCCACCCACGCGAGAAAGCCGGCGTCCGGCGGCAGGAATCGCGCTGCGGGCAGGTGCTCGGCGAGCAGGTCCGCGAGCAGCGTGCGGTTCTCGCCGAGCGCCGCCAGCAGGCCGTCGAGCCAGGCGTCGCTGTCGACGGAGTAGGCCGCGACGTTCGCCAGGGCGCCGAACAGCCCGGTGCGCCACTCGACCTCGTCGGGAAGGGACCGCAGCACCCTCGCCTGCGCGGGTCCGCCTGCGATCATCACCGCGCACTTCAGCCCGGCGAGGTTGTAGGTCTTGCTGGCGCTCGTGACGGCATAGCCCACGTCGGCCGCCATCGGCGACGCGTCCAGGAAGGGGATGAACGTGTGGCCGTCGTGCGCGAGGGGTCCGTGGATCTCGTCGCTGATGACCGTCGCCGCGAAGCCCGCAGCGATGTCGGCCAGGGCGGCCAGGCTCTCACGCGTGTGGACGGTGCCCGTGGGATTGTGCGGGTTGCACAGCAGCACGGCGCGGGCGCCGCCCGCGAGCGCGGCCTCGACGGCGAGAAGATCGATCTCCCAGCCGGTCTCCGTCCGCGCCAGGGGCACCCGCTCGACGACGCCGCCTGCCTCCTCCACCGTGTCGAAGAACGGAGGATAGACGGGGGTCATCACGACGACGCGATCCCCCGGTTCGATCACGCGGCGCAGGATCTCGACGACGCCCATCATCACATCGCCGGTCCAGAACACGAGCGCGGGGTCCACCTCCCACGCGCATCGGCGTCGTGAGAATTCGACGAACGCCTCGCGGACGCCCGGCTCGGGTGGGGTGTACCCGGTGTCGCCGAGCCGCACCGCGCGTGCCAGAACATCGGTGATGGCCGGCGCGAGCGCGTAGTCGGTCTCAGCGACGAACAGCGGCAGCACCTCGGGCGGATACTTCTGCCACTTGGTGCTGGACCGCTGACGCAACTGGTCGAGGGGCAGTGCCTGCAGGGGGGTGACGCTCACCCATCGAGCCTATCTACGGCGATGGATGCCGCGACTTCGCGTGTCAGACAGCGAAACCCGCACGCGGCGTCAGATTGCGAAACCCAGCGCCCGCATCATGTCGCGGCCATCGTCGGTGATCCGCTCGGGACCCCACGGCGGCATCCAGACCCAGTTGATGCGGAATCGCTCGACCACGTCATCGAGCGCCTGCGCGGTCTGCTCCTCGAGCACATCGGTGAGCGGGCATCCCGCGCTGGTGAGCGTCATGTGGATGACCAGGGCGTCGTTCTCGTCGTCCCAGCCGAGGTCGTAGATCAGGCCCAGGTCGACGACGTTGATCCCCAGTTCGGGGTCCATGACGTCCTTGAGGGCTTCTTGGACCTCGTCGTACTTCTCGGGTGCGAGGGTCGCGGTCATAGCACGATTCTACGCTTCAGTTTCGACGGCAGTCTCGACCAGAGGCTCGATGAACCGGTCATAGCCCTCGTCCTCGAGCCGCGCAGCGAGCTCGGGTCCACCCTCCTCGACGATCCGCCCCGCGATCATGACATGCACGAAGTCGGGGTGGATGTAGCGAAGGATGCGGGTGTAATGCGTGATCAGCAGAACACCGAGGTCGGTCTGCTCCTTCGCACGGTTGACGCCCTCGGACACGATCTTGAGCGCATCGACGTCGAGACCCGAGTCGGTCTCGTCGAGCACGGCGATCTGCGGACGCAGGAGCTCGAGCTGAAGGATCTCGTGGCGCTTCTTCTCGCCGCCCGAGAACCCCTCGTTGACGTTGCGCTGCGCGAACTTCGGGTCCATGCGCAGGTTCTTCATGGACTGCTTGACGTCTTTGGTCCAGGTGCGGATCGCCGGAGCCTCCCCGTCGATCGCGGTCTTGGCGGTGCGGAGGAAGTTCGTGACGGTCACACCAGGGATCTCGACCGGGTACTGCATCGCGAGGAAAAGGCCCGCGCGTGCGCGCTCGTCGACCGTCATCGCGAGGACGTCTTCACCGTCGAGGGTGATCGTGCCGCCCGTGACCGTGTACTTGGGGTGACCGGCGATCGTGTAGGCGAGCGTGGACTTGCCCGAGCCGTTCGGGCCCATGATCGCGTGGGTCTGACCCGTACGGATCGTGAGCGTCACGCCGTTGAGGATCGGGGTGGTGCCGGCATCCGTCTCGACCGTCACGTGCAGGTCGCGGATTTCGAGGACTGACATTCAGACTTCCTTCTTCACAGCTCTTTTTTCACGGCGGGATCGATGAGAACGTCGTCGCCGTCGATGGTGACGGCGAAAACGGGGACGGGCTCATACGCGGGGAGGTTCAGGGGCTTGCCCGACAGCAGCGAGAACGCGGAGCCGTGGGCCCAGCACTCGATCGTGTCGCCGTCGACGAATCCTTCGGCCAGTGAGATGTCGCCGTGCGTGCAGACATCGCCGATGGCGTGGATCTCGTCGTTCGAGTCCTTCACGACGCAGATCGCGACGCCGTCGACCTCGACGCGGATCGCGGAGTCCTGCTCGAGCTCGCTCAGAGCGCAGACACGGGTTGCGGTCACTGCGCCGCTCCTTCCTGAAGTTCGCCTTCGATCTCTCGAAGTTCGTTCTGGATCGCCTCATGCAGTTCCGACTCCAGTGCGGGGATGCCGATCCGCTGCACGATATCGCTCAGGAAGCCGACGACCACGAGTCGACGTGCCTCGTCCTCGCTGATGCCGCGCGACTGGAGGTAGAACAGCTGCTCATCGTCGAAGCGTCCGGTGGCGCTGGCGTGGCCGGCGCCACGGATGTCGCCGGTCTCGATCTCGAGGTTCGGGATCGACTCGGCACGCGCGCCGTCGGTGAGGACCAGGTTGCGATTGGCTTCGTACGAGTCGGTGCCGACCGCATCGGGGCCGATCAGCACGTCGCCGATCCACACGCTGCGGGCGCCGACGCCCTGCAGGGCGCCCTTGTAGAGCACATCGCCGCGGGTGTCGCGCCCCTTGTGGAACAGGTAGACCTGGCTCTCGAGGTGCTGACCGGCGTCGGAGTACGACAGACCGTACAGCTGACCCTGCGAACCGGCGCCGGCGAGCTCGACGCTCGGGTTGATGCGCACCACGCCGCCGCCGAAGCTCACGACGAAGTGGCGGAGGGTCGCGTCACGATCGACGCGGGCCTGGTGGGATGCCGCATGCACGGCGTCGTCGTCCCACTGCTGCACCGAGATCACGCGTGAGGTGGGCGCCGTCGCGGACGATGATCTCGACGTTCTGCGCGAGCTGCGCGGTGCCATCGTGGCGCAGGACGATCGTGGCATGCGAGTTGGGCATCGCCTCGATCACGAGGTGCGCGTGCGCGCGACCGCCGTTGCCGTGGACCGCGATGACGGCCGGCTCGTCGAGCTCGGCATCCGCCGGGATGCGCAGAAGGTGCGCCTCGGTCTCACGGCTCCACGCGATCGCCGCGGGCAGGTCCTCCGGGGTGAAGACCTCACCCCGGGGCGCCGTGCCGACGGGAAGGGATCCGTGCTCCAATGCGGCGCCGGTCAGGGTCACGGTGATGGCATCGTCCGGCGCGGGCTCGTCCCGCAGCAGCTCGCCGATGCGATCCATCGGCGTGTGCTTCCAGTTGACCTCGCGCCCGGTGGGGCGCTCGAAGTCGGTCGGGTCGTAAGAGCGCGGGCGCTCCGAACGGGTCTGGATCGGGGCCCAGGCGCCGTCGGTGTGGCCCTTCGAACCGGGCACCGTCGAACCCGGCACCGGCGAAGGTGCCTGCGTGGTCGTCGTCATCTAGCCGACACTGCCTTCCATGCCCATTTCGATGAGCTTGTTCAGCTCCATGGCGTACTCCATCGGCAGTTCGCGCGCGATGGGCTCGATGAAGCCGCGCACGATCATCGCCATCGCCTCGTCCTCGGGCATCCCTCGGCTCATGAGGTAGAACAGCTGCTCCTCGCTGACCTTCGAGACCGTCGCCTCGTGGCCGAGCTGGACATCGTCCACGCGGATGTCGATCGAGGGGTACGTGTCGGATCGCGAGATCGTGTCGACCAGCAGCGCATCGCAGCGGACCGTGTTCGCGGAGTGGTGGGCGTTCGCATCCACGCGCACCTCGCCGCGGTAGCCCGCCCGGCCGCCGCCTCGCGCGATCGACTTCGAGACGATCGAGGACTGCGTGTACGGCGCCATGTGGATCATCTTCGCGCCGGCGTCCTGGTGCTGGCCGGGGCCGGCGAAGGCGACCGAGAGGGTCTCGCCCTTCGCGTGCTCGCCGACCAGGAAGATCGACGGGTACTTCATCGTCACCTTCGAGCCGATGTTGCCGTCGATCCACTCCATCGTCGCGCCCTCGTGCGCGATCGCGCGCTTGGTCACGAGGTTGTACACGTTGTTCGACCAGTTCTGGATCGTCGTGTACCGAACGCGGGCGTTCTTCTTCACGATGATCTCGACGACAGCCGAGTGCAGCGAGTCGCTCTTGTAGATCGGCGCCGTGCAGCCCTCGATGTAGTGCACGTACGAGCCCTCGTCGGCGATGATGAGCGTCCGCTCGAACTGGCCCATGTTCTCGGTGTTGATGCGGAAGTAGGCCTGCAGCGGGATGTCGACGTGCACGCCGGGCGGCACGTAGACGAACGACCCGCCCGACCACACCGAGGTGTTCAGGGCGGCGAACTTGTTGTCACCGGCGGGGATGACCGTGCCGAAGTACTCCTCGAAGAACTCGGGGTGCTCGCGCAGCGCCGTGTCGGTGTCCATGAAGATGACGCCCTGTGCTTCGAGCTGCTCGTTGATCTGGTGGTAGACGACTTCGGACTCGTACTGCGCGGCGACGCCGGCGACCAGGCGCTGACGCTCGGCCTCGGGGATGCCCAGGCGCTCGTACGTGTTGCGGATCTCTTCGGGAAGCTCTTCCCACGTGCCGGCCTGCTTCTCGGTCGAGCGCACGAAGTACTTGATGTTGTCGAAGTCGATCTCGCTGAGATCGGCGCCCCACGTCGGCATCGGCTTGCGCTCGAACAGCTGCAGGCCCTTCAGGCGCGCTTGAGCATCCATTCGGGTTCGTTCTTGAGGGTCGAGATCCCGCGGACGACGGACTCGCTCAGACCGCGCTGCGCAGCGGCCCCGGCGGCGTCTTCGTCGTGCCATCCGAACTCGTACTGTCCCAGGCTCGCAAGCTCGGGGCGGTCGATCAGCACATCCGACATCGTCACACTCTCCTCCGGGCCACAACGGTGTCATCCGCCCCGGCATTCCTGCTTCTCCGGTGGAGTTCCGAAGAGGATGCCGCTCGGTGGGCCCAATCAAGTGGCGCCGTCCTGCGCGCCTACACTGTCAGTGATGCTGAGCGCGACGCGCCCGCATCCGACCCTTTGATTCTACAGGGTTCCGCCGCCGCACCGGATGGCGGGGTCCTCTCTCCGGTGTCGTCCGGAGCGCATTCCCAGGAGGCATGGCCCGATGGCCGCGGACCCCACGACCACTGGCCCCTCTTCGGCCGGCGGCGCGCCGAGGAACATCTTCGCGCGATTCCGGCAGTGGCTCCCGGCTCACGTCGATCGCCGCGTCATCGCCGCGGCGTGGGCGACGCTCGTCGTGCAGGTCGGCATCGTCGGCACCGGCGGACTGGTGCGTCTGACCGGATCGGGGCTCGGGTGCCCCACCTGGCCGCGGTGCACCGCCGAGTCGCTCGTCCCCACGCCGGAGATGGGCATCCACGGGATCATCGAGTTCGGCAACCGCCTGCTGACATTCGTCCTGGTGATCGTCGCGATCGTGATGTTCCTGTTCGTGGTGCGGATGCGCCGCGAGCGGCGCGACCTGTTCTGGCTCGTCGCTGGTCGATCGGCCTGTACGTCCCCCTGCAGGCGATCATCGGCGGCATCACGGTGCTCACGAATCTCAACCCGTACGTCGTCGGGCCTGCACTACTTCGCCTCCGTCGTCCTCGTCGCGCTGTCGGCGGTGCTCGTGACGCGGGTCTACGCCGTACCCGGGCCCGCGCCGACGCGCCGTGCCGGCCTGGTACGCCGCCATCACGCACCTCACGAGTGCCCTCGTGCTCGTGACCGTCGTCGTCGGCATCCTCGTGACCGGATCCGGTCCGCACGCCGGGGACGGCGGCGCATCGCGCAACGGACTGAACCCCGAGTTCATGCAGCACGTCCACTCGTGGCCGGCGTACGCGCTCCTCGGCGTGCACGCTCGTCCTGCTGATCGGTGCCGCGCGCACTCCCCCCGCGCTGCGACTGCGGCTGTGGACCGGGCTCCTGCTCGCGATCGAAGGGGCGCAGATCGTCGTCGGCCTCTGGCAGGCGCGCGCCGGCCTTCCGATCGTGCTGGTGAACATCCACATGGTGCTCGCGGTCGCTGCTGGTGGCCGCGATGACGGCCGTGGTGATGCATCTGACCGAGCCTGCAGGCTTCACTCAGGAAGGTCCCGCGTACGCTGGATCGATTGAGTCCGCCACGGCCCAGCGCTGACAGCGACTCATAGCCGACTCATCGGATTCGCACACGTGCGACTCGGGAGACCGCGCGATGCTGTCGGTTGCCGCGTCCCGAGGCACCCGCGCCCGGACCCGCACTTCACCCCTGATCGAGGAGTATTCGTATGACCGTTCGTCCCAGCCTTGTCCGCAGCATCCCGTTCTGGATCCTGATCGTCGGCTCGCTCGCCACCAGCGCCTTCGGTGCGTGGCTCGCCGTCACCACCCTCGGCACCATGTCGACCGCGCTCACCGCGGGCACCGCGACCCCGGTCGACGTGTACGTCGGCCAGGTGTGGGCGATCGTCGGCGGCGTGCTGATCGCGACCGGCGTCATCGGGCTCGCCCTGGCGCTCGTGCTCGCCGTGCTCCGCTCGTTCGTTCCCGTGACCGACGTCGAGATCATCGACGCGCTGGACTGGTCGGACGATGACGAACTCGTCGCCGACAAGGCGCCGATCGCGGCCGCACCCGTTGCGACCGAGCCGGCCGACTCGGCGGCCGTCGAGGAGCAGCCCGTCACCGCGGGCGCGCCGCAGCGCTGATCGTCCACGACACCGATCATCGCGGCGTTCGCCGCCGCTGATCACCCGGAAAGGGCGGGAGCCGCGTGCTCCCGCCCTTTCTGCGCGTCCGGGGGCGATTCGGGCTCGATACTTGCTGAATGGACCCGGTCGGAACCATCACCTGGATCCTGCTCTTCGTCATCGCCACGGTCGCAGTGACCGGTGTCGTGGGGCGGCTCGGATGGTCCCACTGCGCCGCGCGATGCTCGACGCGGAACGCGCGGCGGTGCTGAACGCGCGGACGGCGGGCCGGTATCAGGAGCCGGCGATCGTCGCGGCGCTGCAGGCCATCGACGCCGAGGAGACGGCGCTGCGCGCCCCGTTCCCCCGCGAGAAGTAGCCAGGCGTCGGTACGCCGGCCGGATCAGAACGGCAGGAGCGGGTCGATCGCGATCGCCACGAACAGCAGCGTCAGATAGGTGATCGATGCGTGGAAGACGCGCATGGGACGTGGCTCGGTGCCCCGCACAGCCCGTGTGTAGAGGCGGTGCGACTCGTAGACGAACCATCCGCCGAACACGATCGCCGAGATCGAGTAGACCAGCCCCATGTCGGCCACCGGAATCAGCAGCAGAGAGCACGCCACGGTGGCCCACGCGTAGAGGATGACCTGGAGCCCGACCTGCGAACCCGAGCGGGTCGCCCCCAGCATCGGGACGTCGACCTCTTCGTACTGGTCCTTGTACTTCATCGACAGCGGCCAGTAGTGCGGCGGCGTCCAGAGGAACACGAGCGCGAACAGGATCATCGGAGTCCACGACAGCGAGCCGGTGACGGCCGTCCAGCCGATCAGCACGGGGAAGCAGCCGGCGATCCCGCCCCACACGATGTTCTGCTCGGTGCGGCGCTTGAGGATCATCGTGTAGATGACGACGTAGAAGAAGATGGCGCCGGCCGACAGCACCGCAGCGAGCCAGTTGGTCGTGAGCCAGAGCCAGACGGTGGATACCGCGGCCAATGTCCACGCGAAGATCAGCGCTCCGCGCGGCGAGACCTCTCCGGTCACGAGCGGACGGTTCACGGTGCGCTGCATGTGCGCGTCGATGTCGCGGTCGAGGTACATGTTGAACGCCGCCGCCGAACCCGCGCTCATCGATCCGCCGAGCACGGTGGCCAGCACGAGCCAGATGTCGGGGAGCCCGCCCTGCGCCAGGATCATCACCGGAACCGTGGTCACGAGGAGGAGTTCGAGCACGCGTGGCTTCGTCAGCGCGACGTACGCGCGGATCGTGCGGCCCAGAGTGTGCGGTCGTGCCGCGGCGGCGGATGCTGCGCCCGCCGTCATCGTGGTGTCCATCACTCCCCGCTCGACCGCTCGAAACTGCCCTCCGAGTCTATGGCATCCGCATGGCCCGCCCTTCGCTCACGCGCGCTCACAGTCCGGTCCGCAAAGGTGTGAGCACCTCGACACCGTGGCGACACGACACCGACACGAACCGGTCGGATGCGACTGCCACACTGCCGTCATACGACGTATCGCATAGCCCTGGCGGAATCCCCCTTCGCTATGCTGAAACAACACGTGCGCCCCTGCGCCGGCTGCTCCTCCCGAATTGCGACGCGGTCTGCTGAGTCGGGTGCTAATCCTCTGAGAAAGGCGGCCCGGTGTCGGAACTGCGTTGGGATGAAATCGATCGGCGCGCGGTGGATACCGCTCGCGTGCTGGCAGCGGACGCGGTCGAGAAGGTGGGCAACGGCCACCCGGGCACGGCGATGAGCCTGGCGCCGGCGGCGTACCTGCTCTACCAGCGCGTGCTGAACCACGACCCGGCCGACGTGCACTGGCCCGGCCGCGACCGGTTCGTCCTGTCGGCCGGTCACTCGTCCCTGACCCAGTACGTGCAGCTGTACCTCGGCGGGTTCGGCCTCGAGCTCGACGATCTGAAGGCGCTGCGCACCTGGGGCTCGAAGACCCCGGGTCACCCTGAGTTCGGTCACACCGACGGCGTCGAGATCACGACCGGCCCGCTCGGTCAGGGTCTCGCCTCGGCTGTCGGCTTCGCGTACGCGGCACGTTACGAACGCGGTCTGTTCGACCCCGAGACTCCGGCCGGACGGTCGCCGTTCGATCACTTCGTGTACGTGATCGCCGGTGACGGCGACCTGCAGGAGGGCGTGACCTCCGAGGCCTCGAGCCTCGCCGGCCACCAGGCGCTCGGCAACCTCATCGCGATCTACGACTCCAACCAGATCTCGATCGAGGACGACACGAACGTCGCCTTCACCGAAGACGTCGCCAAGCGCTACGAGTCGTACGGCTGGCACGTGCAGATCGTCGACTGGAAGAAGACCGGCCAGTACGTCGAAGACGCCGCCGAGCTCTACGCCGCACTCGAAGCCGCCAAGGGCGAGACCTCCAAGCCCTCGCTGATCGTCCTCCGCACGATCATCGGCTGGCCGTCGCCCGGCAAGCAGAACACGGGCAAGATCCACGGTTCGGCGCTCGGCGCCGACGAGCTCAAGGCGACCAAGGAGGTGCTCGGGTTCGATCCCGAGCAGACCTTCGCCGTCGACGCGGACGTGCTGGCCCACACGCGCGAGCTGGGCGAGCGCGGCGCGGCCGCCCACGCCGAATGGCAGAAGTCGCTTCGACGCATGGGCCGCGGGCAACCCCGAGCGCAAAGCGCTGTGGGACCGCGTGCAGGCGCGTGAGCTGCCCGACGACATCGCGATCCGCGCTGCCCGTGTTCGAGGCGGGCAAGGACGTCTCGACCCGTGCCGCGTCCGGCACGGTCATCAACGCGCTCGCCGCGGAGCTCCCCGAGCTGTGGGGCGGCTCGGCCGACCTCGCGGAGTCGAACCTCACGACGATCAAGAGTGCCAAGTCCTTCATCCCCGAGCAGTGGTCCACCCACGAGTGGTCGCGGCGACCCGTACGGACGGGTGCTGCACTTCGGCATCCGCGAGCACGCGATGGGTGCGATCGTCAACGGCATCGTGCTGCACGGCCCGACCCGCCCCTTCGGCGGCACGTTCCTGATCTTCAGCGACTACATGCGTCCTCCGGTCCGTCTCGCGGCGCTGATGAACATCCCGAGCATCTTCGTCTGGACGCACGACTCCGTCGCGCTCGGCGAGGACGGCCCGACACACCAGCCGATCGAGCAGCTCGCGGCGCTGCGCGCCATCCCGAACTTCACGGTCGTCCGGCCCGGCGATGCCGCCGAGACCGCCGTCGTGTGGCTCGAGATGCTCCGCCGTCACGCCGGCCCGGCCGGCATCGCCCTGACCCGCCAGAACATCCCGGTGTTCGAGCGAGGCGACGGCGAGGCCTCGGGCGACACGTTCGCCTCGGCCGATCTTGCGGTCAAGGGCGCGTACGTGCTGGCCGAAGCGCCGAACGGCACGCCGGATGTCATCATCATCGCCACCGGCTCCGAGGTGCAGCTCGCCGTCGCCGCCCGCGCGACCCTGGCCGCGGAGGGCGTGAATGCCCGCGTCGTCTCGGCGCCCTCGCTCGAGTGGTTCGACGAGCAGGATGCCGCCTACCGCGAGTCCGTACTGCCGAAGTCGGTCACCGCACGAGTGTCGGTCGAGGCCGGCATCGCCCTGCCGTGGCGCAGCATCGTCGGCGACCGCGGTCGGAGCGTCTCGATCGAGCACTTCGGCGCATCGGCGGACTACAAGACCCTGTTCGAGAAGTTCGGCGTCACCGCCGAGGCCGTCGTCGAGGCGGCGCGCGAGACCCTGGCCGCCGCGACTGCGGCGGCGGAATAAGGAGCAGTACGCATGAGCACCCCCACCGCCCACCTGACCGCCGAGGGCGTCAGCATCTGGCTGGACGACCTCTCACGCTCACGGATCATCACCGGCAACCTGGCCGACCTGATCGTCACGCGCAACGTCAGCGGCGTGACGACGAACCCGACGATCTTCGCCGGTGCGATCGGCTCCGGCTCGGACGCGTACGCGGGTCAGATCCACGAGCTCGCCGGTCACGGTGCCAGCGCCGACGACGCGATCTTCGCGATCACGACCGACGATGTGCGCGCCGCGGCTGATGTCTTCCGGCCCGTGTACGACGCCACGAAGGGCGTCGACGGCCGTGTGTCGATCGAGGTCTCCCCCGATCTCGCGCACGACACCGACGCGACGATCGCTCAGGCCAAGGAGCTGTGGGCCACGGTCGACCGCCCCAACGTGCACATCAAGATCCCCGCGACCAAGGCCGGCCTGCCGGCGATCACCGAGGTCATCGGCTCGGGGATCTCGGTCAACGTGACCCTGATCTTCAGCCTGGAGCGCTACTCCGAGGTCATCGACGCGTACCTGGCCGGAATCGAGCAGGCCCAGGCCGCGGGCCTCGACCTCTCGAAGATCCACTCCGTCGCCTCGTTCTTCGTGTCGCGCGTCGACACCGAGGTCGACAAGCGCATCGCCGCTGTCGGCACGACGACGCGGCCGCAACGCTGAAGGGACTAGCGGGCATCGCGAACGCGCGCCTCGCATACGAGCTGTTCGAGAAGGAGTTCGCCACCGAGCGCGCCACGGCGCTGACCGCAGCCGGCGCCAACGTGCAGCGACCCCTGTGGGCCTCGACCGGCGTGAAGGACCCGGCGCTTCCGGACACCCTGTACGTCACCGAGCTCGTCGCACCGGGAACCGTCAACACGATGCCCGAGAAGACCCTCGAGGCGACCTTCGACCACGGGGTGATCGCGGGCGACACCGTCACCGGTGCGTACGCCGGCGCCCACGAAGTCTTCGACCGCCTCGCCGCGGCCGGCATCGACATCGCCGACGTCACCCAGGTGCTCGAAGACGAGGGCGTCGAGAAGTTCATCGCGTCCTGGCACGAGCTGCAGGAAACCGTCGCGACCGCCCTCCAGGCAGCGCAGTCGGCGGGCACGGAAAGCGCGCAGTGACCTTCGACATCCACCTCACCGGACACGTCAAGGCGCTCGTCCACGAGACCCTCCCCGGTCTGATCGCCGACCTCGTCGCGTCGGGCATCACCGCGGGCGACGCGTCGCTGTGGGGGCCGGAGGCCGAAGCCGAGGCATCCCAGCGTCTCGGGTGGGTCCAGGCGGTGTCGGTGTCGGAGCCCCTTGTCGCCGAGATCGAGGCGCTGCGCGCCGAGCTGGTCGCCAAGGGCGTCACGCGTGTCGTGCTCGCCGGAATGGGCGGCTCCTCGCTCGCCCCCGAGGTGATCGCACAGACCTCCGGCGTGCCGCTCGTGATCCTCGACAGCACCGCCCCCAGTCAGGTGCTCGCCGCACTCGACGGCGACGCCGAGGCGGGCGGCATCGAGCAGACGGTGCTCGTCGTCTCGTCCAAATCCGGATCCACGGTCGAGACCGACTCGGCGAAGCGCGCGTTCGAGGCGGCCTTCCGCGACCTCGGCATCGACCCCCTCGAGCGCATCGTCGTCGTCACCGATCCTGGGTCGCCGCTCGACCAGGCGGCCCGCGCCGACGGCTATCGCGTGTTCAACGCGGACCCGACCGTGGGCGGACGCTATTCGGCGCTCACCGCGTTCGGCCTGGTGCCGACCGGACTCGCCGGCGTCGACATCGCCGAGCTCCTCGATGAGGCCGAGGCGACCCTGCTCGAGGTCGCCATCGACAGCGCCGACAATCCGGCGCTCGTCCTTGCGGCCGCGATCGCCGGCGATCCGGGCACCGACCCGGCACTCGCTCGTCGCGACAAGCTCGGACTCGTCACCGACGGCACGCACATCATCGGCCTGCCCGACTGGATCGAGCAGCTGGTCGCCGAGTCGACCGGCAAGGATGGCACCGGCATCCTGCCCGTCGTGCTCCTGCCGGTCTCGCCCGAAGTCGAGAACCCGCCGGCCGACATGCAGATCGTGCGGTTCGTCGACGAGGCGAACGAGTTCCATTTCCGCGAGCGTCACGAGGGTGAAGTGCTCATCAGCGGTTCACTCGGCGCCCAGCTGGTCGTGTGGGAGTACGCGACCGCCATCGCCGGACGGATGCTGGGGATCAACCCGTTCGACCAGCCGGATGTCGAGTCCGCCAAGATCGCCGCACGTGGTCTGCTCGACGCCCGGCCCGAACCGACGGCCCCCGCTTTCGCGGTGGAAGGCGTCGAGGTGCGCGTGTCGGATCCTGCTCTCGCGGCATCCGGAACCGTCGCCGGCGTGCTCGATGCCCTGTGGGCGCGAATTCCCGAGAACGGCTATGTGTCGATTCAGGCATACGTCGACCGGCTGCGCCTCGAGCAGCTGCAGGGTCTGCGCGAACTCGTCGCCGCCGACTCCGGCCGACCGACGACGTTCGGCTGGGGACCCCGGTTCCTCCACTCGACCGGGCAGTTCCACAAGGGCGGCCCCTCCGTCGGCGTCTTCCTGCAGATCCTCGAGCAGACCGATGTCGATCTCGAAATCCCGGGCCGTCCGTTCACCTTCGGTCAGCTGATCGAGGCCCAGGCCGCCGGCGATGCCGGCGTGCTCGCAGAAGGCCACGGTCGCCCCGTCGTCACTCTCACCCTGACCGACCCCCAGGCCGAAGTGCTCACGCTCTTCGAAGCCGCTCAATAGGAGTCCACCCCCATGATGGTGCACCCCCGATGACCGTGGAGATCTCGCGCGGCCACAACCCGCTGCGCGACCCCGAAGACCATCGCCTCAACCGCATCGCCGGTCCGAGCGCGCTGGTGATCTTCGGCGTGACCGGAGACCTTTCCCGCAAGAAGCTCATGCCCGCGGTCTACGACCTGGCGAATCGGGGCCTGCTTCCGCCCGGCTTCGCGCTCGTGGGGTTCGCGCGTCGCGACTGGGAGGATCAGGACTTCGCCCAGGTCGTCAAGGAAGCAGTCAAGGACCACTCCCGCACCGAGTTCCGCGAGGAGACGTGGGAGCAGCTTCTGCAGGGCATCCGTTTCGTCTCGGGAGAGTTCGGCGATCCCGACGCGTTCCGGCGGCTGCGCGAGACCGTCGACAAGCTCGACGTCGAACGCGGAACGATGGGAAACCACGCGTTCTACCTGTCGATCCCGCCGAAGGACTTCCCGATCGTCGCCGAGCAGCTGAAGTCCTCGGGACTGGTGGATGACACCGCCGACTCCGCCGAGCGCTGGCGTCGCGTCGTGATCGAGAAGCCGTTCGGACACGACCTCGCCTCGGCGCGAGAGCTCAACGACGCGCTGCGCTCGGCCTTTCCGACCGACTCGATCTTCCGCATCGACCACTACCTCGGCAAGGAGACGGTCCAGAACATCCTGGCGCTGCGGTTCGCGAACGAACTGTACGAGCCGATCTGGAACGCGAACTACGTCGACCACGTGCAGATCACGATGGCAGAAGACATCGGCGTCGGCGGCCGCGCGGGCTACTACGACGGCATCGGCGCCGCGCGCGACGTCATCCAGAACCACCTGCTGCAGCTCATGGCGCTCACCGCGATGGAAGAGCCGATCTCGTTCGACGCGAAGAACCTGCGCGCCGAGAAGGAGAAGGTCCTCGCCGCGGTCACCCTGCCGAAGGACCTCGCACGCTCGACGGCACGCGGTCAGTACGACGGCGGATGGCAGGGCGGCGAGAAGGTGCTCGGCTTCCTCGAAGAAGACGGGATGAACCCGGAGTCCACGACCGAGACCTACGCCGCGATCACGCTCGAAGTGAACACGCGCCGCTGGGCCGGAGTGCCGTTCTACCTGCGCACGGGCAAGCGCCTCGGCCGCCGCGTGACCGAGATCGCGGTCGTGTTCAAGCGCGCCCCCGAGCAGCTGTTCTCGCGCACGCAGACGACGGGTCAGGGCCAGAACGCCCTCGTGATCCGCGTGCAGCCCGACGAGGGCGTCACGATCCGCTTCGGATCGAAGGTGCCCGGCGCGGGTGCGCAGGTGCGCGATGTCACGATGGACTTCGGCTACGGCCACGCCTTCACCGAGGCGAGCCCCGAAGCGTATGAGCGCCTCATCCTCGACGTGCTCCTCGGCGACCCGCCGCTGTTCCCCCGCCACGAGGAGGTCGAGCTCTCGTGGAAGATCCTCGATCCCGATCGAGGAGTTCTGGACCGCGCAGGGCGGTCCGCTCGAGCAGTATGCCCCCGGATCCTGGGGACCGGAATCCGCGGAAGAGATGCTCGCCCGCGATGGACGCACCTGGAGGCGGCCGTGATCGTCGATCTGCCCGACACCACCGTCAGCAAGATCTCGCGGGCACTGGTCAACGTGCGCGAAGAGGGCGGGGCCGTCGCTCTGGGCCGCGTGCTGACCCTGGTCATCCTCACCCGCGAGGGCGCGCTCGAAGAGGTCATCGAAGCCGCGAACGACGCGTCACGCGAGCACCCGATGCGCGTCATCGTGCTCATGATCGACGGTTCCGACGCCGACTCCCGACTCGACGCGCAGATCCGCGTCGGCGGCGATGCCGGGGCCAGCGAGGTCGTCACGCTCCGCGCGTTCGGCGAGGCCGGCAGCTCGAACCTCGAGAGCCTGGTGACCGGTCTGCTCCTTCCCGACGCGCCCGTGGTCGTGTGGTGGCCGAACAAGACCCCCGACTCCCCCTCGACGACCTCGATCGGCAGGATCGCCCAACGTCGGATCACGGATGCCGCCACCAAGAGCGACCCGTCGGCGTGGGTCGCCGCACTCGGCAAGAACCACGCTCCGGGTGACACCGACCTGGCCTGGACCCGCCTCACGCACTGGCGCGAGCAGCTGGCAGCCGTGCTCGACCAGCCGCCCTACGAAGCCGTGACAGCCGTCGAGGTGCGTGGGGCCGCCAGCTCACCGTCCACAGCGCTCCTGGCGGCGTGGCTGCGTCTCATGCTCGATGTGCCGGTCGACTGGCGCTACCTGCCCGAGGACGAGTGGAAGGACGGCATCAAGTCGGTGCGACTGACCCGCGCGAGCGGAGAGGTCCTGCTCGCACGCTCGTCACCCGCCGTCGCATGTCTCACCCAGCCCGGGCAGCCCGAGCACGACCTCGTGCTCGCCCGTCGCACCCTGCGCGAATGCCTCGCGGAGGAGCTCCGTCGCCTCGATCCGGACGTCCTGTATGGTCGAGTGATCACCGAGGGCTGGGAGCTCTTGGAACCGGCGACGCAGGAGACGCATGGCTGAATTCATCATCGAGAAGCGTGTCGTGATCAGCGATGATCCCGCCGCTCTCGCTGAGTCCGTGGCCGCACGATTCGTCAACCGACTGGCCAAATGCGCGGCCGACGGAGCCCTGGTGCACGTCTCGCTCACGGGCGGATCGATGGGTTCGGCGGTGCTCGCCGCCGCGGCGCGGCACCCGCGCCGGGACCGCGTGGACTGGTCGCGGGTGCACTTCTGGTGGAGTGACGAGCGCTTCGTCGCGCGGGAGCACGCCGACCGCAACGAGAAGCAGGCGCGCGAAGCGCTGCTGGATGAGATCGACATCCCTCCGGCCAACATCCACACGATGGCCGCGAGTGACGAGGGCGTCGACCTGGATGCCGCTGCCGATCGTTACGCCGCCGAACTGGCGCGATTCCCCCAGGACGACGGCACGCCGTGGCCCTCGTTCGACATCTGCTTCCTCGGCGTCGGACCGGACGGCCACATCGCCTCGCTGTTCCCCGATCGTCCCGAGATCCTCATCACAGACCGCGTCGCCGTCGCCGTGCGCGACTCGCCCAAGCCTCCGCCCGAGCGCGTGACTCTGACGAGGCCGGTCATCAACGGCTCGCGCCGGGTGTGGCTCGTCCTGTCCGGTAGCGACAAAGCGGCGGCCCTCGGCCTCGCGCTGGCCGGTGCCAGCTACGCCAGCGTGCCCGCCGCGGGCGCCAAGGGACGCCGCCGGACGATCTTCTTCGTCGACGAAGCGGCGGCCTCGCAGGTGCCGCCCGAGCTCATCGACCAGGAATACTGAGCCACCGGCTCACGCGGCGAGCGGCCGATCACTCGAGGCCGCGGCGCTCCCGCAGCTGCTTGAGAGCGTCGTCCAGAAGCTGCTCGGCCTCTTCTTCGGTACGCCGTTCCTTCACGTACGCGAGGTGCGTCTTGTACGGCTCGGTCTTGGCCAGGGCCGGCGGGTTCTCCCTGTCGCGGCCGGCGGGCAGGCCGGAGTGGGGAGAGTCGATCGTGTCCGGGATCTCCTCTTCGGGGATGCCGGCCGCGAAGTAGCGCACCGTCTCGTTGCCGAGGGCGTCCCAGTACGAGATCGCGATGCGCTCCGCGTGGAAGCCGTGGTCCTGCTCGCCCATCGGGCCCGCACCGACGCGCGTGCCCCGGATCGCGTTTCCGCCGGTGGCCATCAGACGGCCTGGAACTTCGTGATGAGGCCGAGGGCCACGATGGACACGAACCACGCCAGCGCAAGGATCACCGTGAAGCGGTTGAGGTTGCGCTCTGCCAGGCCCGAAGAGCCGAGGGAGGAGGTCATGCCGCCGCCGAACATGTCGGACAGGCCGCCACCGCGTCCCTTGTGGAGCAGGATGAGAAGGGTCAGCAGCAGGCTGGTGATGCCGAGGAGCACCTGCAGGACGAACTCGAGGATCTGCACAGATCTAAGCCTTTCACCGCGCCCCGATCAGGCGCACGATCTCCCAGTATAAGCGCCGTCAGACTCCGACGTGCTTCTGGAATCTGATGATCGCCGCGAACTCGTCGACCACCAGGCTGGCTCCGCCGACGAGCGCCCCGTCGACGTCGGGCTCGCGCATGTAGCTCGCGATGTTCGTCGACTTGACGGAGCCCCCGTAGAGCACGCGTGTGCGCTCCGCGGCGTCCGTCCCCAGCTTGGCGGCGATGACCTCGCGAAGCTTGGCGCAGACCTCCTGCGCCTGCTCGGGCGTGGCCGCCTGGCCGGAGCCGATGGCCCAGACGGGCTCGTAGGCCACGACGATGTCCGCGTCGGCCGGCACGCCGTCGAGCGCGACTTCGAGCTGCCCGACCGGCACCGCGCTCGCACCGAACTTCTCCAGGTCCTCAGAGGTCTCGCCGACGCAGATGACCGGCACGAGGCCGTGACGCAGGGCCGCCTGCACCTTGGCCGCGACGACCGCATCGGTCTCCGCGTGGTACTCGCGACGCTCGGAGTGCCCGATGATCACGTAAGCGCAGTTGAGCTTCTTCAGGAACGCGCCGGAGACCTCGCCGGTGTACGCCCCCGAGTCCTTCGTCGACAGGTCCTGCGCGCCGAGGGCGAACGGGATCTTGTCGGCGTCGAGCAGCGTCTGGACGGTGCGCAGGTCGGTGAACGGCGGGAAGAGCCCGACCTCGACGGTGCCGTCGAGGTGCTTGGCCTCCTTGAGCGCCCAGTGCAGCTTCTGCACGAACGCGATCGCCTGCTGGTGGTCGAGGTTCATCTTCCAGTTGCCTGCGATGAACGGGGTACGACCTGCTACTGCCATCCGAGGACCTCCAGTCCGGGGAGCTTCTTGCCCTCGAGGAATTCCAGGCTTGCTCCGCCGCCCGTCGAGATGTGTCCGAACTGGTCGTCCTGAAAGCCGAGCTGACGCACGGCCGCCGCCGAATCGCCGCCGCCGACGACGCTCAGCCCGTCGACCTCGGTGAGCGCCTGTGCCACGGCCTTCGTGCCGGCCGCGAACGGCGCGAGCTCGAACACGCCCATCGGGCCGTTCCAGAACACCGTGCGGCTGTCACGGATGACCTCGGCGAAACGTGCCGCCGTGTCGGGTCCGATGTCGAGCCCGAGGCCGGACGCGCCGAACGGCGTGTCTTCGATCGCATCCGCCGCTGTGACGACGTGCTCGGCGTCGGCACCGAACTTCGAGGCCACGACGACGTCGGTGGGGAGCACGATCTCCACCCCCGACTCCTCGGCGGTCGTGATGTACTGCTTCACGACCTCGAGCTGGTCGGCCTCGAGCAGACTCGCGCCGACTTTGTGTCCCTGCGCGGCGAGGAAGGTGAACAGCATCCCGCCTCCGACCAGCAGCCGATCCACGCGCGGGAGCAGATGCGAGATGACGCCGAGCTTGTCGCTGACCTTCGAGCCGCCCAGCACGACCGTGTACGGCCGCTCGGGGTTCTCGGTGAGGCGGTCGAGCACATCCAGCTCTGCGGCGATCAGCAGACCGGCTGCCGACGGCAGCATCTCGGCGAGGTCGTAGACACTCGCCTGCTTGCGGTGCACGACGCCGAACCCGTCCGACACGAGCACGTCGCCGAGATCGGCCAGTTCCTCCGCGAAGGCACGGCGCTGCGCGTCGTCCTTTGCGGTCTCGCCGGGGTTGAAGCGGAGGTTCTCGATGACGGCGACATCCCCGTCCTCGAGCGCCGTGACGGCGTCGTGAGCAGACTCACCCACCGTGTCGAGTGCGAACGCGACGGGCTTGCCGAGCAGCTCAGACAGCCGCTGGGCGACCGGACCGAGGCTGTACTTCGCGTCGGGTGCGCCGTCGGGCCGGCCGAGGTGCGAGCAGACGACGACGCGCGCGCCCTGATGGATGAGCGCGTTGAGGGTGGGAAGCGACGCCCGCACGCGGCCATCGTCCGTGATCACGCCGTCCTTCAGGGGGACGTTCAGATCGCAGCGGACGATGACCCGCTTGCCGGCGAGCGACCCCAGCGAGTCCAGGGTGCGCAGAGGCATGGTGGTCGCCTACAGGCGTTCGCCGACGTACTCGGTGAGGTCGACCAGGCGGTTCGAGTAGCCCCACTCGTTGTCGTACCAAGCCGAGACCTTCACCAGGTTGCCGCTCACGTTGGTCAGCTCCGAGTCGAAGATCGACGAGTGCGGGTTGCCCTGGATGTCGCTCGAGACGATGGGGTCCTCGGTGTACTCCAGGTAGCCGGCCAGTGCGCCCTCGGCAGCGGCCTTCTTGTAGACCGCGTTGATCTGGTCGGCCGTCAGACCCTCGGTGGGGGTGACGATCGTGAGGTCGACGATCGAGCCGGTGGGCACCGGCACGCGGTACGACGAACCGCTCAGCTTGCCGTTGAGCTCGGGCAGCACGTGGCCGATGGCCTTGGCCGCACCGGTCGAGGCGGGGACGATGTTGATCGCGGCGCCACGTGCGCGACGCAGGTCGCTGTGCGGGCCGTCCTGCAGGTTCTGGTCGGCCGTGTAGGCGTGCGCGGTCATCATGAAGCCGCGCTCGATGCCGAACGCGTCGTTGAAGACCTTCGCGAGCGGCGCGAGGCAGTTCGTGGTGCAGGAGGCGTTCGAGATGATGACGTCGGTCTCGGGGTTGTAGGCGCCCTCGTTGACGCCCATGACGATCGTGACGTCGTCGCCGGTCGCCGGAGCGGAGATGAGCACCTTCTTGGCGCCGCCTGCGATGTGCTTCTTGGCGTCTTCGGCCTTGGTGAAGCGGCCGGTCGACTCGATGACGATGTCGACGCCCAGCTCGCCCCAGGGCAGGTTCGCCGGGTCGCGCTCTTCGAAGACCCTGATCTTCTTGCCGCCGACGGTGATCGAGTCCTCGTCGTACGAGACGTCCTCAGCCAGCACACCGCCGACCGAGTCGTACTTCAGCAGGTGGGCGAGGGACTTGTTATCGGTGAGGTCGTTCACCGCCACGACGTCGAGGTCCGCACCCTGCGCGAGAGCCGCGCGGAGGTAGTTGCGTCCGATGCGGCCGAAGCCGTTGATTCCGATCTTGACAGCCACGGAAATTCTCCTGAGATGTGTCGTGCGCGCGACGGCGCTAATTGCGATTGCAGACGATGGACAACGGCGTCCCGGCGGGGTATCCCGCCGGGACGCCCACACTCGCTATGACAGTACCAGCAGGCCAGATGTCTTCTCGCGGGCCGCCGTCAGTCGCTGTGCGACGTTCTGCCAGTCAGCGATGTTCCACACGGCCTTGACGTAGTCGGCCTTGACGTTCAGGTAGTCGAGGTAGAAGGCGTGCTCCCACATGTCCAGCTGGAACACCGGCACGGTGCCCTGAGCGGTGTTGCTCTGCTGATCGAACAGCTGCTGGATGATGAGCTGCTCGCCCAGCGGATCCCAGCTGAGCACGGCCCAGCCGGAACCCTGGATGCCGGTCGCGGCAGCCGTGAAGTGCGCCTTGAACTTCTCGAAGTCGCCGAAGAACTCGTCGATGGCCGCCTTCAGCTCGCCCTCGGGCTCGCCGCCGCCCTCGGGAGACAGGTTCGTCCAGAAGATCGAGTGGTTGACGTGACCGCCGAGGTTGAACGCGAGGTCCTTCTCGAGCTTGTTCACGTTCGCGAGGTTGCCGCTGTCGCGGGCCTCCGCGAGCTGATCCAGAGCGGTGTTGGCGCCGGTGACATACGCCTGGTGGTGCTTGTCGTGATGCAGCTCCATGATCTTGCCGCTGATGTGCGGCTCGAGAGCCGCGAAGTCGTAGGGGAGGTCGGGCAAGGTGTACTTCGCCATGTTCTCTTCTTCCTGTCGGCGCTGAGCCGATACTCCTCGGCGCAGCGAGAATGACGTATTCACTCTACTGACCGCCAACGCGCTGAGGTGGGGGTTGCTTCCCTGTGTGACACGCTCTACCGGCGATACGATCGCCCGATGAGCGAGACGGTGGTGCAGCGGTGGGCGGCGTTCTCCGGCAACCCCGCTGGGGGCAACCCCGCAGGCGTCGTCCTGGGCGCCGACTCACTCGAAGACGCCCGCATGCAGCAGATCGCCGCCGAGGTGGGCTATGCCGAGACGGCGTTCGTATCGGGCACGGGCCGACGTCGCGGCCTCCGGTACTTCTCCCCCATCGCCGAAGTCCCCTTCTGCGGCCACGCCACCGTCGCGACGGCGGTCGCCCTGGCCGAGACGGAGGGCGACGGCGTGTTCGCGTTCGAGACGCCGGTCGGCGAGATCGCGATCACCACTCGTCTCGACGGGTCCGAGCGAACGGCGTCGTTCACGAGCATCGAGCCATCGGTCGAGCCGATCGGCGACGATGCCCTCGACGCCGTGCTCGCACTCATCGGCGCGGGTCGCGCAGACCTGGACGCCGCACACCCGTCGCGGCTCGTGTTCGTCGGCAACAGGCATCCGCTCGTCGTCCTCGCCGACACCGGCCTCTTCGACACGTTCACGTTCGATCCCGCCGCTGCGCGGGCGCTGATGGACGCCGAGGGCTGGCCCGCGACGATCATCGTGCTGCGCGATCTCGGCCACGGCCGCTGGGACGCGCGCAACATCTTTCCCGTGGGGACGCTGATCGAAGATCCCGCGACCGGTGCTGCCGCTGCGGCGACCGGCGCCTACCTGCGCACGACCGGAGCGGTGCGTCCGCCCGCGCGCGTCGTGATCGAACAGGGCCGCCACGTGGGTCGCCCGAGCCTGCTCACGGTGGACGTGCCCGAAAGGGGCGGCATCACGGTTTCGGGAACGGCCGTCCCGATCCGCTGAGGGGGTGTCAGTCCTCGGCGCCGACCGGAACAGCCGCCTCGGTGTCGGGGACTCCGTCGTGCTCGGCCTTCTTGTCTGCCATCGCGAGGAGGCGACGGATACGGCCCGCGACGGCGTCTTTCGTGAGCGGCGGGTCGGCGTGGTGGCCGAGCTCATCGAGGCTCGCGTCGCGGTGCGCGAGGCGCAGCGCACCCGCTTCGCGGAGGTGCTCCGGCACCTCGTCGCCGAGGATCTCGAGCGCGCGCTCGACGCGGGCGCAGGCCGCGACGGCCGCCTGGGCGGAGCGGCGGAGGTTCGCGTCGTCGAAATTGACGAGGCGGTTGACGCCGGCGCGCACCTCGCGGCGCTGACGCATCTGGTCCCAGTCGCTCGCGGCGCGTTCGGCCCCCATCTGAGCGAGAGCGACGCGGATCGCCTCACCCTCGCGCACCACGACGCGCGGAACACCGCGCACCTCGCGGGCCTTCGCGGGGATGCCGAGCCGGTGCGCTGCGCCCACGAGGGCCATCGCCGCCTCGGGCGCGGGGCAGGTGATCTCGAGCGCGGCCGAACGGCCGGGTTCGCTGAGCGTGCCGGCCGCGAGGAACGCACCGCGCCAGATCGCCGCCAGGTCGCCGCGAGAGCCGGTGGTGAGCTTGTTGGGGAGGCCGCGTACGGGGCGTCGACGCTGGTCGAGCAGGCCGGTCTGCCGGGCCAGCGTCTCGCCGCCTTCGATCACTCGGACCGCGTAGTGGCTGCCGTGTCGGGCGCCCGATCCCTGCACGTGCACGAGTTCGGGACGCACGCCGTAGATCTCCATCAGATCGCGCGCCACGCGGCGGGCCAGGACGTCGGAGTCCAGTTCGGCCTCGACCGCCACCCGGTTGGCGATCGAGTGCAGACCACCGGAGAAGCGAAGGAGAGATGTCAGCTCCGCGACACGAGCCGTGGGGCTCGGATCGCGCACGGCCGTCAGTTCAGCCTTCACGTCAGCGGTCAACGACACGGATCTCCTCGCGTGGGTGCGGATCAGGGGGTGGAACGAGGGTCCAGCCTACTCGCGACCCAAGTCCCGATGCTTCACTCGCACCGCGACGCCGGGCAATGACGACAGCCGGGCGGCGAGCTCGCGGGCCATCACGACAGATCGGTGCTTTCCGCCGGTGCACCCCACGGCGACCACGGAATGGCCCTTGTTCTCGCGCTGATATCCGTCGAGCACAGGCTCGAGGGCCGCGGCGTAGGAGTCGAGGAACTCCGCTGCGCCCTGCTGGGCCAGGACGAAGTCACGGACGGCATCGTCTTCACCGGTGAGCGCTCGCAGCTCGTCGTTCCAGAACGGATTCGGCAGGAACCGCATGTCGGCGACCAGATCCGCGTCGGGGGGCAACCCGTATTTGAATCCGAAGCTCATGATCGTGACGGTGTGCCGCGCTGCGCCTTCGGCCGAGAACATCTCGATGACCTGCGTCGCGAGCTGATGGATGTTGAACGTGGAGGTGTCGATCATCACGTCTGCGCTCTCGCGCACCGGCGCGAGGATCCGCCGCTCGAGATGGATGCCGTCCAGAACCGTGCCTTCGCCTTGAAGCGGATGCGGTCGCCGCACGGCTTCGAACCGCCGGACGAGCACTTCGTCTGACGCGTCGAGGAACATGACGCGCACAGGTCGACCGTGGCGCAGCGCGCGCGTGATCTCAGGGAGCTCGACGAACAGGTCGCGCCCGCGGACGTCGACGACCACCGCGACCCGGGGAAGCGCGCCCCCGGCCAGCTCGGTCAGCTCGAGGAGCGGACGCAGCATCTGCGGTGGGAGGTTGTCGACCACGTACCAGCCGAGGTCTTCGAGTGCGTCAGCCGCCGTCGAGCGGCCGGCACCGGACATCCCCGTGACGATCAGCACCTCGCCCGCGTCGCGGCGCACCGAGGTGCTGTCCTCAGTGTCCGCCATGCCCGCCCCCGTCGTCGGATTCAGCCTACCCATTCGACAGGTGCGCATGAATCGCGGCGGCGAGCTTCGGCCCGACGCCGGGCAGCTCCGAGATCTCCTCAGGGGTCGCACGCTTGAGCGCGGTCACAGAGCCGAAATGCCGCAGCAGCGCCCTGATGCGCGCATCGCCCAGCCCCGGGATCTCGGCGAGCACGCTCTGGATGTCGCGACGGCGTCGACGACGCTGATGGGTGATCGCGAACCGGTGCGCCTCGTCGCGCAGGCGCTGCAGCAAGTACAGCGCCTCGCTCGTGCGGGGCAGGATCACCGGGTACTCCTCCCCCGGCATCCACACCTCCTCGAGTCGCTTCGCGATGCCGCACAGCGCGATCTCGTCGTGCCCGGCATCGGAGAGGGCGCGCGCCGCCGCCGCCACCTGCGGCTTTCCGCCGTCAACGACGAGCAGCTGAGGCGGATAGGCGAAGCGCGGCCGCTTGCGCGTCGTCGTGACCTCCCCGTCCTGGGTGGGCTCCGGCGCGGGCTCGTCCTGCTCCTCGGGGCGGTCGAGGTACGCGAGGCGCCGGGTGAGCACCTGATAGAGCGAATCGGTGTCGTCGGTCGTCTCGGGCACGCCGAAGTTGCGGTACTGATCCTTGCGTGGCAGACCGTCTTCGAAGACCACCATCGACGCGACCACATTCGTGCCGCTGAGGTGCGACACGTCGAAGCACTCGATGCGCAGGGGCGCCTCGGCGAGGCCGAGGGCTTCCTGCAGGTCGGTCAGCGCCTGCGTCCGGGCCACGTAGTCGCTCGTGCGTCGCATCTTGTGGATCATGAGCGCCTGCTGGGCGTTCAGCGTCGCCGTCTTGAGAAGCTCGGCCTTGCGTCCGCGCTGCGCGATCTGGATCGAGACCAGCTTTCCGCGCCGCTCGCGCAACCACTCCTCGAGATCGACGGCATCGTCGGGGAGAGACGGCACGAGCACCTGTCGCGGGATGTCGACGGCCGCGGCATCGCCGTAGGCGCGCTGCAGAACCTGGTCGACCAGCTCGCCGCCCGAGATGTCGAGCTCCTTCTCGATCGTGGTCGCGCGAACACCTCGCACGCGTCCGCCGCGGATCACGAACTGCTGCACGGCGGCGCTGAGCTCGTCCTCCGCGATGCCGAAGAGGTCGGCATCCGTGTCGGGCGACAGCACCAGCGCGCTCTTGGAGAGCACGGCGTCGATCGAGACCAGACGGTCGCGGTACACGGCGGCGGCTTCGTAGTCCATCGCGGCGGAGGCCTCGCGCATGCGGGCGTTGAGATCCTTCGCGAATCGCTGATCGCCGCCGGCCATGAACGCGACGAAGTCCTCGACGATCGCCCGGTGCTCCTCGATCGTGACCTTCATCGAGCAGGGTCCGCCGCAGCGACCGATCTGACCGGGGAAGCACGGCCGGCCGGTGGCCATCGCCTTCTTGTAGGACGCGTCGCTGCACGTGCGGATCGGGAAGACCTTGATCATCAGATCGATCGTGTCGTGCACCGCCCACACCTTCGGGTACGGACCGAAGTACTTCGCACCGGAGATGCGGCGATTGCGGGTGACGATCACACGCGGCGCCTCGTCGGCGAGGGTGATCGCCATGAACGGATAGGACTTGTCGTCCTTGTAGCGCACGTTGAACGGCGGATCGAACTCCTTGATCCACATGTACTCGAGTTGGAGCGAGTCGACGTCGCTCGCCACGACCGTCCACTCGACGGATGCCGCGCTCGTGACCATGCGACGGGTGCGCTCGTGCAGGGTGTGCAGAGGGGCGAAGTAGTTCGACAGCCGCGCACGCAGATTCTTCGCCTTGCCGACGTAGAGCACCCGCCCCGCGCCATCGCGGAACCGGTACACGCCGGGGTTCGTGGGGATCTCACCGGGCCGCGGCTTGTAGGCGACAGTGGGGCGCGAGCTGACCTTGACCATCCGGCGGTCAGCCGGCCTTGCGCACCGCGGAGAGGCCGAGCACCTCCGCGAGGAATGCGCCCGTGAAGCTGCCTTCCACCCGCGCCACCTGCTCGGGTGTGCCGGTCGCCACGATCTCGCCGCCGCCGGAGCCGCCCTCGGGACCCAGGTCGATGATCCAGTCGGACGACTTGATCACGTCGAGGTTGTGCTCGATCACGATCACCGTGTTGCCCTTCTCGACGAGGCTGTTGAGCACCTCGAGCAGGCGGGCGACGTCTTCGAAGTGCAGACCGGTCGTGGGCTCATCGAGCACATAGATGCTGCGACCGTTGCTGCGACGCTGAAGCTCGGTCGCAAGCTTCACGCGCTGGGCCTCGCCACCGCTCAGGGTCGTCGCGGACTGTCCGAGCCGGACGTAGCCGAGGCCGACGTCGACCAGGGTCTTGAGGTACCGGTGGATCGCCTGGATCGGCTCGAAGAAGTCGGCCGCCTCGGCGATCGGCATCTCGAGGACCTCGGCGATGTTCTTGCCCTTGTAGTGCACCGCCAGGGTGTCGCGGTTGTACCGCTTGCCGTGGCACACCTCGCAGTCCACGTACACGTCGGGCAGGAAGTTCATCTCGATCTTGATCGTGCCATCGCCCGAGCACGCCTCGCACCGGCCGCCCTTGACGTTGAAGCTGAAGCGACCCGGCTGATAGCCGCGGGCCTTCGCCTCGGGCGTCTCGCTGAAGAGCGTGCGAACGCGATCGAACACGCCGGTGTACGTCGCCGGGTTCGAGCGCGGGGTGCGGCCGATCGGCGCCTGGTCGACGTGCACGACCTTGTCGAGATTGTCGAGCCCGGTGACGCGGGTGTGCTTGCCCGCGATGCGTCGTGCGCCGTTGAGCCGGGTCGCGAGCACCTCGTAGAGGATGCCGTTCACCAGCGATGACTTTCCCGAGCCGCTCACGCCGGTGACCGCCGTCATCACCCCGAGCGGGAATTCGACGGTGACGTTGCGGAGGTTGTTCTCGCGCGCGCCGACGACGGTCAGCATCCGCTTCTTGTCGATGCGCCTGCGCTTGGTCGGCGTTGCGATCGACCGGCGGCCGGCGAGGTAGTCGCCCGTGATCGACCGGGTGTCGGTGAGCAGCTCGGAGAGCGGCCCGGAATGCACCACGTGCCCCCCGTCGACGCCCGCGCGTGGGCCGATGTCGACCACCCAGTCGGCGGCGTGGATCGTCTCTTCGTCGTGCTCGACGACGATCAGGGTGTTGCCGAGGTCGCGCAGGGTGAGCAGCGTTTCGATGAGGCGGCGGTTGTCGCGCTGGTGCAGGCCGATCGACGGCTCGTCGAGCACGTAGAGCACGCCGGTCAGGCCCGAACCGATCTGCGTCGCGAGCCGGATGCGCTGCGCTTCGCCGCCCGAAAGAGAGCCGGCCGATCGGCTGAGGCTGAGGTAGTTCAGGCCCACCTGCAGGAGGAAGTTCAGCCGAGCCCGGATCTCGCGCAGAACCTGGGCGGCGATCTTGGCTTCGCGGTCGGTCAGCGTGAGCTTGGCGAAGTACTCCTGCGCGTCGGCCAGGCTGAGGCGCGACGCGTCGGCGATCGAGTGCCCGTGCACCAGGACGGCGAGCACTTCGGGCTTCAGACGGTCTCCGTCGCAGGCGAGGCACGGCACCTCTCGCAGGTACTCCGACCAGCGCTGGCGCTGCGAATCCGAGTCGGCCTGGATGTACTGCCGCTCGATGTAGGGGACGACGCCCTCGAAGCCGGACGAGTACCGCATCTCGCGGCCGTAGCGGTTCTTCCACTTGACCGTGACCTTGTAGTTCTCCCCGCGCAGCACCGCCTCCTGCACGTCGAGCCGCAGGTCGCGCCAGGGAGTGTCGAGCGAGAAATTGAGATCGGCGGCCAGGCCCTCCAGGAGCCGCTCGTAGTACTGGAACAGCCCCTTGCCCTGCGTCGTCCACGGAATCAGCACGCCCTCGCGGATCGACGCTTCCTCGTCGCCGAGCATGAGATCGACGTCAACGGACATCCGGGTGCCCAGGCCCGAGCAGGTCGGGCACGCGCCGAACGGGGCGTTGAACGAGAAGGTGCGCGGCTCGATCTCGGTCAGCTGCAGCGGGTGGCCGTTCGGGCAGGCGAGCTTCTCGGAGAAGGACTGCCATGCGGCATCCCCCTCCTCATCGACGAAGTTGACCTGCACGACGCCGCCGGCAAGACCGATCGCGGTCTCGACCGAGTCGGTGACGCGGCTGAGGATCTCGGGGCTCGCGACGAGGCGGTCGACGACGACGGCGATGTCGTGCTTGTAGCTCTTCTTGAGCGCAGGCGGCTCGGCGAGCTGGATCAGGTCGCCGTCGACCACGGCGCGGGCATATCCCTTGGCCGAGAGCTCCTTGAAGAGGTCGACGAACTCGCCCTTCTTCTGCGTCACGACCGGAGCGACGATCTGGTAGCGCGTCTTCTCGGGCAGTTCCATGAGCTGATCCGCGATCTGCTGCACGGTCTGGCGCTGGATGACCTCGCCGCACTCCGGGCAGTGCGGGACGCCGATGCGCGCCCACAGCAGCCGCATGTAGTCGTGGATCTCGGTGATCGTGCCGACGGTCGACCGCGGATTGCGGTTGGTCGATTTCTGGTCGATGCTGACCGCCGGGCTGAGGCCCTCGATGAAGTCGACGTCGGGTCGGTCGACCTGACCGAGGAACTGGCGTGCGTACGCGCTGAGCGATTCGACGTACCGGCGCTGGCCCTCGGCGAAGATCGTGTCGAACGCCAGACTGGACTTTCCGGAGCCGCTCAGACCCGTGAAGACGACGAGCGAATCACGAGGGATGTCGAGGTCGACGTTCTTCAGATTGTGGACGCGGGCACCCCGAACACTGAGTTTTCCACTGGTGTTTCCGGGCGCGGCGACAGGGACGATGGGCACTGGTCAATTGTAGGCGCGCCCTCCGACACGGGTCGCGGGGTTCGCCCCGAGCGCACCTCGTGGTAGGGCGAGAACGACGGATGCCGCGGGAACGAGTCCCCGCGGCATCCGTCGTTCAGCTCCCGGTCAGGGCGTGACGTTCAGCACGAACGAACTCGTCGTACCCGTGGACGGCACCGCGACATCGAATGTCGTCGGCCCGCTGGCGGTGGCGGGCACGATGAACGTGACGCTCGCCCTGCCGACCTCGTCGGTGGTCGGTGTGTACGCGGGGTCGATCGTCGCGCTCGCGAGCTGTGCGTCCCCGAGTGACACGACAGCCACGTCGGCGTCGATCTCATCGCGTGTGAAGTCGAGCGACGACAGGTTCACGGTGACCGATGCGCCGGCGGCGACGGTGCTGCCGCCGGGCAGGTTCACGCCGACGGCGCGCTGCCTGATGTCCGGCGTCGCACTGCCGAACTCTTCGAAGTAGTCGACGATCGATTCGAGGTCGACCTTGCCGCTGTCGGCCTTGCCGGTCCCCAAGCGGAAGGAGACGAAGTTGTCACCGCCCGAGGCGAGGAACGAGTTCATTCCCACCGTGTAGGTTGCGGCCGGATCAATCGGCACACCGTCGAGCCACATCTGGGTGATGTGTGCACCGGTCGCCGCGAGCGGGTCGTACGTGTAGGTGAACCCGTCGCTGATTCCCAGCTTCAGGAACGGTCGGGATGCGCCGGCCGGCTGCCACTGCTCCTCGAGAACGCCCTTGATCTGAGCGCCGGTGAGCTGCATCGACACGAGGGTGTTGGCGAACGGCTGCACCGCTGCCGCCTCCGCGTAGGTGGCCTCTCCCGAAGCCAGGTCGGCGCGCAGGCCACCGGGGTTCATGAAGGCGATCTGAACGCCGCGATCCTGGTCGGAGTTCAGCGACCACTTCTGGACGTCCGCCACGAAGTTTCCGAGGGTGGACTCGCCACCTCGGTTCTCAGGGAAGGACGGCACGCCGATCGGGTCCGACCGCACCGCGCGGCCGAAGTTGGCCGTCGCCGTGCCGAGCACGACGCTGCCGAGTTCGGTCGCCAGTGCCGTCGCCTCCGAGACGATCGGGACGATCGCCGGGTCGGGCTCGGTGAGCCACGCGCTGACGTTGCCGGCCGCGTCGAACGCGGTCGCCATCGTGTAGAGCGTGTTCTTCATCGAGGTGATGGACTTCGACTTGCGATCGTAGGAGATCTCCATGTTGGAGAAGCGCTCGCCGTACTGCCCGCTCGAGATGACCGGACGGCCGTCGATCACGTGGTTGTAGGCCAGATGCGTGTGGCCCGACACGATCGCGTCGATGTTGTCGTCGGCGTTCAGCACGATCTGGCCGAAGCGTGAGTTCGGGTCGGTCGCCGACGAGATGTCGGTCGTCGCCGCGCCCTCGTGGACGAGGAGGATGACGATGTCGGCTTCGCCGTTGTTCGACCTGCCGTCGCTCAGCTGGTCGGCGACGCGGTTGGCGGCTTCAACAGGACTTCCGACCGTGATGTCCTCGATGCCGGCCGGGCTGACCAGCGAGGGGAGCTCGTCGGTGACAGCACCGACGAAGCCGACGCGGATGCCGTTGAACTTCTTGATCCAGTACTCGGGAAGCGCGGGGTCGCCGGTGGCCTTGTCGTAGACGTTGGCACCGAGGTACTCCCACGACGCGAGGGGCATCACCCGGTCGGTCAGGTCGGCGAAGCCACGGTCGAACTCGTGGTTTCCGACAGCGCTCACGTCGAGACCCGCCGCGTTCAGCGTCTCGATCGTCGGCACGTCCTGCTGGATGAACGAGGTGAATGTCGAGGCGCCGATCATGTCACCCGCTGCCGCGAAGATCGTGTTGGGGTTCTGCGCGCGGAACTGGTTGACCGCGGTCGACAGCCGGGCGATGCCGGCGGCGGTGCCGGACTGCTCGATGCGCCCGTGGAAGTCGTTGACGGTCACCAGGTTGATGTCAACCGTGTTGCCCTTCGCGTTTCCGCCCGGCGGGGTGGTGGGTGGGGCCGCCTGAGCGGGCACGAAGCCGCCCACGGCGAGAGCCACGGCGGCGACGCCGGCTGAGGCGCCGAGCGCGAGCCGACGACGAGTGGGGGGTGTCGAGCGGTCGGGGTGTGACCGCGTGAATGACCGAGATCGCATGAAGCATCCTCTGTGATCGGACCGATGGGGGACGGCGGTGCATCGCGGACTTCGCGGATCCGGGGTCGGCTGCCGCCTCGGGTCGCGTCGCACCTCTGACGAGCCTAAGAGCCTGCCGAGAGTATGCCAAGGGGGGTGGCACACAGTTCATGCGTCTGCAACGAAATTGATACCGAGTGCGGGTCAACGTGAGACCGGGTCGGTCGTCCGACCGGCGAATCGCACCAGCGCAGCGCGCAGTTCGGCGATCTCGGCGACATCCATCCCGACCCGCTGCATGATCTGACGAGGAACCTCCAGCGCGTCCTGCCGGAGCGCACGGCCCGCGTCGGTGAGCGCGATGTCGAGCACGCGTTCGTCCTCGACGTTGCGGGTGCGCGAGACCCGCCCCTGCGTTTCGAGGCGCTTGACCAGCGGAGAGAGGGTCGCCGGCTCCATCGCCAGCTCGCCGGCGAGCTCGCCGAGCGATCGCGGCGAGCGCTCCCAGAGAGCCAGCATCACGAGGTACTGCGGGTGCGTCAGTCCCAGCGGCTCGAGCACGGGCCGGTAGACGGCGACGACGTTCCGCGCCGCCGTGACCACTGCGAAGCAGAGCTGGTTCTCCAGCGACAGGATGTCGTCGGTCATGAATGACAGCATATCGTCCACGAATAGTTAGTACACTAATGACATGACCGAACAAGAGCATGCCGCTGCGGACGCGAGTCCGAGAGGCCGGCGGTTGGTACGCCTGGATCAACGCGAAGCTGATCCGACTGGCAGGCCCGGCGGCCGTCGGGCCCTATGAGACGACTCCGCCGCCGAGTGTCGCCGAGCGGGCGGAACGGGCGTGTCCGCTGTGCGGTGCGCCGATGACGGCGCACACGTTCGACCGGTCAGGACCGAAGCCCTTGATGCACTGTCCCTGAGTCGTCTAGGCGTGACCCGCGCGCTCCATGGCGCGCAGATCCTTCTTCATGTCCTGCACCTCGTCGCGCAGGCGCGCGGCGAGCTCGAACTTCAGCTCGCCGGCCGCGGCGAGCATCTGGTTCGACAGGTCGAAGATCGTCGCCTCCAGCTGTTCGGCACCCTCTGAAGCAATCCCCTCCCGGCGCAGCTGCGGCGTCGGCGACCGGCCTTTGCCCGACTTCAGCTTCGCGGCGTTGCGCTTCGACATCATCGCCGCCGTATCGGCGCCCTCGCGTGCCAGCACATCGGTGATGTCGGCGATCTTCTTGCGCAGCGGCGTCGGATCGATGCCGTTCTCGAGGTTGTACGCGACCTGCTTCTCGCGGCGCCGATCGGTCTCGCCGATCGCTGCTCTCATCGAGTCGGTCACCGTATCGGCGTACATGTGCACTTCGCCCGACACGTTGCGCGCGGCGCGGCCGATCGTCTGGATGAGCGAGGTGCCCGAACGGAGGAAGCCCTCCTTGTCGGCATCGAGGATCGCGACCAGTGACACCTCGGGAAGGTCGAGACCTTCACGCAGCAGGTTGATGCCGACCAGCACGTCGTACACCCCCGCACGGAGCTCGGTCAGCAGCTCGACGCGACGCAGCGTGTCGACGTCGGAGTGCAGGTAGCGCACACGCACCCCGTGCTCGCCGAGGAAGTCGGTGAGCTCTTCGGCCATCTTCTTGGTCAGGGTCGTGACCAGCACCCGCTCGTTGCGCTCGGCGCGCACCCGGATCTCCTCGAGCAGGTCGTCGATCTGGCCCTTCGAAGGCTTCACGACGATCTGGGGGTCGACCAGGCCCGTCGGGCGGATGATCTGCTCGACGACACCGTCGGCGATGCCCATCTCGTAGCGTCCCGGGGTCGCCGAGAGGTACACGGTCTGGCCGACGCGATCCTTGAACTCGTCCCAGCGGAGGGGGCGGTTGTCCATCGCGCTCGGCAGGCGGAATCCGTGCTCGACCAGCGTGCGCTTGCGCGACGCATCGCCCTCGTACATCGCGCCGATCTGCGGCACCGTGGCGTGGGACTCGTCGATCACGACGAGGAAGTCGTCGGGGAAGAAGTCGAGCAGGCAGTGCGGCGCCTCGCCCGGTGCCCGGCCGTCGAGGTGACGGGAGTAGTTCTCGATGCCCGAGCAGAACCCGAGCTGCTGGAGCATCTCGAGATCGAAAGAGGTGCGCATGCGCAGGCGCTGGGCCTCGAGCAGCTTGCCCTGGGACTCGAGCTCTTTGAGCCGGATCTCCAGCTCGGCCTCGATCGTGCCGATCGCGCGCTGCACGGTCTCGGTGCCGGCGACGTAGTGCGACGCCGGGAAGATCGGCACCGATTCGAGCTTCTGCACGACATCGCCGGTGAGCGGATGCAGCATGTACAGCGCTTCGATCTCGTCGCCGAACAGCTCGATGCGGATCGCGTACTCCTCGTACACCGGGATGATCTCGATCGTGTCGCCGCGCACCCGGAAATTGCCGCGGGAGAAGTCGACGTCGTTGCGGTTGTACTGCATCGCGATGAACTTGCGGATGAGCGCGTCGCGGTCGTACCGCTCCCCCACCTGCAGCGCCACCATCGCCCGCATGTACTCCTCGGGCGCACCGAGTCCGTAGATGCACGACACGGTCGAGACGACGATCACGTCGCGCCGGCTGAGCAGCGAGTTCGTCGTGGAGTGACGCAGTCGTTCGACCTCGGCGTTGACCGAGGAGTCCTTCTCGATGAAGGTGTCGGTCTGCGGGCACGTACGCCTCGGGCTGGTAGTAGTCGTAGTACGAGACGAAGTACTCGACCGCGTTGTTCGGCATCAGGTCGCGGAACTCGTTCGCCAGCTGCGCCGCAAGCGTCTTGTTGTGCGCCAGCACCAGAGTCGGCCGCTGCACCTGCTCGATGAGCCACGCGGTGGTCGCGGACTTGCCCGTTCCGGTGGCGCCCGAGCAGCACGACGTCGGTCTCGCCCGCGTTGATGCGACCGGCCAGTTCGGCGATCGCCTGGGGCTGGTCTCCCGAGGGGACGTACTCGCTGACGACCTCGAACGGCCGCACGGATCGTGTCGTCTGCATCAGTCCAGGTTAGGCGCGGGCTCCGACATCGAGGGCGGCGTTCGCGCTCAGCCGAAGCCCCCGCCGCCGTCGAAGCCGCCGCCGAATCCGCCGCCGTCGAACCCGCCACCACCCGCCGTCGTACCCGCCGAAGCCGGCGGCGTCGATGCCGCCCGTCGACCCGGAGTCGAACGTGTCGCCGACCCAGCCCGGCTGGTCGCCGATCATGAGCGAGCCCGCGCCGACGGTGAAATAGGCCGAGACGGAGCTCGTGAGCAGGAACTGGTAGGCCACGACGCTCATGACGCCGGTCTGCATCATCACCGCTCGCGGGTCGACGAGGTTCGGGTCCGCGGTCGCGGTCGTCGTGCGGACGGATGCCTCGGCCTCGGCATCCGGGCCGCCTGCGGTGGCGGCCCGCGCCGTGCGACGCTCTTCCGCGCGTCGGACGAGCTTCGCCAGCAGCTGCGGATCGTCAGCGGATGCGGTGCGCTCGGCATCCGACATGAACGGCCGCAGCTGCTCGAACATCTCGCGCCGCTGGGCGGCGGACAGGTCCTTGAACGCGGCGGCGTGGGCGCTTTCGATCACGCTCGCCGGCAGCGTATTGAGCAGATAGACGTAACGCGCGATCTGCTCTTCTTCGGTGACGGCCGCGTACGGGCTCTTGCGGCGGCGGAACCTCGAGAGGAATCCCATGGCACACCTCCATCGCTGATGGTGTCAGTTTACGCGGAGCCGGGTGCGCCTGTCCTCGATGTGCTGCGGCAACGCAGCCCACAGCTCATCGGCCTGCGCGAGTGTGTGCTCGAGCGTGCCGGACGTGTCGATCACGACGTCGGCGATCCGCAGTCGCTCCTCGTCGGTGACCTGCGAGGCGATACGTGCCGCGGCCTCTGCTTCGCTCAGCCCGCGAAGGGCCACGAGTCGCCGCACGCGCTCCGCCGCGGGCGCATACGCGACGACGATCAGATCCCACGGGATCGCCGAGGCGCGCCTCGGCCAGGAGCGGCACGTCGTACAGCACCACCGCGTCGGGGTCGCGCGGCGAGCGCCTCGTCGAACTGCCGCTTCGATTCGATGCGCACCGCCGGATGCACGATCGCGTTGAGCCGCTGCGACCGCGGCAGCGTCGCCGAAGACACGGCCGCCGAGGGCCGCGCGGTCGAGCGAACCGTCTTCGCCCAGCATCCGGTCGCCGAATTCGACGGCGATCTCGGCGAGCACGGGCGAGCCCGGCCGCTGGACGTCGCGGACGACCTGATCGGCGTCGACGACGACGGCGCCGTGTTCGGCGAGGCGTCGGGCGATCGTGGACTTGCCCGAGGCGATGCCTCCGGTGAGTGCGACGAGTGGCATGCATCGAGGATGCCACGCGCGGGCGCACCAGCGTCGGTGCGCGTCCGGCTTCCGGCGCGCCGGAGGAACCTCAGTCAGTCCTGAGCGCGACCTGAGCCGCCCTTGAGTCCGCCGTCGTATCGTCGGATGCAACCCGATGAAAGCGGATCCTCGGACAGCGTCTGAGGGAGGACGTGCGATGGCAGGTGGACGCGACTCTGTGGCTCCACCGACCCGCATGACCTCGCGCTCGTGCCTGGCACGTGCTGCGCGATTCGAACGATCTGCTCGCGGTGCGGAGGGATGGCGATCGTGGGGGCGATCGCCATCCCACATCCCGCTGCCGACGGCATGACCGACACCGACCGCAGGTTCCAGACCGCGTTCTGGGATATCCTTACCGACGTCCGGGCGCCGGCGATCGACTCGTCAGCGCCGGAAGGTGCAACGGTGGAAGAAGCGCGCGTCGCGGTCGTGATCGAGGATGAGGAAGACATCCGATCGCTCCTGTCTGCCGTCCTCGCGCAGGCCGGGTTCACCGTGTACGGCGCGGGCACCGGCGAAGACGGGGCTCGAGCTCGTTCGACGAGCACCAGCCGCTCGTCACGACCCTCGATGTCAACATGCCCGGCATGGACGGCTTCGAGACTGCCAAGCGCATCCGCGCCGTGAGCGCGACGTACATCGTGATGCTCAGCGCGCGCACCGAGGAGATCGACGCCCTTCAGGGACTCGAGGCCGGCGCCGACGACTACGTCGCCAAGCCGTTCCGGCCGCGCGAGCTGCGCGCGCGCATCGACGCGATGCTGCGCCGCCCCCGCCACCACATCGCGACCTCGCCACCCGCCGAGCCTTTCGCTTCGGACACCGCGGGCGTCGGCGTGGCTCGAGCACCAGGGAGTCCGGCTGAACCCCGAGACCCGCATCGTCACGGTCGACGGCGCCGATCTCGATCTGACCCGCAGCGAGTTCGACATCCTGGCCGACCTGCTCGGGTCGGGTCGGCGAGTGCGCGCGAAGTCCGACCTCGCGATGATGCTGCGCGGCGAGCAGTACACGGGCGTCGAGTTCGTCAGCGACAGCGATGCGCGCGCGATCGAGGTGCACGTCGCCAATCTGCGCCGCAAACTCGGCGAATCGCCCGCGAGTCCCGCGATGGATCGAGACCGTGCGCGGCGTGGGCTACCGTCTCACCGCCTGACCGACGCGGATGCCGCTACTCGGCCTCTCCGACGAGCACCGAGGCGTCGACGTCGATCGCGGCGCGGGTGGCCGCCTCGCGGGCGAGCCCGGCCAGGCGTTCGGCGTCGTAGCCGGTCGTGTCGCTCAGTGCCACACCGACCCCCACGACCGGGATCACTGCGCCGACGACACCGCCGCTCGTACCGGCGCCGGTTCCGCCCACCATGCCGAGGTCGTCGAAGAGGCCGCGGTAGATCACCGCCGCCTGCCGCCGCGCCTCCCGGGGTGACTCGACGAGCACACCGACGAGCAGTCCTGTGGGTCCGTCCTCGGCGACGAACGAGTTCGACGGCGCATGCCGGCGAACGCCGGTGCGCCAGGTCTCCGTCACGGCGCGGGCGACCTCGCTGCCGAACGCCGTCGAGATCTGCTCGAGGTCGTCGATGCGCACCGCGATCACGCCGACCAGCTCGGAGCGCCACTGCGCACGTTCGCACAGGTCCGACATCGCGCCGTCGAAGACGTCCTGCGAGAGGATTCCGTCGCGCGCCGTGCCGTAGCCCGCGGGCCTGAGGTGCCCGCGCATCGGCGCCCGCGACGCCCGAAGCACCGACGTGACCACGACCGCGACGATCGTGAGGGTGACCGTGACGAAGCTCGTCGGGATCGTGCCGAACGCGTTCTGGAACAGCGAGCTGTCGGGACCGGACGTCAGGAACGCGGTTGTACGCGACAGGTAGTACAGCGATTGGAAGAGGAACACGGCGCTGAGCACCCACGCCGTGCGCGATTCGCGCAGCTCCCCGCGCAGGCACTCGACCGCGCCGGCGCCGGCGAAGGCCAGCAGAGGGATGAACATCCACAGGGCACCCGCCCAGTCACCCCCGTCGGGACCCGCCGCGAAGACGGAGGTCGCCGCCCCTGCCACGGCAGCCGCCACGACGAGCGACGACCACGCCATCCGCCGGCCGTTGAATCTCCGGCAGCCCAGCCACATGCAGCCCGTCCCCGCGACGAACGCGGCGTTGCCCACCGCGATGGCCCACCACGCTTCGGGCGACTGCACCCAGATGACGTACGCGAGTGTCGTGAGCATGGCAGCGAGGAAGGCGAGCGCCCAGATGCGGCCCGCTCCTTCGTCGCGGCGCAGGAGCGTCTCGACGATGAAGAGCACGCCGCTGACGTTGACCACGACCGCGGTCATCACCAGCGCGCTGTAGAGGTCGAGGTCGAGGATCATGACGGGTTCCCCAATGGCTCGGTGGCAGGGAGTTTGACGATGAAGGTCGATCCGACGCCGGGCGAGCTGTGCAGGCCGAGTTCGCCCCCGTGCGCCCGTACGATGTCGCGACTGATCGCAAGACCGAGTCCCGTGCCGGACCGGCGGGCCGGTCCGGCCTTGTAGAACCTCTGGAACAGGCGGGCCCGTTCGTCTTCGGTCATGCCCGCGCCGGTGTCGCGCACGAGGATCCAGCTCGAGGCGCCGTCGCTGGTCGTACCCAGGAACACGGTGCCCCCGTCCCGGTTGTAGGTGACGGCGTTCGAGAGCAGGTTGTCGATGACCTGGCGCAGGCGCAGCGGATCAGCCCACACGAACGCCTCCTCGAGTCCGGCCGTGTCGATCGTGATCGCCCGGCTGGAGGCACGCGGCGCCAGGGCTTCGGCGGCCGCGCGGACGATTTCTCGGGCGTCGACCTCAAGCGGCGTGAGCGATGCCTCGACCGATGTGGAGGAGCTCGAGGCCGCGAGGATGTCGCCGATGATGCCGAGCAGGCGCTCCGCATTGCGCTCGGCGACATCGAGGTTCGCTCGGAGATGATCGGGCAGGTCGGGATCCTCGATCGCGAGGTCGAGGTATCCGAGGATCGAGGTGAGCGGGGTGCGAAGTTCATGCGAGACCGAGGCGACCAGTTCATCGCGGGCGCGAAGGGCGTTCAACTCGGTCGTCACGTCTCGTGAGACGACGACGGCCCCCACATCCTGCCCCGCGGAGTCGGTGAGCCGACGCGCGGTGATGCTGAGCGCTTGGCGTGGCCCCGGTTCGATGCCGAACCACACCACCTGGCCGTCGAACGCCTCACCGCGGAGGGCGCGCTCGACGGGCAGCTCGTCGTGCGGCAGCGGCGTCGATCCGTCATCGCGGAATGCGGGGATGTCCTCTCGCTCCGTGCTCTCGTCGTCGGCGGCGTCGATGTCGGAGCGGATCGCCTGCTGCAGCCGGCCGTGGGCGTCGTTCGTGACGGCCACCTGGCCGTCGGGCGTGACGCGGATCACGCCGAAGTCGACGGCATCGAGCACTTCCGTCACCTCCTGCTCCTGGCGGCGGGTGCGCTCGAGCACGCGTCGCAGCAGCTGCGCCTGCTTGGCCAGAAGAGTGCGCTGCGCATCCGAACGGCGCGCGCCCAGATGACTCGTCGTGGCGACGGCGATCAGGACCAGCGGCAGGAGCACGGTCGCGTACGTGACCTGCTGCTCGTTCAAGGCGGCGAGGACGCTGACGATGCCGGCGACAGCGACGATCACGGCGAACAGCCCGAGCAGCCCGAAACCCGCTGAGAGCCAGGTCGTCGGGAAGATCCAGAGCAGTCCCAGCGCGGAGCCGGGGGCAGCGAGCTGCATCAACGTGATCGCCACGATGTCGATCGCGGGCACGACCGCGACCCACCCGAACGCGACCCGGTTCCACGGGATCACCAGCGTCGCGCCGGTCAGAACGAAGATGATGACCACGCCGGTGAAGAACATGACGACGTCGCCCGTGAATGGACCGACCGCGATGAGGATGCCGAGCACGAACACGACGGAGCCCAGGAGCAGCTGGTTGAGGGTGGCTGCGCGCGCACGGGTGCGGTCGGCGAAGTCCTCGCGCAGCCAGCCGGTGCGCTGTCTCACGATGCGCGACGCACTCTGCGAGTGTTCGTGCGCCGTCGGGTCGCCCATACCGTGACGCTAACGGATGCGGCGCACTTGCGCTCCGCTCCCGCGCGGCCTCAGCCGCCCTGCAGCGCCGTGAGTTCGCTCATCCAGCGTGCGTAGCGATCCCAGGGTTCCTCGACGCCGCGGACGACGTCGATGTGCGCGAGCAGCCGCTCGGAGAGCCGGAACCACTCGGTGCGGTCGAATCGCTCGTCGGCGAACTCCTCGTGGCGACGATGCTCGAGCCGACGGTCTCCGCGTTCGAACGCGAGCAGGTCCTCGTGCCAGATCGACGCGACGCGCCGGCGCGGATTGCCCGACGTGCCGATCTTCACGCGGTCGCCGTAGCGCAGGTAATAGACGACGTCCACGCGCGGCGGGGGCAGCTCGTGGTCGACCAGTTCGCCGTGGCGCCACTCGCAGACCGCGCACAGCCATGCGGACGGATAACGGACGCCGAGGCGCGAGCCGCAGAGCCGGCACGGCGTCGGCAGCGCGTCGGTGACGCCGAACTCACGGCCGGCCCACTCCCCCGCGGCGGCGAGGTGACGCTCGCAGAGCGTGACGGGAGCGTCCGCGACCGCGGGGGCGCGGCATCCGTCGGCTCGGCATGATCCTTCTGTGGGCACCTGCGGATCCTACGACCACGCTCCGACCCCGTGACACGAACGCGAAGGGCCGCCACCCGAAGGTGACGGCCCGTGACGTGCCGGCGCGCGAGGGCGCTAGCGAATGCTGCGGTGCAGGATCAGCGACCCGAGAGCTTCTCGCGAAGCGCGGCGAGCGCCTCGTCGTCGGCCAGGGTGCCGCCGGCGGAGCTGTCGGACGTGAACGAGCTCGAAGCCGAGCTGGTCTCGGTCGGGGCGGCAGCCTCGGCCTCGAGCGACTTGGCGACGGCCGCCTTGTGCTGCTCCCAGCGAGCCTGGGCAGCGGCGTACTCCTGCTCCCACTTCTCGCGCGCGGCGTCGGAGCCTTCCTTCCACGCATTGGTCTCGGGGTCGAAGCCCTCGGGGTACTTGTAGTCCCCGTTCTCGTCGTACTCGGTGACCATGCCGTAGAGGGCCGGGTCGAACTCGGTGCCGAACGGGTCGACCGACTCGTTCGCCTGCTTGAGCGACAGCGAGATGCGGCGACGCTCGAGATCGATGTCGATGACCTTGACGAAGACCTCTTCGCCGACCGACACGACCTGCTCGGCGAGCTCGACGTGCTTGCCCGAGAGCTCCGAGATGTGCACGAGGCCCTCGATGCCGTCTGCGACGCGGACGAACGCGCCGAACGGGAACGAGCTTCGTGACCTTGCCCGGGGTGACCTGCCCGATCGCATGGGTACGGGCGAAGACCTGCCACGGGTCCTCCTGGGTCGCCTTGAGCGAGAGCGACACGCGCTCGCGATCCAGGTCGACCTCGAGGATCTCGACGGTGACTTCCTGTCCGACCTCGACGACCTCGGAGGCGTGCTCGATGTGCTTCCACGACAGCTCGGAGACGTGCACGAGGCCGTCCACTCCGCCCAGGTCGACGAACGCACCGAAGTTGACGATCGACGAGACGGTGCCCTTGCGGACCTGACCCTTGTGCAGGTTGTTCAGGAACGACGTGCGCGACTCGGACTGCGTCTGCTCGAGCAGGGCGCGGCGCGACAGGACCACGTTGTTGCGGTTCTTGTCGAGCTCGAGGATCTTGGCCTCGATCTCCTGGCCGAGGTACGGCGTGAGGTCGCGGACGCGGCGCAGCTCGATCAGCGACGCGGGCAGGAAGCCGCGCAGGCCGATGTCGACGATGAGTCCACCCTTGACGACCTCGATCACGGAGCCGGTGACGACACCGTCGGTCTCCTTGATCTTCTCGACGTCACCCCAGGCGCGCTCGTACTGCGCACGCTTCTTGGACAGGATGAGGCGGCCTTCCTTGTCCTCCTTCTGGAGAACGAGGGCTTCGACCTGGTCGCCGACCTTGACGACGTCGTTGGGGTCCACATCGTGCTTGATGGAGAGCTCGCGCGAGGGGATGACACCCTCGGTCTTGTAGCCGACGTCGAGGAGCACCTCGTCGCGGTCGATCTTCACGACGGTTCCTTCGATGAGGTCGCCGTCGTTGAAGAACTTCAGGGTCAGTTCGACCGCGGCCAGAAAGTCCTCAGCAGATCCGATGTCATTGATGGCGACCTGCTTGGTGGCCGGGGCGGTCGTTGCGATAGTCATGTAGTGGGTTGTCCTTGTTGGGTTGGGTGTCGGGCTTCAGCACGCGGGCATGGGAATGCCGCGGGCGTCGGCGGTTGGATTTGATTGCGAGTCGTGCAGTGTCACGCGCGCACGGCAATAGAGCCACACGGGTGACATGTCAGGGTACCAGAACCCCCGGACGCCCCGCATTATTTCGCCGGGATGGGGTATCGCCGTGTGCACCCGCCGCGATACGTTCGCAGACGACGGGGATGAAACGACCGACGCACCGAAACCCCACAAGGAGAGCTCAGCGTGAATCATCGAATGACCCGAGCCGCCGCCGTCGCGACCACCGCGATCGTGTGCACAAGCCTCGCACTGATAGGCACCCCCGCTATCGCAGCGATCCCCGTCGACACCACCCCGTTGACGGACGCGATCACCGAGGACGGACTCGACACCCACCTCCAAGCACTGCAGGACATCGCCACCGCGAACGACGGCAACCGCGCCGCGGGCACGACGGGCTACGAACAGTCCGTCGACTATGTCGAGACGACGCTGCAGAACGCCGGCTACACGACCACGCGGCAGGAATTCACGTACATCCGGCAGGAGTACGTCGGATCCGCTCTCGAACGCGTGACCCCGGAGCCCGCGGACTTCCCCATCATCGAGACGTGGTTCCCCATGACCGGCTCGGTTCAGGGCGACGTCACCGCCCCCGTCACCGCCGTCGACATCAACCTGAACGGCGACCGCGCGTCCACGAGTGGTTGCGAAACAGCAGACTTCACGGGCTTCCCCGAAGGCGACATCGCGCTGATCCAGCGCGGCTCGTGCGATTTCGCCGTCAAGGCCGCGAACGCCGACGCTGCGGGAGCCGGCGCCGTGATCATCTTCAACCAGGGCAACGGCGACGGCGACCCGGAGCGTCTGGGCGTCGTGTTCGGAACGCTCGGCGAGACCGTCGTCAGCATTCCGGTGGTAGGCGCCGACTTCGCGCTGGGCCAAGAGGCCGCCGGCCTCATCCCCGGGCTGGAGATGCGAGTCTCCGTTGCCGTGCAGGACATCGAGATCGTCACCGAGAACCTCATCGCGGACTCGCCGGGTGGCCGCACCGACCGGACGGTGCTCGCAGGCGCGCACTTGGACTCGGTCCCCGAGGGCCCCGGCATCAATGACAACGGCACGGGCACGGCCGCGCTCCTGGAGATCGCGCTGCAGATGTCGAACCTCGGCCTGGAGCCGCGCAATCACGTGCGATTCGCGTTCTGGGGCGGCGAGGAAGACGGCCTGCAGGGGTCGGACTACTACGTCTCTCAGCTGTCGAAGGCGCAGGCGAAGCAGATCGCGGTGAACCTCAACTTCGACATGCTCGGCTCCGTCAACCCGGTGACGTTCATCTACGACGGTGACGGCGACGCGTTCGGCACGACCGGACCGAACGGTTCGGACATCATCGAGGGCGTCTTCGAGGACTACTTCACCTCGCAGGGTCTGCCGTTCGAGGCCACCGAGTTCGATGGACGCAGCGATTACTTCGCGTTCATCAACGCCGGAATCCCGGCGGGCGGCCTGTTCTCGGGTGCTGAGGGCACCAAGACCGTGGACCAGGCGACCATCTTCGGTGGCACGGCGGGCGCGCCGTACGACCCGTGCTACCACCAGGCGTGCGACACGATCGACAACGTCGACCTTGCCGGCTTCGAGCAGATGGCGGATGCCGCGGCCCACGCGACACTCACCTTCGCCGAGACGACCTCGGCCGTGAACGGCACGGCCAAGGGCAAGGCGAAGGGTCAGGTGAACTGGCAGTTCAAGGGCCCCCAGGCGCTCAAGTGATCGTCTGACGCATCACCGTTCGGCCCCGGCGAGATACTCGCCGGGGCCGAACTGCGCATCCGGCCGACCAGTCCGGGTATCGCTGGTTCTCGCATGCTCACGGCGATGCGCGGAGTCCGACGACGAGCCGCTCCAGCCCGTACTCGAACGCACGGTCGAGGTCGCCGTCGAAGCGGAACGAGCCCGACAGCTCCATGCTCACGAACCCGGTGGCCCACGCGGTGAGCAGTCGCGCGGCGTCGAGCGCGGCATCCTGCCCGACCATCTCGCCCGTCGCCCGCAGCAGCGGCACGCTCGCACGGGCCATCGCCGCTTCGGCGCCGTCGATCGCGAACATGAGCCGGAACGCCTCGGGATTCCGGCGGGCGAAGTCGCGGTACACATGCGCGAGCGAACTCAGAGACCCGTCGGACGTCTCCAGCCGGTCGGCGAGATCATTCGCGGATGCCTCGGCCACCAGTGTCATCAGGGCATCGCGATCGCGCACGCGCTTGTAGAGCGATGGCGCGCGAACGCCGACGCGATCGGCCACGGCCTGCATCGTCAGCTTCGACGGACCACCCGCCTCGAGGATGCTGCGACCCGCGTCGACGATCTCGCCCAACGACGTGCGGTCAGGTGTGGGCATCGGGTTCCTCCGGGCGCTGTCGGCTATTGACGTAAGCTATCATAGCTATGTATCGTAGCCATCACTCATCCCCTTCGAGGAGACGTCATGCAACTCGCCCCGCACCTGCACCGCATCGGCAATGACATCGTCGCCGCATACCTGGTGGACGCCCCGGAGGGCATCACGGTCATCGACGCCGGCCTACCGGGGCACTTCCGCGACCTGCAGAACGAGCTGCGGGCGATGGGCCGATCGTTGGACGACATCAAGGGAGTCGTGCTGACCCACGGCGACAGCGACCATCTCGGCTTCGCCGCAGCGCCTCGGCTCCGACCACGGCGTGCCGATCTACGTGCATTCCGCCGACGCCGCCCGCGCGAAGGGCGGCGACAAGCCGAAGGTCGCAATGGGGCCGATGCGTCTCGGCGCGACCGCTGCATTCTTCGCCTACGCGCTGCGCAAAGGCGGAATGCGGACACACTTTCCGTCGGAGGTCGTCGAGGTCGCGGACGGCGAGGTGCTCCCGCTGCCCGGCGCGCCTGTGGTGATCAGCATGCCGGGTCACTCCCCCGGCAGCATCGCGGTGCACGTGCAGTTCGTCGACGCGGTGTTCGTCGGCGACGCGCTGACCACGCGCCATGTGCTGACCGGCCGTGCGGGCATGCAGCCCGCCCCGTTCACCGACGACCCGACGCTCGCCCTCGAGTCCTTGGACAGGTTGAAGACGGTTGACGCCGGATGGGTGCTGCCCGGGCACGGGATGCCGTGGCGCGGCAAGCCCGCTGACGTCGCGGAAGCGGTGCGCCGCGGGGCGCGACCCGTCAGCCGCGGAAGTCGTCGGGGTCCACGTCGTCGAGGAAGCGCTTGAACTCGTCGAGCCGCTCGCGTGCCACCTCGTCCGGCACGTCGTCGGCGGCTTCGTCCGTCTCGGCCTCGGTGACCGTGTCGAGCACGCCCGCATCGGCCATCACGGCGTCCGCCACCCAGATCGGCGCGTCGACGCGCGACGCGAGTGCGACGGCATCCGACGGCCGCGCGTCGATGACGCGCTCACCGAGAGCCGTCGACAGCGTCACCTCCGCGAAGAACGTGCCCTCGTCGATGCGGGTGACGGCGACACCCGTCACCGAAGCGCCGACCGAATCGAGAAGCGAGCGCATCAGGTCGTGCGCGAGGGGCCGCGGCACATCGGCGCCCTCGACGGCGACCAGGATCGAGGTGGCCTCCTGCGCGCCGATCCAGATCGGCAGCAGTCTGCCTTCTCCCGCGAGCTCGCCTATCGGCTTGAGGAGGATGACGTGCTGCCCGGTCGGGTCGAGGGCCACTCCGGCAACGCGAACCAGGATCATCAGCCCCTCCTCCCGCGATGGGACGCACTCCGCTCACATGCTCGCGCTTGGCATCGTAGTCTTCTGCCGCCCGCTCGGTCAGAGGGGTGGCCGGCACTCGCACGCGCCCGGGTGAGGTTCACCCACCGCGGCTCTACCGCGTCTGCACTTCGGGGACCACGAGCGGCAGTTCGCGCTCGTGGTCCCACGGCTCTGTCCAGCCCAGCCGGTCGAAGAGGCCCTCCAGCACCATTCCGGTGAAGCCCCAGACGAGATGGTCGCCGTCCCGCTCGCCGCGCTCGTCGAACCGGGGCACGAGGAATCCCGGTCCACGCCACTCCTGCCCGTCACGGCGGATCACTGTGACCCCGCGGTTGGCCGGGTCGAGCAGATCGGCGACGGGCGCCCGGAAGACCGCGGCCGACTCGGCGACGTCGACGACACGGACCGCCGACGGATGCCGCCACCACGCCACCACCGGAATCACCAGGTTCTGCGAGAAAGCCAGGGGCAGCGTCTCGAGGGTGCCCAGGACCTCGACCCCCGACGGATCGAGGCCCGTCTCCTCCACCGCCTCTCTGAGTGCCGCTGCCACCGGGCCGTCGTCGTCCGGATCGAGCCGACCCCCCGGGAACGCCACCTGTCCGGGGTGCGACCGCAACGTCGACGCGCGCTCGAGCAGCAGCACATCCAGATCGCCGGAGACCGCGTGTGCGTCGGCGACATGATCGCTGGGGCGACCGTCCAAAACGCCGAACAGCATCAGGACCGCGGACGTACGGGGAGCGGTCGGCATCGGCAGCCCGGCGAACGCCTCGAATCCGCGCCCCCCTCGGCCGGTCGCCACCGCGTCGGCGAGAGCCGTGAGCTGCGCCCGCGCGGTCTGAGGAGTCGGGTCGTCGGGCATTGAATCAGGCTACGCCCGCCGGCCGGCCCCTCGGCCTGCGCGACAGGCTTGCGTCCGATCGAGGTGACGTACGAGTTCTCGCCTCCGGGGAACCTTCCGTCCGATGAAGTAGTCGATCTGGCGCCGGTCCGCCCTGCAGCAGAGCGCGGACCAGAAAAAGGGTGTAGCCCGAGCCGAGGTCGTCTCGGGTCACGTCGACGTGCTTCACCGTGACGTTCGGCAGGTCGATCCCGTTCAGCAGATCGACGTCGATGTCGCTCGTCAACGGAACCGCTCGCTCCGACCTGACCGCTGAGCCACGTGGAGACGCTGCCGCTGCCGGGCCCCGACCTCGAGGCAGCGCCATCCTGAGGTCACACCGACCTGGCCGAGCCGGAATGGTCGCCGTCGTCACGCCGGCTGCGCGACCCGCAGGATCTTCTCCATCGACTTGCCGCGCGCGAGCTCATCGACCAGCAGGTCGAGATAGCGGATCTTCTGCATCAGCGGATCTTCGACCTCCTGAACCCGAACCCCGCACACCACGCCCGTGATCAGCGACGCGTTCGGGTTCAGCTGCGCGTCCGCGAAGAACCCCTCGAAGGTGGTGCCGTCGGTCAGGTGCCGGCTGAGCTGTGACTCGTCGAACCCGGTGAGCCACTCGATGACCTCGTCGACGTCGGCTTTCGTTCGGCCTTTGCGCTCCACTTTGGCGACATAGAGCGGATAGACCGCCGCGAAGCTGGTCGTGAAGATCCGGTGCATGTCGCGATTTTAGTGCGACGACGGGGACGGCGCGGCGGGATCGCCCGACGCGCACGTATTCGATCGCTGCCGCGTGGGTGCCGTCGCAGGCACCGGATGCCGCGGGGGAAGCGTCCGCGATCTACAACCCGTCGTACTGCCGGGTTCCACCTGAAACTTCGCCCCATCCGGCCCGGACCGACGGTCTCACAGCTGAGCCTGCTAGGCTGGGCTCGCCCACTCGGGTCTTGCGTCGTCACCCACTGCCTCCGCACAGATGCAGAGCTTGGAACAACAGACAACCTGACGCCCGGATCGTCGCACCGACATCCGCCACCTCCCTCAACTCCCGCGCACGAGCGTCTGTATCGCCGCGCAACTTCTGAAAGTTCTCTTGACCACCGTCACCATCCCCACCCCCTCATCGCGACAGCCGCTCGACTGGCGTCCCGCCGACGACGATGTCTTCGTCGCGACGGCCGCCGGCGAGTACGCCGGTTTCGTGGCCGTCACACCCGTCGGCTACGAAGCGCACAGCGCTCGAGGCGAAGAACTCGGCCTGCACGACTCCCGCGATCTCGCGCGGGCCGCCGTCGCAGCATCCGTGACACACGCAGCACGCACTCCCGCGGGTCCCCCGCGCCTCACACGTCCGCTCCGCACACTGCGGCGCGGCACCCCTGGTCGCTCACGCGGCCCGAAAAGTAAAAGGAATGACACGATGGCCACTGGCACCGTGAAATGGTTCAACTCCGAAAAGGGCTTTGGATTCATCGCCCCCGACGACGGTGGAGCCGACCTGTTCGCGCACTACACCGCGATCACCGCGAGCGGATACAAGGAGCTCACCGAGAACCAGAAGGTCGAGTTCGAGGCGGAGCGTGGCCCGAAGGGCATGCAGGCCGCCAACATCCGGCCGCTCTGATCTTCTCGTCTGAAGGACGGCTCACGCTGTCCTGATCGACACCTGCGAGTGCCGCTGACCCCCGGGTCAGCGGCACTCGTTCGTTGTGCAGACGACCGCGAAAGGAGCCGTTCGCCGCCGCCCCGATCAGCACTTTTCCGACCGGCTCTCACATGTAACGTTCAGGTAACGCACCGGACCTGTCCAGAAAACCCAGGAAGAGTCGGGGACTTGTGTCCCCTACGGGGATGCGTGGCGCCCTGCCCGAGGGCGCAGATCCCCCATACGGAACCGGTCACATGCGCTCCATCACGCCCCCCACTTCTGCCCGTCGCACCCTCCGAATCGCCGCTCGCCGCACTCGCCGGCGCCCCGCGATCATCGCGACCGCCATCGCATTCGCCCTCGTCGCCACCGCCGGCGCGGGCGTCGCGCTGCCGACGTCTCCGGCTCAGGCTCAGGCCGCCGGCAGCGTGGAGAGCTTCGCCCTGGCGTCGTACTCGGTCCCCCTCGAGGCCACCCTGGCCGACGCCACGGGTGACGAGACCACCGATGACGCGCGCGAGGCCCTCGTCGCCGCGAAGGAGACGATCGCCGCCGCCGCGACGGTCACGACCGACATCCGGGCATCCGGGCTCGACGTGGGCGTGCCGGTGACCACGGTCGACACCGCCGATCTCAAGAGGGCCGTGAAGCGCCTTCAGGGGGCGGACATGCTCCCGGCCATGCTCGTGGCTGCCTTCAGCGACGACGTGGCCACCGAGGTCGCCTCCGTCGACGCCGACGTGAATGGACTGCGCGGCCGCCTGGACGCGGCGATCGCGCTGAAGGCCGAGCAGGAGGCGGCGGCCCAGGCACAGCGCGAGGCGGAAGCCGCAGCGGCCGCTGCAGCCGCCGCCGCAGCGGCAGCCGAGGCCGAAGCCGCCGCAGCGGCCGCAGCCGAGGCCGAAGCCGCCGCGTCGTCGAACAGCAGCAGCGGCGGCAGCAGCGCACCGAACTTCGCCGGTCCGGGCACGAGCGCCGGCGAGGCGCAGGCCATCGCACGCAGCATGCTCGCCGGCTACGGCTGGGGCGACGACCAGTTCGGATGCCTCGTTTCGCTGTGGGATCGCGAGTCCGGCTGGAACTCGCAGGCCTACAACTCCTCGAGCGGCGCCTTCGGCATTCCGCAGGCGCTCCCCGGCAGCAAAATGGCCTCGGCCGGTTCGGACTGGGCGACCAACGCCGCGACGCAGATCTCGTGGGGCCTCGGCTACATCGCCGGGCGCTACGGCAACCCGTGCGGCGCATGGGGCCACTCCGAGTCTGTGGGCTGGTACTGATCCGAGCGCGGTGGTCAGAGCGCCCGACCATTCACGCTGTATAACGGAACGCCCCGGATCCACGGATCCCGGGGCGTTCCGCCGTACGATCGAACATGGCGCACACGATGAACACCGGAACCATCGTCGCAATCGTCGGCGGTCAATCCGAAGATGCACTGGCCAATCTCGACGGCATCCGCGGTGTGGAAGTCCTCGCACTGCAGGGCAGCGAACCCGCGCTCGCCGCCCGTCGGATCGCCGCAGCCGGCACTCCCTGGATCGTCCATGACGCCGATCCGCTCGAGCACGTCGCTGCCGCGTGGGTCGAGCTCTTCGAGGAGCGCTCGACGCTCGGCGCCCTCGAATTCGAGGTCGAGACGGCACTCGCGATGTTCAAGGACGGCTCCGCGCTCATGCCGGACTACTACATCGTGCTCGAGCCGGAGGGAGCGCCGAACACCTGGCGGCACTGGTGGTGCGGGGCGCTCGGACACCACGCGCCGCAGCGGGTGCTGACCTCGCCGGCGCCGATGACGCCGCGGGATGCCGCCCTCCGGCGGCTGCTGAGCAATCTTCCGTCTTCCCGACCCTGGCCCGATCCCGCCTCGTGGCTCCCCCACCTTCCGTTCGAGATCCCCGACCGCGTGGGCCTGCGCGACGTCACCTAAGCTGGCCGCATCCGACCTGACCGCACGTGAGCGGGCCGCGGCGTCGCCGCTGCCGAGGAGAGCTGCATGAACGACGCCGTCGCCACCGAGCCCGACGACACGCACGACGAGACGACCCGCGTCCGCAGAGTCCGCTCCGGTGAACCATGGCGCTGGGCGTGGACGGTGGCACTGCCGGTCGGCCTGGCCGGCGCAGCCGTCGGGTTCCTGCCCTGGCTCATCGGCGGTGCGCGCCTGCCGCCTCAGGTGCTGTGGGCTACCACTGCGCGACCCGAGGCGATGCCGTTCGTGCTGCTGCCGTTCAGCTTCACCACCGTGATCCTGATCTTCTCCCTGCTCATCGTCGGTTCAGCCACCGCGGGCGTCGGCGGACGCGCGCTGCGAGTTCGCGGCTGGGGTCTGCTCCTGCTCGTGATCGGCGTACTGATCGTTCAGGTCCTGGCGACGGTTCAGACCGCCGGCGTCGTGCAGAAGGGGCTGCAGGACCGCCTCGAGTCGAACGTGTACCTCTTCGCGCTCGTCGCCGGAACCGGCCTGTCGATCCTCGTCGGCCTGGTCGTCACGATCCTCGTTGCAGGAGCGCCTCGCGCCGGAGCGCTGATCGGTCTCACGATCGGGGCGATCGGCATGGCAGCGTGGATCGGCGCCCTGATCGACCCCACGCGCACGGGCCAGGGTCTGCTGGCCGACCTGCTCGTGATCGTGCCGTGGATCGCCCCGGTGCTGACCGGCATCGCGATCGCCTGGACCGGCATCGGCACGGCGGGAAGGGTCATCGCGGCCCTGTTCGCCCTCGTGCTCGTCTGGGTTGCGCCGGCCGTGACCACCGCGCTGTTCAACGCCCTGAGCAATCAGGTACTCGTCCGCTCTTCCTCAGATGTGATCGACTACGCCGTCGGCGTGTTCCAGGCGGCGCTGCTGACTCCCGAGCTCGCTTTGCGCCCGATCATCGCCACCGCCCTCGTCGCAGCCGTCGGACTGGGGTTGCGCGCGCTCGTCGGTCGTCGCCGACTGCGGGTGTCGCAATCCGCCGCCGCGGACTGACTACGGAACGCGGCGACTGATCCAGCCCGCGAACAGGGCGTGCAGCAGTGGCAGCACCGAGACCGCCATCAGCACGGTGCCGAACACGACGTCGTCGGAACGCAGGATGGTGCCGCCCACGAAGAGCGCGGTGAACAGCACCGCCGAGATCACCCGGCGCGCTGTGCGCTCGAGGCTGCCGATCCGTCGCTCGAGCCGAGGATTCTGCACCGACACCCGGCCCTGTTCGATGCGCGTCGTGAGATCGTCGAGGCGCTGAGGCAGCCGAGCGACCGTTCCGGCGACGGATACTGCCTGCTTCGCGAAGGCCTGCACCACGTTCCCGCCCTCTTGGCGGATCAGCTGTCCGGCGTAGGGCTCGACGGCATCCCAGATGTTGAACGCGGGATTGAGCGAGCTGCAGTTGCCCGACACGAGCGACATCGCGCGGATGATGAGGAGGAAGTTCTCGGGAAACTGGAACGGCAACGACCGCACGACATCGCCGAACTCGATCGCGAACGCACGGAACTCACGCGGATCGACTTCCTGCAGTTCGGCGAACCCCATTCCGCCGAAGCGCGCGAAGAGCTTGGTCATCGCGCGCTCGAGTTCGGAAGTGTCGGCCGACGGCAGCAGCACGCCGACTTCGCGGATGCCGTCCACCATGCCCTTGCCGTCGCGCGACGCCGCCGCGATGAGCACGCCGCGCAGTCCCCTGCGCAGCCCGGGCGGCACCTCGCCCATCATCCCGAAGTCGATGAACGTGAAATGCCAGGCGCGGGCCGCATCCGATGCCGGCGCACGCTCGTCGGCCGGCTCGGAACCCTGGGCGATCACCGCCGCGTGGGGGGTGACGAAGATGTTCCCCGGGTGCGGATCGGCGTGGAAGAAGCCGTCCTTGAAAAGCTGGTCGAACATCACCGACGCGAAGTCGATCGCGACCTCGGCCGGATCGATGCCGGCTGCCCGCAGACCGTCGACGTCGTTGATCTTGATCGCGGTGACGTCCTCGAGCGTGAGTACACGGCGGGTGGTGCGCTCCCACACGATGTCGGGGACGCTCACCCGGGGGTCGCCGGCGAACTCCTGCGCGAATCGCTCCGCGTTCGCCGCCTCGTGCAGGTAGTCGATCTCCTCGAGGCTCGTGACGGCGAACTCCTCGACGAGTGCCGGCGCGTCGACGCGGTCGGACACGAGCCGGATGCGGCTGAGCCAGCCGCCGACGCGGCGCAGGGCGCGCAGATCCACCTCGACGATCTGATCGATCCCCGGCCGCTGGATCTTGACGACGACCTCTCGTCATTCCGGTGTCTTCGGCATCGGCATCCGACAGCGTCGCCCGATGGGCCTGACCGAGGGATGCCGCTGCCAGCGGCGTCGGATCCACCCACGAGTACGCCCGCTCGAGCGGCACGCCCAGCTCAGCTTCGGCGAGCGATCGGATCGCGTCGAACGGGACGGGCGGAACCTCGTCCTGCAGGCCCTCGAGCTCTTTGGTGATCTCGGGGGGCAGAACGTCCAGCCGCGACGACATGAACTGGCCGACCTTGATCATCAGGCCGCCGAGCTCGACAGCCAGCGCGTGGAAGCGCTGCGCGATCCGGCGCAGCCGCGGCCCCCGTCCCCGCGCCGCGAGGCCGGCGAGACCGATCCGCGGCAGGAAAAGCTCGAACCACCACGTCTGCACCAGGTAGAACGCGGCGAATCGCGTGATCCTGCGGTACCGGGCACGCATGCTGCCGGCGTCGGTCATCGAATCTCCTTGACGCCGACGCGCGGCGGGCACTGCGTCGTTCTCGGCGCGGGTCAGTCCTGAGCGAGGATCGAGAAGAGCTTACGGCGCGCGTCATCGAGGACGGCGATCGCCTGCTTCACCTGCTCCGGGCTTCCCGAACGCCCGACCTGCGCGACGGCCTGAGCAAGATCGATGCCGGCCTTCGGAAGCGCGCTCGCGCGGCCGCTGCTCTCGCGGGTGCTCGAGCCCTCCCACGGCGCGGACTTCTCGGAGGCGGCATCCGCAACCTCGCGTCCTTCCTCCGTGAGCGAGTACGTCTTGCGACCGCCCGCCTCCTCGGCCTTGATCAGACCCTCATCGGCCAGCAGCTGGAGCGTGGGGTAGACCGAGCCGGGGCTCGGCTTCCAGCTTCCGCCGCTGCGCTCTTCGATCTGCTGGATGATCTGGTATCCGTGCATCGGCTTCTCGGCGAGCAGCGCCAGTACTGCGGTGCGGACGTCGCCCTTCCCCATGCGCGTGCCGCCGACTTTCTGCTCGAACTGCCCGCGCAGCTGCTCCATCGCTTCCCACAGACCGCTCATCGGCCAGCCCTGACCGGAGCCGCGCGTGCTCCCGCCGGCGCTTCCGCCGAACCAATCGCCCATGTTCGAACCGCTCATGATGACCTCCTTCGCGCCGTAGCCCGGTCGAGCTCAGCGATACTCAACGATATATCGCTCACCGCCTCGGGGGGCCGGTTCTGGGGATGCTGTCAGGTTCGCATCACGACGAGGCATCCGGTTTCATCGGAGGACACACGCCGCCCGGTTCGAGAACGAGCTCGAAGTGCCACCGCTCGTTCGCGTAGGTCTGGCAGATGCCATAGCGCGCCCCGTGCTCGATGAGCCAGGCCTGCGCATCCACCGCCGCGATGTCGAGGGCCCGGCCGGTGTCGTGGGTCGAGCGGTCGGCGTCGGGCACTCTTCCGGGAATCGAGAGCTGCGCGTACTCGACGGTGGCCGACAGGGCAAAACCGACGAGGATCGCGATCGGCCACGCGCGACGAGTGAGCAGAAGCGCGATCGCCGCGCCGAGTGGCACGAGAAGGAGCGTGTTGAGCACCCGCTCGGCCTCCCCCACCGGAATCCACAGGAGCAGAGGCGCTGACCAGTCCACATGAGCGGATGTCGCGGGAGCGTATGCATCCACGCGCCGTGCCTGATCCAGGTCGATGGCCCCTGATCGGTCATTGCCGCGCGTGATCTCGATCGCCCGAAATGTCGGAGGCCCTCGCGAGAATGGGACACATGAGCAGCCCTTCGACCCCCGCGATCGCGGCGGCTCTGCGGGCGGAGGAGCGGATGGCGCAGCTGCTCCCGGCGCTCGAACGCACCAGGCGTGAGCGGGCGCGACTCGACGCTCAGGAGGCGGCGTTGCTGGCCGAGGCCCGGCGCATCGCGGACGACTGGGCGGCTCAAGAAGACCCTGCGGCGACCAGCGCCGCCGAATTTTCCCCATCGATCCGTGGCTGCCGAGATCGCCGCGGCGTGGCGAGTGAGCGACCGCACCGTTCAGAGGCAGATTGACGACGCAGCTGCGCTCGTGGAGCGGTTTCCAGAGGCCTTCGCCCCGCTCGGGCACAGCGACGGGTGTGGGCCACTGACCTTGAAGACGGCCTCGCCGAGCTGCACTGTGTCGGACCAGCGGCGCAGGTGTTCGGCGCCCGCGACAGACTGACCCAACTGGCTCATGCGGTGATCGCCGCGCGTGAGCCCAGCTGAAGCATCCGGCGGTGACGAAGCGTCGGGCTGCACAGACGAAGCGGACGTCGTAGGCGGTGACGCCCGCACACTCGACGAGTTGCGCGCCGACGTCCTCGCCGACCTGCTGCTCGCGACGGATCCTGTCGCTCACAACATCGGACCGACCGGCCTCGCGGCGATACATGCCACGGTGCAGGTCACTGTTCCGGTGCTCGCACTCATCGATGACGGCGTGCGCGACCCGTTCGAGACGGGTGTGCTCGACGGCAGGTCCCCCGTCGATCCTGAGACGGCGCGTCAGCTCGCGGCGAATGCTCCCGGCTTCGATCGCGTCCTCACCCATCCGATCTCCGGCGCCGTTCTCGCGGTCGACAGGTACCGGTCGACCGAAGAGCTTCGCCGACATCTGCGGGTGAGGGATGAGCATTGCAGGTTCCCCGGCTGCCGAATTCCCGCACGCAGATGCGACATCGATCACACGATCGACCACGCGCGCGGTGGTCAATCCTCTGCCGCGAACCTGGCGCATCTCTGTCGTCGACATCACACGCTCAAACATCAGACCGCGTGGACAGTGACGCAACGAAACGGCGGCGTGCTCGAGTGAACGAGTCCGAGCGGGCGGGTCTATACCGACACTCCGGTCAGCACGGTCGCGTTCGCCCCGGACCCGGAGTGCGAGATGGAGCTCGCACCGTTCTGACGGGTCCCCGCGACCACGACACGGGTTTAGACCGCCGCAGAGCCGAAGCGCTCCGCGGACGACACCTGCTCGGCGACTCGTCGCAGCGCGAGCAGCAACGGCTCGACGATCACCGAGCCCAGGACGACGTACCTGACGGCCGCTTCGACGGATTCCGTCGGCACGCAGGCGATCTCGGCATCGGCCATCCGCCGTATCGACGCAAGGTAGACCGGCATGACGTCCGCCGGCACCTCGAAGCCCGCTCTGTCGATTCCCCGCAGCGCTCTGGCCACGCCGGTGAGCACATGGTCGTCGCACATTCCGCGGCGCCAGCCGAGCCCGGCCACCAGCCGCTCGGCGTCGGAGAGGTCGATGGCTTCGTCCGACGCGGGCGTCACCGCGGCGTGGGCGGCGCCCAGCAGATTGTGGGCGTCGGCCGGCGGGTCATCGAGCGCGGCGAGCACTTTGCGCGTTTCTGCGACGCTCACGCCCGAACCGACGAGAGCTCTGATGACCCGAAGCCGCTGGAGGTGGACGTCGTCGTACTCCGCCTGTGTCGGCGAACTGCGCACTCCTTCAGGCACGAGCCCTTCGCGCAGGTAGTACTTGATCGTCGGCACCGGCACGCTGCTGCGCGTCGACAGTTCTGAGATTCTCATGGCTCACCCCTTGACTTGGATAGTATCGCTATCCATTATGGATAGTGAAACTATCGAGGAGAGTTCATGAGTCGAGTCATCGCAGGACGCAGCACTCACAGGTACGACGGCGAGCTCGTGGTCTTCCACATCGGGATGCAGATCAACAAGTGGTGGCGACCCGATCTCTGGTTGCCGGTCTTCGGTGCCATGCCGCCGATGCTGCGCGAGCTCAGCATGGATCCCGAGTCCGGCCTTCTCGGATACGAATTGCTGATGGGAGCCGGCGGACCCTACGTCGTGCAGTACTGGTCGTCGGTCGACAAGCTGTACGCGTACGCGTCGAATCCCGCGCAGGAGCACCGACCGGCGTGGTCACGCTTCAACAAGGCAGCGCGAAAGGTACCTGGTGCCGTCGGCATCTGGCACGAGACCTTCCTGGTCGAGCGCGCCGAGAGCATCTACGTCTCCACCAAGCCCATGGGTCTGCCGAAGGCGACCGAACTCGTGCCGGTTGTGCGCAATCACGACCGCGCTGTGGCGCGCCTGGCCGACGGACGCACCCTCGCGTAGCAGCAGCTCAGGGCGCGGTATGACGGCAGCTCCTTCTTGAGGTCGACCTTCATCGCGACCCCTCCCGAACGACACCATAGACTCCCGGCCATGCGCATCGTCGTCTCGGGAACCCACGCGAGCGGCAAGAGCACACTGATCGGCGACTTCGCCCCTGCGCACCCCGATTTCGCGGTGCTGCCTGATCCGTTCGAACTCGTGGATGCCGCAGCCGATGAACCCGACGCGTCCACGTACTTCGTGCAGCTGCGGTCATCTGCAGAGCGACTGCTCGAGCTCGCTCCGGGTGCGCGAGTGATCGCCGAGCGGGGCCCCCTCGACTTCCTCGCCTACCTCGACGCGCTCGACGCGCTGCGCAGGCCGACGCGCGCTCCCGGCCTGTTCCGGCGCGGCGTTCTGCTCACCGCGGAGGCGATGGCGCACGTCGATCTGCTGGTGCTTCTGCCGCTGACCGCCGGCGCCGCCCCAGCGGTGCCCACCGACGAGGACCCGGAGCTCCGCGCGGCGATGGACGACGCCCTGCTCGAACTGGCCGATGACCCCGATCTCGTCGGCGACACGACCGTCGTGGAGATCACCGGAGACCACGCCACAAGGCTCGCCCGCCTCGAGGAAGTGACTGCCGGCCCGCTGCAGCGCCGCTGACGGGAGGGCAGACCGGGCGCTGCTCATCGAACCGGACCGGTCGGTTCCAGGCCGGGCGTCAGTGCCTCGCGCTCATCGAAGACGAAGCACTCGCCGTCCCAGTGGTCGCCGCCGACCGCTTCGAAATAGCCGAGGATGCCGCCATCCAGCTGGAAGGCATCGATCCCCTCTTCTCGCAGATACAGCGCAGCCTTCTCGCAGCGGATGCCGCCGGTGCAGTAGCTGACGACCGTCTTGTCCTGGAGCTCAGCGCGGTGCGCGGCGACGGCATCCGGAAAATGCGTGAATCGCGCGATACGCCAGTCCAGCGCACCCGAGAACGAGCCGTAGTCGATCTCGAAGGCATTGCGGGTGTCGAGCAGGACGACTTCGCGGCCCGCGTCGTCGCGGCCTGAGGCGAGCCAGCGCCGGAGCGTGGCCGGCTCGACAGCGGGCGCGCGGCCGTCATCGGGGCGGATCGTCGGGTGGCCCATCCGGATGATCTCGCGCTTGACCTTGACGAGCATTCTTCCGAACGGCTGCGTGTCGGACCAGCTCTCCTTCGTCGTGAGCGCACCGAACCTGGGATCACGACGGAGTTCGTCGACGAAACCGCGGAGCGGTTCGGTCGCGCCGGCGAGGAACAGGTTGACGCCCTCCTCCGCCAGCAGAATCGTGCCCTTCAGGCCCGCTGCATCAGCCCGCTCACGCAGGAGCGGCCGCAAGCTCTGCGGGTCGTCGACTCGGGTGAACAGATAGGCCGAGACGTTGAGGACGGAGAGCACTGACCCAGCGTACGGGGACGCCGAGGGTCTGCCGTGGGGTCCATTGACCCGCGCCTGCCTGAGGTCTAGCGTGAGCGCCAGATTTGCGGTCCGTTGGGGCGCGCCGGAAGTCGTCCGACGCAGACCCGAACGGAGTCGCCATGCCGTCTCGTCACCCGCGCGCCGCGTTCGCGATCGCCGCCCTCTCGGTCTTCGCGATCGTCGCCACCGCCGCCATCAGTGCGCCGGCCACCGCCGCTCCCCCGCCCGGCAAGGGAAAGCCGACCCCGACCGCGACGCCGACGCCCACCGTCACTCCGACGCCGACGCCGACTCCGACCGTCACACCGACGCCGACGCCGACGCCGACCGTCACACCGACGCCGACGCCGACTCCCACCGTCACACCGACGCCGACGCCGACACCCACCGTCACACCGACGCCGACGCCGACACCCACCGTCACACCGACGCCGACGCCGACACCCACCGTCACACCGACGCCGACGCCGACACCCACGCCCACACCGACTCCCACGCCGGCGGGCTACCCCGATGTCATGGCGGCAGCCGGTGACTCGATCACGGTCGCCTACAACTCGGCCAGCTACGGCTCGTACCCGCAGTACAGCTGGTCTACGGGCACGGCTACGACGCTGAACTCGCTGCTGCAGCGTCTGCAAGTGGCCTCGGGTACGACCATCACGGGCGTGAACGTCGCCGCGCTCGGTGCGAACTCCAGCAATCTGGCGGGGCAGGTGAACTCCGCGATCGCCGTGCAGGCCGATTACCTGACCGTGGAGATCGGCGCGAACGATGCGTGCACCCCGACGGTGGCGGCGATGACGCCCGTCGCCGACTACCAGGCGCGGATCAAAGCCGCGCTCACCCAATTCCACAACGCCAAGGCCGGCAACAGGGTGTTCGTGGCCAGCATCCCGAGCCTGTATCGAATGTGGTCGATCTCGAAGGCCAAGTTCGCCGCGCGGCTGGTCTGGGCATCCGCGGGCATCTGCCAGTCGATGCTCGCCAACCCGAGCAGCACGAACGCGACCGATGAGAGCCGCCGCCTGGCCGTCCAGGCGCGCGTCGATGCGTACAACGCGGCGCTCCGGACGGAGTGCAGCCTGCTGCCGCGCTGCACGTTCGATGACAACGCCGTCGCGAATTACGTGTTCACCTCGACGCACATCTCGACCGCCGATTACTTCCATCCGAGCATCGAGGGTCAGCGCGTGCTCGCGACGGTCACGTGGGCCTACAACCGCTATCCGAGCACCGGCTGAGCCGGTCAGGCCGCGTACACTCCGGAGCGTGACTGAAGACGTCGTCGCCGCCTACCTGGAGGGCGTGCCCGAACCCACGCGTGCGGCGCTGGCCGAACTGTGCCGCATCATCGCCGGCAGCGACCCTCGCGTCCGCGGCGAGATCAAATGGAATGCACCGAGCTTCGCGATCGACGACCACTTCGCGACGACCGGGGTGCTCAAGGGCGGCGGAGTCCGACTCGTCCTGCATACGGGGGCCCGCCGGAGAGGGGGCACGAAGAAGATCGTGATCGACGACCCCGAGAAACTCCTGGATTGGAGGGACACCGACCGCGCGATCGCCGTGTTCGCCGATGCCCGGGATGTGCGGCAGCAGGAGCAGGCGCTCGGCGTGATCCTCGACGAGTGGATCGCGCAGACGCAGCGGTTGAAGTCATGAGCCCGACGTCATGAGCCCGACGTCATGACCACCATCGAGCCCGGCCGGTACCGGCACTTCAGAGGTCAGGCATACGAAGTCGTCGGCACCGCGCGGCACAGCGAGACCGAGGAGGAGTACGTGGTCTACCGGGCGCTCTACGGAGACGGCGCGCTCTGGGTTCGACCGCGTGCGATGTGGGACGAGCAGATCGAGCGTGACGGATACGTCGGTCCGCGCTTCATCCCGACCGAGTGACGCGCGTCAGAGTCTGCGTGCGCACGGCACGCAGAACGTGGCCGCGGGCAGCAGCCGAAGCCGATCGATCGGGATCGCAGTGCCGCACGATGCGCATACACCGTAGTCGCCTTCGGCGAGGCGCTCGAGCGCAGCATCCAGCTCGACGAGCTCGCGTTGCGCGTCGGCCCGCGCTCCTTCGGCGCGAGACCACTCCGTCGAGAGCGTCGAACCCTCGGGGTCGTGTTCATCGTCGTCGTTCGCGCCACTGCGCGCGGCGCGAATGGCGTCGAGCTGCGCCTCCACCGACGAGAGCCGCGCCGCGACCTCACGCCGACGATCCGCGACCAGTCCGGTGAACTCCGAGCTCACGCAATCGCCTCGGCGATCGGCACCTCGCCGCTGTTGAACCGGATGGTGCGTCCGATCGTCGCGGGTTCGGCGAGCGTCGCGGCCACGACGCTAGCGACATCCGCCCGGCTCACGGAACCGGACTCTGCGGCTCCGCGGTCGATGCCGCCCGTCGCGGGGCCCAGGGTCAGCGTGCTCGGGCCGAGAACCGTCCACGACAGATCGCTCGCGCGCAGGTGGTCGTCAGCCGCGGCCTTCGCCTCGGCGTACGCGAAGAAGGAGTTATCGGCCGGCACCCCGTGGTCGGCGCGTGCACCGAAGTACGAGACCATCACGTAGCGCGGCACACCCGCCGCAGCAGCGGCATCCATCGACCGGATCGCCGCGTCGCGATCGACCGCGTACGTGCGCTGCGGGCTGCCGCCGCCCGCCCCCGCCGACCACACGACGGCGTCGTAGCCGGCCACAAGCGTCTTCAGCTGGTCGACGGACATCGTCTCGACGTCCGCGACCACGGGCTCCGCTCCCGTCGCCGAGACCTCCGCGGAGTGGGCCGGGTTGCGGATGACGCTCGAAACTTCGTCGCCGCGCGCGACCAGCTGCGGGGCGAGAAGCAGCGCCACCTTGCCGTGGCCGCCGATGATCAGGATGCGGGACATGAGATCCTCCAAGTCGATTGCTTCCACGCTACGCGCGGGAGCAGGCCATCGGTGCGGACTACGCGTCCCGCGAAGCGCCACGCGCCGGGGGCGACGCGACGGCGCGGGCGATCCGTGCGATCTGATCGGGACCGACGCGACAGCATCCGCCGACCAGGCGCGCGCCGGCGGCGATCCACTCCCCTGCGTTCGACGCGATCGCGGATGCCGAGCCCGACCATTCGCGCGAATCGGCGTGCCACACCTCGCCGCTGTTCGGGTATACGACCGCAGGCAGGCTCCCGCCGAGCTCGGCGAGGGCGCCGCCCACCTCGGACACATCGCAGCAGTTCACTCCGACTGCGACCACCCCCGGCGCCGATGCGGCGAGCGCGAACGCCCTGGCGAGGGAGTCGCCCGACCGCAGCCGGCCGTCGGCGATCGTGACGCTCACCCAGGCGGGAATCCCGAGACCATCGAGCTCGCGACAGACCGCCTCGAGCTCGGCGAGCGAGGGGATCGTCTCGATCGCGATCGCATCGGGCGCGGCCGATGCGAGTGTCTGCAGGCGCGGCCGGTGCCACGCGCGCAACTCGGCGACGTCGAGTCCGTAGTCGCCCGTGTACTCGCTGCCGTCTGCTCGCGACGCACCGTACGGGCCGACGGATGCCGCCACCCAGGCCTCGTCAGGCGACAGGCCGCTGTCGTCGCGTGCCATCCGGGCCAGTTCCACACTGCGGGCCAGCACGGCATCGGCGTCGCGGCGACTCACGCCCGCGGCATCCAGTCCCGCGTAGCTGACCTGATACGACGAGCTGATCGCGACGCGCGCGCCGGCGGCGAAGTACTCGGCGTGTGCACGGCGGATGGCGTCCGGCTCCTCGATCAGCAGCCGGGCCGACCACAGCGACGAGGAGAGGTCGTGCCCGTGCGACTCGAGAAGGGTGCCGAGGCCGCCGTCGAGGACGACCGGACCGGTCGCGACGGCGTCGGCGAAGGAACTCACCGCGTCAGTCTAGGCAGAGCCCGCCCCGCTGAGTTCAGGCACTTCCCGGCCGAGCCGCCGCGAACGCTGGTTGACTGGAGGCATGGCGAACGTCGCGATGTTCCCGCTCGGCTCCGTGCTCTTTCCGCACACGCCCCTGGCGCTGCGGATCTTCGAAGAGCGCTACCTCGTGATGCTCGGCCGTCTGCTCGAGGAAGAAGACCCGCAGTTCGGCGTCGTGCTCATCGAACGGGGCAGCGAGGCCGGCGGCGGTGACCAGCGGTTCGGGATCGGCACGATGGCGCGGATCACGAACGTCATGGCCGGCGAGCGCGACATCCACCTGATTGCGGTGGGCGGCGCGCGCGTCGAGGTGAGCCAGTGGAGCGACGACGAGCCCTACCCGACCGCGGCGGTGCACGAGCTGCCCGCGCTGGTGTGGGATGACGCGCTGACGCCGCTGCGCAACGAAGCCGAGCGGATCGTCCGGCGCGTGCTCTCGCGCGCTGCCGAGTACTCCGACGTGCAGTGGGACCCGAACATCGAGATCTCCGATGACCCGCTCGAGTCGAGCTGGCAGCTGGCCGCGATCGCTCCGCTGGGTCAGCTGGACCAGCTCCGGCTGCTGCGCTCCACCACGGTCGGCGGCCTGCTGCGCGAACTCATCGACCTCACGCTCGCCGCCGAGCCGGTGCTCACCACGACCGCCGACGACGAGGCGTTCGATCAGGCGCTGGTCACCCTGCTCGAACAAGACGCGAAAGCCGAGGCCGACGAAGATGATCCGGATGCCGCTCCCGACGAGCGGCCACCGGCAGGCTGAGCACTACCAGCCGCGTGTGCCCGGGTCGCCTTTGAACGGACCGACGATGTCGGAGGTCACCCAGCCGCCGTAGAACCCACCCGGCTGCGGGACGACCTCTTCGCCGTCGACCGTGCATCCGTCCATCTTTCCGGCGTACACCGCGACCCGATCGGCGAGCAACTCGTAGCCGTGCGAAGGGGTCGGATAGTTCCAGCCGGCACCCTGCGGCCGTCGTCTGGCCGCCCACGACGTCGAAGTACCGCGCGTAGCCCTTGAACTCGCAGAAAGACGATCCGCGTGCGGGAACCAGCGCGCCGTCGACGAACGCCGAGACCGGCACGTAGTAGACCGGCGGATGGCTCGTCTCGAGGACGCGCACCACGTCGGTCGTGTCGAGGATGCGCTGACCTCCGAGGTCGATCGTCACGCGACGGTCGACGGCTTCGATGCGCGGCGGCCGCGGGTAGTCCCAGACCGATTCCTGACCGGCGGCGATGGGATGCGGAGCAGGATGTGCCATCCCTCCACGCTACGCACGATTTCGTGGATGGGGGCCGTCAGCCCACGTCGCCGTCGAGGTAGCACCAGCGGCCGCGGAGTCTGACGAACCTGCTGCGCTCGTGCAGCATCCCGGCGTCCGCTCCCGTGCCGGAGCCTTGCCGCCACGACGCTCGGAACTCCACGACGCCGGTGGAGTCGTCGGCGCCTCCCGCCTCTGCATCCACGATCTCCAGGCCCGTCCAGACCAGATCGCGGTCGAGGTCGAGCTCGTCGGGACGCGTGCGCGGATGCCAGGAGCGCTCCAGGTGAGCGCGATCGCCGACCACGAACGCGGTGTAGCGGGAACGCATGAGACGCTCGGCGGTCGGTGCGTCCGCTCCGCCGATCACCGGGCCGCAGCATCCGCCGAAGGAATCGCCGCTGCCGCAGGGGCATGGCGCCGAATCAGCGAGGCGGCGCGCGGGGTTGTCGCGCGATGCGGCACTGCCGAAGCTCACGCGGCGACCTCCGCGCGATCAGCCGCGATCGCGCGGACGGCCGCACGTCCTGCGCGATTCGCGCCGACCGTCGACTGCGAGGGCCCGTAGCCGATCAGGAACAGGCGCGGCTCGTCGAGCGCGCGCCCGTCGGCGACGCGGATGCCGCCATCCGGCGTCCGCAGGCGCAGGGGCGCGAGGTGGTCCAGAGCGGGCCGGAACCCGGTGGCCCACAGGATGACGTCCGCCGCGACGAGCGATCCGTCCGGCATGCGCACACCGTCCTCTTCGATCGACGCGAACATCGGATGCCGCGCCAGCACGCCGCGAGCCTGCGCGGCGCGCGCCCACGGGGTCCAGTGCATGCCCGTGACCGAGATCACGCTGCCGGGCGGCAGGCCCCGGCGCACCCGGTCCTCGACACCCGCGATCGCCGCCACCCGCGCCGGGATGTCGAATGCCTCTTCTGACCAGTCCGGCTCGCGGCGGGTCACCCAGAACGTCGCGGCGACGTGTGAGATCTCATCGAGCAGCTGCACCGCAGAGATTCCGGCCCCGACGATGACCACGCGCTGCCCGGCGAATTCGTCCGCCGAGACGTAGTCCGCGACGTGCAGCTGGCGTCCGCGAAAGCGGCCCTGCCCCGGGTAGTGCGGCCAGAACGGGCGGCTCCATGTTCCGGTGGCATTGATGACGTAACGTGCCGCCCACCCGCCCGCGTCGGTGTCGACCAGCAGCCGGCCGCCGTGGTCGTCGTCCGCGCGCCGCACCGCGGTCACCCGCACGGGCCGACGCACCGCGAGGTCGTATTCGTCTTCGTACGCCCGGAAGTAGGGCGGAAGGACGTCGCGGCTCGCCTCATGCGGATCGGCCGGCGGCACGGCGTAGCCGGGCAGCTCGTGGATGCCGTTCACGGTGGCCATCTTCAGCGACGGCCAGCGGTGCTGCCACGCACCTCCGGGCGCCGGATTGGCATCGAGGACGACGAAGGTCCCGGCGTGTGCGGGGCGGTCGATCGGCGTGTAGCCGCGTCTGCGCAGGTGATATGCGGCCGAGAGTCCCGCCTGCCCGGCGCCGATCACGACGACGTCGACGGGCAGATGTTCCACATGTCCATCCAACGCGGTCGCGGCGGACGGGATTCCCCGCAGCTGGATCGCCGCGCCGGATCCGCGCGAGTAGATTGCAGACAGATCGGGCAAGCGACCCCGAAGGATGCAGCCCATGACTCCACAACGCACCGGCTTCCCTCGCGCCTGGATCACGATCCTGACGGGACTGAGCCTGCTGACGCTCACTCTGAGCGGATGCGGCGGCACGGCATCCCCCGAGGCGAGTGGGGCAACGGTCGCCCCCGATATCGACGCGCTGGTCGACATCGGGGACGGGCGCGAGCTTCAACTGGTCTGCCGGGGCACCGGTTCGCCCACGGTGCTGTTCATCTCGGGCACCCGTGGGGCGGCCGACGAATGGACCACACTGCTTCCCGATGCCGCCCCGGGCACGGTGTCGACCTTCGATGCCGTCTCGCAGAACACCCGAGCATGCGCATACGACCGGCCCGGCACCACCGTCGACTCGGGCGAGCAGACGACCTCGACCGAGGCACTGCAGCCGAGCACGGCGAGTCAGGGCGCGGGTGATCTGCACGCGCTCATGGGAGCCGCCGACCAAAGCGGGCCTTACGTCGTCGTGGGGTTGTCGTGGGGTGGCATGATCGCGCAGCAGTTCGCCCGAACCTACTCCGACGAGGTCGTCGGTCTCGTGCTTGTGGACTCGGCCAGCGAGTATCTGCAGACGACGTTCTCGGCCGAGCAGTGGTCGGCGTGGATGACGGTCGTCGCGAACAGCCTCGACGCGGCAGGTTCGGAGGTGCCGTCGTACGAGCCCAGCATCGTCGAGCTGCGCGCCACGCCCGAACTGCCCGCCGTGCCGACCTCGGTGATCTCCTCGGACCGGCCGTGGGATCTGCAGGTCACGCCGGGTCAGTCCACATGGCCGGGGTGGGTGGCCGCGCAGGCCGAGCTCGCGCGGGCGCTCGACGCGAACCACATCACCGAAACCGACAGCGGTCACGGCATTCCCGTCGAGCAGCCCGCTCTGGTCGCCGAGGCCGTGCTCGATGTCGTGAGCGCCGCGCGCTGATGCAGCTCAGTTCAGGGCGCGAGTGCCCCGCGGAATGACTCCGTCCGCGTAGAGGTCGGCCGCGACGTCCTGGAGCGCGGTCAGCGCGACGCGCTGCGTCATGGGGCCGTACGACACGCGCGCGACGCCCAGCGCCTCGTACTCGGCGGCCGACAGCGCCCCGGGCAGGCCGATGACGCTGACCTTCCGCTCGCCGATGCCGTCGACGAGCTGTCGCGTGAGGTCGGCGTTCAGGATGCCGGGGACGAAGACGAGGTCGGCCCCCGCCTCGAGGTACGCGCGGCCACGGGTGATCGCGTCCGCGATCGACTGCTCGATGGGCCGGTCGCCGCCGCGTACGAGTGCGTCGGTACGGGCGTTCAGAACGAACGGCACCCCCTCCGCCTCACCGGCGGCGATCACGGCTGTCACGGCCGCGACGGACTGGTCCAGCGGCTGGAGTCGGTCTTCCATGTTGGCGCCGACGAGGCCGACGCCGATCGCACGCCGGGCGGTCTCACCCGGGTTGCCGAACCCGGAATCGAGGTCTGCCGTCACGGGAAGGTCGGTGGAGGCGACGATCCGGCCGACCATATCGAGCATGAGCTCGAGCGGGATTTTCTCACCGTCGGGGTATCCGAAGGTCGCGGCGATCGCGTGGCCCGCCGTCGCGAGTGCCTTCGTCTCGGGCAGCGCCGCCACCGCCTTGGCCGTGGCGACGTCCCAGACGTTGACGAGGCGAAGGATCTCGGGCGCGGCGTGCAGTCGCGCGAGGGTCTGTGCTTTCTCCTGCTGAGTGGTCATCCCCCCACGCTAACGGGCATCCGGCGGCCCGGGCCCGGGCTTGCGACGCCCGCGCTATTTGCCCACGTCGACCGTGAAGGTCACGTCTTGGATGCCGCCGTCGGAGTTCGAGAGCACGACCTCCGTCGACCCCTCGGCGAGCGCCTTCACACCCGGGTTGTAGGTCGCGCCGCCCTCCTCATAGCCCTTGACGAACTCGGCGACCGAGGTGTCGGCGACCTCGCCGCTGTAGCTGTCGACCGCGAGATCGCCCGTATTGATGTTGAGGACCTGGCCGACGACGAGTTCGACCGTCGTGCCCTGGAGGTCACCGGCATCCATCGTCACCGGAGCGATCACCGGGGTGTTGCTCTGCGCACATGCGCTCAGACTCACCGCGAGCGTGAGGACGGCCGCGGCGCCGATCAGTTTCGAGATCTTCACGCGGTCAGTATGACAGCGGCGACGGACGCCGGGAAGGAGACCAGCGCGCGTCGCGCAGGTGTGGATAATTCCGGTGGATCCGCGCCGATCGCGGCTACCTTGGTCGGATGATTCGCCGTGCCGCCGCCGCAGCCATCGTGCTCGCGCTGGCGGTCGGGATGACGACCGCCTGCCAACCCGAACCTGCGCCGTCGCCCTCGGGTCCGGTCTTCGCGAATGAGGAAGAGGCCTTCGTCGCGGCCGAGGAGACCTACCGGGCCTACGTCGACGCACTGAACCAGGTGGATCTGAGCGACCCGCAGACGTTCGAGGCCGTGTATGCCTGGACCACCGGTGAGGCTGAACGCGAATGAGCGCGAAGACGCTCGACCAGATGCACGCAGACGGCTGGCGCGTCCGGGATCACAGCGGTCATCGCCGTGTTCCGGCGGTCACGAGCGCACGATGCTGATCAAGCTCGCTACGTGCGTTGACGCTGTGTCTGCTCGACGTAAGCGCGTCTGGTGACGACTCTGACGGGAATGTCGATCGGTCGCCCGAGACAGCGACCGAATGTCGACGCGCTCGACGTCGACTTCGTCGAGTCGGACTCGACATCGCGACAGGCCTCGCCATTGCAGCCAGTATCAGCGCCGTCGAGGGCGCATCGTGCACTTGATTGCGCTCGCGATCGTCCGCTTGGCCTGCGACCGTCGGCGTCGCGATCGCAGGCTCGCTCATGCGACGGGCCATACCTGGACGCACTGTTCGACGTCTCGAACTCCGGTGAGCAGGTCGACATCGGGGCCAGCATCACCGACCCCGCGCCACCGTCGGACGGCAACCAGTCCGGACCCGAGGAGTTCACGCCGCCCGTGCCCGTTCCGGAGCCGAATCCCTGCGACTCGGTCGGCACGTGCGGCGGCTACATCGTGGTCATGCCCCCCGATGTCACCGCCGCCGATCTCGCATCCTTCCGCCCCGCGCGCCCCTCACTCACCGGCGAGCCGACCGGGTTCGGCATCGTCGGCGCTCCGACGAACGTCGTGGCGGCGGCATCCGAGCAGTACCTGACCGGAACCTTGCTCGGCTGGGACGTCACGGTTCGATTCGTGCCCGCCGGCTACGTGTTCGACTTCGGCGACGGTGCGACGCAGCGGTCTGCGACGGGCGGCACGAGCTGGGCGTCGCTCGGTCAGGCGCAGTTCACGCCGACCGCCACGAGCCATGCCTACCGCGAGCGCGGTACGTACCCGGTGGGCGTGACCGTGGAGTACGCAGCATCCGTCGATTTCGGGTCGGGCACGTGGCGACCCGTCACGGGACTCGTCACCGCGTCGACCGGCGGGTACGACGTGCGGGTCGTCGAGGCGCGCACGGCACTGGTCGACAAGACCTGCGTCGAGAACCCGGGCGGCCCCGGCTGCTGAGCGGTCAGGTCCCCGCTCGAAGAGGCGACCCGACGACCTCGAACCCGTGCCCGCCCATCGCTCCCGACAGCAGCGGTCGCGCCTCGGCGATCGCTGCCTGCACCGAAGCCAGCTCGAGCGAGGCGCGATGCGCTTCGGCCGACTCCCACAGCTCCGCCACGAACACCGCGTCGGGCTCGTCATCCGACACTCCGACCTCGTACAGCAGGCAGCCGATCTCGGCGAGCTCGTCGCTCGGCCGCGTCAGGAGCGCGACCAACTCATCCCGTCTGCCCGCGACCGTGCCCAGCATGCCGAAGTTCGCGAATGTCATGGAGGGAGTCTGGCAGGAAGCCCCGACAGCCGAGCAGACTGACGGTATGAGCGTCGTCTACGCGGATCTCTCGATTTCGGCCGATGGGTACTCCGCGGGGTACAACCAGCGCGAGGAGGCGCCCTTCGGCGACGGCGCCGATCACACCGTGCTGCACTCGTGGATGTTCGACCACGGCGACAATCACCGAGCCGAACTGGACGCGATCCTGGCCGCGAGGGCATACATCATGGGCCGCAACATGTTCGGCCCGGTGCGGGGCGAGTGGGACCGCGACTGGCGGGGATGGTGGGGCGAGGACCCGCCGTACCACGGCCCCGTCTTCGTCCTCACCCATCATCCTCGCGACCCGGTGCCGATGGAGGGCGGGACGACTTTCCATTTCGTCACCGACGGCATCGAGTCGGCTCTCGTGCGAGCCCGTGACGCCGCCGGCGGCGGCGACATCTCCGTGGCCGGTGGCGCCGACACCGTGAATCAGTTCCTGGCCACCGGACTCCTCGACATCCTCAGGCTCCATGTCGTGCCCGTGACGGTCGGATTCTCCGGCCGAACAGACATCGTGCGCGTCTTCGACGGGGTGCCACCGCGCTCCCTCCGGATCGCCGGCGTCCGCTCGACTCCCGAGGTGACGCACATCACGTACGACCTTCGCTAGTCGGCGGCCGAGATGAGGGGATCTGCCGAGCTGAGCAGACTTCGGCGCATCAGGCTCCTCAATCCGGCAGATCCCCTCACGCCGGCAAGCAGAACATCCGCGTCGCACCGCCGTGGCAGGATGAGCGCGTGACCGACCGACTCATGCTCCTGGACTCCGCGTCGCTGTACTTCCGCGCCTTCTACGGCGTGCCCGACACCGTGAAGGCGCCCGACGACACGCCCGTCAACGCGGTGCGCGGCTTCCTCGACATCATCACGCGGCTCGTCACGACCTACGAGCCGACGCATCTGGTCGCGTGCTGGGACGACGACTGGCGCCCGCAGTGGCGGGTCGACCTGATCCCCACCTACAAGACGCACCGGGTGGCCGAGGTCACCGCGGTCGGCCCCGACGTCGAGGTCGTCCCCGACCCGCTCGAGATTCAGGTGCCGATCATCCGGCGCACGCTCGATGCCCTCGGCATCCCGATCGTCGGCGCCGCCGAGCACGAGGCCGACGACGTGATCGGCACGCTCGCCACCCGGGCGAGCCTGCCCGTCGACATCGTCACCGGCGACCGCGACCTGTTCCAGCTCGTCGACGATGCGAGCGCCGTGCGCGTGATCTACACCGCGAAGGGCATGAGCAACCTCGAGATCGTGACCGATGCCACGGTCGTCACCAAGTACGGCGTGCTTCCGACGCAGTACGCCGACTTCGCAACGCTGCGCGGCGACTCGTCGGACGGCCTGCCGGGGGTCGCCGGCATCGGCGAGAAGACCGCCGCCACGCTCCTGGCCGCGCACGGCGACCTTCCGGGCATCATCGCCGCCGCCGAGGCCGGCGAGGGCATGTCGGCCGGCATCCAGAGCAAGATCCTCACCGGACTCCCCTATCTCGCGGTCGCACCGACCGTCGTCGAGGTCGTGAAAGACCTCGACCTGGCAGAGGGCGACTCGCGCCTGCGTGCGCTCGATGACGCCGGCAGGGCGGATGCCGCAGCCCTCGCCGAGCAGTGGGCGCTGGGCACCGCGATGACGCGCATCATCGAGGCGCTCGACGCCATCGGCACCCGCTGATCCTGATCGGAAGAATGCGGCGCGGAGCCCTCTCGAGGGGCGCTGCGCCGCATCGGCCTCAGCCGCGTCGCGACCGTGCTGCAGCGCCCGCCGCCAGCAGCGCGACGGAGTACAGCACGGCGACCACGACCATCAGCGCCAGCGGCACCGTCCACCCGCCGGTCGCCTCGTGCAGCGCGCCCAGTATCGGCGCGCCGAGCGCGCCGATGCCGTAGCCGCCGCCCTGCACGAGCGCCGACATCCCGGCGGCCTCATTGTCACTGCGAGCCACCTCGACGAGCGCGGTGAAGATCACCACGAAACCGCCGGCATGACCGAGCGCGCCGATCGTGAGCCAGAGCCACGTCAGCTCGGGCGCGAGAAGCATCCCCACGGTGAGGATGAGGAATGACACGCAGATCGTGAGGGTCGGCACGATCGCCGGCGTGAACCGGGCCAGCAGCGGCACCAAGAAGGCTCCGATGATTCCTACGCCCTGAAACAGCGACGCCAGCGCGCCTGCGGCGGCGGGGTCCAGGCCCAATTCGTCGGCGGCGATGGTCGGCAGCCAGGTCGAGAGGGCGTAGTAGATCATGACCTGTCCGGCAAACGCGAACAGCAGGAGCCACGTCACGGGACGGCGGATCATCGCGCGCTCGGTCCGGCCGCGCGCGGCCACCGGCAGCGGCCCCGTGAGCGTCGTCGGGTCGAGAGCCCGCACCGCGGCGCCTTCCGGCTCGTCGCCCGAGTACCGCTCACCCCACCGATCGCCCTCGCGACGGGTGCGCCTCAGGTGCGCCCCCCACAGTACGATCCCGACGATCGTGAGCACAGACCACGCCAGCAGCGCCTGCGGCCAGCCGATCAGCGCGGCCAGCGGCGCCGTCAGCAGCGACGTGACGAGCGAGCCCACGTTGAGGGTGGCGACATAGGCCGCTGTCACGACCCCCACCCGTGCGGCCGGTATATCGCGCCTGATGATCACGGGAATGACGACGTTGCCGATCGTGACCGCCGCGCCGATCACGAACATTCCTGCCAGCATCCAGCCGAAGCCGGGGATCGCGCGGATCACCGTGCCGAGCAGCACGCCGCTGAGGGACAGCATGAGGGCGAGTTCGGCGCCCGCCCGGCGGATCACGAACGCGGCGACCGGAGTCAGCAGCGCGAACATGAGGACCGGTGCAGTGGTGAGCAGTCCCGCCGTCGCCGAGCCGATCCCGAAGTCGTGCTCGATGTCGCGAAGCACCGGCGTCGGCGCCACGATCGGCCCGCGCATGCTGAGGGCGGCGACCAGCACACCGGCGAGCACGAACCACGGGATGGTGCGCCGCGCACGCTCAGGCAGGCTCATCGTCGCAGGCCGGTCCACTCCCGAAGCTGCGCGAGCGGCCACGTCGTCACGATGCGCTCGGGCGGCACGCCGGCCCGCTCCGCGCGCTCAGCGCCGTAGTCCAGCAGTGACAGCTGTCCGGGCGCGTGCGCATCCGAGTCGATCGAGAAGAGGCAGCCGCGCTCGAGTGCGATCGCGATCAGGTCGTCGGGAGGGTCCTGGCGCTCCGGGCGCGAATTGATCTCGACGGCGACACCGTGCTCGGCGCACGCACCGAAGACCGCTTCGGCGTCGAGCGTCGACGGCGGCCGTGTGCCCCGCGAGCCCTCGACGAGCCGGCCGGTCACGTGGCCGAGAACGTCGACGCGCCCGCTCGATACCGCGCGCACGAGCCGACGGGTCATCGGTCCGCGCTCCATGCGCAGTTTGGAATGGGCCGAGGCGACGACGACGTCGAGCTCCGCGAGCAGACCCGGCTCCTGGTCGAGTCCGCCGTCTTCGAGGATGTCGACCTCGATTCCCGACAGCAGGGTGAATCCGTCGCCGCTCATGCCCGCGACGATCTCCAGCTGCGCTCGCAGCCGCTCGGGCGACAGGCCGTTCGCGACGCGCAGGCGCGGTGAGTGATCGGTGAGCGCCAGGTACTCGTGTCCCAGCGCGCGCCCCGCCTCGACCATGAGATCGATCGACGTCAGCCCGTCCGACCACTCGCTGTGACTGTGCAGATCGCCGCGCAGCAGTGCCCGCAGGGTGGACGAGCGCTGCACGCCCGCGCGCTCCCGCAGATCCACGAGGTACGCCGGCACGCGTCCGCCCAGAGCCTCCTGGATCACCGCGAAGGTCGAATCGCCGATGCCCTTGCGGCGCCGCAGAGTGCCGGCATCCCGCAATTGCGCCTCGCTCAAGTCCTCGATCGCGTCGGCCGCGGTGCGGAACGCCTTGGACTTGTATCGCGACGACCTCTCGCGCTCGAGCAGAGTCGCGATCTCGGTCAGCGCGTCATGCGGATCCATGTCGATCACCACCGCTCACGAGAACGAGCGGGTCACCTCGACCCATGCCGCGAGCTTCTGCGCGGCCGCGCCGCTGTCGATCGCCGCGGTGGCCGAGTCCTTCGCCTCGGCGAGCCGCTCCAGAATCGGACGCTGCACCTCCGCCGCGTCCTGCGACAGGCGGAACGCCACGATCCCCGCCGCGGCGTTCAGCAGCACGATGTCGCGCACCGCTCCCTGCTCGCCGTCGAAGACGCGGTGCACGATCTGCGCGTTGTGGCTCGGCTCCCCACCCAGCAGATCGCCGATGTCGGCGAGCGGAATGCCGAGGTCCCGCGGGTCGAGGTCGTGCTCGTGCACGTCGCCGCGGCTCACCTCCCACAGCCGGCTGTGACCTGTGGTGGTCAGCTCGTCGAGACCGTCGTCGCCGCGGAACACCAGGGCGGTCGCGCCGCGGGTGCGGAACACACCGGTGATGAGCGGCACGCGGTCCAGTTGCGCGACGCCCACCGCGTTCGCCTCGGCCCGCGCCGGATTGCACAACGGGCCGAGGAAGTTGAAGACCGTCGGCACCCCCAGCTCCGCACGGGTCGCGCCGGCGTGACGGAAGCCGGGGTGGAACGCCGAAGCGAACGCGAAGGTGATTCCGGCCCGCGACAGCGTCTCGGCGACCTGGTCGGGCGTGAGCGTGAGATCGATGCCGAGGGCGGACAGCACGTCCGACGAGCCCGATGCGGAGCTGGCCGCCTTGTTTCCGTGCTTGACCACGGGAACACCGGATGCCGCTGCCACGACCGCGGCCATCGTCGAGATGTTGACGGTGCCGAAGCGGTCACCCCCGGTACCGACGATGTCGAGCACATTGGGGTCCACCGGCAGCGGCAGCGCGGCTTCGAGGATCGCGTCGCGGAAGCCGACGATCTCGTCGACCGTCTCGCCCTTGGCGCGCAGCGCGACCAGGAATCCGGCCAGCTGCGAGGGCGTCGCCGCCCCCGACATGATCTGGCGCATCGCCCACGTGGACTCCGAGACGCTGAGGTCCTCGTCGCGCAGAAGGGTGGTGAGGATTCCCGGCCACGTATACAGCTCCGCCATAAGCCAAGAGCCTATGCCGCGCGCCGTGGCAGACGCAGATCGTCCGGCGCGCGGTCGTCCGCGGCGGGCGATGGGCCATGGGGCGAGTTCCGACCGGACTCTCAGGCGACTCGCGGCCCGCTCTGAGGTGCCGCCGAGTCGCTGCGGGAACAAAACCGCCGCCGGATGCGATCCGGCGGCGCCCGAATCGGCCATAATGGTGAGGTGACGACCACGACAGCGACCTACTCACAGGCCATGCGTTCCGTCAAGCGTCCCGACCCGGTCGCTGTCGGAACGATCGTGTGGCTCGGCAGCGAGGTGATGTTCTTCGCGGGTCTCTTCGCGATCTACTTCACCCTGCGCAGCACCTCTCCGGAGCTGTGGGCGCAAGAGACCGCAGCTCCTGAACATCCCGTACGCGACGGTCAACACGATCATCCTCGTGCTCTCATCGGTGACGTGTCAGATGGGCGTCTTCGCCGCCGAGCGGTTCCAGCCGTACTCGACGCGCAAGCGCGGGTGGCTGGGCTGGGGCATGGTCGAGTGGTTCTGGCTCACCTTCGCACTCGGTGCGATCTTCGTCTCCGGCCAGGTGTGGGAGTACGCACAGCTCGTCGCCGAAGGGCATGCCGATCAGCGCGAACTCGTACGCGTCGGCGTTCTACATCACCACCGGCTTCCACGCCCTCCACGTGACGGGCGGCCTCATCGCCTTCCTCCTCGTGATCGGTCGCGCATACGCCGTCAAGAACTTCGGGCGCAAAGAGATGACCTCCTCGATCGTCGTGTCGTACTACTGGCACTTCGTCGACGTCGTCTGGATCGCCCTGTTCCTCGTCATCTACTTCCTGAAATAGAGCGGAGCTGAGCCCCAACATGGCACGAGAGACCAAGCGCCGCTCGAACGGCCGCCGCAGTCCCTGGGCTGCGGCCGCCCTCATCGGCATCGGCCTCCTGATCACCGGCGGCGTGTACGCCGGTGCTTCCGCGGCGATGGCATCGAGCACCGACACTTCGGTGGCTTCGGCGCTGACCGTCGAAGACGGCAAGAAGCTGTTCCAGGCGAACTGCGCCACCTGCCACGGCCTCGACCTCGCAGGGCTCGACGACCGGACCGTCGCTGTACGGCGTCGGCGAGCTCGCGGTCGAGTTCCAGGTCGCGACCGGACGCATGCCTCTCCAGGCTTCGGCGCCCCAGGCCCCGCAGAAGCCGGTTCAGTTCACCGAGGAGCAGATCCTCGCGATGGCCGCCTACGTGCAGTCGATGGCTCCCGGTCCGACCTTCCCGGACGAGGAGATCCTCGACGGCGAGGGTGACGTGGCTCGCGGAGCTGAGCTGTTCCGCGTCAACTGCGCGATGTGCCACAACGTCGCCGCCGCCGGCGGAGCGCTCACCGAGGGCAAGTACGCACCAGCGCTGAGCAACACGAGCGCGTTGCACATGTACGCCGCGATGGTCACCGGACCGCAGAACATGCCGGTCTTCAACGACCTGACCCTGACGGCAGAAGACAAGCGCGACATCATCTCGTCCCTGCTGTTCCTGCAGCAGAACGAGTCGCCCGGCGGATTCTCGCTCGGCTCGCTCGGGCCCGTGTCCGAAGGTCTGTTCATCTGGATCTTCGGCATCGGCGGCCTGATCGCCCTCACCGTGTGGATCACGGCGAAGTCCAACTGATCGATCGACCACAGCAACGAACGAGGATCACCATGGCACACGAGGACGACCCGCTCGAGCATGAAAGGGCTTCCTGGAAGCCCTCGCCCGGGCTCGCCGTCGCGGTTTCCGACCCGGTGCAGCCCCCGGTGCTCCCGCCTCATCGCGAGCGGATGACCGACAAAGACCCTGCGGCCATGAAGCGCGCGGTCCGCACGGTCTACACGCTGTTCTATCTCTCGGTCGCGGCGAGCATCTGGGCGATCGCCGCCTACATGCTCTTCCCGATCGAGAGCGGCGCGATCGTCGACATCCGCAACAACAACCTCTTCATCGGCCTCGGCATCGGTCTGGCGCTGCTCGCGATCGGCATCGGCGCATCCACTGGTCGAAGGCCGTCATGTCCGACAAGGAGTTCATCGAGCCCCGCCACGCGACGCGTGGCCGTGACTCGACACGCACCGCTGCCGCCTGAGGCATTCGCCGACGCGAACGAGGAGTCCGGCTTCGGTCGACGCACGATGATCCGCAACTCGCTGATCGCCGCCGTGGTCGCCTCCGTCGCGCCGGCCGTCGTCCTGTTCCGCGGCCTCGCCCCTGAGAGCTCGCCGCGCAGCCCAATGCGGAAACCCGGTCGAGCTGCTCGAAGAGACGATGTGGACCGAGGGAATGCGCCTGGCCCACGACCCCGAGGGCACCCCGATCCGCGCCGCCGACATCACGCTCGGCTCCGCGGTCCACGTCATCCCCGAGGCGCTGGCCGATCTCGGCCACGACGAGGGCTACCTCGAGGAGAAGGCCAAGGCGATCGTCCTGCTCATGCGCCTGCTCCCCGAAGACCTCATCGAGACGCCCGAGAAGGCCGACTGGTCCTACGACGGCATCGTCGCCTACTCCAAGGTCTGCACGCACGTCGGGTGCCCGGTCGCCCTGTACGAGCAGCAGACGCACCACCTGCTCTGCCCCTGTCACCAGTCGCAGTTCGACGTCGCCGACGGCGCGAAGGTCATCTTCGGCCCGGCCGCCCGTCCGCTGCCGCAGCTTCCGATCACGATCGACGACGAGGGCTACCTCGTCGCTCGCAGCGGCTTCACCGAACCCGTCGGCCCGAGCTTCTGGGAGCGCCATTGAGTACCTCGAGCCACCCCCCGGAGAACGTCGTCGCGCCACCCGCAGTCAGGGATGACATGACCGCTCCCGCCGGGAAGAACGGCGACCCGCTCGGCGGACGCTTCCTCGGAGCGACCGCGAACTACATCGACGAGCGCACCAGCCTGTCGGGCATGGTCAAGGAGCTCGGCCGGAAGATCTTCCCGGACCACTGGTCGTTCATGCTCGGCGAGATCGCGCTCTGGAGCTTCGTCGTCGTCCTGCTCTCGGGGACCTTCCTGACGTTCTTCTTCCAGGCCTCGATGGTTCCCACGCACTACACGGGCGCCTTCCTGCCGATGCGCGGCGTCGAGATGTCGGCGGCGCTGGATTCGTCGCTGCGGATCTCGTTCGACCTGCGCGGCGGCCTGCTCGTGCGGCAGATCCACCACTGGGCCGCGCTCGTGTTCGTCGCCGGCATCGGCGTGCACATGCTGCGCATCTTCTTCACCGGAGCGTTCCGCAAGCCGCGCGAGCTGAACTGGGTGATCGGCTTCGTGCTGTTCGTCCTGGCGATGGGCGAGGGCTTCACCGGCTACTCGCTTCCCGACGACCTGCTCTCGGGCAACGGCCTGCGCATCATCGACGGCATGGTCAAGGGCATCCCGCTGATCGGCACGTGGACCTCGTTCCTGCTGTTCGGCGGCGAGTTCCCCGGCACCGCGATCGTCGGTCGCCTCTACACGCTGCACATCCTGCTGCTGCCCGCGATCCTCGTCGGCCTGCTCGTGGTCCACCTCATGCTGATGGTGATCAACAAGCACACGCAGTTCGCCGGCCCCGGCCGCACGAACAGCAACGTCGTCGGCTACCCGATGATGCCCGTGTACATGTCGAAGATGGGCGGGTTCCTGTTCATCACGTTCGGCGTGATCGTGCTGATCGCCTCGCTGTTCACGATCAACCCGATCTGGAACTACGGACCCTACGACCCGTCGCCCGTCTCGGCCGGCACGCAGCCCGACTGGTACATCGGCTTCGCCGACGGTGCGCTGCGACTCGTTCCGCCCGGCTGGGAGTTCGTGTTCCTGGACCGCACCTGGTCGTTCAACATCCTCGTGCCGCTGGTCGGTCTGGGCCTGTTCATCGTCGCTCGTCGCGATCTACCCCTTCATCGAGGCGTGGATCACCGGCGACAAGCGCGAGCACCACATCGCCCAGCGCCCGCGCAACGCGGCCACGCGCACGGCGATCGGTGCGGCGGGTGTCACGTTCTACGCGGTGCTGTGGGCGGCGGCATCCTCCGACATCATCGCGACCCACTTCTAGCTCACGATGGAAGGCGTCATCCACACGCTGCAGGCACTGCTGGTGATCGGCCCGATCATCGCCTACTTCGTCACGAAGCGCATCTGCATCGCGCTGCAGAAGAAGGACCGCGAGATCGCGCTGCACGGCTACGAGTCCGGTCGCATCGTCCGCCTCCCCGGCGGCGAGTACATCGAGGTGCACCAGCCCGTCGATGAGTACGAGCGCTGGAAGCTCGTCGACAACGACGACGTACGAGCCGCTCGTCGTCCGGCCCAACGCCAAGGGACGCATCCCGTGGCACGAGAAGCTGCGCGCCGTGGCATCGCAGTCGCTGTTCGAAGACCGCCTGTCGCCGCTCACGCAGTCCGAGATCGACGCGGCTGTCGCCCACCAGCACCACGAGCTGGAGCACATCGCGACCGAAGAGGAACTGGAGCTGCAGGGAGCTCACGAGCGCGCCGGTGTTCCGGACGCCCCGCACGTCCCGATCGTCGACGGTCACAACTCCGAGACGGCTGTGCGCCCCTCGAACGTGATCATCGCCGAAGAGGACGCACCGAAGAAGGGCAAGAAGCCCAAGGCGGACTGACCTCGGCAGTAATTCGACGGCGCCTGGCGCTCCTCCGCACGGAGGAGCGCCGGGCGCTTGTCGTAGCGTGGGAGCATGACCGATGCCCTCTCGTACTTCTCCGCCAAGCTCGCTCACGAGACCGACGCCTCCGACGTGTACGCCGCCCAGAAGCACGGTGACCGGTTCATCCTGGTCGACGTCCGCAGCGACGAAGCCTGGGCACAGGGGCGCATCTCCGGAGCCGTCCACGTGCGTCGCCAGGAGATCGCCGAACGAGCACCCGCCGAACTCGACCCGGGCGTGCCCGTGGTCGTCTACTGCTGGAGCCCCGGGCTGCAACGCCGGCACGAAGGCGCGCGATCGAGTTCGCCAAGCTGGGCTTCGCCGTCAAGGAGATGATCGGCGGCTACGAGTACTGGGTTCGCGAGGGCCAGCCGACCGAGAACGACGAGGGTTCGCTCCCCCGCACGTTCGACGCCCAGGTGATGGTCGTCCGTGCGCCCGTGGCGAGCTGATCTACGCCGAGTCGAGTTCCTCGCAGAATCGGTCTGCAGCGGCGCCGTAGAAGGTCGGCCGGTCATCAGACGACGCGTCGGGCGCGTGCTCGACGTCGCACACGACCGCTGTCACGTTGTCTCGCGTGCCGGCTTCCAGCGCCGCGGCCACCAGCGAAGCCGAAGCCGCCTCCGGGGAAGGCGCGGCGGCCAAGGCGCGCATCAGTTCGTCATCGGAAAGGTAGTCGGTGACGCCGTCGCTGCACAGCAGCCACCGGTCGCCGGGCCGAGGTTCGCGGTCCACCACATGCGCGGCGTCGTCCTCAGAGCCCGCCAGTGACGCCGTGATGATGTTGCGACGCGGGTGGGATGCCGCGGCCTCGGCCGCGATCAGGCCGTGATCCACCAGAGTCTGAACGAACGAGTCGTCCCGGGTCTCGCGGGTGAGCACGCCGCCCCTCAGCATGTAAGCGCGCGAGTCGCCCGTATGCGCGAGAAGCAGGCGACCGGTCTGCGAGACGAACAGGCCCGTGAAGGTCGTGGCCATGCCGCGGAGTGCCTCGTCACGCTGGACATGGGCCCGCAGGTCCCAATTGGCCTCGCGGATGCGGACGGCGAGGGCCTCCGCGTCCGCGACTGACACGCGACCGGCCACCAGGCGATGCACGAGTGCCGCCGAAGCCAGGTCGCCCGAAGGCCCGCCGCCGACCCCGTCGGCCACGGCAGCTCCCCAGGGTGCCGTGAACGCGGCATCCTGATTCACATCGCGGAACGCGCCGACGTCAGAGACGCCGGCCGCCCGCAGCCGAATCGGCATGGGACCCCGCGACTCAGCGCGCGAAGTATCCGCGATAGTACTCGTAGACCCAGCCGACGATCGCCACGAGCGAACACACCGATGCCGATCGGCAGCAGCCAGCTGCCCACCGCGAGATCCGAGCATGCCCAGCGCAGCCGAGAACGCCAGGACGATCGGCCACCACGACCACGGGCTGAACTCGCCGAGCTCGGGATCGCCGTCGTCGATGTCGGCGGTGAGCACGTCTTCGGGCAGCTCGCCGCCCTGAGCGGAGTGGACGCGTCCGACGTAGAACGCGATCAGCGCGCCCATGATGGCCGTGAACAGCAGTGCGACGGTGCCGACCGGCTCCAGGCCGGTGTGCCACGCCTGGTCGGGGCTCTGCACGATCGCCCACGTCGTATAGACGACCGCCATCAGCAGGAAGAACCCGGACAGCAGCCACCAGAGACCGGTGTTGGTGCGCACCTACTTCACCTTTCCCTCGTCGAGGTCCACAACCGGGGCTTCGGGTGCGTCCTTCGCGGGACCCACGCCGACCGGAATGCCGGCCTCGGGGTGGTTGAGGTCGAATGCGGGGCGCTCGCTGCGGATGCGCGGGATCGACGTGAAGTTGTGACGCGGCGGCGGGCAGGAGGTCGCCCACTCGAGCGACGCGCCGTAGCCCCACGGGTCGTTCACGGTCACCCGCGGCGCCTTGCGCGCCGTGATCCAGACGTTGAACAGGAACGGGATCATCGAGGCGCCGAGGATCATCGCACCGATCGTCGAGACCTGGTTCTCCCACGTCCAGCCGTCGGCTGCGGCGTAGTCCGCGTAGCGGCGCGCCATGCCGTCCACACCCAGCCAGTGCTGGATGAGGAAGGTCATGTGGAAGCCGATGAACAGCATCCAGAAGTGCACCATGCCGAGTCGCTCGTTCAGCATCTTTCCGGTGAACTTGGGCCACCAGAAGTAGAAGCCGGCGAACATCGCGAACACCACGGTTCCGAAGACCACGTAGTGGAAGTGCGCGACCACGAAGTACGAGTCCGACAGCGGGAAGTCCAGGGGCGGCGAAGCCAGGATCACACCGGTCAGTCCGCCGAAGACGAACGACACCAGGAAGCCGAGCGCGAACATCATCGGGGTCTCGAACGTCACCGACCCTCGCCACATCGTGCCGATCCAGTTGAAGATCTTCACACCCGTGGGCACGGCGATCAGCATCGTCATCAGGGCGAAGAACGGCAGCAGCACGGCGCCGGTGACGTACATGTGGTGCGCCCACACCGCGACCGACAGGGCCGCGATGGCGATCGTCGCGTAGACCAGGGTCTTGTAGCCGAAGATCGGCTTGCGGCTGAACACCGGAAGGATCTCGGAGATGATGCCGAAGAACGGCAGCGCGATGATGTACACCTCGGGGTGACCGAAGAACCAGAACAGGTGCTGCCAGAGCAGCACGCCGCCGTTCGCGGGGTCGTAGATGTGGGCGCCGAGCACGCGGTCGGCGGCGGCGGCGAGGATCGCGGCGGCCAGCACCGGGAACGCCATCAGGACCAGGATGCTGGTGACCAGGGTGTTCCAGGAGAAGATCGGCATGCGCCACATCGTCATGCCGGGGGCGCGCATCGTGATGATCGTGGTGACGAAGTTGACGGCGCCGAGGATCGTGCCGAAACCGCTCATGCCGAGGCCGAGCATCCAGAGGTTGCCGCCGACGCCGGGCGAGAAGCTCGCGTTCGCGAGGGGCTGATAGGCGAACCAGCCGAAGGCGGCGGCACCCTGCGGGGTGAGGAAGCCGGCGACCGCGATCGTCGAGCCGAACAGGAACAGCCAGAAGGCGAACGCGTTCAGACGCGGGAACGCCACGTCGGGAGCACCGATCTGCAGCGGCATGATCACGTTGGCGAAGCCGGCGAACAGCGGCGTCGCGAACATCAGCAGCATGATCGTGCCGTGCATCGTGAACAGCTGGTTGTACTGCTCCTTGGTCGGGATGATCTGCATGCCCGGCTCGAACAGCTCGGCACGCATGATCAGCGCCATGACGCCGCCGAGCATGAAGAACAGGACCGAAGCGATCAGGTACAGGTAGCCGATCGTCTTGTGGTCAGTGGAGGTGATCCACTTGACGACGATGTTGCCCTTCTGATCGACCCGCGAAGAGCTCAGCAGCGCCGCCTGACGGGGCGGGAGCGTGGTGGGACGACCGGGGGTGTTGTCCTGCAGCGGAAGTGTGGTCGCCATGATCAGTCGCCTTCCTCGCGCTCGTCTGCGCCGGTGCCGGGATTGTTGCTGAGGCGGTCGTACTCGTCGTTGATGTCACCGGTCTGGCCGGCCGCTTCGCAGAGTGGCGAGGTAGTCCTCGTACTCGGCCTCGCTGACGACCTTGACGTTGAAGAGCATCGCGGAGTGGTACTCGCCGCACAGTTCGGCGCACTTGCCCGCGTAGGTGCCTTCGCGGGTCGGGGTGAACGACCAGTAGTTGTCGCGACCGATGTACATGTCTTTCTTGTACAGGAAGTCGATGACCCAGAACGAGTGGATGACATCGCGCGACTGCAGCAGGATCTTCACCGACTTGTCGACCGGCAGGTACAGCGTCGGGAGCTTCTCCTGGTCGACGTCGCCGTTCGCGGCGGGCTGGGCCTGAACGCCCATCGACCAGACGGCGTCCGCGCCGTCCTCGTCTTCGCCGTTGTACTGGAAGTCCCACGCCCACTGCTTGCCGATCGCGACGATCGACACGTCGGGGTCTTCGGTCTGCGTCTCGAGGATCGTCTGGTCACGCGCGGTGAAGGCGAAGAAGCCGATCACGAGGATGAGCGGGACGATCGTGTAGAAGATCTCGATCGGCATGTTGTAGCGCAGCTGCACCGGCAGGCCGACCTGGCCCTTGCGGCGGCGGTAGGCGATCGCCGCCCAGCCCATCAGGCCCCACGTGATCACGCCGACCGCGAGCAGGACGATCCAGGAGTTGACCCAGAGCCCGGCGACCATGTCGGTGTGGTTCGTGGCCGGCGTTCCGTCCTCGACGAAGCCGGGAAGATATCCGTGCAGCTCCGTCGGGGTGCATCCGGCGAGGATGACAGCCGTTGCGATTCCGACGGGGAGAACAGCCCAGCGGAGGCGGCGTTTCAGGGGCACGGTGCACCTTTCCGGGTCGCGATTATGACATCGCCAGTCTAGGGCAACCTCCCAACGGATTCAGGCCATCCGCCCAGGTTGCGTGGGTTGTCAAGGGGCGGCAAATCGGGCCCGGACACTCCGAAGAGAGGCCGGGCCCGATGCCGATGAATGCGGTCCGATCAGTGGAAGCTGTCGCCGCAGGCGCAGCTACCGGCGGCGTTCGGGTTGTCGATCGTGAAACCCTGCTCCGAGATCGTGTCTTTGAAGTCGATCTTCGCGCCGTCGAGGTATGGAACGCTCATGTCGTCGACGATGACCTCGACCCCGCCGAAGTCGACCGTCTTGTCGCCGTCGAGGTAACGCTCGTCGAAGTAGAGCTGGTAGATGAGGCCGCTGCAGCCGCCGGGCTGAACGGCCACGCGCAGGCGCAGGTCGTCGCGACCCTCCTGCTCGAGGAGGCTCTTCACCTTCAGGGCGGCGGCATCGGTCAGGCCGACGCCGTGCTCGCGGACGGTCTGGTCTGTCGACAGTGCAGTGTCGGTCATGGCACTCCTCCTGGTGGGCCGCCGAGCGGCTGGATGTTTCGATTCTACGCCCGACGGTCCCGACGCGGCTCCGGCGACGCCGTGTCCCTCAGTCGGCGGACCGCGCGTCGAGCTTCTCGAGCAGAAGCGCTTCGGCGAGCACCGCGTTGCGGAAAGTCTCGAGGTGCAGCGACTCGTTCGGGCTGTGCGCGCGAGCGTGGGGGTCTTCCACGCCCGTGACGAGGATCTGAGCGGCCGGGAACTCGCGGACCAGATCGGCGATGAACGGGATCGAGCCGCCGACGCCGATCTCGACCGGTTCCACGCCGTAGGCCTCGTGCATCGCGTCGAGAGCCTCCTCGACCGCCCACCCGCTCGTGTCCACGAGGAAGGCATCTCCGTAGTCCTGGTCGCTGAAGGTCAGCTGCGCCCCGAAGGGCGCGTGCGCGCGCAGGTGCGCCTCGATCGCGGCGTAGGCCTCACGCGCGGGCTGACCCGGCGCGACGCGTGCGCTGATCACGACGGCGACCTCCGGGCTCAGCGTGTTCGACGCGTTCGCCACGCTGGGTGCGTCGATGCCCGTCACGGTGATCGACGGCTTGTTCCAGATGCGGCTGAGGATCGTGCCGCGTCCGATCGGGCTGACACCCGCCGGGAGGCCCGCCTCGTCGCGGAGCGTGTCCTCGCCGTAGGCCGGGGTCTCGGCATCCCGTTCCTCGAGACCCTCGACCGCGACGGCGCCGTCCTCGTCCCAGAGCGTCGCGAGCAGCTTCACGGTGGCCATCATCGCGTCGGGCACCGCTCCCCCGAACATGCCGGAGTGCGAGGCATGCTCGAGCGTGCGCACACGCAGGGTGAACCGCGTGTTGCCGCGGAGCGAGACGGTCAGGGCGGGAGTCCGCGCGTCCCAGTTGCCGGAATCGGCCACGACGATGACATCGGCGCGGAGCGCGTCGGCGTTGTCGGCGAGGAACGGCGCGAACGAGCGCGAGCCCGCCTCCTCCTCGCCCTCGATGAACAGCGCGACGCCGAGGTCGAAGTCAGCGCCCAGAGCCTCTGTGAGGGCGCGCAGCGCCGCGACGTGCGCCATGACCCCCGCCTTGTCGTCGGCGGCTCCGCGGCCGTACAGCCGCCCTCCGCGGACGGTGGGCTCGAACGGCGCGGACTCCCAGAGGGTCTCGTCGCCCACCGGCTGCACGTCGTGGTGCGCGTAGAGCAGGATCGTCGGCCGGCCGTTGCGCGCGGCGCGTGAGGCGAGCACCGCAGGATGCCCCATCTCTTCGGAGCCGGGGATCGCCGCGCGGCGGATCTCGACGGTCTCGAAAAGGCCGAGACCCTCGACGAGAGCCGCGACGGCCTCCGCGCTGCGCTGCACTTCGCTCGTGTCGAAACCCGGAAACGCGATCGACGGGATGCGCACGAGGGCGCCGAGGTCGGCGAGGGCGGCGGGGATGCCGGATGCCGCGGCATCGCGCACAGCATCCTGTCGGGTCAGCTCAGTGGTCATGCGGGTAATCTTAAGGTGCTTCCCCTTCGAGACACCGAGGTTCCATCGTGGCCAAGACCCCCGCTGCCCCCGTCCCCGCCGACGTTCCGGCCGATACGACGACCGGTGGCAAGGGGCGCGCGACGCCGACGCGCGCCGAGCAGGAAGCGGCCCGCAAGCGCCCCCTCGTCGCAGACACGAAGGAAGCCAAGGCACGGGCGAAGTCCGAGCTCGCCGGGCAGCGCGAGAAGGCCCGCGTCGGCATGGCAGCGGGCGAGGACCGGTACCTGCCGGTGCGCGACAAGGGTCCGCAGCGCAAGTTCGTCCGCGACTTCATCGACTCCGGCTGGCACCTGGGCGAGGCCGTCATGCCCGCGATGGTGCTCGTGATCCTCGCGACGTTCATTCCGATCCCGGCGATCCAGTACTACTCGTTCATCGGCCTGTGGATCTTCATCCTGTTCGTCATCGGCGACATGATCATCTCGTCGATCCGCGTCAAGCAGGCGGCGCGCAAGAAGTTCGGCGCCGACCGCGTGGAGAAGGGCCTCGGCTGGTACGGCGCGATGCGCATCATCCAGATGCGGTTCATGCGCCTGCCGAAGCCGCAGGTCAAGCGCGGTCAGCACCCGGTCTAGGAGCGACGGAACCCGTCAGGCTCGCTCCGCGAGCCCGCGATTGATCTGCCGCCCCCACAGGGGTCCGCGGTACAGGAACGCCGTGTAGCCCTGCACGAGCGTGCGCACCGGCGTCGAGTCGCTCGCGCACGTCGACGGCGGTCTCGACACCGCCCGCCGAGATCACGACGAACTCGGCGGGAACCACCGCGCGGACGAGCCGCAGCACCTCCAGCGCGCGGCGCTTGCAGCGGCGCACCCGACAGGCCGCCGGCTCCCGCCGCCGCGACGACCGCCGGATCGGTGAGAAGCCCCTCGCGCGAGATCGTGGTGTTCGTGGCGATCAGTCCCGCCAGTCCGAGCTCGACGGCCAGGCGCGCGATCGCCTCCACCTCGTCGTCGGGCAGATCGGGCGCGATCTTGACGAGCAGGGGGGTGCGGCCTGCGGCATCCCGCACCGCTTCCAGCAGCGGCCGCAGCGTCTCGACGGCCTGCAGGCCGCGCAGTCCGGGCGTGTTCGGCGACGAGACGTTGACGACCAGGTAGTCGGCCAGGGGGGCGAGCAGTGTCGCGCTGCGGACGTAGTCCGCGGTCGCGTCGGCGACCTCCACGACGCGGCTCTTGCCGATGTTCACGCCGATGACGGCGCGGCTGGACGCGTCGTCGCAGCCGCGCGAGCCGGCGGGCCGCCGCCTCGGCACCCTGGTTGTTGAAGCCCATCCGGTTGATCACCGCACGATCGGCGATGAGCCGGAACAGCCGTGGCCGCGGGTTGCCGTCCTGCGGAATCGCGGTGATCGTGCCCACCTCGATGTGCCCGAACCCGAGCGCGTACAGGCCCTTGGCCGCGCGGACGTCCTTGTCGAAACCCGCGGCGACGCCGAACGGCGACGTCGAAGCTCAGCCCGAGCGCCGCGGTCTGCAGCTGTGGGGCCGGGCGGGTGAGCGTGCGCGCCGCCCACGAGAACGGCGGGACGCCCAGCAGCCGGATCACGACCATCGCCGCGTGATGCGCGGTCTCGGGATCCATGCGCGACAGGACGGTCCGGAAGAGGAGGGGATACATCTCCTCCAGGCTATCGGCTCGCGAGTGCGGCCTCAGCGTTCGCTGCGCGCCTCGACCCGGGCTCGGCGTCGGGGATCGCCATTGCGGCCATCGGCGGTGACGTGGTCGGCGCGCAGCTGGCCGATCGCCGACTCGAAGTCCTCGAGCGAGTCGAACGCCTGGTAGACGCTGGCGAACCGCAGGTAGGCGACCTCGTCGAGTTCGCGCAGCGGACCGAGGATGGCCAGACCGATCTCGTTCGTGTCGACCTGCGACGAGCCGGTCTGACGGACCGCCTCCTCGACCTTCTGCGCCAGCACGGCGAGGTCGCCCTCGGTCACGGGGCGGCCCTGACAGGCCTTGCGCACGCCCGACATGACCTTCTCGCGGCTGAACGACTCGATGACGCCCGACCGCTTGATCACGTTCAGGCTGGCAGTCTCGATCGTCGAGAAGCGGCCGCCGCACTCGGGGCACTGACGACGACGGCGGATGCTGAGGCCGTCGTCACTGGTGCGCGAGTCGATGACGCGAGAGTCGGGATGACGGCAGAACGGGCAATGCATGGCCTGGACAGACTACGCCACACGCCTACGAGCGGGGCGGAGCTTCGAACCGGGCCTCGACCGCCTCGCCGTGCGCCGGAAGGTCTTCGGCTTCGGCCAGCGTCACCACGCCCTCGCGCACCTGCGCGAGGGCGGCCCGGTCGTACTCGATGACCTGCTGCGGGCGAAGGAACGTCGCCGCCGACAGACCGGCCGCGTAGCGCGCCTGCCCGCCCGTGGGCAGGACATGGTTGCTGCCGGCGAGATAGTCGCCGAGACTCACCGGCGAGTCGGGGCCGACGAAGACGGCGCCGGCGTGCACGAACGCCGCCGGCGTCGGGATCGGCGAGGTGCAGTTCGAGGTGCTCGGGGGCGTACGCGTTGCTGAAGGCGGTTGCCGCGTCGAGATCGTCGACGAGCACGATCGCCGACTGAGGGCCGCCGAGCGCGGCTGCGACGCGCTCGGCGTGGCGCGTGCGCGCGGCGCGCGGCGCGATCTCGCGCGGCACCGCTGCGGCGAGGCGCTCGGACGCGGTGACCAGCACGGCAGAGGCCTGCTCGTCATGCTCGGCCTGGCTGATCAGGTCGGCCGCGACCAGCCGCGGGTCGGCCGTGTCGTCGGCGACGATGAGGATCTCGGTGGCGCCGGCTTCGGCATCCGTCCCCACGACGCCCGCGACGGCGCGCTTGGCCGCGGCGACGAAGTTGTTGCCCGGTCCCGTGACCACGTCGACCGGATCGAGCCGCAGGCTCGCGACCCCGTACGCGAAGGCGCCGATCGCGCCCGCGCCCCCCATCGCGTACACCTCGTCGACGCCGAGCAGCCGAGCCGCCGCGAGGATGACCGGGTGCACGCGCCCGCCGTGCGCGCGCTGCGGAGGCGACGCGAGCGCGATCTCCGACACGCCGGCGACCTGGGCCGGGACGACGTTCATGACGACGCTGGACGGGTAGACCGCCTTGCCGCCGGGCACGTAGAGACCGACGCGACGCACCGGCTGCCAGCGCTGGAAGACGCGCGCGCCGGGTGCGAGCTCGGTCACCGTCGCGGGCGGCACCTGAGCGGCCGATGCGCGGCGCACGCGCGCGATCGCCTCTTCGAGCGCGGCGCGCACGCGCGGGTCGAGCCCGTCGCAGGGCCTCGTCGAGATGCGCGTCCGGGCACCCGGATGTCGTGGCCGGATGCGCCGTCGAACCGCTCGGCCTGCTCGCGCAGCGCGTCCTCGCCGCGCGCGGCGACATCGGCGACCAGGCTCGCGGCGGTGGCGCAGCGCCTCGGCGCGCGCAGCGGTCGCGCGCGGCACTGCCGCCAGCAGTTCTGCCGGGGAGTGGGCGCGACCGCGCAGATCGATCGTGCGGAGCATGCGTCTACGCTATCGCGGTCGGCGAGGCGCCGGCTCAGCCGCGCGTCACACCCGAGACGTCGTGCAGGTAGCCCACGCGGCCGTCCTCGTGGCGGACGACGAACACCTCGCCGCGATCCTCGAGCACGAGCGCCCACGCCGTGGGTCCGACCCGGAAGATCGGGACGCCGCGGTCGTCGACGACGTCGCGCTCCTCCGGAGACAGCGCCCAGAAGGCCTGGTGGCTCGGACGGGCGTGCTGCGGCTCGGCGCTCGGCGGCGTCGACCGGCTCGAACGTGTCGCGGCGTCTGGGCGGGCGCCCACTGCGTTCTGGTCGGCGGAGCGGACTCGCCGTACGACCGGTCGCCGTAGGCGGGCACCGGATAGGTGTCGGACTGTCCGGTCTGCGCGTACGCGCCGGTGGCGAGCGCCGCGGTGTCGGCCGCGGCGTCGGGCTGGGCGTCTCGCTCCGCGGGGCGTGCGGGGCGCGGCGGGCGGGCCGAGACCGGACGGATCGGACGCGCGTTGCGGTGCGCGACGATCTCACGGCGACCGCTGAAGTCCTCGGCGAAGATCGGGATGAACGGCGCGAGCCACGGTGAGGACGACACCGGCGAGCATCAGGAAGAACTCCACCCAGACGACCCAGCCGTAGATCCAGACGCCGGTCTCGATCGCGACGGCGACGTTGCGCCAGAGCAGGGTGAGCCAGACGACGGCCGACGACCGAGAACGCGACGGACGCGAACTGATCGATGCCGAGCGAGCCGACGCGACGGATGCCGTCGGGCGAGAAGCGGCGCAGCACGATCAGGAAGACCGCGACGGTGGGCACGCCGATCGTGAGGATCCAGTCCAGCCCGTTGGTCCAGACCGAGCCGCCGAACAGCAGCTGCGCCATCGCCTGCTCGCTGGCGACGGAGAAGAACGACACGACGAACGCGACCAGCCAGACGCCGCACGAGCGCGACCTCGCGCACGGAGAACGGGCCGACGCCGTACTGCGGCCGCTCTTCGGGTGCGGTCTCGGCGACGTTCTCGTCGGCCTCTGCGTATTCGTTCGCTCGCTCGTCAGTCACGATGATCCTTTCCTGCCGCTTCCGCGATGCGCACCGTCCCGATACTACCGGCGGCTCATGAGATGCCGATGAGACAAGAGGACTCACGGACGAGTCATAGACACGTCGGGTAGGGCTCCAGCGGATGCGTCAGCCCAGGCACTGCGGGCCGAGCAGTCCCTTCAGCTCGCCGTACAGATCAGCCGTCACCCGCACCGGATGCGGCACCTCGAACACCTTCGCGACCGAGCCCACGTGCAGTTTCACGCGTGACCTCGGTGTCGCCCTCGTGGCGCGTGCAGCGTCTGGAGCAGCTCTTCGATCGTCGCCTGGCTCGCGCGTCGCTCGGGCAGCATCGAGCACGAGCGGTCCCGACGCGTCCATCGCGCCGAGGTCGGGCGAGAACGCCGAGACCGCGTGCAGGTTGAGCCCGTCGTCGCGCCGCGAGATGCGACCGCGCACGACCAGGATCGAATCGGCCTTCAGCATCGACTGGAACTCGGTGTACGTCTTGCCCATGAACATGACCGTGACCTCGCCGTTGAAGTCCTCGACGGTGATCAGGCCGTAGGGGTTGCCGCTGGACTTCGCGACGCGATGCTGCACGCTCGTGACGAGCCCGGCGACGGTCACCTGGTCGCCGTCTGCGAGATCTTCCGAGGCGAGCAGGTCGTGGATGCTGATCGACGCGTGCTTGGCCAGCGCGATCTCGAGTCCCGCGAGCGGGTGATCCGACACGTAGAGCCCGAGCATCTCGCGCTCGAAGGCGAGCTTGTCCTTCTTGGTCCACTCCGGCCGATCGGGCACCTTCGCCGGGCAGGGGCTCTTCGGTCTCGTCGTACAGGCTGTCGAAGTCGAAGCCGATCGCGCCGGTCGCCGCCTTGCGCTTGACCTCGACCGCGGCCTCGGTCGCGTCTTCATGGATCTCCATGAGGGCTCGGCGGGTCGAGCCGAGCGAGTCGAAGGCTCCCGCCTTGATCAGCGATTCGACCGTGCGCTTGTTGGCGACGTGGACGGGCACTTTGGAGAGGAAGTCGTGGAACGACTCGAATGCGGCGTCCTGACGTGCCACGACGACCGAGTCGACCACGTTCGTGCCCACGTTGCGCACCGCACCGAGCCCGAAGCGGATGTCTTCGCCGACGGCGGCGAAGTACCGGATCGACTCCCCCACGTCGGGCGGAAGCACCTTGATGCCCATGCGGCGGCACTCGTTGAGGTACACCGCGAGCTTGTCCTTCGCGTCGCCGACGCTCGTCAGCAGGGCCGCCATGTACTCGGCGGGATAGTGCGCCTTCAGGTATGCGGTCCAGTAGGCGATGAGGCCGTAGGCCGCGGTGTGGGCCTTGTTGAAGGCGTAGTCCGCGAAGGACTCGAGCACCTTCCACAGCGCGTTCTGGGCGGCCGGGCTGTAGCCGTTCACGGTCATGCCGCCGAAGAAGTCCTCCTGCTGCTTGTCGAGCTCGGACTTCTTCTTCTTGCCCATCGCGCGGCGCAGGATGTCGGCCTGACCCAGGCTGAAGCCGGCGAGCTTCTGCGCCGCGGCCATCACCTGCTCCTGGTAGACGATGAGACCGTAGGTGGTGCCGAGCACGTCGGCCAGCGGCTCCTCGAGCTCGGGGTGGATCGGCTCGATCTGCTGCAGACCGTTCTTGCGCAGCGCGTAGTTCGTGTGCGAGTTCACGCCCATCGGGCCAGGGCGGTACAGCGCCAGGACTGCCGAGATGTCTTCGAAGTTGTCGGGCTTCATGAGCCGCAGGAGGCTCCGCATCGGGCCGCCGTCGAGCTGGAAGACGCCCGAGGGTGTCTCCGCGGGCGAGAAGCTCGTAGGAGGCCACGTCGTCGAGCGCGAGGTCTTCGAGCACGAGCTTCTCGCCGCGGTTGGCGGCGATGTTGTCGAGCGCGTCGTCGATGATCGTGAGGTTGCGCAGCCCCAGGAAGTCCATCTTGATCAGCCCGAGCGACTCGCAGGCCGGATAGTCGAACTGCGTGACGATCTGGCCGTCCTGCTCGCGCTTCATGATCGGGATGATGTCGATCAGCGGCTCGCTCGACATGATCACGCCCGCGGCGTGCACGCCCCACTGGCGCTTGAGGTTCTCCAGGCCCACGGCGGTGTCGAAGACCGTCTTGGCCTCGGCATCCGTCTCGATCAGCGCGCGGAATTCGGACGCCTCCTTGAACCGCGGGTGATCCTTGTCGAACATGCCCTCCAAGGGCATGTCCTTGCCCATCACGGCAGGGGGCATCGCCTTGGTGAGCCGCTCACCCATGCTGAACGGGAAGCCGAGCACGCGGCCCGGCGTCTTTCAGCGCCTGCTTGGCCTTGATGGTGCCGTACGTGACGATCTGGGCCACGCGCTCGTCGCCGTACTTCTGCGTGACGTACTGGATGACCTCGCCGCGGCGGCGGTCGTCGAAGTCGATGTCGAAGTCGGGCATCGAGACGCGGTCGGGATTGAGGAATCGCTCGAACAGCAGCCCGTGCTGGAGCGGATCGAGGTCGGTGATCCGCATCGCGTACGCGGCCATCGATCCGGCGCCCGACCCGCGGCCGGGACCGACCCGGATGCCGTTCTCCTTCGCCCAGTTGATGAAGTCCGCCACGACGAGGAAGTAGCCCGGGAAGCCCATCTGGACGATGACGTCGGCCTCGAAGTCGGCGCGCGCGCGCACCTCGCCGGGAATGCCGGCCGGATAGCGCACGTGCAGTCCCCGCTCGACCTCCTTGACGAACCAGCTCTGCTCGGTCTCGCCGGCCGGGACCGGGTAGCGCGGCATGTAGTTGGCGCTCGTGTCGAAGTGGATGTCGGCCCGCTCGGCGATCGCGAGCGTGTTGTCGCACGCCTCGGGATTGTCGCGGAAGATGTGCCGCATCTGCGCGGGCGATCTTGAGATAGAACTCCTCGCCCTCGAACTTGAACCGCTTCGGGTCGTCGAGGGTCGAGCCGGACTGCACGCACAGCAGCGCCGCGTGGCTCTGGGCGTCGTGCTGATGCGTGTAGTGCAGGTCGTTCGTCGCGACCAGCGGCAGATCGAGCTCCTTCGCGAGGCGCAGGAGGTCGTTCATCGTGCGGCGCTCGATGTCGATGCCGTGATCCATGATCTCGGCGTAGAAGTTGTCCTTGCCGAAGATGTCGCGGAACTCCGCCGGCGGCCGCCTTCGCCGCGTCGTACTGGCCGAGACGCAGTCGGGTCTGCACCTCGCCGCCGACGCACCCGGTCGTGGCGATCACGCCCTTCGAGTAGGTCTGCAGCAGCTCGCGGTCGATGCGCGGCTTGAAGTAATAACCCTCGAGCGAGGCGTAGGACGACATCCGGAAGAGGTTGTGCAGGCCCTCGTCGCTCTCGGCGAGGAGCGTCATGTGGGTGTACGCACCCGAACCCGCGACGTCGTCGTCGTTCTGGTCGGGCGCTCCCCCAGCGCACCCGCGCCTTGTCGGCGCGGTGCGTTCCGGGCGTGACGTACGCCTCCATGCCGATGATCGGCTTCACGCCGATCTCGGTCGCCGTCTTGTAGAACTCGAACGCGCCGAAGGTGTTGCCGTGGTCGGTGACGGCGATCGCCGGCATCCCCTGATGAGCCGCCTCTTCGATGAGCGGCTTGATGCGCGCGGCGCCGTCCAGCATCGAATATTCACTGTGAACATGAAGGTGAACGAAGGAGTCGGCTGTCACGGATCGAGACTACCCGCGAGCGCCGACGCCTCCGGCGGCGGAACGCCGATCTCGGTGGCGAAGGTAGCGTGGGCGGATGCCGACCCCCGATTTCGTCCTCGACCTGCGTCGTCGGATCGGCCATGCACCCCTGTGGCTCATGGGCGCGACCGCCGTGGTCGTGCATGAGCGGCGAGGTGCTCCTCGGTCGACGCACCGACAACGGCGCGCTCACCCCGATCACCGGGATCATCGATCCACGCGAAGAGCCGGCCGATGCCGCTGCTCGCGAAGCGTTCGAGGAGGCGGGCGTGGTCATCACGGTCGACCGGCTCGCGTGGATCCACGTCATTCCTCGCATCACCTACGACAACGGCGATCAGACGGACTACCTCGATCTCACCTTCCGGTGCAGCTGGGTGTCGGGAGACCCACGCCCGCTGGACGGGGAGATGACCGATCTGCACTGGTTCCCGGTGGATGCCATCGATGACCTCGCCGACCTCGACGCCGACATGGGCGAGCGGATCCGCCGCGCGCTGGCCGACGGGCCCGCCGACTTCGAAGGCGGCCGCTGAAGGAAGCGCCGCCCGCATCCGTCCAGCCCTGACGGGATGCACAACGTCGCAGATCCCCTCTACAACGTCGTAAAGATTTCCTTTACAACGTCGTAAACCCAGCGTAGCCTGGCCGCGCGGAGCAGCCCCCGGCGCTCGGCATCCAATTCAAGGAGGAATAGTGATGACAGCTTTGCAACCGTCCGGCGAGACCGAGATGGTCTGGACAACACGCCGCGCGCGCCGGCGGAGCGGGGTCGGAAGGCCGATCGCCGCACTGTCACTGGCATCGGCGATGGTCCTCGGATCGTCCGCCGTGGCAGCGAACGCGATCGATGTCGACTTCCCACCCGGCCCGACCGTCGTGGCCGACCCGAACTCGCCGACCGGCTACACCGGTCACTTCGTCTACTGCAACCCGGATGCCACCAGCGTGCGCTTCGTCGCCGACATCATGCTGCGCAACTGGGCTGACCGCACCGACCCGACGGTATACACGCCGTCCGAGTACGAACCGGGCCTCATGCGTGGCGGCGGCGGGTACGACGTCGAGATGACGGATGTCGGCGACGACTGCTGGTACACGAGCGTGCCCCTGGCCGCAGGTGCCAACCAGTACTGGTTCTACGTCAACAACAACACGAACGCGTGGCTGGCCGACCCGGCGAACTCGCCGATCTTCGCACCCGACGGCATCAGCTTCCCGTCGCGCCGCGCCTTCAACAAGGTGTTCGTGCCGTACGACGCCGCGAAGCAGGACTTCGAGCCTCTCGCAGCACGCCAGATCGAGCTTCCGCGTGAGGACTCGGACAAGGGCACGTGGAGCTACGTCCCGATCGACATCCCCGGCCAGACCGGGCGCACGCTCGGGGTCTACCTTCCCCCGAACTACGACGCCGACCGCGCCGAGCCGTACAAGACGATCTACATGCAGCACGGCGGTGGCCAGGATCAGTCCGACTGGATGAACATGGGCAACGTGCCGGTCATCATGGACAACCTGCTCCAGGACGGCACCACCGAGCCCGCGGTCGTCATCACGACGAACACGAACTACCTCGGACCCGTCGGCAACCAGGCGGTCCAGGGGGATGCGTATCCGAACCTGCGCAACGTCGTGATCCCGTTCGTCGAGGCGAACTACAACGTCTCGACCGAGCCGATCGAGCGGGCATTCGCGGGTCTGTCCGCGGGCAGCTTCGTGACGCAGAACCTGATCAGAGATGACGCGGATCTGTTCGGGTACTACGGCCCGTGGAGCGGCGGCGCGAGCGTCCCTGTCTCCACGCCGAACCTCGCCGCCCCCTACATCCACTACGGCGGTGGCGCGTGGGACTTCGGTCTTCCCAACGCGAACACGGTGGCAGCGCTGGACGCGGTCGCGTTCGTCGAGAACACCGTGGTGGCGGGTGCACACGACTTCAACGCGTGGAACCAGCTGTTCACGATCTTCGCGAGGGACTACCTGTGGCAGCCGGAGGCGTTCATCGCCGATGAGATCAACACGCTGAAGGCGGCCGTGGCCGGGACGACCCTCAACAAGGGCAACCAGAACGCGCTCACCGTCAAGCTCGACCAGGCGTACAAGCTGGTCGAGAAGGACGACAATGCGGGTGCGGTCGAGGTGTTGAACGGCCTCCTCGACCAGGTGAACGGGTTCACGAACTCGGGCAAGCTCACGGCTGAACAGTCGGCTGCGATGGTCCCGACCATTCAGCAGCTCATCTTCAACCTCGGGTACTGGTTGGAGTAAGAGCACCAGTCGAAGGGCTGCCGGTGGATATGTCCACCGGCAGCCCTTCGTCGTTCACGGCGTCAGCTGAGGTCGAGCCGCAGGGTTTGAGAGATCCCCTCGCCGCGGTGACCCGGGCGGACAGTGCGGGATGCGTCAGATCGCCGGCCGCACGGTCGGCGTCCCGCCCAGCTGCGGGAAGCGGAAGCGCGGGAAGCGCACGCGCGGGTGCTCGCGCGCCGGCGGGCGGACGCACTCGGCGGTGTGTGCGGCGATCGCGCGGCGCTGCCGTGCGTCGCGCTCCAGGTCGCTCGCGCGGTACGCCGCGAGGCGGCTCGCTGCGAATGTGATGTCGTTCATGATGCCCCTCCTCACGGGTGCGTTGTTGAAGAGAAGAGGCGTCGGCGCGTCCGCAGATACACGACCGCGCATGCTCAGTCGGTTCGCAGCACCTCGAGGGCGTGGGACAGGTCGGCGGGGTACTCCGACGTGAACGTCACCTGATCGCCGGTCGCGGGGTGCGCGAACGACAGCTGCCGCGCGTGCAGCCACTGCCGCGTCAGGCCGAGGCGCGCCGACAGCGTCGGATCGCTGCCGTAGAGCGGGTCGCCGACGCACGGATGCCGGTGGGCGGCCATGTGCACGCGGATCTGGTGCGTCCGCCCCGTCTCGAGATGGATCTCCAGGAGCGCGGCGCCGGGGAACGCCTCGAGAGTCTCGTAGTGCGTGACGGAGTCCTTGCCGTCGGGGGTCACGGCGAACTTCCACGACGACGACGGATGCCGCCCGATGGGCGCGTCGATCGTGCCGGCGAGCGGATCGGGGTGCCCCTGCACGACCGCGTGGTAGATCTTCTCGACCTCGCGCTCCTTGAACGCGCGCTTGAGCGCCGTGTACGCCCGCTCGCGTCTTGGCGACCACCATCAGTCCGCTCGTGCCGACGTCGAGGCGGTGGACGACGCCCTGCCGCTCGGCGGCACCCGTCGTGGCGACGCGGATGCCGCCGGCGGCCAGGGCGCCGAGCACCGTCGGACCCTCCCAGCCGACCGACGGGTGCGCTGCGACACCGGAGGGCTTGTCGACGACGACGATCTCGTCGTCGTCGTAGACGATCCCGAGATCGGGCACCGCGAGCGGCACGACCCGCGGCTCCTCCTTCGGCTGCCACGACACCTCGAGCCAGGATCCCGCCGCGAAGCCGATCGGACTTGCCGAGCACCGGCCGTCCATCGCGACGCCGCCGGCGTCGGCCACGTCGGCCGCGAACGTGCGCGAGAAGCCCAGCATCTTGGCCAGCGCGGCATCCACCCGCGTCCCGTCGAGCCCGTCGGGCACCGGCAGACTGCGCGAGTCCACGTCAGCTGTCCGGGTCGCGCCGAGGTCCGCGGTCGCGCGGAGCGCCGGCATCCGGCTCGGCGACCGGGAATCCGTCGCCCTGGAAGCCGACCACACCACCCTGGGGCGGGAACTCGTCGCCCTCGCCGGGGAGCGTGTCATCGTCCTTGCGTGCCCGCACTTCGCGAGTGCCGTCCAGGTGCAGCCCGATCAGCACCAGCAGGGCGACCGAGATCATCATCGTCACGATGAAGATGTCGGCGACGTTGTAGATCGCCGGCATCATCCACGGCGTGTTGATGAAGTCGACGACGTGGCCGACCGCGAAACCGGGCTCGCGGAGCAGCGCGGTCGGTGAGGTTTCCGAGCACGCCGCCCAGCAGCAGCCCCAGCACGACGGCCCAGAGACGCGAGCGGATGCGGGTCACGGCCAGCCACACGATCACGACGGCGACCACGCGCGAGGGCGATCGTGAAGATCCAGGTCACGCCCTCGCCGAGGGAGAACGCGGCGCCGGGGTTTCGGACCAGGTAGAAGATCAGGAAGTCGCCCAGCACCTTGACGGCCTGCTCGGGCGGCAGGTTCTGGATCGCGAGGTACTTGGTGAACTGATCGGCGGCCAGCACCAGCGCCGCGAGGATCGCGATGATGGTGCCGGCCGCCGCCTTATGCAGGGGGGCTCGGCCTGTCAAAGGCCGGCCTAGAGACCGATGGCCGACACCGGGGTCGAACCCGACGTCGTGCCCGTGGTCTCGAGGTCGCGCAGCTTGCCCTCGATGTAGCCGCGCAGCTGCGCGCGGTAGTCGCGCTCGAAGTTGCGCAGCTCGGTGATGCGGTTCTCGAGGCTCGCGCGCTCCTTGTCGAGGCGGGCGATCTCTTCGCGACCCTTGGTCTCGGCGTCGGAGACGATCGACGCGGCCTGGGCCTGCGCGTCGGCGATGAGCTTGTCGCGCTGGGCGATGCCCTCGGCGACGTGCTCGTCGTGCAGGCGCTGGGCCAGCTCGATGATGCCGGCGCTGGCGGCGGCGGGCGCCGGCGGCGCCCTGGCCGGCGTCGGAGACCTGCGCGGCAGGCACGGGTGCCGGACGCCTCCTCGACGACCTCTGCGGGCGCGGCGGCGGCGGGCGCCTCGGAGCCGGACTCGTAGGCGGCGAGCTTCGCCTTCAGCTCGTCGTTCTCGGCGATGGTCTTGCGCCACTCCACGACGATCTCGTCGAGGAAGTCGTCGACCTCGTCCGGGTCGAAGCCTTCCTTGAACCGGACGTGCTGGAACTGCTTGGTGACGACGTCATCGGGGGTCAATGCCATGGTGGTTCCTCTTTCGAGCGCTCTGGTCGCTGGCCGATGTCGGGGGCCGCTCCGCCGATGTCCGGCGGTCGTACCAGGCAAGCATAGTCGCGGCTCAGAGCGTGTCGAAGGCCGGTATGGGCGTGCCGTCAGCGCATGAATGCGCGCGTCACGGCGAGCAGCACGAAGCACAGCAGCATCGTCAGCGTGAACCCGAAGTCGATGCCGATCCCGCCGACGCGCAGCGGCGGGATGAAACGCCGGAACAGCTTGATCGGCGGGTCGGTGACCGTGTAGACGATCTCCGCCGCGACCAGACCGGCACCCTTGGGCCGCCACTCGCGGTTGAAGAAGGGGATCCAGTCGAGCACGAGCCGCACAAGCAGCACGATCACGAAGAGCAGGAGGAGGCTATTGAGGATCGTGGCAATCGCGCCGACGATATTCACAAGCTCGATCGTATCAGCGTGGCGCACTACCCCTGCGCGAACGGGACCGACTCCGGGTCGGCCTGCGCGACCGCGCCGTCACCGGAGACGGCGACGTTCTCGGGCGAGAGCAGGAAGACCTTGCTCGTCACGCGCTCGATGCGCCCGTACAGGCCGAGCGACAGACCGCTCGCGAAGTCGATCAGCCGGCGTGCGTCGGCGTCGCTCATCTGCGAGAGGTTGATGATGACCGGGATGCCCTCGCGGAAGTTCTCGGCGATGACCTGCGCGTCGCGGTACTGCTTCGGGTGCACGGTGAGGATCTCGCTGATCGCCGCGGGCGCGACCTGACGAACGACCGTCGGGCGGTGCAGCGGGGTCACCGGGGCAGCCTTCTCGATCGTGCGTCGGTCTTGCGGCCGGCCGGCTGCGGAGCGGGTTCTTCATAGACCTCTTCCTCGTCGGCGAGACCGAGGTACACCATGGTCTTCTTGAGCGGGTTCGACATCGCATCCTCCGCATGTCTCGCTGCCCTGCGTGCTCGTGTTTCGAGGTTAACCGTGCGGGGGCCTCGGGCCCGTGATTGCCGACCCGATGCGCAGGTGTGTCGCGCCTGCGGCGATCGCTTCGGGGTAATCCGCCGTCATGCCGGCCGAGATCCAGGTGGCATCGGGCGCGATCGCGCGCACGCGCTCGGAGTACTCCGCCAGGCGCGCGAACGCCGGGCCGGCGCTCTTCGCCGAGCGGCGCGACCGCCATGACCCCGCGCAGACGCAGGGTGCGGCATCCGCTCGACGTGCTCGGCGAGACGCTCGAGCGTCGGCCGGTGCGACTCCCCCGCGCCGGGTCATCGGTGAGGTTGACCTGGAGCAGCACGTCGAGGACCGGCGCGTCGTCGGCGGCCGCCGCGTCGAGCGCATCCGCGATCTTGATGCGGTCGACGGAGTGCACGACGGATGCCGCCGCGCGGATCGCCTTCGCCTTGTTGGTCTGCGCCTGCCCGATGAAGTGCCAGCGCAGCCCGTCGAGATCGCCGACGGACGCCGACCTTCTCGCTGAGCTCCTGCTGACGGTTCTCGCCGACGTCGCGCACGCCGAGCGCGTACAGCTCCGTCGCACGAGGGCGACGCGGGTGGAACTTCGTCACCACGATGCGCGTGATCGCAGCCGGGATCGCGACCCGCCGCCGTGCGGCGTCCGCGATCCCGGCGTCGACCTCTGCGAGTCGGGCGGCGAGGTCCACCTCGGGCTACTTCAGGAAGTCGGGGATGTCGAGGTCGTCGTCGCCGAAGGCCGAGTCGTAGCTCGAGTCCGGCACGACGGCGCCGACCGAGACCGTCTCGGTCTCGCGCACCGGCTCCTTCGCGGCGTCCTCGGCGGGCGATCGCCGGGACGACGGGCGCAGGGACGACGCGCGACGTCGTGACGGGGTCGAGGCGCAGCGTCGGCTCGCCGCTGTCGAAGCCGGCGGCGATCACCGTGACGCGCACCTCGTCGCCGAGCGTGTCGTCGATGACCGTGCCGAAGATGATGTTCGCCTCGGGGTGGGCGGCCTCCTTGACGAGCTGCGCGGCGTCGTTGATCTCGAAGATGCCGAGGTTGGACCCGCCCTGGATCGACAGCAGCACGCCGTGCGCGCCCTCGATGCTCGCCTCGAGCAGCGGCGATTCGACCGCGAGCTCGGCCGCCTTGATCGCGCGGTCGGCGCCGCGCGCCGAGCCGATGCCCATGAGGGCGGAGCCGGCACCCTGCATGACCGACTTGACGTCGGCGAAGTCGAGGTTGATGAGACCCGGCGTCGTGATGAGGTCGGTGATGCCCTGCACACCGGCCAGGAGCACCTGGTCGGCCGTGGCGAACGCCTCGATCATCGAGATGCCGCGGTCGCTGATCTCCAGCAGCCGGTCGTTCGGCACGACGATGAGGGTGTCGACCTCTTCCTTGAGCTTGGCGACACCGGTCTCGGCCTGGCTCTGCCGACGGCGGCCCTCGAACGAGAACGGCTTGGTGACGACACCGATCGTGAGGGCGCCGATCGACTTGGCGATCTTCGCGACGACCGGCGCACCGCCCGTACCGGTGCCGCCGCCCTCGCCGGCCGTGACGAAGACCATGTCGGCGCCGCGCAGCGCCTCCTCGATCTCCTCGGCGTGGTCCTCTGCCGCGCGACGCCCGACTTCGGGGTCGGCGCCCGCGCCGAGTCCGCGCGTCAGCTCGCGGCCGACGTCGAGCTTGACGTCGGCGTCGCTCATCAGCAGCGCCTGCGCGTCGGTGTTGATCGCGATGAACTCGACACCGCGCAGGCCGAGGTCGATCATGCGGTTCACGGCGTTCACGCCGCCACCGCCGACGCCGACGACCTTGATCACCGCGAGGTAGTTCTGGTTCTGGCTCATGCCGGCCTCCGTCTGTCCTGCACCCTGGTCTGAAACACCGCTTAACCTTCAACCTCTAGTAGAGGTGTAAAGAATTGCCCGGTATGCAATTCCCTTGGTCACGAAAGTAAGCGGATGCCATCCGCACCGTCGGGAGCGTCGCGGCGTGTCGCGACATCCTGCTCGGAACTGCGTCGGATTGCCCGCTCGAGCCGGGTCAGCGAACGACGATCGCGCTCGGCGACGACACGTCGTAGACGCTGACCGAAGCGGGCGGCCGGGCGACCATCGCCTTCTCGAGGACGAGCGCCTTCATCGCGGAGTCCTCGGCGCTCCCCCACACCACCTGCGCGTTGGCGCCGCCGAGCGTGAGGGTCACATCGTCGGGCGTCGAGGCCGCGACAGCGGTGACCTGCGCCGCGATCGAATCCGGCAGCGACCGCATGACCTGCCCGATCGCCTCGAAGGCCGACGACCCGGTACCGCCGGCGACCGTGACCAGCGGACGCCCGGCGGCGGGGGTCTCGGTCGTCGACAGGGCGACACCGGCGGCGTCGACCAGCGTGTACCCGGCGCGGGTCTGGATCAGGCCGATCGGCGTGCGCTCGACGATGCGCACGACCAGTTCGTGCGGCGGCCGCGCCTCGAGCGAGTACGACTCCACGAGCGGGAACGTCACGAGCACGGCCTTGACCGCGCTCTCGTCGACGAGCGGCAGCGGCGTGCCGAGCTGGTCCGTCAGCGCCGCCTCCACCGCGAGCGTGTCGAGCTGCTGCGAGCCGACGATGCGGATCTGCTCGACCGCGAACAGCGGGCTGTAGGCCGCGCCGAGGGTGGCGAGCACGAGGAGGACGACGGATGCCGCACCCCCGAGCCACAGCAGCACGACGGCGCCGCTGACGCCCGGTGAAGCGGCGCACCTCGGCGCGCAGCGCCTTGCGCCGTGCGCGGGCGGCCGCCCACACCTCGCGGAGTCGCACCGGGCTCGCTCGGCCGACGGGCGTCGGCGTCCGGCGCCGGCGACATCCGGCGAAGCGCCGTGGGCCGCTGCATGGGCGGCGGCTGCGGTCAGCGGGATGACGGGCGCGACGGTCGGATCGGGTGCGGCATCCGCCGCGTCGTCCGCCACGCTCGGCGATCTGGGGCGGCGCGGTCGTCGGCCGCGGTCGTCCGCTGCGGTGCGCGCCGCAGGACGCTCCGCACGCTCGACGGGAGAGTCCGCGGGTGGCGGAAGAGGCGTCGGCCGGCGCATCCGGCGCTACTCCGCCGCTTCGTCCGCGACTGCCGAAGCCGCGTCCGGGGTGCGGGACAGCGCGTCGAGCACCTGAGGGATGATCTGGTACACGTTGCCGCAGCCGAGCGTGATGACGTAGTCGCCCTCGCGCGCGACGGTCGCGGTGTAGTCGGCCGCCTGCTGCCAGTCGGCGACGTAGTGCACGTGATGCGGGGTCCGCGAACGCGTCCGAGACGAGCTCGCCGGTCACGCCGGGCACCGGATCCTCGCGCGCACCGTAGACGTCGAGCATCACCGTGTGGTCGGCATACTCGCTCGAGCACCTCGGCGAACTCGCGGTACATCTGCTGCGTGCGCGAGTACGTGTGCGGCTGCTGGATCGCGATGATCCGCCCGTCACCGACGACGGTGCGGGCCGCGTCGAGCGCGGCGGCGACCTCGGTGGGGTGGTGGGCGTAATCGTCGAAGACGCTCACGCCGCGCTCGACACCGTGCAGCTCGAAGCGGCGCACCGTGCCCTCGAAGCCTTCGACCGCACGCACGGCGGCCTCGAGCGCGTGGCCGAGCGTCAGCAGCACGGCGACGGCTCCGGCCGCGTTGATCGCGTTGTGCGCGCCCGGAACCGCGAGCCGCGCGTCGACGGACGACGCCGTCGTGACTGATCGTGAACGAGACGGGTCCGTCGGTGCGGATGCCGGTCACGCGCACGTCGGCGCCCATCGGACTCGCCGAACGTGACGATGTTCGGGTGCGTCAGCCGTTCGGCGACCGTGCGCGCCCCGGCGTCGTCGGCGGAGATGACGACGGCCTCGCGGGCTCGGTTCGCGAACGTGGCGAACGCCTCGACGAACGCGTCGTCGGTGCCGTAGTGGTCGAGGTGGTCGGGGTCGACGTTCGTGATCAGCGCGATCGACGTGTCGTACAGCAGGAAGGTGCCGTCGGACTCGTCGGCCTCGATCACGAACAGATCGTCCGAGCCGGTTGCGCTCGAGGCGCCGAGCTGCGCGATCACGCCGCCGTTGACGAAGGTCGGGTCCTCGTCGAGCGCCCGCAGCGCGGTGACGATCATGCCGGTCGAGGTCGTCTTGCCGTGCGCGCCGGCGACCGAGACGAGGCGACGCCCGCCGATGAGCCAGTACAGCGCCTGCGAGCGGTGGATGACCGGCATCCCGCGTTCCTTCGCGAGGACGAATTCGGGGTTCTCCGGCCAGATCGCGCCCGTGTGGATGACGGTGTCGGCATCGCCGAGGTTCGCCGCGTCGTGCCCGACGTGAGACCGTGGCGCCGCGCGCCGCGAGATCCCGCAGCGCCTGGCTGTCGGCGCGGTCCGAACCCGACACGCGGATGCCGCGATCGAGGAACATGCGCGCGAGCCCCGACATGCCGGAGCCGCCGATGCCGATGAAGTGGGCGGCTTCGATGTGCTCGGGGATGGGAAGGCTGAGGTCGGGTCTGATCATGACCCGTCAATCCTAAGTTGGGCCGCCGGGGAGCGGGTCCCGGCGCGCGGTGCGCGGGGGGTCAGAGAGGCTTGCCCGTGCAGGTCGCGAGGTCTTCGATGACCGTCGCCTCGGGGCAGTCCGTGTACCACCACTGCCCGCCGTAGCGGTCCATGCTGCCGTCGAGGTAGGCCTCCCACCCGCCGCCCGGCAGCACGCGGTAGTACTCGGTGACCGGGTCACCCTCGGTGCGTCGGGCGGGTCACGGCCAGCTCGGCGCCCGCGTCGCCGGCTTCGTCGAGACACGCCAGGTTCTCGGCGGGGATCTCCTCACCCTGCGTGAGCGCGACCTCGCCGCACGAGGGCAGCGTCTCGCGATCGACGAACTGCTGCGGCATGGCACCGAGCCCGGTTCCACCGGGCCTGCCGCGCACCCGGCTGCCATCGCGCACAGGCCGCACAGGCCGCACAGGCCCAGCGCGGCGGTGACGAGTCGCATGCGCCTCACGGTCGTCCCCGCAGCGCATCGTCGATCATCGCGACCACGTTCTCGGTGCCGTTGCGCGTGCCGACGGATGCCGCGGCCTCCGTCATCGCCGCGCGCCGGTGCTCGTCGCGCCAGCAGCGGCACGATCTGCGACCGCACGCGGTCGGCGGTGAACTCGGCATCCGGAATCAGGATCGCCGCACCGGCCCGCACGGCCGACGCCGCGTTGAGCGCCTGCTCGCCGTTGCCGACCGCGTAGGGCACGTACACGGCCGGGATGCCGAGTGCGCTGATCTCGCTGACCGTCGCTGCGCCCGCGCGCGAGACGATCAGGTCGCACAGCGCGAACGCGAGGTCCATGCGGTCGACGTAGCGGCGCATCGTGTAGCCCGGAACGTCCGGGTCGGGCAGCGTCGGAGCGCTCGCCGGTCACGTGCACGAGCTGCCACCCGGCCTCGAGCACGTCCCGCCACGCACCGCCGAACGCCTCGTTCAGCCGCTGCGCGCCGAGCGAGCCGCCGAACACGAGCAGAGTCGGGCGTGCGGCATCCAGTCCGAAGTACTCCGCCGCCTCGCCGCGCAGCGCGGCGCGGTCGAGGTCGACGATCTCGCGTCGCAGCGGCATGCCGACCACGCGACCGCCCCTGATCGGCGTGCCTTCGAAAGCGACGCCGACCCCGGCCGCGCGCCGCGCGCCGAGCGACGTTCGCCATGCCGGGCTTCGCGTTGGCCTCGTGCACCACGACCGGAACGCGGGCCCCACGCGCCGCGACGTACGCGGGCGCCGCCGCGTACCCGCCGAAGCCGACGACGACGTCGACATCGCGCTCGCGGATGTGCGCGCGCACCTGCGCGATCGCGCGACGGAACCGCGCCGGGAAAGGCCGCGGCCGCCTTGTCGGGCCGGCGCGGGAACGGCACCTTGTCGACGAACAGCAGCTCGTACCCGCGCTCGGGCACCAGGCGGGCCTCGAGACCCTCGCGCGTGCCGAGCACGAGGATCTCGCGCCTCGGGCTCGCGGGCCCGCAGGGCATCGGCGACGGCCAGCAGCGGGTTCACATGCCCGGCGGTGCCGCCACCGGCGAGCAGGTACGTCGTCACCCTCCGACCCTAACCCGCCGGCGCTCAGCGCGCGGAGGCCGCAGCGCGCTGCCGGCGTGCCGCCGCCTGCTGGATCGCGGCGCGGCGCTTCGCCTCGGCCGCGGGCAGTGTGCGCGCGAACGAGAGCAGCACGCCCGAGGCCACGAGCACCGACAGCAGCGACGTGCCGCCCTGCGACATGAACGGCAGCGGAACGCCGAGCACGGGGAACACGCGCAGCACGACACCGATGTTGATGAGCGCCTGCCCGACGATCCACACCGTGATCGCACCCGAGACGATGCGCACGAACGGGTCGTCGGTCTTGCGGATGACGTGGAACGCGCCGACCGCGAACAGCGCGAACAGAGCGAGCACGACGGCGCACCCGATCAGGCCGAGCTCCTCGCCGACGATCGCGAAGATGTAGTCGTTGGCCGCGGCGGGCAGCCAGTCGTACTTCTCCTTCGAGTTGCCCAGGCCCAGGCCGAAGACGCCGCCGCCGGCGAGACCCCAGATGCCGTGCAGCGGCTGATAGCAGCTGTTGAAGTAGTCGGCGAGGCAGTCCGCATCGAGGAAGCTCATGATGCGCCGCATGCGGTCGGGGCTCGTGACGGCGAGACCGGCGACCGCCGCGACCGAGGCGATCAGCGGCAGGATGAAGATGCGCAGCTTCACGCCCGAGAAGAACAGCGCGCCGAGCAGAATCAGCACCAGGATCATCGCCGTGCCGAGGTCGTGACCGGCCGAGCACCGTCGCGATCACGAGCGCGCCGACGGGAACCACCGGGATGAAGACGTGCCGCCACAGACCCAGCAGGGTCTGCTTGCGGAACAGCACGTAGCCCATCCACAGCGCGAGGCCGAGCTTGAGGAACTCGGCGGGCTGGAACTGGAAGCCCGCGATCATGATCCAGTTGCGGTTTCCGTTGGCCTCGACACCGAGTCCGGGCACGAACACGAGAAGCTGGAACAGCACGGCGCCGATCAGCGCGGGCCACGCCGCGCGCTTCCAGAACCGGATCGGCAGGCGGCTGGCGACGAACATGAGCGGGATGCCGACCACGGCGAACACGGCCTGCTTGATGACCGCCTCGTAGGGCGGCTCACCCGCAGCCGTCGCGGTCGCCGACGTCGCCGAGAGCACCATGACGAGGCCGAAGCCGGTCAGCAGCAGCGCGGTCGAGGCGATCAGGAGGAACTCGCTCGGGCACGGGCGCGAACACCCGTCCCGAGCGACACCCGGCGGCGAGGCCGCGACGGGACGCGGGGTCAGCCGCGATCTGGGGAGGGCGGGTCCTCGGCGGGGCCTGCGTCGTGCTCGCCATCGGTCCCCCTCCCGATCCGCTCTCGCACCGCGGCGGCGAATCGCCGGCCGCGGTCGGCGTAGGAGGCGAACTGGTCGAAGGATGCCGCGGCGGGGGCGAGCAGCACCACGTCCCCGTCACGCGCGATCCCGGCCGCCAGTTCGACAACCCGTGCCATGACCTCTTCAGTCTCAGCGGCGTCGACCTCGAACACCGGGCACTGCGGGCGCGTGTCGTGAGAACGCCGAGACGACCGGCTCGCGATCGAGCGCCGATCACGATCGCCGCTTTGGCCGTCGCGCCGCGGCCCGGCGACCAGGTCGGAGATGTCGACGCCCTTCAGCAGGCCGCCGACGACCCAGACCGCGCCCGGGTAGGCGGCGAGCGACGAGGCGGCCGCGTGCGGGTTGGTCGCCTTCGAGTCATCGACCCAGGTGACGCCGTCGGCGACCTCGACGACCTCGATGCGGTGCGGGTCGAGGCGGAAGCCGCCGCAGCGCATCGCGGATCGCGGCCGGCGACGACCTCCAGCGACCGGGCGAGCGCGCTCGCCGCGAGGATGTTCGCGACCATGTGCGGGGCGGCGAGACCCTGCTCGGCCAGGTCGGCGACCGTCGTCAGCTCGAGCGCGCTCGTGCGGCGGTCCTCGAGGAACGCCCGGTCGACCAGGATGCCGTCCACGACGCCCAGGTCGCTCGGTCCGGGCACGCCGAGGTCGAAGCCGATGGCCCGCGCGCCCTCGACGACCTCGGCGTCCTCGACCATCTCGCGGGTCGCGGCATCCGCCTTGTTGTACACGCACGCGACGCGGGTGTTGTCGTAGACGTGCGCCTTCGCGTCGCGGTAGGCCTCGAACGATCCGTGCCACTCGAGGTGGTCGTCGGCGAGGTTCAGGCACACGCTCGCGTGCGGCTGAGACGGGTCGGGTCCGCTCTGCAGACCCAGGTACCAGAGCTGGTGGCTCGAGAGCTCGACGACCAGCACGTCGAAACCGGCGGGGTCGCGCACGGCGTCGAGCACGGGCGTGCCGATGTTGCCGACCGGGGCGGCGCGCAGCCCGCCCTCGACCAGCATCGTCGCCGTCAGCCGCGTGGTCGTGGTCTTGCCGTTCGTGCCGGTGATGAGCACCCAGTCCGCGGGCGATGCCGTCGGCGCGCACGACCTTGTCGCGCACGCGCCAGGCGAGTTCGATGTCACCCCACACGGCGATGCCGGCCGCCTGTGCCCACGTGATGACCGGATGCGCCGGGCGCGAAGCCCGGGCGAGGCGACGACCACCTCGGGTGCGAACGCCGCCAGGTCGTGCGGCACCGCGTCGAGCGGCCCGATCCACGCTCGGACGCCGATGACCGGCAGCAGTCGCTCGTACTCGGGATCGGCGGACTCGGTGAGCACCAGCACCTCGGCGCCGAGCTCGGCGAGCGTGTCGGCGACCGAGAAGCCGGTCACCGAGAGGCCGAGCACCGCGACGCGCAGACCCTTCCAGTCGGCGTGCCAGCTCGTCAGGTCATCCAGCGCGCGACGCGGTCATGTCTGCGAGAGCCACTCGACGTAGAAGAAGCCGATGCCCGACACCGCCAGCAGTCCCGCGATGATCCACATGCGCACGACGATCGTGATCTCGGACCAGCCGCGCATCTCGAGGTGGTGGTGGAACGGGCTCATCAGGAACAGTCGTTTGCCGCGGGTGAGCTTGAAGTAGAGCCGCTGCAGGATGACCGAGCCGGGGCCGATGCACGAAGACGCCGGCGATGAGGATCGACAGCAGCTCGGTGCGGGTGAGGATCGCCATCGCGGCGATGCACGCCGCCGATGGCCATCGAGCCGACGTCGCCCATGAACACGTTGGCCTTGGGCGCGTTCCACCAGAGGAATCCGACGAGCGCGCCGATGAACGCGGCCGAGACGATCGCGAGGTCGAAGGGATCCCGAGTCGCGTAGCAGGCGGACGCGACGCCGTCCGAGAGCGTGGCTCCGCCGCTGCACGACCTGGTTGAACTGCCAGAACGCGATCGAGGCTGTAGGCGCCGACGACGAAGATGCCCGCGCCGGCGGCGAGCCCGTCGAGGCCGTCGGTGACGTTGACGCTGTTGGAGTACGCGACCCCGATGAACGAGATCCACGCGAGGTACAGCAGCCAGCCGATGATGGGCCCGAGCGCCATGAACGACAGCATCGGCACGTCGCGGAAGACCGAGACGTACGCCGAGGCGGGCGTCTGATTCCAGGCGTTCGGAAAGTTCAGCGCCACGATCGCGAACGGCACCGCGACGAGGATCTGACCGACGATCTTGCGCCAGCCGCTCAGACCGAGGCTGCGCTGGCGCCTGCACCTTCATGTAGTCGTCGATGAACCCGACCGCACCGAAGCCGACCATCATCCACATCACGAGCCAGCCCGAGATCGTCGGGGGGTTGTTGCCGGTGAACGCGCCGACGAGGTAGCCGACGATCGTGCCGACGATGAAGATCGTGCCGCCCATCGTGGGCGTGCCGCGCTTCTCGCCGTGGCTCGGATTGTGCACGTCGTCGGGGGTGCGGATGACCTGCCCCCAGCCCCACTTGCGGAACAGCCGCAGGAAGACGGGGGTCAGGAAGAGGGTGAATGCCAGCGAGATCGCCGCCGCCGTCAGAAGTGATCTCACGAGAAGGATTCTCCCAGACGATCGCCCAGGAACCGCAGACCCGCCGAGTTGGAGGACTTCACGAGCACGCGGTCGCCGTCGCGCAGCTCGCCCATCAGGTAGTCGTATGCCTCATCGGCGGTGGCGAAGAAGACGGCCTCGGCGTCCCACGAGCCTTGAGCGATCGCCTCGAGGTACATCCGTCGCGCGGCGGCGCCGACGACGACGATGCGCTGGATGCCGAGCCGGACGGCCAGCAGTCCGACACGGTCGTGCTCCTCGTCCGCGTACTCGCCGAGCTCGCTCATCGCACCGAGCACCGCGACGGTGCGCTCGTCCGGGACCGGTGATCTGCGCGAGGGTGCGCAGGGCCGCCGACATCGAGTCGGGACTGGCGTTGTACGCGTCGTTGATGATCCGCACGCGGTCCGACCCGAGGGGCTGCATGCGCCACCGCTCGGCGAGCTCGACGGTCTGCAGGCGCGCGACGCACGCCTCGAGCGACACGCCCAGCGCCGTCGCGGCGGCGATCGCGGCCAGGGCGTTCATGACGTGGTGCTCGCCGAGCACGCGCAGATGCAGGGGCGCCGTGCGGCCATCCGACGCGTGACGAGGCAGCGCGTGCCGTCGGCCGTGACCTCCACGTCGTCCGCGCGCACGTCGGCGGCGGGGCCGCGCCCGAACCAGCGCACCGACGACTCCACGCTCGGCCGCGATCGGCGCCATGGCCGCGACCCGCGGGTCATCGGCGTTCAGCACGGCGATGCCGCCGGGACGGACCGCCCGGACCAGCTCGGACTTCGCCTCGAACGTCGCCTCGATGCCGCCGAAGCCACCGGCGTGGGCCATGCCCACCATCAGCACGACCCCGATGTCGGGCTCGACGAGTCCGGCGAGGCGCGCGATCTCGCCCGGCGCGCTCGCGCCGAACTCGCTCACGAGGAACCGGGTGCGGTCTGTGACGCGCAGCATCGTCAGCGGGGCGCCGACCTCGTTGTTGAACGATGCGCGCGGCGCGACGGTCTCGCCCTCGTCCTCCAGGATGCGGGCGAGCAGATTCTTGGTCGTCGTCTTGCCGTTCGACCCGGTGATCCCGACGATGCGGAGGTCGCCGGCATCCCGCACCGACGCCACGACGTGACGCGCGAGATCGGCCAGGGCGCCGATCGCGTCCGCGACGACGACCTGCGTGACCGCTGCCGCCACCACGTGCTCGACGATCGCCACGACCGCGCCGCGTGCGACTGCGGCGTCGACGAAGAGATGGCCGTCGGTGACCTCGCCGGGCTTGGCGACGAAGATGCCGCCCGGCTCGATCAGCCGGGAGTCCGTGTCGACGCCGCCGCTCGACCAGATCGTCGGCGGTGGCACCGGCGGCGAGGTGGAGCTCTGCGCCGAGGACGTGGGCGAGCTGGGCGAGTGTGAGGGAAATCATCGGTTCTCCGGCCGGATCGGGCGCCGCTCGAAGGTCGGCAAGGCTCAGCCGAACTTGGATAGCAGCGTCGGCGCCGTCGTGGCGGGCATGACGCGGTAGGTCTTGAGAACCTGGGTCATGGCCTTCTGGAACGCCGGTGCGTTGGCCGAAGACGAGGTTACCGTAGTGGGCTCGTCGAGCGTCACGGCGACGATGTACTGCGGGTCCTCGGCCGGAGCGAATCCGATCATGGTGGTGAAGTACACGCCGGCCTTGTAGCCGCCGCTGCCGTCGGACTTCTCACCGGTGCCGGTCTTGGTGGCGATCGCGGTAGCCGGGCACCTCGACCTGCTTCGCGTAGCCGGCCTGCAGCGGCGACGTTCTCGAGGATCACGCGCATCTCCGCCGACGTCTCGCTGCTGATCACCTGCGTGGGCTCGGGGAGGTCGGGCGTGACGACGGTGCCGTCGGCGCTTGGTGCAGGATTCGACGATCGACAGCGGCATCCGCAGGCCGCCGTTGGCGATCGCGTCGTACGCACCGACCAGCTCCGGCACGGTGGTCGTGAGGCCCTGTCCGAACGAGGTGTTGTACAGCTGCTGGTTGTCCCACTGATCGGCCGGGTAGACCAGTCCCGTCGACTCCCCCTCGAAGCCGACCGCGCTTCCGGTGCCGATGCCGAACTTCTGCAGGTAGTCGAAGCGCGTCTGCGGGGCTCACCCGCTCGCTGAACATCGAGATGCCCGCGTTCGACGAGTCGATGAGCACGCCGGCGAGCGTGTAGGTGTAGGCCGGGTGGTTGAAGGCGTCTCGTCACACGCGCCCCGTTCGGGAAGTTCTCCCAGTCGGAGGCGACGACGGTGGACGTGAGATCCTGGCCGCCGGCGTCGAGCACGGTCGCCGCGGTGAGAGCCTTGAAGGTCGATCCGGGCTCGAACGTGTCGGTGAAGATGTGGCTGTACTGGTTCTCGGTCTCGGATGCCGCGGGATCGTTCGGGTCGACGGAGGGGAACTCGGCGGCGGCGCGGATCTTGCCGGTCTTGACCTCGACGACGGTGATCGTGCCGCGCTGGGCGGCCATGTCCTGCACCTGCTCGCCGATCAGCTGCTGCAGGTACCACTGCAGGTCGCGGTTGATGGTCAGCTGAAGTGTTCCGCCGTTGACAGCGGGCTGCTGCACCTCGGTGCCCGGGATGACGACGCCGTCCTTGCCCTTCTGGAACGAGAGCGTTTCCGTCGGTGGCGAGCAGGCAGTCGTTCTGGCTCTGCTCGATTCCGGCGAGCGGGTCGCCGTCGATGCCCATGAAGCCGACGAGGTTGCCGGCGACCGCGCCGTCGGAGTATGTCCGCGCCGGGTGCGCGTCGAACGTGAGGTACGGCGCGCCGATGTCGACCAGAGCCCGGTACTGCTCGGTGGTGAGACCTCGCTTGGAGGTAGGCGAACTGCGAGTCGGCGTTCTCGGCGAGCGCGTCGGCGACGATCTTCTGCACGTCGTCGGCGGTCTGGCCCGTGACCGCGGCGATCTCGGCGGCGACGTCCTTCCACGGCACGACGACCCGCTTGCCATGGTCGTCCTCGCGCGTGAGGGGTCCGACGTTCTTCGGGTCCAGGACGCCGTCGTAGAGCAGGATGCTGCCCGCCAGCGTCTGACCGGTCTCGTCGACGATCTCACCCCGCGTGCCGTACAGCGTCCGCGAGGCGCCGAGCGCGACCTGCATGGAGTCGGCGATGTGGTCGTCGGCGTTGACGATCTGGATGTCCACGAGCCGGACGATGAATCCGGCGAGCACGGCGAGCACGACGGCGAGGGCGACCACCGTGCGGCGGCGAGGGCTCCGCGTGCTTCTCGTGGTCATGTACTCAGTGTGTGCTCGGGGTGGGCAGACCGTCGGTGATCGGCGGCGGTGTGTTGGTCACTCCGCCGTCCGTGACCACGACGTCGGCCTCGACGGGTGCCCCCTCGATCGTCGCGTCCGGCGCCGTGACGAGCGGGGTCTCGGTGATGAGCGCATTCGGCACCGACGCACGTCCGATCGCGTCGACCGACGACGCGCCGAGCGCGGCCTGACCCGCGCCGAGCAGCGCTCCGTCGCTCAGTCGCAGATAGCTGGGCGACTCTGTCGATGACCATGCCGAGCGCCGAGGCGTTCGCCGCGAGGTACTGCGGCGAGCTGAGCCCGGCGACATCGTCGTAGAGGATCTGCTTCTGCCAGGTGAGCTGGCGCGCTTCTTGAGTCAGCGTCGACAGCTCGTAGGAACTCTGCGTCGTCAGGATCGACAGCGCCATCTGCGCGGCGCCGATCGCCAGTGCGCCGGCCAGGGCGACGACACCGTAGATGAGCTTCGGCCGACGGCGGCGCGACGGCTGCCTCGACGACGCGGAGCCGCCGATCGGGTGCGCCCCGGCGGGCCGGCGCGCCGAGTACGTCGGCGGTGACGGCGTCGGCGGCACTCATGCGGCTGCCCTCACTCGCTCGGCGGCGCGCAGTCGCACCGGTGTCGCGCGGGGGTTGCGGGCGCGCTCCTCCTCGGACGCGAGTTCCGCCCCCTTCACGAGCAGGCGGAAGCGCGCGGCGTGCTCGGGCAGCTCGACCGGGAGCCCTGCGGGCGAGGTGGATGTCGAGGCTTCGGCCAGCGCGCGCTTGACGATGCGGTCCTCGAGCGACTGGTAGGCCAGCACGACGATGCGTCCGCCGACCGGCAGCACCTCGAGCGCCGAGGGGATCGCCCGGTCGAGAACGGTGAGCTCGCCGTTCACCTCGATGCGCAGAGCCTGGAACACGCGCTTGGCGGGGTGCCCGGTGCGCTGCGCGGCGTAGGGGGTCGCCGCGATGAGGATCTCCACGAGCTGGCCCGACCGCTCGATGGGCTCGGACTCGCGCGCCTTGATGATGGCGCGCGCATACCGACCCGACAGCTTCTCTTCGCCGTAGCGCTCGAAGATGCGGCGCAGCTCGCCCTCGCTGTAGGTCGCCAGGACGTACGAGGCCATCGGCCCGGTCGTCTGGTCCATCCGCATGTCCAGCGGCGCATCCTGCGAGTACGCGAAGCCGCGGTCGGCGACGTCGAGCTGCAGCGACGAGACGCCGAGGTCGAAGAGGATGCCGTCGGCGGCCTCGAAGCCCGCGGACTCGACCGCCGCGGCGATGCCGTCGTACACGGTGTGCACGAGCGTGATGCGGTCGGCGAACGGCGCGAGCCGCTCGCCCGCGATCCGCAGAGCGTCCTGGTCGCGGTCGAGGCCGACGAGATGGATGCCGGGGAATCGCTCGAGGAACGCCTCGGAGTGCCCGCCCATGCCGAGGGTGGCATCGACGAAGACCGCGCCCTCCTTCTCGAGGGCGGGCGCCAGCAGCTCGACGCAGCGGTCGAGGAGCACGGGGGTGTGGATGTCGCGCAGGCTCATGGTGTTCGCGGACCCTGCTCCCCAGATCCTGATCCCCATCCGCTCTGACCTGGCACCGGGGAAGTGTGTCAGGGCGTGAGCGGCTGGGAGTCAGGGTCGGGGGCTCAGAACAGGCCCGGAATCACCTCCTGCTCGAGTTCGGCGTAGCTCTCCTCATTGCCTTCGGCGTAGGCGTTCCAGGAATCGGCGTTCCAGATCTCGGCGTGGGCGCCGACTCCCGTGACGACGAGTTCCTTCTCGAGCCCGGCGTAGGCGCGCAGCGAGGGCGGGATCGTGATGCGGTTCTGGCTGTCGGGCTTCTCGGCGCTCGCGCCCGAGAGGAACATGCGCAGGAAGTCACGCGCCTGCTTGTTCGAGAGCGGAGTCTCGCGGATGCGCTCGTGGATGCGCTCGAACTCGTCGGAGCTGAACACGTAGAGGCAGCGCTCCTGACCCCGCGTGACGACGATGCCGGCGCCGAGGTCGTCGCGGAACTTCGACGGAAGGATGACCCTCCCCTTGTCGTCGAGCTTGGGAGTGTGCGTGCCCAAAAGCATTGCCACCACCCCCTTCGTCCGGCCCCCGCGGGATGCTCACCACTTTACTCCACTTCCCTCCACTTTGTCACTCATTCGCGTCAGAACCCAGCGCTGTGGCTCCCCCGAAGCGCCTTTCTCAGCCCTGGAGGCAAAAGAAAAGCACCGACCCGGAGGTCGGTGCTTCGGTGCTGCGGTCAGCGTCGTCGGGTCATTGCCCTTCGCGGCGTCGATCCCAGCGGTCGTTCATGCGATCCATGAACGAGGAGCTCGATCGCGCCTTCGGCGCGGCGGGTGCGGCTTCGACCGGACCGCGCGGGATGCCGCGGGTCGGGGTGACCGCGAGGATCACGCCGCCGAGCATCACGACGAAGCCGATGACGCCCACGACGATGAGTTGTGTCGACACGCCCACGATGAGCGCCCCGAGGCCGACGAGCACCAGGACCGTGCCATACACGATGTTGCGATAACTCAGCGTTCGACCGTCGGTAGGCGCGCTGACCACGTCGGCGTCATTGCGCATGAGATGGCGTTCCATCTCGTCGAGCAGACGCTGCTCCTGTTCGGAGAGTGGCATGCATCCCCCTCTGCTTGCTCGGACCCGTCGATTCTACGCGCGCCCTCGATCACTAGGCTAGGCCCGTGTCACCCTCTCCGGATGCCGTTGAAGCGGTTTCCCAGCGTCTGAACAACTTCCTCTCGGCCCAGAGAGCGGCCACGGCCGATCTCGGCCCCGAAGCGCGGCTCCTCATCGAGGCCGGAGCGACCGCTCTGGACGGTGGCAAGCGCCTCCGCGGGCGATTCTGCATCGCAGGGTGGAGGGCCGTGGAGGAAGTGGCGCGGACCGCGCCCGCACCGCCCCCGGAGGTCGTCACCGCCGCGGCCGCGCTCGAGGTCTTCCACGCTGCGGCGCTCGTGCACGACGACGTCATCGACAACTCCGACACGCGTCGCGGCCGCCCCGCCGCGCATCGCGCTCTCGAGGCCGCTCACCGCTCGCAGGCGTGGGCCGGCGACCCGGCAGCCTTCGGACGGTCGGGCGCCGTCCTGCTGGGCGACCTGCTGGTGGCCTGGAGCGACGACCTCCTCGAGGAGGGACTGGCCGCGGCATCCGCCCCTGACGCGGCAGCGGCTCGCACCGAGTATGCGACGATGCGCCGGGAGGTGACCATCGGCCAGTTCCTCGACATCGCCGAGGAGTCCGCCTACGTCACCGAACCCGACGAGCGGCACGCCGAACGCGCGCTTCGGGTCGCGTCGCTCAAGTCCGCGCGCTACAGCATTCAGCAGCCGCTGGCTGTGGGTGCCGCACTGGCCGGGGCCGACGCCGCGCAGCAGGCGGCGCTGGCCGCATTCGGGCATCCGGTCGGCATGGCGTTCCAGCTTCGCGACGACGTGCTCGGCGTCTTCGGCGACGAATCCGCGACCGGCAAGCCCTCGGGCGATGACCTGCGCGAAGGAAAGCGCACCGTCCTCATCGCGTACGCGCGCGAGCGACTCGCGCCCCCGGCGCGCCGGATCGTCGACGAGCTGATCGGGGACCCGCAGCTCGACGCCGGGCAGATCGCCTCGCTTCAGCAGACCATCGTCGACACGGGCGCGCTCGAACGCGTCGAGCAGCTCATCGCGGACTTCTCGCGCGAGGGCGAACGTGCGCTGTCGGGCGCGCGCCTCGGGCAACGCCGCCGTCGGCGAGCTGCGCGACCTCGCACGTGCCGCGACGGTGCGCACGACCTGACGACCGGCCTCAGCCGAGCGCCTGAGCGACCCGACGCACTTCGCTCTTGCGGCCGGCGCGCAGCGCCTCGATGGGCGGGATGCCGATCGACTCCTCTGAGGTCAGGAGCCAGTCGATCGCCTCATCGTCGGTGAATCCCGCAGTCGTGCAGCACGAAGAGCGTGCCGCGCAGCGAGCCGATGGGCTCCCCGTCGAGGATGAAGACCGCAGGGACTTTGAACGTCCCGTCTCTGCGGGTTCCGACGAGGTGCAGGTCGTCGAGCAGTCGACGGACGCGGCCGAGCGGCTCGCCGAGCACCTCCGTCAGTTCGGAAAGGGTGAGCCATTCGGTTGCGATGGGCGTGGCGTCAGCGGTCACGAAGCCACTATCTCATCCCTGCCGCGCTCCCCGGCACCCTCACTCCGCCCAGCGATCGCGTGGCAATCACTTCAGTAACATCCGTCACTTCTATAACTTCAGTTGACACCAATTAACTTCCGTGACACCGTTTTCTGAGCCACAGAGGAGAACTCTTGCGACCCGACACCCGTCACCTGCCCGCGAACGTCCGCCGAAGCGCCGCCGCCGGCATGCCTGTGGCACTGGCGGGTTCGCTCGCCGTCCTGATGAGCGCCGCCCCCGCACACGCGACCGAGCCCCCGCACTCGGCTGAGTCCGCGTCGGCCCGCCTTCTCTCCGCCCTCGACCGCTCCGCCGCCGTGCGGGTGCCGACGCCGTCGTCCGTGCGGATTCCGGCCTCGATCGCGCCGGAGACCTACGAGGTGCAGGCCGGAGACACCGTGGCGACGATCGCGGCCCGCCACGGCCTGCGCACGACGGACGTGCTCGCGATCAACGGCCTGGACTGGTCATCGATCATCTACCCGGGTCAGGTGCTGCGGCTCGCCGCGGCGCCCGCGGACACGCCTGCCCCCGCCCCGGACGCTCCCGCGGCACCGACCGCGGGCTCGCACGTCGTCGCGGGCGGCGACACGATCAGCTCGATCGCCGCCCACCACGGGGTGTCGATCCAGGCAGTGCTCGGCGCGAACGGCCTGGACTGGTCATCGATCATCTACCCGGGGCAGAGCCTCGCGATCCCCGGAGCGTCGTCGGCGCCGACCGAACCCGCAGCCCCCGCGCCGCCCGCCGCTCCCCCGGCACCGCCGGCGGCCGATGCGTACGTCGTCGCCGACGGCGACACGATCAGCGCGATCGCGCAGCTGCATGAGGTCCCGGTGCAGGCCGTGCTCGATGCGAACGGCCTCACCACGTCATCGATCATCCACCCCGGTCAGAGCATCGCGATCCCGACGGCGGCATCGCGTGGTCCTCGTGGCGAACACGACGCCCGCCGCTGCCACCGCGCTCGACGCCGAGCAGATCGCGAACGCGGCAGTCATCATCAGCGTCGGCCGTGAACTCGGAGTGCCCGACCGCGGCATCGCCATCGCGCTCGGCACGGCGATGCAGGAGTCGTGGCTGCTGAATCTGGATTGGGGCGACCGTGACTCGCTCGGTCTGTTCCAGCAGCGCCCGAGCACGGGGTGGGGAACGCCGGAGGAGGTTCGCGATCCCGTGCGCGCCGCGCGGGCCTTCTACGGCGGCGCCGCCGACCCCAACGGCTCCCTCACCCGCGGTCTGCTCGACATCGACGGATGGCACGACATGTCGTTCGCCGATGCAGCGCAGGCAGTGCAGATCTCGGCGTACCCCGACCGGTACGCACAGTGGGAGCAGCCCGCGTATGCGTGGCTCGCTGCCCACGGGTGACCCCCCGAAAGCACTCCCGACGCCGCCGGTCGGAGCCGCAGGCTGGGGTGAGCCGCTCCGCGGGCTCGCAGGAACCCGTCCGTAGACTCGGATCGTGAGCACGAGTCAGCAGGCCGACCCGCTGATCGGACGTCTGGTCGACGGCCGATACCGGGTTCGCGCGCGCATCGCGCGCGGCGGCATGGCGACCGTGTACGTGGCCACCGACCTGCGGCTCGAGCGCCGGGTCGCCCTCAAGGTGATGCACGGCCACCTGAGCGACGACACCGTTTTCCAGAGCCGCTTCATCCAGGAGGCGCGGGCCGCCGCGCGTCTGGCCGACCCCCACGTGGTCAACGTCTTCGATCAGGGCCAGGACGGCGACATGGCCTACCTGGTCATGGAGTACCTGCCGGGCATCACTCTGCGCGAGCTCCTGCGCGAGCAGCGCCGCCTCACGGTGCCGCAGACGGTGACGATCATGGACGCGATCCTCTCGGGGCTCGCCGCCGCGCACCGCGCCGGCATCGTGCACCGCGACGTCAAGCCCGAGAACGTGCTGCTCGCCGAGGACGGCCGCATCAAGATCGGCGACTTCGGCCTCGCGCGCGCCACGACGGCCAACACCGCCACCGGCGCGCAGCTGCTCGGCACGATCGCCTACCTCGCGCCGGAGCTGGTCACCCGGGGAATGGCCGACGCGCGCAGCGACATCTACTCGCTCGGCATCATGCTGTACGAGATGCTCGTCGGCGAGCAGCCGTACAAGGGCGAGCAGCCGATGCAGATCGCCTTCCAGCACGCCACCGACTCGGTGCCGCGGCCCGAGCGTGAAGAACCCCGGCGTTCCCGAACAGCTCGACGAGCTCGTGCTGTGGGCGACCGAGAAATCTCCCGATGACCGGCCCACCGACGCGTCGGTGATGCTCGATCGCCTGCGCGAGATCGAGCGCGAGCTCGGCATCGCCCCTCAGGTCGCCCGCACCCTCTCGGCCGGCATCATCCGCGAAGAGGTCGAGGGCGACTCGGGAGACCTCACCCAGGTGCTGCCCACGACGATGACCGCGCCGACCAGCGCGGTCGACGACACCGACAACGCCACGCGCCTGCGCGCCGCGACGAAGCGCCGAGCGGTCAAGGGCGGCTGGCTGATGGCCGTGGTCCTGCTCCTGGCCGCCCTCGCTGCCGGTGTCGGCTGGTGGTTCGGATCGGGCCCGGGTTCTCAGGTCGCGATCGCCGATGTGAGCGGCCGCAGCTTCGCGGAGGCGCAGCAGATCCTCGCCGAGCAATCGTTCCAGGCCGTGCAGAAAGACGTCTACGACATCGACGTCGCTCCCGGCATCGTCGTCGGCACCGACCCCGGTGCGGGCTCGCGGCTCGACAAGGATGCCACCGTGAGCGTGCTGGTCTCGCAGGGCCCTCAGCCCCAGACGGTGCAGGCACTCGCCGGTCTTGCGGCCACCGATGCCCGCGGCATCCTGCAGGGGCTCAAACTGCAGGTGACCGACCCCGATCTGGAGTACTTCACGGATGCCGCCGCCGGCACGGTCATCTACGTCGCGGTCACCCCGCGCGCGGGCGGCGACACGGTCGACTGCACGCAGGGCTGCAACGCGCTCGAAGGCGACACCGCGACGCTGTCGGTCTCGGTCGGCCCTGTGCCCGACGTGTACGGCGAGAGCGTGGATTCCGCGACGGCCATCCTCGCCGACAGCGGCCTGTCGGTCGCCGGCACTCAGGAGGAGTTCAACGAGGACCTCGAGTCCGGGCCGGGTCATCTACATCGCCGAGCGCGAGGGGGGCGGAAGCTGGCAGCCCGGGGAATCGGTGACGCTCGTCGTGTCGGCCGGGCCGCCCCTCTTCGCGGTGCCCAACGTCGTCGGGTCTGACCCGCGATCAGGCCAAGGCTGCCCTGACCGACGCCGGCTTCGAGTACGAGTACGCCACACTGTGGGACGCCGTGCTCGACGAGATCACCGAGGTCGAGTCGCAGGTGCCTGCGGCCGGGACCCAGCACGCCAAGGGCACGGTCGTCAGCTTCCGCATCAACGGCGCCTTCTAGCCCGCGCTACCGCTTGTCGAGCTCCTCGGCCACCAGGAATGCGAGCTCGAGGCTCTGCATGTGGTTCAGTCGCGGGTCGCACAGGCTCTCGTAGCGGGTCGCGAGGGTGGCCTCGTCGATCATCTCGGAGCCGCCGAGGCACTCGGTGACGTCATCGCCCGTGAGTTCGACGTGGATGCCGCCCGGGTGCGTGCCGACCGCGCGGTGCGCGTCGAAGAAGCCGCGCACCTCGTCCACGACATCATCGAAGCGACGCGTCTTGTAGCCCGTCGGGGTCGTGATGCCGTTGCCGTGCATCGGGTCGGTGACCCACAGCGGGGTCGCTCCCGAGGCGCGGACGGCCTCCAGCAGCGGCGGCAGGGCATCGCGGATCTTCCCCGCTCCCATGCGCGTGATGAAGGTCAGGCGGCCCGGCTCGCGCTCGGGATCGAGCTTGTCGATGAGCGCGAGCGCGGCATCCGGCGTCGTCGAAGGACCGAGCTTCACGCCGATCGGGTTGCGGATCTTCGAGAAGTAGTCCACGTGCGCGCCGTCGAGCTCGCGCGTGCGCTCGCCGATCCAGAGGAAGTGCGCCGAGGTGTTGTACGGCGTGCCGGTGCGCGAGTCGATGCGCGTCATGGGCCGCTCGTAGTCCATGAGCAGACCCTCGTGGCCGGTGTAGAAGTCGACGCGGCGCAGCTCGTCGAAGTCGGCGCCCGCCGCCTCCATGAACTTGATGGCCCGGTCGATGTCGTGCGCGAGCCGCTCGTACGCCTGGTTGGCGGGGTTCTCGGCGAAGCCCTTGTTCCAGCTGTGCACTTCGCGCAGGTCGGCGAAGCCACCCTGCGTGAACGCGCGGATCAGATTGATGGTCGACGCGGCGGTGTGGTAGCCCTTGAGCAGCCGGGCCGGGTCGGCGCGGCGCGAGCCCTCGGTGAAGTCGAATCCGTTGACGATGTCGCCGCGGTACGCCGGCAGCGTCACGTCGCCGCGCGTCTCGGTGTCGCTCGAGCGGGGCTTGGCGAACTGACCCGCCATGCGCCCCATCTTCACGATCGGCATCGCCGCGCCGTAGGTCAGCACGACCGCCATCTGCAGCACCGTCTTGATGCGGTTGCGGATCTGCTCGGCCGTCGCGCCGGCGAACGTCTCGGCGCAGTCGCCGCCCTGCAGGACGAACGCGCGACCGGATGCCGCACGTGCGAGCTGATCGCGCAGGTTGTCGACCTCGCCCGCGAACACGAGCGGGGGCAGCGTCGCGATCTCGGCGGAGACCGCCGCCACAGCATCCGCGTCATACCAGGTGGGCTGCTGCTTGATGGGCAGGGTCCGCCAGTGGTCGAGTGCGTCAAGCTGCTGGAGCATCGGATCAGTCTATCGGCGCGCGGGTGCCCCCCGGTCTCCGTGACGGCGCCCGGAGCCGCTCAGGCGGCCGGAGATGCGGGCAGGCGGTTCTTCACCGTCGACGCGTACACGTCGTCGTAGGTCTGCTCGCCCAGCCGCTGCAGCGCGACCATGATCTCGTCGGTGACCGAGCGAAGGATGTACCGGTCGCCCTCCATGCCGGCGAAGCGCGAGAAATCCAGCGGCTCGCCGATCACGACGCCCACACGGCCCACTCGCGGGATGCTGCGGCCGATCGGCATGATGACGTCGGTGTCGACCATCACGACGGGGATGACCGGAACATGCGCCTCGAGTGCCATCCGCGCGAGGCCGGTGCGGCCGCGGTAGAGCCTGCCGTCGGGGCTGCGGGTGCCCTCCGGATAGATGCCGAGCAGGTCGCCGCGGCCCAGCACCTGCAGGCCGGTGTTCAGCGAAGCCTCCGATGCCTTGCCGCCGGTGCGGTCGATCGCGATCTGCCCGGTCGCCTTCATGAACATGCGGGTCGCCCAGCCCTTGAGACCCTTGCCGGTGAAGTAGTCGCTCTTGGCGAGGAACGACATCGGGCGGTCGATCATCAGCGGCAGGAAGATCGAGTCCGACACCGACAGGTGGTTGCTGGCGAGAATCGCCGCACCGTCGGTCGGGACGTTGCGGCGGCCGACGATCCATGGCCGGAAGATCGCCTTCACGAGCGGTCCGATCACGATGTACTTCATCAGCCAGTAGAACATCGCCTATGCGCTCCCCGCTCGCGTGCTCTCAGGCGGCTTCCGCACGATCGCGAGGTCGGCCGCGCCGATCAGTCCGGCGTCGTTGCCCAGCTCGGCGATCGCGAACTCCGCGATCGGGCGGTCGCCGTATCCCGGCAGCGAGGTCTCGTACGCGATCCGCACCGGCCCGAGCAGATCCTCGCCCAGCTGGGCGACACCGCCGCCGATCACGAACAGCTCCGGGTCGAGCACCGCCTGGAATCCGCCGCACGCCTCACCGAGCGCGGTCGCGACCCGACGCAGCGCCTCGACCGCCCCGGGGTCGCCCGCGAGCACGAGCCGCGATACCGCGGGGCCGCTGATCGTGCCCTTCTGCGCGCGCACCTGCGCCAGCGCGTCACCGATGCCGCCGGCATCCGCGATCGCGTTCGCCTCGCGCTGCAGGGCGCGTCCGGACGCATACTGCTCGAGGCAGCCGTTCTGCCCGCAGCCGCAGGGCAGCCCATCGCGGGTGAAGCGGATGTGGCCGAGTTCGCCCGCGATGCCGTGGCCGCCGCGGTACAGCGCTCCGCTCGCGATCACCGCACCGCCCACGCCCGTGCCCATCGTCAGCATGACCATGTCATCGACGTCGCGCCCGGCACCGAAGCGGAACTCGGCCCAGCCGGCCGCGTTCGCGTCGTTCTCGATCGTGACCGGCAGGTCGATGCGCGCCTCGAGGATCGCCTTCAACGGCTCGTCGCGCCACGCGATGTTCGGTGCGTGGATGACGTTCGCGCGATCGCGATCGATGAAGCCCGCCGCGGCGACGCCCACCGCGGCGATCTCGTGAGCCGCTTCGAAGTGATGCGACATGTCGACGACGGCATCCGCGAGAGCGCGCGTGTCGATGGGCGTGTCGACCCGCAGCTTCTCGATGATGCGACCGTCGGAGTCGACGACTCCCCCGGCGATCTTGGTTCCACCGATGTCGATTCCGACTTTGAGCACTGCACTCCCTCACTCCGACCCGCGCGGCGGCGGGCTCGCCGGCGCTGCGGCGACGGCGCCTTGCAGTCTAGTGCGCGCGCGGCCGAGCGCCCCAGGTGGCGCTGCCGCGCCCCAGAGGTTCGGACCGCGCGGCACTGATGGCCCGCACACGCGCTCGGATACACTCGGAACAGACCTACCCGAGAATCGCAACCGGTACCGAAGGAGTTGCCGTGGTTCAATTCGAAGTCCCCGCAATCGTGCCTGCCGACCCGCAGGCCAACATCACCGATCTGCTCGTCGACCGGGTGAAGGCGACGCCGCAGCTGGCGCTGTTCGCCGTGCCTGACGGCGACGGATGGCGCGACATCACGGCGACCGAGTTCCACACTCACGTCATCGCCCTGGCGAAGGGACTCGTCGCCGCCGGCATCGAGCCCGGCGACAAGGTCGGGTTCATCGCCCGGACGACATACGACTGGACGCTCGTCGACTTCGCCCTGTTCTTCGCCGGTGCGGTCATGGTGCCGATCTACGAGACCAGCTCGCCCGCGCAGATCGCCTGGAATCTGACCGACTCCGGCGCCATCGCCTGCATCACCGAGTCGGCCGATCACTCGGCGCGGCTGGAGGAGGTCCGCGCAGAGGTCCCCCTGGTGCGCTCGGTCTGGGAGATGCACCGCGGCGATCTCGACAAGCTCGTCGATCAGGGCAAGGACGTGACGGATGCCGAGATCGAGCGCCGCCGCAACATCGCCAACGGATCCGACATCGCGACCCTCATCTACACGTCCGGCTCGACCGGTCGGCCGAAGGGATGCGTGCTCACGCACAGCAACTTCGTCGAGCTGATCCGCAACTCGTCCAAGGCGCTGAAGGAGGTCGTCGAGACGCCGGGCGCCTCGACCCTGCTGTTCATCACGACCGCGCACATCTTCGCGCGCTTCATCTCGATCCTCGACATCCACGCGGGCGTGAAGACGGGCCACCAGCCCGACACGAAGCAGCTTCTTCCGGCACTCGGCTCGTTCAAGCCGACGTTCCTGCTGGCCGTGCCCCGAGTTTTCGAGAAGGTCTACAACTCCTCCGAGCAGAAGGCTGAGGCCGGCGGCAAGGGCAAGATCTTCCGTGCCGCCGCGCACACCGCGATCGATCACTCCAAGCTGCTGCAGGACGGCAAGAAGATCCCGCTCGGCATGAAGATCAAATTCGCCCTGTTCGACCGGCTGGTCTACAGCAAGCTGCGCGCCGCAATGGGCGGCAACGTGGTCTACGCGGTGTCGGGCTCGGCTCCGCTCGGCCCGCGTCTGGGTCACTTCTTCCACAGCCTGGGCATCACGATCCTCGAGGGCTACGGCCTGACCGAGACCACGGCGCCGGCAACGGTGAACCTCGCGACGAAGTCCAAGATCGGGACCGTCGGCCCCGCGCTCCCCGGAGTCAGCGTGCGCATCGCCGATGACGGCGAGATCCAGGTGCGCGGCGTCAACGTCTTCAAGGAGTACTGGCGCAACCCCGAGGCGACCGCCGCGACGTTCGACGGCGACTGGTTCAAGACCGGCGACATCGGCGCGTTCGACTCCGAGGGCTTCCTGACGATCACCGGCCGCAAGAAGGAGATCATCGTCACGGCCGGCGGCAAGAATGTCGCCCCCGCCGCGCTCGAAGACCCGATCCGCGCCAACCCGATCGTCGGTCAGGTCGTGGTCGTCGGCGACCAGAAGCCGTTCATCTCGGCTCTGATCACCCTCGACAGCGAGATGCTCCCGACGTGGCTGGGCAACAACGGCCTGCCCGCCGACATGTCGCTCGCGGACGCTGCGCACAACCCCGCGGTGCGCGCCGAGGTGCAGCGCGCGATCGACGGCGCGAACGCGAACGTGTCACGCGCGGAGTCGATCCGCAAGTTCACGATCCTCGAGACGGAGTGGAGCGAGGCGAGCGGTCACCTCACCCCGAAGATGAGCATCAAGCGCAACGTCATCATGGACGACTACGCCGCCGAGGTCACCGAGCTGTACAGCGTGCCGGTCACGACGACGAACGTCTCGCTCGGCTGAACCCGCGCGAGAAGCAGTCGGCCCCGCGGCGAAGGATGCCGCGGGGCCGTTCTCTTGTCAGAACCAGTCGGACTCGCGGATCTCGCGCATGGCGATGCGTCGCGTCTCGGCCGGGAGCCGCTCGAGGAAGAGCTTTCCGTCGAGGTGATCGGTCTCGTGCTGCAGCGCCTGGGCGAGCAGGCCATCGCCCTCGAGCACGACTTCATTGCCGTCCAGGTCGATCCCGGTCACCGTCGCGTGCGGGTGGCGAAGCGCTTCGTGCCACAGGCCGGGCACCGACAGGCATCCTTCGCCGACGAGCTCGGGCTCTCCCGAGACCGCGACGAGCACGGGATTGAGGACGTAGCCGATGTCACCGTCGATGTTGTAGCTGAAGGCTCGGAGGCCCACTCCGATCTGCGGAGCGGCGAGGCCGGCGCGACCGGGAAGCTCGACGGTCTCGACGAGGTCGCGGACGAGCGCTCTGATGCCGTCGTCGATCTCGACGATCGGCGCGCTCGCGGCGCGGAGCACCGGGTCGCCGAAGACGCGGATGGGTCGAACCGACATGAGCGTCAGGCCGCGGGGGCCATGGCGCGCAGACCCTCGACGACCGAGGCCGCCAGGTCGCGTGCCGCGAGCCGGGTCGCGGGCTGCAGGTCGCGGAACGAGATCGCGCTGCCGGCGGCGATGTGCGAGTCGTAGGGAACGCGCACGACGGTCCGCACGCGCGTGCGGAAGTGCCCCTCGAGTTCGTCCTGCTGCACGAGCGGCGTTCCGGGGCGGGAGTTGTTGAGCACCACGATCGCGTTGCGCACCTGCTCCGAGTATCCGTTGGTCTCGAGCCACGTGAGGGTCTCGGAGGCGAGACGGGCTTCGTCGACGCTGAGGCCCGACACCACCACGAGCTGATCGGCGAGGTCGAGCGTCGCGCCCATCACCGAGTGCACGATGCCCGTGCCGGTGTCGGTCAGCACGATCGAGTAGTAGTGCGCCGCCAGGCTCGCGACGTCGTGGTAGTCCCGGTCGTTGAGCGCTTCCGACACACGCGGGTCGGTGTCGGAGGCGAGCACGTCCAGGCGGGTCTCGTCGCGCGCGACGATGTTGGAGAAGTCGTTGTACCCGGTGACCTCGGAGCGCACCTTCACCAGGTCGCGCACCGTCTTGCCGCTCGAGCGCGAGATGCGCTCGGCGAGTGTGCCGCGGTCGGGGTTGGCGTCGACGGCGATGATGCGGTCGTCGCGAGCATCGGCCAGCGCCATCCCGAGCAGGGTCGTCACCGTGGTCTTGCCGACCCCGCCCTTGCGCGAGAGCACCGGCACGAAACGGGCGCTGCCGATGAGCGGTGCCGCAATGCGGCGGTCGAGCTCTTTGCGGGCGCGGGCGCGCTTGCCGTCGCCCAGGTTGATGCGGTGTCCTGAGATCGAGTAGAGGAAATGCTGCCAGGCACCCTCGGGCTCGGGGCGCACGACCTGGTGCGGGTCGAGCAGGCGGTCGGCGGTGAGCAGGTCGGCGGTCTCGCGCCCTGCTTCGAACTCGCCGAGACGCTTGGAGGTCATCGTCACGTCGGTGCGCGGGATGACCCGCTCGACCGCGCGGGCCGGCTCGGGGCGCTCCTCGGCGTCGGGGTGCTGCGCTTCCCACCGCGTGCTGGGGATCGAGCCCGTCGTCGGAGTCGACCCCGTCGCGGCGGCGGGACGGCCGCCGGCGGCGTGACGGTGCGCTCGGCGATCGACGTGCGCGCGAACACGGGCGCGTCATCGGTGACGTCAGCGGCGTCGAACACGCGCTCCTGCCCGGCCGCGTCCTCGATGCTCTCCTCGACGACGGAGGCATCCTCGATCACGGGTGAGGAGTCGTACACGCTCTCCGCGTCCGTCCACCCCTCGACCTCGATCTCGCCGGTCTGCGCAACGTCGTCGCTCTCGTCGGCGGCGGTCTCGTCGGTGTATCCGAGCGCGTCGAAGGCGACCTCGTCGTCGATCACGTCGTCGTCGACGAGGTCGTCATCGGAGTTCGAAGGGAGCACGACGCTGACCTGCTCGGTCTGCCCGCCGAGGAATCCGATGCCGGTCGACTCGACGCTTCCGGTGTCGGAGAGCACGCCGTTCTGCGCGTGCTCGGCGTCGTCGTCGTGCGTCTGGTCGTTGCGATCGGGCGTCACGGGGGTATCTCCAAAGACAGAAAGACGTTGTGCGGGGGGATGCCGCACCCTCCAGGCTACTGTCCGGGACGGATGACGACCAAAAGGTCGCCCGCTTCGACCTGCTGGGTCTCCCCGATCGCAAGCCGCTCCACGACACCGTCGACGGGCGCGGTGATCGCCGCCTCCATCTTCATCGCCTCGATCGACGCGACCGGCTGGCCGGCGGTGACGGTGTCTCCGACGGAGGCCTTCAGCGTCACGACACCCGAGAACGGCGCAGCCACCTGACCGGGCTTGGACGTGTCGGCCTTCTCTGCCTGGCGGGAATCGACGGTGATGCTGCGGTCGCGCACGTACACGGGTCGCAGCTGGCCGTTCAAGGTCGTCATCACCGTGCGGATGCCCTTCGCGTCCGCCTCGCCGATCGCCTCGAGCCCCACGTAGAGCTGCACGCCCGGGTCGATCTCGGCGATGTGCTCTTCGCCGGGCTTCAGTCCGTAGAGGTAGTCGGGCGTACCCAGAGCCGACAGGTCGCCGTACGTCTCGCGGTTGGACTCGAAGTCCTTCGCGGGGCCGGGGAAGAGCAGACGGCTGAGAGTGCGACGCCGCGCGGCGGTGTCGCCTTCGAGCCCTTCGCGCTCGGCATCCGTCAGCGGAGGCACATCGATCGAGATCTGCCGTCCGGCGAGCACCTTGGTGCGGAACGGCTCGGGCCAGCCGCCGGGCAGGTCGCCCAGCTCCCCCGCCATGAAGCCGACGACCGAGTCGGGGATGTCGTAGTTCTGCGGGTTCTCCGCGAAGTCCGCCGGATCGGCGTTGGCGGCAACGAGCGCGAGCGCGAGGTCGCCGACGACCTTCGACGACGGCGTCACCTTGGGGATGCGTCCGAGGATGCGATCGGCGGCGGCGTACATGTCCTCGATGCGCTCGAAGTCATCGGCCATGCCCAGCGCGATCGCCTGCTGGCGGAGGTTGGAGAGCTGCCCGCCCGGGATCTCGTGGTGGTACACGCGTCCGGTGGGACCGGGAAGCCCCGACTCGAAGGGGCTGTACAGGTGGCGCACGCCTTCCCAGTAGGGCTCGAGGTCGCTCACGGCGGCGAGGCTGATGCCGGTGTCGCGCTCGGTGTGCGCCAGGGCGGCGACCAGCGCCGACAGCGAGGGCTGGCTCGTGGTGCCCGACAGCGGTGCGGCTGCGGCATCCACCGCGTCCACGCCCGCGGCGCTCGCGGCCAGCAGCGTCGCGAGCTGGCCTCCGGCCGTGTCGTGCGTGTGCAGGTGAACCGGCAGGTCGAAGCGCTCGCGCAGCGCCGTGACGAGCTTCGCCGCCGCCGCGGGGCGGAGCAGTCCCGCCATGTCCTTGATCGCGAGGATGTGCGCCCCCGACTCGACGATCGTGTCGGCGAGCCGCAGGTAGTAGTCGAGCGTGTAGAGGGTCTCGGACGGATCGAGCAGATCGGCGGTGTAGCAGACCGCGACCTCCGCGACGGCCGTGCCGGTCTCGAGCACCGCATCGATCGCCGGGCGCATCTGACTGACGTCGTTGAGCGCGTCGAAGATGCGGAAGATGTCGACACCGGTGGTCGCGGCCTCGCGCACGAACGCGTGGGCGACCTCGTCGGGCCGCGGCGTGTAGCCGACGGTGTTGCGACCGCGCAGCAGCATCTGGATGGGGATGTTCGGGATCGCTTCGCGCACTGCGGCCAGGCGCTCCCACGGATCTTCGGCGAGGAAGCGCAGAGCGACGTCGTAGGTCGCACCGCCCCACGCCTCGACCGAGAGCAGTCCCGGCGTCATGCGGGCCACGTGCGGTCCGACGCGCACGAGGTCGCGGGTGCGGACCCGGGTCGCGAGCAGCGACTGGTGCGCGTCGCGGTAGGTCGTCTCCGTCACCGCGAGTGGCACCTGCTCGCGCAGCGCCTGTGCGAAGCCGGCCGGGCCGAGTGCGCGCAGGCGCTCGAGCGTGCCCGCCGGCGGCGCGGCCGACAGGTCGATGGCGGGGAGCTTGCTGCCGGGCGAGACCGAGACGGGCTTCTCGCCGTACGGGCGGTTGACGGTCACATCGCCCAGCCAGCTGAGCAGCTTGGTGGCGCGGTCGCGCGACTGGTGGCACGTTCAGCAGATTCGGGCGCTCTTCGATGAACGCCGTGCTGAGGTCGCCCGCGACGAACGCCGGGTCATCCAGCACCGCACGCAGGAACGGGATGTTCGTGGCGACGCCGCGGATGCGGAACTCCGCGAGGGCGCGCTTGGCCCGTGCGACGGCCGACGGGAAGTCGCGGGCTCGGCACGTCAGCTTCGCGAGCATCGAGTCGAAGTGCGGGCTGATCTGAGAGCCCGCCGCCGTCGTGCCGCCGTCGAGGCGGATGCCGGCGCCACCCGGCGAGCGGTACGTCGTGATGCGCCCGGTGTCGGGCCGGAAGCCCTGCGCCGGGTCTTCGGTCGTGATGCGGCACTGCAGCGCGGCGCCCCGCAGCACGATGTTCTCCTGGTTGAGCCCGAGGTCGGCGAGGGTCTCTCCTGCGGCGATGCGCATCTGCGACTGCACGAGGTCGACGTCGGTGACTTCTTCGGTGACGGTGTGCTCGACCTGGATGCGGGGGTTCATCTCGATGAACACGTGCTCGCCGGCGCGCTCGCCGGCGGTGTCCACCAGGAACTCGACGGTGCCCGCGTTGACGTAGCCGATCGATTCGGCGAAGGCGACAGCATCCCGATGCAGGGCCGCGCGCAGTTCGTCGGTGATGTTCGGCGCCGGCGCGATCTCGATGACCTTCTGGTGGCGGCGCTGCACGGAGCAGTCCCGCTCGAACAGGTGCACGGTGTGACCGGTCGCATCGGCGAGGATCTGCACCTCGATGTGACGGGGACGAACCACGGCCTGCTCGAGGAACACGCGTGCGTCGCCGAAGGCCGCGCCGGCCTCGCGCATGGCCTCGGCGATGGCCGGGGGCAGCTCCGCGGGCTCCTCGACGCGGCGCATGCCGCGTCCGCCGCCGCCGGCGACGGCCTTCACGAAGATCGGGAAGCCGATGTCGGCGGCCTGGGCGACGAGCTCGTCGACGTCCTCGGACGCCTCGGTCGAGCGGAGCACCGGGACACCCGCGGCGATCGCGTAGCTGCTTCGCGGTGACCTTGTTGCCGGCCATCTCGAGTGCCTTGGCCGGCGGTCCGATGAAGGTGATGCCGTTCTCTGCGGCGCGTGCCGCGAGCTCCGGATTCTCGGAGAGGAATCCGTACCCCGGGTAGATGGCGTCCGCGCCGCACGCGAGCGCCACGCGGATGATCTCGTCGACGTCGAGATAGGCGCGGACGGGATGGCCCGGCTCGCCGATGACGTAGGACTCGTCGGCCTTCTGGCGGTGGATCGAGCCGCGGTCTTCGTAAGGGATACACCGCGACGGTGCGGGCACCGAGTTCGTAGGCGGCACGGAACGCTCGAATGGCGATCTCGCCACGGTTCGCGACCAGGATCTTTCGGAACATACACACCTCGCTGCGCGGCCTATGGATCGGGCTGAGTGTGCTCTCAGCCTAGGGGAAGGTAACGTAGTCGCTTGTGCACGTACTCTCCGTCAGCTCGCTCAAGGGCGGGGTCGGCAAGACAACCGTGACTCTAGGACTCGCCTCCGCGGCATTCGCGCGGGGAGTTCGGACTCTCGTGGTAGATCTCGACCCGCAGTCCGATGTCTCCACCGGCATGGACATCCAAGTCGCCGGGCGACTCAACGTCGCCGACGTCCTCGCCAACCCCAAGGAGAAGGTCGTCCGCCAGGCGATCACCTCGAGCGGCTGGGCGAAGGTGCACCCGGGCACGATCGACGTCATGATCGGCAGCCCCTCCGCGATCAACTTCGACGGCCCGCACCCCTCGGTGCGCGACGTCTGGAAGATGGAAGAGGCCCTCGCGACCATCGAGGCCGACTACGACCTCGTGCTGATCGACTGCGCGCCGTCGCTGAACGCCCTCACGCGCACCGCGTGGGCGGCATCCGATCGCGTGATCGTCGTGACCGAGCCCGGGCTCTTCTCGGTCGCGGCCGCCGACCGAGCGCTGCGGGCGATCGAAGAGATCCGCCGCGGCCTCTCCCCTCGCCTCCAGCCCCTCGGCATCGTCGTGAACCGCGTGCGTCCGCAGTCGATCGAGCACCAGTTCCGCATCAAGGAGCTGCGCGACATGTTCGGCCCGCTCGTGCTGGCGCCGCAGCTGCCCGAGCGCACGTCGCTCCAGCAGGCTCAGGGCGCGGCCAAGCCGCTGCACATCTGGCCCGGCGACTCCGCTCAGGAGCTCGCGGCCGACTTCGACGCGCTGCTGGACCGCGTCATGCGCACGGGCCGCATCCCGACCGCGGGCGGCACCACCGTCTGAGGCAGGTCGCTTTCGACGCACTTGTCTGCGTCGAGCGCAGACAGAACGACGGCGGATGCCGCGAACTGCGTCGAACGCGTGGCCTCGCGGGTCGGCGGCGTGAGACTGGAGCGGTCAGGCCGTGCGGGCGGCGCGGCGAGCGGACAGCTCGTCCATCGCCTCGGGCGCCTGCGCCTCGAAGTCCACCAGGGTCGACTCGACCTCGTGCAGCACCTTGCCCACGGCGATGCCGAAGACGCCCTGCCCGCGGCTGACGAGGTCGATGACCTCGTCGTTCGAGGTGCACAGGTAGACCGACGCTCCGTCGCTCATCAGCGTGGTGCCGGCGAGGTCGCGGATGCCGGAGGCGCGCAGCTGCTCGACCGCGGTGCGGATCTGCTGCAGCGAGATGCCGGTGTCGAGCAGGCGCTTGACGAGCTTGAGCACGAGGATGTCGCGGAAGCCGTAGAGCCGCTGCGATCCGGAACCGGAAGCCCCGCGAACGGTGGGTTCGACCAGCTCGGTGCGCGCCCAGTAGTCCAGCTGGCGGTACGTGATGCCGGCGGCACGGGCGGCGACGGCGCCGCGGTAGCCGACTTCGTCGTCCATCTCGGGAAGTCCGTCGGTGAAGAGGAGGTCGGCGACGAACTTGGGTTCGTCCGCGTCGTGAGCGTTCATACGCTTCCTCCTTGATGATCGGACATGTCAACGTTAGATGGGCCCCGGCCGCCGGGCAACGACATCCGCGTCTGCGGGCCCGGCGTGTCGCGGATGAGTCGTGCCGCGGGCGCTCAGGAGAGCATGCGGTCGAGGGCCGCGCGGGCGAAGATCGCGCGCACCTCGTCGAGGCGCTTGGCCAGCTCCGGAGCGAGCTCGCTCGCGCGGGCGCGGGATGCCGCATCCGTCCGTCGCAGCAGGGGCGAAAGCGCCGATTCGACCAGTGCGACATCGCGCTCCGCGCTCTGGCGGAGCGTGCGCACATGGCGCGGCTCGATGCCGTGGCGATCGAGCGCGACGAGCGCGCGCAGGATCGCGACGGCCTGGTCGTTGTAGCCGTCGGTGGCGGTGAGCACTCCGGTGCTGATCGCGTCGTTCAGCAGCTGCGGAGCGGCTCCCGAGGCGGCGAGCAGCTCCTCGCGGCGGTAGCGGCGCGGAGCCGGAACGATCGACGGCGGCACGGCGGTCGGCGGCGCCGGGTCGCGACCGGCGTCGACGTCGGCGAGGTACTCGCGGATGACCGACGAGCGGCATGTAGTGATCGCGCTGAAGGGTGAGCGCCAGTCGCAGTCGCTCGAGGTCGTCCTGCGAGAACTTGCGGTAGCCGGACTCGGTGCGGGTCGGCGTGACGATGCCCTGCACCTCGAGGAATCGCAGCTTGCTGGAGGTCAGATTCGGGAACTCCGGGATTCAGCCGCGCCAGCACCTGGCCAATGCTGAGGAGCCCCGCGGACGATGAACGTTCGCGGGCTGACGATGCCGGCATCAGCCGTCCGCCGCCTGCGGCAGGTCGGCGGGCGAGACGAAGAAGTTCAGGCGGAACTTGCCGACGCGCACTTCGGAGCCGTTCGTGAGCACCGCGCGATCGACGCGCTCGCCGTTGACGTAGGTGCCGTTGAGCGAGCGCTGGTCGACGAGTTCGAAGGCGATCGCGGTGCGGGTGATCTCGGCGTGACGGCGCGAGACGGTGACGTCGTCGAAGAAGATGTCGGCTTCGGGATGCCGCCCGACGGTGGTCACGTCGGTGTCGAGCAGGTACCGCGCACCGGCGGTCGGGCCGGATCGCACGAGGAACAGGGCTGCCCGCGTCGGCAGCGCCTCGATCGCGTCGAGCTCGGCGTCGCTCAGATCGCTGCCGAACGGCACGAACGACAGATCGGAATCGTGACCGAAGGTCTGCGTCGTGTCGGTGGCGCCGTGCGAGTCACCCGCGTTGGCGCCCGCTCCGGAAGCCCTGCGGATCTCGTCCGGCTCGGGTCGGCGGTTGTCCTCCACGGTGTTCCTCCTTTGAATCCAGCGTAGCCGATCGTCCGCCGCCCGAAGAGGCCGGATCGGGGGTGGAACGCGGCGTTCCGCATTGTTTCGCCGTGTGTCACCTGACGTGCTCGCCGGCGGCGTGACGCCTAGCCTGACGAGTAACCGAACCTACTTCTAAGGAGACCCCCGTGTCGACCCCGCACCGCCACCTTCCGCCCCTCCAGGTGCGTGAGCGTGCTGCGTGCATGTGCGTCCACGGTGAGTCCTGCTCGTCGTTCGCTCCCGGACACGCGCTGCACCTGATCCAGGCTCGCCTCTCGTCGGCGACGCCGTCGGAGTGGGTCGACGCGATCGTCGAATCGACGGATGCCGAGAACGGCGTGGTCTTCGTGCGCACGCTCGTCGAGGGCGAACGGGTCGAGCTGTGGAACGGCGTCGGGCGCCGCCCGCGAGACTGTTCCGGGCGCACCCGTCGCGCTCCACGGCCGCTACGACGTTCTCGCCGTCGGATCGCTTCGCTTCAACATCCTGCGGGGTTAGTCGCCCGCAGTCGTGCGGTGACCGTCAGGCCATCTTCATCATGCTGTCCTTGAGCGCCATGCAGGCGTCCATGCAGGCCTTGCAGGACTGAGCGCACATCTTGCAGACCTCGCTCATGTCGGCGTGAGCCATGCACTCGTCCATGCACATCTGGCACATCGCCATGCACGCGTCGAGCATCGACATCATGACCGCGGGCGTCGCGCCCTGCATCCGCAGCATCGTGCGCATCATCGTGTTGCACATGTCGGCGCAGTTCATGCACGCCGGGGCGCAGTCCATCATCTGAGTCGAGCACACCGTACACGCCTGCTCGCAGGCCGAGCAGGCGTCCATACAGGCCTGCATGAGCTGCATGTCCATGGTGCTCATGCCGGCCTTCGACATGTCCTTCGGACATCATGTCCATCATCATCGAGTCCACGTCACGCTCCTTCCACTTCACCTCGTGGCGGCGTCCGCCGCCGACTCGAACGCTACTCCTCGACGCGTTCCGCGTCACCGGGTCCCGCGCACGCTCAGCATGAATTCACACGGCCGACACATGAATCGGCAGGCTTCGGCGCGGCGTAGCCTGGAGAGGATGCCTACGAACACCGCTGCCCCTCGCCCCTCCCGTCTCGGCCCCCTTCGCCGCGCGCTCACCGCCGCGGCCGCCGCCCTGCTGCTGGCCGCCGGAGGGCTGCTGGTCGCGTCGCCCGCCAGTGCGCACGACGAGCTCGTCTCGACCGATCCGGCGGCGGACACCTCGCTCGACGCCCTCCCCGCCCAGCTCACCCTGACGTTCAGCGGCGAGCTCGCGACCGATCCCGGCGCCACCGAGCTCCAGGTGACGGATGCCGTCCGGCGCCTGCGCTCGCCGACGGCGATCCCGTGGTCGAGGGCACCGTGGTGACCCAGCCGCTGAGCGGAGCGGCATCCGGCCCCGTCACCGTGCTGTGGAAGGTCGTCTCGAGCGACGGGCACCCCATCTCGGGCGAGTTCGGCTTCACCGTGACCGCTCCCTCGACCCCGACCCCGACGCCGACGCCGACGGCGACCGCGACGCCCTCCGACGAGCCGACAGCGGCTCCGACCGACGAGCCGACAGCGACGCCGACGGCGGCTCCGCTGCCGGTCGACAGCGGCAACCCCGCGCTGCCGTGGATCATCGGCGGCCTGCTTCTTCTCGCCGCGATCGGCGGCGCTGTCGTCTACCTGCTGGTCTCGCGAGCGCGCCGGATCCGCGACGAAGAGGCGCTGCGCGCGAGCGCCGCCGCGGCCGCCTCGGGCGGCCCTGTCGACGGGTCCGCACCCCGTTCCGAGCCCCCCGTCGACCGATAGGCTTGACGCATGCCTCACTACGACGTCGCCATTCTCGGCGCGGGCCCCGGCGGTTATGTCGCGGCCGTCCGAGCAGCTCAGCTCGGCCTTTCCGTTGCGATCATCGAGGAGAAGTACTGGGGCGGTGTGTGCCTGAACGTGGGCTGCATCCCCTCCAAGGCGCTCCTGCGCAACGCCGACCTCGCCCACGTGTTCCACCACCAGGCCGAGCAGTTCGGCATCTCGGGAGACGTGCACTTCGACTTCGGCACCGCGTGGGATCGCAGCCGCAAGGTGGCCGACACCCACGTCAAGGGCATCCACTTCCTGATGAAGAAGAACAAGGTCACCGAGTACGAGGGCCGCGGCTCGTTCGTCGACGCGAACACGATCGACGTGGCCAAGGCCGACGGCTCCCACGAGCAGGTCACCTTCGACAACGCGATCATCTCGACCGGCTCGAAGGTGCGCCTGCTGCCGGGCGTGCAGCTGAGCGAGAACGTCGTGACCTACGAGGAGCAGATCCTCACGCGCGACCTGCCGAAATCGATCGTCATCGTCGGCGCCGGCGCGATCGGCATGGAGTTCGCCTTCGTGCTGGTCAACTACGGCGTCAAGGTCACGATCATCGAGTTCCTCGATCGCGCGCTTCCGAACGAGGACGCCGACGTGTCGAAGGAGATCGCCCGCCAGTACAAGAAGTACGGCGTCGAGATCCTCACCTCGACCAAGGTCGAGTCGGTCACCGATCACGGCGACCACGTCACCGTGACCTACACGCCCAACAGCGGCGGCGAGACGCAGTCCGATCGACACCGACAAGGTGCTCATGTCGATCGGCTTCGCGCCGAACGTCGAGAACTTCGGTCTCGAGAACACCGGCGTGAAGCTCACCGATCGCGGCGCGATCGAGATCGACGACTACATGCACACCAACGTGCCGCACATCTACGCGATCGGCGACGTCACGGCGAAGCTCCAGCTCGCGCACGTCGCCGAGGCGCAGGGCGTCGTCGCCGCCGAGACGATCGGCAAGGCCGAGACCATGACGCTCGGCGACTACCGCATGATGCCGCGCGCCACCTTCTGCTCCCCGCAGGTCGCCTCGTTCGGCCTCACCGAGCAGCAGGCGCGCGACGAGGGCTACGACGTCAAGGTCGCGAAGTTCCCGTTCTCGGCGAACGGCAAGGCCAACGGCCTGGGCGAGCCCATCGGCTTCGTCAAGCTCATCGCCGACGGCGAGCACCTCGAGCTGCTCGGCGGCCACCTGATCGGCCCCGACGTGTCGGAGCTGCTGCCCGAGCTGACGCTCGCGCAGAAGTGGGACCTCACGGCCCTCGAGGCGGCGCGCAACGTGCACACGCACCCGACGCTGTCCGAGGCCGTGCAGGAGGCGTTCCACGGCCTCGCCGGCCACATGATCAATCTGTGAGCGCGGCTCGCGCTGCGGATGCTCGGTCAGTAGCCGAGCGCGCGAGCGAGCTTCGATGCGGATGCCGCAGCCCGGCCGCCGGCGGCGAGAACCGCCGCCTCCACCGCGGCGAAGAATGCGCGCGGGTCAGCCGAGGCGGCGCCGCCCAGCTCGATCTCCCACTCGCGCCACGCGCGCACCACGCCGGTGCGCGCGTCGGTCGCGGTCACTCGGTCGTCGACGAACTCCGCGACCAGTCCGCCCTCGGCGGAGCGCAGCGCGTACGCGGTGCGGGTGTTGAGAATGCGGGCGATCGGCTTGAGCGGGGCGTCCGTCACCGGGGCGACGGCCGCGCGGACGGCATCCGGCACGTCTTCGTCGTCGGCCTCGCCGAGCGGCCAGTGCAGCTCGGTGCGCCCGCCGCCGATGCGCGGGCCCTTGATGTGCCAGCCCGCGTCGGGACCGCCGCTGCGGCGTCGCAGCGCGTACCCCGCCGAGGCGAGCGCGTACTCGGCCGTGTCGAGGTAGCGCGCATCGAGGTCGCGGTGCTCGGGAGGGCCGACCGACGCGACACCCGGCACGGCGGTGAAGTCCGGCAGCGGGGTGTCGTCGTCCGCGTCGAACTTCAGCTCGATCTCGACCGAGCGGGAAGGCTCGGACGAGGGATCAGGTGGGTCAGCGGCGGTCACGTGCCGTATCGCTGTACGGGTCGATCTCGCCCTCGGACTCGACGAACCAGAACTCGGCCTCGGTCGGGCCGTCGTGCTCGCCCGTGTTCTCGAGCGGCGCCCTTGCGCTCGTAGACCACCTGGGTCTCGCTGTAGGGAACGATGAGCTTGTCGAGTTCGGGGTCTTCCAGGGGCAGGAGCTGCCCGTCAAGGGGTCCGCCGTGCAGACGTGCGATAGCCATGTGGCGAGCCTAGTCCCGCACTCGCCGAAAGGGTCGGAGGCTAGTCGGTTGCCGCCAGCACGAGCAGCGAACTCGTCGCCGACGCGACGACGCGGCCGGCGGCATCCGTCAGCTCGCCCTCCGTGAAGATCACCCTGCGGCCGGGCTTGACGACCCGCCCCGTCGCGCGCAGCAGCCCCGACGCGTGCGTGATCGGGCGCAGGTACCGCACGTTCAGGTCGACCGACGTGTATCCGACGCCCGCCGCGAGGGTGGTGTGGCCGGCGCAGCCGAGCGCGGAATCGAGCAGGGTGCAGGCGAGACCGCCGTGCACCGCCCCGATCGGGTTGTAGTGGAACTCCGCGGGCTCGCACTCGAACACCGCGAATCCCTCACGAACCTCGGCGAGTGTGAAGCCCATCAGCTGCGCGATCGGCGGCGGGGCAATCGTGCCGTCGATCATCGCCTGCAGGGCTTCGAGCCCCGTGCCGGCGCTGCGCGCCTGGCTGAGCGCCTCGGCGGGGTCGGACCAGTCGAAAGTGCGGGAACGGCTGTCGGTCATGGGTCGATCCTCTCGCATCGGGGCCGTCTTGCGCCGGGGAATCCGGTCGCGGCGAACCGCGCCTCCCGCGGCCGGTAGGTTGGCGGAGTGAAACCGTTCGTGCTTCTGGCGACCCGGGCCGAAGACGGTCCGGCCGACGAGGAGTACGCGCTGTTCCTGCGCTACAGCGGACTCTCCGAGAAGCAGCTCGTGCGGGTGCGCCTCGAGTCGGAGCCGATGCCGTCGCTTCGACCTCGACGAGCTCTCGGGCATCTTCGTCGGTGGCGGTCCGTTCAACGCCTCAGACCCCGCGGAGAAGAAGTCCGCCGTGCAGCACCGCGTCGAGGCGGAGTTCGCCGACGCTGCTCGACGAGGTCGTCGCCCGCGACTTTCCGTTCCTGGGCGCCTGCTACGGCGTCGGCACCGTCGGCTCGCTACCTGGGCGCGACGATCGATCGCACCTACTCCGAGCCGATCAGCGTGGTGCCGGTGTCGATGACGGATGCCGGTGCCTCCGACCCGCTCCTCAACGGCCTGCCGCGCACATTCGGGGCCTTCGTGGGCCACAAGGAAGCGATCAGCGTCGCTGCCGGCATCCGCTGTTCTGCTCGCGTCATCGCCGCTGTGCCCCGTGCAGATGTTCCGGGTCGGGTCAGAACGTGTACGCGACGCAGTTCCACCCCGAGCTCGACGTGGACGGCATCATCACCCGCATCCACGCGTACGCCGATCACGGGTACTTCGCGCCGCACGAACTGCAGGTCACCCTCGCCGCGGTGCACCGGGCGCCGGTGTCGCACCCGAGCCGCATCCTGCGCACCTTCGTCGAGCGCTACGCGCGCTGAGGCTCGAGAACGACGGCGGCGTGTGCCAGATGCGGTCGATGTAGTCGCGCATCGACCGGTCTGAGGAGAAGAAGCCGGAACGGGCGACGTTGAGGATCGCGGAGCGCGTCCACGCGTCGGGGTCGGCGTAGGCGGCATCGACCTTCGCCTGCGCCGCGATGTACGACGAGTAGTCGGCGAGCACCATGAACCGGTCGTCGTAGAGCAGGTTCGACACGATCGGCTCGAATGTCGAGCGGTCTGCCGCCCGAGAAGGCTCCCGACGCGATGAGGTCGAGCGCGCGGCGCAGGTTGTCGTCGGCCTGGTAGAACTCCGCCGGCTTGTACCCGCGGGCCCACAGCGCCTCGACCTCCGGCTCGCTCATGCCGAAGAGGAAGAAGTTGTCGTCGCCGACGAGTTCGCGGATCTCGACGTTCGCGCCGTCGTCGGTGCCGATCGTGAGCGCGCCGTTGAGGGCGAACTTCATGTTGCCGGTGCCGGAGGCCTCCTTGCCGGCGAGCGAGATCTGCTCCGACAGGTCGGCCGCGGGAATGACCCGCTCGGCGAGGGTGACGTTGTAGTTCGGCGGGAACAGCACCTTCAGGCGACCCTCGACGCGGGGGTCGTCGTTCACGACCGACCCGACCGCATTGATCAGGTGGATGATGTGCTTGGCCATCGCGTAGCCCGGCGCGGCCTTCGCGCCGAAGATGGCCGTGCGCGGCTGAATGTCGGATGCCGCGACCCGGCCCGACACGATGCTCTCGTACTGCGTCACGATGTGCAGCACCTTGAGCATCTGCCGCTTGTACTCGTGCAGGCGCTTGACCATCACGTCGAGCATGTGGCCGTCGCTGACCTCGAAGCCGTCGCGCTCGCGCAGCACCTCGCTGAGGCGCCGCTTGTTGGCGGCCTTGACCTCGGCGAACGCGGCGCGGAACTCCGGGTCTTCGGCGTGGGACTCCAGCTCCCGCAGCCGACCGAGGTCGGTGACCCAGCCCGAGCCGAGCGCGTCGGTGATGAGCGCCGACAGCGACGGGTTCGCCAGGCGCACGAAGCGGCGGGGCGTCACGCCGTTGGTGACGTTCGTGAACTTGCCGGGGAAGAACTCGTTGAAATCGGGCAGCACCTTGTCGCGCAGCAGCTGCGAGTGCAGCTCGGCGACGCCGTTGACCTTCGCGCCGGCGACGGTCGCGAGATACGCCATCCGCACCGAGCGCACCGGGTGCTCGCCGATGATCGACATGTCGCGGATGCGCATCTCGTCGTCGCCGAAGCGCTCGCGGACGGCATCCAAGAAGTCGTCGTTGATGCGGTAGATGATCTCGAGGTGGCGCGGCAGCAGGTGTCCGAGCAGCTCGACCGACCACACCTCGAGGGCTTCGGGCAGCAGCGTGTGGCACGTGTAGGCGAAGCACTGCTGGGTGATCGCCCACGCGTCTTCCCACTCCATGTGCTTCTCGTCGACGAGCACGCGCATGAGCTCGGGCACCGCGATCACCGGGTGGGTGTCGTTGAGCTGGAAGATGACGCGGCTCGGGCAGCTTCGTCAGATCGAAGTCCTTCGGCAGCGTCACCTCGAGGAAGTCCTTGATGGATGCCGCCACGAAGAAGTACTGCTGCTGCAGGCGCAGCTCCTTGCCCTGCGGCGTGGAGTCCTCGGGGTAGAGCACCTTCGAGATGTTCTCGGCGTAGGTCTGCGAGCGCACGGCCTCTTCGTAGTCGCCGGAGTTGAAGACGCGCAGGTCGAACGAGTCGGTCGCCTTCGCGCTCCACAGGCGCAGCGTGTTGACGCGGCCGTTCTGGTAGCCCGGCACCATGTAGTTGTAGGGCACCGCCTGCACGCTCCACGCGGGGATCCAGCGCGACCGCGTGAACTCCCCCGTCGTCGTACTTCTCGGTGTGGCCGCCGAACGAGATGGTCTGCGCGGCCTCGGGGTGCGGGAACTCCCACGGCGAGCCGTAGGCGAGCCACGCGTCGGGCTGCTCGACCTGCTGCCCGTCGACGAACGTCTGACGGAAGATGCCGTACTCATAGCGGATGCCGTACCCGGTGTTCGGCACGCCCATCGTCGCGAGCGAGTCGATGAAGCACGCCGCGAGGCGCCCGAGTCCGCCGTTGCCGAGGCCGGGCTCGACCTCCTCCTGGCGCAGCTCGTCGAGGTCGATGCCGCACGCGGTCAGGGCGTCTTCGGCGATGGTGGTCAGCCCGGTCGCGAGCAGGTTGTTGTCGAGCTGGCGGCCGAGCAGGTACTCCGCCGAGAGGTAGCAGACGCCCTTGGCCTGCACCTCGCGCTGCCGGCGCCCGTCTTCGAGCCACCGTGCCATCAGGTAGTCGCGCACCGTGTAGGCCAGCGCGTAGTAGCGGTCGGTGGCGCTCGAGGTCGACAGCGCCACTCCGCGGTTGAAGTTGAGGTTCTGCAGAAACTCGCGGACGAAGCCGTCGACCGTGCTCGCCGGCGCCGCCACGGGGGCGAGCGCGAGCGGGTGGGTCGCGCGCGGGGGCGCGGACGACGTCGGAGGGCGCGAGGGTGGGCTCTTGGGGCATCCTACGAAACTACAGATCGGAGTTGTATTCCGCCGCATCGAGGTGGGCTCCGACCGCCAGGATTTACATGCTCTTCACGTGGCGCCGAAGGGATGCCGCACGGCGGGCCCCGGTGCTACGCTCACGCCAACGGCAGTGTCTGCCGGAACTGGGGTTCTCATGGGGTCGAAGAAGTTCGTCATCGTGGGCGGAATCGTGGCCGTTGTCGCTGCCGCCGCGTTGCTCGTGCCGAGTTTCGCGCTGGGGCAGCCGATCGCTGCCGTCCTTCCGGGCGCGACCGTGGCGCAGGATGCCGACAGCCCCGGCAACGGGCAGGGCAAGGCGTGGGGCCACCACAAGGACTCGCCCGACTTCCCGGGTCAGGGCAAAGGGCTCGACAAGAACTCGCCCGACTTCCCCGGCCAGGGCAAAGGGCTCGAGAAGAACAAAGACAAGGGCGACCCGGCCAAGAAGAACGGCAACGGCCAACAAGTTCGGGCACGACAAGGGCGCGGGCAACCCGCACAACGACGACTAGGGTCGCCCGGCGATTGCGTACGCGACGGGCGCGCTGGTCAGCGGCGGTTCGCTGAACGGCAGATCGAAGTCGACGAACACGATCGCTCCCGACAGCTCTCGACCGCGGGCGGTGTCGAGTCCCGGCTTCACGGCGCCGAACGTGACCGTGACCGATGCCGGCAGCACCACGTCATCGGCGGTCGTCCCGTCGTCGGGGTGAAGCCCGCTCGGAAGGTCCACGGCGACCACGCGCGGTCGCCCGAACCGCACGTGCGGCAGCAGAGCCGTCACGACCTCACGAGCGTCGCCGCGCAGAGCCGGGTTGCCCGTGACACCGATGCCGAGGATGCCGTCGATGACGATGTCATATCGCCCCGCCCGCGCCACGACGTCAGCGAGTTCGATGCGCTCGGCGCCCGCAGCGAGCGCGGACGCGAGCCCCTGCGCGTGCGCCTCGCCGGCCGTGCAGAACACGTCGACATGAAGGTCGTCGGCCGGAGGTTCTGCTGAAGCCGCACGCTGCGGCATCCACTGCAGCAGGGCGGCCGCGGCGAAGAGCGCGTCTCCCCCGTTGTCGCCCTTGCCCGCCAGCACCAGGACGCGCCCGACCAGCGGCTCACCGCTGTGACCCGGAAACCCCGGGTGAGCGGGACTCTCCGAAACGCCGGGCTCGACGAGCTCGTCGGCGACGACTCCAGCGAGAGCACGTGCAGCCCACAGCATGAGGGGGTGGCCGGCGGCGAGCTCGGGCTTCTCGGCAGCGCGCACCTGCGCGGAAGTGAAGACCGGAACCCACTCGGTCATTTTCCGACGCGCTCCTTCTCCTCTTGTGTGCGCGCGGCCCGCAGTTCGTCGGTCGCGACCATCACGGCCGCTTCCGCACGCTTGACCCGCCGCTGCGCGAACGTCGATGCCCCGAAGCGCGCGCGCACTCGATCCTGTTCCTCATCGACACTCGTGATGATGTACGCGCCCGCAATCAGGATGACCTGAGCCGACAGGTTGAACCACAGCAGCAGCGCGATGAGCGAGGCGAACGACGCCAGAAGCGGGTTGTATGCCGGCGCCCGCGACGAACAGGCTCGACAGCTGCTGCAGCACGGTCAGTCCGATCGCGCCGTAGAAGGCTCCAGGCACGAGGGTGCGCCACGAGGCCTTGACCCCGGAGAGCGTGCGGAACAGCACTGCGATGGCGGCGGCATCGAGCACGAACACCAGGAGCAGCGATACGGCGCGCGTGCTGATGACCGTCAGCGGCCCCTCGCCTGACGTGCCGAGCCACGAGCTGAGCACGCCGATCCCGGCGTTGGCGAGGAACGTGATCGCCGCCGACGCGGCGAACGCGGCTCCGATGCCGATCGCGATCAGCAGGTTGCGCAGCAGCACCCAGACGAAGAACACGTCGTCCGTGAGCGTGTCGGCCAGGGATCGGAACGCCGCGCGCAGGGATCCGATCGCGCCGATCGCGGCCCCGACAAGACCGATGATCGAGAGGATCGTCGTCAGGGTGAGCCCCATCGGAATCGCGATCGAAGACGGGTCGATGAGGCCATCCTCGCCGACGAGGCCCGGGATGACGGCATTCACCGACTGGACCAGCGCCTGCAGAAGCTCCGGGTTGCCCGAAAGCACGAGGCCCGCGATCGAGAAGCCCAGCAGCACACCCGCGAAGACGCTGAAGAGGGTGCGGTAGGTCACGCTGTCGGCGAGCATCGGGCCGCGGCGCTCGCCGTAGAGCAGGAACGCGCGGACCGGTTTGCGCTGCAGCGCCCACGCGGTGATGCGCGCGATGAGGTTGGCCATGCTGTGAAGGCTATCCGGCCGCGGGAGCAGTGTTCGGGGACTTGACGCAGGGCTTGTCAACGGCTCCTAAGATGGCACTTGGGGTTAGGGGAATCACCATGCGAGGACTCGCACAGACGCTTGTGCTCACCGGGGCCGTGCGCGCGGCCGAGATGTCGGCGGCGCATCGCGCAGTGGGCGAAGGTCCCGAACTCGAACAGCTGCTCGTCAGCTCGAAGACTGGTCACCGAGACGCAGGTCGCGCAGGCGATCGCCCTGCACACCGGTCATCGGTACGTCGATCTGTCGAGCATGCCGCTCGACCCGAGCGTCGTCGGCTCTCGTGCCCGGCAACCTCTGCCGTCAGTTCCAGCTGATCCCCATCGACCGACGCGGCGAACGACTCACGGTCGGCATCCTCGATCCGACCGACATCGTCGCGCTCGACGATGTCGCGAGCGTCACCGATCTGTTCGTCGAGCCGGTCGTCGTGGCGCAAGACGCGCTGCCGCAGATGTTCGAGCGCTTCCTCCGCTCGGACGAGGAGCTGAGCGAGCTGTCGATCGACGATCGAGGAGTCAGCGCGAGTCGACGCAAGCCTCGATGACCGAGACGCTCGAAGAGCAGGACAACGACGCGCCGATCGTCCGATTCGTCAACCTGCTGATCGCCCAGGCCATCAACGACCGCGCGAGCGACATCCACGTCGAGCCTGGCGAGCAGCAGCTGACGGTCCGGTTCCGCATCGACGGCGTGCTGCACGAGATGCAGAAGGCCGACCGTGCGATTCAGGACGGCATCATCTCGCGCCTGAAGATCATGTCGTCGATCGACATCGCCGAGAAGCGCAAGCCGCAGGACGGCCGGCTGTCGGTCACCCACGAGGGTCGCTCGGTCGACCTGCGCGTGGCGACGCTGCCGACGGTGTGGGGCGAGAAGATCGTCATGCGAATCCTCGACAACACCGGTCAGGTCATGACGATGCGCGACCTGCTCTTCTCGAGCGTCAACGAGCAGCGGTTCCGCGAGGCGATCAGCAAGCCGCACGGCATGATCCTCGCCACCGGTCCTACCGGCTCGGGCAAGTCGACCAGCCTCTACACCGCGCTCCGGGCCGTCGCGAACCCGCGCATCAACGTCATCACCGTCGAAGACCCGGTGGAGTACCGCATCGGCGGCATCAACCAGGTGCAGGTGAACAACCGCGCGGGACTCACCTTCGCGACCGCGCTGCGCTCGATCCTGCGCTCCGACCCCGACGTCGTCCTCGTCGGTGAGATCCGCGACTTCGAGACCGCCAACATCTCCATCGAGGCGTCGCTCACCGGTCACCTCGTGCTCTCCACGCTGCACACGAACGACGCGCCGAGCGCGCTGACGCGCCTCACCGAGATCGGCTGCGAGCCATTCCTGGTCGCCACCGGCGCTCACGGCCGTGATCGCCCAGCGTCTCGCGCGCCGGCTGTGCATGAAGTGCCGCGAGGCCGTGCGTCGAGCCGACCGAGGTGCTCGCCGCTCTCGGGTTCCCCCACGACCCATTCGACCTGCCGCAGATCTTCAAGGCGGTTGGCTGCGCGAGCCTGCTCGAACACGGGCTACCGCGGGCGCGTCGCGCTTGCACGAGGTCATGACGATGAGCGACGAGATCGAGACGCTCGTCGTCACGCGGGCGACAGGCGACGAGATCCGTCAGATCGCGCTCGCGCAGGGCATGGTGTCGCTGCGCGACGACGGCTGGTCGAAGGTCGCTCAGGGGCTGACGACCATCGAAGAGGTGCTTGCGCGTTTCGGCCTGACGCCCAGCGCCTCGCTCGCTACTGGTTCGCGAGCTCCCCGTAGAGCGTGAAGATCGGCAGGTAGAGCGAGATCACCATGCCGCCGATGACGATGCCGAGTCCGACGATGAGGACCGGCTCGATCGTCGCCGAGAGCTGTTCCGTCGCGGTCTCGACCTCGTCTTCGTAGAAGTCCGCGATGCTCGCGAGCATGTCGACGAGCGTTCCCGACTCCTCACCGACCGACACCATCTGCGACACCATCGGCGGGAAACACCTCCGCCTTCGCGAGCGGACCGGCGAACGATCTGCCCTGCCGGATCGACTCCTGAATCGTCGCGAACGGCTGCTTCGATCTTCCAGTTGTTCGACGCCTGCGCCGACGATCGAGAGCGCCTGGATGATCGGAACGCCCGCGTTCGAGCATCATCGAGAGATTGCGGCGAAGCGCGCGACAGCGATCTTGGTCGTCAGCTTGCCGAAGATCGGCAGCTTGCAGCTTGATCGGGTCGACGACTCGACGCACCTGCTCCGTGTGCCTGTTCGAGCCCACCAGATCCAGAGGACCGCGATGATGACCACGATCGCGATGAGCGGAAGCATCCACCACATGTTGTTCGAGAGAGTTGACGAGGATCTGAGTCGGAAGCGGCAGGGATGAGCCGAGGCTCGCGAACATATTCTCGAAGACGGGAACGACGAAGGTCACCATCACGAGCACGCCGATGAGCGCGATGATCAAGACGATGATCGGATAGGTCACTGCCGCCCGGATCTTGTTCTGCAGCTCGGCTTCGCGCTGGTAGTTGTCCGCGATCGAGGTGAGTGCCGCCGCCAAGGAATCCGCCGGTCTCGCCGACGCGCACGATGCTGAGCATGAGCGGAGGGAAGGTCTGGGGATGCCGCGCCAGTCGCGGCCGAGAAGGACGATCCGCTCTCGACGTCTGCCTGCACCTGCAACGAGCGCGGGCTGCAGCTTCTTGTCCTCGGTCTGCTCGATGAGGATCGAGAGCGTACGCATGAGCGGAAGACCGGCGTTGATGAGGCCCGCCATCTGACGCGCGAAGACCGCGAGCGTCTTGGCCGACACATGTCGGCTGCCGCCAGGAAGCTTGATCTCGCGATTCAGCCCGGTCTTCGACTTGAGCGTCACCTCCAGCGGCGTGAGGCCCTGCGCCTTCAGTTTGCTGGTGACGACGCTCGCCTCGGCTTCGACGGCCTTCAATCGTCCCCTTTTGGATCGACGCTCGGTACCGCCTGACGACGGCCATGTCTACCCTCGTCGCACGATATCGGACGATACGTCCTGCGACTGCAGCCGATCCCGTGCCATCGTCCGCTGCAGCGGTTCGAGCTCGGATGGTGCCACTCCCCGGCGTGCGCCGACCACGCCTCCGCGTCGAGGTCCTGCGGCCGGACGTAGCACGTCGTCGAGGTTCTTCGGGTCGACGGCGAACGCCTTGCGCGACGTGCTGCGCGATGACGCCTTCCTCGACGAGACGACGAAGATCCTGATCGAGCGTGTGCATGCCGACGGACGAACCCGCCTGCATCGCCGAGTACAGCTGCGCGACCTGACCCTCGCGGATCATGTTCGCGACGGCCGGGGTGTTGATGAGCACCTCGGTCGCGATCGTACGACCGTCTGTCTGCGCGAGCGGCAGCAGCGTCTGGCTGATGACCCCCTGCAGCGTGTCGCCGAGCTGAGTGCGGATCTGCTGCCTGCTGGTCCGCCGGGAACACATCGACGATGCGGTTGATGCTCTTCGCCGCCCCCTGCGTGTGCAGCGTCGAGAGCACGAGGTGACCGGTCTCGGCGGCCGACAGCGCGGTCCGAATCGACTCGGGGTCTCGCAGCTCGCCGATGAGGATGACGTCCGGGTCCTGTCGCAGAACTCGTCGCAAGCGCCTCGGCGAACGACCCGGTGTCGCTGCCGACCTCGCGCTGGTGGACCAGCGACCGCTTGCTCTCGTGATGGAACTCGATCGGGTCTTCGATGGTGATGATGTGCGCGGGAATCAGTTCGTTGATGATGTCGACCATCGCCGTGAGCGTCGTCGACTTGCCCGATCCGGTCGGGCCGGTGAGCAGCACCAGGCCGCGAGGAAGCAGCGCGAGATCGCGCGCGATCGGCGGTGCGCCGAGTTCTTCGAGCGAGTACACGCGATCGGGAATGAAGCGCAGCGCGATCGCGATCGACCCAAGCTGCCGGAAGACGTTGATACGGAAACGTCCGATTCCCGGCGTGCGCGTGGGCGAGGTCGACTTCGTCCGCGCTCATCGAACTCTGCCTGCTGCATGCTCCGACATCAAGCCAAAAGCAGCGCCCTGCGACCCACCTCGGAAAGCGCTTCCAGGAAGCCGGGAACCGGCACGAGGTCTCCGTCCACTCGCATGAGTGGAGGTCTGCGCCTGCCGTGATGTGAATGTCGGACGCACGGTGGCGTGCGCCGCTCTTCAAGAGGTCACCGATTCGAGAATCAGCCATCGTCGTCAGCCTTCCCGAATCGATGAAGGTCGTGGCGTCAACCTGTACGTCGATGCCCACGCCTGTGCTGAGCACGGTCGCGATAGCGGGTTGGAGCACTCGTGGACCTGGATCGAAGAGCGTCGAGGAACGCGGTGACTGCGTTGATGTCGGGCGCCGTGACCAGAATGGTGAACGTCGACTGAGTCCGCCCTGCGGGGCCTGTGTCGACGTCGCATCGGTGCCTTCACCGCGGCGATCCGTGGCTGGCGTCGCGGTCGCGGAAGGAGCTGGCGCTTCCACCGGCGGAGTCGTCTCCGACGGATCAGCTCTACCATCACAGGGGACGTGCGGGCAACGAAGGTGTGCGGGATTCGCCCGCAGTGATACTCGTCACCGTCACCCCTGTCGAACCCGCGGCGTTGGCAATCACCTCGAAAACATCGTCGAACTGGTTGCTAGCCGGGATCTGAGCACGAAGCGCGTCGACCGAGGCCGCGATCTCGGCACTGCGTTCATCTTGTTCCGCAGTCCCTGGATCTGCTGCTGATACGTTGCGTTCGTCTGCGAGACCGAGTATGTCGAAGCGGCGGTCGTGAGCGACTCGAGGTATAGAGGCAACGCGACAACGAAGACACCGACGGCGATCACCGCGATCGAAACATAGCACCCCTATCAGGGTGATCAATTGCTTGGGCATCAGTCGTTCCCCTCCTGAGCAGCGAAGGCACCCGAGTAGATGGTCTGGTCGTAGGTGATGGTGAGACGTGTACTGATACTGGCCCTCTGAAACGCTGCTGGCGGTCACTTCTTGCCCGTCCGCGGCCAGCACTCCAGGTGCGGTTCTCACGTTGCGGATGGTTGCCACAATGTCGATTGGCGTGGGGCTGACGAACGTTAGTGAACCAACTAGGCCTGTCTCAGATTCCGGGTCATCCGTGCTCGGGACTCCACCGACTGCCAACTCGAATCCGGTGAGCGTAACGTCCGGCGGGAGCAATTGCACCGTCGACGAGATCAACGGTGCCCACGCGAGGTCGGTGCCGCCCGCCAGAGAACGGTAAGCCGTTAGTTCCTGTTCGGTCATTAGAGCTTGATTTACTTCCGACAGAGTCGATAGCTCGACAAGCAATTCGTTCGTCTTCGCTTGTTCGGCGGCAAGCGCTTGATCAGCAAGCCATTTCAGCGCGAATGCCCCTGCGATAACCGCGACCGCGACCAGGATCGCGGCGAGAACGCCCCACAGCCACGCCCTCGTCAGCCTCTCGCGTTGCCGTCGCTCAACCTCCGAACGCGGCATCAGATCTACGCGCGGGATACCCGAAAGCGTAAGAGTCTCGGCGCGAGCCATCAGACGCTCCCCCCCAGAGCGATTCCCACAGTGCTCACGAGATTGAGCGCGAGGTCGCCCGCGGGCAGGGGCGACTTCATCTTCACCACATCGTTCACGTCGATCACGCGGAGCGGTGTATCCACCGCCGCCGTCAGCGCGGCGACCATGCCGGGCACAGACGCTCCCGCGCCCGTGACGAGTACGTTGGCGACCGGTGAGGAATTCGATCGGTTCGCGTAAAAGCTGAGCGTGCTCCGCAGTCGGGCCGCGAGATCAGAGACCGACGGACTCGTCGCGGGGGCCCGGAGAGACCCGCGACTGCGCGTACCGCTCGGGGGCACAGTCTCCAACGCGTGGTCGGGAAGCACATGATCCTCCACGGATTCATTCGCGCGGCGCTGCACGGCTGCAGTAGGAACATCGACCGGCAGAAGACGCACGAATTGGGGAACCCCTCCACGGGTAACGACGACCTGGGTCGTGTGATCACCGATATACACGATACCGACGGCGTCATCGGGGGAAGCCAGAGCAGTACTTACTTTCGCGAGACCAAACGCGGTCAAGTCAACCGCGTTTACGCGTACCTTGACCTTTCCGAGCGTCTTGATGATGTGTTCGATCGACTCCGCCACAGCGGCGACGAGAAGGCCACTCACCTGGTCACCCTGCTCGGATACGGGGTAGAAGTCGAGAACGGCCTGGTTAACGGGAACTGGTAGCAAGTCTTGAACCTGGAACGGCAACGCCTGCTTCAGGAGGTCCGGACGCATGGACTGGGTCGTGTACTCGCGCACGAGGATTCTTCGACTTGCAACGCCGAGCACGACTCCCTTCGGGTTGATGCGGGCGCTCGACCACAGCTGTCGAAGGGCGACAGCAACCGCTTCGACATCAAGGACCTCCGAGTCCTTCGCGGCATCGGGTGGAAGGGGCACTTCGCCCGCGGCGATGAGCTGCGGCGTGCGTCCGAGACTGATCTCGACTGCGCGGACGCTCTCTTCCGTCACCTCCAGCCCCACGATGGATCTTCGCCATGAATTGTCCTTCCCGCCGACTAAGCGACCGAATAGAGATTGAGGTATGCGCGGCCGACCGCTTCGCCCGCGAACACGCCTGTCCACGCGCCGAGCAGTCATCCAGGGGCCGAAGGGTATGGCGGTTCGTCTCCCAGCGCGCCGCGTGACGAGCAACGCGATACCGAATGCGCCGCCGAAAACGAACGCCGCGAACGCACCAACGGCGAGTGAACCCCATCCCATCCATCCGAGGTACAGGCCGACGACACCCGCAAGTTTTACGTCTCCTCCGCCCATACCGCCGGGGCGAATGAGTCGGAGTACGAAATAGAACACGTACAGCAGTGCACATCCCGACACCTGCACGCAGGAGCGAAATCCAGTCACCGCTTAGGAGGGCCGCCGCAGTCAGAAGGAATCCTCCGACGACATAGCTCGGCAACACGATCGAGTTCGGAAGCCGCCTCGTATCGAGGTCGATCAGCGTGAGGACGACGCTGACAGCGGCGAAGTACAGAAATGCCGCGAGCTCCAACCCGAGAGACCACAACTCCGCCGCTGTCAGCGCGAGCAGGTCGACGGGTGCAAGGAAGAAGATGGCCACACCCGCGAAGGCGACTCCCGTTAACGCTTCGACGATCGCATATCGCAGCAGAGATCGGTGCACGGCACTCGGCACATCGACCGCCCAAAGCTAACCAACCCAGTACCGGAACGTTGTGCCAGGGCTTTATCGCCGTGTCGCAGGAGGGGCACCGACTTTCCCTCGTGAGCGACACGCCTGCAGGCACCCTATATGCCACGACATTGAGGAATGAGCCGATTACGAGCCCCAAAATCCCCGAGAGCAAGACGAGGACGACCGTAAATCCGGCCATCCGTCAGTTCTCCGTCTGGTAGACGAGCTGACCAAGACGCTGAATAAGCGAGCCTTCGACGACCCCGCCCTCACCCTTGATCTTGCAGCCCAGTTGATCGAACGCGGGAGTCCAGGTCATCGACTTGCACGTATAAGTTGCGCTCGAGTGCATGTGGGTCGAGTCGTTCGTGTAGTACTGGCCCGAGAAACTCGATGTCGCGGTGCCAGTGATTCCGCACGGGGTGTACATCATGACCCGGATGTTCGGGTCGACCGTGCCTGAGATATCGAACTTGTCGTTTTGTTCGCCGTTCCCGCAGTTGGGAACCGGCTCGCCATTGGTGAAGTTCCGTGTCGAGTCGGAGTGGACGAACAGAATCTGCCGGCTGTTGCCGTCGTCCGTGATCGTTCCGCTGATTGCAGCCTCCATGCGGACAGTCGGCTTCGCGATCATAACGACATCGCGGCGAACGGTGATGTTCGCGATCGAGATCTTCACCGCCGCGTTGCCGCATGATGTGTAGTCCAGGACAAGACGATCGCCTGCCGTTGCGATGAGGGACCGGATCGTCGCGTCGGTGAGAGTGCACACGTTGGTCGCGGTGTACTTGGTTCCCCATCCCGTGTTGTCGAGGTCGATCCACTTCGTAGCCGCTTTGAGCCACTCGAGCGTGGGGTCGAACACCGGATCTGTGGGGCTGTTCGGAGTCTGTGTGCCGGCGACGGTCCAATGGTTTCCGACCGCGATGGCGTTTCGACTGGTGAGGTTGCCCGTGACGGACGCGGGCGTGCTCCCTTGGTTGCTCAGATGTCAGATTGCCCTTGGCCGTGATGTTTCCGTCCACGATTGCCCCGCCATTGGACGAAAGGCTGACCAGCCCGTTGGTCGTAATGTCTCCATAAACCTTCATTGCTTGGCTGTTGCTAGTGACGTTACCCGCGGACCAAACGTCCCCGTTAATTCGGCAGTTATTAGCGAACGACACCGTGCCCTGAAGAACATAAAGGTCACCGTCGAGCACGCCATCAATGTTGCATGCCCAGTTGCCATCGCGGAGCACGAGGTCACCGGTGTAGTGCGAGACGCCTGCCGTGAATCCGCCAGAGAAGTATGTGACGACACCGCCCGGCTGCTGAGAATAGGTGACCTGCCACGGGTAGACGGCATCGACTGTGGCCGTCGAACCGTCGGGCCCTGTACCTGTTGAGCGGATCACCACATACCGTGAGGCAGACGTCGGGCAGCCCGTCGTCAGCCCAGCAGCTGAGGTGGGCTGGTCTCCGGTTGTCGGATACACCGTCGCCGTAAACGTCGGGTCTGAGTCGGTGAACGTCGTCGTACCTGCGGAGCAGCCTGCGGTCAGGGAGGCAACGGCGACATCGCGGCCTGACTCCGCCGCGACAAACGCCTGCAAGTCACTTCGGTTCGCGTAGTTGGACCTGACCGTGAAGAGGACCGATGCGGCGACAACGCTTGCGACGATGAATCCGACGAGCATGACCACAACGACCGTGATCAGGACAGCTCCGTCATCGTCGGCGGGATCGGACCGCCGCGGTCTTGGAATTACCAGCATGGTGCGCTCTCTCCCGTGGGCGTGGACCGGATCGATGCCTCACCTGCGAACCGAACAGGGACAGTTTCCGTCGCGATGTCGAACGTATACGTCAGTGTTCCGCCCGTGGCAGCGAAGAATGGCGTCGAACCGCGCTGGAGTAATTCCAGATTCCCACTGACCCCAGGTCGCGGCGTTGGACGGCAATGCTGTCGCAGACAGAGTCATGAGTGCCTGCCCAGTCGTCAGACGGAACCCTTGGCACGCTAGCGCGCCAGCGAGCGACGTCCTGACTCTTAGTTGAGTTCCGTCGACCGAGACTTCGAAATCCAGCGCGTTGCGCATCGCCCGCTCAACCGTCGAGGCCATCACTTGTCCGCGTGTAGTCGCCTCGCTCTGGCTGGTGACATTCTCTTGAGTACGCCACGAATTGACGAGAATGATGCTCACTGCTCCGAGCACGAGGCCCGTCAAGACGATATATACGATCAGTTCGACGAGAGACAGCCCTGTGTCATCGTCGCGGAGGGGTCGCGACTGCTCTGGTTCCCCAGGCCCGCTCGCGGGATCGATGTCATGGGATGAATACCCGCGCCGAGGTCGCAGCAAGGGTCCGGCCGGCCGTGTCCACGGCTTGAAGCCGCAGGCTCACGGCCGTATTGGGAACACAGGTCCCAGCCGTGCCCGACGTTGTGATGGTCCTCCCCGAACCGTCCGTGACGGTTCGGGTTGCCGCAACCGCAGTTAGCGAGCCACATGTAGGCGCTTCTCGAGCTTCTTCGACGAGCGCGTTGAGCTGTCGCGTGGCCGTGGCAGTGGCCGACTGCTGTGCCGACAAGGAGACACCCTGCCACATTGCGGGAAGGATCGCCACGGCGACGATGGCCAGGAGAAACATCGCGATGATCACCTCGATGATGCTGAATCCGTCGTCGACGTTCTCTTCAGCGGCATCCCCCGACCCCTAACCAGATTGACGTCAGGGCCGGCGCGGTGCACCGACCCTGACCGTGTTGAAACTCCTAGCAGGCCGGCCCGGAGGTCGCGACGACGGAAGCCCCGCCGCCGCTGCTGGTGACACACACCGAGTCGATGTTGCCCGCTGTTCCTGCCACGCTGAACGTCAGCGCGGGGTTGAAGTCAGCAGTGAGGTTCGTAGTGCTGACCGCGCTCGGCACGAGCGCGGGGTTCTGCGCCATTGCTGCAGTGATCTGCGTAGCGGCGTTCGCTGTCGCGGCCGCAACAGCGCTGTTACGCGCCTGCTGCTGGATGTTGAGGAAGATCGGAATCGCGACCGCGGCGAGGATGCCGAGGATCACGACGACGACGATGAGCTCGATGAGCGAGAAGCCCTCTTCGCCGGTCTCTTCGAGCTTGCGGACCTTCTCGGCCTCCATGTAGTTCTTGAAAGTACGCATGTGCGTGCAGCTCCCATTGGATGTTGTTGTTGATGGTCAGCTCTGACTCGACCGGCCAATGACCAGTTTCGGCAACCCCAGTTACGCGTTCCCAGTTTCCCCAGAGCAGGGCGACGACGCACGCACGCACAAGTCTCGTTCCAGCATCCCCAGACCTGGACCGAGTCGCTTCACGTCAGATCTCTTGCGCACTCCCCAAAAGCCGCTACGAGATCCACGCTTACGTGAATCTTCTCCCAAACATCCAGCATGAGATTGCTCTCATACTCTGTCAACGGAGTTTAGCTCAGGGTTGGCCAAGGATGGGCTCAACTATTGAGAACCTACTCAACCGTCCAACACCTCGAGGCGCACCGACACCGGACCACCATCGACGAGGGACTCGGCATCCCGAACCTTCTTCTTGAGCGGGAGCACGTACGAACCGGTCGTGGAGTCGGGGAAGATCGACGTCGCCCACTCCGATCCGCCGATGCGTGCGCGCACGCGGACCGAGCCGAAACCGCGATAGGGCCGCGGAATCTCGCGGATCTCCTCGCTCAGCTCGGGCGGCACGGCGGTGAAGTACCAGGAAGCGTCGTCGCGGGCGTCCCACCGGAAGATCTCTCCGTCGAACTCGATGATCATCGCTACTGCACGGCGTCTTTGAGTTCGTCAAGGATCGCGTTCAGTTCGGCCGCATGAGCGGCAGAATCGGCCTGGTCAGCGACGATTGCGGCTCCGAGCGTCTGCAGCCTGGCCGCCACCTCGGCGCGCTTCGCCTCCGAGATATCCAGCTCAGGAAGCCGCGCAGTGATCTCGGCGATCCGAGACTCGAGCTCCTGAGCAGTTGCGTCACTCGCGACCGACTTCGCCCACGGGATCAGATCGATGAGGTCGCTCACGGGGTTCGAACTCGCCGCGGGCACGGGCACCGCGCATCCGCCGAGCATCGCGACGAGAAGGAGCGGGGCGATAAGCCAGGATGGCTTCCTCATGGCGGTGAGCCTAGCCGCTGCCTACGACGAAAACCGAGGCGGCCACACGCAGCGTGAACACGACGATCGTCCCGATGATCAGCACTGACGAGACGACCAGCGCGAAGACGGGCTCGCGCTTCTTCGTCGGACGCTGCACCGCAACGATCACGCTGATCACGGCGAGGATGAACGCCAGCAGCAGGATTGCGCCATTGACGAGGTTCACCACGCCCACGAGCGCGGGGTCGGCGCCCGCCAGGAACCAGAACACCGCCACCCCGCCGAGCAGGCTGATCAGGATGAGAATCAGCGATGCCCGCGCCGGACCGTTGCGCTGCTCGATGGCGATGTAGGTGGCGCGTGTCGACGTGACGTGCGATCCGGGCGGAGGCCGATAGGTGACCGGCGCGAGCGGCGGGCGGTACTCCCCCATCCTGGGGGTTCGATCCATGATCTGGTCGGGGAACGCCTGGGCGAGGCGAGCCGCTTCCGGCAACTGTGAGGGAACGTCTGTCGACGTTGTTCGACGACGGCAGGTTGCTGCGGCTGCGGCGAGCCGCTGATTGTCTGCATCGCCGCGACCGCGGGCACGGCGGCGGGCGGCGTGGGCGTCACCGGCTCGGGCTGGACGACGGCGACGGGTGGCTCGGGCTGCGCCGCGAGTTCGGCCTGCCCTCCGCTCGGCGCGCGTCAGCGGCGCGGCCGGAGCTGCCTCCACAGGTGCCGCGTCTGTCGGCTCTGCCACCGACAGCGGTTCCGTCGAAGCCTGGTAGTGGTCCGTCCATGCAGAGCCGTCCCACCAGCGCAGGCGCACGCTCGTCGGCGAGTCCGCGTACCAACCTGGCGGCGGCGCCTTGGAGGGCGAGCTGTCGGTCATCATCTCCCCCAAAGAGACTTCTGCCGGCAGTCGTCAGCGCCCCCACGCGACATCCTGCCGTCCGCTAAACATAGCGGCACAGCGAGAGTACGACTCGCCGTGTTTCACCGGAAGTCCAGCCACGAGGGTGGCCCCGCCGACGCGTGTCCCCAGCTACTTCTTGAAGGTCACGTTGAAGGTGTGCACGGTTCCATCGCTCAGGCTCAACTCAAACCGGCCGGTCTTCTGCGACAGCGTCTTCGCCGTCTTCCAGACGTAGGTGTACTGGTCGCTGGAGGCGCTGTAACTCAGTCCGCTACCGCCGGCCGTCGTGGCCGGGATCAGCTGACCCTCCGGAGTCGTGTCGGTGCCTTCTACGACGAAGCGCGCCGAAGTGACGACATCGAGTCCTTGATCGCCGTTCAGCGAGAACTGCACGGGGATAGCCTGGCCCGGTTTGGCGATGTTCTCCCCAGTCATCGACACCGGGCTGAAGAAGCCCGTGAAATCGAATTCGTCTGGGTACCCAAGCGCGAACGGCGAGAAACTCGACGTCAGTCCACACACCTTGCCCGGCTCGCGGAAAGACGTGATGTCGACCCACTGGTAGGCGCCGCTGGAGACCGCGGCATTGTGATAGAGCCGCGGGGGGTCGCCTGGAATGTTGTTCGGGTTGTAGGTGATGCAGACCTCCACCTCGGTTCCGTTGAGCGACGCGGTTGTATCGAGGAAGTAGTAGAGCGGCGGGTCACCCGCGAGCGTGAACCCGTTTACGACTGGACCCGTGGTACTGACGGCGGCACTCCATTCGCCGCCTGTTCCGGCCGGAAAAGCGAACTCGACCGCAGTGGAATCGAGGCCGATGGATGCGGTTACATCGGTGGGTTCCGCGATGTCGGTGCCGTTGAGCGGCGGAGTGGTGATGATGAACGAACGATAGGTGCCTGCCGGCCACCAGCGATCCTCGGCATCACCGACGAGCAGCCGGTAATCGGCGTCGAACTCGGCATCCGCGGGCACGACGATGGTCTCGTTGAGAGTTCCTTCGGCAGTCGTGGTGGTGGTACCTGCCAACAGCGCAGTGTCGGGAATGATGCCGCCGAGCATCACCGCGAAGAAGTAGTCGAATGCGGGGACCAGCCATAGCTCCACCGCGCGGTTCACCGGCAACCCTTCCGCTGTCGCCGTCGCCGGGACGCCGGGGAAAAGCGTGACGTCGTCTCCGGGCGCTTCGGACCCGACGATCGTCAGTTCCTGCCCCACGGGGGCCGTGCCCTCGGGCGTCTGGGGCGCATCGAAATACACAGGTACGAACTCGCCCGCGAGTGACCGGCGTGCGAGCGATCTCGGCGGCGACGGGGTTCGGCTCAACCAGCGGGTCAGCGTCGAGTTCGTATATTGCGACTGTGCGACCGGGGTAGACGGGTACGCCTTCGAAAACCCCCGGGATCCCGTGATAAACGATCGCGTCGGTCTCGACGATCGACTGGCCAGGCTCGAGCGTGACGCCCAGCATCTCGGCATTCCAGCCAGCACCGCCGAAGGTCTCGGACCTCCACAACGGCTCGATGACCCCCTGCATGTCGATGTCGATGCCGAAGTGGAAATAGCGTGTTCGTGTCGATTCATTGATGATCTCGATGCGCTGCAGCGGAAAGTCGGTGACGGCGCCGATGTCGCCGGCAGCCATTGTCGCGGTCTGCACCGCAACGGAAACCTCGCCGTCAAGTGTTTCGACGGGAAAGTCGTCCATCGTCGTCCACATCAAGGGTGGCGGATCTTCGGCGAACGCCGGCGACGCCAACAAACCCGCAACGACGAGAACTCCCGCCAGCGCGGCTGATGCAAAGACACGTGACTTCGACATGGGTCATCCCCCGACCGATCGCCTCCGCAAGCCCCCAGCCGACGGACTCGGCGACGCCTGTGTCACCGATGGCGGAAATGATCCACCACCAGGACGGATGCTGTCAACGGATCTTGGAGCGGGAGCGGATATGAGTGTCCATGCAGGGGACAGGGGTCACCGACTGAAGCCCGGAGCCAGCCCCTCGTCGATCGGCGGCCACGTTTCGGAATCGGCGGGAGCGGCATCCGGCATATGGAGGCCGTCGAGCTCGCGACGGTTCCACGGGGCGCCTTCCGGCCAGCTCGCCGCGAAGGTCGGAATCACGCGCCACACACGCCGCCACAGTCCGCGCTGCGTGACGAGCGGTCGCGCCGAGACCGGCATCCGCAGGTCGGGGTCGTATCTGATGCCGTCCGACGCGCGCAGCCGGATCGTCAGATCGAGGTCGTCGTGGATCTTCGCGTTCGTGCGGTCGACCTGGTCGCGCACGCGCTGCCACACGGCCGCGCGCATGGCGAAGTTCGAGCCGAAGACGAGCGGGATGCCGAGCCATTTCTTGATCCAGAAATGACCACCGCCGATGTACCAATGCTCGCCGAGGTAGCTGACGACGGGTCCGGCACCGTAGAACTCCGCTCCGCCGGTGAGCACGCCGAGGTGCGGGTCCGCGACGAAAGCGCGGACGATCCGCGCGATCCAGTCGGGGTGCGGACGCGAGTCGGCATCGAGCCTCGCGATGATGTCGGCCTCGGCGAGCGCCTCGTCGTAGCCGCGTGCGGCCGCCGGCCAGATTCCGGTGATCTCTTCTTCGAACAGGTCCGCACCGTACGCCCGCGCGACCTCGGCGGAGCCGTCTGAGCTGAGGTTGTCGACGACGATCACTCGGTCGGCGGGGCGCGTCTGCGCACCCAGGGCCTCGAGGCACCTCGCCAGGAATTCGGCGTCATTGCGGCACGGAATGACCACTGTGACGCGCGGCGAGAGAGACACGGCTTCACCATACTCGCGGAAAACCCGGGGGTCGGTGTGCTCGGTTGCACGTCGTGCAGGGCTCTCGCGTAGCCCCGCGGTTCGGAGGCGGGAGTGACGCGCTTCTATGATCAAGCCCATGCCGCGCGAATCAACTCGTCCTCTGCCGAGCGGGCGGTACGCCACGGATCGACCCGAGCGGGACATGTCGCGGCCCCTCCCCGCTGCCGTGAGCTGGATAGTGCTGGTCGTGTTCACCGTCGCCTTCGCAGCGATGGTCGTCATGATCGGGACCCCGCGCTGGTTGACCGCGGTGTACGGAGTGATGAGCGTGATCGCGTTCTTCGCCTACGGCTTCGACAAGTCGGCGGCAATGAAGGGAGGGCAGCGTGTGTCAGAGCAGACGCTCCTCACCTTGGGGTTCGTGGGCGGATGGCCCGGGGCCCTCGTCGCGCAGCAGATCTTTCGGCACAAGACTCGGAAGCGCTCGTTCCGACGGAGGTTCTGGGCGCGGGTCGTGGTGAACATCCTGCTGCTCGCCGCGCTCGTCACGGTGACCACGCTGTGGGGCTGGGATGTTCAGCGAGGCTGGCAGGCGATCGTCTCTTTGTTCTAGCATTGTCGGGAGCTCAGACCTTCCTCCGTCAGCGCGAGCGTCTCCGTACATATCCACAGGGTTCGCATCTTTGTGCTACAGTGTCGGCGCCTCGTCGCTACCTTGGATGCATGAAGGAAATCATCGACAACCCGAGCGATCCGCTCGCTGGTATCGATGAGGCCGTCGCAGCACTCCGCGCCGCGTGGGCGGGTGGCGACGAGGGAGCGTTGATGCCGGCATCCGCGTTGAAAGGCTCGCAACTGATCGCCGTCAACGACGCCCTGGCGCTTCTTCAGCGCCGAACCAGCGCCGTCCACGCGCCGGTCGCGGCGGAGATCATGCGCGAGTCACGACCCGAACTGGGCAGCGATGGCCTGGCCAAGCAGCAGGGCTTTCGCAACCCCGCAGTCTTGATCGCCGCAGCCACGGGAACATCGACGGGCGACGCGCAGCGGCTGGTGAAGGTGGGCGAAGCCACCGCACCCCGAACGACCCTCACCGGCGAGGCCGCGCCAGCCCGGCACCCCTTTGTCGCCGCCGCACACAACGCCGGCAAGATCGGTGTGCACGCAGCATCCGCCATCATCACCATGCTCGACCGCGCGGCACTCCGTGCCGATCGGGATGCCCTCGACGCCGCCGAACAGATTCTCTCGGAGCAGGCCGTCGGCATGAGTCTCGACCAGCTCGCCAAACTGATCGCTCGGGCCGAAGCGCACCTCGACCCCGACGGGCTCGAGCCGAAGGAGCGCAACGCCCGAGGCGAACGAAGCCTGCTCATGTTCGAGCGCGACGGCATGTTCCACTTCACGGGCAAGTGCGACGTCGAGTCGGGAGCGCCGATCAAGACCGCGATCGAGGCGATCGTCACAGCCGACTTCCGTGCGGCGCTCGACGACCCGCATCGAGGGTCCGACCCCGACTCCGACATGCGGTCGGTGCCGCAGCGTCAACTCGACGCGCTCGTGCTGATCGCCCGGCACATGCTCGGCTGCGAAGCAACCGACGTTCCGCTCGCCGGAGCGACTGTCGTGGTTCGCATGAGCCTCGAAGACCTCGAATCCGGCGACGGCCACGCGTTGATCGACGGCATCGATCAGCCGGTGAGCATCGCCACGGCACGCAGAATGGCCGCAGGCGGCAGCGTGATCCCCTGCGTCCTCGACACCGCCGGCCAGATCCTCGACTGGGGACGCGAGAAGCGCCTCTTCACAAGGGCGCAGCGACTCGCCCTGGTCGAACGAGACGGCGGCTGCGCGATGTGCGGCCTGCCGCCCGGCATGACCCGAGCACACCACATTCTGTGGTGGGTGAGAGATCGAGGACCGACAGACCTCGCTAACGGGGTGCTGCTGTGCGAGTCCTGTCACCATCGAATCCACGACAACGGCTGGGACATCCGCATCGACGGAGTGGGCATCCGAGCGAAAGTGTGGTTCATCCCACCCAGACACGTCGATTGCGACCGAACGCCGCGCCTGGGCGGCAGAGCGCGGTTCGACTACCTCGCTGCGTGACCCTGCGCGTCCGGGGGCGGAACACTTCCGCGGCGAACCCTTGAAACCGCTCCCATCATTGGTTACAGTCCTGTAAGTAACGCGGTGCCCCGCCGCGGATAATCCCTCAACGGAGAGGACCTTCGCATGTCCCCGCACGAATCCCCGCACCTCCGCACCAGAGCCCGAGCTCTCGCCGCCGCGACAGCGGGCGTCGCTCTCATCGCGGCCGCACTCGTCGCCGCCCCGGCGAATGCGGCACCACCGCGAACGGTCGATCCGCTCAACCCGGACTTCGGACCCAACGTCCAGATCTTCAGCCCCGACACTCCCCTCGCCGAGATCCAGACCACGCTCGACGCACTCGCCGATCAGCAGCGCGACAACGAGATGGGCAGCAGCCGGCACGCCGTCTACTTCCTTCCCGGTGACTACGGCACCGCCGAGGCTCCGCTTCAGTTCGAGGTCGGCTACTACACCGAGGTCGCCGGGCTCGGCGCGTCGCCCGACGATGTCAACGTCAACGGGGCGATCGAGGTCTACAACCGCTGTCTCGCCGACGGCGGCACATCGAACTGCCTCGCGCTCGTGAACTTCTGGCGCACGATCTCGAACCTGTCGCTGCAGGTCAACAAGGCGGGTCAGGACGGATGCCGGCAGAGCGCCAACTTCTGGGCGGTGTCGCAGGCGGTCTCGATGCGTCGATTCCAGGTCGCCGGCGCGAACCTGTCGCTGATGGACTACTGCACCGCAGGACCGCAGTACGCCAGTGGCGGCTTCATCGCCGACTCCGACCTGTCGTACACGATCAGCGGCTCGCAGCAGCAGTGGCTCACCCGCAACAGCGTCGTGGCCGGCTGGAGCAACGGGGTCTGGAACCAGGTCTTCTCGGGCGTCGTCGGCGCCCCGGACGACGCCGGGTTCCCGGACCCGCCGTACACGACCATCGACGAGACGCCGATGAGTCGCGAGAAGCCGTACCTCTTCGTCGACGACAGCGGCGCGTACAACGTGCGCGTGCCGTCGGCCCAGACGAACACGAGCGGCACCTCGTGGGATGAAGATGCGACCGCGGGTCGCAGCATCCCGATCACGGAGTTCTTCATCGCGACGCCGAGCGACTCGGTCAAAGACATCAACAACGCGCTCGCGCGCGGCCAGCACCTGATCCTGACGCCGGGCATGTACGACATCGACCGCACGATCGAGGTCAAGCGGGCCGACACGGTCGTGCTGGGCATGGGTCACGCGACGCTCACGTCGGTGGGCGGTGCTGTTCCCCTCGAGGTGAAGGATGCCGCCGGCATCGTCATCGCCGGAGTCACCATCGACGCGGGCACCACGCTCTCGCCGGTGCTGATGAAGGTCGGCAACGCGAACGGCGGCAAGAAGCTCGACCCGGCCAACCCGATCACGCTGAGCGATGTGTACTTCCGCGTCGGCGGCCCGCACATCGGCAAGACCACCACCGCGCTGGAGATCAACTCCGACAACGTGCTGATCGATCACACCTGGGTGTGGCGCGCCGACCACGGCCTCGAGGGCTTCACGAACGGCGTGAACGGCGACACCGACCGTTGGGCGACCAACACCGGCACCACCGGCGTCATCGTCAACGGCGACAACGTCACCGCGACGGGTCTGTTCGTCGAGCACTTCCAGACGTACAACACGGTCTGGAACGGCGAGAACGGCCGCGTCATCCTGTACCAGAACGAGCTGCCGTACGACCCGCCCACCCAGGCGGATTGGACCCAGCCCGACGGAACGCTCGGCTACCCGGGCTACAAGGTCGGCGACGACGTCACGACGCACCGCCTCGACGGGGCCGGCGTATACGTGTTCAACCAGAACAACCCGTCGATCCTCACGGCCAACGGGTTCGAGGTGCCTGAGACGCCTGGCGTGCAGCTTCACCACATCATGACGGTGAACCTCAGCGCCGGAACGATCGAGCACGTCGTGAACGGTGTCGGCGCCCCCGCCGACATGGACCACATCGGCTCGCCGTCGTACATCGTGGACTACCCGACGCCGTAGGGCCGGCAAACGAATGCCCCGATCAGCGAGAGCTGACCGGGGCATTCGGCGTTGGGGGGTGGGCTATCAGCCCCGGCCCTTGCCCTTCGGGGGCTTGGTCGTCGCCGTCGGGGTCGGGGTCGGCGTCGGCGTCACTGTCGTCGACGAGCACTTCGACGTGAACGAGTCCAGGTGATGCTCGACGGTCGCGTTCCGGTGCGCTTCGAACGACCAGCCGAGGTTGTACCGCTGTCCGGCCGAACCCGCCGTGAAGGTCACGCCGGTCGCGGCGGGCTCATCGTCGAAGACGATCTGGAAACCAGAAGTGCTCTGCAGGATGATCATGTCGCCAGCGGCCGCAGGCGCGCTTTGGCTGTGATCGACTCGCCGGCCTTCAGCGCGATGCCCGTGATGGACACATAGTTCGCGGTCGACCGTGCAGCCCGTTGAAGTAGCTGCAGCCGACGGCGGCGGTCTGCGCTGCGGGGCGGCTGGCGGAGCGACGACCACTCCGGCCGCGAGGACCAGCCCGAGGGCTGCTCCGATGACACTGAATCTTTTTGTACGTGCGCGCATGGTGGGGACCTTTTTCGCAGTCGGGGGTGGAAGGGGGCGTCACTCTCGGCCGCGCAGAGGCACAGCACATACCATATGTAGCAGAAGATGACTGCAGTAACACCCTTAACTTCAGAAACAGTGCTACCGCTCTCTGCTCCATTTGTCGGCAACCGAAAGCGTCTCACGTACCACATGGCACGATTCTCACGTTCCGCGCGGCCTCGCGAAGGGCGACCTCAGCGGTCACCAGAGCGGGTGGATCGCCTCCCGCAGATGCCGGTCGTACACCTCGCGCACGACCGCGGTCGAAGGCCTCGACGTCGAAGCCGCCGGCGAGCAGCGGCGGCGGCATCCGCATTCGATTCCGCCTGTCGCACGTTGCGCGCACCGGGGATCGACGCTGGTCACTCCGGGTCGCGAGGCGATCCACGCGAGGGTCGCCGCCGGAAGCGAGACACCCTGCGGCACGGCCGCGGCCAGCTCGGATGCCGCGGCCAGTCCGACCTCGTAGTCCACGCCCGAGAACGTCTCGCCGCGGTCGAACGCCTCACCCTGACGGTTGTACGAGCGGTGGTCGTTGTCGGCGAACGTCGTCGTCGCCGTGTACTTTCCCGACAGCAGGCCCGACGCGAGCGGAACGCGCGCGAAGATCGCGACGCCGGCGGCCTCGGCCGCGGGCAGCACCTCGTCGAGCGGCTTGAGCCGGAACGGGTTGAAGATGATCTGCACGTTCGTGACGTTCGGCCGCGCGATCGCGGCGAGCGCCTGCGCGCACGTCTCCACCGAGACTCCGTAGGCCGCGATCGCACCGTCGGCGACGAGAGCGTCGAGCGCGTCGTACGTCGCGGCATCCTCGATCACCGCCGTCGGCGGGCAGTGCAGCTGCACGAGATCGAGCGTGTCGACGCCGAGATTGGTGCGGGACCGCTCGGTCCACGCGCGGAAGTTCTCGGGCGTGTAGTTCTCCGGCTCCTGCGCGAGGCGCCGACCCATCTTGGTCGCCACCGTGATGCCGTGGCCGGGGCGCTCGGCGAGGAATCGGCCGATCAGCGATTCGCTGCGGCCGTCGCCGTACACGTCGGCGGTGTCGAACAGCGTGACGCCGTGATCGGCGGATGCCGCCAGCACCGCGAGCGCGTCGTCTTCACTCACCGCCCCCCAGTCGGCGCCGAGCTGCCACGTGCCGAGACCGATTGCGGAAACCGAACGGCCGGTGCGGCCGAGGGGGCGCTGCTGCATGGGGGATCCTCCTTCGCCCGCTGCTGCGCGGGGCGAATCCAGCATGTCACGGTGTGCGGATGCCGCGGCCCTCGCCGCCCGCACCCCCGACCCGCCTGCGCGTCCGTCACGCGTCAGCCGTCACACTGCGTCGAGATCGGTCTCGGCCAGCGGATCGCCGTCCGGCGTCACGTAGTTCACCCAGAGCACGACGTCATCGTCGCCCTCGTTGCGGCCTTCGTGCACGTAGCCGGGTCCCTCGATGATCGACTCCCCCGTTTCGTAGACGCGAACCCCGCCGGGGTGAGTCGGCGAGTAGTGGGTCAGCTCGCCCTCCTGGACGACCGCGATGAGCTGGCCATAGTGGCAGTGCTCGCCCGTTCCGGCGCCGGGCTCGATCGTGATCTCGCGGAAGGTCACCTCGACGCCCGCTGCTCCGCCGTCGACGAGCACCTCGACGGGTTCGTCCTGCCCGCCTTCGGCGACATCGACCGCGCGCACGGGTGCGGGCGTCTCCGTCGGCGAGCCCGCTGCGGCGCATGCCGACATCGCCGCCGCTCCGATCGCGATTGCCAATGCCGTCGCGAGAATTCGCCCGCCCAGTGTCAGTCTCGTCACGTCGCCCCGCCGTCCGTCGATTGCCCTTTCTGGACGATATCGCGCCGAGAAGGACCTGCCTGACCGAGCTCAGCTCGGCGGTCGACTCATCGACGCGTCTCCGGTCGTTCGGACTCCGCGACCACCCGCCGGTGTCCTGGGCTTCGACGACCGGGCGGAATCGGTGATCCACAGGATCGTGCGCCGCGTGGTGGTCGACTTCGGGGTGGAGCCCTGACCGTTCTCCATGTCCCCATGGTCGGGGCAGAGTCGGGATGCCGCAAATCGGCCGTCAGCCCGGGGCAGTGAGCGGTCCTCGATGCTCGCGCTTGACCCTGACACTGTGTCATGGTCGATCGTGGTTTCCGTCATGTACACCATCGGAGAATTCGCCGCCCTGGGACGGGTGAGCGTGCGGATGCTGCGTCATTACGACGCGATCGGCCTGCTCGTTCCCGCAGACGTCGACGACCGCACCGGTTACCGCCGCTATGCGATCGATCAGCTGCCGCTGCTGCTGCGGATCGCCGAGCTGCGCCAACTCGGCGTGAGTCTGGAACGCATCGCGGGCGTGAGCGGCGCCGGCGATCCGGATTCCGCCCTGCGCGAGGTGCTCACCGAGCGTCGCGCGGAGCTGGAGGCATCCGTCGCAGACGACCGCGCACGCATCGCCCGGATCGAGCGGCGCCTCCGTCTTCTGGAAGGAACCACCATGTCTGAAGTCACCTACAAGCGGGTCGAGCCCGTCACCGTCTACGGGGCCAGCGCGTACGCCGCGGGAATGGGGCCCGAAAACGTCGGCCCTGTCGTCGGCCCGCTCATCCAGGGTCTCGATGACGCGCTCACCGCCGCCGGCCGCCCGATCATCGAGCCGGGCATCTTCTGGTACGAGTCCGAGGCCGACGATCGCTTTGCGGTGCACGTCTCGTACACGGCTGAAGTCGATCCGGTCTCCGGCATCGGGTACGAGGTCGTGGAGCTGCCCGAGATGCCCACCGCAGCGACGCTCGTGCACCGGGGAGATATGACAGGGATCGGGGAGTCGTGGTCTGCGCTGATGGAGAAGGTCGTCGCCGACGGATACCGGCTCATCGGTCCCGCGCGCGAGGTGTATCTCGAAGCCACCGGCCACGAGCCCGGCCCCGACTGGGTGACCGAGTTGCAGGTTCCGGTCGTGCTGGTGAACGACGAGACCGCCTGACACTTACGTGGCCCGGCCGGCGGATATTCGACGCCGCTCCGTCAGTCCTCGATGCGGGAGTGCTCGCCCAGACGGTGCCACGTTCGGTTGTGGTAGATCAGCGCGTCGCCGGCCGCACCCGGGTGGACGTCGCGCTCGATGTGGGACTGCAGTGCGTGAGCGGCGATGACCGTGGAGGTGCCTGCATCCATGCGATTGATGACACTGCAGCGCACCCAGGCACGGACATCGCGATACACCGGCTCACCGGTGACCAGGCGCGACCAGCGGTGCGTCTGAGCGAAGCGATCGATGCCTCTGGACGCACCGAGCTTCGCAACCTCGATGTCGTGCGCGTCGAGAAGGTGCACGACGACCGTCTCGGCGCGCACGAGCACGTCGGATGCCGACGACAGTGCCGAAATCGAGAAGATCAGCAACGGGGGTTCGGCGCTCACCGAGGCGACCGACGTCGCCGTCAGCGCGACGGGCCCGTCGCCCGCATCCGCCGTGATGACGGCGACACCCCCGGGATGCCCGCGGAACAGGGCTTTGAACTCGTCGGGCGAGAGGGAGGCCGAGAAGCCGTGCTTCGGCGTCTCGATCCGGCCGCCTGCGCGGGATTCATGCGGGTCAGGGCTTCTCAACGGCCAGTTCCTCGCGAATGATCTGCGCACCCGCGCTGAGCGCGCTCAGCTTCCCGAGTGCGACGTCCCGGGTCAACGGCGCCATGCCGCAGTTCGTGCTCGGGATGAGCTTGTCCGCGTCGACGAACGTGAGCGCCGTCCGGAGGGTGTCGGCGACGTCCTCCGGGGTCTCGATCGTCTCGCTCGCCACGTCGATGGCCCCGAGCATGACTTTCTTGCCGCGGATGAGCTCGATGAGGTCCATCGGGACATGGGAGTGCTGGCATTCCAGCGAGACGATGTCGATGGTGGACCGCTGCAGGAGCGGGAACGATTGCTCGTACTGCCGCCATTCCGGCCCGAGGGTCGCCTTCCAGTCGGTGTTCGCCTTGATCCCGTAGCCGTAGCAGATGTGCACGGCTGTCTCCGCACGCAGTCCTTCTGCCGCCCTCTCCAGCGTCGCCACTCCCCAGTCCTGCACCTCGTCGTGGAAGACGTTGAATGCGGGCTCGTCGAACTGGATGATGTCGATCCCCGCCGCCTCGAGTTCCTTCGCTTCCTGATTGAGAATCGTCGCGAACTCCCACGCCAGCTTCTCGCGGCTCTTGTAGTGGCGGTCGTAGAGCGTGTCGATCATCGTCATCGGGCCGGGGAGTGCCCACTTGATCGGCTGGTCGGTCTGCTGGCGGAGGAACTTCGCGTCGTCGACGAACACGGGCTTCTCACGGCTCACGGCACCGACGACGGTCGGCACGCTCGCGTCATACCGATCGCGGATTCGAACGGTCTCGCGCTGCTCGAAGTCGACGCCGCTGAGGTGCTCGATGAACGTCGTGACGAAGTGCTGGCGGGTCTGCTCCCCGTCGCTGATGATGTCGATGCCGCCGCCGGCGCTGCTCCTGGACGGCGATCGCGCAGCGCATCCTGCTTGCCCTCGACCAACGCGTCACCCTCCAGCTTCCACGGAGACCAGAGCGTTTCCGGTTCGGCGAGCCAGGACGGCTTCGGCAGGCTGCCGACGATGGAGGTGGGCAGAAGCGTGTGCATGATCGACGATTCTCCGCGAGTCATCCGACGAGAACGGGGTAGTTGGCGGCCCACTGCTCCAGTACCTCGCTGTGCGGCTTCACGAAGTGCTCCTCCGTGTACTTCCCCTGCTTGGCCGCGAGCTGATTGCGCTCGACGCGGTCGTAGGCGATCTGCGTCCGCGAGAAGTCCTGCTGCTCCAGGCTCGGTCGGTAGATGCTCGCGGCGGTCGAATTCGCGTTGTAGATCTCCGGGCGATAGATCTTCTGGAACGTCTCCATCGTGCTGATCGTGCCGATGAGCTGCAGGTTGCTGTAGTCACCGAGCAGATCGCCGCGGAAGTAGAACGCGAGCGGCGCGACGCTGCCGGGCGGCATGAAGTACCGGACCTGCAGCCCCATCTTCCCGAAGTACTCGTCGGTCAGGGAGTAATCGTCCTGCTGATACTCGACGCCGAGGATCGGGTGGTGGTTCGCGGTGCGACGGTACTCCTTGCTCGTCGAGACGCTGATGCAGATCACGGGCGACGACGGGAATCGCTCCCGGTAGGCGGCAGAGTCGAGGAAGTGCTGGAACAGCTTGCCGTGCAGATTGCCGAAATCGTCGGGCACGGTGAACTTTCCGGCGGCCTCCGTGGCCGCCGGCAGCAGCACGCTGAAGTCGAAATCGCGGACATAGGAGGAGAAGTTGTTCCCCACGATCCCGTGGTGACGTGCCTCGGTCCGCCGGTCGACGATCTGGATGTCGAGGACCTCGAGCAGCGGGAATTCCTGATCCGCGCCTCCCGCGGCGAACTGCAGCTCGACGGTGACGATCTCGAGTTCGACGGTGTAGCGGTCCCGGTTCGGGTTGTCCCAGTGCGCGAGGTCGTTGAATCGACGGTCGATCATCGTCAGGGCGTTGCGGAGGTTCTGCTGACGGTGCTCGCCGCGGGCCAGATTGGCGAAGTTCGTCGTGATTCGCGAGCTGTCCGACGGCGAGTAGTCCTCATCGAAGCGGGTGGTGGTGATGCTGAACGTGAACTCGTTCGCCATGAGCGACCAATCCGGTGGCTGATCGGCCGGGCTCGGCCTTGCGGAAATACGTACAGCCATCGTGCACGTGAACGGCGACTATCAACAAACTCATCGTGACTATGCACAGCGATAGTATTTACCTATGGCCCGCGGATCAAGCGCCATCACGCTGCAGCAACTCCACTACTTCATCGAGGTCGCCGCGGAGGGGTCGATCAGCGCGGCCGCCGACCTGCTCTATGTCTCCCAGCCGACCATGTCCGCGGCGATGAAGGACCTCGAGACCCGGGTGGGCCGCGCCCTCCTCCTCCGCTCCGCCCGCGGAGTGACGCTCACGGCCGATGGTGCGGAGTTCCTCGGCTATGCCAGGCAGGTCACCGAGCAGGTGGCGCTCCTCGAGCAGCGCTACCTCGGTCGACCGCCGTCGCGACGTCTGCTCGGGGTCTCGGCACAGCACTACTCGTTCGTGGTCGACGCGTTCGTCCGGATGGTGAAAAGCAGCGGGGCGGCCGAGTTCGAGTTCTCCCTACGTGAGACCCGCACCTGGGACATCATCGAGGACGTCCGAACGCTCCGCAGCGAGCTGGGCATCCTCTACCGGAACGACTTCAACCGGAACGTCATCGACAAGCTGCTCCGGGACTCCGGGCTCGCGTTCCACCCGCTCTTCCTCGCCGAGCCGCACATCTTCATCTCTCGGAAGAACCCCCTCGCCTCTCGAGATCGCGTCACCCTCGCCGATCTCGCCGACTCGCCGCGGCTCACCTTCGACCAGGGAGCGAACAACTCGTTCTACTTCGCCGAAGAGATCCTCTCCACCCTGTCGAGCAAGCAGGAGATCCGGGTCTCCGACCGCGCGACGATCTTCAACCTCATGATCGGGCTCGACGGCTACACGATCTCGACGGGCATCATCAGCGACGACCTCGACCCGGAGATCGTCGCCATCCCGCTCGACGTTGACGAGCGCATCGAGATCGGCTGGATCGGCCATACGGCGATCCCGCTCACCGAGCAGGCGCAGCGCTACCTCGCTGAACTGCGGGCTGTCGTCGCCGAGTTCGGCGTAGCGCTGCTCGGCTAGCCTCGAACGCCTGCACTCGCCGGGTGCGCCGATGGCCGCGCCGGGCGATGAGGCGGTGCCGTTCGCGCGATTTCCGAATCCAGCAGTCCCGAGGGCTATCGGCGTCTGTGGCTTGAGACCGGGCTCAAGCCACCCGAGGCTTTGCGCTTGTAGGAGAGGTCCGCTGGACGCGCATCACTACGGTGACTTCCGCGAGTACGCGAACACCGCGAGCATGCAGAAACTCCTGACGACGAAGGAAGTCGCCGAGCCCTGAGCGAGCCCGCCCGCGCTCAGATGCTGGGGTCGTCGTCGGTCGCCGACATCGCCTCGAGACGGCCGGCGATCGCCTGGAGCGCCGCGTCCAGCCCCTGCTGCACCTCGGGGATGTCGTGCACGGTCGAGATGGACAGGCTCACCTTCGTCTTGCCGTCCACCTCTTGGAGGGCGAGCGACCCGTGGTAGGCACTCTCCGGCGACTTCCACGTGATGGAGTGGGCCGATTCGTCGACGATGAACTCGACCTCCGACACGACCCGCTCGTCTTCGCCGTCCTGGTCGGCATCGACCACGGCGGTGGTGCGGACGAGCTCGGGCTCGATCTGCTCCGCCTTCTCCATGCGCGGGAAGTAGTCCGGCAGGTTCGCCGGGTCCTTGATGAACGCGAACGTGTCGATGATGTCGTGCGGCACGGTCGTGGTGGCGGTGTAGTCGGTCACGAGGCGGTTCTCCGGTCTGATGGCGGGCGGAAACAGCGGATGCCGCTGATCCTTCTCCCGTTGGGAGCCCTCCGGTAGGCATAGCCTCGCATTCGCCCGTGTGATATGCCGCCTCGGGCGGCGGCTGTGAACTGGATGCCGCACGCGACGTCGTTCCAGACCACGACGGCCGCGTCGACTTGCATGTGCTCCGGCTGCGACGGATGAGCGGTTGCTTCTGTGTCAGGCTGGTGCTCAGGAGGTTGGCGTGTCGTCTCGTGTGGGTCGCGGTGTGCTGGTGGGGCGTGGTGTGTCCGCTGCCGCTGTCGCGACGTTCGCGGTGACCGTCTCTCATGCGGCCGCCGCTGGAGCGTTGCCCTCGATCCCCGCAGTCGTGGTCGCGTTCGTCGCGGCGTCGGTGGTGTGCGTGTCGCTCGCGGGGCGGCGGTTGTCGTGGTGGCGGTTGTCGGTCGCGGTCGCGGTCAGCCAGCTGTTCTTCCATCTGCTGTTGTCGATCGATTTCGGTGCCTCAGTCGGTATCGCGGGGGCGACGGCGTCGGGTCATTCGCATCATGACGTGATGTCGGCGGCTACCGGGGTCTCGGGTGCGATGGCGTCGGCGGTATCGCCGTTGATGTGGGTTGCGCACCTTGTTGCGGCTGCAGTGACCGTGCTGGTCTTCGGGTTCGGCGAGCGGGCTGTGGCCGAGGTGCTGCGTTTTGCGTCGTCCGTGTTCCGGTCGTCGCGTCCGGTGCGAGCCCTGCCCGCCCGCCCGGTCCGGCTTGTGGTGGGGACTGTGGTGCTGTTCGCGCCGCGGTCGGTGGCGCTTTCTGTGGTGAGGAGGCGGGGGCCGCCCGTTTGGGCTGGTTGACCTCGCACTCAGTTCTTCTCCTTCACCCCTTTTGGTACGTAACGCGTCGCGTTGTCGTGCTCTCAGAGAAAGCCTTCTTCCTTCATGTCCAGAAAGTCTGTTTCCCGCATCCTCGCGGGTGTCACCGCGGGTGTGGTGCTCGCGGTCGCTGTCCCACTGGCGGCGTCCGCGCATGTCACCGTCAACCCGAATACCGCCGAGCCGGGCAGTTACGCCACGGTTCAGTTCCGTGTTCCGAACGAGTCCGAGACCGCCACGACCACCCGGGTCGAGGTGCAGCTGCCCACCGACACCCCGTTCGTGTATGCCGCGTACGAGCCGATCCCGGGGTGGACGATCACCGTGGTCGAGTCCGCTCTTCCGGAACCGGTCGAGGTGGAGGGGAACACGATCGCCGAAGCGCCCACGTCGATCGTGTTCCAGGCCGACCCGGGGTACGGGGTCGCGCCGGGGCAGTTCCAGAATCTGGCGGTCGTGCTGGGTCCGGTGCCCGATGTGGGTCATGTCCTGCTCCCGGCGGTGCAGACCTACGACGACGGGACAGTGGCGGAGTGGACCGCCACTCCCGAACAGGTCGCCGACGATGACACGCTCGAGCCCGCCCCGGTGCTGTATGTCACCGACACCCCGCCCGGCGATGAGCACGCCGGCCACGACACCGCCGCGGCAGACGATGCCGACGCGACCGATACTGCCGCGTCGGAGTCGGGGTCGGACACGTCTGGGACGGGTGTCGCGATCGGGTTGAGCATCGCCGCGCTCGTGGTCGCGGCGGGCGCGGCGATCCTCGCCGCGGTCAGCCTCGCCGGCCGTCGCAAGGCGCGCGGGTGAGCATGACCCGCCGGTTCGCCGCCGTGGCCGCGGGGTTCGCCCTCGCGGCCGCGGCGGTGCTCTTCATCTCCCCCGCCGCGTCCGCCCATGACTCCCTGGTCGACGCGAATCCCGCCGACGGTGAGGTGGTGACCGTCCCGATCAGCGACGTGTCGCTGCGGTTCAGCGGCGTCCTGCTCGGAGTCGACCACGGCGGCAACATCACCGTGGTCACCGGACCCGACGGCGCCTATCACGAAACCGACTGCGCCGCCGTCGACGGCACCACCCTCACCCTCCCCGTCGCGCTCGGCGAGCCCGGGACCTACCAGGTCGACTGGCGCGTCGTATCCTCCGACGGCCACCCCATCTCCGGCCGATACCAGTTCACCTATCAGCCTCCCGCCGGAACCAGCGCTGCGGCAGGATCTGAGGCGAGCCCGTGCGCGGGCGTCAACGCTGCCCCCGAACCGGCGGCTGCGGACCCGGGCGCGGCTAACGGGCTGGTGTGGGGGGTGGGCATCGGAGCCATCGCAATCCTCCTCATCGCCGGCACTGTGCTGCTGATCCTGCGGCCATGGCGCACATCGCCGACGACCCCCGACGCGCAGTGACCATCGTCGAGTGGCCCGGGCGGGTTGGGAGCCAGGGGCGCTTGACGGGGTGACCGCATTAGTCCAAACCCAGCAGCGCATCTGCTTCTCACCGACGGTGAATTCGATATCGCAGGCGAGGTCAACCCAAACCACGACGACCGCGTCGACCTGCATGGCGTGCGGGCCGAACCGAACCCACGCTGTGCAGGGTTTGGGTTGTGGGTAGCGGGTGACGGGGAGGCTGTCTTTGCGGAGCTCGCGGTCGGTGAGGTCTGCAGCGTGTCTCGGAGGCAATGCGTTGCAGGATACGGAGGTCCACCAGCCGGTCGAAATGCTGGGCGCGCCGCTTGTTCGTTCCGATGACCGGCGAGCCCTGTCGCTGACGCACGTCCGGTACCGGCGCTATCTTGGGCGATCTCCGCGCCTTCGTGTAAATCTATCTCCTCGCCTCAGTGGGGACGGTGCAACGGTCACGTCCTTCCGTTCCAATGACCTGGCCCATCGCGGGAGCGATCTCCGCCGCGTTGTGGGTTCAGGATTGCAGCCAGGTGAGGAGGTCGGCGTTGATGGTGTCGGCCTGGGTGGTGGGCATGCCGTGGGGGAAGCCGGCGTAGGTCTTCAGAGTACTGTTCTGAAGCAGCGCCGCCGACAGTGGGGCCGAGTCGTTGTACGGCACGATCTGGTCGTCGTCGCCGTGCATGACCAGCACGGGTACGGTGATCCTTCTCAGGTCGTCGGTGAAGTCGGTCTGCGAGAACGCGACGATGCCGTCGTAGTGCGCTTTGGCGCCGCCCATCATGCCTTGCCTCCACCAGTTCTCTATGATCGCTTCGGACGCTTCGACTCCCGGACGGTTGTACCCGTAGAACGGCCCGGACGGCAGTGCCCGGTAGAAGTCGCTGCGGCTGGCGGCGAGTTGTTCTTGGAGATCATCGAAGACGCTTTTGGGGAGCCCATCCGGGTTGGTTTCGGTCTGCACCATCAGGGGCGGGACTGCGCTGATCAGGACTGCGCGCGCGACGCGGTCTTCTCCGTGGCGGGCGATGTAGTGCGCGACTTCTCCGCCGCCTGTGGAGTGGCCGACGTGGATGGCGTTCTGCAGATCGAGGTGCGCGGTGAGCGTGGCCAGGTCGTCGGCGTAGTGGTCCATGTCGTGGCCGTCGCCGGTCTGTGTGGAGCGTCCGTGTCCGCGGCGGTCGTGCGCGATGACTCGATAGCCGTGCTGGAGGAAGAACAGCATCTGCGTGTCCCAGTCGTCCGCTGACAGTGGCCAGCCGTGGCTGAACACGATCGGCTGACCAGTACCCCAGTCTTTGAAGAAGATGTCGATGCCGTCGCTCGTCGTCACAGTGCTCATGGTCAATCTCCTGGTTGTCTCGGTTACAGCGCGACGTTACCGGAGGCGGTGGCGGGTGCGAAGCGTTCGATGAATGCGAGTGCGGTGTCCCCGACTTCCCGCCAGCCATCATCGATGGTGAGGGAGTGTCGGCGGTCGGGCAGCACGGCGAGTTATGTCACGCCGGGGTTCTTCGATTGGATCGTGTAGGACTGTTCGGTTGGTTTGACGGTCGAAGCGGTTCGTCTGGAGTCAAGGTCGTCGGTCGCTCAGTGGGAGCGGCTGACTTAGTGCCTCGCGAGGCGCATAGGTGCGGTGATGGCAGCGGGAGAAGTACGCATTGGAGGAAGGTAAGTACTGCAGCACGACGGCCGCCGCGTTCATGCAGGCGGCGACCCCGTTCAGCAGATTGACGTATGCGAAGTGGAAAATGATGACCGCCAGCCCCAGTCCGGCCAGCGTCGTGAGAAGTGCTCGGGCCCAGCCATGGCCGCGAAGCATGAACCACGCGAACGCTAGACGGGTCAGGCTCCAGCACGCGAGCAGGACCCCGATCGCCACGACCCTGTCGCGATCGCTCGTCGGGGCTACGAGCAATCCCAGCGGGGGCGCCGCGGTGAAGAGGAGGACCGCGCCGGCCAGACCTGTGATTGTGGCCCCCACCCACAACCAATATGCAGATATGACGGCACGTGGGCGGCCGAGGTCGTCCATGTACGTCATAGGGATCATCATCCAGCAAAGTTCCAGCTGATTCCAAGACGTCTGATCGCAAGTCACCTGATCCATGCCGAATCGCGCACGTTTCGGGAATGGGTGAGTGGCGGTTCCCTCGGCCTCCCGCACGGGGGGTATGCCGGAGCCGAGGGAACCTGAACCCGGGCGCACTCGTCCGCGCAGCACAATGCAGCGCAGAAGCTTGGGGACTTGTGTCGACTCGACGAGGGGTCTGTCGATAACGCTAGAAGTCGCCAGGTTGCGAAGTCCAGTCGGACCGGAAGTGTTCTCACGGTCCTAACATCGATCAACCCTGCGGGATGCCCGATCGAGTTCACCGGCCGGGAAACATGGCGGGTGACTACCAGACGCATCCGCTGCGGACACGGCCACGACACCCTTCATCATCCACACGACCACGCGAACTCGCCCACCCTGCTTCCACGCGAAGATCAAGATCACGGTGATGAGGACCGCCGAGCCGATCACAGCCCAGACCGTCGGGGCTTCGGACCGGAGACCACGCGGCCCGCCTCCCAACCGCGATGGCCGCGCGGATCGCCGTCACCTCCACTGAGCTGAGTGCGTCAGGCGTCGCGGGTGGCCGGAGCAGCCGGTCGACGTGATCCAGAAAAAAGTCCCGGGAACCCTTGAGTTCCCGGGACTTTCCAGTCGGGATGACAGGATTTGAACCTGCGACCCCTTGCACGCCCCGAACGTCGGCACCGAATGTTCGGAGTCCAATGAGGAGGCCGCATCATCGCCGCCGATGACCGGCCAGGTGAACGCATCAGGGCAAATAACGCACGCGATGCGTGCTGACCAACGGTGGGAATTGAACTGACATCCAGCGGAATTTCCCCGTTGTGCAGGCTGTGATGTCTCAGGAAACCCGCTGTGCAGGCCGCACGCAACGATCTGGCACTCACCGAGACTCGATGGTCCGGCGCCACGGATCTTCTCGCGTTGTCAATGGCGCCGTATCTGACGGAAGAATCTCCTCTTTTTATGTAGCAGACGTTCTACTTTACGTATAGCGTATGCAATATCTCCCTGGTCCGCGGCGTCGCCGAACCAGCGAGGAAGCCAGAGCTTTTTCCACGAACGCGCTAGGAGCGACGCCAGAGAGGGAGACACACCTGTCATGAGTGATCACTACGGCCGGTTCTACATCGATGGGGCGTGGGTCGAGCCGACATCGTCTGCACGCATCGCGGTGGTGAACCCGGCGACCGAGAGACAGATCGCGCATGTTCCCGCTGGAACACCCGAAGACGTGGACAAGGCGGTCCGGGCGGCCCGGGCGGCCTTCACCTCCTTCTCACAGCTGACGGTCGCCGAGCGACTCGATCTGCTCAGGTCCGCAGAGAGCGTCTACTCGCGGCGCGAGAAGGAGATGGCCGAGCTCATCCGTCTCGAGGTCGGTTCACCCTGGGAGTTGGCGTTGCATGCTCAGTCCGGGTTGGGTTTGCGTCACCTGGAATGGGCGATCCAGACGCTTGAGGACTATCAGTTCGAGCATCAGATCAACGACACGACGACGCGTGCGGAGCCGATCGGCGTGTGCGGGCTCATCACGCCCTGGAACTGGCCGATGAATCAGACCAGCGCGAAGGTGTCGTACGCCCTTGCCGCTGGTTGCACGATGGTGCTGAAGCCCTCGGAGCTGGCTCCGTTGAACTCGGTCGTCTGGGCCGAGATTCTCCATGAAGCCGGCGTCCCTTCGGGGGTGTTCAACCTCGTGCACGGAGACGGTCCGACCGTGGGACAAGCAATCGCCTCGCACCCCGACGTCGACATGGTCTCGTTCACCGGGTCGACGCGGGCAGGAATCGAGGTCGCGCGCGCAGCCGCGCCCGGCATCAAGCGAGTAACCCAGGAGCTGGGGGGCAAGTCCGCCAACATCATCATCGAAGGCACAGACCTCGAACATGCGATCTCTCATGACGTCGCCCTGATGATGCACAACACCGGACAGTCATGCGACGCGTCCACGCGCATGCTCGTGCCTGAACACCTCATGGACACGGTTCTCGAGATTGCGGGGCGCGCGGCGCGAAGCATCGTCACGGGTGATCCGATGGACGCGTCGACCGATCTTGGGCCCCTCATCTCGCAGGGCCAGTGGGAGCGGGTGCAGCGTTATATCCAGATCGGCATCGACGAGGGCGCGCAACTGGTGGAGGGCGGCCTCGGCAAGCCGGAGGGCCTCACTACCGGCTACTACGTGCGTCCGACGGTATTCGGACGCGTCACACCGTCGATGACGATCGCGAGAGAAGAGATCTTCGGACCGGTGCTGTCCGTGATGGGCTATTCGACCCTCGACGAGGCCATCGAGATCGCGAACGATTCTGACTACGGTCTCGCCGGCCGAGTGTGGGGCACGGACACCGACCAGGTCAAACAAGTCGCGCGACGCCTGCGCACCGGGATGGTGGCTCTGAACGGCTGGAGCGAGGATGGCCTGAACCCGTTCGGCGGCTACAAGAAGTCTGGAAACGGCCGAGAGATGGGGGCCCACGGACTGCGGGAGTACCTCGAGTTCAAAGCGATCTTCGGCGACGCTGCGATCGGCGGCAGAGGGTGACCGAACTGGGCCGCGGCGTCGCACGCCGCACCGTCATCGACCGGCTGGTCGACGGCGATGTCGCCGAAGCCATCGAACTCTTCGGCTCGAGGGCTCAGATCCACGATCCGCACCAAGGGCGTATTCGCGGGGCAGAGGCGATCGAACGATTTCTCGAGCAGCGCAGCGCCTGGTTCCAGCGCGCTCGCGCGGAGGCCCGTCCGCTGGATCTGACAATCGACGGCACTCTGGAGCTCGAAGAAGTCGACGTGGATCTCGACGGCCCTCGCGGGCGCGCGACGGTCCCGGTCGCGGCCGTCATCGAACGCGACGAGGCCGGCCTGATCGGAGAACTGCGACTGTACTTCCCGGCGTGGTACGTGCGGGGGGATCAGTCGCGAAGGGCGCCGGTGCTTCCGGTCGATGACAGCATCGCCGGGTCCGACCTCGTCGAGGAATACCATCGTCTGCTCACCGCAGGCGACGGCCCAGGCATGGCCGCGCTGTTCGCGGAGAAAAGCTACGTGCGGGAGCCGCTCGGAACCATTTCGCGCGGGCTGACTGAGGTCAAGAGATGGCACGCGCAGTTCGCTGAAGGCTCGGGGGCGGGGATGCCGCTGAACTGGTGCTCGATCATCGATGACGGTCGGGTTTCGGCGTTCGAGTACATGGCGGAGTCATGGGGGGACGTCGTCTTCGCCCCCATCGGCGGCATTGTGGTCTTCGACAAGAGCGACGACAACCGCCTCGTCGCGGCACGGGTGTACGAGGAAGCTTCGCCGGAGGACTGACGAGCGGGGATTGGCCCGCTCGACCGGGTAATCCCCGCCGCTCGGGAATCAGGCGACCGCACGATCCTGTCTTCGCGGCTTCCACCCCGGCCCGGGAACGGCGGCGATGAGCTTCTTCGTGTATTCCATTCGGGGGTGGTCCAAGATCTCCGATGAGAGGCCTTGCTCTACGATCCGCCCACGGTTCATGACGATGCACGTATCGGTGACCTGTCGGATGACGGCAAGGTCGTGTGAGACGAACAGGTAGGAGATGTCCAACTCCTGCCTGAGGTCCGCCAGGAGGTTCAGCACCTGAGCCTGCACGCTCACGTCCAACGCAGAGACGGCTTCATCGAGGATGAGCACCTCTGGTTCGAGCGCGAGAGCTCGCGCAATGGCGAAGCGCTGCCTCTGGCCGCCGGACAGATTGCGCGGCACGGCTGTCTGATGCTTCTCGTCGAGACCGACTTGGTTGAAGAGCTCGTCGACGCGTGCCCGACGTTTCGTTGAGGGCGTGCGGAAGTGAATCTGGAGCACCTCGTCGATTGCCGACCCGAGCGACTGACGCGGATCAAGCGAAGCGAAGGGATCTTGGAAGACCATCTGAATCTTCCGTGCGCGCCCACGTCGCACCCTGGCAGACGGCTTCGCCTCGGCTTCCTGCCCATCGAAGCGAATCGTCCCACTCGTAGGCGACTCTAGCCCGACGATCATTCGCGCCGTGGTGCTCTTGCCAGAGCCAGACTCGCCAACGATGCCGAGGCTCCCCCCGCGCTCCAAGACGAACGAGACCGCGTCGACGGCGACGAAGTCTTCACGCCCTGAGGCACTGCGGATGGTGAAGACTTTCGTGAGCGAGTCCACTTCGAGCATCGCGGAACTCATGCGGCGACCTCCTCGCGCAGCGTCTCGGCCACATCTTCGGCGCGATGGCAGGCGACGAGTCGGTCATCGACTTGGCGCAGCAGCGGGCGCTCCTCCCGGCATCGGGCGACTGCGAATGTGCAACGGGGGGCGAAAGGGCAACCGTGCCCGGCTTCGTCCGCACTGATAGGACGCCCGGGAATGACCTTCAGTCGGCGAACCTCGTCCGTGCGCGGTCGCGATGCGAGCAAGCCCGCGGTGTACGGGTGGCGCGGCCTGGTCGTCACCGCCTCTGAGCTTCCCGACTCGACGATCGAACCTGCGTACATCACCGCCAGTCGATCTGTCACGGCAGCAGCCAGATCGAGATCGTGGGTGATCATCAGAAGGCCGAGATTCTTCTTCGCGCGAAGCTCACTCAAGATAGCCATGACTTCGGACTGAACCGTGACATCGAGCGCGGTGGTGATCTCGTCGGCAAGGATGAGCTTCGGCTGGTCCATGAGCGTGGCCACGATCATGATCCGCTGGAGGAGTCCACCGGACAGCTGATGCGGGTACTGATGCATCCTGCGCGATCCATCGTCGATCCCCACCTCCTGCAGCAGCTCGATGGCGCGTGTGTCGGCTTCTGCCTGTCCGACTTCTCGTCGGGCGATCACCGCTTCCGTGAGAAACTTCCCGATCGTCCAGAGTGGGTTGATGTGAGCGCGGGGATCCTGGAAGATCATGCCGACGTCGCGGCCGCGGTAGGTCGCCAGTCGCCGGCTGTCCATCCACAGCACGTCCTCCCCGTTGTATCGGAGTTCCCCGCTGATCTGGCCGCCATCCGGGAGGAGGCGCATGATCGCTCGAACCGTCATGGACTTGCCTGATCCCGATTCGCCGACAACACCCAGACCTTCACCGGCCACAAGCTGCAGGCTCACGTCTCGGACGACCGTCACGTCGCTGCGGTTTCGGGCACCGCGAAGAGTGACCTGAAGATTCTGGGCCTGGAGGAGAGGTTCGCTCATCGTGTTGCTCCAAGGTGGTTGGTGAGACGCTCGCCCAGCATGTTGAACGCGACCACCGTGATGACGATCATGGTCCCGGCGCTGAGGCTCTGCCAGAAATCGCCTTCAAGCATCTCGCTGCGACCCTCGGCGACCATCAAGCCCCACTCCGGCGTCGGCGGCTGAACGCCCAGACCGAGGAAGGAGATCGCGCCGAAGTCCATGAGCGCAGCCCCGAATCCGAACGTGGCTTGAGCGAGAACAATCGGCAGGACATTGGGCAATATGTGACTCACGTTGATCCGCCACGCCGACGCTCCGGCCAGCTGAAGCGATTCCACATACGCGCGGTGCCTTTGCTCGACGGCTGCGCTTCGAACGATGCGGGCGACATAGGGAATGTAGACGAGGGCGAGAGCCAGAACGGGCGCCCAGAACCCGGCGCCGAAGATGGCGACCGCGATCACCGCGACCAGGATGCCGGGGACGGCAAACACGACATTGAGCGCGCGACTGACGGCCGTGTCGGTGATCCCGCCATGCCACGCGCTGGCGAGTGCCAATGCTGTACCGGCAGCAGTGCTCACCACAACGATGAGCAGTGGTCCAGCGAAGCTCAGTCGCGCCCCGACGAGCAGTCTCGACAGAATGTCTCTGCCGAGAGCGTCAGTTCCGAGCCAGTGTTCGCTGCTCGGTCCTTGAGACGCCGCGAGGATGTCCGTCTGGTTGGGGGGATACGGCGCCAAGAGGGGCCCGAAGACGGCCAGAAGAGCGAGGCTCGAACAGATCACGAGCAGCGCAACGAGGAGGGGATCCAGCGATCTCCGTTGGCTGACCCGCATCCATCGGGCAGGTACGGCAAGGAGCGTCATCGTGCACCTCCTCCCCGACGTCGCGGATCCAGAAGATTCTGGGCGATGTCGATAGCCGTGGTGACCACGACGAAGACGACCACGATGATGAGCGAGATCGCCATCACAACCGGGTAGTCCTTTGCTGCCACCGAACGCACTAAAAGCGATCCGATACCGTCGATGGCGAATGCCGATTCGACGATGGCCGACCCGGCCACCAGCCCTGCAACAGTGAGTCCGGACGCAGTGAGGACCGGTAGCGATGCATTGCGGAAGATATGGCGTCTGAACGTCAACCCGCGTGGAAGTGAGCGAGCGCGAGCGGTCACGACCTGTTCTGTGCCCGTGACCTCGCGAATCGCGGCAGTGGTGATCTGAGCGACATACGCCGACCAGCCGATGGCAAGCGCGATTGCGGGCAGAGTCATGTGCCACAGCATGTCGAGGAACCCCGAACCCGCCCCGTACGTCGGGAACCAGCCCAAGCTGACGGCAAAGACACTGCTCAGGAAGATCGCAGCCACGAAGCTCGGTATCGCTATCCCGACGGCGATCCCCGCGGACACGGCGGGACGAAAACGCCGAGACTGGCCGCCGAACGAACCCAGTCCGATCCCGATGATCAGAATGATGATTGCTGCGTAGCAGACCAGGAAGGCCGTCGTTCCGATGCGGGGAGCGAGGATCTCTTCGACGGGCTGCCGGTAGGTGAATGACAACCCGAAGTTTCCACTGAACGCCCCGGCAAGCCAGTCGAAGTAGCGCACGATCGCAGGCTGATCCAAGCCGAGCGCCTCGCGCATCGCCTGTCGTTGCTCGTCTGTCGCGCGATCCCCGAGAACTTGCGAGATCGGATCACCTGGAGCAGCCGTCAGTGCCATGAAGATGACGAAGGAACTGACGAAGATCGTTGCGAGCGGCGCGAGAACCCACTTCGACACGGCTGACGCAACGTGCAGCCGGACGGCTGCACGTTGCGTCAGGATGTTCGACGTCGTCACGACTCGTCAGCTATTCAGCCGAACCGACGGTCGCTAGCGCCGGCATGGTCATGTATGCGAACGACGTAACCGCACCGGCCAGGTCGGGGGTCAGGTAGGTCACGGTGCTCGTGCTCAGCAACGGCACGATGGTCGATGCTGCTTCATAGATCTCCTGTGCCTCAACGAACATCTCTGCACGCTCTACCGGGTCGAACGTCTGACGCGCAGTCTCCAGCAATTCGGTGACCTGAGGGTCGTCGAACTCGGTCTGGTTGTAGAACGCGCCCGGCAGGAAAAGGAATCCGGTCGATTCGAGAGGGTCGCGGATAGCGCTCCAGCTGCTCCCAAGAAAGAGGTCGATTCCGACGCGCTTGCTAGCATCGTATTGCGCCTCCGCGTACTCCAGCGGCTGCATCGAGGAGATGGTGATGTTCGCCCCCGCCTGACTGGCTTGCTCCTGGACAAGTTGCGCGACACGGGCGAGCGTCGCATCACCCGAGGGGATGGCCATCACGATCTCTTCGCCGTCATAGTCCGACGCCTCGATCGCAGCCTTGGACTTCTCCGGGTCGAAGGCGCGCGACTCAGCGAACGGCTCCGCCGCCTCGGCATATACGTCGCGCGCGTCATTCTGCCATTGCCCCGGGCCGACCACCGTGTACAGCGGGGCGGCTGCGCCGTTGTACACGACATCGGCAAGCGCATCCCGGTTGACCAGCGTCTGGAAGGCATCACGAAGCGCAATGTCTTCGAACACGCCCCCGGGGTTCGCGACCGACAGGACCACCGACTGCGTCGACGGACCGAAGTAGAGGTTGCCGTCCGCCTCCTGCAGAGCAGGAATGGCGCTCGGAGTGATCTCGTACGAACCGTTGATCTCCCCCGTCTTCATGGCCTGTGTGTACGCGGAAGAGTCCGCGACGAAGACGAACTCGACCTCTTCGGTCAGCGGAACGCGGTCGGGGTTCCAGTAGTCGGCGTTCCTGGTCATTGTGATGTGGTCGCCAGGCACCCACTCCTGGAAAACGAACGGTCCAGAGCACATCAGGCCGCCGCTCGAGCTGCCGAAGGTGTCTCCCGCGGCCTCAGCGAATGCCTTCTGAACGACCATGCCGGCGAAGGTGGTCATCTCCGTGACGAACATCTCGTCGGGCTGGGTGAACGTGACGGTCACCTCGTTCGCGCCGGTGACAGCGATCGTGTCGACATTCGCGTAGATGAAGGAAACGATGGCGGCGGGGTCGGCCGAGCGTTGCAGGCTGAATGCGACGTCCTCAGCGGTGACCGGCGTGCCGTCCCAGAAGGTCGCATCATCTCGTACCGTCAGTTTGAGTTCTGTGGGAGTAACCTGCTCGGCCTCGACGATGTTGGGGCTGGTGTTGTATTCGGCGTCAATGGTCAGAAGCGAATCGCAAAGGTTGGACACGACGTTCGCGCCCGAGTATGTCGGTGCGTTCCGGGGGTCGATCGTGCTGGGCTCACCGGTCGGAAGGTTCCAGACGACCTTGTCTACGGGCCCTTTGGCCGCAGGCCCCATGGAGACCGAGTTCGGTGCTGGGTGTTTCGGATGGGCTGCTCGAGCCTGCTCCGCTGCAACCGGTGATCGTCACCAGGGCGGCTGCGAACATCGCCGTTGCAGCCATCGCGGATCCGTGGCGTGACCGGCCACGTGAGTAGATGCTCATACTGACTCCAATTGTTGGAAGTCCAATCTCGACGCGGGCGGGCCGAGTGAGGCCAATATATATCGGTTGTCACACATCATCAAGGGTCGTTTTGTTACGAACGTGCTACAGATCTTTGCATGCAGGAGGCGGAAATATAGGTGTCTTGCCTTCGCCGGATCTCGTTTGTATAGTCATCGCTATATGTACGAGAGTGAGCTTCACATGACGAATCACGCCAACCCGGGTCTTGAACGGCTCTTCAGCGCACGCCGTGTTGCCGTGATCGGCGCCTCTGCGTCGCGCAGCGATGCCACCGGAAATCAGATGATCCGAAACATGCTGGCGAGTCGTGGCGACCGCGAGATCATCCCCGTGAGCTCGAGTTCTGGCCGCGTGGAGGGCCTGGCGACCGCGCGGTCGATTGAGGAATTGCCGCCTGTCGACGTCGCCATCGTTGCCGTCGGAAGTAAAAACGTCGCCAATGTCGTCGAGGAACTGGAGGAAGCAGGGTGCCCGCTCGCAGTCGTGGTGACCGTCGAACTCGACGACGCTGACCTGGCACGGTTGGCGGCCGTACACCGTCGCGGGCTGATGTCTGTTCACGGCCCGAACTGCATGGGTGTCATCGATGTCTCCGGAGGCCTCTCGATCTGGGCCGACGAGGGAAACCTGGCCGAAGTGGCCGACGGTCCGATCGCCCTCATCTCGCAGTCGGGGTCCGGGGCCATCTTCGTCGTCCGGTCGCTCGATCAGGTCGGCTTCTCCCGGATCATCTCCTCCGGGAACGAGGCGGGTCTCACGGCGGCAGACTACATCGAGTGGCTTTCTGAAGATCCCGCCACCACAACGATCGGGTTGGTCCTCGAATCGATCCCCGACGGAGCGCACTTCGCGGCGGCGGTCCGCCTTGCACAGCTCGCAGGCAAGCGTCTGGTCGTCCTCAAGGTCGGGCGCACGCCCGATGGCGCGCTGGCGACGGTCGCGCACACCGGTGCTTTGTTGTCGAACGACGACGCGTACGTCGCTCTCTTCGCGAGGCTCGGTCTCCCCCTCGTTCGCGATTACGACGAGCTCGCCGCGAGTCTTCAACTCCTTGCACTCACCACGCCGGCCCACATCGCAAGCCCCAGCGTGGGGATGATCACCATCTCCGGCGGTCAGGCTGCGCTGGCGGCCGACATCGCCTATCGTGCGGGCGTCGCGACACCGTCCTTCTCCCCCGACACCGTCGCTGCCCTTCGCGCTCTCGACCCACATTCTGAGGCCGGCAACCCCCTCGACGCTGCATCCGGGCCGGGATTCACAGACGACGCGTTCAAAACTGCTATCGAGGTCATCGGCGCGGACCCCTCTGTCTCAGTCGTCATGGTCGTCCTCGACGCACAGTCCACGCTGTCCCCGGTCGAGCTGGGGTTCGAGGACGAGTACTTCGCGGAGGCCCTGGCGGCTCGTTGCCCCGTTCCGCTCCTCATCGCGTCGAGCTCTTCGGTGAGCCTTCACGTTCGCAGGGTGAATCAGGTCGGCCAAGCCGTGCCGCTGATGCGCGGCATCGCGAATGCTCTCGCGGCTGTTCGCGCGGCCGCTACGCGACCCGTTCTGCATGAAGCGGTTCGACCTCGCGATCTTCCCGGCCACGCTGAGGTCGAACAGCTCAGCGACCGGCTTTCCGCGCACGACGGCCCGGTGGCGCCTGGTGATGCGGCCGAGGTGCTCGGCCGCTACGGCGTCACCGTGGCGCCGAGCGCGGTGGTCACAACTCTCGGTGATGCGCGCACCTGGGCCGATGAACACGGCTTCCCCGTCACCGTCAAGGTGGCATCGAAGGACATTGCACATCGTTCCGACGTCGGAGGGGTCGTCTTGAACGTTCGCACTCAGGTCGAGCTGGAGGATGCGTGGAGCACGATTCACTCCAATGTGCTCAGCGCGCGGCCCGGGGCCAAGATTGACGGTCTGGAGCTCCAGCCGTACTACGACAACTGGCTGGAAGGCTTTCTCGGATTCGTCGGTGATTCCCGCCTGGGTGCGGCCTTGGGCGTCGGCATGGGCGGCGTGCTCATCGAATTGCTCGATGACGCTGCTCGCGCCGTAGCGCCCATCGCGCACGCGGAGGCGTCGGACATGATCCTGTCGACCCGTCTCGGTCGGGTCATGGATGGATATCGGTCGCTTCACCCGATGACCACCACTGATCAGCTCGCCGACACACTCGTTCGTCTGTCGTGGTTCGCGCACGATTTTGCCGGCGTCATTGCCGAAGCAGATCTCAACCCGGTGCTGATTCAGCCTGGGACGGGTCGCGTCGCCCTCGTCGACATCCTCTTGATCACCGGCAATGACCGAAGGGTGCCGTCCATCAGCCCGGCACGGACGCCGGAACAAGCCTGAGCGTCCTCAACGCCATGTCCAATACCGCCAATTGACGCCGAGCCGACCAGTGATCACGATGCTCCACCGCAGACAACGTCACGCCGTTCAAGGTGGCACGAAGGTAGTCAACCGCCGGCGGGATTTCGTCCTCAGGCAGGAACGGAGCAAGATGCGCAGCCATCAGCTCACGAATCCGAGCGTCCACGGTGACGAAGAAGTGATCGACGCTGGGCTCTTCACGCATCGCGTTGAGAGCGATTCGGCCCGCCTCCCGGTCGATGTCTCGGTCTGTGAGTGGCAAGAGCCATTCGAGAAAGCGACGAAGCCGACCGTAGTCGTCCGTGCCGCGCTCCAACTCGGCCAGTTCGGTGTCGTAGCCGGCGACCAGCTCGTCGATGATCACCTCGAAGAGGTCGGAACGGTTCGAAACGAAATGCGTCACCAGGGTGATGGATCCGTTCATGGCCTCGGCGAGTGTGCGCAGGGTCAGAGCACCGACGCCGCTCTTCGCGATGATGCTCATCGCCGTCGCCGCGATCTCGGATCGCCGGGCCTGCGCGTCGACATATCGTGGCAACACGACCTCCTCATGGACGATCTCACGGCAAATGTAACAAGCACAACAATACCGGCTCCACTGACCACGATGCGAGGAGGGTCGCAGTGAACGATCCCACTCACGCCCCGGACACCCGAACAGCCTCAGCGGCATGGGAAGATCTCCCCTCGCTGAAGGGGCGTGAGTTCCGTGGTGCGTGGTTCACCGTTGACCGCGACCGTCTCTCAAGCTTCGACCACGCGGCGTATATAGATGTGAACGACAACCGCATGGCCGACGTTTACCCGGATGGTCTCATTGAGGGCTTCCATCAGCTCGCGCTGCTCGATCACCTCGTCAACCAGGTCTGTTACGTCGAAGATCCTCGTTGGAGCGGGTGGAACTACGGATTCGACCGCATCCGGTTCACCAGCGTCGTGACAGTCCACGACCGCATTCGCGTGTCCGGCACCGTGGCGGATATCCAGCCGCGAGGCGATGGCTACCTCGTGGAGCTGCACTGCACGATTGACATCGCAGGCCGCGACAAACCCAGCTGCGTGGCGAAGTGGAAGGTCATGTGGGTCTTGGCAGACGACGACGGCGAAGACACCGATGACTGATTGGCAGGGCGATATATAGTGCGTGCTACAGCAACCCCGGTCGTGGCCTCAGCGATGACCCGAATGGAGAGTCATGTCTGACGAGCTCGTGTGGAAGGACGGATTCGAGACTGCGCAGGCGATCCGAAACCGTGAGATCTCCCCCGTCGAGGTGCTCGCCGCCGTGCTTGCGCAACTCGACCGGGTAGAGCCTCACATCAACGCCTTCGTCACCGTCGACGCCGAGCGGGCAATGGAGTCCGCGCGGCGGGCTGAGACAGTCCTGATGACCTCCCGTGGCGACGAACTTCCCCGCCTGTTCGGCGTGCCGATCACGGTGAAAGATCTCACTGACACAGCCGGACTGCGCACCACCTACGGTTCGCGGGCCTATGCCACTCATGTACCCGACGAGGACGGTGTGAACTGGGGGCGTTTGAAGCAAGCGGGCGCCATTCTGGTGGGAAAGACCACGACGCCTGAGTTCGGAGGCCTGGGCGTCACCGAAAGTGCGCTCACCGGCATCACCAATAATCCGTGGCGGGTTACCCACACCGCCGGCGGATCCTCGGGCGGAGCGGCCGCGTCAGTTGCGTCCGGAGTGGCAGCGCTCGCATGGGGGTCGGACGGTGGCGGGTCCATCCGAGTGCCAGCCGCCTGCTGCGGCGTCGTCGGCCTCAAAGCCTCGCGAGGTCGCATTCCGCTGGACCGGCCGTGGGACAGTGTCTCGACCGAAGGACCCCTCACACGTACCGTCCGGGACGCAGCACTGCTGCTCGATGTCACAGCGAAGGCGTCGAAGAACGATCCCCTTTCGCTCGAGGACTCAACCGTCCGCTATCTCGACGTCGTCCTTGCCCAGCCGGAGATCGCCGGCACGCGAATCGCTTTTGCTCCCGCACCTGCAGGAGGCATCGTCGATTCGGAAGTCGCGCGCGTCGTGCGGGCAGCGATGAATGTGCTCGAATCCGCTGGCGCGCACATCGACGACATCGACCTGGCTCTGCCAGACCCGATCGCATACTTCGAGAACTTCTGGGCCCCGGGCTTCGTCGACATGGGCGCGACAGCCGGCGGACAGATGGACCCCGACGTACCGCTCACGGTGCATCCCGCGATGCTCGACCTGGCCGCGAAAGGCCGCGCGATCACCGCCGCAGAATACCTCCACACCGCAACCGTGGTGCGCGGAGAGATCTTCGCGGGCTTCACCCGTGTTCTGGATGTGCACGACCTGATCATCATGCCCACCATGCCGGTCACGGCCTTCCCCCACCCCGGCGAGGCCGCTGGCCCGACCCAGGTCAACGGAATCCCCGTGCGCAGACCGGCCATCGATTTTCATCGCTTCACCGAGTCACCTAGCCATGCCGGACTGCCGGCGATCACCATCCCCTGCGGGTTCTCCACCGAGGGTCTGCCCGTCGGGCTTCAGATCGTCGGGCCGCTCTTCGGCGACATCGCTGTGCTGCGCGCAGCAGCCGCGATAGACGCGGTTTTGCCCTGGAGCGGAACCCGACCAGCGCTGGCTCGATGATGCTGAGCAACGAAGCCCCGTCACCGACGAGCCATGCTCGCGTGGACGCGCTCGTGCGATACCCGGTCAAGGGACTCGCGGGAGTTGTGGCGCACGGATCCGTATCGCTGCGACGCGGCCACGGGCTCAACTGGGATCGCGCATTGGCGGTGGAGAACGGCGACGTCGTCGCTGAAAGTGACGGATGGAACCCCCATACGACGTACTTTCATCTCGCCCGATACGACTCGATTGCCCGGATCGGGGTTGAACTTCTCGACGCGGACAGCACCACCCCGACGCTCGTCCTCACAAGCGCGGAGGGGGCAGTCGCGAGAGTGACTCTTGGCGAGGAACACCTCGACGCGCGGGCCGCAGACCGGCTCCTCCAGCAGACGCTCCCCGCCGGAAGGCTGAGCTCTCCGCGGCTGGTTCGCACGACAGCCCCGGGCCTGTGGGACTGGCCCGACGCTACGTTGTCGGTCATCAACCTCGCCACCGTCCGTGAGGTCGAACGCGTCGCCGGCGTATCGATAGACCCGCGCCGCTTCCGGGCGAACGTCTACCTGGACGGTTTGGAACCGTGGAGCGAATTCGAGTTGCTCGGCAAACGCGTGCGCGTCGGCGACGTTGTCCTCGAGTTCTTCCAGCCGACAGACCGCTGCCGGGCAACGACGATCAACCCGCTGCTCGGCGTATCTGATCTCAACATCCCCGCACTGCTGACCACCCGTTTCGGTCACATGTACTGCGGAATGTACGCGCGCGTGGTTCGCGAAGGCTCCGTCGCCGCAGGTTCACCTGTTGAGATCACGCCGATCGCGTCAGTCCTGACACCTCCGGCTCGTCCGGCACCCTCGTGGCCTCGGTCGATGAAGGTGGAACGGCGCGAGGTCGAGTCGAACGATGTCGTCAGCTTCTGGCTGCGAGACCCGGTGGCATGGCTGTCTGGAGCGCTGCCTGGTCAGTATCTCCGGCTTCACCTGAAACCGGAGGAAGACTGGACCTGGCGGTCGTACACGATCTCGGCGCTTGACGAAACAGGCGCCGCACGGATCAGCGTGAAGCGGGACGGCGCGGTCTCGAGCCTCCTGCACGACGCGATCCAGCACGGACAGAGCATCCTCGCCTCCGGCCCCTACGGCGACGTGGTACTCGAAGACCATGCCGACGACGTCCTTCTCATCAGCGCAGGCATCGGAATCACCCCCACCGTCGCGATGCTGCGCGCGATGGCCGGCACCCACCATCGGGTATCCGTGATGCACATCTCACGCACCGAAGAGGATGCAGCCCTTTGGCCCGAGGTGGTCGCCTCCTGCGGCAACATCTCGAACGCGCAGGCCCGACTGTTCCTCAGTCGTGCGGACACCGCCATTGCCGCATCCGTCGGTGCCTTTGCGGGTCGGCCCGGAACGGCTGAGTACGCCGAAGCCATCTCAGACCTGGACCTCGCGCACGTCGAAGTGTTCGTGTGCGGTCCCGGATCGTTCGCTCTCGATGTCTCGAATGCCCTTGAGCCGCTGGGGATTCCCGCCGAGAAGATCCACGCCGAGACCTTCTACTCGCCTACGGCAGTGGAGCTTGCGGCCTTCGCTCACCCGACGTCTCCGGGTCCGCACCTCCTCACCGCGGGCGATGAATCGGTGGTGTGGAAAGAAGTCAGCCGGCACCCTGCTCAACGCGGCCGAGAGCGCGGGATGGAACTTCCCCAGCGGATGCCGCGTCGGGGTGTGCGGCGACTGCGCACTCACCCTCGTCCATGGGGAAGTCGAATACCTCCTCGACCCTCAAGCGCCTCAGCGCCCCGGCACGGTGCTCACCTGCTGCACGGCACCGCTTACCGACGTCGAGCTGGCGATGGCGGCGGCGAAATGACAAGCGATTGCGACATAACCGCTACGGAGAACACATGAATGGGCAACTCGGATACGGAACGGTCGTGGACGCTTCAAACCTGCCCCTGACGCAGACCGAAGTCTCCGGCATCCAATCGGGAAATCCTCGGATCGCACAGGCTGACACCGGCGTGTGGAACGGCGTCGCAATTGGCGTTTGGGAGATCACGCCTGGTGTGGTCTCCGACGTGGAACTCGACGAGGTGTTCGTCGTGCTCACCGGAAGGGCGACCGTCCAAGTCGAAGCCACTCCCGAGCGTGAAGCATCTGAGTTCACCATCGCAGCCGGAGACTTTGTTCGACTGTATGCCGGCATGCGGACGGTATGGGTCATCCATGAGACACTCCGCAAGGTCTACTTCATCGGCACATGAGCATGTTCGTAACCGCCGGTGGGAGAACCCGTTGAGCGACCCGCCATTCCTCCCGACGGTGCGCGATCGCCTCGGCCCGCTCGACCCCGGTGCTGTTCACCACATGGTGACAATGCCCGACGGCACTCGCCTGGCCACCGACGTCTACCTGCCCCATTCCCGTGACGAATCGTTCGGAACGATCCTGATTCGCGTGCCGTACGACAAGACCGGCCGGTACATCTTCATTCCGCAAGTCGCGCACGCGTTCACGGCGCGGGGCTACGCTGTCGTTGCCCAGGACGTGCGTGGCAAGTACCGATCCGAGGGAGTTGCGCAGCCTTTCATCAACGAAGCCGAGGACGGCTTCGCGACGGTGGACTGGATCATCACCCAACCGTGGAGCAATGGAGCGGTCGGCACGTGGGGCGACTCGTATTACGGATTCACGCAGTGGGCTCTGGCGTCCCGCAAACATCCCGCGCATCGGGCGATGGTCCTGCGGATGACCGGACCGGACTTCTTCACGATGCGCCCGGGACACGGGATGCCGACAATGACCCTTCTGGGATGGCTGGCCGAAGCGTGGACGACAGACCGGCTCATGGCTCATGCGACCAACCCACGCGCGATGCCACCCATCGAGATGGTGAATCCTGAACTCGGTAACGGCCGTCGGCTCCTCGAACAGTTCCTCCGCGTTGCGGATGACCCGCGTGAATACTCACGGCGCGTGTATCCGTCTGGTGATCCAGCCGCTCAGCTCACGATCCCGGCACTTCACATCAGCGGGTGGTTCGACATCCTCGCGCCTTGGCATCTCGCTGCGTGGGCGCGCGCAACTCGGTCCCCTGCCACCGCCCACCAGTTCCTGCGAATGGGCACGCAGGACCACGAAGACATCCCGTGGCGCGCTCCCGGAACGCCTGCAGGCCCCGACGTCTCGACTGACGACGATGCCCTCCTTCATCACGTGGAACGTCTCGTTCGCGAACCGGCCGACTTCTTTGATCACTACTTGCGGCACGGCGTCACGGCGCCTTGGCGCGAAGCACGGGTGCGGTACGCCACGATCGGAACTGATATCGAGACCGAGACCCGTTCTTGGCCCCCGCCACATACCGGCAGAGTCGTGCTGCACCCGACCCGAACAGGAACCCTGTCGACCGCCGATCCCTCGAGCGCCGTGGTGAGCTGGCGGCACGATCCGGCAGATCCTGTTCCTTTTCTCATCGCGGATGAATGGGGGCCCAATCGGATCGGTCTCCCAGACGAAAGCAGGCTCCTGCTCCGACCCGACGTGATCTCGTTCACTGAGCCCACGGCCCTCGAGGCGCGCACAATTCTCGGCCCCGTGACGCTCAACGGGTCGGTGAATGCAGTAACCACGACCACCCATTTCGTTGCGCGGCTGTACGACAAAGCCCCCGACGGCACGTGCCGGCTCATCGTGTCAAATGCCGTCGAGGTAGACCTGCGATCGGGCTGGACAGATTTCGAACTTCACTTGGGCGACACCGCATATCACCTGCCTGTCGGCCACCGCCTTGTGTTGGCGCTTTCAAGCTCCCTCGCTGGCCGGTACCCGGTTCACCCGGGCACGGATGAGGACCCCTGGACAGCTCGACATTCAGCGCCGTGCATTCAACAGTTCCGGCTCGGAAACAGCCGACTTTCAGTGACTCTCGCCTGAAGGCCAAATCGACCAACCCCGGGTGGGATTTGAAGCCACGGTAGGCGCCACATCGACCACAATGAGACCCGAACCGCCGGCCTCAGGCTGGGCATCCTTGTCCCCGGTCGAACACCCACGCGCCATCGAACGCTGCCTGGCGGTTACCGCTCGCGTCAACCCTCCGTCGGGAACGCGCGTTCAAGCAGGTCGGCGGTGGCGGGGTTGACCATGTCGTTGCGGCGGATGTAGTGCTGGATGGTGATCTTGGGGTCCGTGTGGCCGAGCAGTTCCGCGGCGAGCTCGATGCCGGCGTGCTCGTTGATAGCGGTGGCGACGCTCCGACGGAACATGTGCGGCGTCACCCCCGTGATTCCAGCGAGGTCCATCACATGGCGAAGCTGGCGGCGCACGTTGTTGGTCGTCAGCGGCGTGCCCTGACGGCTGCAGAACAGCAGCGCATCCAGGGAGGGATCGTTCAGCTGAACCAGCCGGCGGCGCACGGCCGCTGCGGTGAACGACGGAATCGCGACGGTGCGTCGCGACTTCGCCGTCTTCGGATGATCCTGTCGCGAGGTCGGCGCTCCTTGCGGGGAGACGATCGTTCCCGCGATGCGGATCGACGGCTGCGCGCTCGTGACGTCGACGTCGCGCCGGCGGATCGCGAGGACCTCGCCGATCCGGGCGGACGTGCCGAGCATGACTTCGACGATCGCACCGAGCTGTCCGTCCGGCTTCGGCCCCGAGGATGGGCCTTCGGCCTCCCAGACTGCGATCGCCGCGCGGATCGCGTTGACCTCCACCGGGGTCAGCGCGTTCGGCATGCTCGGCGGTTTGTGCAGCCGGGAGACATGGTCCATCGGGTTGCGGGGCAGCACCTCGTGCCGCACGGCGAGACCGAACGCGAGCCGCAGCACGACGCGGGCCTGCTTGGCTCGGTTGTAGCTCTCGCTTCGCGAGCTGCTTCAGGAACTGGTCGCACCGGGCGACCCCGATCTCCCGCAGCGTGAGGTTCGCGAACGCGGGGAGCACGAGCGTCTCCATGTTCCGCTGATACAGCTGCCGGGTCCGTGTCGAGATCCGGCCCTCCAACTCCAGGTCCTCCAGCCAATACGCGACCAGATCGGGGAACCGGCTATCCGGGCTGAGCGCCGAAGTTGAGGGCTGGAAGAGGCCGCGGTCGGCGAGCTTGGCCTTCAACGCCCGCTCCGCAGCCTTCGGGGTGTCGCCGGTGGTTTGCACGAGCCGGGTCCGGCCGTCCCAATCGCGGTAGCGAACACGTGCGATCACCCGACCGCCGGCGGTGTGGAAGAGACCGATGTCGCCGAACGTGCCGATCGACAGGCGTGGGGCGCTCACCGGGTCACCGCCGTGGCACTGGGGCGACCGGGTCGTGCTGCTGCTCGATCCAGTCCCGGACGTCGGAGACAGCGAACTTCAGATGCTTCCCGAAGCGATACGCCCGCGGACCGAACGCCCCGCGTCCGCCAGTCGTAGACCGTCGAAACCGGCACGTGCAGATACCCGGCGAGCTCTTTCACGTCCAGGAGCGGCTCCAACCCCCACGGGTTGCCGGCGGCAGTGCGTTCGATATCCATACCAAACAGGTGCGGCCCACTCCCCCATGGAACGAATCCGGAGCAACCGCAGCGGTCGGACGCGTATCGGAGAACGTTCCCGCGGACGCGGCGCGGAGCAGCTCATTGCGATGACTTCGCGATGACACGATCAAATCTCACCAACTAAAAAGTCCCGGGAACCCTTAGGTTCCCGGGACTTTTCGGTCGGGATGACAGGATTTGAACCTGCGACCCCTTGACCCCCAGTCAAGTGCGCTACCAAGCTGCGCCACATCCCGATGCCCGCGAGCGGACAACTCCCCAATACTACCCGGTCGCCGTGGGCGTCGCGAACGACCGACGGGACCGGCATCCGCAGTCATCCTTCACAGCGTCGCCAGCCCTCGATAGCGTCGATGCATGGCTGAGATCGTCATCTCCCCCGCGACCGCCGACCGCTTCTCCGACGCCGAGCACGCCCTCAGCGGGGGCGGCGACGGCCACTCCTGCCAGTGCCAGTGGTGGACGATCACCGAACGCGGAGTTCCAGCGGGCGTCGATGGACGAGAAGCGCACACTCCTGCGCAAGGAGCTCAAGAACCCCGAGCCCCCGCCCGCCCTCATCGCGTATGTCGACGGCGAGGCCGCCGGGTGGGTGCGCGTCGGACCCCGCACGGCGCAGGTCCGCATCTCGCGCACGCGCGACATCGTCGCGAACACACCGGTGCCGCTCGATGACCCGGACGCGTGGGCGGTCACCTGCTTCGTCGTGCGCCGCGAGCATCGGGGCGAGGGCCTCACGACGCGCCTGCTCGCCGCGGCCGTCGACTTCGCCCGCGAGCACGGCGCGCGCGTGATCGAGGCGTACCCGGTCGACACGGCGACCGGCAAGAAGAGCACCAACGATCTCTATCACGGCATCCTGTCGGTGTTCGAAGCGGCCGGGTTCCGTGAGATCGCGCGGCCCAAGCCCGACCGTCCGATCGTCGCGCTCGACGTGAGCGAGTAGAGCTCAGATCGTGCGCGCCGGCTCCGCGATGAGCCCACGCCTGGCGGCATCCGCCTCGAGCACGACGACGATCGCGACCAGCAGCAGCGCCGAGACGACGTACTCCCCGACCGGCAGCAGCCCGCTCGCGGCGATCAGGATCGCGCCGCTCACGACGGCGGTCGACGTCCAGCGCGACAGCGTCGGCCGCAGCAGGATCGCCCAGGCGCTCAGCACGAACAGCGCGATCGGCAGCGTGAGGGCGAGCCCCGCGACCTCGTGCGAGATCTCGGTGTGCCCGGTGATCGCATCGATCTCGACCTCGACTCCCGCCGAGACCGCACCTGCCGAGGCGAAGATCACGTAGTGCAGGTAGCCGAACGTGAAGCCCGAGCGCAGACTCTTCGAGCCGTCCGTGCTGCTCGCGCGCGAAGTACAGCCACCAGATGCCCGCGGTCACGACCAGTCCGCACGCGGCGAGCGCGAGCAGCTCGGGAATGTGCTCGCCCTCGGCGAGCGCGTCGATCATCGCGTTGGCCGATGCGAGCAGGCTCTCGCCGAGCAGCAGCAGCGTGAACAGTCCGAAGCGCTCGGCGATGTGGTGCGGATGCCAGCTCGTGCGCCGGTGCGACTCCGCCCACACCGGCACGGCGAGCTCGGCCGCGACGAGCACGAAGAAGGTCCAGAACTGCCACTGCTCGTCGAGCAGGTACATGCGGCGCCAGCCACAGCAGCTGCACGATCCCGATTCCGATGGCGAACCGCAGCGCGGTCGGGCGGGAGTCGGGATCGGATGCCGCGGCCCGCAGCCACTGGCCCACCATCGCCAGCCGCATGATGACGTAGCCCCACGTCACGACCAGGAAGTCGAAGTCCACCATGGCCGCGTGCACGCCGGCGGCGAGCACGAGGACTCCCGCCATCTGGACGATCGTCATCACCCGGTACAGCCAGTCGTCGGTGTCGAAGGCGGATGCGAACCAGGTGAAGTTCATCCAGGCCCACCAGATCGCGAAGAACACCATGAGGTAGGACAGGACGCCCTGCCCGACATGGTCGTCGCTGATCAGGTGGTGCAGGTTCTGCGACGCCTGCGACACGGCGACGACGAACACGAGGTCGAACAGCAGTTCGAGCGGTGTCGCCACGCGGTGCGGCTCGTCGGTGTCGCGAGAGGTCATGCGGCGAAGGCCGATCCGGGCGAGCACGTCGGTCATGCGACGATTATGGTGCCCGCCCGCTCGATGAGGAGAATCATGCAACGGATCCTGCTCGGCTTCGCGCCGTACGCGGTGGTCTCCGCTCATCCACATCGTCGCCCTCGCGATCGGCGCCGACGCGGTCGCCGGTCCGACCAAGCTCCTGCTGATGCCGCTTCTCGTGGTCGCGAGTCTTCTGGGGCGGGCGAGGCTCGCGCTGGGGCACGACCTACACGCTGCTGTTCACGGCGATCGCGTTCTCGTGGCTCGGCGACGGCGCGGGAACGTTCTTCGCCGCGGCGCCGACCGTGCCGGTCATGCTGCTCTTCTTCGGTCTCGCGCACCTCTGCTACATCTGGATCTTCTGGCGCCGCATCCCGATTCGCCGCGTGCCCGCGTGGGCGCTCGTGTACGGCCTGTGGTGGGTCGCCCTGCTGGCGATCCTCTGGCCGAACCTGGGCGCGCTGCTCATCCCGGTGGCGCTGTACGGCCTGGTGCTCGGCGGCACGGCGGTCGCGGCATCCCGCTGTCACCCGCTCGTGGCGACCGGCGGTGCGTTCTTCCTCGCGTCCGACACGATCCTGGCGTTCCGCCTGTTCACGCCCGACGCGATGCCGGACTGGACGAGCCCTCTCGTCATGCTCACCTACTGCGTCGGCCAGGGTCTGATCGCCGCGGGCGTGATCGTCGCCGACCGGCTGCAAGAGGCCAGCGCAGTCGCGCAGCGGGTGGGCGAAGGCGCATGACAGCCGGTGCCGCACGCGTCGACGCGTGGCTGTGGGCGGTCCGGGTCTACAAGACCCGCTCCGCCGCGACCACTGCATGCCGCGCGGGGCATGTACGCGTCAACGGTGAGCGGGCCAAGGCCGCGCAGCCGGTGCGACCGGGCGACGAGCTGCGCGTGCGGATCGCCGGCTTCGACCGCATCCTCGTGGTCAAGGAGCCGATCTCGAAGCGCGTCGGTGCCGTCCCGGCGGCCGCGGCCGTCGAAGACAAGACTCCGCCGCCGCTCCCCCGCGAGGAGCGGGCCTTCGTTCCGATGCGCGACCGTGGCGCCGGCCGGCCGACGAAGCGCGAGCGGCGCGACATCGACAAGCTGCGCGGTCGCGACGCCGACGGCGACGATCGACCGCTAGCGGTCGGTCGCAGGACAGGAGCCGAGAGCGGCGCATCATCCGCCACACCAGCTGCACATCGGCACCACCGGCTCCGACGACCGGCGACCAGTGACGGCTACAGCGAGCTGGTCGAGCAGCCAGCGCGCGCCGCGCGACCGTGGCGCCGGCATCCGTCACCCGCCGAGCGAGCTCGCGATCGCTCGTGACCACCGTGACCGTGCGGCCGGCGGCGATGAGGCGCACGGCCTCGCGCGAGGATCGCGTCGTCGCCGGATGCCGGCGCCCGGACGACCTCGACACCCTCCAGTGCCGTCGCCCGCGGCGCGCGCCTGTCCTTCGACGACCACCATCCACTCGGGGAACCAGGTGTGCTCGGGCAGGTCGAGCGCGGCCGCCGGGACTGCCGTCCGCCGCGAGCCGGCCGATCCGGGCGATGAGGCGCCGGGCGGCCGCCGGGCGATCGTGCCACCATCCGTCGGGAACGGACCCGACGACGTTCGCGGCATCGACCACGACGGCCGGGTCGCACCGTCGAGCAGCGGCTGCAGCTCGCCCACGACGCGGCGAAACCCGGGTGCAGCGGCTTGTCGGCCACCTCGTCGGGCGGGATCCACGCGAGCTCGCGGCTCTCGGGGTCGCTGATCGTCGGCTCGAACGGGCGGACAACGTCACCGACGAGAGTCGTGTAGCGTCCAGTAGCCGAGCTCGAGCACGCTCAGCAGCCGCGGCCGCACGGCGGCGTCGGGCACTCCTGCTTCTTCCGCGGCCTCGCGCAGCGCGCCGTCGCTGGCCGACTCGCCCTCGTGCCGTGCTCCGCCGGGCAGAGCCCAGGTGTCGCCGTAGTGCGACCACGAGACCCGATGCTGCAGCAGCACACCGCGCTCGAGCGTCGAGGGCGAGCAGCCCGGCTGCTCCGAACGCGCCCCAGTACCGCTCACCGGTCGGCGCGACCACCCACGCGTCGCCGGGATCGCGCGGCCCGAGCGGGCGGCGGTCCGCTCGGAGGCGGGGGGCTCGATGCTCACCTGACCACCCTGTCACACGCGCGTGCCACCGGCTCTCGATCGGACCGCTCCCGCGACCGACGCGGCAGCACGGCGCCCGGAAGAATACTCAGATGGCGAATGACGACTACGAGCTCGACGATGACCCGCGCCGCATTCCGCGCGACGCGGTGTGGCAGTGGCTGTCGACCGAGGCCTACTGGGGGCGCTGGCGCACCCGCGCCGACATCGAGGCGCAGCTCGACAGCGCGTGGCGCGTGGTGGGGGCCTATCGCGCCGGCACCGATGAGCTCGTCGGATTCGCCCGGGCGGCATCCGACGGCGTCGGCTTCGCCTACCTCGCCGACGTGTTCGTCGTCGCCGAGCACCAGCGATCGGGGCTCGGCAAACGCTTGGTGCAGACGATGATCGAAGACGGCCCGGGCGCTGAATTCCGCTGGGTGCTGTTCACCGCCGACGCGCACGGACTGTACGAGCAGTTCGGCTTCGCCGTACCGGATGCAACCGCGATGGTGCGTCCTCCGGCGAAGCCGCCGATCGGCTCGTAACAGCCTCCGATCGGCTAGCGCGTCCGCTTCTCGCGCACCCGCATGTTGACGACGATCGGGGTGCCCTCGAAGCCCCAGATCTCGCGCAGGCGCCGCTGGATGAACCGACGGTAGCCCGGGTCGAGGAATCCGGTGGTGAACAGCACGAACGTCGGCGGACGGGTCGAGGCCTGCGTGCCGAACAGGATGCGCGGCTGCTTTCCGCCGCGCAGCGGGTGCGGGTGCTCGGCGACGAGCTCGGCGAGGAACGCGTTGAACTTGCCGGTCGGGATGCGGGTGTCCCACGAATCCAGCGCGGTCTCGAGCGCGGGAACCAGCCGCTCGAGGTGGCGACCGGTGCGGGCCGAGATGTTCACGCGCGGCGCCCACGCGACGTGCGCGAGGTCCTGCTCGATCTCGCGCTCGAGGTAGCGGCGACGGTCGGCGTTCTCGAGGTCGTCGTCGTTCAGGCGGTCCCACTTGTTGAAGGCCAGCACGAGGGCGCGGCCCGACTCGAGCACGAGGTCGATGATCCGCACGTCCTGCTCGCTGATCGACTCGCTCACGTCGAGCACGACGACGGCGACTTCGGCCTTCTCGAGAGCGGCCGAGGTGCGCAGCGACGCGTAGAAGTCGGCACCCTGCTGCAGGTGCACACGACGACGGATGCCGGCGGTGTCGACGAACCGCCACAGCCGCCCGCCGAGGTCGACGATCTCGTCGACCGGGTCGCGGGTCGTGCCGGCGAGGTCGTTGACGACGACGCGCTCTTCGCCGGCGGCCTTGTTCGAGCAGCGACGACTTGCCGACGTTCGGGCGGCCGAGGATCGCGACGCGGCGCGGCCCGCCGATCTCCTGCTTGGCGACCGCCGACACCGACGGAAGCACCTTCATGATCTCGTCGAGCAGATCCGCGACACCGCGGCCGTGGATCGCCGAGACGGGGTAGCGGCTCGCCGAGTCCGAGGCTCCACAGGGCTGCGGCCTCGGGCTCGTGGCGCGCGTCGTCGATCTTGTTGGCGACCAGGAAGACGGGCTTGCCGCTCTTGCGCAGCAGCTTGACGACGTGCTCGTCGGTCGAGGTCGCGCCGACCATGGCGTCGACGACGAACAGCACGACGTCGCACAGGTCGATCGCGATCTCGGCCTGCGCGGCGACGGAGGCGTCGATGCCGCGCGCGTCGGGCTCCCACCCGCCGGTGTCGACCACGCGTGAAGCGGCGATCCATCCACTCGGCCTTGTAGGTGACGCGGTCGCGCGTGACACCCGGGGTGTCTTCGACGACCGCTTCGCGGCGACCGAGGATGCGGTTCACGAGCGCCGACTTGCCGACGTTCGGCCGGCCGACGATCGCGACCACCGGCAGCGCCGGCGAGTACTCGATGCCGTCCTCGCCGAGCGTGACGCCCGACAGCAGCTCGGCATCCTCGTCGTCGAGCTCGTAGTCCGAGAGGCTCGCGCGCAGGGTCTCGGCGCGCGCTTCGGCAAGCTCCTCGTCGAGGTCGGCGATGGCCTCGGCGATCTTGTCGTCGCCGCCCTCGTATTCGTCGTCAGCGCCCATCTCGCGCTCCTGTCTGTGTGGGTACGACCGTGCGGACGACGTCGAGGACGGCATCCACGGTCTGTTCGAAATCGAGGTCCGAGGAGTCGACGACCTAGACGCCGGGGGCGGCGGTGAGGAAGTCGACCACGGTGGAGTCCTGGGCGTCGCGGCGGTGCAGCGCGTCGGCGACGGCACCGGCGTCGTGACCGGTCAGCTCGGCGCTGCGGCGCGCGGCGCGCACCGCGGGCGCTGCGGTGAGCAGGATGCGCACCGGGGCGTCGGGGGCGACGACGGTGGTGATGTCGCGGCCCTCGACGACGACGCCCGGGCGATCGGAGTCGGCGACGAGCGAGCGGAACAGCGCGTTGACGCGTCTGGCGCACCGCCGGCACGCGCGCGACGCCGCTGACGGCGTCGGTCACGCGCGGCTCGCGGATCGCGTCGGTGACGTCGGTGCTGCCGACACGCACCCAGTAGTCGTCGGGGTCGAGCGAGATCGCGTAGTCGAAATCGCCCGGCGACGTCGAGCACCGATGTCGAATCCGACGTGTCGGCGCCGTGGTCGAGCGCGTGCCACGCCAGCGCGCGGTAGGCGGCGCCGGTGTCGAGGTAGCCGAAGCCGAGCCGCCGGGCGACCTGCTTGGACACGCTCGACTTGCCGCTGCCGGCGGGGCCGTCGATCGCGACGACCGTGACGTCGTCGATCGGCTCGAGGGTCGGGCTAATCATTCGTCGTGCTCGCAATCTTCCAGCCGCGGGCCTCGAGACCCTCGACGGCGCGGCGCACCGCGGAGGGGACGACGCTGATCTCGGCGAGCCCGAACTGGGCCCCCGGGGAGTGCTCCAGGCGCAGGTCCTCGACGTTGACCTCGAGTTCGCCGAGCTCGCCGAACAGGCGGCCGAGCTGGCCGGGCGTGTCGTCGACCATGACGACGACCTGCTCGAAGCGGCGGTTCTGGCCGTGCTTGCCGGGGAGCCGCTCGACGCCGTCGTTGCCGCGGCGGATCGTGTCGGCGACCGCGCGCCGCGAGCCGGGCGCGTCGGGGTCGCGCAGCGCGGCGGCGACGGCGGTGAGGTCGGCGGCGAGCGCGTCGAGCACGTCGACGACCGGCTCGGCGTTGGCACCCAGGATCTGCACCCACAGTTCGGGCGCCGATGCGGCGATCCGGGTCGTGTCGCGCACGCCCTGCCCGGCGAGCCGCAGCGAGCCGTCCGGCGCGTCGACGAACCGGCCGGCGAGCAGGCTCGCCACCAGCTGGGGCACGTGCGAGACGAGCGCGACCGCGCGATCGTGGTCTTCGGGCGTCATCTCCAGCGGCGTCGCGCCGAGGTCGAGCGCGAGCCCCTCGACCAGTGCCAGGTCGGCGGCCGAGGTCTCTTCGTCGCGGCAGACGACCCAGGGGCGGCCGACGAAGATGTCGGCGCGGGCCGAGATCGCACCGCCGCGCTCGCGGCCGGCGAGCGGGTGCGAGCCGATGTAGTGCGTGAGGTCGACGCCGCGGTCGCGCAGCTCTCGCAGCGGCTCGAGCTTGACGCTCGCGACGTCGGTGACGACGGCGTTCGGATGCCGCGCCAGCTCGCGCTCGATCACGTCGGCGGTCACATCCGGCGGCACGGCGACGACGATCAGCGACGGATCGTCATCGTCTCGCGGGCGGCGTCCGGCGCCGTAGTCGATCGCGAGCCGCAGCTGCGAGGGCGACGTGTCGTCGAGAGCGACGTCGACGCCGCGCGCCATGAGCGCGTGACCGATGCTCGAGCCGAGCAGACCGGCGCCGACGATGCGGACGGTGCCGCGCACGCGCGCAGCCAGAGGATTCGCGGCACGCGACGGCGTGCCCGTCGATTCGCTCACTCGGTCTCCTGGTGGTGCTCTACCCGCTTTCGCCCTCGCGGCTCGCAGGCGGCGGCTCTTCGGCCGCGCCGCGCGCGAGTGTCAGCAGAGCGCCGCGTTCAACCTTAGTCAACTCGCGTGCCCGCCCCACTGGGAGGGTTCCCAGGTGCAGCGGCCCGAACTGGCGCCGCACGAGCTCGACGACCGGATGCCCGACCGCGGCCATCATGCGCCGCACGATGCGGTTGCGCCCCGAGTGCAGGGTCAGTTCGATCAGCGACCCGCCGCCCTCCGCTGAGCTGGACAGCAGACGGGCCTTGTCGGCCGCGATCGGTCCGTCGTCGAGGTCGATCCCGCGCGTCAGCGTCGCGATGGTCTGCGCGGTCACCGTGCCCTCGACCTTCGCGACGTACACCTTCGTGACGCCGAACGAGGGATGCGCGAGCACATGGGCGAGCTCGCCGTCGTTCGTGAGCACGAGCAGGCCGCTGGTGTCGGCATCCAGTCGTCCGACGTTGTAGAGCCGCTCGTCCCAGTCCAGGGTGAACTCGCGCAGATCGGGCCGCCCGCGCTCGTCGCGCATCGAGCTGACGACGCCCGCGCGGCTTGTTGAGGATGACGTAGCGCTTGGTCTCGTCGAGCTGGATGGCCGTGCCGTCGACGTCGACGAGGTCGACCTCGGGGTCGATGCGCGAGCCGAGTTCGGTCACGACGACGCCGTTGACGCGCACCCGGCCTTCGACGATGAGGTTCTCGGCCACCCGCCGCGAGGCGACGCCCGCGTTCGCGAGCACCTTCTGCAGCCGCACGCCGTCCGTCGACCGGGTCTCGGCCGGCGCGTCCCAGGTCTCGTCGCTCATGCGCGCAGCACCTCGTCGAAGCCGTCGGCGCCGTCATCGAGCAGCGGCGAGATGTGCGGAAGCTCGTCGAGCGAGTTGATCCCGAGGTTCACCAGCAGCGCGTCGGTCGTGCCGTAGTGGATCGCGCCGGTCTCGGCGTCGGTGAACTCCTCGGTGATCAGGCCGCGCGCCAGCAGCGTGCGCACGACCGAGTCGACGTTCACGGCACGGATCGACGCGACCTGCCCGCGAGTCACCGGCTGCTTGTACGCGATCACGGCGAGCGTCTCGAGCGCCGCCTGCGACAGCCGCGACGGTGCCTGCGTGTTCACGAACTCGGTGACGAGGTCGTCGTGCTCCTCGCGCACGTACAGGCGCCAGCCGCCGCCGACCTCGCGCAGCTCGAAGCCGCGCCGCGGACCGCCGGTGCAGGCCGTCGTAGTCCTCGACGAGCGCCTCGATCGCCTGGCGGACCGCGGGCACCGGCGCGCTCGACCGCGGTCGCGAGGCTCACCAGGCTCTGCGGCTCCTCGACGATCAGCAGGATCGCCTCCAGTCGTCGGGCGACATCGCTCGGCGGCGCGGGCGGAGATCATCGGTCATAGTCGGCTCCCAGACTTGCGAGGTTCTCATCGGACCACCGCTCGGCGGTCCAGCGCAGGGTCAGCTCGCCGAGCGGCTCGAGCTGTTCGAACGACAGCGCGCCGTGCCGGTACAGCTCGAGCACCGAGAGGAAGCGCGCGACGACGACGCCGGGCTGGGTGGCGCCGGCGACCAGCTCGCGGAAGTTGAGGGTTCCGGCATCCCGCAGCAGCGTCACGACGATCGCCGCCTGCTCGCGGATGCTCACCAGCGGCGCGTGCAGGTGGTCGAGCCCGACGTGCGGGATCTCCTTCGGCGTCATCGCGAGGATCGCGAGAGCGGCGAAATCGTCGAGCGTCAGCGTCCACACGAGCTCGGGCACCGCCTGCCGGTACTTCTCGTCGAGCCGCACCGTCCGGGTGTGGCGGAGGTCTTCGGCCCGCAGGCGGGTGGCGAACCACCCCGAGACCTCTTTGAACGCGCGGTACTGCAGCAGCCGGGCGAACAGCAGATCGCGGGCCTCGAGCAGCGCGACGGATTCGGCGTCGACGAGCTCGCCCTGCGGCAGCAGGCCGGCGACCTTCATATCGAGCAGCGTCGCGGCGACCACGAGGAACTCGGAGGCCTGCTCCATCTCCTCGTCGGCGTCGAGCTCGTGCAGGTAGGCGATGAACTCATGGGTCACCCTGCTCAGCGACACCTCGGTGATGTCGAGCTCGTGCTTCGAGAGCAGCGTCAGCAGCAGATCGAACGGGCCGTCGAACACGCCGAGCGAGACCCGGAACCCTTCGGGCTCGCTCGTCGATGTCGTCGACGTCGGCGATCGGGTCGTCAGGCGACAGCACCACGCGCGACCAGCTCTCGCGCCAGCCGCAGATACGCCTGGGCGGCCGCGTGCTCGGGCGCGAACTCGGTGATGGGCATGCCCGACACGGACGCATCGGGGAACTTCACCGTGCGACCGATCACGGTCTCGAGCACATCGTCGCCGAAGGCCTCCACGACGCGCTCGAGCACTTCGCGCGAGTGCAGAGTGCGCGGGTCGTACATCGTCGCGAGCACCCCGTCGAGCTCGATCGTCGGGTTGAGGCGATCGCGCACCTTGTCGATCGTCTCGATCAGCAGCGCGACACCGCGCAGCGCGAAGAACTCGCACTCGAGCGGGATCACGACTCCGTGGCTCGCGGTCAGGGCATTCACGGTCAGCAGACCGAGCGACGGCTGGCAGTCGATCAGGATCACGTCGTAGTCGGCGGCGACCTTGCGCAGCACGCGCGCGAGGATCGTCTCGCGGGCGACCTCGTTGACCAGGTGCACTTCGGCGGCCGACAGATCGATGTTGGCCGGGAGGATGTCCAGGCCCTCGACCGAGCTCGTGCACGATCACCTCGCGCGGGTCGCGCTTGGTGTCCAGCAGCAGGTCGTAGATCGTCGGCACGTCATGCGTCTGGATGCCGAGACCCGCCGACAGCGCGCCCTGCGGGTCGAAATCGACCGCGAGCACCTTGCGTCCGTACTGGGCGAGCGCGGCGGCCAGGTTGATGGTCGTCGTGGTCTTTCCGACGCCGCCCTTCTGGTTGCACAGCGCGATGATGCGCGCCGGGCCGTGACCGTCGAGCTTCGGAGGCGTCGCGAAGCCGTGATACGGACGACCGGTCGGGCCCATCGTCACGGCGTCCTCGTCCGCCTTCGGCGAGGGTCCCGTCTTCTTGGGAACGGTCCCCTTCGTCGCGCTGCCAGCCACCCGGTCTCCCACCTTCGCGTCGTGCTTGCTCGATTCTAGCGACCCCGTCGCCGCGCACCCCGGCGCCGCGCCTCAGCGCGCCCGAGGGTGAGAGGTCGCATACACATCGCGCAGCGCGTCGACCGAGACGTGCGTGTAGATCTGGGTCGTCGCGACCGACGCGTGTCCGAGCAGCTCCTGCACCACGCGCACGTCGGCGCCGCCCTGCAGCAGGTGCGTGGCGAACGAGTGGCGCAGCGTGTGCGGCGACACGTGCGCGGTCAGCTGCGCGCGCTCGGCGGCGTGCTGGATCACCAGCCACGCGCTCTGCCGCGAGAGGGGCGCGCCGCGCGCGCCGAGGAACAGCCGCGGGCTCGCGCGGCCACGGCGCGAGAGCTCCGGGCGGGAGCGGGTCAGGTAGGACTCCAGCGCCGATTGCGCATACGAGCCGACCGGGATGATCCGCTCTTTCGATCCCTTTCCGCGAACGCGCACGACATCGCCGTTCGCGAGGTCGTCGACGTCGAGCTGCACGACCTCCGACACCCGCGCGCCGGTCGCGTACAGCAGCTCGAGCAGCGCGCGGTCGCGCAAGCCGATCAGCTCGCTCGCCTCGGCGACGCCGGGTTCGGGGCCGGCGGCATCCAGCAGCCGTTCGACCTGATCGATCGTGAGCGCCTTCGGCAGCCGCCGCGCGGCCTTCGGCGGTCGAAGCCGCCCGGTCGGGTCGTCGGACTCGATCCCTTCGCGCGCCAGGAAGCGATGCAGTCCCCGCACCGAGGACTGCAGTCGTGCCAGGCTCGAGGACGCCGGGCGGCGGCTCGGCCGAGGCCCGCTCGGCGGCGAACGCGGTGACGAGCGCGACGGTCACCGCGCTCGAATCGCGGATGCCGTGCTCGGCGAGCCAGCCGACGTAGCCGGCGAGGTCCCGGCGGTACGCCGCGACCGTGTGGTCCGACAGTCCGCGCTCGATCGAGATGTGCCGCAGGTACGCGTCCACCGCCCGCTCGAGCTGCACGTCAGTGTCCTGAGCGTCGCAGTCGTTCTGCTGCGGCGAGCACGCCGACCGCCAGGATGCCGTTGCGCAGGCGCCCCGCCAGCACGCCGGTGACGGCATCGTGCAGGGGGATCCACTCGATGCGGATGTCGGCCTCTTCGGCCTCGCGCGCGTGGGCGGTGCCCACCGGCGACAGCCCTCGCGCGAGGAAGAGGTGAACGACCTCGTCGTTGCCGCCGGGAGTCGTGAAGATGCTCACGAGCGGCTCCCAGTCGGCCGCGGTCAGATCGGCCTCTTCGATCAGCTCGCGCTGGGCCGTCTCGAGCGGGGACTCCCCCGCGATGTCGAGCAGCCCCGCGGGGATCTCCCAGTCGCGGTGACGGATCGGGTGACGGTACTGCTGGATCAGCAGGACGCGGTCCTGCTCGTCGACCGCGACGATCGCTGCGGCACCGGGGTGGTCGACGTACTGGCGCACGATCTCGCCGTCGCCGTAGCGCACGGTGTCGCTGCGGACGTCCCACACGCGCCCGCGAGTACACCAGGTCGCTCTCGACGACCTCGGGGTCGACGAGCTCGTCGTGCAGCGCCGCCGCGCCGCTCTCGGCTCTCAGCCATTCTCGACGTCGAACAGTTCGCTGGCACGGTGGCGCTCGAGGGCCGCGCCGACGAGCCCGCGGAACAGCGGGTGCGGGTCGGTCGGCCGCGAGCGCAGCTCGGGGTGCGCCTGCGTCGCGATGTAGTACGGGTGCACTTCGCGCGGCAGCTCGACGTACTCGACGAGGTTGCGATCCGGCGAGAGACCCGAGAAGAACAGGCCGGCGCTCGACGAGCGCGTCGCGGTACGCGTTGTTGACCTCGTAGCGGTGCCGGTGGCGCTCGTCGACACGCGACGCGCCGTACAGCTCGCGGGCGAGCGACCCGTCGGCGAGCTCGGCCGGGTACATGCCGAGGCGCATCGTGCCGCCCATGTCGCCCCCGGCGATGATGGCGACCTGCTCGGCCATCGTCGCGATGACGGGGTTGGTGGTGTCGGGGTCGAATTCGGTGCTCGAGGCGTCCTCGATGCCGGCGACGTGCCGTGCGTACTCGATCACCATGCACTGCAGTCCGAGGCACAGCCCGAGAGTCGGAATGCCCTGCTCGCGGGCGAACTTCAGCGCGCCGAGCTTGCCCTCGATCCCGCGGATGCCGAAACCACCGGGGACGACGATGCCGTCGAGCCCGCCCAGCGCCTTGGCGGCGCCCTCGGGCGTCTCGCACAGGTCGGACGGGATCCACGTGATCGTCACGTGGGTCTCGTGGGCGAAGCCGCCGGCCTTGAGCGCCTCGGTGACCGAGAGGTAGGCATCCGGCAGGTCGATGTACTTGCCGACCAGGCCGATCGTCACCTCGTGCTTCGGGTTGTGCACGGCCTTCAGCACGCGCTCCCAGCGCGACCAGTCGACCTCGGCGGCCTTGCCCAGGCCGAGCGTGCGCACGATGTACTCGTCGAGGCCCTGCTCGTGCAGCATCGTCGGGATGTCGTAGATGCTCGGCACGTCGACCGCGTTGACGACCGCGTCTTCGTCGACGTCGCACATCAGCGCGATCTTGCGCTTGTTCGACTCGGTGACGGGGCGGTCGCTGCGCAGCACGAGGGCGTCGGGCTGGATGCCGATCGAGCGGAGGGCGGCGACCGAATGCTGCGTGGGCTTGGTCTTCTGCTCACCCGATGCGCCCATGAACGGCACGAGCGAGACGTGCACGAAGAACACGTTCTGCGCGGCCGAGCTCGTGGCGGATCTGCCGGGCCGACTCGATGAACGGCTGCGACTCGATGTCGCCGACCGTGCCGCCGATCTCGGTGATGATCACGTCGGGCTTCGGCGACTCGTCGGCCTGCAGGCGCATGCGCCGCTTGATCTCGTCGGTGATGTGCGGGATGACCTGCACGGTGTCGCCGAGGTACTCGCCGCGGCGCTCGCGCGCGATCACCTGCGAGTAGATCTGTCCGGTGGTGACGTTCGCCGCCTGGCTCAGCTCGATGTCGAGGAACCGCTCGTAGTGGCCGATGTCGAGGTCGGTCTCGGCGCCGTCGTCGGTCACGAAGACCTCGCCGTGCTGGAACGGGTTCATCGTCCCCGGATCGACGTTGAGATACGGGTCGAGCTTCTGCATGACCACGCGCAGGCCGCGCGCCGTGAGCAGATTGCCCAGGCTGGCCGCCGTCAGTCCCTTGCCCAATGAAGAAACGACACCGCCGGTCACGAAGATGTGCCGAGTGGTGCCGTTTTGATTGTCCGCCGCATGAGTTTCCGCCACGGGCTTTTATCCTATCAGTCCGACTGGGCCCGAAGGCCCAGCAGCTCGCGGGCATGGGTGAGCGCGGCATCCGAATCGGGCATTCCCGAGAGCAGTCTGCGCCATCTCGGCCTCGCGATCGGCGCCGTCCAGGCGCCGCACATCGGACGCCGTGACCGATCCGTCGCTGGCCTTCACGACCGACAGATGGTTGTTCGCGAAGGCCGCGACCTGCGCGAGGTGCGTGACCGCGATCACCTGCGACGAGCGGGCCAGGCGTGCGAGGCGGCGGCCGACCTCGATCGCCGCGGCGCCGCCGATGCCGGCATCCACTTCGTCGAAGACGAACGTCGGCACCGGATCGACCGCGGCGATCACGACCTCGATCGCGAGCATGACGCGGCTGAGCTCGCCGCCCGACGCGCTCTTGGCGACCGGTCGTGGTTCGGCGCCGGTGTGCGGGGCGAGCAGGATCGCGACGTCGTCGCGGCCGCTGGCCGACTCGGCGCCCGGGGTGACGGCGACGACGACCCGCGCGTCGGGCATCGCGAGCGCGTGCAGCTCGTCGGTGACGGCGGCACCCAGCCGTGCGGCGGCGTGCGTTCGCGCGGCCGTCAGCGGCGGCCGCTTCGGAATCCAGGGCGGATGCCGCAGCATCGCGCTCGCTGGTGAGCCGCTCGATGCGCGCGCCGTCGTCGTCGAGTTCGGCCAGCCGCGCCGAGCCGGTCTCGAGCAGCGCGATCGCGGCATCGAGCGAGCCGTGTGTGCGGATCAGACTCCCGAGCACCGCCCGGCGGTCTTCGACCGCGGCGAGCTCGTGCGGGTCCGGTCTCGTCGAGGTCGGCGAGGTACGCCGCGAGCGACTGCGCGAGATCGGCGGCGCGGTAGCCGAGGTCGGCGACCTGCGCGGCGAGCTCGTCGAGCGCGGGGTCGTGCCCGCGCTCGAGGGCCCGTCGGCTCTCGGCGAGCAGGATGCCGACGTCGGGCACGTCGCCGTCGCCGGAGAGGACCTCGTGAGCGGCCGCGGCTGCCGCGCGCAGCTCTTCGGCGTTCGCGAGCCGTTCGGCGCGCACGCGCGAGGTCGGCGTCCTCTCCCGGCGCGGGCGCGGCCTGCTCGATCTCGGCGATCGCGGCGCGCAGGTCTTCGGCCTCGCGGGCGCGCGCGTCGCGATCATCGGTGAGGGTCGTCAGCTCGTCGCGAGAGCTCGCGGGACGCGCTCGTAGGTCGTGCGATACGCCGTGAGCGCGGACTCGAGCGACCGCGCCGCCGAAGCGGTCGAGCGCGTCGCGCTGCGCGGCAGCGGTGCGCAGGCGCAGCTGGTCGGACTGGCCGTGCACGACGACGAGTTCGTCGGCCAGGTCGGCGAGCACCCCGGCGGGGGCGGCGCGCCCGCCGACGCTCGCCCGGCTGCGTCCTTCGCTCGAGAGCGAGCGCCCGACGAGCAGCTCGGCCCGGCCTCCCCCGATCGACTCGAGGTCGCCTCCGGCTTCGCGCACGCGGTCGGCGACGGCGCCGTGTTCGGGCACGATCCAGACGCCGTCGACCGACGCCTGCGCCGCGCCGGCGCGGACCGCACCCGAGTCGGCGCGCTGGCCGAGCAGCAGTCCGAGGCCGGTCACGACCATGGTCTTGCCCGCGCCGGTCTCACCCGTGATCGCCGTGAAGCCCGGACCGATGGGCAGCGTGGCCTCCGCGATGACGCCGAGATCGCGCAGGCGCATCTCCTCGATCACGGAATCTGGCCGATCACGCCCGTCGTGAGGAGTGCGGGACCGCGCCAGCCCTCGACGGGCAGGCGGAACTTGCGCACGAGACGGTCGGTGAACGCCGCGGGGTGCAGCCGCGCCAGCCGCACCGGCCGCTCCGATCGGCGCACCACGACGCGGGCGCCGGGCGGCAGGTCGTGCGAGCGCCGGCCGTCGCACCACAGCACGCCGGTGCCGTTCGTGCGCTCGAGCACCTCGATCGCGACCGCGTGCTCGGGGCCGACGACGAGCGGCTTCGCGAACAGGGCGTGGGCCGACAGCGGCACCACGGCGATCGCCTCGACCGTGGGCCAGATGACCGGTCCGCCGGCCGAGAAGTTGTAGGCGGTCGAGCCCGTCGGCGTCGAGACCACGACCCCGTCGCAGCCGAACGATGACAGCGGACGCCCGTCGATCTCGATGACGACCTCGAGCATCCGCTCGCGGCTGGCCTTCTCGACCGTCGCCTCGTTCAGCGCCCACGTGTCGTAGATGACCTCGTCCGCGGCGTCCTTCACCCGCACCTGCAGTGCGAGGCGCTCCTCGACGGCGTAGTCGCGGGCGATGGCACGGCTGCACCGCGTAGTCCATGTCGTCGCGCTCGATCTCGGCGAGGAACCCGACGTGTCCCATGTTGATGCCGAGCACCGGCGCAGTGCCCTTCGCGCACCAGCTCGGCTGCGCGCAGGATCGTGCCGTCGCCGCCGAGCACGATCGCCAGTTCGATGTCGTCGACCGACACGTCGACGCCGAGCGTGGCGACCTGCGCCGAGCAGACCGAGCGCGTCTGCCGAGTTCTTCCCGATCGTCGACCGACAGCACGGGCCGTGCGCCCGCCTCGCGCAGGGCCGAGACCACGCGCTGCGCGGCGACGACGGTGTCGTCGCGGCGCGCGTGCACGACGACCAGGATGTTGCGTTCGGCGTCGGTCATGGACTTCCCGTCAGTCGGTTCACGGTGCTCAACCATTCTGTCGGATTGCTCCCGCGCCCGGCGCCGTCGCCGAGGGTTCGGAAGTGCGCGATGAACTCGGCGTTGCCGTGCGTGCCGGCGATCGGCGAGGCGACGACGCCGCAGGTGCCCAGGCCGGCGTCCCACGCGGCCCACAGCACCCCGGCGACGGCATCGGCGCGGGCTGCGGCATCCGTCACGAGTCCGCCCTTGACGGCGGTGCGGCCGACCTCGAACTGCGGTTTGACCAGCAGCACGAAGTCGGCGTCCGACGCGGCGACCGCATGTGCGGCGGGCAGCACGTGCGAGAGCGAGATGAACGACAGATCGCCCGTGACCAGCTGCGGGGCCTCGTCGACGCCACTCGCCTCCGCCAGGTTCTCGGGCGTCATGTAGCGGACGTTGAATCCCTCGATCGAGATGACGCCCGGGTCGTCGGCGATGGATGCCGCGAGCTGGCCGTGACCGACATCGACGGCGATCACCGGGTCGGCACCGCGCTCGCGCAGCACCTGGGTGAATCCGCCCGTCGATGCACCCATATCGAGCGCCACGCGCCCCGCCACCGGGATGTCGAACGCGTCGAGACCGGAGATGAGCTTGTGCGCGGCGCGGCTGACGTAATGATCGGTTGCCGCCACCTCGATCTGAGCGTCGTCGGCCACCTGCGTCGATGCCTTCACGACGGGTCGCCCGTCCACCGTGACCAGGCCGTCGGCGATGAGCGTCGCCGCGTGCGTGCGCGACCGCGCGAGCCCGCGTGCCGGCAATGCGGCGTCGAGACGCGTGCTCATGCGCGGCCCCTCATCGGCGCGTGCTCACGTGCACGGCAGGCCGGCTGCGGTCACGACTCGAGGCGGCGTGCGAGAGCGTCGTGCAGTCCCTCGTAGGCGGCGGCGCGCGTCGCGAGCGGCTGAGCCTCGATCACCTCGAGCGTCGAGAGCAGATCGGCCTGCTCGTCGTCCTGCGGCGCGGTCTGATCCATGCACTCAGGATACGTGCGGGCCGCCCGATCGAGCCGACCCTCACGGGCGATGGAACGGATCCGCGTAGAGCTGCTCGGGAACGCGGAAACCGTAGATCGCCCGCCCGGTGTCCCAGATGGCCTTGGCGCCGGCGCGCAGCAGATCGACCGGCTGGTCGCCCTCCGAGAGGATCCGCACATCCGGACCTTCGATCCGCACCTTCGCGCCCCGGACCGACACGACCCCGTCGCGCACGGTGCGCCTCGGGGTACGGCTGATGCAGTTCGCGCAGATCGCTCAGGATGTACGTGGGCTGCGAGCCGGTCGGAGCCGCGAGCACGTGCTTCGGACGATCGATCCCGGTCAGGACGAGGGCGGAGGGGATGCCGGCACGATTCGCGCCCAGGATGTCGGTGTCGAGCCGATCGCCGAGGAACAGCGGATGCTGCGCGCCGAACCGCGCGACGGCCTCATCGAAGATCGGCACTTCGGGCTTGCCCGCGACGGTCGCCAGCCGACCGACCGCGGTGTGCACCGCCGAGACCAGCGTTCCGTTGCCCGGCGCGATCCCCCGGGCCTGCGGAATCGTCCAGTCCGTGTTGGTCGCGATCCACGGGATGCCGCCCTCTTCCTCGGGCAGCGCGAGGGCGTACGCGGCTTCGGCCAGCTGAGCCCAGCCCACCTCGGGGGCGAACCCCTGCACGACCGCGGCCGGCGAATCGTCGGCGCTGCGCGTGACGACGAAGCCCGACTTCTCGAGCTCGCTGACGAGTCCGTCGCCGCCGACGACGAGCACGGTCGAACCGGGGGCGACTCGTTCGACGAGCAGCCGCATCGCCGCCTGCGGGCTCGTCACGACATCGGCCGGCGCGGTCGTCGAGTCCGAGTTCGCGCAGGTGCCCGGCCACCGATGCGTCGGTGCGGGACGCGTTGTTCGTGATGTAGCCGAGGCGGCGGCCCTCGCGGCTGCGGTTGAGGCTCTCGACCGCGTAGCGGCAGCGCGCCTGCGCCGGCGTAGACGACGCCGTCGAGGTCGGCGAGCACGACGTCGACGCCGTCGAGAGGGGTCGCGTTCGGCATTGCGGCGGCCGAACAGCGCCATCAGTCCTGGCCCTCCGACGCGGCGGCCTCCTCGTCGGCATCCTCGGGCACGAACTCCTCGAAGATCTCCTCGACGAGCACGACCTCGAGGTCGCCGTCGGAGCCGTTCGCCGCGTTCAGCGCATCTTCGGCGACCTCGGCACGGCGCTGCCACTCCCTGGCCTCGTCATCGCGGCCGAGCTCCTCGAGCACGGTCGCCCGCGCGGCGAAGAGCGACGGACTCCACTCGAATGCGCGATCCGGGTCGAGCTCGGGAATGTCGAGCTCCTGCAGCGCGCGCTCGGTCTCTCCGAGGTCGAGCCGCGCCCCCGACATCGCGATCGCGAGCTCGACGCGCACGGACGGTGCCAGCGTGCTGCGGTCGACAGCGCGCCCGACCTCGAGCGCCCGGTCGGGGCGACCGACTCCGCGCTCGCTGTCGACCATCAGCGCGATCTGGTCATCGCTGCCCGAGATCCGCCGGTACGTGCGCAGTTCGCGCAGCGCGAGCGCGTAGTCGCCGATCGCGTAGGCGGTGATCGCCGCGGTCTCACGGACCACGCCGATGCGGCCCGCTCGTCGCGTCGCGGCGATGGCGTGCCGGTGAGCGAGCTGCGGGGTCGGCATCGATGACCTCGGCGGCCATCGCGAGGTGGCGCGCGACCTCATCCGCGTTCTCCTTGCTCAGTGTCTTCAGCTGGTTTCGTGCTGCCGCGTTCAGATCGGTCGCGGTGACCTCATCGGGCACGATCGGCTCGTCGAAGGCGGGCCGAACGGCGCGCAGCTCCTCGGGCCGGGACTGGCGATCATCCCGGCGCTCCTCACGTCCGGCACCGGCGCGCGGCGGCCGGCTGCTGCCGTCGCGCGGGGTGTACGACTTGCGCTCGCCATCGCGCGGCGGATACGACTTCCGCTCACCGTCACGAGGAGCGTACGGCTTCTTGTCACCGTCGCGCTTCACATACGGCTTCTTGTCGCCGTCGCGGGGCGGGTACGACTTCCGCTCACCATCGCGCGTGTCGCATACGGCTTCTTGCTCACCGTCACGAGGCGGTACGGCTTCGCTCACCGTCGCGCTTCACGTACGGCTTCCTGTCACCGTCACGAGGCGGGTACGGCTTGCGCTCACCGTCGCGCTTCACGTACGGCTTCTTCTCACCGTCGCGGGGCGGATATGCCTTTCGAGCACCCGTATTCGGGCGCGACGAGGCTCCAGACGCCCGGTCGCTGCTGCGCCGCGGCGCATCGCCCTCTCGAGGGCGCTTGGTCGGATCCTCGTCTGCCATGTCCTGATCCTCCCGAGTTGGTGTGTTAACGAGAAATGGCCACCCAACAATGGGTGGCCATTTCACGAAAGAAGTCCGGCGGTGTCCTACTCTCCCACAGGGTCCCCCCTGCAGTACCATCGGCGCTGTGAGGCTTAGCTTCCGGGTTCGGAATGTAACCGGGCGTTTCCCTCACGCTATGGCCGCCGAAACACTATTGATGTTTCAAGTCTGCATAACAAAGTCATTGTCATGCGGTTCTCGACCGTACATCGAGAACCACTCAGTGGACGCAAGCACCAAAAAACGGTGTGTTATCAAGTCATCGGCTTATTAGTACGAGTCAGCTGCACGTGTTGCCACGCTTACACATCTCGCCTATCAACCCAGTAATCTGGCTGGGAGCCTCTCGCCCGAAGGCATGGAAATCTCATCTTGAGGCCGGCTTCCCGCTTAGATGCTTTCAGCGGTTATCCATCCCGAACGTAGCTAATCAGCGGTGCTCCTGGCGGAACAACTGACACACCAGAGGTTCGTCCAACCCGGTCCTCTCGTACTAGGGTCAGATCCTCTCAAATTTCCTGCGCGCGCAGCGGATAGGGACCGAACTGTCTCACGACGTTCTAAACCCAGCTCGCGTACCGCTTTAATGGGCGAACAGCCCAACCCTTGGGACCTACTCCAGCCCCAGGATGCGACGAGCCGACATCGAGGTGCCAAACCATGCCGTCGATATGGACTCTTGGGCAAGATCAGCCTGTTATCCCCGAGGTACCTTTTATCCGTTGAGCGACAGCGCTTCCACAAGCCACTGCCGGATCACTAGTCCCGACTTTCGTCCCTGCTCGACCTGTCAGTCTCACAGTCAAGCTCCCTTGTGCACTTACACTCGCCACCTGATTGCCAACCAGGTTGAGGGAACCTTTGGGCGCCTCCGTTACTTTTTGGGAGGCAACCGCCCCAGTTAAACTACCCATCAGGCACTGTCCCTGAACCGGATTACGGTTCTAAGTTAGATATCCAGAGTGACCAGAGTGGTATTTCAACAATGACTCCACCTGAACTGGCGTCCAAGCTTCAAAGTCTCCCACCTATCCTACACAAGCCACACCGAACACCAATACCAAACTATAGTAAAGGTCACGGGGTCTTTCCGTCCTGCTGCGCGTAACGAGCATCTTTACTCGTAATGCAATTTCGCCGAGTTCGCGGTTGAGACAGTTGGGAAGTCGTTACGCCATTCGTGCAGGTCGGAACTTACCCGACAAGGAATTTCGCTACCTTAGGATGGTTATAGTTACCACCGCCGTTTACTGGGGCTTAAATTCTCAGCTTCGCCTTGCGGCTAACCGGTCCTCTTAACCTTCCAGCACCGGGCAGGCGTCAGTCCGTATACATCGTCTTGCGACTTGGCACGGACCTGTGTTTTTAGTAAACAGTCGCTACCCACTAGTCTCTGCGGCCTCCAAACGCTTTCGGAGCAAGTCCTAATACGTCGAAGGCCCCCCTTCTCCCGAAGTTACGGGGGCATTTTGCCGAGTTCCTTAACCACGATTCTCTCGATCTCCTTGGTATTCTCTACCTGACCACCTGAGTCGGTTTGGGGTACGGGCGGCTTGAACCTCGCGTCGATGCTTTTCTTGGCAGCATAGGATCACCCACTTTTTATCCGCATCGTGTCTCAGCCTGTATGAGTGACGGATTTGCCTATCACTCGGCCTACGCACTTGCACCAGGACAACCATCGCCTGGCTTGGGCTACCTTCCTGCGTCACACCTGTTAATACGCTAACCGCCTCAGCATAGGGTCGTGTGCTAGGCCCAGACGCGTCACCCCGAAGGGATCGGTCACTGGGATTCAGACACTTAGCATTACTGGATTGGTTTGGGCGGTTCTTCGCCGGTACGGGAATATCAACCCGTTGTCCATCGACTACGCCTGTCGGCCTCGCCTTAGGTCCCGACTTACCCAGGGAAGATTAGCTTGACCCTGGAACCCTTGGTCTTTCGGAGGACGTGTTTCTCACACGTCTTTCGCTACTCATGCCTGCATTCTCACTCGTGTAGCCTCCACGGCTGGTTCACACCGCCGCTTCGCTGGCCACACGACGCTCTCCTACCCATCAATACGGCTGGACCACGAAGGCCTACCAATAATATCAATGCCACAACTTCGGTGGCGTGCTTGAGCCCCGTTACATTGTCGGCGCGGAATCACTTGACCAGTGAGCTATTACGCACTCTTTCAAGGGTGGCTGCTTCTAAGCCAACCTCCTGGTTGTCAAGGCAACTCCACATCCTTTCCCACTTAGCACGCGCTTTGGGACCTTAGTTGGTGGTCTGGGTTGTTTCCCTCTCGACTATGAAGCTTATCCCCCACAGTCTCACTGCTGCGCTCTCACTTACCGGCATTCGGAGTTTGGCTGACGTCAGTAACCTTGTAGGGCCCATCGGCCATCCAGTAGCTCTACCTCCGGCAAGAAACACGCAACGCTGCACCTAAATGCATTTCGGAGAGAACCAGCTATCACGAAGTTTGATTGGCCTTTCACCCCTATCCACAGCTCATCCCCTCAGTTTTCAACCTAAGTGGGTTCGGTCCTCCACGACGTCTTACCGTCGCTTCAACCTGGCCATGGATAGATCACTTCGCTTCGGGTCTAGGACATGCGACTGAATCGCCCTATTCAGACTCGCTTTCGCTACGGCTACCCCACTCGGGTTAACCTCGCCACATATCGCTAACTCGCAGGCTCATTCTTCAAAAGGCACGCTGTCACCCCTACTAAGGAGGCTCCAACGGTTTGTAAGCAAACGGTTTCAGGTACTATTTCACTCCCCTCCCGGGGTACTTTTCACCTTTCCCTCACGGTACTTGTCCGCTATCGGTCATCTGGGAGTATTTAGGCTTATCAGGTGGTCCTGACAGATTCACACGGGATTTCTCGGGCCCCGTGCTACTTGGGATACTCTTCGCGCCAAGGGAGGCATTTCGACTACGGGGTTCACACCCTCTATGACTGGCCTTTCAATGCCATTCGTCTATACCTTCTTGTAACGCCGGCTGCTCGGCAGAGCAGCCTGAAAAGTCCCACAACCCCGAATACGCAACTCCTGCCGGATATCACACGTACTCGGTTTAGCCTGTTCCGGTTTCGCTCGCCACTACTAACGGAATCGCGGTTGCTTTCTCTTCCTGTGGGTACTGAGATGTTTCACTTCCCCACGTTCCCTCTACCCGCCCTATATATTCAGGCGGGAGTCACTGGGTCGGCACGCCGCCCAGCGGGGTTTCCCCATTCGGACACCCTCGGATCAAAGTGTGCTTATCCACTCCCCGAGGCTTATCGCAGATTGCTACGTCCTTCTTCGGCTCCAGATGCCAAGGCATTCACCGTTTGCTCTTAAAGACTTGAAATCACATGAGTTTTATCAAGAATCGGTTTGGACCGAAGTCCAACTCGAAATTGACTAATGATCTTTAAGATCATCAATATGAGCCGATCAAAGATCGGCTCAAAGATGCTCGCGTCCACTGTGTAGTTCTCAAAGTACGGGCGGTACCTTCCCCGCTGCCGGCGTTGCCGGCATAGGAAAAGGTCCTGAGGTTCGCATGGCTCCGATCCGAAGATCAGAGCGCATCCGGTCCCTCAGGACCCAACAGCGTGCATGTGCGTTATCTGACGAGCGTCACGGTTCCAGCTGCAAGCAGCGTACTGAGTGAAGAACGTCGTCCTTCGCACCTTGTCAAATGTTCCACCCATGAGCTACCAGTCGAGAACGTGTGTCTCGAGTCTGGCTCTGGAAGGCCCGAAGGCCTCCAAGTGCTCCTTAGAAAGGAGGTGATCCAGCCGCACCTTCCGGTACGGCTACCTTGTTACGACTTAGTCCTAATTACCGATCCCACCTTCGACGGCTCCCTCCACAAGGGTTGGGCCACCGGCTTCAGGTGTTACCGACTTTCATGACTTGACGGGCGGTGTGTACAAGACCCGGGAACGTATTCACCGCAGCGTTGCTGATCTGCGATTACTAGCGACTCCGACTTCATGAGGTCGAGTTGCAGACCTCAATCCGAACTGGGACCGGCTTTTTGGGATTCGCTCCACCTTACGGTATTGCAGCCCTTTGTACCGGCCATTGTAGCATGCGTGAAGCCCAAGACATAAGGGGCATGATGATTTGACGTCATCCCCACCTTCCTCCGAGTTGACCCCGGCAGTATCCCATGAGTTCCCACCATTACGTGCTGGCAACATAGAACGAGGGTTGCGCTCGTTGCGGGACTTAACCCAACATCTCACGACACGAGCTGACGACAACCATGCACCACCTGTTTACGAGTGTCCAAAGAGTTCTACATTTCTGCCCGTTCTCGTATATGTCAAGCCTTGGTAAGGTTCTTCGCGTTGCATCGAATTAATCCGCATGCTCCGCCGCTTGTGCGGGTCCCCGTCAATTCCTTTGAGTTTTAGCCTTGCGGCCGTACTCCCCAGGCGGGGAACTTAATGCGTTAGCTGCGTCACGGAATCCGTGGAATGGACCCCACAACTAGTTCCCAACGTTTACGGGGTGGACTACCAGGGTATCTAAGCCTGTTTGCTCCCCACCCTTTCGCTCCTCAGCGTCAGTTACGGCCCAGAGATCTGCCTTCGCCATCGGTGTTCCTCCTGATATCTGCGCATTCCACCGCTACACCAGGAATTCCAATCTCCCCTACCGCACTCTAGTCTGCCCGTACCCACTGCAGGCTGGGGGTTGAGCCCCCAGTTTTCACAGCAGACGCGACAAACCGCCTACGAGCTCTTTACGCCCAATAATTCCGGATAACGCTTGCACCCTACGTATTACCGCGGCTGCTGGCACGTAGTTAGCCGGTGCTTTTTCTGCAGGTACCGTCACTTTCGCTTCTTCCCTGCTAAAAGAGGTTTACAACCCGAAGGCCGTCGTCCCTCACGCGGCGTTGCTGCATCAGGCTTGCGCCCATTGTGCAATATTCCCCACTGCTGCCTCCCGTAGGAGTCTGGGCCGTGTCTCAGTCCCAGTGTGGCCGGTCACCCTCTCAGGCCGGCTACCCGTCGACGCCTTGGTGAGCCTTTACCTCACCAACTAGCTGATAGGCCGCGAGCTCATCCCTGACCGAAGTTCTTTCCAGCTGCTGAAGATGCCTTCGCAGCTCGTATCCGGTATTAGACGTCGTTTCCAACGCTTATCCCAGAGTCAGGGGCAGATTGCTCACGTGTTACTCACCCGTTCGCCACTGATCCAGAGAGCAAGCTCTCTTTCACCGTTCGACTTGCATGTGTTAAGCACGCCGCCAGCGTTCATCCTGAGCCAGGATCAAACTCTCCGTAAAAGAATTTTGCTGCGAGCAGACCGGAATGGGTCGGCCCGAGCGAGTTTGATCTGACGATCGGATGTCATTGCTGACATCTCGTTTAATCTCAAAAGAATCTCATCGGTCAGACAAGCTGACCGCGAGGTTTTTTGGCATTTGACAAGTGCACGCTGTTGAGTTCTCAAGGATCGGATGCTCCTGCTTCCAGCCTCTCGGCTGGCCCGGCAGGGCAACTTCTCTATCTTACGCTCCGTGTTCCGCGTGTCAAATCGGCGTTTCTCGACGCGAAGTCGGGAGCAGCTGTCAGTGACGACATCTCACGAAGCTAGATCGGCTGCCCTGCGTCTCGGCGATTCGGCCGGCCCGCTGGGCAACTTCTCTATCTTATCCCTCTCCGTCAGCGTGTCAAATCGGCCGTACGCGACGCTTGAGCGTCGACGTACAGCACTCTTCGACAGCTTCGAGGAGTGGGAACCTCCATCCTAGACCCGAGGGCCGGAACACTCAATGAGTGCTGCTTCAGATGGGGGGTGGTTCTCCGCTTGAGGGGGGTAAGGCTTTCGGCCTCTCCGCTTCCCTGTGGGGCGAACAAGTAATAAGTTACGTGGGATGCGCGGGGGTGGCAAATCCAGCCCGCATCCCGGGCGTGTCGCCTCCTCAGCGACCGGAATCACGCGGGATTGCGCAGTCTGGGCGGCGGCTTCCTCTGGCGGCCTCGTCGCGGGCGGCGTAGCCTCCGTGCATGGCTGTGCCCGCGCATCTGATCGCCTCCGGTGCGCTGCCGCGCGAGCTTGCTGCCGGCGCGGTTGGATGTTTACGGGCGCGACCGTGTGATCCAGTGGTGCGAGGAACTGCTGGCCGGCCGCGCCGCCGATGATGATCCGGCGTGGCCCGACATCGCGTGGCTCGGCGGCACCCTGGGCCGGCTTCCCTCCTGGGCGCGCACGTGGGGAGCACGCGGACTGCTGCACGTGGGCCCCCCGGCTCGGTGCGAGATCGTCCTCGCGGCTCTGCAAGACGAGTCGTGGCGTGTGCGGGAGATGTCGCTCAAGGTGATCCGCCGACACGGCATCGATGATCCCGACGGTCTGGTCGACCGGCTCGTGGACGATCCGGCGGAGCGGGTCTGCATCCAGGCCTGGATGGCGCTCGGACTGCCTGTGCCGCACGAGCAGCAGGCATGACGGCGACCGCGCAGCCGGCGCGTGACCTTCTTGCTCGCATCTGGGCCGATCTGGGCGGCGACCGCGCTCGGCTGCGTGCGGTGACCGCCTCGCCGCACCCCGTGCCCCTCGCCGCCCGCACCGGCGTCGCGCCCCTCGCCTGGGCGAGCGTCGCGGCCGCGTCCCTCGCGGCTGCCGATCGGGTGGGTGCGACCAGCGTGACGCCCGACCCGGATCGGATCGCGATCGCGTACTCGAGCGAACGGCACTTCCGATGGGACGGCGACCCCGTCGATGCGTGGGCCCCGCTCTCCGGCTTCTTCCGCTCCTCCGACGGCTGGTTACGCACGCACGGCAACTACCCGCACCATGCCGCTGCGCTGCGGCGAGGGTTGGGGCTCGAGGCGGATGCCGGCAAGGAAGCCGTGGCCGCCGCGTTGCGCGGCATGCCGGCCGGCGTCGCGACGCAGGCGATCACCGCGGCGGGCGGACTCTGCGTCGGCGTGGCGCACGAGAATGCCGTCGTCGACGCCGACCTTCGGGCACGACCGATCGTCGAGGTGCGACGCGAGGGGACGGCGGCTGCCCGATCGCGGGAGTGGTCGCCGACCGACGCGCCGCTGCGCGGCATCCGCGTGCTCGATCTCACGCGCGTCATCGCCGGTCCCGTCGCGACCCGCACGCTCGCTCTGCTCGGCGCCGACGTTCTGCGGATCGACCCACCACAGCTGCCCGAGCCGGAATGGCAGCACCTCGACAGCGGGCACGGCAAGCGCTCCACGCTCCTGGATCTCACCGTCGCGGGCGACCGGGCGAGTTTCGACCGCCTGCTCGAGACCGCAGACGTCCTCGTCACCGGCTATCGAGCGCGTGCCCTCGATCGGCTCGGCCTAAGCCCGCGCGAGCTCACCGCGCGGCATCCCGGAATCGTCGTCGCACGCCTGACAGCGTGGGGATCGGGCGGAGCGACGGGTGACCGCCGCGGATTCGACAGCCTGGTGCAGGCGGCGAGCGGTGTGGCGTGGATCGAGTCACCCGACGGCGACCGCCCCGGGGCACTGCCCGCGCAGGCGCTCGACCACAGTGCCGGCTATCTTCTCGCCGCCGGAGTGCTGATGGCCCTGGCCCGCCAGGCGGTCGAGGGCGGCTCCTGGTCCGTCGATGTGTCGCTGCGTCGGGTCGCCGCCGAACTTCTCGGCCTGCCGCGCGCGGGCGAACCCGAACCGGCCGGGCCGCTCGTCGACCCGGCGCCCCACCTGCAGGAGTTCGAGGTCGATGGCCGTCAGCTGATCACGACAGCACCGGCGCTCGCGTATGACGGAGGGCCCACGCGGTTCCCTCCCCCGCGGCGCTGGGCACGTGACTCCGCCACCTGGATCGAGCGCTGACGGTGGCCGGGCTGGATGCCGAGGTGCTGGTGGTCGGCGCGGGTCCGGCCGGCCTGGCGGTGGCCGCGTGCCTGCTGCGCCGGGGAATCGACACTCTGGTCGTCGATCGGGGCGAAAGCGTGGGCGAGACCTGGCGGTCGCGGTACGACCGACTGCACTTGCACACTCCTCGTGTGCAGTCGTCCTTGCCCGCTGCGCGCATTCCCGGTCGATTCGGACGCTGGGTGGCCAAGGACGACATGGCCGACTACCTGCGCGGCTACGCGCGGCAGCAGCGCATCGCGCCGAGGTTCTCAACCGAGGTGCGGCGATTGGACCGAGACGCAGGGCTGTGGAGCGCGAGCTCCGACGACGGCGTGCTCACGGCGCGGCAGATCGTGATCGCCACGGGATACAGCAACGCCCCGGTTCGGCCGAACTGGCCGGGCCAGGGAGGCTTCATGGGGGAGGTCGTGCACGCATCGGAGTACCGGAACGCCCGGGCCTTCGTCGGGCGCGATGTGCTCGTGGTGGGAGCCGGCAATTCCGGCGCCGAGATCGCCGCCGATCTCGCGGAGGGCGGAGCAGCGGCCGTGCGACTCGCGATCCGGACGCCACCCAACCTCATTCCGCGGCAGCTGGGACCGGTGCCGACCACGCTGCTGGCCATCGGGATGGAGTACTCCCCCGCGTGGCTCGTCGACCCCGTCAACCGGCTGCTGCAGCGGGCTGGTTCTCGGCGACCTGACGCCGTACGGCATGCCGCTGCCGACTGCGGGGGTCGTGGCGCAGGCGCGTGCGACCGGCATCACGCCGACGATCGATGTCGGTCTGGTCGAGTCCCTGCGCGCGGGGCGGGTCGTGCCCGTCGCCGCGCTCGAGAGGTTCGACGGCGGCGAGGTGGTGCTCGCGGACGGCACTCGCATCACCCCGGACGCGGTCATCGCCGCGACCGGTTACACGACGGGTCTCGTGTCCGTCGCGGGGCACCTCCGGGTGCTGGACGAGCGAGGGAATCCCCTCGTCACCGGACCACGGACGCTGCCGGGTGCTCCGGGACTGCGATTCATCGGTCTCTCCAACCCGCTGAAGGGTCAGCTGTTCCAGATCAAGCTGCACGCACGGGCGTCTGCTCGGGCGATCGCGAAGGAACTGCGCTAGCTGATCGAGGCGCGTCGCCGCCCGCGAAGAATCTGGACCGTGGCGGCGAGCGCCAGGGTGAGCACGCCCCATACCGCGCACGCCGGCGGGAGGACCCGATACGCGAGGTGCGGGATGGTCCAGTCGGTCGTGAACGGTCCGTACAGCGCCAGGCCCATCCCCCACGCAACCAGGAGAGCGATCGGCAGCGAGAGCCACCACGCCCAGCGCACCGGATCGGGCAGCAGACGCTGCAGCGGGGACTCCGGCCGCCGTCGGCGCAGCCACAGCACCGCCCAGCTCGCGAGGATCGCCAGGCCGAGCACCGACGAGCCGTGCTGGAGCCACTTGTACCCCGTCAGCGGCCCCCACCGCTCGTCGAGCAGCGGAAGGATCTGCACACCCCACCGGCCCTCGTGCGTGAACAGGTCCCACACGATGTGAGTCAGGATGCCGATCGCGAGCGAGGCGACCAGCAGCAGGATGCCGCGCCACGACGTCCGCGCCGGCACGCCGGAGATCGCGAGCGTCTCCCGCAGCGCGGTCGGAGCGCCCGCATCCCACTCCGCGGGAAGACGCCGGGCGAGCCAGCGCCGGAGACAGCTCCCGCGCGGCGGGCCGGAGAACGCACCGCCAGACGAGCAGCAGCGCGAGTGCGATCACGATCGTCATCGGAAGCCACCCGAGGCTGTGCGTGAGACCGTAGTGCAGCGCCAGACCGCGCACGAACAGCGGAAAGTCCGGTGTCATCGCGCCGACCGCGATCGCCGCAGGGACCAGAGGAGTGCGCACGAACGGCAGCGCGACGACGGCGTGGCTGAGCGTGAAGGGCATGCGCCGCCGGTCTACCCGCGGACGAACACGCCGGCGAGGGTCTTCTTGCCGCGCCGCAGCACCGAGACTCCGCCGGGGAGCGATCCGCCGACGACGGCCGTGTCGTCGTCGATCCTTGACGCCGTCGAGCGAGACCCCGCCCTGCGCGATCGCGCGTCGGGCTTCACCCAGGCTCGCCACCAGGCCCGTCGCGAGCAGGGCGCTCACGACCGGCGTGCCCGCGGCCAGCTCGGCGTGCGGCAGCTCGCGCAGAGCGCTCGCGAGCGTGTCGGCATCCAGGGTCGACAGATCGCCCTGCCCGAAGAGCGCTTCCGATGCCGCGATCGCCGCCGCGGCGGCATCCGCTCCGTGCACGAGCGCCGTCACCTCGAGGGCGACGCGCTTCTGGCCGATGCGGCGGAACGGCTCGGCCTCGTGAGCGGCCACCACCTGCTCGATCTCGGCGCGGGTGAGGAAGGTGAAGACCTTGAGCCGGTCGGCGACGTCGGCGTCGTCGGTGTTCAGCCAGAACTGGTACATCGCGTACGGGCTCGTCAGCTTCGGGTCGAGCCAGACCGCGTTGCCCTCGCTCTTGCCGAACTTGCGGCCGTCGCTGTTCGTGATCAGCGGTGTGCCGATCGCATGGACGCTCTTGCCCTCGGCGCGGTGGATGAGATCGACGCCGCTCGTGAGATTGCCCCACTGGTCGCTGCCGCCGGTCTGCAGCACGCAGCCGTACTGGAGGAACAGCTCGCGGTAGTCCAGCCCCTGCAGGATCTGGTAGCTGAACTCGGTGTAGCTGATGCCCTCGTCGGAGTTCAGCCGCGCGCTGACGGCATCCTTCTTCAGCATCGTGCCGACCCGGTAGTGCTTGCCGATGTCGCGCAGGAAGTCGATCGCGCTCAGCGGCGCGGTCCAGTCGAGGTTGTTGACCATGCGGGCGGCGTTCTCGCCCTCGAAGCTCAGGAACCGCTCGATCTGCGACCGAAGGTAGCCGACCCACTCCGCAACCGTCTCCTTGGTGTTCAGCGTGCGCTCGGCCGACGGTCGCGGATCGCCGACCAGCCCGGTCGATCCGCCGACGAGACCGAGCGGCCGGTGTCCGGCGAGCTGGATGCGGCGCATGGTGAGCAGCTGCACCAGGTTGCCCAGGTGCAGGCTCGGAGCGGTCGGATCGAACCCGCAGTAGTACACGATCGGCGGTCCCGCCGAGCAGCGCACGCAGCGCGTCCTGGTCGGTCGACACGTGCACGAGCCCACGCCACACCAGTTCGTCCCAGACGTTCTCGAACGTCGGATCGATGGCGGGCGCGCTCGAGGTCATGCGCGGGAGAAGACACGGCTTCGAGGTTATCAGCGGGTGTCGGATGCCCTGGACCCGACGACGGGGCTTCAGGCGACGGAGATCTCGTCGTACAGGCCGATGATGTCGCCCTCGGAGTCCTTGACCAAACCGGGATGGACGCGTCCAGTCCGTGTAGTGCGGAGGCTTCATCTGCCTCGATTCAGCGTGGGAGCATAATCGACGGCCGCTTCCCGAATGAAGTCTCATGACATCACTTATATGAATTAAGCTATGATGCTTATGAAGCCTGGGGCTTCGTAGGAGGCCCGGATGTTCGTCATCACCGCGGATCAGCGCGACAGCCGCACCAGCACCGATCTCGTCCCGGACGGCATCGCGCTCGTCGAGCGGGTCGGCGCCGACCGACTCACCCTTCCGGTGCAGCGCAATGCCGGCGACGAGCTGCAGGCGCTCACCGACAGCGCGGCGGCAGCACTGCAGGTCGTTCTGGCGCTGTTGCGCGACGGACGATGGAGCGTGGGTCTCGGGGCCGGTGCGTTCGAGTCGCCCCTGCCTGCCGATATCCGCGCCGCACGCGGCTCCGCGTTCGTTCTCGCTCGCGAGGCGGTCGAGCGGTCCAAGTCCTCTGCCGGCCGGGTCGCCGTCGCGGCCGCGGACCCCGTCGCCGCGGCCGACGCGGAGGCCTATCTTCGCCTCCTCGTCGACCTCCGCGACCGGCGAAGCGCCCAGGGCTGGGAGGTCGCCGATCTGCTCGGGCAGGGCCTCACGCAGAAGCGCATCGCCGCCGAACTCGGGATCACCCCCACCGCCGTGAGTCTGCGCGCCAAAGCCGGGGGGCTGCGGCTCGAGGAGGCGGCCATTCCCGCGCTCGAGCGCACGTTCGCCCAGCTCGACCGGTGACGCGCGTGTACCCGGGCCTGGAGAAGACGCCGTGGAAGACTGACCGCATGCCTGTGATCCTTCCGGAAGCCCTCGTCGTCGCGGCGCTGTCGATCTTCCTGTTTCTGGCACTGTGCGGAGCGCTCGTGCTGATCGTGATCAGTCTGCGACGCCCCGCCACGCTTCCCCTCGTGATCGCGAGCGGGCTGATCGTGCTGGCGCTGATCGTCGTCGTGGTCTCTCCGTTCAACGTGCCGCTCATCATGGGGCTGGTCGTCGCGATGCTCGGCACGACGCTCGCGGTGCTGGGCGGCAATCCCGTGACGCGCCGCATCCTCGAGATCGCGACTCACGGACGCGTCCGCGACGGTGCGAACGGCGGGATCATCCTGGATGCCGAAGCGGCCGGTGTCGCGGAACCCCAGACGACCGTCACTGAAGCCGATATGGCCTCCCGCGAGGTGATGCGCGGCGGGACGACGATCGGCTACCTCGAGCGGCTCGCCGTCGTGATCTCTCTCATCGCCGGCTTTCCCGAAGCGCTCGCGATCGTGGTCGCCGTCAAGGGCGTCGGCCGCTTCTCGGAGCTCGCCGCAGCAGAAGCGCGCGAGAGATTCATCATCGGCACGCTCTCGAGCCTGCTGTGGGCCTGCATCCTCGGTGCGCTCGTGCGGCTGGCGATCTGGTGAACCGCGTCTCCGCCCCGATCGGCTGAGCACTCCGTGGCCCCCTCCCCCGCCGGCACCCTCGGCTCCCTCGCACAGGACTATGTCGACCTCCAGTGCGGCGTCATCCTCGATGCGCGCACGGCGATCGAAGCGCGCGACGAGGCTGCCGTGCACCCCGTCCGCGTCGCGATCCGGCGGCTGCGCGCCACGCTGAGCACCTTCGGCATCGTGTACCAGCGCGTCGATCGGGACAGTCTCGCGCAGGAGGCGAAGTGGGCGGGGCTCCTGCTCGGCGACGTTCGCGACCTGCAGGTGCTCGCGGAGCGCTTCGCCGGCGAGTCGCCGAGCGCAACGGTCCGCGAGGTCATCGAGGCCGACATCGCCCGCCGACAGGCGGATGCCTGGGGGGCCGTGACGGAGGGACTCGGCGGTGCGCGCGGAGTCGCGCTGTTCGCGCTCCTCGAGCGATGGCGGGAGGATCCGCCGTTCAGCGACGAAGCCGGGCGGCCCGCCGCCCGCGCTCTCCCCCGCATCGACAAGGCCGACAGGCGGGTGCGGTCTCGACTGAAGCGCGCACGTGCCGCCGCTGCTGCCGACGATGGCCGCGCCGCCGAGCTTCTGCACGACGCCCGCAAAGCGGCCAAGCGCCATCGCTACGCGGTCGAACTCGCGCAGTCGATCCTGGGTGCCGACGCGGACCGGACGATCGAGGAGCGACAGGTGCTGCAGGACGCCCTCGGCGCTCATCAAGACGCGGTGGTGGCCCTCGCGTTCCTGCGGGGCATCGATGTGAGCGCGCAGAGCCCCGAGACCGCGCGACAGCTGGCGACGCTCATCGAGCGCGCCCGCGACAGCGCGGACGACGTCGCCGGTGCGCTGCACGACGCGCAGCGCACCGGCTGAGCCGGTTACAGACCGAGCGAGTGCGCGGCGGCCTGAGCCCGGGCGATCAGCTCGGCGCGCTGCTCCTCGACCCGCACCGGCGCGGTTCCGCCCGCTCCGTCGCGGCTCGCGACCGAGCCCTCGATCGGTGAGCACCTCACGCACGTCGCGGCGTCAGCTGCGGCGAGACCGAGGCGAGCATCTCGTCGCGTCGCCTCGTGCAGCTCGATGCCCGCGCTCCTCGCACAGCTTGACCAGTGCACCCGGAGACCTCGTGGGCGTCGCGGAACGGCACACCGCGCTTGACGAGCCACTCGGCGACGTCGGTCGCCAGCGAGAACCCCTGCGGCGCGAGCTGCGCCATCCGCTCGGTGTCGAAGCGCAGGGTCGCGATCATGCCCGCGAAAGCGGGAAGCAGCACCTCGAGCGTCGCGTACCGAGTCGAAGACCGGCTCCTTGTCTTCCTGCAGATCGCGGTTGTACGCGAGCGGCAGTCCCTTGAGCGTGGCCAGCAGGCCCGCGAGGTTGCCGATGAGGCGGCCGGCCTTGCCGCGTGCGAGCTCCGCGATGTCGGGATTCTTCTTCTGCGGCATGATGCTCGACCCGGTCGAGTAGCCGTCGTCGAGTGTCACGAAACCGAACTCGCGGGTGTTCCAGAGGATGATCTCCTCGGCGAAGCGCGAGATGTCCACCGCGATCATCGCGGTGATGAACGCGAACTCGGCCACGACGTCGCGGGCAGACGTGCCGTCGAGGGAATTCTCCGCCGGCCGCGCGAGACCCAGCTCGCGCGCGACGAGCTGCGGGTCGAGTCCGAGCGTCGATCCGGCCAGCGCTCCCCCGCCGTACGGCGACACGCGATGCGCGCACCGACCAGTCTCGGAAGCGCTCCAGATCGCGCACCAGCGGCCACGCGTGCGCCTGCAGATGGTGGGCGAGCAGCACCGGCTGCGCGTGCTGCAGGTGCGTGCGTCCGGGCATGATCGCCGCGGGGTGCGCCTCGGCCTGCGCGACCAGCGCGTCGATCACGCGGAGGATGTCGCGCGCGATCGTGCGCGAGTGATCGAGCAGGTACATCCGCACCAGGGTCGCGATCTGGTCGTTGCGGCTGCGCCCGGCCCGCAGCTTTCCGCCGAGCTCGGGGCCGACCGTCGGCGATCAGCGCCTGCTCGAGCGCGCCGTGCACGTCCTCGTCGTTCGGGCCGGCGCGCAGCGTGCCGTCTGTGATGCCGGCGCGCCAGGCCGTCGAGGCCCGCGTGCATCGCGCGCTCCTCGTCGGCCGTGAGATACCCGGCCGCGGCCAGGGCCTTCGCGTGCGCGTGCGAGCCGGCGATGTCGTAGAGCGCCGAGATCCCAGTCGAAGTGCGTGGAGCGGCTCAGCGCGGCGAGCTCCGGCGAGGGACCCGTCGCGAATCGGGCGCCCCAGAGTGCGCCTTCGTTCGTGCCGTCGCCCTTGATCTCGCTCATCCGATCAGCCTATCGAGCGCCGCACCAGCGGGTCGTGACGAATGCGGTCGACGACCCACTCGAGCGGACCGCGCCCGATCAGCAGCGCCCATGCCGTGCACGCGACGCACGAGCGTGATGGTCATCGGCCAGAACGGCTCGAGATCGCGGAAGGCCGCGAGATCGCGCGGATCGCCGAGCAGGACGACGGCCACGATCGCCCAGACGACGAGCTGCGCCGTGTATGCGGTGAGCGGCATCGCGCCGACCGCGCGCAACGGCAGCACGACCCAGGTGAGCGCGGTCCGGCACGCGAGCAGGCACAGGCCGATCACGGCGAGCGCGAAGCCTCCCGACCCGACCACCTCGAGCAGACCGCTCGAGTGCGGGTCGGCGGTCCAGACCGCCGCGCCGTACGAGACGACACCGGATGCCGCATCCGCCGCCGCCCGCGCCGTCCAGGCCGTAGCCCACCACGGCGAGCGCGGCGCCCGCGCCGACGAGCCAGAGCTGGACGCGCGTGCGGAGGATGCCCGCCCGGGCGACGCCGAGCCCGGCGACCACGAAGGCGATCCAGACCGGGAACGGGTAGTGCCAGCCGATCACGACCGACACGACCTGCCCCGCCGGCGTCCGCCAGAACGGCAGGGCGTCCAGCAGCACCTGGACGAAGGGCATGACGAGCGGCCAGCGCGCCCGGCCAGCACGAACAGCGTGCGCGCCCCGAGCGAGACGAGCGGCAGGGCGAGCAGGAAGAGGATCGCGTAGGCGGGCAGGATGACGTACACGGGCACACCCGTCGCGATCAGCACGATCCCGATGAGCCAGAGCAGTCCCGCTCGGACGGCGAGACGCTGCCGTGCGGTGCGCATCTCCGGCGGGGCGAGCGGTCGGCGCCCACCGGTGACGAGCCCGATCGACACCCCGGCGAGCGTGGCGAACAGGATGGACGAGCGCCCGTCGACGACCGCGACCCAGGTCGCGGCATCCGCGAAGTCGAAGTCTTCGATCCACAGCAGGTGCGCCGCGATCATGCCGATCACGGCGAGCCCGCGCGCGAGATCCACCCCGGCGATGCGCTGCGGACCGTTCAGCCGCTCCCAGCGCGTGGCGAGCCAGCCCGGCGCCGGTGTCGTCAGTCCTGGCGAAGAAGCCACACCAGCAGCGCCTTCTGCGCGTGCAGCCGGTTCTCGGCCTCGTCCCACACCACGCTCTGCGGGCCGTCGATGACCTCGGCCTCGACTTCGTAGCCGCGGTCGGCGGGCAGGCAGTGGATGAAGATCGCGTCGGGCTTGGCGAGGGTCATCAGCTCGCGGGTCACCTTGTACTCGCCGAGGTCGCGCAGGCGGGCGAGCTTCTCCTCCTCCTTGCCCATCGACACCCACGTGTCGGTGACGATGACATCCGCGCCCGCGGCCGCCTCGTTCGCGTCGGTGTAGAGGGTGAGCGAGCCGCCCGTCTCGGCGGCGCGGCGGTCGGCGTCGGCGACGACATCCTCGCGCGGCGCATAGGACTCCGGGGAGGCGACCCGCACGTGCATGCCCGCCGTCACCCCGGCGAGCATGTAGGAGTGAGCCATGTTCGATCGGCCGTCACCGAAGAACGCGAGGGTGAGCCCGCGCAGCTCCCCCTTGTGCTCCTGGATCGTGAGCAGGTCGGCCAGCAGCTGGCAGGGGTGGAAGTCGTCGCTGAGCGCGTTGACCACGGGCACGCGTGGTGCCGGCGGCCATCTCTTCGAGACCCGCCTGCGCGTAGGTGCGCCACACGATCGCCGCGACCTGCCGCTCGAGCACCCGCGCCGTGTCGGACGGGGTCTCCTTGCCGCCCAGCTGGCTGTTGGCGGTCGAGATGATCAGCGGCGTGCCGCCGAGATCGGCGATGCCGACCGCGAACGAGACGCGCGTGCGCGTGGAGGACTTGTCGAAGATGACCGCGACGGTCTGCGGGCCGGCGAGCGGCGTGAGCTTCCAGCGGTCCTTCTTGAGCGCGACGGCGAGGTCGAGGATCTCGGACTGCTCGGCGGCGGTCAGATCGTCGTCGCGCAGCAGGTGGCGGGTCATGCGGTGACCTCCTCGATCGAGACGAGGGCGTCCTGGACGGTGCGCAGCGACGCGGTGAACAGCTGCGATGAACTCGTCGACCTCGACGTCGCCGATGTTCAGCGCCGGCACGAGCCGGATCGTCTCGTCGTTCGGCGCGTTGATGATGAGGCCGTGCTCCTGCGCGGCGGCGACGATCGCCTTCGCGACGGGATGCCGCAGCGCGACACCGATCAGGAGGCCCTGGCCGCGGCATCCGGCGATGAGGCCGCTGTCGATGGCCGCGATCGCCTCGCGCAGCTGTCGACCCCGCTCGGCGGCGTTGCGCACGAGCCCCTCGTCCTCGATCTCGCCGAGCACGGCAGCGGAGACGGCGGTGCCGAGGGCGTTGCCGCCGAACGTCGAGCCGTGCGTTCCGGGGTAGAACAGCTCGCTCGCGCGCCCGAACGTGATGAGCGCCCCGATCGGGAAGCCGCCGCCGATGCCCTTGGCGACGGTGATCGCATCGGGGGTGATGCCCGCGTGCTGGAACGCGAACCACTCGCCGGTGCGGCCGGCGCCGGTCTGGATCTCGTCGATGATCAGCAGCGCGCCGTGCTTCTCGGTCAGTTCGCGCGCCGCCTGCGAGGTATCCCTCCGGCAGGTCGATCACTCCGGCCTCGCCCTTGATCGGCTCGACGAACAGGGCCGCGACGCGGTCGTCGAGCGCCGCCTCGAGCGCCTCGACCGTGGAGTCGATGAACTCCACGCCCGGCACCATCGGCAGGAACGGCTCCTGCATCTACGGCTTGCCGGTCAGGGCGAGCGTGCCCATCGTGCGGCCGTGGAACGCATCGGTCAGCGCGAGGATGCGGGGGCGGCCCGGGGCGCCGTCTCTGGCGGCGCCGTGCAGGCGCGCGAGCTTGAACGCTGCCTCGTTGGCCTCGGCGCCGGAGTTGCCGAAGTAGACGCGGCCGGAATCGCCGGTGCCGGCGAGGCGCTTGAGCCGCGAGGCGAGCTCGAGCTGCGGCGGCGTCGCGAAGTAGTTCGAGACGTGCGCGAGCGTGGCGGCCTGCGTGCGCGATCGCCTCGACGAAGACGGGGTGCGCGTGCCCGAGCGAGTTCACCGCGATGCCCGCGAGGAAGTCGAGGTAGCGTCGGCCGTCGGCATCCCACAGGTAGGCGCCTTCGCCGCGGACGAACATCGCCATCCGGGGTCCGAAGCTGCGCACCAGGTCGCGTCCCGCGTCATCCTGCCAACTCATCCGAGCACCACTTCCGTTCCGATTCCCTTGCTGGTGAAGATCTCCACGAGCACCGAGTGCGGCACGCGCCCGTCGATGATCGCGGCCGTCTCGACGCCGCCCTCGACCGCGTCCAGGCACGCCTGCATCTTCGGGATCATGCCCGATTCGAGCTTCGGCAGCATCGCGCGCAGCTCCGTCGTGGTCAGGTGCGAGACGAGCGAGTCGCGGTTCGGCCAGTCGGCGTAGAGGCCGGGCACGTCGGTGAGCACCACGAGCTTGGCCGCGCCCAGGGCGACCGCCAGGGCAGCCGCCGCGGCATCCGCGTTCACGTTGAGCGAGTGGCCCGGGTGGTCGAGGTCGGGTGCGATGCTCGAGATGACCGGGATGCGTCCGGCGGCGAGCTGATCGTGCACCTGCTGCGGATCGACCTCGACGACATCGCCCACTCGACCGAGATCGTGATGGACGCCGTCGACGACGACTCCGCGCCGGCGCCCGCCGAACAGACCGGCATCCTCACCGGACAGGCCGGTCGCGTGCGGGCCGTGGGCGTTGATCTTGGCGACGAGCTGCGGGTTGATCTGGCCGGTGAGCACCATGCGCACGACGCTGATCGCCTCGGTGCTGGTGACCCGGTAGCCGCCCTTGAACTCGCTCGGAATCGCGAGCCGGTCGAGCATCGACGAGATCTGGGGTCCGCCGCCGTGCACGACGACGGGCTTGACCCCGACGTAGCGGAGGTACGCGATGTCGGCGGCGAAGGCGTCCTGCAGCTCGTCGCTGACCATCGCGTTGCCGCCGTACTTGATGACGATCACCTGGTCGCTGAAGCGCCGCAGCCACGGCAGCGACTCGATGAGGGTCGCCGCCTTGCCGCTGGCCTCGGCCGGGTCGGTGTCCTGCAGATCGATGTCGCTCATGTCGCGTAGGCGCTGTTCTCGTGGACGTAGTCGTGCGTGAGGTCGTTCGTGAGGATCGTCGCGGTCGCCTCGCCGACCTTGAGGTCGATGAGCAGGTCGGTCGCGCGGGGGGTGAGGTCGACGTCGTCGCGCGACGCGTCGGGGCCGCCCTGGCTGCACACGCGGACGCCGTTCATCCAGACGTCGACGTCGTACGGGTCGAACTCGGCGTCGGTGGTGCCGATCGCGGCGAGCACACGGCCCCAGTTCGGGTCGTTGCCGAAGATCGCCGCCTTGAAGAGGTTGTTGCGGGCGACGGAGCGGCCCACCTCGACGGCGTCGGATTCGGATGCCGCGTGCACGACCTCGATCGTGATGTCGTGGCTCGCACCCTCGGCGTCGCCCTGCAGCTGCCGTGCGAGGTCGGGGCACACCTCGGCGAGCGCGGCGACGAACTCGTCGGGTTCGGGCGTGACGCCCGATGGCGCCGCTCGCCATCAGGGTCACCTGGTCGTTCGTCGACATGCAGCCGTCCGAGTCGAGTCGATCGAACGAGATCCGCGTGGCGCTGCGCAGCGCGGCGTCGGCGTGCGCGGCATCGATCACGGCATCGGTCGTGATCACCACCAGCATCGTCGCGAGCCCGGGGGCCAGCATCCCGGCACCCTTCGCCATGCCGCCGATCGACCAGCCGTCCCGCGAGATCACCGAGCGCTTCGGCTTGGAGTCGGTCGTCATGATCGCGAGGGATGCCGCTTCCCCGCCGTCGGCGCTGAGCTGCGGCGATGCCCTTCTCGGTGCCGTCGAGCACCTTTGCCCGGAAGACCTCGTCGCCCGTGCCGATCAGGCCCGTCGAGCAGATCAGCACGTCGCCCGCGCTGACGCCGAGCAGCTCGGCAGCCCGCTCGGCGGTCTGGTGCGTCGTCTGGAAGCCGAACGAGCCGGTGAAGCAGTTCGCTCCGCCGGAGTTGAGCACGATCGCCTCGACCACGCCGTCCTGGACGACCTGCTGCGACCAGATGATCGGGTTGGCCTTCGCGCGGTTGGACGTGAAGACCGCGGCGCCGACCTTGAGCGGTCCGCGGTTGACGACGACGGCGACGTCGGGCTTGCCGCTCGACTTGAGCCCGACGGCGACGCCGGCGGCCTCGAAGCCCTGTGGTGCGGTGACGCTCACGGCGCTACTCCGTTCACGGTGAAGTGCGGTGCCCTCGGGCAGGCCGAGCGCGATGTTCATGGACTGGATCGCCGCGCCGGCGGTGCCCTTGACGAGGTTGTCGACGGCCGCGACCACCACGACCCGGTTGGCGGGGCGGTCGATCGCCAGGCCGATGCAGGGCGGTGTTCGCGCCCAGCACGTCGGCGGTCCGCGGGAACTGACCCTCGGGCAGCAGCTGCACGAAGGTCTCGTCGCCGTAGGCGGCCTGCCAGGCAGCGCGGATGTCGGCATCCGTCGCACCGTCGTGCGATCGGCGCGGTGCTCGTGGCGAGGATGCCGCGCGACATCGGCACGAGGACGGGGGTGAACGAGATGCGGATGCCGTCGTCGGCCGTCGCTGCGCGTCGCCGCGCGCGGCGGCGAGCGCCTGCCGGATCTCGGGGATGTGCCGGTGCGTGCCGCCGACCGCGTACGGGTTGGCGCTGCCGAGGATCTCGCTCGCCAGGAGGTTGGTCTTCAGGCTCTTGCCGGCGCCGGACGGGCCGACCGCCAGCACGGTGACGATGTCGGAGGGATCGATGACCCCGGCCGCCACGCCCGGCGCGAGGCTCAGGCTCACCGTGCTCGCGTTGCAGCCCGGGGCCGCGATCCGCGACGCGCCGACGAGCCGCTCGCGCTGCTTGCGGCCGCCGACGAGGAGCTCGGGCACACCGTACGTCCACGGGTCGTGGAACTCGCCGCCGTAGAACTGCTCCCAGTCGGCGATCGACTCGAGCCGGTGGTCGGCGCCCGCGTCGATCACGAGGGCGGTGTCGGCGAGCACGTCGGTGAACTGGCCGGACTGGCCGTGCGGAAGCGCGAGGAAGACGATGTCGTGACCGGCGAGCACCTCGGGCGTCGTGTCCTGCAGCGTGAGGTGCGCGAGCGAGCGCAGGTGCGGCTGATGCTGGATGAGGGGCTGTCCCGCGTTCGAGTGCGCGGTGACGGTGCGGATCTCGACGTCGGGATGTGCGGCGAGGATCCGGAGGATCTCACCGCCCGCATAGCCGGATGCGCCGGAGACGGCGACCGAATATGTCATGGATTCCACCTTAGAGTCTGGGGTCGTGGGCTGCAGACGGCGACGCCCACAGCTCCCCGGATCCGAGGTGCGCAGCGTCGCCTAGAGTCGGCGTCCGTCCAGACGTCGGCGCGCGGGAGCGACGCTCGGAACGAGCGTGGCGGAGAAGGGCGCTGCCGAAGGCATGGGCCCGACGATAGCCCCTCGGGCATCGGCCCTGCAAATCACGTCGGGCGCGGCATCCGCGAGAGCTGCTCTCCGGATGTGAGCTCCCCCAGCAGAGAGAGCTCGTCGGTGCGCGTCAGTCCCGATGCGCGTGCGCGATCCAGGCCCCGCGCGCGTTCGTCGGGCATCCGTCCACGCGCGCGCGACCCGCCCGCTCAGCCACCCGTGCCGCCCAGGATCAGAACGTTCGTCATTGTGCCATCCCACCAGACCGCGGCGCCCGTGGGTTCGCCGAATGCACGACTTCGCGCCGAGGGCACGGCCACGGCGCTCCGGGATGCCGTGCACTCGGCATCAGGTCGTGCACTCGGCGCGGCGCCTGGGCGCAGCGCCGGGCTACTCGCGCAGCGTCGCCCCGTAGCGCTCCGCCGCGGCGGCGACGCCGGCGAGCTTCGCCTCGGTCGCCTCGGCCGCGGTCAGGGTGCGGTCGGGCGCGCGGAATCGCAGCGCGAAGGTGAGGCTCTTCGCGCCGTCGGGCACGCCGGCGCCGCGGTAGTCGTCGACGAGGCGCAGCGACTCCAGCAGGGCGCCGGCACCGTCGACGAGCGCCGCGCGCACGTCCGCGGCGGGGACGTCGTCGCCCACGACCAGCGACACGTCCTGCGTCGCGGCGGGATAGCCCGACAGCGACGCCGCGACGACCTTCTCGCCGGCCAGCGACAGCAGCAGGTCGAGGTCGAGTTCGGCGACGACCACGCGACCGGGAAGATCCGCGGCCTCGGCGACGGCCGGCAGCAGCTCGCCGACGTAGCCGACCTCGGTCGTGCCCACCGAAAGCACCCCGGTGCGGCCCGGGTGCAGCGCGGCACGCTCGGCCTGCGCGACCTCGACCGTGACGCCCGCGGCCGAGGCGATCGTGCGCACGGCGTCGAGCGCGTCGGCGAGTCCGGCAGCCGCGGCCGCCGCACCGGGCTGCTTGGGCGCGATCCACCCCGTGAGCAGCACCGCGACGTGCCGGTGCTGCGGCGGGATCGACGCGTCGAGGGCGGCGAGGGTCGCCGCATCCGGTCGCACCGCGAGAGGCGGCACGAATTCGGTGCCGTAGGTCACGCCCGGCTGCCGGGAGGAAGACCGTGCCGATCTCGAACAGCGCGAGATCGGTGAGCCCGCGCGCGACGTTGCGATGCGCGACGCGCAGCAGCGCCGGGATCGAGGCTGCGGCGCAGGAACGGCGACTGGCCGTCGAGCGGGTTCGCGAGCTTGACGCTCGGCAGGTGTCCGCCCGGCCGCGGAGCCGTGCAGGTCGTTCTGCTCCTCGGTCGTGAACGGGAACGACGGCGTCTCGACGTAGCCGGCGGCAGCCAGCGCGTTGCGCGACGCGACGACGACCCTGCTGCGCCGACGGTGAGGCCGCGGCCCGACGGCGGCGTGGGCAGGACCGACGGGATGCGGTCGTAGCCCTCGATGCGGGCGACCTCCTCGGCGAGCGTCCACTTGTCGGTGAGGTCGGGGCGCCACGACGGCGGGGAACACGACGAAATCGCCCGCGCGCTCATCGGACGGCGGCGCCGATCATCTCGAGCGCGCCGACCACCTCGTCGCGGGTGTAGTCGACGCCGATCGAGACCCTCGACGAACCCGAAGGGCAGATCGATCCCGGCGAACTCGTAGCCGGTGAGCAGCGCACCGCCCTCGCGGTCGTCGGTGCCGCCGGCGTAGTGCGACCATCAGGTCGACGGCGCGCTGGGCGGCGACGAACGGGATGGTCGGGTCGACGCCGCGCTCGAAGCGACGGGACGCCTCGGACGGCAGCTTGTGGCGGCGTGCGGTGCGCGCGATCGTCACGGGATCGAAGGTCGCCGCCTCGATGCAGCACGTTGCGGGTCGCCGCGGTCATCTCGGTCGTGCCGCCGCCCATGACGCCGGCCAGGCCGATCGGGCCGGACTCGTCGGTGATGAGCAGGTCTTCGACGTGCGAGGTCGCGGACCTTGCCGTCGAGGGTCTCCAGCTTCTCCCCCGCGCTCGCGCGGCGCACGGTGATGCCGCCGGTGAGCGTGTCGAGGTCGTAGCCGTGCAGGGGCTGGCCGAGTTCGAGCATCACGTAGTTGGTGATGTCGATCAGGATGCCGAGCGAGCGGATGCCGGCGAGCGTCAGGCGCGCGACCATCCACGACGGGCGTCGGTCGCGTCGGGTCGACGTCGCGCACGATGCGGGTGACGAACTCGGACGCACCGACGCGGCCACGGATCGGCGCACCGTCGTCCACGACCGACGGTGAAGGCGTCCTTCGAGTGCGACACGTCGGCCCACGCGCGCACGCCGGGATCGCGGAAGTCGGCACCGGTCGCGTGCGAGTACTCGCGGGCGACACCGCGGATCGACAGCGCGTAGCCGCGGTCGGGCGTGACGTTGATCTCGACCGCGACGTCGTCGAGGCCGAGCAGCGCGATCGCGTCCGTGCCGACGGGCGCGTCGATGCCGAGCTCGACCAGGCGCAGGATGCCGTCGTGCTCCTCGCCGAGCCCGAGCTCCTTCGCCGAGGCGATCATGCCGTCCGAGACATGCCCGTAGGTCTTGCGCGCCGCGATCGGGAACGGGCCGGGCAGCACCGAACCCGGCAGCGTGACGACGACCTTGTCGCCGACGAAGAAGTTGCGCGCACCGCACACGATGCCGTGCACCGCCGGCCCGCCGTCCGCGGCGGGCTCGCCGTCGGGCGCGACCTGCACCTGGCACCAGCGGATCGTCTTGCCGTTGGACTGCGGCTCCTCGACGAACTCGAGCACCTCGCCGACCACGATGGGACCCTGCAGCTCGAAGCGGTGGACGTCCTCCTCTTCGAAGCCGACGCGCACGAGCGCGGCGAGCACGTCTTCGGGTGCGGAATCCGCCGGCACATCGACGTACTCACGCAGCCACGAAAGCGGGACGCGCATCAGACCACCATCCCGAACTGCTCGCTGAAGCGCACATCGCCCTCGGCCATGTCGCGCATGTCCTGCACGTCGCTGCGGAACATCAGGGTCCGCTCGATCCCCATCCCGAAGGCGAAGCCCGAGTACTGCTCGGGGTCGATGCCCGCCGCGCGCAGCACGTTCGGGTTGATCATTCCGCAGCCGCCCCACTCGATCCAGCGCGCGCCGCCCTTGAAGGTCGGGTGCCAGAGGTCGAGCTCGGCGGACGGCTCGGTGAACGGGAAGAAGTTGGCGCGGAAGCGCGTCTTGGCCTCGGGCCCGAACAGCACACGCGCGGCGTGGTCGAGCGTGCCCTTCAGGTGCGCCATCGTGATGCCCTTGTCGACGACCAGTCCCTCGAACTGCGTGAAGACCGGCAGGTGGGTCGCGTCGAACTCGTCGGTGCGGTACACGCGCCCGGGGCAGAGCACGTAGATCGGCACGTCGCGCTCGAGCATGGAGCGCACCTGCACGGGGCTGGTGTGGGTGCGCATCACGAGGTGGCGGTCGACGGGATCGACGAAGAACGTGTCCTGCATCTGACGCGCCGGGTGGTCGGCGTCGAAGTTGAGCGCGTCGAAGTTGTACCACTCGTGCTCGAGCTCGGGACCCTCCGCGATCTCCCATCCCATGCCGACGAAGATGTCGGCGACCTGCTCCTGCAGGAGCGAGATCGGATGCCGCGCCCCGACGCGTGCGCGCGACGCGAGCGCCGTGACGTCGATGCGCTCGGCCTCGAGCCGCGCGGCGGTCTCGGCGATCGCGACCTGCTCCTCGCGGGCGGCGAGCGCCTGGGTCACCCGTCCGCGCGCCTGACCGACGAGCTTGCCGAACTCCGCCTTGCGGTCGGGTGCGACATCGCGCAGCCGCGCGTTCAGCCGCGCCAGCGGCGACCCCTCCGCGGTGTGCGCGGCGCGGGCCGCCTTCAGGGCGGCGGTATCGGATGCGGCGCCGATGGCGTCGAGGGCCGCCTGGACGGCGGCATCCACCGCCTCCGGCGTGATCTCGGAGGACGCGTTCTCAGGTGAGTCAGACACGAGAGACGAGTCTACCGACGGGCGGATGCCGCTCCCCTCGCCCCGGAAGCTCAGTGCGCGGTGCCGTCGTACTTGCCGAGTCCGCTTGCTCGCGGCGATCCGGTCGGCCTCCGCCTCTGACCTCGAGGATCGCCGGCCGGGATCGGTCGGGTCGGTGACCTTGCCGGCGCGCGCGCTTGCCCCGCCGCTCGCCGTGCGGCGCGACGAGCCAGCGGGCGAACCACGACAGCGTCAGGTTGATCGCGAGGTAGATCGCCAGGGTGACCACGAACAGCGAGAACAGGTACCGGTTGCCGTAGAAGCTGCCCAGGTTGTTGATGTTGTTGCGGATGATCTCGTTGTACCCGACGATGTAGCCGAGCGAGGTGTCCTTGAGCAGCACCACGAGCTGGGCGACGATGATCGGCAGCATCTGGCGGAACGCCTGCGGGAACTCGACCAGCATCTTCGACTGGAACTCGCGCATGCCCACGCTCAGTGCCGCCTCGCGCTGGCCGCGCGGCAGCGCGACCAGGCCGGCGCGCAGGATCTCGCCGATGAGCGTGCCGTTGTAGAGGATGAGCGCGATCACGACGGCCCAGAACGCACCCGTCGAGGCGACCAGCAGGATGAACAGCATCATCAGCAGCACGGGCATGCCGCGGAGGAACTCGATCAGCCACGCCGTCGGGATGCGCACCCACGCGATCGAGCGAGCTGCGCATGAGCGACAGCACGATTCCGAGGACGATCGCGCCGACTGCGGCGACCGCGGCCGCCTGGAGGGTCGCGATGACGCCCCGCCCGATCGAACGCCCACACCTCGGGGTCGAGCGAAGATGTTCCAGCGGGTCGGCGTCGAACATGCCGGGCAGGGTGATGCCGCCCGACTCGCGCGGCGCGGCGAGGGTGATGATGACCCAGGCCAGCGCCGGCGAGGATCAGCGACCAGCGAGACGATCGACAGCGATCAGCGAGATGCCGCCGGGCCCGGGGTCCCGGCGCGTCGAACAGGACGCTCGTGCCGCTCATCGGCGCACCACCCAGCGCTTCTCGAGCTGGCCCGGCGACCAGTAGCCGAGCGGAACCGTGATGACCAGGTACAGCGCGGCGGCGGTGAAGAGGATCGGCAGCACGATGTTGCCGTTGTCGTTGGCCAGCTGCCGCGTCGTCGCGAACAGCTCGACGACGAAGAACCCGCCGGCGACCGAGGTGTTCTTCGTCAGGGCGATGAAGACGTTGATCAGCGGCGGCACGGTCATGCGGAACGCCTGCGGCAGCACCACGAGCGACACTGTCTGCCCGAAGCCGAGCCCGATGCTGCGGGCGGCCTCGGCCTGCCCGATCGGAACGCCGTTGATGCCCGAGCGCAGGGCCTCGGCGACGAACGGGCGACGTGTAGTACGTGAGCGCGATGAACGCGAGGAGGAGGTACGGCAGCGCGGACGCCGAGCATGGGCAGCACGAACGCGGTGAAGATGAAGACCAGCGTCAGCGGCGTGTTGCGCGCGATCTCGGTCCAGAACGCGGCGAACGCCGCGCAGCGCGCCGACCGGGAGAGATGCGCATCGCGGCGATGAGGGTGCCGAGGATCAGGGCCGAGACGCCCGAGACGGCCAGCAGCAGCAGCGTCACCCGGAAGCCCTCCCAGAACTCGGGCATCAGCGAGGACAGCTGTTCCATCGGGCGCCTCCTCTCGTCGATCGGGTGGTGGTCAGGGGATGGATGCCCCGGGCCGGCATCGGCCGGCCCGGGGCATCCGATCGATCAGTAGCGGTCGACTGCCGGCGGCTCGATGTACGGCAGAACGGTGCCGGCCGTGGCGTTCCAGGCCGTCCTCGTAGCGGCCGTCCTCGTACGACTGCCTCCAGCACGTCGTTGATCCACGTGCGGAACTCGGTGTCATCCAGCGCGAGGCCGATGCCGTAGGGCTCCTCGGTGAACGGCTCGCCCACGACCTTGAACTCGCCCTCGTTCTGGGCGGCGAGGCCCGCGAGGATCACGTTGTCGGTCGAGACGGCGACGACGCGTGCCGTTGCGCAGCGGCTCCGAGGCAGTTGCGAGTAGGTGTCGGTCAGCAGCGACCTCGGCGCCGAGCGCCTCGAGGTTCGCCGCCGGGCGTCGAGCCGGTCACCGAGCAGACCGGCTGACCCGACGAGGTCGTCTTCGCTCTCGATGTCCTCGTTGTCGGCGAGCACCAGGATCGACTGACCGGCCAGGTAGTACGGGCCCGCGAAGGAGACGACCTCCTTGCGCTTGTCGTTGATCGTGTACGTCGCGATGACGATGTCGACCTCGCCGTTCTGGATGAACGGCTCGCGGTTGGCCGAGACGGCCTCGGTCCACTCGATGCTCGTCTTCGGCGATGCCGAGCTCGGCGGCGATGATCTTGCCGATCTCGACGTCGAAGCCCTCGGGCGTGCCGGAGGGTCCCATAGGCCGAACAGCGGCTGGTCGAACTTCGTGCCGATCGTGATCGTGCCCGCCTCGGCGAGCGCGGCCATCGTGGTGCCCTCGGCGAAGGTGAGCTCCGCCTCAGGGGGCGCGGTGGTCTCGCCACCGGCGTCGGTGCCGCCGATGCGCACGCCGAGAGCGCGAGCGCGCTGGCCGCGGCCAGCGCGATCAGGGGGATTCTCGTTCGTTTCATGTCTTCGTCCTTTGCTGTGTACGGTCGCGCGTGGCGACTTTCCTCTGGGTTCCGGGCCGCTGCGTAGCGGCCGAGGTCTGGAGTCAGTGCTCGAGGATCTTCGACAGGAAATCCTGGGCCCTCTCGCTCTGCGGGTTGGTGAAGAACTGCTCGGGCGTCGCCTCTTCGACGATCGCCCCGTCGGCCATGAAGAGCACGCGGTCCGCGGCCTTGCGGGCGAATCCCATCTCGTGGGTGACGACGATCATCGTCATGCCGTCGCCGGCGAGGCCGATCATGACGTCGAGGACCTCGTTGATCATCTCGGGGTCCAGCGCGCTGGTCGGCTCGTCCATCAGGATGAGCTTCGGATCCATCGCGAGCGAGCGTGCGATCGCGACGCGCTGCTGCTGGCCGCCCGAGAGCTGCGCGGGCATCTTCTTGGCCTGATTGGCCACGCCGACCCGGTCCAGCAGCTGCCATCGCCTTCGCCTCGGCATCCTTGCGCGACATCTTGCGCACCTTGATCGGTCCGAGCGTCACGTTCTCGAGGACCGTCTTGTGGGCGAAGAGGTTGAACGACTGGAAGACCATGCCCGACATCGGCCCGCAGCTGCGCGAGCTCCGCGCCCTCCTCCGGCAGCGGGACGCCGTCGATCGAGATCTTGCCGGAGTCGATCGTCTCGAGCCGGTTGATCGCGCGGCACAGCGTCGACTTGCCCGACCCGGACGGGCCGATGACCACGACGACCTCGCCGCGGTGGACGACCGTGTTGATGTCCCTCAGCACGTGCAGGTCGCCGAAGTGCTTGTCGACGTGCTCGATGACCACGAGCGGCTCGCCGCGACGAACGTTGATGTTCGAGGTCCTGGGCGCAGCTGCGGGTGTGTCCGGTGTCGCCATGATGCCCACCCTAGGGCGGCGCGTGTGCGCGTCGCGAGAGACTGCGCGCGAGCTTTACCGGACTGTAACAGGACCGGAATGCGCTCAGCGCGGCGCGCCCGAGCGCTGCGCGAACGCGGTCTCGTACAGGCAGACGCTCGCCGCGGTCGCGAGATTCAGCGACTCGGCGCTGCCGTAGATCGGCAGGCGCAGCGACAGGTCGGCGAGCGCGAGCGACTCGTCGTCGAGCCCGCGGGCCTCGTTGCCGAACAGCCACGCGGTCGGCTCCGCAAGCAGCGCCCGCGCCGCCAGGAAGTCGTCGCCGCCGACGTCGGCGGCGACCACGCGCACGCCCGCCGCATGGGCGCGCTCGACAGCGGTCGCGAGGTCGACTCCGACGGCGATGGGCAGGTGGAAGAGCGACCCGGTCGTCGCACGCACGACCTTGGGGTTGTACGGATCGACCGTCCGGCCGGTCAGAATGACGGCATCCGCGCCCGCGGCGTCAGCCGCCCGGATGATCGTGCCGAGATTGCCGGGATCGCGCACCTCTTCGCAGATCGCGACGAGACGGGGGGATGCCGCGAACACGTCGCGGACGGAGGTCGGGGTCTGGCGGGCGACGGCGACGATGCCCTGTGGCGTGACGGTGTCGGCCATCGCGTCGAGCACGGCCTCGGTCGTGAAGACGACCTCGATGCCCGCGTCGCTCGCGGCCTCGCGCAGATCGGCGTGCCGCTCGAGCGCGGACGGGGTCGCGAACATCTCGATGACCGTGTCGGGACGGTACGCGAGAGCCTCGCGCGCGGCCTGCGGACCCTCGAGCAGGAACAGGCCGGTCTCTTGGCGGGCGCTGCGCTTGGTCAGCTTCGCGACCGCACGAACGCGGGGCGAGCGCGGGTTCTCGAGCACGTGTTCAGCATACGGCTCGCCCCGGTCGTTCACGGGTACGCGAAGGGGCGCCCTCCCGAAGGAGGACGCCCCTGAACCGGATGCCGGTATTACGCGGTCTTCGGTGCGTTGACGTTCTCAGGCAGCGCGGCCTTGGCGGTCGCGACGAGCGAGGCGAAGGTGGCCGGCTCGTTGACCGCGAGCTCGGCGAGCATGCGACGGTCGACCTGGACGCCGGCAAGACCGAGGCCCTGGATCAGGCGGTTGTACGTGAGGCCGTTCTGGCGGCTCGCAGCGTTGATGCGCTGGATCCACAGACGGCGGAAGTCGCCCTTGCGCTTGCGACGGTCGCGGTACGCGTAGACGAGCGAGTGGGTGACCTGCTCCTTCGCCTTGCGGTACAGGCGCGAACGCTGACCCCGGTAACCCGAGGCGCGCTCGAGGATGACGCGACGCTTCTTGTGGGCGTTTACCGCCCGCTTGACTCTAGCCATTTCTCAGTTTTCCTAACGTGATTCGACGCGCGCTCAGCGGCCGAGAAGCTTCTTCGCCTGCTTGGTGTCGGCCTTGGACAGAACCTGGTCCTGGTTGAGGCGACGCGTGCGCTTGCTGGCCTTGCCCTCCAGGTTGTGGCGCATGCCGGCCTGCTGCTTCATCAGCTTTCCGCTGCCGGTGATCTTGAACCGCTTCTTGGCACCCGAGTGGGTCTTCTGCTTCGGCATCTCTTGTTCCTTCGTGTGTCGCCCTCGCGGGCTTCGTGGTGTTTCCCGCGTGGCGGGCGTCTGTGGGGCCTACTCGGCGGGTGCCGGGGCCGGTTCGTCGGTGGGACCGCTGTGGGCCGCAGAGCGCGCGGCCTCTTTGTTCGCCGCGCGCTGGGCGTTCTGCTCGGTCTTCACTTCGGACTTGTTCTTGTGCGGGGCGACCACCATGACCATGTTGCGGCCGTCGATCGTGGGGTTCGACTCGACGGTTCCGAACTCGGCCACATCCTCCGCGAACTTGCGGAGCAGGCGCACGCCCTGCTCGGGTCGCGACTGCTCGCGACCGCGGAACAGGATCATGGCCTTGACCTTGTCGCCCGCCTTGAGGAAGCCCTCGGCGCGCTTGAGTTTGGTCGTGTAGTCGTGGGCCTCGATCTTCAGACGGAAACGCACCTCTTTGAGGATCGTGTTGGCCTGATTGCGCCGGGCCTCCTTGGCCTTCTGCGCTGCTTCGTACTTGAACTTCCCGTAGTCCATGATCTTGACGACGGGCGGCTTCGAGTTGGGAGCCACCTCGACAAGGTCGAGATCGGCATCCTGCGCCAGACGCAAGGCAACCTCGATGCGTACGACGCCGACCTGCTCTCCGTTCGGGCCTACGAGGCGGACCTCGGGCACGCGGATGCGGTCATTGGTGCGGGGATCGCTGATGCGGAACTCCTCTTTCGTGCGGGTGTCGGCCACCGCGAAGCGGGATGCATCGCGGGCGGAAGAGAGACTCGATTCCACCCGCACGACGCGTGAGCGTCGGCTTCCGCACCCGATACCCACCACGAGACTGTTCAGGCCTGCTGTCGTGGGACGACCCCGTCCTGATCGGACGAGGCGGAGTGCATGACCCGGTAGCCTGGAGCGGCAAGCGCGGGTGGGATGTGAATCCTCTTTCGTTCCGGAGCGAGACGTTCCGGAGCCCGCGCAAGTCTAGCAGAGAGTGACACGTGGACACGATTCGAGACAGCGACGACGATCTTGAGGCCGGACGGTTGGCGCAGGATGCCGAACGCCAGGCTCGCTGGGAAGCGCAGGAGCGCGCCGCGTCGGCTGCCACCCGCGACATCGCGGACGTCCCCGCGGTCGAGGTGATCACGACCGCAGCCGTGCACCTGATGAGCGCCGCCGCGGTGAAGGTGGGGCTCGCCGACGACCCGACGAATCAGACCGACCTCGACGAAGCCCGCAAGCTCATCAACGCCCTCGCCGGCCTCATCACTGCGGGCGCTCCCGAGATCAGCGACATGCACGCCCGATCGCTCCGCGACGGGCTGCGATCGCTCCAGCTCGCCTTCCGCGAGGCATCGGTGATCCCCGACCCCATCGGTCAGGGACCGGGCGAGAAGTGGACAGGGCCGGTCAACTAGTCCCGATGCCGACCGCCGCGGCTCCGCGGGCGACGGCGTCGACGGTGCGCCGGACGGCCTCGTCGTCGGTGCCGCGGTTGCTCACGGCGAATCGCACCACCGCGCGCCCGCGCCACGTGGATGAGGACGCCCAGACGGTTCCCTCGGCGCGCAGCCACTCCCCCAGCGCGATCGTGTCGGCGTCGCGGCGTGACGCGAGGCACACCTGGGTGAAGACGACGTCGTTGAGCACCTCGAGGCCCGGGATCGCCCTGAACCCGTCTGCAAGGGCGAGCGCGGCATCCACGAGGCCGTCGACGAGGTCCACGACGCCGCGGCGGCCGAGCGAGCGCAGCGCAGCCCAGACCGGCACACCCCGCGCGCGGCGCGAGAGCTCCGGAACGCGATCGTAGGGGTCGGGGATGCTGGCGACCGCCGGCAGGTACTCCGCGTGCGCGCCCAGCGCGGCCGTCATCGCCGCCTCGTCCCGCACGATCGCGACGCCGCAGTCGTACGGCACGTTGAGGGTCTTGTGGGCGTCGGTCGCCCACGAATCCGCGCGTTCGGCGCCCGCGAACAGGTGTCGCAGGCGCGGGGATGCCGCCGCCCACAGCCCGAACGCGCCGTCGACGTGCACCCAGGCGCCGTGCAGGTGCGCGGCGTCGATCGCCGCTTCGAAGTCGTCGAACGCGCCCGAGTGCACGTCACCGGCCTGAAGGGCGACGATCGTCGGACCATCGTGCGCGGCGAGCGCGTCAGTGAGTCCTGTCACGTCGATCCGGCCCTGATCGTCGGCGCCGACGGTCACGGGCGCACCGAGGCCGGCGATGCGCCCGGCCAGCACGACGGAGGTGTGCACGGCGCCGCCGGCGAGGAACCGGATCGTCGGCGCCCCCTGGATGCCGGTGGCGGCGTCGTGGCCGAGGTCTCGCAGCACGGTGTCGCGCGCGACGATCAGCGCGCTGAGATTCGCACTGGTCGCGCCGGTCACGAATCCGACGCCGCTGTCTCCCGGAAGCCCGAGGAGCTTCAGCAGCCAGCTCGCCGCGACTTCTTCGACGGCCGCTGTGGCAGGGGTGGGCTGGCGTGACCCGGTGTTCTGGTCCCACGCGGCGACGAGCCAGTCGGCGGCCAGCGCCGCCGGGTAGGCGCCGCCGATGACGAAGCCGTAGAAGCGCGGAGAACCCATCGCCATCAGGCCCGGACCGGCCGCAGCCGCCAGCTCGTCGATCACCTCATCGGCCGCGAGGCCCTCCTCGGGCAGGACCGGGACGAGCCGTTCGAGCATGCCGTCGACATCCAGCTCGGGCCGGATGGGCCGCTCGTCGACCGAGTCGAGCCACTCCATCGCGTACCGCTGCGCGGCATCCAACGCCGGGCCGTACCCGTCCGCCTGCGCGCCGTCTCGGTCGTTCCCCGTGCCGCTGGTCATCGCGTCACCTCCGCCGAAGCGATCCTCCCGCCCGGGGGCGAGCCTCGCAAGGGCATCCACCCTCCGGGGCGGCGCGCTCGACGCCGAGAAGGTGCATGCGACGCCGAGAAGGTGCGCACCACCTCGGCGCAAAACGCACCACCTCGGCGCGAAACGCACCACCTCGGCGCGAAACGCACCAGCTCGGCGCGGTCAGGCCCGGACGAGCTTGACGGTCAGCGAGTCGACGAGCACGGCGATGCGATGATCGGCCGCCCAGCGCTTCGCGAGTCGGCCGAGCACGGCGTCGAGTTCGGACTGCTCGAGCCCGTGGATGAGATCGAGGCGCACGACCAGCTCGGGGCCGCGCAAGCGACCCGTAGGGTCTCCGGGCTCGACCGCGAGATCGATCACCGCCAGCTCCTGCCCGACACTCTCCTGCAGACCTGCGAACACCTCGGGCGAGGTGAAGCTCGGCTCCCACGCGATGCCCTGCGCGATCGCCCACACCGCGGGGCGCCGGATGACGAACTCGGTCTGTGACCCGGGATCGATCACGATCAGGTCGGTGTCATCGGCCGAGGCCGCCACGGCGGTGCGCACCCCGTCGGCCGGAACCGGCCGGGCGGCGGCATCCCACCGGCTCATCGCGGCGACGGACGTGAACACCGGCAGCACGCTGCGGCCATCGGGGGCGGCGACGGTCACGATCGAAAGCTCCTGCGTCTTGTCGACCGTCAGCCCGTGGGCACCGACTCCCTCGTCGCCCTTCTGCGCGATCAGCGGGATCAGCAGGCGCGCCGTGCGATACGCCTCGACCACCGCCACCTGGTCGCCGTCTCCGTCGCGGAACGACGTCAGTGCGGCGAGCAGCGCCGGATCGGCCGAGCCGTCGTCGCCCGAGTGCGCGTTGGACTCGAAGCGCCGACCCTCCCAGGGAACGCCCGCGGAGTCGGCCGCGTGGTGGTGGTCGGGCGGATCAGTGTCCGGCGACATCCAGCGCCTCGGCGAGGGTGAACGCACCCGCGTACAGGGCCTTGCCCACGATCGCGCCCTCGACGCCGAGCGGCACGAGCTCGCGCAGGGCGACGATGTCGTCGAGGCTCGAGACTCCGCCCGAGGCGACGACCGGCTTCGTGGTGCGCGAGGTGATCTCGCGCAGAAGCTCGAGGTTCGGTCCCTGCAGGGTCCCGTCCTTCGTGACGTCGGTCACGACGTACCGGCTGCAGCCGGCCTCTTCGAGTCGCCCCAGCACCGTCCAGAGGTCGCCGCCCTCCTGGGTCCAGCCTCGAGCGGCGAGGGTCGTGCCGCGCACGTCCAGCCCGACCGCGATCACATCGCCGTAGCGGCCGATGACATCGGCGGCCCACTCGGGGTTCTCCAGCGCCGCGGTGCCGAGGTTGATGCGCGAAGCGCCGCTCTCGAGCGCCGCTTCGAGACTCCGGTCGTCGCGGATGCCGCCCGAGACCTCGACCTGCACCCCGCGAACCTGCTTGATCACCTTGCGGATGATGCCCGCGTTGCTGCCGCGGCCGAACGCCGCGTCGAGGTCGACGAGGTGGATCCAGTCCGCTCCCTGCTTCGCCCATTCCAGTGCGGCATCGACGGGGTCGCCGTAATTCGTCTCGGTGCCCGCCTCGCCCTGGGTCAGGCGGACGGCCTTGCCGTCGGCGACATCGACAGCCGGCAGCAGGATCAACTCAGGCGTGGACGCGAAATCGTTCATGGCTCCTCGTGCGGGGACGACGCGAGAGCGTTGCGCTGTCGCTGATGGCACGAGTTCAGAGGGTAGCCCCGCCGAGCCCGTCGATCCAATTGGCGAGAAGCCGGATGCCGGCATCCCCTGATTTCTCGGGGTGGAACTGCGTGGCCGACAGCGGGCCGTTCTCGACCGCGGCGAGGAACGGGCGCCCGTACGTGCACCACGTGAGAGCGGGCTGAGGGAAGGGCGGCTGCACGTCCAGCAGCCACTGCTGCGCGGCGAAGGAGTGCACGAAGTAGAACCGCTCGTTCTCGATACCGCGGAACAGGCGCGAGCCTTCGCCCGCCTCGACCGTGTTCCAGCCCATGTGCGGCAGCACCGGCGCGTCGAGTTCGGTGACGACCCCCGGCCACTCGCCCATGCCCTCGGTGTCGACGCCGCGCTCGACGCCCCGATCGAACAGAACCTGCATACCGACGCAGATGCCGAGCACCGGCCGGCCGCCGGCGAGCCGACGGTCGATGATCTCGTCGCCGCGACTGGCGCGCAGCGCATCCATGACGGCGCGGAAGGCGCCCACGCCGGGAACGACGAGTCCCTGCGCGTCGTCGATGAGCCCGCGGTCGGCGGTCAGTCGCGCGTCGGCACCCGCCGCGGCGAGGGCCTTGACCGCGGAGTGGACGTTGCCCGAGCCGTAGTCCAGGACCGCGACGAGCGGTCTTTCGTCAGCGTCGTGCCTGGTCGCAGCCCGTTTCGTGCCCTTCGGTCACAGCCCGTTTCGTGCCCTTCGGTCACAGGGCGCCCTTGGTGCTGGGAACGCCCTCCACAAGGGGGTCGAGCGCCTTCGCCTGACGGAACGCACGCGCGAACGCCTTGTATTCAGCCTCGGCGATGTGGTGCGGGTCGCGCCCGGCGAGCACCGTGACGTGGACGGTGAGTCCGGCGTGGAACGCGATCGCCTCGAACGTGTGCCGCACGAGCGAACCGGTGAAGTGACCGCCGATGAGGTGCAGCTCGAACCCGGCCGGCTCGCCGCCGTGCACGAGGTACGGACGGCCGCTGATGTCGACGACCGCCTGCGCGAGCGCCTCGTCGAGCGGGCACGAGGGCGTCGCCGTAGCGCGAGATGCCCGACCTTGTCTCCGAGCGCCTCGCGGATGGCCTGGCCGAGCACGATCGCCACGTCCTCCACGGTGTGGTGGGCGTCGATGTCGGTGTCGCCCGACGCGCGCACCGTGAGATCGGTGAGCGAGTGCTTGGCGAAGGCGGTGAGCAGGTGGTCGAAGAACGGCACCGTGGTGTCGATGTGACTGCGACCCGAGCCGTCGAGGTCGAGCTCGAGCTCGACCGTCGATTCGCTCGTGGAACGGCGCAGCGCTGCCGTGCGGGTTGCTCCGGGACGGCTCATGACGCCGAGTCTAGCGAGGCGAGCGCGTCGAGGAATGCGGTCGTCTCCTGCTCGGTGCCCGCCGTCACACGCAGGTGCTGCGGGATGCCGACGTCGCGGATCAGGACGCCTTCGTCGTACAGTCCCCGCCATGTCGCGGCGGCGTCGTGGACCCCGCCGAACAGCACGAAGTTGGTCCAGGACTCGTACGGCTCGTAGCCGATGCGCCTCGAGTGTGGCCGACATGCGGTCGCGCTGCGCGACGATCTCGTCGACCATCCCGAGCATCGTCGGGGCGTGGCGGAGCGCCGCCGAGGCGGCCGCCTGGGTCAGCGAACTCAGGTGGTACGGCAGGCGCACCAGACGCAGCGCGTCGACCAGGGCGGCATCCGCGGCGAGATAGCCGACGCGCGCGCCGGCGAAGGCGAACGCCTTGCTCATGGTGCGCGAGACCACCAGACGCTCGCGCCCCGGCAGCAGCGCGAGCGCGGAGCCGACGTCGCGCGGCGCGAACTCCTGGTACGCCTCGTCGACGACGACGATCCCGGGGGTCGCGTCGTAGACCGCCTCGATGACGTCGAGCGTCATCGGGGTGCCGGTGGGGTTGTTCGGCGCGCACAGGAACACGACATCGGGTTCGGCATCGGCGACCTGCGCCGCGGCGCTCTCGGCGTCGACCGAGAAGTCGGCGGCGCGGGTTCCCGCGATCCAGCTGGCACCGGTGGCCTGCGTCAGCAGCGGATACATCGAGTACGTCGGAGCGAAGCCGAATGCGGTGCGACCCGGCCCCCCGAACGCCTGCAGGACATGCTGCAGCACCTCGTTCGATCCGTTCGCGGCCCAGATCTGCTCGCGCGTGAGGCCGTAGCCGAGGTAGTCGGCGAAGCCTTCGCGCAGTTCGGTGAACTCGCGGTCCGGATACCGGTTCACATCACGCAGCGCCAGCGCGACGGCATCCAGGATGTCGTCGGCGACCTCCTGCGGAACGGGATGCGTGTTCTCGTTGACGTTGAGGGCGACCGGCAGGGCCGCCTGCGGTGCGCCGTACGGCGTCATGCCACGGAGGTGGTCGCGCAGGGGCAGGTCGTCGAGGCTGATGCTCACCTCTCCCATGGTAGAGGCCGCCTGAGATGCGGTCCCTTCCGTGAGGCGCGGACGTCGAGCTGTCGGCGAACGTCGGATCGCCGGCGGGCGCTCAGGGGGCTGCGGCGTACTGGCTCGGGATGGAGAGCTGCTGGCCGGCCGAGACGGTCACACCGTCGAGCGCGTTGAGACGGACGATGGCATCGACGACGTCGCGCGGATCTGCACCGGGGGCGACCTGCTCGGCGATGGACCACAGCGAGTCGCCGGCGGCGACGGTGAGCGTGGCGAATGAGCCGGTCGAGGCTCCGACGTCGCGGGACGCGAGCGCGCTGCCTCCGCTGATCACGGCGAGGCTCAGGGCGATCACCGCGGGAAGCGCAGCGATGGTGGCGAGAATGCGGCGACCGCGCACCGTGAGCCGCAGTCGCGTCGCACGGGGTGCCGGGATGCTGATCGCTGTCATGTCGTCCTCCTGGTGAAAGGGAAGAGGTTCGCATCCGCGACTCGGCCGGGAGCCGGGGATGCGAATCTCTCTTCCGAAGCTATCTTCGATGTTTTAGGATGTCAACTGCCGGCGTTCGGGTCTCATCTTTCGAACGCGACACGCGGACGTGCTGCGGGGCCGACGGACCGGAACCGGATACGGTTTCGATGGGATCACCCCACCACGGGCCTCCGACATTCGAAGACCGATGCCCCGATCGGGCGAGACAGGAGCGGGAATCATGAGCGATGCGAACGGACGCGAGAAGCCGCAGACGCGTCGGCGCAAGAGCCTGAGCGACAAGCAGCTCGCGATCCTCGAGGTCATTCAGCGATCGATCGCGCGGCACGGGTATCCGCCGAGCATGCGCGAGATCGGCGACGCCGTCGACCTCAAGTCGCTCTCGAGCGTCACGCACCAGCTGAACCAGCTCGAGCTCAGCGGCTACCTCCGCCGGGACGCCGGCAAGACGCGCGCGATGGAGGTGCTCATCGACCTGCCCGGCATGTCGACCGAGAACCCCGCCGACTCGGCTCCGAGCGTGGGCGACGCCGCGATGGTCCCCCTGGTCGGACGGATCGCCGCCGGCGTGCCGATCACCGCCGAGCAGCAGGTCGAGGAGATCTTCCCGCTTCCGCGGCAGCTCGTGGGAAAGGGCGACCTGTTCATGCTGAAGGTCTCGGGCGAGTCGATGATCGACGCGGCGATCTGCGACGGCGACTGGGTCGTCGTCCGTCAGCAGCAGACCGCGGAGAACGGCGACATCGTCGCCGCGATGCTCGACGAAGAGGCGACCGTCAAGACGTTCCGCCAGCGCGACGGACACACGTGGCTCCTCCCCCGCAACTCGGCGTTCGAGCCGATTCTGGGCGACGAGGCCGTCGTGCTCGGCAAGATCGTGGCGGTCCTGCGCGCCGTCTGACCCCGATCGGCGGGGCGGCGCACCTCGCGCACCGCGCGAGAATCACCCGATCCGGGTGGGATGCGGGCAGGGCACCTGCGCCATGATGAGGTCATCCGCATCGAGGAGGCCTCATGTCTGCCATTGCCGACGACGATCTGCACGCCCAGCTCGTGGCGCTGCGCGCCGAGAACGAGCAGCTTCGAGCGCGCGAGACGGTGACCGATGACGCTGTCGCACCACCTGCCCGAAAGAGCGGCCGTTGGCGCACCGTCTTGTCGGCGATCTGCATCGTCGTCGCCGCGATCCTGGTGCCCGTCTCGATCGTCGGGGCATGGGCGCGGGTGCAGCTGGTCGAAGAGGACGCGTTCGTCAACACGCTCGCACCCCTCGTGGACGATCCCGCTGTGCAGGCGCTGATCATCGACGAGACCATGGCGGGGATCACCGCACAGGTGGACTTCAGTCAGCTCACCGGCAGCGTCTTCGACGGCATCGCCGATCTCGGGCTTCCGCCGCGCGCGGTGCAGGCGCTGGGCCTGCTGCAGGCGCCTGCCGCCGACGGACTCGAAAACCTCGTCACCCAGACCGTGACCCGCGTCGTGGAGTCCGATGCGTTCGCCGACGTGTGGACCACAGCCACTCGGGCTGCTCATCGCGCGCTGACGACAGCCGCGACTTCTGACGGCGGCGGTCTGGTCGTCAAGACCGACGAAGGTGTCGGCATCCAGCTCGGCGCCGTGGTCGACCGCGTCAAAGCGAACCTCACCGAGCGGGGGATCGGCGTCGCGCAGCTCATTCCGACGATCGACAAGGTCGTGATCATCGGCGAGGGCGACAACCTCACCGCGATCCGCACCGGCTACGCGATCGCGGCCACGATGGGCTTCTGGCTTCCGGTCATCACGCTCGCCCTGTTCGGCCTCGGCATCCTGCTGGCCCGGCGCCGCAGCACGGCCGTCCTCGGCACCGGCATCGGGCTCGCGGTCGGCTCGGCCACGCTCGCGGCCACTCTGTCGATCGGAGCGACGGCCGTGGGAATCGTGGCCGGCGATCTCGACCTGTCCCCGACCGCTCTGGGCGTGATCTACCAGCAGCTGGTCGGCGCGATGACGCAGACCGCTCTCGTGCTGATGCTGCTGGGCCTGCTGGTCGCCGTGATCGGCTGGCTGATGGGCGGTTCGCGTCCGGCGCGCGGCGTGCGCACCGCGACCGATGACCTGAACACCTCGGCCCGGTCCCAGCTGGCCGAGCGCGGACTCGACACGGGCGCCTTCGGTGCGTGGCTCGGGCGCCATCGTGTGCTGGTCCGCACCGGCATCGCCGTGCTGGCCGTGCTGTGGCTGTTCGCGATACGCCCGCTGTCGATCGGCGACATCGTCCTCGTGATCGTGGTCGCCCTCCTGGTCGGCTGGATCCTCGAGCTGCTGCAGCGTCGCGATGACGTACCCGTACCGGATGCCGCACCCGAGATCGCGGACGGCGACACGGTCGTGCTGACCGATGCGAACGCCGTGATGGTCGAGGGCGGAACGGGGGAAGTCGACCCGGACGCGACCGACACGAGCGTGCTCGTGGACGCCGGTTCGGTGGATGCCGGTGCCGCGGACACGGCAGTCGCGCCGGCCGCGGCCCCGAAGAAGACCCCTCAGCGCTGACGGTCGACCGCTCGCGCACGCGGCGGGTGGCCTCGGCGAGGTTGTGCAGCGCGGCCACCGGCACTCGCGGGCGCAATCCGCGGTCTCGGAATACGGTTGATCCATGAGCGAGACGCGTGCATTCGGCTCCTGGCCGTCCCCGCTCACCGCCGCCGATGTGACCGCGGCGACGCCGCGCATCGACGGTGCGCGGTTCGTCGGCGGTGACGTGTGGTGGGGCGAGGGCGTTGCCGAAGAAGGCGGCCGCACGGCGGTGCGCCGGCGCGGCGCGGACGGCGCGATCGACGACGTGCTGCCGGCGCCGTGGAGCGCGCGCTCGCGGGTGCACGAGTACGGCGGAGGGTCGTGGACCACGACGGACGGGGGCACGCTGCTCTTCGTCGAGAAGACCGACCAGCGCGTCTGGGCGCTCGAACCCGGAGCCGAGCCGCGCGCGCTGACCGCGCCCGACCACGACGTGCGGTTCGGCGGGCTCACCTGGCAGAACGGTGTGCTGCTGGCTGTCCGCGAGACCCACGACGGGTCGGAGGTGCCACCGCGGTCGATCGTGAGCATCGCCCTCGACGGCTCCGGAGTGACATCGCTCGTCGATGACAGCGACTTCCTCGCTCAGCCCGCGCTCTCGCCCAGTGGCCGCCACGTCGCATGGATCGCCTGGAACCACCCCGATATGCCGTGGGACCGGTCCGAGCTGCGCGTGGGGCGGCTCGAAGGCGGCATCGTCGTCGAATGGACCTCGGTCGCCGGAGGCGCCAGCGCACCGCTCCAGCCCGTGTGGATCGACGATGACGATCTGCTGTACGCCGACGATTCCACCGGACGCTGGAACCTGTGGCGCGAGCATCTCTCCGCCGACCTCGATCGGCACCCCCTCGCTCCCGCGGATGCCGACACCGGCGGACCCCTGTGGGTGCTCGGCACGCGTTGGTTCGGCAGGCTCGACGACGGCCGCGTGGTCGCCGTCCGCACGAACGGCGACGACGAGCTCGTGCTGATCGGCACCGACGGCACCGCGACCCCGCTGGCGGCATCCGTCACCGCCGAGGTGTGCGTCGAGGACGTGCAGGGCACACGCGTGCTCGTCTCCGGCGCGTCCCCGGACTCCCCGAGCGCGCTGTGGGTGATCGACGTCGACCACCCGGAGGCCGCCGAGCTCATCCACGGCGGACCGCCCCCGTGGGGAAGCGAATGGATGCCGCGCCCGCGTGCCGTCACGTTCGAAGGCCCGACGGGTCCGGTGCACGCGTTCGACTATCCGCCGACGAATCCGGACGTGCAGGCCCCCGAGGGCGAGCAGCCGCCCTATCTCGTCTCCGTGCACGGCGGTCCGACCACGCACCGCGGGGGTGCCGCGTCGGGGCGCATCGCGTACTTCACGAGCCGCGGCATCGGCGTGCTGGATGTCAACTACGGCGGTTCCAGCGGCTACGGACGTGCGTATCGGGAACGGCTGCGCGGCCGATGGGGGGTCGTCGACGTGCAGGATGTCGCGACCGCCGCGTCGGGGCTTGCGGCCACCGGAGCCGCCGACGCCGCGCGGTTGACGATCGCCGGCGGCTCCGCGGGCGGTTGGACCGTTCTGGCGGCCCTCGTGGGGACGGACGCGTTCAGCGCGGGCATCTCACGCTACGGCGTCGGCGATGCGCGCGCCCTGGCCACCGAGACCCACGATTTCGAGGCGCGCTACCTCGACGGACTGATCGGCCCGCTGCCCGCCGCCGAGAAGCTGTACATCGAGCGGTCGCCGCTGACGCATCCGGAGCGGTTCCGTGTTCCGCTGCTGCTCCTGCAGGGCGCCGAGGACCCGGTGGTTCCACCGGCGCAGTCCGAGGCCATTCGCGACGCGCTCGCCGCGCACGGGATCCCCCACGCGTATGTCGTCTATGAGGGTGAGGGCCATGGATTCCGTCGCGCCGAGAACGTGATCAACGCACTCGAGACCGAACTGGCCTTCCTCGGCGCGGTGTTCGGCTTCGACACCCCGGGCGGTGCGCCGCTCGTCCTGAGCTGAGCGAGGTCAGACCGCGAACGGCGCGAACTCCGCGGCGAGGCGCTCCGACACGTGCGCGTGCAATGCGGTGCCGCCCGCTTCGTGGGTCTGCGAGACGATGATGCCCGACTCGTGCGCGGCCGAGACGAGGTCGCCGCGGTCGTAGGGCACGAGCGCGCGGATCTCGACCGCCGGCAGCGGCAGCGCCGCTTCGATCGCGGCACGCAGCTCGTCGATCCCCTCGCCGCTGCGCGACGATGCGAACAGCGCGCGCGGCTCGAGGCCGCGCAGCACCATGCGCGTGTCGTCGTCGACGAGATCCGCCTTGTTGAACACGACGATCTCGGTGATCTCGCGGGCACCGACGTCGCCGATCACGTCGCGCACGGTCTGCAGCTGCGCGGCCGGATCGGGGTGCGCGGCATCCACGACATGGACGATGACATCGGAGTCGCCGACCTCCTCGAGGGTCGACCGGAACGCCTCGACCAGCTGATGCGGCAGATTGCGGACGAAACCGACCGTGTCGGTGAGCGTGTACACACGACCATCGGATGCCTCGGCACGGCGCACCGTCGCGTCCAGGGTCGCGAACAGGGCGTTCTCCACCAGCACACCGGCGCTGGTGAGCCTGTTGAGGAGACTCGACTTTCCGGCGTTCGTGTAGCCGGCGATCGCCACGGACGGAATCGTGTTGCGCTTGCGCTCGGCGCGCTTCGCTTCGCGCGCAGGCGCGAAGTCGCGGATCTGCCGACGCAGCAGCGCCATCTTCGTGCGGATGCGGCGGCGGTCGAGCTCGATCTTCGTCTCACCCGGGCCACGCGAGCCCATACCCGCCCCTCCGGCGCCCACCTGGCCACCGGCTTGCCGGCTCATCGAGTCACCCCAGCCGCGCAGGCGCGGGAGCAGGTACTCGAGCTGCGCGAGCTCGACCTGCGCCTTGCCCTCGCGGCTCTTGGCGTGCTGACTGAAGATGTCGAGGATCACCGTGGTGCGGTCGATGACCTTCACCTTCACGACGTCTTCGAGCGCGCGCCGCTGGCTGGGTGCGAGTTCGGTATCGGCGATCACCGTGTCCGCCCCGAGCGCGGCGACGAGGTCGCGCAGCTCTTGGGCCTTGCCGCGACCGAGGTAGGTGGCGGGGTCGGGATGCGGCCGCCGCTGCATCACGCCGTCCAGGACGACGGCGCCGGCGGTCTCAGCGAGGGCGGCGAGCTCGCGCAGCGAGTTCTCGGCATCCTCCTGCTCGCCCTGCGGGTGCACGCCGACGAGGATCACGTTCTCGAGTCGCAGCTGCCGATACTCGACCTCGGTGACGTCCTCGAGCTCGGTCGACAGGCCGGGAACGCGGCGCAGCGCGGCGCGCTCCTCGCGGTCCCACTGCTGGCCGTCCGTGTCGGAGCGGGATGCGGTGGACTGGTCCTGCAGCGCCTGGGCCGCGCCGAAGACGCGCACGCCCGAATGCGCCTCCGCGCGTTCGAGTACGCGAGCGACCGGATCGACCACTGCGTCGACCTCTGTCTGTTCGGTGCTCGCCGGGATTGTCGTATCCGTCATGGGTTCCTTCCGTGATGCCCGTAAACTCTAACTCCCCAGCAAGGGAGCTCCTCCGCTACGCTCGCAAGCATGTCGGGGGACCATTACTTCAGCGCGTCGCCGGCGAGCGCTGAGAATCTTCGCCGCATTCGGGTGACTCTGGCCGGTTCCGAGGTCGAGGTGACGACCGCGGGGGGCGTCTTCAGCCCGGATCACATCGACGCCGGAACCGCTGTCCTTCTGGCCAACACGCCTCCGCCACCGCCGGGTGGGCACCTGCTCGATCTGGGCAGCGGGTGGGGACCGATCGCACTGTCACTCGCGACCGAAGCCCCGCATGCGACGGTGTGGGCCGTCGATGTGAACGAGCGGGCGCTCGATCTGGTGCGGCGCAACGCCGAAACGCTCGCGCTCTCCAATGTCAACGCCGTTCACCCCGATGATGTTCCCGATGACGTCACGTTCCGCACGATCCGCTCGAACCCCCCGATCCGGGTCGGCAAGCACGAGCTGCACGGTCTGCTCGAGCGCTGGATCCCACGGCTGGACGAGCGCTCGGACGCCTGGCTCGTCGTGCAGCGCAACCTCGGCTCGGATTCGCTTCAGCGCTGGCTGGCGGCATCCTTCACGCCGGGGTACAGCGTGCACCGCGCAGCGACCGGGCGGGGCTTCCGCGTTCTGAAGGTGCGCCGCCACGGTTCGACTCCGACGAGCGAGATCGCCCTGCCCTGATCGGTCACAGCGCGCGGTGCTGCACCCGCGTCAGGTCAGCGCGACCTCACCGGAGTAGACGAGTGTCGCGGGACCGGACAGCAGCACGTGCAGGTCACCGCGTACCCGCAGCATCCGCACGCCGAGCGTACCGCCGGGCACCTCGACCGCCCATCGGTCAGGCGCTGCTTGGCCTGCCCAGTGCCGCACGGCGAGTGCCGCAGCCGCTACCCCGGTCCCGCAGCTGAGGGTCTCGCCCACACCGCGCTCGAACACACGCATGCGGATGCTGCCCACGCCCTCCCGCACCAAAGGGTCACTCGGGACCACGAACTCGATGTTCGCGCCACGGGGCGGCTCGGGATGCAGCTGTGGGCGGGAGGTCAGCTCGAGCGCATCGAGCTCCTCGTTGTTGGAGAGCGCGACGACGATGTGCGGATTGCCGACGTCTATGCCGAGCCCGGGCCGGGGCACTCCGAGGCCGCGGGCGCGCACGAGGACATCGTCGGGTTCGACCCGCCAGGTGCCCAGGTCCGCCTCGAACCCGAGGTCGCTGCGGGTCACGGACTTCACGCCGGCGCGAGTGCCGATCAGCACAGGGCTCTCGCCCAGCACGGCCCAGCCGGCGTCGGCGAGGTAGCGCGCGAAGACGCGGATGCCGTTGCCGCACATCTCGGCCTTCGAACCGTCCGCATTCCGGTAGTCCATGAACCACTCGGCACCCGCGGACGCCGCATCCGCACCCTCGTCGATCGCGGTGGACCGCACGACCCGGAGGATGCCGTCCGCTCCGATGCCGAATCGACGATCGCACAGGACCGCCACCTGGTCGTCCGTGAGCTCGAGCCCACCGTCGGGATCGGGGATCACGACGAAGTCGTTGCCGGTGCCGTGACCTTTCGTGAAGGCGACGGTCTGCGGCATGTGGCCAGCTTAGGCGAGCGTCAGCGCAGCGATGACGGCTCAGTCGGCGATGAGTCGCTTGCCCGTCGTCGACGTGTCGAACCGCTCGTAGCCGAGCGTGTCGTAGAAGCCGAGCACTCCGTCGTTGTCGGGTCGCACCATGAGCTGCACCTTCGGGCAGCCCATTTCGAGCAGGGCGTCTTCGGCCGCCGTGACGAGGGCACGGCCGATCCCCTGTCCGCGTCGCATCGGGTCGGACGCGAGGTAGTACAGCCACCCGCGGTGACCGTCGTAGCCGGCCATCACCGTCCCGACGATGTCGTGCCCGTCCACCGCCACGAAGAACAGCTCGGGCTGCACGGTGAGCTTGCGCTGGATGTCGAGGTGCGGATTGTTCCACGATCGGGTGACCCCGGTGGCTTGCCAGAGGGCGATGACGGACTCGGTGTCTCGGAGGGTGAACGCGCGGATCGTGGTCATGAGCCCAGTATCCGCCGCGAGCACGACATCTTCGCCCGATTGTGACCCATCCGAATGAGACCAGGCCACGTCGGGGTAGCGCGTGAACCACGACACCTGCCGTCGGGCGTAGCGCCGGGTGAGTGCCTGTGTCTCCGCGATCGCCTCGGCCTGCGTGGCAGTGCCGTTCAGCTGGCCGAGCGCCTGCGCGTAGCCGATCGCGCGTCGCGCGGTGACGCCGCGTTCCAATCCCCGTGCTCTGAGCGCCTCGACCTCGTCGAGCAGCCCCTGCGCCCACATCCGTTCGACGCGACCGTCGAGGCGGGCGACCAGTTCCTCGCGCGGACTGGTCAGACCGATGATCGTCGACGCACGCCACCGCACCGGCTCGTCCGGCAGTGCCGCTCCGTGCGTCGCCTCCCCCTGCGCGAGCACCTCGAGCGCGCGCACGATGCGCCGCCCGTTGCGCGGGTCGATCCGCTCGGCGGTCGGCGCGTGCGCGAGGCGCAGGCGCTCGTAGAGCACGCCCGGTCCGTCGCGTTCGAGATCGGCTTCGAGCTCGGCGCGCAGCGCCGCATCGCGCGGCGGAAAGCGGAAATCGAACAGCACGCTCGACACGTACAGACCCGATCCGCCGACCAGGATCGCGTGCGATCCACGATCGAGGATCTGCGTCGATCGCGGTGCGGGCGGCGGTCTGGTACCACGCCACCGCGGCGTCGTCGGTGACCTCGAGCACGTCGAGCAGGTGATGCGGGATGCCGCGCCGCTCGGCAGCCGGAAGCTTCGCCGTGCCGATGTCCATGCCGCGATACAGCTGCATCGCATCGGCGTTCACGATCTCGGCGGGGCGACCGCGCGCGACCAGAGCCTCAGCGAGTCAGGAGCGACTGCTCGGTCTTGCCGGTGCCGGTCGCCCCGACGACCGCGAAAAGGCGCGGTTCGGCGTCCGAGGCCGGGTCTTCCGACCCGGACCCTGAGCGTGCGGGGTCACACCCCGATGCGCAGCGTCGGAAGGCCGAGCGAGACTGCGCGGGCGCCGCCGGCAGCACCAGCCGGGGCGGGGACCGCGCACGACTCCGCCTGCGTGCGATCCCAGGCGTCGCCGGCGCGCGTCCGACGGATGCGCAGCGGCGCACCGTCGGAATCGGCGAGCAGGTGGAAGGGTGCCGCGTGCGTGATCGTCACCGACACGATGTCGCCGGGCCGGGGAGTGTCACTGCCCGGTGCGACCTCGAAGTGCACGAGGCGATTGTCTTCGGCCCGGCCGGTCAACCGGTGGGTCTCGGCGTCCTTCTTGCCCTCGCCCATCGAGACGAGCACCTCGACACGACGACCGAGCTGTGCGTGATTCTCCTCCAGGGAGATCCGCTCCTGCAGCGCGATCAGGCGGTTGTAGCGCTCCTGGACGACGGCCTTCGGCACCTGGTCGGCCATCGTCGCGGCGGGGGTGCCCTCGCGGATCGAGTACTGGAACGTGAAGGCGCTCGAGAACCGGGCCTGCTCGACGACGCGCATCGTCTCTTCGAAGTCCTCGTCGGTCTCGCCCGGGAAGCCGACGATGATGTCGGTGGTGATCGACGCGTTCGGGATGCGGTCGCGGACGCGGTCGAGGATGCCGAGGAACTTCTCGCTGCGGTACGAACGGCGCATGGCCTTGAGGACCCGATCGCTGCCCGACTGGAGCGGCATGTGCAGCTGCGGCATGACCGCGGGCGTCTCGGCCATCGCGTCGATCACGTCGTCGGTGAAGGCGGCCGGGTGCGGGCTCGTGAAGCGGATGCGCTCGAGCCCTTCGATCTCACCGGCCGCGCGCAGCAGCTTGCCGAACGCGTGGCGATCGCCGAACTCGACGCCGTAGGAGTTCACGTTCTGGCCGAGCAGCGTGACCTCGATCGCTCCGTCGTCGACGAGCAGGCGGATCTCGTTCAGGATGTCGCCGGGCCGGCGGTCCTTCTCCTTGCCGCGCAGGCTCGGCACGATGCAGAACGTGCAGGTGTTGTTGCAGCCGACCGAGATCGACACCCAGCCGCTGTACACGCTGTCGCGCTTGGTCGGAAGGGTGGAGGGGAAGATCTCGAGCGACTCGAGGATCTCGAGCTCGGCCTCGCCGTTGTGGCGGGCCCGCTCGAGCAGACTCGGCAGCGAGCCCATGTTGTGGGTGCCGAAGACGACGTCCACCCACGGTGCCTTGTCGAGCACGGCCTGCTTGTCCATCTGGGCCATGCACCCGCCCACCGCGATCTGCATGCCGTCCTTGCGGCGCTTCACCGAAGCGAGGTGGCCGAGCGTGCCGTAGAGCTTTCCGGCCGCGTTGTCGCGGACGGCGCACGTGTTGATGATCACGACATCGGCCTCTTCGCCGAGCTCGGCTGCGCATGTAGCCGGCGCTCTCGAGCGAGCCGGAGAGCCGTTCGGAGTCGTGCACGTTCATCTGGCAGCCGAACGTGCGCACTTCGTAGGTGCGCACGCGGCCGTCGGACGACACGGCCGCGGGCGATGGCGCGATCGTCGTCGGCGTTGAGGACGGAGAGGTCATGATGAGTGCCATTCTACGTGCGCTGCCCGGCCGGTCGCCCCGTCGAGCGACTCAGCGGAACTGCACTCCCCCGCCGGTGCCGCGCTGCTCGGTCAGGGCGGTGCGCGCCGCGCTCGAGGCGACCGATCCGGAGTAGCCGCGACGTGCCAGCTGACCCATCAGACGGCGCATCGCGGTTTCGAGGTCGTAGCTGCGCAGACCGTGCGCCTTCGTGCGGGCGTACTCCAGCGCGCGGTCGTCGTCGTCATCGGGCAGTGTCGCGAGCGCGGCATCGGCGACATCGCGCGCGATGCCGCGCGCACTGAGCGTCTGCGCGATCGCGCGACGACCTTGACCCTTGCGGCTCGTACCGGCGTACAGCAGCTGCTCGGCGAGAACCGCGTCATCGATCCAGCCTCGGCTCGTGAAGCGCTCGACCGTGGCCTCGACGACGGCCGCGTCGATTCCGCGCTGCGCGAGGAATGTGCGCGCCTCGCGCTCGGACAGCGCGCTGCGGCGCAGCCGACGCGTCGAGCAACTCCTCGGCGTCGGTCGAGGAGGATTCCTCGGAGCATCGTCGTCGGCTTCGTCGTCGGTGCGTCGGCGATCGTCGACGTGTCACCGGCGGTCGAGCTCGAGCGGGATCGCCCACCGGACCGGCTCCTCGACGGGAGCCGCCCCGGGCAGGTAGGTGACGGGAGCGAGCCGCTGCGGACTCGCCCCCGTCACCTTCGAGAGCGGTCATCAGGCCGGGCGACGCTTCGCGAGCTCGTCGGCGTCGCTCAGCGGCACGCCCGCCTCGACGACCTTCAACTGGCCGATGCCGAGCTTCGCCTTGATCTTCGATTCGATCTCGGCGGCGATGTCGGGGTTCTTGATGCAGGAGGGTGCGCGCGTTCTCCTTGCCCTGCCCGAGCTGCTCGCCGTCGTACGTGTACCAGGAGCCGGACTTCTTGACGATCTCGTGCTCGACGCCGAAGTCGATCAGGCTGCCCTCGCGAGAGATGCCCGTGCCGTACAGGATGTCGAACTCGGCCTGCTTGAAGGGCGGCGCCATCTTGTTCTTGACGACCTTGACGCGGGTGCGGTTTCCGACCGCGTCGGTGCCGTCCTTCAGCGTCTCGATCCGGCGGATGTCGAGGCGCACCGACGCGTAGAACTTGAGCGCCTTGCCGCCGGCGGTGGTCTCGGGGCTTCCGAAGAAGACGCCGATCTTCTCGCGCAGCTGGTTGATGAAGATCATCGTGGTGTTGGTCGTGTTGAGACCACCGGTGAGCTTGCGGAGCGCCTGCGACATGAGTCGCGCCTGCAGACCGACGTGCGAGTCACCCATCTCGCCCTCGATCTCGGCCTTCGGCACGAGCGCGGCGACCGAGTCGATGACGACGAGGTCGATCGATCCGGAGCGGATGAGCATGTCGGCGATCTCGAGCGCCTGCTCGCCCGTGTCGGGCTGCGAGACGAGCAGCTGGTCGATGTCGACGCCGAGCTTCTGCGCGTACTCGGGGTCGAGCGCGTGCTCGGCGTCGATGAACGCCGCGATGCCGCCCTGCTTCTGGACGTTCGCGATCGCGTGGAGCGTGAGCGTCGTCTTTCCGGACGACTCCGGGCCGTAGATCTCGACGATGCGACCGCGCGGGAGTCCGCCGACGCCGAGCGCGACGTCGAGCGCGATCGAGCCGGTCGGGATCACTTCGACCGGTGCGCGCTCGTCGCTGCCCAGCCGCATGACCGAGCCCTTTCCGAACTGCCGGTCGATCTGGGCGAGGGCCGATTCGAGGGCCTTCTCGCGGTTTTCGGGTGAGGGCATGGCGTGCTCCTTATGCTCGCGTTCCGTCGCCTGTAGGCTGTCGCGCTCCACCCCGAGGGCTCGGAAGGGATGCTGCGACAAGGCGTGTGGTGTCGTTCGACGTTGTTCACGCTAGGGATGGGCTCCGACATTCGTCTTCGCTCCTCACCCGTCCTGTGAACAGACACGTCCTCGACTCCACTGTGCAGGAGCCTACGCGCGATCGAACACACGTTCGATGCGACACGCCGCGTCGTTCCGGCGTCGCGGGCCTCAGCGACGACGCGGCTCGAGGCGTCCGACGCCGTAGCGACGCTCGGGCGGAACATCGGTCTCGGCGCACAGGGCGAGCCAGACCTCACGCGGCGGGACGCCGGCGTCCAGCGCCTGCGCCGCCGTGCGGTCGCCGAGCGCCGAGAGCAAGAGATCCGTGATCAGGGAGCCGCCCTGCGGACCGAACTCGTCCGCGACGGCGCGATCGAACTCGCTGCGACGCATCAGGGCGCGGGTCAGCGCAGCGAGAGCTCGGCGTCGACCGAAGCGACCAGATCGTCGGGCACGACGTCGGGGAAGGTCTGGATGCCCTCGAGCACGGAGATGCGGTCGCCGACCTCGCGCATGATGATCGAGATGGGCACGTCGAGGGCTTCCGCCACCGACGCGAGGATCTCGCTCGACGCTTCCTTCTGTCCGCGCTCGACCTCGCTCAGGTAGCCGAGGGCAACGCTCGCGCGGCTCGCAACCTGACGGAGGGTGCGGCCCTTCTGCTGCCGGAAGTCACGAAGGACTTCGCCGATTTCTTGTCGTACCAGGATCATGATGGGCCCCCTCCTCACTTCTGATTCCGCCGTATCCGGGTGGATAACAGTACAACACCGGATGAGGTCAATCTAATCCCGCGGGCTGGGGAATGGGTGGGAATCGCCGAATGTAACCGACACGAAACACGGTCTGTTCCCGCCGCTCACGACCTGATCGGCGGCACGCACTCGAGCGCGAGGGCGAGGGCTGCGGCGGTCGCCTCGGCGCGGATCTGCGCCCGGGAGCCGGCGAGCGCCAGCGTTCTCACGCGGGTGCCGGCGGGCGTGGACACCGCGATGTGGACGGTGCCGACCGGCTCGTCCGTCCTGAGGTGTCGGACCGGCGACGCCGGTCGTGGCGATGCCCACATCCGCCGACCGACCCGTCGATCGTCGCGGTCTCGCGCACCCCATCGGCCATCTGCCGCGCCACGTCCGGGTGCACGGCACCCTCCGCAGCGAGGAGAGCCGGCATCCACCCCGAGCAGAGATGTGCTTGAGCGCGGTCGCGTACGCGACGACGCCGCCGCGCACGGTGGCGGACGCGCCCGGAACCGAGACGAGCGCTGAGACCACCAGTCCCCCGGTGAGCGATTCGGCGACCGCGACGGTCCACCCGCGCGCGATCAGCCGACTGACGAGCGCCTCAGCCGACGACCCGACCGTCGGAACAGTCGCCTGGGCCTCGGCATCCGTCACGCGGTGCTCCGCCCGCGGCGCGCCCCTCGCACCTCGGTGATGACGTAATCGATGCCGCTCGCGACCGTGAGCAGCACCGCGATCGTCATCGTGACGCCGTTGACCCAGAAGATCCAGTCGCCCACCACGGTCCACAGCGGCAGCAGGGCCAGCGAGAGCGCGACCGCCTGGGCGAGCGTCTTGAGCTTGCCCATCCATGCGGCGGCCACCACGTGGTCGCTCGCGACCACGAGCCGGTGGACGGTGATGCCCGACCTCGCGGATCAGCACGACGATCGTGATCCACCACGGCAGCTCGCCGAGGATCGACAGCCCGATGAACGCGAAGCCGGTGAGCACCTTGTCGGCGATCGGGTCCAGGAGCTTGCCGAGATCGGTGACGATCTCGTAGCGCGGCGCGATCCAGCCGTCGATGCCGTCGGTCGCGATCGCGACGATGAACAGCACCGCCGCCCACCAGCGCAGCGGCCCGTCGGCGCCGCCGTCGACCAGCAGCATCCACAGGAAGACCGGCGCCAGAGGATGCGCACGATCGTGATCGTGTTGGGAAGCTGGCGCGGAACGGCCATCAGTCGCGGCCCGTCAGTCCCCAGGCGTCTTCGTCGCCGTCCGCCGTCGACCACCGGGTAGCCGTCGAACTGCGCGTCGACCGGGTCGCTGGAGGCGGCAGCTGGTGCGTCGTCGCCGCGCAGCCGCGCGAGCACATCGGGCAGCTGCTCGACGCTGACCAGCACGTCGCGCGCCTTGGATCCCTCGGAGGGCCCGACGATCTCGCGGGACTCGAGCAGGTCCATCAGTCGGCCGGCCTTGGCGAACCCGACGCGGAGCTTGCGCTGCAGCATCGAGGTCGACCCGAACTGCGTCGAGACGATCAGCTCGGTCGCCGCGAGCAGCAGCTCGAGGTCGTCGCCGATGTCGGCGTCGATCTCCTTCTTCTCGGCGACGACGGCGACCTCGCGGTACTCCGGGCGGGCCTGGGCGGTGACGTGCTTGACGACCTTCTCGATCTCGTCCTCGCTCACCCACGCGCCCTGCACGCGGATGGCCTTGGAGGCGCCCATCGGCAGGAAGAGCGCATCGCCCTGGCCGATCAGCCGATCGGCGCCGGGCTGGTCGAGGATGACGCGGGAGTCGGTGACGCTGGTCACCGCGAACGCCAGGCGCGACGGCACGTTCGCCTTGATCAGGCCGGTCACGACGTCGACGGACGGACGCTGCGTGGCCAGGACGAGGTGGATGCCGGAGGCACGGGCCAGCTGCGTGATGCGGACGATCGAGTCCTCGACGTCGCGAGGCGCGACCATCATGAGGTCGGCGAGCTCGTCGACCACCACGAGGAGGTACGGGTACGGCTTGAGGACGCGCTCGCTGCCCGGGCGGCAGCACGACCTCGCCGGCGACGACGGCGCGGTTGAAGTCGTCGATGTGGCGGTAGCCGAACGACGCGAGGTCGTCGTACCGCATGTCCATCTCCTTCACGACCCACTGCAGCGCTTCGGCCGCCTTCTTGGGATTCGTGATGATGGGCGTGATCAGGTGCGGAACGCCGGCGTACGAGGTCAGCTCGACGCGCTTGGGGTCGATCAGCACCATGCGCACGTCGGAGGGCTTGGCCTGCATCAGCAGGCTCGTGATCATCGAGTTGACGAAGCTCGACTTTCCCGACCCGGTGGAGCCGGCCACCAGCAGGTGCGGCATCTTCGCGAGGTTCGCCAGCACATACCCGCCGCCGACGTCCTTGCCGACGCCGATGGTCATCGGGTGGGTCGCCTGCTGGGCGGCCGGCGATCGCAGCACGTCGCCCAGAGTGACGATCTCGCGATCCACGTTGGGGATCTCGACGCCGATCGCGCTCTTGCCGGGGATCGGAGCGAGGATGCGCACCTCATTCGAGGCGACCGCGTAGGCGATGTTGTTCTGCAGCGCGGTGATCCGCTCGACCTTGACCCCGTGGCCGACCTCGATCTCGTACTGGGTGACCGTCGGTCCGCGCGAGAAGCCGGTGACCCGTGCGTCGACCTGGAACTGCTGCAGCACGCTCGTGATGGAAGCGACCACGGCGTCGTTGGCGGCCGACCGCGCCTTGTGTGGTGTTCCGGCGGCGAGCGAATCGACCGAAGGGAGTCGGTACGGCGGGACGGGGGCGTGGCGGGGACCGGCCGCGCCGAGTCCGGACAGACCGGGCAGGACGCCGTCATCGAGCGGAGTCGCCGTTTCGTCGTCGCGGATGCCGGTCTCGGCCTTCTTCGCCGCGCGCGCTCCGCCGGCCAGGACCGCGGGGTCGATGACCTCGGTGAGCGCCTCGGAGGGAGGCGGGGGCGGAATGGTGACCGCCGCCTGCTCGAACCCGCCCTGGACGGCGCCCGGAGCCAGCAGCTCGCGTGAGGTCCTGCGATCCGATGCCGTCATCCGGATCCTTCTCACGACCGGTCTTGTTGCGCCGCCACCAGGGCAGCGAGGGATCCTGGTCGGCGGTCTCGTCGCCGTCGGCGGCTTCTGCAGGCTGCGGGCGCTCGGCGTCGAACATCCACGTGTACAGGTCGCCCAGCCGTCGTCCGATGCGGTTCGGCGGGGTCTTGGTGAGGATCAGGATGCTGAGCGCGGTGAACACACCGAGCACGACGCCCGCGCCGATGTCGGTGATCAGGAGCGCCAGGGGCTCGCCGAGCATCCAGCCGAAGACTCCGCCGGCCTCGCTCAGCGCCGGCAGACCCTGCCGCGGCTGCGGGCGCCCTCCGCCGATGTGGCAGAAGCCCGCGATCGACAGGACGAAGAGCGTGAAGCCGATGCCGATGCGCCCGTTGTCGTGCACGGATGCCGGGTGACGGAAGAGCCATCCCGCGAGCAGGAGCAGCAGGACGGGCAGGACGAATGCGACCCGGCCGACGAGCCCGCCCGCGGTGTAGGCGCTGATGGTCTGCGGCGATCTCGTTGCCGATGAAGAACCACTCGATGACCGCGCCCGCGATCGCGAGCAGCACGATCAGGAACGGCAGGCCGTCCCTGCGCTGATCCTTCTCCAGGGTCTCCGGGCCGAAGGCGCGGAAGAGACCGCCGGTGCCGTGGGCAAGACCCATCCACGCGCGCACGATGATCGGGGGCTTTTCGGTCTCGCCGACGTATCGCTTCGGAGCCGGGGCGGGCTTTCGGGCCCCGGATGAAGCGCGCGACGAGGACGCGTTCGCGGGCGCGCGACCATTGCTGGTCGGGCTTGTGCTCCTGGCCATGCCCCCACGCTACGGCGGCGGGGCGCGAAAAGCCCGCAGCGACGCGGCGGCCGGCATCCGTCCTCACCCGTCCTGATCGGGCGCGATGCCGGGTCAGCGGAGGCGCTTGACCATCGTGTCGCGGCCGATTCCGCTCTGGGTCACGGCGAATCCCTCGCTGCGGTACAGCGTGACCGCGAAGTTGCCGCGCTCGACGCTGAGGCTCAGGCGCGCATAGCCGTCCGCGCGCGCCTGCTGCGCGAGGGCCTGCAGGAGCGCGCGGCCCACGCCGTGCGCACGCCAGATCGGGCGCACGCCGATGATGAGCTCGGGAACCCCCGTACCGACGTAGCCGAGGCCCGGATCGCTGCGCGGAAGCAGGCGATACCACGCGGCGCCGATCGGCTCGCCGGACGCATCGACCGCGACGAATCCCGCATCGCTCGGGCGCTTCCAGCCCGACACGTACCGGCTGTGCTCTGGCGCGGTCATCACCTGATGCTTGGGCCGCGCGGCACCCGGCCGCCAGTTGGCGGCCTCGACGACCATGTCGCCGAGGAACGCGCCGTCGGCTTGGCCGGCCGGGCGGACGCTGAAGGTTGCCATCGCCCGATTTTAGGGCCCGGCGCGGCGCTGGCCTACGCCTCGATGACCAGCGGCACGATCATCGGGCGTCGGCGCAGCTGCTGGTTCACCCAGCGGCCGATCACCCGGCGCACGACCTGCGAGAGCGCGTGCGTGTCGCGGACGCCCGACTGCGCCGCCTCGGCGAGCGCTGCGGCGATCTTGGGCTTGACGCTGTCGAAGACCGTGTCGTCTTCGGCGAAGCCTCGGGCGTGGATCTCGGGTCCGGTGATGATGCGCCCGGTGGCGGCATCCACCACCACGATCACCGAGATGAAGCCCTCTTCGCCGAGGATCCGGCGGTCCTTGAGGTCGGCCTCGGTGATCTCGCCGACCGTCGATCCGTCGACGTAGACGAAGCCGATGTCGAGCTGGCCGACCACGTTCGCGACGCCGTCCTTCAGGTCGATCACGGTGCCGTTCTCGCCGATGATCGTGCGCTCGGTCGGGACGCCGGAGTCCTGCGCGAGCCTCGCGTTGGCCTCGAGGTGCCGGTACTCGCCGTGCACGGGCAGCACGTTCTTGGGCTTCAGGATGTTGTAGCAGTAGAGCAGCTCGCCCGCTGCCGCGTGGCCCGACACGTGCACCTTGGCGTTGCCCTTGTGCACGACGTTCGCGCCGAGCTTGGTGAGCCCGTCGATCACGCGGTAGATCGCCGTCTCGTTGCCGGGGATGAGGCTCGAGGCCAGGATGACGGTGTCACCTGCTCCGGGCTCGATCTCGTGGTCGTTGTTGGCCATGCGGCTGAGGACGGCCATCGGCTCGCCCTGCGACCCCGTGGACATGTAGACGATCTTGTCGTCGGGCAGGTCGCGCGCCTTCTTGTAGTCGATGAAGACGCCCTCGGGCACGTGGAGGTAGCCGAGGTCTTCCGCGATGCCCATGTTGCGCACCATGCTGCGACCGAGCAGCGCCACGCGCCGGCCGTGTGCGGCGGCGGCATCCAGCACCTGCTGCACGCGGTGCACGTGGCTCGAGAAGCTCGCCACGATCACGCGTCGCGGCGCTTTGCCGATCACCTGGTCGAGCACAGGACCGATGCTGCGCTCGAGCGGCGTGAAGCCGGGAACGTCGGCGTTCGTGGAGTCGACGAGGAACAGGTCGACGCCCTCTTCGCCCAGGCGCGCGAACGCGCGCAGGTCGGTGAGCCGTCCGTCAAGCGGCAGCTGGTCCATCTTGAAGTCGCCGGTCGCGAGCACGAGGCCCGCGGGCGTGCGGATCGCCACGGCGAGCGCGTCGGGGATCGAGTGGTTCACCGCGATGAACTCGAGGTCGAACGGGCCGATGCGCTCGTGCTGCCCCTCGGTGACCGTCAGCGTGTACGCCTTGATCCGGTGCTCTTTGAGCTTCGCCTCGATCAGCGCGAGGGTCAGCCCGGAGCCGATCAGGGGGATGTCCTGCTTGAGCTTGAGCAGGTACGGCACGGCGCCGATGTGGTCCTCGTGGCCGTGCGTGAGCACGACGCCGACGACGTCGTCGAGCCTGTTCTTGATCGGCTCGAAGTCGGGCAGGATCAGGTCGACGCCGGGCTGGTGCTCCTCGGGGAACAGCACGCCGCAGTCGACGATCAGAAGCTTGCCGCCGTATTCGAAGACGGTCATGTTGCGGCCGACCTCGCCGAGTCCGCCGAGCGGCGTCACGCGGAGAGTGCCGGCATCGAGGGCGGGCGGATCGTAAACGGTGCTGGGCATCAGACACCTTCCTCGGGATGCCGTGGCATCCGCTTTCGCGCGCGCGACCGCTCAGCGGCTCGCGCGTCGCATCATCTTGTGGTTCCTGAGACCTTCGGCAGGGCGCCGCCCGCGGCCGCGTTGCGGTCGGGGCGGAAGTTGGAGAAGTCGGCGCCGGGAACGTCGCGCACGAGCGCGAGCTCGTCCTCGATCTTCGCGGCTTCCCACTCTTCGGGACCGACCAGCGGCAGGCGCACGCGCGGGCTGCCGATCCGGCCGAGTCCGTGCAGGATGTACTTCGCCGACACGGTTCCCGGCACGTGCGTCATGACGGCCCGCACGAGCGGCTCGACCTGCTTGTGTGCGGCGGTCGCGGCGGCGAGGTCGCCGCGGTTCACGGCATCCACGATCGCCCGGTAGGGCTGGGCGGCGATGTTCGCGGTCACGCCGATGAGCCCCGTCGCGCCGATCGAGAGGTGCGGCAGCACGTTCGCGTCATCGCCGGAGAAGTACATCAGGTCGGTCTGGTTGAGCACGCGGCTGACTTCGCTGAAGTCGCCCTTCGCGTCCTTGATCGCCAGCACGTTGGGGTGCTTCGCGATACGCAGGATCGTCTCGTAGCGGATGGGCACACCGGTGCGTCCGGGGATGTCGTACAGGATCACCGGCAGATCGGTGGCGTCGGCAACGAGCCGGAAATGCGTGAGCACACCGGCCTGCGTGGGCTTGTTGTAGTACGGCGTGACGATCATGATGCCGTCCGCGCCGACCTTCTCGCTCGCCTTGTAGAGCTCGATCGCGTGCGCGGTCTCGTTCGACCCGCCGCCCGTGATGATCTTCGCGCGGCCGGAGGCCACGTCCTTGCCGACCTCGACCAGACGGATCTTCTCGGCATCCGTGAGTGTGCTCGTCTCACCCGTGGTGCCGGTGACGACGATGCCGTCGGCTCCCGCGGTGATGACGTCGTCCATGTGCTTCTCGACGGCGGGCCAATCGACCTCGCCGTCGGCTGTCATCGGAGTGACGAGCGCGACGAGCACCTGACCGAAGGGATTGCCGGTGTGCGTCATGCCCTCAGGCTATCGGCTCGCCGCGGGCCGGTCATCCGCGGGCCGGCGCCGCGTGGTCTGATCCCTCAGTCGTCGGACCCGTGGGGTCGGTGTCGTTGGATGAGGGAGGCGTGGCTCGCTGTCACGTACTGCTCCGACGACTGCGGCGGCTACGGAGGATCTCACGCCTGGCCACGATCGCGCGCTCCACTGCCGGCCAGTCGTAGAGGACGAGCGAATAGTCGAAGCGGAGGGTCTCATATCCGGCTGCCGCGGCGACAGCATCCCTCACCAAGTCCTTGTGACGCAGTGACGCTCCCTCGTGATTCCCCCGCCCATCGACCTCCAGGATCAGGACGCCGTCGATGAGGAAGTCGACGTAGCCGACCCCGTGAATCCGAACCTGGCTCTGCACCGAGATTCCCAGCCGGTGCAAGCGAAGGCGGACGATCGACTCGAGTCCGCTGTCGGCGTTCGGGCGCGCGATATCCACGAGCCACCGCATGCCCGCCGGCAGACCCGCGCGAACTTCCGCGCGATCAGCGTGGCTGAGCTGGCCCCGATTCCACGCGGATTCGAACGCCGCGAAGAAGCATTCCGCACCGCCGCACCGCGCGGCCTGGATGAGTGCATGGACAACGCTGACGATCCCGAATGACGCGCCGCCTTCGTCGTAGTGGCCGACACACGCGCACCGACCGCGGGGGTGGTGCCGTCCTCCGTCGCCGTGCCAGACATGCAGTGACGCAGCATCGTCGAGCACCCACACGCCGTGGCGGCGCAGTGCGGAGACGCAGGCGAGCTCGCCGCCATGGTGAGCGGCAGCGCGGACGAGGGGATCCGTCTCGGGCACGCAATAGACACCCTCCCGAATGCGGATGATCGCCCCCACGCGAGCAGCCCGCCGGATGTCCTCGCGACTGGCTCCCGCGGCGAGCAGCGCCCGCGCTCGAAGGACGCCTCCGGCAAGCCGTGTGCGACGGATGATCTCGGCTGTTCGCATGGTCCACGGTCGTGGGCTGTGCGCGAGCGACCGACGCGCGAACAGGTGACTGAGGAGAAGCAAGCGCGCGCGGGAGCTGGGGAGGATCCGAACAGACCCTCAGTCGTCGGACCGACGGGGCAGGCGTATGCACGTGTGGTCGGTGAGACACGGGTCGGCCCGATGCTCCGACGAATGCGGGAAATACCCCGCTCAGCGCCCGCGCACGCCGGCCTTCGACAGCAGGCGGGCCGGGACCACGCGGGTCACGGCCACGATTGCCCGGTAGCGCAGCGACGGCACCGAGACGGGCTTGCCGCGGGCGATGTCGCGCAGCGACTCGGCGACCACGTCGCGGGCGTCCAGCCACATCCACTCGGCGACGCCCTCTTGGCCGGGCTGCAGCCCCATCCGCTCGTGGAAGTTCGTGTGGGTGAACCCGGGGCACACCGCGGTGAAGGTCACCCCGCGCCGCGCATATCGCCCGTTCGCCCAGCGGCTGAAGCTGATGAGCCAGCCCTTGCAGGCGCCATACGTCGAGCGCGGGATGAAGCCCGCCACGGATGCGATGTTCACGATGCGCCCGCTCCCGCGCTGCAGCATCGGACCCAGCGCGGCATGCATGAGCCGCATCGGCACCTCGACGAGGAGCTCGAGGTGGCGCACCTCGTCGTCGATGTCGTTGCGCTCGAAGGCGAGAGGCAGCCCGAAGCCCGCGTTGTTCACGAGCATGTCGACGGGATGCCGGGGGTCGGTCAGCCGCTGCACGACCCGGTCGAGCTCGTGCTTCACGAGGAGGTCGGCCGCGAGCACCTCCACCGCGACGTCGTACTCGGCCATCAGGCTGCTCGCCAGCCCGCGGAGCGCGTCCTCATCGCGCGCCACGAGGACGAGGTCGGTGCCGCGGGCCGCGAGCTGTCGGGCGTATTCGGCACCCAACCCCGAGCTTGCGCCGGTGATCACCGCAGTCCTGGCCATGCGCACGAGCCTACTGACGCCCGCCGGTGATCGAGCCGACGATGCGCGAGGGGACCACACGGCTCAACGCGACCGCGACCTTGTCGCGCACGGCACCGACAGGGACCGCATGAGGCGGACGACCCTAGGCCGACGCGGTGCGCTCGTAGCGGAGGAATCGATAGCGGATGCCGCTGCCCGAGCTGTGAGCGCCGTCGGCGGGATCGGCCCCCATCACTGCGAACACCGCGGGGTCGATGACGGGCGCGCGCACATCGTCGCGCTCGGCCTCGAACCCGGCGGGATGCCGCAGCTCGGTCACTTCGAGCCGGTCGGCGTCGCCGATCGTGAGCGCGAAGATCGTGCCGCCCCCGATGACCCAGATCCACTCCGGCTCGCCGGATGCCGCGAGTTCCAGAGCCTCATCCACCGAGCCGGCGCGTTCGGCTCCGTCGGCGGACCAGTCGGACTGCCGGGTGATGACGATGTTGCGACGCCCGGGCAGCGGCCGCCACCGCGGGTCGAGCGAATCCCACGTCCCGCGGCCCATCACGACCGGCGAACCCAGCGTGAGCGACTTGAAGTGCGCGAGGTCTTCGGGCACGTGCCACGGCATGCCGCCGTCGCGTCCGATGACTCCGCCCTCGGCCTGGGCCCAGATCAGCCCGACCTTCGGAGCACCGGTCATACCGCGACGGCCCCGCGGATCGCGGGATGGTGCTGGTAGTCCTCGATCACGAAGTCGTCGTAGCGGTAGTCGAAGATCGAGTCGGGCGTGCGCGTGATCCGCAGCGTCGGCGGCGCGAACGGCTCTCGATCGAGCTGCAGGCGCACCTGCTCGACATGGTTGTCGTAGATGTGGCAGTCCCCGCCGGTCCAGACGAAGTCGCCGACGTCGAGGCCGGTCTGCTGCGCGACCATGTGGGTCAGCAGTGCGTAGGAGGCGATGTTGAACGGGACGCCGAGGAACAGGTCTGCGCTGCGCTGGTAGAGCTGGCACGACAGGCGCCCGTCGGCGACGTAGAACTGGAACAGCGCGTGACAGGGAGCCAGCGCCATGTCGGGGATGTCGGCAGGATTCCACGCCGAGACGATGAGGCGTCGCGAGTCGGGGTTGCGGCGGATCTCGTCGATCACCCCGGCGATCTGGTCGATCGTCTCGCCCGACGGCGTCGGCCACGACCGCCACTGCACGCCGTAGACGGGGCCGAGCTCGCCGTCGGCGTCGGCCCACTCGTCCCAGATCGTCACGCCGTTCTCCTGCAGCCAGGCCACGTTCGACTCGCCGCGCAGGAACCACAGCAGCTCGTAGGCGATCGACTTCATGTGTACGCGCTTGGTGGTGACCAGCGGAAAGCCCTGCGACAGGTCGAAGCGCAGCTGCCGGCCGAACACGCTGCGCGTGCCCGTTCCGGTGCGATCGGTCTTGACGGCGCCGTGCTCCAGCACGTCGCGGAGCAGGTCTTCGTACGGAGTCGGGATCGTCTCGGACATCGTCTCGATGGTATCCCTCCCCCACCGACGACGGACCCAGGCGGCGGGGCGTTTATGACGGCCGGGTCGTCACACAACCGGCATCCGACATTTATTCAGCCGCAAGCAGTTAGCCTGGGATGCTGTGACCCTCGTCAACGCGCTCATCGGCCTCGCTGTCCTTCTGACGGCGACGGTTGCTCTCGGCGTCTTCGTGCAGTGGCGGCAGGGCAGGCCGCGCCGGCACATCCCCCACGAAGTGGTGCAGCCCTCGCGTCTGGGCGCCGACTCGCTCGGCCAGACGGCCACCCTGCTGCAGTTCAGCACCGAGCTCTGCTCGCGCTGCCCGGGCGTGCACCGCACGCTCGCGGCCGTCGCCGACAGCTCGCGATGGCGTGCGGCACCTCGACATCGACGTGACCCATCGACCCGACATCGCCAAGCACTTCCACATCCTGCAGACCCCGACCACGCTCGTCCTCGACAGCGACGGCGTCGTGCAGACGCGCTTCGGCGGGGTTCCCAACCGCGAAGTCCTCGAACTCGAGCTCAGCCGCCTGACCGGAGAGACCGCGAATGTCTGATCGAACGGATGCCGCCGCCCACGCCGCCGCGGCATCGACCCGCGTGGCCCGCGCTTCGCCGCCGGCATCACCGCCCTGCTGCTGCTGATCGACGTGTTCCTCGGTCTCGACGACCCCGATCGGCGCGACCGTCGCCGAGCGCGCCGCCGAGCCGGCGTTCCTGCTGCTGGTCGTCATCGCGCTGCTGTTCGCGTGGGGCGTGCTGTCGCCGCGCACGGCCCCGTGGGGAGCGCTGTACCGCACGGCTGATCCAGCCGCGGCTCGCGCCCCCGACCGACCTCGAAGACCCGCGCCCGCCGCGCTTCGCGCAGGGCGTCGGCCTCTTGGTCGTGACGATCGGCCTGATCCTGCACCTGGCGGGCGTCCCGTGGGCACTGCCGATCGCGGCCGCCGCCGCCTTCGTCGCCGCGTTCCTGAACGCCGTGTTCGGCCTGTGCCTGGGCTGCCAGCTGTACCTGGTGCTGCAGCGCGCCGGCATCGTCGGCCGCGAGCGCCCCGCCACGGCCTGAATCGCGTCGACCGCTCGATCGGCGCGCGCCCGCGGTTAGGCTGACCGCGAGGCGCCCGGAGCGCGGGGGCACGTCGACCAGGAGGTTCCGATGACCGTCACGAGTGAAGCCACGACCGTCTGGAAGGGCGGCCTCATCGACGGATCGGGCCAGGTCGCGTTCCAGTCCTCGGGGATCGGCACCTTCGATGTCAACTGGAAGGCGCGCAGCGAAGGCTCGACCTCGGTGACGACGCCGGAAGAGCTCATCGCGGCGGCGCACTCGTCGTGCTTCAGCATGGCGTTCTCGCTCGCCCTGGCCCAGAACGGAACCCCGCCCGAGTCGATCGACACGACCGCCTCTGTCACATTCACCCCCGGCACCGGCATCACCGGAAGCCACCTGAACGTCAACGCGGTCGTGCCCGGCCTGGATCGCGAGGACTTCGACCGGATCGCCGCCGACGCGAAGGTCGAACTGCCCGGTCTCGCAGGCCCTCGCCGGCATCGAGATCACCCTCGAGGCCACGCTTGCCTGATGCCCGACGCCCGTCGGATCGTCGTCGCCGGCGCGTCGGGCCTGATCGGCTCGGCTCTCGTCGACAGTCTGCGCGCCGACGGCATCCGGGTCACCACGCTCGTGCGCCGGCCCGCTGAAGTCGGTCGACGAGGTCGAGTGGCTCACCGACGTCGATGCCGCTCGACCCGGCCGTGCTCGAGGGAGCGGACGCGGTCGTCGGGCTCAACGGAGCGACGATCGGCCGATTCCCCTGGACCCGGCACTACAAGAACACGCTGCTGTGGTCGCGGATCACGCCGACTCGGGCGATCGCGCGAGCCGTACGGGAACTCGGCGAGGGCGCCCCCGCGTTCGTCTCGGCGTCCGCGGTCGGATACTACGGCTCCGCGCCCGGCGCTCTGCTGACCGAGTCGTCCCCGCGCGGCGAGACCTTCCTCGCCGATCTGTGCGGCGAGTGGGAGAGCGCGGCGCTGGGCGCCGGCGAGCACGCGCGCGTCGCGCTGCTGCGCACCGCGCCGATCGTCCACCCGCGAGGGTGTGCTCAAGCCGCTCATGCTGCTCACGCGTTTCGGCGTGAGCGGGCCGATCGGCCGCGGCACCCAGAAGTGGCCGTGGATCTCGCTCGAGGACGAAGTGCGCGGCATCCGGCACGTGATCGACACGCAGATCGCCGGTCCGGTGAACCTGACCGGACCGACGCCCGGCGAGCGCGAACGACCTGGGCTTCGCGCTGGCGGTGCGCATGAACCGGCCGTTCGTGCTGCGCGCGCCGGTGTGGGCGATCAGGCTCGTGCTCGGCGCCGACGCGACCGAGGCGCTGCTGACCACCGATGCCGCGGTGCTGCCGAGAGTGCTCGAAGCGTCGGGCTTCACCTTCCGCCACGCGACGGTCGAACAGGCGGTGGACGCCGCGGTGCCCGCTGCGGCGGCCTAAGCCGCGCCGCTCGGCGGTTTCGAGCTGGATCGCCGCCGCACCGCCGCACGAGCCCGCTTGCGGTCGCGGGCAGCGTCGTAGGCGAGCCCGAGCCGGTACCAGGCCCGCCAGTCGTCCGGGTGGGCCTCGACGTCGGCTCGGTAGGTCGGGAAGACCGCGTCGCCGTCCTCGCGCACCACGCGACCGCTCGGTCGGACCGTGACGGGCTCCTCGGGCAGTCCGCCCTCGGCCTCCAGCCGACGCGCGAGCTGCTCGGCCCGCACGCCGAACCACAGCTCGCGTCCGAGCGCCCAGGCCGCGATGACGGGCAGCACGACCAGGGCCACGCCCATCGCGATGGCGATCGGCTCGCCGCTGATCAGCAGCAGCCACGCGCGCTGCGCGACGAGCACGATGTAGAGGGCGAGCAGCACCGCCATGACGGCGACGCCGATGCGTGCGGTCATGCGCCGGTCGCGCGCGCGACCTGTCCGGGTACGCCGCCCTCGTCGACGGCGCGCTCGGGCGCCGGACGCGGCACACGGATGCCGATGTCGAGGAAGCTGTCGAGCCCGACGATCACGCCGCTCGCGTCGCGCGCGGCCGCGAGGGCGACCCGGATGCCGGGGGCATAGGCCAGTGCGGGATCGACGGTGTCGTGGGTCAGAGCGAGCGATTCGCCGGGGCCCGAGAGCAGCGACCTCCTGGCGAGCGACGACACCGGGGCGGCGGAGCGAGTGGATCGGCACGCTGGCGACCTGCTGGCCGCGCGCGCGCTGATCGACATGCGGCGACTCGACCGGACCGACCTCGGCCCGCGCCGCCGCGATGAGCTCGGCCGTGCGCACCGCCGTGCCGCTGGGCGAATCGACCTTCGTCTCGCGATGCGCCTCGACGATCTCGATCGAGGGGAAGAACGGCGCGGCGGCGGCCGCGAGGGCGGAGCCGATGCACCGATCCGAGCGAGAAGTTGGGGATGAACACGGCGCCGGTGCCCGCTGCATCCACGAGCGGCCGCACGAGCGCGATGCGCTCCGCCGACCATCCGGATGTGCCGACCAGCACGTTGATGCCGCGTTCGATCGCCGCCCGGACGACATCGATCGAGACGGCCGGCGTGGAGGCGTCGACGACGAGGTCGGCGCCGTCCAGCTCCGACAGCTCGGAGCGGGACGACAGCGTCGCGACGACCTCGAAGTCGTCGTCGCCGTCGATCACGTCGCGGATGATGCCACCCAGCTTGCCTGTGCCGCCGACAATGGCCACGCGCGTCGTCATGGAACCATCGTAGGCGCGGCGCGCGACGCGCCCGCGCCGACCGGGGCGCGGCTACGCTCGAGCGCATGCCCACGATCAGCCCCGCTCCGGTCGACGCCCCCGACGCGCACGAGCTGCTCGCCGAGTACTTCGCGATGCGTGTCTCGACCTTTCCCGGGCACACCTACACGACCGTCTTCCCCGATCCGTCGGTGTTCGAGCCGCCCGCGGGTGTGTTCGTCGTCGTCCGCGACGACGAGGGCGTCGGCGTCGGATGCGGCGGCATCAGACGCATCGATGACGGCCCGCTCGGGGCCGCGGTACGAGGTCAAGCACCTCTACCTGCGTCCCGAGACGCGCGGACGCGGGTGGGGTCGGCTGCTGATCGAAGACCTCGAGCGGCCGCGCGATCGCGCTCGGCGCGGGCGAACTCGTGCTCGACACGCACCACACGCTCGAAGCCGCCGGTCGGCTGTATGCGGCGGCCGGCTTCGAGGCGATCGACCCGTACAACGACAATCCGAACGCGACGCGCTGGTACGGGAAGCCGATCGGCCCCGTTCAGACCGGGTAGACCTCGGGCAGGCCGGTGCGCAGCTCGACCGGAAGGTGCGCGAGGTCGTTGTGCGAGAGCAGCGTCCACGGGCGACCCTGCTTCTGCGCGATCACCGTCAGGCCGCAGTGCGCCTGGTTCAGGGTCATCCAGCGCCACTCCGGCGCCTGCAGCACTTCGCGCACGAACCAGCTGATCACGAAGTTGTGCGTGATCAGCAGCTCGTGCACCTCTCCGCTCTTGCGCACGAGGTACTCGCTCGCGGCGTCGGCCATCTGCGCGCGTCCCGCTTCGACCTCGGCCTCGGTCACGCTCCCGAAGAACGGCTCGAACACGGCGGGGGTCTCGTCGGTCATGCCGGTCGGCACGCAGTCGAACAGCAGCGCCGACGGCTGCGGCGAGAGCGACGGCATCCGCTCGGCGACAGCGCGCGCGGTCTGACTCGCGCGTTCCAGAGGCGAGTGCCAGACCGCGTCGAACGGAACTCCCGAGAGTCGGTCGGCCAGGAATCGCGGCCTGACGACGGCCGCGCGGCGAGAGCGGTCCATCGATCAGTCCGTGCTCGGCGTCCTGATGTTCGCCGTGCCGCACGAGATAGATGTAGTGCGTCACGCCAGCTCACTTCGTCGGGGTCTCGCGTGCCTTGAGGGCACACTTCCAGCCTATGTCACCCCGGGCATCGAAGGTCTGGGACCGCGGCCGGGGGCGTCCTACTCGGAGGCGCGCGCGATGTCGGCCAGCTGGCTGCGGCTGAGCCGCACGCCGATTCCCTGCACGAGCTCATCGACGTGCTGGGGTGCGTAGGCGTTCACGATCGGAGCCGTCACGAGCTTCTGAGCGAGCAGCCACGCGACGGCGACCGCGGCGTCCGGCACGCCGAGATCGGTGCCGACGGCGTCGAGCGCTCGCAGGGTGCGGCTGCCGCGGCGGTTGATGTTCGCGGCGATCTGCGCGCCGCGCACCGAGAGTCCGCCGCGCAGCCGGGTGCGGTGGCGCCCGGCGAGGAACCCGTGCTCGAGCGCGTGCGACGGTGTGACCGCCATGCCCTGAGCACCGGCGACCAGTCGCAGGTCGGCGTCGAACTCGTGGCGGCGCAGCACGTTGAACGGCACGTCGAGCACGGTGATGCGCGGGTAGCCGGCCGAGACGTAGATGCGCGCTTCGACGAGCTGCGCGGCGGTGAAGCCGGCAGCGCCGAGCGCCCGCGCCTTGCCGGACTCGACCAGCCATTCCGCGGTGGCCAGAGTCTCTTCCAGATCGATCGGGCCGGTCGCCGCGTCGAGGTAGAGGACGTCGATACGATCGGTGCGCAGCCGTGTGAGCGAGGCCTCGACCGCGCGGACGAGGTTGACGGGCCCGAGGCCCGGGTTGTCGGGGTGCCCGCCGACGCGCACCGCGAGGGTCATCTCGTCGCGGAGCCCGCGCGAGTGCAGCCACTGCCCGATGATGTGCTCGCTGCGGCCGCCGGCGAAGCTGTCGGCGGTGTGCAGCGACGTTGCCGCCCCGCTCGACATAGGCGTCCATGATCTCGTGGCTGGACTCGAGGTCGACGTTCCAGCCGAACTCGGCGCCGCCGAGGATCAGCGGGAAGATCTGCGCTCCGGTCTCGCCGAGCTTCACCCGCACGCCCTGCCCGAGAGGCGGACCCTGCACCGGAATGGGCGCGGAAGGGTGGGCGGCCGCGGGCGGCCGGGATGAGCGGCAGGCTCTCCGAGGAGACGGCCGAGCCTACGCCGAATGTCAGCCATGGTCCCACCCCCTCACGTCGACTCCTGATGGAGCTTCCGTGACCTCGAATTGTTTCTTCACGCCCCCCGGCGCTTCCTTCGAGGGTAGGCCGTCACGGGGCCGGAGCCGGTCATTCCGGCATCCGGTCGGTAAATATTGGATAACGCTTGGGTCACAAGGCGCTAGGATGCCCGCCTCGTGTCCGCCGTTCGGGGGACAGATCCGCGAAATGCGGATGCCCGCCCCTCCGAGGGAGGAGCGGGCATCCGTGGCGCGACACGCCGAGTGCGGCGTGTCGCTGCAGGGACTCAGCCTTCGGCGGGGCCTTCCGGACCGGGGCTGGCCGCCGCGCGACCTTCCTGGTCGGCGGCCTCTTCGAGGACCGGCTCGAGCGACAGCTTGCCGCGGTCGTCGATCTTCGTGATCTTCACGAGGATCTTCTGACCGACGTTGAGCACGTCTTCGACGTTCTCCACGCGCTTGCCGCCGGCGAGCTTGCGGACCTCGCTGACGTGCAGCAGTCCGTCCTTGCCGGGCAGCAGCGAGATGAACGCGCCGAACGTCGCCAGCTTCACCACGGTGCCGAGGAACTGCTCGCCGACCTCCGGGTTGGTGGGGTTGGCGATCGCGTTGACCTGGGCGCGGGCGGCCTCGGCCGAGGGGCCGTCGGTCGCGCCGATGTAGACGGTGCCGTCCTCCTCGATCGAGATCTGGGCTCCGGTCTCGTCCTGGATCGCGTTGATCGTCTTGCCCTTGGGGCCGATGAGCTCGCCGATCTTGTCGACCGGGATCTGCACGCTGATCACGCGCGGCGCGGTGGGTGCCATCTCGTCGGGGGCGTCGATCGCGGCGTTGAGCACCCCGAGGATCGTCAGGCGAGCCTCGTGCGCCTGCTGCAGCGCGGCGGTCAGCACCGACGACGGGATGCCGTCGAGCTTCGTGTCGAGCTGGATCGCGGTGACGAACTCGCGACGTGCCGGCGACCTTGAAGTCCATGTCGCCGAGCGCGTCTTCGGCGCCGAGGATGTCGGTCAGCGCCGCGTAGCGCGTCTGGCCGTCGACCTCGTCGGAGACCAGACCCATCGCGATGCCGGCGACGGCGGCCCGAAGGGGCACACCGGCGTTCAGCAGCGACAGGGTCGAGGCGCACACGGAGCCCATCGACGTCGAGCCGTTGGAGCCGAGAGCCTCGGACACCTGGCGGATCGCGTACGGGAACTCCTCGCGGCTGGGCAGCACCGGCACGAGGGCGCGCTCGGCCAGGAAGCCGTGCCCGATCTCGCGACGCTTGGGGCTGCCGACGCGGCCGGTCTCACCGGTCGAGTACGGCGGGAAGTTGTAGTGGTGCATGTAGCGCTTGTGCGTCACCGGCGACAGCGAGTCGATCTGCTGCTCCATCTTGAGCATGTTCAGCGTGGTGACACCCAGGATCTGGGTCTCGCCGCGCTGGAAGATCGCCGAACCGTGGACGCGCGGGATGACCTGAACCTCGGCATCCAGCGGGCGGATGTCGGCCAGGCCGCGACCGTCCATGCGGACGCCCTCGGACGAGGATCCGACCGCGGACGATGACCTTCGTGACCGACTTGTACGCCGCAGAGAACTCCAGCGTCGCGACGGCGGGCAGCTCGCCCGCCTCGACGGCGGCCAGGAGCTCGGCCTTGACGGCATCCTTGAGCTCGTCATCGGCGTTCTGACGCTCGACCTTGTCGGCGATCTGGTAGATCGGGACGAGCTTGTCGTAGGCGCGGCCGGCGACGAAGTCGTAGGTCTCCTGGCTGTAGGGCAGGAAGACCGGGAAGTCCTTGATCGGCTTGGCAGCGCTGTTCGCGACCACGTTCTGCGCGGCGACGAGCTGCTTGAGGAAGGGCTTCGAGGCCTCGAGACCCTCGGCCACGACCTGCTCGTTCGGCTTGACGGCGCCGCCCTTGATGAGGTTCCAGCTGCCTTCGGTGGCTTCGGCCTCGACCATCATGATCGCGACATCCTCGTTGCCGTCGGCATCGGTGATGACACGACCCGCGACGATGAGGTCGAACACGGCCTCTTCGAGCTGCGTGACGGTCGGGAACGCGATCCACTGGTCGGCGTTCTCGCCGTGACCCGGGATGAGCGCGAGGCGCACACCGGCGATCGGGCCCGAGAACGGCAGACCCGAGATCTGGGTCGACAGCGACGCGGCGTTGATCGCGAGGGCGTCGTAGAACTCGCCGGGAGCGATCGAGAGGACGGTGACGACGATCTGGACCTCGTTGCGGAGGCCGTCGACGAACGACGGACGCAGCGGGCGGTCGATCAGACGGCAGACGAGGATCGCCTCGGTGGAGGGGCGGCCCTCACGACGGAAGAACGAGCCGGGGATCTTGCCGGCGGCGTACGAGCGCTCTTCGACGTCGACGGTCAGCGGGAAGAAGTCGAAGCCTTCGCGAGGGTGCTTGCCGGCGCTGGTGGCCGACAGGAGCATCGTCTCCTCGTCGAGGTAGGCGGCGACGGCGCCCTGCGCCTGCTGGGCGAGGCGTCCGGTTTCGAAGCGGACAGTGCGGGTGCCGAAGCGGCCGTTGTCGAGAACGGCTTCTGCGGCGGTGATTTCAGGACCTTCCAAGAGGTCTCTCCTTCTTTGTTTAGGCTCGCTGCGCCCATGTGGCGCGCGAGCATTCGAAGGAGCAGGAACAGGCAGATTATCGGCGCGCGACAGTCCGTCGCGCTGTACCTGCGCTGGTCACCAGTAGAAGAGCACCCGGCGTGCGTGAAGAGTCGATGCGAGACGGGGAGTCCACCACAGGGGACCAGCTTGCTGCCGGCCTGCTCCGTGTAGCTCATGTTCAATTGAGCGGATGCCCGAGGGCAACCCGCCCAAGACTACCAGTGCGGGCTCCGATCACGGCTTTCCGGGGTGGGCGAGCGGGCGCCGAGGGTGGCGGCGGCGGTGAACGGATGCCTAGGGTGGGAAGCATGAGCACCGAAGACAAGCCCACCGACGAGGCAGCTGAGATGAAGCGCAAGTTCAAAGAGGCGCTCGACAAGAAGAACGCGAAGCACCGCGACGGCGAGGCGCACCTGGACGGGGACTCCTCCGTGCACGGAACCGCACGGCGCTGTGCAGACCAAGCGCGAGTTCCGCCGCAAGAGCGGCTGAGAGGAGCAGTCATGGTTTTCGATCCCACGTTCCACGAGATCTCGAAGGAAGCCGACGACCTGCCGGACCTGGACGGATCGGACGACGACGCGGAGCCCCTGGGCGCCGATGTCGAGGCCGACGACCTGCCGCCCGAAGGCGCGGAGTAGCCCGACCATCGCGAAGCCCGCCTGCATCATGCAGGCGGGCTTCGTGCCGTACGGGGGCGAACTCAGCGCAGGACGGCCTCGCGCTCTTTCGCGCGCTGCTCCTTCGCTTCGGCCTCCGCGATCGCAGCTTCTTCCAAGCCCTGAACGCCGACGGCATCCTTCGCGTCCGACATGCCGTCGTGGTCGTCACCCGAGAGCGTCGACTCGTCGAAGGGGATCTCGCCGCGCAGCACCTGGCGGGCGCGGCTCGAGTCGAACTCCTTGACCCAGGTGCCGATGAGCACCGTGGCCACCGCGTTGCCGGTGAAGTTGGTGATCGCGCGACCCTCGGACATGAACCGGTCGATCCCGACGATGACGCCGACGCCGTCGACCAGGTCGGGGCGGTACGCCTGCAGTCCGCCGGCGAGCGTCGCGAGCCCGGCGCCGGTGACTCCGGCTGCGCCCTTCGAGGCGATGATCATGAACAGCAGCAGCCCGATCTGCTCGGGGATCGACATCGGCATGCCCATGCCCGACGCGATGAACAGCGACGCCATCGTCAGGTAGATCGCCGTGCCGTCCAGGTTGAACGAGTAGCCGGTCGGGACGGTGATGCCCACGACGGGCTTCGCGACACCCAGGTGCTCCATCTTGGCGATGAGTCGCGGCAGCGCCGACTCGGACGAGGACGTGCCGACGATCAGCAGGTACTCCCGTGCCAGGTACTTCATCAGGCTGAACAGGTTGACCCGCGCGACGACGTACAGGAGCGTGCCCAGGATGCCGATGATGAAGATCGCGCATGTGATGTAGAAGGCGATCATCAGGACGCCGAGGCTGATGATGGCGGCGAATCCGGTCTTGCCGACGACCGCGGCGATCGCGCCGAACGCACCGAGCGGCGCGAGCCAGAGGATCATGCCGAGGATGCGGAACACGAGCGCCTGCAGGTTCTTGACCGCGAACATGATGGGCTCGCCCTTGGGACCCATCTTCTGCAGCGCGAAGCCGACCAGCAGGGCGATGAACAGCACCTGCAGCACGCTCTCTCCGGTGAAGGCCGAGAAGAACGTCGTCGGGATGATGCCGAGGAGGAACTCCTGCGTCGTCTTGGCCTCGGTCGTGGAGGCGTCGTAGGTCGAGTCGGTCATGTTCAGGCCCTCACCCGGGTGGATGAGGTTGCCCACGACGAGTCCGATCGCCAGGGCGAAGGTCGTCATGATCATGAAGTACAGCAGGGCGAGACCGCCGATCTTGCCGACCGTCGCGGCCTTCGCGATCGATCCGACGCCGACCACGATCGTGCAGAAGATGATCGGCGCGATCATCATCTTGATGAGGGCGACGAAGCCCTTGCCGATCGGCTCGAGGGCGATTCCGACCTCGGGCCAGATGAGCCCGATGGTCGCGCCGAGCACGACGGCGATGATCACCGCGATGTACAGCCACGTGTGCTTGTCCCATGACGTCTTGCCGCGCCGCCAGTTGTAGCCGGGGAGCTTGAACGATTGGGTTCTGGGGATCTGAAGAGCCATCTTCGCCTCCGATAGGGGATCAAACTTCGTTGTTCTCGGGCTGCCGGTCCGGCATCCGTCCTGCGAGTACTCTCGGCGACGGATGCCGGATGCCACCGGTTGTGGTCGTATTGGTCGTGACGGATCGGGAACGCGAGGAGGCGTATGACTGCCAGACCCGGGACCAGCGCGGCATCGCGGGTGTTCCTCGCATTCCTCGGCGCGGTCGTGGTCATCACCGCGCTGCTGGTGGTCCTGCTCGCGTTCCAGGCCCAGGCGACCGAGCGAGCCGAGGCCGAAGCCGTGACGCTGGCCGTCGCGCGCACGATCGCCGAGATGCCGGAGGTTGCGGCGGCGGTGACGAGCGGGTCGGATGCAGACGCGACCGCGCAGCTCCAGCCGATCGCCGAGCGGATCATGGCAGAGCCCCCCATCGACTTCGTCACGATCATGACGCCCGCGGGCATCAGGCTCACGCACCGCGACCCGGCCGAGATCGGCAGACCGTACCTGGGCACGATCGACCCGGCGCTGCAGGGTCGTACGCTCACCGAGGAGGCGGTCGGCACCCTGGGACCCTCGCTGCGGTCGGTGGTGCCCGTGATCGAGGACGGCGAGGTGGTCGCCCTGGTCTCCGCAGGAATCACGCTGGGCAGCGTGGGCAGCGGGGTGCTGCGACAGGTGCCGTTCGTGATCGCGATCGCGGTCGCCCTTGCCGCGGTCGGGCTCGCGGCGGCCTGGCTCGCCGGGCGATTCACGCGCCGGATCGCCGGGGACCTGCCGGCGAGCGCCGTGCGGGATGCGGTCTCGTCGTACGAGTCGGTCCGCACGCTCGGCGAGGCGCTGCGCGCCCAGACGCACGAGCACGGCAATCGCATGCACACCGCTGTCGCGCTGCTCGAACTCGGCCGCACGGATGAGGCGATCGGCATTCTGACCGAGACGTCCCGCCAGAGCCAGGCGCTCGTCGATCAAGTGGCCGCACGACGCGAGGGCGACCCCACGGTGGGCGCCCTGCTGCTGGGAAAGGCGGCGCAGGCCCGCGAGCGCGGCGTGGCGTGGACGGCGCAGATCGACCCCTCGGCTCCACGGAGCACGCTGAGTCCGGTCGATGCGGTGTCGGTCGTGGGCAACCTGATCGACAACGCCGTGGATGCCGCTGCCGCCGGACCAGAGCCGCGCACCGTCCGGGTCGTCTTCGCGCCCGCACCGGGCGGCGCCCTCGAGATCTCGGTCTCCGACTCCGGCGCCGGGGTGCCCCCCGCACTGCGCGAACGCATCTTCGAGCACGGCTTCTCGACCAAACCTGCGGGAGCAGAGGGTCGGGGGGTCGGGCTCGCACTCGTCCGCTCGATCGTGGAGGCGGCTGGTGGCGCCGTCGACGTGACCGCAGACCCCACGACGTTCCAGGTCATCCTGCCCGGGAGGAGCGCATGATCCAGGTGCTCCTCGTCGACGACGACGCCCTCACCCTCGAACTGCATCGCACATATCTCGAGCGCCTGGAGGGCTTCCGGGTGGTGGCCGAATGCACCGGAGCGCGGGCGGCGGTCTCGGCCATCCTCGAGCGCCCACCCGCGGAGGGGATCGATCTCGTTCTGCTGGACATGACGATGCCGGACGGCACCGGTCTGGACGTGCTTCGTCATGTGCGCGCTCGGGCCGCCGACGTGGACGTCATCGCGGTCACCGGCGTGCGCGACGCCGATGTGGTTCGCCAGATGGTGGCACTCGGCGTGGCGCAGTACCTGATCAAACCGTTCGCGTTCGCAGTGTTCCGCGAGCGCCTGGAGCAGTACCGGGCGTACCGCGAGCGAGCTCGCGACGCCTCCGGCCCCGCGACGCAGTCGGAGATCGACGCGATGCTCAGCGCTCTGCGGCCGAGCGCGCCCGCCTCCCTGCCGAAGGGGCTGTCGGCCGACACGCTCGAGCGGGTCACCGCCTCAGTGCGCAGGGACGGCCCGCTCTCGGCCGCCGAGACCGCGACGCTTCTCGGTATGTCGCGCGTCGCCGCGCGGCGCTACCTCGAGCATCTTGCGGACGCTGACCGGGTCGAGCGCTCGCCCCGCTACGGCAGCCCCGGTCGGCCCGAGACCGAGTACCGGTGGCGGGGATGACGGGGGAAGCGGTGCCGGATGAGCCGGCACCGGATCAGACCGGCGGGTACGACGCCGACTTCCTCGATGTGACGATCGGGATGCCGCAGCCCCTCGGCGGGCGCACGCTCACCGCGCTGCCCTACCCCCGCTTCTCGGTGATCCTCGATACGGTCAGGCGCCTGGCCGCCGTGACTGCGGTCAACATCGACGGACGCACACTGCAGGATCTGCCGCGGACGGGGGACTGGGACCTCGACCCGCGTGTGCCGGCCTCGCAGCAGGCCGGCCCAGCGGTGTATGCCGACAACGACCTCGATCGGGGCCATCTGGTCCGTCGGCGCGACCCCGGGTGGGGCACGGTCGCGCAGGCCCGCGCTGCGACCGAGGCGACCTTCGTCTACACGAACGCCGCGCCGCAGGCATCGGTGTTCAACCAGTCGAAGGATCTGTGGGTCGGGCTCGAGGACCACGTGCTCCAGTTCGCCGACGCGACGGATCAGCGAGTGTCGGTGTTCACCGGGCCGGTGCTCGACGCGGCCGATCCGCCGTACCGCGGCATCCGGATCCCCCGCCGGTTCTGGAAGGTGGCCGCCTGGACCGAGCCCGCTGAGGACGGCGACGCCGTGCCGGCAGCCGCCGGATTCGTCCTCGATCAGACCGAGCTCATCGAGACGAGCACGACCGCGGTCGCCCGGCTGGGCTCGTTCCGCACGTTCCAGGTGCCGATCTCCGACATCGAGGCGCTGGCCGAGGTCGACTTCGGCGACCTGGTGTCCGCGGACGTCATGCCGGTGAGCGCCGCCCGCGAGACCGCATGGACGGAGCTGACCCGTCCCTCGGACGTGCGCCTCTAGCGCGCTGCGATCGGGTACGGCTTCTCGGCGGAGCGGTTCTGGAACTCGAGGATCGCGGGGTTGCGCACCTCGCCGTCGCTGACCTCGATCGCGCGCGAGATCGTCTCGTTCTGCGCCCACGCGTCCGGGCCGCCCATGACGGTCGGAAGGAAGCTGAGGAGTGCCTCGCTGATCTCCCAGCTCGCCGAGTTCCACAGGTAGGACGGGCTGTGGTCGACGGCGTAGTAGTTGATGTTGCCGCCGACCGTGAACATCGGATCGACGAAGCTGGTGGGCCGTGCCCACTCGAACCCCATGCCCTCGTCGCACGAGACATCCACGATCAGGCTGCCGGGCCGGAACGCGTCGAGGTCGGTGGTCTTCAGGTAAAGGAGAGGCCGGTTGGGGTCCTGCAGCGTGCAGTTCACGACGATGTCGCTCTCCGCGAGGAACGGGGCGAGCGGCACGCGTCCGTCGTCGGTGATGACCTCGCTCAGGTAAGGGCCGTCGTCGTGGTCGAACTGGATCATCTGCGCCGCATGGATCGGGGCGGCGACCGACGCCGTGCGGCGGTTCGTGAGCACGCGCACGTCGTGCACGCCGTGGGCGCGCAGAGCGGTCACTGCCCCGCGCGCAGTGGCGCCGAAGCCGATGACCACCGCGGTCAGGCGGCGACCGTAGTCGCCGGTCGAGCCGCACAGCTGGAGGGCATGCAGCACCGAGCAGTAGCCGGCGATCTCGTTGTTGAGGTGGAAGACGTGCAGGCCGAAGGTGCCGTCGCTCCCCCAGTGGTTCATCGCCTCGAAGGCGATCGTGGTGAGCCGCTTGTCGAGCGCGAGCTGGGTCATGACCTCGTCCTGCACGAGATGGGGCCACCCCCACAGCACCTGGCCGTCGCGCATGTCGCGGAGGTCCTCGTGCTGCGGCTTGGGCAGCAGCAGCACGTCGGACGCCGCGATCAGTTCGCTACGGTCGAGGATGCCGCCCACCAGCGGGCGCAGCTCGTCGTCGGTCACGCCGAAGCGCCCGCCGTAGCCGGTCTCCAGCAGCACGCTCGAGCGCAGTTCGTCGGGAAGTCTGTCGAGGTGGCCGGGGTGGAGCGGAACACGTCGCTCGTCCGGCTTGCGTGAAGCGCCGACGACACCCAAGACCAGCGGCTCATGGGCGGTCATGATCGTCTTCTTCCCTCAGCGGGGGCCGAACCGACTCCGTGCTCTCGACGCTACCAGCCGCTCACAGCGCTTCACTCCCCGGCGAGCCCGCCCAGCAGATGACCGAACGAGCGTCCCTCGCCGAGATAGTTGGCGGGATCGAACGGATCGGACTCGACGATCGGCGAGCGCCGCGCGATCGCCTCTGCCAGCTCGCGCGCGCCCCGGTCGATCCGCTCGCCGAGCGGTGCGACCTGGTCGCCGGACGCACCCCAGTCGCTGGACGCCGCGAACACCCCGGTCGAGACCGGCTCGGCGTGCAGGTAGGTGAAGAGGGGCCGGATGGCGTAGTCGATCGCGAGCGAGTGTCGCGCCGTGCCCGCGTTCGCGCCGATCAGCACCGGCTTTCCGGTCAGCGCGTCCGGGTCGAGGACGTCGATGAACGACTTGAACAGGCCCGAGTAGCTCGTCGAGAAGATCGGCGTGACGGCGATGACGGCATCCGCCGAGATCACCGTGTTGATCATGGTCTCGAGCGCGGGAGCGGCGAACCCGGTGAGCAGGTTGTTCGTGATGTCGTGCGCGTAGTCGCGCAGCTCGAACACGTCGACCTCGGTCTCGATCCCCTCGGCCGTCTCTCCGAGGGCGCGCACCGTGGCGGTGGCGAGGCGATCGGCGAGCAGCCGGGTCGACGAGGGATTGGACAGCCCCGCCGAGATCACGGCGATGCGACGCGCGGTCATCTCAGGCCCCCTTGCGGACTGCGGCGGAGCCGAACGACGAACCGGCCGCGGCGACCGTCTCGCGGTACGGGGTTCCGCCGGTGAGGTTGTCGCCGCGGTTCGCGTTCGGGATCTTCTCCTGAGGACCCTGGTCGCCGTACTTGGCGGCCACGAGAGCCGCGTGGGTCGGCGCATCCGGCACATCCGCCGGGCGGTTCTCGGCGAGTTCCCTGCGCAGTACCGGCACGACCTCGCCGCCCAGGATGTCGAGCTGTTCGAGCACGGTCTTGACCGGAAGCCCGGCGTGGTCCATGAGGAACAGCTGACGCTGGTAGTCGCCGAAGATGTCGCGCATGCCCGCATAGCGGTCGATGACCTGCTGCGGCGAGCCCACGGTGAGCGGGGTCATCTCCGTGAAGTCCTCCATCGACGGCCCGTGGCCGTAGACGGGGGCGTTGTCGAAGTACGGGCGGAATTCGCGGACCGCATCCTGGGAGTTCGACCGCATGAAGACCTGGCCGCCGAGACCGACGATCGCCTGCTCGGGGGTGCCGTGGCCGTAGTGCGCGAAGCGCTGGCGGTACAGCGTGATGAGGCGCTGGTAGTGCTCCGAGGGCCAGAAGATGTTGTTCGCGAAGAACCCGTCGCCGTAGTACGCGGCCTGCTCGGCCACCTCGGGAGTGCGGATCGATCCGTGCCAGACGAAGGGGGGCACGTCATCGAGCGGGCGGGGGGTGGAGGTGAAGCCCTGCAACGGCGTGCGGAACTTTCCCTCCCAGTCCACGACGTCCTCGCGCCACAGCTTGTGCAGCAGCGCGTAGTTCTCGATCGCGAGGGGCAGACCCTGGCGGATGTCCTGACCGAACCACGGGTAGACCGGGCCGGTGTTGCCGCGGCCGAGCATCAGGTCGGTGCGACCGCCCGACACGTGCTGCAGCATCGCGTAATCTTCGGCGATCTTCACCGGATCGTTCGTCGTGATGAGGGTCGTGGCCGTCGAGAGCACGAGACGCTCGGTCTGGGCGGCGATGTAGGCGAGGGTCGTGGTGGGCGAGGACGACCAGAACGGCGGGTTGTGGTGCTCACCCAGGGCGAAGACGTCGAGTCCGACCTCCTCCGCGTGCTTGGCGACCGTGATCGTGTTGCGGATCTTCTCGGCCTCGCTGGGAGTGCGGCCGGTGGTCGGGTCTTCGGTGATGTCGCTCACCGTGAAGATGCCGAACTGCATGGCCGGCGCCTTCGATGCGGCTGTGGTGGTGTCGTTCACGATCGCTCTCCGATTCGGGATGCTGTGGCATCCGTTTCTATTCAGATGAATGTATCTGGTGAAACACCGTCGACACGAATCTATTCCCGGTCCGGCTCGTCAGGGCGAAGCATGCCGTCGGCGACCGCCGAACATCTCGATCATGTCCCGTGCGAGCTGGTGCGGGGCGGTCTCGCAGGGCGCGTGGCCGGTGGGATACACCGCCATGCGCGCACCGATGCGCTCGGCGTACGACGCGTGCTGCGCCGTGGGCCAGAGGTCCTGCTCGCCGACCGCGATCAGCTTCGGGATATCGATCGCGGCAACGGCATCGGCGATGTCGGGCATCGTCATCATCAGCCCCACGATGTCGTCGATGGCGGAGCGGCGCGTGACCGCCATCCGCTCGCGGACGAAGGCGATACGCATCGGCGGCGTGCGGTTGAGGTTGTACCGGATCCCCCACAGGATGAGGCCGGCAGCGCGGTGCGGGGGCATGTCCGAGATCGGGCCGATGTGCTTGACGCCGCGGAACACCTGGCCGGTCGCGGGCGGCGCGGACATGAGCGTGAGACTGGCGAACAGCTCGGGTCGCTCGACGAGAGCGAGTTCGGCCACAAGTCCTGCGAAGCTGTAGCCGAGGACGTGCACCGGCGCGGAGCCGTCCTCCATGATCGCGAACAGGTCGTCCAGGAAGAGCCGATAGTCGTAGTGCTCACGGGGCGGATCGAGGTTCTCCGGCCCGGCCGCCACCGATGCGTAGTGCCCCGCGAGATCGTACGATTCGACCCGGTAGCCCGCCGCCCGGAAGAGCGGGAAGAGCAGAACGAAGTCCTCTTTCGATCCCGCCACCCCCGAGATCAGCAGCACGCGCTGCGCATCGGGGTCGCCGAGCCGAACCCGCGCGATCGGGCCGCTGGGAGCGGCGAACGCGTCGAGCACGGTCCCGTCGGGGAAGACATGCCAATCGAGGTCGGGGATCGCCCGGTCGCGCTCGAGGGCATCGTCGATCGTGGTCATCGCGCCGCCGAGACTATCGCGAGGGAAGCCCCGCGAGCTCTTCGGCGCGGGGTGCGTCATCGATGTGCGGTGCGGGCTCGGGCGGTCGGAATCGCCTGGTACCGAACGGGGGCGCGGCGGAGGGGATGCCGAGATAGCGGTCGCTCTCGCCGACGCGCACACCGCGCACCGCGCCGCTCGAGACCGACAGGACGGGGGCGTCGACCATGCGGGGCCTCCTTTTGAACTCGCTCCTCAGGATAGGGTGGCGTTCGCCGTCATGACCGATTCAGCGAACGCGGCGCCGCTCAGCAGCGCGGCCGCGGCATCCTCCTCCCCCGGCGCTCCACCGACCGGGAAGATCGGGGTGCCTCGCGCGAAGCGGCGGGTGCCGTTCTGGGACAACGCGCGCTTCGCCTGCATCGTCCTGGTGGTGCTGGGTCACGCGACGCAGCGCCTGACCTACGACTCCGACGCCGCCCTGGCCTTCTACCTGCTGATCTACGCGTTCCACATGCCGGCCTTCGCCATCATCTCGGGGTATTTCTCGAAGTCCGACGCGCCGGGATCACGGCAGATGGCGCGCGTGATCACCGACATCCTGCTGCCCTATGTGATCTTCGAGGCGCTCTGGACGCTGACGAAGTGGATCGTCGAGGGGCAGGCCAACCCGAACCTCACCCAGCCGTCGTGGACGCTGTGGTTCCTGCTCGCGCTCGGCATCTTCCGCCTCGTCCTGCCGTACCTCGCTCTGCTGCGCTGGCCGCTGCTGTGGACCGTGGTGATCTCGATCGGCGCGGGCTACCTGCCCAACATCGACTCGACGCTGTCGCTGTCGCGGACACTCGGCCTTCTGCCCTTCTTCGCGCTGGGCTGGTGGCTGCGCGACCGCGACGTCGTGGAACGGCTCCGCCTCCTGCGGGACCGGCCGTGGTGGGTGTTCGTCGTCTCGGCGGCCCTCCTGGTCGCCGCGGGCTGGGCCGCGTGGTCCTTCGCCGACCAGTGGCGCGCGATGAACCTGCGCGAGTGGCTGTTCTACGACGAGAACTACTCGTCCATCGGGGGTACCGAGTGGTGGGCGGGGGGTGTCCGTCTGACCCTGATGGCGGTCGCGCTCGTCTTGTCGGCGGCGTTCTTCGCCCTGCTGCCCCGGGGGTCGCACTGGTGGACGCACTTCGGCCAGTACACGATGTACGTCTACCTGCTGCACTCGTTCGTGCTCTACCCGTTCCGCGAGTCGGGTGTGCTCCGCGATCTCGAGCCGACCTGGATCTGGCTTCCGCTCGTGGTCGTCGCGTCGGTGCTGATCGCGCTCGGCCTGGCCACGAAGCCGGTCCGCACGCTGTTCCGGCCCCTCGTCGAGCCGCGTCCTCGCTGGTTGTTCGCCGACCCGAGCCTGGCCGGACGCGAGGGTCGGCGCTCCGATCCCACGGGCTCCCGGCGCCCCCGAGAGGCGCCCCGGCCGGTCCGCGCGCACGCCGATCCGCGGCAGAACGGCTGAGTGCCGGTCAGGCGAACAGGCCCACGCCCACGTACGACCCCGGGGTCGCTCCCGGCGGCACGGCCCACAGTCCCGAGCCGACGTGTCGGATGTACTCGCTCATGACGTCGGTCGACAGCGAGCGCTGAATGGCCACGAACTGCTCCGGTGCGCGCTGATACGACAGGAAGAACAGACCGGCGTCGAGGCGCCCGAGGTCGTTGTTGCCGTCGACGAAGTTGTAGCCGCGGCGGAGGACCCGCACGCCGCCGTTCGTCTCGGGGTGCGCGAGGCGCACGTGACTGGTCTCGGATACGAGCGCGGCGCCATCGGCATCCGTGGCGGCGAGGTCGACTTCGGTGAACTCGTCGCCGCCCGACAGCGGAGCGCCTTCGCCCTTGTTCCGGCCGATGATCGCGTTCTGCTCCGACAGTCGCACGCGGTCCCACGTCTCGATGAGCATCGCGATCTTGCGCGCGACGAGGTACGAGCCTCCGGCCATCCAGTCGGGTGAATCGGATGCCGCCACCCACACGTGCTCGGCGAGCGCTGCGCTGTCATCGGCCAGGATGTTCGCCGTGCCGTCCTTGAAGCCGAACAGGTTCCGCGGGGTCTGCTGCGCCGAGGTCGTGCGCGACGTGCGCCCGAACCCCATCTGCGACCACCGGATCTTCGCCCGCCCGAACGCGATGCGACTCAGGTTGCGGATCGCGTGCACCGCGACCTGCGGGTCATCGGCGCAGGCTTGGATGCACAGGTCGCCGCCGGACTCGTCGGGGTCCAGGTCGTCGCCGAGGAATGCGGGCAGCCGCTCGAGAACAGCCGGACGTCGGTCGACGATGCCGTAGCGGTCGACACCGTCGATGACGAACAGGGTCGGTCCGAAGCCGAACGTGATCGTGAGACCGCTCGCGCCCAGCCCGAGCGCTTCGCCGGTGTCGTCCGGAGGCGCTTCGGGAGAGCCGCCCACCGCGCCGGTCGCGCTGACCTCGAGACCGCGGGTCATGCGCGCCGCCGCATACGACCAGTCCTGGAGGAGGGAGATCAGATCGTCGCGATCCGTGCGCGCCATCATGTCGAACGCGGCGAAGTGCATGTGATCCTGCACCGGTGTCGTGATGCCTGCCTGATGCGCTCCGAAGAAGTCGTAGGACGATGCCGCCGCGGTGCCCTCGGCCGCGCGGGCGATCGCGACACCCCCGGCGACACCCGCCCCGGCTCCGATCGCCACTCCGGCCGCACCCGCCCCCACCAGGCCGAGCAGACCCCTCCGGCTCACGCCGCGCTCGACGACGGCTCGGCAACCGGATCGGATGACGGTCCGTCGTCGTGACTCGGCCTGGCGGCCTCGTCCCCCGGGGGAATGAAGGAACCGCTCACATCACTCCAGGACGGTGACGGTGAGCTGCGAAAGCGGCTCCGCGAGCGCGTTGATGAGGTCGGTGAACTCGCGCTTGTCCGCTTCGGTGAGCTCCGAATAGGTGACGAAGCCGGCCGCGAGCGAACCATGTGCGGCGAGTGATTCCTCGAGCGCGGCGTAGCCCGCGTCGATGTCCCCGACCAGGGCCGCCCCGTCGTCGCCCTTCGTGGCGGCGAAATCGCGCGCGAGCGAGAAGGCCATCTTGGATCCCTCGACGTTCGCGGCGAAGTCCCACAGGTCGGTGCCCGACCACCAGTCCTCTTCGCCGGAGATCTTGCCCGTCGCGACTTCGTCGAGCAACGCGATCGCGCCGTTGCTCAGGCCCGCGACGCCCTGCGAGTCCAGCGCAGCCTGGAAGTCCTCGGAGTGCACGTATTCGTAGAGCTCCGAGACATCGGCGACGAGCTGGTCGCCGAACGCCGACCGCTCCTCGGGGGTCGAAGGCGCCCAGTCCTGCCAGGCCGGCGTCTCACCGTCGGCGTTGAGCGCGTCCTGAGCGGGGATCCAGAGATCCTTCTCGATGCGGTGGAAGCCGGTCCAGTCCAGGCCCTCGGCCACGGCATCCACCTCGCGGTAGTCGATGCGGGGGTCGAGGTCGCCCAGCGCCTCGGCCACGGGCTCGATGCGCTCGTAGTAGGCCCGCACCTGCGGGAAGGCGGCGCGGGCGGCGTCGTCCGAGCCGGACTCGTAGGCGGCGGCGAACTCCTCGACCTGCGGCACGAGCTGCGAGACCTGGTCCTTGACGAACGCGGCGTACAGATCGACGGCCTGCTGCTTCTGCTCGGCATCCGGTCCGTCGATCGCGACCGCGTCGCCCGAGACGGTGAACGCCGTGCGCCCGACACCTTCGCCGATCATGCCGGGCTTGCACACGGTGAAGTACTCGCCGGGCTGCGCGACGACCGTCAGGGTCCGCGACGCGCCCGGCGCGATGTTCTCGGCCTCACCGACGATACGCAGACCGTCGTCAGCCAGCAGATAGAACTCCGTCACATCCGAGCCGGCGTTCGTGACGTCGAATGCCAGCGTGCCGCTCGTCGCGGTGACCGACGACACGTCGCACGCGGAGTCCGTCGCGTTGACGACGAGGGCATCCGATGCGGCGGCATCGCTCTTGGCGACGCAGCCGGCGAGCACGACGACAGAGAGCCCCACAGCGCCGACGGCGCCGAGGATGCGGGAGGGGGTCATGCGGCTCCTTGAGGTTGGGAGGGAATTTCAGCGGGCCTTGCGTGGACGGGCTCGGGAACGGAATCGACCGAGGACGCGGCGACGACGGGGGTCGCCTTCTTGGATGCGGCGGCCATGCGGCCCCGCTGCGCTCCGCGGAGGAAGAACGCCCCCACGATGACGACGTACACAGTCCACGCGATCACCTGGAGCCACGTCATCTGCGGCATGAATCCGAAGGCCGCCTGCAGCACGGCCGCGAGCGGCGATCCGGGCGGAATCTGCGCGGTGACATCGAACGCCCAGCCGAACGGCCAGCCGACCAGTCCGATCGCGACCGCCCCCGACGACCGGGTCGGTCGGTGCGAGCGCGCCGAAGGGTCCCGGCAGCACGCCGCCCTCCTGCAGGTCGTGCACGGCGTACGCGAGCACGCCCGCGGCCACGATGATCAGGAACGCGCCCGTCCAGAGGAAGAAGCGGCGCAGGTCGAGACGCAGCATCCCGCGTGCGAGCAGCCAGCCGAGCGCGACCGCGGCCAGCAGCCCGAGCAGCGCACCGAGCAGCGCGGCCGGCGCATCGCCGAAGGACTGCACCATCGACCACAGCAGCAGTGTCGTTTCGATGCCTTCGCGGGCGACGGAGACGAAGCCGATCGCCACGAGCGCCCAGAGCCCGCCCTGTGCGAGAGCGCGGTCGATCCCGCCCTCGAGGCTCGAGCGGAGGGTGCGTGCGGTCTTCTGCATCCAGAAGATCATCCAGGTGACCATCGCGACGGCGATGAGCGAGAGGGTCCCGCCGATGATCTCCTGCGCCTCGAAGGTGAGCGAGTACGCGCCGAAGGTCAGCACGGCCCCGATGACGAGAGCCAGCGCGACCGCGAGTCCGACGCCGGCCCACATGCGCGGCAGGATGTCGCGGCGGCCGATGCGGGTGATGTACGCCACCAGGATGCCGACGACGAGCGCGGCTTCGAGGCCCTCGCGGAGGCCGATCAGGAAGGTGGCGAGCACGGAGATCTCGAGACGCTGGTTGCGGGAAGAAGATGGGAGGTTAGGTAACCCTCACCTCACAACGGTACCCGGGTTCGTTGTGGCGGTCAAAGCGGCTCCTCGGGCGGAGGCGGTAACCGGAGGCAACATACGGCCGGACGCAGCGACCCGCGCTTATCGTCGGGGCATGGCTGATCTCTCGCTGCCCATCCTCGACCTCTCCCGACTCGACGCGGGGCCCGAAGCCGCCGCGGCGTTCCGCGACGACCTGCGTGCGGCGACGCACGACGTCGGCTTCTTCTACCTGACCGGCACGGGCATCTCCCCAGAGCTCGAAGACAGGCTCCATCAGGCGGCGCGGGACTTCTTCGCTCTTCCCGATGCCGACAAGCTCGCGATCGAGAACGTGAAGAGCCCGCACTTCCGCGGGTATACGCGTGTCGGCGGCGAGCGGACGCAAGGTCGAGTGGACTGGCGAGAGCAGATCGACATCGGGCCGGAACGCGCAGCCGTCTCCGACGTCTCAGCGCCCGACTACGCGCGGCTGATCGGCCCGAACCTGTGGCCGGCCGTGCAGCCCGAGCTCCGCGTGGTCGTCTCGGAGTGGCACGACCACCTCTCCGGCGTCGCACGCAAGCTCCTGCGGGCGTGGGCCGCGACGCTCGGCGCCGACGAGTCTTACTTCGACCAGCACTTCGGCGAGCCCTCGACGCTGATCAAGATCGTCCGCTATCCGGGCAAAGACGACCCGACGCCCCAGCAGGGCGTCGGTGCGCACAAGGACTCCGGCGTGCTCACCCTCCTGTGGGTCGAACCCGGCAAGGGCGGCCTGCAGGTCGAGCGCGACGGAGCGTGGGTCGACGCACCTCCGGTTCCCGGTGCGTTCGTCGTCAACATCGGCGAGCTGCTCGAATACGCGACTCAGGGATACCTGATCGCCACGAACCACCGCGTCGTCTCACCGAAATACCCCGAAGACCGCATCTCGGTCCCGTTCTTCTTCAACCCGTCACTCGACGCGCGGCTGCCGATCATCGAGCTGCCGGCAGCCCTGGCGGCCGAAGCCCGCGGCGTGACGCAGGATCCTGCGAACCCGATCCACGCGCTCTACGGAGCGAACGCGCTCAAGTCGCGCCTGCGGGCGCACCCGGATGTCGCGGCGATCCATCACGCCGACCTCGTGGCGGCGCGGGCCGAGGCATCCGCCTGACTCGCGCCGCCACCGACGTTCGGCTCAGCCGAGGAGTTTTGCCTTCGCGGCTGCGAACTCGTCGTCGCTGAGGATGCCGGCATCCTTCAACGACGCCAGCTTCGTCAGCTCCGCCACGATGTCCGTGCCACCCGCCGGGGCTGCCGGAGCGGCCGCGGGCGCAGCAGCAGGAGGCGCGTACTGCGCCGCCGCGGCCTGCGCGGCCGCATCGATCTGCTCCTGCTGCTGAGCAGCCTCGTACTGCTGCTGCTCGTACTGGCCCTGCGCCTTCTCCTGCTGATGACGCTGAACGCCGCCGCTGACCGCGGTCGCCGTCCCCGCCACCACAGCGGTCCGAGCGGCCATCCCGATCAGGCCGGGACGACCCCTTCTTCCTAGAGGCATCTTGATCTCCTTCGTTGTGCGATTGCGGCGCGCCGCGGGTGGGTGGTTTCGGTCGCGGATCAGGGCGCCTGGTGCTGAGCGGTGCCAGCCGTGACCGGGTTCACGGAGACGACCTCGATGTGGAGATCGTCGAACGCGGCCAGTAGCCCGAGAAGCTGCGGCTGATCGGGTACGTCGCCCACCAGCCGGGTGAGTCCGTCGTCGCCGGTGTCGATCGCGAACCCTTCGAGCGAGGCCATCAGCTCGGGACTCATGCGTCCGCGCACGATGACTTCGTAGACGTGCGAGGTCATTTCGCCTCCTGCCTCCATGCGGGCCGACTCGTTGTGATCCATACTTGTCTGCGACCCCCGATGGACCCTCATCCGGACAGGGTGATTCACGACCGTATGGGGATGCGAGAGCGAGAATGCCGACCACGAACGTGGTGCCGAGCGCACCAGCGCACGCCGTCGACCGGCCCCTCCTCCGCGAACGGCTCGACGGGGCGCTCGATGCGCCGCTGACGCTGGTGGTCGCGCCGGCCGGGTCCGGCAAGACGGTGCTGCTCTCGCAATGGGCCGCATCGCGGACCGACCTGCGGTTCGTCTGGGTCGGCCTGGAACCCGCGGACGACGACCCGATCCGCTTCGCGCGCAAACTCCTCGGGCGCCTCACGACTCTGGATCCGGCCGTCATCGAACTGGGTCCTCTGCTGGCGATCGGCGGCGGTGGGCTCGGGCAGCCGCTGCTCGAGCAGCTCAGCACGGTTCTCGCTGACCACCCGGGGCTGGTGCTCGTGTTCGATGACCTGCACACTCTCTTGAACCGCGCGCTCATCGATGATCTGTGGTGGCTTGCCGATCACCTGCCCGCTTCGGCGCACATGGTGTTCTCCTCGCGCGGCGACCGGCGCCTGGCGCTCAGCCGGCACCGTCTGCGGTACTCGCTCCTCGAACTGCGCGAGGCCGAACTCGCCTTCGATGACGACGTCGCCGCCGAAGTGCTCGGGCGCATCGCCGGTGTTGCCGCCACGACCGCGACCGTGGCATCCGTGATGGACACGACGGAGGGCTGGGCGGCGGGTGTTCAGCTGACCGCCATCAGCCTGCGACACCAGCCCGATCCCGAGATGTTCGCCCGGCGCCTCGCCGGATCCGATCGCCTCATCTCGGACTACCTGAGCGAGGAGGTGTTGGTCGCCCAATCGGACGAGCGGCGGGAGCTCCTGCTCAGGCTCTCGGCGCTGGACCGCATGACGCCGGCACTCGTCGAGTCTGTGCTCGAGGTTCCCGACGCCGCGAAGCTGTTCGACGAGCTCGAACGCGACTCGATGTTCCTGGTCACGATCGATGACCGCCACGAATGGTTTCGCTTCCACCACCTCTTCCGCGATCTACTGCGTTACCGCCTGCGAGCGAGGTACCCCGACGACGAAGCGCGCATCGTCTCTGCCGCAGCGGAATGGTTCGTGCAGCAGGGCGACGTCCCGTCTGCGATCGAAGGCTTCGTGCAGGCGCGCTCGTGGGACCGGGCGATCGATCTGATCCTGTCGCGCGGGCGCGAGGTCTTCGAACGCGGCCAGTCGACCTCGGTCGCCCAGTGGCTCTCGGCGATCCCCGATGCCGTGCGGGCGAAGCGACCCTCGGCCGAGACGCTGTACGGCATCGTGCTCGGTATGAGCGGGCAAGCGGCTCTCGCCGAAGACGTGCTGCGACGGCTCGTCGCCCGGCCGGGAGTGGAGGCGGGCCTCATCCTGATCGCGGATGCCTACATCTCCGCGCGGACGCAGTTCCGCCCGCAGGTGACTGTCTCGATCGAAGCCGCGCGCGAGTCGCTGCGCATGCTGCGGGCCCTCCCTGACGTCGACACCGCCCGACCTGATCGGTCTCACCGATCGGACCCTCCTCGAGGCGATCACTCTCGTTTCTCTCGGCCGGTCGCATCTCTTCGCCGGCGATCTGCCCGAGGCCGGGCGCGTGCTGCGGCTCGCGCTGGAATTGCCCGGCGCGCAGTACTCGGTCTACCGCGTCCACCTGCTGGGCTCGCAGGCGCTTCTGGAGGCGTGGTCGGGCAGGCTCGCGGTCGCCCAGAGGCTGGCCGACGAGGCGCTGCAGCTTGCGCGGGACGTCGGCCTGCTCGTGCACCCGGCGCCGGCCGACGCATACCTGGCCCTCTCGCTCGTGGCGATCCATCGAGGCCGCCCGCAGGCCGCCGCGCTCGCGCGGCAGGAGGGCGGCGTGCGCGCCGCATCCAACGGCCGGACACAGCTCACGTGGATCGCGTATCTGCACAGGATCCTCGCCGGCGAGACGCCCGCAGCCCGCTGACGAACCGACCAAGCCGGCGCCGCCCATCGTGCGGGACGCGCTCGATGCGGCCGAACACCGCGCGCGCCGCCTGGCCGGTGAGACGGTCGCGATTGCGCCGAACCAGCGCGGGTGGTCTCCCCTGCTCGTCGAAAGCGTCTCCGCCGCGCTGGCGGAGAAGCGGCCCGCCGACGCGCGGACTCTGCTGGATGCCGCATCGTTCGTGCCGTGCGACCGACCTTCCGCTCGCGAGCATCGAGCATGCGATCCTGACCGGCTGGCTTGCGCACACCGAAGGGCGCGCCGCCGAATCCCGCAAGCGGGTGACCGAGGCGCTCGAGCTCGCCGCCGAGCACGGCATCGTCTCGGCGTTCGTCTGGGCCGGACCCGAGGTGATCAAGCTGGTCGAGGCGATGGCGCTTCGGTCGACGCCGTTCCACGCCGAGGTGCTCGACTGCGCACGTGAACATCTGCGCAGCTCGCCCGACGCGTTGCTGAGCGAACCGCTCACCGACCGGGAGCGGGAGCTGCTGGCCTACCTTCCGACCCGGCTGACGAATGCGGAGCTCGCGTCGCGGTTCTTCGTCTCGGTCAACACCATCAAGACCCACATGGCGCACATCTACCGCAAGCTCGACGCCCCGAACCGCAGCGCCGCCGTGGCGCGCGCCACCGAGCTCGGCCTGCTCTGACGCGCGGAGCTGGCGCAAAGCGAAAGGCCGCCCCACACCTGGGACGGCCTTTCAGAAAGCGATTGTGCGCTGGTTGCGACTAGCGGCGCAGCCCCAGACGCTCGATCAGCGAGCGGTAACGCGCGATGTCGATGTCCTGGAGGTAGCCGAGCAGACGACGGCGCTGACCGACGAGCAGGAACAGCCCACGACGCGAGTGGTGGTCGTGCTTGTGCTCCTTGAGGTGCTCGGTGAGGTCCTTGATGCGCTGCGTCAGCATCGCGACCTGCACCTCGGGGGATCCGGTGTCACCGGGGTGCGTCGCGTACTCTTCGATGATCGCCTTCTTGACGTCTGATTCGAGTGCCATAGATGGGATCCCCTTTCTCCTCATTGCGCGGTGCCCGACGCCTGATGCGCGAGCGCTCTTTATCCGCGGCCGATCGAACGGCAACCTGAAGAGTCTACCAGTCGGGCGCCGACGCCGTGAACCTGCGGCTGCGCCTCCTCATCGGCATACACGACCGCGTCGCAGGACAGCCGCACATCGGCGGATTTCGGACGCGGCATCCGCGCCCGCCCCACGGCGTCGCGGCCCGGGACTAGAGTCGCCGGGTGCCCACCCCTCCACCCGCCACCTCCCGTGCGACCGTCGAGACGACGGTGACGAGCCGCGCGCCGTCGCAGAGCTCGATCGCCATCCAGTTCGTGCTCGACCGGGATCATCTGGGGCTCGAGCTTCCTGTTCATGAAGGTCGCACTCGGCGGGCTCTCGCCCGGCACAGGTCGCCTGGTCGCGGCTCATCCTGGGGGCTCTGACGCTCGGGACTGTTCGTCGCGCTCCGGCGCGAGACGCTGCCGCGCAGCCTCAGACTGTGGGCGCACATGACCGTGCTGGCCGTCTCGTTCTGCGTGGTGCCGTTCCTGCTGTTCTCGTGGGCCCAGCAGCACGTCACCTCAGGGCTCGCGAGCATCTACAACGCGACGACCCCGATCATGACGGCGGTGATGGCGGGACTGCTGTTCCGCGTCGAGCGGCTGAGACTCGTGCAGATCGCCGGCATCCTGGTCGGCATCCTCGGGCGTGATGATCATCATCGCTCCATGGCAGGGGCTCGATCTCAACCAGAGTCTGGTCGCGCAGTTCGCGATCCTCGGCGCGACCGCCTGCTACGGCTTCAGCCTCGCGTACATGCGCAAGTTCGTCTCGAACTCCGGAATGAGCGCGCTGGTCTTCTCTTTCCTGAACATCGGCATCGCCGCGGCGATCATGGCCGTGCTCACTCCGTTCATCGCCCTGACCCCGGTCGCGCTCGATCCGTGGATCGTCGGGAGCGTCCTCCTGCTCGGGCTGCCTGGGCACCGGAGTCGCCTACATCTGGAACCAGAACACGCTGCGGGCGTGGGGGCCGACCCGCGCCTCGACCGTGACCTACATCACCCCGGTCGTCGGTGTGGCCCTCGGCATCCTGATCCTCGGCGAGGGGCTGTCGTGGAACGAGCCGGTCGGCGCGGTCGTGGTGTTCCTCGGCATCCTGCTCGCGCAGGACCGGCTGCGGCTCACGCGCAGACACTGACGACGACGGAGGGGGATGCCGCCGGGCATCCCCCTCCGTGTTCGTGCGGGTCAGGCCTGGAACGCGCCCTGAAGGTCGAGCGTGATGGTGACGTCCTTGCCGACCAGAACGCCGCCGGTCTCGAGCGCAGCGTTCCACGTCAGACCGAAGTCTTCGCGGTTGATGACGGTCTTCGCCGTCGCGCCCGCCTTGTAGTTGCCCCACGGGTCGCTGCCGAAGCCGCCGAAGTCGAACTCGAAGGTCACGGGCTTCGTGGTGCCGCGGATGGTCAGGTCGCCGTCCACGAGCATCTCGCCGTTCTCCACGCGCACACCGGTCGAGACGAAGTCGATCGACGGGTAGGTCTCGACGTCGAAGAAGTCGGCCGAGCGCAGGTGCGTGTCGCGACCCTCGTCCTTCGTGTCGAGCGACGCAGCGTCGACGTGCGCCTCCACCTTGGCCTCGAGCGGGTTCTCGGGAGCGATGAGCGTCGCGCTCTTGATGCCGAAGTGACCGCGCACCTTCGAGATCATCATGTGGCGGACGGTGAAGCCCACCTCGCTGTGGCTGGGGTCGAGCACCCAGGTGCCCGCACGGTAACCGGGGATCTCAACGGGGGCGGTGGTGGTGTCGGTCATGTCTCTCCTTGGATGAGGGTGTGTGGTGTGGCCGGCAGAGCGGCACGTCTCCTCCGTCAACCGACCGTTGCTCGATTCCATTCCCGTGAATGGACATTCCACGAAGAAGGGCTCGGATGCCGCAGCATCCGAGCCCTGTCGAAGAAGTCGGTCGCTGGTCAGCCGACCGAGATCAGGTCGATCACGAAGATCAGGGTCTTGCCGCCGAGGAAGTGGCCGCCGGCGGGCCCGTAGGCCAGGTGCGGCGGGATCACGAGCTCGCGACGGCCGCCGACCTTCATGCCGGGAATGCCGTCCTGCCACCCCTGGATCAGGCCGCGGAGGGGGAACTGGATGCTCTCGCCGCGGTTCCACGACGAGTCGAACTCTTCGCCGGATTCGTACTCCACACCGGCGTAGTGGACGGTCACGGTGTCGCCGGGCTTGGCCTCGGCGCCGTCTCCGACGATCAGGTCGCGGATGACGAGATCATCGGGTGCGGGGCCCACGGGGGCGTCGATCTCGGGCTTGGTGCGGTCATCTGTCATGAGTCCATCCAACCCGAGCGCGCGACGCTGGTCAACGCGAGCGGGCGGGCGGGCCTTGACAGGCCGCCCCCGCCAAGGCACGCTGAAGACAGGCCAACTCAGCGCCCGGTTCTCACGCAGGCATCGCCGCGGAGACCGGGCGCTGGGTTTTTTCCCGGGTCTACGGTGCGAACATCGCCGCGCGCGCCGCGGTCGTGCGGGCGAGCAGAACCTGCTCGTCTTCGCGCGCGTTCGGGTCCCGACCCGATGATCGCGCGCTGGCGTGCCGCCGCCAGCGCGGTGGCGTCGGCGATGAACGCCCTCATCGTGCGTGTCCGATCTCCGCGCAGGCCGGCCGCCCATGCGAGAGCCGCCTTGCGACCCTGCCCGGTCGCGAGCATGTCCACCTCCTGCGGGGTGAACCAGCCGGCTGCCGCGTAGTCGCCCAGTCGTGAGCGGGTGACGCGCGCCTCTTCGCGGCGCAGGGCGATGATGCCGAGGATGAACCCGACGAACAGCGGCATCTGGAGCGTCAGGTACAGCAGGAAGAAGTCGCCGAACACCGCAGAGCCGTTCCACAGCGCGTGCAGCGACATCGCGCCGACCATGCCGAGTACCCACGGCCCCACCGCTCGGCCGGCGACTCGCACCTCGTCGAGCGGCCAGGCCGAGGGCGAAGCCGGTGATGCTCGTGAACATCACATGCGCGAACGGCGAGAGGATGCCGCGCACGAAGAAGGTCGTGGAGACATCGACCACGCCGCCCTCGATGAAGCTGATCGCGAAGTACTGGATGTTCTCGGTGAACGCGAAGCCCGCGCCGATCAGTGCTCCGTAGACCACCCCGTCGACCGGACCGTCGAAAGCGCGCCGGGCGGTCACGAAGATCAGGTACACGCCGAGTCCCTTGGCGAACTCCTCGACGATCGGCGCCTGGACCACGGCGGAGAACGCATCGCGCATGAGGGAGTCGTCCACGCCGAGGACCATGCTGACCAGCAGGTCGACGCCGAGGGTGATGCCGACGGCGGCCACCGCACCCCAGGCGACGGCCAGGACGAGAAGCCCGCGCGGCTCGGGCTCCCAGCGGTCGATGATCCGGACGGCGACCAGGACGGCCGCCAACGGCACGAGGGCGAGCAGCATCCCGATGATCGACGCCGCCGGGCCGATCGCGCTGAGGAAGTAGCCGACCAGTCCGACGAGGATCAGGACGATCACCCCGACGATCCAGACGGGGGCGGTGCGGCCTGCCTTCGGAGGCACCGGGACCACGGCTGGCGAGGTCGGCGCAGGAGCGATCGGAGCGCCCTGCGAGATCCGCGGCTGCGCGAGCGCCGACGGGAAGGGCGGGGGTGTGAGGGTCGGTCGGGCGGGTGTGTTCCGGGGGTCGGGCTGCCTCGGGTCATACGTCATGCGCACAGCATATGGGTGCACCGAACGCACCGCGCAGGCTACGGCAGCCCGGTAGCGTGGAACAATGCGCTTCGCCCACGTGTCCTTGCCGGGGTTCGCAGAGCCCCGCCTCGCGGTGGTGCGACGACGACACGGCGCTCATCGTCGAGGAGCTGTTCCCCGGCGCCCCCCGCTACCTCGAGGAGCTCATCGCCGGCGGCGACGAGCTGCTCGACCGGGTACGTGCACGCCGCCGCGGGCGCCGGACCGCGGCATCCGCTCTCCGAAGCGACGTACGCGTCGGCGCTGCTCACTCCCCCGGTGATCCTGGCGATCGGTCTGAACTACGCCGCGCACTCCAGCGAGCTGGGCCTGAAGACCGACTCGACTCCGACCGTGTTCGTCGCTCTGGCCGAACTCGCTGGCCGGGCACGACGCCACGACCGCCTGGCCGCGCGCGCTCAGCGAGTCGGTCGACTACGAGGCCGAGCTCGGCGTCATCATCGGCACGCCGGCGAAGGACGTCTCGCCCGAGGAGGCGCTCTCGCACGTGTGGGGCTACACCGTGGTGAACGACATCACCGCCCGCGACATCCAGTACTCCGAGGCGCAGTGGTCGCGCTGCAAGTCGTTCGACGGGTTCACCCCGACCGGGCCGTTCGTGGTCACCGCCGACGAGGTGCCCGATCCGCAGGATCTGCACATCTGGACGGTGCTGGACGGGCACACGCTGCAGGACGCCTCGACCAACCAGATGGTGCGGCCGGTCGCGACCCTGATCTCGCACCTGTCCCAGTCCGCGACCCTGCTGCCCGGCACGCTCATCTCGACCGGCAGCCCGGGCGGGGCCGGCTACTCGCGCGACCCGCAGGTCTTCCTGCGCGACCGCTCGACCGTGACCGTCGGAATCGACGGGATCGGCGCCCTGACCACGCACTGCCGCATCCTGGACTGATCACAGCGACGAACGCCCGCCACCGAAGTGACGGGCGCTCGTGAACCCGAGGGTCAGCGGCTGACCCCGGTGCAGTCCACGGTTTGGCCCTGGACGGTCACCGTTCCGGTGAAGTCGACCGCCTGGCACGCCTGCAAGACCTCACCGGCGAAGCCGGCGGCTGCCGCGAATGCCGTGAACGCCACGATCGCGACGATGATCCCGAGGACCGTCAGGACGGCGCCGACGATGATCGCCGCGACGGCGAACCCGTTCTTGTGCCCGGCCTTGCGGCTCTGCACGAGCGCGACGATGCCGAGGATCAGACCGATGACGTTGAAGAAGATCGCCACGATGAGCGCGACGATTCCCAGCGTCCTGCCGGGGACGGTCGGGCTCGCGGGCGCGCCGTACGGTGCCGGCGGGGCCGACGAGTAGCTGGGCGCCGCGTCGTACGCGGGTGGGGGTGCCGAGTTGTATGCGGACGGCGGCGGCGGGACGTCGGGGTTCTGCGGATCAGTCATGGCAAGGTCCTTTCGATGGAGGCTGTGTCTTGGAACCTAGCGCCCGAGTGCGACCGTCGGCAATGACCGACACGCCCCGCTCAGGCGTCCGTGTCGCCCGAATCGTCGGCATACACGACCGGGATCGCCGCCGTGACCGTCTCCAGGCCGGACAGACGCGCCGGCGAGAGCTGCTTGATGCACCTCTTCGCGCGACATCAGCCCGGCCTCCACGACGAGGTCGGCGACGTTGCGTCCGGTGAGGAGGGCGGTCTTGGCGAGGGCGGCCGCCGCGGCGTAGCCGATGAACGGCGTCAGCGCGGTGATGACCCCGACCGATGCGCCGACCATCGCCCCGAGGCGCTCGGTGTTGGCGGTGATCCCGTCGACGCAGTTGACGCGGAGCGTGTACATGCCGCGCCGCATCCAGGTGATCGACTGGAACAGCGAGTGCGCGATGACCGGCTCGAACGCGTTCAGCTGCAGCTGACCGCCCTCGACCGCCATCGTCACCGTCATGTCGGCGCCCACGACCGCGAACGCGACCTGGTTCACGACCTCGGGGATGACCGGATTCACCTTGCCCGGCATGATGCTCGAACCGGCCTGACGGGCGGGCAGGTTGATCTCGCCGAAGCCCGCCTGCGGTCCGGAGGAGAGCAGCCGCAGGTCGTTGCAGATCTTCGACAGCTTGATCGCGTTGCGCTTGAGCGTGGAGGAGAACGACATGAACGCGCCGGTGTCGCTCGTCGATTCGACCAGATCGGTCGCGGTCTCCAGGTCGAGCCCGGTGATCTCGCGCAGGTGGCGCAGCACCGACTTGCCGTACTCCGGATGCGTGGTGATGCCGGTGCCGATCGCCGTCGCACCCATGTTGATCTCGCACAGGAGGTAGGCGTTCTCCTTGAGCCGGCTGTGGTCTTCGCCGAGCGTCGTGGCGAATCCGTTGAACTCCTGCCCGAGGGTCATCGGCACGGCATCCTGCAACTGCGTGCGACCGACCTTCAGGATGTCGTGGAACTCGACCGCCTTCGCCAGGAACGCCCGGCGCAGCAGATCCAGCTCGTCCAGCAGCGTGCAGCAGGTCGAGGCCGAGTCCCACCTTGATCGCCGTCGGATACACGTCGTTCGTGGACTGGCTGCGGTTCGTGTCGTCGATCGGCGACAGGAACGCGTAGTCGCCCTTCTCGCGGCCCGCGAGCTCGAGCGCGATGTTGGTGATGACCTCGTTCGCGTTCATGTTCGTCGAGGTGCCGGCACCGCCCTGGATGACCCCGACGACGAACTCATCGTGATACTCGCCCGTCGATCACGAGCTGCGAGGCCCGGTCGATCAGGTCGGCCTTGTACGGGTCGAGCGCGCCGATGTCGCGATTGGCGCGGGCGGAGGCCTGCTTGACCATCGCGAGCGCGCGGACGAGATCCTTGTAGACCGAGATCGGCCGCTTCGAGACCGGGAAGTTCTCCAGCGCGCGAGCGGTGTGGATCCCCCAGTACGCGTCTGCGGGGATCTCCATGGATCCCAGGGAGTCGGTCTCGATACGTGTGCGCGTCATTGCGTCCAGAGCCATGTGTGTGTCCTCGTGGGTCGGTCACGGCGATGTGAAGGGATGCCTTCGAGGTTACTCCGGCGGCCAGGCGAGACACCCGTACAGCGCGGACAACACCCGCGTCCGCGCTGTACGTCGCGGCGATGCGCCGCTGTCGGTCTTCAGCGGGTCAGCGGCGACATGTCGGCGTACCTGTCGCCGGCTGCGGCATCCAGCGAGGCGAGCGCAGCGAGATGCTCGGTCGAGAGAACCACCGCGTCCGCGCCGACGTTCTCCTCCAGCGCGGCGATGCGCCGCGTGCCGGGGATCGGCGCGATGTCGTCGCCCTGGGCGAGCAGCCAGGCAAGCGCCACCTGCGCCGGCGTCGCGCCGATCTCGGCCGCGATCGCTTCGACCTTCTCGACGATGACGAGGTTCGCATCGAGGTTGCCGTCCGCGAAGCGCGGGTTCGACTTGCGGAAGTCGCCGTCCTCGAGCTGGTCGAGGGAGCGGATCGCGCCGGTCAGGAACCCGCGGCCCAGGGGCGAATACGGCACGAACCCGATGCCGAGCTCGCGCACCGTCGGGAGGATCTCTGCTTCAGGGTCGCGGCTCCACAGCGAGTACTCGGTCTGCAGCGCGGTGACCGGGTGCACGGCGTGCGCGCGCCGGATCGTGGCCGGCGCAGCCTCAGAAAGCCCGTAGTGGAGGACCTTGCCCTCCGCGATGAGTTCTGCCAGGGCGCCGACCGTCTCCTCGATGGGCGTGCCGGGGTCCATGCGGTGCTGGTAGTAGAGGTCGATGTGGTCGGTGCCGAGGCGCCGCAATGACCCATCGACCGAGAGACGGACATTCGCGGCGCTGCCGTCGAGTCCGCCCTTGTCGTCGATGCTGTGGCGGATCGTCCCGAATTTGGTGGCGATCACGACCTCGTCGCGGCGACCCCGGAGGGCGCGCGCGAGGAGCTCCTCGTTCAGGTAGGGACCGTAGATCTCGGCGGTGTCCAGGAACGTCACCCCCAGATCCAGAGCGCGCTGGATCGTGCGGATGGCTCCCGCGTCGTCCTTCGTGGCGCCGGTGTAGAAGGCGCTCATGCCCATGAGGCCGAGGCCGATGCGGCCGATGACGGGTCCGTCGGTGCCGAGGGTGATCTTCTTCATGCGTGCGCGGCTTTCTCTTCGTAGACGGCGATCTTGATGTCGATGGCGGCGAGACTCGCCTGGATGTGGTCGAGCTGCTGAAGGACCGCGATGCGGTGGCGCACGAGCAGTTCTCGGCGGGCGTCGGTGGTCTCGTCGCCCCGGCGGACGAGCTCGGTGTACTCGCGGATCGTGGCGATCGGCATTCCGGTGGAGCGCAGCCGGGCGAGGAACTGCACCCATCCGATGTCGGCTTCGGTGTAGCGCCGATGCGTCGAGGACGCCCGGTCGACCGGCTCGAGCATGAGGCCGGCACGCTCGTAGTAGCGCAGCGTGTGCGTCGAGAGTCCGGTCGCCGAGGCGGCTTCCGAGATCGCGACGCCGTCGTGGATGAGGGTCATGTCCCCACGGTAGAACTTCGAGCGCGCTCGAAGTCAAATGTTCCGGATGTTCATCGGCCGGGCTTGCGTGAAAACGCCTCGAGCCGCTCGGCCGGCGTGAGCGCGGCCATCCTCTCGACCCACTCCGCCGAGAAGTACTCGCCGCTGAGGGCATCGACGACGGGAACCACAGCGTGGGTGATCGTGTCGTCGTACACGTGCACGAGATGGAACGACTGCCCGGCATCCATGCCGTTCACCTCGGCAGCGGGGCGGGCGAGATCCATCGTGTAGCACGTCGCCGCGGCGACGCTCACCGGGACGCCGGCGAACGTGCCGCTCGTCGAGTAGTGCAGGTGACCGGCCAGGATCGCGCGCACATCGGTGCCCGCGACGATCCGAGCGAGCCGGCTCTGATCGCGCAGCTCGAGGATGTCGAACAGGGGAACGTGGGAGGGCAGCGGAGGGTGGTGCATCGCGAGGATCGTCCCGAGCGGCGCGGCAGTGGTGAGCTCGCGCTGCAGCCACGCCAGCTGGGCGTCGTCGAGGTCGCCGTGGTGCCAGCCCGGCACGGTGGTGTCCAGCACGATGAGGCGCAGGCCGCCGAGATCGTGGACGGCGGTCACCGGCTCCTCGCTGGACTCCAGGCCCAGCAGGTCCCGACGCAGAGCGGGGCGTTCGTCGTGGTTTCCGGCGACCCAGATCACCGGTGCGGCCAGGCGTTCGGCGACGGGCTCGACGGCATCACGCAGCGCCCGGTAGGCCTCGGGTTCGCCGAGGTCGGTCAGGTCACCGGTGAACAGGATCGCATCTGGCCGGATGCCGAGACCCTCGACCGCGTCGAGGGTTCGCCGCAGGTTGGCCGCCGTGTCGTAGCGCCCGCCGAGGGGCACGTTTCCCGCGAGCAGGTGGGTGTCGCTCAGGTGCAGGATCGTCCGCCGCGCGGGCGGGTACTGACCGAACTGCACGGATGCCGCAGGCACCCTGCGACCGGAGGCTCCGGGCGACGCCTCTGCAGCGTCTGGTGCGGGCGACGAGACCATGTGCTCAGCCTACGTCCGGTCACAGACGACGATCTGGATCGGGTCAGTGATTGAAGACGATGAGCAGCAGGCCGCCGAGGACTGCGAGCCCGCTCATCCCGAACGAGATGTAGGCGCCGATCGCGGCGACCTGCCGCTGCACCGGGGTGAGCGGACTCTTCGTCGCCGCCTTCGCCGCCGCCTTCGCCGCGCGCTGCGTTTCCTTCGCGGTGATGACCGTGATCGCGTCGGTGAACTCGGCGGGCGCGACGACGGGCACGCGTCCGGCGCGCACCAGCAGGCGCAGGCCGAGTGAGTAGAAGCCGACGACGAGCACGGAGGCGAGCAGCGCCGCGAGGAAGACCTGCACGAAGGCGAACCAGTCGATCGAGAGACTCATTTCGCACTCTCCTTCTGGCGGCGGACCTCTGCCCTCGCGGCCGCACGCTGGCGCCGCGTCGGCGGCGGGTTGCGCGGGACCTTGACCGCCGTGCCCGATTCGGCGACTTCGCTCATCGCGTTCTCAGCGGTCACGGCGTTGCGACGCGACAGCAGGAAGATCGTGAGGATCACGACGACAGCGAAGATCGCGTCGATCAGGATGCCCCAGCCCCCGAGCCAGGCGACCATCAGCGCCATGACCCCGCCGACCGCTCCCGCTGCGGGCAGCGTGAAGAGCCAGCCGATCATGATGCGGCCGGCGGTGCGCCAGCGCACGGTGGACCCGCGGCGGCCGAGACCCGATCCGATGACCGAGCCGGAGGCGACCTGCGTCGTGGACAGCGCGAAGCCGAGCGCGCTGGAGGCGAGGATCGTGGCGGCCGTGGATGACTCGGCGCTGAAGCCCTGAGCGGGCTTGACGTCGGTGAGTCCCTTGCCGAGCGTCCGGATGATCCGCCAGCCGCCCATGTAGGTGCCGAGTGCGATCGTGATCGCGCACGCGAGGATCACCCAGGTCTGCGGGTCGGGGTCGGCGCTGCTCTGCCACCCGGCGATGATGAGGGTGAGGGTGATCACCCCCATCGTCTTCTGCGCATCGTTCGTGCCGTGAGCGAGTGCCACGAGCGACGACGTGAAGATCTGGCCCCAACGGAATCCGTCCCTGCCGTCGGGCTTCGTGTCGTAGCGACGCGTGATCGCGTACGCCAGGCGCGTCGCCGCGAACGCGATGATGCCGGCCGTCAGGGGTGCCAGGATCGCCGGCAGGATCACCTTGCTGAGCACGACGCTGTAGTCGATCGCCATCCAGCCCGCGCCGACGATGGTGGCGCCGATGAGTCCACCGAACAGGGCGTGCGACGAGCTTGAGGGCAGGCCGAGCAGCCAGGTGAACATGTTCCAGGTGATCGCACCGATCAGGCCGGCGAAGATGAGTGGCAGGAACGCGTTCGGATCTATCTGGTCCTCGCGGATCATGCCATTCGAAATGGTCTTGGCGACCTCTGTGGACAGGAACGCTCCCACGAGGTTGAGGATGGCGGCCAGCAGCACCGCGACCTTGGGCTTGAGCGCGCCGGTCGCGATCGGGGTCGCCATCGCGTTGGCCGTGTCGTGGAAGCCGTTCGTGAAGTCGAAGAACAGCGCCAGAACGATCACCAGCACAACGATCAGGGTTGCGGTTTCCACCGATTGCTTTCCGTAGAGAGTGAAAGAAATGTGGTGCCGACGTGATCGGCGTTGCGAACGAAGAGTTCACGGTGAATTCAGGAACCGGCAACCGGTCAGGAGAATCCTTACACCGCCCTTGCGTCCGGTCAACTCAGCCGATCCTCAGGTGCGACCGCATCACCCTCCCGGCGTGACGCCGTCGCGGCATCCGACGGTGTTGAATGAGGCTCGCCCCGATCTCGCCGGGGCAGAGTCGGGTGGACAGATGAAGAAGTGGTTCGTCGTGCTGATCCTGGGTGCCGCCCAGTTCGTCATGGTTCTGGACAGCACGGTCATGAACGTGTCGATCTCGGCCGTCGTGGACGACCTCGACAGCAGCGTGACCGCGATGCAGAGCGCGATCACCTTCTACACGCTGACGATGGCGGCCACGATGCTGCTCGGTGCGAAGCTCGGCGACATCTGGGGTCGCCGACGCGCGCTCGTGATCGGCTCGATCGTGTACGCCGTCGGCTCGCTGATGACCGCGTTCAGCCCGAACATGACGGTGCTGTTCCTGGGCTGGTCGATCATCGAAGGCCTCGGCGCGGTGCTCGTGATCCCGGCGATCGCGGCGCTCCTGGCCGACAACTACGAGGGCCGCGACCGGGTCACGGCCTTCGCGGCGATCGGCGCGATCTCGGGCGCGGGCGTGGCCGCCGGACCCGCTCATCGGCGGCTTCATGACGACGTACTTCAGCTGGCGGTACGTGTTCGTCGGCGAGGTCGTGATCCTGGTGTTCGTCGTGCTCTTCGCTCGCAGGATCGCCGAGAAGTCGCCGAGCGTCAGAGCATCCGCATCGACCTGCTGAGCGTGCTGCTGTCGGCGTTCGGGCTTGTCAGCGTCGTCTACGGGATGCTGCAGAGCAAGATGTGGGGCTGGATCGTGCCGCTGCACTCCCCCGAGATCAACGGCGTCGAGATCGCTCCACTCGGCATCTCGCTGACCGCCTGGCTCATCGTGATCGGCATCGTGCTCCTGGCGCTGTTCTTCGCGCGTCAGCGTCAGCTGGTGGCGAAGGGCCGCGACCCCCTCGTGCACGTCGACCTGCTGTCGATCCGTCAGCTGCGCAGCGGACTGAGCGTCCTGGGCGGGCAGTACGCGATCATCGCCGGCCTGTTCTTCATGGTGCCGGTCTACCTGCAGATGACGCTCGGCTTCGACGCGCTGCGAGACCGGCTGGCGGATCTTCCCGCTGTCGATCTCGCTCATCCTCTTCTCGATCTTCGGCACGCGCCTGTCGACGCGGTGGTCCCCACGCCGCGTCGTGCGCGTGGGGCAGTGGTGCTCGTCGCGAGCTCGATCCTGCTGCTGACCGCGATCGATCCGGAGCTGTCCAGCCCGGCGTTCGGGATCGGCATGTTCTGCGCCGGGGCGGGCGCTCGGACTGCTCGCCTCGCAGCTCGGCAACGTCAACATGTCGGCGGTCACGGCGAAGGACACCAGCGAGGTCGGTGGCCTGCAGGGCGTCTTCCAGAACCTCGGCTCATCGCTCGGCACCGCCCTGATCGGGTCGATCCTGATCGGTGCGCTCGCCTCGTCGTTCGCGAGCGGTGTCGCACAGAGCAGCCTGCCGGAGGAGACCCAGGCGATCGTCAACGAGCGTACCGAGGGCGGTGTCGCGATCGTCCCGGCCTCCACGTCCAGAAGATCGCCGACCGATTCGGGCCTCACCGCCGAGGAAGCCGTCGAGCTCGAAGCGATCTACGTCGAGTCTCAGCTGTCGTCGCTGCGCACCGCGTTCTTCGGACTGATCGTGCTCGCGCTTCTGTCGCTGCTCGTCTCGCGCGGCATCCCGAACGAGGTTCCCCTCCCCGCGTCAGAAGCAGGTCTCGCGCCGCCGACTCGCTCGGCCTAGCGACCCGGCCGCGCGGACGAGCGGGTCGGCTAGCGTGGGACGGTGACCACCGACGCCGCACCCGCCGTCCCTCCCGTCGCCGCACGCAACCCGATCATCCGCAGTCATCACGGCGACGACGTCGAGGACGCGTACGAATGGTTCCGCGCGAAAGAGGATGCCGCGGTCATCGCTCACCTCGAGGCCGAGAACGCGTACACGCAGAGCCGCACCGCTCATCTCGCGGATCTGCAGGACGAGATCTTCGACGAGATCAAGGGCCGCACCCTCGAGACCGACCTGTCGGTGCCCACGCGGCGCGGCACGTGGTGGTACTACGGTCGCACGGTCGAGGGCAGCCAGTACGGCATCCAGTGCCGCGCTCCGCTGGCCTCTGACGACGACTGGACGCCGCCGGAGCTCTCGCCCGATGTCGAGGTCGAGGGCGAGCAGATCCTGCTCGACGGCAACGTCGAAGCAGAGGGGCACGAGTTCTTCTCGCTCGGCAGCTTCGAGATCACCACCGACGGCGATCGCATGCTCTACGGCGTCGACGTCGCGGGCGACGAGCGCTACACCGTGCGTGTGCGCGACCTGGTCACCGGCGAGCAGCTGCCCGACGAGATCCCCGACACCTTCGCCGGCGCCACCTTCTCGCCCGACGGCCGCTTCATCGTCTACACGACCGTCGATGACGCCTGGCGACCCGACACCGTGTGGCTGCACGAACTCGGCACACCCGTCGCCGACGACGTGAAGCTTTTCCACGAGCCCGACGAGCGGTACTGGCTCGGCGCAGGTTTCACCCGCAGCGACCGCTACCTCGTGATCGGCATGGGTTCATCCATCACCTCCGAGGAATGGCTCGTGGATGCCGCGGACCTGCGCTCCGAGCCGCGTCTGGTGTGGCCGCGCACCGAGGGCGTCGAGTACGACTCGTCGCACGCGGTGATCGACGGCGAGGACGTGCTGTTCATCCTCCACAACGACGGAGCCCTCGATTTCGAGCTCGTCAAGGTGGCGGCATCCGACCCCACCGGCCCGCGCGAGATCGTGGTCCCGCATCGGCCCGGGCAGCGCCTGCTCGGTGTCTCGACGTTCCGCGATTGGGGCGTGCTCGGATACCGGCGCGGCGGCCTGGCCAGACTCGGCATGCTCGACTACGCGAGCGGCTCCGTCGCCGAGCTCGAGTTCGACGAGCCGCTCTACTCGGTCGGCTCGGGCGGCAACCCCGAGTGGGCTCCCCCGCTGATCCGCCTGGGCTACGGCTCGTTCGTCACGCCGGGCACGGTCTTCGACTACGAGGTCGCGACCGGCGAGCTGCTGCTGCGCAAGCGCCAGCCCGTGCTCGGCGGATACGAGCCCGCCGACTACGCGCAGCGCGCGGGTGTGGGCGACCGCACAGGACGGCACGCAGATTCCGATTTCGCTCGTCTGGAAGCGATCGTTCGGCGACGCCGGCGCGGCACCTCGCGCTCTGCACCTGTACGGCTACGGGTCGTATGAGCACTCGATCGAGCCGGGCTTCTCGGTGCCGCGCCTGTCAGAGCTGGATCGCGGCGTGATCTTCGCGGTCGCCCACGTGCGCGGCGGCGGCGAGATGGGCCGGCAGTGGTACGAGGACGGCAAGCTGCTGCACAAGCGCAACACGTTCACGGACTTCGTCGACAGTGCGATGCACCTCATCGACAACGGATTCACGAGCGCCGACCGCATGGTCGCCGAGGGCGGCTCCGCGGGCGGCCTGCTGATGGGCGCTGTCGCGAACCTCGCGCCCGAGCTGTTCGCCGGCATCCTGGCCGACGTGCCGTTCGTCGACGCGCTCACCACGATCCTCGATCCGTCTCTGCCCCTCACGGTGATCGAGTGGGACGAGTGGGGCGATCCTCTGCACAACGCCGACGTGTACGCGTACATGAAGTCGTACTCGCCGTACGAGAACGTCCGGTCGGATGCCGCTTACCCGAAGATCCTCGCGGTGACCTCGCTCAACGACACCCGGGTTCTGTACGTCGAGCCCGCCAAGTGGGTCGCCGGCTGCGAGAGGTCGGCGCGGACGCCCTGCTGAAGTGCGAGATGGTCGCCGGTCACGGCGGCGTGAGCGGGCGCTACAACGCGTGGCGCGAGCGGGCTTTCGAGCTGGCCTGGCTGCTCGACGTGGTCGGCGCCGCCGACGCCTGAGCCCCGGCATCCGCTCGGCCCTGCCGTTGATGTCCCACTTGTTGTTGTCATAGGGACTCCTGAGCAACAACAAGCGGGACATGCACCGGAGGGGTGGAGAGAGCGCTTCCTGCACAGGGGTGGGGGCGGGCGGTGCGCTCACAATCGCTGCCGGGCGGGCGATGTGCGGGCCGCTATCGGATCACCATTTCAGGATGCGGCACCCGTCCGATCTGCCCGAACACATCCGCCATCGCGGATTCACCTTCGCCGAGGCCATCGCCGCGGGTGTCACGCCCGAGCGGCTGCGCGCCGGCGATCTGGAAGCACCATTCCACGGCATCCGGGTCGCGCGGTCCGTCACTGCAGGCCCGCTCGCGGGGCACCTTCGGCACCGCTGCGAGCTGATCGCGCCCCGACTCAAAACCTTCCAGTTCTTCAGTCATGAGACAGCGCTCGCCCTGCTCGGGGCGCCGGTTCCGCAGTGGCCGTACCGACCTGGGATACACGTCTCAGCGCACCGGCCCGCGCGCGAGCCGCGAACTCGCGGCGTGATCGGACACCGCCTGCAGTCGAGGGATCCGGCTGTGGGGCGCATCGACGGGCTGCCGGTCGAGCACCCTGTGCGCGCGTGGCGCCAGGCAGGCACCGTGTGGGCCGTAGATGACCTCGTCTGCGCAGCGGACTTCCTCGTCGCCAGACGCCGTCCACTCGCGTCGATAGAGGAACTGCGGCACGAGGTGACGGTGATGGGTGACGTGCCGGCACGCGCGCTCGCTCGAGCACTCCGCGACGTTCGCGAGGGCGCAGAGTCGTCAGAGGAGACGCGGCTTCGGCTCGTCCTCACGCGCGCCGGCCTTCCCGATCCCGAACTCAACTGGGAGCTTCGGGACATCGCAGGCCGCTTGATCGCGAGGCTCGACCTCGCCTACCCCGCCGTGCGCGTCGGGGTCGAGTATGACGGGCGGGTGCACGCCGAGGACGCGCGCCAATTCGAGGTGGATGCCGATCGGTGGAGTGCGATCGCACGGGCGGGCTGGACGCACGTGCGGGTTCTGCGGCACCATATGCGCGGTCGGCCTCCGCGTGCAGTCGACATGGTGCGTCGGGCGCTCATCTCCGCTGGCTGGGCCGGCTGACCCCGCCTGCCTTCGGTGTCCCACTTGTTGTTGTTCTGGGGGGCCGATAGCAACAACAAGTGGGACATCGAAACCGAGAACAGCGAACAACCAGCCGAGCGGATGCCGCGGCCCGACCGCCTCGGCCGGTCAGCCGAACAGGGCGGCGGCTTCTTCGTAGCGATACAGCGGCACCTTGTTGAGCTCGCCCAGCGCCTCGGCGAAGGGGACACGCACGATGTCGGTGCCCTTCAGCGACACCATCTTGCCCCAGGCGCCCTCCACGACCGCGTCGGCGGCGTGCAGGCCCAAGCGCGTCGCCAGGACCCGGTCGAAGCCCGACGGCGATCCGCCGCGCTGGATGTGACCGAGCACGGTCGCGCGGGTCTCGATGCCGGTGATCCGCTCGATCTCGGGCGCGAGCACCTCGCTGATGCCGCCCAGGCGCGGGCGGTTGAATGCGTCCAGGCCCTTGTCGCTGAACGCCTCGTCCATGTCCTTGAGCGTGAAGCCCTCCGAGACCACGACCAGCGGCGCGCGGCCGCGGTCGTGCGCCTTGGAGACCAGTTCGCAGACGTCGTCGATGCTCAGGGGCACTTCGGGGATGAGGATCGCGTGGGCGCCGGCTGCGATACCGGCGTGCAGGGCGATCCAGCCGACGTGCCGTCCCATGACCTCGGCAACCATGCACCGCTGATGCGAGTCGCCGGTGGTGCGCAGCCGGTCCATCGCCTCCGAGGCGATGTTCACGGCCGTGTCGAAGCCGAACGAGTAGTCGGTCGCGCGCAGATCGTTGTCGATCGTCTTGGGCACCCCGATGACGTTGATGCCGTCCTTGGACAGCCGATCGGCCGCGGCGAGCGTGCCCTCGCCGCCGATCGCGATGATGCCGTCGATCCGGTGGCCGTAGAGCGTCTTCGCGATGTTCTCCGCGCCTCCGCGCGAGCCTTCGTACGGGATTCGTGCGGCTCGTCCCGAGGATCGTGCCGCCGACCTTGGAGAGGCCCTTGACCTCGTGCCGGGTGAGGGGGAAGAAGTCGCCGTCCACGACGCCCCGCCACCCGTCGCGGATGCCGACGAACTCGAGGTCGTACGCGGTGGTGCCCTTCAGGACGACGCCGCGGATGACCGCGTTCAGTCCGGGGCAATCGCCGCCGCTGGTCAGGATGCCGATCTTCATACTGTGATCCTCGCTGTCGGGAGAGGTGAGTCGGCGACGCTGCCTCCCCCGACATTAGCGTTCGGAATCCGCGACCGGCCACACGGCCGGCGGGGGCAGCAAAGCGGCGGCAGGCACGCCCGCGCACAAATGCCGCCACGGGCGAGCCCGGTGGGCGATCAGTCGGCGCCGAGGGCCTGGCGGACCAGATGCATGAGCGCGGACAGCTGCACGGAGTCGCTCGACTGCGGGTCGACGGCTTCGCCGTCGAGCGCGCGAGCGGCGAGCCCTTGCTTCGAGTCGATCAGCTCGGCGATCTTCGTATCGATCGTGTGCGCGGCGATGATGCGCCACGCCGTGACCGGCTCGTCCTGACCGATCCGGTGCACGCGGTCGATCGCCTGGGTCTGTTCGGCGGCCGTCCACGACAGCTCGGCGAGCACGACGTTCGAGGCCGCCTGCATGTTCACGCCGACACCTGCCGCGGTGAGCGAGCACACGGCGATCCCGACGCCCGGGTCGTTGTTGAAGTCGTCGATCGCCTGCTGGCGCGCCGGTGTCGTCTGATCGCCACGGAGCGAGACGGTGCGAAGACCGGCCGCGGCGAAGTGCGCCTCCGCGGCATCCATCACGTCGATGTGCTTCGCGAAGAAGACGACCTTGCCGACCGAGCGCTGCAGCTGCACCGAGTAGTCCGCCGCGAGCAGAGCCTTGGCCTGACCGATCTTGCGCACCATCGTGAAGACGTTCTCGGAGCCGGTGCCGGCTGCCTTCGACTCGTCGAGCTCGTTCTGCGCGACCAGGCGCACGATGTCGGAGTCGACCTCGCCGGGCGCGAGTCCGCGGTCTCCGCGCGCATCGATGATGCGGCGGTACCGATCGGCCAGGCGCGATCCGAGCTCGCGCTCGGCCTGACGGATCGAGCGGCCGAATTCGTCGTCCAGCTCGACGGGCAGATCCGCGATGAGCTTGTCGGGAAGATCAGCGGCGACGTCCTTCTTCTTGCGGCGCACGATCCCCATCGAGATCACCGCGTCGCGTGCCTCGGGATAGAAGGCCTTGTCGGCGGGTGTGAGACCCGTCGCGTCGAGTCGCTCCATCAGGAGCGGTCCGGGCTTCTCTCCCGTCGTCCAGCCGAGGAACCGCCAGATCGCGTCGAAGTCCTCGACGTCGTTGATCAGCGGCGTGCCGGTGAGGGCCAGCAGCAGCGGGTTGCGCACCTGCTCGCGGATGCGTGCCGCCAGGGCGAGCACGTTCTGTGAGCGCTGCGAACCGAGGTTCTTGATGAAGTGCGCCTCGTCGACGACCAGGCCCTTCAGCCCGATCGAGCTCAGCCAGGAGAGGTGGCGATCGAGGATCTCGTAGTTGACGATGAACACATCCGCGAACGCGTCGACATGCTCGCCGTCGCCCGAGATGACCGTCGCGCGGCGCTGCGGCGTCCAGCGCTCGACCTCGCGGGCCCAGTTCATCTTCACGACATTGGGGACGACCGCCAGCAGCGGGTACGCGTCGGCGACGGATGCTGCGAGCACGGACTCCGCGGTCTTGCCCAGGCCCGGCTCGTCCGCCAGGAGGAACGTGCGGTGCCCTTCGCGGACGGATTCGAGGAAGCGCGACTGGTGCACCATGATCTCGAGGCCCTTGGGCGAGAGTCGGTCGAACTCGGGGATCGGGGGCAGTTCCATCGATGCCTGTCCGCCGCCGGCGCCGGTCTCGAACGCCTTGTACAGCGGTCCCATGAGTTCCCAGCCGTCGAGGCGACGGCGCGGGGTCTCGCGGGGGCCGCGCGCGGCGAGGTCGGGAGCGAGGAACGGATTGGCCATCTGACGGGACTCGATCGTGGGCGGAACCACTTGGCGCTCCGCGAGCGCGGCCGGAACGACGCCCGCCGAGGCGGGTGCGACGTCGGTGATGATGAGCTCATCGGGGGCGAGCTCTGCGCCGGACTCGATCAGCCAGTCGCGGCGCATGCGCCGCGCGACCGGGCTCGCGGCCTGATCGACCTCGAGCAGCTGGATCAGCGACGTATCGCGCGCGGCTGTCTTCGCGAGGATCGTGGCGACCCCGTCGAGGCGCTTCAGCAGCTCGGAGCGCGCCGAATCGGCCAGCGTGGTGTCGGCCTTGACCCGCGCGCGCTCTTCGCGCACCAGGAAGGCGATCACCTGGAACTTGACCCGGTTGGTCGGCCCGAGCTTGCCGCGCTGCGCCTTCGCCTCGACCTCGCGCACCTTGCGGGCGAGGATCGGGATGATGGGCGCCTCGTCATCGCGGCGCGACGACGGAGGCTTCCTGCGCCGCTGCGCTGTCGAACCCTGCGTCGACGAACCTTGCGATGACGCGCTCTGGCCCGAGGCCTTCTGCGCGGCAGATGCCGTGGTCGGCATGCTCCTCCTGAGCGTGAGTGCCGGAATGCTCCGGCGGTGACCGGTCGGGACCGGCGAGGTCGGCGTGCTCCCGCGGGCGGCATGCGCCGTCACGAACGCGGGACGGGATGTCGGCGCCTCCGGGCCACGGGCACTCGCTTCTGCGAGCTGCGGCCATGTCGACGACGAGATCCTCGACTGCCAGTCTAGCGGAATCGCGCGGGATTCAGCCCCACAGCGTTGCGACGATGTCTTCGGTGTACCCCGTCGGACGTCGAAGTCGACCGTCAGCGGTCGACACCCAGGCGTTCCCTCGCAGGACGTGCGTCTCGCTGAGTCGACGACCTGATCGTCGTCCTGGCTGATCATGGTCTGCTCGAAGCGGCACACCGTGCCCCCGTCGACTGGCGCTCGCACGCGAAACCCGCGATTCGGCAAGCGGCATCCACGAGCGCGGCGGACTGCGCCGACGTCGACGATCGACGACGTTGGTCGCGAGGCCCGTCTCGCTCGGCGCGCCCCACGAGCAGCGGAGCGTCGGGATGCCCGACGTGAGGATCTCGAGGGCTTCGACGTTCTGCGTCGAGGTCATCGTGACTCCCGGGATCGTTCAGCGGCACGCGCTGCTCGAAGCGCCGCCAGCATCGCCGGCGAGTAGAGCTGCTCGCACGCGGCGGGCAGCGCGATGTCCTCGCCGGCCTGTGCCGTCTCGATCGGCGTCGGAGCGTTGGTGGACGACGCCGAGCTGGTCGGCGGCCGCGATGCCGACGAGCTCGGGCTGGGCGCAGATGTCGGCGATCCGGGCTCCGGCTGGCAGCCGCACCAGCCCGAGGCAGAGCAGCGGCGGCGGCCGCGGCACGACCGCCGCGGCGCGATGCGGCCGGAAGTGACGGGCAGTCGCACTCGACATGGCACCTCCGGGGATCGCGATCCCGCCGAGGCTACTGCTCCCCCGCGACGCCCTGCTGCCACGTCGACAGCGTGGCGGGATCGTCGGTCACGATACCGTCCACGCCCAGAGCGGTGACCTCATCCCACTGCGTGTCGCTGTTGAGCGTGTACACGACGACGCGGATGCCGGCCGCGTGGAGCTCATCGACCACCTCGGGGCGCTCGAGGATCGCCCGACGATCGACGACCAGCCCGCGCACGCCCGCCTCGGTGGCGGCGCGGACGACGTCCGGCGGAAGGTGCTTCAGGATGAACAGGCGCGGGAGGATCGTCGACGCCGAGCCGGCCATCGCGAGGGTGCGGGCATCGAAGCTCGACACGGCGACGCGTCGTTCGAGGTTGCGGGCGGTGACCTCGGCCACCGCGGCCTGCACGGCTGCGGCATCCCACTCTCCCTTGAACTCGACGATCGCGCGTTGCCCGGTGCCGGCCAGCACATCGAGGAATTCGCCGAAGGTGGGCACCACCGTGCCCGCGAACTCGGCGCCGAACCATGAGCCGGCATCCAGGCTCTGCACCTGCGCCAGCGTGAGCGACGACAGCCGACCCGCTCCGTCGGTCGTGCGGTCGACCGTGGTGTCGTGCATCAGGACGGGCCGGCGGTCCGCGGTCAGCGCCACGTCGACCTCGACGTAGTCGAAGCCGGCTGCCAGGGCCGCCGAGATCGCCGGCAGCGTGTTCTCGGGTGCGGTGGCGCCGCCGCCGCGGTGACTCGCGATGAATGCCTCGTCGCCGGCCGCGCGTGTCTCGCCGAGCAGCTCGGTCGCGCTCACGCGGGCGGGTGTCGCGCCGAGGAAGGCGATGATCAGACTCAGGGTCGCGAGTACGCAGACGATCAGCAGCGGCTGCAGTCGATCACGGGCAGGGTCGACCGTCCCCTCACGGGGAGCGATGTCGTCGGGCATCGGGCATGTCCTCCGGCGGTACACACGTCGTCGTCGACGTGTGCACCCACCCTACATGTCCCGTTACCGTTTCGTTACCGAAATTCGGCGCAGTTTCAGCGCGGGATTCAGACCATGCTCTTGGTGTGCCAGACCGTCTTGGTCTCGGTGAACGCGCTGATCCGGTCGAGACTCGGAGCTGCGGCATCCGGGCCCTCCTCGGGCGGCAGCACGCGCTTGAGCGTGTCGGCGGCGGCGATCTGCAGGTCGATCCAGTCGAGGCTTCCGGCGCCGACCAGGTCGAGCGCGTTCACGTCCGCGTGCGAGGCGAGCCACGGCGCGATCTCGGCCGGTGAGCCGGTGAGGATGTTCACGACTCCGCCGGGGACGTCCGAGGTCGCCAGCACCTCCGCGAGACTGATCGCCGAGAGCGGCAGGCGCTCGCTGGCCACGACGACGACCGTGTTTCCCGTCACGAGCGGCGGCGCGACGGCCGACACGAAGCCGAGCAGGGACGAGTCCTGCGGCGCGATCACGGCGACCACACCGGTGGGCTCGGGTACCGAGATGTTGAAATACGGACCCGCAACGGGATTCGCGTTGCCGGTGACCTGCGCGTGCTTGTCGGTCCACCCGGCGTACCAGACCCAGCGGTCGATCGCCTCGTCGACCTGAGCGGATGCCGCGGCCGCGCTGACCCCCTCGAGACGGGTGATCTCGTCCACGAACTGCGCCCGACGGCCCTCGAGCAGCTCGGCGATGCGGTAGAGCACCTGACCACGGTTGTACGCGGTCGCGCCCGCCCAGCCCTTCAGCGCGCCGCGTGCGGCGACGATCGCGTCGCGGGCGTCCTTGCGCGACGCCTTCGCGACGTTCGCGACGAAGTCGCCCTTCGTGTTCTCGATCTCGTACGTTCGCCCCGACTCGCTGCGCGGGAACTTTCCGCCGATGTAGAGCTTGTAGGTCTTGGGAACGGCGAGGTGCGTCATCTCTTGGCCCCCTTCTTCACCGCGCGCGGCGTTCGGGTCGCAGCCGCCTTCGCAGGAGCTGTGGCGCCTGCGGCGAGAGCGGTCTGCCGAGCACGAGGAGTTGACGATCCCGGCGCGAGGTAGGCGGCCAGACCGTGGCGCCCGCCCTCACGGCCGTAGCCGGACTCCTTGTAGCCGCCGAACGGCGAGGCCGGATCGAACCGGTTGAAGGTGTTGGCCCAGATCACGCCCGCGCGCAGGCGGTCGGCGACGGCGAGGATGCGGGATCCCTTGTCGGTCCAGATGCCTGCTGACAGTCCGTACGGCGTGTTGTTCGCCTTCGCGATCGCCTCGGCGGGCGTGCGGAACGTGAGCACCGACAGCACGGGGCCGAAGATCTCGTCGCGCGCAATGCGGTGACTTGCCTGCACGTTCGTGAAGATCGTCGGCGCGAACCAGAAGCCGTTGTCGGGAATGACGCAGTCGGCGCTCCACCGCTCCGCGCCCTCTTCCTCGCCGATCTTCGACAGCGCCCGGATGCGATCGAGTTGCGCGCGGGAGTTGATCGCGCCGATGTCGGTGTTCTTGTCGAGCGGGTCGCCCATGCGCAGCGTCGAGAGCCGCTCCTTGAGCCGGTCGACGACCTCATCGTGGACGTTCTCCTGCACCAGCAGCCGGCTGCCCGCACAGCACACGTGTCCCTGGTTGAAGAAGATGCCGTTGACGATGCCTTCGATCGCCTGGTCGATGGGGGCGTCGTCGAACACGATGTTCGCCGCCTTGCCGCCGAGCTCCAGAGTGAGCTTCTTGCCCGACCCGGCGACTTCCTTCGCGATCGCCCGTCCGACGCCGGTCGAGCCGGTGAAGGCGACCTTGTCGACGTCGGGGTGCGAGACCAGCGCCGCTCCGGTGGCTCCCGCGCCCGTCACGATGTTGACGACGCCGGGCGGCAGGTCGGCCTGCTGCAGGATCTCGGCGAAGATCAGCGCCGACAGCGGCGTCGTCTCGGCCGGCTTGAGGACGACCGTGTTGCCGGCCGCGAGCGCGGGAGCGATCTTCCACGCGAGCATCAGCAGGGGGAAGTTCCACGGGATGACCTGACCGGCGACACCGAGCGCACGCGGGCTCGAGCCCAGGCCGGCGTAGTCGAGCTTGTCGGCCCAGCCGGCGTAGTAGAAGAACCAGGCGGCCACGAGTGGCACGTCCACGTCGCGGCTCTCCTTGATCGGCTTGCCGTTGTCGAGGCTCTCGGCCACCGCGAGCTCTCGCGCGCGCTCCTGCACGAGACGCGCGATGCGAAACAGGTACTTGCCGCGGTCGCGGCCGCTCATCTTCGACCAGGTCTTGTCGTAGGCGCGCCGGGCCGCTGCGACGGCGTGATCGACATCCGCCTCGCTGGCTGCGGAGACCGTCGCGATGTGCGATTCGTCGGCGGGCGAGATCGTGGCGAAGGCTTCGCCGGTCCCCTCGACGAACTCACCGTCGATGAAGAGGCCGTACGCGTCGCGGAGGTTCAGGATGCCGCGCGACTCGGGCGCGGGGGCGTATTCGAGAAAGCTCATGGTGTTCGGGTCCTCAGTCGCCTGTCTTCTAATCGATCGTCACGTAGTCGGCGCCGGAGTATGCCCCGGTGCGCAGCTTCTGGCGCTGCAGCAGCACGTCGTTGAGCAGGCTGGATGCGCCGTAGCGGAACAGGTGCGGCTGCAGCCACTCCTCGCCCACCGTCTCGGCGACGGTGACGAGGTACTTGATCGCGTCCTTCGAGGTGCGGATGCCGCCCGCGGGTTTGACGCCGATCTTCTCGCCGGTCGCGCGATGCCAGTCGCGGACGACCTCGAGCATGAGAAGGGTCGTCGGCAGCGTGGCCGCGGGCTGCACCTTGCCGGTCGAGGTCTTGATGAAGTCGCCGCCGGCGAGGATCGCCAGCCACGAGGCGCGCTTGATGTTGTCGTAGGTGTTCAGCTCGCCGGTCTCGAGGATGACCTTGAGCGAGGCGTAGGTTCCGTCGGCACGGCGGCACGCCTGCTTCACTCGGGCGATCTGGTCGAACACGAGACCGTAGCGACCGGCGAGGAACGCACCGCGGTCGATCACCATGTCGATCTCGTCGGCACCGTCGGCGACCGCATCCGCGGTGTCGGCGAGCTTGATCTCGAGCGACGCGCGCCCGCTGGGGAACGCCGTCGCGACCGCGGCGACCGAGACGAGTCCGTCATCGGGATCGCCGTGGGCGGCGCCGAGCGCGGCGACAGCGTGCGGCACCATGTCGCCGTAGACGCACACCGCGGCGACGCGGGGACAGGTCGGATCCGACGCGTCCGGCGTGAGCGCCTTGGCGACGAGCGAGCGCACCTTGCCCGGGGTGTCGGAACCCTCGAGCGTCGTCAGGTCGATCAGCTCGATGATCTTGTCGAGCGCCCAGGCCTTCGAAGTGGTCTTGATCGAGCGTGTGCCGAGGCCGGCGGCACGCTGCTCGAGCCCGACGGCGTCGACACCGGGCAGTCCGTGCAGGTAGCGGCGCAGCGTGGTGTCGTCGGGCTCGCCGCCGAGGAGTTCGACGGCGCGCTCAGGCAGAGTCTGCAGTTCGGTTCGGCTCATCGATCTCTCATTCCTTCTCAGCGCTCCGCGGGAGCGTCCCGTGGCGTGCAGTCCGCGCGGGCGAGATGCTCACCCGCCGATGTGCGGACCGGTGCCGGACGAAGCTCGCGTGTGCCGCAGCATCACGATCACGCCGATCGCGACCACGATCACGAAGGCGATCGTCAGGCAGGTGAACGCGAACCAGTTCTCATCCAGAGCCAGCACGATCCCGGCTGAGATCACGGCGATCGCGGCTGCGGCGAGCTTCGATCCGAACTTCAAGCCTACCCCGGGGGTGAGCCGTCCCGCCGGAGAGTCATCACGTGCGAGAATCAGGTCCGCGAAACCGTCGAGGGTCGCCAGCAGCGCCGCGGAGTAGGCGACGGCGCAGCCGAGCGCACCCCACAGGTTCACCGAGTCGGCCGGGGCGGGGGCGACGACTGCGAGCAGCAGGGTCAGGGCGTCCACGGGTCGATCGTAGGCGCGCGCGATGCCACGGGTCTACGTGCGGGCGCCTCGGGCGTTCAGCTGAGCGCGGACCGCACCCGACGCACGTCGTCGGTGATCTGCTCGACGAGCGCGTCGACGCCCTGGAAGGCCGCCATGCCGCGGATGCGCCGGACGAACTGCACCTCGACGCGATGGCCGTAGAGATCGAGGTCGGTCTCGTCCAGGACGTACGCCTCGACCTGGCGCACTTCGACGTCGTCGAAGTGCGGGTTGACGCCGATCGAGATGGCCGCGGGATAGCGCACGCCCGACCGCAGCCCATCAGCCGATCCTTCGTCGATCAGCCAGCCCGCGTAGACGCCGTCCGCGGGCACGAAGCCCTCCAGATCGGCGGCCAGGTTCGCGGTGGGGAAGCCGAGTTCGCGGCCGCGCTTGAGTCCGTGCACGACCTCGCCCCACACCGACGCGGGACGGCCGAGGAGCTTCGCCGCGGTCTCGACATCGCCCTCGGAGAGCACCTCGCGGATCCAGGTCGACGAGACCCGGCGGCCCGCTCCGATCGCCCGCACGTCGTCGACGACGTCCACGTCGAAGCCCCACTCGCGGCCGAGCTCCCTCAGGACTTCGGGGTTGCCCGCTCCCCCGCGACCGAACCGGAAGTCGGCTCCGACCATGACGGTGCGCACGCGCAGCGCATCCACCAGCACGCGCTGGACGAACTCGCGCGCGGTCAGGTTCGCCAGCTCCGCGTCGAAACGCAGCACGAGCGTCGCATCGATCCCCGTCTCGGCGAGCAGCTGCACCTTCTGGTGCACGCCGATCAGGTCTTCGGGGCACAGTTCCGGGCGCAGCAGTGCAAGGGGGTTGCGGTCGAACGTGACCGCCACGACCCGCGCATCGCCGGTCGCCGCATCCACCCGCGCCCGGTCGAGCACCGCTCGGTGGCCCGAGTGCACGCCGTCGAACTTGCCGATCGCGACCACCGACGGACCGAAGTCCGCGGGCACCTCGGAAGGATCGCGGAAGACGATCACGACGCCACCGCGGTGGACACGGCATCCGTCGTCGTCGGAGTCACAGGGCGATGCGTGGCGAGCCACCAGATGCCGAAGAACGGCAGCACGAGCGGCACGAACAGGTAGCCCATACCGAACCACGACCACACGGTCGGATGCGCGAACAGCTCCGGCAGCAGCAGGCTCAGAGTCCCGATCACCAGCACGCCCACGAGCTCGAAGCAGATCGCGATCCACGCGGTCATGTACCACCCACGGGATCCGGCGAACACGAGCGCGAGCGTCGCGATGATGTAGACGAGCGCTGACGCCGCGGAAAGCGTGTACGCGAGGGGTGCCTCGTCGAAGCGCTGCACGATCTGGACGAACGACCGGCCGGTGGCCGCGAGCGCCATGATCGCGTAGACGATCACGAGCACGCGGCCGATACCGGTCATGCGGGGGCGGGATGACGACGACATGACTGGTCAAGCTTACGCGGTGGGTCAGGCGACCTGGATCGTCCAGATCGCCTGCATCCGCCACACCATGACGGCCACAGCGAGCGCCCCGACCCCCATGATCACCGTGCTCCAGCGGCTGCGCTCCAGCAGAGCCCACGCGACCGCCGCCGGCGGGATGAGCGCCGCCGAGACCAGGTAGACCCAGAACTCCAGAAGGCTGCCGGTCGGCGGATTGCCCACGAGCGGGGCGATGATCGCGATCACGATCTGCACGATGAGCAGCAGTTCGAGCAGCGCCAGGCCGCCGACGCTCAGATCGCTCGGCCGTCGGCCGGCCAGCCCCAGCACCACGCACAGCAGACCCGCCACGACGGCCACGACGACCTGTGAGACCGTGAACCAGAGAATCACTGCGAAGCCTCCTCGGGCAGGTTCATGACGCTCTTCACGTCGTCGCCGCGGCGCTCCACGACCCCGACGAGCGCGCCGGAGGGGTCTACCGCGGCCGCCGGCACCCGATCGAGCCGCGCTGCCGCGCCGGGGAGTCGCTTGCCGTGGCGGAGGTCGCGAGCTTCGTCGGCCGATACTGCGAACGCGCCCAGGACGGCGGAGCCCACGTCGGCGGGCGAACGCAGGGGTGTGATGCCCAGATCGTCGATGGATGCCGCGCCCTCGACACCGAACGGACCGATGCGCGTGCGACGAAGCGCGGTCACGTGCCCGCCGACGCCGAGCGCCGCACCGAGATCCCGCGCGAGCGCGCGGATGTACGTGCCGCTGGAGCAGTCGACGACGACGTCGAGGTCGACGAACCCGTCGTCACCTCGACGCTCGATCACGTCGAACCGCGAGACCGTCACGGTGCGCGCAGCGAGCTCGACCTCTTCCCCCGCACGTGCGAGGTCGTACGCGCGACGGCCCCCGACTTTGATCGCCGAGACGCGACTGGGGACCTGCGAGATCTCGCCGGTCAGGTCTGCGATCGCGGTCGTGATCTCGCCGGCACCGACGGCCGCGGCATCCGTCACGGTCTCGATCTCGCCATCCGCGTCGTCCGTGTCGGTGCTCGCGCCGAGGCGGATCGTGGCCTCGTAGGTCTTGTCGAGCCCCACGATGAAGGTCAGCAGGCGTGTCGCGGACTCCACGCCGAGGATCAGCAGGCCGGTCGCCATCGGATCCAGCGTGCCGGCGTGCCCGATCTTGCGCGTGCCGAGCGCCTTGCGGGCCCGCGCGACCACGTCGTGGCTCGTCATGCCGCCCGGCTTGTCGACCAGCAGCACCCCGGGAGCCACCATCAGCAGTAGTCCGCGAAGACGCGGCGCGGGTGCGCGAGGTCGGTGTTGTCGACGATCACGTCCGCGTCGGTGCGCGGCTGGGCCTCCTCGAGGTACAGCTCCTGCCCGTTGCGGTAGCGCGCGTTCGACGGCGCCGACGGACTCGGGTCGGAGCCGTCGCGCAGCGCCATGCGCTGGAACGCGACATCGACGGGCACGTCGAGCCAGACCGACCAGTTCCACAGGCCCCGCAGCTCAGGGCGGTGCAGGAACACCCCGTCGACGATGAGCACGGCATCCCGCGGCGCCGTCGTCCACGTCGCTTCGACCGCGGTATCGCGCTCGAGGTCGAATGCGGCGAGCTGGAACCCCGTGCTCGCGCCCGTCTGCCCACCCTCGCGGAACGGGTCGATCAGCACCCGGCGGAAGGTCGAGTAGTCGAACGAGTCCCGGTAGAAGCCCTCCGGTGAGCGCCGGCCGCGCGCGTACCGCTCGATGCGCGGGCGGTGGAAGTCGTCGATCGATGCGCGGAACACGGCCGAGCCGCCTTCGGCGAACACCTCGGCCAGCGCATCGGCGAACACGGTCTTTCCTGCGCCGTCGATGCCGTCCACGGCGATGATCACCCGGCCGCTGCGGTAGTGCTGGCGCGCTTCGTCGCGCAGTTCCCGCAGGAAGGTGGTGGCGGGGGTGATCGGCAAGCGCATGATCTCAAGAATACGGCGCGCGAGTGGGTGCCCAGCCGGAGCGGCCTATGCTGATCCGCATGCCCGAGATCGCCTCCGCGCTCATCGAGTGGTACCGGCGGAACGCTCGCGATCTGCCGTGGCGGGCGCCGGGGTTCGGCGCCTGGGGCGTCCTGGTCAGCGAATTCATGCTGCAGCAGACGCCGGTGAACCGAGTCATCCCCCACCTCGATGCGTGGCTGCTGCGCTGGCCGACCCCGACCGATCTCGCCGCCGACCCGCCGGCCGAAGCCGTGCGCCAGTGGGCGAACCTCGGCTACCCGCGCAGGGCGCTGTGGCTGCATCGCGCGGCGGTCGAGATCCGCGACCGGCACGGCGGCGTCGTGCCGCGCGATGTGGACGCTCTGCTGTCGCTCACCGGGATCGGCGACTACACGGCGCGCGCGGTCGCGGTCTTCGCGTACCGCGACCGGCATCCGGTTGTCGACACCAACACCCGCCGCGTGCTCGCGCGGGCGGTGGACGGCAGATCGCAGCCGGGTCCGCCGGCGCGCACGGACCTCGCCGCAATGGACGCGCTGCTGCCTTCCGACGATGTCGGCGCGGCCATCGTCAACGCGGCGACCATGGAATTGGGCGCCACCGTGTGCACCGCGCGCGCTCCGCGGTGCGATGCATGCCCGATCGCGCAGGCCTGCGCATGGCGCGCGGCAGGCTACCCCGACACCGGCGACGACCGCCGCAGGCAGGCGCGCTACGAGGGCAGCGATCGCCAGGCTCGCGGCGCAGTGCTCAAAGCGCTGCGGGATGCCGAGGCCCCCGGCATCCGATCAGAGCGGGTCATCGCGCACTGGCCAGACGCCTTGCAGCGCGACCGCGCGATCACCTCACTCGCCGACGACGGACTCATCGAGCTCATCGACGGCCGCGCGCGCCTGCCGCTCTGAGTCAGTCCTCGGTGCGGGCCAGCCCCTCGGCGTCGGCCTCTTGCTCAGCTTCGTCGAACTCGCGCGCCTTCACGTACGGATCGGCGTCGCCGGCGTACTGAGCGGATGCCGCGAGCCCCGCGACCGCTTCGTCCCGCTCCCGCGCTTCGCGCAGCAGCGCGGCGATGTGGTCCGCGTTCTCGGGGATCGCATCGAGGAAGAACTCGAGGGTCGGGGTGAGCCGCGTGTTGAGGTTCTTGCCCACCTCGGTGCGCAGCAGCCCGGTCGCAGACTTGAGCGCGGCTGCTGTCTCGTCGCGGTGCGCCTCATCACCCATCACGGTGTAGAACACGGAGGCGTGCTGGAGGTCTCCGGTCACTTTCACGTCGGTGATCGTGACGAAGCCGAGGCGCGGGTCGCGCAGCCCCTTCTCGAGTCGTTCTGCGAGCACGACGCGGATGCGATCCGCGACTCTCGCCTGCCGTTCTCCAGCCATTTCTCCTACCTTCCGCCCGAAGGACCGGACCGGCGAAGGCCCAGAGCGCTGCCCTGAGCCTTCGCCGATCGAATGTCAGCTTCGCGGCTTCTCGACCAGCTCGGTGGTTTCGATCTCGTCGCCGATCTGGATGTCGTTGAACTTGCCGAGACCGATACCGGCCTCGAAGTCCGTGCGCACCTCGGTGACGTCGTCCTTGAAGCGACGCAGCGACTCGATGGCGAGGCCATCGGCGATCACGACGCCGTCGCGGATGACGCGCGCCTTGGCGTTGCGCGTGATCGTTCCGGAGCGGACGATGACACCCGCGATGTTGCCGAACTTGGAGGAGCGGAACACCTCGCGGATCTCGGCCACACCCGACTGGATCTCTTCGAACTCCGGCTTGAGCATGCCCTTGAGGGACTGCTCGACGTCGTCGATCGCGTTGTAGATGACCGAGTAGAAGCGGGTGTCGACGCCTTCGCGCGACGCACGCTCGCGTGCCTTCGTATCGGGCCGGACGTTGAAGCCGATGATGATCGCGTTGTCGATCGTCGCCAGGTTCACATCCGACTCGGTGATCGCACCGACGCCGCGGTGGATGATCCGCAGCTGCACAGACTCGTCGACCTCGATCTTGAGCAGAGATTCCTCGAGCGCCTCGACGGCACCCGACACGTCACCCTTGATGATGAGGTTGAGCGACTCGACCTTGCCCTCCTGAAGAGCGCGGGTGAAGTCTTCGAGCGAGATGCGCTTGCGGGCCTTGGCCAGCTGGGCATTGCGCTCGGCCGCTTCGCGCTTCTCGGCGATCTGGCGGGCCAGGCGGTCCTCATCGGTGACGATGAACGTGTCACCGGCGCGAGGCACGGAGTTGAGCCCCTGCACCTGCACGGGGCGCGACGGGTAGGCCTCGAGCACGGGGTCGCCGTTCTCGTCGGCCATGGCACGCACGCGGCCGTAGGCTGTGCCCGCGACGATCGCGTCGCCGACCCGGAGCGTTCCGGACTGGATGAGCACGGTGGCCACCGATCCGCGACCCTTGTCGAGCTTCGCCTCGATCGCGACACCGCGCGCCGCCTTGTTCGGGTTGGCCGTGAGGTCCAGACCCGCATCCGCGGTCAGCAGGACGGCATCCAGCAGCTGCTGGATGTTCGTGCCCGCGCGTGCCGAGACGTCGACGAAGATCACGTCTCCGCCGTACTCCTCTGCGACCAGGCCGTACTCGGTGAGCTGCTGACGAACCTTGGCCGGGTTGGCGTCGGGCTTGTCGATCTTGTTCACCGCGACCACGATCGGCACGCCGGCCGCCTGGGCGTGGTTGAGCGCCTCCACCGTCTGCGGCATGATGCCGTCGTCGGCGGCGACCACGAGGATCGCGAGGTCGGTCACCTGCGCACCACGTGCACGCATGGCGGTGAACGCCTCGTGACCCGGGGTGTCGATGAAGGTGATCGCACGCTCGATGCCGTCGTGCTCGGTCCAGACCTGGTACGCACCGATGTGCTGCGTGATGCCACCGGCCTCGCCCGCGACCACGTTGGTCTGACGGATGGCGTCGAGCAGTCGGGTCTTACCGTGGTCGACGTGACCCATGACCGTCACGACCGGCGGACGGATCTCGAGGTCTTCCTCGTTCTCGTTCTCGAGCTCGGCGTCGAGGTCGAGACCGAAGCCCTCGAGGAGCTCCTTGTCTTCGTCCTCGGGCGAGACCATCTGGATCTTGTAGCCGAGCTCGGCGCCCAGGACCTCGAAGGTCGCCTCGTCGAGCGACTCGGTCGCCGTCGCCATCTCACCCAGGTTGAACAGGATGGTCACGAGCGTGCCGGGCTGAACCGTGTAGCCGGTCAGCGTCTCGATCTTGTCGGCGAAGTCCGAGATCGACGCGCCGCGGCGCATGCGGATGATCTCGCCGTTGCCGCGCGAGACGTTGACGCCACCGACGACCGGCGCGTCCCTCATCTCGAACTCTTGACGCTTCGCCCTGCGCGACTTGCGCTGCTTTGACTTGCCGCCGCCCTTGCCGAACGCACCCGCTGTGCCGCCGCCGGGGCCACGCCCACGACCGCCGCCACCACCGGGACGACCCGCGAAGCCACCGCCTGCGGGCGCTCCACCGGGTGCGCCGCCGGGACGCTGGAAGCCGCCGCCGGCACCGCCGGGACGACCGGGGCCGCCGGGACGCTGCTGGAACGGCGCGCCGCCGGGACGACCGGCACCACCGGGACGACCCGGGCCACCCGGACGCGCGCCGGGCGCACCCGGACGCGGAGCGCCGGGTCGCGGCGCCTGCGGACGCGGGATGTTGCCCGGGCTGGGGCTCGGGCGCTGGCCCATGCCCTGCGCGCTGGCGAAGGGGTTGTTGCCCGGTCGCGGTCCGGCCGGGCGCTGGCCCATGCCCTGCGCGCTCGAGAACGGGTTGTTGCCGGGACGCGGAGCACCCGGTGCACCACCCGGGCGCGGCGCACCCGGGGCGGGTGCGTCGCCCGAAGGCTGTGCCGGAGCAGCCGGAGCCGTAGCAGCGGGTGCGGCGGCCTCGGGAGCGGATGCCGCGGGAGCAGATGCCGGAGCAGCCGCCTCAGCCGGAGCGGGGGCGGGAGCCGCGGGGGCCGCCGGCGCAGGCGCCGGAGTCGCCGCCGACGGGCGCGGGGCACCCGGACGTGCGGCACCTGGGCGCGCGGCACCGCTGGGCACCGCGCTCGAAGCCGGAGCGGCGGCCGGGGCCGCCGCAGCCTTGCCCGCGCCGTCTGCCTCGAGGGCAGCGCGCAGCTTGCGAGCCACGGGGGGCTCGATCGTGGAAGAGGGGCTCTTGACGAATTCGCCGAGCTCCTTGAGCTTTGCAAGAGCGATCTTGCTGTCTACACCGAGTTCGGAAGCGATCTCGTGTACGCGTGGTTTGGCAGCCACAATTCTCCTGTCTGGGTTGGTCCACCCAGGCAGGGCAGACCTCAGTCGCGGACGGGTCTCATTTCGAGCCGTTCACTTTGTTTCCATAGCCGTTCAGCCGTTTCTCGAAGGTCTGCGTATCCAGAGGACCTGACACACGCAATGCCCGCACGAAAGCGCGGCGCCGGATCGCGGCCTCCACGCATTCGCTCGTCTCATGCACCCACGCACCCCGACCCGGCATCGATGCCTTCTCGTCGGGGACGAGGGTGGAATCGACGGCCACGACTCGCAAGAGCGTGGTCCGGGGGGCACGCGCGCGGCATCCGACGCACGTTCGTACAGAATCCATGTTACACCTCTGGGCTGTGCGCCCGCCTGCCGGCGCCGTCGCTCAGCTCTCCAGCACGCTGTCGGGCTGGATGTCGATCTTCGCGCCGGTGAGCTTGGCGGCCAGGCGGGCGTTCTGCCCCTCCTTGCCGATCGCGAGCGAGAGCTGGTAGTCGGGGACGAGCGCTCGCACGGCCTTCGTCGAGGTGTCGAGGATGAAGCTCGAGGTGACCTTCGCCGGCGAGAGCGCGTTCGCGACGAATTTGGCCAGTTCGGGGTCGTAGTCGACGATGTCGATCTTCTCGCCGCCGAGCTCCTCGGTCACCGCGCGCACGCGGCGGCCGAGCTCGCCGATGCAGGCACCCTTGGCGTTGATCGTCGGGTCGGTCGCGCGGACGGCGATCTTCGTGCGGTGGCCCGCCTCGCGGGCGAGCGAGACGATCTCGACCAGACCCGCGTGGATCTCGGGGACCTCGAGGGCGAAGAGTTTGCGGACCAGGCCCGGATGGGTTCGCGAGACGGTGATCTGCGGGCCCTTGGTGCCCTTGGCGACCGACGTCACGTACACGCGCAGGCGCGAGCCGTGCGCGTACTCCTCGCCGGCGACCTGTTCCTCGGGGGGCAGGATCGCCTCGACGGAACCGAGGTCGACGTGGACCATGCGCGGGTTCGGGCCCTGCTGCACGATCCCGGCGACGATGTCGCCTTCTTTGCCGCGGAACTCGCCCAGCACCGCGTCGTCGGCGATGTCGCGCAGCCGCTGGCTGATGACCTGCTTGGCGGCGAAGGCGGCGATGCGGCCGAAGTCGTCGGGGGTGGTCTCCTCTTCGCCGATCACCGCGCCGTCGTCGTCGATCAGCGGCAGGAAGATCGCGACGTGCCCGGTCTTGCGATCCAGCACCGCGCGGGCTCCTTCGGGCAGCTCGCCCGTGGCGGTCGTGTGCTTCGCGAAGGCGGTCAGGATCGCCTGCTCGATGATGCGCACGAGCTCATCGAAGGGGATCTCCTTCTCTCGCTCAATCGTCCGCAAGAGTGACAGATCGATGTCCACAAGTGACCTCCCTATTCAGCTGTCGCCGTCGCGCGGCGGGCGCGCGGCATCCTTCAAAGGTACCGGATGCCGCCGCCCGCGATCTGGGAGAACTCCGGGCCCGCCCGGGCTGCGTCAGCCGGCGACTCGCGCGCAGTCCGAGACGAGGGTGTCGTCGCGGTCGAAGCGCGCCTGCGTCCATCGCATCAGGGTCGGCAGGAACGGCGAGGACGGCACGATGAGCGAGCGATGATCACCGCGCTGGTACGGCACCCATCGCACATCGACGCCCTCCTGGCAGAGCCGTTCGACGAAGCGCTGGGGGAGTTCGGGGGGAATCACCTCGTCCTGGACAGACCAACCGATCAGCAGCGGCGACTCCCACGGACCGACCGCGGCGTTCTGCTCGAGCCGACGGCCCAGCGCCCCACCGGTGAGGTCCGCGGGGTAGAGGGGCTCGTCGGCCGATACGCCCAGTGAGGTGATCGCCGATACGAAGAGCCCCGGCTCACTCAGGCAGCGCTGCGTCATCTCCCGCACGATCGCTCTCCCCGACGTCGCCACGTAGTCTTCGACGTTGACGTCGGGGTAGATGTCCGCGTAGGGCACAAGCACCCACGACGCCATGATCGACAGCTCGGCCGAGGCGTCGCGCTGCCTGAGTTCGCGCGCCATCGCCAGCGGATCGGTCAGCGGCGACAGGACTGCTGTGCCCAGAACGCGCATCCGCGGCTCGTACTCGTCGGCGACTGGTTCGGTGAACAGTGCCGCATGCCCCCCCTGAGAATGTCCCCAGACGACCACGTCGAATGAGAGTCGGAGCCCGTCCAGCTCTCGCGCAGCCCGGATCGCGTCGATGCTCGATCGCGCCTCCCCCTCCCCGATCAGGTAGGGGAAACGCCCGTCCGTGCCTCGGCCGGTGTAATCCGATGCGACGATGACCCATCCGCGCGCGAGCGCCTCTTCGACGGCGGGGATCGCCCAGCGAGTCGCCGTGGTGTCCATCAGGCTCGGCGCACAGCCTCTGCTGACTCCGGTCGTGCCCCAGTTCCAGGAGATGACCGGGCGCGGGCCGGACGGAGCATCGATCGGCGAGATCACCAGCGCACTCGCGACCGCGCGCACACCGACCGCGTCCGTCGTGCTGTACAGGATCCGCTGCACCCGGCCCCCAGCAGGTGAGCTGCCGAGGTAATCATCTGCGCGGATGAGCTCACCGGCATCCGCAGGGACGACCGCGGGCGCGTCGTAGAAGGCGTCCACGACCGGTGAGCCTTCGGACAGCCAGCCGTTGACCCACCATGCCGTTCCGGCCAGCACGATCAATGCGACCGCCAGGGCGTACCTGCCGGCGTCGAGAAGCAGCGTGTTCCGCCGGGTGAGGGCGGGGCTTGGCGCGGCCGAGGACTTCGCCGTCAGACGACGCCCTGCGTGCCAGATGAGAGACGCCCCGTAGATCATGGTGCGGACTCCGAAGAGCACCGCGGCGATCAGAAGGGTGAGGTCCGGCCACAGGAGGGCGAGGACGCCGAACACGATCTGCCCGACACCGGAGGCGACCGCCAGCACGCGCTCGCTGACCCGCCCGTGCGTCACCCCGACGAGGGATCCCAGCCCACCGAGGACGAGCAGCACGCTCAGCACTGTGGGAAGGAGTTCGAGGCTGCGGCCCAACCACACCAGGACAGCCACTCCGCCGAGTATCCACAGGATGCAGATCACCCGGTTCCACAGTCGGGGTCCGCGCCCGGGCAGGGGGTCTGCGCCGTTGTTCGGGTCCGGCTCGGCTTCGGCCAGACCGAGCACTCCCGAAGTGATGGCGCTGAGCCCGACCAGCACCGCGAGAAGCCAGAGCGAGGTCAGCGGCCTCGTCACGATGAAAGTGCCGAGCAGGAAGACGGCGAATCCGATCACGACCGATACCGGCGGCGGCGCGCTCTCGATCAGCCGGAGAGCGCGTCGAAGGCGCGGTCTCCGAACTGCGGGAGCGTGCTCGGCGGTCATCCGGGCCATCCTAAGTCGGCGCCTCGGCCGACGGAGCCCGCATAGGCTGAACCGCGTGGACTCCGCAGCACCCAAACACGTGGCCCGGGAGGCGGAGCAGAACGCGCCCCTGCGCGCGATGGCGCGCGGCGGCTACGCGGCGAGCGGCCTCGTGCACATCCTGATCGGCATCATCGCGCTCATCGTGGCGTTCGGCGGCAGGGCCGCGGCGGATCAGTCGGGCGCACTCATGGCGATCGCCGGCGTCCCCCTCGGATTCGTCGCCTTGTGGTTCATCGCCCTCGCCCTGTGCGCCCTCGGCGTCTGGCAGTTCCTCGAGGGCGTCCTCGCCGCCTCAGCCACCCACGATGCGCAGGACATCGCGAAGATGTGGGGAGGCCGCATCGGAGCCTGGGGACAGGCCGCCATCTTCATCGGGCTCGGTCTGATCGCCGGATCCGTCGCCCTCGGCGCCAGGATCGACACCGAGAAGGCGGTGGAGGACGCGAGCCGAGGACTGCTCTCCATCCCGGGCGGTCCGATCGTCCTCGTGCTGGTCGGGCTCGGGATCGGAATCGGCGGGATCGTGTTCGTCGTGATGGGCGTGCGCCGGTCGTTCCGCAACAAGATCGCGATCCCTCAGCAGGGCTTCGGCAGGAACCTGGCGGGGCTGGGCGTGGTGGGCTTCGTCGCGAAGGGCATCGCCCTGCTGATCGTCGGTGTGCTGCTCGTGGTGTCGTCGTTGAGCGGCGACGCCACCACCGCCGGCGGAATCGACGGCGCCCTGAAGGCTCTGCTCGGACTCGCGCTCGGCCCGGTCCTGGTGGGCATCGTCGGTATCGGCTTCATCGCGTACGGGATCTTTTGTCTCTTCCGGGCCCGGTACGCGCGTCTCGCCGAGGTGTAGGCCGCGGCATCCGGCCTGTCAAACCACTGGGTCGGCCGCCGCGCAGGTGTGAGCCTCGTGACATGACTGATGACGTGATGACCCAGACCGACGCGATCGCGCGCCTGAAGGAGCTCGTGGAGGAGATCGACTTCACGATGATGACGACGCAGGATGCCGCGGGCAATCTCGTCTCCCGACCGATGAGCACGCGTCAGATGGACGAGCACGGCGCCATCTGGTTCTTCACCGCGGACGACACGAAGAAGGTGGACGAGGTCGAGGCCGACCACGACATCGACCCGGCGTACCTCGACGCGAAGGGGATGCGGTTCGTCTCCGTCGCCGGGCGCGCGGCGGTCGAGCACGACGCGGCGAAGATGAAGGAGCTCTACACCCCGTCGCTCGACATCTGGTTCGAGGACGGGCTGCGAGACCCCGGCATCGCCCTGCTGAAGGTGACGCCTGTGGAGTGCGAGTTCTGGGAGCCCAAGCACGGCAAGATCGTGATGGCCGCGGGCATGCTGAAGGCGCTGTCACCAAGGACACCCCTGACGACACGATGCGTCACGAGAAGATCAGCTGCTGACGTGCACCGGGCTAAGGCTAGCGTCCGCTGAGCTGAGCCACGGCCTCCGCGATCGAGACGATCTCGCGATCGCCCGAGCGGCGGTCCCACAGCTCGACCTGGCCTTCGGCCGCACCGCGACCGACGACCACGATCTGCGGGCACGCCGACGATCTCGGCGTCGCCGAACTTCACGCCCGGGGACACCTTCGGTCGGTCGTCGTAGAGCACGTCCAGACCTGCGGACTCGAGGTCTTCGGCGAGCTGTGCGGCGACGTCGAACACCACGGCATCCCGGCCGGCCGCCACGACGTGCACGTCGAACGGCGCCACCGACGCGGGCCAGATGAGTCCCTTGGCGTCGTTGTTGAGCTCGGCGATGATCGCGAGGATGCGGGTCACGCCGATGCCGTACGAGCCCATCGTGACGGTGACGAGCTTGCCGTTCTCGTCGAGCACCTTGAGGCCGAGCACGTCCGCGAAGAAGCGGCCGAGCTGGAACACGTGCCCGATCTCCATGCCGCGCGCGAGCTCGACCGGACCCGATCCGTCGGGGGCAGGGTCGCCCGCGCGGACGTTCGCGACCTCGACGTAGCCGTCGGTGCCGAAGTCGCGTCCGGCCACGAGCGAGTGCACGTGCTTCTCGTCGATGTTCGCGCCGGTGATCCACGAGGTGCCCTCCACGACGCGGGGGTCGAGAAGGTAGCGGATGCCGGTGGCCGACTCCGCGCCGAGGATCGCGCCGGTCGGCGACCACGGGCCGATGTAGCCCTTTACCAGCAGCGGATTGCGCTCGAAGTCCGCCTCCGTCGCAGGCTTCGACCGCAGCGGGCGCGAACGCGACCTCGACGCGCTTGTCGTCGATGTCGCGGTCTCCCGGCACGCCGACGATGACGAGTTCGCGCGAGCCGTCGACATGGGTGAGGGCGAGGACGACGTTCTTCAGGGTGTGGGCCGCGGTCCACTCTCCCTCGGCAGGAGTGTCAGATGCGCGTTGGCGTGGTCGACGAGCGTCGCGATCGTCGGCGTGTTCGGCGAATCGAAGATGACCGGCTCGGCGAGCCCGTCGAACGGGATCGGCTCCGGGGCGACCGTCGTGAAAGCCTCGACGTTCGCGGCGTAGCCGCCGGCGGAGCGGACGAACGTGTCCTCGCCGATCGCGGTGGGGTGCAGGAACTCCTCGCTGCGGGCGCCGCCCATCAGTCCGTTGTCGGCTGCGACGATCACGTACTCGAGACCGAGCCGCTGGAAGATGCGCTCGTACGCGTCGCGCTGCGGCCATGTAGGAGGCATCGAGTCCGGCATCCGTGTAGTCGAACGAGTACGCGTCCTTCATCGTGAACTCGCGGCCGCGCAGGAGTCCGGCACGGGGGCGGGCCTCGTCGCGGTACTTGTCCTGGATCTGGTAGATCGCCAGCGGCAGGTCCTTGTACGACGAGTACAGATCCTTCACGAGAAGCGTGAACAGCTCTTCGTGCGTGGGAGCGAGGAGGTAGTCGGCATCCTTGCGGTCCTTGAGACGGAAGATGCCGTTGCCGTAGGTCTCCCAGCGCCCGGACTGCTCGTACGGGTCGCGGGGCAACGAGCGCCGGGAAGTGCACCTCGTAGGCGCCGGCGTTGGTCATCTCGTCGCGGATGATCTCCTCGATCTTCGCCTTGACCCGCAGGCCGAGCGGCAGCCACGCGAAGATGCCGGGCGCCTGGCGGCGGATGTAGCCGGCGCGGACGAGCCACCGATGCGAGGCGACCTCGGCATCAGCCGGGTCTTCGCGCAGCGTGCGCAGGAAGTAGTGCGAGAGACGTGTGACCACGAGGGTCAAGTCTAGGCGGGCCGGATGCCGGCCCTCTCGCGGCCGGTGTCAGGGATGCATCTGCCCGAAGACCGCGTCGGCGATCGGGCCCGCCTCCGTCGTCTCACGGATGAAGTCGGGGGTCACCATCAGCACGTTGATGCCGTCGGTGGCGACGATGACCGAGCCCGAACCTTCGTACCTGTCGGTTCCCGGAACGATCACCGCCTCCTGAGCGCCGGCGACTGTGAACGCTGTCGCAGACTCGGTCGCGGCGGCGGTGCGGAACGCGATCGCGCCGCCAGGGACGATCGCCACCCTCACCACTTCGCCCGAGGTGTCATCGCCGCTTCCCGCCGTGAAGTGGAGGTCGCAGGACGATCGCGCGGAATCGGCGATGGTCTCGGGCACGGACCCCCCGTCGGACGTCGAGCCCTGCTGGTCGAGGAGGGCGACGCGCTCGAAGCCATACGAGACCGGATCGATCTGGCCGACCAGCGCATCGCAGTCGAGCGGTGCCCACCACGCTGCGGTCCGCACGGCGGGCGACGGGCTCGGGTAGGCGGCAAGGTTCGCCGAAGCCTGATCGAAGGCCGCCTGGGTGCCGGCCTCCGTCGTGCCGCTCGGATCCCCCGCTGCGCGCACCAGCAGCCACGTGCCGTCGACGATGCCCGCCACCGAGCATTGGACGGCCGGGGTTTCGTAGCCGAGATCGACACAGCCCGGCACGACGGCCTCGGACACGGCGGACGGCACGACCTCCACGGGGAACGCGAAGACCTTCACCGTCGCGGCGGCGTAGTACTCCGTCGAGAGCCAGATGCAGTCGATGCCGCCGAGCACCTCGTCCGCTCCCGTCCGCCACCGGTAGTCCGAGAGCGCCATGGCCATGCCGGCCGCGGTCGTGGCCTCGGCATCCGTCAGAGCGCTTTCGCACTCCCCGCCGAACGGCAGAACGGCCTCTGCGGGAATCTCCGGCGGGACGGAGAGTCGGCTCGGAGTCGGGGTCGGCACGGGGGTGGGTGTCACGGTCTCCACCGGGGAAGGCGTCGGCGTGGTCGCCGTGGTCTGGGTTCCGAAGATCGCGGCGGTGGTGATCGCCGCCCCCGACACACCCCCGATCAGCACGAGCGCGAGTGCCCCGGCGATGATCTGATTGCGACGCGAGCCGGCCGGCCGGATCCGCTGAGTTCCCGCCAGGAGGATGTCACGCATCTCGGAGTGCTCTCGCGGAGTCAGCCCGTCGTCATTCATGCCCATGATGCCTCCATCGCCGCCATCTCGTCTCGCAGCTTCGCCTTCGCCCGCGCCAGACGCGACTTCACCGTGCCGACTGGAATTCCGAGGGTCTCGGCGGCGACCCGCTCGGGGTATCCCTCGAGGACCGTGAGTACGACCACGCTCTGCTCGCGCGCGGGAAGCCGCTTCAGCGCCGCCAGCACGCCGCTCTCATCGCTCGCGTGGGGTGCGGCCGCGTGGTCACCCACCGGCGTGTGGGCGATGAGCGCACGGTACCGACGACCCGATCGCTCCAGGTTCCGGGCGGCGTTCGACACGGTGTTCAGCAGCCACGGCAGGGGCGATCCGTCCACGAGGCGCACCGACGCGCGCTTGCGCCACAGCTCGAAGAAGGCGATCGTGACCGCATCCTTCGCGTCTTCGCGTGTGGTGAGCAGTCGGCGCGCGTGCCGGAACAGGCGCGCCTCATGGCGGTCGAAGAGACCGCCCAGGGCTGATTCATCGCCCGCGCGCACCCGCTCCCACAGCTCCGCGTCGTCATCGCTCATACCATGTAGTGTCCGGGACCGGGCAAAAGGTTCACACCCCACTCGAACTGCCCATGCCGCCCGCCGGCAATTTGACACCGCCACCTCGGTCCGGTGCAATATATTGCATGCCGGGCCTGACCCGATCGCTGACCCGAGGACCTGCCATGAAGCTCGCCGACTTCCCCCGCTACCCGCTCACGTTCGGACCGAGTCCGCTGCAGCACCTGAAGCGCCTGACCCAGCATCTGGGCGGCGCGCAGGTGTGGGCCAAGCGCGAAGACGTCTCCAGCGGACTCGCCTACGGCGGCAACAAGATCCGCAAGCTCGAGTACATCGTCCCCGACGTGATCGCATCCGGCGCCGACACCCTCGTCTCGATCGGCGGCTACCAGTCCAACCACACCCGCCAGGTGGCCGCGGTCGCCGCGCACCTGGGCCTGAAGGCCCGCCTCGTGCAGGAGAAGTGGGTGCCGTGGGACGACCCCACCAACGACAGGGTCGGCAACATCCTGCTCTCGCGCATGATGGGCGCGGACTCGCGTCTGGACGATGCCGGCTTCGACATCGGCGTCCGCGACTCCTGGAAGAACGCACTCGCCGAGGTCGAGGCATCCGGAGGCAGGCCGTACCCGATTCCCGCAGGAGCGTCCGAGCACCCGCTGGGCGGCCTGGGGTTCGCGAACTGGGCGTTCGAGCTCGCCGAGCAGGAGAAGACGCTCGGCATCACGTTCGACACGATCATCGTCTGCACCGTCACCGGCTCGACGCATGCGGGGATGATCGCGGGCTTCGCCGCCCTGGAGGATCTCACCGGCGTCCGGCGCCGCGTTCTCGGCATCGACGCATCGGCCACCCTCGCCAAGACCACCGACCAGGTCACCCGCATCGCCCGGAACACCGCCGCGCTCATCGAGCTCGGCCGTGACCTGCGCGACGACGAGATCCAGGTGCTCGAGGGCTGGGCCGGTGAACTCTACGGCCTGCCCGTCGAATCCACGATGGAGGCGATGGCGCTCGGCGCGCAGCTCGAGGCGATGATCACCGACCCCGTGTACGAGGGGAAGTCCCTCGCCGGTCTGATCGATCTGGTCAAGAGCGGCGACATCCCGAAGGACTCGCACGTGCTCTACGCGCACCTGGGCGGTCAGCCCGCGATCAACGCGTACCACTCGCTCTGGCCGTAGGTCGAGCGGCTCAGCTCGTGACGACCTGCGCGGTGCCGATCCCGGCTTCCGGACCCATCTCCACTGCGAGGCGGTTCGCCTCCTCGATCAGCGTCGCGACGATGTCGGCCTCGGGCACGGTCTTGATGACCTGGCCCTTCACGAAGATCTGACCCTTTCCGTTGCCGGAGGCGACTCCGAGGTCGGCCTCGCGAGCCTCACCCGGACCGTTGACGACACAGCCCATGACGGCGACGCGCAGCGGCACGGTCATGTCTTTGAGGCCCTCGGTGACGTCGTCGGCGAGCGTGTAGACATCGACCTGCGCCCGCCCGCAGGACGGGCACGACACGATCTCGAGCTTGCGCTCGCGGAGGTTCAGAGACTGCAGGATCTGATGGCCGACCTTGACCTCTTCGGCGGGCGGGGCTGACAGCGAGACGCGGATCGTGTCGCCGATGCCCTCGCCGAGCAGGATGCCGAAGGCGGTGGCGCTCTTGATCGTGCCCTGGAACGCCGGGCCTGCCTCGGTCACTCCGAGGTGCAGCGGCCAATCGCCCATTCCGGCCAGCAGCCGGTACGCCTGCACCATGATCACGGGGTCGTTGTGCTTGACCGAGATCTTGAAATCGTGGAAGTCGTGCTCCTCGAACAGGCTCGCCTCCCAGCGGGCGCTCTCGGCGAGCGCCTCGGGGGTCGCCTTGCCGTACTTCTGCAGCAGACGCGGGTCGAGCGACCCGGCGTTCACGCCGATGCGCAGCGAGACGCCGGCATCCTTGGCCGCCTTGGCGATCTCGCCGACCTGATCGTCGAACTTGCGGATGTTGCCGGGGTTCACGCGCACCGCTGCGCATCCGGCGTCGATCGCCTGGAACACGTACTTCGGCTGGAAGTGGATGTCGGCGATCACCGGGATCTGGCTCTTCTTCGCGATGATGTGCAGCACATCGGCGTCGTCCTGCGACGGCACCGCCACGCGCACGATCTCGCACCCGGATGCCGTCAGCTCGGCGATCTGCTGGAGCGTTCCGTTGATGTTGGTCGTCGGCGTCGTGCACATCGACTGGACGCTGACGGGGGCGTTGCCACCGACGAGCACCTTGCCCACCTTGATCTGCCGGGACTTGCGGCGGGGGGCGAGGGTTTCGGGGACCTTGGGCATCCCGAGATTGACGGCTGGCACGTACTCCAGCCTACGACCCGCGGCCGCGCGGCGGCCGGCGGCCGCAGAACTCCGAGCCGATGCGGAGGCGAGAGGTGAGGCATCCGCTCGTCTGATATCGTGACCGCATGCTCGCGAACCGCACCTGGTGGCCCGCCTTCTAGGCGGTGTGCTCGCGTTCCCAGACCACAAACCGCCCCAGGGCGGTTTTTTCGTTTCATGGCGACCGCCCGCCCCATACCGGAGGCCCCGATGACCGACGCCGGTCCCGCCGCTCTGATCGAACTCGCTGCACGCGGTGTTCCGTTCGCGCTCATCGCGCGCGATGTCGCCACGGTCGAGCTGCTCACCGGCGACGTCGTCGATGTCGAGCTGCTCGCCGACATCCCGCTCACCGGCGCGGACGGCACCTCTCAGGAGGTGCTTGCGCTCGTGCCGTTCCGGCAGGTGCGCGAGCGCGGATTCGAGTGCCACGACGATGGTGCGCCCCTGCGCTGCCTGGTGGTTCGGGATCGCGCGGTGATCGACAGGCGCGACGCCCTCGAGCAGCTGCCTTCGGCCCCGATAGCTCTCGCCGACGCGGGGTTCGACATCGCCGACGATGACTACGCGCAGATCGTGCGGCGTGTGATCGCGGACGAGATCGGACTCGGCGAGGGCGCGAACTTCGTGATCCGGCGCGATTTCACCGCGAGAGTGGGGACGGATGCTGCCACCGCGGCGCTGACCTGGTTCCGCGCCCTGCTCGAGCACGAGCGCGGCGCGTACTGGACCTTCGCCGTCGTGACCCCGGGCCATGTCGCCGTGGGCGCGAGCCCCGAGGCCCACGTGAGCGCTCGGGACGGCATCGTGACGATGAATCCGATCTCGGGCACGTTCCGTCATCCGGAGGGCGGGGCGACCGTCGAGACGCTGACGGAGTTCCTGGAGTCGACCAAAGAGACCGAAGAGCTGTTCATGGTCGTGGACGAAGAGCTCAAGATGATGAGCGCGGTCTGCTCGGACGGCGGTCGCATCACCGGTCCGCACCTGAAGGAGATGTCGCGGCTCACCCACACCGAGTACGTCCTGCGCGGGCGCAGCCGGCTCGATCCCCGCGACATCCTGCGCGAGACGATGTTCGCGCCGACGGTGACCGGCTCCCCCATGCAGAACGCGTGCACGGTCATCACGCGTCACGAGACCACGCCCCGCGGGTACTACTCCGGCGTCGCGGCGCTGTTCACGCCGCGCACCGACGCGATCCTCGCCGGCGAGTCCACGCACGACCTCGACGCGCCCATCCTCATCCGCACGGCCTACCTGCAAGGCGGCAGGCTGCGGGTGCCGGTCGGCGCGACTCTCGTGCGCCACTCCGACCCGTACGGCGAGGTGAGCGAGACCCACGGCAAGGCCGCCGGAGTGCTGGGGGCGATCGGTGCCGTCCCCCGCGACCGCCGCGCGGAGCCGCAGCGGGACGGTTCCGCGGATGCGATCGACGAGGATGCGCCCTCTGCCGAGGCGCGACCCCTCGCGGACGACCCCGACATCGCGACGCTGCTCGCCTCGCGCAACGCCCGGCTCGCCTCGTTCTGGCTGAACCCGCAGGACGCGCTCGCGGCCGGCGGGCCGTTTCAGGGGCGCTCGGCGATCGTCGTCGACGCCGAGGACCGGTTCACGACCATGCTGGCCCACCAGCTGCGCCACCTCGGCCTCGCCGTCCGGATCGTCTCGTGGACCGACATCACCGACGAGCAGATCGACGACGCTGAGCTCATCGTTGCGGGTCCTGGTCCCGGCGACCCCCGCGATCCCGGCACGCCGCGCATGCGCCGCATGCGCGAGGTGGTTGCCCGGCGTCGCGACTCGGGGCGTCCGCTGCTCGCGGTCTGCCTGAGCCATCAGATCCTGGCCCGCACGTTCGGCATCGAGCTGGCCCCGCTGGATGCACCGCATCAGGGGCTGCAGAAGAAGGTGGACGTGTTCGGCGTTCCGGCGTCCATCGGCTTCTACAACACGTTCACCGCGCGCGTTCCGGCCGGAACGACCGTCGTCGGCGAGGCCGAGGTCGCCGCCGATGCGCTCACGGGCGACGTGTACGCGCTGCGCGGTCCGGGATTCGCCTCGGTACAGGGACACCTCGAGTCGATCCTGTCGCGCGACGGGATGACCACGCTCGAGCGGCTCGTGTCCGCGGCGCTCTCACCCGTCGACGCCTGAGCCGGCCCCCGCTGTCGGTCATCGCCTGGCCCGGGCCGCCAGCAGCCTCCTCTCGGCCTCATTCGCCGTGAGTTCGAGGGCGCAGAGATCTTCGGCCATCGCCTCGTCCTCACGGCCGAGTCCGCGGAGCAGGCGCGCGCGGACCGCGTGCCAGAGGTGATACTCCGCCAGGTCGTCGCTCGAGCGCGTCGACTTCGTCCAGGGCCGGCTGCGGCCCGTCGATCTCGGCGAGCGCCACCGCCCGATTCAGCCGCACGATGGGAGACCGATCGTACGCGAGCAGCATGTCGTAGAGGGTGAGCACCTGCAGCCAGTCCGTGGCCTCGCCGCCTGTGGAATCGGTGTGGCAGGCCGCGATCGCCGCGTGCAGCTGCCAGCGACCCGGCCGCCGCAGCATCGCCGCCCGCTCGAGCACGGCGTGCGCCTCGAGAATCAGCGAGCCGTCCCAGCGCGTGCGGTCCTGATCAGCGAGCAGGACGAGCTCGCCCTCCACCGCGCGCGCGCCCTCGCGTGCGCGGTGGAACAGCAGGAGCGCGAGCAGTCCATGCGCCTCCGCCTCTTTCGGCAGCTCGTGAGCCACCACGCGCGCGAGCCAGATCGCGTCGTCGGCCAGGTCGCGATCCGCCGCAGCATCACCGCCCGCGACGAGGTGCGCCTCGGTGTACATGACCGACACGACGGTGAGCACGATGTCGAGGCGTTTGGCCCGCTCAGCCCCCTCCGGAATCCGCAGCGGAATGCCGGTGGCCCCGATCTTGCGCTTGGCACGCACGATGCGCTGCGCGATCGTCGATTCGGGCGTCAGCGTCGCGTGCGCGATCTGAGCGGTCGTCAGGCCGCAGATCGCCCGCAGCGTCAGCGCGAGCTGAGCGTCGGGCGAGAGAGCGGGATGGCAGCATCCGAAGAGCAGCGGGAGTCGCTCGTCGGGCTCCTCCGCGCCGGGTCCCGCCGCCGCAGCCTGGGGCTCGGCGAGCAGCGCGAGCTTCTCGCGGTAGCGCGTCTCACGGCGGATCCGGTCGAGCGCGTTGTGCCGGGCGGCCTGTGTCAGCCATCCCCCCGGGTTCGGCGGCACCCCACGCGAGCGCCACTCACGCACGGCTTCCTCGATCGCCTCGGCGACCGATTCCTCCGCGAGGTCGAGGTTGCCGAGCCAGCCGGTGAGCGCCGCGACGATGCGCGCCGACTCTTCGCGCAGCACGCCGGCGAGCAGACGATCGGATGCCGCGGCCCGGGCCCCGTCCGGGTCCGGCACCGCGGCATCCGTCTCGCTCACTGCTCCATGTGGCTGTAGTCCACGACCATCGGACGGATCTCGACCGAGTTGCCCGGCAGCTCGAGCATCGGCCACGTCTTGACCATCGCGATCGCGGCGTCGAGGTCCTCGACGTCGATCACGCTGAAGCCGCCGATGACCTCCTTCGCCTCGGAGAAAGGTCCGTCGGTGACAACCGGGGCTCCCCCGTTGTGGGTGACGGTGGTCGCGGTGGTCACGGGCTGCAGCTCGGCGCCGGAGTCGGTGATGCGATCCGCGTGGGTGCCGAACCATTCGTAGACGCGCCGATACACCTGTTCGGCGTGCTCCGGCGAGACCGCCGCGTCGAGCTCGGGCGTGGACGTGAACATGATGACGTACTTCATTGTGGTGGTCCTTTCGTCAGGGAGACCGTTTCATCCCTACAGCGAACGGACAAGGCCGAAATCGACACTCATGACGAATCCGCGTCAGAAGAGCGAGACCGGGTTGAAGATGTCGGCCAGGATCAGCACCGCCCCCATCACGATCAGCGCGATCACGACCACGAAGGTCACCGGCACGAGCTTGGTCGCATCGACCGGCTTCGGCGGGGGCCGATGGAAGAGCTTCGCCCACATGCGCTTGATGCCGTCCCAGAGCGCGACGACGATGTGGCCGCCGTCCAGCGGCAGCAGCGGGATGAGGTTGAAGACGAACAGTGCGATGTTGAGCGAGGCGAGTAGGCCCAGGAATCCCGCGACCCGGTTGAGGATCGGCGCCTCCGCGGCGGCGACCTCACCGGAGAGGATGCCGGCACCGACGATGCTCAGCGGTCCGTTCGGGTCGCGTTCGCCGCCGGTGACGAGCGTGACGGCGGTCTCGAAGACCTTCACCGGCAGCTGCCAGATGATCCCCGAGACAGCGCCCACGTTCTCGAACGCGGCGACGGGGCCCGCCCAGATCGGCTGACGGAGATACTCGACCTCCTGGCGGATGCCCGCGAATCCGACTTCCTGGGTCTGCACCTCGCCGTTCTCGTCCAGCACCGGCTGCCCCACGGCATCCGTGACGGGCTGCTCGATCGCGGTGGGGGTGAGCGTGATGCTCTGCTGCGCACCGTCGCGCTCGATCACGATGTTCAGCGACTCGCCGGGCGACTCGCGGATCAGGGCCGAGGCCTCGGCGAAAGTGCTGATCGGCTGACCGTCGACCTGCACGATGACATCGCCCGGCTGCAGACCGGCCGCCGCCGCGGGGGCGACCGGGTCGGATGCCGCACATTCGGTCCGGCCGGCATCGGCGGGGATGATGCACTCGCTGACGCTGTTGACGGTGGTCGTCGCGGTCTGGACGCCGATGCCCGACAGCAGGATGGAGAACAGCACGATCGCGAACAGCAGGTTCATGACCGGACCGCCGAGCATGATGACGACGCGCTTCCACACCGGCAGCTTGTAGAAGACGTGATCGTCGTCGTCGTTGCGCAGCGTCTCGTCGTTCGCGGCGCGCGCGTCCTGCACCATCGTCGCGAAGAAGCCGCCGCCCGCGCGACCGGTGCGGTGCCCGGCCGCAGCCGCCGCACGCTCCTTCGGCGACGGGGGGTACATGCCGGCCATCGAGATGTAGCCGCCGAGCGGGATCGCCTTGAATCCGTACTGCGTCTCGCCGATGCGGCGGGACCACAGGGTCGGACCGAAGCCGATCATGTACTGCCCGACGCGCACGCCGAACTTCTTCGCGGGCACGAGGTGCCCGAGCTCGTGCAGCGCGATCGACACGGCCAGCCCCACGACCATGAGGACGACTCCGATGACGAACGCGATCGCTTCCACACGCACACGCTACCGCCGCCGGCTTTGAGCCGGCCGAGTATGGCCTGGATGAGAGGATGGATGCGCCATGGCGAATGACGTTCCCTCCCACCTGCCCCCCGTGCTGCGCCCGGACGATCCTCCGGTGCACGCGATCGAGGACCTGGCCTCGCGTTTCGCGCTCGAGACCCGAGGAGAGCCGGCGGGAGCGACCCTGACCGGGCTCACCCTGGCCACGGCCGACCTCCGGCCCGGCGACGTGTTCGTCGCGGTGCGCGGTGTGAACCGCCACGGCGCAGAATTCGCCGCGGCGGCCGCCGAGAAGGGCGCAGTGGCCGTGGTGACGGATGCCGAGGGCGCCGACGTCGCGGAGGCGACCGGGCTGCCCGTGATCATCGTCGAGGACCCTCGGGGGATGCTCGGCGATCTGTCCGCGTGGGTGTACGGAACCGGCCGGGACGATCACCTGCCGATCCTGTTCGGCACCACCGGCACCAACGGCAAGACGAGCGTCTCGCACCTCCTCGAGGGCATCCTCGGCCAGCTCGGACTCGTGACCGGTCTGTCCTCGACCGCGGAGCGTCACATCGCCGGTCAGGTCATCGTGTCGCGACTGACGACACCCGAGGCGTACGAGATGCACGCCCTGCTCGCCCTCATGCGGGAACGCGGCGTCGAGGCCGTCGCCGTCGAAGTGAGCGCGCAGGCGCTGAGCCGTCGCCGTGTGGACGGCATCGTGTTCGACGTCGCCGCGTTCACCAACCTCACTCACGATCACCTCGACGACTACGTCGACATGCGCGAGTACTTCGAAGCGAAGCTGCCGCTCTTCCTGCCCGACCGAGCCCGGCGCGCGGTCATCTCGCTCGACTCCGCTGCCGCGATCGAAGTCGTGGCCCGCTGCGAGGTGCCCTTCGTCACGGTGGGGACGCCGGCGATCGCGACCGACCCGGATGCGGCCGCCGGCGCCGACTGGGTCGTCGAGATCCTCGAAGAGCGACAGACCGGCACCGAGTTCCGGCTCACGTCATCGGACGGGCGTTCGCTGACCACGATCGTGCCGGTGATCGGACGGCACATGGCGGCCAACGCGGGGCTCGCGATCGTGATGATCCTCGAGGCCGGCTACGCGTGGGATCGACATCGCCCGTGCCCTCGAACGCGACGGCGGCATCCACGCGTACCTCCCGGGCCGCACCGAGCGGGTCTCGGGCGAGCGCGGGCCGGCCGTGTACGTGGACTTCGGCCACTCCCCCGACGCGTTCGAGAAGACCCTCGCTGCGGTGCGCCGCGTGACACCCGGCAAGGTGCTCATGCTCTTCGGCGCCGACGGCGACCGCGACGCGACGAAGCGCCACGACATGGGCCGCACGGCCGTGGAGGGCAGCGACATCCTCGTCGTGACCGACCATCACCCGCGCTTCGAGGACATCGACACGATCCGCGCGACCCTGATCGAGGGCGCGCGCCGGGCACGACCCGATGCCGAGATCCACGAGTACTCGCCGCCCGAGGTCGCGATCATCGAGGCGGTGAAGCTCGTCGGCGACGGCGACGCGATCCTGTGGGCAGGCCCCGGACACCAGGACTACCGCGACATCCGCGGGGTCCGCACGCCGTACTCCGCGCGCGAACTCGCCCGACGGGCGCTGCGCGACGCCGGCTGGCCCGTACCCGAGCCGCGCTGGCCGGTTCCCTACCCCGACTGACACTCAGGCCGCCGCGATCGCGCGGTCGGCGGCATCCCTCGCCCAGCGCTCCGCCTCGGCGAGCGATGCCCGAGTGAGAGCGCCGCCGGCGGTGGCCTCGGGGTCCCACGCGTCGACGACCCGCTCGATCAGTTCGACGATGCCCGGAAACGACAGGCGGCCCTCGTGGAACGCGTCGACGGCCTGCTCGTTGGCCGCGTTGAACACGGCCGGATACGTGCCAGCCGGCGCGCCCGACCTTCTTCGCGAGGCGCACCGCCGGAAAGGCCTCCTCGTCGAGCGGTTCGAAGGTCCACGATGCCGCGACCGTCCAGTCGATCGGACGCCCGACCCCGCCGACCCGGTTCGGCCAGTCCAGTCCGAGCGAGATCGGCAGCCGCATGTCGGGCGGCGACGCCTGCGCGATCGTCGAGCCGTCGACGAACTCGACCATCGAGTGCACGATCGACTGCGGATGCACCACGACGTCGATGTGGTGATAGGCCACATCGAAGAGCAGGTGCGCCTCGATGACCTCGAGACCCTTGTTGACGAGGGTCGCCGAGTTCGTCGTGACGACGCGCCCCATGTCCCACGTGGGGTGGGCGAGCGCCTCGGCGGGCGTCACGTCGGCGAGCGACGCGCGGGAGCGACCGCGGAACGGGCCGCCGGATGCCGTCAGCACGAGTCGCCGCACCTCGGACCGCGTCGCCCGAGCGCAGCGCCTGGGCGATCGCGGAGTGCTCGGAGTCGACGGGGACGATCTGGCCCGGCTGCGCGATCGCGGTCACGAGATCGCCGCCGACGATCAAGGACTCCTTGTTCGCGAGCGCGAGGGTGCGGCCGCTCTCGAGTGCGGCGAGCGTCGGGCCGAGGCCCACGGAGCCGGTGATGCCGTTGAGCACCACGTCGGCCTCGACATCGCGCACGAGCTGCTCGGCCTCGTCGGCGCCGAGCGCGGTGAACTCGACCTGGAACTGCTCGGCCTGCGCCTGCATCGCCTCGCGATGCGAACCGGCCGACAGCCCGACCACCTCGAAACGCCGCGGATTCGCGCGGATCACCTCGAGAGCCTGAGTGCCGATCGAGCCGGTGGAACCGAGGATGATGACGCGGCGCATGAAGTCAGACTATGACTTCACGCGCCGCGGCAACCGGCCTACTGCGCGGGGGCGGCGTGCTGGGTGCCGAGGATGTCGACGACGAACACGAGGGTCTCGCCGGCGAGCTCGTTGTCGTATGATCCGGCCCTCGCCGTAGCCGAGAGCCGGCGGAATGACGACGAGCACCTGGGAGCCGACGGTCTGGCCCTCCAGTGCCTGGCGGAAGCCGTCGACCACGCCGGTGGTCTGGAACGAAGCCGGGGCGCCGTTCTCCCAGCTCGAGTCGAACACCGAGCCGTCCGACCACTTGACGCCGGTGTACTGCACGAGGACGGTGTCGCCCGAGGCCGACCGTCGCGCCGTCGCCCTTCTTGAGCGTCTCGAGCTCGAGATCGGTGGGCGCGTCGCCGTCCGGGATCTCGATCGTCGGGGCGCCGTCATCGGCGAGCGTGACCTCGGGCATGCCCGCGACCGGCTCCTGCGGCTCGCCCCACGCGGCGTTCGGAACGGTCGCGATGAAGTCGAAGACGTAGACCTGGCCGGGGTTCGGGTCTGCGGGCGGGTAGGCCACGACGACCCGCGTGCCGGGAGTCGCGCAGCCCAGGATCTGGCCGACCGGGTTGTCGGGCGAGATCTGGACCGGCAGGACGGGGTCTCTCGCCGTAGCCGATCGAGCCGAGCTTCTCGCCGGTCTCCGGCGTTGAACGCCGGTCAGCGCGTAGGTCACGAGCTCGCCCGATTCGACCGGGTCCCCCGAGCCCTCCTCGATGACCGTGGTCTGCAGCGTCGGTGATCTCGAGCGGGGACGGTGAACGTCGCGGTCGACTCCTCGCCGACGGTGCCGTCGACCGTGACGGCATCGGAGGCATCGCCCGACGGAGCGGCGGCGGTGCACAGGTCGACGACGGGAGCGGCGGACGGGCTCGCATCGGTCTCCGGAGCGCTCGACGAGCAGCCTGCGAGAAGGACGGCAGAAAGCGCGACGGCGGAAAGGGCGACGAGCGGGCGAATGCGCACAGTGAACCTCAAGATGAAAGGGAAGGGGAGCCTCCATCTTCTCCCATATTTCCTCTGACCCCGCTGAGAAGAGCGTCATGCCCGACGCAGGAATGGATTCGGGAGTACCCTCGACGGGTGACTTCCGAGGACCCTCCCGAACCCCGAGAAGCCGACTCCCCCAGCGATCTCCGCCGTCCGGCAGATGGGTGCGACGTACGGCTTCGGTCGCTTCGTGGTCGCCCCGCTGGCCCGGCATGATCTACCGGCCGCACGTCGAGGGCAAGGCGAACGTGCCGAAGACCGGGCCGGTCATCTTCGCGAGCAACCACCTCTCGTTCATCGACTCCATCGCGATCCCGGTGGCCGCACCGCGCCCGGTGCACTTCCTCGCGAAATCGAGCTACTTCGACGGCACCTGGCTTCTCCGGATGGTTCTCGCGCCAGTTCTTCACCGCGATCGGCGCCGTGCCGGTGCAGCGCGGGCGCCGGTCAGGCCGCGCTGGACGCGCTCGACCAGCAGCGTCAGCTGCTGGTCGCCGGCAACGCCGTCGCCCTGTACCCCGAAGGCACCCGATCGCTCGACGGCCGCCTCTACAAGGGGCGCACCGGCGTGGCCTTCCTGGCCCTGCAGAGCGGCGCACCCGTCGTGCCGGTCGGGCCTCATCGGCACCGACAAGGTCATGCCGGTCGGGGCGCGATTCCCCTCGCTCCGACAGCGCGTCACCGTGCAGTTCGGCGAGCCGCTCGACCTCGCCCACCACGGCCCGGCCGAATCCGGCAAGGCCCGGCGTCTTGCCACCGACGACATCATGGCGGCGATCCATGCGCTCTCGGGTCAGGAACTCGCGAACGCCTACAACGAGGCACCCGCCCACAACCCGATCGAGCGCATCAGGCAGGTCCTCCCGCACGAGCGGCGCTAGTTCTCAGCGACCCGTCGCGACCGCGATCGTCGGCTCGTGCCGCACCGGGAAGTTCACCGAGTTGGCGATGAAGCACCACTCGTGAGCCTGCGCGTGCGCCGCGGTTGCGGCATCCACCATCGATTCGTCCGCCACGACGACATGCGGGCGGAGCACCACCTCGCGGAACGCGCCGCCGCCACGACCGTCTTCGACCATCACGCCCGACGCCTCGTCGCGGTAGCCGACGACCGACGACGCCCGCCTGCACGCACGCGTGCAGGTACGAGAGCAGATGGCACTCGCTCAGAGCCGCCAGCAGCAGGTCCTCGGGATTCCACCGCGTCGGATCGCCTCGGAAGGGCTTGTCGGACGACGCGAGCAGATCGGGCTTGCCGTCGACCTCGATCGTGACCGCGCGGTCGTAGTCGCGGTAGCCGCTCGTGCCGCTGCCGCGGTCGCCGGTCCAGGTGGTGCGCAGGCATACCGGTGCTCGCCGAACATTCCCCCAGTCTGACACGCGGGGCTGCGGCGGTCTCCGGCGGTAGGCTGGCGTCGTGCCGCAGACCTTCGCCGCCGACGACGCCGTCGAACTGGCCGTCGTCGAACGCAGCGGGTTCGTCGAGTCGCGTCACGCGGGCGCCGCGATCGTCCTCGACCCCGACGGCATGCCGGTCGCCACGCTCGGCGACACGACCTCGCCGATCCTGCCGCGATCGAGCCTGAAGCCCGTCCAGGCGCTCGCCTGCCTCACCGCGGGAGCGCCGCTCGAGGGCGAGCGACTGGCGCTGGCGACCGCGAGTCACTCGGGCACCGACCGGCACGTCTCGGTCGTGCGCGACATCCTGGACGCGGCGGCCCTCGGCGAAGAGGCCCTCGGCTGCCCGCCGGCCTGGCCGGGCGATCAGGCCACGCGCGACGAGGTGGTGCGCGACGGCGGCGGCACCGCCCGGATCCGCATGAACTGCTCCGGCAAGCACGCCGCGATGCTGCTCACCTGCGTCGTGAACGGGTGGCCGACCGATGGCTACCTCGTCTCCCGAGCATCCTCTGCAGGTGCACATCCGCGAGGTCGCCGAGCGACTCGTCGGCGAGCGCTCCGTGACGACGGCGATCGACGGATGCGGCGCACCGGTGTTCGCGATGAGCCTGGCCGGCCTTGCCAAGGCGATCCACCGGATCGGCACGTCGTCTGAGCGTTCGCCGTTCGCGCTGCACCGCAGCGCCGGCACTCTCGTGCGCGCAGTCCGCGAGAACCCCTGGACCATCGACGGACCCGGCCGGCCCGACACGATCGTGATCGAGCGGCTCGGTGTCTTCGCCAAGGGAGGCGCCGAGGGCGTCATGGTGATGGTCGCGCCCGACGGGACGACGGTCGCCCTGAAGATGCTCGACGGCAGCGGTCGCGCGGCGACGGTCGTCGCCCTGCGACTGCTCGAGCGCCAAGGCGCCCTCGCGGCAGCCGACGTCGCCGACGCGGTCACCAAGCTTCCGCTGTCGGTCACCGGCGGCGGGCAGGTTGTCGGGGCGATCCGCCCCGCTTTCTAGAAGCGCTCCCACCCGGAGCGGAGAGGACCACGCGATGAGGATCTGCGTCCCCACCGAAGTGAAGAACAACGAGTACCGCGTGGCACTGACGCCCGCGGGCGTCCACGATCTCGCGCGAGCGGGTCACGAGGTGTTCGTGCAGCGCGGCGCCGGCGAGGGCTCATCCATGCCCGATGCCGAATACGAAGCGGCCGGTGCGACCCTCCTCGACGACGCCGCCGAGGTCTGGGCACGGGCAGAGCTGCTGCTCAAGGTCAAGGAGCCGATCGCGAGCGAGTACGGCTACTTCCGCGACGACCTCGTGCTGTTCACCTACCTGCACCTCGCCGCCGATCGACCCCTCACCGACCGTCTCGTCGCCGACGACGTCACGGCGATCGCCTACGAGACCGTTCAGCTCGCCGGCGGCGGGCTGCCGCTGCTCGCGCCGATGAGCGAAGTGGCCGGCCGTCTTGCGCCGATGGTCGGGGCTGCGACGCTGATGCGCTCGGCGGGGGGTCTGGGCCTGCTGATGTCCGGCGTGCCGGGCACCCGGCCCGCCCGCGTCACGGTCATCGGCGGCGGCGTCGCCGGTGCGAACTCCGCCGTCATCGCCGCGGGGATGGGAGCCGACGTCACGATCTTCGACACGAACATCCAGCGGCTGCGATTCCTCGACGACCACTTCCAGGGGCGCGTGAAGACCGCCGCCTCCAATCCGCTGGACCTGGACCGCGCCGTCGTCGATTCGGATCTCGTGATCGGCTCGGTGCTCATCCCGGGCGCGAAGGCGCCCAAGCTCGTCACGAACGACATGGTCGCTCGCATGCGCCCCGGCTCGCGTGCTGGTGGACATCGCCGTCGACCAGGGCGGCTGCTTCGAGGACACGCACCCGACCACCCACGCCGACCCGACCTTCCCCGTGCACGGCAGCGTGTTCTACTGCGTCGCCAACATGCCCGGGGCGGTGCCGAACACCTCGACGTCCGCGCTCACGAACGCGACGCTGCCCTACATCCGGCAGATCGCGCGGCGCGGCTGGAAGGACGCTCTGCGAGCGGATGCCGCGCTCGCGGCCGGTCTGAACACCGTCGGCGGCGCGATCGTCAACCCCGGCGTCGCGAACGCGCACGGCGTCGATCTCGCGTCGCTGGAGGCCGCTCTCGCCTGATCCGCCGACGGACAGCGGCTCAGACGCCGCCGTCGACCGAGCGCACGTAGGCCGACGGATCGTCGGGCACCAGCACCGGGGTCTCGCGGTTGAGGCTCTCGCCGCGGAAGAAGGGCTTGGCGCGGGGGAAGAAGAACCACAGGAACATCAGCAGCACCCCGAACGCGAGCGCGCCGATGCCGAGCACGAATGTTCCGCCGATGCCGAGCAGGACCGTGTACCCGTAGTCCACGTCGTACATGTCGATCGCGGACTGCACGAACGCGTAGGTGAGCATGAGTGCCCCCAGCAGCGGGAACAGTCCCTTGTAGAAGAAGTTCCGCGCGGAACTGAACAGCACGCGTCGGAAGTACCACACGCACGCGTAGCCGGTGATCCCGTAGTAGAACGCGATCGCCAGGCCGAGCGACAGGATCGAATCCTGAAGGATGTTGTCGCTGATCAGGGTCATGCCGACGTAGTAGATCGAAGCGACGATGCCCATGACCAGGGTCGAGAAGGAGGGCGTCCGGTAGCGCGGGTGCACGGTGGCGAACCGCTTCGGCAGGGCCTTGTAGGCCGCCATGGCGAGCGTGCCGCGGGCGGTCGGCAGGATCGTCGTCTGCGTGGACGAGATAGCCGAGATCATCACCGCGACCACCAGCACCCACCCGACCGGTCCGAGCAGTCCGTCTTTGATGCGCCAGGAAGAAGTCGTCGGCGTTGGCCTCGTTGCCGAGCCCGGTGCCGGTCTCGCCGAGGCCCGCGTACATCATCGCGGCGACCGTCACGCCGACGTAGGTGATCAGCAGGATCACCGTGGTCAGCAGGGCGGCGCGGCCCGGGATCCGCTTCGGGTCCTTGGTCTCCTCGTTCAGGGCCAGGCAGGTGTCCCAGCCCCAGTAGATGAACAGGGCGAGCAGGATCGCCTCGATGAAGCTCCCCCATTCCGTGAAGCCCGAATGGGTTGAACCACGACCAGTCGAACGGTGTCGGGTCGGGCGCCGTGCCGGCGAAGAAGTGCCACAGGGCGGCGACCACGAAGATCGCGAGGGCCAGATACTGGATGCCGAGCAGGACGTTCTGGATGCGCTCGCCGATCTCGACGCCGCGCCAGCTGATCCAGGTCATGAGACCGATGAACACCACGCCGGTCGCCGTGACCAGCGGCACGTTGCCGGCGAGCAGCGCATCATCGGAATTGTGCAGGATGCCGTCGATCAGCGCCCAGAAGTAGATGCCCGCGATCTGGGCGAGGTTGGCCAGGACGACCATCCCCGCGACCGCGACGCCCCAGCCGCCGAGCCAGCCGACCCAAGGTCCGAACGCCTTCGTGCCCCACGTGAACGTCGTTCCGCAGTCGGGGATCTCGTTGTTGAGCTCTCGGTAGGCGAAGGCGATGAACAGCATGGGGATGAACGCGATGATGAACACGACCGGCGCCTGAGCCCCCACGGCGAGGACGACGAAGCCGAGCGTCGCGACGAGCGAGTAGACCGGTGCAGTCGAGGCGAGCCCGATGACCGTGGAGCCCCACAATCCCAGGGTGCCGGCTGCGAGCCCCTTGCCTTCGGGTCGGTCGAGGGAGATCGGAGTGGTAGCCACACAGTGAACGTATGGGGGAGGCATCCGCCGGTCAAGGGCTCGCGGGCAGCGTGATGCGCGTGGCGCCTCCTCCGGCTCTCAGCAGCCACGCTCGTGCCCGGCCGGGCTGGCAGTACGGCGGCAGGCTGCGCTCGCCGGTCAGCATGCGGAACTCGGGGCCGCACGACACGTCCACCACGAGGTCGTGGTCCGAGCGCACGGTGCTCAGCGCCCGCCAGTGACGCTGCCACTCCTCGGCGTCGCCCATCACCACGACCGGTGCACCCGTCCCCCACTCGCCCGAGTCCGAGAACTCCTCGAGTGAGAGCACGCACGCGCCGTCCCGCTCCCAGGCGGCGAGCGCCGCGCGCGCGCCGGGTGAGCGTCTGACCGCGAACCCCGTGAGGGCACCGACGGGGTGCCACGGCGCGGGCGGTTCGGTGAGGCACACCTCCGCCGGCGCGGTCATCGCGACCTGCACGGACCTGCCGTCCAGGCGACCGCGGCCAGGAGGGCTCCCCGGCGCAGTAGTGAGCGGGATCGCCGCCCGCCGCGATGTGCTCGGCGCGGGACGACGCCGCCAGCACCAGCCGTCGCGGCAGCAGGTCGGCGATGCGGGAAGCGCCGCCGCTCAGCCGCTGTGCCGCCGCGACGACGAGCATCTCGGACTCGCCCGCCCCGCGGACCACCCGCTCCAGCCGCTCCAGGAGTTCTCGCGCATAGTCCGGCGGCAGGGTCGCCCCCAGCGCGTCCAGGTCGTCGATCAGGAGCAGCGAACCCGGTTCCGGCGACCGCTCGGAGAGCTCGGCGACGGCATCCCACGCACGCTCCGCGCCGCCGCCCACGCGCACGACCCTGCGCCCCGCCTGAACGGCGAGGGTACCCAGCGCGGTGGACTTGCCGCTTCCGCCCGACCCGATGACCAGCATCCCGCGGTGCTGCACGCGCAGCCCCACCGGTCGCTGCCGCTGCTGCTCGGGCTCGTCGACGAGTCCGAGCAGAAGCGTGTCACCCGTGTCGCCGGCGAGAGCCGCGAGATCTTCGAGATCGATGCGTGCGGGCAGTTCCGGAAGCCACGGTCGGCGCGGGGCGCGGGCCCTCGGCCGAGGCCGCGATCGCCTCGCAGTCGGCTTTCGACGAGAGCGCGATCCGCACGCGCCGCGGCGGCGTGGTCGCCCGCCGAGCGGACGAGAGCGGTTCCCCGTGCGTCCGCGCCTCCGGGCAGTGTCGCGGCCTCATCGGTGCCGATCACGGCGCGACTGTCGGCCGGGTCGGTCACGCGCAGGCTGACACGCAGCGGACAGTTGGCCAGCAGACTCTCGCGCACGACGCCCGCGGGGCGCTGGGTTCCGAGCACGAGGTGCATGCCCAGAGCGCGACCGCGCGCCGCGACATCGGTGAACACCGCGTGCAGCTCGGGGTGCTCGCCCAGCAGCGCGGCGAACTCGTCCACCACGATGACGAGCCGGGGCAACGTCCACCCGCGGGTCCAGGACATCGCGCGCCCCGACCCGGGCCAGCTCCGCTTCGCGCCAGCGCACCTCGGCGCGCAGGCTCTCGATCGCCCGCCGCGCTCCCGTTCCGTCCAGATCGGTGATGACACCCGTCACGTGCGGCACCCCGGCGAGTGAATCGAACGCCGTACCGCCCTTGAAGTCGGCGAGCAGGAAGCTCACCTCCTGCGTCGTGTGGGCGGAGCACAGCGCCAGGATCCAGGTGACCAGAAGCTCGGATTTTCCCGACCCGGTGACGCCCGCGACGACGGCGTGCGGACCGTCGCGCCACCAGGTCGATCACGCACGGCTCTCCCGATTCCACGCCGATCACCGCGGCCAGTCCGCCGCGGGTGGCGCCGGCGGCAGCGCTGAGCAGCGGGCCGAGCGCGACCGGCTGCAGGGAATCGGCCGCGCCCACCAGACCGGCGGCGCGAGCAGCCAGCTCGTGCGCGATGACGAGCGCCTGCGCGTCGCCGAGGGCTTCCACCGCGATCTCGCGCACCTCGCCGCCGGCGTCGAGGTACGCCTCGCCGGGCGAACGCACGGTGAGCGCGATGCCGCATCCGGGTGGGCGCGAGGCTGCGGGGTCGGCGCGCACGATCGTGATGTCGGGGGTGCCCGCGATCGGCTCGCCCGGTGATCCGATCGCGAGCTGCACACCCGTGGTCCCCCGCCGCTGCGGCAGGTGTTCGGCCCAGGCGTTCTCGCCACGGAGTGGGCCGACGATCCGCAGCTCGCCGGGCGGCAGCGTCATCGCCAGCTGAACGACCAGCGCCCGCACGACGGCGCCCCCGACGACCGGACTGCCGATCACCGCAATCCCGGATGCCGCCGGCACGGCGATCGGCGCGTCTTCGAGCCGCGCGGCGCGAGTCCGGATCGCCGAGCGACGCGGCGTCGTCTCCGCCCCCCGTGACGCGCACGTCGCTCGCATCGGCACCCGAGCCCACGACGATCACCTCTCCTCGACCGGGAACGGGCCGCCAGATCTCACCTCGGTGCGCGACGAACGCCGCGACGTCCGGATGCCGCGCCCAGCGCCGCGCCCGCTCATCGGTGTGCCGTACCTCGATCTCGCGGCCCACGCGCTCGCGCGCGGCGCGCGCCTTCTCATCCGCTTTCCGACGGTCTCGGCGAGCCCCTCGTGCGCCGTCGAGCAGCGTCGCGCCCGCGATCAACGGACCGAGGGCTGCGAGCCACAGCGACAGGATCGAACCCGTCACGAGCCACAGCGCGACGGCGCCGAGCACCGGAACGACCGATGCGAGCAGTGGCACAGACGGCCGCGAGGGCGGGTTCCACGGCGGCGGGAGCTCGAGTGGCTCGGCGAGAGGATCGAACGCGCGGACGGAGCGTGCCCGAAGCGCCACGGGGGGCGGGAGCGAAGGCGGAGTGCACCGACCCAGCCAAAACCGCATCCGGCCGCGTGCGGAGCCGCGCGGCATCGCCTGTGGAGGGCGGTGTGCGAGCTCAGACTGGGGAGGAGTCGCCGGCCGCGACCGCGTCGCGCGCGGTGTCGGCCGCCGAGCGGACCGCGACGTCCAGGACGACGATCGTGATGTTGTCGCGACCGCCGTTCTCGAGTGCGGCATCCATCATCGCGGCGATCGCATCGGCGGGATCCGCGTTGGCAACGAGGAAGTGCTGGATGCCGTAGTCGGTCAGCTCCTTCGTGAGACCGTCCGAGCAGATCACGAACCGGTCGCCGTCGACGACATCGAGCCGCACGTAGTCGGGCCTGACGCTCTCACTCGGCCCCACGGCGCGCGTGATGACGTTGCCGTACGGATGATTCTCGGCCTCTTCGGGGCTGAGCCGGCCGGCGGCGATCAGCTCCTGCACCACGGAGTGATCGGTTGTGATCTGCTCGATCATGCCGTCGCGCATGAGGTAGACGCGTGAATCGCCGATGTTCAGCGTCACCCATTGAGGAGGTCCGTCGCTGAGGTCGAGATAGACGCCGGTCAGCGTCGTGCCTGTGCCGTCGTCAGTGGTCTCGGGGTGTGAGGCGATGTCCTTGACCGCGCGCGAGAGCGCCTTCTCGATCGTCTTCGGCGTCACCGTTCCGGCTTCGACCACGCTGCCGAGGTGGTCGACGGTGCTGGCGCTGGCGATCTCGCCGCCGATGTGCCCGCCCATGCCGTCGGCGACGATGAACAGCGGGTAGCTCGTCAGCAGCGCGTCCTGATTGATCTCACGGCGACGGCCGGTGTGCGTCACTCCGGCCCAGGACAATTCGATCGTCCCGCCCGCCACCGTCACCGTCCGGGAGTGGGTGGATTCTTCGGGCACGCCCTGTCCTCCCCGTAAGCCGACAACAGCGGCGACTCGACCGGTGTGGTCCTGTCGACGTGCTCACATCCTACTGGACTCCTTGCAGGCCGCTCAGGTCGGCGGGCCGAATGCGCTTCTCCACGGCAAGGCCAGCTGTTCGCTCAGAGCGAACGAGCCGCGCGAGCTCATACCCGCCCGGCGGGATCGTCCACCAGCGGGAACAGCGCGTCGATGCTCTCGAGGTCCGCGTTCGATGGCGTCCATGCCGCGGCGGCCGACGCATTCGCCCGGACCTGCTCGGCACTGGTCGCACCGGCGATCACGCTCGACAGCGCGGGCCGAGACAACAGCCAGCCGAAAGTCGCCTCGAGCATCGTGATGCCGCGCTCGTCGCAGAACTCCTGGAAGCGCTCGAGCGCATCCCACGGTGCGTCCGTCCACACGTGCCGGCGCTGCATCATGATCCGACTGCCCTCCGGACCGCCTGCGCGCGTGAACTTGCCGGTCAGCAGGCCGTTGTGCAGGGGGAAGAAGGGAAAGAAGCCCAGGCCGAACCGTGCCACGGCGGGCAGCACTTCGCGCTCCGCCGCCCGCGCGAGCAGGCTGTAGTGGTTCTGCGCGGAGATGAAGCGGCTTCCCCGGCCCGGCGCGGCGAAATCCGCCTCGGCGATCTGCCAGCCGGACAGATTGGAATGACCGTAGTAGCGGACCTTGCCCTCGCGGACGAGGTCCTCCAGCACCGCGATCGTCTCTTCGATCGGAGTCGCGGCGTCCGGAACATGCAACTGGTAGAGGTCGATCCAGTCGGTCCTCAACCGGCGAAGCGACGCCTCGATCGCGACACGCACGTATGACCGCGAGGTCTTGGCTGCGCTGATGCCGTACCCCATGTCGCGCCCGGGGTGGCCGAACTTCGTCGCCAGCACCACGCGGTCCCGCCGACCGTGCAGCGCTTCGCCCATCAGCGTTTCGCTGAGCCCGGGCGCACCGCCGTACATGTCGGCCGTGTCGAGGAATGTGACCCCCGCGTCGATCGCGGCGTCGAGGACCTCGACGGTTCCGGCGAGGGTCTCGGTCTTCGTTCCCGGGCGGCCGAAGTTGTTGCAGCCGAGGCCGATGGCCGAGACCAGCAGGCCGGACGTGCCGACACGACGGAGGGGGACGGTGCGTTTCGGGCGGAGTCATTGCTCCACGCTAACGCCGACGACGGGCACCCGCGCGACCCGGACCCACGCGCGACGAACCCCCGACCACAGCGGTCGGGGGTCGTCGGACCTGCTCGTGGGCTACGGGGCGGGCGGAGCAGGCGGCGAGGTCGGCGGTGTCGTGGGAGGCGTGGTCGGCGGCGCCGTGGGCGGCTCCGGCGCAGCAGGCGGTGTCGACGGAGGCTGCGGAGCGGCGGCCGGCGGTGCTGCGGCGGCAGGCGGCGGGGTGTAGCCGGCCGGCGGCTCGTCTCCTGCCGGGGGTGCCGGGGGCTGGTAGCCCGCAGGCGGCGGGTAGGCGCCCGGAGCGGGCTGCGTCGCGGGGTTGGCCGGGTAGCCGCCGGCGGGAGTCTGACTCGGGATTCCCGCCCATACCGTGCGGTCGGAGAGGAATCCGTTCCCGGCCCAGGGCGCAGCAGGGATCGCGGTGTTCCAGCGCGACTTGTCGAAGCCGAGGATGCCGAGCCAGACGATGCTGAGGAAGAAGTACAGGATCAGCCAGACGGGTTCCTTCTGCAGCTTCAGTCCCACACGCCATGCGGCCAACAGGGTGACGACGAAGGCCGCGATGCTGATGATCGGGCCGATGACCGGGATCCAACTGAGCAGGATGGACGCGCCGATGGCGATCAGGATCAGCCAGGGGCTCAGGTCGCCGAGCTTGCTGAAGACCATGTAGTTGTAGATCGGCACCCACGCGCGCCACTTGCCCTGCACGCCCGCCTTTTCGAAGATCTTCATGAGGAAGATGGAACTCAGGATGTAGAAGCCGATGGCGAAGATGAACCAGAAGATGGCGAGTCCCGCCCAAAGTGCCAATGCGGCCCCGTCAGGGTAGTCGTACATGGAGTCCTCCCCGGAGAACGTGCCACGACGCAGGATCACGTCGGCACGGCATCCGCCGTGCGATTCACATGCTAGCGACGGGTTGTCGCGTGTGTCAGGCAATTCCTCGATACTCGCCACACGTGTCGTCGGTCGCTAACCTTGCGGAACACCCGTCAGAACGCGGAAGGACCTCCATGAGCGACACGAATCCCCCCACGCCCCCGCCGCTGCCCGCCCAGCCCGCGGGCGAGGCAGCCCGAACGACGGAGCCCGTGGCGGCGGCATCCGCGCCTGCCTACAGCCCCGCGTCCGATCCCGACAACACGGGAGTGCCGACCTCGCTCGGCGGTGAGGTCGACGATGTCAGCCGAGGATTCTTCCGAGCCCTGTTCGACCTGTCGTTCCGCACGTTCATCACGCGGCGACTCGCGAGCGTGTTCTACCTCGTGGGACTCATCGCGATCGCGATCGGCTTCATCGTGTATTTCGTGTCGGGATTGGTGAGCGGCATCAACGCGCTGTTCTTCAACGTCGGCGCAGGCGTCTCGCTCATCATTGCGACACTCATCCTGGTGCCGATCGCCACGTTCCTGGCGATCGTGATCCTCCGGTTCATCATCGAAGCGGTCGTCGCCCTCATCGCGATCGCCGAGAACACCGAACGCACGGCCGAACACACCCGGACGGGGTCGGACCACCGCTGAGCACGGCTCAAGCGAGGAGCTCGACCTCTCCCGGTGCGCCGTCCCGCAACCGCAGACCTTGAGACCGAGCCCACTCGTGAAGTCCGCGCAGCGAGCCCACGCGGGGGCGCTGGTGCGCCAGAGCGCGCACCAGCGCCCCCTTCGCGTGCTTGTTGAAGTGGTTCATCGCGCGCACGACACCGTCGGGTCCCTCGCTCACGACCCGCACGTACACCGACGCGACGGATGACGGCACCGGACCGAGCGCCGCGTACGCCTCGGACCGCAGGTCGAGCACGAACCGCGGCGACAGATCCGCCAGGGCTTCGGTGACCGGCCCGGACCACACCCGCCGCAGCGGGGCCGCCCCGGGCAGCGCCACCCCGGCGCCGAGCCGGTACGCGGGGATGCGATCGAGTGCGCCGACCGGGCCGAGGGGGGCGGTGTGGATGAGGACGTTCGCGCCCAGCCAGCGCCGAGCGGACGCGTCGAGGGATGCCGCGCCCAGAGCGTCGTACAGCACACCGGTGTAGCGGTCGATCGCCGCCATCGTCGGCGCGGTGCGCACGCCCGCGTTTACCTCTACTGCGTCGAGCTGGGTCGCGCCGAGACCGAGCACGCGCGCGGCAGTCACAGCGTCGACCGACAGCGCTGCAAGGGCGTCGAGCACGTTCTCCCGCTGCGCACGCAACTGCGGCAGGGCGAGCGACTCCAGCCGGAGCGCCGCGATTCCCCCTCCGGACCGCTTGGTCTCGGAGGGGGGAAGAAGGACCAGCAAGTCAGCTGATCAGGGCCGCGTTGCCTGCCACGATCGTGACGACGTCGCCTTCGACCGACAGGAAGCCGTCCTGGGCGTTCGCGATGATCTTCGAGCCGTCCTCGAGCGTGATGCGCACCTCGCCCGCGGCGAGGACACCGAGGACGGGCTCGTGCCCGGCCATGATGCCGATCTCGCCGATGATCGTCTTCGCAACGACGAGGCTCGCCTCACCCGACCAGACCTCGTGGTCGGCCGCGACGAGGTTCACCGTGAGCGCCATGATCAGCCGTTCTCCTTCTGGATGCGCGCCCAGTTCTCCTCGACGTCGGAGATGCCGCCGACGTTGAAGAACGCCTGCTCGGCGACGTGGTCGTACTCGCCCTTCACGATCGCGTCGAACGACTCGATCGTCTCGGCGATCGGCACGGTCGAACCCTCGACACCGGTGAACTTCTTCGCCATGTAGGTGTTCTGCGACAGGAACTGCTGGATGCGGCGTGCACGCGACACGACGACCTTGTCCTCTTCGGAGAGCTCGTCGACACCGAGGATCGCGATGATCTCCTGCAGTTCCTTGTTCTTCTGGAGGATCTGCTTCACGGCCGTGGCGACACGGTAGTGGTCGGCGCCGATGTAGCGCGGGTCGAGGATGCGGCTCGTGGAGGTCAGCGGGTCGACGGCGGGGTACAGACCCTTGGACGCGATCTCGCGCGAGAGCTCGGTCGTCGCGTCGAGGTGCGCGAACGTCGTCGCCGGAGCGGGGTCGGTGTAGTCGTCGGCGGGCACGTAGATCGCCTGCAGCGAGGTGATCGAGTGACCGCGCGTCGAGGTGATGCGCTCCTGCAGCACACCCATCTCGTCGGCGAGGTTCGGCTGGTAGCCCACCGCGGACGGCATGCGGCCGAGCAGCGTCGAGACCTCGGAGCCCGCCTGGGTGAAGCGGAAGATGTTGTCGATGAACAGCAGCACGTCCTGGCCCTGAACGTCGCGGAAGTACTCCGCCATCGTCAGCGCCGACAGCGCGACGCGCAGACGCGTTCCGGGCGGCTCGTCCATCTGGCCGAAGACCAGTGCGGTCTTGTCGAAGACGCCGGCCTCCTCCATCTCGTGGATGAGGTCGTTGCCCTCACGCGTGCGCTCGCCGACACCGGCGAACACCGACACGCCACCGTGGTCCTGCGCGACGCGCTGGATCATCTCCTGGATGAGGACGGTCTTGCCGACGCCGGCACCGCCGAACAGGCCGATCTTGCCGCCCAGCACGTACGGCGTCAGCAGGTCGATGACCTTGATGCCGGTCTCGAACATCTGGGTCTTGGACTCGAGCTGGTCGAAGCTCGGCGCCTTGCGGTGGATGCCCCAGCGCTCGGTGATCTCGATCTTCTCGCCGGGTTCGGCGTTGAGGACCTCGCCGATGACGTTGAACACCTTGCCCTTGGTCACGTCGCCGACCGGCACCGTGATGGGGCCGCCGGTGTCGCGCACTTCCTGGCCGCGGACGACGCCGTCGGTCGGCTTCAGGGCGATCGCGCGGACGAGGTCGTCACCGAGGTGCTGCGCGACCTCGAGGGTGATCTCGTTCGACTCGTCGCCGATGGTGATCGTCGTCTTGAGCGCGTTGTAGATGTCGGGAAGCGAGTCGTGCGGGAACTCGATGTCGACGACCGGACCGGTGACGCGCGCGACGCGCCCGATGACCAAGGTCTGTTCGGCGGTAGCGGTGGGGGTCATTGTCTTCTTCTCTTTCGCAAGTGGTTGTCTACTTCGCCGAGGACAGGGCGTCGGCCCCGCCGACGATCTCGGCGATCTGCTGGGTGATCTCAGCCTGACGCGCGTTGTTGCGCAGGCGGGTGTAGTCGGTGATGAGCTTGTCGGCGTTGTCGCTGGCCGACTTCATCGCCTTCTGCGTCGCGGCGTGCTTGGCGGCCGAGGACTGCAGGAGGGCGTTGAAGATGCGGCTCTGGATGTAGACCGGCAGGAGTGCGTCCAGCACCGTCGCCGGGTCCGGTTCGAACTCGTACAGCGGGAACGCGAGCGTCTCCGCCTGCGCGTCCGTCGCCTCGACGACCTCGAGCGGGAGCAGGCGCACGGTCTCGGGCGTCTGGGTCATCATGCTGACGAAGCGGTTGTACACGAGGTGAATCTCGTCGACGCCGCCGCGCTCGGAACCGCGCTCGAAAGTCTCGAGCAGGGTTTCGGAGATGTGCTCGGCGAAGCGGAACTCCGGTGTGTCCGTGTCACCGGTCCATTCGGCAGCGCTCTGGATCCGCCGGAACTGGAAGAAGGCGACCGCCTTGCGACCGACGAGGTAGTAGGTGACCGTCTTGCCCTGCGATTCGAGCAGTGTCGCCAGTTCCAGACCCTCGCGCATGATCTGCGAGTTGAACGCGCCGGCCAGGCCGCGGTCCGAGGCGAAGATCACGACCGCCGATGCCTTCACATCGCGCGCCGAAGTCAGCGGGTGGTCGATGTTGGAGTGCGTCGCGACGGCCGAGACGGCGCGCGTCACGGCGCGCGCGAACGGAGCCGAAGCGCGCACGCGCGCCATCGCCTTCTGAATGCGCGAAGCCGCGATGAGCTCCATCGCCTTCGTGATCTTCTTGGTCGTCTGAGCAGTGCTGATCTTCTGCTTGTAGACCCTCAGTTGTGCGCCCATAGTCGGTGTCTGCCGCCGCCTTACTTGCGGCGGCCCTTGACGATCTGCTCCTGGTTGACATCATCGACGTCGGCGGCCTTGAACTCCTCGCGGCCGGGATCGTCGAGGTGCTGACCGCCGCCACCCTGGAATTCGAGGGTGAACTCGTCGACGACCTTGCCGAGCTCGGCGACGGTGTCGTCATCGAGCACATTCGTCTCACGGAGGCGGTCCAGGATCGTGGTGTGACGACGCACATGGTCGAGCAGATCGCGCTCGAACCGCAGCACATCCTCGACCTCGATGGTGTCGAGCTTGCCGTTCGTGCCGGCCCAGATCGAGATGACCTGCTCCTCCACGGGGTACGGCGAGTACTGGGGCTGCTTGAGCAGCTCGGTCAGGCGCGCACCGCGGGCGAGCTGGCGACGGGATGCCGCATCCAGGTCGCTCGCGAACATCGCGAACGCCTCGAGCGAGCGGTACTGGGCGAGCTCGAGCTTGAGCGTTCCCGAGACCTTCTTGATCGACTTCACCTGGGCGTCACCGCCCACGCGCGACACCGAGATGCCCACGTCGACCGCGGGGCGCTGGTTGGCGTTGAACAGGTCGGACTGCAGGAAGATCTGACCGTCGGTGATCGAGATCACGTTGGTCGGAATGTACGCCGACACGTCGTTGGCCTTCGTCTCGATGATCGGCAGACCCGTCATCGAGCCGGCGCCCAGCTCGTCGGAGAGCTTCGCGCAGCGCTCGAGCAGACGGGAGTGCAGGTAGAAGACGTCACCGGGGTACGCCTCGCGGCCCGGCGGGCGACGCAGAAGGAGCGAGACGGCGCGGTAGGCCTCGGCCTGCTTGGTCAGGTCATCGAAGATGATCAGGACGTGCTTGCCGTCGTACATCCAGTGCTGGCCGATGGCAGAGCCCGTGTACGGAGCGAGGTACTTGAAGCCGGCCGGGTCGGACGCGGGGGCCGCGACGATCGTCGTGTACTCCATCGCCCCGGCATCCTCGAGCGCGCCCTTGACGGAGGCGATCGTGGAGCCCTTCTGGCCGATGGCGACGTAGATGCAGCGAACCTGCTTCTGCACGTCTCCGGATTCCCAGTTGCTCTTCTGGTTGATGATCGTGTCGATCGCGATCGCGGTCTTGCCGGTCTGGCGGTCGCCGATGATGAGCTGGCGCTGGCCGCGGCCGACCGGGATCATGGCGTCGATCGCCTTGATGCCCGTCTGCATGGGCTCGTGCACGCTCTTTCGCGACATGACACCCGGGGCCTGGAGTTCCAGTGCACGGCGGCCGTCGGTGGCGACCGGTCCGAGTCCGTCGATGGGGTTGCCGAGGGGGTCGACGACCCGGCCGAGGTAGCCGTCGCCGACGGCGACCGACAGGACCTCGCCGGTACGGCGGACTTCCTGACCGGCCTCGATGCCCGAGAACTCGCCGAGGACGACGACGCCGACCTCGTGCTCGTCCAGGTTGAGCGCGAGACCCGACGTACCGTCGGCGAAGGTCACCAGCTCGTTCGCCATGACGCCCGGAAGGCCCTCGAGGTGCGCGATGCCGTCGGCCGCATCGACGACCGTGCCGACCTCGGTCGCTGCGGCGCCCGTGGGCTCGTACGCGGCGGCGAAGTCCTTCAGCGCGTCACGGATGACATCGGGGCTGATCGTTAGTTCTGCCATTGTGTTCCTTCGTTTCGAGGGGCCGTGGCCCCGAAGCTTCCGCCTGAGCGGGAAATCTCGTGTCTAGCCGGCCAGTCGCTGGCGCAGGTCTGTGAGCCGCGCCGCGACGCTCGCGTCGATGACGTCGTCGGCGATCTGCACGCGCAGGCCTCCGACGATGGAGGGGTCGATCACCGCGTTGAGGCCGACCTTCTTGCCGTACCGCTTCGTGAGGACGGCGCTCAAGCGCTCGGACTGCGCCGGCTTGAGCGGTGCAGCGGTCACGACCGTCGCGACGATGCTGCCGCGCTGGTCGGCGACCAGGTCCATCGCCTGCGAGAGCAGCTCGCGCACCCGGCGCTCACGCGGCTGCTGCACGAGGGACGAGACGATGAGGATCGTCGCATCACTCGCGCGCCCGCGAAGCAGCGTCCCGATGAGCGCGCCCTTCGCGGTGTCGTCGCCCAGTCGACTGCCGAGGGCGAGCTCGATCTCGGGGTTGTCGGCGACGAGTCGGGCCGCGCTGAACAGCTCGCCGTCGACGTCCACACCGGGCGCGGAGATCGCGGCCGCGCGCACAGCCAGCTCCTCGATGCCGTCGACGAGCTGGGACGCGCTGGACCAGCGCTGCTCCACGGCCGTCGTCAGCAGGGCGAGGGTGGTCTTGCCGAAAGCCGCGCCGAACACGTCGGTCACGACGCGCGAACGGGCGACGCGCGACGCAGAGGGGTCGGCGAGCGCACCGCTCAGCTGCGGCGAGCCGCCCACGATCCGCGCCGCGGCGAAGAGCTCGCGGGCGGTGTCGAGGTCGACCGACGGGGCGGCTTCGAGTGCCGTCGTCGTCGCCGCGAGGGCCTGAGTGGTTGCGCTGCCCATCAGCTCGTCGCCTTCTCGGAAGCCTCGAGCTCGGCCAGGAAGCGATCGACCACGGCCTGCGCCTTGGCGTCCTCGGAGAGGGTCTCGCCGATCACGCCGCCGGCGAGGTCGAGCGCGAGGTTGCCCACGTCCGACTTGAGCGAGGCGAGTGCTGCGAGGCGCTCCATCTCGATCTGCGCCTGAGCGTTCGACGTGATGCGCGCCGCCTCGGAAGAGGCCTGCTCACGCAGCTCGGCGATGATCTGAGATCCGTCCGCCCGTGCCTGCTCGCGGATGCGACCCGCCTCGGCGCGCGCCTCGGCGAGCTGGGCGGTGTACTTCTCGAGTGCCGCCTGCGCCTCGGCCTGCGCGGCCTCGGCGGAATTGATGCTGCCCTCGATCGCCTCGCTGCGGGCGTCGAGCATCTTGTTCAGAGCCGGCAGGATCTTCCAGACGAAGAGCGCGAGGATGATGAGGAACGCCAGCGTGCCCCAGACGAGGTCCGGGAGCGTGGGGAGCAGTGGATTGATCTCCCCCTCGTGGCCTTCGGCGAATGCGTTGAGCATTCGGACTCCTTCGGTCAGCAACGGGTGGTTACGGCGCGGGGAACGGGATGAAGGCGACCGCGATCGCGATGAACGCGAGCGCCTCGGTCAGTGCGATACCGAGGAACATGAGGCCGCTGAGGCGACCCTGCAGCTCGGGCTGACGCGCCACCGATTCGATGGTCTTGCCGACGATGATGCCGACGCCGATACCGGAGCCGATAGCGGCGAGTCCGAAGGCGAGGGGTGCGAGCTGTCCGACGACGTTCACAGGGATTTCCTTTCGAAGGGGTTGATGGTCTAACAGCCGGGGACGGGTCAGTGTCCGTCGGCGAGCGACATCTGGATGTAGATGGCGGTGAGGATCGTGAAGACGTATGCCTGGAGCACGGCGACGAACAGCTCCAGCACGGTGAAGGCGACGCCGAACGCGAAGGTTCCGATGCCGAGCAGGCCGATGAGCTGGCCGTTGGCGAGCACGGTGAAGAAGAAGAAGTGCGTCGCGGTGAAGCAGAGCACGAGCAGCATGTGCCCGGCGACCATGTTCATCAGAAGTCGGAGGGCCAGCGTGATCGGGCGGAGGATGAACGTCGAGAGGAACTCGAGCGGGATCAGCAGGATGTGCAGGGGCCACGGGACGCCCGGAATGACGAGCGAGTTCTTCAGATAGCCGAGTCCGTGCTTTCGGAAACCGGCGTACACGAACATGCCGTAGGCGACCACCGCGAGGATCAGCGGCAGGCCGATGACCGCGGTGCTCGCGATCTGCAGACCCGGGATGATGCCCGTGAGGTTCATTCCGATGATGAGGAAGAAGAACGTCATCAGCACCGGAAGGAAGCGTTTGCCGTCCTTCTCGCCGAGCGTGTCGAACACGATCGTGTTGCGGACGAACCCGAGCATGTACTCGAGCGCGGCCTGCCCGCGCGATGGGACCAGCTGAAGTCGGCGCGTTCCGATCCACAGCCAGAGGACCAGGGCGAAGACGACCAGCAGGCGGATCAGCATGACCCGGTTGAGCTCGAAGGGCGTCCCGACGAACAGGAGACCAGGAGGAACGAATTCGCCGATCGAAGGGCCTACGAATCCACCATCTGATTCGTCGGCCGTGACGAGCGACAGTGCGGGGAGGAGCATTGCGGTAATCAGGAGATTCTCCGGCGTCGGGCGTCCGAGACGTGGCGATCAGGGGGAGCGTATGGATTCAGCCTAGCAAAACTCTTCGGGCTCAGCGGACACGCTCGAGCCTGAGCGTAGTGGTCGGCAGGGCGGCGCGGCGGCTGTTCAACGGACCCCGTCCGACGCATCGTCCTCGACGCTCTGGGGCAGCTCCACGTCGCCGACGTAGGGCACTCGGGCGCGCTGGAAGGCGATCACGTCGAACACGAGCGAACCGACCACGGCGATGATGACCGTCACGAAGAACACGGTCGGATCGAGCCACGGCTGGGCGCGCAGCCAGATGGCGAGCACGACGAACAGCACGAGTTTGAGCACCCATGAGCCGAGCACGATCCCGAAGAACAGCGGCGATCCGGGATCGTCCTTCGTGGCGTTGATCGCGAGCTGGATGCTGAGGGAGGTGATCGCCAGGAACACGAGCCACATCGCGGCCCCGAGCAGCCCGCTCACGAGTCCGGGCACTCCGGAGACCAGGAAGCCGACCACGGCTCCCGCGACGGCCAGGATGCCGATCGCGATCGCCGGCCACTTCAGGCTGGACAGGACGGTGAAGCTGCGCGGGGCGGACGGGGCACTCATCGAGCGGCCTCCAGGGTTTGGGGGTCATCGCTCGGGGCGACGACAGCCGGCTTGCGCCGCCACGAGGGCAGCAGGGTCACGACCAGGCACGCGGCAGCCCCGACGACGCCGAACACGACGCCGATCCAATACTGGCCCGGCCAGTTCTCGCGTGTGCCGATGTACATGAGCAGGACGGCGAGGCTGAAGACGGCCGTCCACGCGTAGAAGATCAGGACCGCATCGCGGTCCGTGTGCCCCATGTCCAGCATCCGGTGATGGAGGTGCTTGCGGTCGGGTGAGAACGGCGACTTGCCCGCGCTCATGCGCCGCACGACCGCAAGGCCGAAATCCAGCAGGGGCAGCAGCACGACCACGACCGGCAGCAGGATCGGGATGAACGCACCGAGCAGCTGCGACCGGCCGAATCCCTCGGGGTCCAGGACGGTGGGCTCGAGCTGACCGGTGATCGCGATCGCGGAGGTCGCCATGAGCAGCCCGAGCATGAGCGCGCCGGAATCTCCCATGAACAGCTTCGCGGGACTCCAGTTCAGCGGCAGGAAGCCGATACACGCGCCGATCAGCACAGCGGCGATGAACGAGGCCAGGTTGAAGTAGGTGCTCGAGCCGGTGTCGCGCACGAGGATGTACGAGTAGGCGAAGAAGACGCCGTTCGCGATGAGGCACACCCCCGCGACCAGTCCGTCCAGGCCGTCGATGAAGTTCACGGCGTTCATCACCACGACGATCGAGAAGACCGTGAGCGTGAAGCTGACCCAGCTGGAGCCGATGATCAGCCCGCCGATCGGCAGCGAGAAGATCTGCAGCTGCCCGAACCACGCGATGATTCCCGCCGCCAGGAACTGAGCGCCGAGCTTGATCATCCAGTCGAGGTCCCACAGGTCATCGGCGACGCCGACCACGACGATCAGGAGCGTCGCGCCGAGGATCGCGTAGACCGGCGCAGGATCGGTCCAGAAGATCGCGAAATACGGATGCTGCGACGACACCGCGAACGCGGCGACCACGCCGAGGAACATCGCCACCCCGCCCAGGCGCGGCGTCGGCGTCTTGTGGACGTCCCGCTCGCGGATACCGGGGTACAGCTTGTACTTCAGGCTCAGCCGCCAGACCGCCCACGACAGCGAAAGGGTGACGGCCGCCGTGAACAGGATCGTGAAGATGTACTGCTTCACGCGCTGCCGCCGGGAGGCGAGCCTTTCGACCCGACCTCGACAGCGGGCTCCGGCGTCGGCTCGGCTTCCGCAGACGCCTCGGCCTCCGGCATCGCCTCAGCCTCCGGCACGATGGGCGCGGTCTGGATGATCGGGTCGCCGTCACGCACCGGATCCGGCTCGAGCAGGTCGCCGAGCACCTCGCGCAGGGCCGCGCGGTCCACCGCCCCCTCGCGGAGCACGCGCACGAGCGGCGCGGAGCCCGCCACCAGACTCGTCGCGTCGATGATCGTCGAGGCGACGCCGGTGGCGGAGGGCCCGCCGTCGAGGTAGACAGCGACGCTGTCGCCGAGCATGTCCTTGGCGGCGGACGCCATGATCGCGGCGGACTGGCCGGTCAGGTTCGCGCTGGAGACGGCCAGCGGACCGGTCTCTTCGAGCAGTTCGAGGGCGAGATTGTTCGCGGGCATGCGGACGGCGACGGTGCCGTGCGTGTCGCCGAGGTCCCACGACAGGGACGGCTGCGACGGAAGCACGATCGTGAGGCCGCCCGGCCAGAACGCCTCGACGAGCCGCTCGACGGGCTCGGGCACTTCGGCCACGAGAGCCCGGAGGGTCGCGATGCCGGCGACGAGCACCGGCGGCGGCGACTGGCGGCCGCGTCCCTTGGCATCGAGCAGTCCTTGGACAGCCCGCGCGCTGAACGCATCGGCCGCGACGCCGTACACCGTGTCGGTCGGCAGGACGACGAGCTCCCCGCGGCCGATGGCCTGGCGCGCCTGGCGCATTCCGGCGAGCAGCTGGGCCTCGTCACGGCAGTCGAATACAGAGGACATGTCGTGCTCAGTCTATCCGGCGGGGTTTCAGCGGCCGGTACGATCCCCGCGGGGGCTCCGCCCCGGAACGGGTCGGTGACACAGGGGTCAGGGCCGGATCGCGGTCGTGGCGCGGTCGCGCATGGTCAGGTCGGGGTGCGTGGAGGCGGCGCGCCAGCCGTCTGCGGCGAGCAGGTCGCGGACGGCTCCGCCCTGCCACTCGCCGTGCTCGATCACGATCATGCCGCCGGGGTGTGCGAGGCGAAGTCCGACCCGACTGACCACGCGCACCACGTCGAGTCCGTCGGCGCCGCCGTACAGCGCCGCGGGCGGATCGAAGAAGCGCACCTCGGGGTCCCGCGGGATCGCCTCGTCGGGTACGTACGGAGGGTTGGACGCGACGACCGAGACCGTTCCGTCGAGCTCGGGAAAGGCCCGCTCGAGATCGATGAAGGCCAGCTCCGCGTTGTCGGCGGCCACCAGGGCGAAATTCTCCTTCGTCCACACGTACGCCTCCACCGAGTTCTCGGCCGCGTAGACCCGCGCGTGCGGCACCTCGGTCGCCAGGGCGAGGGCGATCGCCCCGCTTCCGGTGCCGAGGTCCACGGCGATGGGTGCGGGGGATGCCGCCGCCGAGAGCGCATCGATCGCCAGCTGCGCGACCATTTCGGTCTCGGGGCGCGGGACGAACACGCCGGGACCGACCCGCAGCTCGAGATGGCGGAACGGCGCCGACCCGGTCAGATGCTGCAGCGGCTCTCGCGTCGCACGCCGTGCGACGAGGGCCTCGAGTCGTTCTGCATCCTGCGCGGCGAGCGTGTCTCCGCGCACCGCGGCGGCGTGAACCGCTCCGCGGCGGACGCTCAGCACGTGCGCGGCGAGGAGCTCGGCATCCACCTGCGCGTCGACGACGCCGGCCCCGGTGAGGCGGGCGGTGGCGGCGCGGAGGGCATCGGCGAGAGGGAGGGCGGCGTGGGGGATGTCAGACATGAGCGGCACCCAGCCTAGATCCCCCGCACCTGTTCCCCGGTGCAAGCGCAACCGTCACAGAAGGACTCACACGCAAGGGCTCCTCTAGGCTTGTTCCGCACACGACGACCCCGTGAAAGGCCCGACATGCCCGGAATCCACCCCGACATCACCTCTGCCTTCGGCGACACCCCGCTGGTACGCCTCAACCGCGTGGCCGAAGGCGTCGACGGCGTCATCCTGGCGAAGCTGGAGTTCTACAACCCCGCTTCGAGCGTCAAGGACCGACTGGGCATCGCCATCGTCGACGCCGCCGAGGCGTCCGGTCTGCTCCAGCCCGGCGGCACGATCGTCGAGGCCACGAGCGGCAACACCGGCATCGCACTGGCCATGGTCGGCGCCGCCCGGGGCTACCGCGTCGTGCTCGCGATGCCGTCGTCGATGTCGGTCGAGCGTCGCCTGCTGCTGAAGGCGTACGGCGCCGAGCTCGTGCTGACCGATCCTGCCGGCGGAATGAAGGGCGCGGTCGCCAAGGCCGAGGAGCTCGTCGCCGAGATTCCCGGAGCCGTTCTCGCCAAGCAGTTCGAGAACGAGGCGAACCCCCGCATCCACCGTGAGACCACGGCCGAGGAGATCATCCGCGACACCGACGGCAAGGTCGACTACTTCGTCGCCGGCATCGGCACGGGCGGCACGATCACCGGTGTCGGTCAGGTGCTCAAGGAGCGCGTACCCGGGGCGAAGGTGATCGCGGTCGAGCCGGCCGATTCGCCACTGCTCACCAAGGGCACCCCCGGCCCCCACAAGATCCAGGGCATCGGCCCGAACTTCATTCCCGCGATCCTCGACCAGGGCGTGATCGACGAGGTCATCGACGTCGAGTTCCCCGACGCGATCGAGACCGCGCGCGCGGTCGGCACAGAAGACGGCATTCTGGTCGGCATCTCTTCGGGTGCCGCGATCTGGGCGGCTCTGCAGGTCGCTGCGCGACCCGAAGCCGCGGGCAAGAACATCGTCGTGATCGTTCCGTCGTTCGGAGAGCGCTACCTCTCGACCGCGCTGTACGATCACCTGCGCGAGGATTGAGCCACACCCTCCGCGAAGAAAGGCGATCCGTGCCCGGGATCCACTCCGACATCACGTCCGCCTTCGGCAACACGCCCCTGGTGAGGCTCAACGCGCTCACACAGGGGCTTGCTGCTGAAGTGGTGGTCAAGCTCGAGTTCTACAACCCGGGTGCGAGCGTCAAGTGCCGGCTCGGGATCGCGCTGATCGATGCCGCCGAGGCTTCCGGTGAGCTCAAGCCGGGCGGCACGATCGTCGAGTCCACGAGCGGCAACACCGGCATCGCGCTCGCTCTGGTGGGCGCCGCGCGCGGGTACAAGGTCATCCTGACGATGCCGGCGTCCATGTCGAAGGAGCGGCGCACGCTGCTGAAGGCCTACGGTGCCGAGCTCGTGCTCACGAACCCGCACAAGGGCATGACCGAAGCCGTCGAGACCGCCGAGCGCATCGCGGCCTCCACGCCCGGAGCGGTGCTCGCCCACCAGTTCGACAGCCCGGCCAACGCCGAGATCCACCGGCGGACGACCGCCGAGGAGATCTGGCGAGACACCGACGGTCACGTCGATTACTTCGTCGCCGGATCGGGCACCGGCGGCACGATCACCGGCGTCGGGAGCGTGCTCAAGCAGCGCAACCCCGATGTCACGATCGCCCTGGTTGAGCCGAAGGACTCCCCGGTGCTCACCGAGGGCCGCGCCGGCGGGCACCGCATCCAGGGAATCGGGCCGAACTTCGTGCCCGGAGTGCTCGACCTCTCGGTCGTCGACGAGATCTTCGACGTGGAGTTCGACGACGCCATCCGAGTCGCGCGAGAACTTGCCACTCGCGAGGGGATTCTGGCCGGCATGTCTGCGGGAGCAGCGGTGTGGGCGGCCCTGCAGATCGCGGCACGGCCCGAGGCGGCAGGCAAGCGGATCGTCGTGATCATCCCGGATGCCGGCGAACGGTATCTGTCGACCGCGCTCTACGAGCACCTCAAGGATCCGGAGCTTGCCGCATGACCGAGCGCATCGGTGCCGTCGCCCGCATCCGCGAAGACCTGGCCGCGGCGAAACTCCGTGATCCCGCCGCGCGTGGCGGCCTCGAGATCGCGCTGCTGTACCCCGGACTGCACGCCGTGTGGGCCTACCGCCTCTGGCACGCGCTGTGGGTGCGACGCATCCGTTTCGTGGCGCGCCTGGGTTCGCAGGTCACCCGCTGGCTGACGGGCATCGAGATCCACCCCGGTGCGACGATCGGCCGACGATTCTTCATCGATCACGGTATGGGCGTCGTGATCGGCGAGACGGCGGAGATCGGCGACGACGTCATGTTGTACCACGGCGTCACACTGGGCGGCCGTCAGCGCGAGGGCGGCAAGCGTCACCCGACGATCGGCGACGGCGTCGCGGTGGGCGCGGGGGCGAAAGTGCTCGGGCCGATCACGATCGGTGCCGGGTCGGTCATCGGGGCGAATGCCGTGGTGACCCGCGACGCGCCGGCCGACAGCATCCTGGTCGGCGTTCCGGCGAAGCCGCGCGTCAAGCGCGAGGGACTCGACACGCGAGCGCTGCTCACCGTGCCCGAGTACAGCATCTGACGCGACGGGTCAGTCGGCGCGGCGCTGCGCGACGTCTTTCTTGAGGAAGACCATCGCGCGTGAGTTTGAACACCCACGGCGCCAACATGCTCTGGTTCACCGCGAAGATCACCACGGCCAGGACGAAGCCCCACCCATCGGTCCACTCGATGTGGAAGCCCGGCAGGATCAGGTCGGCGACGATCAGGCCGAGCGCCGCCGAGAAGAGGAAGATCGCGGCGCGGATGACGAACGTGATAACGCTGCCGAGCGTATCGTTCCCGCCGCCACGCCCGTCATCACACGGGCGTTGCGACGCGATCCAGCCAGTCGTCCAGGACGGCCATCACGACCTCGGGGCGTTCGTGCAGCAGCGCGTGACCGGCATCGGCCACGATCGCGAACGTGCCGCGCGGATGCTGATCGATCAATGACCGCTGCGCCCGCCAGCCCACGAGGGCGTCGTCTCGTCCGACGAGGACGGCGGCCGGCCCCTCGAACGGCGCGGCGTCGGGATCCGGGTCCATCGCGTCCTCGGTCATGATGCGCTCGACCGCGGCCGGGTCGTATCGGCCCAGCGCCGGCCTGACGAAGCGCTCGAAGCGCTCGCGCGTCGCCGCCGTCCGCACCTGGAAGTAGCCGAGGTACTCGTTGCGCCCGCCGTCGCCCAGAGCGTCCGCGGCCCCGTCATCCTCGACGACGCGCACGGGAGCAGGCTCGAGGTCGCGGACGTAGGGCGAGACGAGCGCGATGCCCGCCACGCGACCGCGGTGACGCGCGGCGACGCCGCGAGCCAGGTGAGCCCCGAACGAATGGCCGATCACGACGAACGGCTCATCGGCGACTTCGGCCGCCAGCAGGGCGTCGAGCGCACCGAGCACGTCGTCGGCATTCGTCGCCGACGTCGGCGCCGAGGCGCCCATCCCCGGCAGGTCGGGGTGGATGCCGCGCATTCCCCGCCGCGCCAGCAGCGGCTGGAGGACGGGCATCGTCTCGTCGCGGGTGGAGTACGCGCCGTGCAGCACGAGCGCGGGCGGTCCCTCCCCCGCCACGACGTAGTCGATGCGGGTTCCGCGCTCGTCCGTGATCTCGCTCATGACGCCTCCGGGTTTCCGACGTCGTCGAGCCTAGAGCCGGTCCGCGCCGCGGTGCACCGATGCGGGGGAATCCGCCGAGCCAGGGGCGGTCGTCCCCTGTGTCGGCCCGAATCCCCCGCCTCGCGGCCGGAATGTACCGTGGGGTCAGGCTTCGGCGCCGAGGGAGGCGAGGCGCTCTTCCTCGTCGGCGGCGATGCAGGACTCGATGATCGGGCCGAGGGCGCCGTCCATCACCTGGTCGAGGTTGTACGCCTTGTAGCCGGTGCGGTGATCGGCGATGCGGTTCTCGGGGAAGTTGTACGTGCGGATGCGCTCGGAGCGGTCCATGCCGCGGATCTGCGACTTGCGGGCCGCGGAGGACGCGGCATCCAGCTCCTCCTGTTGCCGGGCCAGGATGCGTGCGCGCAGCACGCGCATGCCCGCTTCACGGTTCTGCAGCTGGGACTTCTCGTTCTGCATCGACACGACGATGCCGGTGGGCAGGTGCGTGATCCGAACGGCGGAGTCGGTCGTGTTGACCGACTGGCCACCGGGGCCGGACGAGCGGAAGACGTCGATCTTCAGGTCGTTCGGGTTGATCTCGACCTCGTCGGGCTCGTCGACCTCAGGGAAGACGAGCACGCCGGTCGTCGAGGTGTGGATGCGGCCCTGCGACTCGGTCGCCGGCACCCGCTGCACGCGGTGCACGCCGCCCTCGTACTTGAGCGATGCCCACACGCCCTGGGCGGGGTCGGTCGATGACCCCTTGATCGCGACCTGGACGTCTTTGTAGCCGCCCAGGTCGGACTCGTTGCGCTCCAGCAGCTCGGTCTTCCACCCGCGGGATGCCGCGTACTGCAGGTACATGCGCAGCAGGTCGGCCGCGAACAGCGCGCTCTCCGCACCGCCCTCGCCGCCCTTGATCTCCATGATCACGTCGCGGGCGTCGTCGGGGTCACGCGGAATGAGAAGCCGCCGCAGCCTCTCCTGCGACTCCTCGACGCGTTCTTCGAGCGTGGGGACCTCGGCTGCGAACGCCTCGTCCTCCTTGGCGAACTCCACTGCCGCCTCGAGGTCACCGGTCGCCAGCACCCACGCGTCGTAGGCCGCGACGATGCGCGACAGCTCGGCGTAGCGCCGGTTGACGCGCTTCGCGCGGCCCGCGTCGGCGTGCACAGCCGGGTCGGAGAGTTCCTCCTGGACGGCCTTGTGCTCCTCGATGAGGGTCTTCACCGATTCGAACATGAATGCTCCGAACGCCCTGCGTCAGCGAATGCTGTTCTCGTGCCCGTGGCTGTGGCCGCCGCCGGTCGGCGTGGGGATCGACTTCTGCATCTGGATGAGGAACTCGACGTTGGACTGCGTCTCTTTCAGCTTGCCGAGCACGACCTCGAGAGCCTGCTGCGGGTCCAGGCCCGCGAGGGCGCGGCGCAGTTTCCACGTGATCTTGACCTCGTCGGGCGAGAGCAGCATCTCTTCGCGGCGGGTGCTCGACGCGTTGACGTCGACCGCGGGGAAGATCCGCTTGTCGGCGAGCTGGCGCGACAGGCGCAGTTCGCTGTTGCCGGTGCCCTTGAACTCCTCGAAGATGACTTCGTCCATCTTGGACCCGGTCTCGACGAGCGCGGTGGCGAGGATCGTGAGCGACCCGCCGTTCTCGATGTTGCGCGCAGCGCCGAAGAACCGCTTGGGCGGGTAGAGCGCGGACGCGTCGACACCGCCGGTGAGTACGCGGCCGGACGTCGGTGCCGAGATGTTGTAGGCACGACCCAGGCGGGTGATCGAATCCAGGAGCACGACGACGTCGCGGCCCAGCTCGACCAGGCGCTTGGCGCGCTCGATCGCGAGTTCGGCGACCGTGGTGTGGTCCTCGGCGGGGCGGTCGAACGTCGAGGCGATGACCTCGCCCTTGACCGTGCGCTGCATGTCGGTGACTTCTTCGGGGCGCTCGTCGACCAGCACGACCATGAGGTGGACCTCGGGGTTGTTGGTCGCGATGGCGTTCGCGATCTGCTGCAGCACGATCGTCTTGCCGGCCTTCGGGGGCGCCACGATCAGACCGCGCTGGCCCTTGCCGATCGGCGCGACGAGGTCGATGATGCGCTGCGTGAGCTTCTCGGGGGCGGTCTCGAGGCGGAGGCGCTCCTGCGGGTACAGCGGGGTCAGCTTGCCGAACTCGACACGCTCGGCGGCGTCCTCGACCGACAGGCCGTTGACCGAGTCGACCTTGACCAGCGCGTTGTACTTCTGACGGCTGGACTGCTCGCCCTCGCGGGGCTGCTTGATCGCACCGACGACGGCGTCACCCTTGCGGAGGTTGTACTTCTTGACCTGGCCGAGCGACACGTAAACGTCGCTCGTGCCCGGCAGGTAGCCCGTGGTGCGCACGAAGGCGTAGTTGTCGAGCACGTCGAGGATGCCGGCGATCGGGATCAGGACGTCGTCCTCGCCGATCTCGGTGTCGAACTCGTCGCCGCCGGTCTGACCACGACGCTTGTTGCGCTGGCGGTTGCGGCCTGCCGCCGATCCGCCGTCGTCGTCGGCGTCGACCGCCTGCGCCTGCGGCTGAGCCGCGGGTGCCTGCGTGGCCTGGGCGTTCTGGCCGCCCTGGTTCTGGGCGCCCTGGGCGCCCTGGGCATTCTGGCCGCCCTGGGCGTTGCGGTTGCGGTTGCGGTTACGGCTCCGGCCGCGACCGCGTGCGGGGGTCTCGTCGGCGCCGCCCTCAGCGGACTCGCCGTTCTCGCCCTCGGCCTGCTGCTCGTCGGCGGACTCCGCCGGCGCGCTCTGGGCTGCCTCGTCGGCCGGCGCGGCCTCGTCGAGTGCCGGCTCGGCTGCGGCATCCGTCGTCGGCTCTGCCTCGGCCGGCGCATCGGCGGATGCGGCGACATCAGCCGGCGCATCGGCTTCGGCCGGCGCCTCTTTCGCGGGCGCCGCGGCGGCATCCGTGCTCTTGGCCCGGCGCGGGGCGCGCTTGCGCGGCGCAGTGGCCGGAGCCGGCTCGACCGGAGCCTCGGACGCGGCGGGTGTCGCGTCGACCGGAGCGTCAGCGGGCGCCTCCGCGGCGAGTTCGGCCGCAGACTCGGGCTCCGCCTCGACGACGGGCTCCGCCTCAGCAGCCGGCTCAGCCTCAGCGGCGGCCTCGTCAGGCGCGTCCGCGGCAGCCGTGTCGGCTTCCGCGGTCTCGACGTGGGCGTCGGTGTTCTCGGCCGGAGCGTCGGTGTTGTCGATGACCGTGTTCTCCGCGGACTCGGGCGCTTCGGTGCGCTCGTCTTCGGTGGCGTCGGTGGTCTGGATCTCGGAGATGGACTCCACGAGTTCTCCCTTGTAAACGTGTGGATGACTTGACTGCGCGAGACGTCCGCCACAACGGCCGTCAGCCCGCGCCGCGCTTCGTCAGACGTGACGACTTGTGAAGGCGGGGGGTCGTGCAGGGGTTCGCAGATTGCGATTGGAGGCCAGATTCACGTAGCTACGTGGAACCCTCCGTTATGTCCCTCACTGTACCACCCTTGAAGTCGACGGCCAGCATCAGCGCCTCCCAGGGGTTCTCCGTCGCGCGGACGGCGAGCTCTGCTGCTTCGAGGCGACGACCGGGTCCGTCGGCGAGCACGAGCACGCTCGGCCCCGCCCCCGACACCACCGCGGCGAAGCGTGCGTCGCGGAGCGTGCGCACGAGCTGATCGGTCTCGGGCATGGCCTGCGCGCGGTAGCTCTGGTGCAGCTTGTCCTCGGTCGCGGCGAGCATCAGCTCGGGACTCTGGGTGAGCGCCGCGATCAGCAGCGCCGACCGTGACACGTTGAAGACCGCGTCCTCGCGCGGCACCTGCAGCGGCTGCAGGCTGCGCGCGACGCTCGTGGACATCGTGTGCTCGGGCACGAAGACGAGGGGCGAGACGCCCCGGTGCACGAGCAGCTTCTTGTGCTGGGGACCGGACTCGTCGACCCAGGCGATCGTGAGGCCGCCGAACAGGGCCGGCGCGACGTTGTCGGGGTGCCCCTCGAGCTCCGTCGCGAGTCGCAACAGCGTCTCGGGACCGAGTTCGACATCGCCCGCGAGCAGACCCTTCGCCGCGAGCAGTCCCGAGACCACGGCGGCGCCGGATGATCCGAGGCCGCGACCGTGCGGGATCACGTTGCGCGCTTCGAGTCGAAGCCCCGGCATCCGTCGACCGACCGCCTCGAACGCGTAGGCGATGGCACGCACCACGAGGTTGGACGCGTCGCGGGGCACCGCATCCGCGCCCTGCCCGCTGACGAGGACCTCGAGACGGTCGCCTTCGAGCACGGTCACCACGAGCTCGTCGTACACGCTGAGCGCGAGGCCCAGCGTGTCGAAGCCCGGACCCAGATTCGCGCTGGTCGCGGGAACCCGCACCGCGACGGCGCGGCCCTGCGCGGGCGCCGCGGTTTCGGTCACGCGTTGGCCCCGACGGCCTTCAGACCGAGGACGGATGCCACATCCGAGGTCGTCGCGTCGACCACGGTGGGTTCGACCTGGCTGCCGTCCGCGTTGCGGAGGGCCCACTGCGGATCCTTGAGGCCGTGACCGGTGACCGTGAGAACGACCCGTGCGCCCTTCGGCACGACTCCCGCCTCGACCCGGTCGAGCAGGCCCGCGACGCTGATCGCCGAGGCGGGTTCGACGAAGATGCCGACCTCACCCGCGAGCAGCTTCTGGGCCGCGAGGATGCGGTCGTCGTCGATCGCGCCGAAGTAGCCGTCGGTCGCATCGCGTGCTTCGAGGGCGAGCTCCCACGAAGCGGGGTTGCCGATGCGGATCGCGCTGGCGACGGTCTCGGGGTGCTTGACGATCTCACCGCGCACCAGCGGTGCGCTGCCCTCGGCCTGGAAGCCGAACATGCGCGGCACGCGCGTGGAGACGCCCCCGTCGGCCTCTTCGCGGTAACCGCGGGAGTACGCGGTGTAGTTGCCGGCGTTTCCGACCGGGATGAAGTGGAAGTCCGGAGCATCGCCGAGGGTTTCGACGACCTCGTAGGCGGCCGTCTTCTGCCCCTCGATGCGGTCGGGGTTCACCGAGTTCACCAGGTGCACCGGGATAGTGATCGGCGAGTTCGCGTGCGATCTCGAGGCAGTCGTCGAAGTTGCCGCGGATCTGGATGAGCTGACCGTTGTGGGCGACGGCCTGGCTGAGCTTGCCCATCGCGATCTTGCCCTCGGGCACGAGGACGGCGGCGGTGATGCCGGCGTGCGCGGCGTAGGCCGCTGCGGAGGCGGAGGTGTTGCCGGTGGAAGCGCAGATGATCGCCTTCGCGCCGTGCTCGATCGCGCGCGACACAGCGACCGTCATTCCGCGGTCCTTGAACGATCCGGTCGGGTTCATGCCCTCGAACTTGACCCAGACGTCGGTACCGGTTCGGCGCGACAGGGCGGGTGCGGGAAGCAGCGGGGTGCCGCCCTCGCCGAGCGTGATGACGGTCGAGGTGTCGGTCACACCCAGTCGGTCGGCGTATTCGCGGAGGACTCCGCGCCAGACGTGTGCCATTTTTCAGTCTCCTTCTACGCGCAGCACCGACACGACCCGCTCGACCACGCCGCTGGCGGCGAGTCGATCGACGGTGTCGCTGAGGTCCTGCTCACGGGCTTTGTGCGTTCCGATGACCAGGCGTGCAACGGGGACGCCGAGGTCGGGGTGGTCGATGACGGTCTGCTCGACGGTCGCGATCGAGACGCGGCCCTCGCTGAGGATGCCGGCCACGGTCGCGAGCACGCCGGGGCGGTCGTCGACCTCGAGGGTGATCTGGTACCGGGTCGTGACGCGGCCGATCGGCACGATCGGGAGGTTCGCGCGGGTGGACTCTCCCACGCCGACGCCGCCGGCGATGTGGCGGCGCGCAGCGGAGACGACGTCGCCGAGCACGGCTGAAGCGGTCTGCACGCCGCCGGCGCCCGCGCCGTAGAACATGAGGTTGCCGGCCGCTTCGGCCTCGACGAACACCGCGTTGTTGGCGCCGTGGACGCTCGCGAGCGGGTGGTCGCGGTGGATGAGGGCAGGGTAGACGCGCACCGAGATCGCCTCTTCGGGCTCATCGGTGAGCCTCTCGCAGACCGCGAGCAGCTTGATGACGTGCCCGGCGTGACGGGCGGAGTCGATCATCGCCTTGTCGATCGAGGTGATGCCCTCGCGGTGCACGGCCTCGAGGGGAATGGTCGGTGTGGAATGCGAGGCTCGCGAGGATCGCGGCCTTCTGCGCGGCGTCGTAGCCTTCGACATCGGCCGTGGGGTCCGACTCGGCGTAGCCGAGCGCCTGCGCTTGGGTGAGGACGTCGCCGAAGTCGGCTCCCTCGGTGTCCATGCGGTCCAGGATGTAGTTCGTCGTGCCGTTGACGATGCCCATGATGCGCTGCACGCGGTCGCCGGCGAGCGAGTCGCGCAGCGGGCGGATGATCGGGATGGCACCGGCGGCGGCCGCCTCGTAGTACACCTGCGCGCCGACCTGGTCGGCTGCATCGAAGATCTCGGGACCGTGGGTCGCCAGCAGCGCCTTGTTGGCCGTGACCACGTCTGCGCCGGAGTTGATCGCCTGGAGCAGGTACGTCTTGGCCGGCTCGATGCCGCCCATGAGCTCGATGACGATGTCGGCGCCGATGATGAGGGATTCGGCATCCGTTGTGAAGAGCTCGCGCGGCAGGTCGGTCTCGCGCGGCGCGTCGAGGTCGCGGACCGCGATCCCGACGAGTTCGAGTGCGGCGCCCGCTCGGTCGGCCAGCTCGTCTCCGTGCTTCAGCAGCAGCGCGGCGACCTGCGAGCCCACGGCTCCGGCGCCCAGCAGCGCCACCCTCAGTCGGCGGTAGTCGATCACTTCGACTCGCTTCGCTCGCTCAGTACCGGCATGTCGGCTCCCTCAGTTGCATCCAGGCCGGCGTCGCGCGCCAGCAGGTCGTCGATGCTCACGCCGCGCACGATCACGCGGGCCGAGCCGTCCCGCACCGCCACGACGGGCGGTCGAGGCACGTAGTTGTAGTTGCTCGCGAGCGAGAAGCAGTACGCCCCGGTCGCCGGCACGGCCAGCAGGTCCCCGGGCACGACGTCTCCGGGCAGGTACTCGGCGTCGACGACGATGTCGCCCGACTCGCAGTGCTTGCCGACGACGCGCACGAGCGTGGGATCGGCGGGGCTCACCCGCGAGGCGATGCGGGCCGAGAAGTCTGCTCCGTAGAGGGCGGGACGGGCGTTGTCGCTCATGCCGCCGTCTACGCTGACGTACAGCCTCTGCGCGCCTCCGTCGACCTCGACGGGCTTGGTGGTGCCGACCTCGTAGAGCGTGACGCCCGCTTGGCCGACGATCGCGCGGCCGGGCTCGAACGCGAGGTGGGGCATCGGGATGCTGCGCGCCTCGCACTCGCGCGAGACGGCCTCGACCATGCCGATGGCGACTTCTTCGATCGGGGTCGGGTCATCGACCGAGGTGTAGGCGATGCCGAACCCGCCGCCGAGGTTCAGCACGGGGATGCCGCCGCCCTCGAGCAGCGCCGCGTGCAGCTCGACGAGCCGAGCGGCGGACTCCTGGAAGCCCGCAGTGCCGAAGATCTGCGAACCGATGTGGCAGTGCAGCCCGATGAAATCGAGCCCCGGGGTGTCGCGGATGCGCGCGACGATCGCCGGAGCATCCGCGAGCGTGAAGCCGAACTTCTGGTCTTCGTGAGCAGTGGCCAGGAAGTCGTGGGTCTCGGCGTGAACGCCGCTGTTCACGCGGACGAGCACGGCCTGGGTCGCACCAGCACGTTCGACGATCGTTGCGAGCCGGTCGAGTTCGACCATGCTGTCGATCACGATCGAGCCGATGCCGACCGCCACGGCGTTCTCGAGTTCGACCACGCTCTTGTTGTTGCCGTGGAATCCCAGGCGGGCCGGATCAGCGCCGGCGGCCAGGGCGACAGCGAGCTCGCCCCCCGAGCAGACATCCACCGCGAGGCCCTCGTCGGTGACCCAGCGCACGACCTCGGAGCACAGGAACGCTTTGCCCGCGTAGTACACGCGAGCCTGCACGCCGTGCGGCTCGACCGCTGAGCCGAACGCGGCCAGGGTGCGGCGGGCGTGCGCACGCACCTCGTCCTCGTCCACGACGTACAGCGGCGTGCCGAACTCGTGCCGCAGCTGCGAGGCAGAGACCCCTGCGATCCACAGCACGCCGTCGTCGTCACGATCGGCGGATGCCGGCCATACGGCTTCGGCGAGCGCATTCGCATCGGCCGGAGGCAGGAGCCAATCCGGGGCGAGCGAGGTGGAGGCGGACAACTCGGACCAATCGTGGAAAGGGTGCTTCTGCGCGACTGCTGCGGGCGGGCCCGGACTCAGCGGGGTGCCGCGGCAGCGGTGGATTCACGCGCCGGGCGGTTCCCAGAAGTCTAGGGCACGGCATATGCCCCACTCGGCTTCCGTGACGCGACGCCTGCCGCGCTGTGCGGCGCGAGTGGTGCTCATTCGCACACGCCCACCTCCTGGAGAGCGGGGTCGTTGACGATCGCCGGGTCGATGTCGAGCTCGGCGACGACCTCGTCGCCCGTCACCGCGATGCCGGTCAGGGTCGCTCCGGCCGGGATGTACTGCGCCACGCAGATCGTCCAGTCGCGCAGGACCGTTTCGGCCAGACCGCCGAACTGCTCCTTGAGTGAGGCGGCCGAGATGTCGCTGCCGGCGAGCTGCAGCGACGCCGGGCTGAGAACGATGTCGCCGTCGACGGCGCTCGGGGTCAGTGCGACGCCCACGGGCAGGGCGATGCCGAACAGGCTCAGCTCGGTCGACATCGTGACGTCCGGTGCGGCCAGGCCGAGCGACTCGATCGGGAAGTTCTCGACGGTGCCGAGCAGCGTGCGCAGCTGCTCTTCGTCGATGACGACCTGCGCGGATGCGGATCCGGTGCCGGCATCCCCCCGGATCGCGATGTCCTGCGCGTGCACCGTGACATCGCCGGCGAATGCATCCAGCTCGACGTCGTCGGACGAGATCGTGACGTCGCTCAGAGTGCCGACGATGAGCTGCGGCAGGACCGCGCCCTGGATGACGATGTCGATCGGCTGGTCTTCGGGTAGCGACAGCTGCGTGATGACCTGCTCGCGAATCGTCTTGGTGACGACGTCGCGTGCGATCCACTCCCCCGCGAACCACGCCGCGACGGCCAGGCCGGCGACGACGATCAGCGCGATGATCCACGGCCACGCCCGGCGGCGCCTCTTCGGGGCGGGCTCGGCGAACGTGTACGGCGGGAGCGGCTGCGTCGGCTGGGTGTCGCCCGTGGTCATCGCGTCTTACATCCGTTCTGGCGCGTCCACGCCGAGAAGGTCGAGCCCGTTGCGCAGCACCTGTCCGGTGGCGTCGTTCAGCCACAGTCTCGTGCGGTGCACATCGCCGATCGGCTCGTCGCCGAGCGGGATCACGCGGCAGTTGTCGTACCACCGGTGGTAGAGGCCGGCGAGCTCTTCGAGGTAGCGGGCCACACGGTGCGGTTCACGGACCTCGGCGGCGAACGCGACGATGCGCGGGAATTCCTGCAGCGCCCCGAGCAGGGCTGACTCGGTCTCGTGGCCGAGCAGCTCCGGAGCGAACGCACTGCGATCGACCCCCGACGCTGCGGCGTTGCGCGCCACGTTGTGCGTGCGCGCGTGGGCGTACTGCACGTAGAACACCGGGTTGTCGTTCGTCCGCTTCCGCAGGAGCTCGGGATCGAGCGTGAGCGGCGAATCCGCGGGGTACCGCGCGAGCGAGTAGCGCAGCGCGTCGGCGCCGAGCCAATCGCGCAGATCGTCCATCTCGATGATGTTGCCCGCACGCTTGGAAAGGCGCGCGCCGTTGATCGAGACGAGCTGCCCGATGAGCACCTCGATGTCCCTCTCGGGGTCATCGCCGGCGGCACCGGCGAGCGCCTTGAGGCGATGCACATAGCCGTGGTGATCGGCGCCGAGCAGGTAGATCTTGTGCGCGAAGCCGCGGTCGCCCTTGTTCAGGTAGTAGGCCGCGTCAGCGGCGAAGTACGTGTACTCGCCGTTGGAGCGACGGATCACCCGGTCCTTGTCGTCGCCGAAGTCGGTCGTGCGCACCCAGACGGCACCCTCTTCGTCGAACACGTGCCCCTGCGCGCGCAGGCGGTCCACGGCCTCGTCGACAAGGCTCGGTTCGCCGTTCGATCCCGGCGCGTGCAGCGTGCGCTCGGAGAACCACACGTCGAAGTGGACATGGAACGCAGCGAGCGATGCCTGCAGCTCGCCGAGCTGGAAGTCGTACGCCAGATCACGGGCGACCGTCACCTGATCCTCGTCATCGAGCTCGAGCAGATCCGGCCTGGCCCCGCGCACGCGCCGCGCAAGGTCGTCGATGTACGACCCGGCGTATCCGCTCTCGGGCGTCGGCTCGCCCTTGATCGCGGAGAGCACCGAGTGTCCGAACCGCTCCATCTGGGCGCCGGCGTCGTTGATGTAGAACTCCCTGGCCACCGTGGCACCGCTGGCCAGCAGCAGGCGCGCGATCGAGTCGCCGAGGGCGGCCCAGCGCGTGTGCCCGATGTGCAGCGGACCGGTCGGGTTCGCGCTCACGAACTCGACGTTGATCGTGTTGCCGCGCTGCGACTCGTTCGTGCCGAAGGCGGCGCCGGCCTCGACGATCGTGCGGGCCAGAGCGCCCGCGGCCGCCGCATCGAGGCGGATGTTGATGAAGCCCGGTCCGGCGACGTCGACGCTCGCGATGCCGGGCGTCTCGGCAAGGACGGCCGCGATCTCAGTGGCCAGTTCGCGCGGATTCGCCCCGACCGCTTTCGCGAGCTTGAGCGCCACGTTGGATGACCAGTCGCCGTGATCGCGGTTCTTCGGCCGGTCCACGGCCAGCTCCGTCGCCGTCAGCCCGGCCGTCGATCCCTCGCGTCGCGCCTCGGCGAGAGGTGTCACGACGGCGAGCAGGGTGGCAGCGAGTTCTTCGGGGTTCATAGCCGCACCAGTCTACGTTTGCGCGGCCGGGCGCCCGTGCGGCGCCTGCGCCCGCTCAGGCGAGCTGGATCAGTGTCGTGAAGTCGTCGAGCGAGGGATCGGATGCCGCAGCCCCGTCGTCCATCGCGCGCTCGAGTGCGTCGGGCCGTCCTTCGCCCTCGAGACCGTCGGCCGAGGCCGCATCGGGCATCACCCAGGCGTCGACGCGCATGTGCGCCAGCGCGACGTGCCCGCCGTGATAGCTGAGGAAGGCGCAGTCGGCGGCATCCCGACCCGTCGCGATGCGCACGAGCGACCGACGATTCGCCAGACGGGTCGCATCGATGACGTACCAGGCGCCGTCGTGATACGCCTCGGCGACCGCATGGAAGTCCATCGGCTGAAGACCGGGGGCGAAGCACGCCGCGTAGCGGGCGGGCATGTCCATCGCCCGAAGCAGGGAGATCACCACGTGGGCGTAGTCGCGGCAGACGCCCTGACCGGTCATGAGAGTCGTGACCGCACTGTCGGTGCCCTGGCTGAGGCCGGGGGTGTAGGTCGTGCTGGTGGAGACGAACTCCGAGACCGCCGCGATGAGGTCGTGGCCCTGGAGGCCCTTGAACTGACGCCGCGCCTGGCCGAACACCTCGTCGGACTGGCAGTACCGGCTCGGACGCAGGTAGGTGATCGCTTCGAGGTCGCTCGTGCGGCCGCTCGTGGTCTGTCCGTCGACGGTCGCCTCGTAGCGGACCTCGAGCCGTCCCGCCTCTCCCGTGAGGCGGTGCAGGCGGCTTCCGGACTGGTCGACGATCTCGGTCGGGGTGTAGACGCGTTCGCCCTGCGTGAAGGTCAATTCCTCGCTCACGATCGGCACATGCTGGGCCGCTGCGACCTGGAAGATCAGGTCGACGGACGACCCCAATTCAAGGTCCAGTTCGGCGGTCACGACGCGTTGCACCGAAGTATCCTCGCACGCCGGATCGGGTGCTCCTCACGCGGCGGGAATCTCGTGAGCCGCGACGCGCGTCCGCACTCGCTCCGGGCCCGTGATCACGCGGGTTTCCGGTGGGTTCGTCGCCCTCGATTTCGTCGCCGATCGAGCGCATTCGGTGCACGACGGAACTTCGCTTACCCTCGGACGGTGACCGCGCCTCCGCACCCGCCCGCGAGCACGTCTGCGCGCACCCGCCAAGCGCGTCGGTTCTGGCCCCTCGCGGTGGCCGCGCTGGCCATCGCCGCGGTGTGCGCGGTGGGCGCGGTGAGGCCGTGGAGCGAGGCGCCGAGCGCGGTCGTCGCGACCGCACAGGATGCCGCTCCCGCCGCCGTCGCGCCGGCCGCACTCGCGCTGCCCGACGAGCCGCGTGTGCTGATCTTCGGAGACTCGTGGACGTACGGTTCGGCCGCCGCCCTCCCGACGCTCGGGTACGCGTATGTCCTCGGCGAGCGGCTGGGCTGGGAGACGACCGTCGACGGCGTCCGCGGCAGCGGGTACCTCAAGCCCGGGCTCGACGGCGGTGCGTACGGCGAGCGCATCGCCGCCCTGGATCCGGCGCTGCGCCCCGACCTGGTGATCCTCGAGGGGTCGATCAACGACCGGCGACTGCCCGCCACCGGATACCAGGAGGCGGTGGCCGCGGCGTGGGACGCACTCGCCGCCCGGTACCCGTCGGCGACCATCGTGGTCCTTGGCCCTGCTCCGCAGGTGCTGCCGGTCGAGGAGACGACCGCGCGCATCGACGCCGACCTGTCGGCCCTCGCCGCCGCCCGCGGCTGGTGGTACGTCTCCCCCATCGCGGACGAATGGATCACTCCGGAGAACTACGCCGAGGTCATCGACACCGCGATCGGCCGCTACCATCCCTCGACCGGCGGCCACGCGTATCTCGCGACGCGCCTCGCGGAGGCGCTGGCCGCGATGAGCGGCGCGACGGATGTCGTGGCGGACGCCCCCCACGACGCGGAGCCGCTCGGCCCCTGACGCCGGCGGACCCCCGTCCTGACGCACGACTCACCGCGGGGCTGGTGATAACCTCGATCGGTACGCCTCCGTAGCTCAGGGGATAGAGCGTTGGTTTCCGGTACCAAAGGTCGCTGGTTCGATTCCAGTCGGGGGCACCAGTCAGGACGAGGGATCGCGGGCCATTCAGGCCTTGCGGTCCCGCTCTCCTGACAACGGCGTGACAACACTTGAAGCGCGCTTCGCCCGATCAAGGGCGGTCGCAACGGCATCCAGATCGTCGTCGAACAGGTCGGCGTAGACATCGAGAGTCATCGCCGCAGAGGCATGCCCGAGCATCCGCTGAACGGCCTTCACGTTCGCGCCGGCCTGCACGGCAAGGCTGGCGGCAGTGTGGCGCAGATCGTGAGGCGTCACCAGCGGGAAGGTGGGGTCGTCTGCCTGCGCCGCGCGTACGGCCGCGGTGAACCACCCGTTCCGCGACGCCGGCACCTTCACGTGGTTCGCGCCGTCGCCGAAGAGCAGCTGATAGCCGCAGGACTGTGGTCCCGCGTGGAGGACGGCTGCCTCCTGGCCGGCTGGACGGATGATCTCGCTCCTTAAGCGCGACACCAGAAAAGAGCGCTTACGTGACGCGCAACGTCACGCGTCACGCAGACTCCCCCTTCTGCTCGAAGCACCCTGCGGGCACCTCGGACCCCTGCGGGGCGCGTGCGCGTGCAAGCACAGCACACGAGGCCCGCCAGGGCACGATTGCGGGACTGGGTTGGGACTGCGACGTCGACGGCCACAAGCTGGTCGTCAACGCACCTGCGCAGTGTGCGCGTTTCGCCTAAGCAAGTCTGTCGCTCGACGAGCTCAGCGTCGGATGGACAGCGCTCATCTAAGTTCCGCCGACGCTCCTACGAGGACGGGACGGGCGCCGCGATATCTGCCGTTCGCCGACTGGCGCAAACCTGATGAGGCATCATTGACGGCAATCACCGGACTTACGAACGCAAGCCAGACACGTCGTCGCGCAGTGTCCGCACTCGCCGGAATCGCTGGGCGCATGTGCTGCCGGGCGGCAGTCTCCTCAGTGCCCGGCGCCAAGTCCACCCGTGAGTCGTCCGTGGAGTTTGGTGGTGGCGTCGTTCATGCCCTCGAGGATGACGTATTTGTGGAGGTGCTCGTACTTGGTGACGATCGCGTCGAGGGCTGCGACGGTGGAGGCGTCCCAGATGTGCGATTGCGACATGTCGATGATGACGCGCTCGGGGTCGTGCGTGTATTCGAACTGAGTGGTGAGGTCGTTGCTGGACGCGAAGAACAGTTCTCCGTCCACGGAGTAGCGGACGGTGGGGACGTCTGCTTCTCTGTCGATGTGGCGGGTGACAGTGACGAAGTGCGCGACACGGCGGGCGAACAGGATCGTCGCGGTCAGCACGCCGGCGCCCACACCGATGGCGAGGTTGTGCGTCCAGACGGTGATCAGCACGGTGATCAGCATCACGGTGGTTTCGCTCTTGGGCATCCGCTTCAGGGTCGACAGGCGGACACTGTGCCAGTCGAAGGTGGCAACCGACACGACGATCATGACCGCGACCAGCGCTGCCATCGGAATCACGGCGACGACGTCGCCCAGGACCAGAACCAGGATGAGCAGGAACACGCCGGCGAGGAAGGTGGAGATGCGGGTGCGCGCACCGGAGGCCTTCACGTTGATCATGGTCTGGCCGATCATGGCGCAGCCGCCCATACCGCCGAAGGCGCCGGAGAGGATGTTCGCGGCGCCCTGGCCGAAGGCCTCGCGGGTCTTGCGCGAGTGGGTGTCGGTGATGTCGTCGACGAGCTTGGCCGTCATCAGCGATTCCAGCAGACCGACGATCGCCATCGCCGCTGCGTAGGGGGCGATGATGCCGAGCGTCTCCCAGGTGAGCGGGACGTTCGGGATGAACAACTGGGGCAGGCTATCGGGGAGGTCGCCCTGGTCGCCCACGGTGGGGATGTTGAGTCCGAACACCACGGCCGCGGCTGTCAGCAGAACGATCGCCACGAGGGGGGCGGGGATCACTTTGGTGAACCGCGGCATCAGGTACATGATGAGCAGCCCGACGACGACGAGTGGGTAGACCAGCCAGGGGACGCCGATCAGCTGCGGAAACTGGGAGATGAAGATCAGGATCGCGAGGGCGTTGACGAAGCCGACCATGACACTGCGCGGGATGAACCGCATCAGCTTCGCCACGCCCAGTGCGGCCAGGACCACCTGGATCAGGCCACCGAGGAGCACCGTGGCAATGAAATAGTCCATCCCGTACTCGCGGGCCACGGGGGCGATGACCAGCGCGATCGCACCGGTCGCGGCAGTGATCATCGCTGGGCGGCCACCAAGGAACGAGATCGCGACGGCCATGACGAAGGAAGAAAAGAGGCCGAGGCGCGGGTCGACGCCGGCGATGATCGAGAACGCGATCGCCTCCGGGATCAATGCGATCGCGACCACGAGCCCTGCCAGCACTTCACGGGTCAGGATGCGTGGGCTGCGGAGGGCCTGCAGCACCGTTGGCTCGATGCGGTAGCGGGTCTTCGGATCTTGAACGGGGATGACGTCAGTCACGGCACTCCAAGCGGGGAGGTCGGGCTCTCGGGCGAAAGCATGGGACGATGGCGCACCATCGCGCCGGGATGCCGACGACCGCCGGCGGGGGAGAATTGGGGCACGACCAAGCCGTGGTCGAACGTCGCCAAGCCTACCGTAACGTGAGAGTTGGTCGCGAATCGCATGGAGCCGCCCGCATGACCACCACCACGATGCACATCGGCGAACTGGCCGAGCGTACCGGGCTGTCACTGCGCACCATCCGCCATTACGACGAGATCGGCATCCTCAAGCCGACCGGTCGGACAGAGGGTGGTTTCCGCCTGTACACCGCTGAAGATGAATCACGCCTGCTCCTCATCCGACGCATGAAGCCACTGGGATACTCGCTGGACGAGGCAGGACGGCTCCTCGAGCTCATTGACGCCCTCGCTGAGCGTCCTGAGGATTCGGACCTGCGCGAGCGACTGGAGCGCTTCCGCGCTGAAGCCTCCGACCGACGCGATCGCCTGCGCGCTCAACTCGACGCCGCCGACGAATTCCTCGATCAACTTCGGCGTCGCTGACCAACCGGCGCCGCGACCACTACGGTTTCGCTGCGATGTCGGTCAGGCCAGCTCCGATGACATAGATCACTGCGCCCGCGGCGATGAGGAGCAGGGTGAGTGTGACAAGTCCTAGTGCGAGCCCATCGATGGGAAGCTCTCCGGAACTCGTGAGGCCCTCGTGTGCTCGCCGGTAGCGCATGGACGCGCGCACATATCCGGCCGCCGCTGTTGCGACGCCGACGATGCCCAGGACTGCGGCGGCCACGCCGATGGCCCCTCCGGCGAACCTCACGACGACCGCACTAGCTACTGCGAGGGCCAGACAGGTCCGTCGCCACGCGAGAAGCTTCCGTTCAGGCTGCAAGCCCGGGTCGAACGGCGCTCCGCCAGGCGCTGTCACGAGAAGAATCCCAGCGTGAGCAGCACGACGCCCAGCACGACGCCGAGGATGATGACGAAGCCGGAGCTTGGCGCGGGAAGAGCCTTGTTCTCGCGAAGCGCACGCTCGGTGCGCAACCAGCCGACCCACGCTTGAATCGCCGCGAGAACACCGAGGACGACAAGGACCACTGACGCCGCGCGGCGAAAGCCGGGCGACACCGGCACCTGAAGCGCTTCCAAAGGCGACACCCGCCGCCAGCAACGCAAGAGACGTCCGCACCCACGCCAGGAAGATGCGCTCGTTGGCGAGGCTGAAGCGGGGGTCAGGCTCGTATCCGCGTGAGTAGGGCGAACCGGGGAATCGTTTCGGCATGGCGTCGCCTATGGCGCGGTTGAGCGGTCTGACTCGCCAGCCACCGAGTCCGCGGGCCGGACAGCCGGACCGGCTTCGGCAGTGGGGCGACTGTGGGCTTGGGCTCGCGTCCGGTTTGGTAGACGGATGTCTCTGGCACGGGGTGCCGCGATCAACGATCCGTACAGCGCGTTGCCGCCGTCCCAGATCGCGATAACGTCCCACAGGTTGGCACCCGGGTAGAAGTAGTCCTCGCCGTGGGTGAGCACGTGATAGAACCGGGCGCCGATGATGCCGAACGGGATCGCCCACAGCACGATGTCGAGTACGACGCCGCCTTCTGCGCCGCGGCTGGACAGGCGGCGTTGCGTGTATATCGTCGCTGCGATCATCCCGGCGATAAGGCACAGGGCGTACGTGTGAATCGTCGGCGGACCGAGCTGGAACTGCGCCTACTCCGGAGGTGGGCTCGGGATGCTCGTTGCCGTCATATCTGGAGGCCTTCCCCGATCCCCTGGACAATCATGCCGCCGACTCGTCAGCGCGACGTCATCGAGGGCGGGATACTGGAATACCTAGGTGGGTATCCTGTTGGGTGTAGATGTCGACCCCGAGCGAGGAACTCCCATGAACAGCATCGATGCGTCCGTCTCCCAGGTAGATCGCGCAGCCGACCTTCTCGCCCAGCAGCGCAAGATCGTGAATCGGCTGCGCCGCGCGGAAGGTCAGCTGAGCGCTGTCATCAAGGCAGTGGACTCCGGTGCTGACTGTCGCGACATCGTGATTCAACTGTCAGCGGTCTCGAAGGCACTGGATCGTGCAGGCTACGCGATCGTGGCTTCGGCGATGCGCAACTGCATCGCCGACCCCGGGGACACGTCCATCACGCCCGAGGAACTCGAGAAGCTGTTCCTGACTCTCGCGTAGGGCCACTCCCCCGCGCCGGGTCAGCGCCCGAACAGCCGGGCGAAGAATCCATTGGACGGTTCGTGGGCGTGACCTTCACACCGCTGGGACCTCGGGACCCCGCGCATGACCTGGTCAACGTGCTGTCCACATCCGGACCAGGTGGTCTTTCCACACTTCTTACATGTCACTGCGTGGCACATGGACTGTCTCCTCTTGGGGCTGATCAGGCGAGCATGAGGAAGAGCTTTTCGAGCTCTTCGGTGGTCAGGTCGTTGTCGTCACGTTCGGCGTCAGGCGTGGCGACGCACTTCTTCATCGCCGTCGAGACGATGACGAAGCCGGCGCGGTTCATCGCGCTGGATACGGCAGCGAGCTGAGTGACGACGTCGCGGCAGGGGTCGCCAGCCTCGACCGCGGCGATCACCGCGTCGAGCTGTCCCCGGGCGCGACGCAGCCGATTCGAGATGAGCCTCTGCGCGTCAGGCACGTTGCAGCACGTCCTCGGCCTCGAGCATGTCCGTGGCTCGCGCGCCGAGTGCGGCGCGCAGGGTGAGGATGCCGCCGGAAAGCGACGCTGAGTCCATCCCTGCTTGGGTCACCACGCGGTGGGCGATCGCCGATCGCACGCCTGATGCGCACATCACGCGGACCGGACGTCCCGCCGCCTGCTCCCGCACTTCTTCGATGCGCCCACGAAGCTCGGTGTGAGGAATGTGCAGGGCGCCTGGAAGGTGTCCGGTGACCCATTCGTCACGGCGGCGTACATCGAGAATCAAGGCCTTGTCGAGCACTTCTCCACGTCCTCGGCGTACCAGAGGCTCAGCGTTCCGTTCAGGACGTTCTCGCCGACCATGCCGGTGAGGTTCACGGCATCCTTCGCCTGCCCGTACGGCGGCGAATAGGCGAGGTCGAGGTCAATGAGCTCGTCGACGGTCATGCCTGCGCGGATGGCAGTGGCCAGCACATCGATGCGCTTGTCCACGCCCTCTGTGCCGACAGCCTGTGCGCCGAGGAGCCGACCCGAGTCGGGATCAATGTGCACAACGAGGTGGATCTGGCTCGCGCCCGGGAAATATCCGGCGTGCTGGTTCGCGTGCAGATGTAAGGTGCGGAACCCTACGCCGGCCGCGTCGAGCGCCATCCGGTTCGCGCCGGTCAGAGCGGCAGTCAGCGACCCGACTCGCACGATGGCGGTCCCGACGGGCTGCGGGATCTTGCGCGCGGTCTCGGGTCGGATGATGTCGTCGGCGACGAGTCGCCCGGCGCGGTTCGCGGGGCCTGCGAGGGCAACGGGGCGTCGCGCGCCGGTGACGGCATCGACGCTCAGCGTCGCGTCGCCGACTGCCCAGATACCCGGGACATTCGTCCGACCGTGACTGTCGACGATCATCGCTCCGCGTTCGCAGGCGATCCCGGCTTCCTCGAAGATCGCAGTGTCGGGGCGCACGCCCACGGACATGACGATCAGGTCTGCCGTGAGTTCCGTGCCGTCGGCCAGGACCACGGTGTCGGCATCCGCTCCGTGAAGGATGGAGATCGCCGCGACCCCGACTCGCAGATCGATGCCGAGTGCGCGCAGCTCTTCGGAGACCAGCCAGGCCAGTTCCGGCTCGACCGGTGGCAGCGGCTGCGGCGCCAGCTCGACGACCGAGACGTCGAGACCCTGGGCCGCGAGGGCTTCGGCCGCTTCGATCCCGATGAATCCCGCGCCGAGGACGACGGCGCGGCGAGCACCGGCGGTGACCTTCTCACGAAGAGCGAGGGCATCCTCGACCGTGCGCAGAGTGCGCACCCGGGGCGAGTCCACGCCCGGGATCGGCGGCACGAACGCGGAGGCGCCGGGTGACAGCACGAGCGCGTCGTACGTGATCTGCTCGAGTCCGTCCTCCGAGCGGACGGTGACCATGTGGGCGTCGGCGTCGACCGAAATGACTTCGTTGCCCGGTCGAACGTCCAGCGCCAGCGCTGCGCGCAGTGATGCGGGCGTGTGCACGAGCAGTGCGCGGGGGTCGGTGATCTCTCCGCCGACGAAGTACGGCAATCCGCAGTTCGCGAATGAGACATGCGCGCCACGCTCAAGCACGATGATCTCTGCTGATTCGTCTAGGCGGCGGGCGCGTGCCGCGCAGCTCATGCCTCCGGCGACTCCGCCGACGATCACGATCCTCATCGCACGACCTCCGCTTCCTGGGTCGTACGCGTGATCTCCGCGCGGACGACGTCCATGTCCAGCGCGCGGACCGCGTCGATGAGCTGATCCAGCTGGGGAGCGTTGAGCGCCCCGGGCTGGGAGAAGACGAGAATCCCCGCCCGGAAGATCATGAGCGTCGGGATGGAGCGGATTTGGAACGCCGTAGCGAGGCCTCTCTCGGTCTCGGTGTCGACCTTGCCGAACACGATGTCGGGGTGCGCTTCCGAAGCGCGCTCGAACACCGGCGCGAAGGCGCGGCACGGGCCACACCAGGCCGCCCAGAAGTCGAGGAACACGATGTCGTTTTCAGCGATCACGGCCGGCAGGCCGGCTTCGCTGATCTCTCGGCTTGTCATGAGTTTATTACCCCCTAGGGTATTTTCGGACGCAGAGTTCCGTCTGCGAGTTCTGGGAGTTGTGGGTGGATTTAGGGAACGACGGGCAACCCCGTGGCCTTCGCGGCCTGGTCGATGCCGCCGGCATTCTGCACGGCGAAGTCGGCATCCTCCATGACGGAGACGGCCTGCGCTGAACGGTTTCCGGACTGGCAGTACACGACGTAGTCGGCATCCGAGTCGAGGCCGGACACGACGTCGTCGAACGACGGTGACTGGAAGTCGATGTTGACAGCCCCATCGAGATGACCGGTCGCGTACTCCGCAGGTGTCCGTACATCGACGACTACGGTGTCAGCACCCAGCTCGATTGACGCCGGCGAACCAGCGCAGCCGCTCATGCCGAGGGCCAGCGTCAGTACGGCGACGCCGATGCTGAGAGACCGCAGGCGACTATGCCGCGACATTCGTGTGTCCCGCGCAACGCTGCTCGTCGGGCACGCCCCCCAGCGCTTCCTCGACATGCTGACCGCAACCCTCCCAGGTCGCCTTGCCGCACACTTCGCAGGTCACTCGACTGCACATGATCTCGTCCTCTCCATTTCGTTGACTTCAGAATAGCATACCCCCGGGGGTATCCGTAGTCGTGACGAGCCGGCCATCTGGCACGCGCGTAGAGCGAACTCCACATAGCGAGATAGCTGCCGCGGCGCGATCCGCCACCTGTCATGACCGAAAACCACTGCAGTGAAGTGCGCCCGCCCACGAGCTGCTCCGATCGTCCCCACACCACAGACGCCACTCACGAGCTCGAGCGAAGCCATCGCGAAGAGTCGGCACTCCTGCGGGAACGGGTCGACCTGGTCACCCTTCTTCGAGCGACTGGCCAGAGCTGGAATGCGCTGAGCTCGCGAACAAAGCTGAGTCGTCAGGCGCTCATGAAGCGAGCAACGCGAATCTAGTCGACGATCTCTCCTCCTTGTGCTCGCACAGAGTGCAACCGACCAGGAGGTGCCGAATCGCTAAAGGGCGCTAAGGCTCGCCTTTTGAGACTCCGCTCTCCGCCGAAACGGCGATCAAGGCCCCCTCATCAGGGGTACGTGCCAGTGATCACGACAGGCCATCGCCTCGACGGCCCATACTCAGCCTGTGCTTGGGGATGTCAATGTCGTTCGTGCTCGCTTCGCTGCGCGTGCTCCACAATGACATCCCCGGCGCTCCGGCCGTGGCTAGCCGCTGGTTCGATTCCAGTCGGGGGCACTGACGCGAAAAGCCGTCCCGAAGGGGCGGCTTTTCGCGTGTGCGGGCATACGTAAGATCGGCCCGGAGCCGAAGCCCCGGGCCGATCATTTGCGATTCTTGGTCTCTGTTTCCCGTTCCCTTTCGGGTTCGTTCCGTTTCCGTTATCGCTTCGCAAGACCAAAGATACTCACCGCGCGACGGTCGTCAAGAGTTCACTTCGAAGTCACCTCACCGTGAACATGAAGGTGAAGAATTCCGCCCACCCCAGGCCTACTCGTGACCGACGAGCTTGAGCCCGATCACGCAGCCGACCAGGCCGAGGATGAGCAGCATCCGCACGATGGAGAACGGCTCGGCGCCGGTGATCATCGCGTAGGCGACCGTCAGCGACGCACCGATTCCGACCCACACGGCATAGGCCGTGCCGGTCGAGATGTCGCGCATCGCCCAGGCGAGCCCGCCCATGCTCGCGACCAGCGTCACGCCGAAGATCACGCTCGGCCAGAGTTTGGTGAATCCCTCGGACTTGCCGAGCGCGGTGGCCCAGACGGCCTCGAGGATTCCGGACAGAACAAGGATGACCCACGACATGGGACTCGCCTCCACGGCCAGTCTTGTCGCTCACCGGGTACTGATCCGTCGTCCGGGGACCCTGTTCGGCATCCACGATCAGGGTAGCAATCCGGCCTGTGCACCTCCTGGGCAGGCCGGACGCGACACCGGTCAGATCAGGAACAGGCCGTCGAGCAGTCCGGGGTTGTGCGCGTGCACCAGCACAAGGAACACGACCGCGTCGAAAAGCAGGTGCACGGTCACGACGTAGGTGAGTGAGCGGGTGCGCTTGAAGATGTAGGCCTGCACCAGGGCGAACGGGATCGTCAGCAGGGGTCCCCACGCCTGGTAGCCGAGTTCCCACAGGAACGACACGAACACCGTCGCCTGCAGCAGGTTGGCCTGCCAGTCGGGGAAGTGGCGGCGCAGCAGAGTGAAGACGATGCAGATGAAGAACAGCTCGTCCCAGATGCCGACCGCGCCGACGCCGACGAACAGGCGCGCGATCATCTCCGGGGTGTCGACGACGGGCCAGTTCATGTAGACGCCCGAGGTGATGAAGTAGAACGGCAGGATCAGCCACCCGAACGCGAGCACGGCCACCAGCCACGTCCACTGGAACGCGGTCCAGCGGCCGCCTCCGCGCCAGGGGAAGCGGATCGCGTGATCGCGGAACACGAATCGCGACACGAGGTACGGCGCGAGGACCGCACCTCCCAGTCCGAGGGTGAACCGCACGAATGCGAGGTTGTCGAGTTCCGCCGCGAGCGGGATCGAACTCACGATCAGAAGCCCGAGAGCTATCAGCGAGAGGTCGCGCAGCAGGCTCGGCGTGCGGCTGTCGGCGAGCTCGGCCGGTCGCGCCACCGACGCGCGCGCGGCTTCGGCCTCGGCATCCGTTCGTCCGCGCACCAGCCACGCGACCAGCATCCCCGCGGCCAGCAGAGCCCACCCGAGCCACGGGATGCGCACGACGAAGAATGCGGGAGCGGCGAGGCAGACCAGCAGCGCGGGGATGAGACCGACCGAGACGGTCGGTCGGATGCCGAGGACGGCAGTGGGATGGGCGGGCACCGTCTCAGTCTCCCAGTGGGTGGGCGATCTCATCCTGCGGCATTCGCGCGGCGAAGATCGCGATGATGCCGAAGGCGAGGGTGAGGACGCCGGCCGCGGTGAAGATCACCTGCAGCGAGAGCACCTCGGAGAGGGGGCCGGCGAGCGCCATCGACAGCGGCATGAGCGCGAGCGAGACGAAGAAGTCCAGACTCGAGACGCGCCCCAGCATGTGCCGAGGCACGCGGCGCTGCAGCAGAGTGCCCCAGATGACGTTTCCGTAGCTGAAGCCGAAGCCGATCGTGAACATCGACGCCAGCAGCAGCCAGTACTGATCGGTGAAGCCCACGATGATGAACGGGAGCGTGCTGAAGCCCCACACCAGATTCATCGTGGTCAGGTAGCGGCGCGGCAGCTTTCGGGACGAGACGAAGATCGATCCGAGCACGCCTCCGAGGCCGTAGACGGCGAGGAGGAACCCGAACAGGCGCGGATCATCGCCGATCCGCTCGCGAATGAGGAAGGGCAGCAGCACCTCTTCGGGCCCGACCGCCACGAGCACCCAGAGCGTCGCGTACAGCAGGGTCCACAGCAGCCACGGTGTGCGCACCGTGAAGACGACCGCCTCGCGCAGGTCGTGGAACACGCTCTTGGCCGACGCCTCGCCATGCTCACCGCCTTCGTTCGCCGGCTCGGGACGCAGGAACAGCAGGATCACGAAAGCGGCGCCGTGGGCGACGGCGATCACGATCGCGGCGTGCGCCGGGATGAGCGCGGCCAGCAGGATGCCGGCGACGGCCGGACCCGCGGCCTGCTGAAGCCCCGGACGGATCGCCCCCTCCAGCCCGTTCGCTGCGAGAAGCTGTTCCGGAGGCAGGATGCGCGGCAGGATCGCACTGTAGGCCGGGAAGAAGAATCCCGCCCCCGCCCCGAGCACGAATGCGACGATCACGAGCTGAGGAATCCCGACCTCACCGGTCGCGCCGACGACGACGACAGACATGATCGAGACGAAATCCGCGAGTGAGACGGCCCGGACGATCAGCCGCCGTGACACCCGGTCGGCGACGATGCCGCCGGGGATCGCGCACAGCAGCAGCCCGGTGGCGTTCGATGCGGCGACAAGCGACAGATCGAGCGGCCCGCCGCCCGTGGCGATCACCGCGTAGACCATCACCACCGCCCACATGCCCGCCGCGAAGATCGACAGCACGACCGCGCTGAACAGCGCGCGGAAGTCGCGGTGCGCGAGCGGGCGCAGCATCCGCCAGCGGTCGCGCCCGACCGTCTGTCCTTCACCGTCGCCGGGCGCGACCGACGCCGCTTCCCCCGGCTCGGTCATTCCCGATTCCGCCGCACGTATGTCAGGTCGCGGATCTCGCGCCCGGCGCGCGCTCCCTTGCGCTCGAAGGCCGTGAGGACGCGACCGGCGAACCGCTCGGCCCACGGTCCGTCGAATGACCGCGTGAAATCGGGCGCGGCGTCCAGCACCTCGCGCATCTGACGCGCGTACTGCTCCCAGTCTGTCGCGAGCCGCAGCACTCCCCCGTCGCGCACCGCCTGAGCGGCGATCGAGGCGAACTCGGGCGTCAGCAGGCGCCGCTTGTTGTGCTTGTTCTTGTGCCACGGATCGGGGAAGAACACCCACAGCTCGTCGACGGATGCCGGCGGCAGGAGATGTTCGAGGACCTCGGGCGCGTTCGCCTCCACGAGCCGCAGGTTCTCGACCGCGGCCTTCTCGGCGTTGAGCATGGTGCGCGCCAGGCCCGCGGTGAACACCTCGACCGCGAGGAAGTCCACATCGGGGTGCGAGGACGCGGCGTGGATGATCGCGTGGCCCTGACCGGACCCGATCTCGACGATGAGCGGGGCCTCCCGACCCCACACCTCGCGCGGATCGATCGCCGCGCCCGGCCGCACGCTCGTGGCCGCGTCATCGCGGGGCGCGTCCAGAACGTATCGGGGGGCGAGGTCGGTCCAGGCGCGCTCCTGACCGTCGGTCATCCGTCCGTTGCGGCGGACGAAGGAGACGGGGCGATCGCGGAATGCGGCGGACTCGGACACCCCTCCAGGCTAGCCAGCGGCGCCGACGGAGGAAGCCGCACGCGGCCGATCAGTCAGTGACGAAGTCGATGAGCTCCTCGACGCGACCCAGCAGCGCCGGGTCGAGGTCCCGGTAGCTCGAGACCCGCCCGAGGATCCGCTGCCACGCCCGGGCGAGGTCGGCGGGTGTCTCAGACGGCCAGCCGAGGGCGCGGCACGTCCCGACCTTGATGTCGATGCCGCGCGGGACGTCGGGCCATTTCGCGATGCCCATCGCGCGGGGGGTCACGCACTGCCAGACGTCGACGTACGGATGCCCGACGATCCTGATGTGGCGGCCGTGCGGACCACGACCGATCGCATCGGCGATGCGGGATTCCTTCGAGCCGGCCACGAGGTGATCGACCAGAACGCCGTAGCGACGGTCGGCGGTCGGCGGCTCGTCATCGAGCGCGGCTTCGAGCAGGTCGATGCCCCGCAGGTATTCGACCACGACGCCTTCGGCCCTGAGGTCGTCGCCCCAGACCTTCTCGACGAGCTCGGCGTCGTGGCGACCCTCGACGAGGATGCGGCTCGCCCGCGCGACGCGAGCGCGGGTGTCGGGGGCGGCGTACGAACCGGATGCCGTCCGCTGCGGCGTGCGCGACGCGGCGACCGGCGGCGCGGTGAGCACGATGTCGGTCCCGTCCACCAGGAAACCGGGTCCGAGCGGGAACAGACGGCGGCGGCCGCCGCGATCCTCGAGCTCGACGAGCCCGGAGGCGACGCCCACGACTGCTCCGCAGAACCCGTCCGCCGCGACCTCGACCACGAGGTCGCCGGAAGCCTCGATCCGCGGCACGGGGCGGTGCCCGTGGCTGCGCCAGCCGTCGGCGAGCACGTCTGTCGAGTACCGATCGTCCATGTGCCCTCCGAGATCGACAGGTGTTCTCCGAGATCGACACGCTACCGGCGGGCGCACGCCGCAGCGTCGCGACCCGCCCACCGGGCCGGGGGTCGGTAGACCTACCGTCGCGCGCCCGCCCTTGCATAGACTCGATCTTCGGGGCCTGCACTGCGCGATCCCCGAGGAGGGGAACGATGCGTGCGCGATGGGCACCGGCGCTCTCGACCGCTCTCGGCGCCGTCATCACCACGATGCTGATCGTCGGCTCGGCCGGAGTGGCGTCGGCCACGGCACCCGTCACCCTCGGTGCGGGCTACGTCCTCGATGACGTCGATGCGCTCTCCTCCGGCGAGGAATCGCAGGCGCAGACCCGGCTCGAGCAGCTGAAGACCGACACGGGGCTCGACCTCTGGGTCGTCTACGTCGACGAGTTCACCGATCCCGCGAACTCCGCGGACTGGGCGAACGCGACCGCCGAGGCGAACGGACTCGGACCGACGCAGTACCTTCTCGCGGTGGCGACCGGGTCGCGCCAGTTCTACCTGTCGGGCGATTCGTCCGGACCCGTTTCCGAGGAGCAGCTCGGCACGATCGAGCAGCAGCTCATCCAGCCGCAGCTCGCGACCGAAGACTGGCTGGGAGCGGTGGATGCCGCCGCCGACGGGCTGCAGGATGCCGCCGGCGGCGGGTCGGGAACGGGCTCCACCGCGTCCGGAAGCGGCTTCCCGCTCGGCCTGGTGATCTTCCTCGTGATCGCTGCTGTGGCGATCCTCGTCATCGTCGTGGTGGTCCGACGCCGCCGCAAGGGGGTCGGTGGCGGCGCCGGCCCGGGTCGGCCCGTCGACCAGATCAGCGTCGAGGAGCTGGACCGCCGCGCCTCCTCCGCGCTGGTCGCGACCGACGACGCCGTCAAGACCAGCGATCAGGAGCTCGGGTTCGCGAAGGCTCAGTTCGGCGACGCCGCGACCGTCGAGTTCGAGCAGGCGCTGCAGACCGCGCGCGAGAACCTCAACAAGGCCTTCACGATCAAGCAGCAGCTCGACGACACGACCGCCGACACCGAAGAGCAGACGCGTGCATGGAACGCCGAGATCATCCGGCTGTGCGACGAGGCGAACGCGGGCCTCGACGAGAAGGCCGCGGCCTTCGACGAGCTGCGTCGACTCGAACAGAACGCGCCCGAGTCGCTGGCACGCGTGCAGGTTCAGCGGACGAAGGCGGCGGCATCCATCGACAGCGCCGACGAGCACCTGCGCACGCTCGCCGCGAGCTACGCGCCCGAAGCCCTGGCAACCGTCGCCGACAACCCCGATCAGGCGCGGCAGCGCATCCGGTTCGCCGATGAGCAGCTCAAGACCGCGCCAGGCCGCGATCGGCGCGGGCAAGGGCGGCGAGGCCGCGGTCAGCATCAAAGCGGCCGAGGAAGCGGTCGGCCAGGCCGTGCTGCTCGAGGACGCGATCGACAAGCTCGGGCGCGACTTCGCCGCGGGCGAGCAGAGCGCGGCCGCGCTGATCACCGAGCTCGAGGGCGACATCGCCGCGGCAGCCGCTCTTCCCGACGCGGACGGCCGGGTGGCGGCCGCGATCGCTGCGACCCGGCAGCAGGTCGACGCCGCGAAGACCAGTCTCGCCGGACCCGCACGGCGCCCGCTGCAGACCCTGCAGGGTTTGGAAGCGGCGAATGCGCAGATCGACGGTGTCGTCGCCGGCGTGCGGGACGCCGCGGCGAAGGCCCAGCGCGCGCAGCAGATGATCGGCCAGCAGATCCTCCAGGCCCAGGCCCAGGTCTCCGCGGCCGAGGACTACATCGTTGCGCGTCGCGGTGCCATCGGCGCCGAAGCCCGCACCCGCCTCGCGGAGGCGGGTGCCGCCCTCGTGCAGGCGCAGCAGCTGCAGAGCGCGAACCCCGAACAGGCTCTCCCGTACGCGCAGCGCGCCAATCAGCTCGCCGGGCAGGCGATCCAATACGCGCAGAACGACGTCAGCGTGTTCCAGGGGCCGGGCTCGAGCGGCATGCTCGGCGGCGGGGGCAACAGCAGTGGCGGCGGGATGCTGGGCGCGGTGCTGGGTGGCATCGTGATCAACTCCCTGCTCGGCGGTGGCGGCTCGAGTCGGGGCGGCTCGTCGGGCGGTCTCGGCGGGATGCTCGGCGGGGGCGGGGGAGGCCGGATGAGCCCCGGCAGCTTCGGCGGCGGCGGCACCCGCGGTCGCCGAGGAGGTGGTCGATTCTGATCACGCCCGCACCACCACGCTTCATCTTCACGACACGCACGTTCCGAACCACCGATAGGAAGGAAACCCGGATGGCCAAGCAGTCCATCTTCGGTCGCATCTCGACCCTCTTGAAGGCGAACATCAACTCGATGCTCGACTCCGCCGAGGATCCTCAGAAGATGCTCGACCAGCTCGTCCGCGACTTCACCAACAGCATCGCCGACGCAGAATCGGCGATCGCCGAGACCATCGGCAATCTGCGACTGCTGGAGCGCGACCACGAGGAAGACGTCCAGGAAGCCGCCGAGTGGGGCAACAAAGCTCTCGCAGCCAGCAAGAAGGCCGATCAGCTGCGCTCGGCGGGCAGCACGACGGATGCCGACAAGTTCGACAACCTCGCCAAGATCGCCCTGCAGCGCCAGATCGGCTCCGAACGCGAGGCGAAGGCCGTCGAGCCGACGATCGAGTCGCAGACCGAGATCGTCGCCAAGCTCAAAGACGGCCTCAACGGCATGAAGCAGAAGCTCGAGCAGCTCAAGAGCAAGCGCAGCGAGCTGCTCGCGCGTTCGAAGACCGCCGAGGCGCAGAACAAGGTCCATGACGCGGTCAAGTCGATCGACGTGCTCGACCCGACCAGCGAGCTGGGCCGGTTCGAAGACAAGGTCCGTCGCCAGGAGGCGCTCGCGGCCGGCAAGGAGGAGCTGGCTGCGTCGAGCCTCGACGCACAGTTCAACAGCCTCGACGACGTCGGAGAGCTGACCGAGGTCGAGGCGCGGCTCGCCGAGCTCAAGGCGGGTGGCGCGCCCGCACAGCAGGCGATCGACGCACCTACGGCGCCGTACACGCCGTAACCGCACCGCGAACGGGCGGGGGCTCTCGGGTCTCCGCCCGTTCGCGCGTCAGCCGTGCGCGCGAGGGTTTCGCGGACGGCGGATTGTTTCGCGCCGAGGCACGGCGACGGGTGCGAGAGGATGAGCACATGGCCCGATTCGTGATCGTTCCGCAGTGGCAGGGCTCCCCCTCGTCACGTGCGATGCAGCTCATCGACGGAGCGCAGGCGATCGCAGGCGACTTGCCGCGAGCGTCGTGCACGACCGTCGACATCCCGCTCGAGGCGGGCGAGGCCGTCGAGACCGGCGTGCAACGCTTCAGCACGCTGCGCCGCACCCGCGAACTCGTCGACCTCGAGCTCGCCCCGATCTCCGAGCCCGTGATCCTGATCGGCGGCGACTGCGGCGTCTCGGTGGGGGCGATCGGACACGCGGTCCGGCGGCATCCCGACCTCGCCGTCGTCTGGCTGGATGCGCACCCCGACCTGCACACCCCGGAGTCCTCGACGTCGGGCGCCTACAGCGGCATGGCGCTGCGCGCGATCCTCGGCGAGGGCCCAGACGGTCTCGTCCTGGCCTCGGGGAGCGTGACCGCCGACCGACTGGTCTTGGCCGGTGCACGCGAGTACGAGCCCGCCGAGGAGGACGCGGCGACCGCGCTCGGCCTGACCACCCTCGAAGCGGGCGACCTTTCCGACGCCGACGCACTCGCGACCGCGATCGCGGCCACCGGCGCGACGGCGGTGTACATCCACGTCGATCTGGACGTGCTTGATCCGGCCGCGATGAGCGGGGTGACCGCATCCGTCCCCTTCGGCGTCTCGCTCGCCGATCTCGTCGCCGCGATCTCGCGCGTGCGGGCTGCGGTGCCGCTCGTCGGCTCGAGCATCACGGGCTTCGCCCCGTCATCGCCCGCCGCCGCCGTCGACGACCTCGGCACGATCCTGAGGATCGTCGGGGCCCTCGCGTGAGTCCGATCCCCACTCCCCCGGCGGGGTGGCGCGAAGCCGCCGACCGCGCCGTCGCGCGCGGACGCCGAGTCGATCGGTTCCTGCCGTTCCTGGACTCCCGGCTCAGTCACGCCGGCTACGTGTACGGCACCGCCGTCGGATGGATCTGGGGATCGCTCTGGAGCACCGGTCGCGTGGAGAAGCGCGCCGGGCTGTGGGTCTTCCGGGGAATGCCGCGCTGGGCGTTCCGCCGCGGGGGCGTGTGCGTCGGCGGCTGCTACCTCACCGGCGACGACGTCGTGACCGACCGCGTGCTGGCGCACGAAGCCGTGCACGCACAGCAATGGCGCCGCTACGGCTTCCTCATGCCGTTCCTGTACCTGATCGCCGGGCGAGATCCGCTGCGCAACCGGTTCGAGATCGAGGCCGGGCTCGAAGACGGCAACTACGTCCCACGCGCGCGACAGTCGACGCCGCGCCGCTCACTGAACGGCGTGGCCGGAGGGCTCTCCGGCCACGCCGATCGGTCACGTGCCTCGAGTCGCCGTCACTTGTTGGGGTGCAGGTTCGCGTTGCAGCCTTCCTCGGTACCGAAGAAGTCCACGCGCGCGGCGCCGGTCACCGACACCTGGTCGCGGAACTCCTTGGGGATCTGACCCCAGTTCTGGGTGTAGCCGGGCCCCGACGGGCCCCCTTCCGAGCCGTCTTCCAGCCCCGAGAACGCGCAGGCGGACTTCGCCTTGTCTCTCGCGGGCGTCGCATCGCCGTTCCCGTTGACCTCGCCCGCGAACGCAGCGCCGCTCGAGCCGAAGATCAATGCCGCACAGATCGCGGCGCCAACCAGTGTCTTCTTCATACCCACTCCAAATGCACACGCGGGCGCGGCCCCAATCGCGCCTGCTGTCGGTCCCCAGAAGTCGACTGCCGCATTTCTAGCACCCGCGGCGATGCCAGGACAAGGCCCCGGCGAGGAGCGCAGGCCGGGGCGGGGCGGGCGGGCGCCGCTGCGGGGCGCTCTAGCGCGCCGTAGCGAGCCCGAAGCGCTCGGGCGTGTGGATCGCGTCGGGAGCGACGCCGTTACGGGCGGTGAGGTGATCGACGATGTCGGCGGTGCCGAGGTAGCCGCCCATCAGGAAGATGCGCGTGTGGTCGTCGTCCGCGCAGAGCATCTCGTCGGCCCACGCCGTGACGGCGCGTGCGAGAGCCTGCCCAGGTGCGCAGCTGCGACCCGAGCCCGGGTTCGCCCGTGCGCGACGCGCGATCGAGCCACGTCACGACCATGCGGCTCGGCACGTGCAGATCGCCGGGCCAGCCGGCATCCGGCACCTCGATGAAAACCCGACCGGTCGAGCAGATCGGCAGCGTCGCGAGCAGTGCCTCGAGTTCGGCCAGCGAAGTCTCGTCGGCCGTGATCAGGTGCTGCACGCGCGTGTGCCGCGAAGAGCGGCAGGCTGCGGCGTTGTGCTCGGTGGTGTGGGGCATGGCTCGTCCATCATAGCGCGAGCAAAGGGTTGCCTAACCTTGGTTTCACTGGGAGTCGGGTTCTGAGCGTTCATCGCGGCTCCAGCAGGGTGCGCCGAAGCTCGGCCAGTTCGTCGTCTGCCATCCCCTGCGCCCGCAGATAGTCGGCCGGCGAACCGTAGCGCGCCGTGAGGTCCGCGAGCAGGTTGCGCATGACGGGCGCCGGCGATCGGGTCGCGAGGTCTTCGAGGTGGACGGCTTCCGGATGCATCTTCCTGAGGGCCTTCACCACCCGCTTGTTGCGCCACTGGGGCAGGAGCTGCTCCGTGCGCGCATAGTCGGCGATCACCGCCTCGCTGTCGACGCCCGCCGCGGCGAGCGCGAGCGCGACCGTCACCCCGGTGCGGTCCTTTCCCACGGTGCAGTGCACCAGCACGGGCTGATCCGAGACGATGCCGCGCACGACCTCGACCACGCGATCCGCGGAATCCTCGACGAGCCGGCGGTACATCTCGTCCAGCGGGATGTCGTCCGCGAAGAAGGACGCCACCGAGCCGAGGAACAGCGGCACCCGCTGGGTCTGCAGAGCGAGGCCGCCCACCTTGCTGGGCGCGTGGGCCACCTCTTCGTCGGCGCGCAGGTCGATGATGCGCCGGATGCCGAGGCCGTCGAGCGCAGCGAGACCCGCCTCGTCGAGCTGAGCGAGGTTGCCCGAGCGGAACAGTGTTCCCGATCGGGTGCGCGATGGCCCTGCGGGCAAGCCGCCGACATCGCGGAAGTTGACGGCGCCGGGAACGACCGGGTCGAGCGGATCGGTCACCAGGCCGCGCCCGAAGCGGCGTCCTGGTCCTCTCCGACCAGGTCATCGCGCGGGGGAACGCTGTAGCGACCGGCGATCGCGATCCGATTGAAGGCGTTGATCGAGACGAGGATCCAGCTCAGCCCGACGTACTCCTGCTCGCTGAGGATGCCGCCGACCCGGTTGTAGACGTCGTCGGGGACGCCGTCCTCGGAGATGAACGTGAAGCACTCCGCGAGTTCGAGACCGGCTTGCTCACGTTCGGAGAAGACCCCGGATTCGCGCCACACCGGAAGCTGCGCGATCACATCGGCGGTGACCCCCGCCTTGGTCGCCCGCTCGACATGCACGCGCACGCAGAATGCGCAGCCGTTGAGCTGAGACACGTGGATCTGGACGAGCTCCTTCAGCCGTGCGTCGATGCCCGCCTCATCGGCGACTCGCGCCGACCGTCTTGGAGAACGCGGCGAGCGCCTTGTAGACGTCCGGCGCGGACTTCGACAGGTGCACACGGGCGAGTTCGCTCATGACGCCAGCCTACCCATCGGGCCGGCGCGCCCACCGGGACGGGGCAGAATGACAGGGTGAGCCAACCCATCGACGAGTTCTCCTTCCTGCCCGGCCAGGCGGCGGATCTCGGCATCGACGCGCCGATCCCTCGCGTCGAGCGCCTCAGCATGGCCCTGCCGGACGGCCGGACGCTGAGCGCGCTGCGCTACGGCGATGTCCGCTCCGGTCGTGACGTTCCTGCACGGGGCGGGGCTGAACGCGCACACCTGGGACACGACGATCCTCGCGCTGGGCCTGCCAGCCCTCGCGATCGACCTGCCGGGTCACGGCGACTCGTCGTGGCGCACCGACGCGGCCTACACCGGTCATGGGCTGGCGCCGGATGTCGCGGCCGGAATGACAGGCGTGGACCTCCGGTCCGCAGCTGCTGGTCGGCCAGTCGCTCGGGGGCCTCACCGCGGCCGCGGTGGCGGCATCCCGGCCCGACCTGGTGCGTGAGCTCGTCATCATCGACATCACCCCCGGGGTCGATCCGAACGCCGGCCCCACGCAGATCCGCGAGTTCTTCGCCGGCCCGACCGACTGGGCCACCCGTGACGAGATGGTCGACCGCGCGCTGGCCTTCGGCCTCGGCGGCACGCGCAAGGCCGCCGAGCGCGGCGTGTACCTCAACTCGCGGATGCGGGCGGACGGACGCTTCGAGTGGAAGCACCACTTTGCGCACCTGGCGGCCGCGATGGCCGCGTCACCCCAACTGGCCGCTGCGGCGGCCGCCCCGCAGGACGGCGTCGCGCGCGTGCTCTCACTGACCGGCTGGGACGACCTCGCGGCGGTCACCGCGCCGGTATCGCTCATCCGCGGAGACCGCGGCTACGTCACTGACGCGAACGCCGCCGAGTTCCAGGAACACGTGCCCTCGGCATCCGTCGACGTGGTCGCATCGGGCCACAATGTGCAGGAGGAGATCCCCGTGGATCTCGGCGCGCGGCTGCGCGCGCTCGCGGGGAAGGGTTAACGCTTGTATTGCGTTCCGAGTATCAGGCGCCTGGCCACCATCGGGCGTTCTCTAGGCTGGACTATCGGACCGACCTGAGATCAACCGTGTCGCCCGCCCGAGGCATCCGACCAGCAACGGATGATCTCCCGAAAGGACCCCATGCTCCGCCGTACCGCCCTTGCCGCCACAGCCCTGCTCGCCGCCGGAGCGCTTCTGCTCACGGCGTGCACGGGCGGATCGTCGCCCGACCCCACGACGACGCCCGAGGCCGACCCCGACGCGTCGGCGATCATCCGGCTCGTGCTGGAGCCGGGCAACCTCGACATCCGCGAGACGGCGGGCGCAGCACTCGACCAGATCCTGATCGACAACATCTACCAGGGCCTGGTCTCCCGCACGCCCGAGCAGGACATCGTGCCCGGCGCTGGCCGAGGACTGGGAGGTCTCGGAGGACGGCCTGACGTACACGTTCACGCTGCGCGAGGGCGTCACCTTCCACGACGGCCAGGAGCTCACCCCGCAGGACGTCGTCTGGTCGCTGCAGACACGCAAGGACACTCCTGAGTGGCGTGATTCCGCGCGGCTCACGAACGTCGCATCCATCACTGCCGAAGGTCAGGAGATCACCCTGACGCTCACCCAGCCCGACTCGAGCCTGCTGTGGAACCTGACCGGCCGCGCCGGTCTGGTCCTGAAGGAGGGCGACACGGTCGACTACCAGACCAAGGCGAACGGCACCGGCCCGTTCGCTCTGACCAGCTGGAAGCAGGGCGACAGCATCACGTTCGAGCGCTACGCCGACTACTGGGGCGAGCAGGCGCAGGTCGCCGAAGTCGTCTTCGACTACATTCCCGACAACCAGGCGGCGCTGAACGCGGCCCTGGCCGGCGAGGTCGACGCTGTCACCGGATTCGACGCGAACCTCAAGGAGCAGATCGAGGCCACCGGCGACTTCTCGCTCGTGCTCGGCGCCTCCACCGACAAGGGCACGCTCGCCTTCAACCAGGCGCCCGGCAGCCCCTTGGCCGACGAGCGGGTGCGCCAGGCGATCCGTCAGGCGATCGACCACGACGCGTTCGTCGAGGCTCTCGCGTCGGGTGAGACCCTGTACGGGCCGATCCCGTCGCTGGACCCCGGCTACGAAGACCTCTCGGACGTCGCCCCGTACGACCCCGAGGCGGCCAAGGCCCTGCTGGCCGAGGCCGGCGTGGAGGACCTCACCCTCGAGCTGACGATCCCGAGCTTCTACTCCACGACGATCCCGCAGATCCTCGTCTCGGACCTGAACGAGGTCGGCATCACGCTCGAGGTCAACTCGGTCGACTTCCCGACGTGGCTCAACGACGTCTACATCAACAAGGACTACGACCTCAGCTTCGTGCTCCACACCGAGGCACACGACTTCGAGAACTGGGCCAACCCGGACTACTACTTCACCTACGACAACCCCGACGTGCAGGACCTGTACGCGCAGTCGCTCGCCGCGACCGACGAGGCCGAAGCGGCCGACCTGCTCGCGCAGGCCGCGCGCATCGTGTCGGAGGACTCCGCAGCCGACTGGCTCTACAACGGAGCCTCCGTCGTCGCCGTCGGCTCGAACATCACCGGCTTCCCCTCGATCAATGTGAACGAGCGCCTCAACCTCGCAGAGCTCGCCAAGAGCAACGGGTGATCCGCTACACGCTGACACGATTGGCCCTGCTTCTGCTCGGGCTTCTCGTGGCCAGCGTGCTGATCTTCCTCACTCTGCGCGTGCTGCCGGGCGACATCGCGCAGCTGATCGCCGGTACGAACAGCACGCCCGAGCAGATCGAGGCGATCCGAGAGCGGCTCGGACTGAACCAGCCGCTCCCCCTCCAGTATCTGGAGTGGATCGGCGGCATCTTCCGCGGCGACCTCGGCTCTTCGCTGCTCACCGGGTCGAGCGTGACCTCCGAGCTCGCGCAGAAGGCACAGGTGACCGTTCCCCTCGGGATCATGTCCCTGACGATCGCGATCCTTTTCAGCATCCCCCTCGGTGTCCTCTCGGCGATGCGCCGCGGCCGCGGCGACGGCACGGCGCTGAGCGTCGGTGCGCAGGCCCTGGCCGCCGTACCGGTCGTGTGGGCGGGAATGATGTTCGTCGTCGTCTTCGCCGTGTGGCTGGGCTGGCTGCCGGCACAGGGCTTCCCGCGGGCCGGGTGGAACGATCCGGCCGCCGCGTTCCGCTCCCTGCTGCTGCCCGCACTCACGATCGGCATCGTCGAGGGCGCGATGCTCATGCGCTTCGTGCGCAGCGCGACGATGCAGGCGGTCGGCCAGGACTACGTCCGCACGGCGGCCGCGAAGGGACTCACGCGCAACGCGGCGCTGATCCGCCACGGCCTGCCCAACGTCGGCCTCTCGGTCATCACGGTGCTCGGACTGCAGGTCGCCGGCATCATCGTCGGTGCGGTCGTGATCGAGCAGCTCTTCTCCCTCCCCGGGATCGGGCGGATGCTGGTCGCCGATGTGAGCGCGCGCGATCTTCCCAAGGTGCAGGGCGAGCTTCTGGTGCTGACCGGTTTCGTGCTCGTCATCGGCTTCGTCGTCGATCTTGTGCACCGCGTGATCGACCCTCGGCAGCGGGAGGCGACATGAGCGCGGCGAACACCCGGGCTGAGTCCCCCGCCGAGAAGAGTGCCGCGCGGCGTCGGCGCTGGATGTGGCTGCGACGCCTGTGGAGCCTGTCCACCGGCCGGTTCGGCCTCATCGTCGTCGCGGTCGTCACGGCGACGGCGATCATCGCGCGCTTCTGGACGCCCTTCGACCCGCGGCAGGTGGCGATCGAGAACCGGTGGGCCCTGCCCGGCTGGCCGCATCTGCTCGGCACGGACGGCACCGGGCGCGACATCCTGAGCCTTCTCATGGCGGGCTCGCGCACGACCGTGCTGGTCGCCGTCGGGGCGGGTGTGATCGCGACCGTCATCGGAGTGGCTCTGGCCGCACTCGGCGCGCTGACCGCGCGGTGGCTGCGCGAGTCGGTCGCGGTGCTCGTCGACATCCTGATCGCCTTCCCGGTGCTGATCATCGCGATGATGATCAGCGCGGTGTGGGGCGGCTCGCTCGCGGTCGTGATCTGGTCGGTCGGCATCGGATTCGGCGTGAACATCGCGCGCGTCACCAGACCCGAGCTGCGCCGTGTGCTGCACAGCGACTTCGTCTTGGCCGGCCGCGCCTCCGGCCTCACCCCGCTGCAGAACCTCTGGCGTCACCTGATGCCGAACGTCGCGCCGGTGTTCATCGTGCAGCTCTCGTGGGGAATGGCGGTCGCGGTTCTCGCCGAGGCGGGGCTGTCCTACCTCGGATTCGGCGCGCCCGTCACCGAGCCGTCGTGGGGGCTCCTGCTGGCCGAACTGCAGCAGTACATCACCGTCTACCCGCTGTCGGTGCTCTGGCCCGGCCTGGCGATCACGTTCACGGTGCTCGGACTGAACCTGCTCGGCGATGCTCTCCGCGAGGCCACCGACCCGACGCTGTCGCGCGGCCGCGACCCGCTGCATCCGCCCCGCGGAGCGATTCGCCACGTGCCGGAGGTGGTCGCATGACACTGAAGGTCACCGACCTGACGGTCGACATCGGCGAGCGCCGCGTCGTCGACGGGGTCTCGTTCGAGGTGCCCGACGGCGTCCCGCGTCGGCCTGATCGGCGAGTCGGGATCGGGCAAGTCCCTCACGGCCCTCGCGATCCTCGGACTGCTGCCCGACGGAGCCGTGGCCGGCGGCAGCGTGCGCTGGAACGACCGCGAGCTGGTCGGCATGCCCGATCGCGAGCTCGCGGCGATCCGCGGCGACGAGATCGGCATCGTCTTCCAGGAGCCGCGCACGGCGCTGAATCCGATTCGCACGATCGGACGCCAGATCGGGGAATCGATCCGGATCCACGAGGGCCTCTCGCGCGCCGAGGCTCGCACGCAGAGCGATCGCCGAAGCGTCGCGGGTGGCGCTGCCCGACCCGGAGCGCATCGTCGCACGGTATCCGCACCAGCTCTCCGGCGGCCAGCGTCAGCGCGCCGCGATCGCCATGGCACTCGCGTGCCGGCCGCGACTGCTGATCGCCGATGAGCCGACCACCGCTCTGGATGTCACGATCCAGGCCGAGATCCTCGAGCTGCTGCTCTCACTCGTCGAGGACGACGGCATGTCGCTCGTCTTCATCACGCACGACCTCGCCGTGCTCTCGCAGATCGCGACGCACGGCGTCGTGCTCGAAGACGGCCGGGTCGTCGAGACGGCGCCGGTCTCCGCACTGCTGAGCGCACCGACGTCTGCGGTCACGCGAGGGCTCCTCCGGGACGCGACGGCGACCCTGTGGCGGCCCGGCGGTGCGTCATGAGCGACATCCTCGTCCGCGCGCGGGGACTGACCCGGCGGCATCCGGTTCCCAAGTCGAGCCTGTTCGAGCGCGCGACGTTCACGACCGCGCTCGAAGACGCCGACGTGACCGTGCGGGCCGGATCGGCTGTGGGCGTCATCGGCGAATCGGGGTCGGGCAAATCCACCCTGGTGCGTCTGCTGCTCGGGCTCGACACTCCCACGGCGGGCACCGTCGAATTCGACGGACGACCGGTGGATGCCGCGGCCAACGCGCGGTCGCTGCACTGGCTGCGCCGCGAGACGGGCATCGTCTTCCAGGATCCTTACGCCTCGCTCGACCCCCGCATGAGCGTGGGACGCGTCGTCGGCGAGCCGTTATGGGCACTCGGGATCGAGGGAGACCGGCGGGCGCGCGTGCGCGAGGTTCTCGAAGAGGTCGGACTCGAAGCGGCGATGGCCGATCGCTTCCCGCACGAGTTCTCGGGCGGGCAGCGCCAGCGCATCGCGATCGCCCGCGCCGTCGTGCACCGGCCGAGGCTCCTGGTGGGCGATGAACCCCTCTCGGCCCTGGACGTCACGGTGCGCGCGCAGATCCTCGAGCTGTTGAGCGAACTGCGGGTGCGCGACGGGCTGACCCTCGTGCTCGTCTCGCACGACATCGGCGTCGTGCAGAACCTGTGCGACGAGGTGATCGTGATGAAGGACGGCCGCATCGTCGAGGACGGGCCGACCGAGAAGGTGCTGATGCAACCCCAGGTCGCCTACACGAGGCGCCTGCTCGCGTCGATTCCGGTGATCGATCCCGGCGCCTGACCGCGCCCGGGTCCCAGGTGCGGGCTAGCCTCGGAGCATGATGCACGCGATCGTCCCCCCGTACCTGCTCGCCAGGATCGCGGCCACGCGGGAGCCCACCTGGGCGCGTGCGGCGAAGGCGGCGCGGGCGACGCTGGAGATCCCGCGCGAATACCGGCCGGTCCGCTCGCGGATCCGCATGTCGATCGAAGAGCCGGGAACGCTCGTGTTCGAGGGTGCCCCGGCGCCCGATCGCACGATCTCCGACGCGAGGCAGCTCGAGCAGCTGCCCGGTACGCGCGTGCGCGGGGAGGACGATCCGCCGACCGGTGACACCGCCGTCGATGAAGCCTTCGACGGTCTTGGCGCGACGTTCGACTTCTACTGGGACGCTTACCAGCGCAGCGGCATCGACGGCGCCGGCGCACCGCTGCTGGCGACCGTCCACTACGGCCGCGACTACGACAACGCGTTCTGGAACGGCGAGAGGATGGTCTTCGGCGACGGAGACGGCGAAGTGTTCGCCGGATTCACCGGCTCCTTGAGCGTCATCGCCCACGAGCTCACCCACGGCGTCACCGAGTTCGAGGGCGGACTCGTCTATCAGGGCCAGTCGGGCGCGCTCAATGAGTCTCTCTCGGACGTGTTCGGCGCCCTCACCGAGCAGCATCTGCTCGGTCAGACCGCCGCGACCGCGAGCTGGCTGATCGGCGAGGGCATCTTCACCGATGCCGTGCAGGGCGACGCGCTCCGCTCGCTGAAGGCGCCCGGCACGGCGTACGACGACGATGTGCTCGGCCGAGACCCGCAGCCGGCGCACATGGACGACTACGTGGAGACCATCGACGACAACGGCGGCGTGCACATCAACTCCGGCATCCCGAATCACGCGTTCTACCTCGCCGCGCAGCAGCTCGGCGGACAGGCATGGGAGCGCGCCGGCTTGATCTGGTATCGCACGCTCACCTCGGGCACCGTCGCGCCGACGACGGACTTCCGCGCGTTCGCGCGGGCCACCGTCGCGGCCGCCGAGGCGGAGTACGGTGAGGAATCGGAGGAGGTCGACGCGGTGCGGACGGGCTGGACCGGCGTCGGTGTGCTCGATGACGGATCCGCGACGAACTGAAGGCGAAGACCCACGCGAGCGATCTGACGATCAGCTCGTGGTGATCGCGGTCACCGTGACACGCACGGGCGGCATCGCGGGCATGCGGCGCACCTGGCGTGCGCAGCCCGACACCGCGGAGTCGCCGCACTGGATCGCGCTGATCGACGGATGCCCGTGGGGTGCCGCCGATCCGGCGCGACCGATACGTCCGACCGGGGCCGACCGGTTCGTGTGGCACGTCGATGCGCGCTGCGGAGACGCCGCGCGGGAGGCCGCCCTCGCCGACCCCGAGGTGCAGGGTCCGTGGCGCGAACTGATCGACGCGGTGCGCTCCGCGCAGAAGAGTTCTGCGCCGCCGAAGTCCGCGCGCTGATCAGCGCCGGAACAGGCCCTTCCTCTTCGCGGGCTTGAGGTGCTTCTGCAGGTAGATCGTGCCGAGCCAGCGCCCGAACTTGAAGCCGACGCGTCCCATCCGCCCGACCTCGACGAAGCCGAGCTTCTCGTGCAGAGCGACGGATGCCTCGGCGCCCTTGTCGCTGATCACGGCGACGATCTCACGGATGCCCGCCTGTTCGCAGGCGACGATCAGCGCCTCCAGGAGCGCCCGCCCGAGACCTTTGCCGGCCGCCGCGTGGCCCAGGTAGATCGAGTTCTCGACCGAGAACCGGTACGCGGACTTGCTCGACATCGGCTGCACGAGGGCGTACCCGAGAACCTGCCCGGAGGGCGACTCGGCGACCAGGAACGGCAGCCCCAGCTTCGCGAGATGGTCCGCCTTGTCGCGCCATTGGGCCAGCGTCCATTTCTTCTCGTCGAAGGTGACGACCGAGTTCGTGACGTAGTAGTTGTAGATCTCGCGGATGTCGGGGATGTCGCGGTCCTCGACCGGCCGGATCTCGTACGAGAACGACGGCTCGGGCGGCGCGGGTCTGCGGAGGTGTCGCGGCAGCCGGCGTCGGTCGCGGTCGTATTCCTCCTCGAGCATTCCGACAGCCTACGCTCAGGCCGGAATCGTCCAGTCGACGGCCGCAGCGCCCTGTTGCGCGAGCAGATCGTTCGCTTGCGAGAAGGGGCGCGAGCCGAAGAACCCCCGACTTGCCGACAGCGGCGACGGATGCGGAGACTCGATGATCGGCGTGGATCCGAGCAGGGGCCGCAGGTTCGCGGCATCCCGCCCCCACAGGATCGCGACGAGTGCTCCCCCGCGCGCGACGAGCTCGCGGATCGCGTGCTCGGTCACCTTCTCCCACCCCCAGCCGCGGTGGGATGCCGGGGCCCCAGGAGCCACGGTCAGCACCCTGTTCAGCAGCATCACGCCCTGATCGCTCCACGCCGACAGGTCGCCGTGCGGGGCGGGCGCGATGCCGAGATCGGCGTTCAGCTCCTGGTAGATGTTCGAGAGGCTCCGCGGAAGGGGTCGCACGTGCTTCTCGACCGCGAAGGACAGCCCGATCGGGTGCCCGGGCGTGGGGTAGGGGTCCTGGCCCACGATCAGGACTTTGACCTCCGCCAGCGGTCGCTGGAACGCGCGCAGCACCTGTTCGCCGGCAGGCAGGTAGCGGCGGCCGGCCGCGACTTCGGCCCGGAGCCGTTCGCCGATTGCGGCGATGTCGGGTGCCACGGGGTGCAGCGCTCGCGCCCAGCCGGCATCGATCAGACCCGCCTCGGAGAGCTCGGCCAGCGAGCGTGCCACCGCTCAGGCTCCCTCGGCGCCCGCCGAGCCGTCCAGGGTGACCGTGCCCTGCCATGACCAGGGGAAGTCGATCCACAGGTCGGTCTCACGCCACGAGTAGTCCGGCGTCGCGATCGAGCCGGGCTTCGTGTAGACGGTGACAGAACGCACCTCGGCGCCGCGGTCGCGCAGCAGCGCGACCGCGAGAGCGAGCGTGCGCCCGCTGTCGGCGACGTCGTCGACCAGCAGCACTCGACGACCTTCGAGGTACGAGATGTCCAGCGCGGGGGGCAGGACCTCGGGTGCATCGAGGACCGTGCCGATGCCGGTGTAGAACTCGACGTTCAGCGCTCCGCAGTTCTTCGCGCCGAGCGCATACGCGATCGCGCCGCCGGGCAGCAGACCGCCGCGGGCGATCGCGACCACCACCTCGGGTTCGAAACCGTCACGGAGGATCGCGCGGGCGAGGTCGCGCGAGGCCTCCCCGAACTGCTCCCAGGAGAGCCGTTCGCGCTCCACCGTCGTCTCCACTGCTGTCGCATCCGTCATTCGGTCGGCCTCCTGCGTCGTCGTGAGTCTGAGAGTGAGGGGGGGTCAGTCGGAGCCGCCGCGCACCCGTAGCGGTCCTCGCGCGAGCAGGTGCTGCGCCGACTGCGCGACGGGGCGCATCGTGATGAGGTCGAGGTTCACGTGGCCGGGCGCATTCAGCGCGTAGGCGATCACGTCGGCGACGTCGGTCGCGGTGAGCGGATTCTCGACACCCTCGTAGACCCGCTCGGCGGCATCCCGATCCCCGCCCAGGCGGTTCAGCGTGAACTCCTCGGTGAAGACCATTCCGGGCGCGACCTCCGTCACCCGGATCGGCTCGCCGTTGAGCTCGAGGCGAAGCGCGTGCGCGATCATGGCCTCGGCCGCCTTGGTCGCGTTGTATCCCGAGCCGCCGGGGTACGCGATCACCGCCGCGGTCGAGGTCACGAACAGCGTGTCGGCATGGCCGTCCGACGCGGCGGCCTCGCGCAGCTGCGGCATCAGCGCCGCCACCAGGCGCTGTGCGGAGAGCACGTTGACGTCGAACATCCACTGCCAGTCCGCCGGCTTCGCGTCCTCCACGCGGTCGGTGCCGCGGGCGCCGCCGGCGACCTGGACGAGCGCATGCACCGCACCTGTGTCGGCGAGCCACGCCGCGAGCGCGTCGACGTCCTCCTGCCGGGTCAGATCTGCCGCGAACGCCACGGCTCCGGTCTCCTCCTCGAGCGTCCGCAGCCGGTCGGCCCGTCGGGCGACCCCGACGACATCCCATCCGGTCGAGCGGAGTACTCGGACGACAGCCTCGCCGATGCCCGAACTGGCTCCCGTCACCACTGCACGTCGCGTACCCATGGCTCAACGCTACCCACGATCGCGCGACGCCGAACCCGCTTCGCACGCCGCGCGGCGTGCGAAGCGGCGCCGGTGTTACGTAACATTTCCCGTCCGTTGTCGACAGGACGCGGCATCCCTACTCTCGATGCAGGCCGCAGCGTCCGCCGCCGCCGATCGACTCACCCGATGGAGCACGCACATGTCCGCACCCGAGAACTGGCGCTTCGAGACCAAGCAGATCCACTCCGGCGCCCAGCCCGACCCGGTCACCAAGGCTCGCGCCACGCCCATCTACCAGACGACGTCGTACGTCTTCGACAGCACGACCCATGCCGCGAACCTCTTCGCGCTCGCTGAGTTCGGCAACATCTACACCCGCATCCAGAACCCGACGCAGGCGGTCGTCGAGGAGCGCGTCGCCGCCCTCGAGGGGGGCACCGGTGCCCTGCTGCTCGCCTCGGGTCAGGCTGCCGAGACGATCGCCGTGCTGAACATCGCCGAAGCAGGCGACCACATCGTCTCGTCGAGCTCGATCTACGGCGGCACGTACAACCTCTTCAAGTACACGCTCAAGAAGCTCGGCATCGACGTCACGTTCGTCGAGAACCAGGATGACGCCGAGGAGTGGGCCGCAGCGGTGCGCCCCAACACGAAGCTCTTCTTCGCCGAGACGATCGGCAACCCGAAGATCAACATCCTCGACATCCGTCTGGTCGCCGACGTCGCGCACGAGAACGGCATCCCGCTCATCGTCGACAACACGATCGCGACGCCGTACCTCATCAAGCCGTTCGAGTTCGGCGCCGACATCGTCGTGCACTCGGCGACGAAGTTCCTCGGCGGGCACGGCACGGTCATCGGCGGCGTCATCGTCGACGGCGGCACGTTCGAGTGGTCCAAGAACGTCGACAAGTTCCCGGGTCTGACCGTTCCCGACCCGAGCTACCACGGTGCCTCGTACACGGCGGCGGTCGGCGACGGCCTGGCCTACATCATCAAGGCCCGCGTTCAGCTGCTGCGCGACCTGGGCGCCGCCATCGCGCCGCAGAGCGCCTGGCTGCTCATCCAGGGGATCGAGACGCTGTCACTGCGCATCGAGCGCCACGTGCAGAACGCACAGGAGATCGCGGAGTGGCTCGAAGACCACAGCGATGTCGCCTCCGTGAACTATTCGGGCCTGCCCTCCTCGCCGTGGTACGCCAAGGCGAACGAATACGCGCCGAAGGGCGTCGGCGCGGTGCTGTCGTTCGAACTCAAGGGCGGAGTCGAGGCCGGACGCGAGTTCGTCAACAGCCTGACGCTGTTCAGCCATCTCGCCAACATCGGCGACGTGCGCTCGCTCGTCATCCACCCCGCGTCCACGACGCACTCGCAGCTCACGCCCGAGCAGCAGCTCACGACGGGTGTCACGCCGGGACTCGTGCGCCTGTCGCTCGGCCTCGAGAACATCGAGGACCTCAAGGCCGACCTCGAGCAGGCGCTGGCCGCCGCGCGCCGGGTCAGCGAGGCCGCACGCGCTTAGTCTGTCGGCCGGGATGCCCCGGCTCGGCCACTTCGGTGGCCGAGCCGGGGCATCTCACGTTCCGGGCCGGTCAGCCGCGCACCTTGGGACGCACGTGCGAGAGTCCGCCGTCGATGCCGAGCACCTGGCCGGTGATCCAGTCGTTCCCGGGGTCGAGCAGGAACGCGACGCCGCGCGCAACATCGGCGGGCTCGCCCAGCCGCCCGAGCGCGTGCATCGACTCGGACACCTTTCGCGATCCCTCGCTCGCGGTGAGCGCGGCGGTGAGCGGCGTGTGGGTGAGTCCCGGGGCGACCGCGTTGATGCGCAGGCCCTGGCCGGCGTAGCTGGCGGCCGCCGAGAGCATGAGCCCGATCACGCCGGCTTTGGCCGCGGCGATCGCGTCGTGGTTGGACAGGCCGGCCATCGCCGCGGCGGAGGAGACCAGGACGACCGACCCGCCGTCGCGCATGTGCCGCCCGGCGGCGCGCACCGTGGCGAACGCCGTGGTCAGCGACGCCGCGATCACGCCGTCGTACTGATCGCGCGATGTCAGGTGGGCGGGTTTGAGCAGCATCGATCCCGCGAAGCACGCGACCCCGTCGATCGGACCGGCCGTGGTGAACGCCCGGTCGACGGCATCGAAGTCGGTCGCGTCCAGCACGATGTCCGGGGATGCGGATGCCGCATCCCGCGCCGTGGTCACCACGTCGTGTCCGGCCGCGAGCAGCAGTTCGCGGGTCGCCCCGCCGATGCCGCTGGATGCCGCGATGATCAGATATCGAGCCATGTCGTCCTCCGTCGCCATTCTGACGGCCGGAGGAGCGGCGGGGGCCGGATCCGGTCAGTCGGCGTCCCACCACCGGAGGACCCGCAGGGCGCGCAGGGTGATCCACCGGCTCGGAAACCCCTCGTGCTCGCCATCCAGCTCGAAGAGCGTCGGCCCCTGGTGGGCGAGCTCGAGCCTCCACAGCCCGAAGGGCAGCATCTTGGCGCGGATGAGTTCGACGGCCTCCGCGCAGCGGTCATCCCGCTCCGGGCGCGACGAGCGGAAGTAGTCGAGGGCACGCAGCACGTCGTAGTACCAGCGCGTCGGGAAAGACGGCATGGCGAACCGAGGGTCGACCAGATCACCGGTGGACTCCCGCCACAGCAGCCGGCGATCGAGCAGGTACTCCTCACCGCGCGCGCGTGCGGCGGCTGCCGCATCCGTTCCTCCACCGGTCTGCTCCCACCCCCACAGGCCCTCGAGCGCGCAGATCGTCGAGTGGAACGACGATCGGCTCGTACCGTCTTCGTCCCAGCAGTTCCACCCGCCGTCGGCGAGCTGCCCGTTCAACAGGGTCTGCACGATGGGCGAGCCGTCCTGGCCGAAGTAGGCCGCGTTGGCGAGGGCCCCCCCGTTGATGCACGGCTCGACCTCACCCTCGAAGTAGGGCTCTCCCGCGTAGTCCCACCGCACGTTCGCGCGCACGCGCGCGATCGCCCGCCGCGCCTCCGCGCCGTCGGGGTCGACTCCGAACTGCCGGAGCAGCTCGAGCGAGGGGTGGGTGCCACTCCAGGCGTCGTAGAACGGCCGGCTCTCGTCGACCCAGCCGGGGCGATACACGCCGCCGTCCCACAGCCCGTCTTCGGCCTGCTCGGCCAGCAGGCGGGCGCCCCAGCCCCCGGTGGACACACGAGCCCGTTCGGCGGCGACCTCGGCCGCCGGAGCATCGGTCAGATCGCGCAAGACCTGCCAGCGGATCGCCGGGTCGGAATCGAGAAGATAGGCCATCACGTCCATGCCAGCACCGTACTCGCCGCAGCCGACGCTCAGGAGCGGCGATGGTCGGTGCCGTTCCCACGTAGGCTGACCGAGTGAATCGCCGCGCCATCGCCGCCGTCGCCGCGGCCGCTCTGATCCTGTTCGCGCTCGCCGGCTGTGCGGCATCCGCATCTCGCGCGGCGACGCCCACCGTCACCGTCACGTCGACCGTGACCGCCTCGCCGGCACCCACCTCATCGCCCCGCTCAGCAGATGATGCCCTCTCGGAACTGGACGCATGGCTCCTCTGCTATGGCGCCACCTACGGCCTGTACAGCGAGACGTCCACGCTCTTTCCCTACAGCTCCGGCTCGCCGTCGGGGCGCGAGACGGTCACCGACAACGGCGACGGCACCTTCGAGGTGCTCGTTCCCTTCGCGCCGAGCTCCGGCGAGGGCTCCGGCGCCGAATCGATCTGCATCGCAGGTGGAACCGTGGGCGAGCCCACCGTCGAGCTCCAGGGCGGTCGCGACTTCGGCTGACCACGCCGTCCGCCGCCGAGCCTGCTCTGTAACACGGCATCCCGGCCCGGTGAGGCACCCGTAGCCTGGAATCCCGCCGCGAAAGGTGTTGGCATGGACTGGCAGACCTCCGAGGACACGGTGCCGAGCGCACCGATCACGGAGGCCGACGCGCGCCTGCTGCTGGGCAGGCCACCCGCGACCGGCGCGTGGCGCGACGGCGATCCGGTCGGCGAGCGCCACTTCGCCGGGTTCGGCGCCTTCCGCACCGAGGGCGGCCGCGAACTCCCCGGCTATCGCCTGGCGTACGAGACGTGGGGCGAGCTCTCCCCCGCCCGCGACAACGCCGTGCTGATCCTGCACGCGCTCACCGGCGACAGCCATGTGCGCGGATCCGCCGGACCGGGTCATCCGACCGAGGGCTGGTGGCACGACATCGTCGGCCCGGGCGCCGCGATCGACACCGACACCTGGTTCGTGATCGCGCCCAACATGCTCGGCGGCTGCCAGGGCTCGACGGGGCCTTCGAGCATCGCGCCGGACGGCTACGAGTGGGCATCGCGGTTTCCGTACCTCACGATCCGCGACCAGGTCGCCGCACAGGTGCGGCTGGCCGACGCGCTCGGAATCGACGTATGGGCGGCGGTCCTCGGCGGCTCGATGGGCGGCATGCACGCGCTGGAGTGGGCCGTCGGCTTTCCGGAGCGGGTCGAGCGGGTCGGCATCCTGTCGGCCCCGCCGGTCAACACCGCCGACCAGATCGCCCTGAACTCGGTGCAGCTCGAGGCCATCCACATCGATCCGCGTTTCCAGGGCGGCGAGTACTACGACTCCGGCGACGGCGATGGGCCGCATCGCGGACTCGCACTGGCTCGCCGCATGGCTCTGCTGAACTACCGATCGCCGACCGAACTCAACCAGCGCTTCCAGCGGTCGTGGCAGTCGGGTGTGAGCCCCCTCGGCCACGGCGGCCGTTTCGCGGTCGCGTCGTACCTCGATTTCCACGGCAACCGTTTCACCCGACGCTTCGACGCCAACACCTACATCACACTGGTCGAGGCGATGAATTCGCATGACGTCGGCCGCGATCGGGGCGGCGTCGAGGACGCCCTCGCGCAGGTCACCGCGACGACGCTCGTGCTCGGCATCGACAGCGACCGGCTCTTCCCCGTCGAGGGCCAGCACCGCATCGCCCGCGGCATCCGCACGACCCTCGACGAGGGGGCGGTCGTCCTGGCCAGCGACTTCGGGCATGACGGGTTCCTCATCGAGACCCATGCCGTCGGCGCCCACCTGCGACGGCTCCTGGACGCACCCGCACGCTGATCGGCCTACCTGGTGCGGGTGTACACCCAGGGCAGAGGGGCCAGCTCGAGGCGGTGGCGGGATGCCGCGTCCCCGGAGTCCTCGAGGCGGCCGGGGTCGTCGTACGCCGCGTCGCCGTGCCACAGCAGGAGGGGGCCGCGGTCGCTGCGACGGGCCACGGTCTCGTAGCGCCGCAGCCCACCGATCCGCGCCACGCAGAGCAGCGCGTCGGTGTCGGACTGCTCGGCCAGCTCGTGCAGTGTGATCCACGTAGGCGGGTAGAGCGTCACCTCGCCGCGCCCGTGCCGGGCCAGCATCTCCGCGGGTCGCACCCATTCCGCGGCGATCACCTCATCCGCCGAGAGTGTGAGCTCGCCGGCCGGGTCCGCGGCGAGGAAGAACCAGGTGCGGATGCGCAGCGCGAGCCCCGGCGGCGGGTCCCAGCACGACAGCGGCACCAGGGCCTCGGCATCCAGGCGCAGTCCCGTCTCCTCCCACGTCTCGCGCACGCCCGCGCGTCGCGCGGCCATCGCCTCGCCGTCGTCGCCGTCGGCCGGGTCCGCATCGCGCGCGTCGGCATCGGCCGGGTCGAGCTTGCCGCCGGGGAAGACCCATGCGCCGGCGAATGACCCGCGGTCGGGCCGCTCGATCATGAGAACCTCGGGGCCGATCTCGGCATCGCGCACGATCACGACGGTCGCTGCGACCGGCACAGCGGGGTCGCGGCCGTCTTCGGGGCGCCGGGGGCGGGACTCGCCCACCACGTCCGCGAGCGCGCGGGCCGCGCGATCGACAGGCTTCGCGTCGGCGGGGTCCGGGCTGCTATCCACGCGGCATCCGCATCTGTGCGAGGGGAAGCGGGTGCAACGGCGGCGTGATCCACGTCGCCGCGAAGGTGCCCCCCGACGACACGTCGCCGCCGCACACGATGCGCAGGCGATGGGGGGTCTCGACGAAGATCACCTCGAACGCGAGGTCGCCCGCCGGCGAGACACCGCCGCTCGCCGCGCGTGCGTCGTCCTCGAGCCACCGGCCGACGCCGGCGTCGACCTCGAGCCGCTCGCCCGCGTCGATGAGGGAGACCGTCGTGCGATCGGCACGCGGCGCGACCGTGACCTCGGTGAGGGTGGGGACCGCATTGCCCACGCCCGCCGTGAACGTGCGTGCGGGGCCGTCCACCGCTGCCCCGGCCGCCGGCGGCAGGGCCGCGGCGGCGAGGCGCTCGACGAGCTCCGCCTCGGCACCGGCTTCGCCGCCGACCGCACCGAAAGCCGGCAGGAGATGTGCCCACGCGGCGTCGAGCACCGCCTGCATGTCCAGGCTCTGCCCGGTGATCGCGAGCACCACGTCGTGCTCCGGCAGGATGACGCAGAACTGGCCGTACGCCCCATCGCCGCGATAGCCGTGCCGGGCCATCCAGAACTGGAAGCCGTACCCCTGACACCAGTCGGGGTTCTCCCCGTCGGGATTGGCGATGTGCGCGCGCGAGGCGTCGTCGACCCACTCCGACGCCAGCAACTGCGCGCCGCCCCATCTGCCGCGCTGCAGGTACAGCTGGCCGAGCTTCGCGATCGCGTCGGTGGTGGCGTGCAACCCGCTGAAGCCGATCTCGCGACCGCGCGGATCCTTCAGCCAGCCGACCTCGCCGATGCCCAGCGGGTCGAACAGCCGCGGCCGCAGATAGTCCGTGAGCGGCATCCCGGCGGCCCGCTGGATGAGGGCGGCGATCGACAATGTGCACGGCTGGTTGTATGCGAACACGGTGCCGGGTTCCTCGTCCGGCGGGAGCAGCAGGAACGCGCGGACGACGTCGATCGGGTCGATCTCCAGAGCCCGGTCGAGCGTGTCCGCGAGGTGGCCGCTGGCCATGGCCGCGACGTGCCGAACGAGGATGCGGCGGGAGCGAGGATCGGTGATCTCGGAGTCGAGTTCGGGGAAGTGGGAGAGCACACTGTCGTCCAGGCTGACGAGCCCTTCGGCGACGGCGAATCCCAGCGCGGTCGAGGTGAAGCTCTTGCTGAGCGAGTACAGGAGGTGCGGCCGATCAGGTCCGTACGGCGCCCACCATCCCTCCGCCACGACGACCCCGTGACGCAGCAGCACCACGCTGTGCATCTCGACGTCGGGCGCCTCGGCGAGCTCTTCCAGGAACGACAGGATGCCGCGGGCATCGACTCCCTGAGCGGACGGGGTGCTGCGCGGAAGAGTCGTCGACGTCACTCCGGCATGCTACTCGGCGGGGTCCCCGCCCTCAGGCCGGGAGGCGCGACCGCTCGAGCTGCATACTCGCCGCCGCGATGCCCAGGCCCGCGACGGCCAGCAGCACACCGACCCAGGCCGGGGCGACGAAGCCGAGGCCGAGCGCGATGACGATACCGCCGAGGAACGCACCGAGCGCGTTCCCGATGTTCAGCGCGGAGTGGTTCAGCGCGGCGGCGATCGACTGATTGTCCTGCGCGACGTCCATCATCCGCGTCTGGATCGTGGGGCTCAGGACGGAAGAGACGAATCCGGTGGCCAGCACGAACAAGCCCAGAGCGAAGATCCACTGCGCGGTGAATGCGAGCAGCACGAGCACGATCGTCAGCGCGACCAGTCCTCCGATCAGCGTGCGCTTCAGGTTGACGTCGGCGAGGTGCCCCCCGACGAGGTTGCCGACAGTCATGCCGATGCCCATGAGCACGAGCACAATCGGCACGACCCACTCGGGCGAGCCGGCGACCTCGGTGACCATCGGGGCGACGTAGCTGTAGACGGCGAAGAATCCGCCGAACCCGATCGCACCCACTCCGAGCGCGAGCCACACCTGGCCGATGCGGAAGACGCCCAGCTCGGCGCGGAGCGTCCGGTTGGGTTCACCTGGATGGGGCGGGACGAAGAAGGCGATGAACACCGTCGCCACCGCGAAGATCGCCGTGACCACCATGAAGGCGGCGCGCCAGCCGACCTGCTGCCCGAGGTACGTACCGAGCGGAACGCCGACGACGTTCGCGACGGTCAGACCGGTCAGGACGAACGCGACGCCCTTCGCACGGTTGCCCGGGCCCAGCACATCCGCCGCGACCAGCGCGCCGATCCCGAAGTAGGCGCCGTGCGGCAGTCCTGCCAGAAAGCGTGAGGCCGCGACGAGCTCGAACGTCGGCAAGATCACCGTGAGCCCGTTGAACACGGTGAGGGCAAGCGCCAGGCCGATCATCACGCGGTGTCGCGGATACTTCGCGACCGAGCCGGCGATCGTCGGTGCGCCGACCACGACGCCGAGCGCGTACAGGGTGATCAGCCAACCGGTCTGGGCGATCGCGTCACCCTGGCCGGCAGCCCACTGGCTGGGCAGCACGTCGGCCGCGATGTTCGGCAGCAGGCCCATGACGACGAATTCGGTCATGCCGATGCCGAAGCTGCCGATGGCGAGCGAGAGGAGCGCCCACATCGCCGCACCCCTCGGGGGATTCGAGGAGGTCACCCGGTCATGCTAGCCCGAGGTGCAGCTTCTTGTCGAATCGATTCGAAGGGGCCCGGTCGACGCGCTCACGCGACGTCGGGCGCCTCGCCCGGCGTGCCGTCGAGTGCACGCTCGAGGCGCTCGACCTTGCCGTCGAGCTCACCGGTCCAGCCCGGGCGGATGTCGGCCTTGAGAACGAGCGACACACGCGAGCCGAAGGGCAGCACCGCTTCGGTCGCCCGCTTGACGACCTCGAAGACCTCGTCCCACTCCCCCTCGATCTCGGTGAACATCGAGGTAGTGCGATGCGGCAGACCCGACTCGCGCACGATGCGCACTGCCGCGGCGACGGCATCGTGCACCGATGCGTCCGGTGCGGGTGCGGAGGTGCGGGGCGCACCACTGGGAGCGACGGAGAAGGCGACGAGCATGGTGACCTCCGGGTCAGGGGTGGATGGTGGCAGAGGGCGCGAGCGTCGGGGCACGATCGGGAAGACGCACGACGCGCACGATCGCCCACACCAGGAGCACGCCCACGAGCAGGTTGCGCGCGGTCAGGAGCACTGCGGGCAGAGGCTGGGCGCCGAGCAGCTCCCCGTACAGCAACGGGTAGACCAGCTGCGTAACCAGCGCCATCACCAGCCCCAGGGCCGCGGGGGGCCACCAGCGGCGACGGTCGATCACGAGACCGATCGCGAGCGGCGCGATGATCCAGGTCATGTACTGGGGCGAGCCGACCTTGTTGAACAGGATCAAGACGAGCACGAACGCGAGCGACAGCGGCGGGAACAGCCAGAGGAAACTCGCCCCGCGCCAGGCGCGATACGCTCCGAGCGCCGCCACGGCGGCGACGGCGATGATCAGCAGCGGCGTCATCACGGCGATCACCGCGTCGTGGCCGGCTCCGGCCACCTGGTAGGTCAGGATGTCCTGGTCGTAGTAGATGAATGAGCCGGGGACGCCGAGGACCGCGCCCCAGAGATACCACGCGCTCACCGGCGCCTCGAGCTGCAGCCCGCGACCGGTCTGGTCGCTGATGAAGCCGAACGCGTGGGATCCACCGCCGGCGGTGATGACGACGATCAGCGCCAGCGCCGACACGATGACGGCGCCCGCGAGCACGGCGAGGCGCCTGCGCACGGCGATGAGGGCCGCCGCGATCAGAGCCGCCGGCCAGACCTTGATCCAGGTCGCGACCGCGAGCAGGATCGAGCCCAGCCAGGGGCGGCCCACCAGCCACAGGCACCCCGCGACCGCGAGCGGAACCGTGATCCCGTCGAGCCGGTACATACCCACCGGACCGAGCAGGAGGACGAACGCCAGCCAGAACCACGCCGCGGTGCGGCGACCGACCGATCGCCCCCTGCCCACCAGCACCGCGAAGGCCAGGGCGTCAACGACCGTCACGAGGATCGCCCAGGCGACCTCGTAGCCCGCGATCCAGGTCAGACCCTGCGCGAGCACCATTGGGATCAGCGCGAGCTGCGGGTACACCCACGACTCGGTGATCCCCACGATTGCGCGATTCTCTATCGCCCAGGTCGACCACGGATCGTAGACCAGGTAGATGTCGCCCATCGGCTGGTTGGGCAGCACGAAGCCGAGCACCCCGACGGCGAGATGCACGACCACGAACGCGATCCACAGTCCCGCCCGCCTCGACACGCGTCGAGTCTATGGCGACATCGCGAGTGCCTCCGCGACCGCCCTGGGCAGCGCGGCGGCGACGTCGAGGGCCGTGATCGGTCCGCCGGCCTCCCCCAGGTCCCCCGCCGCGAGGCTGCCGGCGTGACCGTGCAGCCACGCGCCCGTGGCGGCGAGTGCACCGAGGTCGTCGGCAGAGGCTGCCGCGGCCACCACCGCGCCGATCGCGCCGGCGAGCACGTCCCCCGTCCCGGCGGTGGCCAGCCACGGCGTGCCTGCCGAGACCGTCCTCACCCACCCGTCCGCCGTGGCGACGACCGTGACGAAACCCTTCAGCACGACCGTCGCGCCGAGCGCGGCGGCTGTCTCCAGAGCGGATGCCGCGCGCTCGGCATCCGTCGTCGGCGAGTCTTCGGCCAGCCCGAGCAGCGAACGCAGCCGCGCGTGCTCCCGGCCGTGCGGGGTGACCACGAGCGGCGCGGTCGCGGCCGGCGCGAGATCGAGCGCTCCGGCATCCACGACGACAGGGAGCTCGGCTGACAGGATGCCGCGGAGCGCGTCGGTGTCGGCGTCCGGCCGATCCGCCGCGTCCGTCCCCGACCCGATGAGCCAGCCCTGCACGCGGCCGTCGACGGTGACCGTCTCAGGTCGTCGCTGCAGCACGAGCGATGTCGGCACGGTCGGACCGAGGTAGCGCACCATCCCGACGCCGGTGCGCCAGGCCGCCTCCACGCCGAGCACCGCGGCACCCGGATAGGCGTCGGAGCCGGTGCGCACACCGAGCACGCCGCGGGAATACTTGTCGTCCGCGGCGGTTGGCCTCCGAAGGACGCGCGCCGCGTCCTGTACCGTCCACGAGCCGACCATGGGCGACACCCTACCCGCGCTGGAGCTCATCGATGAGCATGCTGTTCTCCCCCCTGTCTCTGCGCGGACTCACCGCGCGCAACCGCCTCTGGGTGGCCCCCATGTGCCAGTACAGCGCGGTCGAGGGTGTGCCGCAGGAGTGGCACCACACGCACCTCGCGCAATTCGCATCGGGCGGCGCGGGCATCGTGATCGCCGAGGCGACCGCGGTCAGCGCGGAGGGCCGGATCTCGCCGGAGGACACCGGGCTGTGGAACGACGCGCAGCGTGATGCATGGGCTCCGATCGCCGCCGCGATCCGCGCCCGCGGCGCGCTCGCCGGCGTGCAGCTCGCCCACGCCGGCCGCAAGGCGTCGACCTGGTCACCGCTCTCGGGTCATCGCGGTTCGGCTCCGCCGGAGGCGGGCGGCTGGACCACGGTCGCCCCGTCCGCCATCGCCTTCGACGGTTTCGCAGTGCCGGTCGCGATGGACACGGAGGCGATCGACGCGGTGGTCGACGACTTCGCCGCCGCCGCGCACCAGGCGATCGAAGCGGGCTTCCAGGTGATCGAGATCCACGCCGCGCACGGCTATCTGCTGCACCAGTTCCTCTCGCCGCTGTCGAACCGGCGCGAGGACGAATACGGCGGCAAGCTCGGGAACCGCGCACGCCTGCTGCTGCGGATCGTTGCGGCGGTGCGGGATGCCGCGCCCGCAGCGGCGCTGTTCGTCCGCTTCTCAGCCTCGGACTGGGTCGACGGCGGCTGGGACGTCGCCGAGACGACCCAGGTCGCCCGCTGGGCGGCCGACCGCGGTGCCGACTTCTTCGACATCTCCAGCGGCGGGCTCGTCCCCCACCAGAGCATCGCGACCGGGCCGGGCTACCAGGTCGGCTTCGCCTCAGCCGTGCGCGACGGCGCGGGAGTGCCGGTGAGCGCCGTCGGACTCATCTCGGATGCCGCGCAGGCCGAGCAGGTGCTGCAGGCGGGCGACGCGGATGCGGTGATGGCCGGCCGGGAGTGGCTGCGCGACCCGCACTTCGCCCTGCGGGCGGCATCCGAACTCGGCGACCACATCGACTACTGGCCCGCGCAGTACCTACGCGCCCGCCCCGCCGCCTGACCCGGGAGGGTCAGGCGCGGCGGCGGGTCGCGTCCTGCACTTCTCCGATGAGCTCCTCGATGATGTCCTCGAGGAACAGCACCGCGGTCGTGTCGCCGTGCTCGTCGCGCACACGCGCCAGATGACGGCCTGCGCGCCGCATGAGAGCGAGCGCGTCCTCCAGGTCGGTGCTCTCCAGCACCGGCACCATCTGGTGGATGCGCTTGCCCGGAATCGGCCGCACGACATCGGTCGCCGCATGCGGTCCTTCGGCCGCGCGCAGGATGTCTTTGAGATGGACGTACCCGACAGGCTCGCCCCCGGCATCCACGATCACGTATCGCGAGAAGCCGTATTTGGCGACCGCTCGCTCGATCTCGGCGGGCGTGACCGATTCGGGGAGGGTCACGAGCTGCGTCAGCGGCACCGCGATGTCGGCGGCCTTCTTGTCGGTGAACTCGAGCGCCGCCGAGACCGTTCCGGCGGCGTCGTCGAGGATGCCCTCGATGCGCGACTGGTTCACGATCGTCGTGACCTCTTCGAGCGTGAACGTCGACGCGGCCTCGTCCTTGGGCTCCACTCCGAAGAGGCGCACGGCGTGGTTGGCGATCCAGTTCAACGTGACGATCACCGGGTGGAACAGACGCGAGACCCAGACGAGCGGAGTCGCGAGCATGAGCACCGCGCGATCGGGCACCGAGAATGCGAGGTTCTTCGGCACCATCTCGCCGAACACGACGTGCAGGTACGAGACGAGCAGCAGCGCGATGACGAACGCGATCACATCGACCGTACCCTCGGCGAGGTCGGTCAGACCGAGGGGACCCGCCAGCAGGTGGTGGATCGCGGGCTCCGAGACGTTCAGGATCAGCAGCGAGCAGATCGTGATGCCCAGCTGGCTCGTGGCCAGCATGAGCGTCGCGTGCTCCATGGCGTACAGCGCGGTCTTGGCGGCGCGGGAGCCCTTCTCGGCGAGCGGCTCGATCTGCGAGCGGCGTGCCGAGATGACGGCGAACTCCGCGCCGACGAAGAAGGCGTTGAAGGCGAGCAGAACGACCAGCCACGCGATTCCTGCCCAGTCGCTCATGACCGATCACCCCCCTCGGTGTGCGCGTCTTCCGGCATCGGGGTGTGGGTGAACCGCACGCGGTCGACGCGGCGGCCGTCCATCCGCTGCACGTCCAGCGTGCCGTCCTCGACCTCCAGCGTGTCGCCGACCACCGGGATGCGCTCGAGCACGCTCATGATGTACCCGCCGACCGTGTCGTACACGTCGCCTTCGGGAATGCGGATGCCGGTGCGGTCGAGCACCTCGTCGGGTCGCAGGTCGCCCGGGAAGGTCAGGGAGTTCTCGCCCCGCACGATGCCCGCACGGCGCCGGTCGTGCTCGTCGAGCACTTCTCCCACGATCTCCTCGACGAGGTCCTCGAGCGTGACGACACCGGCGGTGCCGCCGTACTCGTCGACCACGATCGCCATCTGATAGCCCCGGGCGCGCAGCTCGGAGACGAGGGTGTCGAGGTGCACCGCTTCGGGCACGCGCAACGGCTCGGTGGCCAGTGCGGCCGCCGGCACGTCCGCTCTTCGGTCTCGCGGCACGCCGACCGCAGCCTTCAGATGCACGATGCCGACGATGTCGTCCATCGACTCGTCGTACACGGGGAAGCGGCTGTGGCCGGTGCGGCGCGCGAGCTGGATCACATCGTCGGCCGAGTCGTCGACGGCGAGTGCGTGGATGCTGGGCCGCGGTGTCATGACGTCGGCCGCGCTCAGACGCGCGAACGTGAGGCTGCGGTCCAGCAGCGACGCGGTGTCTTCTTCGAGCACACCCGCCAACGCCGAGCGGCGGACCAGGCTCGAGAGCTCCTCGGCCGTTCGCGCACCGGAGAGCTCTTCCTTCGGCTCTACGCCGATGAGCCGAAGCACGCCGTTGGCGCTGCCGTTGAGCACGACGATCGCGGGCCGGAAGACCATGGTGAACGCGACCTGGAACGGCATCACGAGCTTGGCGGTCTGCCTCGGGATCGCGAGGGCGAAGTTCTTCGGGATCAGCTCACCGAGGATCATCGACAGGATCGTGGCGAAGGTGACCGCGATGATGACGGCGACCGGCGACGCCACGCTCTCGGGCCAGCCCCACGCCGCGAAGACGGGGCGCAGCAGATTGGAGATCGCGGGCTCCATCGCGTAACCGGTGAGCAGCGTGGTGAGGGTGATGCCGAGCTGCGCGCTCGAGAGGTGCGTCGAGGTGATGCGCAGTGCGTTGATGGTGATCGAGAGCCGGGACTCCCCCGCCGTTCGGCGCGCTTCGAGATCCGCGCGATCGAGGTTGACGAGCGCGAACTCGCTCGCCACGAACAGGCCGGTTCCGACCGTGAGCAGAAGCCCCACGCCCAGCATGATGAACTCCATCACGCATCACCCCCCGCCATGGCGGGTGCGGGTCGATGGGGCGAGGGTCTGCAACTGGGGGGGTCGTCCATTGTGCCGACAAGTCTACGGGACCCGATCCGTGCGGTTCCGGTGCATCCCGGCCGCTTCGGCCTGCCGCATCCCCTCGTTTCCGTCGCACCTTCCTGCATTCTTCGCGGATACAGGTGCGACTCATGCAGGCAAGTGCGTCGGATGCCGCGGCTCGGCGTCTCCTCCCCAGTTGCGCTCATGCGCACCGCTGTCCACCACCCCGCACTCCGACCCGACTACCCGCGCACCCCGGGACCAGGGTTGCGCGATGAGCTGGGTCGCGGAACCGCCACTCGCCGTCGTGCACCGTCGCAGCGAGGCCCCGGACGTCGACGAACGACGCCTCCGGCGGCGCTTGCGGGACGGGGATTTCGTTCGCATCGCCCGCGGCTCGTTCGTCCGAACGACCGAGTGGGGTGCGCTGACTCCGATCCAGAAGCACGCGCAGAGGGTGTGGGAGGCGGCCGCACGGATGTCGCCGGGCCGTGTCTACTCGCAGTTCAGCGCCGCCGCCGTGCTCGGCATCGACCTGCTCGGTGAGTGGCCGACGCGCATCGACGTGAGCGGCGAGAGACTGGGTGGCTCATCAGGATCGATCCGACGGCACGAGCGGGATCTGGATTCCCTGGCGGTGATCCCGTGGTTCGAGCACTTCCTGACGACGCCCGCGCAGACCGCCATAGATCTCGCGGCCGCGCTTCCGTTCGCGCAGGGCGTCGCCGCCGCCGACCAGGCTCTGTGGCGCCGCCGCCCCGGCGGAGCGCTGACGACTCCCGCAGAGCTCGACCGCGTCGCGACGGGTTTCCTGGGACGAGCACACGCCCGCGTGCACCGTGTTTCGAGCTTCGCGCGTCCCGGCGCCGACAGCGTGCGCGAGTCAGAGAGTCGCGTGCTGATCGCTCGACTCGGCTTTCCGGAGCCGGAACTGCAGCACCGATTCGTCCTCGGCAATGAGCGCATCGCATACACGGATTTCTGGTGGCCGGACTTCTCGCATGTCGGAGAGTTCGACGGAGTCGGAAAGTACCTTGACCCGGCGTTGCGCGACGGACGATCGGCCGATCAGGTCCTGATCGAGGAAAAGGACCGAGCCGACGAACTCCGTCGCCAGGTGCGGGCGCTGTCGCGCTGGCGCACACCGGCGCTGCGAAGTCCGCGTCTGCTGTACGACATCCTGACCGGCGATGGATTGCCCTCGTTCCGGCCGCGCCCGGCCGCTGAGGCCGCTCCAGAGGTCGCGCCGTCGCGGTCGCGGCATCCACCGCTCCGACGCATCTGCGGCGCGATGCCGCGGGTGCGGAAAGGCGTGCATTCGGCAGGACACGGCGATACCGCTGCGGCTACCAGCTGACCGGCAGGGCCTTGCCCTCTTCGTACCCGGCCGCGGACTGCAGGCCCACCCGTGCGCGGTCGTGGAAGTCCGCCACCGAGGCGGCGCCCGCGTAGCTGAACGACGAGCGCACGCCCGAGGTGATCATGTCGATCAGGTCCTCCAGACCCGGGCGCAGCGGGTCGAGGTAGATCTTCGACGACGAGATCCCCTCCGCGAACAGCTCCTTGCGGGCGAGCTCGTACGGGTCGAGTCGCCCGAAGCGGTCGTGCACGGCCTTGGTCGAGGCCATGCCCCACGACTCCTTGTACGACCGGCCTGCGTCATCGACCAGGAGCTCCCCGGGCGCCTCGATCGTCCCGGCGAACCACGAGCCGATCATGACGGATGCCGCGCCCGCGGCCAGTGCGAGCGCGACGTCCCGGGGGTAACGCACGCCGCCGTCCGCCCAGACGTGGGCGCCCAGCATCCGTGCCGCCTCGGCCGTCTCGAGCACCGCGGAGAACTGCGGGCGCCCGACGGCGGTCATCATGCGCGTCGTGCACATCGCGCCGGGACCGACGCCGACCTTGAGGATGTCGGCGCCGGAGCGCACCAGATCGTTCACACCCTCCGCGGTGACGATGTTGCCCGCCGCGATCGGAATGCCCAGACCCAGCTCGGAGACGGTGCGCAGAGCGGCCAGCATCCCCTCCTGGTGTCCGTGCGCGGTGTCCACCACCAGCACGTCGACACCGGCGGCGGCGAGTGCGCGCGCCTTCGAGGCCACGTCGCCGTTGATGCCGACCGCGGCGGCCACGCTGAGGCGGCCCGACGCGTCCACCGCCGGGCGGTACAGCGTCGAGCGCAGAGCGCTCCGACGCGAGAGTGTGCCGACGACGAAGCCGTGGTGCAGGACGCAGACGGTCTCGGCCCCCGCCCCGACGATCAGGTCGAACGCGTGGCGGGCGCTTTCGACGTCGTCCGCGTCGATGGATGCCGTCCGCCCGCGCGCCAGGTCGCCCAAGCGGGCGTCGGGCAGGGCGGTGCCGAGCCGGGTGGCGGGGACGACCCCCAGGACCGCGTCGATGTTCAGGTGGCCCGCTGACGCATCCGCGACGACGATGCCGTGCCCCTCGGTCGCGGGCAGCAGGCGCGCGGCATCGGCCACGGTCGCCTCGGGAGGAAGCACGAGCGGGGTGTCCCAGCGCACCGGCTGGTCTTTGACCCAGCGGATCGCGGCATCCAGCTCCTGCAGCGGCATGTCCTGCGGGAGGACGCCCAGCCCGCCGCGCCGGGCGAGCGTCGCCGCCAAGCGGGCGCCGGTGACCGAGTTCATGTTCGCCGAGACGAGGGGGATCGTCGCGGTGGTGCCGTCGCCGGGCGAAAGGTCGACGTCCAGTCGGCTCGTGACGGACGAGTGTCGCGGGACGAGGAAGACGTCGGAGTACGTCAGATCGACCTCGGGCTGCTCACCGTAGAACTCCATACCCGAAAGGTTAGTGACTCTTGCTGTACGGATAACGATGCGCAATTGTGTTCGCCCTGCCCTTTCGGTCCCGGGGAACCGCCCGCCAGACTGGGTTAGGCTTAACAGTCGTGCGTGGGGGCCGTTCAGATCATGCCCTGCACGCTCCTACAGTCTTCACGAAAGCAGGCGATCGAGCGTGTCGAGCCAGGTCACGGGCGTCGGGGTGTCGAGCGAAGGAGAGTTCGGAGCCAATGAATGGCTCGTCGACGAACTCTACGAGCAGTTCAAAGTCGACAAGAACTCAGTAGACAAGGCCTGGTGGCCGATCCTCGAGGCATACCAGCCCGTGGACACCACGGCCACGCCACCCTCCGAGGCACCGGCTTCCGCGCCGGACGGCGCGAAGGCTTCGCCGGCGCCGGCCGCTCAACCCGCACCCGCGGCCGCTGCAGCTCCTGCGGTCGCCGCAGCGCCTGCGGCGCCGACCCCCAGCGAGCCCCGGTCGGAGGGCGCCCAGCCCACCGCCCAGGCACCCGACGCGCATCCGTTGACCGCGCCGATCCCCGTGATCGGAGCGCCGCCGATCGCCCGCACCACCGCCCGCCCCGCGGCGCGTCAGCCGATCCCCGCGCAGGCACCGGCGGTCGCACCGTCAGCGAGCGCCGAGAACCCCGAAGACGACAAGGTCACGGTCCTCAAGGGCATGACCAAGGCGCTCGCCGTCAACATGGACGAGTCGCTCACCGTCCCCACCGCGACCAGCGTGCGGACGATCCCGGCGAAGCTGATGATCGACAACCGGATCGTCATCAACAACCACATGTCGCGCACCCGCGGCGGCAAGATCAGCTTCACCCACCTCATCGGCTGGGCGCTGATCCGCGCGCTCAAGGAGTTCCCGAGCCAGAACGTGTTCTACGCCGAGATCGACGGCAAGCCGTCGGTCGTGGCTCCCGCGCACATCAACCTCGGTATCGCGATCGACCTCCCCAAGCCGGACGGCACCCGTGCGCTCCTTGTTCCGAGCCTCAAGCGGGCCGACACGCTGACCTTCAGCGAGTACCTGGTCTCCTACGAGGACCTCATCACCCGGGCGCGCGGCAACAAGCTCACCGCCGCCGACTTCCAGGGCACCACGATCTCGCTGACCAACCCGGGCGGCATCGGCACCGTGCACTCCGTGCCTCGCCTCATGAAGGGCCAGGGCTGCATCGTCGGCGCCGGCGCGCTGGAGTACCCGGCCGAGTTCCAGGGCGCGAGCGAGAAGACCCTCAACGAGCTCGCGATCGGCAAGACGATCACCCTGACGAGCACGTACGACCACCGCGTCATCCAGGGCGCCGGCTCGGGCGAGTTCCTCAAGAAGGTCCACGAGCTGCTCATCGGACAGCGCAACTTCTACGAGGACATCTTCGCCGCGCTGCGCATCCCCTACGCTCCGATCCACTGGGGCAACGACATCAACGTCGACCTCGCCGAGCGCGTGGACAAGACCGCGCGCGTGCAGGAGCTCATCAACTCGTTCCGCGTCCGCGGGCACCTGATGGCCGACATCGACCCGCTGGAGTACGTGCAGCGCACGCACCCCGACCTCGAGATCGAGCAGCACGGCCTCACGTTCTGGGATCTCGACCGGGAGTTCGTCACGGGTGGATTCGGCGGCAAGCGCCAGATGAAGCTGCGCGACATCCTCGGCGTGCTCCGCGACTCGTACTGCCGCACGATCGGCATCGAGTACATGCACATTCAGGACCCCGCTCAGCGACTGTGGTTCCAGGAGAACGTCGAGCTCAAGTACCAGAAGCCCGGCCACGACGAGCAGCTCCGCATCCTGAGCAAGCTCAACGAGGCGGAGGCGTTCGAGACGTTCCTGCAGACCAAGTACGTCGGCCAGAAGCGGTTCAGCCTCGAAGGCGGCGAATCGCTCATCCCGCTGCTCGACGAGATCCTGCAGGGCGCTGCCGAGGCAGGCCTCGACGGAACCGCGATCGGAATGGCCCACCGCGGTCGACTCAACGTGCTCACGAACATCGCCGGCAAGACCTACGGCCAGGTCTTCCGCGAGTTCGAGGGCTCCGTCGCCGTCGGCAGCAAGAGCGGATCGGGTGACGTCAAGTACCACCTCGGCACCGAGGGCACGTTCGTGGACGACCGCGGCGAGGAGCTGCCGGTCTACCTTGCGGCGAACCCCTCGCACCTGGAGACCGTCGACGGCGTGCTCGAGGGCATCGTGCGCGCCAAGCAGGATCGCAAGCCCATCGGCACGTTCTCGTGGCTGCCGATCCTCGTGCACGGCGACGCTGCTTTCGCGGGCCAGGGAGTCGTGGTCGAGACGCTCCAGATGTCGCAGCTGCGCGGCTACCGCACCGGCGGCACGATCCACGTCGTCGTCAACAACCAGGTCGGCTTCACGACCGTCCCACAGGACGCGCGCAGCTCGGTGTATGCGACCGACGTGGCAAAGACGATCCAGGCGCCGATCTTCCACGTCAACGGTGACGACCCCGAAGCGGTCGTGCGCGTTTCGCAGATCGCGTTCGCCTACCGTCAGCGCTGGCACCGCGACGTCGTCATCGACCTGGTCTGCTACCGCCGACGCGGTCACAACGAGGGAGACGACCCCTCGATGACGCAGCCGCTCATGACGAACCTCATCGAGGCGAAGCGGTCGGTCCGCCGCCTGTACGTCGAGGCCCTCGTCGGACGCGGTGACATCACCGAAGAAGAGTACGAGCAGGCCAAGCGCGACTTCCAGAACGGGCTCGAGATCGCGTTCGCCGAGACGCACGCCGCCGAGACGGGCACCTCGCCGGTCGTGGCCGACGCGCCCGTCGAACCGGCCGTCGGCTCACCCGAGACGACCGGTGTCTCCCGCGAGATCGTGCACATGATCGGCGACGCATTCGTGAACAAGCCCGAGGGCTTCACGGTGCACGCCAAGCTGCAGCAGCTGCTCGAGAAGCGTCTCGACATGAGCCGCAACGGCGCGATCGACTGGGGCTTCTCGGAGCTGCTGGCCTTCGGCTCGCTGCTGGTCGAGGGCACGCCGGTGCGACTCGCCGGTCAGGATTCGCGCCGCGGCACGTTCGTCCAGCGCCACTCCGTGCTGCACGATCGCGCGAACGGCCAGGAGTGGATCCCGCTCACGAACCTCAGCGACAAGCAGGGCAAGTTCTGGGTCTACGACTCACTGCTGAGCGAGTATGCCGCGCTCGCGTTCGAGTACGGCTACTCGGTCGAGCGCGCGGACGCGCTCGTGCTGTGGGAGGCGCAGTTCGGCGACTTCGTCAACGGCGCCCAGTCCGTCCTCGACGAGTTCATCTCCTCCGCCGAGCAGAAGTGGGGACAGCTCTCGAGCGTCGTGCTGCTGCTGCCGCACGGCTACGAGGGTCAGGGACCCGACCACTCGTCGGCGCGTATCGAGCGCTATCTGCAGATGTGCGCGCAGGACAACATGACCGTCGCGCGTCCGTCCACGCCCGCGTCGTACTTCCACCTGCTGCGCCGTCAGGCGTACGCCCGCCCCCGGCGTCCGCTCATCGTCTTCACGCCGAAGGCCATGCTCCGCCTGCGCGGCGCGACCAGCCCGGTAGAGGAATTCCTCACGGGAAAGTTCGAGCCGGTGCTGGACGACGATCGCGGCCTGGACCGCGCCGCCGTCAAGCGCGTGCTGCTGCACGCCGGCAAGATCCACTGGGATCTGAAGGCCGAGCTCGACAAGAACCCGAACCCCGAGATCGCCCTCGTCCGGCTCGAGCAGTACTACCCGGCGCCGATCCAGGAACTGAACGCCGTGCTCGACAGCTACCCGAACGCGGAGCTGTTCTGGGTGCAGGACGAGCCCGAGAACCAGGGCGCATGGCCGTTCATCGCTCTCGAGGTCGTCAAGCATCTGCACGGCCGCACGATCCGCCGCATCTCGCGGGCGTCGGCGGCTTCGACGGCCACGGGCTCGCCGAAGGTGCACGCGCTCGAGCAGGCCGCGATCCTCAAGAAGGCGCTCACCGTCTAGTTCAGCTCGCCGTCGTTCCCGAACACCGGATGCCCGGGGCATCCGGTGGCCAACACCCGGTCGTACGCGCCGCGGTCGGCCCGAGCGCGCGACGCGCGTAGCTGGTGACGCCGCCCCGCGCTCCTGCCAACAGCGCGGCGATCTCGCCGGAGGCTAGTACCAGAGACTCAGGTACGGCGTCTGCGGGGAGGTGAAGGTCGCGTTCAGCGCGACAGCGATCGATTCGTCGGCGACGACGATCCCCGCCGCGCGCAGGGTGGTGACGGCGACCCCGCCCAGCAGGATCGACGAGAGTGCGTTCACCGTGAGAGTGACCTCGGCCGGACCCTCGGCGACGGTGACCTCGGCACGACCGGACTCATCGACGCTCAGCATCCACGTGCCGTCGGCGAAGCCCAGCGGGTCGGTCACACGCACCACGAACGACCCTGCCGCCGCGTACGTCCTCGCGGCGAGGACGACCGGCACGTCGATGATCCGCAGCCACCCGTGCTCGCCGGTCTCGACCTTCGCCCCGCGCTGATCGGCGATCATCCAGCGCACCGGCTCGTCGACCGACCGGAGGGGCGCCTTCACCGTCGACACCAGGTCGTGCTCCAGGGCGAATCTCCAGAGCGCCGCGTAGGCGTCAGCCGTCTCCGTCAGCAGGTAGTGCAGCTCGAGCACGTGCTTCGTGAAGTCGTTGCCCTCATCCGAGAGCTTGTACACGGCGATGCCGCGCGTGGTGCCTCCGGCATCCGCGTACCGCACGGCGCGAAGCTTGCCGCCGCCCTCCTGGCCCGGCGCCAGACCCGACATGCGGCTCCACAGGCCTGGCCACGCCTCGATCTCGCCGGGTCGAATGGCGCGGACCCTGCCGTGCAGCTCGGCGAGCTGGTCACGCAGCCGTTCCCGATCGATGAAGTCGAGACGGCCGTCGGGCCGTGGTCCAACCCACAGCGCGCGTTTGGTCTCGATGGACCAGTCCGTCGCATACGTCGCCGGCGAGAACCCGAAGCGCCCGTAGATCGTGGCCTCCGACACCGTCAGCCCCGCGATCGCGAGACCTGCATCCGCTGCCGTGCGCAGCTCGCCCTCGAGCATCGCTCGGGCGATGCCCTTGCGGCGGTGCGTGGGCGCGACGGTCACGCCGCTGATCGCCCACATCGCAATGGCGCGGCCCCCGGGCATGGTGAGGTCTGTCGCCCACGAGTTCACGGTGCCCACCGGCTGCGCGACGTCGAGGGAGGCCGGGTCGTACACGCCGATGAAACGACGGAATGCGAGACCGTCGCGTGCGCCGCCCAGCTGTTCGTCGCTCTGCTCGCCGGCGAGGAAACCGCGCATCTCGGCCTGCAGGTAGGGGTCGAAGACACCGGCATCGCCCGTATCGATCACGCGATACTCGAGCCCGTTCACGGCCACGGCGCTGGCTGCGCCAGGGTCAGCGGGGGCGTTCTTCCAGTCGGTGACGGCCATGCGACCACACTATCGAGCGGACGCGACAGCGCTCCGTCAGTCCGCGAGCGCAGCCTGCGCGGCCTCGATCGACGCGGCGCGGTCGGCGTCGACCAGCCCCAGCCGGGTACGGCGGTCGAGCAGGTCGTCGGAATCGAGCGCACCCTCCACCCGCACCCCCCAGCGCAGCTCCTGCGCCGTGACCCCGCGAGCGGCGGAGGGGCCGTCGGGCAGCTCCGCGACGAACGGCGCCTCGGCACCGAATCGGCGCACGAGCCGAGGCGCCGCGACGATTTCGCTCGAGCGTGCGCGCGGCCACGCTCCGACGAGGGGCAGGGTCCGGGTGACGGATGCCGGCACCTCGCCCGCCGCGAAGCGGCGGGCGACCGCGGCGTCGATCCCGTCCTGTGCCATGCGCCGGTAGGTCGTGAGCTTTCCCCCGACCACGGTCAGCACACCGTCGGCGGACTCCAGGATCGCGTGGCGTCGTGAGAGGTCGCTCGTCTCCGCGTCTGTCCGCGGATCATCCGTGGAGGTGAGCAGGGGCCGAAGGCCCGCGAACGTGGCCACCACATCGGAACGCGCGAGAGGTCGCTCCATCACGGTGTTCACCGTTTCGAGGAGCATCTCGATCTCGGCGTCGGTGGCGTGCGGCACCTCGGGCAGCGGTCCGTCCGCGGGGACGTCGGTGATGCCGATGTAGGTGCGCCCGTGGGGCGCGGGCACCGTGAACACGAAGCGGCTGCTCGATCCCGGCACCGGAACGGTGAGCGCGGCATCGGATCCGCGCATCCGCGCGGTCTCGATCACGAGGTGCGTACCCCTGCTGGGGCGAAGGCGCACGTCGGGGTCGAGTTCGCCCGCCCACACCCCCGTCGCGCTGAGCACGGCCCGCGCCCGGATGTGCAGCTCGCGTCCGGTCAGCGCGTCCCGCAGGACCGCCTCGTCTCCGCGCACGCGCCGTGCTTCGACCCGCGTCAGGATGCGCGCCCCGAAGCCGGCAGCCGTACGTGCGACGGCGACCACGAGCCGCGCGTCGTCGAAGAGCTGCCCGTCCCAGCCGCGCATGCCACCGCGGAGTCCGTCCTGCCGCACGGCGGGTGCGAGGCGCAGGGTCTGGTCGCGCCCGATCGGGCCCGGCCCCCGCAGCACGGCGTCGGGCGTCCCGACGATCCGGCGAAGCCCGTCACCGAACCCGAAGCCGAGCCCGACGTATGCCCCGCGCGCCATATGCCCGGGGGCGTACAGCGGAAGCACCTGGGCGAGGGGCCGCGTGAGGTGCGGGGCGACCCTGGTCATCAGCAGGTGGCGCTCGGCGGCGCTCTCGTGCGCGATGCCGACCTGGCCCGAGACGAGGTACCGCAGTCCGCCGTGGACGAGTTTCGAACTCCATCTGCTCGTCCCGTGGGCCAGGTCGTGGCGCTCCACCAGAACGGTGCGAAGGCCGCGGCCGGCGGCATCCAGGGCGATTCCCACGCCGGTGATCCCGCCGCCGATGACGAGCACGTCGACGACCGGATCATCGCCGAGCGCGGCGAGTTCCCGCGAGCGCCGCGCGGCGTTGAGCGCGGTCGGATGCGGAAAGCGGCCCACGATCCGGGTCATCGCGCGTCACCTCGCGTGGCCAGGTAGCCGGCGACCGCCGCATGCAGCTCGCGCCGCCACTGCTCGGGGGGCAGCCACTCCTCGACGAGCGGCGCCGACTGAATCGCAGACTGGGCGATCAGCAGCAGCATCGCGGCGAGACGCTCGGGGTCTCCCGCGCGGATGAATCCGTCGGCCTGCCCGGCGGTGACTCGTGCAGCGATCTCGGCGTGGATTCCGCGCTGGCTCGTGCCCAGCCGCTCGAGGATGTAGCGCGAGAAGAGTTCGGAGTCCGTTTCGCGCAACCGGTCCAGGAGCGGCAGCGATCGGATCCGGTCGGCGGTCTCGACGAGGCCGTCAGCGAAGTCGTCGAGCGAGGCGGCCGTCCCCCCGCGGGGCACGACGGCGAACAGCTCGCGGGTCACGAGCGCGGCCAGCAGCGCCTGCACGTCTGGCCAGTAGCGATAGAGGGTCTGGCGAGACACCTCCGCGCGTCGGGCGATATCGGATGCCGTCGTCCGGCGGATTCCGTGGGCGAGGACCTCCGCGAGCGCGGCATCGAGGATCGCGGTCCGCGTGTCAGCTGCTGCATCCGCCATGTGACAACCATACAGAATGTGTCATACTGTCGCGATGGATGCGACGACGCCCTCGCCGGAGTCCCCAGAGCCCTCGCACGTCTCCCCGATCGCCGTTCCCGCGCCCCGGCCCCGCTCCGCCTGGGATGCCTGGGGCACGGAGAACACTCGGCTTCCGCCGGGAGCCAAAGCACTGGTCGCCGCGGTTCTTCCCGGCAGGCCCCACCCCGTGCTGCGACGAGCCGCCCCGCGCCTGACGCCGTCTCGGCTCGACGATGGCGACGTCAGGGCGCTCGCGGCGGCGGTCGGCGACGACGAGGTCACGCGCGACGACGCGGTTCGCACGCTTCACCTCGGCGGCAAGAGCACGCCCGATCTGCTCGCCCGCCGCCTCGATGACCCGCAGTCGGCACCCGACGCGGTCGTCTCCCCCGGCTCGCACGCCGAGGTCCTCGCGGTGCTGGCCGTCTGCGACGAGCGCGGCATCGCCGTCGTGCCCTTCGGCGGCGGCACGAGCGTCGTCGGCGGAGTGGATCCGGATGCCGGCGAGCACACGCGCGTGATCGCGCTCGATCTCGCCCGCACGGCGGCCCTGTGGGACCTCGACGAGACATCTCTGCTGGCGAGCCTCGGCGCCGGAACCACCGGTCCGCAGGCCGAAGAGCTGCTGCGTGCGCGCGGCTACACTCTCGGGCACTTTCCGCAGAGCTTCGAGTACGCCTCGATCGGGGGCTACGCGGCGACCCGCTCGAGCGGGCAGGCCTCCCGAGGCTACGGGCGCTTCGACGATCTCGTGCACGCGCTGCGCATCGCCACCCCGGTGGGCGAGCTGCGCCTCGGCCGGGCGCCGGCCAGTGCGGCGGGCCCTGACCTGCGTCAGCTGTTCCTGGGCTCGGAGGGCGCGTTCGGCGTGATCACCGAGGTCACCGTGCGCATCCGCCGCCTTCCCGCGGCCACCGCCTACGGCGCGTGGACCTTCGCGGACTTCGCCGCCGGAGCGGAGGCGTTTCGCGAGCTCACGCAGCGCGGCATCCGTCCGACCGTCGTGCGGCTGAGCGATTCGAGCGAAACTCGCGTCAACGCCCTGATGGGCGGCCACCTCACGCGCGCCCGTGGCGCGCTGGCGGTGGCGACGTTCGAGGGGGTCGACACGGGTGAGGCCGACGCGACGCTCGCGATCACCGACGCGCTGTTCCGCCGTCACGGCGCGGCCGCGCGAGGCGAAGAGCCTGCACGCTCGTGGGAACGCGGCCGGTTCGCCTCCCCCGGCCTGCGAGACACGCTGCTCGAGATCGGTGTGCTCGCCGAGACCCTCGAGACCGCGACGGAGTGGGCACGGCTCGGTGTGCTCAAGACGGCCGTGACCGAGGCGCTGACGGCCAGCCTCACCGCCGACGGGACCAAGCCGATCGTCATGTGCCACATCTCGCACGTCTACCCGGCAGGGGCGTCACTGTACTTCACGGTCGTCGCCGCACTCACGACCGATCCGGCCGGGCAGTGGAGACGGGCGAAGAATGCCGCCTCACGCGCGATCAGCGGGACGGGCGGAACCATCACCCACCATCACGCGGTCGGGCGAGACCACCGGCCGTACCTCGAGGCGGAGATCGGCGATCTCGGCATTTCCATCCTGCGCGCCGTGAAGGCGACCGTGGATCCGCGCGGCATCATGAATCCAGGCGTCCTCGTGCCGCCCGCCGTGGATCCCTCGTCGCAGAAGGTCGGATGAACGTCACCCTGCTGGTCAATCCTGCCGCGCGTGGCGGCGCGCACACGGGATCGGCGACGCGAGCCGCCGAGCGACTCCGCGCGCACGACGTGCGCACCACGATCCTCAGCGGCGGCAGCGCGGCCGAATCCAGCGAGCTGCTGCACACCGCCGTGTCGTCGGGGACCGATGCGGTCGTCGTGGCCGGGGGCGACGGCACCGTCCACCTCGCCATTCAGGAACTCGCGGGCACGGGGGTGCCTCTGGGCATCATCCCTGCCGGGACCGGCAACGACATGGCCGGCGCGCTCGGGCTGCGCGGACTCGACGCCGAAGCGGCCGCCGATGCGATCGTCTCGGGGCGGACCCGGCTGATCGATCTCGGCCGAGTCACCCGCGTCGACGGCGGCACCGCGTACTTCGGCACCGTGCTCGCGAGCGGCTTCGACTCCCGCGTGAACGACCGCGCGAATGCGATGCGCTGGCCGCGGGGCGGATCGCGCTACAACATCGCGATCCTGATCGAGTTCCTGACGTTGAGAGGCATCCCGTACGAGGTCGACATGACCCTCGCCGACGGTACTCCCGAGCGCATCGTCGGCGACCTCGTGATGGGAACGGTCGGCAACGGCCGCAGCTACGGCGGCGGCATCCCGATCTGCCCCGATGCCGATCCGGCCGACGGCCTGCTCGACGTCACTCTTGTGCGACCCGCCGGTCGTCTCAGGCTGCTGCGGCTGCTGCCCCGCGTCTACGAGGGAACGCACACCACCGTGGCGGAGGTGTCGACGCACCGGGTGCGGTCGGTGCGGCTGTCCTCGCCGGACGTGACGGCCTACGCGGACGGCGATCCGATCGGCAGACTGCCGCTCACGATCGATGTCGCTCCGGCATCGCTCAGCGTCTTCACGCCGTAGGGCAACCTGCCCGGGTCAGTGGGTGGCCTGGATCGCGCGAAGTCGCTCGAGCACCTGGTCGCGCAGCTCTTCGGGCGCGGTCTCCTTGCAGGCCCGCGCCACGACGTCGGTCAGCGTGCGCGCGACGAGCGCCTCGTCCTGGCAGCTCGCGCAGTTCTCGAGATGCTCGGCGATGTCGGTCTGCGAGGTCTTGCAGACTTCGTGCCGCAGGTACTCCTCGAGGTCGCGTCGCGCCTTCTCACACCCGCAATCGGTCATTTCGTACTCCCTGTGGCGGCCGCGCTGATTCCCCGCTCGGCCGCGTAGTCCGCCAGCAGTTCACGAAGCATGCGCCTGCCACGATGCAGGCGGCTCATGACCGTGCCGATGGGTGTCTTCATGATGTCGGCGATCTCCTGGTAGGCGAAGCCCTCGACGTCGGCGAGGTACACCGCCAGCCGGAAGTCCTCCGGGATCGCCTGCAGCGCGTCCTTCACGACGGATGCCGGCATCCGGTCGATCGCCTCGGCCTCGGCGGATCGGCTGCTGGTCGCCGTGGTCGACTCGGCGCCGCCCAGCTGCCAGTCCTCGAGTTCGTCGATCGTGCCCTGGTAAGGCTCGCGCTGCTTCTTGCGATAGATGTTGATGTAGGTGTTCGTGAGGATGCGGTACAGCCACGCCTTGAGGTTGGTCCCCTGCGTGAAGGTCGCCCACGACGCGAACGCCTTGACGAACGTCTCCTGAACCAGATCGGCGGCATCCGCCGGATTGCGCGTCATCCGCATCGCGGCGGCGTACAGCTGGTCCATGAAGGGAAGCGCCTGCACCTCGAACTGCGTGCGCGCGTCGGTGCCGGCGTCTGCCTCATCATTCATCACGCGCCAGTCTACGGTGGCGGGGTCCCATGCCACGTCGACCTGATCGAGGCCGTCGAGGTCGGGGCGATCGAGCGTGGCGATCATCCGGCTCCACTTCTGCTGCATGCCCGCTGCCGGTTGTCTGCAGCGGTTCAGTAGGGTAGAACCCGATGACAGGCGACCGGTATTCCCACGTGCCCGCACCGACTGCGCGCGGGCGATGGCACGCGCCCACCGCGGGGGGTCCGCTGCGCGCGACGGTGACCGTTCCGGGGTCGAAATCCCTCACCAACCGGGAGCTGATCCTCGCCGCTCTGGCCGACGGTCCGAGCAGGCTCGCGGCCCCGCTGCACTCCGACGACTCCGCGCGGATGATCGAGGCGCTGCGCACCCTCGGCGTCGGCATCGAGGCGATCGAAGGCGCCGGCAGGTACGGCGATGACCTGGTCGTGACGCCGGTGTGGCCGCTCCAGGGTTCGAGCGTCGTCGACTGCGGTCAGGCCGGCACCGTCATGCGGTTCGTGGCCGGGCTCGCCGGATTCGCGCGGGGCGATGTGACCCTCACCGCGCACGAGAGCGCGCTGCATCGGCCGATGGGCACGATGATCAAGGCCCTGCGCGACGTCGGCGTCGACATCGACGACGGCGGGCACTGGTCGCTCCCGTTCATCGTGCGGGGCCACGGACATGTCCGCGGCGGCGAAGTCGTCGTCGACGCGAGCGCGTCCAGCCAGTTCGTGTCGGGTCTGCTCCTGGCCGCGCCCCGCTTCGATGTCGGGCTTGCACCTCATCCACCGAGGCGAGCGCCTGCCGAGCATGCCGCACATCGACATGACGATCGAGGCCCTCGCTCACCGCGGCGTGCACGTCGAGCGCCCCGCGCCCGGTGAATGGGTCGTCCCGGCCGGCTCGCTGCGCGCGAAGGACGTCGCGATCGAGCCCGACCTCTCCAACGCCGCACCGTTCCTGGCCGCGGCGATGATCGCCGGGGGCAGCATCTCGGTCACCGGCTGGCCTGCGCACTCGACGCAGCCCGGCGCCATGCTCACCGACATCCTGGCGCTCATGGGCGCCCGCGCCGTTCGGCGCGGCGGCGCGCTCACCGTCACGGCCGGAAGCGGGATCGCCGGAGTCGATCTCGACCTCTCGGCCGCCGGTGAGCTCACTCCGACCCTCGTGGCGCTTGCAGCCTTCGCCGATTCGGAGAGCACCTTCTACGGCATCGGACACATCCGCGGACACGAGACCGACCGCATCGCGGCGCTCGTCAGCGAGCTGCGTGCGCTCGGCGGCGAGGCGCACGAGCTGCCCGACGGCATCCGCATCGTCCCCCGTCCGCTGCACGGCGGCACCTGGCGCGCTCACCACGACCATCGGCTCGCCACCACGGGTGCGCTCATCGGGCTGGCGGTCGAGGGCGTCGAGATCGACGACATCGGCACGACCGCCAAGACGATGCCCGAATTCCCGCAGCTGTGGCAGGACATGCTCGCCGGCTCGCCCGACGACGCGCACGCGGAGCCCGTTCACAACCTGGCTTCCTAGGGCGGTCCGCACACGGTGAGCTGGCTCGAGGACGACGCAGACGACGAAGACGAGTTCGACGAGACGACTCTGCGGGCCCGGCCCAACCCGAAGGCGAACCGTCCGCGCACCAAGCGCCGCCCGGCACACGCCGATGCCGTGATCGCGCGGGTGCTGGGCGTGGACCGTGGCCGCTACACGGTGCTCGCCGACGAGGACGGGCCCGACGAACGCCGCGTGCTGGCCACCCGCGCGCGGGAGCTGCGCCGGATGCAGATCGTGACCGGCGACCGCGCGCGCATCGTCGGCGACCAGACCGGGTCGGAGGGCACCCTCGCGCGCATCATCGGCATCGAGGAGCGCACGTCGCTCCTGCGCAGATCCGCCGACGACACCGACCAGGTGGAGCGCGTGATCGTCGCGAACGCCGACCAGATGCTCATCGTCGTCGCCGCGGCCGACCCCGAGCCGCGCGAGCGACTCGTCGACCGCTATCTGGTCGCCGCGCTGGATGCGGGCGTGCGACCGCTCCTGGTCGTGACCAAGACCGACCTCGCCGACCCGGCGGAGTTCCTGGCCCACTTCGAGGGCCTGGACCTCGAAGTGTTCACCAGCGCTCAGGAGGAGATGCCGCTCGAGCGCATCGGCGCCCAGCTCATCGGGCACTCCACCGTCTTCGTCGGCCACTCGGGTGTCGGCAAGTCGACGCTCGTGAACGCCCTCGTCCCGAGCGCGATGCGCGCGACCGGGCACGTGAACGAGGTGACCGGGCGCGGTCGGCACACCTCCTCTTCCACGGTCTCGCTGCGCTACCGCGGAGACGGGGGCAACGGCTGGGTCATCGACACGCCCGGTGTGCGGTCGTTCGGCCTGGGGCACGTCGATCCCGCGAACATCCTGGGCGCGTTCACCGAGCTCGCCCAGATCGCCGAGGAGTGTCCTCGCGGGCTGCACCCATCTGCCCGATGCCCCGGACTGCGCGATCGTCGAGGCGGCCGCCGAGGGCCGCCTGGGGCCGAACGGCGCGGCACGCCTCGACTCGCTGCAGCGGCTGCTGCTCACCTTCGCCGGCCTGCACTGAGCGGCATCCGACGTCCGTATCCTGGAGCGATGAGCTCAGTCGTCCTCGAACCCGGTACGCCCGCCCCCGATTTCTCGCTGCTCGATCAGGATGAGAAGTCGGTCTCCCTCAGCGATCTGCGCGGCAGCGGTGTCGTGCTCTTCTTCTACCCCGAGGCGATGACCCCGGGCTGCACGACGGAGGCCTGCGACTTCCGCGACAGCCTCGCACCGCTGCAGGCCGCCGGCTACACCGTGCTCGGCATTTCGCCCGACCAGCCCGAGAAGCTCCGCCGGTTCCGCGAGCGCGACGGGCTCACCTACGACCTGCTGAGCGACCCCGACCATGCCGCGCTCGACGCGTACGGCACGTGGGGAGAGAAGACCAACTACGGCAAGACCTACCAGGGCGTGATCCGCTCGACGTTCGTGATCGACCCCGAGGGTCGCGTGCAGCACGCGCTGTACAACGTCAAGGCGACCGGTCACGTCGCCCGCGTGCGCACGCTTCTCGGCCTCGACGCGTAGGGACTATTCGGATGCCGCGTCCCGGGCTTCCCGCCCGGCGGCGCGCACCGCGATCACGAGCAGCACGAGCGTCACGATCGCCGGCACCGCCAGGATGACGCCCGTCGTCGGATCCGCGTAGGCGCCCGTGACGGCGCCGAGCGCGACCGCGAGGATCAGCAGCTGCACGACGATGCCGCCCGACCGCCCCCAGGACTCCCCGCGCCAGGTCACGACGGCGAACGCGAGGACTGCGGCGGCGCCGACGGCGGTCAGCACGATGAGGGCGATCGCGCTCTCGATCGAGTCGGTGTCACCGCTGACCAGCGCTCCGATCTGCCACATCACGAGGCCGATGATCGCCAGGCCCTCCAGCGCCAGCAGGATTGCCGCAATCCGGGCTGCCGTGTGTGTGCCCATCCGCCAGACCTCCCGTTTCGGCGCGTGAGGACGGCGTCAACCTCCCTCACGCAGAGCGAATGCTCAGCAATTGCATACGTACCGGTCCGCTCGGACCCTTGATTCGCACCCACCGCTGTGGGACGATTAACAAAGCCGTGTGCTCCCACAGCGAGGTGGGGCGAGCAGAACTCGCATCTCCCACAGGGTATCGGACCCGAATCCGGGCTCTGAACACCCGATCATCATCAAGGAGCACCCCCATGGACTGGCGCGATAAGGCCGCCTGCCTGACCGTCGACCCCGAGCTGTTCTTCCCTGTGGGGAACACCGGACCGGCCGTCGATCAGATCGAGAAGGCCAAGTCGGTCTGCGCACGTTGCACCGTGACGGAGATCTGTCTGCAGTACGCCCTCGAGACCGGGCAGGACTCCGGCGTGTGGGGCGGGCTGTCCGAAGACGAGCGGCGGGCGCTCAAGCGCCGTGCCGCCAGGGCTCGCCGAGCTTCCTGACGACGCGCGGGCGCTTCCTAGCTCAGTTCGCGTTCGATGTAGCGCATCGGGATGTCGATCGTGACCTCGGTACCGCTGCCCACCAGCGTGTGCCAGTCGATCGTGCCTCCCAGTTCGCCCTGGATCAGGGTGCGCACGATCTGGGTGCCCAGGCCCCGTCCGACCTGACCCTCGGGCAGACCTGAGCCGGTGTCGCGCACTCGGACGGCGAGGTTCTCCTCGCCGCGCTCGGCGATGATCTCCACGTCACCCTCCTGACCGGCCAGACCGTGCTCGACCGCATTCGTGACGAGTTCGGTCAGTGCGAGCGCGAGCGGGGTGGCGTACTCGCTGGGGAGCGTGCCGAACGTTCCCGTCGAACGGGTGCGCGCGCGTGTGTTCGGTGCTGCCGCGACCTCGGCGACGAGCTTGAGGACGCGGTCGAAGACGTTGTCGAAGTCGACCGTCTGCGACAGACCCTCGGAGAGCGTGTCGTGCACGACGGCGATCGCGGCCACTCGGCGCATCGCCTGTGTGAGCGCGTCTCGCGCTTCGTCGGAGTGCGAGCGGCGCGCCTGGATGCGCAGGAGCGAGGCGACGGTCTGCAGGTTGTTCTTGACCCGGTGATGGATCTCGCGGATCGTCGCGTCTTTGGTGATGAGCTCCTGCTCCTGATGGCGCAGTTCGGTCACATCGCGGCACAGCACGATCGCGCCGATGCGATTGCCGTGGTCGCGAAGCGGAATCGTGCGCAGGGAGACGGTGACGCCGCGCGCCTCGATGTCGGTGCGCCACGGAGCGCGTCCGGTCACGACCAGGGGCAGCGATTCGTCGAACTGCCGCTTCGCAGGCAGGATTCGCGTGGTCACCTCGATCAGCGACTCGCCCTCGAGCTCGTCGTCGAATCCCATGCGGTTGAACGCGGAGAGCGCGTTGGGGCTCGCGAAGGTCGTGATGCCGTCGACGTCGAGGCGGATGAGACCGTCGGATGCGCGTGGTGCGCCGCGCCGAGGCGCGGTCGGGGCCGACAGATCGGGGAAGTCGCCCGACGAGATCATCCCGAACAGGTCGTCGGCGCAGTCGTTGAACGTGATCTGCTGCCGCGACGGCGTGCGGGTCTCGCCGAGGTTCGTGTGGCGGGTCAGCACGCCGATCGTCAGCGGCGGCTCGCCATTGCGCGCCCGCACGATCGGCACGGCGCGCACGCGCGTGGGTGTCTCTTCGAACCAGTCCGGCGAGGCCGAGTCCACGATGCGCGCGCTCTGGAACGCTTCTCGCACCTGGGTGCGCCACTGCGGCCGCACGCGGTCGCCGACGATGTCGCGATAGAACAGCGTGGCCGCGCCGCCGGGGCGGGTGTGCGCCACGGCGACGAACGAGTCGTCTTCGGTGGGCACCCAGATGACGATGTCGGCGAACGCGAGGTCCGCCAGAAGCTGGCCGTCTCCGGCCAGGCGGTGGAGCCACTCGACGTCGGCTTCGCTCGACCGACCCTGGGCGTAGACGAGATCGCTGAGCGTCGACACCCCTCAAGCCTAGAGGTCGCGGGAACGACCGCCTGCTACGTGAGCACCGCCCGCTGCGTCGCGCGACGACGCGGGGAGCGACGGACGCCGCGGCTCGGGTCGCCCACGGGCGCGACGGCTTCGCCGACGAACCGGCGAAGCGCGAGCGTGATCGGCGAGCGCGGCGCGACGTCCGCGATCGGACGGGCCGCCAGAAGGGCGGCATCCGCTGCCCGCGGGTCGGTCGGCACGAACCAGACGTCGGTGATGCCTGCCGAATCGGTCGAGCGTCCGCCGCACCTGACCACGGGCGTCGATGCCCAGCGCGCCGGGGCGAAGGCGGTTCGCGATGACGGCGACCGGTGTCGAGCCGATCGTGGCCCGCAGTTCGGGGTACGCCCGCAGGAAGCGGGAGATGCCGAGCGGGTCGGCCGCCGCGACCGCGACGACGAGGTCGGCGCCACGCAAGGCCGCCAGGGTCGCGGCATTGCGTCTCGGGCCGTCGAGATCGCTCACGATCTCCTCGTCGCGCTCGAGCGAAGCGGCGACGTCGACGACCGTGTAGTCCGCCCACTCGCGGCACGCCGCCAGCGCGGCGGTGACGCGGGATCGACTGAGCTCGGGCCAGCGCGACGGGCGGTTGAGACCCGTGAGCACGTCGACGCCGCTGCGGCCGATCGGCGCGCCGATCCGGGTCAGCTCGCGCGCATCCAGCCCGCCCAACTCGGACTGGCGGCAGGCGGCCGCGAAGCCGGGTGCCTCGTCGGCGAGACCGAGCGCCAGGGCGATCGACGGCGCGTGGGAGTCGGCATCCACCAGACCGACGTGCCTGCCTCCGCGGGCCAGTTCGACCGCGAGCTCGATCGCGAGCGTCGATCGACCCGGCGAGCCGGCCGGCCCCCAGACGGCGATCACCCGCGGCCGTGCGGGCGCGCCGGCCCCCGCTTCGTCAGGCGCGACCGCGGACCGCACCGGAGGTGCGCCGAGCCGCTCGGCCAGCTGCCACGCGTGCACCCCGAGCGGCAGCGGCGGCTCGAGACCGAACATCGCGGCGAGCCGTTCGTCACCGGATCCGGCCGCGAGCGGCACGATCCGGACGGCTCGTCGATCGCATGCGGCCACCACGGCGGCATTCACCGTGGCGCGCGACGCCTCCAGCACCACCGCGTCCGCGTCGGCGAGCGCGCCGGAGATGTCGTCCGATCCGCGGACGCGCCTCTGATCGCCGGAGCCCGGATCGTCGCCGTCGGCCGCGGCGGCGAGGGCGGATGCGGCAACCACGGCGACCACGAAGACTCCCTCGCTTTCCAGTCCCTCGGCGAGATCGCTGCCGTGCGGCTCGTCGACCGCGACGATGACCCTCACTGAGACGCCCCGGACGTCGGAACCACCGACAGTGCCGACTGATCGGCCATCGCGGCGAGCGTCGCCGCGACATCCGCCCGAGGAATGACGACCTCGAGGGCCGCCGAGCCGCCGCCGATCATCGAATCGTCTCGCGTCACCGAGACGACGGTCGCGTCGGCGACCAGGATGCGCGGTGCGTCGTACGCGCCGCGTTCGATGAGCGGGGCGGCCCAGACCTCGACGACGGAGCCCGCGCCGACGGAACCGGGGACATCGACCGCACTGCGCAGGACGACACTCGTGGTGCGGACCGCGTCCGCATCGCCCACCGAACTCTGCGGCACCAGCTCGCCGGATTCGATCGTGCGGGTCGCGACCAGTCCGTCGGCGAGCGCCTCGGGCTGCAGGTACGCATCGCCCACCTGTCCGAGGGCGACGTCCACGAGGCGCACGTCGTCGCCGGAGATCGCCTCACCCGGCACGATGGTGCGGTTCGCGGCGAACGCGGGCGCCGTCTGGCGCGAGGCCGACACGACGAACCACACGCCGGCGACGGACGCGACCACGAGGAGGATGCCGAGGAAGAACCGTGCATCTCCCCAGAACGCGCGGGGCCGAGGGCGGGCGCTGTCGAGTGCGGACATGACACCATCGTGACTCAGACCGCGGAATCGCCGCCGCGGTTATCCACAGCGGGTGCGGCGCTGGGGCCACCCCATCGGGCAGCCTCCATAATGGAGGCATGCCCGAGATTCCGACGTCTGACGTGCGCCTGCTGGCTCCCGCGCAGGTCGCGGAGATCCTGGGCGTGTCGGTCGAGGAGGTCATGGCGCTCGTGGAGCAGGCGCGTCTGCGCGGCATGCGCGTCGGGTCTCCTGCACGCTGGCGGATCGAAGAGGCGAGCGTCGCGGAGTATCTGGACGAACAGGCCGAGGAGGCCCGGCGCATCGCGCTGTGGAATCAATCCAACGAGGCCAGCTTCCCCGAACTGTGGGGCACCGGCGTCGTCCGCAACGCGGACTGACCTGCTGGTCGCGGCTATGCCAGCGTCGCCCCGGAATCGAGCCGGATCCAGGCGACTGCCGTGAACGTCACGATGCGGTGTCCGGTGACCTCACCGGCACGTCTCGGCGTTCCCGGCTCGTGCAGCGCGATGTCGAGGTGATCCGCCCCGGCGCGATCGATCGTTCCCGCGAGGATCCGTCCGTGCGTCAGGTGCACCGTGACCGCGACGCGCCGGCGCACCAGGTCGCGCACGACGAACCCGAGGTTCATGCGGTCTGCGAGCGCCGAGCGCGCCGCCGCCGGGCGCGCGCTTCGCAGCATGTCGGCGTGCGGCATGCCGATCGTCGCGATCGACGCGAACGGAACAACCAGGGCGCCGGCGCGACCGCCGTCGAGCGCGACCCAGTCTGCGCCGACCCCGGTCACCTCTGCCGACAGGACCGTGCCGTCGGCGACTTCGAATGAGGGTGGAGCGCTGTCGCGCTCTCGGTCGATCAGCATGGTCAGCCGTTCGCGCAGCGCGACCCGTGACAGCCGCAGGCGCTCGGCCTCGGTGTCGAGGGCGGCGCGCTCGGCCTCCCACTCCGCCGCGAGCTGTCCCTCGAGGTCGTCGAAGAAGTTCTCCCAGCGCACTCAGCGAGCGTAGGGCAGATGATCACGGATCGATGAGAAGTTCTCCACAGGTCGGCTTCCGGCCTTTTCTGTGAACTTGCCGTGTGCTGTACTTTTCCCGGACATCCCCCCGTCGAGATTGGCTCCCATGGCAACGACGCCTTCGCGCACCCCTCGTACCTTCGCTGCTCCGGCCGGCGCGCTCGCCCTGTCGGAGTTCTTCGCACCGCAGCGCACACCGTCCGCAGACCTCCCCGATCCGGAGCCGTTCCTGCGCAACATCACGCGCGGGGTGCTGGAGGTCTTCGCGGGGGTCCGTGAGGTCGATCAGCTCGCCCGCTGGCTCACCGAGGACGCCTACCGCAAGCTCGTCACACGCGCGAACCTCGCCGCCCGCGCCCGCAGCGCTCGAGGTGTGCCGGCGATCCGGCCGGTGTACTCGCTGCTGTCGGTTCATCACTCCTCGCCCGCCGACAGTGTCGTCGAAGCCGTCGTGGTCGTCCAGGGCGCCGCGCGTGCGCGCTCGGTCGCCCTCCGCCTCGAGGGCTTGGACGGCCGCTGGCGGGCAACCTCGCTCGCGATCCTCTGACCGGCGGCGAACCGTCCCCAGCGTCGTGGTCGGTTCGCTCGTCATCCCTCGTCGCTCGGCGCGATCACTCGTCGTCGATCAGCTGCAGCAGCTTCTTCAGCGCGTCGCGGATCTCGTCGTGGCCGAACTGGCCGGCCCGGCTCTCACCCGCGATCACACCCGAACGGTGCACCTTCCGGAAGTCTCCGAAGGGAAACGAATAGGCGTCTTTGGTCTCCCGGTTCGCGCTCTTGTCGACGCCCATGTGCCAGTGCGCGTACTCGGTCCAGCCGTCGCGTTCGATGTACGAGTTCTCCTCGTCCGGGGTCGGCTGCGCCTCGGACCAGTCACCGGGCTCGTCTCTGACGACCTTTCCCTCGCGGACCAGCGCACGCGCATGACGGAGAGCGGGTTGATTCAGTTCGATGGACATGGCGCCACGATACGTCCGCGCCTTCGCGCCCGGAACGGGGTTGACGACGGTCGCTATTGGCGGTACGACGACAGGAAGTTGCCGAGCCGCTCGATCGCCTCGGTCAGCACTCGCGCCTCGGGCAGCGTGACGATGCGCACGTGGTCGGGTGTCGGCCAGTTGAAGCCGGTCCCCTGCACCAGCAGAACGTGCTCGGCGACGAGGAAGTCGTAGACGAACTTTGCATCGTCGCGGATCTCGTGCACGTCGGGATCGAACCGCGGGAACGCGTACAGCGCTCCCTGCGGCTTGACGCAGCTGACACCGGGAATCGCCTCGAGGCTCTCCCAGGCCGCATCCCGCTGCTCGTGCAGGCGTCCCGACGGCCCGATCAGCGCGTCGATCGACTGCACGCCGGACAGCGCCGCCTGCACGGCGTGCTGGGCAGGGACGTTGGGACACAGACGGGTCGAGGCGAGCAGGGTGATGCCCTCGATGAAGCCCCGGGCGTGACTCTTCGGGCCGGTGATGACGAGCCACCCCGACCGGTAGCCGGCCACTCGATAGGTCTTCGACAGCCCGTTGAAGGTGAGCACGAGCAGGTCGGGCGCGACGGACGCCATCGGGATGTGCACGGCGTCGTCGAACAGGATGCGGTCGTAGATCTCGTCCGAGAGCACCAGCAGCGAGTTCTCGCGCGCGATGTCGGCGATGCCCTCGAGGACCTCGCGGGAGTAGACCGCGCCCGTCGGGTTGTTCGGGTTGATGACGACGATCGCCTTGGTGCGCGGCGTCACCTTGGCGCGGATGTCTTCGAGGTCGGGCTGCCACCCGTTCTGCTCGTCGGCCAGGTAGTGCACGGGTGTGCCGCCGCCCAGACTGGTCATGGCCGTCCACAGCGGGTAATCGGGGGCCGGGATCAGCACCTCGTCGCCCTCGTCGAGCAGCGCCTGCATGACCATCGTGATGAGCTCGGAGACGCCGTTGCCGAGGTACACGTCATCGGGGCCGAACGGGGGGAAGGTCGGATCCTGCTCGTAGCGGTACACGACCGCGCGGCGCGCCGAGATGATGCCGCGACTGTCGCTGTAGCCGTGGGCGTGCGGCACCGCCTCGATCATGTCGCGCACGATCTGGAACGGTGCGTCGAACCCGAACACCGCGGGGTTGCCGGTGTTGAGCTTGAGGATGGTGTGGCCGTCGTTCTCGAGCCGGTCGGCCTCGACCAGCGCCTGGCCGCGGATCTCGTAGAGGACGTCCTTGAGCTTGCTCGACTGATCGAGGGTGCGAAGGGGGCTCATCGGTTCAGGATAGTCCGCACCCGACGCGGCCAATCGACACGCGCTGGCCTGGGCCGCGCGCGGGCGTCAGCGTCGCGGACGACTCCCGCGTCGCGCGGAGACGATCTGGAAGATCAGCGTCGCCGCGATCGCGATCAGGAAGACGGCGGATGCGATGACGTTCGCCTGAGGTGGGATGCCGCGCTGGGCCGCCACGTAGATGTAGACCGGGAAGGTCTGCACGGTGCCCGAGGTGAAGTACGTGATGATGAAGTCGTCGAAGCTGAGGCTGAACGACAGCAGCGCCGCAGCGACGATCCCCGGCAGCAGGAGCGGGAACGTGATGCGCCAGAACACCGCGCGCGGTGACCCGTAGAGGTCGCGTCCGGCCTCCTCGAGGGCGGGATCGAGCGAGAGCACCCGCGCCCGCACGGTGACCACGACGAAGCTCAGGCAGAACATCGTGTGGGCGATGATGATCGTGCCCAGACCCTTGGCGACGCCGATCGTGAGGAACTGCGACGCGAGACCGGCGCCGATCACGACCTCGGGCGTCGCCATCGGGAGGAACAGCAGCAGACTGATGGAACTGCGCGCACGGAAGCGGTAGCGCACCAGAGCGAGTGCGATCATCGTGCCGAGCGTCGTGGCGATGAGCGTCGCGACGGCGCCGACGAGCAGGCTGTTGCCGAACGCCACGCACACGTCGGGCTGCGCGCACACGGTGAGCCAGTTCTGGAGCGTGAAGCCGTTCCAGGAGATGTTCGACCGGTTGGCGGCGTTGAACGAGAACGCGAAGGTGTAGACGATCGGGATCAGCAGGATCAGGAACGCGATCGTCACGTAGGTCGGCAGCAGCCACGAGCCGACCGGCGTGCGGCGTCGGGATGCCGGGGGCACAGGTCGCGGCAGCGCGGTGGATCGCGGGGCGTCGGGGGTCAGCACGGCGGTCACAGCAGGTCGTCCGTTCCCGCGCGTCGCACGTAGAAGCCGACGAACACGACGATGACCGCCATCAGCAGGATCGACAGCGCGGCCGCCTGCGGGTAGTTGACCGTGATGAGGAACTTCGACTGGATGACGTTTCCGATCATCGCCGTCCCCGGCCCGCCGAGGAACGATTGGCTGGCGTTCACATAGTCTCCTGCGGCCGGGATGAAGGTCAGCAGCGTGCCGGAGATCACGCCGGGCAGCGAGAGGGGAAAGGTCACCTTCCAGAACGTGGCGGCATTGCTGGCGTACAGATCGTTGCCCGCCTCGATCAGTCGCTTGTCGAGCCGGTCGAGCGAGGCGAACAGCGGGAGTGTCATGAACGGGATGAAGTTGTACGTGAGACCGAAGACGACAGCGAACGGTGTCCCGGTGATGTGGTCCTGGGGTCCCATCAGACCGACGACCTGCAGGATGCCGACCACCGGACCCTCGTCCGAGAGGATCTGCTTCCAGGCCAGCGTGCGCAGCAGGAACGAGATGAAGAACGGGGCGATCACGAGCACGAGCAGCAGATTGCGCAAGAGCTTGCGCTCACGGATCGTCACGCCGATGAAGTACGCGATCGGGTAGCTGATCAGCAGGGCGAACACCGTCGCGAGCAGGGCGTACCAGAACGAGCGCAGGAACTGCGGCCAGTACGCGGCGATCACGTCGACGTAGTTCTGCCAGGAGAACGCGTAGTAGTAGCCGCCGTAGGTCGCGGTGTCGTTGATTCCGAACGACGTGATCAGCAGCGAGACGAACGGCACCAGGAAGAACAGCGCCAGATACGCGAGACCCGGCACCAGAAGGGCGAGCGCGATCAGTCCACCGCGCCGCTTCTCGGGCTCCCGCGCAGCCTGCGTGCCCGCCGGAACGAGCGCCGAGATGGCCACTCAGGCGGCCTCTCCATCGGCACTGTCGTCGGGCTCATCGCCTCGCGCCACCTCTGCGGCCTCGACGCGTGCCGTGGCATCCAGCCCGAAGGTGTGCTCGCGTCGCCAGGCGACCCACACCTCCGAGCCCGCGGTGAACACCGAGCCGAACACCATGTTCTGCTCGAAGACCGTCACTTCGCCCAAGCCGGGGAGCTCGAGGATGTACTGCGTGCTCGCGCCGGCGAAGGACACGTCCACGATCCGCCCGGGGCCGAGCACGTTCTCGAGCCCGTCGCGGGCGGGCTCGTCGCTCAGGAGCCGCAGCTTCTCGGGTCGCACCCCGACGGTGATCGCTCCCGAGGAGACGACCGCGCGCTCCTGAGGCATGGCTATGACGCCACCGGCGGTCCGCGCCGTGATCAGGCCGCCCGAGGTCGACTCGACCTCGGCGGGGAAGAGATTCGACTGGCCCGAGGAAGCTCGCGACGAATCCGGTGCGCGGCAGCTCGTAGAGCTCTTGCGGCGACCCGAGCTGCTCGATGCGCCCGTGGTTCATGACCGCCACCGTGTCGGCCATCGTCATGGCCTCCTCCTGGTCGTGCGTCACGTGCAGGAAGGTCAGGCCGACCTCGGCCTGGATCGACTTGAGCTCGAGCTGCATCTGGCGGCGCAGCTTGAGGTCGAGCGCGCCGAGCGGCTCATCCAGCAGGAGGAGCGCCGGGCGGTTCACGATCGCCCGAGCAAGCGCCACGCGCTGCTGCTGGCCGCCCGAGAGCTGACTGGGTCGACGCGTCGCGACGTGGTCGAGTTCGACCAGGCGGAGCGCCTCGTGCGCCTTGGCGACGGCATCCGCCACGCGGCGACGCCGCAGTCCGAACGCGACGTTCTCGATCACGGTCATGTGCGGGAACAGCGCGTAGCTCTGGAACACCGTGTTCACCGGCCGCTTGTGCGGCTTGACCGCGGTCACATCCTGCCCTCCGATGAGGATGCGGCCCGCGGTCGGGTCCTCGAGCCCGGCGACCAGACGCAGTGTGGTCGTCTTGCCGCAGCCCGAAGGACCGAGCAGGGCGAAGAACGACCCCGCGGGGATCAGCAGGTCGAGCTCCTCGATCGCGGTGAACCCGGGGAAGGTCTTGCGGATCCCTTCGAGCTGCAGATCTGCGCCGGACTCGGCGAATTCTCCCGCTGCCATGCTCAGGCGCCGAGGCCGACGGCCTCGAACTCGGAGTTGTACTTCTGCTGCTCCTCATTCGTGAGGGTGCGGAAGATGTGAGCCTGGGCCAGCGTCTCCGCGTTCGGGAAGATGAGCTGGTTCTCGACCTGATCGGGGTCGATCTCGGCCATGGCCTCCTGGGCACCCGCGACGGGTGTGATGTAGTTCACCCAGGCGGCGACCTCGGCGGCCACGACCGGGTCGTAGTAGTAGTCGATGAGCTTCTCGACGTTGCCCTTCTGCTGCGAGCCGATCGGGATCATGAAGTTGTCGCTCCACAGCGTGCCCCCCGAGTCCGGCAGGGCGAAGCCGAACTTGTCGCCGACCTCGGCGTTGATCGCGGTGATGTCGCCCGACCAGACGATCGCCGCGAGTGTGTCCTCGTTCTTGAGGTCGTCGGCGTAAGAGTTGCCCTTGATGTTGCGGATCTGACCGTTCGAGACCTGCTCCGCGAACACGTCCAGAGCATTCTGGAATTCCGTGTCGCCCCAGCTGGAACCTGAGATGTCGACACCCTGGCTGAGCATGAGGAGCCCCATCGTGTCGCGCATCTCGCTCAGCACGCCCACGCGACCCTGCAGGTCGGGAGCCCAGAGGTCGTCGATGCTCTGCAGCCCCTGCGGAAGCTTCTCCTTGTTCCAGGCGATTCCGGCGAAACCCGACTGCCACGGCAGGGAGTTCGCGCGGCCCGGGTCGAAATCCGGATTCTTCAGGCTGGGGGTGAGGTTCGCAACGGCGTTGGGCATGTTCGCCTGGTCGAACGCCTGCGTGTAGCCGGACGCGATCCAGATCGACGCCATCCAGTCGGTGAGGCAGACGGCATCGGCCCCGATGTCCTGGCCGAGCGCGAGCTGGTCGCGCACCTTGGCGAAGTACGTGTTGTTGTCGTCGATCGAGACGTCGTAGTCGACCGTGAGGCCGGCCTGCTCCATGAATGCCTCGAGCGTGGGGTGGTTGCCGTCGTCGTCCTCGTCGAGGTAGAACGACCAGTTCGCCCAGGTGAGCGTCTTCTCCGACGCGGAAAGATCCTCCCCGGCGCTCGCGGACGCGGCGGGCCCGGATCCGCCGACACGCCCGGAGCAGGCGGCCAGGAATGCAGCGAGCGAAAGCGCACCCGCCCCGCCGATCAGGCCTCGGCGGCTCAGCTGGGCGGCACGCGCCCGGGCGATGAGGGCACGGACGGCGGGGTCTTCGGGCAGGGGTCCACGGGGCATGGAGCACTCCTCAAGGGATGCGGGAACATCGCTCACGCGACGGCGGGTGAACTGATCCTGCCAGATCGCCACCGCAATACACGACGGAATCCGCACATCGAAACAAAACTTTCACATGAATCGGTATGGTGCGACGGCGGATTCTGCGGTATCCGCAGGGCGGAGTTGTCGCAGACCCGCGCGGGTGCGAGGATGCTCAGATGCCCCAGCCCGGTGCCATCGACGGACTCTCCAAGAGGATCATCGAACAGCTGCAGGAGGACGGCCGTCGCTCGTATGCCGAGATCGGCCGCGCCGTCGGCCTGAGCGAAGCGGCGGTGCGTCAGCGCGTTCAGCGGCTCACCGAGAGCGGCGCCATGCAGGTGGTCGCGGTGACCGACCCCATGCAGCTCGGCTTCCACCGCCAGGCGATGATCGGTCTGCGCGTCTCAGGTGACACGCGCGAGGTCGCCGCGGAGCTGGAGAAGATCTCCGCGGTCGACTACCTGGTGCTCACCGCCGGCAGCTTCGACATCCTCGCCGAGGTGGTCTGCGAATCCGACGATGACCTCGTCGAACTGCTCAACAGCCGGATCCGCTCACTGCCCGGGGTCATCTCGTCGGAGACGTTCGTGTACCTCGGGCTGCGCAAGCAGTCCTACGACTGGGGAACGCGCTGACGCGCTACTTCTTCTTGTCGGCGGCGCGGCGCTGCGCGCGATTCTGCGGCGCGGCGGCCGGTTCGGCCACATCCGTCCGCTGGCCGAACGCTCCACGCGGGGCCTCGGCCGCCGGGGCGGCAGCGGGGGCGGTGGATGCCGCAGCCTGACGCAGCCGGCTGGTCGCCGCCTGCTGCACCTGACCGCGATCGTTGCGCACCTCGACCTCGCCGGCGTCGTTCGCAGCGGAGTACTGCAGTCGCTGGCCCTCGACCGGCGTCGCGCCCAGGCCCTTGGCCTCGACCTCGGCGGTCAGGTCACCCTCGCCCTCGGCGGGACGACGGACTTCGACCTCGAGGTTGTAGAGGTAGCCGACCGACTCCTCCTTGATCTGGCCCATCATCGACTGGAACATCTGGTAGCCCTCGCGCTGATACTCGATCAGCGGGTCGCGCTGCGCCATCGCACGCAGGCCGATGCCGTCCTTCAGGTAGTCCATCTCGTAGAGGTGGTCGCGCCAGCGGCGGTCGAGCACCTGCAGCACGACGCGGCGCTCGAGTTCGCGCGTCGCCGGGGCACCGAGCGTCTCTTCGCGGTTGCTGTACGCGATGATCGCGTCGGAGAGGATCTCGCGCTTGAGGCCCTCGGCCGTGATCCGACCTCTCGTGCCGGCTTCGGCGACGACCTCGTCGATCGTGACGCCGACCGGGTACAGGGTCTTCAGCTCGGTCCACAGCGCGTCGAAGTCCCAGCTCTCGGTGTGACCGGAGCCGGTGTGGTCGTCGATGACGGCGTTGATCGCGTCCTCGATGAAGTGCTGCACACGATCGGCGATGTCATCGCCGTGGAGCATGTGGCGGCGGTCGGAGTAGATCGCCTCGCGCTGCCGGTTCAGGACGTCGTCGTACTTGAGGACGTTCTTGCGGATCTCGGCGTTGCGCCCCTCGACCTGAGACTGCGCGCTCTTGATCGCACGGCTGACCATGGTCGATTCGATCGCGACGTCGTCGGGGAAGTTCGTGCGCGCCAGGATCGCCTCGGCCGCACCGGACTGGAAGAGCCGCATGAGGTCGTCGGTGAGCGACAGGTAGAAACGGCTCTCGCCGGGGTCTCCCTGGCGACCGGAGCGTCCGCGCAGCTGGTTGTCGATCCGGCGCGATTCGTGGCGCTCGGTGCCGAGCACGTAGAGGCCGCCCGCCTCGACGACCTTGGTGGCCTCGACCGCCACGGTGTCGCGGGTGCCCTGGTAGACGGCATCCCACTCGGCCTCGTACTCGTCCGGCGTCTCGACCGGGTCGAGCCCTTGGCCTTCATCTCCTGCACGGCGAGGAACTCGGCGTTTCCGCCGAGCATGATGTCGGTGCCTCGGCCGGCCATGTTCGTGGCGACCGTGACGGCGCCGTAGCCGACCCGCGCGGGCGACGATCTCGGCCTCGCGCGCGTGGTTCTTGGCGTTGAGGACCTCGTGCTTGATGCCCTTCTTCGCCAGGAGGCGCGACAGGTACTCGCTCTTCTCGACGCTCACCGTGCCGACCAGCACCGGCTGACCGGACGCGTGGCGCTTGACGATGTCTTCGACGACCTGATCGAACTTGGCCTGCTCGTTCTTGTAGACGAGGTCGGACTGGTCCTTGCGGATCATCGGCTTGTTCGTGGGGATCGGCACGACGCCGAGCTGGTAGGTCGACATGAACTCGGCCGCCTCGGTCTCGGCGGTTCCGGTCATGCCCGAGAGCTTGTCGTACAGGCGGAAGTAGTTCTGCAGCGTCACCGTGGCCAGGGTCTGGTTCTCGGCCTTGACCGGGACCGCCTCCTTCGCCTCGATGGCCTGGTGGATGCCCTCGTTGTAGCGGCGACCGACCAGGATGCGGCCGGTGTGCTCGTCGACGATCATGACCTCGTCGTTCATGACGACGTAGTCCGCGTCGCGCTTGAACAGCGCGAGCGCCTTGATCGAGTTGTTCAGGAACGAGATGAGCGGGGTGTTCGCCGACTCGTACAGGTTGTCGATGCCGAGGTAGTCCTCGACCTTCTCGATGCCGGGCTCGAGCACGCCGATCGTGCGCTTCTTCTCGTCGACCTCGTAGTCCACGCCGGCCTCGAGGGTCTTGGCGATCTTCGCGAACTCGACGAACCAGCGGTTCGCCTCGCCCGAGGACGGACCCGAGATGATGAGCGGCGTGCGCGCCTCGTCGATGAGGATCGAGTCGACCTCGTCGACGATCGCGTAGAAGTGACCGCGCTGGACGAGGTCCTCCTTGCGCCAGGCCATGTTGTCGCGCAGGTAGTCGAAGCCGAACTCGTTGTTGGTGCCGTAGGTGATGTCGGCGTCGTACTGCTGGCGGCGGATGTCGGGGGTCTGGCCCGCGACGATCGTGCCGGTCGTCATGCCGAGCGCTCGGTAGATGCGGCCCATCAGCTCCGACTGGTACGACGCGAGGTAGTCGTTCACCGTGATGACGTGCACACCCTTGCCGGCGATCGCGTTCAGGTACGCCGCGAACACAGCGGTCAGCGTCTTGCCCTCACCGGTCTTCATCTCGGCGATGTTGCCGAGATGCAGCGCGGCGCCGCCCATGATCTGGACGTCGTAGGGGCGCTGGCCGAGCGTGCGGCCCGCGGCCTCGCGGACGGCGGCGAACGCTTCGGGCATCAGCTGGTCGAGCGTCTCGCCGGCCTCGAGGCGCGCGCGCAGCTCGGCGGTCTCGCCGCGCAGCTCTTCGTCGGTGAGGTGCGCGTAGTCCTCTTCGAGGGCGTTGACCGCCTTCACGACCTGCTGGAGCCGTCGGAGGATTCGTCCCTCTCCGGCGCGAAGCAGTTTCTCGAGCGCGTTGGCCACGAAGCATCTCCATCTGTCAGGTGCGGCGCCATCCGGCGCCGATGCCGCCCGGCGCCGAGCGCACAGGCATACACGGCCATGTTATCCGCCTGTGACCTTGGAGTGCGCTGGGTGAGCGACGGGCCGACACGCGGGAGGCGGCATCCCCCGACGTCCGCATCGACGTGCCTATACTCGGCAACTGCATACCCGGTATGCATCCGGACGACGGGAGACCGACATGACGGTGCGACAGAGCCTGCTGGCGATCCTCGATCAGGGGCCCTGCTACGGGTACCAGCTGCGCGCGGAGTTCGATCGCCGCACCGGGTCGACCTGGCCGCTCAACGTCGGTCAGATCTACAACACGCTCGACCGTCTCGAGCGCGACGGGCTCGTCGCGAAGGGCGCGACCGACGAGCAGGGACACGTCTACTACGAGATCACGGATGCCGGTTCCCTCGAGGTCGCCGACGTGGCTGCGCTCACCCGTCTCGCGTGCTCAGGGCACCCGGGACGAACTCGCCATCAAGCTCGCCGTCGCAGCGACACTGCCCGGCGTCGACGTCGCCGCGCTGATCCGCGCGCAGCGCGCCGAATCGCGGGCGAACCTCGAGTCCCTCACCCGGCGTCCTCGATCGATCGCCGAGACCGGGCCGGAGGCGCTGGCCCGCGCGGTGGTCGCCGATGCGATGATCGCCCACGCCGAGGCCGAGCTGCGCTGGCTCGACCGCACCGAGCGACGGCTCGGCGCGCAGCCTGAGCACGCAATGGCTCTGGGGCTGGCCACCGAGCGGCCCAAGCGCGGTCGCCCGGCCAAGGCGCCCGCCGCCTGAACGCGCGGCATCCTGTCGCCTCACAAGCGCGCGCACTAACCTGAAGCGTGACTTCCGCTGATGCTCCCGTCGAGGCCGAGGCTCCCGCAGAGCCCCCCGCGATGACGTTCGCCGACCTCGGACTGGGCGACGCGGTGCTCAAGGCACTGAGCGATGTCGGGTACGAGACCCCGTCCGCGATCCAGGCGGCGACGATTCCCTCGCTGCTCGCAGGGCGCGATGTCGTCGGGCTCGCCCAGACCGGAACCGGCAAGACGGCGGCGTTCGCGCTGCCGATCCTCGACCGTCTCGACGTCTCGCAGAAGACCCCGCAGGCGCTCGTCCTGGCACCGACGCGCGAGCTCGCGCTGCAGGTGTGCGAGGCCTTCGAGAAGTACGCCGTCGCACGTGAAGGGCGTGCACGTGCTGCCCGTGTACGGCGGTCAGGGCTACGGGGTGCAGCTCTCGGCGCTGCGACGCGGCGTGCACGTCATCGTCGGAACGCCCGGGCGCATCATGGATCACCTCGACAAGGGCACGCTCGACCTGTCGGAGCTGAAGTACCTCGTGCTCGACGAAGCCGACGAGATGCTGAAGATGGGTTTCGCCGAAGACGTCGAGACCATCCTCGCCGACACCCCCGCCACCAAGCAGGTCGCCCTCTTCTCGGCGACGATGCCGGCAGCGATCCGACGCATGTCGCAGCAGTACCTGCACGACCCCGAAGAGATCACGGTCAAGACGAAGACGACCACCTCGGCCACGACCACCCAGCGCTACCTGATCGTGTCGTACCAGCAGAAGATCGACGCCCTCACGCGCATCCTCGAAGTCGGAGAACTTCGAGGGCATGATCGTCTTCGCGCGCACCAAGAGCGCGACCGAGGAGATCGCCGAGAAGCTGCGCGCACGCGGGTACTCCGCGGCGGCGATCAACGGCGATGTCGCCCAGCCGCGTGCGCGAGAAGACCGTCAACCAGCTCAAGTCGGGCAAGCTCGACATCCTCGTCGCCACCGACGTCGCCGCTCGCGGCCTCGATGTCGAGCGCATCTCGCACGTGGTGAACTTCGACATCTCGACCGACACCGAGTCGTACGTGCACCGGATCGGCCGCACGGGCCGCGCGGGACGCTCGGGTGAGGCGATCAGCTTCGTCACTCCGCGCGAGCGCGGGCTCGTGAACGCGATCGAGCGCGCCACACGGCAGCCGCTGACCCAGATGCAGCTGCCGACCGCCGACGACGTCAACGTCACCCGGCTCGCACGCTTCGACGACCGGATCACCGCCGCCCTCGGCGCAGACCGAGCGCATCGACGGCTTCCGCGACGTGATCGCCCACTACGTGCGCAACCATGACGTGCCCGAGGTCGACGTCGCCGCTGCGCTGGCCGTCGTCGCCCAGGGCGAGTCCCCGCTGCTGCTCGAGCCCGAGCCCGAGCAGCAGCGGCGCGGCTTCGAAGACCGCGCCGACCGTGGCGACCGTCCCGGCCGCTTCGACCGCGGACGAGCGCGCCCCGAGCGCCGCCAGCGCCCGAGCAACAGTCGCATGGCGACCTACCGGATCGCCGTCGGCAAGCGCCACCGCGTCGAGCCTCGGCAGATCGTCGGCGCCCTCGCGAACGAGGGCGGCCTCAGCCGCGGCGACTTCGGTGCGATCCAGATCCGCCCCGACTTCTCGCTCGTCGAGCTGCCGGCGGATCTGCCGCGCGAGACCCTCGACCGGCTCTCCGACACCCGCATCTCGGGCAAGCTCATCGAGATCCGGCTCGACACCGGCGGCCCGGGCAAGCGCGCCTTCGATGACCGCCCGCCCCGCAAGCCGCGGCACAAGGGCTCGTTCGACTCCTGAGGTCGCGGCATCCGCGCCGCATGTGTTCTCCGCCCGCCGCGAACCCGGGCATCCGCCCCGTCGCGCGAACCTAGGATCGAGCTATGGCTGGATTGTGGGGCAAACGCAAACGCGAAGAGCAGGCGGCGCTCGATGCGCAGGATGCCGAGCTCGCCCGGCGCGCGCGGAGCGCGCTCGTCGCGGTGGACGAGCGCATCCGCACGACGACCGATGAGCTGGACTTCGCGGTGGCCGAACTGGGCGAGGACGCGACGAAGGATCTGCGCGACGCGCTGACGCGCCGTGCGCACGCATCTGGGCGAGGCCTTCCACCTCAATCAGCTCAACCACGACGAGATCCCCGACACCCCCGAAGAGCTGCGCACCCGCAACGCGCGCATCGCGCAGCTGTGCGAGTGGGCCGACGAGCTGCTCGATGACCGCACGACCGCGCTCGCGAACGACATCGAGCGCGTGCGTCGGGCGCCCGAGATCCTCGCGCAGGTGCGGGCCGACACCGCCTCGCTCAACGAACGGCTGCCGCATGCCCGCGACACGCTTCGAGCGGCTGGTCTGCGCTACAGCGAATCGGCGCCTGCGTCAGGTCGCCGAGGGCGCCGACGAGGCCGAGCAGCTGCTGACCTTCGCCGCGCACAGCGCGGATGTGTCGGCGCGCCGTCGTGAGGTCGGTCGCCGCGAGGAGGCCAATCTCGCGCTCGAGACCGCGACCGAGGCCGTGCGTCGTGCCGGCGCGATCATCGACGGCGTCGAGGACTTCGAGATCGAGGCGCTGCGCGCCGAGTCGACGCTGGCCGACGTCATCGCGGACTCGCGCGGAGACCTCGTCGCCGCGCGTCAGGCGCCGCAGGTCCCCGCCGTGACCGCGGCGGTCACCGCACTCGAGAACGCACTCGCGGCGCTGCCCGCCTCGCGCGTCGAAGGCCGATCCGTTCGCCGAGCTGTCGCAGCTGCGCGAGGCCAACAGCGGACTGGATGCCGCGATCGCGGTGGCGCGCGAGCGCGCCGCGCGCCCGATCCCGCCCGTGGCCCACGTGCGGCACGCGCTCGATGACGCCGACCGACAGATCGCGGTCGCCCGCAACGTCATCGCCGGCCACCGCGGCTGGATCGGCGCGGACGCGCGCACCCGCCTCGCCGAGGCCGAGCGCACCCGCATCGACGCCGAGCCGCTGGCCGCCGACGAGGACACCCGCGAGCAGGCGATGGGTCTGGCCCGTCGCTCCGGTGCGCTCGCGAGCGAGGCGCTGCAGCTCGCGCAGCGCGACATCGACTCGTCCCGGCCGCAGGACCCGGGCTGGGGCGGCCAGGGCGGCGGGCGACGCGGCGGCATGAGCGACGGTATGGGCGGCATCCTCGGCGGCCTCGTGATCGGCAGTCTGCTCGGCGACTTCTTCGACGGCTGAGCTCGCGCCACGCAGAACGGACGGGATGCCTCGAGGGAGGCATCCCGTTCGTTCGTGCGACAGGTCTGCTACGCGACCGCCACGGCGCGGTCTGCGTCGTCAGCGAGATCACGCCGTAGTCCCAGCCCTTGCGGCGGTAGACGACGCTGGGGTGATCGGTGCGGGCGTCGATGAAGAGGAAGAAGTCGTGGCCGACCAGCTCCATCCGGTCGACGGCCTCTTCGACCGCCATCCACTCGGGTTCGAACTCCTTCGTGCGGATGACGACCGGCGTGTAGTCCGCCTCGTCCTCGTTGCCCGTGATGATCGGGATCTCGCCGGTCGCGACGGCGCGCATGACATCGATCGAGGCGGGCTGCAGGTCGATGCCCGACAGCTCACCGCTCTCCTTCTCGAACTTGGCGCCGCGAGGGTGGTTGCGCGCATCGACGCGCTTGTCCTTCGCGCGCCGCAGCTGCTCGCACAGCTTGTCGACCGCCATGTCGAGGGCGGCGAACTTGTCGGCATCCGTCGCCTCAGCGCGGACGATCGGGCCCTTGCCGGTGAGCGTGAGCTCGACCGTGTCGTCTTCCATCCGACCGTTGTGATACGCGCGGTGAGTCACCTTCACGTCCACGCGCTGAGCGCGTGGCGCAAGGTGCTCTATGCGGACGGCCTTGTCTTCGACGACCGAGCGGAAGCGATCGGTGATACCCACTCCCACGCCGACGATGCTGGTTTCCATCCCTGACCTCCTTGTTCCGGTCCACCCGGCCAAGGGCGGACCCTGAGTCGCCTTGTCCCCCCCACGCTAGTCCGGTGATGACCCGGTGTCACGCGATGGCGGGTATGACTTCGCAATGAGTCAGCCCGGTGGTGATCCGACGCGCGGTGGCGCGATCGTCGCGGCTCCGATGCACCTCCGCACCGCCCGCCCGCAGCGCGCGGGCGGCTTCTTCGAGGGTCGCACCGGTCGTGACGACGTCGTCGATCACGACGATCCGAAGGCCTGCGGCATCTCGCGCACGGAGCGAATTCGCGACGTTGCGACGGCGCGCCCCACGGTCGAGCCCTCGCTGATCGGCCGCGACGCGGGCGATGGCGAGCAGTCGTTCGCAGCGCAGTCCGGCGCGGCGCGCGACGAGCTCGACCACCCGGTATCCGCGGCGACGGAAGGCCGCGCGCGAGGTCGGGATCGGCACCAGCACGATGCGGCCGACCTCCGGCTGGTCGGCGGATGCCGCATCCACGGCCGCGTCGACGGCCGCGCGCAGAGCGGGCGCGAGGGCGCGCGCAAGTCCCGTCCGCCCCTCCTCCTTGAGCGCGCGCACCACCCGCGCCGGCACCCGCTCGAAGGCGAGTCCGCTCCACACCCGCACGCTGCGCCCGCTTCGAGACACCCGCGGACGCAGCTCGTCACCGCACGTGCTCGCACAGGGCCACGTCGGGCTCATCGCATCCCGCGCACGTGACCGGCAGCACGAGCGCGAGGGCCTCGGCGAAGGCTGCCCGCACGGTCGGCGCCCAGCCACGCCGCGTCATCCATGGCTCCATGGTGAGCCGGCCGCCGACCACGTCGGACAGCCGGCCGCGGATCTGGGCACAGGCGACGCTGTGGTCGACCTGGGGAGGAGCGCCGACGCCTCCTGCGCCGCTTCCTACTGGGGCGATCCCTGCTGCGTCGCCAGGATCAGGATGCCGCTCGTCGTCCGCTGCCAGTTCGCGCCGCGCTTCACGTAGAGCGAGCCGTCGTCCGTGCGCAGTCGCACCGTCGCAGATCGACGTGGCGCCGGCGACGGATGCCGCACCTTGCGGCGCGTCGGTCGCCGTTGCCGGCCCGCCGACGAGCTGCTCGGTGAACAGCGGCCCGCCGGACTCGGTGCTCAGCACCCCCACCGTCGTGTCGTCGAGCCAGGCGAGCCCCGAGCCGGAGCCGACCAGCGGACCGAAGCGGCACGGCCTCGCCGAGACGCACCGGCACCGCTTCGGTGCCACGAACGATCCCCGCGATCCACACCTCGGATCGCCCGCCGGTGACCAGGAGCGCCGCCAGCCGCGTGCCGTCGCGCGAGACTGCCATCGCGACGATCTCGGAGGCCCCGGGCCACGCGTCGGCGACAGGGAACTGCTGTCCCGTGATCGAGAACGCGGTGATCGCCGACGGCTGACCGCGCGGCACGCTCCAGATGTAGCCGAACGGGTCGGCGCCCGGGTCGATCGAGACCGTCGCGTGAGTCGATCACCGCGACCGGAGCGTCCGCCGGCACGCGCGCGACGCCGCCGTCGACCAGTCGCACCGCGGCGAAGTCGCGGTCGGGCGAGACCTGGATCGCGGCCGGTGCGACCAGTTCCATCGTCTCGGACAGGCCGGGGATCGGTGTCAGCTCGTCACCCGCAAGGAACCCGAAGCCGTCCTCGGTCTGCACGAGCGGGCGGACCCGTGACCCGCGTCGAACGCGTCGAGACCGGTTCGGCCGTCAGCGGGGTCGAGGCGACCGACATCTGGGCACCCGACACCCCGGCGGTCGCCAGGCTCGCCGTCGAGCTGGGTCTGCATGCGGTCGAGCGTGGTCGACTCCACCAGCAGCGCCTCCGCGCTCAAGGTCACCTGCGCGATGCCCGACTCCAGCGGCACCGACGGACGCGCGAGCGACACGCTCTCGGGGAACGAGTTCACGCACGGAGTCGGCCAGCCATCCGCTCGGCGATCCGTTCACGAGTGCGCCCGCGATCCGCGTCGCGGCGTTCGTCGTCGGGAACCAGCGCACATCCGGCACGAGGAACTGCCAGCGTCGGATCGAAGTACATGAGCGAATAGCGGTGGAACACGTTCGCGAAGACGTCGCGGTCGATCACCACGCCATCGGGCGCTTCGGTGATCCGCCACTCCCCGTCATCCTGCTGAGCGAGCCGGAAGGAGAGCTGGGTGACTCCGGCATCGGGCTGGTACGCACCGGTGGCATCGACCGTCGCGACCGTGACCAGCGAGAGCTCGACGGCCCCCTCGGTGGGCGAGACGGGCTGGCGATCGTCCGGCAGGTCGATCGTGACGCTCGCCTCGGGTTTCCACGTCTCGCGGATCGAGGGCGCCAGGAACATCCGCGCGACCTCCCAATTGGCCGCCGGACCCGGGCCGGACCCCGCGCGGATGAAGCCCTCGACGATCTGCTCGGGCGTCGCGCCGGGCTGCGGCTCGTCGGGTCGGAACAAGAACTCCGGGGATCCGGCATCCGTCCCGGCCGACAAGCCGGGATTGACCGGGCCGCTGGCCGGCAGCCCCGCGCACGCCGAGAGCACGAGCGCCGCGACCGCGACGATCGCCGACAGGATGCCGCGCCGCCCGTCAGCGAGCGCTCCTCGCCGCGCGTGCCGCATCACGGTGCACCTCGGCGCTGCGATGCCGGTGGCCGCATCGATCGTGAGGACCTCGATCGGCTGGGTCAGACCGAGGTCGTCGATCGCGGCGATCGAGTCATCGCCCGGATCGACCGGCACCGGCGACGGCGCGGTGAGCCGACCCCCCTGCCGAGGCAGGGTGAGCACGAAGTTCGACCCGCGACCCAGGTCGGACCAGACGGCGAGCTCGCCGCCGTGCAGCTTCGCATCGCCGAGCGCGATCGACAGACCCAGGCCCGTGCCGCCGATCGTGCGGGTGCGCGACGGGTCGGCGCGCCAGAAGCGGTCGAACACGCGCTCGACGTCTTCGGGTCGTCATTCCGAGCCCGAAGTCGCGCACCCCGAGCGCGACAGCCTGCTGATCGCTGTCGACCGTGATCACGATCGGCCGGCCCTCGCCGTGCTCGATCGCGTTGCCGAGCAGGTTGCGCACGACCCGCCGCACGCGGCGCGGGTCCATCTCGACCGGCGAGTAGCCGCCGGGAGCGACCAGGCGCACGTCGGTGCCGTGCTGTTCGGCGAGCTGGTGCATCGAGCCGATCACGTCTTCGGCGAGGTGGGCGAGGCTCGTCGGCTCGAGTTCGAGCTGCACCGACCCGGCGTCGTACCGGCTGATCTCGAGCAGGTCGGTCAGCAGCGTCTCGAACCGCTGCACCTGAGCGTTCAGCAGCTCGGCGGCTCGCGCCGTCGACGGATCGAACTCGGCCCGCTGGTCGTTGATCATGTCGGCGGCGAGTCGGATCGTGGTCAGCGGCGTGCGCAGCTCGTGCGAGACGTCGGAGACGAACCGCTGCTGCACGAGCGACAGGTCGGCGAGCTCCTTGATCTGCGACTCGATGCTGTCGGCCATCGCGTTGAACGACCGCCCGAGGGTCGCGAGCTCGTCCTCGCCGCGCACGGGGAGGCGCACGCCGAGCTCTCCGGAGGCGAGTTTGGCGCTCGTGTCGGCGGCCTCGCCGATCGGGATGGTCACCGAGCGCAGCACGAACCACGAGATCGCGCCGATCAGGAGGATCAGCGAGATGCCGACGATCCACAGCGTGGTCTGGACGAATCCCAGCGTCTGCGATGCGCTGCCGAGGTCGTAGGCCAGGTACAGCTCGTAGCCGCCGACGTCGGGCACCATGAGCTGCTGGCCGACGACGATGCCCGGCACGGGACCGTCCGCGAGCGGGAGCGAGACCGACTGCCACCACTGCTGGCTCGGCTTCGGACTGCACCGCGTCCCGCATGCCGTCCGAGATCACGTCCTCGGTGAGGCCGGGTGTGGTGAAGTTCTGCGGAGCGAGCTGCGACGGCGTGCGATCGATGCGGAACGCGGCGATCATGTCGGTCGACGAGCGCTCGGCCAGCGTGTCTGCGCACGCTCGTCATCAGATTCTGGATCTGGATGCTGTCGCCCTGCACCGCCGCGGCATCCAGCGTGGCCTGCGCCGCCTGCGTCGCGCGCTGCGAGTCGGCGAGCACCTGGTCCTTGCGGGCCTGGAACAGGTCGTTCTGGATCGCGAGCGCCATCCAGAGGCAGGCCACCAGGATCGCGAGGGCGGTCAGCGCCAGCGTGACCAGGATCGTGCGGAATCGCAGCGAACGACGCCACAGGTTCGCGAGGCTGTCCGGCCACGAGCGCCAGTCACGCCACGCCGTCAGACGTGGACGGGATGCCGCGACCGCTCTCGCGGGAGGCATCCGGGCCTCACACCACGGCGCCGGCGCGGTAGCCGACGCCGCGCACCGTCGTGACGATCTTGGGGTTGTCGGGGTCGAGCTCGACCTTCGCGCGCAGGCGCTGCACGTGCACGTTGACGAGCCGCGTGTCGGCCTTGTAGTGATAGCCCCAGACCTGCTCGAGCAGCATCTCGCGCGAGAACACCTGCTGCGGCTTGGAGGCCAGCGCGACGAGCAGCTCGAACTCGAGCGGGGTGAGCGCGATCGGCGCGTCGTCGCGACGCACCTCGTGTGCGGCGACGTCGACCGTCAGATCGCCGATGCGCAGCGTCTCGTTCAGCGGCTGCGACGCGGGGCGCAACCGCGTGCGGATGCGGGCGACGAGCTCCTTCGGGTTGAAGGGCTTCACGATGTAGTCGTCGGCACCGGATTCGAGACCCTTGACGACGTCGGCGGTGTCGGTGCGGGCGGTCAGCATGATGATCGGCACACCGGACTCGGCGCGCACGCGATTGCAGATCTCGATGCCGTCCATGCCGGGCAGCATCAGGTCCAGAAGGATGAGGTCGGGACGCTCGTCGCGCCAGATGTCGACCGCCTTCAGTCCGTCGGCGCAGAACACGGTGTCGAATCCCTCGGTGCGCAGCACGATGCCGATCATCTCGGCGAGGGCGGTGTCGTCGTCGACCACCAGGATTCGTGATGTCATTTCGCGCGTTACGTCCTTTGCGTCCGGCCGGGGGCACGGCGCTGATCGCGCGTCCCCGTGCGCTCCCCACAGAGTAGTGGAAGACGCCTGTGGACAGGCCGAACGTCGGCCGCACACGCACTGAACGACCGCTGCGATGCGCGCGCGGTATGACACGATAGGGGCTCCGTCGACACCGTGAGAAGGGGGCACCCGTGACCGCCTATCCGGCCTGGACGCCGGCGTCCCGACCCGGGATCATCCCGCTTCGGCCGCTCACGTTCGGTACCATTCTCGGCCGCTCGTTCGTCGCGCTCCGGCAGAACCCGCGCGTGCTGCTCGGGTTCGCTCTGTGCGTTCAGACCGCGGCGTACCTGATCGTCCTGCTCGGCGTCGGCGCCGTCGCGCTCGCGTCCTTCACCCGACTCGACACACTGCGTCCGGGAACCGAAGAGTTCGATGCGGTCATGGCCGGTTCGATCGCGCTGACATCGATCGCCGGCGGTCGTGCTGGGACTCGCGGCCGGAGCCCTGGGCGTCATCGTGCAGGGCGTCGTCGTGAGCGAAGTGGCGCATGCCGCCGTGGCCGAGAAGCTGACCCTGCGTGCGCTCTGGCAGCGGGTCAAGCCCGTGGCGTGGCGTCTGGTCGGCTACTCCCTGCTGCTGACCCTCGCCGTGCTGGTGCTGATCGCCGTCGTGGCGGCGGCGATCATCGCTGTCGGGTTCGCCGCACTTCCCGTCGCCGTGGGCATGACCGTCCTGGTCGTGCTCGTCAGCGCTCCCGCTCACGCTGTGGCTGTCGACGAAGCTCCTGCTCGCGCCCGCCGCCATCATCCTCGAGCACGCGACGATCCGCGGCGCGATCGCCCGCTCCTGGACACTCATCCGCGGGCGGTTCTGGCCGGCGCTCGGGGTGATCGTGATCATCTCGTTCGTCTTCGGTGCGATCGCGCAGGTCGTCAGCATCCCGTTCTCGTTCCTGTCCACTGGGCTGACGACGATCATCAGCCCGACCGGCGACCCCGACCCGAGTGCGATCATCGCCATCGTCGTGGCGGTCGTCTTGACGCAGGTGGTGACCCTGCTGATCCAGTCCGTCGCGGTCGTGGTGCAGGCGACCGCGACCTCGATCATCTACATCGACTGCCGGATGCGGCGCGAGGGACTGGACATCGACCTGCTGACCTACATCGAGCGCCGCGATGTCAGGCGCCGTCGGCCTTGCCGATCCCTACCGGGAGAACGTCGGTCGCGTCGTCGCCCCGCGTCCCGTCGCGTACCCGGCTCCGGCCGGCCCCGGCTACCCCCCGCCGTACGGGGCGCCCGTTTACGGCGCACCGGGTCATGGCCCTCAGGGGTACGCCCCTCACGGGTACGCCCCCGCTGGACCGCAGGGATACCCCGCTCACCCGGCATACCCTGCACAGGGCCATCCGACCTCCCCGCCGCCGGCGTATCCGGCACCGCCACAGGTCTACCCATCTGCGCCGCCCACGGCGGCAATGCCGCCCCCTCCCCCTGCAGCGCCGCCGGCCGCGCCGGTCACGGATGAGAAGCAGCCGCCGGCGCCGACCCGCTGGGCGGCACCGGGTGGTTCCGCCGACGCGATCGATCCCGAGTCGCCGTGGTCGTAGCCGACGCCATGATCCGGTTCGCCGACTCCGTGCCGCCGCTCACCCCGGACGGCGAAGAAGCGCGCAAGTGGGCGCAGCGCGAGCTCGCCGACCCCGCCTATGACGCCGCCGCAGCCCACCGCGCTCGACCGGATCGCCCGCGCGATCGGCGACTTCTTCGCGTCGCTGTTCTCCACTCAGCTCGGCGGCGACTGGGGACCCTGGGTGTCGATCGTCGCGGCGGTCGTCATCGTGCTCGTGATCGTCGCGGCATTCCTCGTGTGGGGCGTGCCGCGCGCGACCGGCCGCGCCAGCGGCGACGGCTGAGCTGTTCGGAGCAGACGAGCAGCGCAGCGCGGCCGAGTTGCGGCGGGATGCGGCGGCGCTCGCCGCGAAGAGCGAGTGGGACGCCGCGATCGTGCTGCGCTTCCGCGCCCTCGCCCGAGGTCTGATCGAGCGCGGCGCCGTCGACACACCGCCCGGCGCGACGGTGCACGCCTTCGCGCGCGCGGCAGCCCGGGCCTTTCCGCCCCATGCCGACGCTCTCGAAGCCGCCGCCGCCGCATTCGACGACGTCCGCTACCTCCGGCGACCCGGCACCGAAGAGCTGTACCGGGTCATCGCGACTGTCGACGATCGGGTGGGTTCTGCACGCCCGGCGCTGAGCGAGCTGGCGGGGGCGACCGCGTGAGAGATCTCCGATGACCGTGATCTCGCAGCCGGGCATCGCGGACCGGCCGGCGGCGTCGAGCCGCCGCCGACGCATCACGGCATGGGTCGTGATCGCGGCGGTCCTGGTCGGTGTCGGAATCGTGGGCTCGCTGCTGGCCGGCACCCGCGAATGGACCGAACGCGACGTCCTCGACCCCGAGTCCGCCGGTCCGTTCGGAACCCGCGCGCTCGTGGAGATCCTGCGCGAGCACGGTGTCGAGGTCGTCATCGCGCGTGATCGGGCGGCCGCCGAGGCCGCGCTCGCCGCGGGTGCGGCGACCCTCGCCCTTGCCGACGCGCCGTATCTTTCCGATGAGGGGCTGACGGAAGTGACGGATGCCGCCGCCGATGTGGTGCTGATCGACCCTCGCTCACGCACCCTGCGTCTGCTCCTGCCCGGATCGACCGCCTACGGAGTCGGGCCGGGCGAGGTCGTCGACCCCGGCTGCGACGTCGCCGACGCCACCCGGTCGGGCGGGATCAGCCCCGGAGCGATCTATCAGCCCGGCGCACAGACCGTGACCTGCTACCCCACCGGCGGGGCGTTCGGGCTCCTGATCCAGCAGCGCGCCGGCGGCCGGGTCGCGGCCGTCGACGGACGCGCCGTTCTCACGAACGAGCACCTCGCCGAGGCGGGCAACGCAGCGCTCGCCGTGAACCTCCTCGGTCGGCATCCCACGCTCGTCTGGTACATGCCGAGCATCACCGACAGCGATCTCGCCGCGGGCGACCCGACGCTCGGCGAACTCACCCCGCCCTGGGTCAGCCCGGTCATCGTCCTGCTGCTGACTGCCGGCGTCGCCGCGGCCGTCTGGCGCGGGCGCCGTTTCGGACCGCTGGTGGCTGAACGACTGCCGGTCACGGTTCGCGCGGCCGAGACCACCGAGGGTCGCGCGCGCCTGTACGCCCACGCGCGCGACGCGGTGCACGCCGCCGACCAGCTGCGCATCGGCACCCTCAGCCGACTCGGCCGGACACTGGGTCTCGGGCCCGCCGCGATCCGCGCCCGAGATCGCGGACGCCGCGGCCGCACGCACCGGATTCGACCGCGGCGTCGTGCGCGGCATCCTGATCGATGAACTGCCCCGCACCGATGCCGACCTGGTCGACCTGGACCGGCGGCTGCGATCCCTGGAGCATGGCCGTGCACGCGAGTGTGCGTCCGAACGACGAGCGTCCCGAAAGGAACACCCGATGACCGACCCGAACCCGTCCCCGTCCCCGTCGCCCGAGGCGGCACCGACCGCCGCACCGACCGCGCAACCCGTTACCGAGCCGGATGGCGCCGCACTGCGCGAGGCGATGAACCGTGTGCGGATCGAGGTCGGAAAGGCCGTGATCGGCCAGGACGGCACCGTGACCGGGCTTGCTGATCGCCCTGCTCGCGCGGGGCCACGTGCTGCTCGAGGGCGTTCCGGGCGTGGCCAAGACGCTCCTCGTGCGTGCGTTCAGCGCGGCGCTCGGGCTCGACACGAAGCGCATCCAGTTCACGCCCGATCTGATGCCCGGCGACGTGTCGGGGTCGCTGGTCTACGACGCGCGCGCCGGCGAGTTCGAATTCCGCGACGGTCCGGTCTTCACGAACGTCGTGCTCGCCGACGAGATCAACCGCACACCGCCCAAGACGCAGTCCGCGCTGCTGGAGGCCATGGAGGAGCGTCAGGTCTCCACCGACGGAGTCACCCGACCGCTCCCCGACCCGTTCCTGGTTGCCGCGACGCAGAACCCGATCGAGCAGGAGGGCACCTACACGCTGCCCGAAGCGCAGCTGGACCGATTCCTGCTCAAGCTCATCGTCGACATCCCCCCGCGCGACGCCGAGCTGGCCGTGCTGCGGCGGCACGCCGAGGGTTTCGACCCGCGCAACCTCGCCGCCGCAGGGCTGCGGACCGTCGTGACCGCCGACGAGATCCGCGCCGCGCAGCGGGCGGCAGCATCCGTGACCGTCGCCGACGACGTCCTCGGCTATGTCGTCGACCTCGCCCAGGCGACCCGGCGCAGTCCCTCGGTGCAGCTCGGCGTGAGTCCCCGTGCGACCACCGCCCTCCTGGCCGCGGCCAAAGCCTGGGCGTGGCTGGGCGGATACCCCGCGATCACGCCCGACCACGTGCAGACGATGCTGGTCCCGACGTGGCGGCACCGCATCCGCCTCCGCGCCGACGCCGAGCTCGAGGGAGTCTCGGTCGACGCCGTCCTCGGTTCGGTCCTGCAGCAGACCCGGGTGCCGATCTAGGGATGTTCATCACCGGCCGCCTCCCCCTCCTCGTCGCCGTCGGCGCGGTGCCCGTCGTGCTGCTCGCGGTCGCCGGGGTCGACGCGTGGGTCGCCGCAGCGGGATGGATCATCGTGTGCGCCGTCGCCGCGTTCGCGGATGCCGCCGCCGCAGCCGATCCGCGGGCAGCTCCGGGTGCAGCGCCGGATCCCCCGGCGGGCGCTGCTCGGCCAGCGCGTCGAAACGGAGCTGTGGCTGCTGAACGCCGGCGGGCGACGGGTGCGCGGGCGCGTCCGCGACGCGTGGCAGCCCACGGCCGGCGCGCCTGCCGACCGCCCCCGGATCGACCTGCCTCCGGGCGAGCGGCGGAGGATCATCGTGCCGCTGCTCCCGCGTCGCCGTGGCGAACTGAGCTCGGAGTTCGTCGTCGTGCGCTCGGACGGGCCGCTGGGGCTGGCCGGCCGTCAGGCGAAGATCGTCGCGCGAGGAGCGCTGCGGGTGCTGCCGCCGTTCACGGCGCGCCGGCATCTGCCTTCGCGCCTCGCGCGCCTGCGTGAACTCGACGGCAACACGAGTGTGCAGGTGCGCGGGCAGGGAACCGAATTCGACAGTCTGCGCGAGTACGTCCGCGGCGACGACGTGCGTTCGATCGACTGGCGCGCCACCGCCCGCGCGGGCACGACCATGCTCCGCACCTGGCGTCCGGAACGGGACCGCCACGTCGTGATCGTCATCGACACCGGCCGCACCGCGGCCGCCCGCGTGGGCGACGGCGTGCGACTCGATGCCGCCATGGAGGCCGCGCTTCTCCTGGCGGCGCTGGCCACCCGGGCCGGCGACCACACGCACCTGCTCATGTTCGACCGGGTGACCCGCGCCCGCGTCACCCGCGTCGACGGACCCGCCCTGCTTCCCGCGCTCGTGGATGCGATGGCACCGGTCGAGCCTCAGCTGATCGACACCGACTGGGACGCGGCGTTCGCGCAGGTGCGCGCCCTCACCTCGCGTCCGTCGCTGGTCGTCCTGCTCACCGCCCAGGACGCGCCCGAAGCGGCGCGCGGGTTCCTCGGATCTCTGCCCGCCCTCTCGCGCCGCGCGCACGTCCTGGTGGGGACCGTGACCGACGCGGAGCAGGTGCCCGCTGACGGAAGGGACGCCGCCGCCGTGTACCGCGCGGCTGCCACCGAGCGCGGCATCCGCGACGCCGCACGGGTCGCCGCCGCGATCGGCCGCGCCGGAGCCGAGGCCGTCACCGACTCGGCCGAAGCGCTGCCGCCGCGCATCGCCGACCGATATCTCGAGCTCAAGGCGACCGGTCGGCTCTGAACCGGCCGTGCGTCGTGACGCCGCATGACCGGGCATCCACGCCTCACCGAATCCGTTCCCTGAGAAGTTGCTGTACATGCCCTAGGCTCTCGGCGGGCGGATATCCGCCATCCACCGACTCCGAAGGGAACGAGTCATGAGCGACCCGCGTCCAGACAAGCCCGTCGAGCCCACCGACTCGACCACGCTCCGTCGCAGAGCATCCGGCCGACAAGCGCGTCGGCCGACCGAGCTCGACCACACCCCTGACAAGGTGCCGGCCGGTCCCTCGACCGCGGCGACCCTCATCGCGAGGCGTTCGGAACCTTCCTGCTGGTGCTCGGCGTGGTCAGCACGGCGCTGTTCGCCGCCGGATTCGGCGAAGGCACGGAAGCCGCGAACAAGGGCGTCGGATTCCTCGGCGTCTCGCTCGCGGTCGGGCATCACCGTCATCGCCGGCGTCTACGCGTTCGGGTCCGATCTCGGGCGGCCACTTCAACCCGGCCGTGACCGCTCGGCCTCGCCGCGGCCGGCCGCTTCCCGTGGAAGGACGTCGCCGCCGTACATCATCGCCCAGATCATCGGCGGTGCTGGTCGCGACGACGCTCGTCGTCCTGATCGGCCTGTTCGGACCGGACGGCTGGCTGGCCAGCGCGCAGGACGGCGGCTTCGCCAGCAACGGCTTCGGCGACGAGCTCTCGCCCGGCGGCTTCGGCCTCGGCGCCGCGATCATCGTCGAGGTGCTCTTCACGGCCGCTGTTCGTCACTCGTGATCCTCGGCGTCACGCAGTCCACGCACGGCTCGCAACATCGCCGGGCTGGCGATCGGGCTGACGCTGGTGCTTCATCCACCTCGCGATCATCCCGATCGACAACACGTCGGTGAACCCGGCGCGCTCGATCGCCACCGCGATCTACGGCGGCGGTCGACGCGCTCACCCAGCTGTGGGTGTTCATCGTCTTCCCGATCGTCGGCGGCCTGCTCGCCGGCCTCCTGCACCGCGCGCTGTTCGAACCGACGGTCGCGCCGCCGCTGCAGGCCGAAGCACGCGTCAAGTAGCCGCGCGACGACAAGCGGCCCGCCCCTCCCGGGGCGGGCCGCTTGTCTCGATGCGCGGGCGTCAGCTCAGGTCGAACCGATCCAGCTCGGTGACCTTGCCCCACGCGGCGACGAAGTCGCGCACGAACTTATCGGTCGCGTCGTCGCTCGCGTAGACCTCGGCGATCGCGCGGAGTTCCGAGTTGGAGCCGAACAGCAGGTCGGCGCGTGTGCCGACACCCACCTTCTCGCCCGAGCCGTCCTTCGTGCCGGCGAACGCGTGCGCGCCCGGGTCGAGCGGCTTCCACGTGGTCCCCAGGTCGAGCAGGTTCACGAAGAAGTCGTTCGTCAGCACGCCGGGCGGTCGGTGAACACGCCGTAGTCCGAGCCGTCGTAGTTCGCCCCCAGTGCGCGCAGGCCGCCGACCAGGACGGTCATCTCCGGGCGCTGAGCGTGAGCAGGTTCGCCTTGTCGATGAGCAGATACTCGGCTCGGCAGTTCCGCGAGCGGGCCGTAGTAGTTGCGGAAGCCGTCGGCCACCGGCTCCAGGTACTGGAACGAATCGACGTCGGTCTGCTCGGACGACGCGTCCGTGCGACCCGCGCGGAACGGCACCTCCACCTCCACCCCGGCATCCCGCGCCGCCTTCTCGACGGCGGCGTTGCCCGCCAGCACGATCAGATCGGCCAGCGACACCTTCTTGCCGGCGGCCTGCGCGTCCGTTGAAGGCGAGCCTGGATGCTGCTCGAGGACGCCGAGCAGGACGTTCTGCAGCTGGGCGGGATTGTTCGACCTCCCAGTCCTTCTGCGGAGCGAGGCGGATGCGGGCGCCGTTGACGCCGCCGCGCTTGTCGCTGCCGCGGAAGGTGGATGCCGCAGCCCACGTCGTCGAGACCAGCTCGGCGACCGTCAGCCCCGAGTCGAGGATCTGCTGCTTGAGCGCCGCGGCGTCCGCGGCGTCGATCAGCTCGTGATCGACCGCGGGCACGCGGGTCCTGCCAGATCAGCTCCTCGTCGGGCACCTCGGGGCCGAGATAGCGCTGCGATCGGCCCCATGTCGCGGTGCGTCAGCTTGAACCAGGCGCGCGCGAACGCGTCGGCGAACGCCTCGGGGTCATCGGCGAACCGCTGCGAGATCGGACCGTAGATCGGGTCGAAGCGCAGCGCCAGGTCGGTGGTGAGCATCCGCGGCTCGCGGCGGCCGATCGCGTCGTGCGCCAGCGGCACCATGTCTGCGCCCGCGCCGTTCTTCGGCCGCCACTGGTGGGCGCCGGCCGGGCTCTGGAACAGCTCCCACTCGTACGCGAACAGGATGTGGAAGAACTCGTTGTCCCAGCGGGTGGGGTGGTAGGTCCACGTGACTTCGAGGCCCGAGGTGATGGTGTCATCGCCCTTGCCGGTGCCGTACGATGTTGCTCCACCCGAGCCCCTGCTCCTGCGAGATCCGCGGCCTCGGGGTTGTCGCCGAGGTGTTCGAATCCGGCGCCGCGCCGTGCGTCTTGCCGAACGTGTGGCCGCCGGCGATCAGCGCGACGGTCTCCTCGTCGTTCATCGCCATGCGCCCGAAGGTCTCGCGGATGTCGTGCGCGGCCAGCAGCGGGTCGGGGTTGCCTTCGGGACCCTCGGGGTTGACGTAGATCAGACCCATGTGCGTCGCGCCGAGTGGGCCGCGAAGCTTGCGCTCGGACCGCGTGAAGCGCTGGTCGCTGCCCATCCACTCGGTCTCGGCGCCCCAGTACACGTCGTCGTCCGGCTCCCACACGTCGGGGCGCCCGCCGGCGAAGCCGAAGGTCTTGAAGCCCATCGACTCGAGCGCGACGTTGCCGGCGAGGATCATCAGGTCGGCCCACGAAAGCGACTGACCGTACTTCTTCTTCACCGGCCACAGCAGACGGCGTGCCTTGTCGAGGTTGACGTTGTCGGGCCAGCTGTTCAGCGGCGCGAACCGCTGCTGGCCGGCGCCGCCGCCGCCGCGACCGTCGGTGACTGCGGTAGGTGCCGGCGCTGTGCCACGCCATGCGGATCGCGAGCGGCCCGTAGTGCCCGAAGTCCGCCGGCCACCAGTCCTGCGACGTGGTCAGCGCCGCCTCGACGTCCTTCTTGACCGCGGCGAGGTCGAGTGATTCGAACGCGGCGCGGTAGTCGAAGTCCTCGTCCAGCGGGTTCGCCACCGCCGGGTTCTTCGCCAGGATCTTGAGGTTCAGCTGGTTCGGCCACCACACCCGGTTCGCCGAGCCGGCGGTCGGGTGCGGCATGCGCTGTGTGCACGACCGGGCAGCCATCGGGCTGCTCGGGCTCGTCGGTGACGGTGACGGCCTGGTCGACCTCGGTCTCGCCGCCGATTCCGGCGGGGCTCTCGTCGTGATGTGGTCATGATTGTCCTTCCTGGATGGGCAGAGCGGTCTCAACGCGGGTGGGGAGCCGGCGCACGCGGCGCACAGTCCCCAGAAAGTCACTTCGGCGACATCCACCACGAAGTCGCTGCCGGCGGCCGGTGTCAGACACGGCGCGTGGCCGACGACGCAGTCGACGTCCTCGACCGCGCCGCACGAGCGGCACACGAGATGGTGGTGGTTGTCGCTCACACGCAGTTCGAACAGCCCCGGCCGGCCGGCCGGCTCGATCCGGCGCACCAGCCCGGCTTCGACGAAGTCGGCGAGCGCGTTGTACACGGACTGCAGGCTGGTCTGAGGGACGTCTCGGAGGACCCGCTGATAGACGTCGTCGGCGCTCGCATGCGGAGACGCGTCGAGCGCGTGCACGACGGCGCGCCGTGAGTCCGTCACGCGCAACCCTGCCTCTCGGATCACCGCCGCCGCGTCAGCGGCCGGTGGGTGTGAGGGCATGCCCCCAGCCTACCCTTGTTTTGAATGATCCAAAAGAGTGGAGGGGGTGGGAGTCAGCCGGCGACGAGCGTCGGGGTGCCCGCCTCGTACTCGGTCAGGTCGCCGGTCTCGCCTCGGCGGTATGCCCGACCGCCGACGAAGACCATGTAGAACACGAAGGCGGCGAGCGCGAAGGCTCCGATGCCGATCTTGACCGGCCACGGCCACGGCTGGGCGGTGACGAAACCTTCGATCGCGCCCGAGACCGCGAGGGCGATGATCAGCCCCACGGCGATCGTCGCGAGCGAGCGGCCCGCCGAAGCCAGTGCTTCACCCCGCGTGCGCCGACCGGGCGCGACCCAGGCCCAGAAGATGTGCAGGCCTGCTGCGCCGGCCACGAAGATGCACGTGAGCTCCAGAAGACCGTGCGGCAGGATGAACAGCAGGAACACGTCGCCGCGGTCGAAGGCGAGCATGACGGCGGCCGCCGTGCCGACGCCGACGGCGTTCTGCACGAGGACCATGAGCGGCCACACCCCGGTGATGCCGAAGAGCACGCACTGAGCGGCGATCCAGGCGTTGTTCGTCCAGACGGTGCCCGCGAACACCGCCGCGGGGTTCTCGCTGTAGTAGTCGGTGAAGCTGTTCTCGGCGTAGTACTCGAGCTGCGCGCGCGGCCCGAGCGAAGCCACCAGGGCAGGATCGCCCGAAACCCAGAACGCGACGAGCGCGACGACCCCGACGAAGACGATCGCGATCACGAGGGTCGTCCACCGAACCCGGTAGAGCGCCGCGGGCAGCTGCAGCGCGAAGAACCGCGGAATCTGCCGAGCCACGTTCTCGGGCGCACCCGTCAGGCGCAGACGCGCGCGGGCGAGCATCGTCGAGACGTGGTCTCCGTGCGCGGTGCGGCCGGCGGAGGTCTTGATGTCGGCCAGATCGGCGGATGCCGCGCGGTAGCGCGTGACGAGCTCGTCGACCTCTGACCCGGTGAGTCGCCGTGAGCGACTGAGCTCATCCAGACGCGCCCACTCCTCCTGTCGCGCGGCGGCGAGGGCGTCGAGGTCCATTTGGTTAACTGTACGCATGCCTGCTCCGCACTCCCCCGCTGCTGCCCGCAGGGTGATCGACGTCGAACAGGACGAGATCCTGACCGGCGAGGCGGTCGCCCTCGACGTGCAGCCGGTCGGCTACTTCCTCCGCGCTCTCGGAACACTGATCGACGTGATCCTGGGTCTGATCGTGTTCGTCCTGTTCGCCCTGGTGACCTCGTGGCTCATCGGCCAGAGCGTCCTCGATGTCGTGGCTCTCCCGATCCTCACGGTCACGGTTCTGGTCACCGTGACGGTGGTGATCCCGACCGTGGTCGAGACGATGACCCGAGGACGCAGTCTCGGGAAGCTCGCCGTCGGCGGGCGCATCGTCCGCACGGACGGCGGTGCGTCGGGCTTCCGCCAGGCGTTCATCCGAGCCCTCGTCGGCGTGTTCGAGATCTGGCTGACCGTGGGAGCGGTCGCCGCCCTCGTCGGCGCCTTCACCCCGCGCGCCCAGCGACTGGGCGACCTGATGGCGGGGACCTACTCGGAGCGCACCCGCACCCCGCGGCTTCCCCCTCCCGCGGCGGCGGTCCCCGCAGCCCTGACCCCCTGGGCTGCGGTCGCCGATGTGGCGCGTCTTCCCGATCGCCTCTCACGACGCATCGCGCAGTTCGTTCAGAACGCCGACGCGATGCAGCCGCCCGCCCGCATGCGCCTGGCGGCATCGCTGGCCGCGGAGACGGCCGCGCACGTGTCACCTGTGCCTGCCGTCGACGGCGAGACGTTCCTGCGCGGCGTGGTGGCGGTGCGCCGCGACCGCGAGCTGCGCGCGCTGCAGCTCGAAGGCCAGCGCGTCGCCGCGCTCACGGCGACAGCATCCGGCGCACCCCGCGGTTTCCCGACGCGCTGATCGCTGTGTTGTGCGCAGCGGCCGGCATCGCGAGCGCGAGGGCGGCCGAGCGCCGCACTTCGCGTGCCGGTCAGTACCGGTAGTGGTCGAGCTTGTACGGACCGTCGACCGGAACGCCGATGTAGGCGGCCTGGTCGGGGGTGAGCTGCGTGAGCTCGACGCCGAGGGCGCCGAGGTGCAGTCGCGCGACCTTCTCGTCCAGTGCCTTCGGCAGCGTGTACACGCCGATCGGATAGGCGTCGATGTTCGTGAACAGCTCGAGCTGAGCGAGAACCTGGTTCGTGAACGACGCGCTCATGACGAACGACGGGTGGCCGGTGGCGTTGCCCAGGTTCATCAGTCGCCCCTCGCTCAGAACGAGGACGCTGCGTCCGGTCGGCAGGCGCCACTCGTGCACCTGCGGCTTGATCTCGACCGATTCGGCCCCCGCGAGGCTCTCGAGTCCCGCCATGTCGATCTCGTTGTCGAAGTGCCCGACGTTGGCGACGATCGCGAGGTGCTTGAGGCCGAGCAGGTGCTCGACCGTGACAACGTTCTTGTTGCCGGTGCCGGTCACGACGAGGTCGACGTCGCCGATGACGGTGTCGAGGCGAGCGATCTGGAAGCCGTCCATCGCGGCCTGCAGTGCGCAGATCGGGTCGATCTCGCCCACGATGACGCGCGCACCCTGCCCGCGCAGCGCCTCCGCCGCACCCTTGCCCACATCGCCGTAGCCGGCGACGAACGCGGTCTTGCCGCCGATGAGCACGTCGGTCGCCCGGTTCAGACCGTCGGGCAGCGAGTGGCGGATGCCGTACTTGTTGTCGAATTTCGACTTGGTGACCGAGTCGTTGACGTTGATCCCGGGGAAGAGCAGTTCGCCTGCCGCGGCAAGCTCGTACAGGCGGTGCACGCCGGTCGTCGTCTCCTCCGTCACGCCGATCAGCTCGCGGCTGATACGCGTCCAGCGCTCGGGGTCGGCATCGAGGCTCGCGCGCAGGGTGTCCAGGACCACGCGGTACTCGTGCGGGTCTTCGGCGGTCGCATCGGGCACGACGCCCGCGGCTTCGAAGGCCACGCCGCGGTGCACGAGCAGAGTCGCGTCGCCGCCGTCGTCGAGGATCAGGTTCGGCCCGTCGAAGCCCTCGGCGCTCCAGTCGAAGATGCGGTCGGTGCAGGCCCAGTACTCCTCGAGGCTCTCGCCCTTCCACGCGAACACCGGGACGCCGGCCGGCGCCTCGACGGAGCCGGTGGGCCCGACCGCGACGGCGGCGGCCGCTTCGTCCTGGGTCGAGAAGATGTTGCAGCTGGCCCAACGCACCTGGGCCCCGAGTGCGACCAGGGTCTCGATCAGCACCGCGGTCTGCACGGTCATGTGCAGCGACCCGGCGATGCGGGCACCCGCGAGCGGCTGCACCGGGCCGAACTCGTCGCGCAACGCCATCAGGCCGGGCATCTCGTTCTCGGCGAGGCGGATCTGGTGGCGTCCGGCCTCCGCGAGAGAGAGGTCGGCGACGCGGAATTCGAGAACGCGCTGGTCAGCGGCGGCAGGGGCGCTCAGGTCTGTGCTCATCAGGCCATTGTTCCAGACGCCCGGGCGGTCGGCATCCCGTGCACAGGCACCGAGCCGCGACGTGCCCCTCGCTTACCGCTGAGCGATCGTCTCGTGACGCACGACGACCCACCCGCGCGGCATGGACAGCCGGTCGGTATGGATCGCGCACAGGTCGTGGGCGTGCGGATCACCGCCCACCCCGAGTGGACCGAGCGCAGCCATCTGATCGCCGTAGTCGTAGGTCAGGGTCGAGACGGCCTCACGGGCGCATCCCACTTTCGAGCAGAGTCTCTCGCGCATCGGGTCAACGCTATCCAGCGGCGGCGTGTGCGCCGGGGTGCCGCGCCGCCGTCGGCCGGACGTCGAAGGCCCGACATCGGTTGAGATCTAGGATGAAGCCATGGCATGGCGCAGGAGCAAGGAGCCCGCGGCTCCCGCGCGCCGCCCCACCCGGCACGGCCGGCATGGCCGCGAAGGCCGCAGTCCCATCGTCCGGCCACCGCTGCCGCCGCTCGAAACCAGGGTCGACCGGTTCGACCTCGCTGTCGGAACCGCTGCCGAGTTCCTGCGGTCGGCATGGCCCGAGCTGCGCGATGTGAGCTTCGAAGTCGGAGACATGCCGCCGACGACCGATGACGACGGCATCCCGCGCTGGCGTGCGCTCACCGATGAGAAGCGCATCATCATGTACCGCCTGCCGATCGAGCGCCTCAGCCATCTGCACCGGGACGACGACCTGCACCGGCGGATGATGATCGAGAGCAGCGTCTTCCGTGCCGCAGCGGAGTACCTCGACCGCGATCCGTGGGATCTCGGCCCGGAGCGCTTCCGGTACTTCTAGAGGTGGTCTCCGGTACTTCTACGGGTAGACGATGACCTGCGGGGCCGCGGCATCCGACGGCCACACCGGGAATCCGGCGAGTGCGCCGTCGCCGCTCTGCGAGACCGTCGCCCGGATGCCGTCACCCGCGACATCCAGCAGGTATACGGTCCGCGAGGTCAGGCGCAGGGATTCGCTGGCGCCGGCGGCGACCGTCACCTCTGCGGTCGAGGAGCCGTCGACGGCATCGACGATCACGTTGATCGCCTCGTCGGTGGTGTTCGCGAGGGCGAGCACGGCATCCGGCCCGGGCGGGGCGGCGAACAGGCTGGGTGTGGTGACCGCCGGCGCCGCGGTGTACCAGGCGAAATCAGACCCCTCACCGAACCCGGTCGTCTGCCACACCGCGGCGAGCACGGGGGCCTCGGCCGAGACCTCGACGGTGTACTGGCCCACGGCGAGGCCGCTCAGCTCCACCTCGGTGGGTACTCCCGCCGCGAGCGGGACGGTCGTCGGCGCGGGCGCACCCGAGGCGGCGCCGATCGGCGTCGCGGTGATCGTCGCGGTGGTGTCGGCGTTCGGCGAGAGCATGCGCACGACGGTCGCAGCGGGCGATGCACCGTCCGCTCCCGGGTTCTGGGTGACGGTGACGCCGGGGATCACCTGCACGGTCTCCGGGACGGCGATCGCGCCGACCTGATCCACTCCCCCGGGAAGCAGCGTCCGGGTGATGCTCGCCTGCAGTGCCGCCTGCACCGGCGCACCCATCGCGGTGACCCGGATCACCGGGCTCTCCTCGCCGAGCACGAGACCGGCGAGCGGGACGACGATCTGGGCACCCGGCGCGACCACGAGTTCGCTGCCTCCCGCCGGAACCTGCGGGCCTGCCGCTCCGAAGACCGTGAGCTGCACCGCAGCCGGAACAGTGCCGGGGTTGGCGAGCAGCACCACGTCCGATGCGCCGGTCGCGGCGGACCCGCCGACGAGCCAGGACTCCATCAGCGCCGGGCGGCACGCCGATGCGGCGAAACCGCGCAGGTCTTCCGCCGAGACCGTGGAGGAGCCGGATGCCGCGACATCCGTCCGCGCGCCGTCATTCGGCTGCGCGACCACGGCCGTCGGCGGCGCGGTGGCGTCCGCAGCGGGAGATGCGAGCGGTTGGGTGGTCGGCCCGGGGGCGCCCTGCGTGACGCCGCTCGTGACGGTCTGCGGGGCGGCGGTCACGATGCGTCCGACATCTTCGAGTTCGCGACCGAGGGCCAGGAGGCCTCCGGTGCACACCAGCACGCTCGCCGACGGTGCGGGCGTGGCCTCGACCGCGATCGGCTCGCGGGCAACCGTCGGCCACGGCACCGAGACGGCCGTGACGACGCCGATGACGAAGGCGGCTGCCACCAGGGTGCCGGCAAGCAGCCGCGCGCTCGTCGTGGCCCACCGGAACACGCGGCGATCGCTCATCGACCCTCCTGCCAGTGCGGTCCGACGACCCGCGGACTGCGTCTCGCCTCGCGCCGTGACGCCGCTGTGGGGATGGCCAGCAGCAGCGCGACCGCGACCGCGACCAGCTGGGCCAACGCGATCGCCCGTGCGACGTCGTGGACGGATGTCGAGACCGCGGCTCTGGGTTCGACGGGCTGCGTCACGCGCCAGAGCGTGCCCTTGGCGGTCTCACCCACCGCATCGAGACCTTCGCGCTGATCGAGGGCGGTCTCGGCGGCGAGCCGGAAGGTGCGGGCGATATCGGATTCCGGTGCGGTTGCGGGCGCGAGCAGGATGAAGCTGATGCCGTCGGCGGCGAGCTCGCCGATCGTGTCTTCAGCCGCGGACGAGACCAGGTTCGCGGTGAGCGTCGCCACCTCCTGGTCGGCGACGGTCGCAGTGGAGCGCGTCGAGATGATCGTCGACTGACCGTTCGAGGGTCTCACTGCCACCCCAGACGACCCGCGACGAGACGCCGCCCTCGTTCTGCGGCGTCATGATGATCGTGCCGACATCGGGGTTCTCGCGTCCGGCAGCGTCGATGTACGCCGGCAGTGTGCTCACGGGCCCGTTGGTCAGCAGAGCGGTGCCCCGGGCCATCGCGGTCAGTGCCGGCATCGCGAGCACGAACAGCGCCGCGATCACGGCCACCGCCGCGAGGGAGCGCACGGCCGCGAGGCGCGGCGCCAGCCCGATGTCCAGGGCGGCGAGCGCGCCGCCCAGCGCTCCGAGCCACGCGAGGCTCAGCCCGACGCCGGGCCAGAGCGGCACGGCGAGCGGACTGCGCGAACGCGACCGAGACCCCGACCGCGGCGAATGCGGTGGCCAGCCCCAGAGCTGCGACGACCAGCAGCGCGATTCCCGCCGCCCACCGCTGGGTCAGCGGCGCGAGCAGCGCGAGGAGCGCGACCGGAGCCGCCAGCAGGGGAACCCACCACGTCGGCGTGCCGGGGATCGCACCGACCCAGCCGACGAGATCGGGCGTGGGGATGCCGGCTGCCAGCAGTGCCCGCCCGGCGGCATCGGCGCCGACCTGCGGGCCGGCCCAGGTGAGTCCCGGGTCGGCGAGCAGGCCCCACGCGTTGCCCGCCCGCAGCTGGTGCCACACGAGCGGCGCGGCCAGCAGCACACCGGGCACGACGAGCCAGATCACTCGGGTGACGCCGCGACCCCGTCGCAGGATGACGGTGAGAACGATCGTCCCGACCCACAGCACGATGAGCGCGGGGGCGAGCGAGGGGGCGCACGCGATCACGGCGGCGAGAAGAAGGGATGCCGCGCCTGAGGCGACCCACGATCGCTGGGCGACCGAACCGGCGTAGAACAGCCACGGCAGCAGCAGGTGCGCGAGCACGGCACTGGGCCGACCCTGCGTCAGGGCGGCCAGGAATGTGGGCGCCAGCGCCCACATCGCACCGCCCGCGAAGCGCAGGAGCGCCCGATCGGTGACGCGCGTGGCGGCGAACCACCCGCCGAGCGCCGCCAGGGGCAGCGCGGCGAGCCAGAGGATCACCATGGCGCGCGAGGGCTCGAGCGGCCAGAGGCTGCCGAGCGCGGCGAGCACCGCCGAGAACGGATCGGCCGGCCCGATCGTGTCGAGCCCCGCGGCGCGGAGGCCATAAGCCGCATCGGTCCACAGCTGGACGACGTGCGCTGCGAGAGGCTGAAGCCCTCCGCCTCCGAGCACGGCCCAGGCGGCGAGCGACGGGAAGGCGGCGATGGATGCCACGAGAGCGCCCAGGACCAGCCACGCCCCACCCCCGGTGAAGAATCGCAGGTCGCCCCGGCGGGTGGGCGCCGCCGAGTCGGCGTCGTCGTCGAGCTGCTCGCGCAGGGCTCGCTGCGACACGCGCAGCGGGGCGATCTGCGTCCACGACGCCGTGCGTGACGAGCGGATGCGCGACCGTGAACGTGCGACCGACGGCAGCCTCACCATCGCGGCGATCGCCGCACCCCACTCGGGCACGACCAGACCCGGCTGCTTGCGCACGATCTGCAGCACCGTGCGCCACAGCGCGACGGGCAGGATCGCGAGCCACAGGAACGGCACGGCGAGCGGGGGGGCGTACGCGAGACGGCGATGCAGCTGTGCCGTGCGCGACGCGAAGGCGCGACGTCGCCTGCGCACTCCCGTGAGTGGCGACGGCAGGCCGGCGACGCCGTCGCCGGCGACGGCGACGAGCGCGGTGGGCACGAGCAGCACCCGCGCACCGGTCAGGCGTGCCCGCACGCCGAGGTCGAGGCCTTCGTCCGCTCCGGCGAGCGCATGATCGACGCCGCCGAGGTCGCGCCACACCTCGATGCGCGCCAGGACGCCGCGGATATCGGAGCCGAGCACGTCTTCGCGAGCGTCGTGCTGGCCCTGGTCCAGTTCCGCGTCGGCGAGACCGACCGTGCGGCCGAACGCGGTCATGCTCGTGCCGAGCGACACGATCTCGGTACGGTCGTCCCATCTGACGAGCTTCGGGGCGACGAACGCGACCGACGGACCGAGCTCGAGGGCGCCGACCAGGCGAGCCAGCGCTTCGGGCTCGGGGGCCGTGTCCTGGGCCAGGATCCAAACCGCGTCGCCGGTCACGCGCAAGGTCGCCATGGCCGTCGCCGCGGCGAAGCCCGTCGACGCCGGCGCAGTGATCACGGACTCGGCGCCGGATGCCGCGGCGACCGCCGCGACCCCCGGATCGTCGCCGCACACCACGATCGTGAGCGCCTCGACCCGTGCGGTCTGCTCGTCGATGCCCGCGAGAGTGCGCCGCAGGTGATGTGCGGCGGGGGTGCGCCCATCTGGGCGCACGACGAGGATGGCGTGGACTCGGGCGGGCATGACCTGGTCAGCCTAAGCGCGTGCGAAAGCGCGGACCGGCGCACGCGCCGCGGTTCGCGGGAACGGGCTCAGTGGCCCCCCGCCATCGCCGAGCGGCCGACGTCAGCTCGCGCGCCGCTTGAGTTTCCGACGCTCGCGTTCGCTGAGCCCGCCCCAGATCCCGAAGCGCTCGTCGTTCTGCAGCGCGTATTCGAGGCACTCGCCGCGAACATCGCACGTCGTGCAGATCTTCTTGGCGTCGCGCGTCGAGCCGCCCTTCTCTGGGAAGAACGCCTCCGGATCTGTCTGTGCGCACAGCGCATCGGTCTGCCACCCGAGCGGATTGCCGTCTTCCCCCTCGAGAGGACGGCGCACCCCCGGAACCCCGAGCTGGACCGGATCGACGAACCAATTGTCGGGAACGCCTGAACGGTAACCCGTCATCTCGTTCTCCCACCTTCTCACCCCCACGCTGGTTCGCGTGTACGAGTAATTACACCGGTGTAGTTCGCCGGGGTCAAGTCGCAGATCGTAAAGCCTCACCCCGCGCTTGAACGTTTACGACGCGCCGTCGGCGTGTCGAGGGGGCATGTTCGAGCGCCTCACGGTGCGGAGACGGCGGCGGGCACCGCGCCCGGCTGGGCGATGAAGACCTCGCCGGCACCCCAGATGCGCACACGACCCTCGTCCGGAGTGATCAGAACGGCCTCGCCGGGCGAGAGCACGACCGCGCCGCCCAGCCCGCCTTCGGCGGTCACCGCGCCGACCGTTGCCAGCACGATCGCGACGCCGTCGAGGTCGATGTTCCGCGTCTCGTCGGCGTCGACCACGACGTGCGTGAGCGCGAAGTCGGGCACATCCGGTGCGAATCGTGCCACTCCGTCCTGCACCACGGGCCGCAAGACCGGCACCGGACCCGGTGTCGGGTCGAGAACCGTGACCAGTTCGCCCACATCGACGTGCTTGGGGGTCAATCCGCCGCGCAGCACGTTGTCGCTCGCGGCCATGATCTCGACGCCGAGGCCGGCCTGGTAGGCGTGCAGCACGCCCGCCGGGACGAACAGCCCCTCGCCTCGGCGCAGCACCACGAGGTTCATCAGGAGCGCGACGCCGATGCCGCGGTCCCCCGGGAAGTCCTCGGCGAGCCGGCGGACGAGGTCGAGCTCCCCCGCGAACGCGGGTGAGGAGGCCTCGACCGCGGCGGCGACGATCTGCGCGATGACCTCCGCGGAGTCACCCGCGAGCAGCCACTCGATCGTGTCGCGGACCGCGGCTGCGGCATCCGGCCCCTCCAGGCGCGCGGCCAGGGTCTCGCCGCCCGCGCCGAGGATCGCGAGCAGCCGGCGGGTGTCGTCCAGGTCACGGATGCCGGCGAGGGCGGTGAAGGTCTCGCTCACCGCGACGATGAGCTCCGGCTTGTGGTTCTCGTCGCGGTAGGTGCGCTCGGCCGCGTCCCGGGGGATTCCGGCGGCGTCTTCGCGTGCGAACGCCGCGACGGCCTGCGCTCGGGACGGATGAGCCTGGATCGAGAGCGAGGATGCTGCCGCCAGAAGCTTCATGAGGTAGGGGAGCCGAGCCGGCGCGCCGGCGGCGCGACCCTCGTCGGCGAGCCACTCCCCGAGCGTCCGCCCGTCGGTCACGTGCGCCGGGCAGCCGGGGTGGTCGCCGAACCACACCTCGGCCTCGGGCCGGCCGGAGGGCACGCGCCCCTCGAGATCGGCGATGAGCGTCGTCGAACCCCAGTCGTAGTCACGGGGGGCGTTCGTCACGGTGGCGAGCATGCCTCCAGGGTACGGGGGGTCAGCGGGTACCCTGATCTCACGATGGCCGTCCACACGAAGCACCCCGCGTCGGCTCCTCCCGCCGCACCGGTCCGCGAGAAGACGGGTCACCTGATGCTTCGCGGGTGGTGCATCTTCGTGCTGTTCATGGCACTGTCCGGCACCGCCTGGATCAACGCGATCGGCGAGCTGCCCACCGCGATCATGACCATCGGCGCGGGCCTGCTGTCGTTCGGGCTCTGGTTCGCCGCGCGCCCGCCCGTGCAGTGGCGGCGTCTGCCGTGGTTCACCATCGCCTACGTGGCGTGGGCCGGCCTGTCGATCATCTGGTCGCACTGGCGCGAGGCGACCGCGCTGACACTGCTGCTCCTGGTCATCACGACACTGCAGGGCCTCTTCATCGGCAGCGTGCTGACCTGGCGCGAACTGGTCCGCGCGATCGCATCGGCCCTCAAGTGGGTCATGGCGCTGTCGCTCGTCTTCGAGCTGTGGGTCTCGATCTTCATCGGCGGCCCGATCCTGCCCGGCTTCGTCATCCCGACCGAACCGGCCGACGACCCGATCGTCTACTGGTCGCGCGACAACCTCTTCGACGGCGGTCGCATCCAGGGCATCATGGGCAACGCGAACCTGCTGGGTCCCGTCGCACTGCTGGCGATCATCGTCTTCTCGATCCGATTCGCCGCCGGCGCCCCTCGCCGCACACTGCTCGGAGCGTGGATCGGACTGTCTGCCTACCTGTTCTATCGTGCGTCGTCCGCGACCGCGTACGTCGCCGCGATCGCGGTGGCCATCGTGCTCGTGACCGTGCTGCTCATGCGCCGCGCGCGCCGCCCCGGTGAGCGCACCCGCTACTACATCGCCTACGCGGCCATCGGGCTCACCGGGGCGCTGGGGTTCTGGCTGCTGCGCGATCCCGATCTTCACCGCTGCTCGGCCGCAGCTCCGACCTCACCGGCCGCGAGAGGATCTGGCAGGCGGTACTCGAGCGCGCCGTGCAGCAGCCGCTGATCGGCTGGGGCTACTCGACGCCGTGGATCGCGACCGATCCCGCGTTCGACGAGTGGATCGTCGACCACGGTCAGACCGTCATGCAGGCGCACAACATGTGGGTCGACGTCTTCCTGCAGCTCGGCCTGATCGGTGTGTTCCTCATGGGCGTGCTGTACCTGGCGTTCATCTGGCGCTCCTGGTTCTTCGCCGTCGACCGGCCACGCTGGGACCTTCGGGCCGACCGACCGTACTCGCCGCTCACGCTGCTGCCCACCCTCGTCGGCGCCGTCCTGCTCGTGCAGGGCCTCGCCGAGTCAAGCCCTCTGCTGCTGTGGGGCTGGCTGTTCGTGGTCATGCTCGCGTTCAAGATCAAGCAGTCGCCGCACATCGGCGAGGGCGCCGCCGAGATGCGCATCGCGATCGAGCGTGGCGAGCTGACCACGCGGCTGTCGTGACCGACACGCCTCACGGCGCACCCGCGCGCGGGGTCGCCCTGCTCGCGTCCGCGGCGATCGCCCGCGCGTACACGATCGCGGTGCTCGGCGCGGTGTTCTCGGCCTTCGCCATCGAGAGGATCGCGGGCCGCGTCACGTACGTGACGATCATCGTCGGCCTCTGCGTTCTCGGAGTCGGGATGCTGGTCGCCCGGCGCCGCGAGATCTCGCTCGTGCGGCTCGTTCCCACCACCGTGATCCTTTTCGTGGCATGGGCGTTCGCCAGCGTGTTCTGGAGTCAGGATGCGTCCGGCTCGCTCTGGAGCTGGATCACCACGGCGGGTCTCGCGCTGCTCGCCGTGACGATCGGCCACGTGCGCGACACCCTGCAGACGGCGAGGGCGCTGGGCGACGTGATGCGCGTGCTGCTGTCGATCTCGCTCGGCGTGGAGGTGCTCGCCGGCGTGCTGCTGGACATGCCGTTCCGCTTCCTCGGCATCCAGGGGAACATCGCTCAGCTGGGGCCGATTCAGGGCATCTTCGGAACCCGCAACATGCTCGGCTTCGTCGCGGTCATCGCACTCATCACATTCCTGATCGAATACCGCACGCAGTCCGTGCGCGTCGGAGTGTCGGTGTTCTCGGTCGTGCTCGCGGGCGGCCTCGCCGCGCTCAGCGACTCCCCCACCGTGCTGGTCCTGGCGGTGGCTGTCGGGCTGGCCGTCGGTGCGCTCGCGCTCGTGCGCCACGCGCGACCGGAGGGTCGCTCGGCCCTGCAGTGGACCCTCGGTGGACTAGTGGTCGCCGGGCTGGCGATCGGCTATGCCGCGCGGCATCCGATCATCGCGCTCCTGGGCGCCGGATCGGACTTCTCGATGCGGGTGAACCTGTGGAACACGATGGTCGACTATCTGCGCACCAAGCCGGTCCAGGGGTGGGGATGGTTCGGCGCGTGGAACCAGGGCGAGTTCCCGTTCAGCTCCATCAATTACGCGTTGCGCACGAATCACGCGACCGGGCTGAACGCGTACTTCGACGTGCTCCTCCAGCTCGGCTGGATCGGGCTCGTGCTGTTCACCGCGATGGCGGGGGTCGCGCTGGTGCGCTCCTGGCTCGACGCGAGCGAGCGGCGGTCCGTCATCTACGCGTGGACTCCCCTCGTTCTCGTGGCGCTCCTGGTGGATTCGATGTTCGAGAGCTTCACGCTCTCCGGCTTCGGCTGGCTGCTGCTGGTCCTGTGCGCCGTGCGCGCGGGACAGTCCCGGTCATGGCGCGAGCGCCTGGGCTCCGGCGACGACGGGCCGGTGCTGCCCCACGTCCAGGAAGAGCAGAGCGGCCCGCGGTAAGATGGTCCAGCCATGCCCCGTACAGCCGACAGCCCCCAGATGACGTCGACGACTCCCTTCGACCCCGCCACCGCCACGATCGCGATCGTGACGTACAACCGGTCAGGTCTTCTGACGCGCCTGCTCGAAAGCATCACGAAGATGGACCCGAAGCCCGGGCACGTCGTGATCATCGACAACGCGTCGGTGGACGACACCACCGAGCTGGTCGAATCGTTCCGCGAGCGGCTCGGCACCGAGCTCGTCTACAAGCGCCTCGAGACGAACACCGGCGGTTCCGGCGGCTTCAGCGAGGGCATGCGTGTCGCGTACGAGCTCGGATCCACATGGATGTGGCTCATGGACGACGACGTCGAGGTGCTGCCCGACGGACTCGGACGCATGGGCGCCTGGGCACCGCGCTTCAAGAGCATCCAAGGCCGCCGGTACGACTACGACGGCAGCGAGTTCTACTGGCAGTACCGGGTCGCGGAGCCGCTCGGAATCCCGATCCCGTTCGCACCCGCCGGCTTCGACGAGTCGGGCTTCAAGGAGATGAACTCCGGCTGCTTCGAGGGCATGTTCATCCACCGCGACATCGTGGCCGAGATCGGCCTGCCCGATCCCCGCTTCTTCATCTACTGGGACGACCAGATGTACGGGTGGCTCGCCTCGCGCAAGACGACCTCGGTCATCGTGAACGAGTTCGTGCTGCGCCGCACGCGCGAGATCAAGCAGTGGGACATGGGCATCCGCCACATGAACGCCTCGAGCAACGCGTACCGGTACTACATCATGCGCAACCGCGGCCACATGAAGAACTACTACCGCTCCCTCGGCGTGTACAACCCGATCCTGTTCGGCGCCGGCACGGCGCTCACGTTCGGCAAGGAGCTCATCCGCTTGATCGCCGTCGAGCACACCGTGCGGGGCACCAGCAACCTGTTCCGCGGCATCAAGGACGGTCGTGCGATCGCGCGCGACGCGTCGTGGAAGCCGATGCCACCGCTGGTGGGCGCGGCCGGCTGAGCACGCCCGGCTCCGCCGAGCACCTCCGGTTGGTCCGGCCGCGTGCCGACCCCGATAATGGACTGAATCGACGACGATCGGACCAGGTCAGCGCTTCTGGAACCCGCCAGCAACGCCCGCACGACGTCGTCCGAGAGGAGTTTCGTTGGAAACCGACCCGCCCGCGGCACGCGTACGGATCGTCATGCGAACCCACGATCGTCCGGCGCTGCTCGCACGAGCGTTGGACGATCTGCTCGCCCAGTCGTACCGGGGGTGGGACCTCATCGTCCTCAACCACCGCGGCGACCGAGCCGCGCTGGAGTCCATCCTCCAGGATCGCGCACAGGGCTTCCCGCACGACTGGACCGTGGTGGACACCGACCATCCGATCGGACGCGACGCCATCATCGGCCTCGGTGTGGACGACTCGGACGCCGAGTACATCGCGATACATGACGATGACGACACCTGGGCTGCTGATTTCCTGCGCTCGACGGTCGCCTGGCTCGATCAGCATCCCGATCAGGTCGCCGTCGCCGTGCCTACCGACATCGTCAAGGAGCGCATCGACGAGGACGGGATCGTCGTACTCGACCAGCAGTCCATCCGCCCTCCCTTCGGGCGCATCTCACTGTTCGACTTGATCCTCGCCGCGCACGTTCCCCCGATCGGCCTGCTGTACCGCCGCGCCGCGATCGAAGCCGTCGGCGGCTTCGACGACTCGCTGTCGGTGCTGGGCGATTGGGACGTCATGCTGCGGCTGGCCGGCAGCGGGCCTATCGGATATCTCGAAGGCGAGACGCTCGCCTTCTGGCGGCAGCGCCCGCTGAGCGAGGGCGCACTCGCGAACAGCGTCGTCGGCGAGCTGGACCTGCATCGCCAGACCGACCGTGAGCTTCGCGACCGCGCACTGCGGGAGTATGTCGAACGCAACGGCATCGGCGGTCTGCTGTTCGTCGCGCGGTACGTCGACGAGCAGTTCGCCGCCGCGCGACACGATTCCTGGGCGCGCGCTCGCGAGATCGAGTCGCATCTGAGCACGAGGATCGACGAGCAGTCCGCGCAGATGGAGGCCACGATCATCCGGTACATCGAGCACTACGCGGTGATTCCGAGCCTGCGGCGGGCCGCTCGAAGGATATTCCCGTTCGCGTCGCCACGCGGCGATCAGCCCGCCTTGTAGTCGGCGTTGTAGCGGTCGAGCACCTCGGCGATCGGCGCGTCCATCGCCAGCGCCCCTTGTCGAGGTAGAGCCCGCGCGTGCAGAACCGGCGCAGGTCCTTCTCGTTGTGGCTGACGAAGAACAGCGTCCGACCGTCGGCGAGCAGCTCGTCGATGCGCTTGTAGCACTTCTCGCGGAACGCCTTGTCGCCGACGGCGAGCACCTCGTCGACGAGCAGGATCGGCTCGTCGAGCTGCGAGACGACGGAGAACGCGAGGCGCACCTTCATCCCGTTCGAGAGGTGCTTGTACGGCGTGTCGACGGAGTCCTGCAGCTCGGCGAAGTCGATGATGCCGTCGAAGCGCCGCGAGACCTCGGCGCGCGACATGCCGTGCAGACCCGCGGTCAGCCGGACGTTCTCGCGGACCGTGAGGTCGCCGACGAAGCCGCCGGTGATCTCGATCAGCGGCGCGACGCCCCCGTGCACGGTCACGCGCCCCTCGTCGGCGAGCAGCACGCCGGCGACGAGCTTGAGAAGCGTCGACTTGCCCTGGCCGTTGCGGCCGACGACCCCGATCGACTCCCCCGGCCGCACGTCGAACGAGACGTTGCGCAGCGCCCAGAACTCGCCGGGCTTGGAGCGGCGCGACGAGTCCGAGAAGAGATCCTTGAAGCTGCGTCGGCCGCGCCGGTTGCGACGGAAGCGGACGCCGAGGTCGCTGACCTCGATGGCGGGCTCGGGCATCACAGCTCCTTCAGCACGGGTCGCTCGAGGCGACGGAAGACCGCGATGCCGAGACCCAGGAAAGCGATGCTCATCACCGCGCCGATGACCACGCTGAGCGTGTCCCACTCGTCGGGGAAGAAGCCCACCCGGTAGAGCGTGAAGATCCCGGACAGCGGGTTGAACGCCGCGAGCTCTCGGAAGACCGCGGGCAGATCGGAGACGCCGTAGATGATCGGCGACGCGTAGAAGAGCACCCGCAGGATGAGCTTGGTCGTGCGCTCGAGGTCGGAGTAGAGCACGCACAGCGGCGCGACGAGCAGGCCGAGCCCGACCAGCAGCGCGGTCTGCAGCAGCACCGCGACCGGGAACCACAGCAGGCCCCAGCCGACGTCGGCACCGGCGATGACCGCGAACGCCACCAGCACCGGAAGCGAGCACACGAACTCGACGCCCTTGCTCAGCACGATGCGGTTGACCCAGATCGACCGCGGTATCGCAGTCGACCGCACCAGCCGCGCGTCCTTGTTGAACGCGCGGGTGAAATCCGACACCGCCGCGTTGAACCACACCCACGGCAGCAGCGCCGTGATGAGGAAGACGATGTACGGCTCTTCGCCCACCGTGCGCCCGAAGACCTGCGTGAAGACGAACCAGTAGATCAGGCTCATCACGAGCGGGTCCAGCACCGACCACAGGTAGCCCAGCGCGCTGGTCGCGTAGCGCACGCGCAGGTCGCGCGCCGACAGCAGCCACAGCGAATGCAGGTAGCGCCGGGGCGAACCCGGGGCGCCGACGGCGGCTGTGGTCACGGTGTCGAGTCTAGTTCGGCGGTCCGGCCATCCTCGCGCGTTTCGGCCTGTTCCGGGCCGCTCGCCTCGGCTCGTTCGAGCTCGTCCGGGAAGACCCATCTGTCGTAGGTGAAGAAGCGGAACAGCGTCGCGAGGGCCTGCCCGATCAGGGTGCCGGACACATTGTCGGCGACGATGCTGTCGAGTCCGAGCACGTAGCGCGAGAAGCCGAGGCAGGCTAGCTGGATCGCGACCGCGGCGACGTTCAGGAGCACGAACACGACGTAGCGGGAGAAGCGGCGGCGGATGCGACGCGATCCAAAGGTCCAGTATCGGTTGCCGACGTACGTCACGAGCGTCGCGAGGGCGATCGCGAGGGTCTTCGCGACCAGTGGTGCTTCGAACAGAGGACCGTTGCCCGTGAGGGAGATCCCGAACACCAGCAGGTTGAAGGTGAGCGCATCCACCATGAAGGCGACGCCCCCGACCACGAGGAAGGCCCCCCCGCGTCTGGCGATCGCCCCGATCCCGCCGGACTCGACCATTCGGCTCCTCGTTTCTCGGCCACGGGGCCCCGAAGCGCCCATGATACCGTGGGCGACGCGCATCCCACCGACCGCGATGGCGCCCCGCCGATCGAACCCCTGGACACATGCATCAGCCCCCCGTCATCGCAGCCGTCATCCCCTGCCACAACGAAGAGGTCTCGGTCGGGCGCGTGATCTCGGACCTGCGCATCGCGGTGCCGGACATGCGAATCTACGTGTACGACAACGCGTCCACCGACCGGACCGCGGAAGTCGCGATCGCCGGCGGGGCGACCGTGCGAAGCGAGCAGACGAAGGGGAAGGGGAACGTCGTTCGACGCGCCTTCGCCGACGTCGATGCGGACATCTACGTGCTCATCGACGGCGACGACACCTACGCCGTCAAGGATCTGCCCGCGATGATCGAAGCACTGCACGCAGGCGCCTACGATCACGTTCTCGGCGTGCGCGCCGAGACGACCTCGAGCGCGTATCGAGCAGGACACGCGCTGGGCAACAGAGGTTTCAACTGGCTCGTCGGACGGGTTTTCAATTCACCGGTGAGTGACATGCTCAGCGGTTATCGCGTGCTCTCCCGCAGGTTCGTCAAGAGCTTCCCGGCACTCTCCCGCGAGTTCGAGATCGAAACGGAGCTCACCGTCCACGCGATGAGCCTGCGCGTGCCGCAGACCGAGGTCGTGGTCGGGTTCAAGGATCGTCCCGAGGGCAGCGAGAGCAAGTTGCGCACGTACCACGACGGATTCCGCATCCTGTCGCTGATCGTGGGACTCGTCCGCCACGAGCGGCCCCTGATGTTCTACGGGGTGATCGGCCTGCTGCTCGCGCTGACCGGCCTGGTCGTGGGTATTCCGGTGGTGATCGAGTACTTCGAGACCGGACTCGTGCCCCGGTTGCCGACGGCGGTGCTCGCGCTCGGGATCGTGATCGTCGCCCTCATGTCCTGGATGACAGGGCTCATTCTCGACGGAGTGTTGAAGGCTCGTCGGGAAGTCAGCCGATTGAACTACCTGACGCACGTGTCTCCCGCTCACCGCTGAGCCCCTCGCTCTCCGCCACGCGCGACGCGAACCGAGTGACCAGGAGGACGATGGCGATCCACGCGACGGCCGCCACGCCCCCGACGAGCAGCGGTGTCACCGGGGCCTCCCACGCGCCGTCGACCGACCCCAGCCACGGACCGTCCGCTCCGTTCACGTAGCGGTGCATGTTCACCGTGATCGCCGCGACCTGGGCCGCGGCGATAACGGCCACCGTCGTCTTCAGTACAGCTGCACCCGCTCGAACGGGCAGCGCGGCCGCGCCGGCCAGGAAACCGGCCAGCAGCGGCGCCTGCACGGCGAGCGGCATCACGTACCTGCCCTGCCAGACGATGCCCGATTCCGTGAAGCTCAGCAGCTGAACGGCGATGGGCAGCAGGAGCGCTGCGGCAACCACGAGCGCGAGGACGAGCCGACCCCGCCACCGCGAGAGGGCGAACCCGAGAATCCCGACGGTGAGGGCGACCCCGCCGATCACGATGAGGATCGGGAGCGGCAGGTGGACGTCGGCCCAGCCGAACACCCCGAGGATCTGCTCGAGATACGACGTCGTATCTCGCAGCATCCTCGCCGCGACACCCGCTGCGGTGAGCGACGGATCCGGGAACACGATGCCGAGCGCGAGGCTGCCCGAGAGCAGGGTGTATGCGACCGCGGCGACGGACACGATGACGCATGCGGCGAGCGGTGGCCAGAATCGCCGGTCCGTCACGATGTCTCGCACGGTCTGCAGACGGGGGGCCGCCAGCGCGACGATGACGACGATGATCAGCAGGTAGCCGGGGCTCAGGCCGCGCGCCATCACGAAGAAGGCCGTTCCCACCGCGAGGGTCCAGCCTCGCCCTCGCAGCGCCTCCGGCCGCGGATTGGATACGAGGGCCATCAGCGCCACCCCGACCAGGACGGCCCCGAAGATCTCCGGTCCCTGCGGGGTGATCGAAGCACCGATGAAGAACGCCATCGGAGTGAGGGCCGCGAACACACCGAGCATCGGCAGCAGGGGACGACTCAGCCCCACCAGAACGCGGAAGGTCAGGGCGATCAGCAGCGCGTTGATCAGCGCGCTCATCAGCCGCATCGCGGTGAACGTGAATTCCGAGAGGGGGAACAGGCTCGGGATGCCGACCACCGCGTAGTAGAGCGGGTTGTAGCGCGCGACATGCGACTCGACCGGCACGATCGCCTGCAGGTCGCCGCCGATCCGAGGCGAACAACCCGCGGGGATCTGCGGTTCGTAGGCGAAGCACGGCTGACCCCACGCCTGCTCGAAGAGGGCCGGAACATCGAACGTCCCCCGGCCCGGACGGAACTGCGACTCGTCAGCACCGAGCTGCCCTCGCACGGTCGCCGCCGCCTTGGCCGCGTGCGCCGGCTCGTCCGGCGAGGCCATGTGCGGACTGGCCACCGCCCAGCCCGCCAGGATCGCGAACGACAGCACCAGCGCGACCCAGAACGCTCTGTCGGCGAGGCGCCGCCCCTGCACGGGGGGAATCGTCATCCGCGGTGCTATCCGGCCGGGGTCCCCTTGAGGACCATGACCAGATCGGCGTCCACCGACTTGCCGTCCTCCGTGGTCGGGAACTCGTCCTGATCGGGATTGAGCTGCACGTAGACCGGCTCGCCCTCGGACTGCGATCCCGTCAGGCGCACCGTGTAGGTCTCGCCCGCTTCCAGGATGAGTCCTTTCGTGCGGAAGGACGCCAGCCCGACGCCGACGGAGTTGGCGGCGACCGAGCTCTCGAAGACGGGGTCGCCCGAGGAATCGAGCACGCTCACGCTGACCACGGCGGAGTCGATCCACGTCACGGCACCGGCATCCAGCCCGATCTGCAGATCGCTCACCGTGAGGGTCTGGTCGAACTCGATCTCCTCTTCGACAACGGAGTCATCGACGAGGATGTCCGCCTCGGTGAGCTCGGGAGTCGCGCTGACCGACGAGTATGCCGTCGGCGGCGCCGGAATGAGGTACATCCCGAACAGGAGCGCGCAGAATCCGGCCAGCGCCCCGAGGCGGAGCCACACGACGCTTCGCTTGATCGTCTCGACGTTCGGCATCCCGGCGATGAAGGACGCGCGCGGGTAGTTGACGATCAGCACCGCGATGACGCACGCGATCATGAATCCGACCAGGAAGACGACGTTGTTGCCACCCAATCCCAGCCCGCGCAGGATGTCGCCAGGAGCGTAGAACCGCTGTGGCGAGGCCGGCGCGATGAACTGGCCGAACAGCAGGTCCCGGAAGATGCCGGAGTTGTACATCGAGTAGCCGACCAGCATGTAGATCAGGAACAGCGAGGTGAAGATGCTCACCTCGAGAAGCGAGTTCAGCGTGAGGTAGCGGGGGTTCGCGAAGATGATGAGGATCGAGAACGGCGCGACCAGCGCGATCCAGTACGGGTTCAGGGGAACGATCGCGCAGAACACCAGGAACGCCGCAAGCGACAGGTAGATCGCGAACGCCTGCAGTTCCCGAGGGGTCGAGGTGCGCTTGGCGTACGCGAAGATCGCCAGTCCGACCATGAAGACGACGAACAGCGGCACCGGCAGTTCGGACTGCCAGTCGAACCCGGCGATGCGCAGTCGATCGAGCATCTGCTCCGTGAAGCCCCCGGTCGACGAGGCGAAGGCGACGTTGCCGCGGTAGAGGAGTCGGCACAACAGCAGCCCGAGGAGTCCGACCGCGATCTGGGCGATCGCGCGCGGCAGTCGCTTCTCGCGGAGCAGGACAAGGGGGATGAAGATGAACACCGCGAAGAGCTTGAGCGTCACCGCTACGAAGAACCACAGCAGGAACGACCTCGTCTTACCCTTCATATAGGCCAGCATTCCGGCGAGCATGAAGGTGACCGAGATGATGTCGTACTGCACGATCACGAACACGGGGACAAAAAGCGCCATCGACGAGAGGAAGTAGAAAGCAACCCATTTCGACCGCGCTGCGCTCATGCCGATCGTCTTGGCGATCGCCATTATGATCCGTGCCGCGACCAGGGCGAACAGGACGACCATGAGCTTCAGCCACAGCTGGGCCGGTGTCGAGTTCAGGTAGTCGAAGTCGCCGACGCGGTACAGCACGTACGTCGGCAGGTTCCACAGCGCGAAGATCGCATAGATGGGCACGTCGTAGACGGCCGGATGACCGAACGTCGAGTTGTCGATCGCGATCTGGTAGAAGTCCTGCGGCCGTCCCGACAGCACGGAGTCGAGGAAGTTGAACGAGTGCTCGAAGGTCGCCTTGACGTCTCCGTAGAGGAAGGTGACGAAGGCGAGCGCGCAGATCGCCGCGAGGATCGCCCAATCAGCGGCGTTCGGTCGCTCGACGCCTTTGAACCAGCGGCCGACGGTGCTCCCGGCTGCGGCGGCGGAGAGTGAGTCCCAGCCGCCTTCAACGCGCGCCCAGCCCCGGTCCAGCATCCGACCGAATCGATTCCCTTCGCCGGCGGCCGCCTCGGTTCCGAGATCGTCGTTCGTCATGCTGTGCTACCGCCTGTTTCGAGTGGTCCGCTCTGATCGGCCGACGACGGGTCGGGACGTGCGCTGCCGACGCGTTCGATGAGGAGCTTGCGAGAGATGAAGTTGTACACCAGCACGACGGCCGTCGCGACGAGCTTTCCGATCAGCGGCGACATCCCCAGCCCGTCGACCGTCAGGAACAGGATCAGCTGATTCAGTCCGAGCGCGATGATGTTCAAGCCGATGTACATCGCGAACTCCTTCGCGATGCTGCGCCCCTGCTTGGCTTCGAAGACGAACTTCAGGGTGAGGATGTAGTTCAGTACGAGCGACAGCGAGAACGAGATGGTGCTCGCGACGATGTACTGGACGCCGAAGTAGTGGAACAGGACGAAGAAGAGCCCGTAGTCGAAGGCGAACGACACCAGGCCGACCATGAGGAAGCGCGTGAACTGCCAGGCGAGGCGCCGGACCCTCCGCGCGCGCGGACCGCGCGCGCGGCTTTCGGGTCCGCTCATTTGCGGCGCTCGACAGTCTCGTCCGTCGGAGCGTCCTCGACGGCCTCGACGGGCAGGAGCACGGCCGGGGGCTGGGTCGGGACCACGAAGTTTACCCGCTCGCCCACGACCACCCGTGGCTTCTGCGTCACGCGGCTGTTGATGCTGAGGATGTACTCGCCGAGCACGCCGATGAAGAACAGCTGAACAGCGCCCAGGAAGAAGATGCCGACGGTGGTAGATGCCTCACCCACCGGATACGTGTCCCAGTTGATGAGCTTGTTGATCAGCACGAAGACGGCCAGTCCCAGGCAGATGACGCCGATGATGGCGGCGATGAAGGTCGCGAGCCTCATCAGAAGCTTGGTCGAGGACGTGATCCCCTGCATCGCGAAGTCGTAGTTGCGCAGGAAGTTGAAGTTCGATTTGCCCCGCGCGCTCTTGGCCTGGTCGTACTGGATGATCTCGACGTTGAGCCCGTATTCGGCCACGACCGCCTTGAAGAAGGGCTGGATGTCGTCGATCTCGTCGAGGACGCGCAGGAAGTCGCGGTCATAGAGACCGTAGCCCGTGAAACGAGGGATCTGCGTCGTGTCCGAGAAGGTGCGGATGACCGCGTAGTAGAGGTGCCGCAGGCCCGTCATGACGAAGCCTTCGTCGCTGCTGCGCCGCTGGCCGATGACGACCTGCTTGCCCGATTCCCAGGCGCGCACGAACTTGGGCAGGTTCTCGGGGGGGTCCTGCAGATCGCCGAAGAGCATGAACGTCGCGTCGCCGCTGCCGTAGGTCAGCGCGGAGAACACGTTGCGGTGGAATCCGAAGTTTCGCGCGTTGAAGACCGCCTTGACCCGGGTGTCCTGTTTCGCGAGTCGACGGATCTCGGCACGGGTGCCGTCGGTCGAGAAGTCGTCGACGAAGATGATCTCGTAGTCGTACTGCGGCAGCTGATCGCGGAAGACAGCGGTGAGACGGTCGAACATCTCCTGAACGCTGCGCTCTTCGTTGAAGCTGGGGATGACGACGCTGATGGTCCGTCTTGACAAGCGGGTGCTCCTCGTGAGTGCGGCGGGGGCTCTAGGCGCCCGCCAAAGTTTACCCCACCGCACCTGAGCGCCCCGGATGAGGCCCGCCGAGGCCCGTCAGGCGAGGCGGTTGTTCCACATCGTGAGCGCCGAGCCGATCGCCATGTGCATGTCGAGGTACTGGTAAGTCCCCAGCCGGCCGCCGAAGAAGACGTCGGGCTCACCCTTCGCGAGCTCACGATAGGCGAGCAGCCCCGCCCGGTCGGCCGGCGTGTTGACCGGGTAGTACGGCTCGTCACCGCGTGCGGCGAACCGCGAGTACTCCCTGACGATGACCGACTTGTCGGTCGGATAGCGGTCGGCGCGTTCGGGGTGGAAATGCCGGAACTCCAGGATGCGGGTGTACCCGGCATCCGCGTCGGCGTAATTCATCACCGACGTGCCCTGATAGTCGCCGACTCCGACGACCTCGCGCTCGAAGTCGAGCGTGCGCCAGGACAGCTCGCCTTCGGCGTCGTCGAAGTACCGATCGACCGGCCCGGTGTAGACGATGGGCACCTGCCCGACCGTCGCCGCCTTGTTCAACGGCTGCGACCCGTCGAAGAAGTCGGTGCCGAGCGTGACCTCGATGTTCGGATGGTCGGCCATCCGCTCGAGCCACGCGGTGTAGCCGTCGGTGGGCAGACCCTCCCAGGTGTCGTTGAAGTAGCGGTTGTCGTAGGTGTACCGAACGGGCAGGCGGCTGATGATCTCCGCCGGAAGCTCACGCGGATCGGTCTGCCACTGCTTGGCCGTGTAGTCCCGGATGAACGCCTCGTAGAGCGGCCTGCCGATCAGGGCGATCGCCTTCTCCTCGAGATTGGCAGCGTCGGTCGACGCGAACTCGCCCGCCTGCTTTTGGATGAGCGACGCGCGCCTCGTCGGAGAGTGCGCGGCCGCGAAGAACTGGTTGATCGTGCCGAGGTTGATCGGCAGCGGATAGACGACGCCCCGATGAGTCGTATACACCCGGTGGACGTAGTCGGTGAAGGTCGTGAAGCGGTTGACGTACTCGCCACACCGCCGGGTTCGACGTGTGGAACAGGTGCGCTCCGTAGCGGTGCACCTCGATGCCCGTCTCGGGGTCGGTCTCGCTGTAGGCGTTTCCGCCGACGTGGTCGCGTCGGTCGATCAGCGTCACCTTGCGCCCCGCGGCGGCGGCGCGTTCGGCGATCGTGAGACCGAACAGACCCGACCCGACGATGAGAAGATCCATCAGTATCCCTTGCGCGTTGGCCATCACAGAATCCTAGGTGCAGGCATGCCGGTCACGCTCGGCGGTGCACCGTGCGGTTGTACAGCTGCACCTCGAGAACCTCAGCCCGTGCAGCAGCGCGCACTGGATCCGCTGCCGGGCGGTGAGGGACCCCAGTAGGGAGGAGACGTACCGCCGGTCCTGCTCGTACAGCGCGCGATCGTCGGCGGATGCGATGCTGCGCTTCTGCCGGACGATCGCCCGCATGCCGAAGTACGCGCGTGCCGGCAGGATGCCGTCGGCGAGCGCGAGTTCGAAGCAGCGCCCGTGGGCGCGCACGATGTCGTGGTAGTAGCCGGCCGTCCGCACCTTGTGCGAGACGCTGTCGGCTCGCTGGAGCCAGTAGTAGAGCCTGTCGTCGCAGGATGCCACGAGCTTCATGCGCTGATACAGGTCCATCGCCACCGCGACGTCCTGCGCGTAGCGGTGCTCGGGGAACCTGATGCCGTCGAACAGAGACCGTCGGTAGAGCTTTCCCCAGTTCGCTTCGCTGAAGTAGTAGAGCTCGCGACGCGTGAGCTTGCGCAGCAGCAGGCTGAAGACGCGCTGGTAGTGCTTCCCCGGCCGGTCGAACGCGATGAACGCGGCCGGTCGGCGCGCCGCGCTGCCGGCCCGACGGATGCCGCCGTGCTCGCGCCGACGTTGTACCAGCGCAGCAGCTCATGTCGGCGCCGACCGCGAGCAGGATACTCGACGAGCCGGCCGATCATGCCGACGCTCATCAGGTCGTCGTTGTCGCAGAAGGTGACCAGCTCGCCGGTCGCCGCGTCGAGTCCGCTGTTCTGGGCGGCCGCGATGCCGCCGTTCTCGCGGTGCAGGACGACGACCCGCGTTCGTCGGATGCCGCGAGGCGATCGCAGATCTCTCCGACCCGTCCGTCGAGCCGTCGTCGACGAGGAGGATCTCGAGGTTGCGGTAGTCCTGCTCGAGGATCGACGAGACGCACGCCTCCACGTAGCGGCGGCGTTGTAGACCGGAACGATGATCGACACCTTCGGCGTCGATGCGAGGGCGACCACCGCCGGCTCCGCTCAGCCCACCGAGATCGCGGCGGCGACGGTCCCGATGCTGTCGTCGTGTGCTCCATGGTGAAGCGCGCGCCCTGCCACATCACATGCGTGTCGTCGGCGATCGACCGGCCACGTTGGCGTTGACGAAGTACTGACCGACCCCGAAGTGCGACTACTCGATCGTAAAGTCCATCTCGAGTCGCCCCGCGCGAGCGCCGGAAGGGCGACGTCGAGTCGCTTGGTGTTGGACGCGAGCACCATCTGTCCGATGGGCGTGTCGATGCTGAATCCCATCTCCCAGTGCGACTGCGACTGCTGCGCGCGCACGTGGATCCGCACTGGCATCGGCGACCCGGCTGGAACGGTGTCCGGGCTTCCCGTCCCCATCGGTGCACCTCGATCCGCGTGATCTCATCGGCTTGCCGGAGTCGTCGCGGCAGTGTCACCCACCCGCCGGCCCTCGAGTACATCACGCAGCGCCGACACGGCTACATGACCGTCGCCGTCGAAGACCACCTCGCCGTCGCTCAGCACGATGCCGCGGTCGCAGAGCTCCTGCACCTGCTGAGCGGAATGGCTCACGAGGACGATCGTGCGCCCTTCGCCGCGGAACTGCGGGATGCGGTCCATGCACTTGCGCTGGAACGCTCTCGTCGCCGACGGCGAGCACCTCGTCGACGAGGAGCAGGTCGGGATCGGTGTGGACCGCGACGGCGAACGCAAGGCGGACGATACATCCCCGACGAGTAGAACTTGACCGCGGTGTCGATGAAGGAGCCGATGCCGCTGAACTCGACGATGTCGTCGAACTGACGGTCGGTCTCAGCACGAGAGAGCCCCAGGATGGATGCGTTGAGATAGACGTTCTCACGGCCGCTCAGATCGGGATGGAATCCCGCCCCGAGCTCGAGCAGTGCGGCCATCCGCCCTCGGGTCTGCACCGTCCCCGTGGTCGGGCGAGATGATGCCGCCGATGAGCTTGAGCAGGGTCGACTTGCCCGACCCGTTGGCACCGAGCAGACCGACGGTGGTGCCCGCCTGGATCTGCATGCTGACGTCGTCGACCGCGACGAAGTCCTCACGGAAGTCCTTGCCCAGACGACCGAGATGGACGATCCGATCCTTGAGGCTGTTGTCCTTGCGCACGGTGAACTGCTTGGTCACCGAGTCGAGACGAATGATGTCCGGTCCTTGGATCGTCGTCATCACAGCTCCTGTGCGAAGTTGCCCTGGACACGCACGAACACGCGGTGCGCTATCCAGAGGAGGACGAGGCCGATGAGCGTGGCGATCACCATCCGCAAGCCGAGATTGGCTGGGTAGTCCGCATCCGTGCCGGCCCCCCAGAACGCCCGATGGAAGCCGAGAACGGCGATGGTCAGAGGATTCGCCGCGTAGATCTCGATGAACCACTCCGGAAGCGAGAAGCGGTGGAGGACGTCTTTCACCATCGCCCAGGAATAGACGATGGGAGATGCCCACATCGCGAGCATCAGAACGACCTCGGTGAGGTACTGCATGTCGCGGAGGTACACGTTCGCCGCGGAGAGCAACAACCCGAACGCGAGACCGTACACGCTGATCAGAAGCAGCGACGGGAAGAACCAGAGCATCTGCACCGGCTCGGGAAGCGCGCGGAACAGAATGGCCGCGATCAGGAGGACGCCGAGCTGAACGAGCTCCCATGAACCCCGCCGCGCCGATGCTCGCCAGCGGGAACACCTCACGCGGGAGATAGATCTTCTTCACGAGCGCGGCATTGTTGAGGATCGAGCCCGTGGATCCGCGATCATGTCGTTGAAGAAGACGTACAGCGTCAAGCCCGGAGAACAGGTAGATCGCGAAATCCGGAATGCCCTCAGCCGCCCGCAGGAACTGGCCGAGCACGATGTAGTACATCAGGAACTGGATGAGCGGCCGGATGACGGTCCAGAGGAAGCCCAGGAAGCTGTCGCGATACCGGGCCTGCAGGTCGCGGCGGACGAGAAGGCTCAGCAGCTCTCGGCGTGAGACGAGTCTCACGGAGCTTTCCGCCGCGTACACGGCGCTACCAGAACCTCGGGAGTGCAATGGTCACCGGAGAACGGTGGACGGACTCAAGGCGGCGGAATCGTTCCGTCGTGTTCAAAGGCCTCACTTCACATCCCTGCAAGGTCAACCCCCCCACCCTATACTCGCAAGGCGAGTTGTCCTCGGCCTGCACACCTAAATCCCGCGGAGGGAGAACCATGACCGAAAATCAGCGAGTCTTCGTCACCGGTGCCGCCGGATACCTCGGGCCCCACGTGGTCCGCTCCCTCCTCGAACGGGGACACGACGTCGTCCCGGCCGTGGGGCCGGGACCGCACACCGACGTCGACCCGCGCGCCGACATCGTTCCGGTTGACATCCTGGAGCCCGACTTGGACGACGCCCTATCGCCCACCCCCGCGATGGCGTCGTGCACCTGGCGTGGCGGGACGGTTTCGCCACAACTCACCCTCGCACATGGGCGAGCTCTCCACGCACTTCGGGTCGTCTACGAGTGCTCCCGACTGGGGAATTGGACGCGTCGTCGTGCTGGGCACGATGCACGAGGTGGGCTACTGGGAGGGCGCGATCGACGCCGACACCCCTACCAACCCCCTGTCACTGTATGGAGTGGCGAAGGATGCCCTGCGGGCGACGCTCGTCCACTCCCCCGCCCGCGCGTTCACGTCGCTCCCCTGGGCGCGCCTATTACATCCATGGCGACGACCGTCACAGCCGGTCGATCTTCGCGCGCTCCTGACGCGGCGGATGAGGGAAAGACCACTTTCCCGTTCACGAGCGGCAGCAACAGCTACGACTTCATCCATGTCGAGGAGCTGGGTCTCCAGATCGCGACGGTGACGCACCCGATTCGGTCGGGAATCATCAACTGCTCCTCAGCGACGTACCGGTGACGCTCGCGCGAGCACGTCGAGACGTTCATCTCCGACAATGACCTTGCGATCGACCTCGAGTACGGCGCCTTCCCCGATCGCCCCTACGACTCGCCCGGAGTGTGGGGCGACGCGACCGACATCCGTCGCCTCATGGCGGCAGAACGGGGCCACATCCCCCTTGAGTAGCCGCCTCCGCTCCCCGTCGGCTCATTGATCAGGTGACGCTCGGCTATCTGCACGATCACGACGTCCGGCTTGTACTGGTCCACGAGCGAGCGATAGTTCGGCGGGTTCGACCAGTCGTCATAGCGGTGCTGGATCTGCCACGTCTGCGCGTACTCCTGCGCCCAGTACGGCGAGAGGGCGTTGCCCATCGAGTCGCGCAGTATCAACGCCCGTCCGCTCGCTGTTCGCACCGTCCGTCATGGTCGAGGCGGGAAGCTTGGACAGATCGAGCGGCACCTTCGCCCGCGGTTACCGCCACCGCACCCCGTCCGAATCCGTCACCGACCACGGGAGCGAGTTCGTCCGCAAAGACCGGCGTGGTCCACTCGGGGGTGGCGTCGGGTACTCCGTAAACGATGCGTACTCGTTGAAGATCCCGTTCGATTCTGCCCCCTTCGCACTGCCGGCACCGTGATCGGCTCGGTATCCGGATACATCGCACTGTGGTAATTGGCGCAACGTCTGCCAGGCTTCGTAGCCGCCGAGGTCGGTCCAGTGACTGTTGGGCGTGACACGGCGTCTGCTCGCCGCGTCGCGCAGCGGAACGGAAGTCGACGATCGGGAGACCGGACTCGGACGCCAGCATCTGATCGAACGAGTTCGACCCGCGGATCGGATTCGTCCACTCAGGCAGCTGCTCCGGGTACGCGCTTGTCGCGGACGGGATGACGATGGAAGAGCGCGATCCCCTCTGCGTCGAGCGCGCCCTCGAGCGTCGCGAAGTAGTCGTGCCAGGCCGTAGCCTCGTCGGCCGACAGGACCCGACGACCGACCGACTGCGAGAAGTTCTCGGCGACTGCACGTGAAAGCCCACTCGTCGCTGCCGAGCTCGACGACCGTTCGGCGAGCTCGTCGCGTGAGCGTACCACGCCCGCATCGGCGAGGATCCATCCGCCGTCGAGCCAGGGCTCGGTCGTCGGTGCCGAGGGAGGGCGCGCGGCGGGAAGGCGGACGCACCGCAGGCTGCTGCGATGCGCCTGGTCGCAACGGTCGCGGGTTGCGTGGCATCGGGCGTCGCGGTTGTACGCGTCACCCAGCCGACGACGGCCGCGACTACCGACAGAATCGCAAGAACGATCAGCGGCAGATCGCGGATCGGCCGCCACCAGGGCGGTGAGGAATATCTGCGCACCGTGTAGATTTCGCCGCCGCCGGCCGACGAGGACGGGACCGGGACTCGCCGGTGTCGGCCAAGCCGCGTAGCGGTCGATCGCGCGACGCACGGCGGAGGCTCAGGACCCGGTCTCCGCCAGCTGATGTCACGAGGCGTGCGAAGGCTGATCGATTCGATCCAGCCCACGCCGGCCGCGGTCGTGCGCTCCCCCGGCCGAGCAGCCAGGAGCCACCTCGGTGTCCAGTCCTTGAGCCGCATGGCGGGTCGCTCGATCAAGTGCCAGCTGAGGAACGCGAGCGATGGGACCGACACGATCACGACATGATAAACGATCCACCCGGATCCTGGAGTCCGAAAAACGCACCGAACGTCATGATCGGCCACGCGAAGATGTAGATGCCGTACGAGAAGTCGCCGTGCTGTCCCAGCTCTTGAGGAACTTCGCCTTGATCGCGAACCAGATCAGCAGATAGCAGAACGCGTACTGGCCGAGGACGAGCCAGCCGCCCTTGGCATACGTGGACCCCGCGATCAGGACGCACGCGATCGCCAGCCGATTGTCGATCGGGATCTTGTCGCCGAAGAGGGCGAAAAGGATGCCGAACGCGAAGGGCGCCAACAGCAGCAGCACGCGGTAGTCGCCGAAGGCGGCGTGATCGACGCCAGGTTGCCGCCACCGAGCCACTGCATCGTCGCGAGACCGATGATGCCGGTCGCGACGATGCCGCCGATCAGGCGGTTGGAGAGCGCGCCGATCAGGCCGAGGAAGGCGACGAGGATGTAGCGCCGAACTCGAACGCGAGCGTCCAGGCCGAGCCGTTCCAGTCGAATCCACCGTGATCTCGTAGAACGGGATGCTGGTGCCCATGCCGGCGATGTTGTGCTGTCAGCGGCAGCCACATGTTGTTGGAGAAGTACGTGAACGGCGACTCGACCGTGGCGTTCCAGAGCCGTTGATCGTGCCGACCCCGTGCATCCACGCGATCGGCGCGAGCACGAAGGCGGTCACGAGGAGATGAGCCAGAACGCCGGGAAGATGCGCATGATGCGCCGCCAGAAGAAGCGGGGGTGGACGAGCGCCCCATCTTGCTCTTGGTGATCAGGAATCCGGAGAGGAAGAAGAAGCCGGCAACGGCCACCCCGCCGAGCGACTGCTCCGTGCTCCACTGCGTTCCGAGGTCCTGTCCGCCGTAGAAGCCGCCGAGCGGGCCGGCGTGGGAGAAGATGACCATGAAGGCCATCAGCCACCGGAGGAATCCGATGCTGTTACTCCGCGGGTCGAAGCTCGCCTTCAGTGAGGTCACCTTCCACCTCCTCGCGGTCCGCTTCGCTCCGCGGTGCCGAGCCGCCACAGCCACGCGTGCGTCATGCGCGCCGGCTTCGAGGGGCCAGAGTGCGGCCGCGACCCTCGGGTGATTGAGCTTGAGGTAGACGCTGTGAGCGCGACGATGCCGCCGTGACCGGCATCCGGCGGTGGAGGAACTCGGACCTGATCGATCGGGTAGCCGGGCATCGTGGCGCCCATCTGGTCGAGCTTGAACTCGAGCTACGTGTGGCTGATCGCGGTGTACTCGGCGGTGGAGATCGTGCGGGTGTGGTACCCGCGCTCGGCCGCCGCGTACGCGATGAACCGTTCCTGCACGTGGGCGAGGCTGCCGTCGCCGTGGCGTCGGGCGCGGCGTACTCCTCGTACTTCCATGCTCGCCCGCGAGGATCTTGAGCGCCTCGGGGCGCGCGATCCACATGCCGCCGTAGGGTGCGAGCGGCGAGATCTCGTCGAACGGAACCCGGATGCCGAGCTCTTTGGGCAGCTCCTGCGCGGGGGCGTTGTTCGCGAACCAGCCACGACCCATCGTCGGGTAGCCGATGTGGATCATCGGGGGAACGCCAGGCCCAGGCCCGCCTCCTTCTGGAAGAGCGCGACGGCGTTCGCCGCGTAGCCCGGGGTGTCCAGAACATTCTCGAGCTGCTGGCGCTTGAAGAACGCGGCCGCCCCGCCATCCTGCGACGGTCTTCTTGGAGTGGATCTTGACGACGAGGTCGTAGCGCCCGTCCTTCAGCACGTCGCGGCACGCGATGAAGAACGCGCTCAGGTCACGGCCCCGGTTCGACGGCAGGATCCGCACCTCGCTGCGCGACCTTCGCGTCGGCGCGGCGGTCGAGGATCACCTGGATCTCGTCGGCCTTCCCCTGGTCGGTCGTCGTGATGAACAGGTCGAACTCGTCGGGTAGCATGACCGGCGGTCGAGCAGCTCGTCCGTCATGTCCTCGTAGAAGATGTGCACGACCGGCGCGAGCCGTAGGGGCTTGGCCGGGTCGTACGAGACGTCGACGTCGGGGAGGATCTCCATCATCGACGCGTCCGTGTTGAGCGACTTCGGCGGCGGCGTTCCGCGAGGTTCTGGAAGATGATCGCGACGGGGTAGCCGTGGACGCCGCCGACTCGATGAGCCAGCGGCCGATGACGGCGTGCCGGTCGAGGTACGGCGGATAGTGGAAGAAGGGGCGACGCTTGAGGCCGGGCAGCCGTCGTCGATCAGCAGCTCGGCGTTGAAGAGCGCCGGGTGGTGCGACGGGTAGTCCTCGCTCGGGAAGGCGACGGCGACGGTGTAGCCGAGGTCTGAAGTGCTCCGTGAAGCGGACTCGTGCTTCAGGATCGAATCGAAGTACGACGTGATCACCGGCATCTCGCGCCAGTACGCCTTCCACGCGGACTCGAAGAACTCCCGACGCACGGCGATCCAGTGCGACTGGATGTGCGGGAGCACACCCATCCGGTGAACGGGTTCGGCTCCCGCCGTGGTCGGTCATGCCCCAGAAGTCGACCTCGCTCGTCCATCCGCTCGAACAGCGGACGCGAAGGACGCACCGGACCGAACCACGTGTAGTTCATGAGCATGAGCTCGTCGAACTCCGCCAGACCCGCTCGCCGAATGCTCGATTGCCGACTTGTAGCCCCAGACGTCGAAGCCGACGTTCTCGCGCTCCCAGATCTCGTCCGCCACCGCCTCGAGCTGCGCGCGGCCCTCGTCGGTGAGCTCGCCGTTGACCACGACGAGGCTCGGCGAACGGCCGCAGCCACTCGACCTTACACGAGATGTAATCGTCCACATCCCCTCGACGATCGAACACCACATAGACGACGACCCGTCGACCAGCCGCCGGAAACGCGAACCGCCGTACAGACGCCGCGGATTGAGCTGATCTGCTGCGCTCATCCCTGAGTATCTCTCCACCGTCGATCCGTGCCGCGCCCGCTGCAGCGCACGCCTGCCCGATCCTAGACCGAGGGAGTGTGGGATCCCTGGGCGAGGGCCTTGAGCAGGTATGCGCCGTAGCCGCTTTTGGCGAGCGGCTCGGCCCGCTCTCGAAGCTCTTCGTCACTGAGGAAGCCCATACGCCACGCCACCTCTTCCGGGCACCCGATCGACAGGCCCTGTCGCTTCTCGACGGTGCGGATGAAGTCCGTCGCCTCACTGAGCGAGTCGAACGTCCCGGTGTCGAGCCACGCCGTGCCTCGTGGAAGAAGCTCGACTTTGAGGTCCCCACGCTGGAGGTAGGCCTTGTTCACATCCGTGATCTCCAGCTCGCCTCGCGGCGAGGGCTTGAGCGACTTGGCGATCTCGATGACGTCATTGTCGTAGAAGTACAGGCCGGGTACCGCGTAGTTGCTCTTCGGCGCGATGGGCTTCTCCTCGAGCGAGACCACGCTCCCTGCGCTGTCGAACTCGACGACGCCATACGCGGTCGCGTCATCGACCCAGTAGCCGAACACGACTCCGCCGGTGAGGTCGTTGTACTGCCGCAGCCTGGTACCCATCCCCTGGCCGTAGAAAATGTTGTCGCCGAGCACAAGGCGGCGCTCTCCGAGCCGATGTGCTCCTCTCCGAGGATGAACGCCTGAGCGAGACCATCGGGCGACGGCTGCGTCTTGTAGGTGATCGACACGCCGAACCGGACTGCCGTCGCCGAGCAGTCGCTGGAACTGGTCGGAGTCCTGAGGAGTCGTGATGATGAGGATGTCGCGGATGCCGGCGAGGATCAGCGTCGACAGCGGGTAGTAGATCATCGGCTTGTCGTACACCGGAACCAGCTGCTTCGAGATGCCGAGGGTGATCGGATGAAGCCGCGAGCCCGTGCCCCCGGCGAGGATGATTCCGCGCATGAGCCCCATTGTCCCATCCAGCCGGGTGCTCACAAACTTCGCAGGATCCGACCCATTACCCTGGACGAATGGCCAGACTCCTCGTGACCGGCGGCGCCGGCTTCATCGGCTCCAACTTCGTCCACCACGTACGTCGGGCACACCGACCACCACGTCACCGTGCTCGATGCGCTGACCTACGCCGGCAATGAGGCGCTTCGCTGGCGGGCCTGCCTGCGGACCGCGTGACTTTCGTCAAGGGCGACATCACCGATGCGGCGCTGGTCGACGACCTCTTCGCGGATGCCGATGCCGTCGTGCACTACGCGGCAGAGTCGCACAACGACAACTCGCTGCACGACCCGCGGCCGTTCCTGACACCGAACATCATCGGCACCTACACGTTGCTCGAGGCCGCCCGCGGCACCGTCCGCTTCCACCACATCTCGACCGACGAGGTCTACGGCGACCTCGAGCTGGACGACCCTGCCGATTCACCGAAGCGACTCCGTACAACCCGTCTCGCCGTACTCGTCGACCAAGGCCGGCAGCGACCTGCTCGTCCGGGCGTGGGTGCGATCGTTCGGCGTGCGCGCCACCATCTCGAACTGCTCGAACAACTACGGCCCCTACCAGCACGTCGAGAAGTTCATCCCGCGGCAGATCACGAACGTCATCCGCGGCATCCGCCCGAAGCTCTACGGCGCGGGCGCGAACGTCCGCGACTGGATCCATGCCGACGACCACTCCTCCGCTGTGCTCACCATCCTCGACAAGGGCGAGATCGGCGAGACGTACCTGATCGGAGCCGATGGCGAGAAGAACAACAAGGACGTCGTCGAACTCATCCTCGAGCTGATGGGCGAGCCGAAGGACGCGTACGACCACGTCACCGACCGCGCCGGCCACGACCTCCGCTACGCGATCGACTCTACGAAGCTGCGCACCGAGCTCGGTTGGACGCCGCAGTACGGCGACTTCCAGCCGGTTCGCCGCCACCATCAGTGGTACCGCGAGAACGAGTCGTGGTGGGCGGGCGCAAGGACGGCGTCGAGGCGTTCTACGCGTCCAAGGGCCAGTGATGACGGAGTTCGGCAAGCAGCTCGCCGTCATTCGAACCCCCATCCCAGGGCTGATCGTCTTCGAGCTGCCGGTTCACGGTGATCACGAGGCTGGTTCAAGGAGAACTGGCAGCGCGAGAAGATGGTCGCCCTCGGCCTGCCCGACTTCGGACCGGTGCAGAACAACATCTCGTTCAACGACGACGCGCGGTACGACCCGCGGCATTCACGCGGAACCATGGGACAAGTGGGTCTCGGTCGCGACCGGACGCATCTTCGGCGCCTGGGTCGACCTTCGGGAAGGCCCGACGTTCGGCGCTGTGTTCACCACCGAGCTGGACCCGTCCCGCGCCATCTTCGTCCCGCGGGGAGTCGGCAACTCATACCAAACGCTCGAAGCCGACACCGCGTACACCTACCTCGTCAATGACCACTGGTCGCCGGACGCGTCGTACTCCTTCCTCAACCTCGCGGACGAGACGGCGCGATCGACTGGCCGATCCCCCTGAGCGAGGTCGTTGAGATCTCCGCGAAGGACCGCGATCACCCACGCCTCGCGGACGTCACGCCCGTCACGTTCTCGACGTTCGACCGACTTCCTCGAAGGGTTCCGCATGCCCGAAAACGTCCTCATCACCGGCGGCGCCGGCTTCATCGGCTCTGCGCTGGCGCGCCGACTGGTCGCCGCAGGGCATCGCGTCAGCGTGCTGGACTCGCTGCTCGCGCAGGTGCACGGCGCCGATCCGGCCACCACGTCACCGCTGCTGCAGTCGCTCGAGGGCGTCGCGGATGTGCAGGTGGGCAGCGTCACCTCGACCGATGACCTGAGGCAGGCGCTCGCCGGAGCCACGGTCGTGGTGCACCTCGCCGCCGAGACCGGCACCGGTCAGTCGATGTACGAGATCGACCGGTACGTCGAGACGAATGTCGGCGGCACCGCGAAGCTGCTCAACCTGCTCACGAACGAGCCGCACTCCGTCGGTCGCATCGTGGTCGCCTCGTCGCGATCCATCTACGGCGAAGGCGCCTATCGCACCCCATCCGGCGAGGTCGTCTTCCCTCCGCACCGTTCCGCCGACGACATGGCGGCTGGCGACTTCGACGTCCACGCCGCCGGCGAGGGCGAGCTCACGATGATCCCGACCCCGGAGACCGCGCTCCTTCATCCGTCGTCGGTGTACGGGATCACGAAGCAGTCGCAGGAGGCGCTCATCATGACGACCGCTCCCGCGATCGGCGTGGAGGCAGTAGCCCTCCGGTACCAGAACGTGTACGGCCCCGGGCAATCCCTCAAGAACCCTTACACCGGCATCCTCTCGATCTTCTCGACCCTCATCCGCCAGGGCAAGCCGATCAACATCTTCGAGGACGGCCAGGAGAGCAGGGACTTCGTCTTCATCGACGACGTCGTGGAGGCCACCTTCCTGGCGTGCACGAGACCGGACGTCTCGAGCAGCGTCGTCAACGTCGGGTCGGGCATCAAGACGACCGTGACGGAGGTCGTCGACGCCCTTTTCCGCGCGTTCGGCACTACCGTTCCGGTCACCGTCTCGGGCAATTTCCGCGTCGGCGACATCCGTCACAACATCGCCGACATGACCCGCACACGCGAGATCCTCGGCTTCACGTCCCAGGTGGGCTTCGACGAGGGCATCGAGCGGTTCGTGGCGTGGGTGCAGTCCGAGCCCCTCGAGGAGGACGGCTACGAACGCTCCCTCGCGGAGATGGCGGAGCGCAACCTCCTGAAGTGATCGCGCGGGGTCAGCGCAGCGCGCCGTCCGCCACCACCCACACCTTGCCGGGAACGCCGTAGGTCGAGGCGATCCATGCTCGGGCGGACTCGTCCGCGACAGGACTGAGCCCGTTGGAGGCCAGGTAGACCTGGGCCGAGGATTTCTCCCGCACGAAGTGGGGTCGTGACTCCGAACCCGCCGACCGGATCCCCTCTGTTGCCCGCGTTCCGATGTCGGCGAATGCGAGCGCACCGTAGTCGCCCGGGTTGACGCCGAGCCATCCTTCGTCGGTGAGGACGTAGTTCTGCGAGCCGGTCGTGACGCGGGCGGGCAGGTCGCCTTCGACGATGAGCAGGTCGACGGATGCCGCCGAGATCGGCCATGCGCTCGACGTGACGGCCCCGATGCGATTGGACGCCGGGATCGCGAAGGTGCGGCCGTCGCCGGTGACGACTCTGACGTCACCCGCACGGTCGTCGTAGACGCCGGCCGCGACAACGGGCGGACCGAGCCGGAGATGGGCGAGCACCTGCGCGGAGACCGGTGTCGAGGCGGTGCCGATCCCGTAGGCGGAAAGGACACGCGGATCGGGCACCTCGCGCTTGGTCCCGCTCTGGGGCAGCCAGGCGAAGCCGTCGGGCGAGCGCAGCAGAGCGGCGAGCGTGCCGCCATCGCGCGTCGCGGCCAACTGCGCCGCGGTGAGCGTGCGAAGACCCGCGCAGCCCCTGCCGAAATCAGTGGCGGCTCCGCAGCCACTTGTGCGGTAGCGCGTGTCGCCGTCCATCAGGTAGACCTCGCCCGAAGCGCCCTTCACCATGAGGTCGTAGTTGATGCGGACACCCGACAGCGCGCCGCCGACGAGGGGCCAGACTTTCGCGGGGACGCCGTAGGTCGAGGTGATGCTCGCCCGCTCGGCGGCACTGGACACGATCTGCGCGCCTGTCGATATCAGGTACTCCGTGGAGGTGGCGTCGTCGCGGACGAAGTGTGGGCGCTGCTCGTTCGCCGCCACCGGGATGCCCTTCCAGGCACCGACCGGCAGCTGGGTGAACACGCCGTCTCCGCCGTACGCGGCGGCCGACACCTCGAGCCAGCCCTCCTGCGTGAGGATGAATGAGCGACTCTCGCTGCGCATCCTGGACGGAAGCTTGCCGTCGACAGTGATCTTGGAAAGGCTCTCGGTGGTGAGTGCCCTGGCCGATGTCCGCGTCAGACCCACCGTCTGCTCGGACGTCAGACTGTACTCGCCGCCCTGCGTGACCGCGACGCGCGCGTCGGTGCCGTCCGAATAGAGGCCAGCCGAGAGCGCCGGCTCGCCCACCGGAAGCTTTGCGACGGTGGCTGCATAGACCGGACTCGTCGTGGGGGGATGCCGTAGACAGCAAGGATCCCCGGGTCAAGAACCTGCCGAAGCTGGCCTCCCTGCGGGAGCCAGGTCGTTCCGGAGGGCATCCGGATCAGGTACTGGAGGTAACCGGCGTTCGCATACCCCGCGAGCTTCGCATCGGTGATGTTCGGCAGCGCGGCGCAGTCGGCGCCCCACATCACCACCTGGCTGCAGTCGCGGAAGCGGTACGCGCGCGGCCCATCGAGCAGATAGGCGCTGCCGGCCGCTGTCCGCACGAGTCCCTCGGGAGTCGCAAGATCGCCGATCATCCCGTCGAGCACGACCCAGACGCGTGAGCTGACGCCGTATTTCGCCGTGACCCAGGCCTGCTGATCGGCCGAGACCGCCTGCAGGGTCCCCCACGAGACGAGGTAGGTCTGCGCGTCCGACCGCTCGCGGATGAAGTGCGGACCGTTCACACTGCCGACCGCGGGGATGCCCGCCGCCGCGCCGCTCGGAAGAGCGGTGAACGTCAGTCCCGACGGATAGTGCGATGCCGTCACTTCGAGCCAGCCGCTCTCGGTCATCGCATACGACCGGCCGCCGGAGGTCATTCGCAACGGCATCGTCGAAGTCGCCCGCAGGAACGCGAATGACTCCGCCGTGAGTTCGCGCGCGCTGCGTGCGATCGGCGTTCCACTGGCCGCATCCGGGACGACGTACGTCCCGCCGTCGGTCAGTAGCCGATACGGGTTCGTCGCGTCGCGGTAGACCCCCACCGCGACCACCGGAGCTGCGGTCGCGTACTCCCCCAGCATCGCCGGTGAGACGGCGGTGGACACGGCGGGGATGCCGTAGCGGGTCAGGATGCCGAGATCGAGCACCTGCCGGCGAGCACCGCTCTGGATGAGCCACGACAGCCCGTCCGCGCGGACCACCCGCTCGAGCACTCCCGCGTTGGTGTAGCGGGCTGCCTGCTGGTCGCTCGCGACGGGAAGGGAACCGTAGTCCCATCCGAAGTCCGTGACCTGGGCGACATCGCGCACGTGGAAGCGCTGTCCGCTGTCGAGCAGATAGACGACACCGCTCGTCGTGCGGATCGCACGGTCGGCGGGGCCACGATCCTGGTAGGCGTCCAGATCGGCTCTGCTGACGTCTCGCACCGCGGAGATCCAGGTGAACTGGGCGGCGAGCTCTGTCGTGCCGAGCCGCCACCGGCCACCCTGGCTCACGAGATATCGCTCATTGGTGCCGCTGACCTGCAGCACCTGCAGCGGATCGGCCTGCGCAGCCCCGAACCAGTCGGTGAAGTACTGATAGAAATTGCGGTTGCCGTAGCTGGAGCAGCTGTCGCCCTCGCCATAGTCCGGCGCGGATCGCGGCGGCGTTGGGCTGATACGGGCGTGTAGTAGTACAGGTTCGCGGTGGCCTGGTTCTGGATGTACACCGGCGCGCTGCCGCACGCTTCGTTCGGGTGCCAGCGCACGTTCCAGGTCTTGCCCGGCGCATACCAGGTGAAGTACTGGCTGGTGCCGGCCGGATTCGCGTAGCGCTTGAGCTGCCACGCCGATCCGTACACCTGGTTGAAGAATCCGTAGTACCGCGTGTCGCACGCGGCCGTGTCGGGGCACCCTTGGCCCATGGCGATCGTGTAGCGCCAATCGCTCGGCCACGTGTGCAGCGACGAGGCCCTGCTCCTTCTGGAGCATGACCAGCAGCACCTGCGGGTTGATCCCGCACGCCTGCGCGACCTTGAAGATGATCGTCGAGGCCCGCTCGCGCACCCCGCCGGAGTATGCGCCGCACATCGCGTCCGCCGACGTGGTCCGCGACGTGTCGTACCAGTCCTTGAGACACACGTACCCGGACTGGCAGGTGGGCACCTTGGACTGCAGGAACGTCTGGATCTGCGATTCGCTCATGCGTGCCGGAGTTGAAGAACGCGGCATCGCTGATGATGTTGCCGGGCTGGAACCTGGACAGGTCCGCGGCCTTGACCACCGAGGTCGCCGGCGAAGCGACCGACGCCGTGACACTCGTCTGCGCGCTCTCCGCGGCAGCGGCAGCCGACCCCGTGGCGCTGACGCCGCCGATCAGAAGGACGGCCGCCATCGTGCACGCGGCGACCCGCTGAAGCGCTTGCAGGCCGCGCCGCCGAACCCCTGTCATGTGAACAGTGTGACTGAAGTTACAGATGAATACCAATGCTTTCGCAAAGTCGGCGTCCCGACACACCGCTCCGGGCGTTCTCCCGGGCGTGCGACGCAACTCGTGGTCCTACAGCTCGGCGTGCAGCTGCCACACCCGGTCCGCCGACTCGCGCCACGAGAACGCACGGCCGCGGTCGGCCGCGAGCACGCCGAGTCGTTCGACGGCTGCCGTCGAGCCGAGCGCCGTGCGAGCGCCTCCGCGAGGGCATCCGCGAAGCGTCGACCAGCATCCCACCGTCGACGATCACCTCGTCGTGAACGGGCGAGGATGCCGCGATCACGGGCACTCCGAGTGCGAGCGCCTCGAGCACCCGCCAGGGCAGCGCCGAACGCCGCGCCGGCGCGACGAACGCCACCGCGCCGCCGAACACGGCCGCGCGATCCTCGCGGCGCGAGTGCGCCGCGCACGTGCAGGCTGCGCTCGGGAATGCCGGCAGCGGCGGCGAGATCGGCGATCGCGGGCTCTTCGCCCTCGCCCGCGCCGATCACGACGACGGGAAGGTCGACGCCGGCGCGGGCGACCGCGGCGAATCCGAGCGCGAGTGCGTCGGTCGGTGCCGCGCGACCGGCGAGCAGCACGAACCCCTCGGGCAGATCCATGCGCCCGGCGGCGTCCGACCTCGTCGATCGGCACGGCGAAGCCCGAGGTGCCGCGCCGGCGATGACCCGGATCCGCTCTCCGAGCTTCGCGAGCTCGCCGAGCTGGCGAGCCATCGAATGCGTGGGAACGACGACGGCGTCGGCGTGCTTGACCGCGCGCTTGAGCATCGCCCGGTGCCATCCGACTGCGGACTTCGGCCACTCGCCGGGTGCGTCCCACGGGCCGAGATCCCAGATCGTCACCACCGTCTGGTCGTTCTCGTGCACGCGATCGTGCTTCACGAGCGGCGCGAAGAGCGTCGGCGAGTGGATCATCCCCCCGCCGATGCCCGATCCCGACCCCGAGCTGCAGCGCAGCTGCCAGCTCGCGGCGGGCCAGCGCAGTCCGACGCACTCCGGCAAGTCCGGTGATCTGCACAGGTCGGGCGGCTGGTCCGGCAGGCGCGATGGCCTCGACGTCGCAGCCGGCAGGTGTTCCGGCGATCAATCCGCGCGTCAGCTCGCGCGATGCGGTTTCGAGATCGGGATCAGTGGGTGCGACCAGCTGATCGAGCATCACGCGGAGGGTCGCCGTCATGCGCTCAGCCCTCGGGTGTCGGAGTCGGAGTCGGCGGGTGCAGCGCCTGCTGGATGAGCTGCTGGATGTATGCGAAGTCGGGCTCGTACTCGTCGATGCCGCCTTCCGGCGTGAGCTCGATCTTCGTGACCGGGTGCTCCTTCGCCTTGAGCGCGAGCTCGGCGAGGAACGGCAGCAGCGACTGCGGCAGATCCGTCTGGATGAGGTCCTGCCCTGCGGCCGCGACGTCGCCGAATCGGGTCAAGACGACATGCGGGCGTGAACTGCGCGAGGATCGCCTCCTGAAGCTGACGCTGCCGCTTCATCCGGTCGAAGTCCGAGGTCGTATAGCGCGATCGGGCGTACCACTGCGCGGTGTCGCCGTCCATGTGCTGCGGGCCGGCTTCGATCCAGCCGCTGGCCCATTCTTCGGCCGGCTGCCCGTCGTAGGACGGCCCGCCGCCCTCGGGCAGCCGCTCCGCGACGGTGATGTCGACGCCGCCGAGCGCGTCGACCAGCGACGCGAAGCCGTGCATGTCGACGAAGACGTAGTACGGGATCTCGATGCCGAGGATGCCTTCCGCGGCGTCCTTGGTCGCTTCGATGCCCGGCTCCGAGCCGTTCGCGACCGCGTCGGGATAGAGCGCGCTGCCGTCCTGGCAGACCTCGACCTCGGTGCGCAGCTGGTTGATGCCGCTCCCCCAGCCGCAGCTCGAGTTCGGCGAACCCGGTCGTGGCCGTCCGGGTACCTGTCCTGCATCGGCCCGGCCGAGAAGGGCGAGTTGGGCATGTCGCGCGGAATGCCTGTGATCGTGGTCGCCCCCGTCGTCGCGTTGACCGAAACGACCGAGATGCTGTCGAAGCGCATGGAGTCGCGGCCCTCGCCGCTGTCGGCACCGAGCAGCAGGATGTTGTAGTAGCCGTCGCTGGGCGGGACGGACGGCCCGCTCGCGCCGAAGATCGCGCCGATCGTGTCGCGGGCGGTGCCGGCGACCTGCGATGCGTAGACGGCCCCACTCGTGCTGGCGAGCAGAAGGGCCACGGCGAGGCCGAGGATGCCGAACCGGGCGACAGTGCCGGTCTTCACCAGCCTCACGAGACGCATGGTGTCGATCGTCAGCACGATCCACAGCACGGCGTATGCGAGCAGGACGATCTGGAGGAGTGTCAGTGGTGCCGCGCGGAAGAACCCGAGCCACTCCGGCAGCCATGCGCCGGTGACGATGCTGACGGTCCCCTGACGCCACAGCAGCATGCCGAGCGCACCGAGGACGAGAGCGACCCACATCGCGAGGGTGGAGCCGAGCCCGATCTTGCCGAGTCGTCGGTTGCCGGCGACCGCCTGCGCGGATCCGGGGAGCAGGAAGTTCAGCAGCACGAGCCACCAGCCGCGGCGGGTCATGACCTCGCGGGACCCGGTGTCGGGGTAGCGCAGCGGGCGGTCTTCGACGACCTTCGCGAGGGGCGTGCGCGCCGGAGCCGGGCGCGGCGGACTGGCGACGCTCACAGGGACTCCCTGAGCCGCCGGTTCTTGTCCTCCACCTGCGACTCCAGCTCGCGGGCGTACGCTTCGACCCGATCGGCGAGCGCGGTATCCGTCGATCCCAGGATGCGGATCGCGAGCAGTCCGGCGTTCTTCGCGCCGCCGATCGAAACGGTGGCGACAGGGATGCCGGCGGGCATCTGCACGATGCTCAGCAGCGAATCCATGCCGTCGAGAGTCGCCAGCGGGACGGGGACGCCGATGACCGGCAGAGATGTGACCGACGCGAGCATGCCGGGCAGGTGCGCCGCACCACCCGCTCCGGCGATGATCGCGCGCAGGCCCCGCTCCCGGGCTTGCCGACCGTAGCGGATCAGCTTGTCGGGCGTGCGGTGCGCCGAGACGACCTCCACCTCGTGCGGTACCCCGAAGTCGCTGAGGATCTGCGACGCGTCGCTCATCACGCGCCAGTCCGAGTCGGAGCCCATCACGACGCCGACGAGGGGCGCGTCTGAGGAATGCAGCGGCACGGCATCCACAGGCACAGTCACCGGACCAGGCTAGGGCGCGTGGCTGGAAGAATCCCGCAACGGCGCGGTCAGTCCAGGAAGTATGTCGCCGCGGCTCGGGCGGCGTAGGTGACCTCGTCGAGGTCATCGCCGGCGACGTTGACATGCCCGACCTTGCGGCCGGGGCGCGGCGCCTTTCCGTAGGTGTGCACTTTGGCGGCCGGATGATCTGCCATCGCCGCGGCGAATCGATCGTCGATCGCCCCGGCAGCGGGGCCGCCCAGGATGTTCACCATGACCGACCAGGGCGATGTCGGCTGGGCGTCGCCCAGAGGCAGGTCGAGCACGGCACGCAGGTGCTGCTCGAACTGACCCGTCACGGCGCCATCCTGGCTCCAGTGGCCGCTGTTGTGCGGTCGCATCGCGAGTTCGTTCACCAGGAGGCGCTCGTCGGTGGTCTCGAACAGCTCGACCGCCAGCATCCCCGTCACATCGAGTCCTTCGGCGATGCCGACGCCGATCGCCCGCGCGACCTCGCTCAGCCTTCCGGCGGCGCGAGGAGCGGGCGCGATGACCTCCGCGCACACGCCGCCCCGCTGCACGGTCTCCACGACCGGGTAGGCCCGCACCTCGCCCGACGGGCGACGGGCGATCTGCTGCGCGAGCTCCCGGGTGAAATCGACCAGCTCTTCGGCCAGGAGCGCGCCCCCGCGCGCGTCTTCGGCGAGCGCCGCGAACCAATCGTCGGCCTCGTTCGCGGCCGAGACGACACGGACGCCCTTGCCGTCGTATCCGCCGCGCGGCGTCTTGACGACCGCACGCCCGCCATGGGCGTCGAGGAAGGCCTGCAATTCCGCAGGCCCCGTGACCGCCGCCCACTCCGGCTGCGGCATCCCGAGCTCCTGAAGTCGGGCGCGCATCACCAGCTTGTCCTGGGCGAAGCGCAGCGACCGCGGACCGGGCCGCACCACGACGCCCGCCTCGACGAGCGCGGCGAGCACATCCTGCGGGACGTGCTCGTGGTCGAACGTGATGACGTCGACGTCGCGCGCGAAGTCCAGCACGGTCGCGGCGTCGCGGTAGTCGCCGACCGCCGTGGCGGCGAGCGCCGCCGACATCCCGTCCTCTTCGGCCAGAACGCGCAGATCGATTCCGATCTCGACCGCCGGGGCGATCATCATGCGCGCCAGCTGACCACCGCCGACGACTCCGACCCGCAACGTCATGAGCACCCTTCCCGTCGCTTCTCGCATCCATCATCGCGCAGACGCACGGCGCGGCGATGCACCGGACGGCGCGAGCGACCTCAGCGCGCGGGAGCCGCCGGTGGTGCGGGCGGCATCGGCGGGAAGGCCTGCGCATCGCGGTGCGCGAGGATCTGATTGACCTCGACCTGGTCGACCAGAGCCTCGTGCACGAGCGCGACGCTCGGCACGTTCGCCAGGCGCAGAGGCTGATCGACGCCGTTCGACAGTACGAGGGTGCCGGCCCCCCACATCCGCTGCAGCAGACCGCGGCGCTCCTGCACCGTGTACCCACGGACGTGGCTGAGCTCGCGCCGGTGGACGCCGAAGATGCCCCATCTCTCGAGCACCCGGCGCGTGGTGATCGTGTAGACGTGCGACCACCACGAAAGGTAGGGCAGCAGCACGAGGAAGAGCACCACGACCGCCGCGGCGGTCAGCAGCATCCAGTTCTCGAACGGTGCCGGGAGGTTGCCGTAGAAGTAGCCCAGCGCGCCCGCGACCGCCACGAGCACGAGGGCCGACCAGGTGAGCCGGCGAGCATGCCCGCGAAAACGCGCCACCCGCAGCTCGGGCGTCGGCGCGCCGGGGACCACCACCGGTAGTCGGCCGCCATACGTGGTCGGCTGGGTCATGTTCCCATTGTGACGCTCGCCGACGACACCGGCTGCTGCCACGCCCACGCTCAGCGCATGTGCCGTCAGCGCACGTGCACGACGTCTCCCGCCGACACGGCGTCTCGACGTCGCCGTCGATCACGACGAGCCGGCCCTCGGAGTCGATCCGCTGGGCGCGTCCGCGGAGCTTCGTGCCGTCCGGCAGCGAGACGACGACCTCGGAGCCGATCGTCGTGCACAGGGCCTCGATCTCACCGAGGATCCCGGCCGCGGCAGCGTCTCCGTGCACGGTCGACAGCGCGGTGAGGTGGGCGTCGAGTGTGACGAGGTATTCCGCGAGCAGCCGATCCTCGTCGACCTCGAGCCCGGTCGCCGCGAACGAGGTCGCTGTCTCGACGGGCAGGTCGGCGCGTGTCATGAGCGTGTTCACGCCGGCTCCGATCACGACCGCCTCGGGATGCCCGGGCACGACCTCCGCGAGGATGCCGCTGACCTTGCCGCCGTCCAGGAGCACGTCGTTCGGCCATTTGAGCCCCGCGCTGTGGCCCGTGCCGCGCAGCTGGCCCATCACGGCGCGGGTCATCGCCGCCCCCGCGATCAGCGGAATCCACCCCCGCGCGCGCACGGGCAGCTCGGGAACACGCACCAGCACCGAGACGGCCAGGCCGGTGCCCGGAGGCGCTGTCCATGTGCGATCGAGGCGTCCACGGCCGTCGCGCTGGTCGGTCGTCAGGACGACCGACAGGTGCGGCCACTGCTCGGGCGATGCGGCCGCCCCCTTGATGAGATCGGCGTTGGTCGACCCGGTCGATTCAGTGACCTGCAGGCGGGGCGAGACGGCGGCGGAGCGAGGGTACCCCTCGAGCGGTATCGACATGGGCATCACCCTACGCTCGCACGGCGTAGGCACCGACGGACAGCGGATGCGACGTGCCCTTGTGCGAACCCTCCAACCGCATCACGGGGGCCGCCGATAGGGTGGAACGCGTGACCGATCAGCCCGACCTCTCCACCACCGCCGGCAAGATCGCCGACCTCCGCTCGCGCTATCAGGAGGCCGTGGTCGACGCGGAGAAGACGGCTCAGCACAAGCAGCACGCGAAGGGCAAGCTCACCGCCCGCCAGCGCATCGAGATGCTGGTCGACACCGGGAGCTTCGTCGAGTTCGACGAGTACGTCCGTCACCGCACGACCGCTTTCGGCATGGACAAGTCCCGCCCGTACGGGGACTCCGTCGTCACCGGTGTCGGCACGATCCACGGTCGCACCGTCGCCGTGTACGCCCAGGACTTCTCCACGTTCGGCGGGTCGCTCGGCGAGGTCGCCGGCGAGAAGATCATCAAGGTCATGGAGTTCGCCCTGCGCGGCGGGATGCCGATCATCGGCATCCTCGACTCCGGCGGTGCGCGCATCCAGGAAGGCGTGGTCGCGCTCGGCAAGTACGGCGAGATCTTCCGGCTCAACACGCGGGCCTCCGGCGTCATCCCCCAGATCTCGCTCATCATGGGACCTGCCGCCGGCGGTGCGGTCTACTCCCCCGCGCTCACCGACTTCGTGATCATGGTCGACAAGACCAGTCAGATGTTCGTGACCGGCCCTGATGTCATCAAGACCGTGACCGGCGAGGACGTCGGCATGGAGGAGCTCGGCGGTGCGTACACGCACAACACGCGCTCCGGGGTTGCGCACTATCTCGCCGAGGACGAGGACGACGCGATCGACTACGCGCGGACCCTTCTCGGGTTCCTGCCCGACAACAACATGGCCGAGCTCCCGATCTACGAGAGCGGATTCGAATTCGAGACGACGGATGCGGACCGCTTCCTCAACACGATCGTTCCGGACTCCGCGAACCAGCCCTACGACATCCACCAGGTCATCTCACACGTCGTCGACACCGGCGACTTCCTCGAAGTGCAGCCGCTCTTCGCGCCGAACATCGTGATCGGATTCGGCCGGGTCGAGGGGCGCACCGTCGGCATCATCGCGAACCAGCCGTCGCAGATGGCGGGCACCCTGAACATCCAGGCCGGCGAGAAGGCGAGCCGTTTCGTGCGGTTCTGCGACGCCTTCTCGGTTCCGATCCTCACTCTCGTCGACGTCCCCGGCTACCTGCCCGGCACCGACCAGGAGTGGGAGGGTGTCATCCGCCGCGGTGCGAAGCTGCTCTACGCGTACGCCGAGGCGACTGTGCCTCTCGTGACGGTGATCCTCCGCAAGGCCTACGGCGGCGCGTACATCGTGATGGGCTCCAAGCAGCTCGGCGCCGACATCAACCTCGCATGGCCGACCGCAGAGATCGCCGTCATGGGCGGACAGGGTGCGGTCAACATCCTCTACCGAGGCGAGATCAAGCGCGCCGAAGACGCCGGCGAAGACGTCGCCGCGGTGCGCACGCGCCTCGCCAACGAGTACACCTACGACGTCGCCTCGCCGTTCCTCGCCGCCGAACGAGGCGAGCTCGACGGAATCATCGAGCCCGCGCAGACCCGCGTCGCGGTCGCGAAGGCGCTGCGAGCCCTGCGCGGCAAGCGCGCCTCGCTCCCGCCGAAGAAGCACGGCAACATCCCGCTATGACGAGCCCGACCGACTCCGGCCCGGCCGCGGACGGCATGCGTGTCGACGTGCTGCGCGGTGCGCCGAGCAGCGACGAGCTCGCCGCTCTGATGGCCGTCGTGACGGAGGCCTATGCCGAGGAGTCGGCGAGCGCGACCGCCGACGACGAAGCGGCTCGGTCCGCCTGGTCGCTCTCGCAGCGGTCTCTGCGGACGCCTTTGCGGCGCGACCTCGGCTGGGGCCGATCCGGCTGAGAGAACGTGCGATGCGGCATCCGCATTCGCGTGCATGCGTGTCCCCCGAAATACCTACAGACGGCGGGGTTGACCCCGACACATACTTGAGGAGCTGGAACGCATTTTGCGTTCGGCCGACTTGCTCACCACTCGTGGAGAGCTCAGGTTCGGCCACGCGGACGGTTTTCGGGTAACTGTCCGCCAGGTGAGGGGCGGGCGGCTTCGCCGCCCCTCACCTCCTCCCACTTCGCTCCCCGCCCCGGCTCCCCTCCCCCGCCGGGACGGGGAGCGAGAACCTTTTCAGGCTGCGCCCGGGTGACCGATCTCGCGCCAGAGGTCCACCGCGTCCTCATCGGAGAGGCCTGGTCCTGGCGCCGAGCGGCCGACGACGGTCACCGCGACGCGGTCGTCGGGCGAGGTCCTGATGTAGAGCCGGTCGGAGCGCGCCGAGCGCAGCGTCTCGGCGAGCTCGGTGCGGATGATTGCGAGCGTCGACTCGTCGAGTCCGTCGAGTCCGCCTTCGTCGAGCACGGTGACGTTCGTGCCGCGCCATCGCGCGCGCTCGAGCTCGGCGTGCACCGCCTCGTCGAGGAGGCGCGGGCCGCGCATCTCGTCGCGCAGGCGACCCTCGGCCAGGCGCGCCTGCGTCCGCTCCTGCTCGTCCAGCGAGCCTCCGGAGGACACGGTGCGGGTGAGCACCGGACCGGCGACGGCCAGAGCGCGCTGCACCTGGATGCGCCGCTCCCGCTGGCGGCCGCTCTGCGAGGCCTGCCAGGCGGACGCGGCCCGCTGCAGCTGGGCCAGCTGCGCCGTGTCGCTCGCGGCGCGATCGATCGAGAGCAGCATGAGCTGGGTCGCCGCGACCCAGACGATCGAGCCGACGAGCCCGAGGTTGAGGGCGTTCAACGGGCCCATCCATGCCATCGAGGCGACCGCGAGCGCGGCGATGCCGATCCACGCGAGCCACGGTCGGCGCCGGACCATGACGATCGTCATGAGCGCGCCGATCCCCCCGAGATACCACGTGGCGAAGGGGGCGGTCCGGTCATCCGGAGCCACCGCCACCGCGATCGCGCTCGGCACGATGAACGCCGCACGCCAGAGCGAGCACCCCGGCCCAGGAGGGCAGAGTGGTCCGGGATGCGGTGGACATCGGTCCCCCGTTGCCGGTCGCCGTGGGGACGTCGTTGCGGCGCTGCTCCCAGAAGATGCACAACCAGGTCGTGACCAGGTACAGCACCAGGGTGGCGATCAGGACGAGCGGCGAGGGGACGGGAGCAGTCCACCACAGGCCGCGCGCGGCGAGGTAGGCGGTGAAGGCCAGGCCGAGGCCGACGATGATCTGCCGGACGCTGATCACGCGCTGCCTCCCTGCCATTCCAGTCTGACGGTCGTTCCATCCGGATCGGAATCGATCGAACTCGTCCCCCCGACCGCGGCGACGCGCGCGAAGATCGACGCGCGGATGCCGAGCCGATCGTGCGGGACGCGGTCGAGGTCGAACCCGGCGCCGGTGTCGCGCACGGTGATCCGAACGCCCGCGGGATCGCGCAGTGCCGTCCACGGTCACCGCGAGTCCCGACCCGCCGGCATGCTGGGCGGCGTTCGAGATCGCCTGCGCGGCGCCCAGGACCAGCGCCCGCGCGATGCGGCCGGGCATCGGCGGGGTGGTCGGCTCGATCGAGCGCTGAGCGGTGACCTGCACTCCCAGTTCGAGCGCCGCACGCTCGATGTCCTCGGCGACGCTGTCGGCATCCCGCGGCTCGTCGCTGCCCTCCTCCGAGTCCTGCTCCGTGTTGGCCAGCCGAGTGAGCGCCTCACGGGCCATCGCGACGGCGAGCGTGCGCTCGCGCGGCGTGTGAGCGCGCTCCGCGGCGATCAGTGCCGCCAGGACGCTGTCGTGCATGAGGGCGGCGACCGCGATGCGCTCCTGCTCGGCCGCATCCGCTGCCGCCGCGGCGGCGTAGGACTCGACCGCGCGGGCACGTGTCTCGTCGACGTTGGCGGCGACGGAGCGGAACACCCACCCGAGGGTCACCAGGAGCCCACCCAGGATCAGAGCGAACGACACGTCGAGGGCGATCGGATACCAGTAGTCGCGGTTGAAGTCGACCTGGATGAGCCGCACCACCCCGAACAGGAGCGGGACGAACGCCGTCCAGATGACCTGGAGGAGGAGCGGGAATGCGAGCACGCCCGCCACCGTCGCAACGTTGACCAGGTACCAGATCCACGGCTGGGTGTCGGGATCGGCTTGGCCTCCAGCGGCGGCGATCGGCCACAGGATGAGCGCGAGCGGGTAGATGAGCGCGAAGATCCCCGCCGTCACGCGAACCCCGCGCCCGATGAGGCAGGCGATGATCATCGCCGTCAGCGGAAGGAAGGTGATCAGCATGAGCGGCACATGCCAGGCGTCGCTCTCCTGCGCAGGCTGAGTCAGAGCCGTGATGAAGGCCTGCGCACCCAGGGTCAGACTGCCCAGCCCCACGACGACGGAGATGATCCGCTCGATGCGCAGGCGCGTGAAGGAACCGAGCCCGGCGGTCGTCTCTCGAGTCTGCGGGATGTGGCCCCACGCGTCATCGAGGATGGCGCGCGTGCTCTCAGGCTCCGATACCACCGGCACCCTCACGGTCGCTCGGCTCCGCGAGAATGCCGTCCTCCATCGCGCGACGCAGGAGGTCGACCTTCGTGGGCGCCGGACGTCCGACCTCGACGTACTTCACACGCACCCGGGTGATGTTCTCCTTCGCGGTGGAGTACGCGACTCCGAGGCGGTCGGCGACGACCTTGAGCGGGAGTCCCGCGGCGTACAGGCGCAGGACATCGCGCTCACGGGCCGACAGCTGCGCATCGGCGAAGGCGCGGTCCCCCTCGACCGCACTCGCCCACTCGACGTTGTTGAGCGGCTCACCGCTGGCGACCGTACTGATCGCTGCGATCACATCGCCGATCGGTGAAGCCTTGCTGACCACGCCGGCCGCGCCGGCCGCCAGCGCCTCGCGCACGGCAGCGGGCCGGTCCGCGACGCTGTGGATGATGATGCTCGACCCGTCCATCACCAGCCGTCGCACGTTCTCGGTCACGGTGGTGCCGTCGCCGAGGGTCAGGTCGAGCACGACCACATCGGCGGGAGCGGCGCCGCTGAACGAGCGCCAGTCCAGATAGCCCGTGACGTTGCTGCCCGAGAACGCGACGACCTTCTGAGCGCGCGCACACGCGGCCTCGAGTCCGAGTCGCACGGACTCGTGATCGTCGATCAGGGCGACGCGCGTCATGAGCACAGCCTAGCGACGGGGACCGCGCGGGCCGTCCGAACGGACGAAGGTCGCGACCGCCTCGACGTGATGCGAGTTCGGGAACAGGTCGTACGACTCGACCGCGCGCAGGTCGTATCCTGCGTCGTGGAAGGTCGCGACGTCGCGCGCGAGTGCGACCGGATCGCATGCGACGTAGATCACGGCTGACGGGCGCAGCGCGGCGACCGCCTCGACGACTCCACGTCCGGCTCCCGAACGCGGCGGATCCAGGACCGTCACGCCGTTCGCGAGACGGGCTCGTTCGCGGTCGGTCGCGTCGGCGACCAGCCGAGACACGAACCTGTCGACGCGCGCGGTCTCGGCGCGCGCACCGACCCACTCGGACAGGTTCCAGCCGGCATGCTCCGTCGCGCGCGAATCCGACTCCACCGACGTCACCCGCGCGCCTCCGAGCTCGGCGAGTGCCGCGGCGAACAGGCCGACACCGCCGTACAGGTCGAGGTGCCAGGCATCGGCATCCAGCACATCACCGTCCGTCGCGGCGGACGCGGCGACCGCCTGCCGAACCGCGCGCCGCACAGCGGCGTCGAGAGTCGCCGCTGCGAGCCGGTGCACCTGCCAGAATCCGCCCGCATCCACGCGGAACTCGCGCGCGCCCACGCGCTCGGTGATGACCTCGCGAGCCTCTCTGGGGCCGCTCTTGGCCGCTTCCGCACGGACGATCACGCGCACCCGGCCGTCGGCGGGCTGCACCAGATCGATGCGCCCCGGGCGCCCCTGTCGCAGGCCCAGTGCGGCGCGCTCGACCTCGGGCGTCGCGAGCGGATAGTCCTCGACAGCGATGACCGAGTGGCTGCGCGCGGCGAACGGGCCGACGTACCCGTCGGCGTCGACATGCAGGCTCACGCGCGTGCGCCAGCCGGAGCCGTCGGCGGACTCGGCCTCTCCCTCCGCTCCGGTCGCGGGGTGCAGGGGAATGTCGGCACGCTCGACGCCGCCGAAGCGCTTCAACGCGTCGGTCAGCACCTCGAGCTTGAGCGTCCGCTGGTGCGAGAGCTCGATGTGACCGAAATCCGCGCCGCCGGGGCGCAGGTGCGACGGCACCGAGAAGTCCGCCTGCCGCCAGATGTGCGGCCGCCGGTGCGGGGATGCGTCGAAGCACCTCGAGGACCTCCCCGCGCCAGAACGACTTCTTGCCGACATCCGTGAGGCGGATGCGCACGCGCTCGCCGGGAATCGCGTCGGGCACGAACACGACCCGACCTCCGCGACCCGACTCGTCGGCGGGGTCGCCGATGCGCCCGACGAACACGCCGCCGTGCGCGACGCTGGTCACATCGAGGTCGAGTTTCGTCTCCGGCATCCACCCGACGAGCATTCCACAGCCCGGCCGCGTCGCGGCTACCGTGAACGCATGCAGGTCTGCCTCGCCTCGACGTCCCCCGCCCGGCTCATGCTGCTGCGGCAGGCGGGCATCGAACCGCGTCACCATGGCGCCCGACGTCGACGAGGAGGCCGTGATCGCCGCGGTCGAGCAGGCGGAGGCCCGGCGGCTCGACGCGGATGAGCACGTGCTGCTGCTCGCCCGTCGCAAGGCAGCGGACGTCGCCGCGCGCGTCGCCGCGGACGGATTCGAGGGCATCGTGATCGGCGGCGACTCGATGTTCGAGATCGACGGCGAGATCCTCGGCAAGCCGTACACGGCGGAGGCGGCGACCGCTGCGCTGGCGGCAGATGCGCGGCCGCACCGGGATGCTGCACTCCGGGCACAGCGTCATCCGGGTCGGCGGCGGCACGCCCTCGGCCGAAGCGCACGCCGTGGCGGCGGCATCCGTCAGCTTCGCCGCGGACGTGACGGATGCCGAGATCGACGCGTACGTCGCCTCCGGCGAACCGCTCCACGTCGCCGGGGCGTTCACGATCGACAGCCTGGGCGGGGCGTTCATCGATCGGGTCGACGGCGACCCGTCCACGGTCGTCGGAATGTCGCTGTCGACGGTGCGACGGCTCGCCGGCGAGCTCGGCGTCGCGTGGACCGATCTGTGGAATCGCGGGTAACCTCTCGGAACCGCACACAACTACTCGGCACCACTCGTAGACTCCCCCACACGTTTCGCGGTCTTTCTTGTGCGGTGGACTCAAAAGGGGTCTCGGGCGCGTGGGTAGGCTGGCATCCATGCCTCAGATCGCCAAGGTGCTCATCGCCAACCGCGGCGAGATCGCCGTCCGCGTCATCCGCGCCGCGCGAGACGCCGGCAAGTCCTCGGTCGCCGTCTACGCCGACCAGGATCGCGACGCCCTGCACGCGCGCCTCGCCGACGAGTCGTACGCCCTCGACGGCGCCACCAGCGCCGACACGTACCTGTCGGTCGAGAAGATCCTCTCGATCGCCCGTCGCTCGGGCGCGGACGCCGTGCACCCCGGCTACGGATTCCTCGCCGAGAACGCCGGTTTCGCCCGTGCCGTCATGGACGCGGGGCTGATCTGGATCGGTCCGTCGCCCGAGGCGATCGAGGCGCTCGGCGACAAGGTCACCGCCCGCCACGTCGCCGAGAAGGTGGGGGCACCGCTCGCTCCGGGCACGCCGGGGCCTGTCGCAGATGCGTCGGAGGTCGTCGCCTTCGCCGAGGAGTTCGGCCTGCCGATCGCGATCAAGGCGGCCTACGGCGGTGGCGGCCGGGGCCTGAAGGTCGCCCGCGAGTACGACGAGATCTCCGAGATGTTCGAGTCCGCGACCCGCGAGGCGATCACCGCCTTCGGGCGCGGCGAGTGCTTCGTCGAGAAGTACCTCGACAAGCCCCGCCACGTCGAGACGCAGTGCCTTGCGGATGCCGCGGGCAACGTCGTCGTGGTCTCCACCCGCGACTGCTCTCTTCAGCGCCGGCACCAGAAGCTGGTGGAAGAGGCTCCGGCTCCGTTCCTGAGCGATGACCAGAACCGCACGCTGTACGAGGCGTCGAAGGCGATCCTCCGCGAGGTGGGCTACGTCGGCGCCGGAACCTGCGAGTTCCTCATCGGAGCCGACGGCACGATCTCGTTCCTCGAGGTGAACACCCGCCTGCAGGTCGAGCACCCCGTCTCGGAGGAGATCACCGGCATCGACCTCGTGCGCGAGCAGTTCCGCATCGCCGAGGGCGGAACGATCGACTACGAGGACCCTGAGCCGGTGGGCCACTCGATCGAGTTCCGCGTCAACGGCGAGGACCCCGGGCGCGGGTTCCTCCCCCAGCCCGGGCCGATCCACGTGTTCAAGACCTTCGGCGGTCCCGGCATCCGTCTGGATTCGGGCGTCACCGCCGGCGACTCGGTCAGCGGGGCGTTCGACTCGCTGCTCGGCAAGATCATCGTGACCGGACGCGACCGGGCCGAAGCGCTCGAGCGCGCCCGCCGCGCCCTGGACGAGTTCGAGATCGCAGGCCTGCCCACAGTCCTGCCGTTCCACCGCAAGGTCGTGCGCGATCCCGCCTTCACCGCAGAGGACGGCGTGTTCGGCGTGTTCACGCGGTGGATCGAGACCGAGTTCGTCAACGACATCCCGCCGTGGGACGGCGAGCTCGAGGCTCCCCAGCCCGCCGAAGCTCGACACACCGTGGTCGTCGAGGTCGCCGGCAAGCGGCTCGAGGTCAGCCTCCCCGACCGGATCGTCACTGCTCCCGGCGCGACGTCGCGTCCTGCGGCGGTGCCGCCGTCGCGGCGCTCGCACGCGCCGACGGTCGTCGCGGGCGCCTCCGGCGATGCGGTGAAGAGCCCCATGCAGGCCACGATCGTGAAGGTCGCCGTCGAAGACGGTCAGCAGGTCGTCAAGGGCGACCTGGTGGTCGTGCTCGAGGCGATGAAGATGGAGCAGCCCATCCAGGCGCACAAGGACGGCGTCATCGGCGCGATCAACGCCACCGCCGGCACGACCGTCTCGGCCGGTCACCAGCTGCTGACGATCAGCTGAGCGCACGCTCAACTGAGCTTCGCCGAGCAGGTGCGACCCGCGCCGAGAAGGCCCCTACCGCGCCGAGAAGGCCCCTACCGCGCCGAGAAGGCGCCACGCGCGGAACCCCATCTCGGCGCGGAACCCACCATCTCGGCGCGGAACCCACGATCTCGGCGGAGGCGCCGACGGGAGCCTCAGCCGTCTTCGTTGGCCCGGTCGACGATATGCATCGCGCGCGAGGCGTCGGTGATGCTGCTGGACAGCGACGGGTAGACCGCGAAGACCCGCGAGACCTGGTCGACGGTGAGCCGGCGCTCGACAGCGATCGCGATCGGATAGATCAGCTCGGATGCGCGGGGGCCCACGATCACGCCTCCGATGACGGTTCCGCTGCCCTTGCGGGCGATGATCTTGACGAAGCCGTCCTTGATGCCCATCATCTTGGCGCGCGGATTCGCCGCGAGGGGCAGCTTGTGCACGATCCCGTCGATGAGGCCGTCCGTCATGTCGGACTCCTGCCAGCCGACGGTCGCGATCTCGGGGGCCGTGAAGATGTTCGAGGTGATGCGCCGGCGCTCGAGCGGGATCACGACGTCTCCCAGCGCGTGGAAGACGGCCGTGCGGCCCTGCATCGCAGCGACCGAGGCGAGCGGCACGAAGGTCGTGCAATCGCCGGCGGCGTAGATGTTCGGCACCGACGTGCGCGCGACGCGGTTGACCTGGATGTGACCCGAGTCGGTCATCTGCACCCCGGCCTCCTCGAGCCCGATCCCGGCGGTGTTGGGGATCGAGCCGACCGCCATGAGGCAGTGACTGCCCTCGACCGTCCGTCCGTCCGCGAGGGTGACCAGCACTCCGTCGCCCTGGCGCTCGACCTTGTCGGCGCGGGACTTGGACAGCACGGTCATGCCGCCGCGCTTGAACACCTTCTCGAGCACCGACGCGGCATCCTTGTCCTCACCGGGCAGAACCTGCTCGCGGCTGGAGATCAGCGTCACCTCCGCGCCGAGGTTCATGTAGGCCGAGGCGAACTCGGCGCCGGTCACACCGGATCCGACCACGATCAGGTGCTCCGGCAGAGAGGTCATCTCGTACAGCTGGGTCCACGTGAGGATGCGCTCGCCGTCGGGCTTCGCGCTGGGCAGCTCGCGCGGCGACGAACCGGTCGAGACCAGCAGCGTGTCTGCTTCGATGCGGTCGAAGTCGGTTCCCTTCGTCCCGGTCGAGACGATGACCGCGTTGTCGCTGTCGAGGCGGCCGAAACCGGCGATGATGCGCACGCCGGCCTCGACCAGCGAGGCGCGCATGTCGTCGGACTGCTGGCGGGCCAGCGACAGCAATCGCTTGTTGACCGCGCCCAGGTTGATCGCGATCTCGGGCTTGAGGGGCTTGTCGTCCTTGCCCCGCGCGAACAGCTGCACGCCGAGGTCGCCTGCCTGCCGGATCGCGACGGCCGCGTCGGCGGTCGCGATGAGCGTCTTGGAGGGCACCACATCGGTGATCACCGCCGAACCGCCGATCCCGGCCCGCTCGACCACGGTGACCTCCGCGCCGAGCTGTGCCGCCGCTATCGCGGCCTCGTATCCGCCGGGCCCGCCACCGATGATCGCGACGCTCTGGGTTCGCTCGAAGCTCACAGACATGCACCCATCCTCCCAGCACGAGGGGGTGCGAAGCACACCCGGGGGTTCGGGGCGAAGCCCGTTGAGCACCGGGCGAGACGACATCCATGGCCCGGTATGGCTCCGAGGCCCGCGCGTTCCTAGAGTGGGTGCATGTCTGAGACACTCGCCAACCCCCTCGATGACCTTGCGGCCGACCCGTTCGAGATCGCCGCCGAGGCCGCGGACGACATCGCACGGCTCACCGGCGTGCCGCGACACGACATCGCCCTGACCCTGGGCAGCGGCTGGGGTGGGGCGGCCGAGCTCATCGGCGAGACCGTCGCGACCCTGCCGGCGACCGAGGTGACGGGCTTCAGCAAGCCGGCGCTCGAGGGCCACGTCGGCACGCTGCGCAGCGTCGTCACCCCGCGGGGCAAGCACGTGCTGATCATCGGCGCGCGCACCCACTACTACGAGACCCGCAGCCCGCGCCGGGTCGTGCACAGCGTGCGCACGGCCGCGGCCACCGGCGTGCGGACCATGGTGCTCACCAACGGCGCGGGCGGCATCAAGCCCACGTGGAAGCCGGGAACACCCGTCCTGATCAGCGACCACATCAACCTCACGGCGGCGACGCCGCTGGAGGGCGCGACGTTCATCGATCTCACCGATCTGTACTCGATGCGGCTGCGCGACCTCGCCCGCACGATCGACCCGTCGCTCGATGAGGGCGTGTACTGCCAGTTCACGGGTCCGCAGTACGAGACCCCCGCAGAAGTGCGATGGGCCAAGGCGATCGGCGGTCACATCGTCGGCATGTCGACCGCGCTCGAGGCGATCGCGGCGCGCCAGACCGGCATGGAGATCCTGGGCTTCTCGCTCATCACGAACATGGCGGCCGGCATCCAGACCACACCGCTCAGCCACCAGGAGGTCATGGAGGCAGGCCAGGCCGCCGGACCCGTCATCTCGTCGCTGCTGGCCCGTGTGATCGGCGCGATGTGAGCGCCGGACCGGACGACGGCGTCCTGGTCACCGCACGCGCTTGGCTCGCCCAGGACCCCGACGCCCAGACGCGCGCCGCAGCTGAGCGAGCTCATCGAGCGCGTCGAGCAGGGCGATGCCGACGGCGTCCGCCGAGCTCGCGGACCGGTTCGCCGGGCGCCTCGCATTCGGCACGGCCGGCCTGCGCGGCGAACTCGGCGCGGGCAGCAACCGTATGAACCGGGTGCTCGTGGCGCAGGCCGCAGCCGGGCTCGCCGCGTTCGTGCGCGAGCGCGCCGCGGGTGAGGCCCGCGTGCCGACCGTGGTGATCGGGTACGACGGCCGTCGCAACTCCGACGTGTTCGCGCAGGACTCCGCCGAGATCTTCGCCGGCGCCGGGCTGCGCGCGATCCTCCTCCCGCGGCTGCTGCCGACGCCCGTGCTCGCGTTCGCGGTGCGCAAGCTGGGGGCGGATGCCGGCGTCATGGTGACCGCGAGTCACAACCCGCCGAACGACAACGGGTACAAGGTGTACCTCGGCGGCGCCGACGACGGCGCGCAGATCGTCTCGCCCGCCGACGCCGAGATCGCGGCGCACATCCAGCGGATCGCGGATGCCGGAGACGTCGGCGCCCTGCCCCGCTCGCTCGGCTACGAGACTGCTCCCGAGTCGCTCGTCGACGCGTACATCGCGGCGACGGCGGCCGTGGCGCCCGCACCAGACGGCGCAGAGGGGCTCACCTGGGTGTACACCGCGATGCACGGCGTCGGGTGGGAGACGCTCTCGCGCATCCTGCGACGTCGCCGGCTACCCCGCCCCCGTGCCGGTCGCGCCGCAGCTCGACCCGGACGGCTCCTTCCCCACGGTCGCCTTTCCGAACCCGGAGGAACCCGGCGCGATGGATCTCGCGTTCGAGACCGCGCGCAGCGTCAACGCCGACCTCGTGATCGCGAACGACCCCGACGCCGACCGGCTCGCGGTCGCGGTGCCCGACCCGCACGCCCCCGGTGGATGGCGGCGGCTCACCGGCAACCAGATCGGCCTGCTGCTGGGCTGGCGGGCGGCCCGCCTCGCCCGCGAGGCGGGCGCGGCGCCCGGCGCGTCGCTCGCCTGCTCGCTCGTCTCCTCTCCGGGCCTCAAGGCGGTCGCCGACCACTACGGACTCGACTTCCACACGACCCTGACCGGCTTCAAGTGGATCTCGCGGGCCCCTGGGCTCGTCTTCGGATTCGAGGAGGCGCTCGGCTATCTCGTGAACCCCGAGACCGTCCGCGACAAGGACGGCATCTCGGCGGCGATCGCGATGCTCGGACTCGTCACCGAGGCTCGCGGCCGCGGCGAGAGCCTCGCGCGCGTGCTCGCCGAGTTCGACGCGACCTTCGGCTTCTTCGCGAGCGATCAGATCTCGATCCGCGTCGACGACCTCTCGCGCATCGAGCGGATCATGACGGCGCTGCGGGAGCGGCATCCGTCGGCGATCGGCAGGCTCGATGTCGAGCGGGTCGAAGACCTGCTGCGAGGGGGTCGACGACCTGCCGTCCGGCGATGTGCTGCGGCTGTGGATGGTCGACGGCTCTCGCGTGATCGTGCGTCCGAGCGGCACAGAGCCGAAGCTCAAGATCTACCTCGACGTCCGCGGCGACTCCGCCGACGACGCGAAGGCGCGCATCAGCGCCCTGAACGACGGCGCACGTGCGCTTCTGGACGAGCTCGAATGAGACGCCCGTGACGGACCACGTCGACGATGGCGTGACGGATGCCGCGGCCCCCGCGGACGCCGACGCCGTGCCCGACCCGCCGCATTGGCTGCGGAAGGTCATTCTCTTCCTGGGTGGACAGACGGTCAGCCTGCTCGGCTCGATGCTCGTGCAGTATGCCGTGTTCTGGTACCTCACGATCGAGTACCGCTCGGGTGTCGTGATGATGCTCGCGGCCCTGTTCGGGTTCCTCCCGCAGGCCGTGATCTCGATCTTCGGCGGTGTATGGGCCGATCGGCACAACCGCAAGTACCTGATCATGGCGGCCGACGCCGGGATCGCGGCATCCACCCTGGCTCTCGCGCTGATCATGCTGAGCGGTTACGACGCGGTGTGGCTGATCTTCCTGACGATGGCGGTGCGCTCCGCCGGGGCCGGCATCCAGATGCCGGCGGTATCGGCGCTCATCCCACAGATCACCCCGACCCGGAATCTCATGAGGGTGAACGGCATCAACGGCTCGATCCAGTCGGCGATGGCCCTGCTCGCACCTGCCGCGGCCGGGGCGATCTACGCCTGGTCCTCGGCCGCGAACGACGGCTCAGCGGCCTCGCTCGTGCCGATCTTCTTCATCGACGTCGTGACGGCGATCATCGGCATCGGCCTGCTCGCCCTCATTCCCGTGGGCGCCGTCCGACGCGCCGGGGACGTGCAGACCGGCTACTTCGCCGACCTGGTCGACGGCGTTCGCTACGTCGCGAACCACGCATTCGTGCGCTGGCTGCTCGTGCTGTTCGCGATCATCTTCGTGCTGATCGTGGCGCCCTCGAACCTCACGCCGCTGATGCTCGTGCGCACGTTCGACGCCGGCGAGCAGCAGAACGTGGTCAACCTCGCGGTGCTCGAGGTCTCGTTCAGCGTGGGCATGGTGCTCGGCGGCATCGTCGTCGCGTCGTTCTTCGCCAAGCGCAGCCGCATCGGCATGATCATCGTGTCCTCGCTCGTGTTCGGCGGTCTTTCGATCGGACTCGGGCTCTCGCCGACCATCTGGCTCTTCTTCGGGTTCATGTTCCTCGTCGGCCTCGGCGTGCCGTTCTTCTCGACACCGTCGATGACGCTGCTGCAGGAGACCGTCGAGCCCGAACGGCAGGGGCGCGTCTTCGGCTTCCTCGGCATCGTGATGGCGCTCGCCATGCCGTTCGGCATGGTGATCTTCGGACCCCTCGCGGACGTCGTTCCGATCGAGTGGCTGCTGGTCGGCTCCGGCGTGCTGACGTTCGTGGTCGTGGCCGGGGCGGTGTGGCTGCCGGCGGGCCGGCGGGCTGTCGGCGCAGCGAGCGAGGCGTCGCACGTCGGCGACCCGGCGAGGGCCGCGGCTGCGGCCGATGCCGCCATGCACCCGCGCAAGGGACCCTAGGCTCTACGCATGCTCCTGCGCGACCCGATCACCCTGCAGAACGGGTTCGTGCGCCTCGAGCCGCTCAGCCTCGACCATGCCGACGAGCTCGCCGACGCGACGGTCGGGCTCGAGCACGCCTGGTACACCTCGGTACCCTCCGCCGACGGCGTCGTCGCCGAGATCGAGCAGCGGCTGGCCTGGCACGACGAGGGATCGATGAACCCCTGGGCCGTGCGACGCCTCGACACCGGCAAGGCGATCGGCATGACGACTTTCTGCAACATCGATCAGCCCAATCGGCACGTCGAGATCGGTCACACCTGGATCGCCGTCGACGCGCAGCGCACCGCGGTCAACACCGCGTCGAAGCTGCTGCTGCTCGGCCACGCGTTCGAGCGGTGCGATGCGATCGCCGTGGAGTTCCGCACGCACTGGCACAACCTGCAGTCCCGTGCGGCGATCGCCCGCCTCGGCGCGAAGCAGGACGGCGTGCTGCGCAACCACCGGATCGGGCCCGAGGGCACGCTGCGCGACACCGTGGTCTTCTCGGTCCTCCCGCACGAGTGGTCGGCGGTCCGTCTCGGCCTGGAGTCGCGGCTGGCACGTTGACAGGGCCCCGGGGTGCGGCATCCCGCGGCTGGGCTCGCGCTTCGCGAGCATCGGGGCGCGTTGCCTCCTGTGGGGCGCCTGCGTGACGCCCCAAAGGAGCGCTCACGCCCCAACCCAGTATCGGTTCGGCCGGTGGGGATGGCCGCACATATCGACGGCGAAGTCTCTGGGCGACCGGCTCTCGGCGTTCGGCATCCGTCCACCTCGACTGAGACGGCGACATTCCCGGGAGGCTCGGGGCGCAGATCCTCCCTTGGGGCCTATGAATCCCGACCCGCGGGAGGGAATACGCCCCAACCTCGACGAATGCGGCATCCCGCGACCGAGGAGCCGATGCCGCAGGCTCAGCCGTCGATGACGGCGACGAGCTCGTCGAGGAAGCCGGTGAAATCCGTCGCGCGGCGGACGATGCGGTGCACGCTGTCGCGCTCGGAGAAGACCTCGACGAACTGCTCGAACACGGTCTGGAACGCCTCGCGGTCGGTCTCGGAGAACGCGACGACGGCCACGACCTGCACGCGCCCCTCGCCCCAGGGGATCGACGGGTCGGCGATGCCGACCGCGATCGCGGTGCGGGTCGCCGTCATGCCCAGCGCGTGCGGCACCGCGAGCGCGTCGGTGAACGCCGTGGACGAGAGCCGCTCGCGCTCGATCGTGCGCTCGACATAGTCCTGGTCGATCGCGCCCTCAGCGACCAGCAGCGCGCCGAGGTGCCGGATGACCCCCTCCTCCCCGCCGTCGGCGTCCAGCCCGCGCACGAACGCGGACCGGACGAAGTAGCGCTCGAGCTCTTTGCGCAGCCGCGCGAGCCGCCGGGACCGGCGGATGCGCGCGGCCGCGGTCTGGACGCGGTCGACATCCGCATCGGTGAGGAAGGGCTGGATCCGCACGAACCGGTCGCCCGGCACGGCCGGATCGATCGTGGTCAGCACGAGGTCGGTGTCGATCGAGGCCCAGTCGGGGTCGACCCGGGTCTCGACCCCGACGACCTCGATCGCCTGGCCGAGGGAGCGATCGACCGACGAGCGCAGCAGTTCGTGCAGCTCGTAGTAGCCGGGGCAGACGATCGTCGCGGTCAGCAGCTGGTCGGCACGGCGGCTGCGCTCGAGCCGCCCGCCGACGTGCATCGCGATGTAGGCGATCTCGTCGTCCAGGAGCGGGATGCCCAGGCGCTGCTGCAGACCGCTCGCGATGAACACCGCGACCTCGAAGATCATCGGATACGTCGACTTGAGCGACTTCGTCAGCGGGTTGCGCGACCACGCCTGCTCACGGGCGCGGTGCTGGAGGTTCTGCACGTGCAGCGCCAGGCGCAGGATGAAGTCCTCGGCAGCGATGTCGACGAGGAACTCGGCGGCCGCGGTCTCGACGACCTCGCGAACCGCCGTCTCGACCTCGGGATCCAGCCGAGAGCGCGCGTCGTCGGACGGCGCGGAGGCGCCGGGCGCGACGACCCGCGTCAGAACGAGGGTCGAGAGGTGCTGCAGGTCTCCGGCGCCGAGGGTCACGCCGAGGTGCCGCTCGACGAGGCGCTCCAGGATCGCGGCGACCTCCTGCTGCGCGGGCCGGATCTCGCCGGCGGTGCCCTCCAGACCGCGGTCGCTCGCGACCCGGTCCGCGGCGATCGCGATGTGCATCACGACATCCGAGATGCCGAACTCGTTCACGAAGTACCCGAGCGCGCCGAGCTCGGCGACGAGTTCGGTCTTGAAGGGGCCGAACGCGTGCGCGCCGACCGAGCCCTCGCCGAGCGTGCGACGCAGCGCCTCGAGGTCGAAGGAGCCGGCGTCCATCTCGTCGTGCGCGAGCCTGCTCAGCAGCCGCCGCTGCGCCATCTCGGTCCCGCGCAGCCGCGCCTGAGATGCGGACCGCTCCAACGTCAGCTCGGTGCCGCCGAGCAGCCCGCGCACCCGCGCCAGGTCTGCGTCGAGGGTCGCCGTGCTGACGTGCAGGCTGTCGGCGGTCTCGAACACGTCGATGCCGTCGCCGGAATCGAGCAGGGCCCGCACGAGCGTGTGCAGGCGGTCGCGCGGGGTTCCGGCATCCGCCCCCGCTGTCGTCCGCAGCGCGATCGACGCCTCGGCGCCGGCGCGGTAGCCCTGGGGCCCGGACTCGACCGCGACGCCGTCCGAGACGCGTGCGTTGATCGCGGTGACGTAGGAGCGGATGCTGCGCGGAGTCACCCCGAGACCGTCAGCGAGTGCCGCGGCCGTCACCCATTCCCCATCGCGCGCGAGCAGGCCCAGGAGACGGTCCTGTCTCGCTCTGGTCACGGGTGTCCTCTGCGCGTCGGTGCGTGCGTGCTCCGCCAGTCAATCACGCCACCGGCGGGCCGTGGCGGCTGGGGACGCGCACGCGGTAACGTGATCTCGTCACAGAGACGTGACATACCTCGCAGAAGGAGTGGACATGGCTGGAGAACGCCCCGTTGGGGTTACCATCGTCGCAGTGATCGCATGGATCATCGGCGCGATACAGATCGTCGGTGCGATCCTCGCACTGATCGCCGGCGCCGGATTCGACGCGTGGGTGATCCTGATCCTCGGCATCCTCACGATCGCCGTCAGCCTCGGATTGTTCCGCGGCAGCAACACCGCACGCATCATCATGGCCATCGTGTTCACGCTGAACCTGATCGCCGCAGTGTGGGCCATCGTCATCGGCGTCGACTTCTGGGATCAGGTGATCGCGGGCGTGCTGGCCATCGTCGGACTCGTGTTCCTGTTCTCCAAGAAGGCGAGTGCCTTCTTCCAGTAACCGCTGAACCGAACCGGAACCCCGACCCCTTTCGCGGGGTCGGGGTTTCGTGCTTTCCGCCCCTCCGGAAACTTCACTGGTTGTCGGCTCTCAGCGTTTTCACAAGAATGGCCACAGGAAGGCGGGTCGATGAGGATCCTGGTGGTCTGTGGTGCGGGTGCGTCGAGCACCTTCGTCGCGCAGCGCGTGCGCCATGCGGCGCACGACCGCGGCCTCGCGTACTCCGCCTTCGCGGGAACCGAGCTCTCACTGCCGATCGACCTGGACGCTGCGGACGTCGTGCTCGTCGGGCCCGCACCTGCTGCACGCGCTGGAGCGCATCGAACGCGATGCCGCCCGCCGCGGCACCGCGGTGGTGCTGCTGCCGCCCGACATCTTCACCGACCTGGACGGGAGCCGGACCCTCGCTCTGGTTCAGCGAGGCGGTCGCAGCCCCCGCCGCCGCGGCGCGGACCGGACCGCGCCCCGATCACGATGTTCGACAGGAAGAGGACTGAGAATGCCCCCCAGCACCCGGACGGTTCGGATCGGATCGGCACACGGCCTGCACGCGCGCCCGGCGAAGATGTTCGCGCAGGCCGCGAAGGATTCCGGCATCCCGATCACGATCTCCAAGGATGCGGGTGCGCCGGTGAACGCGGCGAGCATCCTCGGGGTCATCGCGCTCGGCATCGAGCAAGGCGACTACGTGACCCTGGTCGCCGACGGTGACAACGCCGAGAACACATTGGACCTGCTGAGCGAACTGCTCTCGACCGACCACGACGCGGAGTAGACGATGACCGACATGAAGACGGAGACATCATGACCGAATTGCGCGGTGTGGGGATCGGCCTCGGGGTCGCCCAGGGCCCGGTGGCACGGATGGCGGAGCCGCTGCCGGCACCGGAGGACACCCCGAGCGAACGCAGCGCCGCCGACGAGACGGCCCGCGTGCGCGAAGCCGTCGCCGGCGTCGCCCGCGAACTCGAGCAGCGTGGCGCGCAGGCCGGCGGAGCGGCACAGGACGTGCTCGAGGCGCAGGCCATGATGGCCGAGGACCCGAGCCTCGAATCGGAGATCGACGCGCGCATCGGCGCCGGAAAGACCGCCGAGTTCGCTGTGCACGATGCGTTCGGGTCGTTCCGCGACACCCTCACCGCGATGGGCGGCTACCTGGGCGAGCGCGCGGCCGACCTGGACGACGTCGCCCAGCGGGTCATCGCCCGGCTGCGCGGCGTGCCCGCTCCCGGCGTGCCCGACCCCGGGCATCCGTTCGTGCTCGTCGCGAAGGACCTCGCGCCCGCCGACACCGCCCTGCTCGACCTCGACAAGGTGCTCGCCCTGATCACCACCGAGGGCGGCCCGACCTCGCACACCGCGATCCTGGCGCGCGAGAAGTCGATCGTGGCCGTCGTCGGCGCCGTGTCGGCGAAGGACCTCGTGGACGGCGAGACCGTGATCGTGGATGCCGCGGCCGGCGTCGTGACGACGCAGCCGACGCCCGAAGAGCTCGAACGTGCGCAGCACCGCGCCGCCGATCGGGCATCGGCCGCGACCGCGCCGATCACACCCGGTGCGCTGGCGGACGGCACTCCGGTGCCCCTGCTCGCCAACCTCGGCAAGCCCGAGGCCGCCGCCGAAGCCGTCGCCCTGGGTGCAGAGGGCGTCGGGCTGTTCCGCACCGAGTTCCTCTTCCTGAGCGCGAACCAGGCGCCGACGGTCGAACAGCAGCGCGAGTCCTATACCGCAACTGCTCGCCGCGTTCCCCGGCAAGAAGGTCGTGGTGCGCGTGCTCGACGCCGGAGCCGACAAACCTCTCGCGTTCCTCAACGACGCGCACGAGGAGAACCCCGCACTGGGCCTGCGCGGAATCCGTGCCCTCCGCGCGAGCGAGGACATCCTGCGCGAACAGCTCACCGCCCTCGCCGAAGCGGATGCCGCAACCGAGGCCGACCTGTGGGTCATGGCACCGATGGTGGCCACGGTCGAGGAGACCGAGTACTTCGTCGAGATCGCACGCGACTACGGGATCAAGACCGCCGGAGTCATGGTCGAGGTCCCCTCCTCGGCGCTGCTGGCCGACCGCATCCTCGTCGACGCGGACTTCGCCTCGATCGGCACCAACGACCTGACGCAGTACACGCTCGCGGCGGACCGGCTTCTCGGGTCGGTCGCGGCGTTCCAGGATCCGTGGCACCCCGCGGTGCTGCGGCTGATCCGCGAGGTCGGCGATGCCGGTCGCATCCACGGCAAGCCGGTCGGGATCTGCGGCGAGGCCGCCGCCGACCCGCTGCTGGCGGTCGTGCTGGTCGGCCTCGGCGCGACGAGCCTGTCGATGGCACCCACAGCGCTCGCCGACGTGCGTGCGTCACTGCTCCAGCACTCCCTCGATGATGCCCGAGTCATCGCCGAGGCAGCCCTGGCCGCAAACGGCGCGGCCTCCGCGAGAGAGGCGGCTCGCGCAGCCGCCGCCACCCATGAGGCCGCGCACGCGGTCGCGCAGTCCTGAACAACAGAAGGAGACACACAGCCATGACAACGGCGTCTACGCCCACCACCGGTGGGAGCAAGGTGCGAGTCGGAGTCCAGCGCTTCGGCACGTTCCTGTCCGGCATGATCATGCCGAACATCCCCGCGCTCATCGCGTGGGGCATCTTCACTGCGTTCTTCATCGAAGTCGGATGGACACCCAACGCCGATCTCGCAACGATCGTCGGCCCGTTCATCCACTACCTGCTGCCGATCATCATCGCCTACACGGGCGGCAACATCATCTACGGCATCCGCGGCGGCGTCGTCGCCTCGATCGGCGTGATGGGTGCGATCGCGGGCTCGGACTTCCTGGTCGCGCAGTTCAACTCGACGCTGGCGGAGGGCGAGTCGCAGCTCGGACAGGTGCACATGTTCATCGGTGCGATGATCATGGCGCCGATCGCGGCGTACTCGATGAAGTGGCTCGACAGCCTGTGGGAGGGCAAGATCAAGGCTGGCTTCGAGATGCTCGTCAACATGTTCTCGGCCGGCATCTGGGGCTTCGTCATGGCCGTGGTCGGGTTCTACCCCATCGCGTTCCTGGTCAACGGCCTGATGCAGATCCTCAGCAACGCGGTGGACTGGCTGGTGACGATGAACCTGCTGCCGCTGACGAGCATCATCATCGAGCCGGCGAAGGTGCTGTTCCTCAACAACGCCATCAACCACGGTGTGCTGACCCCGCTCGGCATCCAGGAGTCCGCCGAGTCGGGATCCTCGATCCTGTTCCTCCTCGAGGCCAACCCCGGCCCCGGCGTCGGTCTGCTGCTCGCGTTCACGTTCTTCGGCATCGGCGCGGCACGCGCCTCGGCTCCGGGCGCGGCAGTCATCCAGTTCTTCGGTGGCATCCACGAGGTGTACTTCCCGTACGCCCTCATGAAGCCGATGGTGATCCTCGCGCTCATCGCGGGTGGCGCGACGGGTGTCACGACGAACATGCTCCTCGGCGGCGCTCTTCGCGCACCGGCTGCGCCAGGCAGCATCTTCGCGGTTCTGGCGCAGACAGCGAACGGCTCGTACTTCGCCGTCATCCTGTCGGTGATCCTCGCCGCAGCGGTCACGTTCGTGCTCACCGCGATCATCCTGCGGGCCTCGCGCAAGCGCGACCTCGAGGCGATGGCGGCCACGGATGACGCGTTCGGCGCGGCGATCACTCAGACCGAAGCGGCGAAGGGCAAGTCCTCCGACGCGCTCGGCGGCCTGCGCGGTGGTGCGGCGACCGCGGCAGGCGGTGGGATCGAGCCCGCCGTCATGACCGAGCGGAACATCAAGAACATCGTGTTCGCGTGCGACGCCGGCATGGGTTCGTCGGCGATGGGAGCGAGCGTCCTGCGCAACAAGATCAAGAAGGCGGGCATCGAGGACGTCACGGTCGTCAACAAGGCGATCGCGGCCCTGGACGGCTCGGCCGACCTGGTCATCACGCAGAACCAGCTCACCGACCGCGCTCGCGCGCAGTCGCCGAACTCGGTGCACGTCTCGGTCGACAACTTCATGAACTCTCCGAAGTACGAAGAGGTCGTGGAGCTGGTCCGCGACCAGCACCAGAATGGTGCGTAGGAAGAGTCCCTGAGACCGCTGTGGAGTCGGGCGGCGCGATGCCCCCGGCTCCACAGCCTTCCGCATCGGCATCCAAATGAAAGGCAACACCATGGCACGTGACGTCCTGAGCCTCGGCCAGGTCCGGATCCACTCCGGCAGCGCAACCCGCGAAGACGCGATGAAGGAGGCCGCCGACATCCTCGAGGCCGCCGGTGCCGTCACCAGCGCCTACTTCGACGCGATGCAGCAGCGCGAGGAGACCGTCTCGACCTACATGGGCAACGAGCTGGCGATCCCGCACGGCACGAACGAGACCAAGCACACGATCCTCGACTCCGCACTGTCGGTCGTGCGCTACGACGGCGGCGTCGACTGGGGCGGAGAGCCGGTGACGTTCGTCGTCGGCATCGCCGGCAAGGGCGACGAGCACCTCGAGATCCTGTCGCAGATCGCGATCCTCTTCTCCGATGAGGACGAGGTCGAGAACCTCAAGCGCGCGCAGTCGCCGGAAGAGCTGTACGGACTGGTGTCCGCGGCAGGCGTGTGATGAAGGCCGTCCACTTCGGCGCGGGCAACATCGGGCGCGGCTTCGTCGGACTGCTGCTGCACGAGGGCGGCTACGAACTTGTGTTCTCCGACGTCGCGGCGCCGCTCGTCGACGCGATCAACGGCGTCTCGGAGTACACCGTGCACGAGGTCGGCGAAGGTGGCCGCGACACCGTCGTGACCGGCTTCCGCGCGATCAACAGCGCCACGCACCCCGACGAGGTCATCGACCAGATCGCCGGGGCGAACGTCGTCACGACCGCGGTCGGTCCGACGATCCTGAAGTTCGTCGCCCCGCACATCGTCGCCGGCCTGGCGCTGCGCGACCCGTCCTCTCCGCCCCTGCAGATCATGGCGTGCGAGAACGCGATCAACGCGACCGACCTGCTGCGCGACGAGATCGTCGCGCTCTCAGGTGACGCGTGGGATGCGCTGGCCGGCCGCGCGGTGTTCGCCAACACCGCTGTCGACCGGATCGTGCCCGCTCAGCCCGACGGCGGCGGAGTCGACGTCACGGTCGAGCCGTTCTACGAATGGGCGATCGAGCGACCGCCGTTCGGCGATGACCCGCCCGACATCCCGGGCGCGCACTTCGTCGACGATCTGGCGCCGTACATCGAGCGCAAGCTCTTCACGGTCAACACGGGTCACGCCGCGACCGCGTACTTCGGGGCAGTCGCGGGGGTCGAGACGATCTCCGGCGCCCTCTCGGACGATTCGATCGCGCGCCGCGTGGCGGCCGCACTCGAGGAGACCTCGGCGCTGCTGGTCGCCAAGCACGGGCTCGACCCCGCCGACATGGCGTCCTATCGCGCCACGATCCTGCGCCGCTTCCGCAATCCCGCGCTGCCCGACACGGTCTGGCGCGTCGGACGCCAGCCGCTGCGCAAGCTGAGTCGTCATGAGCGCTTCGTCGGGCCGGCGGCCGAGGCCGCCGAGCACGACCTCTCGGTCGACGCGCTCGTCGCCGCGATGGGGGCCGCGCTCGCCTTCGACGACGCAGAAGATGCCCAGTCGGTCGATCTGCAGAGGATGCTGCGCGACCAGGACGCGGCATCCGTCACGTCATCCGTGACCGGGCTCGAACGCAGCCATCCGCTGTTCCCACGGGTCGAGGCCATCGTGGCGGCACGCCAGGCCGAGCTCGCGTGATCTGGCGGGGTGAGTCACCCCGCGACCGGAGAATCGACCCCGGCGACGCCCGAGAAGCGACGCGGCCGCCGTGTATGAGTCGGCGCACCTCATCTCGTCGCGCACCACCGCCGAGTTCGCCGAGTTCCCGATGGACTCCACCGCCGACCATCCCGGACACCGCACGAGCCCGGCATCCCGCGCACTTTCCGGCGTCAGCCGCGGCAATGGCCGCGATCGATGCAGGAAAGTGCGCTGATCGGCGAAACCGCTCGTGTTACCGCTCGAAGCCCTCGGCGATCAGCTCGATGAGCTCCTCGCGCTCTTCCACCGGCAGGAAGGCACCCGCGGCGGCGTTGAGCTGGAAGGTCTCGAGGTCATCGAGGTCGTACTCGAAGGTCTCGACCAGCAGCGCGAGCTCGCGCGTCAGCGACGTGCGGCTCATGGTGCGGTTGTCGACGTTCACGGTGACCGAGAAGCCGAGCTGGTAGAGCAGGTCGAACGGGTGGTCGGCGAGCTCCTCACCCCAGGCGGAGATCGCGCCGGTCTGGAGGTTCGACGACGGCGAGAGCTCGAGGGTGATCTCGCGGTCGCGCACCCAGCGCGCCAGATCGCCGAACTGCACGAGCACGTCTTCGCCGGCGCGCGAGACGATCTCCAGGTCCTCGGCGATGCGCACGCCGTGCCCGAGCCGGAGCGCCCGACCGTCGATGATCGCCGAGCGGATGGAGTCGAGCCCGGCCGCTTCTCCGGCGTGCACGGTCGCGGGGAAGAACTCCGAGGCGAGGTAGTCGAACGCGACCTTGTGCCGCGAGGGCAGGAAGCCGTCTTCGGGGCCGGCGATGTCGAAGCCGACCGCACCGCGTCCGCGCCACGCGACCGCGAGCTCCGCGATCTCGAGCGACCGGTCGGTGTGGCGCATCGCGGTGATGAGCTGTCCGACGCGGATGTCACGGCCTGACTGCTCGACCGCTTCCTCGCCCTCCTCGATGCCGGCCTGCACGGCCTCGACGACCTCCTCGAGCGACAGGCCGCGGCCCAGGTGCTGCTCGGGCGCCCAGCGCACTTCGCCGTAGATCACGCCGTCCGCAGCGAGGTCCTCGACGAACTCCCGCGCGACGCGGGTGAGGCCCTCGGTGGTCTGCATGACGGCGGTCGTGAGGTCGAACGTCTTGAGGTACTCGACCAGCGACCCCGAATCGCTCTTCTCGGCGAACCAGTCCGCGAGGGCCCCGCCGTCGGCCTCCGGCAGGTCGAGCCCGATGGCATCGCCGAGCTCGATGATCGTCTGCGGACGCACACCGCCATCGAGGTGGTCGTGCAGCGAAACCTTCGGCAGGCCGCGGATCGAGAGGCCCTGCAGTGTGGTGTCGCCGTGCTGGTCGATCGGCATGTCGGTCTCCTCAGCGCGGATGAGGGCCCGCGCGGTTCGGTCTATCGGGGAATGTGAACGGATGCCGCGACCTAGGCCGTGATCCGTTCGAGGACGAGCGGGTGGGATGCCGGGGCCTCCGACCCGATCTCCCAGGAACCCTCGAGCGCCTCGAGCGCACGCGCGAAGCGCGACTCGTCATCGGCGAGCAAGGTGAACAGCGGCTGACCGGAGGCTATGGCATCGCCCGGCTTGACACGCAGGTCGATGCCCGCGGCGTGGATCACCGGGTCCTGCGCACGAGCGCGACCGGCCCCGAGCCGCCATGCGGCGACGCCGAAGGGCAGCGCGTCCATGCGCACCAGCACCCCTGCCTCCGTGGCCGTGACCGTATGGGTCTCTCGGGCAACGGGGAGTGCGGCATCCGGATCGCCGTCCTGGGCGCGGATCATCGCGCGCCAGGAATCCATCGCCCTGCCGTCGGCCAGTGCCGCTTCGACGTCGGCGTCGGGCTGCCCGGCGAGCGTCAGCATCTCGCGGGCGAGCGCGACCGTGAGCTCGACGACATCGGCAGGGCCGCCGCCGGCGAGCACCTCGACCGATTCGCGCACTTCGTTCGCGTTGCCGATCGCAAGGCCGAGCGGGGTGTTCATGTCGGTCAGCAGGGCCGTGGTCGCCACACCCGAGTCGGTGCCGAGCGCGACCATCGTGCGGGCGAGTTCGCGCGCGCGGTCGACGTCGCGCATGAAGGCGCCCGAACCGAACTTGACATCGAGCACCAGGGAGTCGGTTCCCTCGGCGATCTTCTTGGACATGATGCTCGACGCGATCAGCGGGATCGCCTCGACGGTGCCGGTGACATCCCGCAGCGCGTAGAGCTTCTTGTCGGCCGGCGCGAGTCCCGAACCGGCGGCGCAGATCACCGCGCCGACGTCCCGCAGCTGTTCGAACATCTCGTCGTTCGACAGCGCCGCGCGCCATCCGGGAATCGACTCGAGCTTGTCCAGCGTGCCGCCGGTGTGGCCGAGGCCCCGGCCCGACAGCTGCGGCACCGCGACGCCGAAAGCGGCGACCAGGGGCGCCAGCGGCAGCGTGATCTTGTCGCCGACCCCACCGGTGGAATGCTTGTCGACCGTCGGCTTGCCCAGCCCGGCGAAGCTCATCCGCTCACCCGAGGCGATCATCGCATCGGTCATCACGCGGATCTCGGAGCGCTCCATGCCGTTCAGGAGCACCGCCATCGCGAACGCCGCCATCTGCGAGTCGGCGACGTAGCCGCGCGTATAGGCGTCGACCATCCACCGCAGGGCGTCCTCAGGGACAGCGCCTCCGTCGCGCTTCGCACGGATGACGTCGACCGCGTCGAAGGATTCGACCGGCTCGCTCATCTCGATGCCTCTTCGAGCTCACGCGGACCGAACGCGTCGGGCAGGACCTCGTCGATCGTGCGGATGCCCGAGACCGTCTCGAGCAGCATCCCCGGGATCGCGTGCTCGTACAGCAGCTGACGGCAGCGTCCGCACGGCATGAGGGTGCGGCCCTGGCCGTCGACGCACACGAACGCGACGAGCTTGCCGCCGCCCGACATGAACAGGTCGCTGACGAGCGAGCACTCCGCGCACAGGGTGACCCCGTACGAGGCGTTCTCGATGTTGCAGCCCGAGACGATGCGTCCGTCCGAGACCAGGGCCGCCGCGCCGACCTTGAACCGCGAGTAGGGCACGTAGGCGAGCTCCTTCGCGGCGGTCGCCGCGGCGCGGAGTTCATCCCAGTCGATGTCGGTCACAGCGCGTCCTCCGATGCGTCAGGGCAGTTCATGAGCGTTTCATTCGCGGGCCGCACGCGCGGGGAGACACAGGTCACCCCTTGATGTACGGCAGACCGTCGGCCGCGGGTGCCCGCGATCGTCCGACGACTCCGGCGACGACGAAGATCGTCACGAGGTACGGCAGCATCAGCATGAACTCGCTCGGAACCGGAGACCCGATGACGCTGAGCGTGTTCTGCAGGCTCGAGGCGAAGCCGAACAGCAGCGCCGCGAGGGTCGCCTTGAACGGATCCCACTGACCGAAGATCACCGCCGCCAGCGCGATGAAGCCGGCACCCGCGGTCATCTCCTTGTTGAAGGCGATGCCGTTGCCGATCGTGAACACCGTGCCGCCGAGCCCGGCGATCGCGCCGGCGAGCAGCACGTTCCAGAATCGGGTCGCGTTGACCTTGATGCCCACGGTGTCGGCTGCCTGCGGGTGCTCGCCGACAGCGCGCAGGCGCAGACCCCACCGGGTGCGGAACATGCCGAACCAGACCACCGCAACGGCGATGTACATCAGGTAGACGATGATCGTCTGGCGGAACAGCACAGGGCCGATCACCGGGATCTCGCTGAGGATCGGGATCGGGATGCGGGTGAACCGCGGCGGGGAGTTCAGCAGTGCCTGGTTGGGCTGCAGCACCTGTGAGTAGAGGAAGCTGGTCAGGCCGATGACCAGCACGTTCAGCACGACACCGATGATCACCTGGTCGACCAGGTACTTGATCGCGAACGCGGCGAGCACGAAGGCGACCAGCACGCCGGCGAACATCGCGGCCACCAGGCCGAGGAGGGGCTGGCCGGTGAGCGAGGAGACCACGGCGGCGCTGAAGGCGCCCGCGAGCAGCTGACCCTCGATCGCGATGTTGACCACGCCGGCCCGCTCGCCGATCACGCCGCCGAGGGCGCCGTAGATCAGCGGGATGGCGAGCGCCACGGCGCCGGCCAGCAAGCCTGCGACGGGAATCGTCTCGTCGGCCGCCGCCCAGGTCAGGAACCCGACGATCGCGATGATGATGTAGGCGGCGATGAGCCAGAGCGGAGTGTGGCGGTAGCCGCGCACCAGCACGGCCGCGAACACCGTCAGCAGCACGAGCAGACCGAAGACGACCCACGTCGTGACGGCGACCGAGACCGTGATCTCGGGAAGCTGGATGGCATCGGCCTGTGTCGAGATGCGGAACGTCGTCTCACCGCCGCGGGGCGCCGCGAGAATCAGCAGGGCATACAGCACCGTGAAGATCGCCAGGGCGATGGGCGCCTTCCAGCTGCGCACATCGGCTTTGACCGGAGCCTCGGCGGCGGTCGCGCCGTCCACCGTGAGCGTCATTTCACCACCGCCCCTGCCTCGGCCTTGAGCTGCTTCTGGCGAGCCTTCTCGCGCCGGCGCTGGTCGCGCTCGGGCGAGGGCAGGAAGAAGATCGTGCGCACGAGCGGCGGGGCGGCGATGAACAGCACGATGAGCGCCTGGACGACGGTGATGATCTCGATGGGCACGCCCTGTGCGGCCTGCATCGAGAAGCCGCCCGCTTTGAACGCGCCGAACAGGATGCCCGCGGCGAAGGTGCCCCAGGGCGTCGAGCGTCCGAGCAGAGCGACGGTGATCGCGTCGAATCCGATGCCGGCGTCGATGTCGGCCGAGAAGCCCGTGGTGATCGTGCCGAGCACCTGGTTGACGCCGGCAAGACCCACGAGTGCGCCGGCGATCAGCATGCCGATGATGTAGATGCTCGGGACGTTGATGCCCGCTACACGCGCAGCGTGGGGGTTCTCGCCCACTGCGCGGAATTTGAAGCCCAGGCTCGATCGGCTGATGATCCACCAGACCGCGATCGTCGCGATGATGACGAGGATGAAGCCGAAGTGCAGGTTGTACTGCGGGCCGAACAGCTCGGGGAAGACCGCGGTGTCCTTCATCGGCGGCGTCTTGGGGTTGCTTGAACCCGGCGCCTGCAGCAGTCCCGGCGTGCGCAGCATCCACGACACGAGGTAGAAGGCGATGAAGTTCAGCATGATCGTCACGATCACCTCGTGCGCACCCGTCCACGCCTTGAGTGCCCCGGCGATGCCGGCCCACAGGGCACCGGCGATCAAGCCGGCGAGCAGGGCGACGATCATGTGAATGCCCCACGGGAGGTCGAGCGAGAACGCGACCCATCCGGCGGCGGCGGATGCCATCAGCATCTGGCCGCGCCCGCCGATGTTGAACATGCCGATGCGGAAGGCGAGTGCCACGCCCAGGCCGGCCGCGATCAGCGGTGTCGCGAAGGTGAGCGTCTCGGTGAGCGGACGGATGCCGCGCGCGAAGGTCGGGGCGCCGAAGTTGTAGATCGAGCCCTGGAACAACGCGATGTATGCCCCCGAGACCGACTGCCACACCGCGACGACCGTGTCCATCGGCCGAGCGAAGAAGTACTTCGACGCGCTCTGGACGTCCTCGTCGGTGAAGGCGATCATGATGCCGCCGACGATCAGGGCGAGCACGACCGCCAGCACCGAGATGAGCGCGTTGCCCTGCGTGATCTGCAGGAACGTGGAGTGCCACTTGGAGGGCTGCTCGGGCGGCGCGGGCAAGGGCTCGTTCGTCGTGATGGACGCGCCGCCGGTCAGATTCTCGCTCACGCGGCGGCGCCCCTCTCGTCGGTGGGCGCTTCGCCGGCCATCATGAGGCCGAGTACGCCGCGCGGGGTGTCGCCGGGCACGATCCCGATGATACGGCCGCGGTACATCACGATGATGCGGTCGGCCAGAGCGGCCACCTCGTCCAGCTCGGTCGAGACGACGATGACCGGGATGCCGGCATCCCGGGTCTCGACGATGCGCTTGTGGATGAACTCGATCGAGCCCACATCCACGCCGCGCGTGGGTTGAGCGGCCACCAGCAGAGACAGCTCCCGGCTGAGCTCGCGGGCCAGGACGACCTTCTGCTGGTTGCCGCCGGAGAGCGTTCCGACGGGCGCCTCGATCCCAGGGCCGCGCACATCGAACTCGGTGAACTTCTGCGCCGCGAACTCCGCGATGTATCCGAGGCGCAGGCTTCCTGCGCGCACGAACGGCGGCCCGTTCGTTCGATCGAGCACGAGGTTCTCGGCGATCGACATCTTTCCGACCAGCCCGTGCTCCTGGCGGTCCTCGGGGACGAACCCGACACCCTCGTCGAGAATGCGACGTACGCTCGCACCGACGAGCTGCTCTCCGTTCAGCGTGATCGAGCCTCGCACATGGTGCTCGAGGCCGATGATCGCCTCGGTCAGTTCGGTCTGGCCGTTGCCCTGCACGCCCGCGATCGCGACGATCTCGCCGGCGCGCACGTCGAAGCTGACGTCGTTGACGACGATCTGATCCTTGGCGTCGATGACCGACAGCCCTTCGACGACGAGCGAGCGGTCACCCAGCTTCGGCTCGTCCTTGTGGACCTTCAACTCGACCGCACGCCCGACCATGAGCTCGGCGAGCTCGGCGTTCGTCGCGGTCGGCGATGCCTCACCGACGACCTTGCCGAGACGGATGACGGTGATCCGGTCGGCGACCTCGCGGACCTCACGGAGCTTGTGCGTGATGAACACGATCGAGGTGCCTGCCTCTTTGAGCTGGCGCATGATGCCCATCAGCTCGTCGGTCTCCTGCGGGGTGAGGACCGCCGTGGGCTCGTCGAAGACCAGCACCCGGGCATCGCGCGAGAGCGCCTTGATGATCTCGACCCGCTGCTGGACCCCGACGGGCAGATCCTCCACCAGGGCATCCGGGTCCACGTGGAACCCGAAGCGGGAGGAGATCTCGCGGACGCGCTCGCGCGCCGTCGCGAGATCGAGGATTCCCCCGGCTTTGGTCGCTTCGTGGCCGAGCATCACGTTCTCGGCGACGGTGAAGACGGGGATCAGCATGAAGTGCTGGTGGACCATGCCGATGCCGGCGCGCATCGCGTCGCCGGGTCCTTGGAAATTCTGCGCGATGTCATCCAGCAGGATGACGCCGTCATCGGCTCGGTACAGCCCGTACAGAACGTTCATCAGGGTCGACTTGCCCGCGCCGTTCTCGCCGAGGAGGCAGTGGATCTCCCCGGGTTGCACAACGAGATCGATGTGGTCGTTCGCGACGAGGCTGCCGAACCGCTTGGTGATTCCGCGAAGTTCGAGCTTCATGCTCCAGATCCTAGTAAGTGGGCGCGCTCGGGCGCGCGGGGGAACGAAAACGGGGAGGCTGGTCGCCCAGCCTCCCCGTCACGCTGCGGGATCAGCCCGCGAGGTAGGACTCGACGGGGATCGAACCGTCGATAATGCCGGCCACGATGGTGTCGAGCTCGCCCTGCAGGTCCGGCGAGACCTTCGACTCGAAGTCGTGGAACGGCGCAAGCGCGACGCCCTCGTTCTCGAGCGTGCCGACGAACGGCGAGTTGTCGAATTCGCCCATGCCGGCGGCCGTGACGGCCTCCTGGACGCCCACGTCGATCGCCTTGCGGATCGAGGTGAGGAGCAGGTCGGCGACGGTCGGGTCGGTCTCGAACACGTCGGCGTCCACGCCGAGGAGGGCGATCTCGCGCCCGGAGTCGCGGATCACCGAGGCGGCGCTCTGGTAGATCGGGCCACCGACGGGCAGGAGCACGTCGACACCCTGGTCGACGAGACCCTGGGCGGTGTTGATCGCGTCCTGGTTGGCGGTGAACGCTCCGGTGAAGGAGCCGTCCTGAGCAGCGCGGTCCCAGCCGACAACCTCGACCGCGTCGCCCTTCTCGGTGTTCCAGTACTCGACGCCCTGGGCGAAGCCGTCCATGAAGATCGAGACGGTCGGGAAGTTCATTCCGCCGAACGTGCCGACCTTCTTGGCCGTGGAGTACGAGGCCGATGCGTACCCGGCGAGGAACGCGGCCTGCGCGGTGTCGAAGACGATCGGCTTGATGTTCTCGGCGTCGGTCGTGCCGTCGAAGTCGTTGTCCACCACGTCGTCGATCGAGACGAACTCGATGTCGGGGTTCGCGATGGCGGCTTCACCGGCGGCAGAAGCGAGTGCGAAGCCCACCGTGATGATGAGCGTGCAGTTCTGGTCGACCAGACTGGTGATGTTCGGAGCGAAGTCGGCCTCCGAGTCGGACTGGACGGCGACGTACTCGACGCCCAGCTCTTCGGATGCGGCCTCGAGGCCCTCGAACCCGAGCTGGTTGAACGACTTGTCGTCGAACCCGCCCGCGTCGGAGACCATGCACGGCTTGAAGCCGTCGACGGCGCCGCCCGCGGCTGCGGATTCACTGGTGGCCGGCTCGGGTGCCGACCCGCAGCCGGCAAGGGCTACGAGCAGTCCGGCGGCGGCAACGACCCCGACGAACTTCTTAGTGGTGGAGATTGTCAACTCACGCCTCCATAAAAGGTGCCCCGCGGACTTCGCGGGCGACGGTGCAAAGTTACCGACTGTGACGCCGCGCTTGCATACCGGAACCGCCGCTGGCGGCCAATGGTTACAAAGACGCAACACGGGGATACCGGATGCCGCGCCCCGCGCGACTGCGGTTCACCGGGCGGTCCGTCAGAGCACGTCGCCCCGCCCGGTGAGCTTGAGCGCGTCCACGACCCCCTTGACACGCTGGGCGTGCTCGCTCGTGGTGACCAGCAGCGCGTCTTCGGTGTCGACGATCACGATGTCCTTGACGCCGATCACGCTGATCACGCGGCTGGTCTGCGAGACCACGATGCCGCTGGAGGCATCCGCCAGGACCCGGGCGTTCTCGCCCAGGATCGCCAGGTCGTTGCGGCCGTGGGAGTTCAGCTTCGCGAGGCTCGCGAAATCGCCCACGTCGTCCCAGTCGAAGTGCCCGGGGATCACGGCGAGCCGCCCCTTGGCAGCGGCGGGTTCGGCCACCGCGTAGTCGATCGCGATCTTCGTGATCGTCGGCCAGACGCGGTCCACGACCGGGCCACGTGCGTCGCGGTCGTCCCACACCGCCGCGAGTTCCATGAGCCCGGCGTGCAGCTGCGGCTCGTTCTCGGCGATTTCGCCGAGGAGCACGTCGGCGCGGGAGATGAACATGCCCGCGTTCCACAGGTAGGACCGGTCCGCCAGGTACTCGCGGGCCGTGTCGAGGTCGGGCTTCTCGACGAACTTCTCGACCAGCGCGGCTTCGGGTGCTCCGGCGACGACGAGTTCGCCCGCCTTCTTCATGTAGCCGAAGCCGACGGCCGGCTCGGTCGGAGGGATGCCGATCGTGCAGATGTAGCCCTCGCGGGCGACGGCCACCGCCTGCTGCACGGCCCAGTCGAACACCTGGGTGCCGCGGATGACATGGTCTGCGGCGAACGATCCGATGATGACGTCGGGTTCGCGACGGGACAGGATCGCGGCGGCGAGCCCGATCGCAGCCGCCGAGTCGCGCGGCTCGGACTCGAGGAAGACATTCTTGTCGGCGATCGTCGGCAGCTCCTTCTCGACCGCCGCGCGGTGCGCGCGACCCGTCACGACCGCGATGCGGTCGGCTCCGGAGAGCAACTCGAGGCGGTCCCACGTGTCGCGCAGAAGGGAGTGTCCGGAGCCGGTGAGATCGTGGAGGAACTTGGGGGCGTCGGCACGGGACAGCGGCCACAGCCGGCTGCCGATTCCGCCGGCGGGGATCACGGCGTAGAAGTCCTTGATGGGCTCAGGCATGGCTCCACCGTAATAGGGGGGTCCGTCTGGCGCGTTTCGCAGACGTGTCGGGGATGTGTACCGACTCTCTCGATGTCGAGAGAGTTCGGCTGCGCCTCAGTCGCCCGCGCGATCGGAGCGGTCCTAGGATGGAAAAGCGCCAGCGCAAGGTCCGCGCCGGCGCGAAACGACCTCGCACCGAGCAGGGAGGACGACCGTGTCCGTAGGCACACATTTGACACCGTCGGTATCCGAGACCACCTCCAAGGTCCCCCGTGGAACGCTGTACCGCGGGCGAGAGGGCATGTGGTCGTGGGTGCTGCACCGCATCACCGGCGTGGCGATCTTCTTCTTCCTGCTCGTGCACGTGCTCGACACCGCCCTGATCCGGCTCTCACCGGAGGCGTACAACGCCGTGATCGGAACGTACAAGAACCCGATCATGGCCCTCGGTGAAGTGGTCCTCGTGGCCGCGATCGCCTACCACGCCTACAACGGCCTGCGCATCATCGCGGTCGACCTCTGGCCGTGGGCCACGCGTCACCAGCGTCAGCTCTGGTGGGGCGTCCTGGGCCTGTGGGCGGTGACGATGGCCGGCTTCGCGCCACGCCACCTGATGCTCGCCTTCGCCACGGGAGGCGGTCACTGATGACGACGATCGCGGATCCCCGCTCCCCCCACACGACCGTCCGCCGCCCGGGTCCGAACCTCGAGAAGTGGGGCTGGATCTACATGCGCGTGTCGGGCGTGTTCCTCGTGGTCCTGATCTTCGGTCACCTCTTCGTCAACCTCATGGTCGGCGAAGGCATCCATGGCATCGACTTCGCGTTCGTCGCCGGCAAGTACGCCTCGCCGTTCTGGCAGTGGTGGGACGTGCTGATGCTGTGGTTCGCGCTGATCCACGGCGCGAACGGCATGCGCACGATCACGAACGACTACATCACGCACCCCAAGGTGCGGCGTGTGCTGGTCTGGGCGATCGGACTGGCCGCGGCGTTCCTGATCCTGCTCGGCACCCTGGTCGTCTTCACCTTCGACCCCTGCCTCGGCATCGAGAACAGCACGTCCGACTTCCTGATCGAGCTGTGCGCCGCCCAGTGAGCCCGGCCGCCCCGACGACCCACCCGCGATGACGCAGAGAACGAAGGCACTCCACCTGTGAGCACCCAGACCGAAGGCGCCGTCCTCAAGGACGGCGTCCACTACCACCAGTTCGACATCGTCATCGTGGGGGCCGGCGGCGCCGGCATGCGCGCGGCGATCGAGGCCGGGCCGGGCGCGAAGACCGCGGTCATCTCGAAGCTCTACCCGACCCGTTCCCACACCGGCGCGGCGCAGGGCGGCATGGCGGCCGCCCTCGCGAACGTCGAAGAGGACTCCTGGGAGTGGCACACCTTCGACACGGTCAAGGGCGGCGACTACCTCGTCGACCAGGATGCCGCCGAGATCCTCGCGAAAGAGGCGATCGACGCGGTCATCGACCTCGAGAACATGGGTCTGCCCTTCAACCGCACGCCCGAGGGCAAGATCGACCAGCGGCGCTTCGGCGGTCACACGGCCGACCACGGCAAGACCCCGGTACGCCGCGCGTGCTACGCCGCCGACCGCACCGGGCACATGATCCTGCAGACGCTCTTCCAGAACTGCGTCCGTCTCGGCATCAACTTCTTCAACGAGTTCTACGTGCTCGACCTCGTCACGGTGAAGGCCGAGGACGGCAGCACTCAGATCGCCGGCGTCGTCGCCTACGAGCTGGCCACCGGCGACCTGCACGTCTTCCAGTCCAAGGCCGTCATCTTCGCGACCGGCGGCTTCGGCAAGATCTACAAGACGACTTCCAACGCGCACACCCTCACCGGCGACGGCGTCGGGATCATCTGGCGCAAGGGCCTCCCGCTCGAGGACATGGAGTTCTTCCAGTTCCACCCCACCGGCCTCGCCGGCCTCGGCATCCTGCTCACAGAGGGTGCGCGCGGCGAAGGCGCGATCCTGCGCAACGTCTCGGGCGAGCGCTTCATGGAGCGCTACGCCCCCACCATCAAGGACCTCGCGCCGCGCGACATCGTCAGCCGCTGCATGCAGCAAGAGGTCGCCGAAGGCCGAGGGGCGGGCCCCCACCGCGACTACGTCCTGCTGGACTGCACGCACCTCGGGGCCGAGGTTCTCGAGACGAAGCTGCCCGACATCACCGAGTTCGCCCGCACCTACCTGGGCGTCGATCCCGTGGTCGAGCCGGTGCCGGTCATGCCCACCGCGCACTACGCGATGGGCGGCATCCCGACGAACAACGACGCACAGGTGCTCTCGAACAACACCAGCGTCGTTCCCGGTCTGTACGCCGCCGGCGAATGCGCGTGCGTGTCGGTGCACGGCTCGAACCGCCTCGGCACGAACTCGCTGCTCGACATCAACGTCTTCGGCAAGCGTGCCGGCAAGAACGCGGTGCAGTACGTGCAGACCGCCGAGTTCGTTCCGCTTCCCGAAGACCCGGCGGCCGAGGTGCGTGGGCTCATCGAGGGACTGCGCGACGGAAACGGCACCGAGCGCATCGCCGTGCTGCGCAAGAAGCTGCAGGACGAGATGGACAAGGGCGCGCAGGTGTTCCGCACGCACGAGTCGCTCACGCACGTGCTCGGAGTGATCGAGGAGCTGCGGGAGCGCTTCAAGAACATCCACGTCGATGACAAGGGAAAGCGCTACAACACCGACCTGCTCGAGGCCGTCGAACTCGGCTTCCTCCTCGACATCGCCGAGGTCGTCGTGGTCACCGCACGCAACCGCGAGGAGTCCCGCGGCGGCCACATGCGCGACGACTACCCCACGCGAGACGACGAGAAGTACATGAAGCACACGATGGCGTACCTGTCGGGCGATGCGGGCTCCTCGAACTCCGACGACCACATCAGGCTCGACTGGAAGCCGGTCGTCTTCACGAAGAACGAGGCCGGAGAGTTGCGCTACCCGCCGTTGGAGAGGAAGTACTAGGGATGACCTCGACACTTGCCCCGACGACGGATGTCGTCCTCGGTGCTCCGGACCAGATCGAGCAGGCGCCGGCTGAGACCGGCATCCAATCGTTCCTCGTCACGTTCATCATCCGCCGCTTCGATCCCGAGGTGGACGAGGAGCCGCGCTGGGTCGACTACGACGTCGAGCTGTACTCGACCGACCGCGTGCTGGATGCACTCCACAAGATCAAATGGGAGGTCGACGGGTCGCTGACCTTCCGGCGCTCCTGCGCGCACGGCATCTGCGGCTCGGACGCGATGCGCATCAACGGCCGCAACCGCCTCGCCTGCAAGACCCTGATCAAGGACCTCGACATCTCGCAGCCGATCTACGTCGAGGCGATCAAGGGCCTGCCGCTCGAAAAGGATCTCATCGTCGACATGGAGCCGTTCTTCGCCTCCTACCGCGAAGTGCAGCCGTTCCTCATCGCGGGTTCGAAGCCCGAGCCCGGCAAGGAGCGCATCCAGTCGATCGTCGACCGCGAGATCTTCGACGACACGACGAAGTGCATCCTCTGCGCAGCATGCACCTCGTCGTGCCCGGTGTTCTGGACGGACGGGCAGTACTTCGGCCCCGCCGCGATCGTCAACGCGCACCGGTTCATCTTCGATTCGCGCGACGACGCCGGCGACGTTCGCCTCGACATCCTCAACGACAAAGAGGGCGTCTGGCGCTGCCGCACCACCTTCAACTGCACGGAGGCGTGCCCTCGCGGCATCGAGGTGACCAAGGCGATCGCCGAGGTCAAGCAGGCGGTCCTGCGCGGCCGTTAGCCGCGAGTATGCTCCGACCGTGAGCATCCCGACCGCCCGCGCCGTCCGCTCGCGCGTTCGCCGTCACCGCCGCGTACGCGGCGCAGGGACTCGGGTATGCGGTCGTGGTCACCTCCCTGCCGGTCTTCAAGGACCTGCAGGGCATCGACGATGTCGGCGGTGTCGCTGATCGTGCTGCTCGTATGCGCAGCCGCCGCGCTCGGATCGGTCACGGCGGACTTCCTCGCGAAGTGGCGCGGCAGCCGGATCGCGCTGGTCGTCGGGCTGTGCCTCGAGGTGGTCGCGCTCCTGCTGATCGTCGTTTCGGTGGTCGTCCCGGGGCTGCCGCTCTGGGTGTTCGTCGTGGCGTTCGGCATCTACGGGCTGGGCCTGGGCGGGGTGGATGCCGGCGGTGCGATGCAGGGCGTGCTCGTGCAGCGGCGCTACGGACGCGACATCATGGGCGGCTACTTCGCGGCCTATACGGCGGCCGCGATCGTGGGCGCGCTGGCGGTCGCCGGCTCATCCGCGGCAGGCGTCGCCGTACTGCTCCCGCTGTCCTTCGCGGCACTGGTCGCACTCATCGTCGCTGGGTTCGGACTGCGGGCATTCGATCCGACGCGCGCGGCGATCCCGGTGGGTGGACACGCACGCTCGCCGCTCCCCCGGCGCGGCATCTGGCTCTTCGGCTTCGTCATCCTCGCCGCCTTCACCGTCGACTCGGCGGTGAGCACGTGGAGCACGGTGTACCTGCAGGACGAGCTGCTCGCCGCCGCCGCTCTCGCGCCGCTCGGCTATGCCGCCTACCAGGCCGCGATTCTCATCACCCGGCTGGCGACCGACCGTGCATCCGGGCGCTTCGGACGGGCGCATGTCGTCCTGGCGGCGACGATCGCCTCCATCGTGGGCTGCGTCGCCGTCGCTCTGCTGCCCTTCGCCGCAGCGGCGATCATCGGCTTCGCGCTGGCCGGGGTGGCCGTCGGCGCCGTCGTGCCGCTCGCCTTCACCTCCGCCGGCGGTCTGGCACCCGCGCGCAGCGACGAGATCATCGCCCGCGTCAACCTGTTCAACTACGCGGGGGCGGTGCTGGGTGCCGTTCTGCTGGGGCTCCTCGCCGCCGCCCCGGGTCTGGGCGTCGCCTTCCTCCTCCCGGCCGCGCTTCTGGTCCCCGTGCTGTTCATCGCCCGCCGGTTCCGTCCGCCGGTCGCCGCCGACACCGGACCGGTCTCGGCGGTGCGTTCACCCGAAGAGGCTGACGCTGCGGCATCCACCGATGGCTAGCCTGTGACAGTGAGCCCGAAGAACCTGCGCAGCGACAGCCATGCTCGCGCGGCGGCGGCGGCCGCCGCGGCGGATGCGGTGCGCGAGGAGGAGACCCTGCGCGAGCGCTGGGAGGCGACCCAGGAGTCCTTCCGTGAGCGCTTCGACGAGCCGATCCAGCGGGCCACGAAGCTGACCCGAACGACGCTGGGCTGGTTCCCGATCCGCGTGTGGCGGCACTTCCTGATCAACAACGGCTTCCTGCTCGGTGCCGGCATCAGCTATCAGGCGCTCTTCGCCATCTTCGCCGCCATCTACGTCGCCTTCGCGATCACCGGACTGTGGCTCGGCGGCAATGCGGATGCCGTCAACGCCATGATCGCGCTCATCAACAGCTACATCCCGGGTCTGATCGGCCCCGACGGCGTCGTGACGACCGAGGAGGTGCAGGAGATCGCATCCAGCACAAGCGGCGTGCTCGGCGTCACCGGTCTGATAGCCCTCGGCGCGGTGATCTGGACGGCGATCGGGTGGGTGACATATTCGCGCCGAGCCGTGCGCGACATCTTCGGTATCCCGCCGGACCGGCGCAGCTACGTCCTCCTGAAGGCGCGCGATCTGCTGGCCGCCGTCATCTTCGGGGCAGCGCTCATCATCGGCGCTCTGCTCACCTGGGTGAGCTCGTGGCTGCTGAGCTGGATGCTCTCGCTGATCGGCGTGGATACCGGGACCATGATGCTCGATGTGAGCATCCGCATCGGCTCGGTCATCATCTCCTTCGTCATCAACGCGTCAGCGCTGGCCGCGTTGTTCCGCTTCCTCACCGGCACGTCGCTGCGGTGGCGGACGATCTGGCCAGGTGCGCTCCTGGGCGGGGCGGCGTTGACCGTGCTCCAGTTCGGTGCCGGCCTGCTGCTGAGCTACACACCGTCGAACCCGCTGCTTGCGACGTTCGCGATCTTCGTCGGACTGCTGCTGTGGTTCAAGATCAGCGGCATCATCATGCTGGTCGCCGCCGCGTGGATCGCCGTCGCGACGAAGGACAAGGACATCGCGATCCTGGCTCCGACCGAGGCCGAGCGGATCGCCGCCGAGCACAAGGCCCTCGTGCTGGCTGCACAGGTCCGTCTCCGCACGGCGCGCGAAGCCCGTGCCGGGGCCCCCTGGTACCGAGCCTGGCGCGCCGACTTCGCCGTACGTGAAGCAGAGGAGGAGATCAAGCGGGTGCGAAGCGTCAGCTCCGGTACTGCCACCACCGTCTCGGAAGTCCGTCAAGGAGGCGCGAAAGACCAAGGCGCCCGTGCCGCCGCGCTCCCGGAGCATGTCAGGGGCGATCGATAGGCTGGCAGATGTGCCGAAACGCGTTCGCATTGCCTCGATAAACGTCAACGGGATCCGGGCGGCGGTGCGCAATGGGATGAGCGACTGGCTCGCCGCGGCCGAACTCGACATCATCACCCTCCAGGAGGTGCGGGCCACGGCCGCAGACCTCGCGACCGCGCTGCCGGGATGGCACCTGGTGAACGACGAGGCGGTGGCCAAGGGGCGCGCGGGCGTCGCGATAGCGAGTCGGGCGGAGGCGGTGGCGGTGAGGCGCGGCTTGGGAGACGGCTCGGTCGACCTGACCGGCCGCTGGATCGAAGCCGATTTCGAGGTCGACGGCGAGCAGGTCACCGCGGTCAGCGCCTACGTGCCGACCGGCGAGGCGAACGCTCCTCGCCAGGACGTGAAGTGGCTCTTCCTCGACGAGATGGCGGTGCGGATGGCGCAGCTCGGCGCGACGACGCCGTTCGCGGTCGTCACCGGCGACCTGAACGTCGGTCATCGCGAGCTCGACATCCGCAACTGGAAGGGCAACGTCAAGAGCGCCGGCTTCCTCCCCCGGGAGCGGGCCTATTTCGATCGGTTCCTCGGCGAGGCGGGCGCGCGCGTCGCCGCCGTCGACGGGTCCGTCGGTCTCGGACTCGGCTGGGTCGATATCGGCCGCCGCTTCCACGGCGAGGTCGACGGCCCGTACACATGGTGGTCGAGCCGCGGCAAGGCGTTCGACACCGACACCGGCTGGCGCATCGACTACCAGCTCATCACCGCTGCCCTGGCCGACCGGGTCACGGACTACCGGGTCGTGCGAGCACCCTCATGGGACACGCGCTGGAGCGACCACGCACCGGTGATCGTCGACTACCAGCTCGGTCTCTGAGCGCTCGCGGCGGCAGAGGGCGCGGCATCCACCGCCCTTAGAATTGTCGGATGAGCAAACCCCGCCTGTACTCCGGCATGCAGCCGTCGGCCGACTCCCTTCAGATCGGCAACTACATCGGGGCTCTCATGCAGTGGCGCGACCTGCAGGAGGCGTACGACGCGTTCTTCTCGGTCGTCGACCTGCACGCGCTGACACAGCCGAACGACCCGGCCGAGCTGCGCGAGAAGACCCGCCGCACCGCCGCGCAGTACATCGCGGCCGGCATCGAGCCGTCCAAGTCCACGCTGTACGTGCAGTCGCACGTTCCCGCGCACCCCGAGCTCGCCTGGATCCTCTCCACGCTCACGGGCTTCGGCGAGGCCGGGCGCATGACTCAGTTCAAGGACAAGTCGCAGCGCTACGGCGCCGACGCGACCTCGGTGGGGCTGTTCACGTACCCGGTGCTCATGGCCGCCGACATCCTGCTGTACCAGACCGACATCGTGCCGGTCGGCGATGACCAGAAGCAGCATGTCGAGCTGACCCGCGACCTCGCCGAGCGGTTCAACTCGCGGTACGGCGAGACCTTCCGCGTGCCGATGCCGGTCATCCAGCAGGACACCGCGCGCATCTTCGACCTGCAGAACCCCACCGCGAAGATGTCGAAGTCCGCGGAGTCGGATGCCGGCGTGCTCTGGCTGCTGGACGAGCCGTCGGTCAGCGCGAAGAAGATCATGCGCGCGGTGACCGACAGTGAGGGGTCTGTGCGGTACGACCGCGAGATGAAGCCAGGCGTCTCGAACCTGCTCGTGATCTATGCGGCTCTGACCGGCCGTCAGATCCCCGCGATCGAGGACGAGTACGCCGGGCGCGGTTACGGCGACTTCAAGAAGGGTCTGGCGGAGGTCGTGGTGGGCGAGTTCGGTCCCGTGCGCTCGCGCGCACTGGAGCTGCTCGACGACAAGGCAGAGCTCGACCGCGTGCTCGCCGTGAACGCCGATCGTGCCTCCGAGGTCGCCGGCCGCACTCTGGCCGATGTGTACGACAAGGTGGGCCTGCTCCGCCGGGTGTAGGCGCCGTTTGCGTTCGGCATCCGACCGTATTCAGGCTGAATCTCACGTGGGTCGATCCGGCTCGCAAGCTTTCGCGGTGCGCGGGGACCCCCGCTCGCAACCAGCCTGAATTCGGCAGACACGCGGCGCGCACACTCGGCCTCGCCTTACCGTGCGGCGAGGAGCCCCTTGATTGCGGCAAGCACCTCGTCGGGCCGGTACATGATCTGCGCGGCCGTCAGCCGCAACGTGACGTAGCCTCGGGCGGCGAGTGCGAGGTCGCGATTTCGGTCGGCGACCTGCTGCTGCCAGCTGTTGTGGAACTCTCTGCTGTCGCACTCCATGACCAGCCATCCGTCGACAAGCAGGTCGACCCGCCCGATGCCGTCGAATTCCACTTGCAGCTCGAACTCACACCCGAGTCCGCGAAGCATGAGGCGCACGAACGTCTCCGGGCCTGACTCGGCACGGCCGTCGACCAATGCCTGGAGAAATCGATACTTGTCCGGCAGCGCGCGGAACACCTGTGCCAGACCGGCTTCGGTGAGTAGGCCGAGATGCATGGCGCTGTCGAGCGTGGCCACCGCTGCCCGCGGCGCCTGGCAGATCGCGGCGTGCACGAGCGCGTCGACGATCGACACACACGTCGAATCAGCCGGTGGGCCGTCGACGAGCGGGAGCCAGTGCAGCCGCACGCCGCGCTCCCGCCGCGACTCGAGTCGAACCTTTCGGCTGTGCGGCGAGCGCATGCGACTTGCATTCCGTGCCATGTGGATGTGGATCTTGTCATGGTGCAGGACGAACACCTTCATCAGCGCGAGCAGCGACAGGCAGGTGAGCCGGCCGCCTACCCGGGCCGCTCGCACGATGACGTCGGGAGTCGCGGGGGTCACATAGATGCCTCGCCTGGTGCGGATGAGGGCTCCCGCGGCCACCGCCGTGCTGATCCGATGCGGGGTCCAGCCGCCCGCCCTGAGCTCGGCGGTGGTCACTACGCTGTGGTGGGTCATATGCAGAGGTTTCCGGTCTCAGGCCGGGCCTTCTGCTCGACAGCGCCCGCTTGTGAATCACCCGGCGCGCACAGCCGCTGGGGAGGAACCTTCGCCGTATTCAGGCTGCGACCGGGTGCCGCGCCGGCGGGGTGCGGAATCCCGCAGGTCACGCGCCATCCGCGCCCGTCCAGCCTGAATTCGGCAGAGGGGAACACCAGACCACAGCTTCCTAACGCTCAGCCAGAGCGCGGATAGGGTGGCCGGGTGCAACCCGTCATCCTCCGCACCGCGCGGCTCACGCTGTCGGTGCCGACCGAGGCCGATGTCGACGCGATCTTCGAGGCGTGTCAGGATGCCGACATCCAGCAGTACACGACCGTGCCGTCCCCGTACGAGCGGCAGCATGCGGAAGGTTTCATCCCGTTCGCGCGGGACTGCTGGAGCGAGGGTGTGGAGGCGACCTGGGCGATCCGCGAGGGCGAAGATCTCGCGGGCATGATCGGCCTGCACGGCATCACCCTCGGCGGAGCCGGCGAGCTCGGCTATTGGATGGCGGCGCCCTGCCGTCACCGCGGGCTGCTCACCGAGGCCGCGCGGGCGGTCATCGACTGGGGCTTCAGCACGTCCGGGCCCGCCCTGCAGCGGGTCGAGTGGCGCGCGGTCGTCGGCAACGTCGGGTCGGCGCGCACGGCCCGCACCCTCGGGTTCCGCTACGAGGGCCGGCTGCGCCGCGCACTCGCGAACTCGTTCGGGCGCGACGACGCCTGGGTCGCGGGGCTGCTCCACACGGACGATCGGATGCCGCAGCCCTGGCCCGTGCTGGAGGGCTGAACTCTCCGCGCGCACGTCCGCACCGCGTGGGAGGATGAGAACATGCCGGAGATGCCCGAAGTGCAGGGCCTCGTCGACTTCCTCCGCGGGCGGGCGACGGGCCTGACCATCACGCGCGTCACGGTCTCGGCGTTCGCCGCACTGAAGACGTACGACCCGCCTGTCGACGCTCTGGTCGGCGCCGAGATCACCTCGGCCTCGCGGCACGGCAAGTTCATCGACCTGGCGACGACGACCACGACCGGAGCCTCCGAACCGCACCTGATCTTCCACCTCGCGAAAGCGGGCTGGCTGCGGTGGTACGACCAGCTGCCCGCCACGATCATCCGGCCCGGCAAGACCCCGATCGCCCTGCGCGTCGCGCTGTCGGACGGGTCGGGCTTCGACCTCACCGAGGCGGGGACCAAGAAGTCCCTCGCGGTCTACGTGGTGAACGACCCTCAGGACGTGCCCGGCATCGCACGCCTCGGCCCCGATCCGCTCGAGCCGACCTTCACGCGCAATACCCTCGCCGGTCTGATCGACGGTCGGCGCACGCAGATCAAGGGCGTTCTGCGGGACCAGTCGATCCTGGCCGGGGTCGGCAACGCCTACTCCGACGAGATCCTGCACGACGCCCGGATGTCGCCGTACGCGCTGGCCGCGAGCCTGACGCCCGAAGACATCGACCGGCTCTACGCCGCGATGACCGCGACGCTCGCGGAGGCGGTGGCCGCGGCATCCGGCAAACCTCCCGCCGAGCTCAAAGACGCGAAGCGCCGCGGCATGCAGGTGCACGGCCGCCGCGGCGAGACGTGCCCGGTCTGCGGAGACGTGGTGCGGAGCGTGTTCTTCGCCGACAACTCACTGGAGTACTGCGCGACCTGCCAGACCGGCGGCAAGGTCCTCGCGGACCGGCGCCTGTCGCGGCTGCTCAAGTAGCAGCGAAGACAGGCGTCACGACAGCGCGGTGACGTCCTCGTCGACCCAGTCGAGCGACTTCGTCACGGCCTTGCGCCACAGCCGCACGCGACGGTCGGCTTCCTCGAGCGCCATCTGCGGCTCCCACCGCCTGCCCTCGCGCCAGTGGCTGCGCAGCGCCGCGCGGTCAGGCCAGACGCCGGTCGCGAGACCGGCGGCGTAGGCCGCGCCGAGCGCCGTCGTCTCGATGATCGCCGGGCGGACCACCGGGATGCCGAGGATGTCGGCCTGGAACTGCATCATCATGTCGTCACGCGACCCGCCGCCGTCCACGCGCAGTTCGGTCAGCTCGCGGCCGGTGTCGGCGACGATCGCGTCGATCACGTCGCGGGACTGGAACGCCGCGGCTTCGATCGCCGCGCGGGCGATGTGCGCTTTGTTGACGAAGCGGGTCAGCCCCACGAGCGCGCCGCGGGCATCCGGCCGCCAGTACGGCGCGAACAGCCCCGAGAAGGCCGGCACGAAGTATGCGCCCCCGTTGTCGTCGACCGTCGCGGCGAGCCGTGAGACCTCGGAGGCGGAGTTGATGATCCCGAGGTTGTCGCGCAGCCACTGCACGAGCGACCCGGTCACCGCGATCGAGCCCTCGAGGGCGTAGTGCGCGGGCTCGTCACCGCAGCGGTACGCCACGGTCGTGACCAGCCCGTGCTGCGAGCGCACGATCTCGGTGCCGGTGTTCACCAGCAGGAAGTTGCCCGTCCCGTACGTGTTCTTGGACTGACCCACCTCGAACGCGGCCTGTCCGAAGGTGGCCGCCTGCTGATCGCCCAGGATGCCCGCGATCGGAATGCCGCGGGCGGCGGGCGGTTCGCGCACCTCGCCGACGACGCCCGATGACGGCACGATCTCAGGAAGCATCGACCGAGGGATGCCGAACACCTGGAGCAGCTCGTCGGACCACGCGAGCGTCTCGAGGTCCATCAGGAGCGTCCGGCTCGCGTTCGTGACATCGGTGACGTGGATGCCGCCGCGGGTGTCGCCCGTCAGGTTCCAGATGAGCCAGGTGTCGGGAGTGCCGAACAGCAGATGCCCGGCTTCGGCATCCGCTCGCGCCCCCGGGATGTTCTCGAGGATCCAGGCGATCTTCGATGCCGAGAAGTAGGTGGCCAGCGGAAGCCCGGTCGTGCTCGCGAACCGGTCGGCGCCGCCGTCGACGGTGAGCCGGTCGATGAGGGGCTGGGTGCGGGTGTCCTGCCACACGATCGCGTTGCCCACCGGGCGACCGGTGCGGCGGTCCCACACGATCGCCGTCTCTCGCTGGTTCGTGATGCCGACCGCCGCGAAATCGCGCGGCGCGAGCGCCGCGTCATCGAGCGCGGCGGCGATCACCCACTGCGTGTTCGTCCAGATCTCGATCGGGTCGTGCTCGACCCAGCCGGCGCGCGGAAAGATCTGCTTGTGCTCGCGCTGCGCGACCGCCACGATTCCTCCGCTCGCGTCGAACACGATCGCGCGCGTGGAGGTGGTTCCCTGATCGAGCGCCAGGACGTGATCGGACACGTGATTCTCCTTCGAGTCAGCGCGTGCGCAGTGGCGACCGCTTGGCGCGGGCGAGCCGTTCCACGGCTCCGGTCAGGCTAGCGCGACGCGGTCGAGCGAGGGGCTGACTCGGCCGTCCAGGTCGGATCCGCCGCGTGCACCCGAGCGAGCGCCCGGTCGGTCTCGGCTCGGCAGGCCACAGCATCCCACCCCATCACCGGAGCGATCGCCTCGGCGACCTCGAGCGCGGAGGCAGCGGTGACCTCACCCGTGAACGCGAGGCTCGTGCGTCGCATGAGCACATCGTCCAGGTGCGCGACCGCCTCGGTACGGGCGAGGTGGCCGAGCTCGGCGGTGCTGAAGGCGGGCAGCGTCCTCAGTGGGGCGTCGTCGGGGTCGTCGGCGATCGCCGCGATCACGTCGGCGGCGACCGTGCCGTAGCGGTCGAGCAGCGTCGCGACGCGGTCCAGGGGCAGGCCCTCGCTGTGCGCGTCGATCCACTGCCGCCGCGCGCGCTCGGTGGTCGGAAAACCGCGTCCGCCACCGATCGGCACACCCTTGGTGGAGCGCCGCCTGCGGCAGCGCGAGCAGGTGCAGCACTTCGTCGGCGAGGTGCTCGGCCGAGGCCCGGAATGTCGTCCACTTGCCGCCGACGAGGCTCAGGACGGTGGCATCGGTGCGATGCGCCTTCTGGGGCTCCGCCTCAGACCCCCGGCTCGCCGACGCACGCCCCAACGGGGCCGACTCGATGCGATAGTCGCGCGAGACGAACCCGGGGGCGAGGTCGCCGTGGCCGGGCAGCGGCCGGACGCCCGAGAACCGGTAGACGATGCGATCGCGGTCGACCGCGATGTCGGGCAGCACGTACCGCACGAGATCGATGAAGTAGTCGACCTCGGCCTCGGTGCACACGATCGGGTCGAGGATGTCGTGCTCGAGGTCGGTCGTCCCCACCAGGACGCGGCCCTTGAGCGGGTAGATCAGGACGATGCGGCCGTCCTTGTGCTCGAAGAACAGCTCGTGGCCACCGGTCGCCGCGAGCAGTTCGGGGTGATCGAGCACGATGTGCGAGCCCTTCGTGCCGCCCATGTGGTTCGTGGGTTCGCCGCACACGAGGTTGGTGAGGTCGGTCCACGGGCCCGAGGCGTTCACGACGACGGATGCCGCGAACGGCGTCTCGGCGCCGGTGTGCTGATCGCGCAGCACGATGCGTCCGTCATCGACACCGACCGCCGCGGTGTAGTTCGCCGCCCGAGCATGCTCTTGCCCAGCGGCGATACCGTCGCGGAGCACGTCGATCGCCAGACGCTCGGGGTCGTGCAGCGACGCATCCCAGTAGGTGGCGGTGTACTTCAGATCCGGGTTGAGATGCGGCAGCAGCTCGAGCGACTTGCGGCGACCGTGGAAGGCGTGGCGCGCGACGCGGCCGCCGCCTCGCGAGAAGGAGTCGTAGATGACGAGGCCGATCTTGATGAGCGCGGCCCCGCGCTCGGTGTGCTTTCCACCGCCGTGGCGCAGAAAGCGGAGCGGCGCGCTGAGCACGCCCGAGAAGGTCGAGAAGATCGGGATCGTGGTCTGCAGCGGGCGGACGTAGTGCGGCGCGATCCGCAGCAGTCCGTTGCGCTCGGTGACGGCCTCGTGCACGAGGCGGAATTCGCCGTTCTCGAGGTAGCGGATGCCGCCGTGGATCATGTGGGACGACGCGGCGGAGGCGCCGCTGACGAAGTCGGAGCGCTCGGCGAGCGCGACGTCCACTCCCTGCATCGCCAGGTCGCGGAAGGTGGCGAGGCCGTTGATGCCGCCGCCCACGATGAGCACATCGGCATAGGGACGCGCGGCAAGCGCCTCGTAGCCCTGCCGTGCCTCTGCCATGTCCGTCCCCTCGCTCATCGCAAACCCCACACGCGGGGTGCGCGTGCCCCTCAAACCAGGCTAAGTGACCGGCGAAGGACGGGCGCCGTCCACGCGGGCACGTGCAGGAATCGTTCAGCCGCGTGTTTCCGGGAGTTCGCGTGCCGGAGAGGTTCATGCAGCGACATGGAATGAATCGCGCCAGAACGCGTTGAGTAGACTCAAGTGCAATACGTGCTCCGGGGTCGGTGTGAATCCGAACCGGCGGTGACAGTCCGCGAGCCGAGGCATCAGCATCCGATTCGGGTGTCGCCGAGGCTGATCCGGTGGAATTCCGGGACCGACGGTGATGCAGCAGAAATGCTGCGAGTCCGGATGGGAGGCAGCACGAGCGGCGCGAGCGTGCCGCCGTTCGCCATTCCCGGAGCCTGAACGAAGGATTCGGATGTCGGTGAACGCTGCGGAGCGAGGCGCCATGGGGCGTGCGCTCCAGCTCGCCCGCAGAGGCCCGCGCGGCGTCAACCCGCAGGTCGGCGCAGTGATCCTGTCGTCCGCCGGAGACGTGATCGCCGAAGGGTGGCACCGCGGCGCCGGCACGGTGCACGCCGAGGTCGACGCGCTGTCGCAGCTCGGTGACGGTGAAGCTCGCGGAGCGACCGCGGTGGTCACCCTCGAACCCTGCAACCACACCGGCCGCACCGGCCCGTGCTCGGAGGCGCTTCTGGCCGCCGGGGTCGAGCGTGTGATCTACGCTGTGCCCGACCCGAATCCGGAGTCGATGGGCGGCGGCGAGCGTCTGCGCGCGGCGGGCGTCGAGGTCGAAGCGGGTCTGCTCGAGGCGGCGGCCACCGAACTGCTCGCGTCCTGGCTCGTGGTGCAGCGCCTCGGGCGCCCGCACGTCACAGTCAAATGGGCGCAGAGCCTCGACGGGCGAGCCGCTGCCCCCGACGGCACGAGCCAGTGGATCACCGGCGCCGAGGCGCGCGCCGACGTGCACCGACGGCGTGCCCGCGCCGACGCGATCATCGTCGGAACCGGCACCGTCCTCGCGGACGACCCCGCCCTCACCGCCCGTCAGCCCGACGGCACGCTGTACGACAGCCAGCCGATTCCCGTCGTCCTCGGTGACCGCAGAGTGCCCGACGGCGCCGCGCTCGAGAGGCATCCCCGGCCGCTCCTGCACCGGTCGGGCGCCGACCTCACCGCGGTGCTGAGTGAGCTTCGCGATCGCGGCGTGCAGCGCGTCTTCATCGAAGGCGGCCCGACGATCGCGAGCGCCTTCCTGCGCGACGACCTCGTCGACGAGGTGCTCGCCTACATCGCGCCGACCCTGATCGGCTACGGCGCCGACGGCGCCGACCACCCCGCACTCCGCCGGCTCGGCGTCGACACGATCACCCAGCAGCGACGCCTTGCCGTGGCATCCGTCGAATCCCTCGGCGACGACCTGCTGATCGTCGCCCAGCCGCTTGCAGAAGGGAACCCCTGATGTTCACCGGAATCGTCGAAGAGATCGGCGCGGTCACCGCCGTCGCACCATCGGGTGACGGCGTGCGCCTCACGGTCCGAGCACCCAGGGCGGTCTCGGATGCCGCACACGGCGACTCGATCGCCGTCAGCGGTGTCTGCCTGACGGTCGTGGACCGCGGCGAGGACTGGTTCACCGCCGACGTCATGAAACAGACCCTCGACATGTCGACTCTCGAGGGCGTCGCAGACGGACGCGTCGTCAACCTCGAGCGCGCCACGGCCGCACACGGCCGCCTGGGCGGACACATCGTCCAGGGTCACATCGACGGGACCGGCGAGCTGCTCGAGGTGCGCCCCGGCGAGCAGTGGCGCGTGCTGCGGATCGCCCTCCCGTCGACCCTCGCGCCCCTCGTCGTCGACAAGGGCTCGATCGCCGTCGACGGCGTCTCGCTCACCGTGAGCGCGGTCAGCGCCGCCGACGCCGCCGAGCAGTGGTTCGAGGTGTCGCTGATCCCCGAGACGCTCGAGGCGACGACCCTCGGCGCCCGCGTCGCCGGCGATCGGGTCAACCTCGAGACCGACATCCTCGCCCGCCATGTGCAGCGACTCCTCGCCTTCACCCCCGACCTGACTGCATCGACGGAAGCACTCACAACAGAAGGAGGCTCCCGATGAGCCTTTCGCCCATCTCCGCTGCCCTCGACGCCCTGCGCGCCGGCAAGCCGGTCATCGTCGCCGACGATGAGAACCGCGAGAACGAGGGCGACGTCGTCCTGTCGGCAGAGCTGGCCACGCCCCAGTGGATCGCGTGGACCGTCCGCTGGTCGAGCGGGTTCATCTGCGCGCCGATGCCCGCCGAATGGGCGGACCGACTCGATCTGCCCCCCATGGTCGAAGTCAACGAGGATGCCCGCGGCACGGCATACACCGTGAGCGTGGATGCCGCCGACCGGGTCTCGACGGGAATCAGCGCCGCCGACCGAGCACACACTCTCAACGTGCTGGCCGACCCGTCCTCGACGCCGACCAGCGTGATCCGGCCCGGGCACATCCTGCCGCTGCGCGCCGTCGACGGGGGTGTGCGCGAGCGCGGGGGCCACACCGAGGCCGCCGTCGAACTCATGCGGCTGGCCGGTCTGAAGCCCGTCGGGGCGATCGCCGAGGTCGTCGCCGAAGACGGATCGATGATGCGACTGCCCGGACTCATCGAGCTCGGCGAGCGCGACGGCGTGCCGGTGATCACGATCGAGCAGCTCATCGCACACCTCGACGAGCACGAGCCTCTTCAGGCGCAGGCGCACGGCGCCCATCGCCGAAGGGTGAGCCTCCGAGCGGAGGCGAACGTGCCGACCTCGCACGGCGGATTCCGCTTCCTCGCGTACAAGGACCGCATCACCGGCACGGATCACCTGGCGGTCGTCTCCGGCGACCTCGGCGACGACGCGCCGCTCGTGCGCGTGCACTCGGAGTGCCTCACGGGTGAGGCTTTCGGCTCGCTCAAGTGCGAGTGCGGTCCGCAGCTCGAAGCCGCCCTCGACGCGATCGAGCAGGACGGCGGCGTCGTCATCTACATGCGCGGCCATGAGGGACGCGGCATCGGCCTCATCAACAAGCTGCGCGCCTACAGTCTGCAGGAGCGCGGCCTCGACACCGTCGACGCCAACCTCGCGCTGGGCCTGCCCGCCGATGCGCGCGACTACGCAGCCGCCGCCGGCATCCTCGCCGACCTCGGCGTCGAGAAGGTGCGACTGCTGACCAACAACACCGACAAGGTCAGCCAGCTGCGCGAACTCGGGCTCGAGATCGTCGAGCAGGTGCCGCTGCTGGTCGGCGTCGGACCGAACAACCACCAGTACCTCTCGACCAAGCGCGACCGAATGGGCCATCTCATCGCCGAATCGGACCTGACCGATGCGCTGACGCAGATGCACGAAGCGGCGGGCGCATGAGCGGCAAAGGCGCGCCGATCACCGGCGGCACGGACGGATCGGGGCTGGAGGTCGTCATCGTCGCGGGCACGTGGCATGACGTGATCACCGACGGTCTCATCGCGGGCGCCCAGCGCGCACTCGATGAATCCGGCGCGACCTGGCAACTCGTCCGGGTGCCCGGTTCGTTCGAGCTCGCCGTGGCAGCCCAGTCCGCGTTCGCCGCCGGGGCGGACGCCGTGGTGGCGCTCGGAGTCATCATCCGCGGCGGCACCCCGCACTTCGAGTACGTGTCGTCGGCGACCACCGACGGTCTCACGCGCGTCGCCCTCGACGCCGGAAAGCCCGTCGGGTTCGGGGTGCTCACCCTCGATGACGAGCAGCAGGGGCTCGACCGCGCAGGGCTGCCCGGGTCTCACGAGGACAAAGGCGCCGAGGCGGCGGACGCCGCCGTCCGCACCGCCCTGGTGCTGCGACAGCTGCGCGCGGCAGGCTGAGCGCGCGGATCAAGCGCTGTGAGGCGTGCCTGGGTGGCGTGCCACCGGTGCTCGCAATAGCGTGAGGACCATGGAACCCCTCGAAGTCCTCCGCCACATCGTCGTCCTCGTGCACCTCAGCGGATTCGCCGTGCTGTTCGGCGCGTGGGCGGTCGAGGTCTACAACCACCGCGTTCAGGTCACGCCGCTCATGAACATCGGCCTCGCGATCGCCGCTGTCGCCGGTCTGATCCTCGCGGCGCCCTGGGGGATCTCCTCTGAGCTGAACTACGCGAAGATCGGCGTCAAGCTGGTCATCCTGCTCATCATCGGCGCGCTCCTCGGCATCGGCATGTCGCGTCAGCGCAAGGGCGGCAAGGTCGCTCCGGCCGTGTTCTGGTCCATCGGCATCCTGACCCTGCTCAACGCCGCTATCGCCGTCATCTGGCGCTGACCCACGGAAGTCCATGGCCACCACTGCACCCACCACCGAGACCGCACCACTGAACCCGCGCTCGCGCGTCATCACCGCGAGCCTCGTCGGCACGACGATCGAGTTCTACGACTTCTACGCGTACGCGACAGCGGCCGTCCTGGTCTTCCCGATTCTGTTCTTCCCGACCGGCAACGACACCACGTCGCTCCTCGCGTCGTTCGCGGTGTTCGGCGCGGCCATGATCGCGCGCCCGATCGGGGCCGTGGTGTTCGGCCACTTCGGCGACCGCTTCGGGCGAAAGGCCACCCTCGTCGCCTCGCTGCTGACGATGGGAATCGCGACCTTCCTCATCGGATGCCTGCCCACGTTCCAGCAGATCGGCTGGTGGGCGGCCCTCATGCTGCTCGTTCTGCGGCTCGCGCAGGGCTTCGCGCTCGGCGGGGAGTGGTCGGGCGCTGCCCTCGTGGCCACCGAGAACGCGCCGGCCGGAAAGCGGGCCTGGTACGGGACGTTCCCGCAGGTCGGTGCGCCGCTGGGCTTCATCATCGCCAACGGCGTCTTCCTCGCGATCAACTTCCTGCTCCCGCACCCCGACGGCACCGGTCAGCGATCGCAGGCGTTCCTCGAATGGGGCTGGCGTGTGCCGTTCCTGTTCTCGGCGGTCATGGTGATCATCGGCCTGTGGGTGCGCCTGCGCCTGGTCGAATCCGAGACGTTCGTCAAGGCGGAGGAACAGGGAGCGATCAAGAAGTTCCCGCTGGGCACCGTGATCCGTCGCCACTGGTGGCACCTGATCCTCGGCACGTTCATCATGCTGGCGACGTACGTGCTGTTCTACCTGATGACGAACTTCACACTGTCGTACGGCACGAAGCCGGCCGACCTCGCCGCTGCCTCCGCCACAGCGCAGGCGGCCGCCGAGGCGAACGGAACCACGTTCGATGCGACGGCTTTCGCCGCGCAGTTCTATCCGGGTCTCGGCTTCGGGTACACCGACTTCGTGATCATGCAGATCATCGGCGTGGTGTTCTTCGGCATCTTCACGCTGCTCTCCGGCCCGCTGGCCGACCGGATCGGCAGGCGAAGGCTGCTGCTGTGGGTCACCGGCGGAATCATCGTGTTCGGTCTCACGTTCACTCTCTTCCTCCTCCCCCAGACCGACCCCAAGTTCACCGGAGCACTCACGCAGGCATTCCTGGTCATCGGGTTCATGCTCATGGGAGCCAGCTTCGGGCCCATGGGCGCCGTGCTGCCCGAGCTCTTCCCGACGAACGTGCGCTACTCGGGATCGGCGATCTCGTACAACGTGTCGTCGATCCTCGGCGCGGCGCTCGCACCCCTCGTCGCGGTGTGGCTGTGGCAGCTCGGAGACGGCAACCCGTGGCTGGTGGGCATCTACCTGTCGGCGATGTCGGTGCTGACCTTCATCGCGCTGCTGCTCGCGCCGGAGACGAAGGACATCGACTACGACGACAACCTCGGCGTGGGCGAGACCGGGTCGCTCTGACGGGGTCAGTCGAGGAACAGCGCGCGCAGCCGCTTCGTCGTGAAGACGAGGCCGACGGCGATCATCACGACGTAGTAGAGCACGTGCCAGAGCATGCCCCAGTACAGCGCACCCGTCGTCAGACCCCGGACGAGCTCGACGCCGTGCCAGAGGGGGAAGATCTTCACGATCACCTGGATGAACTCCGGGTAGACGGTGATCGGGTACAGCGTCGCGGAGAACAGGAACATCGGCAGCAGCACGAAGTTGATCCAGTCCATCTGCTGGAAGGCCTTCATGTAGCTGGTCACCGCCATGCCCAGACTCGCGAACCCGAACGCGATCAGCAGCACGGCCGGGATCGCGAGGATCGCGGTCCACGCCAGGTTGAGGCCGACGATCTGCATGATGATCATGAAGCCGGTCGCGTACAGCAGACCTCGAAGCAGCGCGTAGAGGATCTCGCCGAGCGCGACATCGAGCGGCCCGAGCGATGTGGACAGCATCCCCTCGTAGAGCCTGCCGTAGTTGAGCTTGAAGAAGACGTTCCACGTGGAGTCGTAGATCGCCCCGTTCATCGCCGACACGGCGAGCAGCGCCGGCGCGATGAATGCCGCGTACGAGACCTCCAGGCCCGTCGTGGTCTCGACCGTGCCGATGAGGGCGCCCAGTCCGAGGCCCATCGAAAGGAGGTAGAACACCGGCTCGAAGAAGCCCGAGAGCACGACGACCCAGCTCGAGGATCTCGCGGCGAGCAGCCCGCGCTGCACCACGGCACCCGGGTTGCCCGCCCACAGGGCGCGCACCCCGCCGGCCCGCCTCGTCGCGGTGGCGGTCGTGGCGCTCACTTGGCCAGCCTTCGCTCGAAGATGCGTTTGCCCATGATGTACCCGACGATGATCAAGATCGCCAGGTACCCGAAGTGGACCACCAACATCGCCGGCTCGATCGGGCGCCCGTAGGTCAGCCACCGCCCGAGCTCGGTCGCATGCCAGAGCGGCGAGACCCAGCCGATCCACTGCAGCCACAGCGGCAGGGTGGACAGTGGGTAGAACGTGCCCGAGAACAGGAACATCGGCATGAAGATGAAGCGCTGGACGAGCGCGAACTGGCCCTTGTCGTCTTCGATCGATGCCGCGTACGCCATGAGCGGGATGCCGAACGCGAGGCCGGCGAGGATCGCGATGAAAATCGACAGCCAGCCGGTCGCGAGGTCGGGGATCGCGCCGAAGATGTAGAGGAAAGCGGTGTACGCCACCGCGACGACGATCATGCGGGCTGCCGCGCCGAACACGACGCCCGTCGCGATCTGACTCGGAGACAGCGCCGACGCGCTGAAGCCGAAGAAGTACCGCCGCCACTTGAACCCCGCCATGACGGGGTAGCTGAACTCCTCGCTGGCGACCGCGATCGTCGAGGTCATCAGCAGCGCCGGTGCGACGAAGACGAGGTAGGGCACCTCCACGCCGCCCTCGGCGACGGGCGCGTCGATCAGGGCGGCGAGGCCGACCGCGAGGCCGAGCAGGTAGAGGATCGGCTGCCCGAGCGCACCCACGATGATGGTCCACCCGTAGGCGCGCATCGCGCGCACCATGTGCTCCGTCACATACCAGGCGCCGAACGCGCGGGGCTTGCGACCCCACTCCAGCGCTTCGGCGCGCAGTTCGTCCAGCGACGGCTGAGCGATCACCGCCGCGCCCTCACCCGGGTTCTCGGCCGCGCTCATTCGATCAGCGACCTTCCGGTCAGGCGCAGGAACACATCCTCGAGGCTCGAACGGCGCACGAGCGAGGTGATCGGCTCGAGACCGAGCTCGGTCACCCGCTCGAGCGCGTGTTCGCCGTTCTCGGTGTAGATCAGCACGCGGTCGGGGAGCACTTCGACGCGGTCGCCGATGCCCTGCAGCTGCGGCGCGATCTGCTGATTGCGGTCGGAGCCGAATCGGACCTCGAGAACCTCTCGGCTGGAGTGCTCGCGAATGAGTGACGCGGGTGTGCCCTCGGCCATGATCCTGCCCTTGTCGACCACGACGAGCCGGTCGCACAGCTGCTCGGCCTCGTCCATGTAGTGCGTCGTCAGCAGCAGAGTGGTGCCGCGCTCCTTGAGCCGGAACAGGCGGTCCCACAGCACGTGCCGCGCCTGCGGGTCAAGGCCGGTGGTCGGCTCGTCGAGCAGCAGGATGCGCGGATCGTTGATCAGGCCGCGGGCGATCGTGAGGCGGCGCTTCATGCCGCCCGAGAGCTGGTCGACCTTGCTCTTGGCCTTGTCTTCGAGCGCCGCGAAGGCGAGCAGCTCGTCGGCCTTGCGAGAGCACTCCGCGCCGGACAGGCCGAAGTACCGACCGTAGATGTACAGGTTCTCGCGGGCGTTGAGCTCACCGTCGAGGTTGTCCTGCTGCGGTACGACGCCCAGCCGCGAGCGGATCTCGGGGCCGTACTGGTCGGGGTCGAGCCCGAGGATCGTGAGGTCGCCGCTCGTGCGGGTCGACACGGCGCCGACCATCTTCATCGTGGTCGACTTGCCGGCGCCGTTCGGGCCCAGCAGACCGAACGACTCCCCCGGCGCGACCTCGAACGACAGGCCGTCGACGGCCAGGAAGTCGGGCTTTCCCTTCACCCTGTAGGCCTTCACGAGGTTCGACGCGGAGATGACGGGAGCGGGCACCGGACAACCCTACCCGCGCGGTCGGACACCTCGGCAGGTCCGGGCTGTCAACTCATGTTGACGTTCGTCGGAGCGTCAACTATGGTTGACGGCGGATGCCGCGGCTGCGGCATCCGCGAATCGAAAGGCGATGCGCATGAGCGGCGACGACATCCGCACGCTGATCGGATCCGTGCCCGAGGGCGCGCCGATCGCGGAGCTGCACCGCCTCTCCGCCGTGCGTCGCGAACTCGCGCGCGCCGAGGAGGTCCAGGTGCGACGCGCACGCAATCTGGGCTATTCGTGGCAGGCCATCGCCGCCGCGCTGGGCGTGAGCCGGCAGGCCGTCCACAAGAAGTACGGTCGTAAGTGACCCCCGACACATCAGAGGTGACACCCGTGTCCGCACCCGCCCTCTCCGAAGCCGCCGACCCGATCGACGCACCCGACGCTCCGACGGCCGGTCGCCGCCGAGGGCGCGGTCGAAAGGTGCCCGAGGGCCCCCGCGCCACGTTCGGCCAGCTGCTGCCGTTCATCTTCGAGCACAAGCGCACGCTCGTCGTCGTCGCCGTGCTCAGCGTCCTGGGCGCGGTGGCCACCCTCGCCCAGCCGCTGCTGGTGGGCGAGGTGATCACGAGGGTGCAGGTGGGCGAGACGCTCGGCTCGCTGGTCTGGCTGCTCATCGCCCTCGTCGTGGTGTCGTCGCTGATCTCGGGCTACCAGCACTTCCTGCTGCAGCGCACCGGCACGGCTGTCGTGTACTCGAGCCGTCGCAAGCTGATCGCCCGCATCCTGCACCTGCCGATCAGCGAGTTCGACGCACGACGCACCGGTGACCTGGTCTCGCGCGTGGGCACCGACACGACGCTGCTCTACGCGGTGCTCACCCAGGGCCTGGCCGACGCCGTCGGCAACGCCCTCATCTTCGTCGGCGCCCTGGTGGCGATGGCGATCATCGACCCGATCCTGCTCGCCCTGATCGTCGTGGTGATCGGCGTCTCGGTCGTGATCGTGGTGCTGCTGAGCGGCCGGATCCGCACGGCGTCCACCGAGCAGCAGGTCAAGGTCGGCGAACTCGCCTCGGGCGTCGAACGGGCGGTCGGCTCGATCCGCACGGTGCGCGCCGCGGGCGCGACGGACCGCGAAGTGGCCTCGGTCTCGACCCTCGCCTCGGACGCCTACACGGTCGGCGTGCGGATCGCGAAGGTCTCGGCCCTGGTGGTGCCGGTCGCGGGCATCGCGCTGCAGATCTCCCTCCTGGTCGTGCTCGGAGTCGGCGGGTTCCGCGTCGCGTCCGGGGCGATCACGATCGCCTCGCTCGTGACGTTCATCATGTTCCTGTTCATGATGATCGCGCCCCTCGGCTCGACCTTCGGAGCGATCACGTCCGTGAATCAGGCACTGGGTGCTCTCGGCCGCATCCAGGAGGTGCTCGACCTGCCCACCGAGGAGCAGGGCGACGCGAAGATCGTGTCCTCACTCGCAGAGACCGGGCCGCGGACGGATGCCGACGCATCGGCATCCGCCGCGGCGATCGCGTTCCGCGACGTGCGGTTCCGCTATCCCGAGAACGTCGTCGCGGCCCGCGAGGCGGCGGCGAAGGAGGCGCGCGCGGTGCTCGAGCAGGTGCACCTCGAACGGCCCGCGGTCGACCCCGCACTCGAGGTGGACCGCGATGTGCTGCGCGGTGTCTCCTTCGACGTGCCGCGCGGGTCGCGTGTCGCCCTGGTCGGCCCGAGCGGTGCGGGAAAGAGCACGGTGCTCTCGCTCATCGAGCGCTTCTACGACCCGACCGGCGGGGCGATCGAGCTGGACGGCCGCGACATCCGCACGCTCGATCGCGACCGGCTGCGCGCGCAGTTCGGGTACGTCGAGCAGGACGCCCCGACGCTCGCCGGCACGATCGCCGACAACCTGCGTCTCGGTTCGCCCGAGGCGACGGATGCCGACTGCGAGCGCGTGCTGCACGCCGTGAACCTGACCGAGGTGCTCGAACGCGATCCGCTCGGCATCCAGGCGCCGGTCGGCGAGGACGGAGTCATGCTGTCGGGCGGCGAGCGCCAGCGTCTCGCGATCGCCCGCGCGCTGCTGGCCGCCCCACCGATCCTGCTGCTGGACGAGTCGACGTCATCGCTGGACGGCGTGAACGAGCAGCGCATGCGCGAGGCGATCGATGCCGTGGCAGAAGACCGCACGCTCATCGTCATCGCGCACCGTCTGTCGACCGTCGTCGACAGCGACCGGATCGTCGTGCTCGACCACGGACAGGTCGTCGGGCAGGGCACGCACTCCGAGCTCGTGGCCTCGACGCCGCTCTACCGCGATCTGGCGAAGCACCAGCTTCTGGTCTGACCGCGCTGGCCTAGGGACGCTGGAGGCGGTAGCGCAGCGCGGAGAGCTCGGCCTGCAGCGGCGCGGGAACCCGTCCGTCGAAGGTCGCGTAGAACTCCTCGGTGAGGTCGGCCTCGCGCAGCCACGAGTCGCGGTCGATCGCGAACAGCTCGTCGAGATCGCTCTGCGGCACATCGATGCCGTCGAGGTTGAGGTCGTCCGTGCGCGGCAGGCGGCCGATCGGGCTGTCGACGGCGGGCACCGAGCCCTCGATGCGGCGGATGATCCAGTCGATCACGCGGGCGTTGTCGCCGAAGCCGGGCCAGAGGAACCGGCCGTCCGAGCCCTTGCGGAACCAGTTGACCTGGAAGATGCGCGGAGCACGGTCGAAGCGCAGCTTCTGGCCGACCTTGAGCCAGTGGCCGAAGTAGTCGGCCATGTTGTAGCCGCAGAAGGGGAGCATCGCGAACGGGTCGCGGCGCAGCTCGCCGACGGTGCCCTCGGCGGCGGCGGTGCGCTCGGAGGAGATGTTCGAGCCCATGAACACGCCGTGCGTCCAGTCGGTCGCCTCGACCACGAGCGGCACATTCGTGGCGCGACGGCCGCCGAACAGAATCGCGTCGAGCGGTACGCCCTCGGGGCTCTCCCAGTCGCCGGCGATCTGCGGGCACTGGCCGGCGCTGACGGTGAAACGCGAGTTCGGGTGCGCGGCGGGGCGGCCCATGTCGGGCGTCCAGGGGTTGCCCTCCCAGTCGGTCAGGTTCGCGGGTGCCTCGTCGGTCAGGCCCTCCCACCACACGTCTCCGTCGGGGCGCAGCGCGACGTTCGTGAAGATCGTGTTGCCCCACAGCGTCTCGACAGCCGTGACGTTGGTCGACTCGCCGGTTCCCGGTGCGACGCCGAAGAAGCCGGCCTCGGGGTTGATCGCCCAGAGGCGTCCGTCATCGCCGGGGCGCAGCCAGGCGATGTCGTCGCCGAGCGTCTCGACGCGCCACCCCGGAATCGAGGGGCGCAGCATCGCGAGGTTGGTCTTGCCGCAGGCCGACGGGAACGCCGCGGCGACGTGGAACGCCTTGCCCGACGGGTCGATCACGCGGATCAGCAGCATGTGCTCGGCGAGCCAGCCCTCGTCGCGGCCGATGACCGAAGCGATGCGCAGGGCGAAGCACTTCTTCGCGAGGATCGCGTTGCCGCCGTAGCCCGAGCCGAACGACCAGACCTCGAGCGTGTCGGGGAAGTGCACGATGTACTTCTCGTCGTTGCACGGCCACGCGACGTCCTGCTCGCCCGGAGCGAGCGGCGCGCCGACCGAGTGCACCGTCTTGACCCAGTGCGCACCTGCCGCGATCTCGCGCAGCACATCGGTGCCGACGCGGGTCATGATGCCGATGGAGGTGACGGCGTACGCGCTGTCGGTGATCTGCACGCCGATGTGCGACAGCGGGCCGCCGACGGGGCCCATCGAGAACGGCACGACGTACATCGTGCGTCCCGCGCATGCTGCCCTCGAACAGCGGGGTGATCGTCGCCCGGATCTCGCTCGGCGCGATCCAGTTGTTCGTCGGCCCGGCGTCCTCTTCGAGCTCCGACGCGATGAAGGTGCGCCCTTCGGTGCGAGCGACGTCGCTCGGGTGCGAGCGGGCGAGGTACGAGCCCGGCCGCCACTCGGGGTTCAGCTTGATGATCTTGCCCTCGTCGACCATCTCGCGCAGCAGCGCGTCGTTCTCGGCGCGCGATCCGTCCACCCAGTGGATGCGGTCAGGCTGCGTCAGCGCGGCGATCTCGTCGACCCACGCGGCCAGGTCGCGAAGCCCATCGCCGTCGATGGCCGGACGACGGCCGAAGCCGGTCGTTCCGGGGTCGGGCTGGTGGGCGCCCTGCGGGGCGGGCCGGGTGAAGATATCGGCAAGTGCCATGGTCACTCCTCTTCGATCGGGTCAGATCGGTGTTCTTCCTCCACTATGCGAGGGATTCCGAGCAGTTTCGGGAACTTTTGGTCTCAAGAAGTGCGTTTCTTTCACTATCATCAAAGAATGGCGCCCACCTCCCTCGAACTGTCCACGCTCGGCCACCGCATCCGCCACCAGCGGGTCTCTCAGGGGCTCACACTCGACGAGCTGGGCGAGCTGGTGGGGGTCGCCGGCAGCCAGCTGAGCCTGATCGAGAACGGCAAGCGCGAGCCCAAGCTGTCGCTGCTGCAGGCGATCGCCACCGCGACCGGCGTCGAAGTCACCGATCTTCTGTCGTCCGAGCCGCCCAACCGGCGCGCGGCTCTCGAGATCGAGCTGGAGCGCGCGCAGTCCGGGTCGGTCTTCCGCCAGCTCGGCATCCCTCCCGTGCGGGTCACGAAGGGCATTCCCGACGACACGATCGAGTCGATCCTCGGCCTGCATCGCGAGCTGCAGCGCCGTGAGCGCGAAGCGATCGCCACGCCCGAAGAGGCGCGCCGGGCGAACACCGAGCTGCGCCTGCGGATGCGCGACGGCGACAACTACCTCGGTGCGATCGAGCAGCTCGCCGAGAAGCAGCTCAAGGCCGCCGGCCACGTCTCGGGCGCGCTCACCCACCGCACCGTGAGCGTCATGGCCGAGCAGCTCGGCTTCGAGCTGCTCTACGTGAACGACCTGCCGCACTCCGCCCGCTCGGTCACCGATCTCGAGCATGGCCGCATCTATCTGCCGCCCGCGTCCATCCCGGGCGGCCACGGCCTGCGGTCGATGGCCCTCCAGGCGATGGCCCACCGGCTGCTCGGCCATCAGCGCCCGACCGACTACGCCGACTTCCTGCGAGCAGCGGCTCGAGATCAACTACTTCGCCGCATGCGCGCTCATGCCCGAGGCGGCGTCGGTCGCGTTCTTGACGCAGGCCAAGCGCGACCGCAACCTGGCCGTCGAGGACTTCCGCGATGCGTTCGGCGTCACGCACGAAGCGGCCGCCATGCGCATGACCAATCTGCTCACCAAGCATCTCGGCATCCGGCTGCACTTCCTGCGGGCCGACGGCTCGGGCGCCATCTCGCGCGTGTACGAGAACGACGACCTGCCGGTCCCCCACGATGTGACGGGGTCGGTCGAGGGGCAGATCCTCTGCCGTCGATTCCTGGCCCGCTCGGCGTTCGAGGAGCACAACCGCACCACAGAGCACTATCAGTACACCGACACCCCCGCCGGCACCTTCTGGTGCTCGACCCAGACCGGATCGACCGCCGACGGCGAGTTCTCGATCACGGTCGGAGTCCCCTTCGACGACGCGAAGTGGTTCCGGGGCCGCGAGACCCAGAAGCGTGCCGTTTCGACCTGCCCCGACGAGTCGTGCTGCCGGCGCCCACCGGCGGAGGTCACGCAGCGTTGGCAGGGCAAGGCGTGGCCGAGCGCCCGCGTGCACATGCAGATGTTCTCTCCGCTCCCGCGCGGCGCCTTTCCCGGGGTCGACGACAACGAGGTCTACGCGTTCCTCGACCGGCACGCGCAGGGCTGAGGCGCGATCAGTCCACGGCGCCGTCTGCGGACGCCGCATCGCGCGGGCCCGGGACGGATGCCGCCGCGCCTGCGGCGACCACGGCGATCGAACCGTCCGGAGCACCGCGCTCGCCGCGCGTCCCCCACCGAAGCCACGCGAGAACGTAGATGACCAGACCCAGCACGAGCCCCGCGACGACCCACAGCACGACCAGGTAGTCGACCCACGACCCGATCGGCGGCGACCCGGGCAGGAAGGTGCGCAGCGGGATCGTCGCGAACAGCATCGCCGCCATCCAGCTCATGAGTGTCGCTTCGACCTTGCGGATGCCGCGGTACGCGACGATCGCGACGGTCAGGCCGAGCACCGGCAGCACCGCCATCAGCCCGAGGATCACGATGCCGAACGCGACGGTCGCGACCGAGCGGGTCGCGGTGATCCGCACCTGCGTCACCTGTTCGCCGTCGACCACGACCTCGTCGGTGCCGGCGACCTCCTCCGAGCTGAAGGTCCATCCCGGCACGTGCGCGGAGCCGCAGAGCAGCGTGGGGATCGCGGTCATGTCGTCACCCTCGCCCTGGAGGGAGACGATCGCGACGTCGACGCTGTGCGAGTCGAAAGGCCAGCGCTCGATGTAGCCGTCGGTGATGAAGTTGAGCGACTGCGGCGACGGGATCTCGTCCTGCGCGATCGTGAACGAGCGCGGACCGTCGGTGTCGCTCACGAGGATGGTGAGCGGCTCGCTGAGCAGGCTCGTGTCTGCGGACCCGACGGGCCCGAAAGAAAGCACGGTGAGGTTCCCGACGATCCGGTCGCTCGACGCGTTGACCGATTCTGCCGTCAGCGAGAGCAGCACCGCATCTGCGGGCGGATCCTCGGTGCACCCCACGACGTTCGCGAATCGCTCGTTGACCGCGTAGAGCGCGACCACCACCACGTAGACGAGCACCAGAGCCGCGATCAGCACGATCGCGAGCGCCCGCCCGCGGCGGCGACCGGACCGGACCGGCGCGGAATCAGACGTCACGGGTCACAGTGTGCCATGCGCGTGCTCAGCCGGTGATGAAGTCGCGGTAGCGGTCCAGGGCCGCGCCGATCTCGGCATCCGTCGCGGCTCCCGGTGCGAACAGCTCGGGAACGGGGGCATCGGCGTGCCGCCCGACCGCGACCGAATGGGTCCACACCCCCACCACCTCCCCTCGCGCCACCAGAATCGGCCGCACGATGCCGTTCAGGCTCGGACCGATGTGCGCGAGGAACTCCTGAGCGCACGGCACCGTACGATCGGCGTAGGAGAGGTAGTACTCCTCGAACGGCGGCAGCGCGACGACGTCGGGAGCGGCGGCGCTGCGCCTCGGCGCAGGGTCGGCGGTGACATACATCGCTTCGCCGTCGTCGGCGACGACGGTGAGGCGATCGGATGCCGCCTCCGCGGCCGCTCGCGCGACCCCGAGCGGCAGACCCGCCCACCACGCGAAGTCGCGCACGCCGGCGGGTCCGTGCGAGCCCGACGAAGCGGGCGAAGAACTCAGCCAGCGGGTCGGGCGGGGAGGCGAGGCCGTGGATCCACTCGTCCGTGCGGACCACGTACTGCTCGCGCGTCGGTCCGGTCTCGCGCGCCACGACCGGACCCTGGCAGACGATCCCCCGCAGCGAGAGCGACACGAGCAGATGGTAGCCGCGCTGGCCGGCGGTCGACACGCCGCCCTTCTCGAGAACCGTGAACAGCTCCTTGCGGGTGAGGCGGTTGCCGCCGCCCAGCGCGTTCATCGCGAGCCGCTCGGTCTTGGCGAACTCATCGGCGTCGATGCCCTCGTTGCGGCGCACCGTCGCCGCCGCGCGCGCCTGTCGCTCTCCCGTGATCGCCAGCACCCAGGCCAGGTCGCGCGCCGGGATGATGTGGATCGTGCCGCGCATCGTCCACGAGCGCACGATCTCGCCGCGGTCGAGAGCCGCGTCGACGTCGCGCACGCTCGGCGCACCCCTGGTGCGGGCGGCCAGAGCCCACCGGCCGCCCCAGAACTCCTGGCCCTGCGTCGCGAGCATGTGCTGCGCGGCCCCGGCTATCGTCGGCGCCGGCGCCGACAGCCGGTGCGAGCGGAGTCGCCGCTGGATCATCTGCTCCACGCGCATGGGGCCATTGTCGCGTACGCGCGCGGACAGTCACCGCTCCCGCGCCACAGGTCAAGACGTCGGCGCCATCGCCCCGGCACACTGGAGAAGAGCATGGAGGAGTCTGCGATGTCACACCACGACCACCCGCACGATCACGCCCAGGACAACCCCGACCTGATCCCGCTGCGGGTGGCCGATCGACCACCGGCGCGGCATCCGCTCGATCCTCTGACGGGCTCGGAGATCGACGCGGCGCGAGCCGTGCTCGAAAGGGCGGGTCTGCTCGGCGAGACGGTTCGCATGCCCACGCTGCTGCCGCACGAGCCCGAGAAGGACGAGCTGGCCGAATGGGCGCCGGGAGCACCGTTCGAGCGCAGGGTCGAAGTGACACTGCTCGATGTCGCCACGGGCGCGGTGACGGAGGCGGTGGTCTCGGTGACCTCGGGTGCGATCCTCGAGCGGCGCGAGGTCGATCCGTCCGCGGCTCCGTACGGCCAGCCTCAGTACCTGTTCGAGGAGTATGACCGAGCGGCCGCTCTGGCGAAGGCCTCGCCAGAGTGGCGAGCCGCCATGATCCGGCGCGGTCTGGAGAATCGCATCGAGCTCGCGTTCTGCTCCCCGCTCGCTCCGGGTTTCACCGGCCGTGCCGACGAGGTCGGCCGGCGGGTGATCCGCTCGTTGACCTTCCTCCGCGACAGCGAGGACGACATCGCCTGGGCGCACCCGGTCGAGGGCCTCATCGTCCACATCGACCTGACCGAGGATCGCGTCATGCGCGTCGAGGACGAAGGCGACGTGCCGGTCCCCGCGGGAAGCGGCAGGTACACGCCGGATGCGGTCGGACCGGCGCGCGCGAGCCTCAAGCCGATCGAGATCACCCAGCCCGAAGGTCCGAGCTTCTCCGTTGACGGGTCGCTCGTGGAATGGGAGAAGTGGTCGATGCGCGTGGGGTTCAACGCGCGCGAGGGGCTCGTGCTCAGCGCGGTCAACTTCGACGGTCGATCGGTGCTGACTCGAGGCAGCATCCCCGAGATGGTGGTGCCCTACGGCGACACTTCGCCGACGCGCTTCTGGATCAGCTACTTCGACGCGGGCGAGTACCTGCTGGGCAAGAACGCGAATCACCTCGAGCTCGGTTGCGACTGCCTGGGCGTCATCCACTATTTCGACGGCTATGTCGCCGACGACCATGGTCACGCCGTCAAGATCCCCCAGGTCGTCTGCATGCACGAAGAGGACTACGGCATCCTGTGGAAGCACACCGAGCCCGCGCCGGTCGGGTCGCACGTGCGGCGTTCCCGGCGCCTGGTCGTGTCGTACTTCTCGACGATCGGCAACTACGACTACGGCTTCTACTGGTACTTCTACCTGGACGGCTCGATCCAGGTCGAGGCCAAGGCGACCGGGATCGTCTTCGTCGGCGCCGGCGTGCCGGGCTCGTCGCATCGGCACGCGCCCGAGATCGCGCCCGGCGTGTTCGCCCCCGTCCACCAGCACCTGTTCTCGGCACGGCTGGACATGGCCGTCGACGGCGAGGACAACCGGCTCATCGAGGTCGATGCCGCCCGCATCCCGATGGGACCGGGCAACGAGTTCGGCAACGCGTTCACGTGGACCGAGACGCCCCTGCGGACCGAGCGGGAGGCTCAGCGCGTCGCCGACGCCACGGTCGCACGCGTCTGGGAGATTCGCAGCACCTCGAGGACGAACTACGTCGGCAAGCCGACGGCCTACCACCTGATTCCCCAGCCGACCGCGCTGCTGATGGCGGACCCCGCATCCACGGTCGCCGCCCGCGCCGCGTTCGCGACGAAGCACCTGTGGTCGACGCGATACGCGCGCGACGAGCGCTGGCCGGGCGGGCGGTACCCGAACGCGCACCAGGGCGGCGCAGGCCTTCCGGCTTATACCGCCGCGGACCGCTCGATCGACGGTGAGGATCTCGTCCTTTGGCACACGTTCGGCCTGACGCACATCCCGCGCCCGGAGGACTGGCCGATCATGCCCGTCGACTACGCGGGCTTCTGGCTGAAGCCGTACGGTTTCCTCGATGTGAATCCGGCGATGGATGTGCCCGAATCCGGCCAGGCGCACATCGGCGCCGGGGCGTGCGGGCAAGGCGAGAACTGCACCTGCGGCACCTGATCGACCGCGGCGGATCGACGCGGGTCGCAGCCCACGTCGATCCGCGCGTCACGCGTAGGGGTTGGCCGTGAGCGTGTATTTGGTCTGCAGATACTCGTGGATGCCCTCGGCGCCGCCCTCCCGGCCCAGGCCCGACATCTTCCAGCCGCCGAACGGGGCGGCCGCGTTCGAGACGACGCCGACGTTCAGGCCCATCATGCCGGTCTCGAGCCGCTCGATCATGCGCTGGCCGCGCGAGAGGCTCTCGGTGAAGACGTAGGAGACGAGCCCGTACTCGGTGTCGTTGGCGATCGCGATGGCCTCGTCCTCGGTGTCGAATGGGACGATCGCGAGCACGGGACCGAAGATCTCCTCGCGGAGGATCTCGCTTCCGGGCTTCACGTCGGTCAGCACGGTCGCCTCGTAGAAGGTCCCCTCGCCGTCGACCGCCTTGCCGCCCGTCGTCACCGAGGCCCCCCGCTCGACGGCATCGTCCACCAGGGTGCGCGCCTTCTGCAACGGCGTCGGCGTTGATGAGCGGGCCGATGATCACGCCCTCCTCGGTGCCGCGTCCCATCGTGAAGCTCTGCACGCGCTCGGTGACCCGGCGCGCGAACTCGTCGGCGACGGCGCGGTGCACGATGAACCGGTTGGCTGCGGTGCATGCCTGCCCGATGTTGCGGAACTTCGCCAAGATCGCCCCATCCACCGCCTTGTCGAGGTCAGCGTCGTCGAACACGACGAACGGCGCGTTGCCGCCGAGTTCCATCGAGGTGCGCAGCACTCCCTGCGACGCCTGCTCGAGCAGACGCTGCCCGACCGAGGTGGATCCGGTGAACGAGAGCTTGCGCAGCCGCGGGTCGCGGATGATCGGCTCGGACACCGCGCCGGAGGTCGAGGTGGTGAAGACGTTCACGACACCCTTGGGCAGGCCCGCGTCCTCGAGCAGCTTCGCGAAGTACAGCGTGGTGAGCGGAGTGAGCTCGGCCGGCTTGATCACGACCGTGCAGCCGGCGGCGAGCGCCGGGGCGATCTTGCGGGTCGCCATCGCCAACGGGAAGTTCCACGGCGTGATCAGGAAGCACGGGCCGACCGGATGCTGCGAGACGATCATGCGGCCGGTGCCCTCGGGGTTCGCGCCGTAGCGGCCCTGGATGCGCGCGGTCTCCTCGCTGAACCAGCGCAGGAACTCGCCACCGTACGCGACCTCGCCGCGGGCCTCGGCGAGGGGCTTCCCCATCTCGATCGTCATGAGCAGGGCGAAGTCCTCCTTGCGCTCCTGCAGCAGGTCGAACGCGCGCCGCAGCAGCTCGGCGCGCTCACGCGCGGGCGTCGCCGCCCACGCCGGGAACGCCTCGGCGGCGGCATCCATCGCGGCCTTGCCGTCGGCGGGCGACGCGTCGGCGATCGTCTTGACCACCCGACCGGTCGCGGGATCGAAGACGCGCAGCTGCTTGTCGTCGGTCGCGGCGCGCCACTGACCTCCGATGAACAGCGCGTCGGGAACACGGGCGAGCAGTTCGGTCTCGCGGTCGGTGGTCACGGTGTTCTCCGTCATGGGACTCCCTCTTCTGCGAGAAGTGCCTGAGCACCGTCTCGGCGGATCACGTTCATTCTGGTGGTGCAGGGCGCGTGCCGCGATGTACGCGGCGTACAGGTGCGCGGGTGCGCTTGTTCGTCGCGGCGAGTCATCCGACGGGCAGCAGTGCCCCCGCGAAGAACGCCGACAGCTCCTCGGTCGCCGACAGCGGCAGCACCGCGGCGACGTACTGGTCGGGTCGCACGACGATCACGACGCCGCCGCGCGAGAGCTCCCGCTCGGCGAAGATGTCGGCCCTGGTCCACGCACTCGGGCCGGCGGCGTACACCTTCTCCCAGTCCGTCAGTTCGAGGGGACCCGTGCGCGGCAGGAACAGATCCGGCACGCGAGAGATGTCGACCTCTTCGAACGGCTGCGGATAGATGACCTTGACGTCCAGCACCGCGTCGATGTCCGCTCCCTCGGGCGTGTGGCGCCGCACCGGCGCATCGGGCGAGGCCATCCACGACGCCCACGCGTCCAGCGCGGAGGGCTCATCCGCGGGCGCGACGTCGGCGAACGCGTAGACGCGCCAGCGCCCGTCAGCTTTCGCGTGATGCCCGAGATGCACGACGTTGCCGTCGCAGACGCGGACGACCTCGACGCTCTTGAAGCGCTTGCCGATGGGAAATCCCGGCGCCAGTGCCTGGTGCACGGGTTCGGCGGCGAGCGCGGAAGGACCGTACTGCGTCATGAAGCCCGAGGGGAACTCGGCGGTGGCCAGGTAGTAGTTCGCCAGATCCTGCGGATCCGAGATCTCCTCCGGCTTTCGTGCCATCAGCGCGGACCACTCCCGATCGAAGTCGATCAGCTGCTGCGCCACCGGCTGACGCTCGGCGGAGTAGGTGGCCAGCAGCGATTGCGGCGCGAGCCCGGTGAGAACGTGGCCGAGCTTCCAGCCGAGGTTGAAGCCGTCCTGCATCGACACGTTCATGCCCTGACCTGCCTTCGCACTGTGGGTGTGGCACGCGTCACCGGTGAGGAACACGTGCGGCGTGTGGTCCTCCCCCACCGCGACGTCGTCGAACTTGTCGGTCACCCGGTGCCCGACCTCATAGACGCTGTGCCAGGCGACCTGTTTCACGTCGATCGTGTAGGGATGCAGGATAGCGTTTGCCTTGCGGATGATCTCCTCGATCGGCGTCTGCCGCACACGATGGTCGTCGTCCTGCGCGACCTCGCCGAGGTCGATGTACATCCGGCTGAGGTAGCCGCCCTCGCGCGGGATGTGCAGGATGTTTCCGGCCGACGAGTTGATCGCGCACTTGGTGCGCCAGTCCGGGAAGTCGGTGTTGACCAGGACGTCCATCACCCCCCAGGCGTGCGCCGATGCGCCGCCCAGGTGCTTGCGACCGATCGCCTCGCGTACGCCGCTGCGAGCTCCGTCGCACCCGACGACGTAGGTCGCGCGCACCGTGCGCTCCTCGCCGGCGCGAGGGCCTGTCATGTGTCGCAGCCGCACCTCGACCGGGTGCTCGCCCCCCTCGTGCACGGTCAGCCCCAGGAACTCCACGCCGTAGTCCGGCACGATGCGCCCGGGACCGTGCGCGGCGGCCTCGGCGAAGTAGTCGAGCACGCGCGCCTGATTGACGATGAGGTGCGGGAACTCGCTGATCTTGAAGGCGTAGTCCTCGGTGCGCGCGGTGCGGGTGATATTGCGCGGGTTGTCCGGGTCAGGCCCCCAGAAGTTCATGTAGGCGATGTTGTACGCCTCGGCGACGATGCGCTCGGCGAAGCCGAACGCCTGGAAGGTCTCGACGCTGCGCGGCTGGATGCCGTCAGCCTGCCCGAGCACGAGCCGCCCCTCGCGCTTCTCGATGATCCGGGTCGTGACACCCGGGAACTGCGACATCTGGGCAGCCAGCAGCATACCGGCCGGGCCCGACCCGACGATGAGGACGTCCATGACGTCGGGCAGATCGACGGGCCGGTCGATGCCCGTTCCCTCCGCCTCCAGAACCCGGGGCTCGCCCGAAACGTACCCGTGGTGGTGGAACTGCATCATGTCCTCCTCGGACGTCGGTGTCGAGGTTCCCGTGCCGATGATTGCGGCGGCAGGAGTAGTGTTCTATATTCGAACGTAGCGTTCTACATCTGAACAGATCGTATACGTTTCCACGCCACGCGCACAAGAGGAGCTCTATGGCCGACGCCGGCTCTTCCCCGTCGCAGACCCTGAGCCGCGGCATCCGGATCCTGGAGATTCTCGCCGACGCGCGCGACGCGCTCACGATCGACGAGATCGCCCGACGACTCGGGGTGCACCGCTCCGTGGCGTATCGGCTGCTGCGAACCCTCGAAGACCACGGACTGGTCACGCGCGACCCCGCCGGACGCATCCAGCTCGGCGCGCGCATGGCGGCGCTGGCCGCAGGCGTGGCGCACGACCTGCAGGCCGAGGCACTGCCGGAGCTGACGGCCGTCGCGAACGAGCTCGGCACGACGTGCTTCCTCGTGGTGCTCGACCACGACGAGTGCGTGACGCTGGTCAGCGTAGAACCGCGCCATGCCGTCGCCTCGGTGGCGCAGCGGCCGGGGACGCGGCATCCGGTCACGGTCGGCGCACCCGGCAAGGCGATCCTCTCGGCCATGCCGCCGGCGTCGTGGCCGGCGGACGTGTCGGACCACCTGCGCGACGAGGTGACCGATGCCGCGGCCCGTGGGTTCGCCACGAGCCATGACGAGGTCATCCCGACCCTGCGGTCGGTCTCGGTGCCCCTCTTGGTGCGCGGCCGGCCGCCGGCGGCCATCGCGGTGGTCTACGTGGCGAGCGCGGTCGAACCAGACGCGATCGCCGCCCGGCTGCAGCGCTCCTCCGGGGTCATCCGCGACGCGCTCGGCGGCTAGGCGATCTCGTCCACCAACCGAACGTTGTACTCGGCGACGCGCTGCGGAACGCCTTCGAACGCCTCGGCACGGGCTTCGGAGGCCAAGTAGACCTCTTCGCGCGCGGCGAAGGCATCGCGATCGCCCTCGGCGCTGACCGCCCACACGAACTCGTTGGTCTCGGGAAGGCCGTATGCGAATTCGATCTGGAATCCCGCCGCCGGGCGCACCCGCGGCATCCACTCCCGCCACCAGGCGAGGAAAGCGTCGTATTCGCCGTCGACGAGCGTGTACCGGCGGAGCTGGATGGTCTTCACCGAATCAGCTTGGCACGGTGCCCGGGCGAGACTGGTACGATTCCCCGGAAGGATCGTATACGAAGCGGTAACGGTCCCGGCCCCCGATGAGGTGGAGGTGTCCATGTCTGCAACGCTCACCCGACAGAGCGATGTGGTGACGACGAGCGTGGCGCGCAACATCAGCCAGTTCCGCTCGTCCGTCTCCGAGTCGTTCGTGCCGCTACAGGTCACCAGCCCGCTGGCCGACTCGTTCCGCGGCATGATCAAAGCCGCATCGATCGACGAGGTCCACGTCACGGACGTGCGCGCGACCGAGCACGTCGTGGAACGCACGCCCGAGCTGATCGGCCGCGCGGATCGGTCCTACTTCAAACTCAGCCTCATGCTCAGCGGCACCGGTCTGCTCATCCAGGACGACCGCGAGGCGGTTCTACAGCCCGGCGATCTGGCCGTCTACGACACCAACCGCCCGTATTCGCTCGTCTTCGGCGCGGACTTCCGCACCATGGTCGTCATGTTCCCCAAGCATCTGGTGGCGCTTCCGCCCGAGATGATGGCCCAGCTGACCGCCGTGCGCATCTCGGGACACGAGGGGCTGGGCGCGATGATCGTGCCCTACCTCACCCAGCTCGCCGGCAATCTCGAGCAGCTCTCCGGCGCGACCGGGGCGCGCCTCACCCAGAGCGCGATGGACCTGGTCACCACGCTGTTCACCCACGAGCTCGATCTCGACACGACCTCGAACGATCCGCACCGCGCGCTGATGCAGCGCATCCACGCGCACATCGACCGCAACCTGGCCTCGGCCGACCTGAGCCCGACCTCGATCGCCGCGGCGCACTTCATCTCGACGCGCCACCTGCACGGCCTGTTCCAGGAGCAGGGCACGAGCGTCTCGACGTGGATCCGCATCCGTCGTCTGGAGCGCTGTCGGCGCGATCTGGTGAACCCCCTGTTCGCAGATCGTCCCGTCTCGGCGATCGCGGCCCGCTGGGGCTTCGTCGATGCGGCGCACTTCAGTCGCACGTTCAAAGCGGCCTACGAGGTGTCGCCGAGCGAATTCCGCGCGACGCACTGAGCGGAACTTGCCCGGCAGGGCACGCCGGTTGACTGTCGGCGCGCGATCGTCCCGCGCACCTTGAGCGCGGCACGTCCGCCGCCGGACGATGGGCGCAGCGACCCGCACCGCAGCGGGTTGCCGCGAGGAGCCCGTTCGCATGACCGACATCGTCACCGCCGCAGACCCGGCGGCAGAGCAATGGCGCACGTACGACGAGTTCGCCGCAGGAATCGACACCTACCGCCTGCCGGCCGAATCCCTGGCCGGCACCATTCTGCGGCTGCACGGCGAGGACGACTCCGTCCTGGAGATGTCGTTCACCGCCGACGAGGTCACCTGGAGTGCGCGCGGGCCGTTGCTGACCGAGACCGGCGCGACCGACCCGTACGATGCGGTCGCGGTCCGCGAGGGTGTGCTCTTCCTGAATCTTCCGCTGGAGTCCCGCGAACAGACGGCGCTCACGATCGTCTCGTCGGCACGGACGAACCAGGCGATCATCGTGGTGTCCCGGATCGAAGCGGAGGCGGCCGAGGGCACACCGCAGGTGACCCAGCGCTTCGTCGCCGCGGTCACGGGCGCCGGCGCTGCGGCGGGCGAGTCACCCGCGCCGAGCCGCGACCTCATCGGCAAGCGGAACCTGTATCGCTACAGCCCCGATCACCTCTACGAGCACGTCTACCTGTCCAGTCAGCGCTACAGCTGGCAGTGCCTGGAGGGCGTGCAGCGCGGGCACGGAGACACGGATCTGTCGACGGTGTGGAAGCTCGACGACGGCCTGTACCTGTTCTGCTTTCGCGAATTCCGGATCGCCGTGGCCAGCGTCTGGCTGCACGATCTGGGCTACCAGTTGCGCACCACGGGGATCTTCCTCGGCCTGAACGGCTCAGGGGGTGCCGAGCATTCCCGAGCGGGCGGCCACATCTACCCTCTCGGCGCGGCCGCCTATCCCGACGCGCAGCCGATCTGAACAGTGAGCCCGTCAACCGCGCCACGCGCGAGTGACCCACAGACCACCGACGCGAGGGCGCGGTGTCATCGAGAGGCAGGAATCCATGAAGAGGCATCTGATCACGGCGATCACACTCACCGCCGCGAGCGCGCTCGTGCTCACGGGGTGCGCGGGCGACAGCGGCGGCGGCGGGGGCGACGCATCGCCGATCGTCGTCGGTTCCATCAACACCAACAGCGGGCCGGCCGCGTTCCCCGAAGCCTCTGAGGCGGCCGCCGCGGTGTTCGACGCGTTCAACGAGGCCGGCGGCCTGGACGGGCGGATGATCGAGTACAAGACCGCCGACGACAAGGGCGACCCGGCCACGGCCACCGCCTCCGCGCGCGAGATCGTCGGCAGCGACGGCGCCGTGGCAATGGTGGGCTCGGCGAGCCTCATCGAGTGCGAGATCAACCAGGCGTACTACGGCCAGGAGGGCATCCTCTCGATGCCCGGCGTGGGCGTGGACACCGGCTGCTTCGACAGCGAGAGCATCTCGCCGGCGAACATCGGGCCATACAACGACATGACGCTGACCCTCATGTACGGCTCCGAGGTCCTGCAGCTCGAGGACATCTGCATCCTCCTCGAGATCGCCGGCTCGACCCGGCCGACCTATCAGTCCGCCATCGACAAATGGAGCGAGGTGACCGGGGCGGAGCCGCTCCTGGTGGATGACACCGTGCCGTACGGCGCGTCGGACTACACGCCCTACCTCGTCAAGGCCCGCGAAGCCGGATGCAAGGCCCTCGCGGTCAACGGCGTCGAGCCGGACGCGGTCGCTCAGGTCAAGGCCGCGAACGCCCAGGGCTGGGACGACGTGACCTTCCTGTTCCTGACCAGCGTCTACAGCGAGAACTTCGCCGCGGCGATCGACGACTCCGCCGCCGGGATCTACGTCCCCGCCGAGTTCTACCCGTTCACCGAGGAGAACGACATCAACGCTGACTGGCGGACGCTCATGACCGACAACGACATCGCGCTGACCTCCTTCAGCCAGGGCGGCTTCCTCGCGGCGACGTACTTCCTCGAGGTGCTCGAGGGCATCGACGGCGACATCACCCGCGAGTCAGTGAGCGCCGCGCTCAAGGACATGGACCCGATCGACAACCCGATGGTCGGCACACCCTTCCAGTTCGGCACCATCAACACCTCCGGGTGGCCGATCGCGCTGAAGACCGGAACGAACGCCTGGGAGCAGGTCGCCGACGACTGGCTGCGCATCCCGCAGAACTGATCGGCGGGCGGCCCGGCTCTGCGCCGGGCCGCCCCCCACCACGCTCGGAAGGACGGACATGATTCAAGGAGCCCTCGCGGGACTCGCCGCCGGCGGCGTCTACGCCGTGCTCGGGGTGTGCCTGACGCTCATGGCGCGTCTGGTCAGGGTGGTGAACTTCGCGCAGGCGGCCACGGGTATGTTCGGCGCCTTCTGCGCCATCTGGCTCGTGACGGCGGCGGGCCTGCCGATCTGGCTGGGTTCGCTGCTGGGCGTGCTGGTCGGCGGGCTGCTCTCGGCGATCATCGGGGTGATCGCCGCGACCTGGCTGTCGGAGTCCGACATCACCACGCGCTCCGCGATGACCGTGGGGCCGCTCCTGATCCTCATCTCACTGTCGTTCATCCTGTTCGGCAACAAGCCACAGCCCTTCGCGCCGATCATCGCCGGTGCGGCCTTCGAAATGGCCGGTGTCGTCATCAGCTGGCTGACCATCGCCACAGTGTCCCTGTCGATCGTGGTCGGCCTCGCGGTGCGGCTCCTGTTGGTACGGACCGACATCGGCACGCAGCTGCGTGCACTCTCGGAGCGGCCGACGACCGCTGAGCTGATCGGCATCCCGTCGAAGCTGCTGTCGATCTCGGTCTGGTTCGCGACCGGCGTCATCAGCGCGGTCGTCATCATCATGGTCGCCCCCTCGCAATCGAACGATGCGATCAGCCTGTCGATGCTGATCGTGCCGGCGGCCGCCGCCGCGCTGCTGGGTGGCTTCCGCCGGCTGGACCTGGCCGTCGTCGGCGGACTGCTGCTGGGAACGCTGAGCGGTCTGGTCGCCCAGATCGATCAGGTCAGCCTGATCCGCAACTTCCTCCCCTTCCTGTTCATCGTCGTCCTGCTGCTGTGGACGCAGCGCAAGGAGGTGTGGGATGCCGCTCGCTGAGCGCTCCTGGGTCCGCAACGGGTGGCCGTTCTTGGTGGCCGTAGCGGCCATCGCGGCCGGCTACCTGCTGAGCATCGGGCTGTCCGGCTACTTCGTCTTCCTCGCCGTCTCAGCGGTGACCGCCTCGATCGCGATCCTCGGCCTGGGGGTGGTGACCGGCTCCGCCGGCATGATCGCCCTCTGCCAGCTCACCTTCGCCGCCATCGGGGCGTGGATCGTCTCGCTGCTGAACGTCCTGCAGTTTCCGGGCGGATTCTCGCTGTGGCTCATCCTCGGCGGGCTCGCCGCGGCTGTGGCCGGCATCCTGGTAGGTCTGCCGGCGCTGCGGCTGCGGGGAGTGAATCTGGCTGTCGTGACGCTCGGCTTCGCCGCGGCGGCGGACGTCACCCTCGGCCAGATCCAGTTTCCGGGCACGACCGACGGCGTGTTCGTGCAGCGTCCAGAGCTGTTCAGCAGCGACCGGATGTACTTCTTCTACAGCGCGATCGTGCTGACGCTCTGCGGCCTTGCCGTGTTCTTCCTCCAGCGCAGCCGCTGGGGCTCCAGCTGGAAGGCAGTGGCCTTCTCGGAGCGGGGCACCGCCTCGGCCGGTGAGAGCGTGCGCTTCGCCAAGCTCACCGCCTTCGCCGTGAGCGCGGCACTCGGCGGCATCTCGGGCGGACTGATCGCCGGGCAGGTGCAGCTGCCGTTCGCCTCGAGCTTCAGCCCGCTGCAGTCCCTCGCCCTATACGTGCTCGCCGTCATGTCGGGTGCGTACCTGATCGACATGGCCATCTTCGGCGGAATCATGTGGGTGCTCGTCCCGGAGCTGCTCAAGCGGTGGGGAGTTCCCCTGGACTGGGGCTTCGTCGTGTTCGGCGTGCTCGGCGTGCAGGCCATCACCAGCGGCACCAACCTGGGCCAGGGGGTGCGCAACCTGTGGCATCGGCGCGCCGACAAGCGCGCGGCCGCCGAACGGGCAGGCCGCACCACGACGGATGCCGCGCTCCCGATTTCCGCGACGGCTCCCCCGCCGCCGGACCCGGACCCCGCCGCGCCTCCGGCGCTGGTGGTCGAGGGACTGGGCGTGCAGTTCGGCGCACTCACGGCTTTGGACAGCGTCGACATCGTCGTGCCGGCAGGCGCCGTGATGGGCCTGATCGGTCCCAACGGGGCCGGAAAGTCGACCTTCGTCGACGCCGTCAGCGGCTTCCTGCCCCGACACACCGGCCGCGTGGTGCTGGAGGGCCAGGATCTTGCCGGCCTCTCGCCGACCGCCCGCGCGCGCCGAGGACTGCGGCGCACGTATCAGCAGGACCGCGTCCCCCCCTCGCTCAGCGTCGAGTCCTACCTCCGCTTCGTCGCCCGTCGCCGCGTCACCCGCGCCGAGATCGACGAGGTGCTCGAATTCTTCGGCTGCCCCGGCGCGCGCGAGCGGCTCTCCAGCGTCGACGTCGGCACCCGCCGGCTCGTAGAGGTCGCCGCGGCGGTGCTGTCGCGCCCCCGGGTCCTCGTGCTGGATGAGCCCGCCGCCGGTCTCTCGCACACCGAGCACCTCGCCTTGGGTGAGCGGCTGCGCCAGGCTCCCGGGCGATTCGGGATGTCGATCATCCTGATCGAGCACGACCTGGACCTGGTCCGAGTGGTCTGCTCGTCGATCACGGTTCTGGACTTCGGCCGGGTCCTCGCCTCAGGCCCCCAGGCCGAGGTGCTCGCCGATCCCGCCGTCATCAAGGCCTACATGGGTGAAACGGAGATGCTGTGAGCAGCCTCATTCTCGAAGACGTCACCGTCTCGCGCGGAGCGGGTCCGGTCATCTCGCACGTCAGCCTGACGCTCGCTCAGGGGTCGGTGACCGCCGTCGTCGGTCCGAACGGAGCGGGCAAGACGAGCCTGATCGAGGCGATCTCGGGTGTCGTGCGCACGGTGAGCGGCAGCATCCGCATCGACGACGAACCGATCGGAAAGCTGTCCCGGGTCGCGCGCTCGCGGAGAGGCATCGTCCACATCGAGCAAGGGCGGGCGGTCTTCCCCTCCCTGACCGTGCGCGAGAACCTGTCGCTGACGGCCAAGACGACCGCTCAGCTCGACGCCGCGGTCGCGCGCTTCCCCGAACTGGAGAAGCGGATCGACTCCCCCGCCGCGCTGCTGTCAGGCGGAGAGCAGCAGATGGTCGTGCTCGCCCGGTCGTTCGCCGCTCGGCCGAGGTTCCTGCTGATCGACGAGATGTCGCTCGGCCTCGCGCCGGTGGTCTTCATGCGCCTGCTGCCGATCGTGTCGGAGCTCGCGACCGAGGGCGCCGGCGTCCTCCTGGTCGAGCAGTTCACCAACCTGGCTCTCGGACTCGCCGACGAGGCGCTCGTCGTTGCGAGCGGGCGCGTGGGCTACCAGGGAAGGGCCGAGCAGCTGCGCCTGCAGCCCGACCTGCTGCACCGGGCGTACCTCGGCGGAGCCGCCGCATAGACACTGCGGCGGCTCGGGCGCGATTCGGTCGGCCGGCTACATGCCGGCGTGATCGAAGGCGAGCGTCGGCACGTCCACGATGTGCGCACCCCCGTCGACCACGAGGATCGCGCCGGTCATGTACGAGGACTCACCCGATCCCAGGAACCGGGCGACGGCGGCGATCTCCGCGGGAAGCGCGGCGCGTCCGAGCGGCACGTCAGCCGTGACGGTGCGGTACGCGTCGGCGCGGCTCGGGATGCCGGCCCTCTCGCCGAACTCGTCCATCTCGGCGTCGGCCATGGGCGTCTGCACCCAACCGGGACAGATGGCGTTCACGCGCACGCCGTGCTTTCCATAGTCGCGCGCCAGCGACCTGGTCAGACCGATGAGCGCGTGCTTTCCCACCGTGTAGCCGGCGACGCTCGGACCGGCGAAGAGGCCCGCCAGCGATGAGACCACGACGACCTGGCCCTTGGCTTCGATGAGGGCGGGCAGCGACTCGCGCGCCATCGTGAACGCCGTGGTGAGGTTCGTGGTCAGTGAGGACTGCCACCCCTCGTCGTCGGTCTCTCCCACCGCGGCGAAGCCGTGTCCTCCGGCATTGGCGATCAGGACATCGATGCGCCCGAAATGAGCCAGGACGGTCTGGACCGCAGCGCGCGCCGATGCCGCGTCGGCGGCATCCGCCACGACGGGGAGCGCGCCGACCGAAGCCGCGACCGCCTGCAGCGGCTCCAGCCGCCGGCCGACGACCGCCACGTGGGCGTCTTCGGCCGCGAACCTCTCCGCGATCGCGGCGCCGATGCCGGTGCCGCCGCCGGTGATCATCACTACTCTGCCGGCGACGCCGGCTCCGGTGAATGCCATGTCTGGTCCTCTCGTGGGCTATGCGGGGAAGGTGGAACGGGCGCTGTAACCGAAGTCGCTGACGAGGGCCGTCGCATTGACGGCGCGCGAGACCGGCGCGGCGAGGAACGCGACCTGTGCAGCCACCTCGTCGGGGGTCTGCACCGGATAGGGCGCGGACCTGAAGCCCGCGAGCAGGCCGAGGTCGGCTCGGCTCATCGGCGTGTCGACGATGGACGGGCAGACGGCGGTGACCCGGATGCCGTCCCGCGCCAGATCGACCGCAGCAGCGCGAGCCAGCTGAAGCAGACCTGCCTTGGACGCGCCGTAAGGCACCATGCCGGGCGTCGCCACGAGCGCGGAGTCGCTCGCGACGAGGACGACCGATGCGGCAGTCGATCCGCGCAGCGCCGGCACGGCGGCCCGGAGGACGAGGAAGGCCCCGGTCAGGTTCACCTGCACCACCGAGGACCACTCAGCCAGGGTGAGGTCGGGAAGCAGCGTGCCGACCGGGCCCGAGATCCCCGCGGCCGAGACGAGCACATCGAGTCCACCGAAGCGATCCACGACCTCCTCGACCGCACGGTTCACCTGCGTCTCATCCGTGATGTCGACCGCGATGGATCGCACCGCGCCCGGAGACCCTGCTTCAAGAGCGGCCAAGCCCACGGCATCCCGATCGACCGCGACCACCCGCGCGCCCTCGGCCACGAGCCGGCGGACGATGGCCGCGCCGATGCCGCCGGCGGCGCCGGTCACCAGCGCGACGCGCCCTTCGAGTCCGAGATCCATGCGAGCGCCTTCCGTCGTGTGCCGCATCGTCATCCTGCCGGGCGGGAAGGACCCGGCGGCCGATGCGTGCGCGGGTGGGCGAGCCTCCTACGCTCAGCGTCAAGTGGGCCGGTGCCCGGTGGCCGCAGAATCGCTGGAGACGGGGTGCGCTGCGCCCCGCACCTCGTGCAAAGGAGTTCGACGTGCCCGAATCCACTCCGCGGACCCAGCTGCGGCCGAACACCCTCGGTGTGGCCGCCATCGTCTTCCTCGTCCTTGCGGCCGTGGCCCCGCTCACCGGGATCGTGGTGGTCGCGTCGCTCGCCATCGCGCTCGGCAACGGAGGCGGGGCACCCGCCTCCTTCTTCATCGTCGCCGTCATCCTGCTGTTCTTCGCCATCGGCTACGCGCAGATGTCGAAGCAGATGGTCAACTCGGGGGGCTTTTACGCCTTCGTGGTCAAGGGCCTCGGTCGCACCGGCGGTCTCGTGGCGGGCCTGATCGCCACCCTCGGCTACAACTTCTTCGTCGTCGGCACGATCGGCACGAGCGGCTTCTTCATGCAGGTGATCATCGCCCAGCTCACCGGGGTCGAGATCAGCTGGATCATCTGGGGGCTGCTGTCCATCGCCGTGTGCTTCGTCATGGCCCGGACCGGCATCGACTTCAGCACGAAGGTGCTCGGCGTATCGCTCGTGCTCGAGGTGGCGATCCTCGTCGTCTTCGACATCGCCGTGCTGGTGCAGACCGGCTTCGACATCTCGGCCTTCTCGCCCGCGGCGGTCTTCTCGGGTTCGCTGCCGATCGGCCTGCTGCTCGCGGCCACCGCGTTCCTCGGGTTCGAGGCGACCGCGCTGTTCAGCGAGGAGGCGCGCAATCCGCTCAAGACGGTGCCGCGCGCGACCTACACCGCCATCGTCGCGATCGGCCTGATCCTGGGCATCACCACTTGGGCCGTGGTATCGGCGACCGGAGTCCAGGACGCGCAGCAGGTGGCCTTGGAGCATCTGCCCACCGGCGACCTCATCTTCAGCCTCGCGGACACCTACCTCGGGCCTGTGTTCACGGTCATCATGGAGATCCTCCTGCTGGTCAGCCTGTTCGCGGCGATGCTCGCCTTCCACAACTCCGCGACCCGCTACCTGTACTCGCTCGGTCGCGCTCGGGTGCTGCCGCACGCGTTGGCGCGCACCCGCGCCAACGGCGCGCCCCAGGTCGCCGGACTCGTGCAGGCGTCCTTCGCGGCGATCGTGGCGCTGGTGTTCTTCGCTGCTGGACTCGACCCGATCCTCAACCTCGTCCCCGCGATGCTCGGATTCGGCACGCTCGCCGTCCTCGTCCTGCAGGGTCTTGCCGCGCTCGCGATCATCGTCCACTTCCGCCGTAACCGCGACCCGCGCTGGTGGAGCACCTTCATCGCCCCCGGAATCGGATTCCTCGGGCTGGTCACGATCATCGTCCTGGCGATCCTCAACTTCGACATCGTCGCCGGATCCAGCGAACTGATCATCCGCCTCATGCCGTTGCTGCTGGTCCTCGCGCTGGTCGGCGGGATCATCTACGGCGCGTATCTGAAGCGGACCAAGCCCGCGGTGTACGACGCGCTGGCGACCGACATCGAGAAGTTCAACGTGCACGTGACCCACGGCACCGAGAGCCCGCACATCCCCGAACCGAGCGTGTGACCCCGCTCACCGCCCACCCACACCATCAGGAGACCCCATGACGAACGCAGTCAACCTGTCCGACACGTCCACCTGGCTGCCGCTGGAGGGACTGGCGCCCGGCTTCGACGCGAGCAAGGCACCGTTGTCGAGCGACCTGGACGGACGCACGTTCACGCTCGCCGATGACCGGGGAACGCGCATCGTCCACACCTTCTCCCCCGGTCAGGTGGCGTGGGATTACCAGCCGGGCGCGGGCGATTCCATCGCCGCCGCGACGCAGACCGATGCCTGCGAGGTCGTGCGAGTGGATGAGGACCTCTACTACGCGCAGTTCCACCACGACTACCGCCCTGACGAGGCGGTCTCGCTCTTCCTTGACCTGCGCAGCGGCCACGCCTTCGCGGTGATCAGCATCCTCGGCGAGAAGACGCGCGAGAAGGTCGCTGTGCAGCACGTGTTCGGCGTCTCTCGCATAGAAGAGCTGCCACAGACCGGCGAGCCCGCTGCTCCGACCACGGAGCTCATCGGCCGCAGAGTGCTGTGGGTGTATTCGACCGAGCACGCGTACGAGCACGTGTACCTCTCTCCGCACTGGTACACCTGGCAGTGCCTGGCCGGCCCGGAACAGGGCCTGGCCGACACCGACGAGAACACCGTCTGGCGCATCCGGCCCGGCATCTACGTCTTCACCTGGCGCGAGAAGGTCATCCCCTGCGGATCGGTGACGATCGCCGATCATCGCGACCAGAAGGCGCTCCGCGCCCACGGCGTCCTCTTCGGTGAAGGCGAGGTGGGCCAGAGGCCCGCGCACTTCACGTTCGGCGCGCACGGCCGCCTTATCTCGACGACCGTGCATCCGGCGGAGTTCGACCCGGCGCGCGATCTGAGGCGGTGACGGTGTCGGTCGAGCTCATCCTCACCAACGCCACGGTCCGCACGGCGGACCGTTCGCAACCGACCGCCGAGGCGCTCGCGGTTTCCGGCGGCCGGGTGGTCGCGGTCGGCCGGGCGACCGCAATGCTCGCGCTGCGCGATGAGAACACGCAGGTGCGCGACCTGGACGGTGCCGCGGTCTATCCCGGCTTCGTCGACGTGCACAACCACCATGCCGTGGCCGGCGTCACCGATCTGTTCGAACTGTCCTTTCCCGTCTCGCTGGGCGTCGACGAGATCCTCGACCAGGTGCGCCTTCACGCGCGCACGCTCCCGCCCGATGTGTGGATCACGGGCGGGTCATGGGCGAGCACACTGTTGGATGACCTGAACAGCTCGACGGTGCGGGCGCGTCTGGATGACTCATCCGAGGGCCATCCGGTGATGCTCTCCGACGACAGCCACCACAACCGCTGGGTCAACACCGCCGCGCTGCGGCTCGCCGGCATGGCGCTGGATTCGACTCCGACCGAAGGCATCGCCCTGCGCGACCCCGTCGACGGCGATCTCACCGGCGTGCTGCTCGAGGCGGCCGGCATCCCCGTCGCGCGCGCGCATGCCGCCGCCGGAGGGCTGACCGCCGCGCAGTGGCGGGCCGCGTCGCACCGCGGTGTCGAGCTGCTCGGCAGCTTCGGGGTGACCGCTTTCCAGGATGCCGCCGTCTCGCTCGAGATCCTGGGCGCGCTGCGATCGCTCGACCAGGCGGGCGAGCTGAACGCCTGGGTCGTCACCAGCCTCACCATCAACGACGAGATCTTCGGGTACGACCCGGTCGGCGAGCCCTTGATCGCGCGCGGCGAGGAGTTCCGCACAGAGCATCACCGGCCCGACTTCGTGAAGATCTTCCTGGACGGCGTGCCGCCGGCGCGCACCGCGCTGTTCCTGGAGCCCTACGTGGCCGACGACGTGCACGGCGCGCACTTCCACGGCACCACGACGATGGGCTTCGACGAGCTGTACGACTGGCTGCGGAAGGTATCAGAGCGGGGGCTCGGGGCCAAGGTGCACGCGACCGGCGACGGCACGGCGCAGCTGCTGCTGGATGTCGTGGAGCGCCTGCGATCGGAAGGTTTCGGCGATACGGTCTTCCAGATCGCGCACGGGCAGTTTCTGGCCGACAGGGACATCACCCGTCTGGCGGGACTCGGCGTCGTGGCGGACATCTCGCCGTTCCTGTGGTTTCCGGGCGTCATCCCCGACGCCCTCGCAGCCGTCCTCGGCACGGCACGGGCCGAGCGCTCGCAGCCCAACCGATCGATCATCGACGCCGGCGGTCTCGTCGCCGGCGGCTCCGACTGGCCCGTCAGTGAGTCACCGAACCCGCTGGAGGGGATCCAAGGGCTCGTGACGCGCGCCGACCCGCTCGGCCGCGCCGCGGGGACGCTGTGGCCCGAGCAGGCGGTCAGCGCCGAGGAGGCGCTCGAGGTGTTCACGATCAACGCCGCGCGCGCGATGGGCCTGGCCGCAGAGACCGGGTCGCTCGAAGCCGGCAAATCGGCCGACTTCGTCATTCTGGACCGCGACTTCGTCGACGGTCCCGCGGGCGAGATCATCCGCACCCGCGTCCTCGAAACGTGGTTCGCGGGTCGGCGGGTCTTCGCGAGGGAGTGACGGCCGACACGAGGAAGGGGGTCCGGATGCCGCATCCGGGCCCCCTTCCTGATGTGCGCTCAGCGCGCCCCGGCGTCTTCGAGCAGGAACCGTGCGCCCTGTTCGCCGATCAGCACGGCGGGTGCGTTGGTGTTCCCCGTCGTGATCCGCGGCATGATCGACGCGTCGATGATCCGGAGCGCCTCGATGCCGCGCACGCGGAGGCGCCCGTCGACCACGGAGTCGGCATCCCGCCCCATCCGGCATGTGCTCACCTGGTGGTGGTAGGTCTCCACCGTGCGACGCACGTAGTCCTCGAGGTCGTCGTCGGACACCTCCGGACCGGGGTAGATCTCCTGCGCGCCCCACTCGTCAGCCAGGGCGGGCCGACGGCCGATGGAACGGCATTGGCGCACCGAGGCGACCAGCGAGGCGAGGTCCTCGTCTTCGGCGAGCGCTCGCAGGTCGATGAGCACCGGATCCTCCAGCCCCGGACCGCTCAAGGTCAGAGAGCCACGGCTCTTCGGCGTGACGATCCCCGCCATGAGCGAGAACCCGTCACCGGCGACCGGCTCGAGGGTGTCTCCGAACATCGGCACCGAGAAGTTGATCGGCTGCGTATCGGGCACGGCCAGCTCGGGCCGGCTCTTCCAGAAAAGGTGGGTCTGGGTCACCGAGACCCCGCTCTGCGGTGGGCCGACCGGCTTGGCCGTCGTCGTGAAGATGACCGGCGAGAGCAGATGGTCATGCAGATTCCTGCCGACCTCGGGGCTGTCTGCGACGACGGGGATCCCGAGCTGCTCGAGCTCTGCGGCCGGGCCGATCCCTGAGCGCAGCAGGATCGCGGGTGAGTCCAGCGCGCCGGCCGAGAGCACGACCTCGTCGGCCCGCACGTCATGGTCGACGCCGTCCTGGCGGTAACGGACTCCGACCGCGCGACCGTCCTCGATGATCACGGAGTGAACGTGGCACCCGGTGCGGATGTCGAGTCGCTCGCGCACGGGCTTGAGGTAGGCGGTCCAGGTGTTGCTGCGCCGCCCGTCCTTCATCGTGACCTGCTCCTGAGAGATGCCCTCGACATGGTCGCCGTTGTAATCCGGATTGTGCTCGAGCCCCTCCTGCACCGCCGCCGCGATGATCGAGGCCTGAATCGGGCTGAGCGGGTAGTCGGCCGTGACCGGCAGCGGCCCGCCTGTCCCGCGTAGTTCGGACGCACCGCCCGAGAAGTCCTCGATGGCACGGAAGACCGGAAGCACGTCCTCCCAGCCCCAGCCGTCGCCGCCCACCTCGGCCCAGTGCTCGTAGTCCGCGCGGACGCCGCGCACCCAGATCATCGCGTTCAGCGCGTGCGACCCGCCGAGGACCTTCCCGCGAGGCAGGTGCAGCCTGCGGTCGGCCGCTCCGGCTTGCGGAATCGTGAAGTAGTCCCAGTCGTCCGCGCTGTGCCACAACTCGCCCATGCGCATCGGGTCGTGGATGGCCGGGTTCGTGTCCTCTCCCCCGGCCTCCAGCAGTGTGACGGCCATACCCGCGTCCACGAGTCGCCTCGCGACGACCGACCCGGAGGAACCGCCGCCGACGACCACGACCGTCTGCTTAGTCATCGCCGCCGCCTCAGCCGCTGATGACCTGGGGCACCGACACGGACTTGAGCCCCTCGACGCCGAACTCGAGGCCGTAGCCGGACCCCTTGACCCCTCCGAACGGCACCATCGGGTGCAGGCCGCCGTGCGAGTTGATCCACACGGTGCCGGATTGCAGTCGGATCGCCACCGCGCGTGCATCGGCTCGGTCACTCGCCCAGACGGACGCGCCGAGGCCCGCCTCGAGTCCGTTCGCAGCCGCGATCGCATCCTCCACATCGGTGTAGCGGATCACCGGCAGGGCGGGTCCGAACTGCTCCTCGTCCACCAGGGCCACGCCGTCCGCGACGTCGGCGACAATCGTGACGGGGTAAAAATTGCCGCCGAGTTCGGTCGCGGGGGCACCGCCGGTCACGATGCGGCCGCCGCGCGCCTTGGCATCCTCGACGAGGCCGCTGACGATGTCGAATTGCTTTCTGTTCTGCAGAGGACCGAGCACATTCTGCTCGTCCAGGCCGTTGCCCATCGGCGTCCGGCCTGCGATGTCGGCGAGGGCCGAGACGACCTCCTCGTAGATCGAGTCATGCACGTAGAGGCGCTTGAGGGCCGCGCAGGTCTGACCCGTGTTGATGAACGCCCCCCAGAAGAGGTCCTCGGCGATGGCCTGCGGGTCGGTGCCTGGCAGCACGATGCCGGCGTCGTTTCCGCCGAGCTCGAGCGTCAGCCGGGCCAGGTTGCCCGCGGAGCCCTCGATGATCTTCCGGCCGGTTGCGGTGGAGCCGGTGAACATCACCTTGTCGATGTCGGGATGCGATGCCAACCGCGCGCCCACCTCGCGGTCGCCCGAGACGGCGATCAGCACATCGGGCGGCAGGACCTCGTTGAGCACCGCGATCATCGCCAGGACGCTCAGCGGCGTGTATTCGCTGGGCTTGACGACAACCGTGTTGCCCATGCGCAGCGACGGCGCGATCTGCCAGATGCCGATCATCAGTGGCCAGTTCCACGGACCGATCGCACCGACCACGCCGATCGCCTTGTAGACCAGCTCTGCATGTCCGCTGTCGTCGTCGACGAGCACTTCGGGCTCGAGGGGGGTCGACGCGGCAGTGCGCAGCCACACGGCGCATGCGCCGACTTCGAATCGCGCGTTCGGCCCGTTCAGCGGCTTGCCCTGCTCGCGCGACAGAAGGTGCGCGAGCTCCTCGGAGTGCGCCTCGATCGCGTCGGCCGCCGTGAGCAGCAGAGCAGAGCGCTCTTCGTGGCCGCGTGCCTCCCACGCGGGCTGAGCCGCCCGGGCGCGGTCGATCGCGGCGTCCAGATCGGCGACGGAGTGCACGGGCGCTCGCCCGATGATCTCCCCGGTCGCGGCGTCGGGGATCTCTCGTCCCGCGTCCGACGCCGCCTCCACTCGGCTCAGCAGCTCGGAATAGTCGGCCAGCGTTGCGGATTCGGACATCGATGTCTCCTCGTCAGTGCGGTGCGCGCGCCCTTCCGGGTGTGCGGACGGGTGATGCGGCATCCGCCCGTCGTCTCCATTGTTCAGAGCACCCGACGAGGCGGATTGACCGACAGCGCGCCGATCATGTCCGGCCGCGAACACCTCGCACGCGCTGGCGGGACGCGACGTCGCGACGGTAAACTCGGCGGGTCCGGCCTCTTCGCGCCGGTGCTCGGAAAATGGGCACGCAGCCGCCCGGCAGGGTGTGCGAGACACATACGGATCCCCACCTCTTCCGTTCCCGTCTCTGGAGCCTCCATGCCCACTGTTTCCGCGCACGTCGCCGCGACCCTCGCCCGCCACATCGACCACGTCTTCGGGGTGATGGGCAACGGCAACGCCTACTTCCTCGATGCCCTCGAGCGCTCCACCGACGTCGGCTACACCGCCGTGCGCCACGAGGCGGGCGGGGTCGTCGCTGCCGACGCCTACCACCGGGCAGGCGGAGGGCTCGCCGCTGCGACCGCGACCTACGGCGCCGGGTTCACCAACACCCTGACCGCGCTGGCCGAAGCCGTGCAGGCGCACGTGCCCCTCGTGCTCGTCGTGGGTGACGAGCCGACCTCGGGCCGCCGTCCCTGGGGCGTCGACCAGATCGCGCTCGCCTCGGCGGTCGGCGCGCGCACCTACACGGTGGGGCGAGCGGATGCCGCCGCGACGACGGTCATCGCGATCGAGCACGCGCTGACCTATCGCGTGCCCACCGTGCTCGCGATCCCCTACGACGTCGCCGCGCTCGAGGCCGGGCCGGTGCCCGATGCCCCCGAACCCCGTCTGCCCGAGCCGGTCGCGCCGCGCGGCCCGTTCGCCGCGCAGGCGATCCGCGATGCCGCCGTCGCGCTGGCCGGCGCGAAGCGCCCGTTCCTCCTCGCGGGCCGCGGCGCGTGGATCGCCGGAGCGGGCGCGGCGCTCGGAGCCGTCGCCGACGCGACCGGCGCACTCACCGCCTCGACGGCGCTCGGACGCGGGATCTTCCCACGGCCCGAGTTCGACCTCGGCGTGACCGGCGGGTTCGGAGCGGAAGCCGCGATGGAGCTGGTCGGGCAGGCCGATGTCGCGGTCGTGTTCGGCGCGTCGCTCAACCAGTTCACGATGCGCTTCGGCGCGCTCTTCGCGCCCGGCACGCGCGTGTTCCAGATCGATCTCGCGCCCGCGGCGACCCACCCGCACGTCGGCGGCTACATCCGCGGAGATGCCGCGCCTGGTCGCCCGCGCGATCGCCGACGAGCTTGCGGCGATCGGCGCAGCGCCCAGCGGGTGGCGCGAGAGCGTGGACGCGGCATCCGCTCGCGCGTACGAACCGGGCGAGGCCCTGGCCGCCGACGGCCGCCTCGACCCGCGCTCGGCGGCAGCGAGGATCGCCGAGCTGCTGCCGGAAGACCGCGTGGTCGTCTCGGACGGCGGCCACTTCATCGGGTGGGCGAACATGTACTGGCCGGTCGCGTCGCCTGACCGCATGATGATGGTCGGCACGGCGTTCCAGTCGATCGGCCTCGGCTTTCCGAGCGTTCCCGGGCGCCGCGCGGGCACGGCCGGACGCGACGATCGTGCTGACCACCGGCGACGGCGGCGGTCTCATGGCGCTCGCCGACCTCGAGTCGGCCGTGCGCGTGGCGGGCGGCCGAGGCCTCGCGGTCGTCTGGAACGACGCCGCCTACGGCGCCGAGGTGAACCTCTACGGCCTCAAGGGCCTCGCCGAAGAGCCGATGCTCATCCCCCAGGTCGACTTCGCCGGCGTCGCGCGGGGCTTCGGCGCGGAGGGGGTCGTCGTCCGTGCGCTCGAGGACCTCGACCGGCTCGCGGAGTGGACCCGGATGCCGGCATCCGACCGCCCGTTCCTGCTGCTGGACCTGCGCATCTCGGGCTCCGTGATCGCGCCGTACCAGGAGGAGATCATCCGCGTGAACTCCTGACGCCGGTACGGCGCGATCGCGCTCAGGCCTTCGCCATGCCGTAGATCGGGCTGACGGTCTGCTCGGCCTCGTGGTCGGGGCCGAGCGGGATGCCGGAGCGATCGCGCAGCAGCAGCGTCGCGCACAGGCCCAGGAGCGTCATGCCCGCGAGGTAGAGCGCGACCGACATCGTCGTGCCGGTCGCCGCGACGAGTGCTGCCGCGATCGTCGGGGCGAAGGCGCCGCCCAGGATCGCGCCGATCGCGTACGAGATCGACACCCCGGAGAAGCGGATGGATGCCGGGAACAGCTCGGAGTACAGCGCCGCCTGCGGGCCGTACGTGAAGCCCAGACCGACGGTGAGGATCGCGAGGCCGAGGAACAGCAGCCCGATGTCGCCCGTGTTCACGAGCGGGAACAGCGTGAAGACACCGACGAGCTGCATGATCCAGCCGATGATGTAGGTCGTGCGACGCCCGATGCGGTCCGAGATCCAGCCTGCGAAGAACGTCGACAGCAGCCACACGACGGCAGAGCCCGCGACCGCCCACAGCACCGGTCCGCGCTCGAGGCCGATCGGTCCCTCGGGGTTGGTCGAGTAGTTCTGGATGTAGCCGCCGGTCGTCATGTAGCCGACGGCGTTGTTGCCGGCGAAGACGAGCGCGGCGATCAGCACGAGCAGCGCGTGCTTGCGGAACAGCTGCACGATCGGCATGCGCGTGACCTCCTTGCGCTCGGCGAGCTCGGTGAACACGGGGCTCTCCTCGACGCGACGGCGCACGTAGTAGCCGATGAGGATCAGCACGACCGAGAGCAGGAACGGGATGCGCCAGCCCCACGTGAGGAACGCGTCGCCCGGGGCGATCACGGCCATGAGCGCCATGATGCCCGAGGCCAGCAGCAGGCCCGAGCGGCACGCCGATCTGCGGCGAGGCTCCGAACAGCCCGCGCTTGGTCTTGGGGCGTGCTCGACGGCCATGAGCACCGCACCACCCCACTCGCCGCCCGCCGAGATCCCCTGCAGGATGCGCAGCATGATCAGCAGCGTCGGCGCCCAGACGCCGATGGCTTCGTAGGTGGGCAGCAGGCCGATGAGGGCGGTCGCGGCGCCCATGAGGACGAGGGTCAGCATCAGCACGACCTTGCGGCCGTACTTGTCGCCGAAGTGGCCGGCGAGGAACGCACCGAGCGGGCGGAACAGGAAGCTGATGCCGACGGTCAGGAACGCGAGGATCTGACCGAACTCCTCGCCGGCGGGCGCGAAGAAGAGCTGGCCGAAGACGAGGGCCGACGGCCGTGGCGTAGATGAAGAAGTCGTACCACTCGACGGTGGTGCCGACGACGGTCGCGAACACGACCCGGCGGCGATCGGTGGAGGTGGCGATGGTGCCGGTGGGCGTGAACCCGGTCGGCGTCTGTGCGGACATGTGAGACTCCAGTGTCGTTCGACTGCGCTGTCTGGCAATTACTCGATGAGCGCTTGCCGGGGGTTCTCAGATAATATACGATTTCGAATACGACGCAAGGGCGAGGGAGCTCATGACCACTTCGACGGATGCCGCAGCCGGCCGATTCGGCCCGCTCGCCGTGCGGCCGGGCAAGATCATCGCGATCCACCTGAGCTACGCGTCCCGCGCCGACCAGCGCGGCCGCCGCCCGGATGCGCCGTCGTACTTCTTCAAGCCGTCGAGCTCGGTGGCGGCATCCGGCGGCACGATCGAGCGCCCCGCCGGCACCGAGCTGCTGGCGTTCGAGGGCGAGATCGCCCTGGTCATCGGCGCCCCGGCCCGACGCGTCGCCGCTCGCAGACGCGTGGGCGCATGTCGCGCGGGTGACCGCGTCCAACGACTTCGGCCTGTACGACCTGCGCGCGAACGACAAGGGCTCCAACGTCCGCTCGAAGGGCGGCGACGGGTTCACGCCGATCGGGCCCGACGCTGCTCGACGCGCGTGCGATCGACCCGCGCGCCCTGCGCGTGCGCACGTGGGTCAACGGCGCGATCGCGCAGGACGACACCACCGCGGGGCTGATCTTCCCCCTCGCCCAGCTGGTCGCCGACCTCTCGCAGCACTTCACACTCGAGACCGGGCGATGTGATCCTGACCGGGACTCCGGCGGGATCCTCGGTGGTCGTGCCGGGCGACGTCGTCGAGGTCGAGGTCGACGCCCCCGCCGTCGGGCTCTCGACCGGCCGCCTGGTCACCACGGTGACGCAGGGGTCGGCATCCTTCGACGAATCGCTCGGCTCGCTCCCCGCCGTCGACGACACGCAGCGCGCCGAAGCCTGGGGCTCTCGCGAGGCCGCCGGGCTGACGCCCACCGCCGCGGGAGCGCAGAAGGGCGAAACGCCTGGCGCCGGGCTCTCCCCGGAGCTGCGCGAGAAGCTGCAGCGCGTACCGGTCGCCGGGCTGTCGGCGCAGCTGCGCAAGCGCGGTCTGAACAACGTCACGATCGACGGCGTGCGGCCGATGCACCCCGGCACCAAGATCGTCGGCACCGCGAAGACGCTGCGCTTCGTGCCCGGCCGCGAAGACCTCTTCCAGAGCCACGGCGGCGGGTACAACGCGCAGAAGCGCGCGTTCGACAGCGTCGGCGAGGGCGAGATCATCGTGATCGAAGCGCGCGGCGAGACCGGCTCCGGCACGCTCGGCGACATCCTCGCCCTGCGCGCGAAGGCCCGCGGCGCCGCCGGCATCATCACCGACGGCGGAGTCCGCGACTACGACGCGGTCGCCGGCATCGGCATCCCGGTGTACTCCTCGGGTGCGCACCCCGCCGTCCTCGGTCGCAAGCACGTGCCGTGGGATCTCGACGTGACGATCGGATGCGGCGGCACGACCGTCCAGCCGGGCGACATCCTCGTGGGCGACGGCGACGGCGTGATCGTGATCCCGCCGTCGATGGCCGAAGAGGTCGTCGACGCCGCGCTGGCCCAGGAGGACGAGGACGCGTACGTCGCCGAGCAGGTCGCCGCCGGGCACCCGGTCGACGGGCTGTTTCCGATGAACGCCGAGTGGAAGGCGCGGTACGACGCATGGCGCGCGACGCAGTGAGCGCGCCGGCTGCACCGGCCACGAGCCAGAGCAAGTCGCAGCGGGCGTACCACTGGATCAAGGGACGCATCGCGAACCAGGACTTCACCCCCGGGTACCGGCTCGTGCTGGGCTCGATCGCGAAAGACCTCGACATGAGCGTCGTGCCGGTGCGCGAGGCGATCCGTCAGCTCGAGGCCGAGGGCCTCGTGACGTTCGAGCGGAACGTCGGCGCGCACGTGTCGATGGTCGACGATTCGCAGTACCGGTTCAGCATGCAGGCCCTCAGCATTCTCGAGGGCACCGCCACCGCGCTCGCCGCTCGCCGCATCACGACCGACGACATCCGCCGCGCCCGCGCGGTCAACGAGCTGATGATCGAGACCCTCGACCACTTCGACCCGCGCTCGTTCACGGCGCTGAACCAGGAGTTCCACTCGATCCTGTTCGCCCAGTGCGCCAACCCGCGCATGCTCGAGCTCGTGAACGCGGAGTGGGCCCGGCTCGGGCACCTGCGCGACTCGACGTTCAGCTTCGTTCCCGGCAGGGCCGCCGAGTCGGTGCGCGAGCACGAGAACATCCTGTCGCTGATCGAGCGGGGCGCTGCGCTCAGCGAGATCGAGATGGCGGCCCGCCGCCATCGGTCGGCCACCCTCGACGCCTACCTGATCCACGAACACCCCGACGAGGCCCTCGGCCTCCCCGCCTTCTGAGAACCACTCGAGGAGAAGTCATGACAGACACCGCCGCGGCCGTCAGGGCGCACCACGTGCCCGCCGACCTGCCCACCCGCATCCAGCACTACATCGACGGCGAGTTCGTCGACAGCGTCGACGGCGACACGTTCGATGTGCTCGACCCGGTCACGAACGAGACCTACCTGCAGGCGGCGGCCGGCAAGAAGGCCGACATCGACCGCGCGGTCGCCGCCGCCCGTCGCGCGTTCACCGACGGGCCCTGGCCGCGGATGCTGCCCCGCGAGCGTTCGCGGGTGCTGCACCGGATCGCCGACATCGTCGAGTCCCGTGACGCCCGGCTCGCCGAGCTCGAGTCCTTCGACTCCGGCCTGCCGATCACGCAGGCGCTCGGTCAGGCGCGGCGGGCGGCCGAGAACTTCCGCTTCTTCGCCGACCTGATCGTCGCGCAGGCCGACGACGCGTACAAGGTTCCCGGCCGACAGCTGAACTACGTCAACCGCAAGCCCATCGGCGTCGCCGGGCTCATCACGCCGTGGAACACGCCCTTCATGCTGGAGTCGTGGAAGCTCGGTCCGGCACTGGCGACGGGCAACACGGTCGTGCTCAAGCCCGCCGAGTTCACCCCGCTGTCGGCCTCGCTGTGGGCCGGGATCTTCGAGGAGGCCGGGCTGCCGCAGGGCGTCTTCAACCTCGTGAACGGACTCGGCGAGGATGCCGGAGACGCTCTGGTGAAGCATCCCGACGTGCCGCTGATCTCCTTCACGGGCGAGAGCTCGACCGGCAAGCTGATCTTCGGCAACGCCGCCCCGTTCCTCAAGGGCCTGTCGATGGAGCTCGGCGGCAAGTCGCCCGCGATCGTCTTCGCGGATGCCGACCTCGACGCCGCGATCGACGCGACGATCTTCGGCGTCTTCTCGCTCAACGGCGAGCGCTGCACCGCGGGCAGCCGCATCCTCGTCCAACGCGACGTGTACGACGAGTTCGTCGAGCGCTACGCCGCTCAGGCCTCGCGCATCGTGGTCGGCTACCCGCACGACCCGAAGACCGAGGTCGGCGCGCTCGTGCACCCCGAGCACTACGACAAGGTGATGAGCTACGTCGAGCTCGGCAAGACCGAAGGCCGCCTCGTCGCGGGCGGCGGCCGCCCCGAAGGCTTCGACACCGGCAACTTCGTCGCCCCGACCGTCTTCGCCGACGTCGCTTCGGACGCGCGGATCTTCCAAGAGGAGATCTTCGGCCCGGTCGTCGCGATCACCCCGTTCGACACCGATGACGAGGCGCTGTCGCTCGCGAACGACACGAAGTACGGCCTCGCCGCGTACGTCTGGACGAGCGATCTGAAGCGCGCGCACAACTTCGCGCAGTCGGTCGAGGCCGGCATGGTCTGGCTCAACTCCAACAACGTACGCGACCTGCGCACCCCGTTCGGCGGCGTCAAGGCGTCAGGGCTCGGCCACGAGGGCGGCTACCGCTCGATCGACTTCTACACCGACCAGCAGGCCGTGCACATCACCCTCGGCGAAGCCCACAACCCCACCTTCGGCAAAGGAGCCTGAGCACCCATGAGCACCGACAAGACCCTCACCTCCTCCGGCTTCTACGTCTCGCAGGAGGCGCCGATCCACTCCGAGAATCCCATCCCCACGCCGCAGGCGTCGCCGCCCGACATCCTGCGCTGCGCGTACATGGAGCTCATCGTCACCGACCTCGCGGCATCCCGCGTCTTCTATGTCGACGTGCTCGGGCTGTACGTCACCGATGAGGACGACGACGCGATCTACCTGCGCAGCACCGAGGAGTTCATCCACCACAACCTCGTGCTGCGCAAAGGCCCGATCGCCGCGGTCGCCGCATTCTCCTATCGCGTGCGCTCTGCCGAAGAGCTCGATAAGGCCGTCGCCTTCTACGAGCGAACTCGGATGCCGCGTCGAGCGGCGTCCGGAGGGCTTCACGAAGGGCATCGGCGACTCGGTGCGTGTGACCGACCCGCTCGGCTTCCCGTACGAGTTCTTCTACGACGTGCAGCACGTCGAGCGCCTCTCGTGGCGCTACGACCTGCACACACCCGGCGAGCTCGTGCGCCTCGACCACTTCAACCAGGTGACGCCCGACGTGCCGCGAGCGGTGAACTTCATGCAGTCGCTGGGGTTCCGCGTGACAGAGGACATCCAGGACGACGAGGGCACGGTGTACGCGGCGTGGATGCGCCGCAAGCCCACGGTGCACGACACCGCGATGACGGGCGGAGACGGTCCGCGCATGCACCACGTCGCGTTCGCGACGCACGAGAAGCACAACATCCTCGCGATCTGCGACAAGCTCGGCGCCCTGCGCCGCTCCGACGCGATCGAGCGCGGTCCCGGCCGGCACGGCGTGAGCAACGCGTTCTACCTGTATCTGCGCGACCCCGACGGACACCGCGTCGAGATCTACACGCAGGACTACTACACCGGTGACCCCGACAACCCGGTCATCACGTGGGACGTACACGACAACCAGCGCCGTGATTGGTGGGGCAATCCGGTCGTGCCGTCCTGGTACACCGAGGCCTCGCTCGTGCTCGACCTGGACGGCAATCCGCAGCCGGTCCTCGCCCGCACCGACACGTCCGAGATGGCGGTCACCATCGGCGCGGACGGGTTCTCGTACACGCGCCCGGCCGACGCGCCCGAGGAGCTGCCGAGCTGGAAGCAGGGCGAGTACAAGCTCGGCCACCAGCTGTAGTGGACCACTAGCCTGGCGACAGAGAAGAGGACGGATGCTGTCACCCGATCAGATCGCGGCGATCGCCGATGAGCTCGCAGAGGCCGACCGATCGCACAGCGTGATCCCGCGGATCACCGCCCGGTACCCGGACGCGACCGTCGAGGACTCCTACGCGATCCAGGGCGTCTGGCGCGACAAGAACATCGCCGCCGGTCGCCGATTGGTCGGCCGCAAGATCGGGTTGACCTCGAAGGCGATGCAGCAGGCGACCGGCATCACCGAGCCCGACTACGGCGTGATGTTCGATGACACCGTGTATCGCTCCGGAGCCGAGATCGCGGTCGAGAAGTTCTCGAACGTGCGTATCGAAGTGGAGCTCGCCTTCGTGCTCAAGTCTCCGCTCGAAGGGCCGGACTGCACGCTCGAGGACGCGCTGGCGGCGATCGACTACGCCGTCCCCGCTCTCGAGGTGCTCAATTCGCACATCGAGCTCGAAGGCCGCACGATCGTCGACACGATCTCCGACAACGCCGCATACGGCGCGATGGTGGTCGGTGACGAGCGCAGGCGACCCGACGAGATCGATCTGCGCTGGGTGCCCGGAGTACTCTCCCGCAACGGGGAGATCGAAGAGACCGGGGTGGCCGCCGGCGTGCTCGGCCACCCCGCCACGGGCGTCGCGTGGCTCGCGAACAAATTCGCGCAGCACGGCGCGCGACTCGAGGCGGGAGAGATCATCCTCGCGGGATCGTTCACCCGGCCGATGTGGGTCCAGCGCGGCGACGATGTGCTCTGTGACTATGGGCCGATGGGAAAGATCACATGCCGCTTCGTCTAGCCCCCACGTTCCGCGATGTCCTCGGGGCAGCATCCCGCCCCCTCGTGGGGATCTGGGTATGCTCCGGGTCGCCGCTGGTCGCCGAGATCTGCGCCGGGTCGGGCATGGACTGGACGCTCATCGACATGGAGCACTCCCCGAACGGCCTCGAGTCCGTGCTGGCGCAGCTGCAGGCGGTGGCCGCATACCCGATCACACCGGTCGTGCGCGTGCCGATCGGCGACGTCGTCACGATCAAGCAGGTGCTCGACATCGGCGCGCAGAACCTCCTGGTGCCGATGATCTCCTCGGCCGAGGAGGCGGCCGCGGCGGTCGCCGCGGTGCGATACCCGCCCCTCGGAACGCGCGGGATCGGCAATGCCCTCGCTCGATCCGGGCGATGGAACCGAGTCGACGCCTACCTCGAGAACGCCGCCGACCACGTGTCGCTGTTCGTCCAGATCGAGACGGCCGCGGGGGTGGATGCCGCAGCCGAGATCGCCGCGGTGGACGGGGTGGACGGCGTGTTCGTCGGGCCGTCCGACCTGTCGGCGTCGATGGGCGTGCGGGGTCAGCAGACGCACCCCGACGTCGTGGCCGCCGTGCTGCGTACCTTCGAGGCCGTGCGCGGAGTGGGTAAACCCGTCGGCGTGAACGCGTTCGACCCCGCTCGCCGCCGACCGGTACCTCGCCGCCGGCGCATCGTTCGTGCTGGTCGGCGCCGACGTGGCGCTGCTCGCGCGCGGCTCCGAGGCCCTGGCGGCGCGGTTCATCGGCGACGCGGGCGACAGCACGCGCTCGTCGTACTGACCCCGATCTCGCAGAGGGCGGTCAGGCGCGGTCCAGCCGCGCCACCCCGATCTTCGAGTCCGCCATCCCGTAGAACACGTACATCACGCCGTCGATCTGCTCGATCGCGGTCGGGAAGACCACGTTCGGAACGATCCCTCCGCGCTCGTGCTCGGTCTCGGCCTGCAGCAGCGGCTCGTCACTGCGGGCGATCACGATCGACGGGTCGTCGGCATCCAGCAGAATGGCTCCGGCCGCGTAGTGGACGTTCTGCTGATGATCGAACGCCTTCACGATGCGCCCGGTCACTCCGTGGTGCAGCAGCAGCCAGCCCTCCGGAACCCGGATGGGTGCGGGCCCTCCCCCGATCTTGGTGACTTCGAACGGGTGTACCGGTCCGGCCAGGAACCGGTGCCCGCTCCACAGCGTCAGCGCCGAAAGGTCCTTCGCCACCGCCTCGACCGGCACGTAGCTGATCCAGATCGACTCGCGGGGGTCGGTGATGCCCGCCGGCACCACCACGCCCTGGTCGGCCTTCGTCTCGCTGAGGTCCCACATCGGCCGGTGCAGCACCGCGAAGCTGCGCACGCCGTCCGGCCCGGTGACCGCCTCGGGAAAGAACACCGCGTCCTTGTTGTGGAACAGGTTCAGATCGATGTCGAGGGCGTCGTCGTACGTGAACAGCACAGGTCCGAGCCGGCGCCAGTCGCGCAGGTCGCTCGAGACGGCGAGCGCCGTGCGCGGCCCGAGGGGACCGTACGCGACGTAGGTCATCACGAACAGATCGAGATCTTCCATCCATGTGATCCGCGGGTCTTCGACGCCGGCATTGCCGATGCCGCGCTCCCACGATCTGTCCGGTTCGAGCACGATGCCCTGTCGCTCGACGCCGACGGGGATGCCGTCCTCCACGATCACTCGGGCGAGGGCTATGCGCGAGACGTTGCCGGCGGCGACCACCCGCGGGAGCAGGTAGAGCTCCCCGTCCGGCCCGCGTCCCGATGCCGGGTTCAGAACGCCCTCGACCTCGAGGGGGTTGCCCTCCTCCGGGGTCATCACGACCCCGAGGCGGGTGAGGGTATAGGGAACGGTGGGCAGACGTGTCGCCACGCCGCTCATCCCTTGACCCCCGAACCGATGTCGGAACTCTGGAAATGTCGCTGGAAGATCACGAACAGCACCACGGCCGGGATCGCGAGCACGACCGCTCCCGCGAGGATCGCGCCGAACGGGTTGGATGCCGACGCGGCCACGGTGGTGATGTAGTTCGCGAGGGAAACCGCCAGCGGCTGCAACGCCGGATCCTTGGTGATCAGGAAGGGCCAGAGGAACTCGTTCCAGGGTCCGATGAAGGTGAGCAGCACCACGGTCAGCAGCGCGGGCCGCACCAGCGGCAGGGCGACGCTCCACAGAACGCGCAGCTCGTTCGCGCCGTCGATGCGCGCCGCGTCGAACAGCGCTCGCGGCACCGACAGGAAGTACTGCCGGAAGATGAGCACAGCTGCCGAGTTGATCGCGAACGGCAAGATCATGCCCATGTGCGTGTCGGCCAGCCCGTAGTCCCGCGCGATCAGCACGTAGAGCGGGATCATGAGCAGCTGGAACGGCACGATCTGCACGAGCAGGGCGATCGAGAAGGTGACCCCACGACCGCGCCAGTGCAGCACCGAGAGGGCGTAGCCGGCGAGCACTCCGAACACCACGGTGAAAAGGAGTACTCCGCCGGTGAAGATGCCGGAGTTCACCAGCCCCGAGAGAAGGCTGATGCGCTCGTTGATCTGAACGTAGTTCTGCAGCGTGATGTTCGCCGGATTGGGGAACGCACCGGCCGGTGTCGGGTCGGGCTCGGTCTGCAGCGATCCGATGACCATGTAGTAGAAGGGGAACAGGAACACCAGCGCCCCGATCGCCAACACGATCCATCGCGCGATGCGTCCGCCGCGCCCGGGGTGGCCCCGACGTCTGTTCGCGGTGGCGGCATCCGCGTGCTCAGACGTTCGCGCGTTCGCGCGTGTGCCGGTGGTGCTCATGACTCCTCATCTCCCACGAGTTTGCGCTCGACGAGCGCAAGGATGAGCACCATGACGACGAGGATCACGCCGATGGCGGCCGCGACGTCTGGATTGCCCTGTTCCAGGCCCTTCTGATACATCAGCAGGACCGGCGAAGTGGATGCCCCGTTGGGCCCACCGCCGTTCGTGAGCAGGTACGGCTCGGTGAACAGGTTGGCGCCCGTGATCGTCGCGAGCAGCAGAACGAGCAGCGTCGCGGACCGCACGCCCGGCACGGTCACCGAGAAGAACGTGCGCACCGCGCCCGCCCCGTCGGTGGCCGCCGACTCGTACAGCTCCTGCGGCACCGCCTGCAGCGCCGCGAGGTACAGCAGGATGAAGAACCCGAGCTGCTTCCAGGTGACGAAGAAGGCGATCGTCGGCATGGCCAGGAACGGGTTGATCAGCCACGACGGGTCGGGCGCCAGCGGCCCCAGCACCTGGTTCACAAGTCCGTTGCCGCTGAACATGAACAGCCACACGCCCACGACGGCGACGGATGCCGTGACATAGGGCACATAGAAGCTCACGCGCAGGAACAGGCGTCCTCGGACGACCCGATTCAACGCGGTCGCCAGCAGCAGCGAGAGCACCACCGTCAGCGGGACGTTGATGATCAGGAAGATGCCGACGTTGAGGAACGATCGCCACACGGCAGGATCGGTCGCCACCGTGATGAAGTTGTCGAAGCCGACGAACTCGCGCTCGACGTCCGCGCCCGGGGCGGCGAAGAAGTAGTCGTGGAACGACATCCACACCGCGAAGATCAGCGGGAACGCGAACACGACCCCGATGAAGATCAGGTACGGCGCGCTGAGCAGGATGCCCAGCGGGTTCTCACCGAGGATCCGGCGCCGGCGCCGGGCGGAACGCGCATGCTGCGCGCCCGCCCCGGCCGACTCCGTCTTCGGCTTGCTGACGACGGAGGTCATGATCCGCTCAGCCCTCGCCGACGAGGTCGTCGACCTTGGCCGCCGTGTCGGTGAGGAACGCGTCGATTTCGTCCTCGCCGAAGATGACGGCCTTGGAGTACGCGTCACGGAAGGTCTGCCACACCTCGATCGAGTTGGCCACGTTCGGCACCTCGACGACGCGGCCTGCCTGGTCGCCGAACACTTCGTACGCGGGGTTCTCCGCGAAGAAGTCCGGGTAGGCGGCGGTCAGATCCTGACGGAGCGGCATCTGACCGGTCAGCTCGAGCAGCTGTCCGTCCTGCTCCTCGCTGGTCGCGAACTTCAGGACGTCCCATGCCGTGCCCTTGCTCTCGCACGCGGTGAACATGCCGACGTTCTTCGCGTCGCTGAAGGTGTACGTCTCTTCCGCGGGCGTGCCCTTCGATGTCGGAACCGGCACCGTGCCCCAGTCGACGTCTTCACCGAAGTAGTCGATCGCCCAAGGACCGGCGATCGTCATGGCCGAGTTGCCGTCGACGAACGAGTCTCCGTTGTAGGCCTCCTGCCCAGACAGTCCCTCCTCGTACATCGTCGCCCAGAATTCGGAGACGGCTGCCCCGGCTTCGGAGTCGAAGGTCGCCTTGTCGTCCTCGACCAGGAGCGTGCCACCGGTCTCGGCGCCGTACAGCGGGTAGAAGTCGAACCAGGACTGGAAGAACTCGCTCGAGGGAGCCGGGTAGATCGCATACGGTGCGGCGCCCGACTCGGTCAGGGTGCGCGATGTATCCAGGAACTCGTCGTACGTCGACAGCGCAGGCGCCTCCGGGTCGAGGCCAGCTGCCGTGAACATCGCCTTGTTGTAGAAGATGACGACCGGGTTGGTCTTCCACGGCATCTGATAGAACTCGCCGTCCGCCGACGCGTACTGCTCCGCGTTGTCGCCGCTGCGCTCGATGATGTAGTCGTCGCCGTCCTCGAAGCTCGAGAGCGACACGAGGCCGCCCGCCTTCTGAAACTGCGGCACGGCGGCAGGCGCGGTGTTGAAGATCAGACAGGGTGCGTTGCCGGCGGTGATCGCGGCGCCGATGACGGCCTCGCTGCTGTCGCCGGCCGGGATCTCCTGCGCCTTGACCTGCTCGTCGGGGTGGTCGGCGTTCCACGCTTCCACCATCTGCTTGCCCCACTCGATCTCGCCCTCGTTGTTGGAGTACCAGATCGTGATGTCGCCACGTCCATCGAGGTCGCCGCCTCCGCTGCTGCCGCCGCCACCGCTGCAGGCGGTGAGCGTCATCGCTCCTGCCGCGACGACCGCCGCGATCTTGATGCTTCTTCGCATTGTTCTTTCCTTCCTGGGGAAGACGCGACGTCCGTCGCATCCCGAATTTCATCCGATTCGATCGCCTGGGTCGGCCAGGCTGCCGAGCGAGGGGATTGGCTAAGAATGTGGGCGCGGTCCGCGCGCGAGTCCGGTGGACTCCCGCACGACGAGTCGTGCCGGGGCGAGTTCGGCGTCGTCGAACGTGGTGCCCGAGATCGCGGCGAGCAGTGAGCGGGCCGCGGCAGCGCCCCATTCGACCGCGTCGGTCGCAACCGAGGTCAGCGACGGGTACACGTGGCGCGCGATGTCGCTGTCGTCGAACCCCGAGACGGACAGGTCGTGCGGAACCGAGAGTCCGGCCCGCTGGGCGACGGCGATTCCGGCGAGCGCCATCAGGTCGTTCGAATAGGTGATCGCGGTGGGGCGATGCTCCGGCTGCGCAAGAAGCTCGCGGGTCGCTTCTCCGCCGTCTCGCGCGCTGAAGTCGGTCTCGACGACGCGCCCCTCCACGCCGCGCACGGCGCACGCCTCGTGGAACGCCTCCCGGCGTCGGCGCGCGTGCAGCATGTCGGAGGTGCCGGCAACGTGGGCCAGGCTGCGGTGGCCGAGGTCGACGAGGTGGTCGACGGTGGCGATCATGCCGGGAACGTCGTCGACGGACACAGAGGGGAAGGGGGAGTCGATGTCGGGGTGTCCGAGGGTCACTGCGGCGAGGCCGAGGGACTCCACAAGCGCGACCCGTTCATCGCCCGCGCGCAGGTCGGCGAGGAACACGCCGTCCACGCGACGTTCCGCGGCCAGCTTGCGGTACGTGTCGGCTTCGAGCGGGCCGGTCGGCACGGATGCGAGCACGAGCGCCTGTCCGGCAGGCGAGAGTTCCCGCTCGACCCCGGCGATGAAGGCCGGGAAGAAGGGGTCTCCGGCGACGATCTCAATGTCACGCCGCAGCACGAGGCCCAGCGCGAACGAGCGGTTGGTGCTGAGCGAGCGAGCCCGAAGGTCGGGCGACCAGCCCATCTCGGCGGCGACCGCGAGGATGCGCTCGCGGGTGGCGACGTTCACACCCGGGCGGTCATTCAGTGCGAAAGAGACGAGGCCTTTGCTGACGCCGGCGCGCTGAGCGACGTCGGCGATGGTCGGTCGTCGACCTCGGCCCGTGTGCGCTTCGTCGCTCATTCGGCTGCTCTGCCTTCTAAACCGGTTTATTAAACCGGTTTAGACCACCATAGACCCCCGAACTTCCGTTGTCGACGGCGTGACCCGAATGCGCGGCATCCTGTCAAGCCCACCCGAGGATGCGAATGCCGACACATCGGCATGGGACCCTGGACGCATGAAGAGAGATGTCGCGAGCCGTATCGAGTTGAACGTCACCGAGCCCGCCGAGCTGGTGTTCTCCATGGCGGCGAGTGGACACCACACCCCGACGACCGAGAACATCACCTTCACGCTCGACGGCCAGCCGCTCACGTTCGAAACCGTGCCCGACTCTCACGGCACCCGACTGCAGAAGGTGCTGAGCCCGGTCGGTCGGCTCGTGGCGTCGTACGACGCGTCGATCGAGGGCGAGGCCGCCGGCACGGTCGCCAACGCGACCGACCTGATCACGTACCGGCGCCCGAGCCGGTACGCCGAGTCCGATGCACTCGGCCCGACAGCCTTCGCCGAGTTCGGGCACATCACCGACCCCGCGGAGCTGCTTGCCTCGGTCTCTTCCTGGGTCGGCACGCACTTGTCGTACGTGAGTGGGTCGAGCCTTCCGACCGACGGCGCGATCCGCACCCTGCTGGCCCGGCAGGGCGTGTGCCGCGACTACGCACACCTCACGGTCGCGCTCCTGCGCGCCTTGAACGTTCCGGCACGCCTGGTGTCGGTGTACGCGCCCGGGCTGTTCCCGATGGACTTCCACGCGGTCGCCGAGGCATGGATCGAAGACGGCTGGCAGGTCGTCGACGCGACCACCCTCGCACCGCGGTCGACGCTCGTGCGCATCGCGACGGGCAGGGATGCCGCGGACTCGGCGTTCCTGACGACGATCTCCGGCCGGGTGGACCTGGTCGACATGGAGGTCATGGCGATCGTCGACGAGCTGCCGAACGACGATCTCGACAAGCTCGTCCGCATGCACTGACGCTTCGCCGAGCAGGCGCGGCGCTGTGGCGCGCGTCACGAGCCCGTGGCAACGTAGCGGGTATGAAGAAGTGGGTCGTCCGGTTCCTGTCGCTGCTCGTCTTCGACGTCGTCGTGCTCCTTGTCATCGGCTGGCTGACGCCGGCACGCGTCGGCTGGTCGGCACTGTGGGCCGGCGTGATCCTCACCGCACGGCCACGCCGGCGCCCTCTACGACAGGGCGACGGGCAGGGCTGCGACGGATGCCGGAACCTCGGCACCACCCGAAAGCACGCTCGCCTCGGCGCAGGCTGCCAGCGCGCAGCGCGAGCTGCAGGACGGCCTCACCGAAGAGCAGCGGCGCATGTTCGACGAGCTCGGCAAGAGCTGATTTCTCGACGGATGTCGATGCGGCGGGCGCTCGACCGTCATGAGGGTGTCACTGATCGACAAGACGAAGGACGGACACCATGCGGTACGCACTCCTGCTCCACTACCCCGAGATGAACGCCGAGGAACTCGGCCCTGAAGCGCTCGCCGAAGGCATGCGCGAATTCGACGAGTACGCGAAGGCCCTCGACGCGGCCGGCGTGCTGCGCTCGGCGGAGGTGCTGCAGCCGTCGTCGGCCACCACCACGGTGCGCGGCGGCGACACGCTGCGCATCCAGGACGGCCCGTACGCCGACACGAAGGAGCAGCTCGGCGGCACGTTCGTGATCGACGTCGACGACCTCGACGCCGCGATCGGCTGGGCCGGTCGCGCGCCCTCGGTCAAGTGGGGCGCAGTGGAGATCCGGCCCGTCGGCACCCGGTTCGTCGACGGCGCCTGGACGGCAATTCGACTACGCATGACCTCTGTGCCGCGCGCGGATGCCGTCGGCGCTCGCGCCGCCGCGGAGCGCGCGGCGCGAGCGTCGTACGGCCGGATCCTGGCGGTGATCGCCGCCGCCACACGCGACGTCGCTCTCGCCGAGGACGCCCTCGCGGATGCGTTCGAGAAGGCTCTGCGCACGTGGCCCGATGCCGGCATCCCCGACAACCCCGAAGGGTGGCTGGTCACCGTGGCGCGAAACCGTCTGCGCGATCTGCTGCGCTCCCCCGCGGTGCGCGATGCCGCTCCCCTGCTGGAGAGCGTGCTCGACGGCGGACGATCGGGACCCCGCCGTCATCCTCGGCGGGCGTGAGCAGATCCCCGACAAGCGGCTCGAGCTGCTCTTCGCCTGCGCGCACCCCGCTATCGATCCCGGCATCCGCACGCCCCTCATGCTGCAGGTGGTGCTCGGTTTCGACGCGGCGCAGATCGCCCGCGCGTTCGCCGTCGAGCCCGCGACGATGGCGCAGCGCCTCGTTCGGGCCAAGAGGCGGATCCGCGATGCCGGCATCCCGTTCGCCGTGCCAACCCGCCTCGACATGCCGGCGCGCTTGAGCGCCGTGCTCGAGGCGATCTACGGCGCGTACGCGATCGACTGGCTCGAATCGGGCACGGATGACCTGCGCGACACCATCGCCGACGAAGCCAGGTGGCTGGCCGTGCTGCTGGCGAGCCTGCTCGAGACGGAGCCGGAGGCGTGGGGCCTTGCCGCGCTGCTCACGTTCGCGCAGTCACGCGCACCGGGTCGCGCGACGCGGCCCTGGCCGCCGCTGGATGAGCAGGATCCCGTCCTCTGGGATGCCGAGCTCATCGGAGAAGGGCGGGCGCTCCTGCGCCGTGCCTCGGCTCTCGGCGATCCGCTGGGCCGCTTCCAGCTGGAGGCGGCGATCCAGGCCGTGCACTGCGATCGCGCGCGCACCGGGACTCTGGATGCCGAGACCCTCGTGACCCTCTACCGGGGACTCGTCGCCATCGCGCCCACCGCCGGTGCGCGAGCTGCGCTCTCCGCGGCCGAGGAGCGGCTGCGGTGAACCCGGGCTCGCGCCCCGTGTGAAGAACACGTAACAGAGCGACTCGCGACCGTCCACTGGCCCTCCAGGGCGGTCATGATGGAAGGCAGCGGCTGCGCCGACAGCACGAGCGCGCCGCTTCCCGATCCCCGGAGGCATCCATGTCGCGTCGTCACCCGTCCCTGCGAGCCGCCGTCATCGGCATCGCGATCACCGCGCTCGCCCTCACCGGGTGCGCCTCGGGCGGAACGCCGTCCGGCGGCGAGAGCGGCGCACCGGCGGATGAGGGTTACATCACGCCCGGCAAGCTGACCTTCGCGACGGGCGAGCCGGCGTACTTCCCGTACGTGATCGATGACGACCCCGCCTCGGGCGAGGGCTTCGAAGCCGCCGTCGCGTACGCCGTGGCCGAGGAGCTCGGCTTCGCAGCCGACGACGTCGAGTGGGTGCGCACCACGTTCGAGGCCGCGATCGCCCCCGGCCCCAAGGATTTCGACCTGAACATCCAGCAGTACTCGATCACCGACGAGCGCAAAGAGAACGTCGACTTCTCGTCGCCGTACTATGCCGCGAGCCAGGCGATCGTCGCGATCGAGGGTTCGGCCGCCGAGGGTGTGACGACGCTGGACGGAGCGAAGGGACTGCTGCTCGGAGCCATGGTCGGCTCCACGAGCGCGCAGACGATCGACGAAGTCGTGAAGCCCACGACCGCGCCGCAGCTCTACAACTCCAACGAAGACGCGAAGGCGGCGCTCGAAGCGGGTCAGATCGACGGACTCGTGCTCGACCTGCCGACCGCGTTCTACGCGACGGGCGTGTACATCGAGAACTCCTTCATCGTCGGCGAGCTGCCCACTGGGGGAATCCCGGACGAATGGGGCATCGTGCTGGCCAAGGACTCGCCCCTGACGGCGCAGGTCACCGAGGCGGTGGATGCGCTGCGGGAGAACGGCACGCTCGACGAGATCACGGCGGAGTGGCTCGGCGAGGGCGCGGGCGTCACGCAACTGAAGTAGCGGTGACTTCCACGAACCCGCGCCTCGCAGACGAGCTCTCCGGACGCCCGACCCGGCGGCGGTCCGCTACCGTCGGATCGTGACGAACGCCGCGCCGCACCCGAGCGCCCTCGAACTCGATCGACGCGCCTACCGCAAGCGGCAGTCGACGAGGTCGGTGTTCGTGGCTCTCGTCTCGACGCTCGCGTTCGCCGCCGTCGTGTGGCTGACGGTCATCAACACGCCCGGGTGGGCGAACGTGCAGCAGTCGTTCTTCGACCCCGAGACGTTCTGGTCGTCGCTCCCCCGCGTCTGGGAGGGCTTCCTGCTCAACCTGCAGGTGCTGGCACTGTCGGTTGTCACGGTCGCCGTCTTCGCGACACTGATCGCGCTGCTGCGAACCCTGCGGGGTGCCGTTTTCTTCCCGGTGCGGATCCTGGCCGCCGCGTACACCGACATCTTCCGCGGCATCCCCCTCATCATCGTGCTCTACCTGATCGGGTTCGGGGTTCCCGCCCTGCTCAACCAGCGCGTGCCTCTGATCGTGCTCGGCACCGCGGCGATCACGATCACGTACTCGGCCTACGTGAGCGAGGTCATCCGCGCCGGAATCGAAGCGGTGCATCCCTCGCAGCGGATCGCCGCGCGCGCGATGGGGCTCGGCTACACGCAGACGCTTCGGCTGGTGGTGCTTCCGCAGGCGCTGCGCAAGATGACCCCGCCGCTCATGAACGACTTCGTCGCGATGCAGAAGGACGTCGGCCTGGTCTCGATCATCGGGCTCGTGGATGCGGTGCGCGCCGCGCAGATCGAGACCTCGCTGTCGTACAACTTCACGCCGTACATCGTGGCGGCGCTGCTGTTCGTGCTGCTCGCGATCCCCACGATCCGTCTCACCGACTGGTACACGGCCCGACTGCAGCGTCGCGAGCAGATGGGGTCCGTCGTATGAGCACACTTCTGCAGGCGATCGAGCTGCGCAAGTCATTCGGGGACCGGCCGGTGCTGCGGGGCGTCTCGGTCGAGATCGCGGCCCACGAGGTGGTCGCCGTGATCGGTGCGAGCGGGTCGGGCAAGTCCACCCTGCTGCGCTGCCTCAACCTGCTCGAGACGATCGACGACGGGCAGATCCTGCTCGGCGGCGAGGACATCTCCGACCCCCGGGTCGATGCGAACCGGGTCCGTGCGCGGTTCGGCGCGGTGTTCCAGAGCTACAACCTCTTCCCGCACCTCTCGGTGCTCGAGAACGTCACCCTCTCCCTGCGTCACGTGCACAAGGTGCCGCGCGCGACCGCGGAGGAGCGCGGTCTCGCGCTGCTGGAACGCGTCGGGCTCGCCGACAAGGCACGCGAGCATCCCGACCGCCTCTCCGGCGGTCAGCAGCAGCGTGCGGCGATCGTCAGGGCGATCGCGACCGACCCCGAGATCCTGCTGCTCGACGAGATCACCTCGGCGCTCGATCCCGAGCTGGTCGGCGAGGTGCTCGAACTGGTCCGCGAACTCGCCGACGAGGGCGCCACGATCCTGATGGCCACGCACGAGATGGCGTTCGCGCGCGACGTCGCGCACCGGGTGGTGTTCCTCGATGCCGGTCGCATCCTCGAGCAGGGTCCTCCCGCGGAGGTGTTCGCCCGACCTCGTGAGGAGCGGACCAAGGAGTTCCTCGCGCGCTTCCGCGCCTGACCCGTCAGGCGAGCGGAGCGCTCGGCGGCCTCGACGACGTTCGTCATGAGCAGCGCCACGGTCATCGGACCCACCCCGCCGGGATTGGGCGAGAGATGGCCGGCGACCTCGGCGACGTCGGGGTGGACGTCGCCGTACACCCTGCTCTTGCCGGTCTCGGGGTCGTCCTCGCGCGTCACGCCGACGTCGAGCACCGCCGCGCCGGGCTTCACGTCCGCCGCGCGCACGATGTGCTTGACCCCTGCCGCGGCGACCACGACGTCGGCCTGGCGGAGGTGAGAGCCGAGGTCGACCGTGCCGGTGTGCGTGAGGGTGACCGTCGCGTTGTACTCGCGACGGGTCAGCAGCAGACCGATCGAGCGGCCGATCGTGACACCACGGCCGACGACGACGACGTTCTTGCCGGCGAGGTCGTAGCCGTTGCGCACCAGCAGCTCGATGACTCCGCGCGGAGTGCACGGCAGCGGTGAGGTGATCGGGTTGTTGACGTTGAGCACGAGCCGCCCGAGGTTGGTCGGGTGCAGCCCGTCGGCATCCTTGTCCGGGTCGATCCGCTCCAGAATCGCGTCGGTGTCGAGGTGCTTGGGCAGCGGCAGCTGCACGATGTACCCGTGGCAGGCCGGATCGGCGTTGAGCTCGTCGATGAGCGCCTCGACCTGGGCCTGAGTGGCGTCGGCGGGCAGTTCGCGCTGGATCGAGTTCATGCCGATCTCTTCGGACTGCCGGTGCTTCATGCCGACGTACAGCTCCGACGCGGGATCCGCCCCGACCAGCACCGTGGCGATACCGGGCACGACACCGCGGTCCTTGAGGGCCGCGACACGCGCGCGCAACTCCTCCTTGATCTCGGCGGCGGCTGCGCGCCCGTCGAGCTTGAGTGCCGTCATGGTGCTCTCCTCATTGCTTGGCGGCCGTCGCCGGCGTCGACGCGAGCCTTACTTCACTATGCCCGTAGGTATATGCCGGAAGCAACCCTGATCGAGATCGGGAGAGGTTCTACTGCTCGAGGCCGGGGTAGAGCGGGAACGCCGCGGTCAGGGCGCCCACTCGGGCGCGAAGAGCCTCGCACGTCCGCGTCCGGAAGCAGCGCGAGCGCGATGATGTCGGCGACCTCGGGAACTCGGCGTCACCGAAGCCGCGGGTGGCGAGCGCGGGCGTTCCGATGCGCAGGCCCGACGTGATCATCGGCGGCCGCGGGTCGTTCGGCACCGCGTTGCGGTTGACCGTGATGTGGATCTCGTGCAGCAGGTCTTCGGCCTGCTTGCCGTCGATCGCCGCATCGCGCAGGTCGACGAGCACGAGGTGCACGTCGGTGCCGCCCGAGCGGACGGCGATACCGGCATCCTTCACGTCCTGCTGTGACAGCCGCTCGGCGATGATGTGCGCGCCGCTGAGCACGCGCTCCTGACGCTCCCTGAACTCCGGGGTCGCCGCGAGCTTGAACGCCGTCGCCTTGGCCGCGATCACGTGCATGAGCGGGCCGCCCTGCTGACCCGGGAACACCGCGGTGTTGATCTTCTTCGCGATCTCGGGGTCGTTGGTGAGGATGAAGCCCGAGCGCGGGCCGCCGATCGTCTTGTGCACGGTCGAGGAGACGACGTGCGCGTGCGGCACCGGATTCGGGATGCAGACCCGCGGCCACGAGCCCGGCGAAGTGCGCCATGTCGACCCACAGCAGCGCGCCGACCTCGTCGGCGATCGCGCGGAACGCGGCGAAGTCGAGCTGACGCGGGTAGGCCGACCAGCCGGCGATGATGACCTTCGGCTTGTGCTCGAGCGCGAGCCGGCGCACCTCGTCCATGTCGATGATCGACGTCTCGGGATCGACGCCGTACGCGACGATGTTGAAGAGCCGGCCCGAGAAGTTGATCTTCATGCCGTGCGTCAGGTGGCCGCCCTGATCGAGCGAGAGACCGAGCAGCGTGTCTCCGGGGCGCGCGATCGCGTGCAGAACCGCGGCGTTCGCGGTCGCACCCGAGTGCGGCTGCACGTTCGCGAACGCGGCGCCGAACAGCGACTTCGCCCGCTCGATCGCGAGCTCCTCGGCGACGTCGACCTCTTCGCAGCCGCCGTAGTAGCGGCGACCGGGGTAGCCCTCGGCGTACTTGTTGGTCAGCACCGAGCCCTGGGACTGCAGCACCGAGACGGGGACGAAGTTCTCGGATGCGATCATCTCGAGATAGCCGCGCTGACGCTCGCAGTTCGCGCTCGAGCACCTGGGCGATCTCGGGGTCGACCTCCGCGAGCGGCGCGGTGAAGTAGTGGTCGGTCATGGCGGTCTCCTCTGACGACGGCTTCGGCTGCGGATTCCCCCGAGATCGGAGGTTCCCACGAAATACGCATCGACCCAGGCGTACGGTCGAGTGCCGTGTCGGTCGCTCCCCGGTGGTGACCCACCTCAACGCCAGTCGCGACACTCAGAGCATAACGGATCCCCGCCACGAGGTTCCGGCTGGCGCAGGCCACCCTATTTGTTAGGCTCCCTTACATGCCCCTCTCGATCGTGCCCGCACCGCGCTCGTCCACCGAGTCCGGGCGGCCCTGGCTTCCGCCTCGACGACCGCACGCGGATCATCGGAGACGCGGATGCCGCAGCCGCGCTGTCGGCGCTGATCGAGACCCGCACCGGAGTCGCCGCCGCCACCGATCACGCACAGGACGGCCCGACGATCGACCTGCGCATCACGCCCGGCGGGGTGGCCGAGTCGTACCGGATCACGGCGGATGCCGCATCCGTCGTCGTCACCGGCGCGGACGCGGCCGGACTGTTCTACGGCGTGCAGACGCTCGGCCAGCTCATCACCGCGCGAGGCCGGTGGCTTCGCGATCCCCGCCGTCGAGATCGAAGACGCTCCACGCTTCGCGTACCGCGGCGTGATGCTCGATGTCGCCCGGCACTTCTTCCCCGTCGAGACTGTCACGGCCTACATCGACCGCGCCGCGGGACTGAAGTTCAACGCGCTGCACCTGCACCTGACCGACGACCAGGGCTGGCGCATCCACCTCGACTCCCGCCCGAAGCTCACCGAGCTCGCGTCCGGATCGGCTGTCGGCGGCGACGCGGGAGGCTTCTTCTCGAAGGCCGACTATCGGCGGATCGTCGAGCATGCGGCATCCCGTCACATGATCGTCGTCCCGGAGGTCGACCTCCCCGGCCACACGCACGCGGTCGGTCTGGCCTACCCCGAACTCGCGGAGGAGCCGGTGCTCTCCGCGCACATCGTCGAGATCGTGCAGTCGCACGGCGGCGCGGTGCCGACCGCCGGCGAGCCCTATACGGGCATGGGCGTCGGCTTCTCGTCACTGAAGATCCACGACCAGAACACGTACGACTTCGTGGCCGATGTGGCGGGCGAGCTCGCGGCGATGACGCCGGGACCGTACCTGCACATCGGCGGCGACGAGGCCCTCGGCACAGAGCCCGCCGACTTCGCGGTGTTCATGGAGCGTGCGACCGAGATCGTCGCCGACCTCGGCAAGACTCCCATCACCTGGCACGAAGCGGGTGCCGCGGCGAACATCGACCCGAGCACGGTCGGGCAGTACTGGGGCTTCACGACCCCGACCGACGGCATGGACGAGAAGGCGCGCGCCTTCGTGCGCAACGACTCCGGCGTGATCCTCTCCCCCGCCGATGCCGTGTACCTCGACATGAAGTACGACGTCGACAGTCCGCTCGGGTTGACGTGGGCGAACGGGCCGACCAGCGTGGAGCGCGCGTATTCGTGGGAGCCCGCCGCGGTGATCGACGGGGTGACGGATGCCGACATCCTCGGCGTCGAGGCGCCGATGTGGACCGAGACGATCCGCACGCTCGACGACATCGACCAGATGGCGTTCCCCCGCATCGCCGCCGCCGCCGAGGCGGCCTGGTCGCCGGCTCCCTTCGACAGCGACCTGCGTACGTGGGATTCGTTCCGCTCCAGGGTCGGGGCGCTGGGCCCGCTGTGGTCGAGGCTCGGCATCCGGCTTCCACCCCTCGGCCGAGATCCCCTGGGCGGCGCGGTGAGCACCTGCATCCACTCGGTGCGGCTGGTGGATGCCGGACGCAAGGTCGAGGACGCGTGGGTGCGCTTCGACCAGGGCCGGGTCGCCGCGACCGGCATCGGCGAGAGCTGGCGCCGGTTCGCCGAGCCGCACGACGCGATCGTCGACGGGAGCGAGGCTGCGGGCGACGGGGCGATCCTCACCCCCGGCTTCATCGACATCCACGGTCACGGCGGGGCGGGCGAGTCCTACGACGACGGGCCCGAGGCGATCCGCGCGGCGCGCGCGCTGCACCGCGCGCACGGCACGACGCGAGCGGTGATCTCGCTCGTGACCGCGCCGTTGGACACCCTCGAGCGGCGGGCCGCGATGGTCGCCGACCTCACCGCCACCGACGCCGACATCCTCGGCTCGCACCTCGAGGGACCGTTCCTCGACCCGGATCACAAGGGCGCGCACGATCTGACGCTGCTGCGCGCGCCGGAGCCGGCCGCGGTCGAGCGCCTGCTCGAGGCGGGGCGCGGAACCATCCGCCAGGTGACGCTGGCGCCCGAACTGCCCGGTGCGCTGCACGCGATCAGGCTGGTCGTGGCGGCCGGAGCGGCCGCGGCCGTCGGACACACCGGCGCGAACATCGCCGAGACCGAAGCGGCGTTCGACGCGGGCGCCACGATCCTCACGCACGCCTTCAACGCGATGCCCGGCCTGCACCACCGCGACCCGGGGCCGGTGGCCGCGGCGGCGGCTGACCCGCGCGTGACGATCGAGGTGATCGCCGACGGCGTGCACCTGCATCCCGAGATCGTCCGCATCGCGTTCGCCGCAGCGCCCGGCCGCATCGCGCTCGTGACCGATGCGATGGCGGCCACCGGTCATGGAGACGGTCACTACGAGCTCGGCTCCCTGGCCGTCGACGTCGAAGACGGCGTGGCCCGGCTGGTGGTGGACGGTGCGATCGCCGGTTCGACGCTGACGCAGGATACTGCGCTGCGCCGCTCCGTGGCCGCCGGGGTGCCGCTCGCCGAGGCCGTGCGCGCACTCACGTCGACACCCGCGCGCGCAATCGGTCGAGGCGATGACCTGGGCTCGCTCGCCGTGGGCGCGATGGCGGATGCCGTGCTGCTGACGGAGGAGCTCGAAGTGGCGGCCGTGTGGACGGCCGGCGTCGGATCCTGAGCCCGGCCGTAGAATGGAGCCATGTCCGACACCCCACGCGTGACGCCCACGGCGCCGCCTGAGCCCGGCATGCGAGCCCCGCTGTCGGCCGTCGATGTGCTCGCCTTCGTGTGCGAGATCTTCGCGTTCGTGACTCTGGCGATCTGGGGCTTCGCGATGTGGCCGTTCCCCTGGAACATCGTCGTCGGGATCGGCGCACCGGTGCGTCGCGATCCTCGTCTGGGCGCTGTTCGTCTCGCCCCGCGCGGTGCTCGCGGTGCACCCGTTCGTCCGCGCTGTGGTCGAGCTCCTCGTCTACGTCTCGGCGACCCTGGCGTGGTGGAGCATGGGGCTCACCTGGGTGGGCCTCGTGTTCGCCGTCGTGGCCGTGACCGCGGGCGTGCTGGCCGGCCGCCGCCGCTTCGCGTGAGCGAACCGAATCAGGCGCCGCCGCTTCGCGTGAGCGAACCGAATCAGGCGCCGCCGCTTCGCGTGAGCGACCCCGTCGAGGTCCTCGCGCTGCTGCGCGCCGCTCTCGGTGATCGCGTCGACACGACGGAGGCGGCGCGGCACGACGCCCGGGCCGACAAGTCGGGGCACGCGGCATCCGGCAGCCCTCTGGCGGTCGTGCACGCCGCATCCGTCGCCGACGTGCAGGAGACGCTCCGCATCGCGAGCGCGACCGGCACGCCCGTCGTCACGCGCGGCGCCGGCACCGGACTGGCGGGCGGCGCCAACGCCGGGGCCGGCGAGATCGCCCTGTCGATGCGCGGCATGGACCGCATCCTCGAGGTGCGGCCCGATGACCTGCTCGCGGTGGTCGAGCCCGGCATCCTGAACGGCGACCTCAATGCCGCACTGGCCGAATACGGCGCTGTGGTGGGCGCCCGACCCCGCCAGTCGCGACATCTCCACGGTCGGCGGCAACATCGCGACCGGGGCGGGCGGCCTGCTGTGCGCGAAGTACGGCGTCGTGCGCGATGCGGTGCTCGGCGTCGACCTCGTGCTCGCCGACGGCCGTCTGCTTCGAGCTCGGGCACCGCACCGTGAAGGGCGTCACCGGGCTGGATCTCACGTCGCTCGTCATCGGCTCCGAGGGCACCCTGGGAGTCGTCGTCGGCGCCACCCTCAAGCTGCGCCGACTCATTCCCGGAGAGGTATGCACCGTCGCGGCAACGTTCCCCGACGTGCGGACGGCCGCAGAGGCCTCCGCCGCGGTCACCGCGTCGGGCGCACAGCCGGCGATCATGGAACTGATGGATGCGGCATCCCTCGCAGCCGTTCACGCCCTGCTGCACCTCGACGCGCCGACGCCGGGCGCCGCCCAGCTCACGATCCAGACCGACGGCGCCGCCGCGGTCGCCGAAGCGGAGGCGATCGCCGCCGTGCTGCGCGCCTGCGGGCGGCACGGTCGCTGTGTCGCACGATCGCGAAGAGGGCGAGCGGCTGCTCGCGATCCGGCGGTCGATGCACCCCGCGATGGAGACCCTCGGGCACGACGCTCATCGAGGATGTGTCGGTTCCGCGTAGCGCATCTGCCGGCGATGTTCGACGAGATCGCGCGCGTCGAGCGCGAGCACGGAGTCGTGATCCCGACCGTCGCGCACGCGGGCGACGGCAACCTGCACCCGAACTTCATCTTCGACGCCGTACCCGATGACGGCGGCGTCGTCGAGGTGCCCGACCACATCTGGGCCGCCGCCGACGACCTGTTCCGCGCGGCGCTTCGACTCGGCGGCACCCTCACCGGCGAGCACGGCATCGGCGTGCTCAAGCGACGCTGGCTCGTGGACGAGCTGGGCGAGGATCAGTGGGAGCTGCAGCGCCAGATCACGCGCGTGTTCGACCCCGCCGGCATCCTGAACCCCGGCAAGGTCTTCGCGCCGTGACTGAACGATGACCGCGCCGCAGATCTTCGTCAGCGCCGCCGTGATCACGGATGCCGCCGGCCGTGTGCTCGTCGTGCGCAAGCACGGCACCTCGGTGTTCATGCAGCCGGGCGGCAAGCCCGAGGCGGGTGAGAGCGCCGCCGAGGCGCTCTCACGCGAGCTTCACGAGGAGATCGGTCTCGTCGTCGCACCGGAAGCGCTCGAGCCGCTCGGCACGTTCGAGTCCGCCGCGGCCAACGAACCGGGTCACCGCGTCATCGCCGCGGCGTTCCGCACCACTGCCGAGCCGGGCGCGGTCGCGGCACGGGCCGAGATCGCCGAACTGCGGTGGATCACCCCGGGCGATGTCGCGGCCATGGCCCTCGCGCCGTTGAGCCTCGACCACCTGCTCGCGATCGCCTGGCCCTGACCGCCGCGCGCACAACCGCGAGGATCGCGACCGACACGCCGCGTGGAGCGATGCCGCGCACGGCGTGTCACGCGCGGCGCCCGCTTCTGTGCACTCCGGCCCGGAGACCCGGGCTCAGCGTCCTGTGCTGCTGACCTTGTCGGCCTCGATCGTGATGACCACGCGCACCTGATCGCGGCCGCCGTACCAGGGGTACGAGCCGCCCGTGTACTTCTGCGCCATCATCTCGATGTGCTCGGGGCCGCCCTCCTCGGTGATGCTGATCGCACGGCCGCGCACCTGGTAGAAGCCGCCCGGGTGCGCGGGGTCGCTGATCGTCACGGCGACCCGCGGATCGCGGCGCAGGTTGCGCACCTTCAGATGCGTGTCGACGCTGTTGACGATCACGTGCTCGCCGTCGGTATCGACCCACACCTGCGTCAGCTGCGGCGACCCGTCCTTCATCAGCGTCGCGATGTAGCACGTGCTCTTGGCGCGCAGCAGGGCGAGCAGGTCATCCGGAAGCCCTCGACGATACGTGCGCCGCGGGGGCGTCGGCGCGTTCGGCCCGGCATCCGCGGGCCGCATCCGACGCAGTTGCCTGCATCCGCCGCAGCAAGAGGTGCGCGATTTGCAGGGAACTGCGGTGAATGGCCTCGCGTGGCCGTCGGATCGCTACAGCCCCTGCCAGTCGGGCTTGTTCGCGAACGTGTAGCGGTAGTACTCGCCGAAGCGCAGGTCGGATGCCGCCGCCTCGTCGATGACGACGGTCGCGTGCGGATGCAGCTGAATCGCGGATGCCGGGAGGGATGCCGTCACCGGACCCTCGACCGCGCCGGCGACCGCCTCTGCCTTGCCCTTGCCGAACGCGAGGAGCACGAGGTGCCGGGCGCGCAGGATCGTGCCCAGGCCCTGGGTGATGCAGTGCCGCGGGACGTCGTCGATCGAGTCGAAGAACCGCGCGTTGTCTTGGCGGGTCTGCCGGGTGAGCGTCTTGACGCGGGTCGCGATGCGAACGACGAGCCGGGCTCGTTGAAGCCGATGTGACCGTCCGTGCCGATGCCGAGGATCTGCAGGTCGACGCCGCCCGCCTCGGCGAGCTCGCGCTCGTAGTCCTCCCCGGCGTGCTCGATGCCCTCGAGCGAGCCGTTCGGGCACGACGCACGCGCGCTGGGTCGAGCCCGAGCGGCTCGACGACTTCGCGCGTGATGACGGAGCGGTAGCTCTCGGGGTGCGCCGGGTCGAGGCCGACGTACTCGTCGAGCGCGAAACCGCGCACGCGCGACACGTCGACGCCGGCCAGCCGCGAGGGCAGCGCCGCGTAGACCGGGACCGGGGTGGAGCCGGTCGCAAGCCCGAGCACCGCCTCCGGATTCGCGCGCACGAGCCGGGCGATCTCGTCGGCGACGATCGCGCCGGCCGCCGCGGCATCGGCGACGATGACGATCTCAGCCACGGGTCAGCGCGCCTTGATCGCGTTCGGCGCCGATCAGGGCGGCCCCGAGCGCCGCGGCGGGCGACCCCGCCGGCAGCAGCTCGACGCGCCGCTCGAGCCGCAGCGAGCGCATGAAGGGCGAGGCCTCCGCGCTGGCAGCGAGCTCATCGGAGACGTCGGCCATGAGCCGCGAGCCGAGCGCAGTGACGCCGCCGCCCAGGACGACCACGTCGACATCGGCGGTCAGCACGAGCACCCGGACGGCCGCCGCGACGCCGCGGGCCAGGCCGGAACGCAATTCGCGCGCGAGCGGATCGCCCGCGTCGGCGGCGTCGAACACGTCGCGGACGCGGGAGCGCGACGGCGCGGCCCCATCGCTCCGCGATGGCTCCCCCGCCGGCGAGCGCTTCGATGCACCCGTGCTGCCCGCAACGGCACAGTGGGCCGTTCGGGTCGATCGAGATGTGGCCGACCTCGCCCGCCGTGCCGCGTGCACCGCGCCACAGCTCGCCGTCGGCGACGATGCCGGCGGCGATGCCGGTGCCGAGGTTCAGGTAGGCCATCGAGCGCGATCCGTGCGCGCCGGCCGAGCGCAGCGCGAAGGCGCCGAATGCGGCGGCGTTCACGTCGTTCTCGACGCGCACCGGTACGCCGAGCGCCGGCCGACCGCGGCAGCGAGGTCGAGCTCTTCGACGCCGAGGTTCACCGCGTGCACGACGCGCGCTGTTCCCGGCTCGACCTGCCCGGGGATGCCGATGCCCACCGAATCGATGGGCTCTTCGACGTCGTCACCGAGCAGGCGCACGGCCTCGAGGACCGTCCGAACGACGGCATCCGCTCCCCAGCCGGTGGCGAGTCGCACGCGCGCGACGATCGCGCCCGCGGAGTCGACGGCGACGGCATCCGTCTTCGTTCCTCCGATGTCGAGCCCGACCCTCATCGCCCGGCCTCCCCGCGGGAGGCGGTGTCGGTGCAGCCGCGCATCAGCCCTTGACCGCCCCTGCGACGAGACCGCCGGTCATGCGACCCTGGACGATCAGGAAGAAGATGACCACCGGGATAGCGATCAGGGTGGACCCGGCCATGACCGCGCCCCAGTTGACCGAACCCGACACCGATGACGACTGGAAGGCGTTCAGCCAGGTCGGCAGCGTCAGGTTGTAGCCCTTCATCAGCAGGAGGGCCATCGTGAACTCGTTCCACGACTGGATGAAGGCGAAGATTCCGGTCGCGACCAGGCCAGGCGCCAGGAGCGGGAAGGTGACCTTCCAGAACGCCTGCGACTTCGTGCACCCATCGATCATGGCGGCTTCTTCGAGGTCCGCCGGGACGCCGGCCACGAATCCGCGCAATGTCCAGATCGTGAAGGGGATCACGCTCGCCAGGTACACGATGCCGAGGCCGAGCAGGGTGTTGATCAGTCGCCAATCGTCGATCATCCCGTAGATCGTGAACATCATCGCTTCGCCCGGGATCATCTGCACGATCAGCACCGACACGATGAACGCACGGCGCCCTTTGAAGTGGAAGCGCGCGACGGCGATCGAGGCGAGGAACGCGAACAGCAGCGTCGCGACGAGCACCCCGAGCGTCACGGTGACCGATGTGGCGAGGGCGTGCGGGAAGTCGGTCTGACCCTGCGCGGCCTCACGCGTCCACGCCGTCACGTAGTTCTGCAGGGTGAACGACCATGGGAAGAAGCTGGGGTCGCGGCTGATGATCTGCGCGTTCGGGGTGAACGACATGTTCACCATCCAGTAGACGGGGAACACCGACATCACGAAGACGATGGCCGCCGCGATGTTCAGCAGCGCCCGGGTGCCGACGCGCCGGGCGGAGGGGCGGCGCGCTTCGATCGAGCGCCGCTTGGGCGCGTTCGGCTCGCCGCCCTCGCCGAGGACCTCGTCGACGCCGATGGTGCCGAGCTGGGTTCCCGCGTTGATCTGGGTGCTCACAGCTCCTCCTCCTTGAGTGTGCTGCGGACGTAGCCCCACGACAGGGTGAGCAGCAGGACGACCATGACGACGCCGATCGCCGCGGTGGTGCCGAACTCGCCGATGCCCTGGCGGAACAGATACGTTCCCAGCACGTTGGTCTCGGCGGCGATTCCGCCTCGACTCTGCAGGGCGTACACCTGGGTGAAGATGCGCAGGTTCCAGATGATCTGCAGCACCAGGACGACGGTGAGCACGCTGCGCAGGTAGGGGAAGACGATGAGGCCGAAGCGCTTGAGGCCCGTCGCGCCGTCGAGCGATGCCGCCTCGAGCACTTCGCCGGGCACCTGGCCGAGCGCGGCGTAGGTCGTGAAGGCGACGAACGGCACCGACTGCCACACGATGATGATCGTGAGCACGAAGAAGAACGACCAGGGATTGAGCAGCCACGAGTGGTTCGTCCAGTCGCTCGTTCCGGTGAGGGTGTTCAGCGCCCAGTTGACGACGCCGTACTGCGTGTCGAAGATCCAGCCCCACACGACCGTCGCCGTCAGCGGCGGCATCGCCCAGGCCAGCAGCAGGCCGACCGAGACGAGGACGCGCCACGACCGGCTGAGCCGCGTCATCAGGACGGCGACCAGGATGCCGAGGAACATGTTCAGGATCGTCAGTACGACCATGAGGCCGAGGCTGCGCATGAGCACGGCCGGGAAGTCCGACTCGGAGAACAGGGCGATGTAGTTCTCGAACCAGACGAAGTTCGGCAGCGTGCCCTGCACCTTGTTCTTGACGGTGTAGTCGGTGAACGACTGGATCACCATGAGCACGGCCGGGTACCCGACCATCACGCCGAGGATGATCAGCGACGGACCGAGCAGCGTCCAGGCGCCGCGGGCCTCGCGGCGCGCGCGCCGGCGTTCGCGTGAGACGGGCGGGCGGTCAGCGGGGCGGCGCTCGGTGGGTCGCGCAGCCGTGGCGGTGTCGCTCATGTCGTCTCCTCTCTGAGTGTCGGGGCGGGCAAGCCGGAGGGGCCCAGGCGCGTGACCCGGACCCCTCCAGGTGTACTACTTGTTGAGGATCGACTCGATGGCCGTGTCGAGCTCGGCCGCGATCGCCGCGACGTCGCCGCCCTGCGCGATCTTGACGAGCGCGTCGGGGATGATCTGCGCGGCTTCGACCTCGGCCCAGTTCGGGCTGGTCGGGGTGAACTTCGAGTTCGCGAGCGCCTCGGCCTGCGCCTTGGCGATCGGGGTGTCGGGCAGGAACTGCGCCGCCGACTTGATTCCCGGGGTCAGACCCTGCTCGGCGAGAAGCTTCTGGTAGCCCTCCGACAGCATGATCGTGAGCGCGGCCTTCGCCTTGTCGGGCGAGTCGCTCTTGGTCGCCACCGCGATGTTGGAGCCACCCGCGAAGATCGGAGCGGTCTCGCCGGCCTTCAGGCCGGGGAGCGCGTACGCGCCGAGGTCCTTGCCGTAGGTGTCGGGGCAGCCCTCCGAGACCTCTTCGCCGGCTGCTTCGTCGCCCCACGGCCAGTCACCGGTGATGTTTCCCGCAGCCCAGGCCGGGCTGGAGAGGAATCCGACCTCGCCGGCGCAGAAGTCGATGTTGCCGAGACGCTCGTTGCCGTCCACCGGGGCGACCGACGCGTTCAGGTAGACGTCCTGCAGCTGCTCGAGGCCTTCGAGGCTCTCATCGCTGGAGAACTGCGCGTCCCACTCGTCGCCGTCCTGGACGGCGATCTCGCCGCCGTGCGCCCACACGTAGGGAAGGGCGTTGTACCAGTCCTTGCCCGGGGCGTAGATGCCCGAGACGGTGTCGGTCTTCAGGGCGATGCCCTGCGCGACGTACTCGTCGAGCGTCGTCGGGAGCGTGTCGCCCACGATCTGCGGGGTATAGAACACGATGCGTCCACCCGCGTAGTACGGGGCCGCATACAGCGCGCCGTCGTAGGTACCGGCATCCACCAGGCCCGCGAGCAGGTCGTCGCCGCCGAGGTCCTCCTGGATGTCCGAGATGTCGAGGAACAGGCCGGCGTCGGCGAAGCCGAGTGCCTGCGTGTTGCCGACCTCGACCACATCGGGCGAGTCGTTGGACGACAGGGCGGCGGTGTAGGTGTCGGAGACGTCGGCCCAGGTCTTCTCCTCGACAGTGAGGGTCCAGCCTTCGTTCTCGTCCTCGAACGTCTCCTTGAGGTAGTCGCGGGCGGTCTGCGGGGTGTCCGCGCCGACCAGCCACACCGTCAGGTCGCCGGTCTCTGCCTCGCTGGGGGCGCCGCCGCTGCCACCTGCGCAGCCGGCGAGCACGACAGCCGAAGCGCCGACGAGCGCGAGGGCTCCGAGCTTCTTGTTCATGGTGTCTTCCTTCGTGTTTCTCTTGGTGGGTTTCCGGGGGCCGGGTGACCTGTCCGGGGGGATCTTTTCGGGGGTGCCCGGCGTGTGCGGGGGCGAGGGGTGGTTCTCTCGGGGTGTCAGGACACTCCGAGTTGTCCGGAGAGGACCATGACGGCGGCTCCGCGCAGGACGATGTCCTGGCCTTGCTCCGTCATGCGTACGCGGACGCCGTCGTGGAACTCGGCGAGCGTCCGTGCACGGAGTGTCTCGACGGTCGCTTGCGCGAGGGGACCGTCGAGAAGTTCAGGGGGGCCGGAGAGCACGATCTCCGACACGTCCAGCACGCCGACGATGGGGGCGAGCGCGATGCCGAGCCGCTCCCCCGCGTCGCGCAGGATGCCGACACGCTCGTCGTCGTCGGATGCCGCGGCCAGCCGTGCTGTCAGCGCCGGTACGGCGAGCCAAGCCTCGAGGCATCCGACCTTGCCGCACACGCAGACCGGTCCGCCGTCGGTGCCGACCGTGACGTGTCCGATCTCACCGGCCGCGAAGTGCGCCCCGCGCATGGGCTGCCCCGAGGCGAGGAGTCCGGAGCCGACACCGCGGCCGACCTTGACCAGCAGCACGTCATCGCCCGAGCCGCCGAACGTGTACTCGGCCAGGACGGCCGCGTTCGCGTCATTGGCGACGAGCACGGGCAGACCGAGTGCGGTTTCGAGCGCGGTCTGCAGGTCGAATCCAGCCCATCGCAGGTTCGGGGCGCTGAGGATCACGCCGTTGTCGTTCACGATGCCGGGCGTGCCGACACCGATGCCCAGAACCGGGGCGTGGGCGTCGCCGACCAGATCGCGAGCGAGTGCGACGACCGCGGCGACCACGTCACCGTCGGTGACGACAGGCACTTCCCGCCGGGCCACGATGTCGCCGTCCAGGGTGAGCACGGCGCCGATGAACACGTCGCTGCCCGACAGGTCGATCCCGACGATTCGGTGACCGGCACGATCGAGGTCGACCAGGATCGCGGGCTTTCCGGGACCCGATGCCTCACGGACGCCCATTTCGGCGACGAAGCCGTCGGCCATCAGCTCGGCGATGAGATCCGAGATCGTGACGCGGGTCAGGCCGGTCTCACGGCTCAGGTCTGCGCGGCTCATCGCGCCCTGGTGGAAGAGGGTCTGCAGCAGCAGCGAGCGGTTGTGTCCGCGGGCGTGCTCGGGCAGCACTTTGGCGCCCTGGCGCAGCGCACGACCGGGTCCGAACGTGCGACCGTTCGCGGTTCCGTGGGGGTGCGGCGGCTCGAGTGTGGAAGAGCCGCGCTGCGCTTCCGATGCAGACATGTTTGTTAGTACACCTTACGAACAATCATCCCGCAACCCCTGGCGGCAATTTGAACGGGGTGTTTACAAAACCGTTACATAAACTGGATGACGTGTCACGCAAACTCGCCGCCGCCGCTATCGCCGTCACTGCACTTCTCGGTCTGACGGCGTGCACCGGCTCCCCCGCGGGTCCGGTCGAGCAGCCCCACGTCGCGCAGTTCCGACCAGCCGGGTGACGAAGGGCAGTCGACCGCCGATGCCTGCGCGCTCATCGCGCAGAGCGTCCAGGACGCCACCGCGGAGTTCGAGACCATCGCTACGGCCGACCCCGCCGCGGTGGTCGAGGCCATGCGCTCGGCGGCCGCCGAACTTTCCGATGCCGCCGCGCAGATCACGAACGACGAGGTGGCCGCGCTGCTGCCGTCCGTTCAGGACATGTTCTCGCAGGTGGCGGAGGTCATGGACGCGGTCGTGCAGGGTGACGTGACCAAGGTCGATGAGCTTTCCCAGCTCGGCGAGCAGTTCCGGGCCACGAGCGAAGCCTTCCAAGAGGTCTGCTCCGCCTGACCGGCGACATATCTTGCGGCATCCGTGATGCTTCCGTTGCCCGATCTGGAATATACGTCCCGTACCATTGAGGGACGTGTTGACAGCCGGGGGGTGAGGGCATGACGGATCTGGTCACCAGGCCCGGCGCCGACGAGGTGCCGATCGACGATGCCACGGCTCCGCGTCGACGGCGACGGAAACACCCCCACGCTCGCCTGGGCGCCGCCCGAGCCTGCGCCCCGCAAGCGCCATCTGGCGCTGTGGATCGGCATCCCGGCCGGCATCGCCGTCGTCGCCCTGGTGGCGTCGTCGCTCGTGCTCATCGCACCCGGAACCTCCGTCGCGGGTGTGCCGGTCGGCGGACTGACGCCCGGTGCGGCGGCGGATGCCGTGCAGAGGCAGCTCGCCGAGACGACGGTCGTGCTCGTGGGCGCAGAGGGCGAGCCCGAGGTCACGGGCGCGGAACTCGGCGCCTCCCTCGACGCGCGGCCCTGGTCGATCGCGCGTTCAGCGAGCGCCCGATGTGGAACATCACGACATGGTTCGCCGATCCCACGAGCGCCGCCGTGCGGATCGACGCGGCCGCGGCGACCGCGGCCCTCCGCGAGGCCGCACCCGACCTGTTCGTCGAGCCCGTCGACGCCACGATCGCGTTCGACGCCGCGACGGCGACCTATCGCCGTGACCCCCGACATGCCGGGCGCCGGCGTCGACGTCGAGGCAGTACGGCTCGCCCTCCAGGCCGCACTGGCCGACGGAGAGACCCGGGTCGAGGTCGATGCGACCCCCGTCGAGGTTCCCGCGGTGACCTCGACCGCCGCCGCCGACACGAGCGTCGCGTCTCTGAACAGCATGCTCGACACGGCCGGCTTCTACGTCGGCACCGAGCGCACCGTTCCGATCGATCGCGCGGTCGCGGCATCGTGGATCACGGTCGAACCCACCGCCGACGGCACGTTCGAGATCTCGGCCGACGCGGCCGCGATCCAGCCCGTCGTCGACGCGCTGGCTCCCGCGGTCAACCGTGCGGCCGCCAGACGGCACGGTCATCACCGACTCCGGCGGTGAGGTGCTGCGCGAGATCACGGCAGGCGTGTCGGGTCGCGAGCTCGGCGACACCTCGAACGTCGCCGCGGACTTCGCCGCGCAGCTGTCGGGCGGCAACGCCGCGTTCGCGCTGCCGGTCACCGAGGTCGCTCCGGTCATCACCACCCTGTTCCGTCGCGTCGAGGTCAACCTCAGCGAGCAGCGGACCTACCTGTTCGAGAACGAGCAGGTCGTGGAGTCCTGGTACATCTCGTCAGGCACGGACGGCTTCAACTCCAGCACGGGAAACTTCCGCATCCGCGCCAAGCTCGAGACGCAGAACATGGGCAACCCCGACCTCACGAAGGCCCCCAACTACTACACCGAGAACGTGCCGTGGGTCATGTACTACAACGGCGACGAGGCCCTGCACGGCGCATACTGGCACAACAACTTCGGCAACCAGATGAGCCACGGCTGCATCAACATGCCGGTCGATGCCGCCGCGTTCGTCTACACCTGGGCGCCGATGGGCACCGAGGTGTCGGTGCACTACTGAAGCTCGAGGACGACACACAGAAGCGGGGCGGATGCTGCAGCATCCGCCCCGCTTCTGTGTGTCGGCCGTCAGATGTTGTCGACGATCTCGTTGAGGGTCTGCGACGGACGCATGACGGCCTCGACGAGCTTCTCGTCGGGGTGGTAGTAGCCGCCGATCTCGACGGGTGAGCCCTGCACGGCGAGCAGTTCGGCGACGATCTGCTGCTCCCTCGCGGCGAGCGACTCCGCGACCGGTGCGAAGATCGCCGCCAGCTCGGGGTCGGCCTCCTGGCCCGCGAGTTCCTGTGCCCAGTACAGCGCGAGGTAGAAGTGGCTGCCGCGGTTGTCGATCGTGCCGAGCGCCCGGCCGGGAGACTTGTCGTTCTCGAGGAACGTGCCGGTGGCGGCATCCAGCGTGTCGGCCAGCACCTGCGCCTTGACGTTGCCGGTGAAGTTCGCGAGGTGCTCGAGCGACGCGGCCAGGGCGAAGAACTCTCCGAGCGAGTCCCAGCGCAGGTAGTCCTGCTCGACGAGCTGCTGGACGTGCTTCGGAGCCGATCCGCCCGCACCGGTCTCGAACAGCCCGCCGCCCGCCAGCAGCGGCACGATGCTGAGCATCTTCGCCGATGTGCCGACCTCGAGGATCGGGAACAGGTCGGTGTTGTAGTCGCGCAGCACGTTGCCGGTCACCGAGATGGTGTCCTCACCCTTGCGCAGCCGGTCGAGGGAGTACTGGGTGGCGGCGGCCGGCGCGAGGATCTCGATCGTGAGGCCCTCGGTGTCGTGCTCGGCGAGGTAGGTCCTCACCTTCGCGATGAGCGCGGCGTCGTGCGAGCGCTGCTCGTCGAGCCAGAACACGGCGGGCGCTCCACTCGCGCGGGCGCGGGTGACGGCCAGCTTGACCCAGTCGCGGATCGCGACGTCCTTCGTCTGGGTGGCGCGCCAGATGTCGCCCGGCTGCACGCGGTGCTCGATGAGCACCTCGCCGGCCCCGTCGAGCACCTGCACCACACCAGGCGATTCGATCTCGAAGGTCTTGTCGTGACTGCCGTACTCCTCGGCGGCCTGCGCCATGAGGCCGACGTTGGGGACCGATCCGATCGTGGCCGGGTCGAGCGGGCCGTGCGCGTTCACGTCGTCGATGACGGTCTGGAACACACCGGCGTAGGAGGAGTCGGGGATGACGGCGAGCGTGTCGTCCTCGCCGCCGTCGACGCCCCACAGCTTGCCGCCGTTGCGGATGAGCGCGGGCATCGATGCGTCCACGATCACGTCGGAGGGCACGTGCAGGTTCGTCAGGCCCTTGTCGGAGTTCGTGTACGAGAGGCGGGGGCCGCGCTCGTTCGCCGCGGCGAACGCCGCCGCGATCTGGTCGCCGTTCGCGATGCCGTCGAGGCCTGCGAGGATCGCGCCGAGCCCGTCGTTGGCGGTCAGGCCCTCTTTCGCGATCACGTCGCCGTAGGTGTCGAAGACGTCCGCGTAGTAGGCCTTGACGACGTGGCCGAAGATGATCGGGTCGCTGACCTTCATCATCGTGGCCTTCAGGTGCACCGAGTACAGGACATCCTCGGCCTTGGCGGCCTCGAGCGTCTCGGTGAGGAAGGCGTCCAGGGCCGCAGCCGACAGGAACGTCGCGTCGATGATCTCGCCGGGCAGCACCTTCAGTCCGGTCTTGAGCGGGGTCACGGTGCCGTCCTCGGCGACGTGCTGGATCGTGAGGACGTCGTCGCTCGCGATGACGACCGACTTCTCGTTCGACTTGAAGTCGTCATGGCCCATCGTCGCGACCCGGGTCTTCGAACCCGCCGCGAACGGCTTGTTGCGGTGCGGGTGCTTGCGCGCGTAGTTCTTCACCGACAGCGGCGCGCGACGGTCGCTGTTGCCCTCGCGCAGGACGGGGTTGACCGCGGAGCCCTTGATGCGGTCGTACCGGGCGCGGATGTCCTTGTCCTCGAGCGTCTGCGCGTCGTCCGGGTAGTCCGGGATGTCGAAGCCCTGGCCCTGCAGCTCGGCGATCGCGCCCTTGAGCTGCGGGATCGACGCCGAGATGTTCGGGAGCTTGATGATGTTCGCCTCGGGAAGCGTGGCAAGCCCACCGAGCTCGGCCAGAGCGTCGCCCACCTGCTGCTCGGGCGTCAGCTTCTGCGGAAAAGCGGCCAGGATGCGCCCTGCGAGCGAGATGTCGCGCGTCTCGACGTCCACCCCTGCCTGGCCGGTGACGGCCTTCACGATCGGGAGGAAAGACGCTGTCGCCAGTGCCGGAGCCTCGTCGGTGTGGGTGTAGATGATGGTCGAATCAGTCACCGGTTTTGTCTCCGTTCGGGTGGTGTTTCCAGCCTATCGCAACGCCAAAGTATCTTGACATCGAGATATCTTCCTGCCTGCGCGTACCGTCGCAGAGCGTCGCTGATCTTCGCGGATCGGGCGATTCCGGCTAGCCTGTGCTCATGGCTGAGCTCAGACTCGTGGAACTGTCGGCGGCGACGATCGTCGCGGTGAACAACATGTCGCTCAAGCCCGGCCAGGAGCAGTATCTCGCCCCGGTCAGCTACGGGATCGCGGCGACCGTGATCAACCCGCAGACCTCCTGGCAGCGCGTCGTGCTGGACGCCAACGAGGTCGTCGGATTCGTGAGCGCGAACTTCGATCCGGAGGCGTCCGAAGAGCATTTCCGCTCGGTGCTCTGGCGCATCAACGTCGACGCCGACGACCAGGGACGCGGCGTCGGCCGGTTCGCGGTCGAGGGCCTCCTGGACGAAGCGCGCACGCGCGGAGTCGACCATGTCGACGTGATCTACGAGGCCGGCGAGGGCGGCCCCGAGAAGTTCTTCACCCGGGTCGGCTTCACGCCCGTGAGCGAGACCGAATACGGCGAGGTCATCGCCGAGATCCGCCTGTAAGTACGGCTTCCTCAGAAACCGGAGTCGGACGAGGCCAACAGATTCGGATCGCCCGGACGACGGCATCCGATTCTGGTGCGTTCGTCCGATTCTGATCAGTGGGGCGACTCCTCCGCACCGCGGGCGGATCGCCGACTGTCCACAGCTTCGGTTGCGAACGTACGCGGATGCCGGCCTCCGGCGCACGCTCGGGCGATGGATATCGCGCACTGGGTGACGGATCGCGGCGCCAGGTCGTGCATGACTGGCCGTCCGTCGAGCGCGCCATCGCGCGGGCGATCGCCGCGAGAGCCCACATTGCTGCGTAGCTGTCGTCACCGGAATCGGACGGACGCAGCAGAATCGGATGCCCAGTCCCCCGGCATCCGATTCTGACGACCTGATCCGATTCCGATGAGGCAGGGAGACGACGGATGCCGCGACCCGCGCATCGGCGCGGGCTGCGGCATCCGTCGATCCGACTCAGACGAGCGACTCCCGCCACGCGGCGTGCAGGCGGGCGAAGCGGCCGTCGCCGCCGATCAGCGCGTCGGGTGAGTCGTCCTCGATGATCTGGCCGTGCTCCATCACGAGCACCCGGTCGGCGATCGCGACCGTCGACAGGCGGTGGGCGATGATGATCGCCGTGCGGTCGGCCAGCAGCGTCTGCAGCGCGTCCTGGATCTGGCGCTCGCTCGGGATGTCGAGCGAAGCCGTCGCCTCGTCGAGGATCAGCACCGCCGGGTTCGCGAGGAAAGCCCGCGCGAACGAGATCAGCTGGCGCTGACCTGCCGACACGCGGCCGCCGCGCTTGTTGACGTCGGTGCCGTAACCGTCCGGCAGGCGTTCGATGAAGGCGTCCGCCCCCACCGCGCGCGCCGCCGCGCGGATCTCATCGAGCGTCGCGTCGGGCTTGCCGAGCGCGATGTTGTCGGCGACCGTTCCGCTGAACAGATAGGCCTCCTGCGTGACCATGACGATCGCGCGGCGAAGATCCTTCGGGTGCAGGCTCCGCAGGTCGACGCCGTCGAGCGTGATCGCGTCCGCGTGTCGGGTCGTAGAACCGCGACACGAGCTTCGCGAGCGTCGACTTGCCCGCTCCGGTCGTGCCCACCAGCGCGATCGTCTCACCCGCCGGGATGTCGAGCGAGAAGTCGGGCAGGATCGTGCGGCCGTTGCTGTAGCCGAACTCGACGTCCTCGAAGCGGAGGTGACCCGCGGGCCTCCCACAGGTCGACCGGCTTGACCGGATCGGGAACCGTCGGCTCCTCCTCGAGCACGCCCGACACCTTCTCGAGCGCCGCCGTCGCGGACTGGTACGAGTTCAGGAAGAACGCGACCTCCTGCAGCGGCGCGAAGAAGTTGCGCACGTACAGCACCGCCGCGATGAGCGTTCCGATGAGGATCGAGCCGTCGACGACGCGGATGCCGCCCCACAGCAGCACGAGCGCGACGGTGACCGATGCGACAGCCATGAGGCCCGGCTCGAAGGTTCCGAACAGCCGGATCGAGCGCATGTTGACGTCGCGGTAGTCGCTGGCGAGCGCGCCGAACTCGTCGTCGTTGCGCACCTCCTTGCGGAACGCCTTGACCGCGCGGATGCCGGTCATCGTCTCGACGAACTTGACGATGACCTTCGCGCTGACCACGCGCGACTCGCGGTAGACGACCTGCGAGCGCGTGTAGAACCAGCGCATGAGCAGGTACAGCGGCAGCCCCATCACGACGAGGATGACGCCGGACTGCCAGTCCAGGAGCAGCAGCGCGATGAGCGTGAACCCGCCGTAGAGCACTGCCCGAGACGAGCTCGTTGAGTCCGCCGTCCAGCAGCTCGCGGATCGTGTCGAGGTCGCTCGTCTGTCGCGAGATGATGCGGCCCGACGTGTACGACTCGTGGAACTCCAGGCTCAGCCGCTGCGTGTGCAGGAAGATGCGCTTGCGCAGATCGAGCATGACCGCCTGTGTCAGGCGCGCCGCCACGACGACGTACCAGCCGATGAGCGCGGCACCGCCGAGGGCGGTGAGCAGGTACACGGCGACGACGCCGATGGTCGGCATCCAGTTCATCTGGTCGATGACCGCCGGCAGCGCCGTGTTGATGCCGTACGCGATCAGCGCCGGGCCGAGCACCCGCAGCGCGGTCGAGACGATCAGGACGACCGCGGCGAGCACGAGCTGCCACTGCAGCGGCGAGACGAGCGACCCGAGCAGGCGCAGCGAGCGACGGCGGATGCTGCGGCTCTCGTCGCGCGTGTAGTCCGAGCGGTCTTCACCGCTGGTTCCTTCGACGGTTGCCGTGCTCACAGGTTCACCTCCCTCTCCCGCATGCGGGCTTGCTCGTCCTCGAGGCTCGAGATGACGTGTCGGTAGTGGTCGCTGTCGCGCAGCAGCTCGGAGTGCGTGCCGACCGCGGTGATGCGGCCCGCTTCGAGCAGCGCGACCCGGTCGGCGAGCGTCACGGTCGATGGCCGGTGGGCCACGACCAGCGCCGTGGTGGCGTGCAGCACTTCGCGCAGCGCATCCTCGACGAGCGCCTCGGTGTCGACGTCGAGCGCCGACAGCGGGTCATCGAGCACGAGCACCGCGGGCCGCGCCGCGACGGCGCGCGCGAGCGCGAGACGCTGACGCTGACCGCCCGAGAGCGACAGGCCCTCTTCGCCGATGATCGTGTCGACGCCGTTCGGAAGGTCGTCGACGAAGCCCGCCTGCGCGACCTGCGAGCGCTTCGCGCATCACGGCCTCGGCTTCGGGGCTGCCCGGCTCGAGGTCTTCGCGGCCGAGCAGCACGTTGTCGCGCACGGTCTGCGAGAACAGCGTCGCGTCTTCGAACGCCATGCCGACGTGCGTGCGCAGCTCGTGCAGCGTGAGGTCGCGCACGTCGACGCCGTCGAGGGTCACCCGCCCGCCGGTCACGTCGTACAGGCGCGAGGGCAGCGTCGTGAGGGTCGTCTTGCCCGAGCCGGTGAGACCGACCAGCGCCATGGTCTCGCCGGGACGCAGCACGAGGTCGACACCGTCGAGCAGGTCGCGTTCGCCGGCGGCGGCATCCTGATACCGGAAGTGCACGTTCTCGAACACGAGCTCGCCGCGGGGCCGGTCGATCGTGGCCGGTTCAGCGGGATCGACGATCGTGTTCTCCTCGTCGAACACCTCGAAGATGCGGTCGGTGGCCGTGCGCGCGTCGAGCGTGAACGAGAACAGGAAGCCGATCGATTCCATCGGCCAGCGCAGCACGGTCGCCATCGCGAAGAACGCGATGAGCTCGGCCACCTGCAGCTGCCCGAGCTGCACGAGGTAGATGCCCGCGCCGAGGCAGAGCGCGAAGGCCATGTCGGGCAGCAGCACGAGCCAGAACCAGATCACCCCGACCGCGCGCGCCTTGCGCAGCTCGGTCTGACGCAGCGATCTCGGCCTGCTCGGTGAACTTGTGCAGGGCGTGCTTGCCGCGGCCGAAGGCCTTGAGCACGCGGATGCCGTGCACGCTCTCCTCGACCGAGGTGGCGAGGTCGCCGGCCTGGTCCTGGCTCTGCCGGGCGAGCGTTCCGTAGGTCTTCTCGAAGCGGTAGCCGGTGTACCAGAGCGGCACCGAGCACACCAGGAAGATCGTGCCGAGCAGCCAGTGCCAGCGGAACAGCAGCACGAGTGCCGACGACGATCGTCAGCACGTTGACGACGAGCAGCACGACGCCGAACGCCAGCCAGCGGCGCAGCATGCTGATGTCCTGCATCATGCGGCTGAGCAGCTGCCCGGACTGCCAGCGGTCGTGGAACGAGACCGGAAGCCGCTGCAGGCGCGAGTAGAAGCCCTTGCGGATGTCGTATTCGACCTTGGTGGCCGGCCCGAGCACGAACCAGCGGCGCAGCCAGACCATGAGCGCCTCGAGCAGGCCGAGCACGAGGATCGCGAGCGAGCCCCAGCACGATCTGAGTGGGGTCGCCCGAGCTGATCGGCCCGCGCACGATGACCTCGAGCACGAGCGGGATCGACAGGGCGAGAAGGCTCGCGATGAGCGCGCTGAGGGCACCCATCGTCAGGCGCGGAAGGACCGGCTTGGCGAACGGGATGAGACGTGCGAGCGCTCTCAGCGTGGAGGGGTGGCCGTCTTTCGGGGCAGCGGTGGAAGTCATGATCCTTGTGGGATTGGGTCGCGCAGGTGGAGAAGGGGTCGCCGGGCACGGCGAGCGGCGGTGACGCCTGATCGAACGGAACGCGCGGATTGCCGGGCGTATGCCCAGGCCGGCTCGGCTCAGCCGAGGAGTCCGGGGGTTCCGAACGGGTCGCGGAGGATGGCGGCGACCGGCGTGACGGCAACGGCGATCGTGTGCATGGCATCCTCCTTCGATGGGTGTCCGCGGTCGCGCGGACGAGAGCCCTCCAGCCTAAACCCGCGCGTCGCCCGCGTGCAACCGCTCTCCCGCGACTTCTCGGCGCGAGCGGCGCCGGTCAGGCAGCCGCTTCGCGCGAGAGCAGGCTGCGCTTGACGTCCAGCCCCCAGGCGAAGCCGCCGAGCGACCCGTCCGAACGCAGCACCCGGTGGCACGGGACGAACAGGGCCGGGGCGTTGCGTGCACAGATCGACGCGGCGGCGCGCACGGCGCTCGGCTGCCCGAGCTCGGCGGCGAACTCGGCGTACGAGAGCGGCTGACCCGGCTCGATGCGGCGCAGCGCAGCCCAGCCGGCGAGCTGCATCTCGGTCCCCTGCTGGGCGACCACGACGTCGTCGATCGCCGAGATGTCGCCGCCGTAGTACGCGGTGACGGATGCCGCGGCATCCGTCAACGCCTCGCGCACGCTCCGCGGACGCAGCCGCGGGTGGATCCGCGAGATCGCGGCGTCGGCGTCGGCGGTCCACCCCGACGCGAGCACGCGGCCCCGGTCGTCGGCGACGATCGTGAAGGCCCCGTCGGGGGTGTCGATGGTCTGGATGGTGGCGGTCATTTCGGAGCCTCCTCAATACCCGGTCGTCGGACCGGTGGTGCGGGTGTGATGTCGGGTGACGGGTGTGGTGGCAGGGCGACGGTCGATCCGACGACTGAGCCGGCACGCGGCGGTCGGGATGGCACGGCGCGCCACAGGTGCGCGGTCAGATAGCTGCGCCACGGGGCGGTGCGTGCGGCCCACTGCTCGAGCGCGCGCGCCTCGGCCGGGAGCCCGACCGCGGCAGCACCGCTGCGGACGGCCACGTCTCCGGGCAGGAAGACATCGGTGTCGCCGATCACGCGCATGCGCACGTAGTCGGCGGTCCACGGTCCGACGCCGGGCATGGCCAGCAGCGCGGCGCGCTGGTCTGCAGCTTCGTCGCCGGGGCCGAGCGGCAGCGTTCCGTCAGCGAGCGCTTCGGCCGCGCCGATGATCGCCCGCGTGCGGGCGGCGGGTCCGCGCAGCACCTCGTGCCCGCGATCGGCGATCGCGGCCATCGTGGGGAACAGCCGGTTTTCGGGAGCAGGCTCGGGCCCGATCTCGACCCGCTCCCCCAGCGCCTCAGCGAGCGCTGTGAGCGCCGTGCGCGCCGCCGTCACCGTGATCTGCTGACCGACCATGGCGCGGATGAGCATCTCGTGCGGGTCGGCGGCGCCGGGCACGCGGATGCCGGGAACCCGCACGACGAGCGGAGCGAGCTCGGGGTGCCGCGCCAGAGCGTCGTCGATCGCGATCGGATCGGCGTCCAGGTCGAACAGGCGGCGCGCCCTCGTCACGAGCGTCGACAGGTCGCCGAGATGCGTGAGGCGCGCGCGCAGGCGGATGCGTCCGACCTCATCGAGGCGCAGCTCGAACCACGCCGGTCCTCCGGCAAGGTGCAGCGTGCGAGCGAAGGAGGTCGCGGTCGCCGATTCGACGCCGCTGATCGCGCGGGCCTGCATCCAGGCGAACAGCCCGGCGGCATCGAACGGCCCGCGGTGCGGCAGCACGAGGTCGATCGCCCCGGGCGCATCCGTGCTCTCGGGTGACCCGCCGACAGCGCGCCGGCGGCGGGCGCGCAGCTCGAGCGGCGGCATGCCGAACACTTCGCGCACCGTCTCGTTGAACTGACGGATGCTGGAGAACCCGGCCGAGAACGCGACATCGGCGGCCGGCAGATCGGTCCCGACCAGCAGCATCCGCGCGGTGTGCGCCCGGTGCGCCCTGCTCAGGGCGAGCGGTCCCGCGCCGAGCTCGGCCGTCAGCAGACGGGTCAGGTGCCGCGGAGAGTAGCCGAGGCGCCGCGCCAGGCCCGGCACGCCCTCACGCTCGACCACTCCGTCCGCGATCAATCGCATCGCGCGGGCGGTCGTGTCGCCGCGCAGATCCCACTCGGGCGAACCGGGTGCGGCTTCAGGAAGGCACCGTTTGCATGCGCGGTATCCGGCTTCGTGCGCCGCGGCGCTCGTGGCGAAGAACGACACGTTCGAGGGCTTGGGTGTGCGGGCGGGGCAGCTGGGCCGACAGTAGATTCCCGTGGAACTGACCGCCGTGACGAATTGGCCGTCGAAGCGCGGATCGCGTGACAGGATCACGCCGTAGCGCTCGTCGAACGACATGGACGGGGTGCTCATGTGTCCCAGCCTGCCACGCCTCGCGGCATCCGACTGGCGGAAATCGGACACCGCGGTCCCGGCGCCGCCGGCCCTCGGGCCGGCGGCACGTCGCTCAGCCGGTGATGATCGCGAAGCCCCCGCTCGGCACGGGGATAGGACGCGTGCCGCGCAGGTCGTACGTGCGCACCTCGGACCCCGACGAGTCGTACACGACGGCCGTGGTCGCCTGCCCGTCGCGACCGACGCGGATCGCCTGTGACGTCAGGCTGCTGGAGTGCACGAGCTCGGTGGAGCCGGCATCTCCGGTCAGCACCAGACGCGAGGCGAACGGCCGCACCAACAGCGTGTCCAGCTGCAGCGTTCCGCTCACGACATCCACGCGGACGCCGTCGCGCCCCGAAACGACGGGCTGCTGCAGCGCGTGCGGCAGGAGCACGCCGTAGGTCGGCGAGATCCCCTGCGGCGGAGCCGACTCCTCGAGTGTGCCGAGCGGGCGGCGGTCGGAGGTCCAGCGCGAAATGCTGCCCTCTTCGGTCGCCGACCAGACGACCGGCTCGACCCAGCGACGCTGGCCGGCGGTGCCGATGTCGAAGGTCGCGTGCTGTCCTGCGCTCAGGCTCAGCGAGCTGCCCGACCACAACGACTCCCCCGTCCATGCCTCGGGAGTCGCGACGGTACCGTCCGTATCCGTGGCCGCTTCGGCTTCGACGACCTCGAGACCCGCTCGCTCGGCGATCGTGGTGATCGACGAGGCTCGCGCGGCCAGTTCCGGCCGCGCGTCGAGGGCGATCATCGTCAGCAACCCGTGGATCGCACTCTCGGCGCCGCTGTTGCGGTTGATCGTGCCGTCCGGCTGGAGACCGTCGAAGGTGATGCCCGTTGCGGGGTCGTACATGGGCTCGCCCGCGCGGTTCGCGCCGAAGAACCAGGCGGCCTGCATTCCGGCCAGCGCCTCGAACCCGGCGGATCCGGTCGCGTCGGCGACGGCGAGCAGAGACTGCACGCGGGAGTCCGCCCCGTAGGCGATCTGCACGCGGTCGGTCGGGCTGGGGAACCAGCCGTTGTCCGGACCGCCGGCGGTGAGCAGGGTCGGCGTGAAGACCGCGGCGTCCATGATCGCCGGCTCCGCCAGCGCGGGATCCCCGAGCACGACCGACGCCTCGGCCAGCGCCGCGGGCATCTGCGAACCCCAGGCGTGCCACATGCTGCGCGACTGCGCCCACGGCAGCACCGCGCCGTACGGCCAGGACTGCACGGATCCTGCCGACATCGCCGCGATCCCCTCGGCGAGCTTGCGCAACGCTTCGCGTGATGTCGTGTCGGCCGGCTGCGCCTCGACGCGGGCGGCAAGGCCCAGCACGGCTTCGGCCGAGGCATCCGCCCCGTCGACGATCAGCCACGCCGGAACGCGCATGCCGTCGGACTCGGCCCATTCGCCGTAGTTCACCAGCACCTGCCGGTCCAGTGCGCTGACCGAGAGCGCGAGCCGGTCCTCGAGGAACGCTGCGAACTCGGGGTCGGCGTCCTGGAAGGCGGCGTACCCCTCGCCGAGCGCCCAGATCGTGCGGGCCAGCCAGTAGCTGGGTCCCGAATCCGACGGGTCGGGCAGTTCGATGGGCTCGGCGGACGGGTTGAGGGTGCCGTCGGGCTGCATCCACAGCACGACGTTGCCCGCGTTCGGTCCGTCGGTCGTCTGCAGGTACGCGAGCGATCGCAGCAGCTCGTATGCGCTGTCGCGGCTCGTCTCGGCGCCGGTCAGGGTCCAGTGCCGCAGGTACACGACGGCCGCACGCGCGATGTCGTCGGCGTTGTACGCCCCTTGTCCCCATGTGTTGGTCGCCGCGTCGAGGGGGCCGCCGCCGACTCGCTGGAAGGTGCCGCCCGGCCGCGCGTCGGCGTAGGTCCACGGGAGGATGAGCGTCGGCTCGTCGGCGAGCCGGTAGGTCGTGTGTCCGGCGACGTCGACCGGCGGCGTCGCCTCGTCGAGCAGGAAGTCGAGGTGCGCCAGGTTCGTGAGCGGTGCGGCCGCGACAGCGGCAGGTGCGGTCGTCCTCTCGAAGAGGGTCGCGGATGCCGGGGCAACGGCCCCGCCGAGGGAGACGGTGACCGCGACCAGAACGGCGAGCGCGGGCCTGAAGACCGACGGCAACCGGCCCGTCTCCCGCCGTGGAGCGTCGCGCAGAGTGGTCCCCTGCGGGGCGTCGTCGTGCGGACGGGGGACGTGCATCATCGCAACTCCTCGTGGCGTGACCCAAGGGGGCGGGTCCAAGAACCGGTTGGTTCCAGTCCGCCTTCTCGGTCGCCGAACCACCAGCCCCTTGTTCGATCCCGGCATCCGGTGTACTCGCGCGCCAGCGCCGCGACGGGTGTTTCTCGCGCGTTCCGATCCCGCGCCCGCGGCAGCGGATACCGTGAAGGGATGAGCGAACGCGAATACGACGTCATCGTGATCGGAGCCGGGGCCGTCGGCGAGAACGTCGCCGATCGCACCGTGCAGGGCGGGATGACCACCGTCATCGTCGAGGCCGAACTCGTGGGCGGCGAATGCTCGTACTGGGCGTGCATGCCCTCGAAGGGGCTGCTGCGCAGCGCCGCCGCCCTGCGGGCTGCGCGCGATCTCGACGGCGCGAAGCAGGCGGTCACCGGCGAGCTCGACGTCACCGGCGTGCTGCGACGCCGCGATGTGATCACCCACGACTGGGATGACGCGTCTCAGGTGCGATGGCTCGAGAAGACCGGCATCGACCTGGTCCGCGGCCATGCCGAGTTCACGGGCGTCAAGCGCGTGCGGGTGACCGCCGAGGACGGCACGGTGACCGATCTCGTCGCGCGGCACGCGGTCGTGGTGTCGACGGGTTCAGCCGCTCTTCTGCCCGATATCCCCGGGCTCCGCGAGATCGAGCCGTGGACCAGCCGCGATGCGACGAGTGCGAAGTCGGTACCGGCGTCGCTCGCCGTGATCGGCGGCGGAGTGGTCGCGGCCGAGATGGCGACGGCCTACGCGGGTTTCGGCACCAAGGTCACGCTGCTGGTGCGCACCGAGCTGCTCGAGGACATGGAGCCGTTCGCGGCCGAGCTGGTCGAGGCGTCGCTCGAGAAGCTCGGGGTGTCGGTGCGCAAGGGCGTCGAGGCGACCGCGGCCCACCGCACCGAGAAGAACGCGGTGCTCACCCTCTCCGACGGCGGTCGGGTGGTCGCCGAAGAGGTCCTCGTCGCGATCGGACGCACACCGCGCACCACCGACCTCGGGCTCGAGAGCATCGGCTTCCAGCCCGGGGCGTGGCTCGCGGTCGATGACACCCTGCTGGTGAAGGGCACCGACTGGCTCTACGCGGTCGGCGACGTCAACAACCGAGCGCTGCTCACGCACCAGGGCAAGTACCAGGCACGCGCCGCCGGAGACGTGATCGCCGCCCGGGCGAAGCGTCTCGCCGTGAGCGACGCGCCGTGGGGTGCGCACGTCGCGACCGCCGACCACGAGCACGTGCCTCAGGTGACCTTCACCGACCCCGAGGTGGCCTCGGTCGGACTCACCGAAGCCGCGGCGCGGGCGGCGGGGCGCCGCATCCGCGTGCTCGACTACGACCTGTCCTGGATCGCCGGCGCGTCGACCTACGCCGACCACTACGAGGGCCTGGCGCGGGCGATCGTCGACGAGGACCGCCGTGTGCTGATCGGCGCGACCTTCGTCGGAGCCGACGTCGCCGAGCTGCTGCACTCGGCGACCGTCGCGATCGTGGGCGAGGTGCCGATCGACCGCCTCTGGCACGCAGTGCCGGCCTACCCCACGCTCAGCGAGGTGTGGCTGCGCTGGCTCGAGGAGTACGGCCGCCCACCTTCCCCTGACCGCGAGACCGGATAGGCGCCGCGAGACAGGGTGCGTCGCGCTCAGTCTCGCGGCGCCTATCCTGTCTCGCGGGTGGGGAACGGGTCAGTGGAAGAAGTGCCGCTCCCCGGTGAAGAACATCGTGACCCCGGCCTTGCGTGCGGCGTCGATGACCTCGTCGTCACGCACCGAGCCACCGGGCTGCACGATGGTCGCGATGCCCGCGTCGATCAGCACCTGGGGGCCGTCGGCGAACGGGAAGAACGCGTCGGATGCCGCCACCGAGCCGGCGGCACGGTTGCCGGCCCGCTCGACGGCGAGCCGGCACGAATCGACGCGGTTGACCTGACCCATGCCGATCCCTACCGTGGCCGACCCCTTCGCCAGCACGATGGCATTGGACTTCACGGCGCGGCAGGCCTTCCAGGCGAAGATGAGGTTCGCCATCTCCTCGTCGTCGGGGCGCTCCCCCGACACCAGCTGCCAGTCCTTCGCGACGGATTCGATGTCGTCGGGGAAGCGGTCGGCATCCTGCAGCAGCACGCCGCCCGAGACGAGCCGCACGTCCATGGGCTCCTGCTTCCAGTCGACCGGCAGCTGCAGCACGCGGAGGTTCTTCTTGAGCGCGAACACCTCGAGGGCGGCCGGCTCGAAGTCGGGCGCGACGATGACCTCGGTGAAGATGTCGCGCAGGTTCTCGGCCATTTTCAGGGTCACGATGCGGTTGGCGGCGATCACGCCGCCGAACGCCGAGACCGGGTCGCACTCGTGCGCGCGCAGGTGGGCGCTCGCGATCGGGTCGAGCGCGTTGGGCGCCGCGACCGCGATGCCGCACGGGTTGGCATGCTTGATGATCGCGACCGCGGGCTTGACCATGTCGAAGGCGGCGCGCAGCGCGGCATCCGCATCGACGTAGTTGTTGTACGACATCTCCTTGCCCTGCAGCTGGGTCGCCTGCGCGATGCCGTGGCCGCCGACGCGCGTGTAGATCGCCGCGCGCTGGTGCGAGTTCTCGCCGTAGCGCAGCGTCGCGAGGCGCTCGGCCTTGATCGTGAGGTGCTGAGGCAGGTCGGCCTCACCGAGGGTCTGCTCGGCGAACCACGTCGCGACCGCCCGGTCGTACTCGCACGTGTGCGCGAACGCACGGGCCGCGAGCTCACGCCGCTGGGTGAGGGTCGTGCCGCCCGCGCCGACCGCGTCGATGATCGCCGGGTAGGACTCCGGTGAGACGACGATCGCGACGTTCGCGAAGTTCTTGGCGGATGCCCGCACCATCGCGGGTCCGCCGATGTCGATCTGCTCGACCACGTCGTCGCCCTGCGCACCCGAGCGCACGGTCTCGACGAACGGGTACAGATTCACGACCACGAGTTCGAACGGAAGGATGCCGAGCTCCGACAGCTGCTGCTCGTGGTCTTCGAGCCGGAGGTCCGCCAGCAGGCCGGCGTGCACGCCGGGGTGCAGTGTCTTCACCCGGCCGCCGAGCGACTCGGGAAAGCCGGTGACCGAGGCGACGTCGGTCACGGCGTGGCCGGCGTCTCGGATCGTCGCGGCCGTCGATCCGGTGGAGACGATCTCGACGCCCGCGGCGTCGAGTGCTTCGGCCAGGCGCAGCAGGTCGGTCTTGTCGCTCACCGAGACGAGTGCGCGGCGCACGGGGACGACGTTGCGGTCGCGGTACAGGGACGGGTCGTGGCTGGGGCCGGCCATGGGTGCTCCTCGGTGGGATCGGGGTGAGTCGTCGGCGGGGTGCGTAGGGGCTCTCAGCGCACCGCGGTGAGGTCGAGGTCTCCGGTGGCGATCCGCCGGACGACGTCGATCAGCAGTCGGCGCTCGACCGGCTTGATGCGGTCATGGAGCGTGTGCTCGTCGTCGCCGGGCAGCACCGGGATGCGCTCCTGGGCGAGGATCGGACCGCTGTCGACGCCGTTGTCGACGATGATGACACTCGCGCCGGTCTGCGCGACCCCGGCGGCCAGGGCATCGCGCACGCCGTGCGCACCGGGGAACTCGGGCAGGTAGGCGGGGTGCGTGTTGATGATGCGCGGCGACCAGGCGTCGACGAGCGAAGGGGGCAGCAGGCGCATGAGTCCGCTGAGAACGACGAGGTCGGGCTTCCAGACCTCCAGCTGCTCGGCCAGTTCGGCGCCCCACTCCTCGCGGGAGTCGAACTCGCGCCACGGCACAAGCATCGTGGGGATGCCGTAATCCTCGGCGTGCTGAAAGCCGTCGGCTTCCCGATCCGCGCCGACGACCACGATCCGCGCCGGAAAGTCGGGGTCGGCCGCTGCGTCGAGCAGGGCCCGGAGATTGGAGCCCGCGCCCGAGATGAGAACGGCGACCGTGAGCACCGGCCTAGTCTACCGGCGGCAGCGGCGTGGGCCTGCGTGGGCCGAGGTCGACGGTCGGGGTGCTGTCCGGGTTCCGCGGGTGTGGACGAGCGGATGCCGGGGCCTGCCGTGCCGGCGCGGTGCCTTCCGTTGCGGGAGTGGTCGCCTCCGCCCGCGCGGTGAACGCCGGTTCCGTGTCGCGTGCGGTCTCGGCAGCTGTCACTCGTGCCGCTGCGGCATCGGTCACCCTGTCGCGCGTCGGCGCGGCCTTCGGGTGGCGTCGTGGCGAGAGCAGCAGGATCGCCGCGCCGAGCAGCACCTCCACTCCGACGGCGAAGGCGACGGCGCCGGGCTGCGGGCCGACCTCGGCGAGCCGGCCAGGACCGATCGAGCCCGACGCGAGGGCACACATCAATGCCGCGCCTGCGGCCGCCAGCACGGCGATGCCCAGCGCGATGACCGACCTCGCGCCGATCCGATCGGACTGCTCGTCGATCCGCGCGCCGAGCGCCGCGGGGTCCGCGCCCGTCTGCGCGCGGTCCTCGCCGAGCGGAACACGCTCTGCATCGCCCGGCGGATGCGACGTCCCGACGCCCGCCAGCAGAGCGGTGAGTGCCGAACTGCGCGCGGCGTCGGGGGTGGCATCCCCGTCGATCGGCAGTGCGGGCGGCCCGGCGTCCGCCACGACCGGCGGCGCCACCAGACGCGACCGGGCGATCCATCCGGCGAGGGCGCCGAGCGCGACCGGAAGCAGCGCGAGCAGGAGCAGCCACGGGGTGGTGGATTCAGGAAGCGCTCCGAGTGCGGGAATGCCGGGAACGGGGCCGAGCTGGGTTCCGGCGGGCGAGACGGCGGTGCCGGTGCCGACCGCGAAGCCCGGGCCCGCCACGAACGCCATGCCCCAGATCGCGAGGGTCGGCAGGTACGCGAGCTGTGCGAGGGTGATCACGGTCGCGCCGAGCGCGTCCACGTGCGCTGCTTCGTACAGCGCGATGACCTCGCCGCCCCGCAGAACGAGCGCCGCCGCGTAGGCGAGTGCGCCCACCCCGATCAGTCCTGCGAGCGCGACCGCGCCGCCGCGCACGATCAGTCCCGGCACCTCCCCCCACCCGTGAGGGGCCGCCTCGATGCGGTCGCGAATGCGCGCGATGAAACCCGTGCCCGCTTCGCGCCACTCGGTGACCACTGCGCCGACGAGCAGCGGAATCGCGAAGACGAGCGAGGGGAACAGGATCGCCTGCCACCGCTCGACGGCCGCGAGGTCATTGCCCGAGCTGAGGGCGATCGCCGCGGTCAGCGCGGCGAAGGCGAGCGATCCGGTGATCACACCGGTGACCCACGCATCGGCTCGAGAGGCACGAACCCCCGACCGGGCGGCGAAGATCGCCGTGAAGCTCGCGAACGCGAGCGGAGCGAGGGAGAGCACGAAGGATGCCGCACCCGGATCGATGCCCGCAACGGCGAGGTAATCGCCGGGGAGCGTGACCTCCAGCGGAACGAGATTGCCGAACTGCCACACCGTCGCGCTGGTCGGCCACAGCAGACCCCAGTCGGCCGTTCCGCCCATGCCGAGCACCCACAGCAGGGTGAGGGGGGCGAGGGTCGCCGCGATGCCGACGGCCGCCGCGATGGCGGCGTCGACGGCGGAGAGAATGACGACGATCAGGCGATGCATGCCTCATCGACCCTACCTAGCGGGAGCGAGCCTCCCGCTCCCGGCACGCCTCCGGCGCGGCATCCGCGACCGCGTGCGACGTCAGGCCGTCAGCTGCCGTCACGGGCTGTCCGGCTCGCTCCGCTCAGGGCGCGCGTCGTGTCTCGAATCTGTGCAGACATCTTCGCGGACGAGAGAGTGGGCAGTCACGGATGGTTCCAGGTGTGGTTCCTGCGTGTCGAATCCCCCACAGTGCCCTTCCGCGAACGAGACGCCGCCCGACTGCCCCGCTCTCGCCGTCAGTGCTCGCGAGGTTCGAGCACGAACACTGCGATGAGACGGTCGGTCTTCGTCTGATAGACCTCGTAGTCGGGCCACACCCCCGTGGCGCGCTTCCACCATTCGGCCCGTTCGTCGCCCGGCCAGCTCCCGGGCGACGTAATCACGCTTGTCGCCCCCGTCCTGCAGTTCGACGTGCGGCTGGCGACGCATGTTCTCGCCCCACTTCGGCTCGTCGGGCGCCCCGCCCTTCGATGCAACGACGGCGTAGCGCCCGTCGTGCTCCACGCGCATGAGCGCCGTCTTGCGCAGAGCGCCGGACTTCGCGCCCACGGTCGTCAGCACGATGATCGGCACGCCGCGCAGCAGGTTGGCTTCGGCACCGTTGGACGCTTCGAACCGCTCCGCCTGCGTGCGGGCCCAGTCGGACGTGCTCGGTTTGTATTCCCCTGTCAGTGGCATCTGTCAACCGTAGCCCGAGTCCGCGCGGACCCGCGCCGACCCCGCGGGGCGCTCTTTCCGCGTCGGATGCGCGCCGCTAGCATGACGCGCAGGGGGATCGGGCGACGGTGGGGGACGCCATGACGGATCCGAGCGGCACCACGATCGGCGCGGACGAGCCGCAGGGTGGGCCGACTCGCGTGCTCGAGCTGCGCGTGCACGGTGTGAACAACACGACCCCGGCCGCCCTTCTGGATCTGCCTCTGGACGGCATCGAATTGGCCGCCGGTGACACGCTCGGCTCGTTCTGGCAGCCGACCGCGGCCGCGCTCGCCGCCCGGAGGGCGCCCGGACGGCCCGGCAAGCGCGGAGATGTTCCCGACCGCATCGCCCGCGAGGCGTATTCCTGGGGCGGCATGGTCCGCACGGCGCCGAACTTCGGCGGTCCCGGCGCGGCCGGCCGGGTGGTCGGTGTGCTCGCGCGCATCTTCTATGCGGTCATCCTGCCCTTCAGCATCGGAAACGCCGCGCAGTGGACGCGCCGGCTCAGCGTGATCCCGGTCGGCGAGACCGAGTCCCGTGCCTGGGCCGCCGGACCCGACGGTCGCCGGTCGCGGGGGACGGCAGGAGCGGCGCGCCTGTTCGGACTGGTGCTGACTCTGTTGTTCACGACGACCGCCGCGACGCTGGCGCTGGATGTCGGTGCAGCTCAGTGTGCCGCGCTGGCTTCCTTGTGCGGACCTCTGGAGGGCTTCTTCGCGGTGTTCGCCGACTGGACGGGCGGACGCCGGCTCGCGCTGTTCGCGCTGGCTCCGGTCGCCGCGGTGATCGTGCTGTGGGTGGTGTCGTCGATCTCGCAGGTGCGGTACGACGTCCTGCCGGGCATGGAGGAGGGCGTCGACACGGAGGATGCCGATGCCCCACCGGCGGACGCCGTGCTCTCGCAGTCCGGCTTCTGGTCGAATCGACTGACCCGATACCTCGCCCGCACCCATCTGTCGGCCGCGATCTGCCTCACGCTGCTGCTGGTCGGACTGCAGGCGTCGATGGGCTGGCAGGCGCAGTGCCGGGGCGTGGACTTCGCCCGCTGCTTCGGTCAAGGCTCCCCGCCGTGGACCTTCTGGCCGGCGCTGCTGATCGTGGCGGCCAGCGCGCTGGGCCTCGTGGCCTGCTGCGTGCTCGTCTGGAGACTGCCGACGATGGCGATCCAGACGGAGGAGCAGGTCACGGCGGACTCGTCGAATCGCTTCAGCCGGTGGCTGCTGGTCGGCTCGAGCATCGTCTTCGGCGCAGTGCTGCTCGCTCTCGCCGTCGTCCCGACGCCGGTGGCCTCACCCCAGCGCCTCTACGGCGCCGGCATGACCCTGCTGGTGCTCGCGATCGTGGGCACCGCGCTGGCGATCTCGGGTTTCGTCTGGCGTCCGCGGCTCTTCCGCGACGAGGCGACGGCGTGGTCGGGGCGCGGCCCCGGCGTGTTCATGACCGTCTCGCTCGCCGTCGCGCTGGCCACCAGCGCCATCTTCGTGGTCTCGGCGGGGGACTTCCTGAACGGGGCGAACGGGCCGTCGGCGCTCATCGGCGCCGCGGACTCCAGCATCCACATCTCCCGCAGCTTCGTCGCGCTCGGAACTCTGATCGTCATCGGGTTGGTGATCGCGGTCCTGCTCGTCCTGCTGCGCATCTTCGGGCAGCGGCGTGACCTCGCCGACCGCGCAGAGCTCTGGCGCGCCGCGCCGACCTCCGAACCCCCGAAGCGAGGCGGCGCCAAGCCGCCCACCGTCCCCGACGAACTGCGGGTGCCGGCAGGCGGGGTCCTCCCTCCATCCAAGCCGACGCTGTTCCGCCGTATCGCCGACAAACGCGTGTCGGCCGCCCGCCTGCACCTGATGGAGCCTGCCGCCTCTGCGGTGACCGTGGCGTTCGTGATCGCGATCGTGCTCGGCATCGTCTGGGTGTGCGTGTCGTATCTGACCCGCAGCGATCTGTGGGGCGGACTGACCGGGTTCTGGCGCGATCTGGTGGTCGGCGCGCTGGATGTCGGCATGTTCACCCTCGCCTGGATCGGCGTCATCCTGGTCGCCGTGCTCGCCGCGGGCGCCTCCGCTGGCGGCTCACGCCCCCTCGGGATCGTGTGGGACATCGTCTGCTACCTGCCGCGCACGGGCCACCCGTTCGGCCCGCCCTGCTACGCCGAGCGGGCGGTGCCGGAGATCGCCGGGCGGCTGCATCGCTGGCTCTCGCAAGACCCCTCGCACCGTGCGATCCTGGCCGCGCACAGCATGGGTGGCGTGCTCGCCGTCTCGGCTCTCGGGTTGCTGGCCAGCTCTGCGCAGACCCGCCGCAACCTCGACAGGGTCTCCCTGCTGACCTTCGGCGTGCAGCTGCGCCCGTTCTTCGGCCGCATGCTTCCCGAGCTCCTGGGCCCCGACGTCCTGGGCACACACCGGTCGGTGCCGCCGAGGTTCTCCGACCCCGACCCGTGGCACGCCGATCTCGTCGCCGAGCGCAGCAAGGAGCGGGCGCCGTCGGATGCCGCGACGCCGGCGACGGGCGGACCCGCGCCGACCAGACCGCCGATCGGGCACCTGACCGGCGCACTGCTCCCCCGCGATGCCGACGGCACTCCGCGCGCGAAGGTGCGCTGGATCAGCCTCTGGCGGCTCACCGACTACCTCGGCTATCCCGCCCTCAGCACCGCCCCGCGCGGGACGGACTGGGAGAACCACGTCGACCGGTATGCGAGCGAGCTCGACCTGTCGGGCTACATGGTCGAGGTCGGCACGCACGGCGAGTACTACCGGGTCGCCGAATACTCCGAGGCCGTGACTCAACTGCGCGATCAGCTCGAGCAGGACTGAGCGCAACGATAAGGGGACGGATGCCCGGCATCCGTCCCCTCGTCGTGTGAGTTCCTCAGAGACCGGCGATGATCTCGCGCATCAGGTCCGCGGTCTCGGACGGCGTCTTGCCGACCTTGACCCCGGCGGCCTCGAGGGCCTCCTTCTTCGCCTGCGCGGTGCCTGCCGAGCCCGAGACGATGGCGCCGGCGTGGCCCATGGTCTTGCCCTCAGGGGCGGTGAAGCCGGCGACGTAGCCGACGACCGGCTTGGTCACGTTCGCCTTGATGTACTCGGCCGCGCGCTCTTCGGCGTCACCGCCGATCTCGCCGATCATGACGATCGCCTTGGTCTCGGGGTCGGCCTCGAAGGCCGCGAGCGCGTCGATGTGCGTCGTGCCGATCACCGGATCTCCGCCGATGCCGATCGCGGTCGAGAAGCCGATCTCGCGCAGCTCGAACATCATCTGGTAGGTCAGCGTGCCGGACTTCGACACGAGGCCGATCGGGCCCTTGCCGGTGATGTTGGCGGGCGTGATGCCGACGAGCGATTCGCCGGGCGTGATGATGCCGGGGCAGTTCGGCCCGATGATGCGGGTCGTGTCGCCCTTGGACTGCGCGTGCGCCCAGGCCTCCGCGGTGTCACCCACGGGCACGCCCTCGGTGATCACGACCAGCAGGGGGATCTCGGCGTCGATGGCCTCGATCATCGCGTTCTTGGTGAAGGCCGGCGGCACGAACGCGATCGACACGTCCGCTCCGGTCTTCTCGATCGCCTCGGCGACCGAGGCGAACACGGGCAGCTCGACGGCCGAGCCGTCGGCCGCGCGGTGCAGCACGGTCGTGCCGGCCTTGCGGGCGTTCACGCCGCCGACGACCTGTGTTCCCGCCTTGAGCATCAGTGCGGTGTGCTTGGTGCCCTCGCCGCCGGTGATGCCCTGGACGATGACCTTGGAGTCCTTGTTGAGGAAGATCGACATGTTTCTGCAGTCCTTATGCGTTCGCGAGCTCGGCGGCCTTGTCGGCGCCTTCGTCCATGGTGTCGGCCAGCGTGACGAGGGGGTGGTTGGCCTCGCGCAGGATCGCGCGGCCCTCCTCCACCTTGTTGCCGTCGAGGCGCACGACCAGCGGCTTCGAGGCGCTCGCCCCCAGTTCGGCGAGCGCGCCCACGATGCCCTTCGCGACCGCGTCGCACGCGGTGATGCCGCCGAACACGTTCACGAACACGCTCTTGACCTGCGGGTCGCCGAGGATGACGTCCAAGCCTGCGGCCATGACCTCGGCCGAGGCGCCGCCGCCGATGTCGAGGAAGTTGGCGGGCTTGACGCCGCCGTGGTTCTCGCCGGCGTATGCGACGACGTCGAGGGTCGACATCACCAGTCCCGCGCCGTTGCCGATGACCCCGACCTGACCGTCGAGCTTGACGTAGTTGAGGTCGTTCTCTTTGGCCTTGGCCTCGAGCGGGTCCGCGGCATCCTTGTCTTCGAGGAGCGCGTGACCGGCGTGACGGAAGTCGGCGTTCTCGTCGAGGGTGACCTTGCCGTCGAGGGCGATGATGTCGCCCTCTTCGGTCAGCACCAGCGGGTTGACCTCGACGAGCGTGGCGTCCTCGCCCGTGTAGACCGAGTAGAGCTTGACGAAGACATCGCTCACCTTGTCGACGAGCTCGGGGGCGAAGCCCGCCGCCTCGGCGATCTCGACGGCCTTCTGCTTGTCGATGCCGGTCAGCGGGTCGACCGCGACGCGTGCGAGGGCCTCGGGACGCTCGACCGCGAGTTCCTCGATCTCCATGCCGCCCTCGACGCTCGCGAGCGACAGGTACGCGCGGTTCGCGCGATCCAGCAGCACAGAGAAGTAGTACTCCTTGTCGATGCGGGCACCCTGGGCGATCATGACCCGCTTGACGACATGGCCCTTGATGTCCAAGCCGAGGATCGCCTTCGCGGCCTCGTAGGCCTCATCGGGGGTCTTCGCGACCTTCACGCCGCCCGCCTTGCCGCGACCGCCGGTCTTGACCTGGGCCTTGACGACGACCACGCCGCCGATCTTCTCGGCCGCCGCCCTCGCCTCTTCCGGCGTGTCGGCGATGAGGCCGGCGAGCACCGGTACCTCGTACTTCTCGAAGAGGTCGCGTGCCTGGTATTCGTACAGATCCACAGTGCATTCCTTCGCTGGGGCGACAGGGGAAATGACGCCGAAAGCGTCTTGACGTCGAGATAACTCGGCCGATTTCCCAGCCTACTACCGGTGGGTCGGGGGTCCCGACCGAGGCAGTGCGGGCAGATCCCGCAATGCAGGTCCTTCGATCCGGGTGCCGTCGGCGGCGAACCGCGACGCGTGCAACGGGCAGTCCCAACTGCACTCCGCATCGTTCCACCTGAGCACCCCGCCCAGATGCGTGCACACCGCGCTCACGGCGCGCGTGGCGCCGTCGACGGTCGAGATTCCGACCGGATGCCCGCCGCGATGGGCAACGACGCCCTCGCCCTCGTCGGGCTGGGCGACCGGCACGGGTGCGCGCTGCGCGCCGGCCCACCCGGCTGCCGCCTCCCACCCGACGCGGAGGTTCTCCACCCCGCCCCGCCCGAAGTCGGCGGGCACGGTCATCCGGTGCGAGATGGTCGTCATCCACTCCGGTCGCTCGCGGCGCGGAACCCGCGTGATCTCGGCGGTCAGTCGCAGCGCTGCGGCGGGACCGTTGGACAGACCCCACTTGCCGAACCCCGTCGCGAAGCGTATGCGGCCGAGCGATCGGGGCATCGCGCCGACGAGGGGGATCAGGTCGTGCGATTCGTAGTCCTGCGCCGACCAGGTGTACAGCGCCTGTGCTCCGCCGAAGTGCCGTCGAGTCCACTCGATGAGGTCGTAGACGAGCGCTCGCGCGGACTCGACTCTGCCGACGGGGTGCCCGTTCCCACCGACGATGAGGGTCGCCGGACCCTCGGGTCCGTCCTGGCCCCCGACGGATCGGACCGACCGGGTCGGCTCATCCACGGAGAGGTACAGCCCTTCGGGGAGGTCGCCCTCGACCTCGAATGCGACGCAGTAGGAGCGAAGGCCCCGAGTCTTCGCGAAGTACAGTCCGCGTCCAGCGATCGGCGCCGCGGTGGCGAGCACGATGTGGTCGGCCGAGCCGAAGCCCTGCCCGGTCTCGACGACCGGCTGCGGCGTGACCTGGACGTGGGTGACCCGTGTGGCGGTATGCAGAGTGCCGCCCGCGTCGACGAACGCACGGGCCAGCGCGAGCGCGACCGCCTGCGGATCGATCGCGACCTGGCCTTCGAGCGCGACGGCGTCCAGGACGGGGAACGGAGCGTCACCCGCCCCCACCCGGCGCACGGGCAGCCCGGCCTCGCGTGCGGCGTCGAACTCCGCGCCGATGGAACCGATGCCCGCTCCCGACTGGGCGTACGAATACGCCGTGCGCCGGGTGTAGGGCACGCCCGCCTCATCCGCGAACGCGGTCAGCCATTGCGCGCCGTCCCGGTTCGACTCGACGTACGCGCGCACGAGCGACGCCGGGTGATGCCGTCGCAGCGTCGAGAGCACCTTGCCCTGCAGCAGCGAGAGCTTGCCGGTGTTCGCGCCGCTCGCGAGATTGCCGACCTCGCCGGCCTCGAAGACCGCGACATCGAGCCCCTCGCGGGCGAGCATCAGTGCAGTGCTCAGGCCGGTGACCCCCGCTCCCACCACGATCACGTCGCGATGCGCGCCGGCTTCGAAGGGCGTGCCGGGGACGGTCGCGCCGTCGGCCTTCCACAATGATGTCATCGCTCCAGTCAACGCCTGCGCTGCCGCGCGGTCCACCGGGTTGACAGCCGCGGCGACCGCGATGATGAGGATCCGTCGAGCGGATGCCGGAGCCCGAGAGCCACTCGGGTCTAGGCTTCTGTCGATCATGAGTGAGACTCCGTCCGCCTCAGCCGCCCGCACCGCCGTCGTCGCCGCTGCGCTCGACCTCTTCGCGCGGCAGGGTTTCGACGCGACCTCGGTGGAGCAGATCGCGCGGGCCGCGGGGGTGTCGCGCAGCACATTCTTCCGCCAGTTCGGCGGGAAGGAAGACGTCGTCTTCGCCGACCACGAGGTGCTGCTGGACGAGCTGCGTGAGTGGCTCGAGCGCGGTCACCCCAACCCGTGGGTCGCGGTGTGCGAGGCATCCGAACGGGTCTTCCAGCACTTCGCGCACGATCCGGAGGTCGCGCGCCTGCGCTACCAGATCGTGCGGCAGGTGCCTGCCCTGCGCGAGCGCGAGATCGTCACCGTTTTCCGCTACGAGCGGCAGTTCGACGAGTACCTGCGCCGTTCCCTGCCCGAGATCGACCCGCTCGACGCGGTCGGTTTCGCCGCACTCGTGACGGCGCTGCACAACCACGTGCTGCGTCGCCTGCTGCGCGGCACCAAGCGCGTGCCCCTGACGGCCCTCCGCCGCGCGCTCGACGACGCCCTCCGCCGCTATGGGGTGCACCCCGACGGTTCCTCCCCGGCGGCGGACGACGTCGTGGTCGCCGTCTTCCCACGCTCCATGCCCACGGCCGAGATCGCCCGCCGGGTGCGCACCCAACTCGACGGCTGACGCCCGGCCGCCGGAGAGGGCGCCGAAGATGACCGAAACACCCGGACTCGATGTCGCCGGTCTGACCGGCTGGATGCGGCGCGCGCATCCCGATCTGGCGGGCGGCGACCTCCAGGCGCAGGTGATCGCCGGCGGCAAGAGCAACCTCACCTATCGCATCGACGGCGCGCGCACCCCGCTCGTGCTGCGGCGGCCGCCGCTGGGCCACGTGCTGGCCAGCGCGCACGACATGCATCGAGAGCACCGCGTGATCTCGGCACTGCGGGTTTCCGCCGTCCCGGTCCCGCGCGCGGTCGACTTCGTCGACGACACCGCGGCGGCCGAGGTCACCGGCACGCCGTTCTTCCTCATGGAGTTCGTGGACGGGCTCGTGCTGACCCGCCCGCGCCAGAACGCGGATTTCACCGCCGACGCCCTCCGCGCCGTGAGCCTCGAACTCGCCGAAATCCTGGCCGAGCTGCACGCGGTCGATGCCGAGCGAGTCGGGCTCGGCGACTTCGGTCGCGGGGAGGGCTTCTTGGACCGCCAGCTGCGTACGTGGCACCGCCAGTACGACGCGTCGCGCTCGAGGGACCTCCCGACGCTCGATCGCCTGCAGAACAGCCTCCGCGAGCGCATGCCCGACTCCGCGCGTTCGACGATCGTGCACGGTGATTACCGGCTCGACAACGCGATCATCCGCGGGGCGGGCGATACGGCCCGGATCGCCGCGATCCTCGATTGGGAGATGTCCACGATCGGCGACCCGCTCGTCGACCTCGGAATGTTCGGCCTGTACTGGAACGTCGGTGCGCTCCCAGGCGCGGCCGGCGCACTTCCGAGCGCGATCGACCCTGCCGCCGGATATCTGTCGTTCGACGAACTGGTCGACGCGTATGCCGCGCGCGCCGGCATCGCCGTACCCGACCTGTCGTGGTACGGCGCGTTCGCGGCCTACAAGCTCGGGGTGATCGCGGAGGGCATCCACTTCCGCTTCAGCCGCGGCGAGACCGTGGGCGCCGGCTTCGATCGCATCGGAGCGCTCGTCGAGCCGATCGCCGGCGAGGGACTGCGGCAGCTCGGCGCGGGAAGGCACTGACATGGACTTCGCTCACGACGCCCGCACGGCGGCACTGATCGACGAGGTGCGCGGGTTCCTCGATGAGCACGTGCTTCCGGCTGAACCCGTGCTCGAGACGCAACTCGCTGCGACGCCCGACGGATGGGGCACGCGGCCGATCGTGCGCGAGCTCCAGACGCGCGCACGTGCGCGCGCCCTGTGGAACCTCTTCCTCCCCGGAGACCGCGGCGCGGGCCTGACGAACCTCCAGTACGCCCCGCTGGCAGAGCTCACCGGTTGGAGCCCGCGGCTGGGTCCGATCTCGGTCAACTGCGCCGCACCCGACACCGGCAACATGGAGGTGCTCGCCGACTTCGGCACGCCCGCGCAGCAGGAGCGCTGGCTCCGGCCGCTCCTGAGCGCCGAGATCCGGTCGTCGTTCTGCATGACCGAGCCCGAGGTCGCCTCATCCGACGCGACCAACATCGCGACACGCATCCGTCGCGAGGGGGATGAGTATGTGATCACCGGACGCAAGTGGTGGTCTACGGGGGCCATGAACCCCGAGGCGGCGATCTTCATCGTGATGGGGAAGACCGATCCGGATTCCGCGCGCCACCGCCAGCAGAGCATGATCCTGGTTCCGCGCGAGACCCCCGGCGTGACGATCGTGCGCCCTCTGACCGTGTTCGGCTACGACGACCGCGATCACGGGGGGCACGCCGAGATCGCGTTCGACGAGGTCAGGGTGCCTGCGTCGAACCTGATCGGCGGCGAGGGAGAGGGTTTCGCGATCGCGCAGGCTCGCCTCGGACCGGGCCGCATCCATCACTGCATGCGAGCGCTGGGCATGGCCGAGCGCGCACTCTCACTCGTGCGCGAGCGCGCGCTGCAGCGCGTCGCGTTCGGCCGCTCGCTTGCCGAGCAGGGCGTGCTGCGCGAATGGGTCGCCGAGTCGCGGATCCAGCTCGAGGCGCTGCGGCTGCTGGTGCTCAAGACCGCCTGGCTCATGGACACGGCGGGCAACCGGGCGGCGATGACCGAGATCCAGGCGATCAAGATCGCCGTACCGCGGGCCGTGCAGCAGATCCTCGACCGGGCGATCCAGGTCTTCGGCGCGGCGGGCCTGTCGGCCGATCAGCCGCTCGCCGAGATGTTCGCCGGCGCACGGGCACTGCGTCTGGCCGACGGCCCCGACGAGGTGCACCTGAACGCCCTGGGAAAGGCCGAGTTCGGGCGCTGATCCGCCTCAGAGAGCCGAGCGGATGCCGGCACCCCCGTCGATGACGATTGTCTGTCCCGTGATCCAGGCGGCGTCGTCCGACAGCAGGAACGCGACGGGCGCGGCGACGTCGTCGACCTCGCCCAAGCGGCCGAGGGGGTACTGGGCCGCCGCCTCGAGCTCACGACCCTCGTACAGGGCGCGTGCGAAATCGGTCTTGATCACCGCCGGCGCGACCGCGTTGACGCGGACGGTCGGAGCCAGCTCCTCCGCGAGCTGCATCGTGAGGTTGATGATCGCCGCTTTCGACACCCCGTAGAACGAGATGTTCGGACTCGCGCTCAGTCCGCTCACCGACGACAGGTTCACGACGGAGCGGGTGAGACCCGCCGCGACGGCATCCCGAGTCCATTCCAGGGTGGCGACCACATTGACCGCGAGGATCTTGTGCGCGACCGCCGTGTCGATCTGCAGCACCGGGCCCCACGCCGGGTTGATGCCGGCGTTGTTGACGAGGTGGTCCAGTCGCCCGTGGCGCTCGGTGACGTGAGCGAACGCGAGCGCCCGATGCACCGGATCATCGGCTTTGCCCGCCACGGCGCTGGCGCGCCCGCCCAGCGCCGCGACAGCCGCGTCGAGCGACTCCTGCCGACGACCGGTGATCACCACCGAGGCGCCCTCCGCGATCAGCCGGCGGGCGACGCCGAAGCCGATGCCGCGGCTGCCTCCGGTGACCAGCGCCACCCTGTCGGCGAATCTCTCCACGACGCACTCCTTCGTCCGATCCCGCCACCCTACGCTCGCTCTACATATCACTTGTGCTTCATATAACTCCCTGGTAGTTTGTCTGCATGATCCAGACGCTCTCGGCGCTGGCCGAACCCAATCGGCTCTCGATCGTCGAATACCTGCGCGACGGTCCTCGGTCCGTCACCGAGATCGTCGGCCGGCTCGGCCTGAGCCAACCGCTCGTCTCGAAGCATCTCAAGGTGCTCGGCGACGCGGCGATCGTCGACCGACGCGTCGACGGGAAGCGCCGCATCTACGCCCTCGAGCAGGCACGGTTCACCGAGCTCGACCGGTGGCTCGATTCCTTCGCAGAGCTGTGGAGCGAGCGGCTCGATCGCCTTCAGGCGCACCTCGACGGGACCGAGGGCGGGAGATGACCGGCCTGCTCGTGTCGAAGAACCTCGCCGACCGCGAGATCGTGCTCGAGCGCGAACTGCGCGGCTCGGTCGAGCAGGTCTGGCGCAGCTGGACCGATGCCGCGCGACTCGAGGCGTGGTGGGGCCCCGAAGGGTGGCAGACCACGGTGCGCGCGCTCGACGTGCGGCCGGGCGGCCTCTGGCACTTCGGGATGGGCCCGATCGGCTCCCCTCCCGAAGTGTGGGTGCGATCGATCTACACCGAGGTCATCACCGGCTCCGCGCTCTCGTACGTCGAGGGTTTCTCCGACGAGAGCGGCGCAGACCTCGACCCCGAATCGCAAGCTGTCACCGTCGAATTCATCGGTGTCGACCCCGAACGGACGCGTCTCGTGATGCGCACGCGCTTCACTTCGGTCGATCGGCTGGATCGCATCATCGCGATGGGCGTGGTCGAGGGCTGGACCGGCGCATTCGACAGACTCGACCACCTCCTGAGGAGCACACCATGACCATGACCGACACCACCGCCGTGCGCTCCGCCGACGGCACCCGGATCGCGTACTTCCGCAAGGGCACCGGCACCGCGATCATCCTGATCGATCCCGCACTGTCGACGCACAAGGGCTCCACGAAGCTCTCGGCCGCGCTGGCCCCGCGCTTCTCGGCCATCAGCTACGACCGCCGGGGCCGAGGTGCGAGCGGCGACGAGCAGCCGAGCACCGCCGATCCGGCGCGCGAAGTCGAAGACATCGCGGCGCTCGTCGCCGGCGCAGGCGGGCGGCCCATCCTGTTCGGGTCGTCCTCCGGTGCCGCGCTCGCACTCGAGGCGGCCGCCAGGCTGGGCGACCGCGTGAGCGGCCTCGTGCTGTACGAGCCGCCCTTCATCTGCGACGACAGCCGGCCGCCGCTGGCACCGGACCTGGCCGCGCGGATCGCGGCATCCGTCGCCTCGGGAGATCGCTCGGCAGCGGCCACGTCCTTCTTCATCGAGGCGATCGGCATGCCGTCGGTCGCGGTCGGCGTGATGCGGATGCTGCCGCTGTGGCGGGAGGTGAAGACGCTGACCCCGACGCTGCGGTACGACTTCGCCGTGCTCGCAGGAACGCAGGATGGCCGCCCGCTGCCGGCCGAGCGCTGGAGCGGACTGAGTGTGCCGACACTCGTGTTGGTCGGCTCCAAGAGTCCGGCGTTCTTCCACACGGCGGGTGCGGCGCTGGCCGACGCGCTGCCGACCGTCGAGTACGCGTCGCTCGAGGGCGCCCATCACGGCTCGCCGCAGATGTCGCCCGCGTCGATCGCGGCGCGGATCACCCATCGGTTCGCCGTTTGACGAAGAGCAATGGAATTGAGTCCCATTGTCGACGAGACTGAGTGCCGCTAATCTTGAGGGATGACCCACTCCCCCGTGCCCGGCGAACGCGTCGCCGGCTATGACGTCTCCGACCGCCTCGACACCGACTACTACGAGGTCTTCGCCGACGTCACGGGCGAGGACCTTGCGGTCTGGGATCGGGCGAAGGCGTTCGTCGACGACGTTCTGCCGCGAATGGACGGGCTGTGGGACCGTGGCGAGTACGACCTCGACCTGGCGCGCCGCATGGGCGATCTCGACCTCTTCACCGACGGGCTCGTGCACGACGGGCTCGGCTACTCGTCGCCGCTTGCGGCCGGACTGGTCAACATGGAGATCTCCCGCGGCGACGGATCGCTGGGCACGATCCTCGCCGTCCAGGGTGGTCTCGCACTGCGCTCGGTCGCGCTGTTCGGCAGCGATGCTCAGAGGGCCGAGTGGCTGCGTCCGATCGCTCGCGGAGAGGTGCTGGCGGCGTTCGCCCTGACCGAGCCCGACCACGGCTCGGATTCGGTCTCGCTCGAGACGGAGGCCCGACGAGACGGCGAGGCGTGGGTGCTGAACGGAGCGAAGAAGTGGATCGGCAACGGCTCCTCCGGCGGCGTGACCGTCGTGTGGGCGCGCGTCGTCGACCCGACGGATGCCGAGCACGACGGCAAGGTGCGCGGCTTCCTGATCCGGCAGGAGACCCCGGGCTACGACGGCCGGCCGATCCTCGGCAAGGCATCACTGCGCGCGATCCATCAGGCCCACATCCGACTCACCGACGTGCGCGTGCCGCTCGATGCGGTCCTCCCGGGCACGCACTCGTTCAAGGACGCGTCGACGGTGCTGTACTCCACCCGGTCGGGCGTCGCATGGTCGGCGCTCGGCCACGCCACCGCCTGCTACGAGGCGGCCCTGTCGTACTCGCAGCAGCGCGTGCAGTTCGGCAAGCCGCTCGCGAAGTTCCAGATGGTGCAGGAGCGCCTCACCCAGATGCTCGACGAGCTCACCGCGATGCAGCTGTACTGCCGGCACATGGCAGACCTCGAAACCGCGGGCGAGCTGCGCCCGACCCAGGCCTCCCTGGCTAAGTACCACAACACACGCGCTGCGCGACGGATCGCTTCGGTGGCGCGCGACCTGCTCGGCGGCAACGGCATCCTGCTCGAGAACCGCGTCATGCAGCACATGGCCGACATCGAGGCGATCCACACCTACGAGGGCACCGAGAGCGTGCAGGCGCTGCTGATCGGGCGCGACATCACCGGCCACAGCGCGTTCGCCTGATCTCGGGGTTGTCGGTGCCGCGCATACCCGCGCGGCACCGACACCGCAACCCTGGCCCGCGCGGCGCGGCGAGGGCTTACCGTCGACGCATGGGCCTGTTCAGCCGCACACCTCCGCGCCAGCCTGCGGACGCCATCGTCGACGAGATGGTCGAGAAGCCGCCGCTGGGCATGTGGGCCGACGGCTTCGGTCGCCTGTCGACCCGCTCGCTGCAGGCGCTGATCGTGCTCGGCATCGCGACGCTGCTGTTCATCGGGCTGAGGTCGGTGACCGTGGTCACGATCCCGGTGCTCCTCGCCCTCATCTTCGCGTCCGCGTTCGCCCCGGCGATGGGCTGGATGCGGCGCCGCGGGGTGCCCTCGGCGCTGGCGGCCGTCATCACGCTCCTCACGATCCTCCTCATCCTGGGCGGCGTGGGGTGGCTCATCGTCTGGACGGTGCGCGGCCAGTGGGACGACCTGTACACGCAGGGCGAGGAGGGCTTCCAGACGCTCCTCGCCTGGGTTCAGGACCTTCCGTTCGCCCCCACCGGCGACCAGATCGAAGGGGCCCGCACCGCGATCATCGACTTCGTCACGAGCGCGCAGTTCGGTTCGGGAGCCCTGGCCGGCGTGTCGGCGATCGGCAACTTCCTCGCCGGGTTCGTGCTGCTGGTGACCGTCCTGTACTTCTTCCTCAAGGACGGCCCCCGCATGTGGGAGTTCCTCCTGCGCCCCTTCGAGGGCGAGAACTACGCGCGCGGCAAGCGCATCGGCGAGCGCACCGTGTCGACGTTCGGGTCGTACCTGCGCGGCACCGCGCTGGTCGCCCTGGTGGATGCCGTCGGCATCGGCATCGGTCTGCTCATCCTGCAGGTGCCCCTCGCGCTGCCCCTGGTGGTGCTGACCTTCGTGCTTTCGTTCATCCCGATCGTCGGAGCGGTGCTGGCGGGAGCCATCGCCGCCCTGGTCGCCCTCGTGGCCCTCGGGCCCGTGCAGGCGCTCATCGTCGTGGGCATCGTCGTGCTCGTGCAGCAGCTGGAGAGCAACATCCTCCAGCCGTTCCTGATGGGGCGCACCATGCGACTGAATGCCTTCGTGGTGCTGATCGCGCTGGCCGCCGGCACTGTCCTCGGCGGCATCCTCGGCGCCGTCCTGGCGGTGCCGCTCACGGCCGCCGCATGGGGCGTCGTGCAGGTGTGGGACGGGCCCGATACCCCCGCCCGCTGGGCGCGCCGGAAGCGCCCCGAAGGCGAGGGGCGCGATACGCTGCCCGACCGAGTCGCTCAGCGCTCGCTCGACCGGCCCAGGGCGGAGCGCGCCGCGCGGCCGAACGGTGCCTGAGAACCTCGGCGCGGGCCATGATGGACGGGTGTCCTACGAGATCCCCGCGCCCATGCTCGCGAAGTCGGTACCCGACGTTCCCGACCAGGAGAAGGTGCCGGGCGGCCTGAGCTACGAGCCCAAGTGGGACGGTTTCCGCGGCCTGGTGTCATGGGACGGCGAGACGGTCGAGATCGGCAGCCGCGGCGCCAAGCCCCTGACCCGCTACTTTCCCGAACTCGTCGAAGCGTTCTCACGGCTGCTGCCCGAACCGTGCCTGCTCGACGGCGAGGTGGTCGTACCCAAGGGCGAGCGGGGCGCGCAGCGGCTGGACTGGGAGTCGCTGACTCAGCGCATCCACCCGGCGGCATCCCGGGTCAACATGCTCGCCGAGACCACACCCGCGATGTTCATCGCGTTCGACCTGCTCGCGCGCGGCGACCGCGACCTGCAGGGTGAGCCGTTCTCCGAGCGGAGGGCGCAGCTGGTCGACCTGCTCGCCGGGCTGCCGCATCCGATCCACGTCACGCGGACGACGACGGATGCCGACACTGCCCGCACCTGGTTGAGCGAGTTCGAGGGGGCGGGTCTGGACGGCGTCGTCGCCAAGCCCCTCGCGCAGCCCTACGCGCCGAACAAGCGCACGATGTTCAAGATCAAGCACGCCCGAACCGCCGATGTGGTCGCGATGGGCTACCGGATCCACAAGTCGGGAGCCGGCGTCGGGTCGCTGCTGGTGGGGCTGTACTCCGACGACGGCACGCTGTATCCGGTCGGCGCCGTCTCGGCGTGGACCAACGCGCGCCGGCTCGAGCTCATCGACGAGCTGGCGCCGCTCGTCGAACGCGACGATGAAGGCACCGCGGTCAAGAGCGAGGGCGAGAAGTCCCGGTTCTCTGCGCCGGATCGCGACTCGTCGTTCGTGCATCTCCGGCCGGAGCGCGTGCTCGAGGTGCGCTACGACCAGCTCGAGGGCTGGCGCTTTCGGCACACCGTGCAGTTCGATCGCTGGCGGCCAGACCGCGACCCGGCATCGTGCACGTACGAGCAGCTCGAGTCGGTCGCGGCCTACGACGTCGGAGCGGTGCTGGACTGACCCGTCTCGCCCACCCGCCATCGGATTCGGAGATGCGCACCGGATTCGGATCTCAGGTGGTGTCGGATCCGAATCCGATTGCCGGCGTCCGATTCCGGTGCAGCGAAGTGCGGTCAGCGGGCCTGGCCGTCGTCCGTCCAGTTCTCCGGGTTCTTCTTGCTCGGCTGCACGCGCGGCGGCTCGCCGGGCATCTTGGGAAAGTCCGGCGGGAACGACAGCTCGCCCAGCCCATTCGACAGGTCGCGCTGCCACCACTCGAGCAGTGTGTCGATGCGTCCGGGCTTGTGGAGGAACCCGGCCCACGGGTTACCGGTGTCGGCGATGCGCTGAGGCACGGAGCGCACCGTGAAGGTCGCGGGATCGACGCCGTCCAGTTCGTCCCAGGTCACCGGCGTCGCCACGGTCGCCGTGGGCAGGGCGCGAGGGCTGTAGGCGCCCGCCATCGTGCGGTCGCGGTTGGCCTGGTTGAAGTCGACGAAGATGCGCTCGCCGCGCTCCTCCTTCCACCAGCTCGTCGTGACCTTCTCCGGCATCCGTCGCTCGAGCTCTCTCGCGGCCGCGATGACGGCATGACGCACGTCGAGGAACTCGTGCGTCGGCTCGATCGGGCAGAACACGTGGATGCCGCGATTTCCGCTCGTCTTCACCCAGGCCTCGAGCCCCGCTTCGCTCAGCACGTCGCGCAGCGCATGCGCCGCGGGGACGGCATCCGAGAAATCCGTCCCGGGCTGCGGGTCGAGATCGATCCGCAGCTCGACCGGGTTGTCGGTGTCGCCGGCGAGCGAGGCCCAGGGGTGGAAGACGATGGTGTTCATCTGCACGGCCCACACGATCGCGGCGGGCTCGGTGAGGACGAGCTGCGGATGCCGCCGCCCGCTGTTGTAGGTCACCGTGACCGCCTCGACGTAGGTGGGCGTTCCCTTGGGCGGGTTCTTGGAGAAGAACGCCTCGCCGTCGATCGAGTCGGGGAATCGCTCGAGCGACACCGGCCGGTTGCCGTTGGCTTCGAGGAAGGGCTCCGACACGGCGATCACGTACTCCGCGAGCTCGTGCTTGGTGATGCCGAGCTTCGGCCACAGCACGCGATTCGGGCTCGAGAGTCCGACCTCGCGGTCGCCGTCGGGGCCGGGCACGGTCAGGGTGATGCGCTCGCTCGCCATGAGAGGGAGCCTAGGCCGGGGTTCCGGCATCCGTCACCCCGGCCCGGCGTGCACAACGCAGGAGTCCGTCGGCGTCGCCCGACACGGAACCGCGTGGATTCGCCGTCTGAGCCTGCCGTGCCCGCGCTGCGTCCTGCGTTGTGCGCGCTCAGCGCAGGACGGGGAACCGCAGGTGGGTGACGCGCGTTGTCGGGATGATCACCGTCGGGTCGCCGAACGGCACGCCGAGCGGATGCTCGCCGGCCCAGCCGTCCGTGATGTCGAACAGCGTGCGGCCGACCACGAGGCAGCCGAGCTCGCCGGTCCACTCCATCCAGTAGTCCGCGCTCTCGCGGGTCAGATGGAACGGCGGCAGAGTGCCGGCGTTGACCACCTCGACATCTCCCGCTTCGTACCAGTCGAACAGCGCACCGGGGTCGTTGTCCTCAGAGGCGACGAAGCCGTCGAGCGACATCGAGGCCGATGAGACGACGCGAGTCATGACTGGGCCACGATCAGCTCGTCGAGCTTCTCGTAGCCCTCGCGCAAGCCCATCTCCATTCCCTCCCGGACCATGTTCTCCAGCGCCTCCACGGTCGGGAACACGCTGTGATCGACGATGCGCGATCTGCCGCCGGGCAGCTCTTCGAAGCGGATGTTGTCGAGGCTCACCTCGTTGGGCCAGCCCTCGTATTCGAACGTCTGGATGATCAGCTCGTTCGGGATCACGGTATGGAAGACTCCGCGGAACCCGTAGGTCTGCCCGTCTCCTTCGGTCTGCTCGAACCGGTAGCCCCCGCCGGTGCGGAAGTCCCAGTGGGTGATGACCGTCTTCTCGCTGCGCGGGCCGATCCAGATCTTGAACAGCTCGGGATCGGCGTGCGCACGGAAGACCGCAGCGACGGGCGCGTCGAATTCGCGCGTGATGTCGGCGTACGACTGCCCGGGAGTCGCATCGATGACGACGGGATTGCTCATGATTCTTTCTCCTTCGTGGGTGGGGTGGTCGATGGCGGATGCCGCGATCACTGCGTCGAGACGCCGATAGGCCGACTCGGCTTCGAGTCGATACCGGTCGATCCACGACGTCAGCCGTTGCAGGGCGGCGGCATCGAGGTGAACCGGGCGACGCTGCGCCTCGCGCGTCCGCCACACGAGCCCGGCGTCCTCGAGCACGCTGATGTGCTTCGAGACGGCCTGGAGCGTGATGGCGAACGGCTCGGCCAGCTCGCCGAGCGTCGATGGCCCTCTACTCAGGCGCGCCACGATCGCGCGGCGCACGGGATCGGACAGCGCGGAGAACGCTTTGTCCAGAGCAAGGTCCGACGGGTTCATCAACTGCATCCTTTATCAATCACTTGATTGATTACGATACCGCCAGCGAAACCGCTCGTCAAGACCACCGATCAGGCCAGCGCGAGCAGGGGCGCCAGGTCCGTGCGCGAGAGCCGGATCCACGGACCGCCGGGGTCGACGATCACTCCGTCGAGCTCCGCGTCGGAGCGCAGCGCGGCGGCCAGCTGCGGTGCGGTCATCGGGGCAGCCTGGTCGCCTCGGCGCAGCGACGCGACCTCGAGCGGATGCGAGTACAGCTCGATCAGCCGCGCACCGTCATCGGTACGAGCCTCAGCCACCCCGAAACGGCCCTCGGCCGACTTGTTCACGGCGACCCAGAACTTCACCCGCGTGAGGGCTTCGCCGACAGCGGATGCCGTGGCCGGGGTGCGGTCGCCCGAGAGGAGCGTCTTCACCTCGAGCGAGGGGTCGGCCTGATCGACGAGCTTTTCGAGCAGCTCGCGCGGGAGCACCGCGCGCGCCGGCGCGGACGAGTTGTCGATGATCATGCCGGCGTAGGTTCCGGCGAGCGCGTACCGCAGCACCGCGAGCACGGGCTGACCCATCGCCGACGTGTCGGTCTCGCGGTCGGCCTTGATGCTCTCCCGCAGCGCCGCGCCGCTGCTGTAGGCCAGCACGAACTGCTTGCCGCCCACCTGGGCGACGCCGAGCGGCAGATCTTTGCCCTCGGCCAGCAGCGCACGCGCGTCGCCCTTCACGCGCAGGAACAGGTGGCCCTGCATGAGCTGCCGCGCGACCTCGAGCAGATCGGCCGAGTCGGGCGTGGCCGGGAGGGCGGCGAGTGCCTCGCGCAGCACGACGTTGTCGCGCAGACCCGGGATGGTCTCGGTCGCAGCGGGTGCCTCCGCGGCGCGCGGTGCGCGCACGGCGGGGGCTTCGCGGGGCGCGGGGGTGGGTGCGTCGGGCGGTGTGGCCGGCGCCGACCGCGCTCCCAGGCCACGGTACGACGAGACCGAGATGCCGACGGATGCCGCGGCCTCCGCGTCCGGGTCTTCCGGGTCCGCCGCCGGGTCGGCCCGATCGACCCTCGGCTCAGTCGGGTCCGCCACGGCCTCAGCCGGGGCGGCGGGCTCCGCCGGAACGGCCTCCGCCTCGAACTCGTCCGCCTTCTTGCGCCGCGAGAAAAGGGCCATCGTCCCAGCCTAACCCGGGCCCCGCGACCAGCGCCGGGCGCCCGTCACGCGTCAGAGCTTCTCGATCGGGGCGATCTTGATCAGCAGCTTCTTGGGCCCGGCGGTGTCGAAGCGCACGTGCGCGACGCGCTTCGCGCCCTCGCCGGTGACGGCGTCCACGCGTCCCTCGCCGAAGTCGTCGTGCGTGATGCGGTCGCCCGAGGCCAGCTGCATGTCGCCGTTGTCGCGCACCTTCGCGGGGATGCGGTTCGCGAAGCGCTCGATCGAGGTCGACTTCGGAACGAGGTCTTCGCCGTACCGCCTTCCGGGCGCGCTGCCCGGCCCGCCGGGTCGCCGCGCGTTGAGTGCGCGGGACTGCATTCCGCCGCGGGAATTCACATCGCCCGGCGACTGGCGCCAGTGCACCAGATCGGGCGGGATCTCCTGCAGGAATCGGCTCGGCATCGCGACCGAGATCTCGCCGAACTGGGCGCGGGTCATCGCGAGCGAGAGGTAAAGCCGCTTGCGGGCGCGGGTGATGCCGACGTAGAACAGGCGCCGCTCTTCCTGCGGACCGCCCGGCTCCCCCGCCGAGATGCGGTGCGGGATCAGGTCCTCTTCGACGCCGGTGACGAACACGGCGTCGTACTCGAGGCCCTTCGCGGTGTGCATCGTCATGAGCGAGACCGAGCCGGAGGCGTCTTCGAGGTCATCGGCGTCCGAGACGAGCTGCACCTCCGCGAGGAAGTCGACCACGGTGCCCTCGGGGTTGTTGCGCGCGAACTCGCGGGCGACGGCGACGAGCTCGTCGAGGTTCTCGACACGCGCCTCGTCCTGCGCGTCGCGACTGGCACGCAGCGCGTCGGTGTAGCCGGTCTTGCCGAGCAGCAGCTGCAGCCCCTCGGCGACCGCGGTCGGCGGCGCGAGTTCGCCGGTCGCGGGCAGCATGAGATCGGTGGCTTCGGCGAGCACCGCGTCGAGGTGCGCGATCGCCGCCTGGATCTTCGGCCCGACCCCGAGCGCGGAGGCGTTCGCGAGCGCGTCGCGGAACGTGATCTGCTCGTTCGCGGCGTAGCGCGAGATCGCCTCGATCGTGACATCGCCGATGCCGCGGCGGGGTCGGTTGATGATGCGGCGCAGCGCCATCTCATCGGCCGGGTTCGACACCGCGATCAGATACGCCAGAGCATCCTTGATCTCGGCGCGCTCGTAGAACTTCGTGCCGCCCATGATCTTGTACGGCAGGGCCGCGCGGATGAAGATCTCCTCCAGCGCACGGCTCTGCGAGTTGGTGCGGTAGAAGACGGCCATCTGCGAGTAGTCGACGCCGCCTCGCCGCAGCGTCTCGATCTCGTCGGCGACGAACTGCGCCTCGTCGTGCTGCGAGTAGCCGGTGAAGCCGATGATCTTCTCGCCCGCACCGACGTCGGTCCACAGCTTCTTGTCCTTGCGGTCGAAGTTGTGGCCGATCACCGCGTTCGCCGCGCTCAGGATGTTCTGCGTCGACCGGTAGTTCTGCTCGAGCAGCACGACCTGCGCGCCGGGGTAGTCCTTCTCGAACTCGCTGATGTTGCGGATGTCGGCGCCGCGGAACGCGTAGATCGACTGGTCGGAGTCGCCCACGACGGTGAGGGATGCCGGCGCTTTCGACGGATCGTCGGCCGGGTCGGCTTCGAAGATCATCATCCCGTTCGACTCGAATCCGGGGGCGTCGGAGCCGATCGGCCGGGTCAGCTCGTGGATCAGCGCGTACTGGGCGTGATTGGTGTCCTGGTACTCGTCCACCAGGATGTGCCGGAACCTGCGCCGGTAGACGTCGGCGACGTGCGGGAACGCCCGGAACAGATAGACGACTCTGACCGATGAGGTCGTCGAAATCGAACGCGTTGGCGCGCTGCAGCGCGCGCTGGTAGTCCGTGAACACGTCGACGAACACGCGCTCGGCCGGGTCGGTCATGTTCGCCGAGCGGGCGTAGGACTCGGCATCCGACAGCTCGTTCTTCAGCTTGGAGATGCGGCTCTGGGCGCCCGCGGGCGTCAGGCCGTAGGCATCCGCTTCGTGCTCTTTCACCAGCCGTTTGAGCAGCGCGCGCGAGTCGCCCGAGTCGTAGATCGTGAACGACTTCGTGAAGCCGAACTGCTCGGCCTCGCGGCGCAGGATGCGCACGCACGCCGAGTGGAACGTCGAGATCCACATGCCCTGCGCGCGGTCGCCGATCAGCTGACCGACGCGCTCGCGCATCTCGCCCGCGGCCTTGTTCGTGAACGTGATCGCGAGGATCTGGCTCGGCCACGCCTCTTTCGTGCGCAGCAGCGAGGCGACGCGGCGGGTCAGCACGCTCGTCTTGCCCGATCCGGCACCGGCGACGATCAGCAGCGCGGGTCCGCGGTAGGTGACCGCTTCGCGCTGCGGCGGGTTGAGGCCCGCGAGCAGGTCTTCGTCGGGGCGCACCGAACCGGCCGCTCCGGCGGCGGGACCGCGGTCGCCGCCGACGATGACGATGGGGGCGGATGCCGCGCGCTGCGCGGACGCGGAGGGGTCGGTCATGTCCCTCCAAGTCTAGGCGCGCACCCCGACACGATCACGAAGTGCGCCGGTCGTCGGACGGAGGCGCCACACCCCGGCTCACACGCCACTCCAGTCACTTCCGTCACCGCCGGTCCGACGACGGGCGCGATGGCGAGGAATCAGACCTAGCTCATCAGATCGGCGGAGACCGCAGCCTCCGGCTCGGCTCGGCGATCGGCTCGACCGTAGGGCAGCGCGAGCAGCACGCCGACCACGGCGATCACGAGGCCGACACCGGCGGCGAACCAGGCCGTCGCCTCCGGGATGTCGAGGTACACGGTGATGCCGAGTATGCGCGCCAGACCCCAGGGCAGCAGACCCATCTCGTCGTTCCAGACCGTGAGCGCGGTCTCGAGCCCGACGAGGGCGACGACGAGAGCGGGTGCGGCAAGACCGGCTCCCACGCCGGCCAGCACGGTCCCGGTCGCACGCCGGGGGCCGATCTGCGACCCGAGCGCCCAGGCGGCGGCGACGAACAGCCACACGAACAGGGCGAAAGCGACCGCGATGTAGATGGTCCGGAGGGTCGGTTCGGTCCAGAACGAGAACCAGTACCCGCCAGGTCCGGTGACCGAGAGTGCGAGCAGCGCCACGATGCAGCGCAGCACGACGACCCCGCCGACTGCAGCGATGACCGGCCACGGGGACCGACGGCGCACGAGCAGCCGCACCACCGCGAGGAAGACGAGCCATGCGCCGAGCACCACCGCGAGGTGGGTCCACGAGAGGAACGAGGTCTGCACGGCTCGAGTGGCGACCAGCAGTGCGGCGGGGATGCCGAGCAGCAGCCAGCGGTCCAGGGGCAGCAGTCCGAGCGTCGACTCGCGAGCGCGCCACGGCCGCGTCGCGCCGAGCCACGCGGCGCGTGCGGCCGCAGCCCCCGGCCGGCGCACCAGCCGCGTGCGCGACGCCAGCACGCCGATCACGACCCAGAGTGCCGCCAGAAGCAGCAGTCCGCGCGCGATCCAGGCCATCGCCATGTCGCGGTCGGCTCGCTGCACGCCGAGTTCGGCGGCGGTGAGGTTGTACGCGGGGTAGTCGATGTTGCCCGTGTACTTCTCGATGTGGGCGGCGGCGAGGGTCTCGAACTCGTCGCGATCGGTCTTCCAGGCGGCGTACGCGTCCGCCGACACCGTGTCGTGCCACTGCGCCTGGTGCAGGATCATCGCCCGGTACGACGCGAGCAGCCTCAGCACATCGACCTCGTAGTCCATCGTGCCGAGGAACGAGTCCCGCACGGATGCGTCGTGCCAGGCGGCGGCATCCGTCGTCTCGCACCAGATCGCGCATGTTCTCGGCATCCGCGAGGGCCTCGTCACCGCCCGCGATCGCCTGCTCGATATCCCCGCCCGTGGCATCGCGCGAGATCGCGTAGATGACGTCGAGCACGGCCGAGTCGCCGGTGAGGATGTCCCACTCGAAGATCCACATCATCGGCGGCGGCTCGAGTCCGATCGCGAAGACCCGCTGGTCGGCGAACGGCTCGATGTACATGCCCTGCTCGATCGCCGGGCGCGAGAGCGACATCGCCTGCACGATCGCCGCGACGGTCGCCGGGTCGTCCGAGAGCCACTGGCGCGCCCAATCCTCGGTGATGCGGCCCACATCGGTGGACGGGTCGCGCGCGAGATCGGCGGCCAGCATCGTGTTCAGTTCGTACAGCTGCCAGAACCCGGCCTTCAGGTACAGGGTCATCGGCCCGGCGCGCCACGGTCCGCCGTCCTGGGTCCAGGTCCACACGCCCTCGATGTTCGCGTTGGCGGCGAGGAGCTTCTGCAGGGCGAACTGGTACTCGGGCCCCAGATCGTTGGGGAAGGCGCCGAAGTTCTCGAACTCGCGGCGGCTCTGGAACTCGACGATCCGTCGCTGCTCACCCTGCTCGAGGGTGACGTTCAGCGGCAGCCAGCTGTAGAAGTCGCCGAGCGTGTACTTCGTCGACACGATGAGCGCCGGCGAGTCGATGCCGCCGAGCACGGCCTCATAGGACTGATCGTTCGTGTGCATGTCGCCGACCGCGCCGACGCCCACGCTCCACGTGCGGAAGATCACCTCGCGGTCGGCCGTCTCAGCCTGCGCGGTCAGCGTCTCGAGCATCGTGCGCACCGAGTCCACCGATGTCACGGCGAGGGCGGAATACACGTCCCAGCCCTCCACGTCATACACGCGTCCGGCCTCGCCGATGCGGATCAGCACCCCGTCCAGCGACGGCTCGGCGCGTACAGCTCGTCGAGTCCCGCGGCGTAGACGTCCCAGAGCTCGGGGTTCGTGGTGTCGAGCGACCCGAACTGTGCGGTCAGATACTGCTCCAGAGGGCTGGTGAGCGTGAGCATGTCGGTCCGCAGGAACACCTTCATGCCGAGCTCGTCAGCCCGCGCCCAGAACGGCGCGAACGCCTCGCGCAGCGCCAGCGCCTTCGCCCGGTGATCGTCTCCCTCGGCGTAGACGGGTCCGCCGGGGGCGTCGTCGAACGTCAGGTATTCGACGAGTCCTGGAAAGGCGACCGCGTTGTAGCCGTTCGCGAGCGAGTGGCGGATGAACACGTCGAAGTCGTCGTACGCATCGGAGAGCGACTCGGGGTCGATGTAGGGCGGGTCGGGCAAGCAGCACGTCGGCGAAAGCCTTCGACGCGTGCGAGTAGTCGTCGCCGGCCTCCCACTCGGCCGGGTCGGGCGTGACGGCGACCGCGCCCATGTCGACCATGCGAAAAGTCAGCCGCGACGTGATCTCCTCTCCGAGGTGCTCGGCGACCGACCGGCCCGCGCGCACCTGCGCGGCGAGGTCGTAGATGCCGCGCACCGCGCCGGTCTCGCTCGCGGCCTCGATGCGCAGCGCATCGGCGCTGCCGGTCAGCCGGTACGTGTCGTCGTCGTCATCGCCCGCTCCGGCGACGACCGTGAGGGATGCCGCACCCTCGGTCTCCGAAGCGTCGGCTGCGGCATCCGCAAGGTCTTCCAGGGCGACATCGACCCGCACGGTCGGCGGGGCGTCGATGCGGGTGAATTCCGGCGCCGGGACGACCGCGCTGGATGTGGGCACGATCGGCGCAGACGGCTCCATCTGCGCCGCCGGCTCGGTGCGGATGCCGAGGGCGTCGCCGACGACGAGACCGAGGGCCGCACCCAGCGCCACCAGTACGACGACGGTGACGACGGCGAGCATCGCCCGCCGCGTCGCCGTTGTCATGGATTCACGCTAGTGGCTCGAGACCAGAGCTCATTCCACCACTCCAGCCGGACCCTTCTCGGAGAGAGAACGCCCGCAGGGAGAGCGTCAGCTGCTCTTGCGGATCGCCCGCACTCCGGCCCACAGACCGAGCGCAGCGAGCACGAGCGCGGCGATCCAGCCCCAGAGCACGGTGATGTCGCCCAGGTCGCCCGCCAGCAGCGCCCGCTCCGCCTGCACGACCCAGTTCACCGGGTTCACGGTCGAGATCGCGCGCATCCACGCCGGACCCTCGTCGAGGGGAAGAAGCATGCCCGACAGGATCAGCAGCGGGAAGATCAGTGTCTGCTGCACCCCCCAGAACAGCCACTCGCGGTCCTTCGTCTTGAGCGCAAGCGTGTATGACAGCGACCCCAGCCCGACGCCGAACACCGCGAGCAGCGCGAGCCCGATGATCAGCCCCGGCACGTTGATCGTGAACCCGAACGGCCAGGCGATGAGCACGATGATGAGCGCCTGCACCACGATCGGGGCGATCTCCTTGAGAGCGCGCCCGACCAGCAGCGAGGAGCGGGCGAGCGGGGCGACGAGAGTGCGCTCGTGCGAGCCGGTCATCATCTCGTACTGCAGGTTCGACCCGGTCGCGCCGGTGCCGAACAGCACGATCATCACCAGCACGCCCGGCACGAACCACTGCAGGGTCTCGCCCACCGGCTGACCCGACGAGCCGATCAGCAGCGGGGCGAACAGGCCGAGGAAGACGAGGGGCTGCACGAGGCTGAAGATCAGCGTGAAGGGATCGCGCACGACGGGCTTCAGCTCGCGCGTCAGCACGTTCCAGGTGTCGCGCGCTGTGTTGGCGCGAACGGCGGTGTCGGGGCGGGTCTGCTCGGCCCGGATCTCGGTGGTCATCGCTCTGCTCCTGTCGTGACGGATGCGGCATCCTCGGTCTGCTCGCTCATTTCGGTCTCTTCGGCGGGCTCTCCCTCGCCGGCTTCGCGCAGTGTGCGTCCCGTGAGGGCGAGGAACACGTCGTCGAGTGTCGGTGGCACGCCGGTCGCTCGCGCGACGCGGATGTCGGCGGCATCCAATGCCCGTACGGCGGACGGAAGCAGCGAGTCGCCATCCGGCGCGGTCAGCACGACGGACGCCGCGCCTTCGCGGCGGACTTCGCGGTCGGTCAGCTGCTGAACGACGGCGAGCGCGCGCTCGGCATCCGACTCGGAGGCGAAGCCGAATGTGAGCACATCACCGGCCAGTTCGGCCTTGAGCCGCGTCGCGGTGTCGTCGGCGATCACGCGCCCCTTGTCCATGACCATGACCCGCTCGGCGTAGCGGTCGGCCTCCTCCAGGTAGTGCGTGGTGAGGAAGACGGTCGTGCCGTGCTGCTCGCGCAGATCGAGGATGTGCTGCCACAGATTCGCCCGGCTCTGCGGGTCGAGCCCGGTCGAAGGCTCGTCGAGGAACAGCAGCGGCGGGGCGTGCATGAGTCCGAGCGCGACGTCGAGGCGCCGCTTCTGGCCGCCGCTCAGCTGCTGCACGGTGCGGGTCGAGAAGCTCGCCAGGTCGAGGGATTCGATCAGCTCGTCAGCGCGCTTCGCTGCGGCGGAGCGCGCCATGCCGTAGAACGCGCCCTGACTGAGCAGTTCGTCCCGCACGCGCTGTGCGAAGCTGCCGCTCGTGAGCTGCCCCACGTAGCCGATCCGCGCGCGGACTTCTGCCGGCCGCTTGAGGATGTCGTAGCCCACGACCCTCGCGGAGCCCGCGGTCGGAGGAATGAGGGTGGTCAGCATGCGGAGGCTCGTCGACTTGCCCGCGCCGTTCGGCCCGAGAAACGCGACGAGTTCGCCGCGGTCGACCTGGAACGTCAGGTCGGTCACGGCTTCGACGGTCTTCTTCTTGACTGTGAAGCGCTTGGTCAGACCCTGCGCTTCGATGATCGATTGATTCGCCATACGTCGAGGATAAAAACCATTGCGGACAGTACCGGTCCGCAATCTCGGGCAATCTTGACTCATGTCAGATACGACGACTCGCGCTCTCTCGCTCCTGAACCTGCTGCAGACGCACCGGCACTGGCCGGGCACCGAGCTGGCCGAGCGGCTCGGCGTCACCGAACGCACCGTACGGCGCGACGTGGAACGGCTGCGCGAGCTCGGCTACCGCATCGAGTCGTCGCCGGGAGTCGCCGGCGGTTACCGGCTCGAGGCCGGGAGCGCGGTGCCTCCCCTGCTGCTGACCGATGAGGAGGCGGTCGCGATGGCGATCGGGCTGCGGGTCGCCGCCGCCCAGCGCCTCGTCGGAGGACCCGAAACCGCGCTCACCGCGATCGCGAAGCTCGAGCAGGTGCTCCCCGCTCCCCTGCGCCGCCGCGTCATCGCCCTCGCGGACGCTGTGCAGCCCGCCGGCATCCGCACCGGCGAAGCCGTCTCGACCGAAGTCCTGGGCGAGCTCGCACTGGCGTGCCGAGACCACGAGCGGGTGCGGTTCACCTACACCGCGGCGTCCGGAGACGTGTCGAAGCGCCGCGTCGAGCCGTACACGCTCGCGCCCGCCGACCGGCACTGGTACCTGCTCTGCTGGGATGTCGAGCGCGAGGACTGGCGCACTTTCCGTGTCGACCGGGTCACCGACATCGAACACACACGGGTGCTGTTCGAGCCGCGCCCCCTCACTCCGGAGCAGATCGAGGAGTTCATCCTCGTCGCTCGGTCGTGGGTGCGCACCGCCGTCGAGACCGACGTCGTGATGGACCTGCCGTTCGATCGCATGCGAGAGGCGTTCGGAGAGTGGGGACAGGGCGCAACCGTCGAGGATGCCCAGCGGACGCGCTGGCCCGTGGGCGGCCAGGACTTTCGGGAGACCATGTACGGCATGGCGTGGATTCCCGCGCGGGTCGAGTACACGACCGATCTGGCAGAGCCCGCTCGCTCCGAGATGCGCGAGACCCTCGAGCGGATGCTGCGCGCCCTGGATGCCGCGCCGCCGGCTCCGGTGCGGCAGCCGGAGTCGGTGTCATCGGGGGACGCATAGCGAAACCCCGGTTCATGGTGCTGGTGTCTGTCGGGCGCCGGGTCTAGCGTGGGCTCCATCGCGGCGATCCGGGCGGTCCCGGGCTCCAGTTCATACCTGGCAGCGGTGCGGGTTCGACTCCCGCCGTCGCGTCCACTTCCGAAGGGCCGCGATCCCAGTGTTTACAAGGGATCGCGGCCCTTCGCGTTCACGGCGAAACCGGTTTTGCCCACACTTTTCGGGGTTTCTACGGACCGTGATGTCGAAGGACACGAGGCTCAACAAACTGGCTAACGCCAACCAGTCCTCCGATCTCCACTTCAGCGAGCCGGGCTTCTCGAAGCCAGACTCGCGCAAGTCGGGATGTCTCGACGCACTCAGCTCTTCGGAAGAACCGCGAACAGGACAGCCAACTGAATCTCTCGATCGCCGGCGTCGAGCTCCGCTGCAACGGCCGTCGCTTCCGTGGCGCTCGAGACATTCCGCAGCCGCACTGATGGTCGCCCGGCTGCTCGAGAACGCAGCGGCATCGTGCTTCGGAATCCCGCGACATCGAGTGGAGGTTGACCTCGGCTGCGCCTCATCTCCATAGGCCCGCATCGGCGCGCGCGCAAGGCCTTGGCCGCACGAGAGGGAGTGCACAGACTCGTGCAATGGCACGGGTGGGCACGTCCGGTTGGAGCTAC